>NC_017093.1:5848977-8773466 GCF_000284295.1 Actinoplanes missouriensis 431 | reverse complement strand
ACCTGTGGTGTTGCCAGTGGCCGCTCCCGGCCTTCAGTGGTCGGCAGATTTTCCGGAGCCTGTAGTGGCGCGGGCTGAAAACAGGCTCACCGTGGCGAACGATCCACCTGCTTGTCCGGTTTTGGCCGCCGCTTCGCGGTGTGCGAACGGCCGGTGAGACCAGCAACCGCGCACGCTAACAGCGGTGACAGGTGGACTACAACCGCAGACCGGGCCCGCCCCCGCACGTTTGCAGGAAAAGATTCACTTTGTGCGCGGAAAGACCTGGCAGCTGCTGTCAGGCCCAGCCTGTCGGCGTGCCGACCAAGGATATGGTTGACCCCGAGATGGCCTCTCCGTAGGGTTGGGCGGTTGCTCCGCCGCGTTCTGCTAAAGTGGCGTCTTGCAGCCCGATGCCCCCTGGACGTAGTACGAAGACGGAGTTCTGACGTGAGCAAGCGCACCTACCAGCCGAACAACCGCCGGCGTGCCAAGACCCACGGCTTCCGGCTGCGCATGCGCACCCGTGCCGGTCGCGCCATCCTGTCGGCCCGCCGGACCAAGGGCCGCGACAAGCTGTCGGCCTGATCCGACCGTTTGACGCAGTCCCGAATGCTCAGGTAACCCGTGCTGGCCGCGGCACAGCGACTGCGACGTAGCACGGACTTCGCCGCAGCGATTCGCGGTGGCCGTCGTGCCGGCCGCGGGACCCTGGTCGTTCATCTGCTTATCGAGGAGCCGGCGTTCGCCTCTACGGCGCGCGCCGGCTTCGTCGTGTCCAAAGCAGTGGGCAACGCCGTGACCCGTAACAAGGTCCGCCGACGGCTGCGTCACCTCGTCCGGCCCCTTCTGACTGATCTGCCGGAGGGCGCGGCCCTGGTGGTCCGGGCGTTGCCGCCGGCCGCCGAGGCGTCGTTCGCCACTCTCGCCGCGGACCTGGAGGGGGCGCTCGCGGCAGCCCGCAGACCCCGGCGGCCACGATGAGCGTCGCTGCCCGGCTCCTGACTGCAGCGGTCGTCGCGTACCGTCGATACTTGAGTCCGGCGCTGCCGGCACGCTGTCGGTTCTACCCCTCGTGCAGCGCATACGCCCAGGAGGCTCTGGCGCGACACGGCGCGGTGCGGGGGACGGGCCTGGCGATCTGGCGGCTCCTGCGCTGCCACCCTTTCCACCCTGGCGGGTACGACCCGGTGCCTGAGCGGATCCGTCACCGTCCTGCCGATGTGACTGGAGCTTAGATTGAGTCTCGACTGGATCTACACCGCCATTTCGTGGATCCTTCTGCGCTGGCATGCCCTGTGGGATGCCATCGGCATTCCCGACGACCGAGTGCTCGGCACCAACTGGGCCTGGATCCTGGCGATCGTCTTCCTGGTCGTGACCCTGCGGATCATCCTGTTCCCCGTCTTCGTCAAGCAGATCAAGAGCCAGCGTGCGATGCAGGCGCTGCAGCCGAAGGTCAAGGCTCTGCAGGAGAAGCACAAGGGTGACAAGGAAACGCTCCAGAAAGAAATGATGGAGCTGTACCGGACGGAGAAGGCGAACCCGCTGATGGGTTGCCTTCCGATGTTCCTGCAGATCCCGGTTTTCTTCGCCCTCTTCCACGTGCTTCAGCACCTGGACCCGACGATCTCCGAGAAGTACAAGCTTTTGTACGGCTGGTCGCTGGAGCAGTTCGACAGCGCGGCGAACGCGCACCTCTTCAACGCCCCGATCAGCGCGAAGTTCGGCTCGAGCGCCGCTGAGCTGGCGGCCGTGGGCGCCGACGGCACGACCGTGAAGGTCCTGGCCGGCATCCTGGTTCTGATCATGATGGGGACCACGTTCCTCACCAGCCGTCAGATGATCCTCAAGACCGGCTGGGCCGAGGACCCGCAGCAGAAGATGATCCAGCGGCTGATGCTCTACGGCATCCCGTTCTCGCTGCTCATCTCCGGGTCGCTGTTCCCCATCGGTGTGGTCATCTACTGGGTGACGAACAACCTGTTCACCCTGGCGCAGCAGCAGTGGGTGCTCCGGAAGTTCCCGCCGGTCCAGATGAACAAGAACGCGTCGACGGCTCGCCCGGCGTCCTCCGGCGCCCGCTCCACCGGCAACAGCCCGGTGCAGCCCGCCCGTACCGGTGGGCTGTTCGGCCGCAAGGCCGCCCCGGAGCCGGTCAGCCCGGTCGTCGACACCAAGGCCCTCGCCCCGAAGCCCGGCGCCAAACCGGTGAATCCGAAGAAGGGCAGCCGACCGGCGAACAAACCCAAGGGATGATCGCAGCTCGGGCCCGGGTTCTCCGGGTCCGAGCGCTCCCCTTGATCTCGCCACAGACCTCCCCGCTCAGCGGGAAATATCGGACACAACGGAGATGAGACCGTGACCGACACCAGCACTCCCCCTTCCGCCGAGTCGGCCGAGGCCTCGGCCGCGCCGACGGCCACCGAGGAGGCTTCGGAGGCCAAGAAGTCGGAGAGCGTCGCCTCGGACAGCGACCTGTTCCGTCAGAGCGAGATCGCTGCGGACTACGTCGAGGGTCTGCTGGACATCCTCGACTACGACGGTGACATCGACGAGCTGGTCTCGGCCGGCCGGCCGATGGTCGAGGTGGTCGGTGGCCGGCTGCAGCCGCTCGTCGGCCAGCGCGGCGCCACGCTCGAAGCCCTGCAGGAGCTGACCCGTCTGGCGATCTTCCGGGCGACCGGATCGCCGAGCCGGCTGCTGCTCGACATCGGCGGCTACCGCGCGGCTCGCCGCAAGGAGCTCGCCGCCGTCGCCCGCAACGCCGTCGAGAAGGTGAAGGAGCACGGCGACCCGGTGCGCCTGGAGGCGATGTCGGCCTTCGAGCGCAAGTGCGTGCACGACGTGGTCAACGCGATCCCGGGCGTGCAGAGCGAGTCCGAGGGTGTCGAGCCCAACCGCCGCATCGTGGTGCGCGCGGCGGACTGATCGTGACGGACCCACGCCACGGCGCGGGTGACTTCGGCCCGGGCCTTGAATCGCCCGGGCCGTCGTCGTTCCCGGCCTCGAATGTCACCGCTCCCTCCCCCGGGGGTGTCTCCTCGCCTGGGGGTGTCTCCTCGTCTGGGGATGCGCCTTCGCCCCTGGATGCGCCCTCGCCTTCGGATGACGCCTCGTCCTTGGAGGTCGTTGTGCCGCCGGCTCAGTTCGCTGAGGCGGCTGCTGCGGTCTTCGGTGATCGTCTCGCGTTGGCGGGGCGTTATGCCGAGCTGCTCGCCACCGAGGGGGTGATCCGGGGTCTGATCGGGCCTCGGGAGACGCCCCGGCTCTGGGAGCGTCATCTCATCAACTGCGGCGTTATGTCGCAGATAATCCCGTCCGGCGCTTCGGTCGTGGACGTCGGCTCTGGTGCCGGTTTGCCCGGTATCGTGCTGGCAGTGGCACGGCCGGATCTCGTCATCACGCTTGTCGAGCCACTGGCCCGGCGCACCGCGTTCCTCGACGAGGTGGTCGATCTTCTCGATCTGGACAACGTCACGGTGATTCGCGGCCGCGCGGAAGAGGTCGTCGGCCGGGTCGAAGCCGACATCGTCACGGCGCGTGCCGTGGCGGCGCTCGACAAGCTGGCCGGGTGGTGCCTGCCGCTCGCCGCGGTGGGCGGACGGTTGCTGGCGTTGAAGGGCGCCTCGGCGGCTGAAGAGGTTGCCGAGCACGAGGCGGCGTTGTCCGCGCTGGGCGGCGGCGAGGTGACGGTCAGGTTCTGCGGTGAGGGGCTGATCGACCCGCCGGCGACGGTGGTGGATGTGGTCAAGGAACGTCAGGTGGTTGCGGCTCGGGGTTCCGGGAACCGGGATGCGCGGGGATCTCGCGGCGGGGAGTCGCGCGGTGATGGGCGAAGGAAGGCTCGGAGGCGGTAGATGGGCAAGCGGGGTGCACGGAAGCGAGCCGTTCGGAAGTCGCGCCCCGCACAGTCCCGTTCCGTCGAGCGCTGTCCGCCGGGGACGGAGGAGACCCACCCGTACGGTGAGCCTCTGACCGGAACTGAATGGAGCGCCGGGCCGCGGGTCGTGTCTGGTTTTCTGATTTGGCCTGCGGTGGACGGTGTGCTCCGGGAATCGGCGGGACCGTCCTCCGGAGCGGTTGTTGATTTGGTTCAGGGCGCCGTGTCCGGGTGGGCGGGCCGCGTGAGCGGTGATCTGAGGGGCCTGAGCGGGACTGTGGCGCCCGAAGTCATGGCCTTGGCCCGCACGGTGGGTGCTGATACTTTTCGGGCTCAGGATGATCCTGGGGGCGGTGGGACCGGGTCGGTGCGATTGTGGGAGGCCGTCCCCCGTACAGGATCGGATTTGAAGCCTGCGTTGCAGCGAGCTGGAGGCTTGTTGCGACTCGTGCCGGGGGCGATGGTCTTCCGGGAAGGCTCCACGCAAGGTTCTTTGGCCGGCGCAGCGACGACTTTGTGCTCGATTCATCAGACTTCGGACCATGGCAACACCTGCCCGGCCCCCGTAGGCTGGCTGGGCGTCGATAGTGTGGACCGGATTTCTGTTGCCGGGGCCCACGTTCTGCCGGCCAACCCGTTCCTAGCCAACAGGGATGAAGCGGTGCATGAGTACGGTGTTTCACGTGAAACCGAGTCGCCTCTCGACAGGCCGTCGGGAGTGAGCGTGGGCGGACCGCACGCTGGCGACCAAAGCGTTCCGCTGCCTCGGGCAGGGGGATATGGCCCACCTGGGCAGTACGGATATGGCATTTCGACCGCTCCCGGGGCGGTAGTGCCGCCGAGTGCGGCCGCGCCACCGCCCGGTGCGCCGATTCCAGGTGTCCCCGTTCCGTCGGACGAGCATGTTTCACGTGAAACGCCGGGCGGGGTTGAGGACGATCCGCCCCTCGCCATGGAAGCGTTGCGAGCTGTGCAGATCCTCAACCCGAGCGGCGAGATCGTCATGCCGCGCCCGGACCACCCGAGGGTGATTTGCGTCGCCAACCAGAAGGGCGGCGTTGGGAAGACGACCACGACGGTGAACCTGGCGGTGGCTCTCGCCCTCCATGGCAACCGCGTCCTGGTGGTGGACCTCGACCCGCAGGGCAACGCCTCCACCGGTCTCAACGTGCCGCACCACGCGGGCGTGCCGGACGTCTACGACTGTCTGATCGACAACGTGCCGCTGGCCGAGGTCGCGCAGGGCGTCGAGGGCATTCCGAACCTGTTCTGTGTCCCGGCCACGATCGACCTCGCCGGTGCGGAGATCGAGCTCGTCTCGGTGGTGGCCCGTGAATCCCGGCTTGCCCGGGCGATCGCCGGGCACCCGGAGAAGTTCGACTACGTCTTCATCGACTGCCCGCCGTCGCTGGGCCTTCTCACGGTCAACGCCCTGTGTGCCGCACAGGAGGTGCTGATCCCGATTCAGTGCGAGTACTACGCGCTGGAGGGCCTCAACCAGCTGATCAACAACATCAACCTGGTACGGCAGCACCTGAACCCGACGCTCGATGTGTCGACGATTCTCCTGACGATGTACGACCGCCGTACCCGGCTGGCCGACGCCGTTGAGCAGGACGTCCGCAACCACTTTGGGGCGAAGGTTCTGAACGCTGTCATTCCCCGAAACGTGCGAGTCTCGGAGGCTCCCAGCTACGGCCAGTCGGTGATGACCTACGATCCGGGATCACGGGGTGCGACCAGCTATTTCGAAGCCGCCCTGGAGATCGCTATGCGTGGGGTCAACACGGGAGGCACGGCATGAAGAACCGTCCGCGGGGTGGCCTGGGTCGCGGCCTGGGTGCGTTAATCCCCACGGCGCCTGCTGCTGAACCTGCGGCAGCGCCCGTCTCGACTGAGGCGGCGGTTCCTGAGTCGGCGGCCACTGCGGTTATCACCGCGGTTCCGCCGGCCTCGGCTGCTCCGGGGTCGGCGTCTGCCCCGGCTTCGGGCTCGTCGACCTCCGGTCCGGCGGCTTCCGGGTCGTCGGTGTCTGCGCCGGTTTCTGCGCCGCCGGCCCTGGCGGAGAACGAGTTGGCGCCCGTACCTGGCGCCCGGTTCGCCGAACTGCCGGTCGGCGCGATCGAGCCGAACGCCAAGCAGCCGCGGCACGTGTTCGATGAGGAAGCCCTGGAGGAGCTCAAAACCTCCATCCAGGAGGTCGGCTTCCTGCAGCCGATCGTGGTCCGTGACATCGGCGACGGCCGATACGAATTGGTCATGGGTGAGCGGCGGTGGCGTGCCGCCCAGGCTGTCGGCAAGGACACGATCCCCGCGATCGTCCGCGACACGCCTGACGACGCGATGCTTCGTGACGCTCTCCTGGAGAACATTCACCGGGCGAACCTGAACCCTCTTGAAGAGGCGGCCGCATATCAGCAGCTGCTTGAGGAATTCGGTGCCACGCACGAGGAGCTGGCCCGCCGGATCGGGCGCAGCCGCCCGCAGATCTCGAACACCATAAGGCTGATGAATCTGCCGGCGCCGGTGCAACGGCGGGTGGCTGCCGGGGTGCTGTCGGCGGGGCATGCCCGGGCGCTGCTCGGACTCGACGACAGTGAGGCCCAGGAGAAGCTCGCTCTGCGGATCGTTGCTGAAGGGCTTTCCGTGCGGGCCACCGAGGAGCTCGTTCAACTTGCGGTCGCGGAAGGACCGGTCAAGAAGGCGGCGCCGCCCCGGCGGGCGAAGGTCCACGCGCCGGCGCTGAACGATCTGGCGGAACGGTTGTCGGATCGCTTCGATACGCGGGTCAAGGTTGATATCGGTCGTAACAAAGGGAAGATCACGATCGAGTTCGCCACGGTGGACGACCTTGAGCGGATAGTGGGCATGATCGGTGTGGAGGAAGAGGGCGCGCGGGGGGATGGCGCGGGCTCGGAGTAGTCGGGTTTGGTTCTAGGGTTGTCGTTCGGCGCGTTCCGTTTTGGGGACGCGCCGATGTGTTTTTCGGGGGTTGGGCAGTTCTGTCAGAACGATTCTCCTGAGGTTTTGACGGCGGGATGCGGGGCGGATTCGGCCGTTGCGGATCGCGTGGACTATCGGTGATTGCCCGGTTTGGTCGTGATTGATCTCCGGGAGAGATAGGTGCGGTCGCAGCGGCGGCGGCGCGGGGCCCTTGGCTCGCTCCTCACGCTAATGGCTGCGGTAGTTGGGTTGGCAGACTCAGGCCGGTGTCGCGGTGTCGCGGTGTCGCGGTGTCGCGGTGTCGCGGTGTCGCGGTGTCGCGGTGTCGCGGTGTCGCGGTGTCGCGGTGTCGCGGTGTCGCGGTGTCGCGGTGTGCTGATCACGAGCGGCGTTGTGGGGAGTCGCGATGCGTCGGCACGTCCGGCATGACGTTTCAACGCCGTTCGGTGCCTTTCGTTGAGCTCAAGGGGTGTCCGCGACAGGTGGACCGCATCCTTCGATTACCGATGCTCTGGGCCCCGCATTGGAGGATTCTGTGGTTTGGCAGTCGACGTGTGGGGTCCGTCAGTCAGTCAGCCAGCCAGGCAGCCGGGCGGTCGTAGAAGGCACATTCCGGGCTTGAGGGTCTGACGACCCTGATTCGGGGCGGACGCATCCGCTAGTCGCGTTTCACGTGAAACGAGTGCTGACGCTCCGGAGCGGCCCTAAACTCTGGCCCGGTACCTCCTCCGGCCCAGCGTACCCTCGGCCCAACCCCGCCCTGGGCGAGTGTCGGCCACGGACCTACGTCGCCTCAGCCCAGCGCCGAGCCGCCTGCCCGGTCTGCCGTTGCAGGGTTGCCGTAACGCGTCTTGCCGCGCCGGGCCCGCGTACCGAGTTCTGTGCCGGGCCCGCGTGCCGAATCCTGTCTGCCGGGCCGTGCCATGCCGTCTGCCGTGTCACGCCGTGCCGAGCCAAGGACAGCAGTGCCCGAGCGGCGCTGGGCAGGCCGGGCCGGGCACTCAGTGCTGGGCAGGCCTGCGTTGGGCGGGCCGACGGGGTTGGGCGAGGGCTAGGCCTGTGCCGGGCCGGAGCGGGCGCGATGCTTGGGCCGTCTGAGGAGCGATCGATCGCAACGCGCGGCGACAGGGCCGAAGCAGCGGGCAGTTCCGTCCGGGAGTAATGGCGCTCGAGGATTAGGTATAGGGCCGCCAGAACTTCGCCGTGTGGGCTTCGGCCGAACAATGCGAACAAGTCTTAAGCCAGCGAACTCCGAGCAGCTGCGTGGAGAACCGTCGGTGTGAGGGGCGGGTGGATCTCCAGCCGGGTGATCGTGTTCTGTCTCGCGGGTCCTCAGGGGTGTGTTCATTGCTCAGGTGGATCATCACGCTGGACAGTTGCCGGATCTGCCTAACTCCGGCCGCTACCTGTAGGGCGCGCTCCGGCGGATCCGGGAGGCGGGAAGCAGCCCGTATAGGCACCGGACCGGCGGGCACGGTTTCACGTGAAACGCTGAGGCGGCGACGTAACGAGCCCCAGACGGATACATACCCAGAGCAACCCAATCGAGAGAGCTCTCGGGCGTTGCTTACGCCAGCCCTGCGGAGCCTGCGAGCCGCCGCGCCAAAGTTCGTCGGGTGTGGCTACGGGCGGGCCATCGCGGTGAGGCACCTTGCGGCCAGGCCGTTGGGCAGAGGATCTAGCTATGCTGCGCCCCGGCCTGATGCTCCGTTGGGTTGAGGAGGGTACGCGGTTGCGTGCTGAGGCGTTTCACGTGAAACAGGGCGGCCCGCCGCCACCGCCGTCGCGACCTCTCGCCACCGCCGTCGCCACCGCCCCTTTCTGTCGCAGCCGGAGCGGAGCGCTGCTGCCGGGACGTGGTCGGCGTTTGAACTTCACAGTGCCGCACAGCTTGCGTGCGGATGTCCCTCGGAAGGGCAACGAGGCAACCCGAGCCGGCCTTCCGGAGATCCGCTGGGCGATGCGGTGTGGCTTATAGGCCGCGCATCGGAGTCAGCCCCTCGTGGCGCGCGGCCCGTGCGCTCGACTGTGTGCCGGCATCCGGATCGAGCGCAGCGCCGCGAGGTTCACAGCCGCCATTCGTCTGTGTCGTGCGCCAGCGCCTGCCTTCTCCGTCCATGACGAATCCCCGGGAAGTAGCTCCAAGCTGCTCGCCCCGGTTTCACGTGAAACACGTCTCCCACCTGTGGGCGTCCGCCTAACGGTGGATCTTCGCCCCAGCCAACCATCGCGATACGACTCGAAATCCGCTCGGCTTCCACCCTCCGTAGCCGTCCATCGCAGCGAAAGATTTGCCTCCGCTCCCATGTGCCAACGCCACTATCCACAGCCTGTGTGTGAAGCATGTTGAGGGCACGGCCCCTCCGGTTTCACGTGAAACGCTGCCGATGTCCTGGGCTTCATCCACCGCTCTATCCACAGGGGCCACAAGCGTTCTACGTCGTGTTTCACGTGAAACGCGGCTGCCTGTGGATAACTTCTGTGGATAACTTTGGGATGGATGTGCGTAGAGCGCCGACGTCACGGCTGTCGAAGTGCCAACCCTGCTCGGGTGGGTGTAAAGGGGTCCCTCCGTCGTGCGAAATTGACCCAGGACAGCCCCTCCTGAGCTGGGCTAAGGTCACGTCGTGTCCGAGAACACTGCTCCTCTGCCAGACTTCACACGTTGGCCCTCGTTCCCCTTCGAGGGGGACATGCGAGTCAAGAAGCTTGCGCCGCCTGTGGATGTGGAACCTCCGCGCAGTGGCGAGGACGCCTCCGAGTGTGTGTCGTGCAGCACGCACGACGACGCGTACATCTGGGTGAGCGAACGCTGGCGGGTTCGCGCGATGGACCGGCCGACTGGGCTGCCGATGGTCCTGATCCTGGAGTGCCGGTCGCACCTGGATCTCGGTGATCTGCCGAACCTGCTGGCGGCCGAGCTGGGTGTCATGACGGTTCGGCTGGAGCGCGCGATCCGCTCGCTGGACGGTGTCGCTCGGGTGCACGTCAACCGATGGGGTGACGGTTCCGCGCATCTGCACATGTGGTTCCTCGCGAGGCCCTATGGCCGGCTGCAGCTTCGTGGCACGTTCCTGTCGCTCTGGGACGACATCCTGCCGGTCATCCCCGAGGCGCAGTGGCGTGAAAACCTCGCCCTCGTCGCGGCCTGGCTCGCCGACTTCGGCGGGAAGGCGAACGCGGAGCCGGCCCACATCGCGTGGGAGTCGCCTTCGACGTTGACGGTCCCCATCCCGACAGCGACGGCAGCGGCGGAGAAGGAGCAGGCAACCGACGACAGTCCGAGACCTCAAACCCTGGGGGACGTTCAGGCCGCGTCGGCGGCGGCCGAGGCGGAGGTACGGGCAACGGAGGCGACTCCAGGCAACCCGCGGTCGACTCCCGCCCAGAGGCAGCCTTCGGACGAACTGGCAGCGGAACCCGCCGACACCGAGAGCCGATCAGCCTGACCGCGAAACCCGAACACGGCGAAGCTGGGGAAATCAGCCGACCCAGGAGCGGCGCGCCCGGCGCCGGCGGCAGGGCAACGGCGTCATGCCGGCGGGATGGCAAGCGGCAGAGCAACGACGCCACCGGCGCCGGCGGGAAGGTAAGCGGCAGAGCAACGGCGCCACCGGCGCCGGCGGGAAGGCGAACGACTGAGCCCGGGAACGACGAAGGCCCAGCGTCGACCACGACGCTGGGCCTTCCACGTAACCCCCACTCAGGAAGAGCGCGAAACCGCCTGCCCCACCAACGAACTCAACAGCTCCCCGAGATCCACCCCAGCGGCCTGCACCGCCAGCGGCAGCAGCGACGTCTCCGTCATCCCCGGGGACACGTTGCACCCCAGAACCATCGGCTCCCCGTCCGCCCCCACGATCACGTCGATGCGGGACAGGTCACGCAGACCCAGAGCCTTGTACGCCGCCACCGCCACCTGCGTGATCCGGTCAGCGACAGCGGGCGACAGCCGAGCCGGCACGTGCCACGTCGTCAGACCGGCGGTGTACCGGGCGGCGTAGTCGTACACCCCGTCACGCGGGACGATCTCGACGATTGGCAGCGGTTCCGGGCCGGCGCCGCGGTCGACGATGGACACCGCCACGTTGGTGCCCGTCACGTACTGCTCGACGAGCGCCGTCGAGTCGTACGCGAAGCAGCCCACCATCGCCGCCGGAAGGTCGGCGGCGTCGCGCACCACCGCGGCGCCGAGGCCGGAGCCGCCCTGTGCCGGCTTCACCATGAGCGGCAGACCGAGCCGGTCGACGATGCGGTCGAGGACCGCGACGGCACCGAGTTCGGAGAACCGATCGTGCGGAAGGGCCACCCAGTCGGGGGTGGGGATCCCGGCTTCCCGCAGCATCGACTTGGCGGACGGCTTGTCCCAGGCGAGCCGGGCCGTCCGGGCGTCGGCGCCGACATAGGGAATCCCGCACAGGTCGAGAACGCCCCGCAGCGAGCCGTCCTCACCGGTTGCGCCGTGCAGCGCGATGAACGCGGCGTCCGGGGGGTCGGCCTGCAACGCCGGCAGCAGGGAGACGTCGGCGTCGTGCAGTTCGGCGGTCAGGCCGGCGGAGCGCAGAGCGTCCAGAACCCGGCGACCGGATCGCAGGGACACGTCCCGTTCGTAGGAGAGCCCACCGGCCAGCACCAGAATCCGTAACTCGTCACGCGTACCCATAGCAGTGATCATGCCAACTCGTGGCCGGGGGTGTCGGCAGCGGCCGGACCACGACGGCGCTGGGACCCCAGGGCGGCGGATCCGCCGAAGACGGCACGCATCTCCAGTTCCTTCTCCATCACGCCGGACAGGCGCCGCACGCCCTCACGAAGCCGCTCCGGCGACGAGAACGAGAAGTTGAGCCGCATGTTGCTCCGGCCGGTCCCGTCGGCGTAGAAGCCGGTTCCGGGCACATATGCCACGCGGGCGGCGATGGCCCGCGGCATCATCGCTTTCGAGTCGAGGCCCTCGGGCAGGGTGGCCCAGACGAAGAGGCCGCCGGCCGGGCGGGTCCACGTGGTGCCTTCCGGCATCAGGTCGTCGAGGGCGTCGAGGAGGGTGTCGCGGCGCTCGCGGTAGATCTCGCGGTAGACCTTGATCTGCTGCTGCCACGGCATCGTCGTCAGGTACTGCGTGACGGCGCCCTGCGCGAACGCACTCGGGCAGAGCACGTTGGCCTCGCTCATCATGACGAGTTTCTCCCGGACGGCGTGCGGCGCGAGGATCCAGCCGACCCGCAGGCCGGGCGCGAACGTCTTGGAGAAGGTGCTGACGTAGAAGACGCCATCCCGGCGACGGGCACGCAACGGGCGCGGGGCGTCGCTTTCGAAGGACAACATCCCGTACGGGTCGTCCTCGATCACCAGCAGACCGGCCCGCTCGCAGATGTCGAGCACCTGCTCGCGTCGCTCCTCGGAGAGGGTCACGCCGGCCGGGTTCTGGAAGGTGGGGATCGTGTAGAGGAACTTGGCGCGACGGCCGGCGGCGGCGGTCGCGGCGATCGCCTCCTCCAGTGCTGCCGGGATCAGGCCCTCGGCATCCATTGCCACGTGCTGCACCTGTGCCTGGGCGGCCTGGAAGACGCCGAGTGCGCCGACGTATGTCGGCCCCTCGGCGAGCACCACGTCGCCCGGGTCGAGGAAGAGACGGGCCAGGAGGTCGAGGGCCTGCTGTCCGCCGACCGTGACCACCACGTCGTCGGGGGACGCGCCGGTGATGCCGGACAGGCTCATCACCTCGCAGATGCGCTCCCGCAGCTCGATGGTGCCCTGCCCGATGCCGTACTGAAGGCTGCTGGCGCCCTGCTCCGCGCCGAGACGGTTGAGCATCTCGCCGACCGCGTCCAGGGGGAGGGCAGCGATGTACGGCGAGCCACCGGCCAGCGACACCACCTCCGGGCGGCTGGTGACGGCGAACAGTGCGCGGATCTCGGATGTGGTCATCCCGCGGACCCGTCGCGCGTACCGATCGGTGTAATCGTCCTGAGTTGTGCCGGTCATGCGGCTCTCACCTCGTTGAATCGGTGGTCGAGACGTCATCGATACTAAACGGGGAAACCACCGTCAGCTCTGCCGTCCCATTCAGCCGTTGCCCGACCTGGTCCCGTTCATGGTGATTCCGGCGTAGGATTCGGCGGGGGGCGCGGGCTGGCGTTTCCGATTTGTCCCGCCTCTGCACAGGGGGGTTCGCGAATGTCGCGGCGCCTGGTCAACCTCACCCTCGACACCCTCGAGGACCTGCCCCGGCCCTGTCGGCAGTGCGTTTATTGGGAGCTCGATCCGGTCTCCGCCGAGCGTGCCCATGCCACCGGCGACCCCGGTCTGGAAAAAGAGGCCTGGGTCTCGCAGACCCTCCTCGAATGGGGCTCCTGCGGAAAGCTGGCATATGTGGACGGCATGCCGGCCGGCTTCGTGATGTATGCCCCGCCCGCATACGTGCCCCGCTCGATGGCATTCCCCACGTCACCGGTGAGCGCCGACGCCGCCCTGCTCACCACGGCGAAGGTGGTGCCCGCGTTCGCCGGTGGCGGCCTGGGCCGGATGCTGGTGCAGGGTGTCGCCCGCGACCTGACGAAACGCGGGATCAAGGCGATCGAGGCGTTCGGCGACGCGAAAGCCGGTGAGGCCGACGAGGAGCGCGAGGGCGTCTGCGTCGCGCCCGTCGACTTCTTCCTGTCGGTGGGCTTCAAGACGGTCCGCCCGCATTTCCGTTACCCGCGTCTGCGGCTGGAGCTGCGGACGGCCCTGTCCTGGAAGTCCGACGTGGAGTACGCGCTGGAGAAACTGCTCGGCTCGATGAGCCCGGAGAAGCTGCTGCGGCCGATGCCGGCCACCAGCAGCCTGGAGAACTAGTTCAGCTCCGGTCGGCCAGCGCGAGCCGCAGCTGGCGCACGTCGATCGAGCCGGTCGGCACGTCCCGCTCCACCGGGAAGTACATCCGCTGCACGGCGGCGAGCAGCGCCTCGACGATCTGCTCCCGGAACATCGGGTCGATCAGGCGCTCCCGGTCCCGCGGGGAGGTCAGGTAACCGAGATCCACCCGTACCGTGGGCATGCGGGTCAGCCGCAGCAGGTCCCAGGTCTTCGCGTGGGTGCGGCAGTCGTGCATCCCGGTGCGCACCACGATCTCGCGCTGCACCAGGTTGGCCAGCCGCTCGCCGACCGTGGAGCTCAGACCGTTCCCGGTGCCGTAGTGGTACGTCGCGACGCCCTCGGCGGAGGCTGAGGAGTGCCCGTCGAGGTGCAGCGAGATCAGCAGGTCGGCGCCGAGGCTGTTGGCGAGCGCGGCCCGCTCGGAGCCGCTCATCGGCGCGGCCGGCGACGGGCCGCGGGTCAGGTGCACGCGCATGCCGGCCGCGGCGAGCCGACCCTCCAGACGGGACGCCAGGTCGAAGACGAGGTCCGCCTCGTTCCACCGGAGCGGGCCGTCGGGCACCAGCACGCCGGTGTCGTCGCCACCGCCGTGACCCGGGTCGATCACGATGGTCTTGCCGACCAGGTTCGGGCCGGACTGGCGGAACGCCTCGGCCTCGCGCAGCCACTGCGGACGGCCACCGACGACCTTGCGGCCGAGCCGCTGCAACGCCTTCATGGTCTGCGGGCCGCAGGAGCCGTCCGGGGAGAGGCCGACCTCGCGCTGGAACTGCGCCACCGCACGGGCGGTGCGGGCGCCGTAGATCGCGTCCGGGCGGCCGGTGTCGTACCCCATCTCCAGCAGACGCTCCTGGAGGGCCCGCACGTCCTCACCGACGAGCGCGTCGGGCACGGAGTGGAACAGCGCCCGGGAGCCGAGCCGCCAGCGGGCCGCGTCGAGGGCGCCCCACGTCTCGTCGCCGACCATGCCGTCGATGCCGAGCCCACGGCCCTGCTGGAACGCGCGGACCGCGTCCTCCAGCGCCTCGTCGAAGACGTCCGGTTCAGCGCCTTCGAGCAACTCCAGACCGACCAGGATCGACCTGATCTCGGAAACGGCCGGGCCGGTGTCACCGCGTCGGATGGACCGCACTCAGAACTCCCTAGGGGGCGGGGGGAAGAACGACCGGAAGAAGCGTACGCCCCGCGTCCCAGAACGGACGCGGGGCGCAGAGGCGAAACGTCAGAGAGCCGACTCGATGAAGTTGACCAGGAAGCTCTTCGGCTTCGCACCGGCCACCGAGTTGACCCGCTCGCCACCCTTGAAGATGGTCAGCGTCGGCACCGACATCACCTGGTACTGCATGGCGATCTGCGGGTTCTCGTCGATGTTGACCTTGACGATCTCCACCTGCGAGCCCAGCTCCGAGTCGGCGATCTCGGCCAGCAGCGGGTCGACCTTCTTGCACGGCACACACCACTCGGCCCAGAAGTCGACAAGCACCGGCTTGTCGGACTGCAGCACGTCGGCGGCGAATGTCTGTTCGGTGACGACCTTCACAGGGACCCTCCCGGTCTTACAGCTCTACGAATGAAGCGATGAAGCGCTCGGCGTCCAGCGCCGCGGCACAGCCCGTGCCGGACGCGGTGATGGCCTGCCGGTACGTGTGGTCGACCAGGTCACCGGCGGCGAACACGCCGGCGACGTTGGTCCGGGTGCTCGGCGACTGGACCTTCACATAGCCCTCGTCGTCCAGCTCGACCTGACCCTTGAAGAGCTCGCTGCGCGGGTCGTGGCCGATCGCCACGAAGACGCCGGTGACGTCGAGAACCTTGGTCTCACCGGTCTGTACGTTGCGGATCCGGGCGCCGCTGACCTTGCCGTCGGCGCCGAGGATCTCCTCGACCACCGAATTCCACTCGACCTTGATCTTCTCGTTGTCGAGGGCGCGCTTCTGCATGACCTTGCTGGCCCGGAAGGTGTCACGCCGGTGCACGATGGTCACGGTCTCGGCGAAGCGGGTGAGGAAGGTCGCCTCCTCCATCGCGGAGTCACCGCCGCCGACCACCACGATGTGCTGATTGCGGAAGAAGAAGCCGTCACAGGTGGCACACGACGAGACGCCGCGGCCGAGCAGTTCCTGCTCGCCGGGAACACCGATCGGACGCCACGCGGAACCGGTCGCCAGGATCACGGCGCGAGCGAAGTACTCCTTCTCGCCGACCCAGACGGTCTTGAGGCCCTCGGTGCCGGGCTCGGTCGGACGGTCGCCCAGCTCGACGCGGGTGACGTCGTCGGTGATGAACTCGGCGCCGAACTTCTCGGCCTGCGCGCGCATGTTGTCCATGAGCTCGGGGCCCATGATGCCGTCGCGGTGACCCGGGAAGTTCTCCACCTCGGTGGTGGTCATCAGCGCGCCGCCGGACTGCACGCCCTCGATCACCAGCGGTTTGAGGTTCGCGCGGGCCGCATAGAGCGCCGCGGTGTAGCCGGACGGCCCCGAACCGATGATGATCAGATTGCGGACCTCGTCCACTGCCGACTCCTCAGTCTGTTTTTCGCCGCACAGAACGGCGGCGACACTGCACGCTAGAACGTCATGCTAGGCATCCGCCATTCCCCGGGCGCGGCCCGTGTCGGACCTCACCGGGGATTCGGATCAGCGTACCGGCACTTTCTGCAGCGCGTCCGCGTCACCACCGGGTGCGCCGCAGTCCGCGCCGACCGCCCAGGCCCATCCGCCGTTGACCGCCGTGAATCGCACGACGAGGGCCGGCACACCGGTGTAGCTGGCGTAGTCGACCGAG
Organism: Actinoplanes missouriensis 431; assembly: GCF_000284295.1. Classification (NCBI taxonomy): domain Bacteria; kingdom Bacillati; phylum Actinomycetota; class Actinomycetes; order Micromonosporales; family Micromonosporaceae; genus Actinoplanes; species Actinoplanes missouriensis. The sequence goes on along the minus strand of NC_017093.1, from coordinate 8,757,019 downwards.
CTCACGCTGAGCTCCCCACCGGCGTTCTCCCGGGTGATCGCCTCCAGGCAGTCGGCGAGCACGCCGGGATCGAGAAGCCGGTCGAGCGCGCTTCTCGGCGTGCTGAACGCGTCAGTTTTCGTGCTGGCCTCGCCGGGCTGCGCAGCCTCGCTCCCACCGGCGCCCACCGGTGGCCGGCCCAGCGTCGCCGCGTCGTAGTCGAACCCGCTCCGCAGGATCTCGGGCGCCATCGCGATCATCGGCACCGAACCGTCGGCCGAGCTCTCCGCCGCCCCCGAGTCCGACGCGTCGTTGCCGGACAGCCGGCTCAGCCCGAACCCGGCGAAGATCACCACACCGGCGGCCACCGAGATGGGCGCGGCCCAGCGCACGCGCCGTCGTGGCCGGGCTGCGGCGGCGCGCTCACGCTTCGCCTCGGCAAGATCAACAACCTTTGTGGGTACGGGATTGACGCCCTCCCCAACCGCATCCGACTCCGTCACCGTGGAATCCGGGACAGCGCCCGGCGCCGGGACGAACAACGAGTCCAGCCGGGCGGCGAGATCGCCCGGCATCGGCTCGGCGGGCAGGTCACGCAGCGTCGTGCCGACGGTCGCCATGCCCGGGGCGAGGCGCTGATAGGCCTCCCGCCACACCGGGTCCTCGGCGACCAGAGCGCCGATCCGCTCGTCGTCGGGCGTGCCGATCAGAGCGCCGCCGATGTAGTCGGCCAGCAGATCGAGGTCGACCCCGTCGAACCCGGCGCCCGTCACGGCTGATCCCTCCGATCGTGTCCGGCCGGCAGGGGAGTGACCGACCCGGACCCGGATGGGACGTTTCCACCGGCCGCCCGGTTCCCCTCACCCCGCAGGAACCCCAGGGCGACAGCCATTCTGGCGCGGCCCCGAGCGCACCGGCTCTTGATCGTGCCCTCCGCCACACCGAGCATCTCGGCTGCCTCGGACACCGGGTAGCCCTGCACGTCGACCAGCACGATCGCGGCCCGCTGCTCGGCCGGAAGCGCAGCCAGCGCGTCGCGGACCACGAGCGCGGTGTCGTGGTCGGCGGCCGGCGCGGCGGGTTCCGGTGCGGACGGACGGTCGTCACCGCGACTGCCGTCGGGCAGCGGGACCGTCGGATGGGCCTGACGCCGCCGCAGACGGTCCAGGCACGCGTTCACCACGATCCGGTGCAGCCACGTCGTCACGGCCGAGTCGCCGCGGAACCGGGCCGCGTTGCGATGCGCGTTCAGCAGAGCGTCCTGCAGCGCGTCGGCGGCCTCCTCGCGGTCGCCGACCGTCCGCACGGCAACCGCCCAGAGCCGGTCCCGATGGCGGCGGACGATCTCGGCGAAGGCGTCCGGATCACCCGCGACATGCGCACGGATCAGATCGGCGTCACCCGGTGCGGTTCCGCCCGCACCGGTCACACCGTCTGGTGAGCCCGCGAAAGTCACGCCCGCAATCTATGCCATGAAGGCCACTAGACCACATTTGACGCCTCGGTCGAGACGTTTCCGTAGTGGGTTCGGCCACTTACGGTTATGCCAAGAATGTGTATTGCCCTCACGTCTGGCATCGACCGTCCAGCCTTGTGCGGGCGCTCCGGCTTCACGATCTACGCCTGATCCACGGTGAAGGACGAGGGCCGAATCCGGAAGGATTCGGCCCTCGTCTGCGTCCTGGCGGGGATGGATCAGTACCCGTACAACTCGATCTCGTTGACCTTGACCTCGTAGCCGGCGCCGTCCTCGTTCTTCGGCAGCTCGGTGAGGAAGACCAGCACGTACTGGTATTTCTGGTCGGGCTCGAAGCCGGAGAAGAGCCAGTTCGTGCCGGTGCTCTTCTCGGAGTCGTCGTCCGCGACCTTCTTGTACTCCTTGAGGAGTTTCTTGTCGCCGTTCGACGTGTCGCCCGGGTCGTTCGTCCCGTAGCGCACGTCCATGGTGACGCCGGGCGCGGAGGTCGAGACCCGCACCTCGGCGAGGGCCCGGGGGGTGCCCAGGTTGATCAGGACGCCCATGCCCTCTTTGCGGTTGCCGAAGTTCGGCCGGGTGTACGTGGCCAGGTCCCAGGCGGTCTCCCGATCGCCGTCGACGACGTAGGCGGCCTCACCCGTGTCGTCCCGGTCGCCGGGCGGCGGGTCCACGATGCGGACCTGGTCGGCGGTGAGCGCGATCTTCTTCGGCTCCGTGGTCGGCGTCTCCCCGCCGGCCGGCGTCTCCGGGTTCTGGCCGGCGCCGGCGGTGACCGGCGGGTTGGCCCCGGTTTCCGGGTCGCTGGAGTCGTTGATCGCGCGGATGCCGAAGACCAGGCCGATGATCGCGATCAGGACGAGCGCGCCGACGCCGAGCAGGATTTTCGGCGTGCTCTTGATCGGCTCGGCGGACGACGACGAGCTCTGCACGAAGCGCAGCGGGCCGACATCCTCGTACTCCTCGTCCTCGGACGCGGCGTCGAGGCGGCCCAGCTCGGCGGTGAGCGCGTCGGCGGCCGGAGCGGCGACCCGCCGGTCCAGCAGGTCCATGGTCAGATCGTCCAGGTATGCCGGGACGCCCGCGCGGACCTGCCGCGGCGCCGCCGGATTGCCGGAGCTGTCGCGGTTCGCATCGGGCAGGGCGGACCGGCCGACCTCGGCGTGCGGCCAGTGGCCGGTGAGCGCGAAGTAGAGAAGGCCACCCACCGAGCGGATGTCGGACTCGACGCTGTCGGCCGAGTCGGCCCGGGCGTCGGCGAGCACGACGCGGCCGTCGTCGGCGATCAGGGTGGTGCCGGGGTGCACGTTGCCGTGGACCATGCCGGTGGCGTGGACCGCGGTCAGCGCGTCGGCCACCGCGTGCGCGATGGCGATGGCGCGAGCCGGGTCCAGCGGGCCCTCGGCGGCGACCAGGTCGCGCAGCGACTCGCCGTCGACCCACTCGCGGACCACGTAGGCCCGGGACTGCTCGTCGATCGCGTCGTAGACGCCGACCAGATTGGGGTGGATCACCCGGCTCGCGGCGACCGCGGCCTGCAGCATCTCGGTGGCGGAGGCGCCACCGGGGTGTCGCAGGACGACGGCGACCGGACGCCGGAGGATCACGTCGATGCCGCGCCAGACCTGCCGGCCCGCACTGTCGTTGTTGACGTGCTGCTCAAGCTGGTAACGCTCGGCAAGAATCTCACCGGCGGTGGGCGCACCGAAGGTCAAGACCGGTCCGGCCTCGTCGGCCGCGGTCTCGTGGCCTTCGCCGACCTGGGTCACCAGTCCTCCCTCGGTGGTGCATGCCTCGTGTTGCATGACTCGGCGCTCCAGGCGCCGGTAATTCATGACTGAGTGCTCAGGCCGACGTGCTCCCGCGCACATGCCGACACCGACCATACCCGTACAGGGCCAGGGTCGGGCAGGTCGTCCCCCCGGCGCGGCATCGCCAACTACGCCCTCGAACCGGGATATTCAGGGCGGGGGCGTCTCAGAAAGCCCTGTTCAGGACGTCCACCCTCACGATCAGCGACCGAGTTTCCGGCGGACCATCCCGACGACCTGGCTGACCTCGGAGACGCGCAGGGCCAGGGCCGCTCCCAGGTAGGCGACGAGAATCACCGCGCCCCCGGCGATCAGCTGCACCAGCGCCTCGACCCGGCCGTCCGGCTCGCCGGACCCCGGCAGCAGGCTCACCACCAGCACACCGAGCGCGGCGGCGACCGCGGCGGCGACCGCCACCTTGATCAGTGACACCGCGACCGAGCCGAGGTTCAGCCGGCCGATCCGGCGCCGCAGCACGGCCAGCGAGATCACCGCGGAGATCACGTACGAGACGGCGTTCGCGGCGGTCATGCCGGCCGCCGAGAGCGACTCGCTGAGCACGGCGGCGAGCAGGAAGTACGCGCCGATCCGGACCGCCACCACCGGCAGGTTGATCAGCGCGACGGTCTTGTTGCCCTGCAGGGAGTAGAAGGCATAGGTGCAGAGGTAGCTGATCGACAGCGGCAGCACCGCGAACGCCGACACGGTCAGCACGGTGCCGGTGTCCAAGGCCGCGTCGTTGGTGTAGTTGCCGCCCTGGAAGAGGAAGACCGAGATCGGCGCGCCGAGCACGCCGTAGACCACCGCGATCGGGGCGAGCGCCGCGCTGACCAGCTTGATGCCGCGGGTCAGGTCGGCGCTGACCTCGGCGTACCGGCCGTCGGCCGCGGCGGCGCTCATCTTCGGCAGCAGCGCGGTCATCACCGACACGCCGATGATGCCGTGCGCCATCATGGTCAGCAGGTAGACGTTGTTGAAGGCGAGCACGCTGGCGCTGCCCTTGCCGGCCACCTCGTTCAGGATGCGCACCACGACGAAGACGGCGACCTGGTTCGCCGCGACGTAACAGAGCATCCAGCCGGCCAGGCTGCCGATCTCCCGCAGGCCGAGCGCGCGCGGGTCCCACCGGAATTTCCACCGGAAACCCACCTTGCGCAGGGCCGGCAGCAGCCCGGCGGCCTGCACCACCATGCCGAGCAGCGTGCCGCCGCCGATCAGCAGGATCTGGGCCGGGGTGACCGTCTCCGGCGTGAGCTTGCCGTCGGAGCTGAACGCGGCGAGGAAGACGCCGCAGGTCGCGATCACCACGATGTTGTTCAGGATCGGCGCCCACATCGGGGCGGCGAAGTGGCCGCGCACGTTCAGCACCGCGCCGATCAGCGCGGACAGACCGGTGAAGAAGATGATCGGCAGGATCAGGTACGCGAAGTTGGTGACCAGGTTCTTGTATTCGTCGGTGTTCCCGTCACTGGCCTGGATCGCCGTGATGACCGGCGCGGCGATCACCACGAGCACCGTGGCGATTCCGAGCGTGGCGACCGCGAAGGTGAGCAGCTTCTGGGTGAACTCCTGGCCGCCGTCCGGGTCCGCCTTGCGCCGGCGGACCAGCAGCGGGATCAGCACGCTGGAGAGGATGCCGCCGAGCAGCAGCTCGTAGATCTGGCCGGGGAGGAACTGAGCGCTGGTGTACGCGTCACCGACACCCGAACCGAGCGCCATGCCGATCAGCGCGTTCCGGACGAAGCCGATGATCCGGCTGACCAGGCTGCCGATCGCCATGATCGCGCTCTGTCCGGTGGTGCCGCCGTCACCCGAGGCGGTGCCCGGGGCCGGTGGCACCTTCTCCGGGGGAAGCGCCTGATCTCCGCCGGGGATCTGGTCGTCCACCGAGATCACGGTGACGCCGTCCTCCGCCGGCGGCTCCCGATCCGGCGTCGCGTGCGTGCTCCGGTAGAGACCGCCGTTCACCCGAGCCTCCTCCTCCACGCGTGGCGAATATTCTCCACACGTGCCGATATTGAAGTCACGATAGAGGCTGCGGTCACACGTGGTGACGCAGGAGGGTGCCGGGCTCGGCCCCGGCCAGCGTCTCCACCATCCAGCACGCTTCGAGGGGCGCCAGCGGCTCACTCAGCGCATCCAGAACCGTGGGGTGGTCGCAGCCCGCCTCGGTCAGCGCGCCGAGCAGGGCCGGGACCAGGGACAGGTCCGCGGCGTCGACGATCCGGCGGGCCAAGGGGCGGGTCTGTGCGTACCACTCCTGCTCGGGCAGACGGCGCAGGCGGGCACCCGATCGGCGTACCAGATCGAAAAGGTCCTCGTGCGGGAAGCGACTCCCGGCACGCACCTGGAGTGTCGCCCAGGCCGGGGCGCTCAGGGCCGCGACAGCGGCCTCGTCGAGCACCTGGGGCGAGAGAGCCGGCGGCGCGGGCCACCAGCGGTCGTCGGTGAAGAGCGGAAGCGGGGCCTGCTCGGGCCCGCACGCGACGGCGGCCGGCACCTCGCGGCGCAGCGACCGGTACGCCGCCTCGCGCACCGCGGCGATCGTCGCCAGGTCGTCGTCGGCTGTCGCCGGGGCGAACGGCGACAGCAGGGCCACCACCAGACCCGGATGGGGCAGCAGCGGATCGTCCAGGGCGATCACCCGGGCGAAGGACTCCAGCTCCCACCAGTGCAGCGATGCCGGGAAGGGACCGGTGGCCGGCGCCCAGCCCAGCTGGACCGGCTCGCTCGACGCCGGCCGGCGCAGACCGAGCGTCCGCTCGCCGGACGGGAGCTCGATCTCCAGCACCAGCGCATAGCCGTCGACCACGGGAAACGACACGCGGAGCAGGGGCGGGAGGTCATCGGTGTCGCTGATCTGTCCCGTCCAGAACCCGGGGTCCTGAGTCAGGGGAAGCAGCGCCTCGGGAACGGGCACCACGCCATCCTGCCCGGCGACTCTTCCATCCGCCACAGCAACGATCCGACCGCCCCACCCCCTGCCCTTCATCGGACCAAAGACAGATAACCTGGTCATCCCATGTCTGTTCTCAACTCCGCCCAGCAGAAAGCGGTAGCCGAGCTGCTCCGCGTGTCCCCCCTCGCCGACGAGCTCGGTCACCGGTTCGCCGCCGCGGGCCACGAGCTGCACCTCGTCGGCGGCTCGGTGCGCGACGCGTTGCTCGGCACCCTCGGCGACGACCTCGACTTCTGCACCGACGCGCGGCCGGAGCAGACGCTCGCCGTCGTGCAGGGCTGGGCGGACGCGATCTGGGAGACCGGCCGGGAGTTCGGCACGATCGGCATCCAGAAGAACGGTCTGCGGATTGAGATCACCACGTTCCGGGCCGAGGCCTACGACGGGGTGACCCGCAATCCGGTGGTCTCCTACGGGACGTCGCTGCTGGACGACCTGTCCCGGCGCGACTTCACGATCAACGCGATGGCCGTTTCGGTGCCGGGACACGAGTTCACCGACCCGTTCGGGGGCCTGCGCGACCTCTCCGCGAAGCTGATCCGGACGCCGGCCGCGCCGCAGATCTCGTTCGGTGACGATCCACTTCGGATGCTGCGGGCCGCCCGGTTCGCGGCGAAGCTGCGGTTCACTGTGGACGAGCCGGTGATCGCGGCGATGCGGGACATGGCGGCGGACCTGGACCGGATCACCGCGGAACGGATCCGGGACGAGTTCACCAAGCTGATGATCGCCGCCGACCCGATCAGCGGCCTGCGCCTGCTCGTCGACACCGGCCTGGCCGACCGCTTCCTCCCGGAGATCTCCGGACTCAAGCTGGAGATCGACGAGCACGCCCAGCACAAGGACGTCTACGAGCACACGCTGATCGTGGTGATGAACGCGATGCGGCTGGAGGGCGACGGCGGCCCCGACTTCGTGCTCCGGATGGCCGCGCTGATGCACGACGTCGGCAAGCCGGCCACCAAGGCCGTCGGCCGGGACGGCCGGGTCAGCTTCCACCACCACGAGGTGGTCGGCGCCCGGCTCACCAAGCAGCGCATGAAGGCGATGAAATACCCCAAGGACGTGACCTCCGAGGTGGTCGGTCTGGTCGCCCTTCACCTGCGTTTCTATGGGTACGGCCGGGGCGAGTGGACGGATTCGGCGGTGCGCCGCTACGTCACCGACGCCGGACCACTGCTCTCCCGGCTGCACAAGCTCACCCGGTCGGACGTCACCACGCGCAACCGTCGCAAGGCCGCTCAGCTGGCCGCCGACTACGACGCGCTGGAGGACCGGATCGCCCGGATCGCGGCCGAGGAGGACCTGGCCAAGGTCCGCCCCGACCTGGACGGCAACGCGATCATGGAGTTGCTCGGCGTCCCGCCGGGTCCGATCGTCGGCCAGGCGTGGCGCTTCCTGAAGGAGCTCCGCCTCGACCGGGGGCCGCTGGATCGCGACGAGGCCGAGGCGGAGCTGTTCAAGTGGGCCCGCGAGCAGGGGCACATCTCCTAGGGCAGGCCCGCCTCGAGTGTCAGGTTCCGGAAGACCGCGGGCAGGGCGGCCTCCTCCAGCACCCGGCCCTGCCCGTCGTAGAGCATCACGAACTCGTCGTCGATCGTCAGGATCCGGCCGTCGGGCAGGAACATGCCGTCCGAGCCGGCCAGTTCGGCGATCGGCGAGCCGTCGGCGGTGCTGGTCAGCGTGATCGATCCGCCGTCGAGAGGCTGGGTGAGCACCAGACGCTCGTCCGGTGACCAGCCACGGGTGCCGATCGGCCGCGCCGTCAGCGGCAGGCTCCGCGACAGTTTGCCGGTCGTGGCCGAGTAGATGAGCAGCACCTGCATCCGGTCCGGCTCGGCCTCGGAGCGCGGCAGATCCTCCCGTCGCGGAACGGCGATCTCCGTGCCGTTCGGCAGCCAGGAGTAGGAGCAGTAGTCCGGGCAGCCGGAGACGTCCTGACTCGCCGGCTCCGTCCCGCCGGCCAGGCTGACGATCTGGAAGCCGGCCAGGGTGGGTATGAGCAGCCGCGAGCCGTCCGGCGACCACTGTGGCTCGTCGCCGACCGGCCGGTAGGGGATCCGGCGCCGCACCTCGCCCCGAGCGGTCACGATGTTGACCTGTTTCTCGGCGTCCGTGCCGCCGGAGACCGCGAACAGCCCGCGCGGTCCGGGGACCACGTCGCGATAGTCGTCGACCAATTGTTCGTAGTGCCCGGTCGCCGGGTCGAGCAGCACGTGGTAGGTGTCACCCTCGGTGAGCTCGCCCGGTGTCACCTCGACGTTCTCGGTGCGGCTCATCGCGGTGAGCACCGCGCCGCCGAGAAGCTTGTAGGGCTTTCGCGCCTCCAGAGCGGCGAGTGTGCGGGTCGTCGGGGACGGCGCCGGCGAAGGTGACTGGCTCACGATCGTGGCCGGCGCCGGTGCCGTCGTGTCCTTGCGCAGCACGGTGTAGGGCGTCACGGTGACCGCGACGAGCGCCACCGCGAGGGCACTGTAGGTGGCGTGCCGGCGGCGGCGGATGCGGCGGCCACGGGAGCGGGCGACCGCCGCGAGGTCGTGCGGCGGCGGCGCGTCGTCGGCGAGGTCGAGAACGGCGTCGCGCAGGTTGTCCTCCAGGTTCCTCATCGGGATGCCTCCAGCGGGGTCACGCGTCCGACCAGATCACGGAGCTTGGCGAGGGCCCGGGACGCCTGGCTGACCACGGTTCCCGGCCGGCAGCCGAGCGCCTCGGCGGTCTCCTCGACGGACCGGTCCTCCAGGTAGCGCATCACCAGCACGGCGCGCTGGCGGGCGGGCAGCGACAGCAGCGCCTCGCGCAGCGCGAGACGCTCGGCGACGTCGTCGTCGTGCCGGGCGGCGGACATGCGTTCCGGCACGTCCGCGACGGACACCTCGTTGCGGTTGCCGGCTTTGCGCCAGGCCGAGACCCGGTCGTTGTACAAGATCTTGCGGACGTACGCCTCCGCGTCCCCGTGTATTCGCGGCCAGTGCGAGTACGCCTTCGCCAGCGCTCCCTGCACCAGGTCCTGCGCGGCTTCCCGATCCCCTGTCATAGCGTGCGCGATCCGGAGCAACGCCTGCCCTCGTTCCGCGACGAACGCGGTGAACTCGTCTTCGAGCGGCTGCTTCACCGGTCACCTCCACCGGGTCAGACGCGCGGTCGATCGGAAAGCTTGCATGGCCTCCCGCATCGGTCTCAGAAACCGAACGTGAGGTTCTGGCCGCGCAGCTCGGCCGGCAGCTCCGCCTTCTCCAGCACGGCGCCGTCGGTGCCGTACCGGGTCAGGACGCCGCCGCTCTGGGCCAGCACGGTGCCGTCCGGGAGGAAACCGGCCCACTCCGCGGTGAACCGGGCGCTCTCCCGGCGCGACGCGACCTCGACGACCCGCTTCTGCCCGAGGGACCGGAGACTCTCGCTGACCAGCACCCACCTGCCGTCCGCCGACCAGGAGTTCGTGTCGCGCGGCGCGCCTTTGATCGGCAGTTCGCGGAGGAGTTCGCCGCTCTTCGCGTCGAAGATCGCCAGGCCGTTGATCTGAGTGTCGTCGTCACCGCGCGTCCAGACCTGCGGCGACGCCACCTCGGTCGTGCCGCCGGACCACGTGAACGGGCAGATGCCGAGGCACGGCAGCCGCGCGGCGGCGAGCCGGTGGGTGACGGACCAGCGGGTGGCCGGCTCGACGATCGAGTACCCGTCGACCTGGGTGAGCAGAAGCCGGCTGCCGTCGTCCGACCAGACCAGGAAGGACTGGCTGGGCACCGGTGGTTTCCAGTAGTCGCCGGTCCGCAGGTCGAGGATCTGGACCGACTCATGACCCGGCCGCTGGACCGCGACGTGACGCCCGTCCGGGGACGGGAGGACATTGGTGTCGGTCGCGGGAAGCTGCCGGTATCCGTTCCCGGCGTCCAGCACGAAGCTGTCGACGCTCTTGCTGAAGCCGAGCAGCCGGGCGCCGCCGGGCCCGCGGAACACCTCTGCCCGGTCGAAGGTCGGGTGGACGATCACCGGAGAGGCGGCCGGCAGCGGCCGCGGGCGGACCGAGGGATCGCGGAGCAGCACGAACGGGACGGTCACGGCCAGCACCGCGGCGAGAGCGGCGGCCACCGTCGCGGTGCGCCGGGCGCGGCGGATCCGGTGACCCTGCGCCATCGCCCGGGACGCGATGCCGGACGGGGTGTAGGACTCGTCCGCCATGTCGCGGACGGCGGAACGCAACAGGTCGTCGATCATCGCAGCGCCTCCGCGGAGTTCATCTCGTCGAGCTCGGGCACCATCGCGCGCAGCTTGGCCAGCGCCCGGGCGGACTGGCTCGCCACCGTGCCCGGCCGGCAGCCGAGCACCTCCGCGGTCTCCTCGACCGAGCGGTCCTCCAGATAGCGCAGCACCAGGACGGCCCGTTGCCGGGGCGGCAGCGCGAGCAGGGCCTGCCGCAGCGCCAGGCGCAGAGTGGTGTCGTGATCGTGCGCGCCGGGGTGGCCGGACTCCGGGAGGTCGGCCATCAGCAGCTCCGGCCGGCGGCTCTGCCGGCGCCAGAACGAGACGCGGTCGTTGTAGATGATCCGGCGCACGTACGGCTCGGGATCGCCGCTGATCCGGGTCCATCGGGCGAACGCCTTCGCCAGCGCGGCCTGCACGAGATCCTCGGCGTTCTGCTGGCTGCCGGTGAGCGCGTACGCGATGCCCACGAGCGCCGGTCCCCGCGCGGCGACGAACGCGGTGAATTCCGCCTCGATCGACTGAGTCACGGTCACCTCCCGCTGAGAAGTACGCCGATCGGTTGCCGGGCTTTGCACGCCGGGGGCGATGAAACTGTCGGACCCCCGAGGGAGAATCGGGGCATGTTCGTCGTCGATTCACCGATCGGGCCGCTCGGCGTCGTCGCCGAGGGCGACCTCGTGGTGGGGGTGCGGTTCGGCGCGCGGCCCGGCCCGGATGCCGAGCATCCGGCGGCGCGGGAGCTCAGGGCCTACTTCGCCGGTGAGCTGACCGACTTCACGGTGCCGGTCGAGATGCGCGGCGGCTCGGAGTTCGAGCGGGCGGTCTGGGGCGAGATCGCCAAGATCCCCTATGGCGAGATGATCACTTATGGAGCGATCGCCACGGCGCTGGGTGATCCCGGGGCGGCCCGGGCGGTCGGCACGGCCTGCAACCACAACCCGATCCCGGTGATCGTGCCGTGTCATCGGGTGGTCGGCGCCGGCGGCAAGATGGTCGGCTTCGGTGGCGGCCTCGACCGCAAACGGCGGCTGCTGGAGCTGGAGGCGCGGGTGGCGCTGACCAGGTCATGGGGTTAGCGCGAGGGGCACGCCGGGGCCGGCGGCGGAACGCGCCGGGGGAACGGACGCAGTCGCTCCGGGTAAAGCGGGTGGGTGCTCAGGGCGTACCGGATCGTGGTTGTGAAAAGGCCGGCCCACGACGTGGGCCGGCCTTTTCGCTCAGCTTGCGCCTCGCTCACATCGGGCTTGTCAGCGCTCGATGTCACCCTTGATGAAGGCCTCGACGGCCGCGTGGGCGTCGTGGTCGCTGTACTGCACGGGCGGGGACTTCATGAAGTAGGACGACGCGGAGAGGATCGGGCCACCGATGCCGCGGTCCTTGGCGATCTTCGCGGCGCGGACCGCGTCGATGATCACGCCGGCCGAGTTCGGGGAGTCCCACACCTCGAGCTTGAGCTCGGCGTTGAGCGGGGTGTCGCCGAAGGAGCGGCCCTCGAGGCGGATGTACGCCCACTTGCGGTCGTCCAGCCACGGCACGTGGTCCGACGGGCCGATGTGCACGTCGCTCTTGACCATCTCGTGCGGGATCTGGGAGGTCACCGACTGGGTCTTCGAGATCTTCTTGGAGACCAGGCGGTTGCGCTCCAGCATGTTCATGAAGTCCATGTTGCCGCCGAAGTTCAGCTGGTACGTGCGCAGCAGCTCAACACCGCGGTCTTCGAAGAGCTTCGCCAGCGCGCGGTGCACGATGGTGGCGCCGACCTGGCTCTTGATGTCGTCACCGACGATCGGCAGACCGGCGTCGGTGAACTTCTGCGCCCAGACCGGGTCGGAGGCGATGAAGACCGGCAGGGCGTTCACGAACGCGCAGCCGGCGTCGATCGCGGCCTGGGCGTAGAACTTGTCGGCCTCCTCGGAACCCACCGGGAGGTAGGAGACGACCACGTCGACCTCGGCGTCACGCAGAGCCTGCGCCACATCGACGACCTCGGCCGAGGACTCCTCGATGATCTCGCGGTAGTAGGTGCCCAGACCGTCGAAGGTCGGACCACGCTGCACGGTCACGCCGGCCGGCGGGACGTCGGTCAGCTTGATCGTGTTGTTCTCGCTGGCGACGATCGCTTCGCTCAGGTCCATGCCGACCTTCTTGGCGTCCACATCGAACGCCGCGACGAACTTCACGTCGGATACGTGGTAGTCGCCGAAGGTCACGTGCATGAGACCCGGGACGCGGTCGTTGGGGTCGGCGTTCTTGTAGTACTCCACGCCCTGCACGAGGGACGAGGCGCAGTTACCCACACCGACGATGGCGACGCGGACGGAGCCCATCGCGTTTGCCTCCTTGTTGTTCATCACGGCCGGTCCAGGTGCGGACGCGGTGGTTCCGGGGGTGTTTCCACGCCGGCCGCCGGTTTGGCGGTCGGCTCACTGCTTGACGCTCCGGCCGAGCCAAGACGGCTGTGGCTGGGTGCTCTGCCCGAGCGTTCGTTGGTGATCAGCTCTTCCAGCCAGCGGACCTCGCGTTCGCACGCGTCGAGCCCGTGACGCTGGAGTTCAAGGGTGTATGCGTCCAGACGATCGGCAGCCCGGGCGAGAACTTCACGTAAACCCTCGCGCCGCTCCTCGACGCGGCGCCGGCGGCCTTCCAGGATCCGCAGCCGGGTCGCCCGGTCGGTACGCGAGAAGAACGTGAAGTGAACGCCGAAGCCGGTGTCGTCATACGTCTCCGGACCGGTCTGGGTCAGCAGATCCGCGAAACGTTCCTTGCCTTCGGCCGTGATCTTGTAGACAACCCGCCCCCGTTTGCTGGTCATCGGGGGAATGATGTCGCTGTTCGTCTCGGCTTCACTGATCCAGCCGGCCAGCTTGAGCCGCTTCAGTGTCGGGTACAGCGTGCCGTAACTGATCGCGGCGCGAAGCGTGCCGAGCTTGGTGGCGAGTTCCTTGCGGAGCTCGTAACCGTGCATCGGCGCCTCCTGCAGGAGACCGAGGATCGCCAGCTCCAGCAACTCGACCCTCCCTGGAGTCCGCCCGATGTATCGGCCCGATACATCGCAACCGTAGATCGGCGCGTTCTAGCGCGCAACTCGGACATGCTCCGCAGTTGTGTCGCCACGCTGTGTGATGGCGGTCGCCGGGGATGCGGCAACCGCGTACTCTCTTCGCCATGCGCACGCAGCGGCAGGTCATCGACTACTCGCTACAGAGGCGAGCAGTCCTGCGTGACGTGCGGAGCGGCCGGGTCACGGCGCTTGAGGTCTGTGACGCGTCTCCTTACTTGAGAAACGCGGCTACATACCACGGCGAGCCGACCGACGAACGATGCCCGATCTGCCGGCGGGACAACCTGACACTTGTGCACTACGTCTATGGCGAAGAGCTCAAGCAGTCCGCGGGGCAGGCTCGGAAACTCGCCGAGTTGCCGGTTCTGGCGATGACGCTCCGTGAGTTCCAGGTCTTCGTGGTCGAGGTGTGCCGCTCCTGCGCGTGGAACCACCTGATCGAGCGTTACGTGCTCGGCCGTGACGGCCTCCCCGAACTCGACGAGGACGCGCCACGCGCCTCACAGAGCGGGGAGGGGCGTCGGTGAACCGGTTCGATCTCGTTACCGTGTACAGGTTTGGGACCGAAGTTCTGATTACAGCTTTTAACTCCGAGAACGTCCGCTCGAGGCGCAACGGAAGAACGGCCCCGCCGGGTCGGTCGGCCGCGCCCCCGCGACCGGTAGGTGTGAAGAAATGAACGCGTACGGCGATCCGCAGTCCGCACGAGCCCGGGCCCGAGTGCCCGGGCCGTCCGCTGCTTCCACGCCTGACGACGAGCCAGCAGGGCGTCCTTCGGGATCCGCCTCGGTGGGTGGTCCGGCCGGGCGTGCGTCAGTGGGCGGCGCTTCAGCAGGCCGGGCGTCGGTGGGGTCGGCCTCGGTCGGCTCGGCCTCGGTCGGCTCGGCTTCGGTGGGCGGCCCAGCGGGCCGAGCCTCGGTCGGCGCCGCCTCAGTGGGCGCCGCCTCGGTGGGCCAGGCCCGTGCTGCGGCTGCCGTGCCGCCGGCCGGTGGCCGCGCCTCGGTGGCCCGTGCCGCGGTCCGGCCGGTCCCCGCGACCGGTGGGCCGGGTGGTCCCGGCGGACCGGGTGGCCCCGGCGGTCCCAGCGGCCCGGGTGGTCCCGGGCGCGGCGGCCGGAGCAAGGCGGACAAGAAGCACCGCCGTGCCAACATCCTGACCGCCGCGGCGGCCGTGCTGGTGATCATGCTCGGTGTCGGCATCGTCGGTGGCACCTACTTCTTCGATGACGTCGATCTGCCCACGCCGGAGGCGGAGGCGCAGATGAACGTCATCTACGACGTGAAGGGGAACGTGCTGGCGAAAGATGGCTCGCCGCGCATCAACATCCCCTACCAGAACATCAGCGAAGTGATGCAGAACGCCGTCGCCGCCGCTGAGGACAAGAACTTCTACAAGCACAACGGCATCGACATGAAGGGCATCGCCCGCGCCGCGTGGAACAACTTCACCGGCGGCGACAAGCAGGGCGCCTCGACGATCACCCAGCAGTACGCCCGGCACGTCGCTGAGCTCAAGGAGATCAGCTACAGCCGGAAACTGCGCGAGGCCGTGATCGCCCGCAAGCTCGAGTCGAAGTACGACAAGCACCAGATCATGGGCATGTACCTGAACTACATCGACCTCGGTGAGGGACGGTACGGCGCGGAGGCCGCAGCGAACGGCTACTTCAACGCGTCGGTCCAGAAGGGCGCGAAGAACGAGATCAACGTCTATCAGGCGGCGGTCATCGCTTCGATCATCAAGCAGCCCTACCCGACCGACACGCACCAGGGCTACGACCCGAACTACAACCCCACGGATGCCAAGGACCGCTGGGAGTACACGCTCAAGAACATGCTCGAGATGGGTTGGATGACCCAGGAGCAGTACGACAAGCGGCAGTACCCCAAGGTCAACCCGATCAACAAGGGCACCTCGTGCAAGACCTGTGCCGACGGCAAGCCGGTCGGCATGATCATGCGGCACGTGAAGTTCGAGCTGAACGAGATGGGCATCAGCGAGGACGAGTACAAGAAGGGTGGCTACCAGGTCACCACGACGATCAACCCGAAGATCCAGGCCGCGGCCGAGGCCGCCGGCTCGCGTCTGAGCAAGACGTCGCCTCTGTACAAGCGCCCGAAGAGCTACCAGTCCGCGGTGATCGGCGTCGACCCGGACACCGGTCAGGTGCTCGGCTACTACGGCGGTGACGACCCGAACGGCACCGACTACGCCGGTTACATGGCCGGTGACGGCAGCGGTGTTCTCAACTACGGCGGCCAGTCGCCGGGCTCGACGTTCAAGATCTACACCTTGGCCGCCGGTCTGAAGGAGGACATCTCCTTCAAGACGACCTGGGACGGTTCGCTCACGCGTCCGAACGGAAGCAAGATCAGCAACGCTGGTGCCGACCCGGGTGAGGTCTGTGGCGGCAAGATCAAGTATTGCGACCTGGAGACGTCGACGGTCAAGTCGTACAACTTCCCGTTCTACTGGATCGCCGACAGCATCGGCCGGGAGAAGGTCATCGCGGCCGCCCGGGACGCCGGCATCCGCTACATGTGGACCGACAAGGGCAAGATGGTCGACCTGACCAAGACCAAGGCCGCTACCTGGAAGAGCGGCGGATACTTCGACAACGAGGTCGCGTTCGGCCAGTACCGCGTCGTCCCGCTGGACCACGCGCAGGGCGTCGCCACCATCGTCAACGGCGGTGTCCGGCACGACGTGCACTTCATCAAGACGGTGAAGAAGCGCGACTCGAACACCGGCAAGCAGACGACGGTCAAGAGCGAGAACCTCAAGGGCAAGCAGGTCTTCGACGCCGCGCAGATGTCCAACCTGCTCGGTGTCATGTCGGAGATCCCGAAGGCCGCGAAGAACCGGATCTCGGACGGTCGCCAGTCGGTCGCCAAGTCCGGTACCTGGGAGTACAAGAAGGGTAACGGCGACACCTGGTTCGTCGGCGGCATCCCGCAGATGGCGGTGACCGTCTGGGTCGGTGGCGCGAAGGACAAGGTCCAGCTCAAGGAGTCCGACGGCGGCAAGATGTTCGGCTCCGGCACCCCGGCCGCGATCTGGGAGGAGTTCATCGAGACGGTGGTCGAGGAACTCGACTGGAAGAAGGAAGAGTTCCCGAACCGGATCGAGACGGGTAACCCCGACAGCGAGTACGCGAACGGTCAGGACCCGCCGCCGGTCATCCAGGAGCCGGTCCAGGACCCGAACCAGAGCCAGACCTGCCAGCTGCTCCCGGCCCTCTGCCCCGGTGGTCAGAACACCGGCCAGAACAACACCGGCCAGGACAACACCGGCCAGAACAACGGTCAGAACACGGGCGGGACGACGGGCAACACGAACGGCAACGGCAACAACAACGGAAACGGAAATGGCAACGGCAACGGCAACGGTTGACGTTCCGAATCCATGAGCGGCGCCCACCCCCGACCGGGGTGGGCGCCGCTTTTTCGGTCATGCCGGCTGTCCTGATCGGTGTGTGTCCAGCGGCCCGTCCCCGCGACGAGCGCCGGATGCGGCATGATGCCAAACCATGAGCGCGCAACCGCCCACCGATCAGCCGGACGTCTCCGCACCGACCTCGGATGGTTTCGTACGGGGACTGTCCCAGTTCATCGGTGGTCCGCTCGGATCGCACGCGGTCCGCCCGGACGCCCGGCCCGGGCGGTTCTGGACCGCGCCACGGCTCGTGCTGGCGCTGACCTGTCTGGTGCTGGCGCTCTCCTGGGTGCAGAAATCGCCCTGCATGGACGGGAACTGGCAGAAGAACGTCCAGTACACCCGGTATTGCTACACCGACGTGCTGGCGCTCTACTACGCCGAGGGGCTGAACGAGGGCAAGGTCCCCTACGTCGACCACCCGGTGGAGTACCCGGTCGTCACCGGCTACTTCATGGGCGCGCTCGGACTCCCGGTGCACTGGTACGGCAAGGACCATCCCGACATCAACCAGGGCAGCTGGTTCTACAACGCCAACGCGCTGGTGCTCTCGCTGCTCGCGGTCGCCACCGCAGCGATCATCCTGGCGCTGCGGCGACGCCGGCCATGGGACGCGGCGATCTTCGCGCTCTCGCCGATCCTGCTGCTCACCGCGACGATCAACTGGGACTTCCTGGCGATCGGCATGGCCGCCTTCGGCCTCTGGCTCTGGGTGAAGCGCAAGCCGGTCTGGGCGGGCATCTTCCTGGGCCTGGGCGCCGCGGCGAAACTGTGGCCACTCTTCATCCTCGGCCCGATCCTGATCCTCGCGCTGCGCACCGGGCGGCTGCGCCCGTTCGTCAGCTCGTTCCTCGCGACCGGCGTCACCTGGGCCGTGGTCAACTTCCCGGTCTTCTACTGGCACCACGAGAGCTGGCTGCGGTTCTTCCGGCTCAACTCGGAACGGCCGATCGACTGGGGCACCTTCTGGTACATCGGGCGGTACCTGGACGGCAAATGGGCCAGCGGCAACGCCGGTGACCAGGGCCCGTTCCAGTGGCTGAGCAACCACATCCCGACGCTGAACTACGTGTCCTACGCGCTTTTCGGCCTCGCCTGCCTCGGCATCCTGCTCCTCGGCATGCTCGCGCCCCGGCGCCCGCGGCTGTCCCAGCTGGTGTTCCTGGTCGTCGCCGCGTTCCTGATCTTCAGCAAGGTGTGGTCGCAGCAGTACGTGCTCTGGCTCCTGCCGCTGATCGTGCTGGCCCGGCCGAAGTGGGGCGTGGTCATCGCCTGGAGCATCGCCGAGGTGGGATACCTCGCCGCCTTCTACGCCGAGCTGATCGGCGCCGGCGGCAAGACGGTCATCCCGGAGGGTACGTTCGTGCTCGCCTCCACCGCCCGGATCGTCACCGTCGGCCTGATGTTCGTGCTGGTGGCCCGCGAGGTGTGGCGTCCCGAGCTGGACGTGGTCCGGCAGTCCTACGACGGGATCGACCCGGAGGCGGGGCCGCTGGACGGTCCCGAGGCCCCCTGGGTCACCCGTTTCCGGCGGGCCTTCGGCTTCGGGCCGTCGGAGGAGGCCCCGGCCCTGCCGGCTTCGTCCGCACCGGCTCTAACCGAGCCGGAACACGACCGCGTCGGGTAGGTCCTCGCGCTGGATGTTGAGGGCGTCGACCGGGATGTCGCCGGCCCGCTCCCACGACGTGCCGGCAACCTGGTCGCGCAGCAGCAGCACGGTGCCCACCCCGATCGACCGCAGGTACTCGATGCTGCCGGCGTCCGGGAACGAGGCCACCCTGCTGCGCAGCTCGGCCTGCCGGGCCGCCGCGAACCTGCCGCCGCCGTTGGCGAGCTGCTGGAACTTCGACGTGGACCAGAGCTGCACGGTCTGGTCGCTGAGCTCGGCCGTCGGCAGCACGAGCATCGGGCCGTTCACGGTGCGCATCGCGGCCGGCTGCTGCGGGACGGTCGGGTGGGCGGTGTTGTTCCAGCCCTCCACGGCGACCAGGAGCAGCGGGGTGAGCATGGCGAGCCGCAGCCACGGGCCGGGCCAGGGTGGGACCCGCTGCGCGGCGAGGTGCCGGGCGCGCCGGACGAAGTCGTCGACCGCGCCGGCCGCGAGGATCGCCAGCAGCAGCGTCACCCAGAGCATCAGCCGGCCCGGGATGCGCTGATCGAACGCGGCCGGGAAATGACCGAAGAGCGGCAGATAGGTGTAATGCCCGCCGAGGTAGTTGGTCCCGAGCGTGAGCACCACGGCGAGCGTGACGGCGACCATCAGCATCATCCGGTGCCGCAGTTTCCAGACTGAGAACGCGAGCCCGGCCAGGGCCAGCGCGTACAGCGCGAAGCCGGGCAGCAGGGACATCTCGGCGGGCCAGCCCAGTGAAGCGCGGGGCGTCTCGTGGGCGGCGCCCCAGATGCCGGACTCGGCCGGGCCGATCAGCAGGCTCTGCAACGGCGGCGAGAAGAAGTCGATCTCCTGCAGCCGGGTCGGGTTGTCCGGCTGCCGCAGGTACGGCACCGCGATGACCATCCCGACGGCGAGGAAGAGCGAGGCGCCGATCGTGTTGGTGGCCATCAGCTGCCAGCCGAGCAGCGGCTTGACCGGCGCGCGCAGGAACCTGTCCAGCAGCTTGTGCTCGGGTCGCCGGACACGATGGATCAGGCCCGCGATCTCCAGGGCCACCAGGATCAGGCCCAGGACGTACGCGAACGGGATGCCCAGTGCGAAGCCGAGGGTGATCTGCCACGTCGCGACCATCCACCCGGCAGCTGCCCAACCGGCGCTGCGGTGTTTCGGGCGCATCCCGTACCGCAGGGACCAGCCGTGCCCGCGGGCCAGCATCGCGAGCGCGAGCGGGATGGCGCCGGCCGAGACGATGTCGAGGTGGCCCTCCTGCGCGAGCCGCCAGGGGGCGTAGGCGAACGCGACGGCCGCGACCGCCGCGCCGGTCGGCCGGGCACCCAGTTGGCGGACCAGCGCGTAGGCGCCGAGGGCGAGCAGCGCGTGTGCGGCGACGAAGAGCAGGTTGTAGCGCAGCACGGCGGCGACCGGGCCGTCACCGAGCAGGGCGAACGGGGTGTAGCCGAGCAGGCTGTCGCCGTACGCGTACGTGTTGACGAGCGGGAAGTACGCGTTGGACTGCCAGAGCCGGACCGGGTCGGCGATCAGAACGTTGCCGCCCCAGGCGATCTGCCACGCCTGGCGGGCCGGGTCGGCGAGGTCCTGCGGCAGCGTGTTCAGGGGGTAGCGCAGGGTCGGCCAGGTCATCAGGACGGCGAGGAGCACGCTGGCGTACGTGGCAAGCGGGTACTCGTGGGTGAGAGCGCGACCGGCTGCCCGGAGGCCGCGGCGGATCCGGCCGGGCGGCTGCTCTCCGATGGCGGCGAAGACCGTCCACGGGTCAGGCGGGGCGCCGGGTGGACGCTGGCCGGGTTTCGGCTTCTCGTCCTTTGTGGCCGGTTTGCCGGGATCCGCGGCAGGCTTGTCGTTTTTGGAGGCTGATTTGTCGGCTTCGGTGGTGGGCTCGCCGGTGCGCGGGGCGGGGATCGCCGGAGCAGGGTCGGCGGGTTTCGCCTTGCCGCCGAAGAGCCCGAATCGACGCCGCGGCTCAGCCGCTTTGCCGGCCGGCTTCTCACCGGCCTTGTCCGCCGGCTTTTCACCGGCCTTGTCCGCCGGCTTCGCGGGCGTCTTCCCGGCCGGTTCCGTGGGCGCCTTTTCGGTCGGCTTCTCGGCGAGCGCCGCCTTGCCGGCGGGTTTCTCGGCGGCCGTGGTCTTGCCGGCGGGCGCGACCCCGCCGGCCGGCGAGGTCGGTTCCTCCTGCTCGGACATGGCCCCTCCCGTGCCGTTTCGGTCAGCCGCCCGTGCGCTCGCGCAGCAGGGCGATGTCGGCGGTCTGCCCGTCCGCCCCGCCCGGGGTCTCCACGATGGCGGGGGCCCCGGCGGCCCGGATCGCGGCCACCACCAACTCGGGGTCGATCTTCCCATTGCCCAGGTTGTCGTGCCGGTCCTGGCCCGAGTCGAATCCGCCCTTCGAATCGTTGGCGTGGATCAGATCGATGCGGCCGGTGATGGACTTGACTCGGTCGACGATGCCGGTCAGGTCCTCCCCGCCGGCGAAGGCGTGACAGGTGTCCAGGCAGAAGCCCGCCCCGAACTCGCCGACCGCGTCCCACAGCCGGGCGAGGTCGTCGAAGCGGCGGGCGCAGGCGTTGTCACCGCCTGCCGTGTTCTCGATCAGAACCGGCAGCGGCAGGCCGCCGTCCTTCGCCGCGTACTCAAAAGCCTTTCGCCAATTGGTGAAACCGTCGGCGAGGTCGGCGCCGGATCCGACGTGACCGCCGTGCACGATCAGCCCTTTCCCCCCGATCTCGGCGGCGGCCTTGGCGTGTGCCATGAGCAGTTTGCGGCTGGGGATCCGGATCCGGTTGTTCGGCGAGGCGACGTTCACGATGTAGGGCGCGTGGATGTAGATGTCCACCTCGGACGCCCGCAGCTGCTCCGCGTCGTCGCGTGGAACGGGCGATTTGTAACCCTGCGGGTCGGTGAGGAAGAACTGCACCGCGTCGGCGCCGCGGGCGGCGGCCTCGACCAGCGGTTCGGCGGAATCGACGTGGGCTCCGATGCGCATGGGACGAGCCTACGACGCGGGTACGACGCTGTCCGCACGCGTCACCGGCGTCGGGTTGCCCTCGTTGTCTGCATTGGTCACGGTTTGACTGATCTTGGCGTGTCCGGTGGCGAATTTGGGAGATGGTGCATGTCGCGGCAGGTCCGATACCGGGTGGCGGCAGTAGGTCTGTGCGGGCTGATCTTCGGCGCGCCGCTGCTGGTCAACGGCACGGCGAGCGCCGAACAGCTCGATCCGAACGACCGCCGGGTGAGTTTCACCAACTCCGGAGTCCTCGGGCTGACCTGCGAGTCCAAGCCGAGCGTCGAGTCGATGACGGTTCCCGCGGACAGCGTCGTCCAGGTGCGGAACCGGACCGGCCACGACGCGCAGCTCAGGCTCGGTGGCGCGCCGAAGGGGATGATTCCGGAGAACGGATCCGCCGAGGTCGTCTTCCGTCGCGGCACCACGTCGGTGATGCTCACGCCGGAGTGCGACCACGGGAACGACGCGGTGCCGATGACGATCACGGCGGCGCCCTCCCCGGCCTACACCAGGCCCGATCCGGTGGCGGCGGCGCCCGGTGCCGGGGTCACCACGCATGCCCAGTCGTCCGGCGGGGGCGCGCCGATGCGTACCAGGATCAGCTCTGCCAAATCCGGCCAGGCCCTCTCCGCGCAGCGTCCGGTCCGCGGACCGAAACCCTCTCGCCCCGGCGTGCGCCAGTTGTCCGCCGCCCGGCCGCAGGCCGCGGCGAGCAGCGCGGCCCCGGCGTCCGGCGCCATGCCGCAGGGCGACACCGGCCGGCATCTGCGCACCACACCCCTTCCGGGTACGGGGGATGTGGGCGCGCCCGCGATCGCCGGAATGCTGCCCGCCAAGCCTCCGGCGAAGTCCACGACGGCGGCCGCGGAAACGCCGTTGAGCAGTTCCGTTCCGCCCGCCTCGGAGAGCGCCGAGGCGCCGGCGCCGGAGACCGCGGAGCCGTCCGACGTGGCGGGGACCGAGCCCGTGGCGGTCGGCACGATCCGTGAGGGGCGGCCGATCGGGCTGCTCGGACTGATCGCCATGGTCTGCGTTCTCGGTGTTTCAATCGCCACGATTCGGGCAATCGTGTCACAACGTGCATCTCGTGCGAATATGGCGTAAGCTCTTCCTTGAAAGCTCCGCGGGGCGTACGCGTCCAACCTCATCGGTGTGGTCGTTCCTCCCCAGGTCCCACCCAACGAATCGGGCCGGACGCCCCGCGGCTTCTCCCCCAGCGACGACCCCGTCCCCGGACGGGGTCGTCGCTTTTGGGTCAAGCGCCTTCCCTGGGTATGCTGGCTCGGTTCGCAGTGTGTTCGCCGTGGGCATCTGACTCCCACGGCTTTCTTCTGCGTACGACACAAGACCTCCTGCCACGGAGAGACCGTGGCCGCTTAGCCCACAGGAGGTGAATGTCTTGCGTCATTACGAACTCATGGTGATCCTCGATCCTTCGCTCGAGGAGCGCACCGTTGCTCCGTCGCTCGACCAGTACCTGAACGTCATCAGGACCGCGGGTGGCTCGGTGGAGAAGCTCGACGTCTGGGGCCGTCGCCGGCTCTCGTTCGAGATCAACAAGAAGGCCGAGGGCATCTACGCGGTCGTCGACCTGCAGGCGACGCCTGAGGCCGTGGCCGAGCTGGACCGTCAGCTCCGCCTCAACGAGTCCATCCTGCGTACCAAGGTCATCCGTCCCGAGACCCGCTGAGACGTTTTTGTCAGAGGGTCCTGAGACCCTTTGCCACAACGATTGAAGCGGCGAGGAGAAGTCATGGCAGGAGAAACCACCATCACGGTCATCGGTAACCTCACCGATGACCCTGAGCTGCGCTTCACCCCTTCGGGTGCGGCGGTCGCCAAGTTCCGCATCGCTTCCACGCCGCGGACCTTGGACCGGCAGTCGGGCGAGTGGAAAGACGGCGAGCCACTATTCCTCGCGTGCAACATCTGGCGTGACGCCGCTGAGCACGTCGCCGAGTCGCTGCAGCGCGGCGCTCGGGTGATCGTGCAGGGCCGTCTGCGTCAGAGGTCTTACGAGACGCGCGAGGGCGAGAAGCGCACCGTTTACGAGCTCGAGGTCGACGAGATCGGCCCGTCCCTGCGCTACGCCACGGCGAAGGTGCAGAAGATGAACCGGTCCGGTGGCGGCGGAGGTGGCTTCGGCGCCTCCGGTGGTGGCAACCGGCAGTCCGGTGGGAACGGCGGAGGCGGCGGCGGAAACCGCGACTTCGACGACCCCTGGGCCACCGCTGCGCCCGCCTCCAGTGGTGGCGGCCGCTCCTCCGGCGGCGGCAACTCCTCGTTCGACGACGAGCCTCCCTTCTAAGCCTTCGGGCTTTCTTGAGTTCAGGTCAGGAGTTAAGAGCAATGGCTAAGGCTGCTGCGCTTCGCAAGCCGAAGAAGAAGGTGAACCCGCTCGACAAGGACGGGATCACCTACATCGATTACAAGGACACCGCGCTCCTGCGGAAGTTCATCTCCGACCGCGGCAAGATCCGTGCCCGCCGCGTCACCGGTGTGACCTCCCAGCAGCAGCGGCAGATCGCCCGCGCGGTCAAGAACGCCCGTGAGATGGCGCTCCTGCCGTACACGGCCACGGCTCGCTGAGAGGGGGCACCGCGATGAAGATCATCCTCACGCAGGAGGTTTCCGGCCTCGGCACCCCCGGCGACATCGTCGAGGTCAAGAACGGCTACGGCCGCAACTACCTGCTGCCCCAGGGTTTCGCGATCCAGTGGACCAAGGGCGCTGAGAAGCAGGTCGTGGTCATCAAGCGGGCCCGCGAGGCCCGCGAGATCCGTGACCTCGGTCAGGCCAACGAGGTCAAGGGCCAGCTGGCCGGCCTCAAGGTCACGCTGAGCGCGCGCTCCGGCAACGGTGGCCGCCTGTTCGGCTCGATCACCCCGGCCGAGATTGTCGACGCGGTCAAGGCCGCCGGCGGCCCGGCTCTCGACCGTCGTCGTCTCGAGCTCCCCGGTCACATCAAGACCACGGGCTCGTACAACGTGTCGGTCAAGCTGCACCCCGAGGTGACCGCGACGTTCCCGGTGAACGTCGTCGCCGCCAAGTAATTCAGCTGCACGGAAGGCGCGCTGGGCATCCGCCCGGCGCGCCTTCTGCGTTCCGGGGCTGGTGGTCCGGCGCGCCTGTCGTGTTCCCGGGCTGGTGGTCCGGCGCCTTGCGTTCCTGGGTTTGGGCGCGCCCGGCGACGGCGGGCGCGACCGTCTAGCTGAGGCTGTTGCCGGTGATGGCGGAGCTCAGGACCGTGGCGAGGCCGCCGCCCACCACCGCGGCGGCCAGGCCCACGCTTGCGGCCTTCCAGGCGGTGGTGGCGCGGCGCAGGGCCAGCGCGACGAGCATGCTCAGGGCGAGACTGATCGCGAACTCGGGGGCCGCGTCGGCGAGGGTCTGCAGAGCGTGCGTGCGCTGCCCACTGTTGAGCAGGAACATGCCGCCGACGAAGAGGATCACGGGTACGCCGTACCAGACGACCGTGTAACCGACCGCCGCCAGCGGGCCGCCGGGGGTCTCCTCGGCCTCCTCGTCATCGTCCGGATCCAGCAGGTCGGCGGGCTGGCCCGCCACGAGACCGCTCGTCACCGGGCGCCGCTCGTAGGAGCCGGTTCCCTGGAACGCGCCGGTGGTGCTGCGGCGCGGCGGCCAGGAGGTGTCCAGGTCGGCGTCGTCCTCGGCGGTTACCCGTGCTGCCGGCCCCGGGATGCTGTCCGGGTCCGTGGAGATGACGGACGTGGTGCTCAGTGCCAGGTTCGCGGTTCCGGCGACCTGCGCGGAGCCACTTGGCCGAAAGGGGGGAAAGTCCGACGTGTCGTACCGGCGGGACTCTCCCTCGGCGAGGTCGCTCTGCTGCGCTAGCGACTGGCGCCAGTCGGTCTCACCACCCTGCCCGGCGCCGTCGCGGTAGTCAGCACCCCGAACCCCGGTGGCACGCTCAGCAGCGAGCCAGTCGGCGGGTTCACGGGGTTCGCCGTACCCGTTGCCGGGCGGCGTGTCGTTCCTGGGGCCGCGGGGGTTCCACGGTTCGGTGGCACCGTAGGGCGGGACGCTCGCCCGGCGCGGCGGGTCGCTCAGCGGATCCGGCCAAGAGGCGCCGCCGGCGGGCAGCGCGAGGCCCGAACCGGTGGGCCGGCGGGGGTCGCTGCCGGCGGGGAGTTCGCGCGGGGTGCCGTAGGCGGGGCGGTTCGGCTGCTCACGGGGGGAGTCCGGCCAGGCGGTCCCGCGTCCGCCGGTGCCACTGTCAGCGCCGGAGCCCTGCCAGTCGCCGGAGCCGCGAGGGTCCTGCCAGTTACCCGGGCCGCGGTCGTCGCGGGGCTGGTCCTGCCAGCCGTTGCGGTCGTCGCGCGGGGTGTCCTGCCAGCGGGGGGTGCCGCCCGGGCCACGGTCGTCGGGTTGGGGAGCTTGCCGGCGGGGGTACCTGTCGGAGTCGCCTGTTGCATCACGCTGGCTGGGGAGGGCACGACGGCCGCGCGGCTCGTCCAGGGCGGGGTCACGCCACGGCGGAGCGCTGGCGGCGCCTCTCGCAGGCCGAGCCGGGTTGTCGCGGGGGTCGCCCTGCCACGACGGGGTGTCGCGGGGCTGGTCCTCCCTGGCTGGGGTGCTGCGGGAGCGGTCGTCCCATGACGGGGTGCTGCGGGAGCGGTCGTCCCACGACGGGGTGCTTCGTGACTGATCCTGCCAGGACGGGGTGCCGCGGGAGGTGTCCTGCCAGGACTCGGCGCTGCTTGACGGGTCCTGCCAGGGGGCGGATCCGCCGGTGCGGGACGGGCCACCTTCGGGCAGCTCTCGAGGGCTGCCGCTGGCGTACCCCGGAGAATCGCGCCAGGAATCGGGCCGGCGCTGCTCGGGACGGGTGGTGCCGGGCCAGGGACGGTTCGGAGAAGGGGCGTCGCCCGAGGTGTCCCAGGTGCGGTCGGGACGGGCCGGCTCGGGGGACCAGTCTGATCCGCCGGGGAGGGCACGTTGCTGCCAGGGTTCCGCGGTGGGCTCGGGTTCGGCGGCACGACGGCGACCGCCGGGAGGGGTCACGGCGTATCCGTCTGCGGGGTTCTCGTCCCGGTAACGGCGGCCGGTCTGCTCAGGGGGCGGGAACCCACCGGAGCGGAACTGACCGGACTCCTCGGGGCTGTACTCGCCACCCCGGCCGAACTGGCTGCCCTCGCCAGAACGGATCGCACCGGTGTCGCCCCGACGGATCGGGCCGGTGTCGCCGCGACGGACGGCACCGGTGTCACCAGGGCGGCTCGGGGCGGCGTCGCCGCGACGGATCGCGCCGGTGTCGCCGGGGCGGAGACGGCCGGATTCGTCGCGGCGGATGGCGCCGGTGTCGCCGTGGCGGACTCGGCCGGAGCCGGTGGGGCGGGGCTCGCCTGCGGCACGCGGCTCACCCGCAGCGGCTGCGCGCGGATCGCCGGTGCCGGCGCGGAACTGGCCGGTGCTGTAGCCGGCGTTCGGGTCGGGGCCGGGAGCTGCGGCGCCGCTCCACGGAGGGCTGCCAAAGCCGGCGCCACGAGGCTCGAAGCCGGCGCCGCGAGGCTCGAAGCCGGCACCACGCGGTTCGGCGTCGGCGTCACGAGGCCCGGAGCCGCCGGGGAACGGGCCGCCAGGTCCGGCACCGCGAGATCCGGGGATGCCGCTGCGGGGTGTGGCGCTGGTGGGGCCGGGGATGCCGCTGCGCGGTGCGGCGCTGGAAGGACCGGGGATGGCGCTGCCGGGGGCGGCGCTGGACGGGCCCGGCAGGGCTCGCCTGCTCGGCATGCCGCTGCGCGGGGCCGGGAGCAGGGCGGTTCCACGGGGGGCGGGGGGTTCCGGGTCGTCGGGCACGGAACTCGTCGGCCAGGCCGCGTCGGGACCGGGCACCCCACTGCTCGGCAGCGGACCACCGGGCACACCGCCGGACGGGCCGTCCAAGGTCGGGCCGCGGCGGGCGCGTCGACCGGAACGAGTGTCCGGGGCGTCGTCCGCACCCGAGACTGACCCTCCCTTGTCGGCCTCGCGACGGGCGGCTTCGGCGCGCCAGGCGAGCACGCGGGGGTCGTCCTCGGCGCGGCTCCACTGGCCGGTGTCCGGGTCGCGGGTCCAGTTGCTGGTGTCCGGCTCGGCGGTCCACGACGCGGTGTCCTCACGCCAGTCGGTGGAGCCCTGGTTGTAACGGCGCGGGCGCGCGGCCCTGGAAGTGTCGGCGGCGGGAATGGCCGCATCGTGACCCGGGCCGGCCGGAGCCGCACGGTAACCCGATTCGTCCCGGTAACCCGAATCGTCCCGATAGCCTGCGGCGGCCGTTCCGGCCGCGTCACCCCGGTAAGCCGAGGTGCCCGGTCCCCCGGGATAGCCCGCATCGTCCCGGTAACTCGGCGGGATGGGTCCCGCCGGATAGCCCGTCTGCTGGTAACCGGGCTCCGGCTCCGGCGTCCCGTAACCCGATGTCTCGCGGAAACCCGGGTCGGCGGGCGTCTCCCCGTACCCCATCGGCTCTGAAGATCTTCTGCGGGTGCGCCGTGGAGGCTCCTCGAAGGCGGGCGGCTCGGCGCGCGCGCCCCACGGGGAGATGTTTCCGGTGTCGGTGTGACGCTCCCAGCTGTCCGAATCTGATCCTGTAGACCAGCCGGTGCCGCCGGACGGGGCCGGGTCCGGTTCGGGGGCGCGGCGGCGGCCGCGGCGGGGAGGCTGATCCCGGTACGCGGCATCGCGTCGCCAAGCAGCCCGGTCGTCCTCGCGAACCAGGTGCTGAGCGTCAACGGCGGGCGACGTCTGCCAGCCCGGCGCGTCGGTGCGTCCCCAGCGCTCCAGGCCCGTGGTGTTCTCCCCAGGCGGCTGCTCGGCCCCCCGGCTGTTCCATGATTCGCCGGAACGCCGCCACGAGGGCGTCTCCGCGGGCTGCTGCCACGCAGGCGTCTCCGCGGGCTGCTGCCACGCAGGCGTCTCCGCGGACTGCCGCCAGGACGGCGTTTCCGCTGGTTGCTGCCATGACGGGGTGTCAGCTGGTTGCTGCCAGGAAGGGGTCTCGGCGGGCTGCCGCCACGAGGGAGTGGACGCGGACGGCTGCTGCCAGGACGGGGTCTGTGTGGACGGGCGCTGCCATGACGGGGTCTGCTCGACCGGGGTGGTGGCGCGGCGCTGCCAGGACGCCGGGCCGTCGCTGGTCTCCTCCGCGTCGGTGGTGGTGGGCCAGGCGGTGCCGGGGATGGCGGATTTCTCGGCGGCCGCGGCGATTTCCTCGTCGGTCTGCCAGGCCTCGGTGGTGGACCGCCACACGTGCGATCCGGTGGACGAGCGCCACTCGGTGGTCTGCCGCCAGCGCGCGCCGGTGGCCCGCCACTCGGCGGTCTCGGTGCGCCAGCCGGTGCCGTCGGCGGGAAACGCGGTGCGGCCGGTGGACGCGACGTCTGACCAGCGGTTGGTGGTCGGCTCCACGGCGTGACCGCCACCGCCGTACACCTCGACCTCGCCCTGGGTCTGACCCTGGCCGTCGGCCTGCTGAGCCCACGCGTCAGCGCGGCGCTGCCAGGTCAGCGCCTCTGCGCTCGGCGCCATGCTGCCGGTGTCGGTGAGCGAGGCCCATCGGGGTTCTGGATCTTCATCCGGTTCCCGGGTGGGCCAAGCCTCCGCAGCGCGCCTGTCGCGCGGCATGCGGGCGCCGTAGTCCCACTCCCGTTGGTCCACGTGCAAAGGGTGACGTGCTCGGGACGGAACCGCAACGCCTCAGCGCGACGGCTTGCTCACCGGCACACTGTTTCCCCTGATCCTGCTCTTTTCTGCCTTCCACAGGTGGGGATGACAAAACCCCAGTTCGGGTACGGGGTGACAGCTGTGTCCCCAGGAGTTGTCCACATGCTGTGCACAGGCAAAAGGCAGATGTCCACAGGTTGTCCCGAGGCTTGTCCACCGGGCGTAGTTGGGCAGGTGGTGCCTGGATTCGTAGAGTGGTCCAGCCTCGGCTGCCGAAATTGATCGGAGAGTTCTTCTGAACTCGTCCCGAGGTTCAACCGAAAGTGTCGTACCCAGGCTGTTCGATCGTGGCAGCGGGCATGGCCAGCGGAAGGAGTCTCCGGGTGTCGATCACCGATGACGCAAGGCCGGAGTCTCGACCACCGTCGCAGCCTGGCGGTGGCGCCGGCGGTAACGGTGGCAGTGGCGGCTCGAATTTCAGCAGCGGTTCCGGGGGCGGGTCGGGCGGTGGCTTCGACAAGGCGCCGCCGCAGGACGTCGCGGCCGAGCAGGGTGTGCTCGGCGGCATGCTGCTCTCCAAGGACGCGATCGCCGATGTGGTCGAGATCCTCAAGGTCGGTGACTTCTACCGCCCGGTGCACGCGACCATCTACGACGTCATCCTCGATCTGTACGGGCGAGGTGAGCCGGCCGACGCCCTGACCGTGGCGGCGGCCCTGGCCGACTCCGGTGACCTGCAGCGGATCGGCGGCGTGCCCTACCTGCACACGCTGATCGAGAGCGTGCCGACCGCGGCCAACGCCTCCTACTACGCGCGCATCGTCTCGGAGCGGGCCATCCTGCGCCGCCTGGTCGAGGCCGGGACGAAGATCGTGCAGCTCGGTTACGGCACCGGCGGCAACGGCGGGCGGGACGTCGACGACATCGTCGACCTCGCCCAGCAGGCGATCTACGACGTGACCGAGAAACGGGTCAGCGAGGACTTCGCGGCCCTCGGCGACATGCTGCAGCCGACGCTCGACGAGATCGAGGCGGTCGGCGCGGCCGGCGGTGTGATGACCGGTGTCCCCACCGGCTTCCAGGACCTCGACCGTCTGCTGAACGGTCTGCACGCCGGCCAGCTGATCATCGTGGCCGGCCGTCCCGGTCTCGGTAAGTCGACGGTCAGCATGGACTTCGCCCGGAACGCGGCGATCCAGAGCGGCCACGCCAGCGCCATCTTCTCGCTGGAAATGAGCAAGATCGAAATGGTGATGCGACTGCTCTCCGCGGAAGCGCGGGTGCCGCTGCACACCCTTCGATCGGGGCAGCTCTCCGACGACGACTGGACGAAACTGGCCCGCCGGATGGGCGAGATCAGCCAGGCGCCGATCTTCGTGGACGACACGCCCAACATGAACCTGATGGAGATCCGGGCGAAGGCGCGACGGCTCAAGCAGCGCCACAACCTGCGTCTCCTGGTGATCGACTATCTCCAGCTGATGAGCTCACCGAAGAAGACCGAGAGCCGGCAGCAGGAGGTCTCGGAGCTCTCCCGTGGCCTGAAACTGCTGGCCAAGGAGATCGAGTGCCCGGTGATCGCGGTCAGTCAGCTGAACCGTGGTCCCGAGCAGCGCACCGACAAGCGGCCGCAGCTGTCCGACCTGCGTGAGTCTGGCTCGATCGAGCAGGACGCCGACGTGGTGATCCTGCTGCACCGCGACGACTACTACGACAAGGAGTCGCCGCGCGCGGGTGAGGCCGACTTCATCGTGGCCAAGCACCGTAACGGCCCGACCGACACGGTCACCGTGGCGGCGCAGCTGCACCTGTCCCGCTTCGTCGACATGGCGATCTAGGGTCCGAGCCCGTGCGCGCCGGGTCGCGGCGTCGGCCGCGGCCCCCGTCCGGCGTGCACGGCAGGGGTCAGGCGTCGCTTCAGGCCGGGCGGTGGTGGGTCACCAGGTGCTCGATCTGCTCGTACTTGCCGGCGGACGCGCTCTGCACGGTTTCCACGATCACCCGGGCGAGGGTGTTGACGTCCCAATCGCGGCAGGCCGTGGGGTGGAGCATCAGATCGACGAGGCGGCCGTCGGCGTCCACAGTGGCGCGCACGGCGCCGTCCGGGGACTCGGCGCTCACCTGCATCGTGGCGATGCTGCGCTGTAACTCGTCCACTCCGGAGCGAAGTTCTTCGTATCGGCCGTAAACGTCTTCGAGGTCGGATCGCAGGGTTTCAGTCACGGTTGTTCCTCCGCTCGCCGCGACAGGGGGCGACGTGACAATACCCAAGATCAGCGACGGTGCGTATTCCTAGCGACTTCGTAACGCACACGAAAAGAGAGGCTTATCGAAATAGTTCGCTCTAAAGTGACGA
The DNA here is from genome assembly GCF_000284295.1 of Actinoplanes missouriensis 431. Classification (NCBI taxonomy): domain Bacteria; kingdom Bacillati; phylum Actinomycetota; class Actinomycetes; order Micromonosporales; family Micromonosporaceae; genus Actinoplanes; species Actinoplanes missouriensis. The sequence goes on along the minus strand of NC_017093.1, from coordinate 8,725,439 downwards.
ACCGACTCCATTTGGTGGTCACCGTGAGTGATCAAAAGCACGTCACCAAATTCCGATATCGGCGATCGGCGGCGATAGGGGATCGCCCGGATGACGGGGCGTGATCGCTCCGGCCGAGGTGGACGATCGGTTCTGGGGCGCAGAAGAAAAGACCGCTCATCCCAAGCGTCGGACGAGGCCGGCGGACGAGGCCGGCGGACGAGGCCGGCGGACGAGGCCGGGTCGAGTGGCGGCCCGCCGATGGCGAAGCGGCGGGGCCGCCGATGGCGAGCGGCGGCTGAGGTTGGAGCGCCCGAGGGCCAGGGAGGGCTGCGCCGCGACAGGCTGGCAATAGGGCCAGCGGTCCAGACCGAAGAGCAGAGCCGAACGGCGCAGAGGGCTGAGCGGCGCGGAGGGCTGAACGGCTCAGGGGCTGAACGGCACAGGGCCGACCCTGCCGCGACCCCGGGAGGGAGTCACGGCTGGATCGGCCCTGTAACGGCGAACCTCAGTCGAACAGGTTGTGGAGGAAGCTCCGGCGCCGGTAGTGCCCGTGGTGCTGCTGCTGCCGGTAGTGGCCGTGGTGACCATAGGCAGCGGGGCGGCCGTAGGCGGGCGCCGGCGGCGGGTAGCCGGCCGGGGCGCCGTAGGCCGGCGGGGGCGGCGGAGGCGGCGGGTAACCGGGCTGGTGGGTCTGGTGCGGAGCGGGCGGGGGCGGAACTTGCCCCGGAGCGCCCGGGCGGGTGTTGTACGACTGCTCGGCGGCGAAGAGCTTCTCCAGCTCACCGCGGTCCAGGAAGATCCCGCGGCACTCGGTGCACTGGTCGATCGTCACGCCGCTGCGCTCGTAGACCCGCATCTCGCCATGACACTTGGGACAGGTCATCATTTCATTGACGGTACAAGGCCGTGTCATTCCGTGGGGCCGTTGTAGCTGTGTCCTTCCTGAGCGCCGGGGCCCAGAGCAGCAGAGCGGCGGGGTACAGCAGGTACCCGAAACGGGTCGTCGGCATCAGCAGGATCGCGGCGAGCAGACCCCACCCGCAGAACAGGGCCGCGGTGCCTGCCGTGCGCGGTGACCTGCGCAGGAGAAGCAGACCGATCATCGCGGCGGCGGCCACCAGCAGGCCGGCCGCGACGAGGCGCCCGCCGGGCAGGGACTGCGAGATCAGGTACCCGGGGAACGGCGACTGCGCCGGGCTGGTGACCAGGCCGTGGCCGAGCGGGAAGCGCAGCACGTTCTCGATCAGCGCGTCCGGGTTCACCAGCAGCGGCGGCAGCAGGGCGATCAGTGGCAGGCCGATCGCCGGTGGCAGGAACCGGCGCCACCGGCCGTTCCGGATGGCGAGGACGGCGAGCACGGCGACGACCGGCAGGGCGAACAGTTTGCAGGCGGCGGCTGCTCCCACGGCGGCGCCGGACCAGCCGTAACGGCCGGTGGCGGCGAGCGCCAGTGCGAGCAGGCACAGGGCGAGAACCGGAATGTCGTCGCCTCCGGTCGCCAGGGTCAGCGCCGTCACCGGGAGGACCGTGGCGGCCTGGATCGCCCGTACCCGGGATGCGGAAGGACGCAGAAGGGTGACGGCCGCAGCGAGAGCGAGGACCGTCGTGATCGCGAACCAGATCCGGGCGTCGGTCCACCAGTGATCACCGGCGATCGCTCGCGGGAGACCGAAAATGGACATGCCTGGCTGGTACGGGCGGTAGCCGAGCAGACGCTCGTCGAGCGGGATCGCGGCGATCTCGGAGCGGCTCAGGTAGGGCGTGCCGGTGTGCAGCAGGGATTCACCCATGTGCTCGACGACGACCACCTCTTCCTGGGCGCGGTCGGTGCGCCCGGAGGCCCGCTGCACGGCCTGGATGATCAGCGGCAGACCGGCGACGGCGGCCCAGGTGATCCAGGCGATCAGACTTCGAGCCGAAGTTCCGGGATCCCGACGCCGGAGCAGCCACAGCACCAGCACCGCCAGCGCCGCGGCCGCATAGCCCCACGCCGCCACCGCGCCCCAGGCACGATGCGGCAGCAATGTCGACGTAACAGCGGTGATTCCCGCGAAAACCGCCGCGACCACGTATAGCCCCAGGTCGACAGCAAGTCCCCCGGCAGCCCGATCGACCCGTCTGAGCAGCTCAGTCACGCGGGCAAGTGTGGCAGAGACGATCTCCCACTGCGGCGCACCGGCATCCGCACCACCGCCCCGGCGTCGTGCAGCGCTGCCGCCAGCACACCGGGCCGCCCACCCGACCCGCGTTGCAGCGCGGCGAGGAACCGCGCCGCCGAGTACGGCCGGGCGAACAGATGACCCTGCCCGGCGAGACAGCCCAGCTCCCACAACGCCCGCCGCTGCGGCTCGCTCTCCACGCCCTCGGCCACGACCGTGAGATGCAGGTTCCGCGCCAGGTCGACGGTGGTCCGGATGACCGCGGCCGCCTCGGCCGACGTCTCCACCGCCGCGACGAACGCGCTGTCGATCTTCAGTTGGTGCACCGGGATGCGGGAGAGCACGGAGAGCGAGGAGATCCCGGTGCCGAAGTCGTCGATCGCGAGCCGGACACCGGCGTCGCGCAGCTCGGCCAGGGCGCGTTCCACCACGTCGAGCTGGCTGATCGTCAGGGTCTCGGTGAGCTCCAGGGTGAGCTGGTCCGGCGGTATCTCGTGCCGGGTGAGCCGGGCCAGCACGGCGCTCGGGAATTTCGGGTCGAGCAGGCTGCGCGGCGACACGTTGACCGCGACCGGCAGGTCGAATCCGGCTTCCCGCCAGCTCTGCAGGGCGATCAGCGACTGTTCCAGCACGGCGTCGGCGAACGCGGGCAGCTGCCCGGAGCGTTCCACCGTCTCCAGGAACTGCACCGGGGTGAGGCTGCCCTGGGCCGGGTGCCGCCAGCGGGCCAGCGCCTCGGCGGAGACGACCTCGCCGCTGCCCAGGTCGACGATCGGCTGGAACTCCACGGTGAACTCGTGCTCGGCCACCGCCCGGCGCAGGTCGCCGGTGAGCATGAGCCGCTCCAGATCGGCGGTGTCCCGCGCGTGCACGTAGATCGCGGTTGGCTCGCCCGTGCGTTTCGCCTGGTACATCGCGATGTCGGCCCGGCGCATGAGCTCCTCGACACCGCCGCTGCCGGCCGCGAGCGCGATGCCACCGGCCGCGTCCACGGTGATCTGCATGCCCTCCACCTCGATGCTCGCGTCGAGGGCGCTGAGCATCGTGGTGGCGCGGTGGGTGGCGAGCGCCGGCGTGGGCAGCCCGCTCATCAGCACCGCGAACTCGTCGCCGCCGAGCCGGGCCACCAGATCCCCGGGGACGGCCGCCGCGCTGAGCCGCCCGGCCACCTCGCGAAGGACGTCGTCGCCGGCGGCGTGCCCGAGCGTGTCGTTGACCTCCTTGAAGTGGTTCAGGTCGATCAGCAGCAGCGCGAACAGCCCGGACTGGGCGGTGCTCTGGTAGAGGCCGCCGGCGTGCTCGTACAGCCGGCGGCGGTTGGCCAGGCCGGTGAGCGGGTCGTGGGTGGCGGCGTGCTCGTTCTCGGCGGCGATCCGGGCGAGCTCCGCGTACGCCTGGGCGTTGCGGATCGCGGTGCACACGGCCGACGCGAAAGTGCGCAGTTTGTACTGCTCGACCTCGGTGAGCCGGACCGCGCCGCCGAACCCGAGACGCAGGATGCCGACCCGGACACCGCCGTCGTGGGCGACCAGGTCGACCCGTTCCTCGTCCCGCTGCACCGGGGCGGGAACCAGCGGGCCGTCGGTGAGCACGCCGGACTCGGTGGCCCGGACGGTTCGGCCGGCGCCTCCGGCCGTCACGTCGATGGTGGCCTCGGCCGCCGAGAAGATCTGCGCCGCGCGGGTCGTCGCCGCATGCAGGACCTGGGTGAGGTCGACCGCGTTCAGCTCGTCGGTGGCTTTCGCCAGACGCTGCCACGACTCCCGCTCCTCGCGGGTGCGGGCACTGCGGGACTGCCAGAGGTGCATGCAAGCCACAACGAGCGGGACGACCAGCAGGAGCAGCATGTTCGCCTCGGCGGCGAGCAGCCCGGCCACGAGAAGGGTGGCGGCGAGCTGACCGAGGAAGCCGAGGATCTTGCGCTTGCTGTTGGTGAGCGCCGCCCGTTTGAGGCTGGTCCGGGTGTTCGCCGCCATCACCGGCACGAAGACCACGTTGTCGACCAGGGTGAACGCGGTGAGCGCCAGCACGATGGCCAGCGGCGCGAAGGACGGGTGGAGCAGGCTCGGTGTCACTCCACAGGCGAGGAACACGAGCCCGGCCGCGCTGGCGGTGAGCGCCTCCTTGGCGGCCGCGAAGATCGTTTTCCGGCTGCCCTGACGGGCGAAGATCTTGAGAGCGGTGACTCCGGCGACCGAGCAGAGGACCACCCATGGCGCCGGGAGCAGGATCAAGCCGACCAGGACCGGGACCTCGCCCCAGGTCGTACCGTCCAGACTGGACCGGATGCGGACCGATACCTTGAGCCGGTTGGCCGCCACCACCGCGATGCTGAGCAGGGCCGGCGCCCAGATCGGCGGAAACGGCTGCGGGTTGCGCAGAAGGAACAGCACCCAGCCGATCGTCGCGATCGACGCACCAACGACGACGAGACCGATGAGCAGCCGGAGCTGCCGATCGGTCACGTCGTCGTTGGTGCTGGTCTCAGTCATGTCGCCTCGTAGCCGAGCGTGAGCTTCTCGTCGCTCCAGGCTCCCAGGCTATTTCTGTACGCCTTTTCGCGCACCTGTCTTCAGCTCCAGTCGTTGCTGCCGCGCATGGCTTTCTCCTCATTCTGGGCGGGCGCCGCCGGAAACGTGTCCCGGTGACGGGGATCTGGCACTTGTCTTGTCGCGACACGAGAGAACTTAGGGACTCGGTCATGTCGGTTTCAAGTGGATCGTGTCAGTATGCGCAGAATGCGAGAATAGGACGACGCTTCGTCACCGACAGTTTTGGAATGGCAACTCAATGCAATGAGAATCGCATTCCGGGTTTCATTTTCGTCCGGTGCCGGGACTGTCTGACCAGTGGCGGAAGCATGACCTCCCGTTATGGACAAAGTGTGAAGCCAATACAGCGGTGATGCGAACGTCACAGCCGCCGGCGCTCTATAAGCTCCCGGTATGCCCCAGGAATTCCAGCTCACCCACGTCGACGAGACAGGTGCGGCGCGGATGGTCGACGTGTCGGCCAAGGACGTCAGCGCCCGCCGAGCCGTCGCCGCCGGCCGGGTTCGCACCACCGCCGAGGTGATCGACCTGCTCCGACGGGACGGCCTGCCGAAGGGTGACGCGCTCGCGGTGGCCCGCCTCGCCGGCATCATGGGCGCCAAGCGGACCCCGGATCTGATCCCGCTGTGTCACCCGATCGGGCTGCACGGTGTCACCGTGGAGTTGACCCCCACGGACACCACAGTGGAGATCCTGGTGACCACCAAGACCGCCGACCGGACCGGCGTCGAGATGGAGGCTCTCACCGCTGTCGCCACCGCGGGCCTCGCGATGATCGACATGATCAAGGCGGTGGACCCGGCCGCCAGCCTCGACGAGGTGCGGGTGCTGCGCAAGGAGGGCGGAAAGACCGGCCTGTGGGAGCGCCCGTGAGAGCCCGCGTGATCGTCGCCTCCAACCGGGCGTCGGCCGGCGTCTACGCGGACACCAGCGGCCCGCGCCTGGTGGCCGGTCTGCGCGAGCTCGGCTGTGAGGTCGGCGATCCGGTCGTGGTGCCGGACGGCGATCCGGTGACGCAGGCGCTGCGCGAAGCGGTGACCGACGGCGTCGACGTGGTGCTGACCAGCGGCGGCACCGGGGTGACCCCGACCGACCGCACCCCGGAGGCGACCCGCGGGCTGCTCGACTTCGAGATCCCCGGCATCGCCGAGGCGATCCGCGCGTACAGCCGGGACCGTGTCCCCGCGGCCGCCCTCTCCCGCGGCCTGGCCGGCGTGGCCGGCCGCACGCTCATCGTCAACCTGCCCGGGTCGACCGGCGGGGCGAAGGACGGGCTGGCCGTGCTCGGCCCGATCCTGAAGCACACCGTCGACCAGATCCGCGGCGGCGACCATTGACGGATAGGCTCTGCGGGTGACCGAGACGACCCCCGTGGATTGGGAACAGGCACGTGCCCTGGCCTATGCGGCGGGTGCCGCCGTGGCCGGCCGCACGGAGACGGTTGCGCTCGCCGACGCCGACGGCCGGACCCTCGCGGAGCCGCTGCGCGCCCTCACCGACCTGCCGGCGTTCCCCACGTCGAGCATCGACGGCTGGGCGGTTCGCGGCGCCGGGCCGTGGCGCCCGGAGGGCCGGGTGCTGGCGGGTGGCACCCCGCAGCCGCTGAGTGCCGACGGCGCGTGCGTCGAGATCGCCACCGGGGCGATGGTCCCCGCCGGAGCGACCGCGCTGATCCGTGTCGAGGACTCCGCGACGAGCGACGAGGGACTGGTCAGCGGTGAGCCGCGACCGATCCCCGACTGGCGACTGCCGGGCGAGGAGGCGCACCTCGGCGAGGAGTTGCTGCCGGCCGGCACCCCCGTCGACCCCGCCGTCATCGGTGTCGCCGCCACCTGCGGCTATGCGGAGCTGACGGTCTGGGCCGAGCCGCGCGCCGCGCTGCTGGTCTTCGGCGACGAGCTGCTGACCGAGGGCACGCCCGGCGCCGGCCGGGTCCGCGACTCGCTCGGCCCGCAGGTGCCCGGCTGGCTGCGGCGTTACGGCGCGACGCCGATCGGCGTGACAGGTCCGGTCAAGGACACCCTCGCCGCCCACCTCGACGCGATCCGCACCGGCCTCGAGGAGGCCGACCTGGTCTGCACGACCGGCGGCACCATGCACGGCCCGGTCGACCACCTGCACCCCGCGCTGGCCGAGCTCGGCGCGGACTACGTGGTGAACACGGTGGCGGTCCGCCCCGGGTTCCCGATGCTGCTGGCCCGGGTGACCGGTGCCGACGGCCGTCCGAAATTCATCGCCGGCCTCCCCGGCAACCCGCAGTCCGCGGTGATCGCCCTGGTCACGCTCGTCGCGCCGCTGCTGGCCGGCCTCCGTGGCCGTCCGATGCCGCCGCTGCCGTCGGTCGAGGCGGGCGCTGCCGTGCCCGGCCGCGGAAACTTCACGCACCTGGCGCTCGCGGCGCTCGATCCGACCGGCCGCACCGCGACGCCGGTCGGCCACGTCGGCTCGGCGATGCTGCGGGGTCTCGCCAACGCGCACGGTTTCGCCGTGGTCCGTCCCGGTACCAAGGCCGATGCCGGTGACCTGGTGCCCTTCCTGCCCCTTCCGCTGACTCCCGGGGAGCGCTGATGACTGACACGGTTGGTGTGGTGACCCACGCCGAGGTCGTCGACGAGCCATTGGACCTGGCCGCACACGAGGCAGCGGTCGCCGATCCGCGCGCCGGTGCGGTGGTCTCCTTCCAGGGCGTGGTCCGCGACCACGACCACGGCCGCGGCGTGACCCTGCTGGAATACGAGGGCCACCCCACCGCCGCCAAGATCCTGCGCGAGGTGGCCGAGGAGATCGCTGCGGACCCGGCCGTCTTCGCCGTCGCGGTCTCGCACCGGATCGGCACCCTCCAGATCGGCGACGTCGCTCTCGTCGCGTCGGTCAGCACCGCGCACCGGGCCGCCGCGTTCGAGGCCTGCGCCCGCCTGGTCGACGAGGCCAAGGCCCGCCTGCCGATCTGGAAGCGCCAGGTCTTCAAGGACGGCGCCGAAGAATGGGTCAACTGCCCTTGAAAGGTACGCACGGACCGAAGTCCCGCCCACTCCGGCACTGACGTCCATGCCCCGGCGCGCCCCGCCGCCGGCCCCGGCGACGGCGCGCACGCTCACCCCGAGTCCCGCGTGCACGCAGCGGGTTTTCGCGCTGTGCGGGGAGTTCGGGTGCGGAGCGCGCCCCAAGTCCACACAGGCGGGTTGCCGAGTTCGGGTTCGGGGGCGCCGGGCTCAGCAGGTGGGTCGGGGCGCGCCTCGGGGCACCGGAATCGCGGCCAGCCGGCGGGCCGGAGCGCTCGGCAGCGCGGGCCGGCTGTCGTGCCGCCACGGAAGGGCGTTGACCAGCAGGATCAGCAGCAGGGCGTACCCGTTCCAGGTGACGGCGCCGAACGGGTCCGCCACGAGCAGCGCACAGCCGATCACGCCCAGCACGGCGAACCCCGCGCCGGTGAAGCGGGACCGTGGCAGCCGCCCGCCCCACCGCCGCCGCAGCACCTCGTCGGCGAGGATCAGGACGGCCGGGAGCAACCAGATCGCCTCACCCGGGGCGGTGACCGGCCCGGCCGCCGCGCCCGCGAGACCGACCAGGGCGAACGCGGCCGTCTCGTCGCCGTCGCCGTGCGCCGAGCGGGCCCGGACCAGGCCGACCGCCAGCAGCAGCACTCCGAACGACGCCCAGACCAGCACGGGCGGCGCGGTGAAGCCGTAGAGCCGGGCCAGCGCGCCGGCCAGTGACTGGTTGCCGGGGTCGCTGATCGGGACGGTCCGGTCGAGTTCCCAGAGTGTCGACCCGTACCAGGTCATGGTCTCGCCGGGGGCCGAGACGGCGGCGCAGAGGGTGACCACGACGGCGGTGGCGAGGGCAGTGAACGCGGCTCGCCGCTGCCGGGAGACGAGCAGGTAAACGATCAGCAGGACCGGCCCGGGGGCCAGCGCGGTGGCCAGTCCGATGCCGGCGCCGGCCCAGGATCCGGTGCGCCAAATCCGGCGGGCCCGTCCGGCGAACGAGTCCGGGGGACCGTTGCTCCAGGCGTGGCCGGGCCACCAGATGCCCCGGACCGGGCGGCCGGCCCGCCAGCGGCTGCGCGCCCACGCGGCCCGGCGCAGGGCGACCAGATCCGCCATGATCAGGGCGAACAGCAGCAGGTCGACCCGGCCCAGTCCGATCGTGGCGCGGACCGGGCCGGTGAGCAGGGCCGCGGCGGCGAGTGCGAGGACCATCGGGGCGCGTGCCCGGCCGAAGCGACGGGCGATCGGACCGGTCAGCACCATCAGTGACACGAGCAGCGCGCCGAGGCCGGCGAGCGCGAGCAGCCAGCCGGCGACCGGCAGCGGGACGACGGCAAGGGGCGCGATCAGCAGGGCCAGGGCCGGGGAGAGCGCGGCGCCGGCTTGGGTGCCACTTTCCCGGTACGCGTAGAGCCCGTCCCCGACGATCCACGAGCGGATCGCCGCCAGTTCGACGTCGAGGGTGCTCAGGCCGTACCTCTGAAAACAGAGGGTGAGCAGCAGAAGCGTCGCCAGACCGCCCAGCGCAAGCCGCACGGACCTTCGGCGCGCAGCGCAGCGTTCCGCCATCTCGATTGCCGGCATGGTGGCGACCCCCGTCTCGTCCTCCGGGCACGGCACAGCTGTCGCCCGCCTCTTCCACGCCCGTGAGCAGGGCAGACTGGAGGAGTGCGGGCGGCAGTGTGTAGCCGGGCGGAAGTGAGCTCAGAGTGCGCAGACCGACCGTGCGGCCCCTCGTCGGCTTTAACGCAAAGGCCGCGTAGAGGTTGTTATCCGGACAAACTAGTCCGGCCTCCCGCGCACACTACGTGTGACGTTCAGCCGGACGAGTGGATCGCGCTCAGCCGGGCAGCTTGCGCGCGGCGGTCGCGGAGAGGGCGGCGATGCGGGCCTCCCGCTTCGCGGTGCGCATGGCTCGCCGGACCTCGCGCCGCGACCGGCCGACCGCGTGGCTCATCGAGCGCTGGCCGCGATCGACGGCGTGCGACGTGCGGTAGAGCAGACCCGGCTTGCCCTCGGTGTCCGCGGCCGCGAGCAGCAGACCGCCGAGCAGACCCAGGTTCTTGAGGAAGTGGTTCTGCTGGTTGGCCCGCTCCTCCTTGGGCGCGGTCCAGAACGGGTGGCCGGCGAACGTGGTCGGCAGCAGACCGGCGGCGAGAACCGCGGCGGCCGGGCGGGTGAAACGACCTGTCGCGAGGGCGAGGCCGGCCACCACATCGGTGGCGGCCTTCGCCCGGACCAGGGTCGCGGGGTCGGTGGGCAGGCGCGGATCCGCCTTCTCCAGCAGCGGGGTGAAACGCCGGGCCGCCGCGACCCGATCCTCACCGGGCTGGAGAAGCACGCGGACCCCGCTGATCACGAAGATCGAGGCGAGCATGGCTCGGGCAGCGGTGCGTACGGGCTTCATGAACTTCGTTATACCCGTAGCGACCGAGTCATACCGGCTGCGTTCTGAGGTAGCGACCGAAGTGCGGGACGGTGAACGCGACAGTGCCCCGTTCACCCGAGTAGATGAGTCCCTTTTTGATCAGCGCGTCGCGGGCCGGGGAGAGGCTGGCCGGCTTGCGGCCCAGCGACGTGGCGATGTCCGACGTCGGGACCGCCGCATCCATGTCGTTGCCGGGGTCGCCGGAGAGCACCGCCATGGCCCGCATGTACTCCCGCTCGGCCGGGGTGGCCCGCTCGAACCGGGAGCCGAAGAAGCCGACCGCCAGCTCGCCCTCCGCCTCCGGCGCCGCCACCTGCACGTCGTTCGCAGTGATCGGGGTCTGCGGCGCGTGGTCCCAGGTCGCCTTCCCGTACGCCTGCACGAAGTACGGATAGCCGCCGGACTTCTCGTAGAGCAGGTCGAGCGCGTCCTGCTCGTACTCCACGCCCTCCCGCTCGGCCGGCACACCCAGCGCCAGGTCGGCGGCGTCGCGGTCCAGCCGGTCGATCCGCGCGTACCGGAAGAGCCGCTCCGAGTACGACTTGGCGGCCGAGAGCACGGCCGGCAGGTGAGGCAGGCCGGCACCGACCACGATCAGCGGCGCGCCGAGCTGGGACAGCTCGTGGCAGGCCGCGCAGAGCGCCGACACGTCGGTGGCGCTGAGGTCCTGCATCTCGTCGATGAACAGGGCGATCCCGGTGCCGACGTCGGTGGCGAGCGAGGCCGCGTCGGTGAAGAGCTCGACCAGGTCGATCTCGATGTCGCCGGAGTCGGCGCGGCCGCGGGCCGGTGGCACGTCGATGCCGGGCGCCCAGCGGTCTCGCAGCTTGGCGTTGCCGTCGTTGGCCCGCAGCGCGAACGCCTTGAGCACGCCGAGCACCTCGTCGACCCGGTCCGGATCACGGTGGTGCGGCGCCAGCTCGCGGATCGCCATGTGCAGCGCGCCGGAGACCGGGCGGCGCAGCGACTGATCCGGCCGGGCCTCGATCTTGCCGGTGCCCCAGAGCCGGCCGATCGCCGCGGAGCGCAACGTGTTGAGCAGAACCGTCTTGCCGACGCCACGCAGGCCGGTCAGGACCAGGCTGCGCTCCGGGCGGCCACGGGCCACCCGTTCCAGCACGACGTCGAAGACGTCCAGCTCACGGTCGCGACCGGCGAGCTCGGGTGGGCGCTGGCCGGCACCCGGAGCGTACGGGTTCCGCACGGGATCCATGCCGTAGCACAGTATCGGGCTGTCTAGCGAGAAAGCTAGAGTCCGCGAGAAACCACTCTCGACAGTCGTCTAACGCTGTCTAGCAAAATCGCTAGACCTTCCCATACTCGCGGAGACAGAGAACCACGTCGACGTCGTCGTATTCGGTGTCGTAGTAGTACCACTTGGTGTACCCCTCGACCTTCGCGCACTTGCCCATCGCGTCCTTGTCGCCGGTCGTCCGCCCGTCGATGCGTTTCAGCACCTCATAGGTGTTCGCGGCACACGCCACCACGCGAAGTTTCGGCTCCAGGTTGCTGCCGTCGTTGCGGACGCACTGGCCTTTCGTCGCGAACCGGGCGTCCTCGCTGGTCTGCGGCCGCGGACCGGTGCCACCCGGAGTGGTGGGCTCGGCGGCGATCGGCGGCGGCGGGTCGTCGCGTCCCACCAGGAACCAGACGCCGATCCCGACCCCGGCCCCGACCAGCAGGCACACCAGTGCGACCACGACGGTCGTCGGAAAGCCTCGCCGGGCCGGCCGCTGGTTCCACTGTGGCGCGTACGCCGGCTGGGCCGGAAGCGGTGGCGCGGGCGCCGGGCTCCAGGGCTGCTCGTGCTCACTCCAGGGGTCGGACGGTTCCGCGTAAGGCTCGTCGGTGTTCTGGCCGTCGTTCTTGCCCGGCCACGGCTGACCGGGGAACGGCCCGTTCTGCGACATCGGGGTTCCTCCAGAAAGCGGACTCGGCTGCCTGACACGGTAGCGTGCGGCACGTATCGGGACCTTGCCGGAATCGCGGGCTTTGTCGGCAACCCGATCCCCGTCGGGGCGGACCAGACATTACCGTCCCCGATCGTGTCATCACCATTAGTGATCATGGCAATCGTCTTCGGCGGCGCCTCAGCGGCGTTCGTGCCCCGCGTCGCGTACCGGCTGTCGGTCGCCGCAGGCGTTCCGCCACGCGCGGCCTGCGTCGCGTGCGGCAGGCGGTTCGCCGCCGGCTTCCCCGGCTGGTGCCGGGCCGGTGCGGTCTGCCCGCACGCCGGGCGTCGGGTCGATCATCCAGTTCCGGGTACGGTCGTCGTGAGCGCTGCGGCCGCCGGTCTGCTGGCCGTCACGTCCGGTCCGGCTGCGCGACTCCCGCTCCTGCTCGTCGCGACGGTCCTCGGCGTGCTGCTGGCCGCCGTCGACCGGCGCTGCCTGCGCCTCCCCGATCCGCTGGTGGCTCTCTTCGCGGTCGTCGCCGGTGCGGGTCTCGCCGTGCCGGCCCGGCTCCCGGTGGCGCTCGCCGCGGGCGCGGTGGTCGGCGCGTTCTACCTGTTCCTGGCCCTGCTTCCCGGCCGGGGACTCGGCCTCGGCGACGTGAAGCTGGGCGCGGTCCTCGGGTTCGTCCTGGGCTTCGGCGGCTGGACGGCCGTGGCCGTCGGCTTCGCGGCCGCCCATGCGATCAACGGCGGGATCGCGGCCTGGCTGCTGATCACCCGGCGGGCCGGCGGCGAGCGGGCGCTCCCGTTCGGCCCGGCGCTGCTGGCCGGCGCCCTGATCGGGATCACAGCGGTCTGAGCCGGCGCCCCGGGCCTGACCCGTTCACAGCAGTCTGAGCTGGCGGTCCTTCGGTTTTGCCGGTGCTGCCTCACCGAGCCGTTCGAACAGGCCCGAGTCGATCACGTCGAGGAACGGCGTGGGCGCCTGCTCCCGCTCGCTGCCGTGCCGGGACCGCTTCGCCGAGTAGCTCACGTAGAGCCGGTCCTGCGCCCGGGTGAGGCCGACGAAGAAGAGCCGCCGCTCCTCGGCGATCTCGTCGTCGGTCGGCGTCGAGCCGGGCCAGCGCAGCGGCAGCAGGCCGTCCTCGCAGCCGACCAGGAAGACCACCGGGAACTCCAGGCCCTTCGCGGCGTGCAGGGTGAGCAGGTTGACCGCCTCGGCACGCGGGTCCAGCGCGTCCACCTCGGCGCCGGTCTCCAGCTGCTGCAGGAACTGGGGCAGGTCGTCACCGACCCGCTCGGCCAGCGGCGCCAGCAGGTCGGCCGCCGACCACACGTCCTCGGGGGCCAGCTGGTCGCCGTCGAGCGTCGGTGTCGCGTACCGCTGGGCGAGCGTCTGGGCAGCGAGCCGGACCCGTGCCGCGAGCGGTCCGCCAGAGCCGTCCGCGTGCCGCAGCTCGCGGGCGATCACCTGGACGCCCGGCCGGTGGCGCAGCCGGTTGTGCGAGCGCTTCTGGACCGGCACGCCGGCGCGGGACAGCGCGTCCAGGATCGGACCGGACTGGGCGTCGGTGCGGTACAGCACCGCGACGTCCGAGAAGGACAGGGTCCCGGCCACCGCGGCGCGGGAGTCGACCCGGCCCGAGTCCAGCGAACGGTGGGAGAGGCCACCGACCAGCTCGTCGATGGTCCGCACCACGAAGTCGGCCTCGTCGGAGACGCTGCGCGCCGGATAGCGGCCGACCAGCGGGGCTTCCGGGTCGAGCCGGGCCGGGTCCAGCCGGCGGCCGCTGACGAGCGTGGACGGCGCGATGGCCTGCACCGCGGCGGCCAGGATCGGTGCCGACGACCGGTAGTTGCGGGTCAGCCGGACCAGCCGGGCGTCCACGAAGTCGGTGTTGAAGCGCAGGAAGTACCGGACGTCGGCGCCGCGGAACGAGTAGATCGCCTGGTCCGGGTCGCCGATCGCGCACAGGTTGCCGTCCGGCGGGCTGAGCAGGCGCAGCAGCTCGTACTGCAGCTCGTCGACGTCCTGGTACTCGTCCACGAAGATCCACTGCCAGCGCCGGCGGTACCTCTCGACAAGCGCGGGGTCCTCGCGCAGCAGCGTCACCGGCAGGCTGATCAGATCGTCCAGGTCGACCAGATCCTGCTGGCGGAGCAGCTTGCGGTACCCGGCGTCGTCCGTGCCGGCCTGCTCGCGGGCCTGCGCCTGCTCGTGCTCGTCGGCGATCCGCCAGTTGGCGCCGAGCCCGGCCGCCTTGGCGTTCTCCTTCAGCACGGTCAGGCCCAGCGAGTGGAACGTGCCGACCGTGATGTCCTCGGCCACGTCCCCGAGAAGCGCGTCCAGCCGCTCCTTCAGCTCGGTGGCGGCACGCCGGGTGAACGTGATGGCCAGGCACCGCTCCGGGAAGACACCCAGCTCGGCGCAGAGGTACGCGATCCGGTGCGTCAGCGTGCGGGTCTTGCCGGTGCCCGGCCCGGCCACGATCAGCAGCGGGCCGCCGGGCGCGGACGCGGCCACGCGCTGCATCGCGTCGAGGCGGTCCAGCAGGCCGGTGCCGACCTCCTCCATCCCGGCCAGCATCGGCTCGAACGGCTCGTGCGGGCTGGGCGGCGGCGCCAGCGGGGGCGGCGCGGGCTTCTCCGCGGGCTTCTTCGCGGCCTTGGGCTTCGGCTTCTCCGGGGCGGCCTTCGGCTTCGGCGGGTTCGGCACCGACGCCGGCAGCATGTCGAAGAGCGTCTCCACCTGCGGAGCACTGTTGCGGTTGCGCAGCTCACCGGGCTCGAACAGGGTGATCACGCCGTACTCGCCGTCGTACCCGGGGACGCGTCGCACGTCGCCGCGCCGCAGCCGGGTGATCGCCTCGCGCAGCTCCTCGCCGCCGGCCTTGCCGATCTCGTCGACCGGCACGTGACGCAGGATCTCCAGTTCCGGGCCGAGCGTCGCGACCAGATGGTTCAGCTGGGCCTCGACGGTCTTCGACTTCGGGCCGACACCGTTGATCTCGCCGAGGATCTCGTGCAGCTGGATCAGGTGCTCGACGTGCTGCTCCTTGCGGAAGCCCACCGGACGGTCCGCCAGGTCCTCGACCCGGCTCTGCACGCCGATGGTCAGCGGGCGGCCGCACTCGGGGCAGCGGCCGGCCGCCTCGCGGGTCCGCGACGGCTCCCAGTTCACGCCGCAGGCGCGGTGCCCGTCGGCGTGGTACTTGCCCTCCTCCGGGAAGAACTCGATCGTGCCGGCCAGGCCGACCCCATCCTTCACCGCGAAGTAGTCGGGCGTACCGGAGAAGAGCGTCGCCTCCCGGGCCAGCGCGGCCGGCGAGTGCGCGTCGGAGTTCGACACGAGGCGGTAGCGGTCGAGGCTGGAGACCCGCCAGTTCATCTCCGGGTCCGAGGAGAGTCCGGTCTCCACCGCCGTGACGTGGTCGGCCAGGTCGGCGTAGCAGTCGGCGATCGCGTCGAAGCCGGACTTGGAGCCGAGCGCCGAGAACCAGGGCGTCCAGATGTGCGCGGGGATCAGGTAGCCGCCGGACTCGAGGGTGATCTCCAGCAGGTCGCGGGAGTCCAGGCCGAGGATCGGGCGGCCGTCCGCGGTCAGGTTGCCGATCCGGGCCAGCGCCGTGTTGATCTTCTGCACGCTGGCGAAGTCGGGGGCGTACAAAAGGTGGTGGACCTTGCGGGTCCGGTCGTCGCGCTTGTAGATCGTGGAGATCTCGACGCTCAGCATGAAGCGGGCCGGCGCGGTGCCGCTCAGCGATCCGGGCAGCCGCCTGGTCACCGCCTGCTCCTCGGCCTCGGCCAGGCGGAACAGGCCCGGCTCGGCCGGTTTCAGGCTCTCCTTCAGATGCTCGAACCAGGCCGGATGGGTGAAGTCGCCGGTGCCGAGCAGGGCGATCCCCTTGCGCCGGGCCCACCACGCCAGGTTCGGCAGGGTCAGGTCACGGCTGCAGGCCCGCGAGTATCGCGAGTGAATGTGAAGGTCCGCGACATACGTTCCCGCGGTGCTCTCCACGTCCCGCATCCTGTCACGGCCGTCGGTGCCGCCACGAATCGCCACGCTCAAACACACTTACCGATCTTGATTAGTTCTCTGCCCGCAGTTCGATGACGGTGACTTGCGGAGGAGCGCCGACCCGGACCGGCGGACCCCAGTAACCGGCGCCGTTGGTCACGTAGACCGGTACGCCGTCCACGTTCCCGAAGCCGGAGACTACCGGCTGCTCCAGCCGGACGAGCAGGTTGAACGGCGCCATCTGGCCGCCGTGGGTGTGCCCGGAGATCTGCAGGTCCACCCCGAAGGGGGCGGCGTCCCGCGCGGCCACCGGCTGGTGCGCCATCAGCACGACGGGACGGGCGGGGTCCCGGTCGCCGAGGGCGCGGGCGAAATCCGGGGCGTCACCGTGCTCCGCGCCGCCCAGATCGTTCACACCGGCGAGGTCCAGGCCGGCGATCTCCACCCGTTCGTTGCGCAGCGGGCGCATGCCGAGCTCGGCCACCTCGTCGATCCATTCCGCGTACCCGGAGTAGTACTCGTGGTTGCCGGTCACGAAGAACGTGCCCCGTCGCGACTCGATCTCCGCGAGCGGGGCGGCGAACCGGCCCAGCTGGGCCACCGTGCCGTCGACCATGTCACCGACGACGCAGACCAGATCCGCGTTCACCGAGTTGATCACGCGGGTGATGCGGCGGGCGTGGTCGACACCGGTCAGCGGGCCGATGTGGATGTCCGAGACGACCGCGATGCGGGTGCCGTCCATCGCGCGGGGCAGCTTCCGCATCGGCATCGTGAAGCGGTCGATCCGGGGTGGGCCGGTTGCGGTTCGGACCCCGTACCCGGTGATGCCTGCGGCCGTGAGGCCCGCGAAGATGGCGGCGCCCCTGGCCAGAACGAGCCGCCTCTCGATGGCGGGGGTTTCGGGTGCCGGCTCCGGTTGCGTCCCGGGCGCCCGTTCCGGCTTCGGCTCCGGTTGCGTCCCGGGTCCCTGTTCCGGCTCCGGTTCTTTCGGGCGGGCCCACAGGCGGGTGGCCAGCAGGCGCGGGATCTCCAGGGCTGCCAGCGTCACCAGCAGGTAGAACATCAGCGCGACCCACAGGTAGCCGGGCCAGGAGAGCCACTGGACGTACCCGTTACGCACCCCGATCAGCGTGACCGGAACCAGCACACCCAGCGCGACGATGATCGCCGTCCCGATCCGGCGGGCCGTGCCGGGACGGAGCGTGTCGTGGACCAGGCGCTTCCAGAGGTACAGGTGGATCAGGCCGATGACCAGCAGGATCACCGCGACGAACAACAACCGGAACCCTCCCCCGCAACAGCTTGCCGCAACCAGTGTCCCTGACGCGACTGAGCAGGGTGGCCGACAGCCCTGCTCAGTCGCGGCCCTGCCAGGTGGTTACGCAGATCTCGTTGCCCTCGGCGTCGGCGAGAACCCAGAACGACGGGGCACGCCGGTCCGACAGCAGCCGGCCGCCGACGACCAGGGCCTCCGCGATCCGGGCGGACGCCTCGTCGTGCGGGACACAGAGGTCGAGGTGGATCCGGTTCCGCTGCTGGCGCGGCTCGGTCATCTGCTGGAACCAGATCGCCGGCCCCTGCCCGACCGGGTCCACGAGCGGGTCGGTCGGTCCGGTGCGGCCCGGCTCGTCGGTGTAACCCAGCACCGCCTTCCAGAACGGGCGGATCGCGGCGATGTCCATCGCATCGATCGCCAGCTCCAGCTCCTGCACCGATCGGGGGTCGGCGTCGACGGCCGGGGTCGTGCGGTCCTCGGTCACGGCCGTGATCCGGTGGGCGAGCTCGACGTCTCGGTCGGTCACTGCGGCGGACTTGCGGGTCTGCAGCACGAACTCGACACGATCCGGCCTGACGTCGATCCGGAGGTGATCGTCGGCGTCGGCGCCGCAGGTGTCGACGGCTCGGGTGGCCAGGGTGGTGGCGTCGGTGAGTGAGGTGACCCGTACCGACGTTCGCAGCGTCCCCAGCAGGAACCGCCACCCTTGCTTGCCGACCGCGTCCGAGGCCTCGCTCCGGCTCAACATCCGTTCCACCCGGCCAGCCTCCCAGCCGGTCGCAACCACTCAGGCGCAGCGATCCGTCACAGACAGCCAGCTTGCGATCCGGCCGGGGGTGCGCAGTTGGGACCCGTCCCGCCCGTCGCCGCAGGCACGGCCATGGTCGAAGTCGCAGTCGCAGTCGCAGTCGCGGTCACGGGCTCCGTCACGGCCGGATCTTGGCAGGTGGCGCCCGTACCGGCCGAGGCCGAGGGCTGCCTCGATCTTGCGCGCGCGAACGGTGCCCTGCTCAGCCGCCGGCGAAGGGCGGAAGGACGTCGATCGTGGCGTTCGCCGGGAGGGGAGCCGCCCGGTCGTGACACGTCAAACCGTCCACCAGGAAGCTCGCCGCCTTCATCACCATGGCGAGCCGCTCCCCGTGGCGCTCCGCCAGCAACGAGGTGAGCTCCTCCAGCGTCTCGGCCTCCACCGGCTCCGACGAGAGGCCGCCCGCCGCAGCCCGGGCTCCGGCGAAGTAACGCACGGTCAGCACTGTTCAGCCTCCGATTGCGGACATGGGACGTGCGGGCTGGAGGAAGGCCGGGTCGTCGATGCCGTGGCCGGCGCGCTTGCCTCGCATCGCCACCTGCCACGCCTCGACGATCTCCGCGTCGCTCGCCCCGCCGCGGAGCAGCCTGCGCAGGTCGCTCTCGTCGGTGGCGAAGAGACAGTTGCGGACCTGGCCGTCGGCGGTGAGGCGCGTCCGGTCACAGTCACCGCAGAACGGCCGGGTCACGCTGGCGATCACGCCGACGCGGGCGGGCTGGCCGGCGGCATCGACGAACCCGGGGATGAGCCACGTCTCGGCCGGCGCCGTTCCACGTGAAACATCGTCGGGACGGAGATCGAACGGCTGGAGCGCGGCGAGGATCTCCTCGGCGGTGACCATCTCGTGCCGGTCCCACTGGTGTTGCGCATCGAGTGGCATCTGCTCGATGAAGCGCAACTGGTACCCATGGTCCAACGCGAATCGCAGCAGCGCCGGCGCCTCGTCGTCGTTGACGCCGCGCATGAGGACCGTATTGATCTTCACGGGGGTCAGGCCGGCGTCGGCTGCCGCGCGGAGTCCGGCGAGCACGTCGGCATGCCGGTCGCGGCGGGTCAGAGTGTGGAAGCGAGCCGGGTCGAGGGTGTCGAGCGAGACGTTCACCCGATCGAGCCCGGCCTCCTTGAGCGCGGCGGCGGTGCGGTCGAGGCCGATGCCGTTCGTCGTCACGGAGAGCTGGGGGCGGGGCGTGAGTTTCGCCGCCGCGGCGATGATGCCGACGAGCCCGCGCCGGATCAGCGGCTCGCCTCCGGTGAAGCGGACCTCGGTGACACCGAGCTGCTCGACCGCGATCCGGACCAGCCTGCTCACCTCGTCGTCGGTGAGCTGGTCGGGCTGCGGCATCCAGGCCAGGACCTCGGCGGGCATGCAGTAGGTGCACCGCAGGTTGCACCGGTCGGTGAGGGAGACGCGCAGGTCGGTCGCGATGCGGCCGAACCGGTCGGCGAGCACGGTCACGGAAGCCACCGCTCGGCTGATCTCTCGAAGAGGCTCACGGATCGAATCTAGCCGTTCCGGAGCCGCATTGCCGTTACGCAGATCGCTGTATGGGCAACTGAGGCGGGATCACGCCCGCAACACCGCGTCCGCGGTCGCCCGCACCGCCGAGCGATATCCGCTTCCGAACGCGGCCGTGTGCACGAGCAGCAGGTGCAGCTGGTGCAACGGCACCCGAGCCTCCCACCCGTCATGCAACGGCCACACCTCCCGGTACGCCCCGATGATCACGTCGAGATGCGGGACCCCGCCGAAGAGCGCGAGGGTCGCGAGATCGGTCTCCCGGTGACCTCCATGGGCGGCGGGATCGACGAGCCACCCCCGCCCGTCAGCGCCCCACAGCAGATTGCCCGGCCACAGGTCGCCGTGGATGCGGGCGGGACGCTCCTCACCCCCGTACTCGTCGATGGTGGAAAGGATGAGCTCGACGGCCGTGACGTCATCTCCGGAGAGCGCGCCGCGATCAGCGGAGAGTCGCAGGTAGGGAAGCAGGCGCCGGGTCGCGAACCAGGCGCCCCACGGCCTGTCGCCGACGGTGTTGTCCAGTGGCAGCGGGCCGATCCATCCCGGCCAGGCGGCGCCGAAGGAGTCGGCCCCGGCGCGGTGCAGCGACGCCAGCGACCGGCCGAACTCTTCAGCGGAAGCGCGGGTCGGCGAGCCGGGCGTGATCCATTCCAGGGCGAGCAGGTCGGGAAGGGCGACGATCACTTCCGGTACGGGCACCGCGCCCGCCGACCGCAACCAGCGCAGTGAGGCGGCCTCCGCGGCGAACATGCCGTCCGGCGCCGGGTCGCTGGGCCAGCTCTTCGCGAACAGTGACGTCCCGTCGTCGAGGGTCAGCCTGCGGGCCGTGCACACCCCGGCCGCGACAGGCGTCTCCCGGATCCGCTGGTGGGTGAGAAATGCCGGAAGGTGCTGGGGGTGCGCGCGCAGGTACACCATGTCCACCCGCTTATCTTGCGCTTCTGGTGACGAACATCCCAATTCGAAGGCATGATGACGACATGACCCCTGTCGCTGTGCGTTCTTATCGCCCGAGCGATCACTCCGCGGGCCGGAACCTGTGGGCGGAGCTCACCCGGCAGCACAACGAGATGTATGGGGAACACACCGACGACAACGGGGCCGGCTTCGAGGAGTACCTGACGCGGCTGGACCTCTCCGGACTCTGGGTGGCCGACCACGCCGACGACGGGGTGATCGGGATGGTCGGGCTGATCATGCGCGGCCGGGCCGGTGAGGTGGACCCGGTCGTCGTCACGATCACGCACCGGCACAAGGGCGTCGGCCGTCTGCTCCTGCAGCACGTCGCCGCCGAGGCGAAGAACCGGAACATGACGTCGCTGACCATCTCCCCCGAGTCGCGCAACGTCGACGCGATCCGCAGTCTGCACGCCGCCGGCTACGACGTGGTCTCCTCGATCGAGCTGACCATGGATCTCAACCGGCACGAGCACGCATGGCAGCAGGAAGGCCTGCAGTTGCACGAGTTGCCGTTCCGCAGCTGAAAAAGCCAGCGCCCTGTGGAGGAAGCCAGCCCTGTGGACAACTCATCCACAGGCCGGTGATTGGCACTCGGCGGCGATCCGCGCACGGCGACGCTGCCCGGCATGACAACCGACTGTCCCGTCATCGTCCGCTCCCCTTCCGAACTCGTCGCGGTCCTGCCGTTCCTGCTGGGCTATCACCCGGCGAACAGCGTGGCCGTGGTCGGTCTCTCCGGCCCTGAGGTCGACTTCGGCGCCTGTTACGAGCTGCCACCGCCGGACGAGGATCCGCACGTCGCCGCCCGGTCGGTCGCCGTGACGGTGGCACGCCAGGCGTCGCCGTCGGTGGTCCTGGTCGGTTTCGGGCCTCCGGCCCGGATCACCCCCGCGGTGTTGCGCCTGGCGGAGGCGTTGCGCCAATTGGGGGTACGGGTGAACGACGTCCTCCGAGTGACCGACCGGCGCTGGTGGTCCTACTTCTGCGGCGACCTCCACTGCTGCCCCGACGAGGGCACTCCCTGCCTGCCGCCGGACAGCGTGGTCGCGGCGGAGGCGACGTTCCGCGGTGAGGTGGCGCTGCCAAGCCGCCGTGCCCTGACCGCACAGGTCGCCGCGATGGAGGGCCCGGAGCGGGCCGCGATGGCCGATGCCACCGAGCACGCCAGGAAACGATTCTCCGGCCTGCTCACCGACGAACTGAACGCCCGGAGGTGTTCGCGCCGGATCCGTCACGCCGGCCAGATCGCGGTGCGCCGTGCCGAGACCCGGTACCGGTCCGGGCACGGCATCGACCTCGCCGAGACGGCCTGGCTGGGGGTGCTGCTGGCGGATCGTGCCGTGGAGGACTACGCGCTGGACCGGGTCGGGCCGCAGGAGTGGCGGATCCGGCTCTGGACCGACGTGCTGCGCCGGGTCGAGCCGGTGTACGTCCCGGCGCCTGCCTGCCTGCTCGGCTTCACCGCCTGGCGGGCCGGCCGGGGCGCCCTGGCCCGGGTGGCGGTGGACCGGGCCCTGGCGACCGAGCCGCAGCACCAGCTCGCCGGGCTGCTGCATCAGATCCTCGGGTTCGGTCTGTCACCGCACATGGTGGGCGACGGCTTCCGTCCCGGCCGGACCCGCCGACGCCGGCGGGCCCGGTGAGGGAAGGCGTGTCAGGGGCGGGCGGTCTCCTGCTCGACGGTTGCCGCGCCGAGGTCGCCGGTGGACCGCAGAGCCGACGCGCCGGGCGTCGGGTTGTCCGCGACCAGGTTCAGCCCGGGAACCCGGTCCTCGATCACGAACCGGGCCCGGGTGTGCGCCGGAGCGCCCGCCCGCGTCACGTACGGCAGTGTCACGAAGTCCGCGGTCAGCGCATCCTTGGTGATCGTGGTCCGGACGTAACCTCGCTGGTTGTTGTAGAACCGCAGATGCGGGTTCCAGGCCGCCCACGGGTGGTTGCCGCCGGTCACGTCGGCGCCGTCGCCGCCCGAGGTGATCGAGGAGCAGACCAGCTCGGTGCCGACCGTCTTCGACGTCGGGTCGTCGTAGTTCAGCTTCAGGTCGTCGGCCCAGTGCGCGTGCACGTCACCGGTGAGCACGACCGGGTTGCGGACGCCCGCGTCCACCCAGCCGCGGGTGATCCGGTCGCGGGACGCCTGGTACCCGTCCCATGAGTCCATGCTGAGCACCTTCGCGGGGCCGGAGTTGTTGTCCCGCTGCCCGAAGAAGACCTGCTGGCCGAGCACGTCCCAGCGCGCGGTGGATCGGCGGAACCCGTCGAGCAGCCACTTCTCCTGCTCGGCGCCGGTGATGCTGCGGGCCGGGTCGATCGCGGCGGGACAGTCCTTGTACCCGTCGCCGCACCCCTGGTCGTCGCGGTACTGCCGGGTGTCGAGCATGTGGAACGTGGCGAGACGGCCCCAGTGCAGCCGCCGGTACAGCTGCATGTCGATGCCACGGGGGATCGAGGTGCGGCGCAGCGGCATGTTCTCGTAGTACGCCTGGAACGCGGCCGCCCGCCGTACCAGGAAATCGGGGTCCGGTTGTTCGGGCGCCTCGTCGGCCCAGTTGTTCTCGGTCTCGTGGTCGTCCCAGACGACGGCCCAGGGCGCGACGGCGTGCGCGGCCTGCAGGTCCGGGTCGGTCTTGTACTGGGCGTGCCGCTGACGGTAATTGGCGAGCGTCACGGTCTCCGGACCCTCGTGGTCACGCGGATTGCCACCCGGGATCACATATTGTCCCGCCTTGTACTCGTACTGATAGTCACCGAGGTGCAGGATCAGTTCCGGCTCGTCCTCGGCCAGCCTGCGGTACGCGGTGAAGTACCCGTCTCGTACTGGGAGCAGGAGACGAACGACATCGCGAGCGCCGAGACCTGTGCCGAGCGCCGTGGCGCGGTCCGGGTGCGGCCGACCGGCGAGGTGTGCCGCTCGGCGTGGAACCGGTAGAAGAACTCCCGGCCCGGCGACAGGCCGTCCAGTTCCACGTGGACGCTGTGCGCGCGGTCCGGGCGGGCCACCGTGACACCGCGTCGGACGATCTTACGGAACCGTTCGTCGGCGGCGAGTTCCCAGGTGACGACGACATTGCGGTACGGCATGCCGCCGAGACCGTCCTCGGCGAGCGGGGTGGGCGCGAGCCGGGTCCAGAGCACGAAGCCGTCGGGGTCCGGGTCGCCGGACGCCACCCCGAGGGTGAACGGGTTGGTGCGCAGCGGTCCGCGATAGGGCGCCGCGGACGCGGCGAGGGGCCAGACAGTGGTCGCGGCGGTGGCACCGGCGGCGGAGGTCAGCAGCAGGGTACGGCGCGATAAAGGCATGCCCGCAGACTTGCGACCATGGATGAATGTGAATGCGCCGCCGATCTTACGGATGCGGGAATGTCACATGGTCAGAACGTGACGCGCTGCGCGCCCGCATAGATGTTCATCCGTGGTTCGCGGAGGAACCCGACGAGCGTCATCCCCGCCTCGCCGGCCAGGTCCACCGCGAGCGTGCTCGGCGCCGACACCGCCGCGAGCAGCGGCAGGCCGGCCATCCACGCTTTCTGGGTCAGCTCGAAGCTGGCCCGCCCGGACACCATCAGCACGTGCCCGGCCAGCGGCAGCCGGCCCTCCCGCAACGCCCAGCCGATCACCTTGTCGACCGCGTTGTGCCGGCCCACGTCCTCCCGGAGCACCAGCAGGTCGCCGCCGGCCGTGAACAGTCCGGCGGCGTGCAGCCCGCCGGTCCGGTCGAACGCCCGCTGCGCCGCCCGCAGCTTGTCCGGCAGGCCGGCGAGGACCCGCGCCGAGATCCGCATCGCGTCGCCCGTCACGTCGAAGCGCGACCTCGTCCGTACCGCGTCGATGCTGGCCTTGCCGCAGACCCCGCAGGAGCTGGTGGTGTAGAAGTTCCGGCTCGGGTCGGTCACCGGCGGCGGCACGTGCGAGTCGAGCACCACGTCGACCACGTTGTACGTGTTCGGGGTGTCGGTGCCGGCGCAGAGCTGTGCGGTCAGCACGTCGTCCGCCTTGCCGATCACGCCCTCGCTGAGGAGGAAGCCCATCGCGAGGTCGATGTCGTGGCCGGGAGTGCGCATAGTCACAGCGAGCGGTTGCTTGCGGAGTCTGATCTCCAGCGGCTCCTCGGCGGCGAGCTCGTCGCGTTTCTGCCGGGTGGAGGGAACGGCGCCCAGGTCAACGCTCACCACCGTACGCCGCGTCACGTTCCTCCCCATGTAGGAAGCGTACGGGCTTGAACTGAGCGCGCGGTCACGCCCGGCACGCGGTCGGGATACGGTACTCACGTGGGGGGATTTGCGGCGGTGGTCCTGGCCGGTGGTGCGGCGCGGCGAATGGGTGGTGCGGACAAGCCGACGTTGCCCGTCGCCGGTCAGTCGATGCTGACCCGTGTCCTGGCCGCCGTGCACGACGCCGACCCCCGGGTGGTGGTCGGCCGGGTGCCCGCTGACCTGCCCGTCGCGGTGCACGTGACCCGCGAGGAGCCGCCCGGTGGCGGTCCGGTCGCGGCCGCCGCGGCCGGTCTCGCGCTGGTGCCCGACTCGGTGACCTACACCGCCCTGCTCGCGGCGGACCTGCCGTTCCTGACCGGCGAGGCGATCGACGTCCTGCGGCTCACCATGGAGTCGGCCCCGATGGAGGGCGCGGTCTACCGCGACGCCGAGGGCCACCTCCAGGTGCTCTGCGGTGTCTGGCGGACGAAAGCGCTGCGTGCCGCGCTGGACCGGCTCGCCGAGGAACGCGGCGGGCTGGACGGCGCACCGGTGCGGTCGCTGCTGGAGAAGGTGCGCGTGGTGGAGGTGTCGTGGCGTCGTCCCGGCCCGCCGCCCTGGTTCGACTGCGACACCGACGACGATCTGCGCACCGCCGAGGAATGGGCACGCTGACGATGAAAGAGATGGACGACTGGCTCGCCGCGGTCGGCGCCGAGCTCGGGGTGCGGCCGGACGAGGTGCCGACCGGTGAGCTGCTCGACGTGGCCCGGGATGTGGCGCACAACGTTCTGCGGCCCGGCGCGCCGGTCACGGCGTACCTGATGGGTCTTGCGGTGGGTCGTGGCGCGGACCCGGCGGAGGCCGCCGCGAAGATCAGTGCCCTGGCGCTGAGCTGGGGCGATCGTAAAGATCAAAGCTGAGGGCGGTGGAGGGCGTTCACACCGGCTTCGCGCTCGATAGGGTGACGGGATGACGCCGGACGACAGCATCCTGCTCGACGAGCCGACCACCGCCGATCTGCGGGCGAAGGTCACCGAGGCGTGGCGGGAGTTCGCCGCAGCGCTGGCCACTCTGCTGCCCACCCTCCAGCCGGGTGCGCACGTCGACATCACCCTGGACCCGACCGCGTCCGGCACCGGCACCGCGGTCTACTCGGTGAGCATGCGTGTGGCGCAGGACGGCTTCGTCGAGGCGCTGGCGGTCGGCAACGCCGAGCTGCCCACGGAGTACCGGATGGACCGTGCCGCGGTCGCCGACATGGTGGCGCTCGGCTGGTCCCCGCCCGGCGTGCTGCCCGGCTCGGGTGACTCGTTCGGCCTGCGCGGCGGGCCGGACCAGGCGCGCGAGCTCGCCACCGCGGTCTCCCGGACACTGCGTGACGTCTACGGCGCCCCGCACCCGGCGTTCCTCGTCTACCTGGTCCACGACGAGGAGGACGAGCCGATCGAGACGACGCCGCTCGGCACCGCCCGGCACGAGCCGGCCGTCGGCGGCACGGTCGACCTCGACGACCTGGAGGACGACGACGCCCTGGAGGCGGCGCTCGCGACTGTCGACGCCGACGTGGTGCCGCTGGAGGAGCGGGTCCGCACGGTCGTCGCCACGATGTCGAAGACCACTGTCGACCAGCTGCAGGTGGACGCGGACGGCGACATCGGCATCCGGGCCGGCTCGGCGATGGTCTTCGTCCGGGTCCGGGACAACCCGCCCCTGGTCGACGTCTTCTCCCCGATCCTGACCGAGGTCGAGCCGACCGAGCAGCTCTACGTGAAGCTCTCCGAGCTGACCAACCGGATGCCGATCGGCCGGCTCTACTGCGCGCAGGACACGGTGTGGGCGTCGATCCCGGTGTTCGGCCGCAACTTCCAGGCCATCCACCTCATGCTGGCCGTGCAGGTGATGACGGGTCTCGCCGACGAGCTGGACGACCGGCTGCACGGCGAGTTCGGCGGCAAGCGCTTCTTCGTCGAGGGTGACAAGCCGGTCCCGGCGAAGGACCGTCCCTCCGACGAGCACCGGCCCGGGATGTACCTCTAGGCGGGTGCCACCGTCGTCGGCGTCTCCACGAGCCGGGACAACACCACCATGCTGCGCGTGGACGTCACGAACGGCTCCGCGCGCAGCCTTTCCAGCGCCTGCTCCAGGTGCCCGATGTCGGCGGCGCGCAGGTGCACGAGCGCGTCCGCCTGCCCGGAAACCGTGTACGCCCCGACGACCTCCGGGTGCCGCCGGGTCGCCACGGTGATCTGCGCGGGCGTGGTCCGGCCGGTGCAGAACAGCTCGACGAACGCCTCGGTGGTCCAGCCGACCGCAGCCGGCTCGATGACGGCGGTGAATCCCTTGATGACCCCACTGGCCCGCAAACGATCGACGCGCCTCTTCACCGCCGGCGCGGAGAGCGAGACCTTGGCGCCGATCTCGGCGTAGGAGGCGCGGGCGTCGGCCACCAGCAACGCAATGATTCGCTGGTCAATGGCGTCCATCTGCAACGAATCGCCTCCGAGGAGCAAGATTTCTAGCTGTTTGCTGCACCCCAGCCTACCTACCCTTTAGATTCATGAGCCACGACGAGCGATTGCCGCGAAACAGGACATATCTGATGTGTCCCCCGGAGCATTTCACGGTTGAGTACGCCATCAACCCGTGGATGGACACCAAGGTCGCGGTCGACGCCGGACGGGCGCTCACCCAGTGGGAGATGCTGCGCACCACGCTGACCGGCCTCGGTCACCAGGTGCACGTCCTCGACGCGCGGCCCGGGCTGCCCGACATGGTCTACTCCGCGAACGGCGCGTTCTCCGTCGACGGCACGGTCTACGGCGCCCGCTTCAAATATCCGCAGCGCGCCGCCGAGGCTGCCGCGCATCAGGCGTTCTACACGTCGTCGTTCGCCTGGCGATACGTCGAGCCGCAGCAGGTCAACGAGGGTGAGGGCGACTTCGCGTACCTGCCCGGCGCCTACGGCGGCCTGGTCCTCGCCGGCTACGGCTTCCGCACCGACCCGGCCGCGCACGCCGAGGCTCAGGAGGTGCTCGGCCGTCCGGTGATCTCGCTGAAGCTGGTCGACCCGGCCTTCTACCACCTGGACACCGCCCTCGCTGCCCTCGACGACAGGCACGTCACGTACTACCCGGACGCGTTCTCGCCGGCCTCGCAGCGGGTGCTCGCCCAGCTCTTCCCGGACGCGCTGCTCGCCGACCGGGAGGACGCCGAGGCGTTCGGGCTGAACCTGGTCAGCGACGGCCGGCACGTGATCCTCAACACGGAGGCGACAGGCATGGCCCGCAAGGTGAGCGCCGCCGGATACCTCCCGATGCCCGTCGACCTCTCCGAACTCAAGCGCGGCGGCGGAAGTGTCAAGTGCGCCGTCGCCGAGCTCCGGGCATGAGCAGCACGAGATTCGGTGAGCAAAGATAGGACCCATGACCGACGACACCCGCACCACTGAGCACTCTGAAGACGGCTCCGTCATCGTCGTGGGCCCGGACGGCCGCCCGATCGGCACGTTCGCCGAGGACGGCTCGCTCACCCCGGAGGAGCCGGGCAACCTGATCGAGCAGCCCGCGAAGGTCATGCGCATCGGCAGCATGATCAAGCAGCTGCTCGAAGAGGTCCGCGCGGCTCCGATCGACGAGGCCAGCCGCGGCCGCCTGCGGGAGATCCACCAGCGGTCGATCAAGGAGCTGGAGGACGGCCTCGCCCCCGAACTGCGCGAGGAACTGGAGCGCCTCTCCCTCCCGTTCGAGGGCGACACCCCGCCGAGCGAGGCCGAGCTCCGCATCGCGCAGGCCCAGCTGGTCGGCTGGCTCGAGGGTCTCTTCCACGGCATCCAGGCCGCCCTGGTCGCCCAGCAGATGGCCGCCCGCCTCCAGCTCGAACAGATGCGCGGTGGCACCCCCGGCCGCCCGGCCCTCCCGGCCGGCGCCATGATCCCCGGCCGTCCGACTCCCGGCGCCGGCTCCGGCGACGTCCAGGGCCGGACCGGGCAATACCTTTAGGGGTACGCGCCGGCACCTCCCCACCCAACGTGAACCGTCCCGGCCGGCAGCTCCCTGACGCCCCTTCCGCCGGCGCTTCCCAGCGCCGGCCCCGGCGCCCCCGCACGCCGAACCCGGGATAGCGCTCCCGCAACCCATCCCGCAACAGAGCCGAACACGTGGGGGCCGCCGCCCGCGCCGCCGCGGCGTCCCGTCGCAGCGCCCCGTCGCGTTCGTGCGTCGCGTTCGTGCGTCGCGTTCGTGCGTCGCGTTCGTGCGTCGCGTTCGTGCGCGGGCGGACGCTGGATGAGCGAGCCCAGTAGTGGGGCGCCGGGGCGAGTGCCGAGCTGCTGCAGGGCGGTTGCCGAGCGGCGGCGGGTAACGGGGGTGCCGAGCGGCGCGGCCGGGCGGGGGCGTGGCGGTGGCCTGGCGGCGGCCGGGCGGGCGCTGGCGTGGCGGCTGGGGCGGCTTCTTCGGTGACGGGGCGGCGCCGGGGACGGTGACGGGGCGCCGGGGACGGTGACGGGGCGCCGGGGCCGGCGGCGGGAAGCGCCGGCGGGAGGGGCGTGAGGCGCAGGCTGGGGTGGGACTGGGCGGGTGCGGTTGGGGGGTGTCCGACGCGTACCCGATCAGAGGTTGAAGGCTGCCTGCAGGTAGGCCGCGACGCCGTCCTCGTCGTTCGACGCGCAGATCGCGTCCGCTGTCGCCTGGAGGGCCGGGTGAGCGTTGCCCATGGCGACCGCGTGGCCGGCCCAGGTCAGCATCGGGATGTCGTTGGGCATGTCGCCGAAGGCCAGGACCTGGTCGGCGGTGATGCCGTCGCGGTCGCAGAGCCAGGCCAGGCCCGCCGCTTTCGTGACGCCTGCCGCGGAGATCTCGACCAGGGCCGACGAGGAGGAGCGGGTGGCCTCGGCGACGCCGCCCAGGGTGCGGCTGACCAGCTCGAGGAAGTCGTCCGGGTCGGCGGTCGCGGAGCGGGCCAGCAGTTTGACCGCGGGCAGGGAGGTCAGCTCCTCGGGGGAGCTGATCACCCGGACGCGGTGGTCGGTCTCCCAGCGGAGCGTCCAGCTCTCCTCGTGGAGGAACCCGCGCCCGTCCTCCACCTCGACCGCGAGGGAGACGTCCGGCACGGCGTCACGCAGGCGTTTCGTCACGTCCAGCAGGACCTCGACGGGCATCGAGTCGGCGCGCAGGACCTCGTCGTTGTCGGGGTCGTAGATGACCGCGCCGTTCGCGCAGACCGCGGGCAGCGGGTGGGGCAACTGGTCGTAGAGCTGGTCGAGCCACCGCAGCGGACGCCCGGTCACCAGGACCACGGGGACCGGGACCCGGGCCAGGACGTCCAGAGTGCGGGGGGAGAGCCTGCGCTCGCTGTTGATCAGAGTGCCGTCGATATCGGTCGCGACGAGCCGGAAACGTGACATCACCTCGACAATAGCTCGTTGAGAAAGACCGCCACGCCGTCCTGATCATTGGTGAGCGTCACCGCGTCGGCCTGGGCGAGCAGCTCCGGGTGGGCGTTCGCGACGGCGACCCGGCCCCAGCCGGCCCAGGCGAACATCGGCAGGTCGTTGGGCATGTCACCGAAGACGAGCACGTCCGCCGGGTCCACGCCGACCGACTCGGCGACGACCGCGAGACCGGTGCCCTTGTCGACGCCGGACGGGCAGATCTCCACGTAGTCGAGACCGGCCTGGGTCACGGTCGCGAGGTCGGCCGGCACCACCCGGCGGGCGACCGCGAGCAGCTCGTCGACGTCGTGCCGGAAGGACCGGGCGAACGCTTTGATCACGTCGCCGGTGAGACATTCCGCCCGGGTACGCGTCTCGACCGTCACCGGATAACGCCAGGTCGGGTCGTAGTCACCCCAGAGCGGCGACTCGTCGTGCTCCAGCGCCTCGAACATCACCGAGAGCGGGCTGCCGATCGCCGACTCCAGCGCGGCGAGCGCCCGCCCGAGCGCCTCGCCGGGCAGTCGCGCCTGACGCAGGTAACGGGACTCGGCCTGGTCGAGCACCCAGCCGCCCTGCGCCAGCACCAGGTAGTCGGCGACCCGGATGTCGTTGCGGACGAGGGAGGTGAGCCGGGGGCCCCGGCCGGTCGCCGCGACGATCCGGATGCCGGCGGCGCGGACCCGATCGAGAACATCGTGGGTGAACGCGGAGACCGTGTCGTCGCTGCGGACGAGGGTGCCGTCGAGGTCCGTGGCGATGAGTTTGGGGAGCCCGGGCTTGAGCATCGAAGCCTCCGAGGGTTGGTGAACCCCCGCGGAGGGCGGAAGGAGAACGCTACACCGGTCCGGCTACCAGCTGCCATGACAACTGGTAGCCAGACGGTTGCGAGATCCTTACTTAGCGGGCTCGAGCACTTCACGGCCGCCGAGGAACGGCTGCAGCGCCTTCGGCACCCGCACCGAGCCGTCCGGCTGCTGGTGGTTCTCCAGGATCGGAATCAGCCACCGGGTCGTCGCGAGCGTCCCGTTCAGCGTCGCCGCGATCTGCGTCTTGCCGTTCTCGTCGCGGTACCGGACGTTGAGCCGGCGCGCCTGGAACGTGGTGCAGTTCGACGTCGAGGTGACTTCGCGGTACCGCCCCTGCGACGGCACCCACGCCTCGCAGTCGTACTTGCGGGAGGCGCTGGTGCCCAGGTCGCCGGCCGCCACGTCGATCACCCGGTAGGGGATCTCGACCTTGGCGAGCATCTCCTCCTCCATCGCCAGCAGGCGCTGGTGCTCAGCGAGGGCGTCCTCCGGCCGGCAGAACGAGAACATCTCCACCTTGTCGAACTGGTGCACCCGGAGGATGCCGCGCACGTCCTTGCCGTGCGAGCCGGCCTCCCGCCGGTAACACGTCGACCAGCCGGCGAACCGCTCCGGACCGTTGCTGAGGTCGATGATCTCGTTCGTGTGGTAGGCCGCGAGGGCCACCTCCGACGTGCCGACCAGGTAGAGGTCGTCGGCTTCCAGCCGGTAGATCTCACTGGCGTGCGAGCCCAGGAACCCGGTGCCCTCCATCGACTCCGGACGGACCAGGGTCGGCGTGATCGACGGGGTGAACCCGTGCTCGACCGCCTGCTGGATGGCGAGTTGCAGCATGCCGAGCTGCAGCAGCGCGCCGACACCGGTCAGGAAGTAGAACCGCGAGCCGGACACCTTCGCGCCGCGCTCGGTGTCGATCGCGCGGAGCGCCTCACCGATCTCCAGGTGGTCTTTCGGGTTGGCGATCTCGGGGATCGCGCCGACCTCGCGGAGCACCACGAAGTCGTCCTCGCCACCGGCCGGCGCGCCGTCCTCCACCACGTTCGGCACGGCCAGGTGCGCGCGACGCAGTGCCTGCTCGGCCTCGCCTGCCGCGGCTTCCGCCGCTTTCACTTCAAGAGCCAGGTCCTTGGTACGGGCGAGCAGGGCCGCCCGTTCGTCGCCGCTCGCCTTGGCGACCTCTTTGCCGATGGACTTCTGCTCGGCCCGGACGGACTCGAACCGCTGGGTCGCGGCCCGGCGCTCCTCGTCGGCGCTCAGCAGCGCGTCCACCAGGTCGGTGGACTCGCCGCGCAGTCGCTGGCTGGCGCGGATCAGTTCGGGGTCTTCCCGGAGCAGACGCAGGTCAATCACGGTTGTCGAGCCTACCGGGACGCCGGTCCGATCATCACCCGGATATCCCCCGATGTCCCGCTCTCACCGCTCGTGCGGCTGGTCCCGGTCGGCGCCGGACACGGCGAACGGGCTGGCCGGCGTGATGGTGAGCTCCAGCGGCGTGTCCGGCACGGTCTCGATCTCCCGTTTCCGGCTGATCGCCGGGCGGCTGCCCGGGTCACGGCCGGACAGCCAGAGAGCGGCGACCACCGCCGTCACCGCGGCCAGCGCGCACCAGAGGCCTCGCCCGTAGGTCACCTCCGGCGGGTTCTCCCCCAGCTGCACGCTCAGGAACCGGGAGACCAGCAGGGACTGGTCACCGAGCATCTGCACCAGGCCGAGCAGCACGGCCAGCTGCACACCGCCCAGGCTGAGCCCGGCGAGCCGTGCGTACCCCCGGCCGGCCGGCGGGCCGAAGAACGTCAGCACCGCCGCGGTCACCAGCAGGAAGAGCCCGCCCAGGTACGCCGCGCCGACGCCACCGAGGTCGATCAGGGTGGTCGGGAACATCTCGGCCTCGGCCAGCTCCCCGTCGGCGAGCGCGACGGTGTCCACGGTTGTGACCTGCCACTCGGAGATCAGCGACGCGAAGGCCGCGACACCGCCGAGGCCGGCCAGCAGCTGCGGGAGCCGCCGGTCCGAGCCGAGATCCTGCAGGTAGGCGAAGCGGCGCGGTCTGTCCTCCGCCTCGGGCGCGCCGAATTCGATCACGGACTCGGAATCTGAGGACATGCGCTCCATAATGGCCCCTTGCGTCGACTGCGGACCAGCGACCGGCAAATGGGCTAGCGTTCTGGTCATGCCTATTCGTACTGCTTCGGCTCGCTGGGAAGGGAACCTCACCGAGGGTTCCGGCACTGTCAAGACCGGTAAGGGTGGCCTGCAAGGCAACTACTCCTTCAAGTCGCGCTTCGAGGAGGGCGAGGGGACCAACCCCGAGGAGCTCATCGCCGCCGCGCACTCCGGCTGTTTCTCGATGGCGTTCTCGAAGGGCCTCGCCGACGCGGGTTTCACCCCGACCTCGGTGGAGACAGTCGCCAAGGTCCGCATGGACAAGGTCGACGGCGGCTTCGGCGTCACCGGGATCGAGCTCGAGACCGTCGGTGACGTCCCGGGCATCGACGAGGCGACGTTCCAGAAAATCGCCGAGGGCGCCAAGGAGAACTGCCCGATCTCGCGGCTGCTCTCCCCGGGTGCGCCGATCACCCTGGTCGCGAAGCTCGCCTGAGGTTGTGTGAACCGGCGCGGCCTCGTGCCGTGCCGGTTTCCCGCTCGATGCGTAATTCCGGGCACAATTGCCACCGTGCCGGTGAACATGAGTCGTGAACGGTTCGAAGAGCTCGTCGGGGACGCCCTCGACGAGGTCCCCAACGAGTTGCTGTCCCTCATGAACAACGTGGTCTTCCTGGTCGAGGACGCGCCGCCGGACGGCAGTGAGGACCTGCTCGGGCTCTACGAGGGCACCGCGCTCACCGACCGCGGCTGGGACTACGCCGGCACGCTCCCCGACCGGATCACCATCTACCGCCTCCCCACACTGCAGGTCTGTGACAGCGACGAGGACGTGGTGGAGGAAGTGGCGATCACCGTGGTGCACGAGATCGCCCACCACTTCGGGATCGACGACCAGCGCCTTCACGAACTCGGGTGGGGGTAGTTGCCGGGATTTCCTACGCTGGGATCATGCGCAGCGAACTTTTCTCCACGGAGAATCTCGAGAAGGAATCCTCTCAGCCGGGCCTCCGGCTGCAGAACTCCAAGCTGCTCAAGGCCGAGCTGAACGGCGATTTCCTGGCGCGGACCGGGTCGATGGTGGCGTACCAGGGACAGGTGCAGTTCGAGGCTCTCGGCTCGGGCGGCATCGGCAAGTTCCTCAAGCAGAAGCTGACCGGTGAGGGCGTGCCCCTGATGCGGGTGCGCGGACAGGGCGACGTCTTCCTCGCCGACCGTGCCGCCGACATCCACCTGATCGACCTTGAGCCGGGCGACGCGCTCTCCATCAACGGGTCGAACGTGCTGGCCTTCGACTCGTCGCTCAGCTACGACATCAAGGTCGTCAGCGGCGCCGGGATGATGTCCAGCGCGGGCCTCTTCAACTGTGTCTTCACCGGCGCCGGCCGGATCGCGGTGACGACGCACGGCACGCCGGTGGTGCTCAACGTCGACGCGCCCACCTACGTCGACCCGCAGGCCGCGATCGCCTGGTCGGCGAACCTGCAGACCGGTTTCCACCGGGCCGAGCAGTTCAGCTTCGGCAACCTGCTGGGCCGCAGCACGGGTGAGCGCTTCACGATGAGCTTCAGCGGGCACGGCTTCGTGATCGTGCAGCCGTCCGAGGAACCGCCGGGTGGCCTGGCCGGTGGCGCCTCCGGGTCGTCGTCGTCCAAGTCGGGCGGGCTGCTGGACGGGCTCTTCGACGACTAGGCCGTCAGCCCGGGTTGCGCAGCTTCTCCAGCCAGGCCGCCGAGTCGGCGAAGTCGGCGTCGGAGAGACCGGGCGGCGCCGCGACAGGCGGCTCCGGCGTCAGACGGTGCTTGGGATAGCTGCCCAGGAACCGCACCTCGGCGCAGATCCGCCGCAGGCCCCGCAGCGCCTCGCCGAGGCGGGGCTCGGCCACGTGCCCGGTGCAGTCCAGGAAGAACACATACGTCCCGAGCTGCTCGCCGGTCGGCCGGGACTCGATGCGGGACAGGTTGACGCCGCGGACCGCGAGCTCGGTGAGCACCGCGAGCAGCGCGCCCACCTGGTCGTGCCGGATCGAGACGGCCAGCGAGGTCACGTCGTCGCCGGTCGGTGCGGCCGGCGCGCCGGGGCGGGTGAGCAGCGCGAAACGGGTCACCGCGTCGGCCCGGTCGGCGACCTTCTCGGCGAGCACCGTCAAACCATTGCGGGGTACGCCGATGGGGGCGCAGAGCGCGGCGTCGTGCTCCCCGGCTGCCGCGCTGAGCGCCGCCGTCGCGTTGGAGAGCACGTCCACGACGACCGCGTCCGGAGCGTTCGCCTGAAGCCAGTGCCGGCACTGCGCGGACGCCTGCGGGTGCGCCGCGATGGTCCGCAGCTCGGCCAGCGGCGTCAGGGCGCGGGCGGCCAGCACGAACTCGACGGGCAGCAGCACCTCGCGAGTGATCATCAGCGGGCTGCCGGTGATCAGCTCGTCCAGGGTGACCGGGATGGCGCCGCCCACCGAGTTCTCCAGGGGAACCAGGGCGGCGTCCGCCTCGCCGGAGCGGACCGCCTCCAGGGCCTCAGGGACGCTGCGGGCCGGTGTGCGGACCCCGTGCTCGGCGGCCGGGATGGTGCGCAGGGCGGCCTCGGTGAAGGTGCCTTCCGGGCCGAGGTAGGCGAATCGTGCTGGCGGCGTACCGGGCATTTGCGAAAGTCTAGTATCCGCAGGCCAGAACGCGGATCCCGACGGGCGCCTCGGCTTTGACCCGGGGATTGCAGACATCGGTGCCCGCGGTGACCAGGGCCAGCGTCGTCCCCTTGCCGGTGGTCACCACGGAGAGCGCCTCCGCGCCGCCGCCTTTCAGCTGGACCGTGGTGTAGGACCAGGCGCCGCCGCAGAACGGGCCGCCGGCGACTTCGAGCTCCGCGTCCGGGACGGCCGGGTTGTCCTTGAGCAGCGTGAGGATCTGCCGGCCGGTCGGCGCACCGGTGCACTTCTTCGCCTGCGACGGCGTCGGTGACGGGGTCGGCGAGGTGGTGGGCGTGGTCGTCGTCCCCGTCGCGGTCGTCGTGGTCGTCGTCGGCACGACGGTGGGCACCACGGTGGGATAGGTCGTGAAGGTCGGCGCCGGCGCCGGTGTCGTCGCCGTGGGGGTCAGCGGCACGAAGGTGACCCCGGGCAGCGACGGCGCCACCGCCGGGACGCTCGCCGGCGGCGCTGGGACGCCGGTCAACGCGGGGGCCGCCTGAGGTTGCGCGACACAGCCGGCCAGCAGCAGAAGGCCGGTGGCCGGCAGCAGACGACGTGTGCGGGGGGACACCGGCTCATCGTAGGAGCCGGGAAGTCATCCGGCGAGGGGTCAGCCGGCGATCCGGTGGCCGACCGAGGTCAGCGTGTTGACCGCCTCGGTGAGCCGCACGGACGGGACCAGCAGGTAATCCGTGTCGTACGTCGAGAACGTCACGATGTTGACCCGTGCGTCGGCGAGCGGGCCGACCAGTGAGGCGAGCACCCCGGTCATGGTCAGGTTCAGATCGAGCCCGGTCACCCGCAGGCAGCGCCACGCGGTGTCGGCGACCGCGCCGTCCGGCACCCGGTCCTGCGGGCAGATGATCGAGAGTTCGTCGACGCCCCAGGTCACCGAGATGACACTCTTGTCGTCCGGACCCGTGGTCAGGGTGGCGGGCAGGGTCGAGCCGGCCGGCAGCCGGCACACCGCGTACTCACCCGGTAACAGGTCTAGATCGAGCATGAGGGCAGACTACGTTGCGAGCGTGTAACGACCAATGCCCCTCAGCTGCGTCAAACGCCACATCTTCGGGGACAAAGGGGACGTCAATATCGTACCGGGGACAGGAAGGTCAACGAACCGGCCACCCGGTCGCCCGTCCGCAGCGGCGTCGAGACCGCGTCGACCGTCAGCGGCGGCTCGCCGGCCACCCGCAGCAGCCCGCGCGCGAGGCTCTCGCTGCGCACGGCGAGCAGCGGCGGGATCTTCTCCGCCTCCGGCTCCTCCAGCGGGCCCGCGCTCGCGGTGAAGTCGATCAGCCGCAGGGCGGAACCGAGCCGCTGACCCATCGCCTCGACGGGCTTGCCCAGCCCGAGCAGCTCGCTGGCGGACGGCGAGACGGCAAGGATCAGGCCGCCGCTGTCGATGACCAGACACGGCTCGTCGGCGACGGACACCGTCGCGCTCCAGCGCTCGACGCTGGTGACGAACTCGGCCTCGGCCGGTGTCCGAGCCTGGGGGACGAACGCTCCCGAGAGGGAGAGCTCAACATGCGCCACCCGCTCCTCCTCGCATCAATCGCGGCGACTGCCGGCCGCCTCGTGGTGAGGCGTGCCGGCTGTCGACGGCGTCAGCAAGAAACGTTACCGGCGGGTGGGGCGCTTGTCAGCGGCCGTCTGTCCGTTGCTGTACCAACGGTAGTCACCGGCCGGCCGATAGGGGGCATTTGCCCAGGTACCCGGATGGTGGGCGACGGCTGAGAGTTTGCTCGCGGTAGCCGGGGAGATCTTCGCGCCGCCGGCGATCAGCAGGCGGTCGAGCTCCTTGTCGGTGGCCACGAGACAGTCTTTCGGCAGACCGTGGACGCTGATCACCCCGGAACCGACGAACGCGAGAACCGCGGTCACCGGAACGTTGAGGCCGACGGCCGCGGAGAGCGCCTTGGCGGCCCGGCGAGCGTCCCGGCGAGCCTCGGCGATGTACGCCGGGCGCTTGCCGTTGATCTGGACGACGTCACCGGCGATCAGGACACGGGACCGGCCGTGGTCGGCGACGGTCACCGCATAGACACCACCGGGGCCGATGGCGAGGAATCCGGCGCGCTCGTCGGTCGGGTCAGGCTCGGCGTACGCCTGCATGACGTCGGTGCGCGGCCAGTCCACGATGTGCCAGTTCGGCCCGAGGCGGTCGAGTCGGGTGAGTGCGCGCGCCCCGGCGGCCTCCAAGCGACGTGCGTCACGATCAGCGCGACGACGACGCGCCCACTCGACCGGCGTCAGACGCGGTGCCTCGAGGGCAGCAGGCGCCGACGGGCGGTCGGTGAGGGGCCTGGACGGGACGGGCAGAGCGGGGCGGGCGGGGAAGACAGTCACTGCGACCTCCGGCAAAAGGTCAGTTGGGCTCTCTTTTCCAACTACCGTACGTGCTCGTGTGCCTACGGAACAGGTCTGGAGAGGGGAAAGAAAGGTGAAGGACTATGGATGAATGCCGCATTCACGGACAACATCTTCTTTCGGATGGTGCATGTGTACGCCTGAGTGCCGCAGTCTCGTCGCACCCTTCCAAGTTATCGTCGTCCTCCGCTTGATGCATGACCGTCCCAAGATCTAGTCAGAACGTCACCGCCTGATCGCGCTCGGTACGGGCTAACGTCGGTCGTGTGTACGTCGACAGTGAAGTCAGCGCACTGCGCACCGTCCTGCTGCATCGCCCCGGTCCCGAGCTGGCCCGGCTGACGCCACGTAACAACGATTCCCTGCTCTTCGACGCTATTCCGTGGGTGGGCCGCGCTCAAGAGGAGCACGACTCGTTCGCCGAGGCCTTACGGTCCCGTGGCGTCGAGGTGTTGTATCTGGAAACGTTGCTGACCGAGACGCTCGCCGTGACCGAGGCCCGTGACGAGCTGACCGCCGGCGTGCTGGCCGATCCACGGCTCGGCGATTCCCTGCGGGCGGTCGTCACCTCGTACCTCCAGGATCTGGAACCGGCCCGCCTGGCCGGCGTCCTGATGGC
The DNA here is from genome assembly GCF_000284295.1 of Actinoplanes missouriensis 431. NCBI lineage: Bacteria > Bacillati > Actinomycetota > Actinomycetes > Micromonosporales > Micromonosporaceae > Actinoplanes > Actinoplanes missouriensis. The sequence continues at coordinate 8,686,639 of NC_017093.1, read as the reverse complement.
GGGTCTCGCCCATGAGGAGATCAAACCGGGGGCGGGCGGCCTGGTCTACGAAATGATGGACCGGCATGAATTCGTCATCGACCCACTGCCCAACCTGCTCTTCACCAGGGATTCCTCCCTCTGGGTGGGCGACCGGGTCGCGGTGACCAGCCTCGCCATGCCGGCCCGCCGCCGCGAGACCACGATCACTCACGCGATCTATCGCTATCACCCGCGGTTCGCCGGGACGGATCTCCTGTACGAGCCCGCGCTCGAACACGTCGAGGGCGGTGACGTGCTGATCCTGGCACCCGGCGTGCTCGCCATCGGCGTCGGTGAACGCACCACACCGGCCGGTGCCGAGCGCCTCGCCCGCCGGGTGCTGGCCACCGGGCTCGCGCACACCGTGCTGGCCGTGCCGATCGCCCAGGAACGCGCCACCATGCACCTCGACACGGTCTGCACGATGGTCGACGTGGACGCCGTGGTGATGTACCCCAACGTCGCCGGTTCCCTGGTCGCCTGGACGATCACCGCGGGTCTCGGCGAGGAGCTTGCGGTGCGGGCGCCCCGGCCGTTCCTGGAGGCGGCGGCCGAGGCGATGGGGCTGGACCATCTGCGGATCATCGACACCGGCCTGGACCCGGTCACGGCCGAGCGGGAGCAGTGGGACGACGGGAACAACACACTCGCGCTGGCACCCCGGCTGTGCGTGGCATATGAGCGAAATGTCGAGACGAACGCGCAGTTGGAACGGGCCGGCATCGAGGTGATCCGGATCAGCGGCTCGGAGTTGGGCAGCGGCCGGGGCGGGCCGCGGTGCATGAGCTGCCCGATCACGCGCGATCCGCTAGTTCCCCCAAATCACCCGTAACCCCAGCGCCGCCCGCACGTCTCGCCCACGCCGCGCCGCCCACGCCGCGGTCAGCGGAGGGTGAGCTGGCGGCCGATCAAGCCCTGCTTCGCGCGGCGTGCTGCGGCGTCGAGCGGTTCGTCCGCCGCGAGGGTGTCGGCGTAGCGCTTCGCGAAGTCGGCCAGCGCCGCCTCCCAGTCTGCGCCCTCCGGCTCGCCGGGAAGGTCCCAGACCGGGACGAGCACCCCGTGCGCGCGGAACATCCCGGCGAACTTGGTGTCCTCGCCGAGCAGGAGCTCACCGGCCGCGGAGAGCCGGGCCAGCGCGTCCAGCGCCTTGTCCTCCGGCTCGGGCAGCACCCAGCGGATGTGGCTCTTGTCCGGCGCGACCCGGCACCAGTAGGCGGCTTTCGCGGCGGCCAGGCGCACGGTCGGGTAGATCGAGGCGTTCGCCCGTTCGAGGGAGGCCTTCACGGTGGCGTCCTGCGCCTGCTCGGCGTCCAGCCAGTACTCGAAGCCCTCGTGCAGGGTGATCTCGAGCGGGCCGTCGACGAGCACGTCCTGCAGGCGCGGGCCCTCGCCGGGCAGCGCAGGGACGGCGACCGTGTCGCCGGGCTTGGTCCGCAGCGCGCTGAGGATCGCCACGGCCAGGTCGCGGGAGACGTCACCGGACTGGACGTGGCGCTGCAGACCGATGAAGACGCGCCCGTCGCGGCGGGTCATCGCCGGCCAGGCCATCGGCAGCACCGTGGAGAGGGTGACCGGGCGGTCGCCGTACTCCTCGATGATTTCGGGCTTGAGGGTCAGCGGCGCGGAGGCGGCCGGCACCAGTTCACGCAGCGCGACCCACTCCGGCTCGTCCACCAGGCCCTCGAAGGGGCGGGCGACGAAGATGTCGCGAAGCTTGGTCTTCGGTGCGGTTTCGCGGGACTTCCGACGCTTGCTCACGAGGAACCAGCGTAGGCGGTGGACACCGGGAACCGGTGACGCGGGCCACCCCGTGTCGGGAACGGGCTGGTCAGGCGCGGGGCAGGCGAACCTCGGCGACGGTGCCGCCGTTCTCCCTCGGCCGCAGCGAGACCCAGCCGCTCTGCCGCTCGACGAGCCGGCGGACCAGGTAGAGGCCGAGCCCGGCACCGGGTGGCCGGCGGCCGTCGGCGGCCTGCCAGTAGCGCTCGAAGGCGCGCTCCACATGCTCCGGGGCGATGCCGATGCCCCGGTCGGAGACCCGGAACCGGAGGGTGTCGTCGTCGATGCCGGCGCAGACCTCGATCAGGGTGCCGGGGTCCGAGTTGCGCTCGGCGTTGGTGGCGAGCTCGGTCAGGATCGTGGTGATCGAGTCCCGGTTGCCGAACGCTTTCGGCAGGTCCGGTGGCAGCTCCCCGAAGTGGACCCGCTGGCGCAGCGCACCGGGCAGCTCGCCGGCCGCCTCGCGCAGCGCCTCGGCCAGGTCGAACGGGCCGGCGGGCGTGGCGCCGACCGAGCCGTCGTCGGTGGTGGCGGAGAGCAGGCGGTCGAGCAGGCGGGCCAGCTCGCCGGCGCGGGTGCCGATGATGCGGACGGCTTCCCGCCGGCCCGGCTCGCCGAGCGTGTCCCAGTGGTTGGTGAGTGTGTCCGCGTACCCCTTGATGACGGTGACCGGGGTCCGCAGCTCGTGGCTGGTGACCGCGACCCAGAGGTCGCGGTCCTCCTGACGCCGGTCGGCGTCGGGTGCGGGCTCCGGGTGCACCGGCAGGCCGGAACGCATGCCGTAGAGCCGGCCCAGATGGCCGGCGAGCAGCTCCAGGACGGCGTGGTGCTCGGTGCCGCCGCCGGGGAGAGGGTCGTCGAAGTAGACATGCAGGGAACCGGCCACGGCCCCGTCCGCCTCGCATCGCGCGCCGAGCATGTGGCGCAGGCTGCCGCCCTCGATCTGATGTGTGAACGCGTTGTTGACCGAATCGAGGGTGAACGGCTGGTCCACGCGGCGGCCGATCGCCGGCTCGCAGACACCTGTGGCCGCGATGATCCGGCCGTGGCCCGGCGCGTACTCGGCGAAGCCGGCGCCGCGGCCACCGAGCGCGTCCTGGGCGAGCTGGACGACCTGCTGGAGCACTGACAGGCCCGCCTCGCCCGCGTCGACACGGCCGAGGACCGCGATCTGACCCCGGGTCAGTGTTACGTAGTCGGGACGGTCCGGCATGTCTGCGAGTGTGCCTCGCCCACCGGGATTTGGGCAGACGAACCTAAGCGGATCCTGGCTTTGACACGTCCTCCGTGTCGTAGGTCACATCTCTTCGAGGCGGTCCAGCACGAAGCGGGGACGGTCGGTGATCACCCCGTCCACCCGGTGTGCGAGGACGAGGTCGAGGTCCGCCGGCTGGTTCACGGTCCAGACGTACGTCTGATGGCCGGCCGCCCGGATCGCCGGCAGCAGACCGGGCCGGGCCCGGATCAGGTCGACGCCCGGCCCGGCCGCGCCCGCCCCGAACGGCAGCCGGCCCCGGCCGACCCCGGGTGGCACGAACTCCATCAGATAGACCCGTGGCAGGGCGGGCGCCTGAGCGCGGATCCGGCGCAGCGCCAGAGCGGCGAAAGACATCACGGTCACCTGTACGGGGTCTTCCGGCTTGGGCTCCGCCAGCCCGTAGTGCCGCAGCATCCGGACCAGGCGGCGCTCCACCTCGGCCCCGTACCGGGAGGGGTGTTTCGTCTCGATCAGCAGCCGGACCCGGCGCCCACTGGAGAGCAGCGCGTCCAACAGCCGTTCCAGCGTGAGCAGCCGGGACAGGTCCGGCAGCTCCTCGTCGGCGGGATAGCCGGGGTGCCAGGAGCCGAAGTTCAGCGCGTCCAGCTCGGCGAGGGTCTTGTTGCTGACCCGGCCGTGGCCGTTGCTGGTCCGGTCCAGCCGCCCGTCGTGCACGCAGACGAGGTGGCCGTCACGGGTGAGCCGGACATCGCACTCCAACCCGTCCGCACCCTCGTCGAGCGCGCGCAGGTACGCCCCGAGCGTGTGCTCGGGCAGGGCGTCCGCTCCGCCGCGGTGGGCGAAGACGAGCGGACGGTAGGTGTCGGCGGACATGGCGCGCGGAGGTCTCAGATGACGCGGGCGGGCTGTCCGTTCTCACTGACCACGTCACGCCCGGCGGCCGCCCAGGCCTGCATGCCGCCGTCGAGGTTGCGCAGGTTGTCCCACCCGTTGTTCATCAGGTAGGCGACGACCTGCCCGGAGCGCCCGCCGGCCCGGCAGACGACCACCACTTCGCCCTCGGTCGGCACCTCGGCCATCCGGGCGGGCACCTCCATCATGGGCAGGTGGTGGGCGCCGGGGGCGTGCCCGGCCGTCCACTCGTCGGGCTCGCGCACGTCGAGCAGGTAGGCGCCAGGCTCGACCTGGTCAGGAGTGATGCTGGGTACTTGTGGTCCGAACACGGGACTCAGCGTACGTGTTCACTTCTCGGATGCGACGACGTCCGGGTTGTCGAGAACGAACTGCGCCAGGTTGTCGTTCTTGACCGCCTGGAACATCTCCTTGCTCTTCTCGTTGAGCACCTCACGGCCGTTCCCGTTGCCGGAGAAGGTGCCGTTGTTGGTCCGCAGCAGCACCATGTCGTTCGCCGCGACGCCGGAGAGACCGAGGACGAAGTCGGTGAGCTCGATGTCGCCGACGTCCATCACGAGCGCCTCGCCCGCCGACTGGATGATCGAGCCGATCTTGAGCGGGTTGCTGAGGATGCCGCTGCCGGCGGCCTTCTTCGCCATCGCCTTGATCAGCTGCTGCTGGTGACGCTGCCGGTCGTAGTCGCCGTTCTTGAGACCGTAGCGCTGGCGGGCGTAGTCGAGCGCCTCCCAGCCCTCCATCTCCTTGCAGCCGACCTTGTGCACGACGTCCTTCATCGGCTTGCCGGTCTTGCGGGCGTCGGCCAGCCACATCGGCTCGCCGCCGACCAGCTTCATGTGCTTGGAGGTGACCTCCTGATCGACGCACATCTTGACGCCGCCGAGCTGGTCGATCACCTTCTTGAAACCGCCGAAGTTGATGATCCCGGCACCGTCGAAGCTGATGCCCGTCATGTTCTTCAGGGTTTTCGCGAGGAGCTGGGCTCCGCCGGTCCAGCCGGCACCGTTCTGCGCGCCCCAGTAGAAGGCCTCGGTGGCCTTGACCGTGCCGCCTTCGTACTTGCTCGGCCCGAACTCCGGCGCCTGGACCTCGGTGTCACGAGGGATGGAGATCAGGTACGCCTGGTCGTGGCTGGCCGGGATGTGCAGGATGATGATCGTGTCGGACCGCAGCTCGTCCGCGGCCCAGCGCTCCCGGGCGTCCACGCCCATGAGCAGCATGTCGATCGGGCCCTCGATGGTGGCGCCGCCGCCCTCGGCCTCGGTCTTCTTCGCGTCGCCGGTCAGGTTCTCCAGAGCGATGCTGTCGGTCGTCTGGCTGATCAGAACCTTCCCGCCGACCAGACCGCCCCCGCTCGCCACCAGCAGCACCGTCCCGAACGCGACGCTGAGTCGCGCCCAGAGCGGCGATCGCTGCTTCTTCGCACGGGGTTTGCCCTCGTCCGGGGCGGGGGTCTCGGGGTCGGGGAGAGCGTCGATTTCCGGTGACGGTGGTGGCTGGTCGGCCGTGATGGTCATGCAGCTCTCCCCGTGGCTGAATGAAAGAAGGGCTGCATAACCTTACGGACACTTCGCGGCCAACTAAAGATCTAGCAAGTTTCAATATGAAGTCGGCCTGCGGAAAGCTACTTCTTTGTCGGGTTTGCGGCCATCCACTCCGCCATCTTGTCCTCGGCCATCGCCTTGTAGAGCGTGATCGCCTTCTCCCGGTCGGAGACCACCACGGACTGGCCGCTGATCGTGTCACTGCCCTTGTTCGGGCTGGTGAGGAACGTCAGGTTCTCGCCGCGCAGGCTCCGGAACTGCAGCGCCATGTCCTTCAGCGAGAAGGTCTCGTCGACGGTGACCGCGGCCGACACCGAGTCCAGGAAGGCGTCCAGCTTGGTGGGGCTGGTCAGCGTGCCGCTGCTCGCCGCCTTGTCCATGATCGCTTTCAGGAACTCCTGCTGGTGCTGCATGCGGGCGAAGTCGCCGCGGGCGAACTGCTTGCGCTGACGCACCCAGTCCAGCGCCTGGGCGCCGTCCATGTGCATCATGCCCTTGGTGAACTTCCGGTACGGCTTGTGGATCGACGTGATGGTCTGGTCGACCTTCAGGTCGACGCCGCCGATCGCGTCGGTGACCTCCTTGAAACCGCCGAAGTCGATCGCCATGACGTGGTCGATGCGCACGTCGGTCATGCACTCGACGGTCCGCACAGCGCGCGGGATGCCGCCGAACGCGAAAGCTGCGTTGATCTTGGCCCGGCTGCCCGAGGTGCACGGCTCGTTGTTGCCGCTCGGGATCTGGACCCACAGGTCACGCGGGATCGAGACGAGTTGGGCGGACTTGTGGTCGGCCGGCACGTGCATGATCATCAGCGTGTCGGCGCGCCAGGCGTTCTTCTGGTCCTGTTTCGCGTCCGGGTCTCGTGAGTCGCTGCCGACCAGCAGGATGTTGAACGCGCCCTCGACGGTCTTGGCCGGGCGGTCGGCGGTGATCTCGGAGAACGCGTCGGTGCGCTTGAGGTTGTTGTCCAGGCCGTTGAAGTAGCCGTACGCCGAGACGCCGGCGATCACGGCGAGGATCAGCACCACGACGCCGACGATCAGAGCGATCCGCTTCCAGCGCGGACGCGGGCGCCGCCCCTTGTAGGGGCTGCCACCACCGGAACCGCCCGGGCCGCGGGGCGGCGGAGGGTCCGACGGCGCCCAGTTGTAGTCGTCGTAGTCGTCGCGCGGGCCTCCCGTGGGGCGGGCTGCCGGAGCCCGGCCCCCGTAAGCGGGCACGGACGCCCGTCCGGAGGGGTAGCCGCTAGGGGAGGAGGTGGCTGACATGGATCCAGATTACGTAGTGAAGGCGAATCATCTGGACTCACGGCTCGCTTCGGCACGAAGGTGGGAGTTTTTCGAGGACGTGAGATGGAGCACACGGGCCGGCGTGGCGACTCGCCGGCCCGTGCTCCGAAGCGGATCAGTGGCTGTGGAGCGGATCAGTGCGCGCCGTGTCCGGTCACGGACCGGACCTCGAGCTCCGCGTACTTCTCCGGGTCGGTCTCCTTGGAGATGACCGTGCCGATCCAGCCGAAGAGGAATCCGAGCGGGATCGAGATGATGCCCGGGTTGGACAGCGGGAACCAGTGCCAGTCCTGGTCCGGGAACATGGCCGTCGCTGAGCCGGACACGACCGGGGAGAAGAACACCAGAATCACCGCGGAGGCCAGGCCGCCGTAGATCGACCAGAGCGCGCCCGAGGTGTTGAACCGGCGCCAGAAGAGGCTGTAGAGGATCGCCGGCAGGTTCGCCGACGCGGCGACCGCGAACGCGAGCGCGACCAGGAACGCCACGTTGAGGCTCTGCGCGAAGATCGACAGGGCGATCGCGACCGCACCGATGATCAAGGCGGAGATCCGGGCGACCCGGACCTCGTCCCGCTCCGAGGCGTTGCCGCGCTTGATCACGTTGGCGTAGAAGTCGTGCGCGAGGCTCGACGACGACGCGAGTGTGAGACCGGCCACCACGGCCAGGATGGTCGCGAAGGCGACCGCCGCGATCACCGCCAGCATGATCGAGCCGCCGGTGTCGCCGCCCAGGTAATCGATGCCGAGCTGCTGGGCGAGCTGCGGCGCGGCGGTGTTGCCGGCCTTGTCCTGCGCGGTGATGTTCTCCCCGCCCACCAGGGCCGCCGCGCCGAAGCCGAGGGCCAGGGTGAAGAGGTAGAAGGTGCCGATGATGCCGATCGCCCAGAGCACGCTCTTACGCGCGATCCGGCTGGTCGGCACGGTGTAGAAGCGGGTCAGGATGTGCGGCAGACCGGCGGTGCCGAGCACCAGCGCGAGGCCCAGCGAGAGCAGGTCCATCTTGCTGTAGAAGGTCTTCGCCGCGTCACCGGCTGTCTCGACGCCGTATCGCAGGCCCGGTTCCAGGAAGGCCGAGCCCTTGCCCGATCGTGTCGCGGCGTCGCCGAGCAGCGCGGACAGGTTGAACTTGTAGTGCGCCAGGACCAGCAGCACCATGATGAAGGCGCCGCCCATCAGCATGAAGGCCTTGACGATCTGTACGTAGGTGGTGCCCTTCATGCCACCGACCGTCACGTAAATGATCATCAGCGCGCCGACCAGGATGATCGTCGCGACCTTCGCGGTGTCGGCGTCCATGCCGAGGAACTCGGTGCCCGGCTTGAGGCCGAGCAGCAGCGAGACGAGCGCGCCCGCGCCGACCATCTGGGCGATCAGGTAGAAGATCGACACGACGATGGTGGAGACGCTCGCCGCGGTGCGCACCGGCCGCTGGCGCATGCGGAACGCGAGCACGTCGGCCATCGTGTACCGGCCGGAGTTGCGCAGGAACTCGGCGACCAGCAGGAGCGCCACGAGCCAGGCGACCAGGAAGCCGATCGAGTAGAGGAAGCCGTCGTACCCGTAGAGGGCGATCAGGCCCGCGATGCCGAGGAACGACGCGGCGGACATGTAGTCGCCGCCGATCGCCATGCCGTTCTGGAAGCCGGAGAACTGCCGGCCGCCGGCGTAGAAATCGGTGGCGGTCTTCGTCTGACGGCTCGCCCAGACCGTGATGCCGAGGGTGATCGCCACGAAGACCAGGAAGAGCGTGATGGTGAGCGACCGCGAGCCGCTGGTGGCCGCCTCGGCGGCGAAGAGGGAGCCCATCAGTCGGCACTCCGATCAACGGCGGCCGACGGGGTGTTCTCCAGCTCCTGGTAAACGGCATCGGCGCGCGGGTCGATCTCCTTCGCCGCGAACCGGGCGTAATACCAGGCGATCGCGAACGTCGAGACGAACTGCAGGATGCCGAAGACCAGGGCGACGTTGATGTTGCCGATCAGCTTGATGCTCATGAAGTCCCGCGCGTACGCGGAGAGCAGCACATAGAGGGAGTACCAGACGATGAACGCAATCGTCGTCGGGAAGATGAAATTGCGCAGCTTGCGGCGCAGTTGAGCAAACTCCTCGGAGCGCTGCACTTCGAGGTATCTCTCGGCGGAGGCCGGCACGGGGATTCACCACCTTCGTCAGGACGGGCTTTCCGGCACCGTACGAAGGTGTGGGCCAGGTCACCGGCTACCGGCAGCCGTCTGCGCTGAGTGGTGGTCTGACTGCGCTGAGCGGCAGTCAGGTGAGCTCGGTGTACCGCCCGCGGTAGTGGACCAGCGGCGCGGCGTCACCGGGGAAGGTCGTCGATTCGATCACGCCCTCCACCAGCAGCGCCCATCCGCATTCCCGGTTGCTCTCCAGCCGGCAGCCGGCCCATGTGGCGGCGCCGGCGGGCACCGGGCCGTAGGGCGTCTCCTGCCACTCGCCGATGGCGAAGAGGCCGCCCGGCGACGGCATCAGGCCGGCGAACCGGTCGGCCAGCTGGCGGTCGGCCGGCGTCAGCGGGACCACCGCGAACCGCCCGGCCTGTGCCGCCGCGTCCCAGAAGTCGCTCTCCTCGTCGATCAGGCCGAGGATCCGGCCCGGATCTCCGTCGGCCACCACGGTGGACGAGACGGTCAGGCCGGACGGCCCCGGCGTGGTCCAGATGGTGACCGGGGCGGCGAAGCGCCCACGCAGACGGCGCACCGGGGATTTACCGGCGTCCGGCACGGCGAACGGATCGGTGGAGTGGATGCGGGCGCCCGGTTCGTCGTTGTTCACCCGATCATTCTCCCGATTACAGATTGCGCATGCCGCTATCCCATTTGATTGATCCCAAACTATTTTGTAGTCGGCTGTACAGGGGAGGGAGGGCGGCGGTGGACCTGCGACCGGGTGACGTCGTGCACGTCGGCGCGGAGGCGAGTGTCCAGTTCTCGGGTGACCGGGCGCTGACCTTCCGGATCATCCGGGTCGACGCGCGGGCCACCTACGACGGCTGGATCTGGCTGGACGGTTACGTTCTCGGCCCGGCCGGGAACGCGCTGCAGCGCCGCCGCATCTTCGTGCGGCAGGAGGGTCTGCGGGTCAGCCCGGGATCGCGCACGGCCGGACGGCCCTGATCACACTCGAAAGTGGACAATTCGCGGGTGTCATCCACATACGCAACCTGTGTAACGTCAAATCCGGCGACACGGGAGGCGGCCCGCATGAGTGAAGCATTGCCCCAGGCCGGGGACGTGCTTTACGTGGGTGGCGCGGCGAGTGTCCAGTTCGCCGGGAGCCGGGCCCTGACGTTCCGGGTGATCCGGGTGGATCCGCGGATCACCTATGACGGCTGGCTCTGGATCGACGGCTACGTGCTGGACCCGTCCGGTGACGCGACCGAGCGCCGGGTGATCTTCGTGAAGCGCGACGGCCTGCGGAAGATGCGCTAACGGGTGGAGACCGCGGCCAGCACCTCAGGCATCCGCCGGTCGAGCAGGCCACCCGCGAGGTGCGCCCCGATCAGGTACGCGCCGAGGCCGTAGGCGAAACCCAGCGGCAGCCCGAGCCACGTCCAGACCGGCCCGAGCAGGTACCCGGCGATCACCACCGGGAGGGCGCCGATCAGCGCGCCGACCACCGTGCCGAGACTGGGCAGCGCCTTGCTGATCCCGCCGCCCGAGGAGAGCGCGAACGGCGTCGACGGGTCGGGTAACGCGTACGCGAAGAGCACCGAGGCGGGCAGCACCAGCGCGAGACCCATCCCGTAGGTGGCGAGCAGCGTCCCGAACTGCGCCGGTATCCCCGCCGGACGCCCCGCCGCCAACCCGGTCACCACGGCGACGAGGACCAGCATCGGCACCGTGAACAGCGCGTGCGCGGCGGCCCGGGAGTGCACTTCCAGACGCCCCGGAACCCCGGTTGCCAGGTTCGTGGCGTTGGCGCTCCCCTCGTACCCGAAATGGTTTGCCAGACCGATGGGCGCGATCGCGCCCACCAGGACCGCGAGTCCCCCGGCGCCGGCGCCGTCCGTGCCGAAGGCGGTGGAGACCGGCAGGAAGACGCCTGCCACGGCGAGCGTGATGAGGGCGGCGCGGCGCCGGGTCTCGCGCCACCAGTAGCGCGTCTCGCGGGCCGTCAGCGCACCGAACCGCGACCGGGGCGCCCAGCGCGGCAGCAGTTGTTCGACAGGGCTGCGCGCGTCGTCCCTCTTCGCGGTGCGTCGTCCGGCGCCCGCGGAGCCGGCCATGGCGCCCTCGATGGTCCGGCTCCACCACCGGAGCAACAGGCCGACCGCCACACACGAGATCAACAGCTTCAGGGGTACGGCCCAGAGCCGTCCCGCCACCACATCGAGCCCCAGGGTGTAGGGGGCGCCGAGCGGTGTCCAGCCGATCACCGAGGCGAGCGTGGCGGCGCCGTCCCAGTCCGCCCGGTTCACCAGCCCGAGCAGCAGCAGCTGACCCGGCCCGATCGACGCGGCCACCACGGCGAGCACGATGGTCGCCAGGTCACGGGCCCGGCGCGACCGCAGCGCGGTGGAGAAAGCGCTTGTCAACGCGCGGCTGGCGGCCACGCAGAGGAGCAGTCCGACGATGATGCCGAGCACCTGGGCGCCGGCCGCCACCGGACCGCCGAGCCGCGCCGCGGAGTCCACGGTCCCGGCCGTCGCGGCAAGCGTGGCGAGCGCCGGCAGCCCGGCCAGTGCGGCGGCGCCCAGCCCGGTGATCAGTTGGCGGCGGGGCAGCGGCAGGAGGGCGAACTGCGCCGGGTCCAGCGAGTCGTCGACGCCGAAGAAGAGCAGCGGCAGCAGCAGCCAGCCGAGGACCACGAGCGCGCCACCGAACGGCAGCAGCAGCTCGGCGGCCCGGGTGTCGTCGAGCAGGCCGGGCACCGCGAAGATCGCGTAGCCGGCGATCGCGGCGAACCCGGCGAGCACCGCGCCGATGACGAAGACCGCGATCCGGGCCGGGCGGCCGCGCAGGCCGTTGCCGGTGATCCGCAGCTTGAGGCGGACGAACGAACCGATGGTCACCGGCCGTGCGCTCGCCGGCGGCAGAGGCACCGGCGTCTCGTGCGTCGGCGGCGTCGGCTGCAGAGGTGACGGCGCCGGCTGGGGGACTGCCGGTTCGGGGGTCACAGCCACGCCAGCTCCGAACCCGTCGCCACCCGGCCGCCGACGACCTGCACGAACACGTCCTGCAGCGAGCGGTCGCCGCGGACCTGCGCGAGCGTGCCGTGCAGCCGCAGCACCCCGTCCGACATGATCGCGATGTGCGAGCAGAGCCGCTCCACCACCTCCAGGACGTGACTGGAGAAGACCACGGTGCCGCCGCCTGCCACGTACCGCTGGAGGATGTCGCGGATCAGCGCGGCCGAGACCGGGTCGACCGCCTCGAACGGCTCGTCCAGCACCAGCAGCCGGGGCGCGTGCAGCAGCGCGCAGGCCAGGCCGATCTTCTTCTTCATCCCGGCCGAGTAGTCGACCACCAGGGTGCGGTTGTCGGTGCCCAGCTCCAGGACGTCGAGCAGGTCACGGGCGCGCTGGTCGACCACGTCGGCGGGCATCCCGCGGAGCAGGCCGTGGTAGGCGAGCAGCTCCGGGCCGCTCAGCCTGTCGAACATCCGCACACCGTCGGGGAGGACGCCGACCAGGGCTTTCGCGTCATGTGGTGACTGCCAGACGTCGTACCCTCGCAGGACGGCCTGGCCCGCGTCGGGCCGCAACAGACCCACCGCCATCGAGAGGGTCGTGGTCTTGCCGGCCCCGTTAGGGCCGAGCAGGCCGAAGAACGAACCCGCCGGCACGTCCAGGGTCACTCCGGAGACGGCCAGCCGGGTGTCGAAACGCTTCACGAGACCACGAAGCGACATCGCGGGCATCGCGTCCGGGGTGCGTTGTGCCGGGATGGTCATGAAGCGAACGTATCGGTCCGAAGCGCCTCCGCGGAACCGGTCACACCCGCAGGGACTCCGGAGCGTGCAGCCGGAGCATGGTGGCCCCGACGTCGGCCGGTGCCCGCCGACCGGTCAGCAACGAGCCACCGACCATCACCAGGAAGGCGAGCGGAACGGTCCACGCGGCTGGCTGCTCGATGAACGCGGCGACCCATCCGTGCAACGGCGGGCCGAGCACGGTGACCAGCACCGCGACCACCGCGGCACCCCCGCCGGCGACGATTCCGGCGATCGCGCCGACATCGGTCAGACCGCGCCACCAGATGCCGAGCACCAGCAACGGGCAGAAACTGGACGCCGCCACCGCGAACGCCAGGCCCACCACCTCGGAGACGTCCATGTCGGACACGAAGAGGGCGAACAGCGTCGGCACCCCCGCGGCCAGCACCGTGGCCAGCCGGAACTCGCGGATCGAACCGCTGCGGCCGGCCCGCAGGACATCCGTGAAGATCACCCCGGCCACGCTGGTGAGCAGGCCGGACGAGGTGGAGAGGAACGCCGCGAGCGCACCCGCCGCGACGAGCGCGCCGAGCAGCCGGCCCAGGTGGCCGCCACCGAGCGCAGCCTCCGGCAGGAGCAGCACCACCGCGTCGGTGCGGCCGGTCATCAGCAGCTGCGGGGTGTAGATCCGGCCGAGCACCCCGTACAGGGTGGGCAGCAGATAGAAGAGGCCCACCATGGCGAGCACCACGAGCGTGGTGCGGCGGGCCGAGGCGCCGTCCGGGTTCGTGTAGAAGCGGACGAGCACGTGCGGCAGGCCCATCGTGCCCAGGAACGTCGCGAGAATCAGTGAATACGTCGCGAACAGCTCACGGTCGCCGCTGGGCAGCAGCCAGTCCGCGCCGAACCCGGCATCCACGGTGCTGACCCGGGGAACCGGGTCACCGGCCGCGAACTGCAGCGTCTCGCCGGCCCGGACCACGGTGATCCCGTCGAGGACCGCGTCCTGCTCGATCACCACGGTGGTGGCGACCGGGAAGACCGCGCCTTCCGGCGGCGTCGCGGCCGGGCGCCCGTCGGACTGCCACTGCAGAATCAGGAAGATCATGGGTACGGCCAGCGCCGTCAGCTTCAGCCAGTACTGGAAGGCCTGCACGAAGGTGATCGCCCGCATCCCGCCGAACGCCACGTTCGCGGTCACCACGACGCCGACCAGCAGAGCGCCCCAGGCGTACGAACCGCCGGTGATCGTGGCGAACGTGAGGCCGGCGCCCTGCAACTGCGGCAGCAGGTAGAGGCAGCCGATGAAGAGCACGAACCCGGTCGCCAGCCGGCGCAGTGGCCGGGACCGCAGCCGCACTTCGCAGAAGTCCGGCAGGGTGAACGCCCCCGACCGGCGCAGCGGCGCCGCCACGAAGAGCAGCAGCGCGAGGTACCCGGCGGCGAAACCCACCGGGTACCAGAGCATGTCGACGCCGTAGCAGAGGATCAGCCCGGCGACGCCCAGGAACGACGCGGCCGACAGGTATTCGCCGCTGATCGCCGCCGCGTTCCAGGTCGGGCTCACCGAACGGGACGCCACCAGGAAGTCCGAGGTGGTGCGGGCGAAACGCAGGCCGTACGCGCCGATCGCCACGGTCAGCAGCACGACCACGATCAGACCGGGACCGAGGTACGGGTTCACCGCTCCGGCCGCCGGATCACCGACGCGAAGTCCTGCTCGTTCCGCTCGGCCCAGCGCACGTAGAGCGCGCCGATCCCGACCAGGAACGGGAACGACAGCAGCCCGAGCAGCAGCCACGGCAGCGGCACCCCGGCCACCCGGAACTCACCGACGCCGGGTGCCGCCACGAAGAGCAGGGGCAGCGTCCCGAGGCCGGTCAGCACCACCAGCGAGAGCCGCAGCGCGAGCGCCAGCTGGGCCCGGACCAGGCCCTTGACCAGCGCCTCACCGACCGGGGTCTGCTCGGTGAGGTCGATGCCGGTCCGGTCGGTGGCGGCCCGCCGGGCCGCTGCCTCGGCCAGCACCACCCGGGTACGCGCGGACGAGGGCTGATCGGCGGCCATGTCCGGCAGTCTGTCCCGCCCGGACGAAATGTCAAGAGCACGGGTGCAGCGGGAGCCGTACCTGAATGTGGCAGCCGCGGTCGCCGTCCGGTTCGACCACCGCGATGGAACCCCGGTGCATCTGCACCACCCAGCGGGCGATCGCCAGGCCGAGACCGGTGCCCCCGCCGGCGGCCCGCTCGCCGCGGGTGAAGCGTTCGAAGACCCGCTCCCGTTCCGCGGCCGGGATGCCCACGCCCTGATCCACCACGGCGAGCAGCAGATGCTCGTCGCGGCGTTCGGCGCGGACCGTGACGGTGCCACCGGGCGGGCTGTGCCGGGCCGCGTTGTCCAGCAGGTTCGCGAGGACCTGGTGCAGGCGCTCGCGGTCGCCGGAGATGACCATGCCGGGGGCGGACACCGCGAACCGCACGTCCGGGCCGGCGTTCATGGCGGCCTCGCGCACCGCGTCGTCCAGGAACTCCGGCACGTCGATGACGTCCTGGCGCAGCGGAACCACTCCGGCGTCCAGCCGGGACAGGTCGAGCAGGTCGGTGACCAGGCGGCTGAGCCGTTGCGTCTGTGCCAGGGCGGTGCTCATCGCGGCGGGCTCCGGCTCGGCGACACCGTCGACGATGTTCTCCAGCAGACCCTGGAGCGCGGTGATCGGCGTACGCAACTCGTGCGAGACGTTCGCGATCAGCTCGCGCCGCTGCTGGTCCGCGGCCGCCAGGTCGGCGGCCATCTGGTTGAACGCCGAAGCCAGCTCGCCCACCTCGTCCCGCGAGCGGGTCCGGATCCGGCGGGTGTAGTCGCCGCGGGCCATCGCGCGGGCGGCCACCGTCATCTCGCGCAGCGGAACCGTCGCGCCGTGCGCCATCACCTGCAGCGTCACCAGGCCGAGCGCGGCGGCGATCGCGATCCAGAGCAGGTCCACCCGGTAGAAGTCGATGCTCCAGAGGAAGACCAGCAGGCCCGCCCCGCCGGCGAAACCGAGCGCCAGGGAGAGCTTCGCCTTGATCGAGCGCACCGGGTCGAGCGGGGTCGGCAACCAGCTGAGCAGGCGAATCACGGCACTGTGGACGGTCATCGGTCCACCTCCAGCGCGTACCCCACGCCGTGCACCGTGCGGATCAGGTCCGCGCCGAGCTTGCGCCGCAGAGCCTTGATGTGGCTGTCCACCGTGCGGGTGCCCGATGCGTCCGCCCAGCCCCACACCTCGGCGAGCAGCCGCTCCCGGGGCAGCACCGTGCGCGGGCGCCCGGCCAGGTGCACGAGCAGGTCGAACTCGGTCGGCGTGAGATGCGCCTCGACGCCGGCCCGCAGCACTCGCCGCTCGGCCCGATTGATCTCCAGGTCGCCGAGCCGGATCGTGCTCTCGTGCGCCGCGGTGATCTTCTCGGCGCGGCGGAGCAGGGCGTGCACCCGGGCGGCCAGCTCGCGCATCGAGAAGGGCTTCGCCATGTAGTCGTCCGCGCCGACCGCGAGGCCGACCAGCAGATCCGTCTCGTCGCCGCGGGCGGTGAGCATGAGCACCGGCACCGGCCGTTCCGCCTGGATCCGGCGGCACACCTCGAGGCCGTCGAAGCCGGGCAGCATCACGTCCAGCACCACGACGTCGGGCCGGGTCGTGCGGGCCGCCTCGACCGCGGACGGGCCGTCGCCGGCGATCTGCACGGCGAAGCCCTCGGCGCGCAGCCGGGCCGCGACGGCGTCCGCGATCGCCCGTTCGTCCTCGACCACGAGAACCCGTCGTTCGGTCGTCTCCACCTGCTGCACACCTCCTCGGTACGTGGAATCAGCAGCTTATTGGCCTGCCGGGGAGAGGGCGCGGTGGACTTGTGAACGATCTGTGGAGACGATCCGAGACTTAAGAAAACCGGCTTCAGCCTGTGGATAACCCTGTGGGAAAAGCTGTGAGGCTGTGGACAACCGTGTGGATTAGCGGGTCCAGTCGTGTTTCGCGGCGCGGATCAGCCGGTCCTTCAGCTCGCGGGTGTGGCGGCGGCTGACCGGGAGTTCGACGCCGTAGACGGACACGACATATCCGGAATTGGTGAGGCGAAGCTCGGTGACCAGCCGGAGTTGAACCAGGTAGGAGCGATGGATGCGGACAAAACCGGCATTCGCCCACCGCTCGGCCAGGGTGGCCAGCGATACCCGTACCAAATGGGATGTCTCTCCGGTGTGCAGCCGGGCGTAGTCACCCTGCGCCTCCACCCACCGCACCGCCGACCGGGGCAGCATCCGCGTGGTGCCGGCCAGCTCGACCGGAATCGCCGGCTCGTCCGGAGGCAGCGGCGGCGCCGTGGTCGCCCGCAGACCGGCCACCCGGCGCAGCGACTCGGCCAGACGCTCGGCACGCACCGGCTTACGCACATAGTCGGTGACACCCAGATCGAACGCGTCGACCGCGCCGTCGTCGTAGGCGGTCACGAAGACGATCGCCGGTGGCTGCGCGAACCGGCGCAGGATCCGGGCCAGCTCCATACCGTCCAGGCCGGGCATCCGGATGTCCAGGAACACCGCGTCCACCTCGGTGTCCCGCAGCACCCGCAACGCCTCGGTCGCGTCGCCCGCGCGGTGCACGTGCGCCACCCGGCCGTCCGCGTTCAACAGGTACGCCAGCTCGTCCAGCGCCGGGGGCTCGTCGTCGACGGCCAGGACCACGAGGCTCATGCCCTGACCTCGGGATGGAACTTCGGCACCCGCATGCTCACTCTCGTACCCGCGCCCGGAGCGGTCTCCACCACCAGGCCGTTGTGGTCGCCGAACACCGATCGCAGCCGCTCGTCCACATTCACCAGACCGACGTGCTGGCCGTCCTCTTCCTCGTTTCTGTGGGGGAAGTGCCGCTCCGTGAAAACCGCCGGGTCCATGCCGACGCCGTCGTCCTCCACCGTGATGTGGCACTCCGCGCCGGCGTCACGAGCTTCGATGCTCACCATACCGACGCCCGGCTTGCGGGACAGTCCGTGCCGTACAGCGTTCTCCACCAGCGGCTGCAGGCAGAGGAACGGCAGGCCGACCGGCAACACCTCCGGCGCGATCTGCAGCCGCACCTGCAGCCGGTCACCGAACCGGGCCCGCTCGATCGTCAGGTACCTGTCGATCGACCGCAGCTCCTCGGCCAGCGTCGTGAACTCGCCGTGCGCGCGGAACGAGTACCTGGTGAACTCGGCGAACTCCAGGATCAGCTCGCGCGCCCGCTCCGGGTCGGTGCGCACGAACGAGGCGATCGCGGTCAGCGCGTTGTAGATGAAATGCGGGCTGATCTGCGCGCGCAGGGCCCGGACCTCGGCCCGCGCCAGCCGCTCCCGCGACGACTCCAGCTCCGCGAGCGCCAGCTGTGAACCGGCCCACCGCGCGGCCTCCAGCGTCGCCTGCACCAGCCCCGGCGCCGGCTGATCGTCGGCCACCGCCACCAGCGCGGCCTCCGCGGTCCCGTCGGGCCCGGCCAGCGGCGCGATCACCGCCCCGCGCACCACACAGTCCACCCGATCACACGGCAGATCAGACCCATTGAGTACGACGGATCGCTGCGTCCCGGTGGCTCGGCGGGCGGCGGCCGTCAGCTGTTCCTCGTGGTGCGATCCCCGGCCGTCGTAGCCCAGGCATTGTTGTCCGTCAGTGATCGCCATCCCCACCGCGCCGACGAGCGTGCGCAGGTGGCGGACCGCCTTCCCGGCACTCGCGGGGGTGAGCCCGGCCCGCAGCGGCTCGGCGGCGAGGGCAGCGGTGTGCAGGACGTCGTAGGTGGCGCGCTGCATGGCGGTGGCGATACTCCGCCGGGCACGCAGCCGCAGGGCGCCGGCGACGGCGGCAGCAAGCGCGATGAGCACGGCAAGGACCGAGACCACACTTCCGACCTGTCCCGCCACGGGTCAGATACTGGCGCGTCCAGCGCTCAAACACCATGCCCCACCCGCGCCGCTGCGGCTTTGGTGGGGGTCAGTAGGCGCCCTTGCGCTTCAGGACCACGAAGATGGTGCGCCAGAGGATGCTCAGGTCGTAGGTCAGGGACCAGTTGTCCACGTAGTACAGGTCCAGCCGAACCGCCTCGTCCCAGCTCAGGTCGGAGCGGCCGGAGACCTGCCAGAGGCCGGTGATGCCGGGGCGGACCAGGAGGCGGCGGCGGACGTCGCCCAGGTAGTCGCCGTCGTCCGCGGGGAGCGGGCGGGGGCCGACCAGGGACATCTCGCCCTTCAGGACGTTGATCAGCTGAGGGAGCTCGTCGAGTGAGGTGGCGCGCAGTTTCTGACCGAACGCGAAGATGCGAGGGTCGTGCTTCATCTTGAAGAGCATGCCGTCGGACTCGTTGAGCTCTTCGAGGGTGGCCTTGCGCTCCTCGGCGTCGACATACATCGTCCGGAACTTCCAGACCCGGAAGGTACGGCCGTCGTGGCCGACCCGGGTCTGCCGGAAGAAGACCGGGCCGGGGTCGGAGAGGCGGATGCCGATCGCGATGATCGCCAGGATCGGGCTGATCAGCAGCAGGCCGAGGGCGGCGGCGGACCTGTCCATCAGGTTCTTGATCAGCCAGCCGGGGCCGGAGAGGGTCGGCTCCTCGACGTGCAGCAGCGGCAGGCCCTCGATCGGGCGGATGTGCACGCGGGGGCCGGCGATGTCGGTGAGCTGCGGGGCGACCACCAGGTCGACGCCGGTGCCCTCCAGCTGCCAGGCCAGACGGCGCAGCTCGCCGGGCTCGGCGCTGGCCGAGCCGCAGACCGCGATCGTGTCGGCGCCGACCTCGCGGACCAGCGACAGCACGTCACGACCGGCGTAGACCGGGACGGGGGTCTCGATGCCGCGGGCCGCCGCGTACCCATCGGTCAGGTGGATGGCGACCGGGATCAGGCCGGCGGCCGGGCTGCGCGTGACGGCCGTGTAGACCTCGAGCGCCTCCGGCAGCGTGCCGACCAGGATCATCCGATGCGCGCCGTGGCCGGTGCTGCGGCGGGCGAAGTGCAGGAACTGCCGGGCGCCGACGCGGGACAGCAGGATGAAGACGAGCGCGCTCAGCGACACCGTGGCGACCGTGCCACGCGACAGGTCGGTCTTGGTGGCGAACGCGAGCAGGGACACGCTGGCCACGACCGTGACCGAGGTGCGGACGACCCGCTTGAACTCTTCACTGCCCAGACCGAGGTAGCGCCGGTCGTAGGTGCCGTTGATCCAGAGCAGGAGGAGCCAGCCGAGGGGCAGCACCACGTACGCGAAGAAGTTGAACAGCTCGATGCCGTCGAAGAGTCCCCAGGAGCGGTTGATGAAACCGCTCTTCGACTTCTCCAGGAACGCGTCGGCGATGTAGCTCGCCACCAGCGTGGAGATCAGGTCGAGGAGGATCAGGGCGGCGGTGTAGGGCCGGTGCCAGCGGGACAGGCGGCGTTTCTGCCGGGTCCACGCGGATCGGGGTACGCCGTTGCTCGGCGGCGGCTGTTGCTGCCACTCGAAGCTGTCGTACCCCACGGGCTGGCTCCGGCTGCTGTCGGTTGTTGGGCGATGCAGGCTAGTCGTCACTTCGCCTACGTCCTCCCGCATCCGGAAAAAGATTACGCACCGCCACGACCTTTGGATCGTCGGCGGGTCCGCCGATACCCGTTCGCGTCATAACGGTTGCCAGGGACCGGGCCACTATACCGATGGATCGGCCGGAGAGAAGGTGACGTTGTGGCAGCAATCGCGGTATGCACCCTCCGTGACCAAGTGGTGGCAGTTTCACCGCATCAGCTTGGACATGCGGCGATCCGCGAGAGGTTTGCCGCCGGTCTGGCACGTCGGGCAGTACTGCAGGCTCTTGTCCGCGAACGACACCTCACGCACCGTGTCGCCGCAGGCCGGGCAGGGCAGGCCGGTACGGGCGTGCACCCGCATCCCGGCGCGTTTCTCCCCCTTGAGCTCGGCCGCTTTCTGCCCGACCGAGCGCTCGACCGCGTCGGTCTCCACCTCACGCATCGCTTCGTACAACGAGGTGATCTGGTCGTCGGTGAGCTTCCCGGTGAGGGCAAAAGGTGACATTTTAGCCGCGTGCAGGATCTCGTCCGAGTAGGCGTTGCCGATTCCGGCCAGCACCTCCTGGCTGGTCAGCACGCCTTTGATCTGGCCGTTCTGAGCGCGGAGCCGGTCGGCGAACTCGTCGCGCGAGACAGCCAGCGCGTCCGGGCCCAGCCTCGCCACGCCGGGGACCTCGGACGGGTCGCGGACCAGATATGCCGCGAGTGATTTCTGGGTGCCGGCCTCGGTCAGGTCGAACCCCGAGCCGTCGTCCAGCCGGACCCGGATCGCGATCGGGCCGCTGCCCGGTTTCAGCGGGGCCGGGGACTTGAAGGAGTCCCGGTAGTGCAGCCAGCCGGCGCGGGCCAGGTGCACGACGAGATGGATCTCCGGACCGATGCCGACGTCGAGGAACTTGCCGTGCCGGCCGGCGCTCGTGATCGGCAGGTCTTTCACGGCGGAGGGCGCTGGATCGTACGTCTTCAGCGCGCTGAACGAGGCGACTTCGAAACGGTCCACGGTGTGGCCGACGGCGCGCTCACGCAGGTATGCCGCGAGCGCCTCGACCTCGGGGAGTTCGGGCACAGTCTCACGGTAGCGTTTCGCGCCATGAAGGTGGTGGTAGCGCACAACCGGTACCGCGAGGCGATCCCGTCCGGTGAGAACGTCATCGTGGACACGGAGATCGGCCAGCTGCGGGAGGCCGGCATTGACGTGGTGCCGTTTCAGCGGAGTTCGGACTCGATCGGGAAGATGCCGGGCGCTCAGAAGGCGCTACTACCGATTTATCCAATATATGGGGTTTCCGCGCAGAAAGATCTCGCATCTTTACTGAAATCCGAAAAACCGGATGTGCTGCACCTGCACAACCCCTACCCGCTGCTCTCGCCCTGGGTGATCCGGACGGCGCACGCCCACAACGTGCCGGTCGTACAGACCGTGCACAACTATCGGCAGGTCTGCTCCTCCGGCCTCTACTTCCGGGACGGCCACAACTGCCAGGACTGCCGGGGCAAGCTGCTCGGCTGGCCGGCGATCAAGCACCGCTGCTACCGCGGATCCGCCGCGCAGAGCGCGATCATGGCGACCACCCTGGCGGTGCATCGGCCGACGTGGCACTCGGTGGACCGGTACATCGCGCTCACCGACAAGATCGCCGCGCACCTGGTCGACTACGGGGTGGCGCCCGAGCGCATCGTGATCAAGCCGAACGGGCTGCCGGACCCGGGTACGCCCGCGCCGCTCGGTGACGGATTCCTCTACGGCGCCCGGCTCTCCCCCGAGAAGGGCCTCGGGCTGCTGCTGGACGCCTGGCGACGGCACCCGGACGGGTCCCTCGGGGTGCTGCGGATCGCCGGGGACGGCGAGTTGCGGCCGCTCGCCGAGCAGGCTGCCGCCGAGCGGTCGGACGTGCTCTACCTGGGACCGCTCGACCGGGCCGGGATGATCGCGGCCCGCACCGTCTCGGCCGTGGTGATCGCGGCGCCCACCTGGGAGGACGTGCTGCCGACGGTGATCCTGGAGGCGATGTCGTCGGGCCGGGCGGTGCTCGGGACCGCGGTCGGCGGCATCCCGTACATGGTGGGTGAGGGCGCCGGATCCGCCGGTTGGCTCGCCGAGCCGGACCCGGCCGCGCTGGCCGCCGTGCTCCCGGCGGCCCGGGCCGGGGCACCGGCGGCTGCCGTCGCCGCTCGCGAGCGGTACCTGCGGCACTTCCACCCCGACGTGCTCACCAAGCGGCTCATCGAGATCTACGCGGACATGAATTCACAGGGTTCATTGAGGTAGATCTTCGGTCCGGCCGGGAACCGCCTCCGGCGTGACCATTTCTCGGCGCACTCTGATCCTGGGCTCGGCGGCTGCAGCGGTGGCGGCCGGTGGAGGTGGCTACCTCGCCGGCCGGTCGTCCGCGCCCGCCACGACGGCGCAGCCGGGCACATCGCCGGCGCCCGCGGCGCCGGCGGCCCAGTATCGCTCCCGCCCCGACCTCGACGCCCTCCCCGACGTCACGATCACCACGCCGGCGTCGAAGCCGTCCGGTGAGTTCGTCTTCCTGACCCCGTTCGCCGGGTCCGCGCTGCGCGGGCCGCTGATCGTCGACGAGCAGGGCTCGCCGGTCTGGTTCCGGAAGGTGCCCGACCCGGCGACCGTGGCGATCGACTTCAAGCCGCAGACCTACCGGGGCAAGCCCGTGCTGACCTGGTGGGAGGGGACGATCGGCGGCACCGGCGGGCAGGGCGTCGGCCAGGGCGAGTTCGTCGTCGCCGATCAGGCGTACCGGGAGATCACCCGGATCAGGGCGACCGGCACCGAGCAGGCCGACCAGCACGATCTGGTGCTCACCGACCGCGGGACGGCGCTGTTCTGGGTGTACGACCCGGTGGCGTACGACCTGACGGCGCTCGGCGGACCGGCCGACGGGGTGCTGCACGACGGCGTGCTCCAGGAGGTCGACGTGGCGACCGGCCGGAAGGTCTTCGAGTGGCGTGCCAGGGATCACATCGGCGTCGCCGAGTCGTATGCCCCGCTGCCCCAGGGCGACTCGTCCCACCTCCCCTACGACTACCTGCATCCGAACTCGGTCAGCCTGGACGCCGACGGGCACCTGCTCCTCTCCGCGCGGCACACCTGGGCGGTCTACAAGGTGCACCGGCGCACCGGCGAGGTGCTCTGGCGGATCGGCGGCAAGAAGTCCGGCTTCCAGGTCGACGAGAGGTCGGCGTTCTCCTGGCAGCACGACTTCCAGCGGCGGCGGGACGGCAGCTACAGCGTCTTCGACAACGGCGCCGGGATCACCGTCGAGAAGGAGTACTCGCGCGGCCTGGTGTTCCGGGTCGACGAGAAGGCCGAAGCCGTCACGTTCGTGGCTGAGTACGTGCACCCGGACCGGATCTCCGCACCGACGCAGGGCAACTTCCGGGAACTCGCCGACGGCGGGTCGTTCGTGGGGTGGGGGCAGCAGCCGCACTTCACCGAGCACGACGCGGACGGCCGGGTGCGGCTGGCCGGGCACCTTCCGGGCGACAACCAGTCGTATCGGGCGTACAAGGCACGGTGGGCCGCGGCCGCGCAGGATCAGCCGGCGCTGGGTCTGCGGGTCGAGGGTGGCAACACGATCGTCAGCGCGAGCTGGAACGGGCACACCGGGGTACGGCGGTGGCGGGCGCGGGCCGGCGGGCAGCCGGGGAGGCTGGCCGCGTCGGCGGAGGCGGATCGGGCCGGTTTCGAGACGTCGTTCCCGGTGGCCGGGATTCCGGAGTACGTGGTGGCGGAGGCGCTGGACGAGACCGGTCAGGTGCTCGGCTCGTCCAGCGCTATTCCGGTACGGGTCTGAGCAGTCTCAGCCGCGCAGCGCCGCCCGGCCGGTGAACGCGATGCTCGCGGCCAGGAACCCGCCGTTGATCAGGGTGAACAGCGCCACGAACCACACGGTCCACTGTGGCGCCACGGTCAGCACGACGCCGGCCAGCGTCACCACCGCGCCGTAGTCGCGGATCAGCTTGACCGCCCGGACCGGCAGCGACTGGCTGGTCACCATGCTCGTCGCCTTGTCGCTGGTCTGCATCACCGAGGTGACCAGGTTGACCATCCAGGTGGCGGCGAACGCGGCGAGCAGCCACGCCGGCGTCTCCGGCTCCTGCGCCTTCGCCGTCGCGGCCAGCGCCGCCACGAGCGACGACTGCACCGCGACGTCGCAGAGCACGTCGAGGCGGGCGCCGGCCGGGCTGGACTGGCCGGTCACCCGGGCCAGCTGGCCGTCGGAGCAGTCGAACGCGTACGCCAGCTGCCAGCCGATCAGCGCGAGCAGGCCGACCGGCGCCGCCGGGAAGCCGTCCGCCACCGGCCCGGCCGCCACGATCACCGCGAACGAGATGAGGCAGCCCAGGCCGAGGTTGAACACGGTCAGGACGGTCGGCGACAGGTGGTGCCGGTGCGCCCGCACCGCGATCTGCGCGCCGATCCGCTGACTGACCGCCTCGCTGAAGAGGCCGCCGCCCCGGTTCGCGGCGTAGTAGTCGGCGGCGGTCGGCGGGGCCTCAGCGGGCCGCGACGGCGTCGTCATATTCAGCCAGCTTCCGGTGGATCTCCTCGGGAGTCATCGCGAGGTGCTCCAGGATCGTGTATCGGTCCGGACGGGTTCGCGGCGCGAACTCGATCACCTTGACGAATTGGTCGGCGTTCAGCCCGACGTCGGACGGGGTGCGCGGCAGCTGGTGGCGTTCCAGGCAGTCGGCCATCTGGGCGAACCGCCGCTCGTCCCCGCGCAGGAACGTGCAGAACAGCGCACCCAAGCCGGCCAGCTCGCCGTGCGAGGCGGTGTCCGGGAAGAGCGAGTCGGTGGCGTGGATGATCTCGTGACAGCCCCCGCTGCACGGCCGGCTGCTGCCGCTGACCGCCATCGCCAGACCGCTGGAGATCAGCGCCTCGGCCAGCACCGTGACGAACGCGTCGTCAGCCATGTCGCCGGGCATGTTGAGGATCGCCTCGGCGCCCATCCGGGAGAGCGAGGCGGCGATGCCGTCGACCGGCTCGCCGCGGACCTGGCGACCCAGCTCCCAGTCGGCGAGCGCGCTGATGTTGCTGATCACGTCACCGATGCCGGCCCGGTTGACCAGGTCCGGCCCGTTCTCCACGAAGTCCAGGTCGACGATCACGCCGAACGGGATGTGCACCCCGTACGACCCCTTGATGCCGTCGTTGACCAGGCTGGCGACCGGCGAGGCGATGCCGTCGTTGGCGAGACTCGTCGCCACCGACACCATCGGCAGGCCCCAGCGGCTCGCCGCGTACTTCGCGGTGTCGACGGTCTTGCCGCCGCCGATGCCGACGACCGCGTCGTAGTTGCCGGAGCGCAGCTTGTCGGCGAGCTCGAGCGCGGCGTCGAGCGTGCCGCCACTCGTCACGTAGATGCCGGCCGAGGCCAGCGACGGGCGCAGCAGGTCGACGATCTGCTCGCCGATGCCCGGGCCGACCACCACCGCGACGTCACCGCCGGAGGAGATGCGGCCATCGGCAAGAATCTTGCCGAGGTCCGCGACCGCGCCCCGCCGCACCTCGATGTGCAGCGGGGTCTGGACGCTACGGGCTAGTAGCGGCATGCGATGTCCCGCGCCTTCGCGAGGTCGTCGTGGTTGTCGACCTCGACCCAGGGCAGGTCGCCGATCGACGCGGCACGGACCTCGCCGCCACGGTCGGCGTAGACCTGGAAGCCGTCCTCGTAGTACTGGTCGGGGTTGGCCTCCCAGGTGGCCTTGAGCGCGTCGGCCAGCTTGCCGGCCGCGGACGCCTCGATGATGTTGGCGCCGATGTATTCGCCGTAGGCCTCGGACGGCTCCATCAGCTTCGTAATCTTGGTGAGCTGTCCATCTTCATTGAAGACGGTCTTCATCTCCTCGTCGGCCAGCTTCTTCACCGTGTCAACAGCGAGAAGGATGCTCGGGCCGCGGTTCGCGAGCAGCGTGTGCTCCACGCTCACCGGGTGGACGGTGTCACCGTTCACCATGAGCGCGCCCTGGGCGAAGTGGTCCCGGGCCAGCCACAGGGAGTAGGCGTTGTTCCACTCCTCGGCCTTGTCGTTGTGGACCAGGGAGATCTTGACGCCGTACTTCTGCTGGAAGCCCTCGACACGCGCCTCGACCGCCTCGGCGCGGTAGCCGACCACGATCGTCACATCGGTCAGCCCCGCCGCCGCCAGGTTGCGCAGCGAGATGTCCATGATCGTGGTTTCCCCGTCAACCGGGACCAGCGCCTTCGGCAGCGTGTCCGTGTACGGGCGCAGCCTGCGCCCAGCGCCGGCGGCGAGTACCAAACCGATCATGGGGTGGTTCCTTCCAAATAAAGGTATGAAGGTGCCCAGCGAGGATAGCCGCACTCGCAAGGACCACCCAGAAAATGGTATAGACCCAGCTTCTAAGCTGGGGGTCATGACCGCTGAGCAGCTGATCTCCTTTGCCCGTGGCGCTCCGTCGCTGGACATCGTCGACGTGGAGGGCCTGAAGGCCGCCGCCACCCGTGCTTTCGACGCCGACCCGGCCGGGGTGACCGCCTACGGCACGTCCGTCGGTTACCTCCCGCTGCGGAAGTGGATCGCCGACAAGCACAACGTCTCGCCGGACCAGGTCATCGTGACGAACGGCTCGCTGCAGGCGGACGCGTTCCTCTTCGGCCACCTGGTGCAGCCCGGCGACGACGTGGTCGTGGAGAAGCCGACCTACGACCGGACCCTGCTCAACCTGCAGAACCTCGGCGCCAAGGTGCACCAGGTGACGCTGCGGGAGGACGGCATCGACATCGACGAGCTGCGCGGTCTGCTCGAGTCCGGTGTCCGCCCGAAGCTGGCACACATCATCCCGAACTACCAGAACCCGGCCGGCCTCACGCTGTCGCTGGAGAAGCGGCAGGCGCTGCTCGCCCTCGCCGCTCAGTACGAGTTCATCATCTTCGAGGACGACCCGTACGTGGACATCCGGTTCCGCGGCGAGCCGCTCCCGTCGATGCTCTCCATGGACAGCGACAACACCGTCGTGCACGCCTCCAGCTTCACCAAGACGGTCTGCCCCGGCGTCCGGGTGGGTTACCTCGTCGGCCCGGCCGCGCTGATCGACGCGATCGCGAAGAAGGCGACGAACCTCTACATCTCCCCGGGCATGGTCTCCGAGGCGATCGTGCACCAGTTCTGCGTCTCCGGTGACATCGAGAAGTCGGTGCGCACGGTCAGCGCCGCGCTCGGCGAGCGGGCCAAGGTCCTGGCCGAGTCGATCCGCAAGCACATCCCGGGCGCGACGTTCACCGAGCCGGACGGCGGTTACTTCCTCTGGGTCGACCTGCCCTCCGACGTCGACGTGGACAAGCTCTTCCCGGCGGCCATGAAGAAGGGCGTCGCGGTCGTCAAGGGCAGTGACTTCCTGCTCGAGGGCGGCAAGCACTCGCTGCGCCTGGCGTACTCCGCGGTCACCGTCGACCAGATCGACGAGGGTGTCCGGCGGATCGCCGAGGCGATCGAAGAGGTACGAGGCTGAGGTCACCGCGCCGGTCCGTGCAGTTGACGGACCGGCGCGAAACTCACCAGGTAGCCTCCATGGGTTTGGCGCTCCGGGGGAGGTTGGTATGACCGAGCGGGAAACTGGTGCTTGGACTCGTGGCCGGCCTCTCGGCAAGCTGTGGGCCGACCGGATGCGGGCGATCAACCCGTTCGTCAACAACGGGGATCACGCCGATCACGCCGCCCGGCGGGGCTCGCACACCGCGGTGGTGGACTGCGGCGTCTACGTGAGCGGCACGCGTCTGCCGGGTGAGTTCACCCCGGACCAGGCGCTGATCGAGGCGTCCCGGCGCGACGGTTTCGTCTGGCTGGGCCTGCATCAGCCGTCCGAGCAGGAGATGGCGGCGATCGCCCGGACGTACGGGCTGCACGAGCTGGCCGTGGAGGACGCGGTCAAGGCGGAGCAGCGGCCCAAGCTGGAGCAGTTCGGCGCGGTGCACTTCCTGGTGCTGCGGACCGCCCGTTACGTGCCGCACCAGGAGCTCACCGAGAGCTCGCAGGTGGTCGAGACCGGCCAGATGATGGTCTTCATCGGCGATCGCTTCGTGATCACCGTGCGGCACGGCGACGCGTCCGAGATGGCGCCGGTCCGGGCCGACCTGGAGGCCCAGCGCGCCGCCCTGCTGGAGCAGGGCCCCTGGGCGGTGGCGTACGCGGTGACCGACCGCGTGGTCGACAACTACCTCGAGGTCGCCGACCAGGTGGAAGCCGACCTGGACATCATCGAGGAGGGTGTCTTCTCCCGCGAGCGGACCGCCCCGATCCAGCAGATCTACCAGCTGAAGCGGGAACTCGTGGAGTTCCGTCGTGCGGTGGTGCCGCTGCAGCGCCCGCTCTCCGCGATCACCGCGAGCCACGGCGTCGTGCCGAAGGAGATCCGCCGGTACTTCCGGGACGTCCAGGACCACCTGACCCGCACGGTCGAGCAGGTGTCCTCCTATGACGACCTGCTCAACTCGATCCTGCAGGCACGGCTCGCCCAGGTGACGGTCGACCAGAACAACGACATGCGCAAGATCGCGGCGTGGGCCGGTATCGCCACGGTCTGGACCGCGTTCGCCGGCATCTACGGCATGAACTTCGAGTACATGCCGGAGCTGGGCTGGAAGTACGGCTACCCCGGCCTGGTCGCGATCCTTTCGGTGATCACCGTGCTGCTCTACCGCGCGTTCCGCCGCAACGGCTGGCTCTAGAGCTTCCGGAACAGCGGGGCCCGGCGATAATCGATGGGTGCATGAGCTGGACTCGCATCGGTTCGCCGTGCAACGGGTGGTCGCCGCGGTGGTCACGCACGATCCGGACCCGCCGCGCCCGCCGCTGCGCCGGGGCACTCTGACCGCCCTGGCCGGCGTGCTCGTCGCTGCCCTCGCGCTGGGCGCCACCGCGGCGTACGGGCTGTTCACCGGCAACGCCTGGACGGATGCGACCGATCCGGACGCGATCCTGCAGGAGCGGGTCACCGGCGCGCGATATGTCTTCCTGCCCGCCGACGGCCGCCTGCATCCGGTGCTCAACTACACCTCGGGCCTGCTGCTGACCCGCGGTGACCGGCCGCGGTTGCGGACCGTGCGTGCCGAGAAGCTGGCGGAGGTGCCGCTGGGTGAGCCGCTGGGCATCCCGGGCGCGCCTGACTCGCTCCCGGCCGCCGCGGACCTGCTGACCGGGCAGTGGTCGGTCTGCGTGGCCGGAACGGAGACGACGCTGCTGGTGGGCTCGCCGCCGACCGGTGGCAGCGAACCGGACGGTCTGCTGGTGCGGGACGGCTCAGGCCGTACCCAATTGATTGCCGGAGGCCGGCGCTTCGCCCTGCCGGACCGTGCGCAGCGAGCGTTGGGCTGGTTCGGGGAACGGCCGTGGCCGGTCCCGGCGGCCTGGACCGACGCCGTACCGCCCGGCCCCGAGATCGCACCTCCGGTGATCTCCGACACAGGAGCACTGTCGGTGATTGCCGGGCGTCCGGTCGGCCAGGTGCTGACCGACGGTAATCAGTTCGCGGTAGTGCTGCGGGACGGCATCGCGCCGCTGACCCCCGTGCAGGCGCGTCTGCTGGGTTCCGCGGTCACGATCGGCGCGGAGTTCCGCAGCCTGCCGGCGTCCGCCCGGCGCCTGCCCCCGGACCGTCTCCCGCCGCGAATTCCCCGGCTCAGCGCCGGTCCATCAAGCGCGTGCGTCACCCTGGCGGGCGACAATTCACATGCCGGGGTACGGGTTGACGCGACGTTCCCGAGAGGCGTGCGACCGGCCGGCCCGTCGCCTGTCGACCGCGTGCACGTGGGCCGTGGCCGGGGCGCGCTCGTCTCCCCGGCCGGTGACACGGTGCATCTGGTCACCGACGCCGGGATGCGGTTCGAGTTGGCCGGCCGGGAGTTGCTGGGCCGCCTCGGGTATCCGAAAGTGCCGCCCCTGCGAGTGCCGGAGCGGCTCGTCCGTTACCTGCCGGCTGGGCCGGCCCTGGATCCGATCCGGGCCGGCCGAGCCTGACGGCTGTTACCGGGGGTCCTGCTTCGTCGGGTCGCTGACGGTGCCGTTCGCGATGGGGGAACCAGTCGCGGTGGTGGTGCCGGTCGCCGTGGTGTACACGACGGGCTCCACCGGCTCGAACGCGGCATCGTCCGCGCCGACCGGCCGCGAGGTCGCAGCCGGCTCGTACTCGTCCCACTGGGACTCACGGCGACGACGGGCCACGTAAGCGGCGCCGAGGCCGACCGCGGTGCCGAGCAGCGCGTAACCGGCCAGCTTGCCCTTGCGGCCCTTCTGCCGGCCGGTGGCCTTCTCGGCCTTCTTCTGCAGCTTCGCGGCCTGCTTCTGCTGGGCCTTGATCTGCTTCTTGGACTGCTTCTTCGTCGTCTTGCCGGCCTGCCGGACGTTGTCCGTGGCCGCCGCCACCAGCGGAGTCAGCGCGGCCAGAGCGCTGTCCCAGCTGTCCGTCGCGGCGTCCTTGGCCTTGCTCGCGGCCGGCTGGACCCGGTCCTTGGCAGCGTTGATCTTCGGTGCGACAGTCGCGCTCGTCTCGTGCGCGGCGATCGTCGCGGCGCGCTTGAAGTGATCCACGCTCTGGCCGAGCTCGTTGCGCATCCGTGCCTTCCGGCTCCTACGACGCAATGTTGCGAACACCAGTGCCCACCTCCTGTGTCGGTCCCCGGGTAGTGCTTGTCCCAGGCAATGTTGCCTCTTCCGGTACCCCCTCGCCGCCGGATCCACGACATGGGGGAGGATCCGAATTGCACG
Source organism: Actinoplanes missouriensis 431 (assembly GCF_000284295.1). Taxonomy (NCBI): domain Bacteria; kingdom Bacillati; phylum Actinomycetota; class Actinomycetes; order Micromonosporales; family Micromonosporaceae; genus Actinoplanes; species Actinoplanes missouriensis. The sequence continues at coordinate 8,655,665 of NC_017093.1, read as the reverse complement.
AGAACAGTCCCATCACCGCAGACGGGAGTACCCGTGGCCGAGAACATTTACGCCACCCTGCACACGAATCACGGTGCGATCCGCCTCCAGCTCTTCCCGGATCACGCCCCGGCGACCGTCCGCAACTTCGTGGAACTGGCCGAGGGCACCAAGGAGTACAAGGACCCGCGGACCGGTCAGCCGGGCAGCGGCCCGTACTACGACGGCACCATCTCGCACCGGGTCATCGCCGGCTTCATGATCCAGCTGGGTGACCCGACCGGCACCGGGCGCGGCGGCCCGGGCTTCCAGTTCGGCGACGAGTTCCACCCGGAGCTCAGCTTCGACCGTCCGTACCTGCTCGCCATGGCGAACGCCGGCCCGGGCACGAACGGCTCGCAGTTCTTCATCACGGTCGCCCCGACCCCGCACCTGAACCGCCGGCACACGATCTTCGGTCAGGTCGCCGACGAGCAGTCCGCGAAGGTCGTGGACTCGATCGCGAACACCCCCACCGGCCCGGGCGACCGGCCGCGTGAGGACGTCGTGATCGAGCGTGTGGAGATCGAGCGTTCCTGACAGCTCAAGGTACCTTTGGTGCCATGAGTGAGGCGCCTTCGACGGTTCCGATGTGCTACCGCCATCCGTCGCGGGAGACGCTCATCACGTGCAGCAGGTGTGAGCGTCCGATCTGCACCAGCTGCATGAACGACGCGTCCGTCGGCCACCAGTGCCCGGACTGCGTCAAAGAGGGACGTCGCAACCAGCGGCCGGCACGCACCGCCTTCGGCGGGAGCCGTGCCGGCCAGCTCGGTTACGCGACGACCGCGATCATCGTGATCAACTCGCTGGTCATGGTCGCGTCCGCGGTCCTCGGCGGCCCCCGGGCGATCTTCGGCTCGGGCAGCTGGGGGCTGCTCGGCTCCGGCACCTCGCTGACCGACTGGGGTGAGGTGCTCGGCCTCGCGCTCTATCCGAGCGGTGAGCTGCACGGCATCGCCAACGGCGAGTGGTACCGACTGTTCACCGGCATGTTCCTGCACTACGGCGTGCTCCACCTGCTGCTCAACATGATGCTGGTGGCGCAGCTCGGCCGTTATCTGGAGGCGCAGCTCGGCCCGGCGCGGTTCGTCGCGCTCTACCTGATCGCCGGTGTCGGCGGCAACGTGGCGGCCTACCTCTTCCAGGCGCCCAACCAGCCGTCGGCGGGCGCGTCCACGGCGACGTTCGGCCTGGTCATCGCCGCCATCGTGCTCAACAGGCGGACCGGCCGGGACTCCAGTCAGCTGGTTCCGCTGCTGGTGATCAACCTGATCTTCACGTTCACCATCCCGGGCATCTCGATCGCCGGGCACCTGGGCGGTCTGGTGGCGGGGGCGCTCGCGTGTGCCGCGCTCGTCTACGCCAACCAGCCGAACCGCACGATGAAACAGGTGATCGGCTGCGCGGTCCTGGTGGCCGTGCTGGTGGTGGCCGCCGTCGTGCGGACCCAGAGCATCCTCGGTTAGCGGCGCATCCCCGGTCAGCTTCGGAGGTCGGCCAGCTGGGTCACCACGTCCTCCGGGAGGGCGCCCAGGTCGTTCGCGCTGTAGAGGTAGAGGGCGTCACCCGCGTCGATCTCCAGCATCTCGCTGCGCAGGCCTCGGCGGGAGCGGCTGTCCACCCGTACCCTCTCAATCGCCGACCAGGGCAGATGCCGGCGGCGGGCGACGCCGGTGACCACCGTGACGCCGTCCGTGTCCGCCGCCAGGCGGACCGGAATCAGAAGATCACGCAGTGCCCAGCCGGTGGCGCCGACCGCGAGCGCGCCGGCCAGGACCCAGCGCAGCGGGTCCCCCTCGGCGAACGCGGCGGCGAGCACCAGTGCGGCGACCGCACCCATCAGCTTCGTGACCGGGAGAACCGGTTTGACGCGCCATTCCACGCGACAACTATGTCAGCGCTTCGCTGCGAATGACCTGCACCACATTTGCTGAGCGACTGTAATTCAATATTCAACGGGGCTCGCCGACTACTCATCCGTTCATCCGGCGTTAAAGAACACATGGACGTGTTCGCCAGTACGTTCCACCAAGCCGCCGACGCCGGATCGGCCAGCCCGGCCGCGAATCGGCACATGACAATGTTCCGCAGGTGCGTCGACCAGGATGACGCCGCCGTTATGGTGGCCCGGTGCGCACGGCCCGGCGCGCCGCTCTCCGGCGATTACTACCTGCTGCTGACTCAGCGCCGTCTCGTGGTGACCCAGGAGACGCGGGCGCTGCACCGGCAGCGGCTGCACCTGAACGCCTACCTGCGCCATCTGAACAACGTGACGTGGCGGCTCGACCTGTCCAAGCCGGGCATCGAACTGGCCGCCACGGCTGTGGACGGGGTGCGGGAGCGGTTCCGGCTGCGGCTGGCCGACACGGAGACCGTGTGGCGGGTTGAGGAGCTGCTCCGCCAGGTGTTTCATGGTCGGCCGGCTGTGGTGGCTGCTCCGGCTCGGCGTGCGCCGATGGGCGCGCCTGTGCTCGCCTGAGGCCGCCATCCGGCCTTTCCGTAGCGGCCTTTCCGCAACCGGCCTTTCCGTGGCCGGTCTTTCCTCAGCGGGCCTTTCCGTGGCCGGCCTTTCCTCAGCCGGCATCCGAATCGTCGCTTTCAGGTTCCGAGGAACTCGGTGATGGAGTGGCGGAGACCGGCCGGATCCAGGCCCTGCGTCCGGGCGTGATCACGCCAGCTGCCGTACCGCCGGACCTCGGCGCTGCCCGGCCCGAGGTGCAACGCCCGATGCGGCCGGCCGCGCAGCGCATCGCTGACGACTTTGGCCGACGTCCCCGCCAGATAAGGCTCGACGACCACTATTTCATCATTTATCAGTGCATTGAGGTTATCAGCGTCGAGCGGCCGGGGCGTGTTCACATAAAAAACCGTCACGCCCAGCCCTTGGACGGCCTCCAGCACCGGATCCAACATCGGCCCGACCGCGACGACGAGGGGCCCGCCCTCCCGCTTGAGCACGCTGCCGTTGGTGTACGCCCGCCGGTTCTCCTGCACCGACAGCCGCACATAGACCCGGCCGTCGTGCCGCGCCGCCGCCCGCAGCAGTTCCGGCACCTCGTCGCGATGCCCCGGCACGTGCACGGTCCACCCGTCCAGCGTGTCGAGCAGTGCCACGTCACCCGGTGACTGATGGGTGTACCCCTCGGCGGCCGCGTCGTAGGACGCTCCGATGCTCACCAGCACCGCCCCGGTGTCCTGGTGCCCGAAGTCCAGCTTGATCTGCTCATAGGCCCGGTCCACCAGGAACGGCGCGTACGAGTGCAGGAACGGCCGCATCCCGGTGAGCGCCAGCCCACCGCCGACGCCGGCCATCAGCTGCTCCCGGATGCCGACGTTGAACGCCCGGTCGGGGTGCCGCCGGATCACCGGCGCGAACGCGTCCCCGGAGATGTCCGCGATCACCAGAGCGGTACGCGGGTCCTCGTCGAGGATGTCCGTGGTGGTGGCGACGAACGTGTCACGCATGATCTCAACCCCGCTTCGACTCGACGGTGGCGACGACCAGGTGCGGCCGTCCGGTCCGGTGGCGCAGTGCCCGCTCTATCTGATCGTGGTCGCGCCCGTCGACGACGTCGGCGCTCCAGCCGGGGAACCGGTGCGGGATCCCGCCCGGCCATCCGTACGTGGACGACTGGTTGTCGATGACGACCGTGGTGAGCGGCAGCGCGATCGCGGCCGCGTACGCGATCGCCTCGTGGTTCGACCCCTCGTCCAGCTCCGCGTCGCCGACCAGCACGAACGTCCGTGCCCGGTCGAAGCCCTGGGCTCGCAGGCCCAGCGCGGTGCCGACGGCCAGTCCCAGGCCGTGCCCGAGCGACCCGGTGCCGACCTCGACGCCGGGGATCAGCATCCGGTCCGGGTGGTGTCCGAGCGGGCTCTCCCAGCTGCCGAGACTGTCCAGCCACTCCTCGGGGATGAACCCCTTGGCGGCCAGCACGGCGTAGTAGGCGGCCGGGCCGTGCCCCTTCGAGAGCAGGAACCGGTCGCGGTCCGGTTCATCGACGGTTCCCGGTGTGATTCGCAGCACTCGGTCGTAGAGCACCCAGAGCACGTCCAGAGTGGAGTGGGCGCTCGGCGCGTGTTTCGCGTCGCCGGTGATCCGGCTCAGAAGCGAGTGCAGCGGACTGGTAGGTGCGCTGAGAGCGTTCATGTGTCTAGGCTGCAAGTTGAAGTTCACTTCAGCTCAAGGTTTGCAGGGAGCCCGGATGGAATCGCTCACCATCGGCGAGTTGGCCGCCCGCAGCGGTGTCGCCCAGTCCGCGCTGCGCTTCTACGAGCGCGAAGGGCTGATCCACGCCAGCCGCACCGGCGGCAACCAGCGGCGATACGACCGTGCCGAGTTGCGGCGGGTGGCCTTCATCAAGATCGCTCAGCAGGTCGGGGTGTCGCTGGAGGAGATCCGCGAGGCGCTGGCGTCGCTTCCCGAGAACCGCACGCCGACGAAGGGGGATTGGTCCCGTTTGTCGGCTCGGTGGCGGCATCGGCTGGAGGAGCGGATCAGTGTCCTGGAGCGGCTGCGGGACCAGTTGACCGGCTGCATCGGGTGCGGGTGCCTGTCACTGCAGCGCTGCAAGCTGGTCAATCCGAGTGACCGGCTTGCGGGCCGGGGAGCGGGTCCGCAGATGGTGCTCAACCCGCCGGGCGATTGAAACCCTTCCCCGGGTACGGGTCGGAGCGCGTCCCGTTGGCCGGCGGGCGGATGAGGGCACACGCAGCGTCATCGTGAGCCTTGGTCGACGCTATAGCCGGGATCAGGTCGCACGCAGGGCATCGGTGTGCTCTTGTCCATGCTGAGACGAGTTTCGTGTGCTCGCGGCGCTGTCCGGGGTCACCGTGTGCCCGCGTCGCGGTGCACGGCGGGCGGGTCACCGTGTGTTCGTGACGGCGTTGGGGGTCACCGTGTGCTCGCGTCGCGGCGCACGGTGGGTGGGGTCATTGTGTGTTCGTGACGGCGTTGGGGGTCACCGTGTGTCCGTGTCGCGGTGTATGGCGGGCGGGGTCATTGTGTGGTCGTGACGGGGCTGGGGGTCACCGTGGGCTTGCGTCGCAGTCGACTGGTGAGCTCGGGGCCGCCTCCCGCGACTTGCAACTGGTGACTATTTCTGCGTTCGGGACGGCCTGCGCTTGACCATGCACCGGTAGCCGGCGGCCGCGCAGCGGCCCGGAGTGGGCAGACGGCCGCGCGGACTCCACGGGACGGGCTCGGTGCGGTTGGGGGCGGCTGTTACGCGTACCCGGAAAGAAGTGCGGAGGATGTGGGATTCGAACCCACGAAGAGTTTCCCCTTACCGGTTTTCAAGACCGGCGCCATCGGCCACTAGGCGAATCCTCCCGTGATGCTGCTCCAGTTTGCCACCCGCCCGGGTTTCTTGTCGTACCGGTGGGGCAGAGTCGGCCGTATGCAGGCGATTGTGATCGAGGACAAGCAGCTGGTGTGGGCCGAGGTGCCGGATCCGGAGCCAGGTGACGGCGAGGTGGTCGTGGATGTCACGGCCAGCGCAGTCAACCGGGCGGACGTGTTGCAGCGGCAGGGGTTTTATCCGCCGCCGCCGGGCGCTTCGGACTATCCGGGCCTGGAGTGTTCCGGGGTGATCAGCGCGGTGGGGCCGGGTGTGGACGGGCATCACGTCGGCGAGCGTGTGTGTGCGCTGCTGGCCGGCGGGGGTTATGCGGAGAAGGTGGCGGTTCCCGCGGGGCAGTTGCTGCCGGTTCCGGCCGGGTTGTCGCTGGTGGAGGCGGCGACGCTGCCCGAGGTGGCGTGCACGGTGTGGTCCAACGTGGTGGACCGGGACAGGCTGCGCACCGACGAGACGCTGCTGGTGCACGGCGGCGGCAGCGGGATCGGCACGTTCGCGATCCAGCTGGGTGTGGCGCTCGGTGCGACGGTGCTTGTCACGGCGCGGGCGGAGAAGCACGAGCGGTTGCTGGCGCTGGGCGCGTCGCTTGCGGTCGACTACAAGACCCAGGATTTCGTACGGGAGGTGCTCGCCTTCACCGATGGCCGCGGCGCTGATGTGATCCTCGACATCGTCGGCGCGAAATACCTGGCTCGCAACATCGAGTCGCTGGCGCCGAACGGCCGGATCACGGTGATCGGGATGCAGGGCGGCAGCAAGGCCGAGCTCGACCTCGGTGCCCTGATGGCGAAACGGGGACGTGTCTCGTCGACCTCGTTGCGTGCCCGGCCGACGGCGGACAAGGCGCGGATCGTGGCGGGCGTGCGGGATCAGGTGTGGCCGCTGGTGGCCGCCGGCCTGATCAAGCCGATCATCAACAGCACGTTCCCGCTGGCGGAGGCGGCTGAGGCTCATCGGCTGATGGAGTCCAGCGACCATCTCGGAAAGATCGTGCTCACCCGTTAGAGGGAATAATCGCGGAGGTATATGCCCGATAAAGTCGGATATGCGGCGAGTCGCGGCCTTGTTTCGCTGTGTCGAACCCAGCATGGACGGACAGCGCGTCCGTCGGGCGCGGCTGTGGAGCCGACCACTGGGGGAATTCCGTGACGTACGCACCGCACCGCTCTGCGCCTGCCCGCGCCGTCGAGGACTACGACGGGCTGGATCCCGGTGCGGCCGCTCTGCGGGCGAAGCTGTGGATCGCCGGTGGAATCGTCGCGGTGGTCGCGCTCGTCACCTTCGGCGTGTGGGCGGTCGTGACGGCGGAGGGCCGTCCCGTCGTGGTCGCCACCGCCGCACCCGGTGGCACGGTGGCGGGTCACTTCGCATTCGCGGTGAACGGTGTCCGCTGCGGCCTGGAATCGGTCGGCCCGGAAGGGTTGGAACAGCGGGCGTCGGGCCATTTCTGTCTGCTCGACGTAACGGTGAAGAACGACGGCAGCGAACCGGAGCTCTTCGACAGCGGCGCGCAGCGGGCGTACGACGCGGACGGCGTAGCCTACGCCCCGGCGGAGCAGGCCGCCGTGTTTCTCAACGATCGCTATCCGACCCTGCTGAACGAAATCCTCCCGGGTGAGACGGTGACCGGGGTGCTCGCCTTCGACGTGCCGTCCGACGTCGAGCTGGTCGAACTCTCCGTGCAGGGTGCGCAGTCCACACCGGGCGTACGCATCACCCTCCCACCGGCCGGGTGACCGCAGCGCGTTTATCTTTGGCGAGATCGGGGGGATCAATTAGCTGAATCCTGCCCCGGCTCATTCGATGTTGTGTTGGCATGGTCCACGGAATACGCATGGTTGTCCGGGTTCCCATTGCCCACCTTCGACGGAGCGTTCGACGGAGGCAAAAGCGCGGTTAAGCATCATCGGTCGCGCTGTGGATGGGATTCGCGTGAGTGCCCCGGGCCTATTTCGGAGGCAACACTGCACGGTTCGTCCACCCGCCGGGTGCTGACCGCGGGCGCGCTTGCGCTCGCCGTCATCGCACCGGCCCTAGAGCCCGCCGAGCACGCCGCGGAAGCTGTACCCGCGCCCCTGCCGGCCACACCGGAGGCCCCCGGTCTCCACAACCTCCCGGATCTCACCCCCGGACTGCTCGAGGATCGGCTGATGGCCCAGCAGCGGGTGTCCCGTTCGATTCTCCGCCGGCCCGCCGCGCTGAGGATGCGGCCGGTCGGCTCGCCCGTGCTGCGGGCAGCCAAGAATCCCGCGTTGCGGCTTCCCAAGATCTCCGGCCTCGGGGTTTCCAACATCCGCGTCGCGGAGCGCGCGGGAGCCAGCGCCGCAGACCGCGGCGGAAGCGGCGCCGCAGAACACGGCGGAACCGGCGCCGCGGAGCGCGGTGGAACCAGCGCCGAACGCGCCGGAGCTCGTATCGTGGAGCGCGCCGGCCTCCGTGTCGGGGAGCGCGGTGGCGGCCGCGCCGGAATCCGCGTCGACGGCCGCGTCGGTGGTCGTGTCGACGGCCGCGCCGGGAACCGCCGCGCCGGCGGCCGTGTCGACGGCCGGGTCGCGAGCCGGGTTGCGGTGCGACAGAAGCGTGTGACGGTCGCGACGCGCGGCGCCGTCTCGGTGCGCAAGACCACCCGCAGCACCACGACCCGGCGACTGCGCGCGGCAGGCGGCGGCCGGGACATGAGCGCGGTGATCGCTTTCGCCCGGTCCCAGGTCGGCAAGCGGTACGTGCCGGGCGGTGAGGGGCCGCACGGGTTCGACTGCTCGGGATTCACGAAGCGCGCCTACGCCAAGGTCGGCTTCAGCCTGCCGCACTCCTCGGGCGGGCAGGCGCGGCGGGCCCGCAACGTGGCCCGCTCCCAGGCGCGCCCCGGTGACCTGGTCGTCGGTCCCGGTCACGTCGGGATCTACATGGGCCGCGGCATGATGATCGACGCGGGGAACAGCCGGACCGGAGTGGTCTACCGCAAGGTCTACCGCGGTCTGCGAGTGGCGCGGCTGGGCAGATGACCCGGACAGCAGTAGGCACCCGCCACATGACGGGTGCCCACTCGCGGTATCGCAACCGGGCGCGGGGATCTCTGCCGCACACACCCGGTCGGATGTCTGACAGAAGCATCACCCAGCTTGCTCCCAGCTGTGCGCACCACCTGTGCGTTTACCCGTTGGAGTGACGACCGGCCGGAACACGGGACGAAAGACGCCTGTGACATCAGACGGTTAATGTCGGCGCTTAGTGGAAAACCTGATCAGTTACTCACCATGCCGCCGGAGGCCTTCATGAGTCTTGACCGTGCCCTGGCTCCCGACCCGTACGATCTTTTGCCGCAGGTCCCGTCCTTCACGGTGACCAGCACGGACGTGACGGACGGGCAGCCGCTCGACGAGCTTTACGCGCACACCAGCGTCGGCGGGAAAAACCTGTCGCCGCAGCTGTCCTGGTCCGGTTTCCCGGACGAGACGCGCGGGTTCGTGGTGACCTGCTTCGATCCGGACGCCCCGACGGGCAGCGGGTTCTGGCACTGGGTGCTGGTGAACCTGCCGGTCTCGGTCACCTCGCTGGAGCGGGGCGTCGAGCCGCTGCCGGACGGCGCGTTCTGCGTCCGCAACGACTACGGCGAGCGCAACTACGGTGGTTCCGCGCCGCCGCCCGGTGACCGCCCGCACCGCTACGTCTTCGCCGTGCACGCGATCGACGTGGACGGCCTCGAGGTGACGCCGGACGCCTCTCCGGCGTACGTCGGCTTCAACCTCGCCTTCCACACCGTGGCCCGGGCCACCATCCGCCCGACCTTCCAGGTGCGTGGCTGAGCGCCGGGATCGAGAAAAGGCCGCCGGTTTCCCGGCGGCCTTTCTCACACCCTCATGGGTACGCCGGTCAGCGCGGCACCCGGGCGACGCAGAAGACCGACTGGCCGAACGGCGGCTTGGCGATCCGCTCGGCGGCCTTGGTCACCGGCAGCACCAGCGAGTCGTAGATCTTGACCATCGGGCCCTCCTTCGGCGCCAGCTTGAAGATGCTGGTCGCCGTGTAGTACCCGAGGAGGCCGAGCGCGTTCGCGTAGTGGATCTTCTCGATCTCCAGGCCGGCGTCGACGAACGCCGCGGAGAGCGTCTTCTTCGTGTACCGCCGGATGTGGCCGGTCGCGTAGTCGACGTCACTCATCGCGAACATGAACGCGGGCACGATGATGATCACTCGGCCGCCGGGGCGGACCAGGTCCTTCATGCTGCTGAGCGCGCCGACGTGGTCCTCGATGTGCTCGAGGACGTTGTAGGACACGGCCGCGCTGTACTCCCCGTTCGACTCCGGCGCGGGCAGGAGCATCTGCTTCACGTCGATGTTCGGGTAGTCCGCCATCCGCTCCTTGAGCAGGACGAGGCGGTCCGGGTCGGCCTCGGTCGCGGTGAACCGCGGAAGGTGCTCCGCCCACTCGATGGCGTAGTCACCGAGGCCACTCCCGATTTCGATCGGGTTGTCCCCGAGGTACGGGAGAGCAAGCTCGACGAACCACCGGCGGTGGTTCACGGCCGTAGCGAGGCCTTCGAGCACTTCGGACTGGATCCGCTGGTCTCCAGTGATGTCTGCCATAGGTGAGGTTCCCTCATCTTGCCGATCTGAGCTGACAGCGGGACCGGAGAAGTTAACCACTTGAAGCGCCTAACCGAAAGTTGAGCACGGGTCACCGCCGATTTCTTGGCTTGATTGAGACATAGGTCGCTCCGTACACGTATGGGTTACGCGTCGAAAGCTCCCAGCGACTGCACAGGGCCGAGCGGATGGAAATCGCGCGTACATATCGGCTCTATCACGCATCGGGCGCTCACCGCTGAACTCTTCGGAACCTCGGTTAGGCTCGCCGATGCTATGACGATTACGGGTTTTGACTCGACAGGCCAGTCGACCGGGGAGAACGTTCTTCCGCCCCGCCAAGTGACCGCCGCCGACGACCTGGACGCGGAGCTGATCGCCCTCGAGGGCGATGTCGTGACCCCGACGCGCCCCGCCGTCGCGCCGGCGGTGGAAACCGTTGATGAGCAGGAGATACGCCCTGCCCGACGCCGCCTCCCGTGGCGTGCGCTCACCTGGCGGGACGTCTGTGCCATCGGGTCGTTCCTGGCTGTCGCCCTCTTCGTCACGGCGCCGTTGTGGCTCAATCTTGATCATGAACTGCGCGATGATCCTCAGGATCAGGCATTCTTCGAGTGGATGCTGGCGCATGGTGCCCGAGTGCTCACGGATGGCGTCTATCCGTTCTTCTCGGACCGCTTGAATTACCCCGACGGGGTGAACATGATGGCCAACACCTCAGTGTTGGCCGTTTCCTTGCCACTGACGCCGATCACTCTTCTGTTCGGGCCACATGTGGCGTTCAACGTATTTCTCACCGGTGCATTGGCATTAACCGGTACTTCGTGGTATCTGGTGCTCTCGCGCCGGTTCGTCGCGTCTCGGCTGGCGGCCTGGGTCGGCGCTCTCTTCTGCACCTTCGCGCCGAGCATGGTCTCGCACGCCGGCGGCCACCCGAACATCGTCTCGCAGTTCCTCGTTCCGCTGATCATCTGGCGCACCCTGGAGCTGCGCAGGCCGCGCCGGGTCGTGCGGAACGGCCTGCTCCTTGCCGGTCTGCTGATCTGGCAGGCCTTCATCAACCTCGAGATCCTCTTCATGACCGCGGTCGCGCTGGGGATCTTCTGTGCGGTGATGGCGATCGTGCGGCGCCGGAGCCACCGCGGCGAGGTGCTCACCTTCCTGCGCGCCCTCGGCGTCGCCGCGGCGACCACCCTGGCCGTTCTGGCCTACCCGCTGAGCGTGCAGTTCTTCGGTCCGCAGAGCTACCACGGCCTCGCCGAGTTCGTCCGGCACTTCGGCGCCGACCTGGGGTCCTTCACCGCGTACGCGAGCCGTTCGGTGGCCGGCAACGAGGCGGTGGCGGCCGGCCTCACGCAGAACCCGGCGGAGGAGAACGCGTTCTTCGGCTGGGGCCTGGTGATCCTCTTCGTCGGTCTGGTGCTCTGGATGCGCCGGACCGCGACGGTGGTGGCGATCGGCGGTATCACGATCTTCTTCGCGGCGATGTCGCTCGGACCGCGCATCTACCTGAACGGTGTGAACACCGGCGTCCCCGGCATCTGGTCATTGCTGCACAGCGTCCCGGTGCTCAACTCGGCCGTCCCGACCCGGTGGGCCATGGCGATCGCGCCGATGGTCGGCATCATCCTGGCGCTCGGCTGCCAGCGGGCCGCCGACATGATCCGAACCCAGCCGCAGTCCCGTGGCCCGGTCCGGGTGGCGATGATCACCGCGGTGGCGATGGCGCTCGTGCCGCTCGCCCCGACCCCGCTGCGGACCACGCTGATGGAACCGGTCCCCGAGTTCGTCACGTCCGGCGCCTGGAAGCAGTTCGTCGACGACGAGCACACGATGGTCACCCTGCCGCTGCCGGATTCCAACTACCCGGACCCGCTGCGCTGGTCGGCGTACACCGGTCAGGACATGCGGATCGCCGGGGCGTACGCGCTGCTGCCCAATCAGGACCCACGCAACCCGGACGACCGCACCGCGATCTTCTCGCCGCCGTGGCGCCCGACCAGCGGCCTGATCACCTCGGTCCGGCAGGGCAATCCGATTCCGGAGATCACCGACACCCGGCGCGAGATGACCCTGGCCGACCTGCGGTTCTGGAAAGCCGGCGTGGTGGTGCTGACGCCGCAGGCCCGGGACATCGAGATGCTGCGGACGTTCTCCGAGCTGATCGGCTTCCGCCCGACCTGGACCGAGGGCGTGTGGATGTGGGACGTGCGCGCGCTCGTCGACAACCCCGACGCGACGGTCACCGCGATCGGGATGAAGTGATCACTTGATGCAGCAGCCCGGGCAGACCTTCGGCTTGGGCAGCGTGAAGGCCAGGCAGCAGGTCTTGCGGCGGACGTCGAGCTTGCCGCTCGGGCCCGGGTAGAGCTCGATCAGGTCGCGGACGCCCAGCGTGCCGAGCAGCCGGTCGATGCTCTCCGCGGACGAGCCGGGAAGCGCGTCCGCTGAGCGCAGCACGCCGTAGGCGATGCCGGACGCGAGTGAGCCGAGCAGCGTCCGCTTGCCGAGGCGGACCCGGTCGTGGATCGCGTCGAGCAGCGGGCCGAGGTGCTCGTCGAAGACGGCCCGGCGGAACTCGGCGAGCAGCGCGTCCTCGTCACCGACCACGCGCACCCGCGGGTGGCCGACGAGCGCGAGCGGGTCGCCGGGCAGGACCGCGACCGTGATGTCCGACCGCATGCCGAGGCTGACCAGTGGGCGCGGGTCGTCGAAGTGGATGACCGTGTCGGTGGCGGTGAGCAGCGGGACGCGGCGCGCGGAGGCCCAGCCGAGAACGGCCGGCAGGGTGAGCCAGTAGGTGTACGCCTTCCAGGCGAGCGCGGCGGCCGCGTGCGGCTGCGCGTTCCAGCGGTGGGAGGCGTTGTCGAGGAGGGTCTCCAGGTGCACGTCGGCGAGCCGGGCCGCAGGCGTCCAGCCGACGAGGTCGTGCACCACCAGATCGGGAGCGAGGCCGGGAATCTCGGTGCTCGTGCCGAACATGGCACGCAGCGTGGTCGTCACCGGAGCGAGGGGCTGATCGGTGAGCCGGGACCGAGAGAGTTCCAGGGTGCTGCTCACGGGCACCGCTATCTCCTCGCCGGGATCTACTGCAAAGGTCTGAGGCGACCCACCGTACCCGGTTAAGGGTAGCCTAACCACACTCTTGAGCGGGATGTTTCGGACGAATACCCTCGGCGAGAATTACTTTACGTAGCGTTGCGCTCTTGCCGGATTCGTCAAGGTATCTGTCGGCAACGCGCTACTAGCACCTTGTGGACACGGAGCGCCAGCGACACTGAACGTGCCGTCGCGAAGGGGACATCCGTGATGACCACCTCGCCCATTGAACGGGCCGCAGACCAGTTCGTTACGGCGCTTGCGCAATGGCGGGTCGAGCGCGGAATGACCAAGAAGCAGCTTGCCGCGCGCATGGGCTTCGATCCCTCCTACGTCAGTCACGTCGAGGGACGCCGCCACAAGCCGACCGAGGACTTCGCCCGCCGGGCCGAGGCGGTGCTCGGCGCCGGCGGCATGATCTGGCAGCGCTTCCAGGAGTACGACGAGCTCCGGCACGCCCGCGGCTCCGCACTCCACCGTGACCCGCCGGTGCCCGTCCAGTGGCTGCCGCCGGGGACCGGGCTCGTGGTCGAGCAGGAGGTCGCCGAGCTGGCGTACACCGACGGGGCCTATCGCTGCCGCGTCCGCCGGGACCTCTACAACGCCGGGGTCGAGCCGGTCACCCGCTATCTCGTGAAGATCGCCGTGGATCGGTACCCGCACGACCCGGCCGGCTCCAACCGTCACCACCGGGAGAACCCGCTCTCCTTCGAGGAGATGGACGTGGAGGCCCGGGCCGGTGAGGGCAGCGCGGCCGAGCCGATGCAGTGGCGGGTCAAGCTCGACCGGGACGCGGCCAAGGAGATCTGGCTGCTGTTCGCGAACGACCGCGGCCAGTTCCCGCTCTACCCCGGGGAGCGGACCACGATCGAGTACGCGTACACGGTCGGCGAGGAGAAATGGGGCCAGTGGTTCCAGCGCGCCGTCCGGCTGCCGACCCGATCGCTGACCGTCCGGCTCAACCTGCCGGAGAACTTCGAACCACAGGTATGGGGTGTGGAGGCGTCCCTCGCCGCCGAGGTGCCCGTCCGTACCCCGCTGGAACGCCGCACCGAGGGAGGTCGCGCCATTTTCGAGTGGTCAACCGACGCGCCCCTGCTCAACGCCCGGTACCGGCTGGAATGGCGGTACCGCGGCGCCGACGCTCCGATCTACGACGAAATCGGGCCGCCGGAGCCGGTCCTGCCCCGCGCCTCCCACCGGATGCGGGGCATCGGCATCATCCAGCGCGGGTCCGATCTGCTCCGGCAGCGGGCCCGGCATTTCCAGCTGCCCCGGGAGAGCAACGCCGCCCAGGAGACCGTGACCCGGCTGCTCACGTCGCTGGGCCGGCTGCAGGACCTGCACGAGTTCAGCAAGGGCGTGGGCCTGGCCGCGACCCAGATCGGGGTGCCGGTGGCGGCCGCCGTGGTCCAGCCGCCGGAGTACGACGCCCAGCCGATCGTCCTGCTCAACCCGCGCATCGTCGGCGAGTCCACCGACTGCGACGACCAGTACGAAGGCTGCCTCTCCTTCTTCGACTACCGAGGCCTCGTCACCCGGCCGCTGCGGATCGACGTGGAGCACGCCCGGTTCGACGGGACCCGGGTGGTGACCTCGTTCGACCGGGCGCTGGCCCGGCTGATCAGTCACGAGATCGACCACCTGGAAGGCCGCCTCTACGTCGACCGGATGACACCAGACGCGAAACTGGTGCCGGTCGCGCAGTACCAGCAGACCGGACGTCCCTGGGACTACTAGTCCTCCGAGGGCTCTCAGGCCTCGGTGAAGCTGTCGTACTTGATCCGGACCGAGGGCACCTGGAGTTCCGCGAGCGTCTTCAGGGTGGCCTTCACCATCCGGCCGGAGCCGGAGACGAAGAAGTCGTGCTCCTGCCACGGGCCGTACCGGGCCACCACGTCCGAGATGTTGCCCTGCTCGCCCGGGAACGTCGGGTCGTCGCTGCACGCGGTCACCACCGACAGCCAGGGATACCGCGCCGCCAGCCGGTTCAGGTCGGCCAGGTCGTACAGCTCGTCCCGGGTCCGTGCGCCGAAGAAGACGTGCACCCAGCGGGTCCGGTTGTACCGGGTCAGCTCCTCCAGCAGGGACTTGACCGGGGCCAGACCGGTGCCGCCGGCCACGAACACCGCGTCCCGTGTCGAGCGGCGGTCCAGCGTCATCGTGCCCATCGGCGCGGCGACCTTGATCATGTCGCCGACCTGGAGACGCCGTACCAGGGCACTGGAAACCCAGCCGGCGCCGACCGCACGGACATGGAACTCGATGGTGTTGTCGCGCCTCGGCGCGTTCGCCGGTGAATAGGTCCGCCAGAGCCGCGGCTGATACTTGGTGCATTCGATGCTCAGGTATTGCCCGGCGCGGAACTCCAGCGGCTGCATCGGCAGCACCGTGAGGACGGCGATGTCCTGCGCCCGGCGCTCGTGGGCGACCACCTCGGCGTACCAGTACGGCGGATTGGGGTCGGCGTCCGCGCCGGCCAGCATCTTCGAGGCGATCACCGCGTACGCGTCGGCCCACGCCTGGTCGTAGTCGACGCCCCACTGCTCGCCGGCGAAGGACCGCATCGCCTCGATCAGCGCCCCGCCGACGATCTCGTAGTGTTCCGGTTCCACGTGGAACTTGCGGTGATCCCGTCCCAGGCCGCGCAGGTAGTCGTCGAACTTCTCCGGATCCTCCAGCGTCTGCACCGCCGTCACGATCGCGTGCAGCAGGCGGGTCCGCTGGACGTCCATGTGCACCGGGAAGAGGTCTCGCAGATCCGGATGCGACAGGAACATGCGGGCGTAGAAGTAGCCGGCCACCTTGTCCTGATGTTCCTCGACGAGACTCCAGCTCTCCTTGAGCAAGCGTGCGAGGTCTCCCATGGATTCAGAGTGGTCAGCACAGTCAGGTACACGACGCACGCGAAGTGCGACTCGTCACGGCTCCCGGCGCGTCGCTTGGGGAATTGAGGGCGTTTATGCCTGCCGTAAAGTTGCCCGGTGACCCTCGAAGAGCGCCGGCGGGGCACCCGGCGGGTGTACACCACTGAGATCGTCATCGTGCTGCTGCTCTCGCTCGGCCAGTCGGCCGCCTACGCGATCGTGTCGCTGGCCGCCAAACTGACCGCCGCCCAGCCGCTCGCGCAGCAGACCGCGGTGCTCAACGCGCCCCAGTCGGCGCGTCCCTACCTCGACCTCACCCGGCAGCTGCTCGGCATCTTCTTCGAGCTGATCCCGGTCGCGCTGGTGCTCTTCCTGCTCTGGCGCGACCACATCGCGCCGAGCCGGGAGCTCGGCATCGACTACCGGCGACCCCGCTTCGACCTGGGCTGGGGCTTCGGGCTGGCCGCGGCCATCGGAATTCCCGGCCTTCTTCTGGTGTACGTGTCACTGCAGCTCGGCATCAACGCCCAGATCGTGCCGTCGGCCCTCGCGCCGTACTGGTGGACGGTCCCGGTGCTGATCCTGTCCGCCCTGCAGAACGCCATCCTCGAAGAGGTCATAGTCGTCGGTTACCTGCTCACCCGGCTGCGCACGATGGCCGTCTCCCCGGCCTCGATGATCGCGATCTCCGCCGTGGTGCGCGGGTCCTACCACCTCTACCAGGGCTTCGGCGCCTTCATCGGCAACGCCGTGATGGGCGTCGTCTTCGCGATCTTCTTCCTGAAGACGAAACGGGTGATGCCGCTGATCGTCGCGCACTCCCTGCTCGACATCACCGCGTTCGTCGGCTATCAGCTGCTGCCCGACTCCTGGCTGGACTGGCTGACCGTGTAAAGCCGCCGGGCCCGTACCGCTGTCGCCTCGACACCGGTGCGACCGGCCAGGACGGCCGCCACCAGGAGCGTGCCGGGAAGTCGCCGGTCGACGAGCTTCAGCGCGAGCCAGCCCGCCGCCTCCGGCGCCGTGAACCGGGCGCAGGCCAGGATGTCGTCGGCCCGGCGCGGATCCACCGGGTCCCGACCGTGGATCGCGGCCAGGTGCAACACCAGCTCGGCGTGCGTCAGCGCGGCACTGCCCGCGACCGCCACCGGAGAGTACGGGCCGGCGAGCGCACCGAGGATCCCGCGCCGGCTCGCGGAGCGGGTGAAGCGCTGCACCGTGAGGTGGACCAGACCCGCGGTGGTGGCCGAGGGGTAGGTGGCCCGGAGCGCGGTGATCTGGTCACGGGCTCGGGGGCCGAGGGTGCGGACGGCTGCCTCGGCGAGGGTGCGCGGTGAGCGGGCCGGGTCGGCGAGGAGCTGGGACAGCAGGTCGGCCGGGGGTGCTTCCGGGAGTGGGGCTGTTGTCTTCGCCGCCTTGCGAGGGGCGGCGGGCTTCGGCGGGGTCGCCTTGACCGGGGCGGCCTTGGCCGGAGTTGTCTTGGTTGCGGCGGCTTTGGCCGGGGTGGCTTTGATCGGCGCTGCTTTGGCGGGCGCGGCTTCGATCGGGGCGGCTTTGACGGGCGCTGCTTTGACCGGGGCTGCTTTCACCGGTGTTGCCTTGGCCGGCGTGGTTTTTCGGGGGGCTCGCGGCCTCTTCGGCTCGACGACCGGGTCCTCGGGGGCCGCCGGCTGGGCCGGGACCGCTTTTCGTGTGGGCTTGCGCACGCTCGGCGCCGGCTTCGGGGCGGCCGGGGGCGGCGGGGGTGCTTCACGCGTACCCGATGGTGGCTCTGCGGAGTGACCTTCGGCACCCGGGCCGGGACGCGGGGGCTGGAAAGTGACCGCCGGCGGGGCACCGCGGCGGGCCGGCCGCTTGGCGGAGGCCGGCCGCTCGGGCGAATCGGCGGACGGCTGCGACGGCGTTTGCGGCTTTTGCTCGGGCGTGGCGAACGGCGCCCGCGGATCACGGGCGCGCGGGGCCTCCCGGCGGGTGTTCTCCTCCATCGCACGCAGCCTAGTCGCTGATGCGACGTTTCGCCTGTTGGCGGACCGCTTGGGCAGATCTTTGGTGGGTCTGTCGCGCCCCTCTTTGTGCGGCGTCCCGAGGGTCCGGTATTGTCAAGCCTCGGTGGCCGCAGGGTCGCCGAGGAGACTTCGCCTAGTCTGGTCTATGGCGCCGCACTGCTAATGCGGTTTGGGTTTATCGCCCATCCCGGGTTCGAATCCCGGAGTCTCCGCGCGAAAGTCGGTGTTGTAGGCTGACTGAGCAAGTGAGAGAGCGCCCGTAGCTCAATGGATAGAGCATCTGACTACGGATCAGAAGGTTAGGGGTTCGAGTCCCTTCGGGCGCACTTCATTGAAAGGCCGTGACTTGCGGGAACGCATGTCACGGCCTTTCTGTTTCCCATCTCGGCCTCGCGTTTCCAGGCTGGTGGGACTGTGGTGAACAGGTCGCATGTTGATCGTCGCTGTGGCAGCGTCGCCGGGATCCTCTTTGCGCGGAGTTCGGCGCGCGGCGCGGTTTCGAGGCGGCCTCAGCTCCAGGGTGGCGGGCCTTCTGTCCCTCGTGCGAGGGACAGCCGAGTGTCCACTGTGTGGTGACGTTTTCCCTTAGCGATCTCTCTAGCGTCGTCGGCATGAGGAAATCACTTGTGGCCGTCATGGTCGCGGCGACGGTGGCGGGAGCTGCCGTGGCCGGTATCGGAGATGCTCAGGCCGCGACCATCGACTCGCTGACGCCTGTCGCGTTCCGGCCCGGTCTGAGCGCCACGTTGCAGGCCGACGCGGACGCACTGCGGAAGTACGGCGCACCGGGCGTGCTGGTCGAACTGGACACATGGCGCCGCGACGTCCGAGTGCGTAGTGGTTACGGCAACGTTGCGAAGAGCACCCCGGTGCCTTGGGACGCGAAGTTCCGGATCGGAAGCTTCACCAAGCCGTTCGTGGCGGCGACCGTGCTGCAGCTCGTCGGCGAACGCAGGCTGTCGCTGGACGACAAGGTCGAACGGTTTTTGCCCGGCCTGATCCGGGGCAACGGTAACGACGGCCGGAGGATCACCGTCCGGCAGCTTCTGCAGCACACCAGCGGCCTGCCCGAGTACACCAACGCCATGGCCGCCCTGGGTACCGAGGAGGGATTCCAGGAGTCGCGCCTGCGTACCTGGACAAACGCCGAACTCGTCGGCCTGGCCATGCAGTTCCCGGCCGACTTCGCGCCCGGCTCGCGGTGGAGTTACTCCAACACCGGGTACGTCGTAGCCTCGATGATCATCGAGAAGGTCACCGGCCACACCTGGCAGCAGGAGGTCCGCGATCGGATCGTCCGGCCGCTCGGCCTGCGCAACACCTATCTGCCCGGCACCACGCCGACGATCCCGCGCCCGCACGCGGTGGGCTACCAGCGGTTCCCCGGCCCGGACGCTACGCCGGAGGATCCCCGCTACGGCGAACCGATCGACGCCACGCTGTTGAACCCGTCCCTGGCCGGCCCCGCCGGTGAGATGATCAGCACCGCGGACGACGCCAACACCTTCCTGCGGGCACTGGTGACCGGCAAGGTGCTCAAGCGCGCCCAGCTCGTCGAGATGCAACGCACCGTGGAAACCGACGACAATCTGCGAGGCAGGTGGCCCGGCGCTCGATACGGCCTGGGCATCGTGTGGGCGGACAACTCGTGCGGCGGCTACTGGAGCCACGGCGGCGACATCCCCGGCTTCATGACCCGCAACGGCGTCTCCCCGGACGGCTCCCGCAGCGTCACCGTGTCGATCAACACCGATTCGCTCAAGCCGGATCCCGGTGTGCGGATGCCTGCGGTGGACATCACTACCGACCTGGTCGACCACGCCCTCTGCAACGTCCGCTGAGCCCTTCGGCAGGTGGGGCCGCGCCTTGCGTCCGACGGTCGCGGCCCCACCTGCTGGATGCCGGCCATCGCCGAAGAAGGACATGTGACATGAGAACTGCAAAGAAGTACGGGAACCTGCTCATCGTCCTCGCCTGCGCCGCTGTGCTCACCGCAGGTACCGAGGTCGCCAACGCGGACGTAGCTGCCAAGCCCGCCACGTCCGGCTGGGACAGCATCACCCGAGAGCAGGTACGGATCGACCTCGGCAACGGCTGGGTCACCAAGGCCGAACTGACCTATCCGAGCGCCGCCCACGGGCATCTACCGATGGTCGTGTTCCTGCACGGCAGCGGACGCAACGACATGAACCAGACGCTGCCGGGTGGCAAGGGTTCGACCTTCGTAGGGCTCGCGCAGGCAGCCGGCCGTGCGGGTTACGCGACCTTGCGCTTCAACAAGCGCGGAGTGAGCGACATCGGGCCGGTACGGACCACCGATCCTGCCCAGCTGGAGCCACCGCGGCCCTACCACCGGACCCAGCAGGATGCCGCCGCCGTGCTCCGGTTCGCGGCCAGGTCACCGCGGGTGGACCCTTCGAAGATCTTCCTGCTCGGCCACAGCGAAGGCACCAACGTGGCCGCCAACCTGGCCGCCGATCCGCACAACTTCGGCATCCCGAAGCCGGCCGGGGTGATCGCGATGGCCGTCCTCGGCAAGCCGGTCAAGCAACTTCTGACGTTCCAGGTCTACGGTCGCCTGCCGCTGCAGCTGCACGACGAGTTCGACCTCGACGGCGATGGCCGGCTGACCGCCACCGAGGCAACCGACGGTCTGGTGGGCCAGCCGCAACCGGTCGCCGACCTGTTCCGCTCCGTCCTGCTCGACGGCAAGAAGATCAAGGCCAGCACCGACACCGACCATGACGGTCAGATCGCCATCGACGCGGAGGCCGGTGCGGTGCTGCGTAAGATCACCGGCATTGACGCGTACCCGGCCATCCCAGGCCTGGACCCCTTCCTGGTCAGCTACATCAAAGACCTCGCCCGCTTCCCGGACGCCGGGAAGGCACTGCCCCGGTTCTCCGGCCCGGCGCTGCTGCTCAACGGCGAGAACGACCTGGAAACCCCGGCCCGAGCGGCGCTCACCGCGGACGCCGCAATGGCGGCGGCCGGCAACAAGGATCACAGAGTGGTCATCTATCCCGGAATGGGACACACCATGAATGTGTCTCCGAAGTTCGCGGACGAACTGGGCGAACCCGACCAGCAGGTGATCAACGATGTCCAGGGATGGCTCGAGGCGCACCGTTGAGAGCGGCGATCTCAAGCCGAGCCCGCGATGACCACCGGCGGACAGACCAGGGGCCGGTCAGGTGACCGCGTCCCGCCATCGCAGGAGACGCCGGACGCCGTCGAGGTCTCGCAAGCCCATGGCGCGGCGGGTAGCCGTACTCGTCGAAGTCTCGAGCGAGCCAGCCGGAGCCCGTCCCGAAGTCTGTTCGGCGAGGGCACCGAGCATGGTGCGCAGTTCACGACGCTGGGACCTCGCCCTCGCGGAAGTGGCGGACGATCGCGTCGAGGAACCGGTCCGAGGCACGCCGGGAGGTCTCGGCCTCGGGGGCGAACGACATGAACGCGTGGTAGGCCCCGGGGACGAGGTGCAGCTCGGTCGGCACGCCGCTGCCGATCAGCGTCCTGGCGTACCGCAGCGCTTCACCGACGAACAGGTCGAGTTGACCCACGACGATGTACGCGGGGGCCACGCCGGCCGCCTCGATGGCCCGGGCGGGTGCCGCGTACGCGGGGACGTCGGGACCGGCGTGCGCCTCGCCCAGCACCGACTGCCAGGCGAAGCGATTGCTGTGCGCCGTCCAGACGAACTCGCCCGCGTACGGCAGGGGGTCCGGTTCGGTGTCGGTCCCGGTCCGGTCGTCGAGCATCGGGTACTGCAGGAACTGCGCCGACAGGCTCACTTCCGCGCGGTCGCGGGCCAGCAGCGCGAGGCCCGCCGCGAGCCCACCGCCTCCGCTCTCTCCGGCGACGGCGATGCGACCGGCCGGGAACCCCAGGTCGGCGGCTGCGGTGTGCAGCCACGTGAGCACGGTGTAGCAGTCCTCCAGGCCGGCCGGGTACGGGTTCTCGGGCGCGAGCCGGTAGTCGACCGCCACCACCACGCAGCCCGCGGTGTGGGCGAAGTGCCGGCTCTGAGCGTCGTAGCCGACGGAGCTACCCATGATCATTCCGCCGCCGTGCAGGAAGATCAGAGCTCCGCGGGCGGTGTCGCCGGCGGGTGTGTACACCCGGACCGGGATGAAGGTCCCGTCCGCACGTGGCACCTGCCGTTCCACGGTGGTGACGCCCGGTGCGTCCGGCGCCGACAGCGCCATGGCATCGACCGCCGGTCGGAAGTCCGCCAGTGTTTCCGCGGAAACCCCGAAGGGCGGAACCGCGTCCAGAGCCACTCGCAACTGCGGCTCGACCTGGTCCCTGCTACTGAGAGTCGATGGCGCCACGGTAATTCTCCTCGGTGAGACATCTCCGCATGTCAGCGGCTGACATCAAAGTAGCACGTCATGTCAGTTGCTGTCATCGGATCCCCGCCGCGCGACGACAGCGACAGACATCACCTACACTCGGCGCGTGGGCAGATGGACACCGAATGCGCGCGGGCGCCTGGAGACGGCGGCACTGGAGCTCTACGACGAGCACGGATACGACCAGGTCACCGTCACCCAGATCGCCGAATGCGCGGGACTGACCGAGCGCACCTACTTCCGGCACTTCGCGGACAAGCGCGAGGTCCTCTTCGGCGGGTCCCAGCTGCTGCACGATCATCTCGTCCAGCGCGTGACCGACGCACCGCCCTCTGCAGCCCCGTGGGCGGCGGTGACCGCCGCGCTGAGCACCGCGGGTGATGTCTTCCCGGCCGACCGCGAGTCCTCCCGCCAGCGCCAGCGCGTCATCACGGCACACCCGGGGCTGCTGGAGCGGGAACTGATCAAGCTGGCCAGCCTTTCCGAGGCGCTGGCTGACGCCCTGCAGCGGCGGGGAGTCCCGGCCCGCACGGCCCGCCTGACCGCCGACACGGCGATCGCGGTCTTCAAGGCCGCGTTCGCCCGCTGGCTGGAGACACCGGAGCAGCCGGACTTCGCCACACTCGTACGCGAGGCCAGTGAGGAACAGCGAGCCGTCGTCGGGGGATAGCTGCGCCCGCAGGCGGATGCCGTCGCCGGAAGACGGACCAGACGACGGGGGTTCATGGTGGGGCAACGCCGGGGTGGACGACTATCTCGTCGTCCTTGTTGGCGGCCGCCGCCGCCCCCGCCGGTCATAGGTTCACCTCGTGCAGCCGCACCGCCTCGAGGTAGTCCCACAGGGCACGCTCGCGCTCGACGTCGTAAGACTCGTTCGACGAGGGCGTCACGCGGCTGCGGTCGACGTACGAGCCGGACGGTGCGGGCGTACGTCCGGTGACGGTGGCGGCGAGCCGCCGTCCGGCCGTCGCGGCGTTGTCGATGGCGGGCGTCACCGTGAGCAACGGCACGACCCGGTCGTTGAGGAAGCGAGCAAAGGGTTTGGCGTGCCGGCCGTGCCCGGTGGCGGGGACCAGGCCGGGGCTGTGCGCGACGATGTCCACGCCGTCGGGCAGGCGCCTCGACCACTCGTGCACCAGGTACACCGCCGCGAGCCTGCTCGTCGCGTACGCGGTGTACCCGGCCGCGACGGTCGCCGGCGACGGGAAGGCGCCCGGCCGAGCCAGGACACTCGGGTCAGCCCAGCGTGGCGCGGGGGTCAGTCCGTACGTGTGTCGTAGATCCCCGAAGTGTGTGCCGCTGTTCGTGAGCACGATCCGGGCCGGGCTGACGAGCCGGGACTCGAGTGCACGCAGCAGCAGATGGTTGGCGAGCACGTTCACGGCGAAGGTGGTCTCCAGGCCATCCGGTGTGGTGTGCAGGGCATCGGTGAACTGGACGCCCGCGTTGCCGACGAACCCGCGCAGTGGCGGGAGTTCTCCCGCGTCGAGCAGGGCACTCACCGTTCGGCCCGCCGACTCGACGCTGTCGATACTTGCCAGTTCGGTGTTCACGACCGTGACCCGGTCGTGGGCCCGCAGCTCACGCATCGCCTCGGCGCTGGTGGACTCTCGTGCGAGGACGACGAGCCGGAGCTGCGGGTCGTCGTGCAACAGGGCGGCAGCTGCGAAGCGTCCGATCCCTCGGGTTGCGCCTGTCATGACGAGTGTGTGCATGTCTTGCTCCATTCCATTGCGCATAGGCATCGGGGCCCCGAGCACGCTTTCTAACAACGTTAGGATTTCTTACGGCGTTAGGCTATGCGCGGCGAGACGGTGACGTCAAGGAAGGGCGCAAGGGGAGCGGTCCACGCGGGTGAGCAGGACGCGGTGAAGGGATCGCTCGATCACAACGCCGGCGACGCTCTCCATCGGTCCTTCCGCGCCTTGCTGGTCAGGGCCTTGTCCCCCGACAGAGCTACGCGCAGGTGTCCACTGTGCGGTGACGATCTCCGGGTCTCTGATCCATAGCGTTCTTGCTGGCCGCGGCGCACCGACCGCGGGCTGGTGAAGGAGCCGTCATGCGTTTCGTGAAGCAGTTCTTGGCCGTGCTGGCGGTCATGGTGGTGTGCGGTCAGGTGACCAGCGCGGTGCAGGACAACCCGTGGCTGACCCTCGCCGCCGGCCTGCTGTCAGCGGTCCTGACCATCCTCACCTACCGCTGGGTGGTGCGGCGCACTGAACATCGCGACGTCAGCGAACTGGCCGGCGGTGGTTCGCGGTTCGTCACGGGTGCGCTGATCGGCGCGGCGATGTTCGCGTCGGTTGCGGTCAACCTGGCCTTCAACGGCAGCTTCCACGTCGGCGGCTTCGGCTCGATGCCGAACACGTGGGGCATCTTCGGGTTCATGGCGGCGGCGGCCGTGACCGAGGAGGTGCTGTTCCGGGGCGTGCTGTTCCGGATCGTCGAGGAGCGGCTCGGCACGTACCCGTCGCTGATCCTGACCGGTGTGGCGTTCGGCGCGATGCACCTGCTCAACGACAAGGCCACCCTGTGGGGGGCGCTGGCCATCGCCGTCGAGGCCGGGTTCATGCTGGCCGCCTGCTTCGCTGCCTTCCGCAACCTGTGGGTGCCGATCGGCCTGCATTTCACCTGGAACTTCCTGCTCGCCGGCATCTTCAGCCTCACATCGTCCGGCAACGGCCTCGGCAAGGGCCTGGTCGAAGTCACGATCACCGGTCCGGAGCTGTTCACCGGCGGCGAGTTCGGCCCCGAGGGCGGCGTGGCGGCGGTCGGCGCGGGCGTCCTGCTGACCCTGATCTTCCTGATCGTGGCCCACCGCCGCGGTCACATCGTCCGGCCGGGCGGCCGGGGCGCCGCGAACGCTGCAGCTGCCCGATGATCGACGTCCGGCCGCCGCGCCATCTCCGGACGGCGCGCCCTCGCAGGCGGTCGGCAGCACATCTGGCCCCAGCCGTCAGTGGCGGCCGGGACATCTCACCACGGCACCTTTCCGCCGTCGTCGAAGAACCCCCCGCTGGGACACTCCCGCCCCAGCGTTGCCAGCCGCACCACCACCGCCGCGCCCTCGGCCGCCGTGCGCGACAGCTGAAACGGCAAACCCTTGGCGAAATCCGTGTCGCACGCACCCGGCGCGATCGCATTCACCAGAATCCCGTCCCCGGCCAGCGCCTTCGCATACTGCACGGTCAGCATGTTCAGCGCGGCCTTGGACACCGGGTAACCCAGCGACGCCGCCGATCTGCTCAGATAGTGGGTCGCATCGGTCATCCACGCTTTCGACGACGTGCCGCTGGAAACGTTCACGATCCGTGCCGCAGCGGAATGCCGCAGCAGCGGCAGCATCGCCTCGGTCACCGTCACGACCCCGAACAGGTTCGTCTCGAACACCTCCCGGATGCCATCCAGCCGGGCTGCCCCAGGCTCCTGCGCCGCCAGATCCCCACCGATCCCCGCGTTGTTGACGAGGATGTCCAGCCGGCCGAACCGGGATCCGACCTCCTCAGCAGCAGCAGCGACCGCGGCGGGATCGGTCACATCCAGCCGGATCGGCGACGCGCCCTTGATC
Organism: Actinoplanes missouriensis 431; assembly: GCF_000284295.1. Lineage (NCBI taxonomy): Bacteria > Bacillati > Actinomycetota > Actinomycetes > Micromonosporales > Micromonosporaceae > Actinoplanes > Actinoplanes missouriensis. The sequence continues at coordinate 8,629,805 of NC_017093.1, read as the reverse complement.
TTCGCTGCAGCCTCCGCTCCCCGTTCGGAGTCTCTGGCACCGATCAGCACCGTGATCCCCAGCTCAGCGAGACCCTCCGCGACGGCCCGCCCGATCCCTTTGTTCGCGCCAGTCACCAGCGCGATACGTGCTTCGTCCATGCCCTGAGCACACCACCGGCAGCGCCCGCGGACCAGGATCGACCAGGTCTGCGGCGATACCCTGAAGGTATGGATGACGTCGAGACGCGCGAACTGCGCTACTTCGTCGCAGTCGCCGAAGAACTCCACTTCGGCCGCGCCGCTCAACGCCTCGGCATCGCGCAGCCACCACTGTCCCGCGCAATCCGTCTCCTCGAACGCCGGATGGGCGTCACACTGCTGGAACGCACCAGCCGCCGAGTCCACCTCACCGCACCCGGCCAAGTGCTGCTCACCGAGGCACGTGGCGCGCTCAACGCGGTCGAAGCAGCGATCCGACGTACCCGAAAGGCCGCACGAACCACCCCACACCTGACCTTGGCCCTGAAACCCGGCGGTGACGCAGGACTGCTACCGGCCATCCTCGATCGCTACGCCGCATCCCCCGGCGCCGTCCCGGTCGACCTCGTTTTCAGTGCGGGCGAGCGCGCCGCCATGGTCCGCGACGGCCGAGCCGATCTTGCCCTGCTGCATCACCCGCAGAACGACCTGACCGGCCTCGACAGCGACGCCCTGCACACACAGGGCCAGGTAGTAATCCTGCCGAGAGGTCACCGGCTCATCGAACGCGTCACCGTGTCGATGGCCGACCTGCACGGCGAACCCATGGCCCGCTGGCCCGAATCCCGCCCCAGCGTCGCCGGCCACCCGGTCGCGGACAGCAACGAACTGCTGCACCTGATCCAGACCGGGCGCCTCATCGCGGTCGTCCCGGAAACGCTTGGCGAACACCTGCCGCCGGGCCTGACCAGCCGCCCCGTCCCGGACGCCGACTCGGTCACCCTCGTCCTCGCTTGGTCACAGAGCAGCACCTCACGCGAAGTCGCCGCCTTCGTCAGCGCCGCAGTCGCCACCTGACCGAGACCGTCGATACCAACTTCGACGAGACCGATGACGGCTCGCAAGAAGGGCGGTGGCTGACAATTTCGCCGGTAACTCGCCTTCGCATCAGCTCGCCATCATGCGGACCGGAGCTAGTTCGTGCAGGGTCTCCGCCCAGGCGCAAATCATCTGAAGATCACCGAGATGCCCAGCTCGGTTCGGTGTCCTGAGTTCTTCTGATTGCGGCGCTGTCTACGGATCAGAAGGTCCGGTCGACCACCAGCGCGCCCGCTTCGCGGGCGATGACGACGCCAGCCCGAGGTGTCCCAGGGTTTGTTGGCGAGCATGACGACGGTGTCGATGTGGCCGGCGGCCAGCCACGCCAGGTCGATGGCGGCTGAGCCGTGCATGCGGACGCGCTGCACTTCGTGGCGAGGCTCTGGGTCAGGGCGAATCTGGCTCGGTTCTTCTCGGTGGCTCCGGCACCGACCGCGTAGTCGCCGAGTGCGACCACGGCCTCGCCGACGTTCCGCGTGGTGCTGACCGTGATGGGGTGGTCCCATCGATATCGACCATGGGGAGACAGTGCTAGACCAGCGCCACCTGACCATTTGCGACGGTCGGTCATCATGCCTTAGTGGCGAACGACATTGGCGCGCGGCCGAATCCGGCAGGGCAGCGCAAACCGTCGCGGTGGTTGTGGCTGCTCACCGATGCCGGCATTGCCGCTGCGTCGACGGTCATCGCGCTCCTGGGCCTCGCCGTCGTGGCCTTGATGTGGCTGCTCGTCGACACCACCACGGGAACCGAGCTGGCGAAGCTGCGGCTGGATGTCCTCAAGTTTGCGTTCGGCGTCGTCGCCGGTGCCGGCGCAATGGCCGCGCTGCTGCTGGCTATCCGCCGTCAGCGGCACACCGAAACGGCGCATCAGCTTGCCGTGGACCAGCATGCGCTGAGCCAGCGGGCTCAGACGCACACCGAGTCGGACGCAGCAGCGCGCCGGGTCACCGAGCAGTACTCGAAAAGCATCGAGCAGCTGGGCTCGGCGCATGCGGCGGTCCGGCTCGGTGCGCTGTACTCGCTGGAACGGCTCGCTCAGCAAGTCCCTGATCAGCGACAGACCGTTGTCAATGTCATCTGCGCGTATCTCCGTATGCCCTACACGCTGTTCAGCGTCGACCATGATGAAGAGCTCAACGACAGCGAGAAGGCTGAGCAGATCGCCTCGGGCCAGGAGCTGCAGGTCCGCCTCGCCGCACAGCAGATCCTGGTCCGTCACCTGAAGAGCGAAGCGTCCGAGCAGCGCTGGTTCGACATCGACATCAACCTTTCCAGCGCGACCCTCGTCGACTTCGACATGTCCGATGCGGTGGTCCGCGCCGCGTCATTCGACCGGGCTGTCTTCCGGCGCATCGCGGTTTTCGACCGCGCCCAGTTCCGCAAAGCGTCCTTCGTTGCCGCCCATTTCACCAGCCGGGTCGAATTCCGGCAGGGAATCTTCGCCCAGGAAGCGGATTTCAAGGCCGCCAATTTCGCGCGCCGGGCCGATTTTAACGGTACGAGGTTCAGCGGCGGGGCGGACTTCACTCGAGGCGTGTTCAGCAGGGATGCCTCGTTCCGGTCCGCCCGATTTGGCGGACCGGCATGGTTCGGCGGTCATCTCAAACCCGACGTGACGTCCGCTGAGAGCGCATCGAGCGGCACCACCCGGTTCTGCGGCCGGGCCCATTTCGGGTACGCCGTCTTCGACGAGGTGGTCGGCTTCGCCGACGCCGAGTTCGGCGGGCTGACCACCTTCGAGGGCGCCCGGTTCCGGGGCGACGCGGGTCTGAACGGCGCGATGGCCGTCAACGACGCTGCGTCCGGCGACAGCATCTGGCCGGACGGCTGGACCGTCACCTCGGGCGGGGAGCTGCGCCTGACCGGCATCACGACGAGATAGCGGCTGTCTATTTGGCGTGGTTTGGGGTTATGCGGTTTCATGCTGGCGGAGTTCTCTGGCCGGGTTTCGTAGTCGCGAACGAGGCGGCGGTGTTGCATGACCATGGGAAGGCGCGGCGCCCCGCCGGCCGTCCGAGGCGACATGTACGGCGGGTCTGCCTGCCGCATCGCGCGGTCAGCGCCCACCCGGGCAGGCGCGGACGGGTCAGGGCGGCGGCTCGGCGGTGAGCCCGGTCAGGGCCAGGTCGAGCAGGCGTTCGGCCCGGTCTGGCTGTCCGGTCCGGTCGAGGGCGAGAGCGATGCCGGTCAGCAGGGTGAAGACCTCGGCGGCGGTGACGTCGGGGCGGGCTGCTCCGGCGGCCAGCAGCGCCTCGATCGCGGCCATCACTCGGTGCGGGCTGTCGGCGTACGGGTTGACGCCTGAGTCCAGGACGGACCGCAGGGCCTCGGCCATGCCGAATTTGGCGGTGGTGTACTCGATCAGCCGGCTCATCCAGGCCCGCAGCGCGTCCCGCGGTGGAAGGGCTGCCAGCAATTCGGGGGCGGCGTCGCAGAGCCGGGCCAGCTCGTTCTGATAGGCCGCCGCGATCAGCGCCTCCCGGGTCGGGAAGTTGCGGTAGAGGGTGGCGCTCCCGACGCCGGCCTCCTTGGCGATCCTCTGCCCCGGAACGATTCCGCGTGCCCAGGGAGTGCAGACCAGTGAGCACCTCGCTCGACACCGAACCATCCCGGACCGCCGTCCCGCCGGCGACCGGCGGCATGGCTCTCATGCTTCTCGCTCAGCTCATGTTCGTTCTCGACACGACCATCATCAACGTGGCGCTGCCCCGTATCGGCGCAGGTCTGGGCTTCGCCCCGGCCACCCTGTCATGGGTGGTGAACGGGTACGCGCTCGCCTTCGGCGGCCTGTTGCTGCTGGGAGGCCGCCTCGGCGACGTCCTCGGCCGACGGCGGGCCTTCGTCCTCGGCGTCGGGCTCTTCACCGCAGCCTCCCTGGCCGGCGGGCTCGCTCCGACACCGGGTTGGCTGATCGCCGCCCGCGCGGTGCAGGGTGCCGGTGCGGCTCTGGCAGCACCGGCTGTCCTGGCCCTGCTCACCGTCAGCGCACCGGACGAGGCGGCACGTCGCCGGTCCCTCGCCCTCTTCTCCGCCGTCGGTGTCGGTGGCGGCACCCTCGGCCTGGTGCTCGGCGGCCTGCTCACCGAGTACGGCTCCTGGCGCTGGACCATGTTCGTCAACGTGCCGATCGGGTTGGTGGTGCTCGCCCTGATCACCCGGCTCGTCGCCGCCATCCCCGGGACGCCCGGCCGCTTCGACGTTCTCGGAGCGGTCACCGCCACCGGCGCCGCGACCAGCACCGTCTGGGCTCTCATCCAGGCGCCGGATCACGGCTGGACCTCTCCGGCCGTACTCGGTGGGCTGCTCCTGGGTTTGATTCTGCTGACCGCGCTGATCGTGACCGAGCGTCGTGCGGCCCACCCGCTGCTGCGGCCGGCGTTGGTGCGTGACCGGCGGCGCGTCACCGGGCTGATCGTCACCACGCTCGTCTTCGGCGCTCAGATGTCGATCTTCTTCCTGGTGGTGCAGTACCTCCAGCGCGAACTGGCCTTCTCCGCGCTCGCCGCCGGGCTGGCGTTCCTGCCGATGACCGGGGGGATCTTCGCGATGTCGCGAATCACGCCACTGCTGGTGGGACGCTTCGGCCAGAAACCCCTGCTGATCATCGGATGCTCGGGACTCACCGCGAGTTACGCCTGGCTCAGCGGTATCGGCGACACCGGTGGCTACCCGACCGCCGTCCTGGCGCCACTGCTGCTCAACGGCATCGCTGCCGGGCTGACCTTCATGCCCGCCGCCTCGCTCATCCTCGGTGACGTCGCCGCCGCCGACGCCGGCGCGGCATCCGGGCTCATGCAGACCTCTCAGCAACTCGGCGGTGCGATCGGCCTGGCAGTCATCGTCTCGGTGTACGCGGCCGGAGCCGTCCCCCAGGATTTCCTGCCCGGCGCCCGAGCCGCCTTCCTCGCCGCAGGCGGTCTGACCGTGCTCGCCCTCATCGCCGTGGCAGCGCTGCCGGCTCGGCGGAGCTCCGCGTCCGCCGCCTGATGCCCGGGGAGGCGAACGGTAACCCCGGTCACCGGGCGAGCTTCCGACAAGTCTCCGACCGGATCTGGCGCTGCGGTCAGACGTAGACGCGGGCGGTCCAGGACTGCACGGCGGAGGCGGTCCAGTTCTCGGCGTCGATGGAGTAGACGTCGACGATGCCCCGGCTCGTCTCGTACACCTCGAAGGTCTCGGTGTCGTAGTACTTGTCGCCGCCGGTCATCGCGGAGGTGAGATCAGCCAGGATCGCCACGGTGGCGTAGCCGTACTCGAAACACGGGTCGATCCACGGCGCCGAGTCCGTGCAGACCATGTCATCCGTCGCGACCTTCACGGTGATCGAAGCGCCCTTGCGGAACGTCACCGTCTTGGACTTGAAGTTCCCGACGCCGCCGTCGCGTCCGGAGTAGAGGGTCTCGGAACGCCGCTGGTTCACGTAGACCTTGATGGCGTCGGCCTTGCTCGTGTGCCCACTCGCGGTGGCGGTGAACTTCCCGCCCTTGGTGGCCTTCACGGAGGCCGAGAACCGTCCGGACTTGTTGGCCTTGGTCTTCTTCACCGCCTTGCCGTTGAACTTGATGGTCACCGTGGCGCCCTTGCCGGCCTTGCCGACGATTTTGATCGGAGCGCCCTTCTTGGTGACCTCGGCGGCGTCGATCGTCGGCCTGACCTTGGCCGCGGACGCGGGAGCGGCGGAGAGGACCAGGCCGGAGGCGACGACGGCCAGAGCCAGGGACAGTGAGGCAGCGGCACGCGCTGTGCGGGTCAACGAGAACTCCCATCGGTGTCTCACGCGGTCGCGCGCGAGAAGTCCAGGCTGCAACCAGACAGGAAGTTGATCAAGGGACGGCAAAGCAGTTCTGGCTGATCGGAGGAGTAGACGGCCCGGAATGGTGGAGATCGACGGTAGGGGGATGGCGATCCCGCCGTGGGCTCGGGTATCTCAGCGAGCCTCGTCCGTAGTGGCCCCTCAAAATCCAAGCCCGACGAACGCGTTCGTTGCGAACGCATTTTTCACGCAGTATGTTCGTGACGAACGCGTTCGTCAGCTGCTTCACGATCTTCAGGCCAGTGGCCGCCGACGACGAACGTCGTGGCCCGCACCATGAAAGGTGAACCACCATGGCAACCGCCATCACCAACGTACGAATCTTCGACGGGACCGTGGTGCTCGATGCCACGACCGTGCTGCTGGAAGACGACCGGATCGTCGCGGTGGGTGGTGAGCCGCCGGCGGACGCGGCGATCGTCGACGCGAGGGGCGCCACGCTTCTGCCCGGCCTGATCGACGCGCACGTGCACACCAACCCGGCGAGCCTGGCCCTGGCTCTACGGTTCGGAGTGACGACCGAGCTGGAGATGCAGGGCACCAACACCCGGCACAACCGGGCGTACCTGAGCGAGGACGACACGGTCGCCGACGTGCGGTCGTCCGGGTTCGGGATCACCCCGCCCGGTGGGCACCCCAGTGAGTTGTTCCCCGAGGACTTCCGTCCCGGCCCGCCGCCCGGCGCGACCCCGCCGCCGGGAGCACGTCCGGCCGGCCCGCCGCCGGTGATGCCGTTTGCCACCACGCCGGAGGAGGCGGTGGCGTACATCCCGCAGCTGGTCGAGACCGGCTCGGACTACATCAAGTTCATGGTTGACGACGGCAGCGTCGAGGGTCATCCCGGACTGCCCATGCTCAACCAGGCAACCCTTGCCGCGGGCGTCGCGGAGGCCAAGCGGCACGGCATGCTGACCGTCGCTCACGCGCTGACCATCGACGCCACCCGGATGGCGATCGAGGCCGGAATCGGCGGCCTGGGACACCTGTTCATGGACCGGCCGTGCACCGATGAGATCATCACCCTGGTTGCCGGTTCCGGCGCGTTCGTTGTGCCGTGCGTGGTCCTCAACGCCTCGATGATGGGCATCACCGGCGGCGAACTGGCCGACGACCCCCGAGTGGCCTCCCGGCTGCCCGACGACTGGATGACGACACTTCGTTCCAGCTTCGGCCACTACCCGCAGGGCAGCCTCGCCGACGTGCTCGCCTCCGTGAAGGCCCTGCACGATGCCGGGGTCGACATCCTGGCCGGCACCGATGCGTCGGTGGCCCTGCCCTTCCTCGGCGGTCTGGCGCACGGCGCCAGCGTCCATCACGAGCTGCAATATCTCGTACGGGCTGGGCTCACCCCGGTCGAGGCTCTACGCGCGGCCACCAGCACCCCGGCCCGCCGGTTCGGCCTCGACGACCGTGGTCGCATCGCCCCCGGCCTGCGCGCGGATCTGCTGCTCGTCGACGGCGACCCGACCACCACCATCAGCGACACCCTCAACACCCGGGCGGTCTGGCGGCGCGGCACTCGCGTCGTCCTGGAGAGCGTCACCGCCGAGCGCTGATTCAGGCATGTGGTGCACGAACATGTTCGATACGATCGCGTTATGAGCCCTCGTCGAGTTCCTGTCAGCCGTCGTGACCGTCCGGCCAAGCCACCGCTGAGCCGAGCGGGCGCCGTCAGCGCGGCATTGCGGATCATGAAGGAGGAGGGCTTGGAGCGGGTGACGATGCGTCGGCTGGCTGCCGAACTCGACACCGGCCCTGCCTCGCTCTACGTCTACGTGCAGAACATGGCCGAGTTGCACGGCGCGATCCTCGACGAACTGCTCGCCGGCCTCGCTCTCCCCGATCCCGGTGGGGTGGACGAGCGCTGGCGGGAGGAGTTGATCGGGGTGCTCACCGGCTACACGCAGCTGCTGCTCGGTCAGCCCAGCCTGGCCCGGTCGGTTCTGGCACTGCGCCCCTCGGGCCCGCATTACGTGCGGCTGGTCGACACGCTGCTGGGGTTGCTGTACGCCGGCGGTGTGCCGGTGGCGCAGGCGGCCTGGGGTGTCGATCTGCTCCTGCAGCACGCCACCGCCACTGCCGCGGAACAGGGCGCGCGCAACGAGGCGACCGAGGCGCAGGCCGAGCAGGACGCTTTCGTCGAAGCGCTGAACGACGCCGCCGACGGCGACTGCCCGAATATCGCCCACGCCCGCCACGAGCTGTTCTCCGGCACCGGAGGTCAGCGCCTGGCCTGGACATTCGACGCGATCATCGCCGGCATCTCCACCGTCGCGGTGCCGGAGCCGGCGCAGCCTCGGGGGTGAGGATGGAGTACCAGGCCGACGTCCGGGGTCGTTGGCGCCTCCTGCTCTCAGCCGCCGAGCAGTTCGGTCGCCAGTTCGTCCTCGGAGATCGGGCGGGCTGCGAGGACAGCGGCTCTGAGCAGCGCCTCGTCGACCACCGTGCCGGCTCCGGCTCGCAGGACGACGTCGCCGTCGGTGCGGATGTATTCGTGGGATCCGCGCGCATGGCGGTACAGCAGTGAGCTGCCGTCGGGCCGGCAGCTGATCTCCTCGGGCCGGGGCGGAGGAGGAGGCGTCGGCTGGACCGGTGCCGGTGCGTCGGCCGGGGCGTCCGGCGGCAGCAGGACCGGCGCCGGCTGCGGGACGTACAGCGGATCGGGGCCACAATCGGGACCTTCCACAGCGGTACGGGAGACGGTCACCACGATGGTCTGCTCCCGCCAGTACTTCACGGTGGCCTGGTCCGTCGGCTCGTAGTCGGTCGTCGCGGTGACGGGCGTCGTCGTCCGCCGATAGCCGGGGATCTCGGTCGTGTAGATCTGGTCGAGCGGCGCCTGGAGCAGGGACAACAGATCGGCGCGCCGGGACTCGGCGTGCTCCTGGCGGACCTGCTGCTGCACGGCGACCGCGGCGCCTGCCCCCAGAAGGACGACGACGGCGAGCACGGCGAGCCGGAGCCGCCGCCCGAGGAAGAGCGCGGCAACCACGGTGTACGGCAGGCCGGCGGCCAGCATCCAGGGCGCCATCTCGCCGTACTCGATGTCGAAGAACGTGGTGAGCCAGGCGATGCCGCCGACACCTGTCATCCCACCCGCCGTGACCGCAACGGCCCACCAGAAACGCCGGGCAACCGGTCCGGTCGCCGGTGAGGCGCTGCTGGTGGCCGTCCCGGCGAGGAAGAACAGGCCGACGGCCACCACCGGCAGCAGGAGAAGCCCCAATCCACCGCCGAAGAGCATGCCCACGAACAGGCCGGCACCCACGGGCAGGGTCAGGCAGCCCAGAGCATAGACGGCGACCAGCTGGGTTGCGGCCTGCCCGCGCCGGGCAAGGCGGTCATCGGAGGAGTCGGGCACACGCGGCCTTTCACAGACGGGATTCGAGTGTGACGGGGGCTCGCCACCGGATTCCTATCGGCCCGGGATCACCAGTCCGGTCTCGTAGGCGACGACGGCTGCCTGCGTACGGTCACGCAGGTTGAGTTTGGTGAGGATGCGGCTCACGTGGGTCTTCACGGTCTGTTCGCCGACCGTGAGGTGGCCGGCGATCTCCGCGTTGGACATGCCGCGGGCGATCAGCCCGAGGACCCTGACCTCCTGGTTGGTCAGCGAGGCCAGCCGGGCCGACGAGAGGGCGGGCACGGCCGAGCGCTGGGAGAAGTCCTCCATCAGCCGGTTCGTCACCGACGGGGCGAGCACGGCGCCGCCGGACACGGTGGTGCGGATGGCGTCGGCGAGCTGGTGCGCCGACGAGTCCTTGAGCAGGAAGCCCTTGGCGCCGGCCCGGATGGCCTCGTGCACGTATTCGTCCTCGTCGAAGGTGGTCAGCATCAGCACCTTGATGCCGGGGTCGTGGGCCAGGATCCGCCGGGTCGCCTTCAGGCCGTCGAGGATCGGCATCCGGACGTCCATCATGATCACGTCGGGGTTCAGGTCGCGGGCCTGGCGGACGGCCTCCTCGCCGTTCGACGCCTCGCCGACGACCTCGATGTCCGGCTGGACGTTGAGCAGGACGGCGAAGCTCTCCCGTAGCATGCGCTGATCGTCGACGACCAGCACCCGGATCGGCATGGTGCTCATCCTCCTGTCACGGGCAGGGCTGCGGTGACCGTCACGGGCAGAGCCACGCTGACTTCGTACCATCCGTCGTCGCGTGGCCCGGCCCGCAACGTCGCGCCGAGGACCGCCGCTCGCTCGCGCATCCCGGTCAGGCCGTGACCGCCGGCGCGAGGCGCGGGGATGGCAGGTGCGGGGCTGTTGGAGACCCGGAGATTCAGTACGGCCGGCCCGTACCCGACCTCCACCTCGACGTCGGACCCTGGCGCGTGACGGATCGCGTTGCTCAGCGCCTCCTGCAGCACCCGGTAGGCGATCAGCTCCACCTGCGCCGGCAATGACCACACGTCACCGTGGATGTCGGTCCGCAGGGACAGCCCGGCGCTGCGGCAGTTGTCGAAGAGCTGGTCGAGGTCGGCGAGGGTGGGCTGTGGGGCGTACCGATCGGGGATGTCCTGTTCGGAGCGAAGCATGCCGAGGATGTGCCGCATCTCCGTCAGCGCGGCCAGGGCGTTCTGCCTGATCGACGTGAAGCTCTCGGCCGCGATCGGGTCGAGTGCGGTGACCCGGTAGGGCGCGGCCTCGGCTTGGACGGCGATCACCGACATGTGGTGGGCGACCACGTCGTGGAGTTCCCGGGCGATCCGGGCGCGTTCCTCGAGCGCGGTCCGCTGCACGCGTTCCTGTTCGGTGAGCCCGACCTGGCGGCGCAGTTCGCGCCGGACGTCGCGCAGCCAGCGGGCGGTCGCGATGACGGCCAGCCCGGCGGCGTAGAAGCCGGAGAGGACCAGGCCGTTGTTGAGCTGCGGCCGGTCCGGGAAGATCAGTTCCGCGGCGACGGACACGGCGCTGACGATCAGCCACTGGGCCAGAGCGACCGGGTACGGAACCTGGTAGGCCACCATCATGCCGGTGGCCAGGATCGCGACGATGCCGCCCACGCTCCACGGCCAGAACACGCTGTCCATGGCCGGCCCGGTGGAGGAGCCGATCAGGATCAGGTACGGCATCGCGGCGATCAGGCCGAGCCACCAGGCGGCGATCGGCCGATAGCGGATCAGGACGATCGGCGCGGCCTGCGCCACGGCCAGCACGGTGATCACCGGTGAACTCTGCGGGAGGGTGTCGGCGAGCACGCCGATGCCGACGACGACCGTGTACAGGGTCACCAGAGCGACCCCGATGAACCGCAGCCCGCGCATCAGCGTGGGGCGCCGGGAATCGGCGCCGGGTTCCGGGCGTGCGGTGAGGGCGAACAGTTGCCGGCCGGTCGCGGCGAGGAGACGAGCGGAGGTGTGCGCCAATGTCTGCTCCTCAGCTCGCCCTTTCAGCGACCGCATGTCCGATGGAGACTCAGATTAACCGTGTTCAGGGCATGTGGAAGAACATCATCGGGTTGTCCTGGCCGTGATGCACCGGATCACCGAGGTTCAACTCGTTCTTCACCGCGACCAGCGCGTTGTGTGAGTCCCGGGCCGCGGCACGGGACGGGGTGAAGTAGCCGGTGTTCCGCTCGGCCAGCCAGGAGAGGACGACACGGCCCTCGCTGAACGGCCACGGGCGCCGGCTGTGGAAGACGTCGTGCACGCTCACCGGCACGCCCGGGCGGACGGTCGGGAACAGCTCACCGACGAACCAGCGGGCGAACGCGGCGGTGTGCGCGGCGTCGACGAACAGGTAGTCGATCTCGTACTCATGGTTGTCGAGCGTCTGCCGGGCGTCACCCCGCACGAAGGTCCACCGGCCGTCCGCCAGTTCGGAAGCGACGTTGTGGCGCGCGTTGTCGATCAGGTCGTGGGTGAAGAGCCGTCCGGCGCCGTTGTCCCGCAGGGCGCGCAGCAGCCAGTTGGTGGACCAGCCGTGCAGCGAGCCGATCTCGACGATCACCTCGGGACGGGTGTCGCGGACGAGCAGGTAGGTGATCTCGGCCTCGAGGTCGTCCAGCTGGGCCTTCAGCGGCGGAGTGCCGTGCCGCAGGCGGCGCTGCTCGTCGCGCACCGTGCGCAGGTCCGCCTCGTACTTGCGGTAAAGGCTTTCGACGTATTCGAGCGTGATTTCGGTGTCGGCTTTCCGGGGTGAAATAGTCACTGGCGTCTCCTTGGGAACGGGTGTCGGATCCCCAATCTAGGAAGCGGGCCGCCCGCTGTCGTCACGCTCAAGTAGCACCTCTTGAACTGGGAATATATGGGTCGTAGCTCTCAGGTACTACGGCGTTGATCCCGCTACGGATTGACGACATGGAGGTACTCCCGCTCATAACTTCGGTCCATTGCCGGGAATGGAGTGAAGGGCGGAGAGATAGTGCTGAGCAGGCCTCGCCGATTGCTCGGAACAGCGGCGTCGGCATTCGTCGCCGTGCTCGTGGGAGTGCCTGGCGTGGTGCTGTTCCGCGCCACCGAGGCCACACCGGCCGTGCCGCTCGCCGGTGTGGAGCAGTGGATGACCGACGCGCTGCGGCCCCCGGACCCGGCGACCGCCACCGTCGAGCAGGTCGCCGCGTTCTTCGCCGCCCTGCCGCCGCCGGACGCGACCGCCCTGACGACGCGGCACCCGCGGGTGGCCGGCAACCTGGACGGAGTGCCCACGGCGCTGCGGTACGCCGCCAACCGCGCCCAGCGTCCGGACTGGGCCGACCGGACCTTCCTCGCCCTGGACACCCGGGGTGACGGTCGTGCCGCCGAGGTCATCGGCGACCTCGCCACCGCCGAGCGGGTCGCCGTTCTGGTGCCCGGGGTCGACGACACCCTGGCCGGATTCGACTCCGGACACGGCGGGGTGCTGCGCCGGGCGCCGTCCTGGCAGGCCCGCCGGCTCCACACCGAGATGCTGCGGGTCGAGCCCGGCGCGAAGGTCGCGGTCATCGCGTGGCTCGGCTACGACCCACCCGAGGGGGTACGCCGTGACGCGTTCCGCGAGGACCGGGCCGCGGCCGGCGCGATCGCGCTGGAGCGTTTCGTCGACGGGCTCGTGCTGGACCGTCCCGGGCTTGCCGTGACGGTCATCGGCCACAGCTACGGTTCCATCGTCGCCGGACTTGCCGCATCCCGGCTGAGCCCGCAGGTCACCGACATCGTCGCGATCGGCAGCCCGGGGATGGGCGTCGACGACCGGGAGGATCTGGGCTCGCCGGCCACGGTGTGGGCGGGTAGCGCGCCGAACGACTGGACCCGCCGGGTACCGGGACTGCGACTGTTCGGCATCGGCCACGCGACCCTGCCGTTCGATCCGGGCTTCGGCGCTCTCCCGCTGCCCTGCGAGGACGTGGACGGGCACGACGGATATTTCCTGCCCGGCACGTCGTCGCTGCTGGCGATGGCGCGGATCGGGCTGGGTGACGACGCCCGATGACGGCCACCGAGATCTCCTGGAGCCGGCGTCTCGCCGAGGCCACGCCGGCCGGCCGGGACCGTACGGTCGACGCGGTGCGCGCCCTCGCGATGGCCGGTGTGGTCGTCGGGCACTGGATGGTCACGGCACTCGTGGCGCATCCGGACGACGGATGGCATCAGCGGAGTCCCCTCAGTTCGATGCCGTGGCTCGTACCGATGACCTGGTTCCTGCAAACGCTCGGCCTGTTCTTCTTCGTCTCCGGTTACTCGGCCGGACGTGGGCTGAGCAGATGGCGGGGACGTGGGCGATCGACCGCGTCCTGGCTGGTCTCGCGGCTGCGGCGGCTGCTGCCGCCGGTCGTGATGTTCCTCGGGGTGTGGGTGATGGTCCGTACGTCGCTGTCCGGCTCACCGGTGGAGCCGTGGACCGCGCACACCGTGAGCAACCTGATGGTCAGTCCGTTGTGGTTCGTCGGCGTCCTCGTGCTGCTGCTGCCGCTCACCCCGCTGGTCGTCGCGGCGGAACGGCGGTTCGGTGCGGCGGCCGCGCTCGGTCCGCTGGCCGCGGTCGCCGTCGTCGACCTCGTACGCTTCGAGCTCTGGCCGGGGCTGCCGGGCGAGGTGGCGTACCTCAATGCCGTCACCGCCTGGCTGGTGCCGTACGTTCTCGGCGTCTCCCTGAGCCGCGGCGGCCTCGACCGCCGCTGGGGTTCTCCGCTCGCTCTGGTTGGTGTCCTGGCCGGCGCGTTCCTGATCCTGGTCGCGGACTATCCGGCGAGCATGGTCGGCGTCCCCGGCGACGACCGATCGAACCTGGCCCCGCCGTCCCTGCTCGTGGTGGCACTCGCCCTCGTGCAGATCGGCGTGGCCCGGCTCGCCTGGGAGCGGCTGGCCGGGCTGATGCGGCGGCCGGGCTGGTGGGCGATCGTGGCCCTGCTGAACCTGTCCGCGATGACGGTGTTCCTGTGGCATCAGAGCGCGTTGCTGGTCGTCAGCGCGGCCGGCCATCTGGTGCTGGGCGAGCCGGCCGGGCTGATCGGGGCGCCGGACGGACCGGCTTGGGTGACGGCCCGCCTGCTCTGGCTGCCGGTGTTCGCCGTGGTCCTCGCCCTGTTCTGGCTGATCTTCCGGCGCGTCGAGGCGCTCGGCACCGGGGCCTCCGGGCGAGGCTTGTCCCCCGAGCGAGCTACCGGCAAGTGTCCACCGCGCGGTGACGATTACGGCGGCCGGAATTCATAGGTTTCTTCGTGTCCGCGGCACTCCGGTCGCGGCCTGCGAAGGAGCCATCATGCGATTCGTCAAACAGCTTCTCGCCGTCGCCGCCGTCGGTCTGATCGGTGGGCAGGGCGTCGCCGCCGTCCAGGGCAGCTTCCTCCTCACCCTGGTGATCGGCGCGGTGACGGCGGTGCTGGCCGTTGTCGTCTACCGGTGGGTCGTGCGGCGCACCGAATACCGCGATCCGGCCGAACTGGGCCGGGACGGCTGGGGCGGGAAGGTGGGCCGCGGGATGCTCATCGGGTTCGCCATGTTCGCGGCCGTCATCGCCAACATCGCGTTCCTCGGCGGTTACCACGTCGAGGGCTGGGGCTCGCCGACCGGAGCGCTGGGTCTGCTCGGGTTCATGGCGGCCGCTGCGGTCACCGAGGAACTGCTCTTCCGGGGCGTGCTGTTCCGGATCATCGAGGAGCGTACCGGGACCTGGATCGCTCTCGCCCTGACCGGCGTGGTGTTCGGCGCGATGCACCTGGCGAACCCGGACGCCACCTTCTGGGGCGCGACCGCCATCGCCATCGAGGCCGGGTTCATGCTGGCCGCCTGCTACGCCGCCACGCGGAACCTGTGGGTGCCGATCGGCCTGCACTTCGCCTGGAACTTCGCCGCGGGTGGCATCTTCAGCGTCGTGGTGTCGGGTAACGGCGAGTCGAAAGGCCTGCTCGAGGCCTCGATGTCGGGACCTGCCGCGCTGAGCGGCGGCGATTTCGGGCCGGAGGGCAGCCTGTACGCGGTGCTGGCCGGCGTGGTGCTGACCGTGGTGTTCCTCCTGCTGGCCAAGCGCCGCGGGCACATCGTCGGTCGGCGGCGCCGCACGGCCGAGGTCCCGGCGAGCGCTACAGTCGCCCAGTGATCAAGCTCCGGAAGCTCCCGGTCACGGTCCGGGATCTCCCCCTCGCCCTCGGTTTCGGGCTCGCGGCGGTGGTCCCGGCGCTGGAGCAGCACGGCACCCAGCTCGGCGACCTGCCGGACCGCCCGTACGACGCGCTGACCGTCGGTGTCATCGCCCTGGAGAGCCTGCCGCTGGCCGTGCGCCGCCGGTTTCCCGCTGTCTGTCTCGCGCTGGTCTCGCTCGGCTTCGCCATCGACCAGTTCCGCGGCTACCACACCGTCGCGGGTACCGGACTGGCCGTCGCGCTGGTCAGCGCCGGCGCCTACGTGGAACGGCGCCGCTGGGTCGTCGTGGCTCTCGCCTCGGCGGCGTACGTCACCCTGGCGATCTCCCTGGACCGGCTCGGCTCCACCGAGGGCGTCACCGGGTTCACCACGTTCTACCTGCTGCTGGCCCTCGCCTGGGGCGTCGGGGCGTGGCTGCGCCAGAGCCGGGCCGCCGAGGCGGAACGCCGCCGCCATGTCGAGGAGGGCACCCGTGCGGCGGAGCGCGCGCGCATCGCCCGGGAGCTGCACGACGTCGTCACGCATCACGTGACGGCGATGGTCGTGCAGGCCGAGGCGGCGCGCTATCTGACGGGTGATCCGGAGCGGCTGGAGCAGACCTTGAACGCGATCACCGGCACCGGCCGCCGGGCCGTCGGCGACCTGCGGCAGCTGCTCGACCTGCTCAACCCCGATCACGGTACGGGTGACCCGCGCACGCCCTCGGCCGGTGACCTGGACGCTCTCGTGGATCAGACCCGGCAGGCCGGGCAGCCGGTCGAGTTCGTCCGCGAGGGGACGGCGGCGGCCACCGGCAGCGCCGAGGTGGCGGCGTACCGGGTGGTGCAGGAGGCGCTGACGAACGCGCTGAAGTACGCGCACGGCAGCCCGACCAGGGTTCACGTCCGGCACGGGAAAGGGGAGACGACCGTGGAGATCAGCACCGACGGCTCGGGATCGAGCGGCGCGTCACCGGGTGGCAGCGGGCGCGGCCTCGCCGGCCTCCGCGAGCGGGTCACCGTCCTCGGTGGAGAGTTCAGCGCGGGCGCGCAGGCCGGTGGCGGCTTTCTCGTGCGGGCCCGGATCCCGGCCGGAAACCCGTCGTGACAGCGCCGATCCGGGTGCTGGTCTGCGACGACCAGGAGCTGATCCGCACCGGCTTCACGACGATCATCAACGCCCAGTCCGATATGGAGATCGTCGGCGAGTGCGGCGACGGGCGCGCGGCCGTCGACCTGGCCGCCCGGCTCCGGCCGGACGTGGTGGTGATGGACGTCCGGATGCCGGTGCTCGACGGCATCGAAGCGACCCGCCTGCTGGCCGGCGCCGCGGTCCCCGAGCCGGTGAAAGTCCTCGTGGTGACGACCTTCAACCTTGACGAGTACGTCTACGAGGCCCTGCGGGCGGGTGCCAGTGGCTTCCTGCTCAAGGACGCACCACCGGCACAGCTGCTGAACGGCATCCGCACGGTCGCGACCGGTGCCGCGCTGCTGGCCCCGGAGGTGACCCGGCAGCTGGTGGGCAGGTACGCGGCCCGCATCCGCCCGGCCGAGGGCGACCCGGACGGCGGCGCGCTGACCCCGCGCGAGATGGAGGTGCTCCGGCTCATCGCGGAGGGCCTCTCCAACAGCGAGATCGCGGCGGCCCTGGTGATCAGTCAGGAGACGGTCAAGACGTACGTGTCCCGCATCCTCACCAAACTCGACCTGCGCGACCGCGTGCAGGCCGTGGTGTACGCCTACCGCCGCGGCCTGGTGACTTGACCTTGTGGCCGCTGCAAGGCGCAGGCTGTGGACATGTTGTCGATCAAAGACTTCAGCGAGATGTCCCACCTGTCCGCGCAGACGCTGCGGTACTACCACGCCGAAGGGCTGCTCGTTCCGGCCCATGTCGACGAGCAGACCGGTTACCGCTCGTACACCTTCGACCAGGTCGCGGACGTCATGTTGATCTCCGTGCTGCGGGAGGCGGGCCTGGGGGTCAAGGAGATCAGGCGGGCCCTCGACGAACCGGATGTCGCGCCCGGGCTGCTGCGCGAGCACCAGGCTGAGGTCCAGCGCCGGCGCGCGGAACAGGACGAGGCGATCCGGACCGCCGGGGATCTGCTCGAGGCGCCGCCGCAGCCATGCCTGCGGCGGGTTCCGGCGATGACCGTGGTGTCGCGGCTCGCGCCGGTCACCCCGCTCGGACGGGACCGGCAGGAGTGGGACCTGACCGAGGCGATCCTGAGAGCCGCGACCGAAGACCTGCTCACGGCGGTGCGGTCGGGCGGTGCGACGCCGGCGGGTACGCCGTGGCGGATGCTCGCGCCGGGACGGGCTTCCGCTGCGGAGGGCCCGTTCTGGCTGATCCAGGTTCCGCTCCTGGACGGCCCGGCGACGCTCGCGGACGTGCCGCCGGATGCCGAGGTTCACCGGTACGAGGCCGCCGAGGAACTGTCGATAACCATGCCGGGCCGCACCTCGCTGGCGAAGTACTGCACGGCGATCGGCCGGCTGCTCGCGTACCCGCTCGACGGTGCCTTCCCGGACATCGCGCGGCTGCGTCACCTGGTCCGCGAGGACGGCGTCGAGTTCAGCGTGCCGGTCCGATCCTGCTGAGTCCGATTCATATGCGGAACTGCTTCGTCATGTGGTTCTGCGTGTTCTTCGCGGCCCGAGCCGGGTGAGATCGACACCTGAGAGCGGAGCGGGTGATCGGAATTCTCGGTGTAGTGCTGGGTGTGATGGCAGCCCTGGCGGCCGGCACGGTGGCGGTCATCGTCGGACAGGCCCGGCGCGTGCAGCGCATCGTTCCGGTCGCGATGCAACCGCCGCCACGGGCTGAGGGATTGATCGGCGCGCGGCTTCCCGGTCCCCCGCTGACCATGACGATTCTCGGGGACTCCTTCGCCGCCGGCTACGGGGCGACCAGGCCCCGGGAGACCCTGGGCGTTCTGCTGGGTACCGCTGTCGCCCGCCGCGCCGGCCGGCCCGTACGCCTGCACCGCCAGGCCTTCGTCGGCGCGATGTCATCGGACCTGCCGCACCAGGTGCAGGCCGCGGTGAAGCACGAGCCGGATATCGCGATCATCTTCGTCGGGGGCAACGACGTCACCCGGTTCGCGCCGCTCAAAGCGGCGGCGCGGCATCTCGGTGAGGCGGTCGGGCGGCTCCGGGCCGCCGGCTGCCCGGTCATCGTCGGCACCTGCCCCGACCTCGGGGTCCTGCCCCCGCTGCGGCCGCCACTGCGGTGGCTGGCCGCCCTGCGCAGCCGATGGCTGGCTCACGCACAGACGGACGCGGTGGTGGCCGCCGGCGGTTTCCCGATCCCCCTGGCCGAGCTGCTCAACCCCTACTTCGAGGCCGATCCGGTACGGATGTTCGGCGCCGACCGCTTTCACCCCTCCCCGGCGGGTTACGCGCGTGCGGCCGCTGTCAGCCTGCCACCTCTGCTGGCCGCACTCCGCGCGGAAGGCGTCATCCCCGTACCGGGCCCGGGGCCCGCGGTCAGCGGCTGCTCAGTTGTCCGGAGGTGAGCAGGTGGCGGAGATCCCTGCCGCCGCGCGGGGTGAAGACCAGCATCCGCTGCCGGCGGTCGTGGCTGAAGACGACCTCGCAGTCGAGGTCGACCCGGCCCGCCACCGGGTGCAGCAGCGATGTGGTCTCCTGACGGCACAGCCGTACCTCGTGGTTGTCCCACAGCCGGCGGAACTCGGCGCTTCCGGCCAGCAGATTCGCGATCATCTGCTCGGCTTCGGCGGGATCGGGTTCCAGGTCCGCCGCTGCCCGGACGGCGGCGGCGTAGGTCGCGCTCTGGGCCGCGTAGATGTCCGCGGGATAGCGGTCGCGTTCCTCCGGGTTCATGAACCACCGGTAGTAGCCGCTCCGGGCCAGACCCGTGTAGTGCGTCTGGTCGCCGAACAACTCGAGGGCCAACCGGTTCTGCAGCAGGGTGTGTGCCAGGTTCGACATGACCATCGCGGGGTTACCGTCGAGCGCATGCAGCACCCGGCGCAGCCCCGGGTCGACCCGGTCGAGGTCCGCGGTCTGCTGGGGCGGGTTGTGACCGATCAGGTGGAAGAGATGGTCGCGCTCGTCGGTGGTCAGGTCCAGCGCCCGGGAGAGCGCCGACGCCACCTCGGGTGACGGTCGTGGCCCGCGCCGCTGCTCGAGCCGCGTGTAGTAGTCGATCGAGATGTATGCGCGCTCGGCGACCTCTTCGCGCCGTAATCCGCGGGTTCGGCGGGCCGTGTGGTGAGCGGGAACCAGGGCCGCCCGCCGATGCCTCAGGAAGTCTGCCAACCCGTCGCGATTCACATCAAGATCTTACGACGTGGCTTCTGACCTCGGGTTGTGCCGTGTGCCAGGGACTGCCGGTCCCTGGTACGGCTCTGCTCACCATGCCACCGTTCGGTGTCCCGCGGTTTCCGGTGTCCCGCCGGTTTTGGGTGTCCCGCGGTTAAGGAGAGGTCGAGTTGGTGCTCAGAGTGGACGTGCCGTCCGCCATGGTTCACGGTGCGGTGGAAGAGGGATACGGCCCGGTTGCGGATGCGTTCCGGCGCAACTTCGCGCTGGGGCGAGAGGTCGGCGCCGCCTGTGTGGTCTATCGCCACGGCCGGAAGGTGGTCGACCTGTGGGGCGGTTACCGCGACGGCGTGACGCGCGAGCCGTGGGAACGCGACACGATGGTGCCGGTCTTCTCGACGAGCAAAGGCGTCTCGTCGATGGCGGTCGCCGTCCTGCACGCCCGCGGCCTGCTCGACTACGACGAGCGGGTGGCCGCCTACTGGCCGGAGTTCGCCGCGGCCGGTAAAGCGGACGTCACGGTGCGTCAGTTGCTGTCTCACCAGGCGGGGCTGCCGGCGCTCGACCGCCGGCTCGAACTGCGTGACCTGTCCGGTTCGGCGACCCTGGCCGCCGCGCTAGCGGAGCAGCGGCCGGCATGGACGCCGGGTGAGCGTCACGGCTATCACGGTCAGACGCTCGGCTGGTACGAGAGCGAGCTCGTCAGCCGGATCGACCCGCAGGGCCGGCACCTGGGCCGGTTCTTCGCCGAGGAGGTGGCCGCGCCGCTGGACCTCGACTTTCACATCGGCCTGCCGGAGAGCGCCGATCGCAGCCGGATCGCCCGGATCCACGGGTTCCGGACCTGGGAGATGATGCTGCACATCAACGCGATGCCGCCGGCCTTCGCGTGTGCGTTCGCGAACCCGTGGAGCCTGACCGCCCGGGCGTTCCAGAACCCGCGGGTGCTCGGGGTCCCGGAGAACATCAACCGGCCCGACGTGCAGGCCGCGGAGATCCCGGCCGTCAACGGCATCGGCCGGGTGGGGTCGATCGCGCGGCTCTACGGCGAGGCCGCGTCCGGTGGCGCCGGGCTCGGGTTCACCGCATCGACCCTGGATGCGCTGAAGAGCCCCGCGGCAACCCCGTCCCGGGGGCTCGCCGACCAGGTGCTGCGCCTGCCCACGCAGTACTCCCTGGGATATGTGAAGCCGTTCCCCGCGTTCCGTTTCGGATCCTCCTCCGGCACGGCGTTCGGCACGATGGGCCTGGGCGGCTCCTTCGGCTTCGCCGATCCGGACACGGGCATCGGATTCGCGTACGCCATGAACCGGCTCGGTTTCCACCTGTGGGACGACCCGCGTGAGGTGGCACTGCGCGAGGCGCTGTTCGTCAGCGTGCTCGGCGAGATGCCGCAGCGACCCGACACCGCGAGGGCGCACGCACGTCGTTCCTCGTGATCGAGATCCGTGAACGGTCCGAGACCGACGAACCGACCGAGACCGACGAACCGACCGAGACCGACGACAGGAACGAACGGCCCGCCCGCACGATGAACGACACCTTCGGCCGCCGGCTGCGAGCACACCGGCACAGGGCCCGACTGACGATGGAAGAACTGGCGGAGCGGTCGGGAGTCAGCGCCCGGGCGATCAGCGACATGGAACGGGAACGCAGCGTCGTTCCGCAGCGGCGCACCGTCCAGGCGCTGGCCGAGGCGCTGGCGTTGCCCGAGATCGAGCAAGCGGCTTTCCGGTCCGCGGCCAGGGCCGGTCGTTCGATGGTGAGGACCGCCGTGCCGGCCGCCGTGCCGGTCGCCTTGCCGGCCGGTGCGCCGGCCGCCGTTGCGGGCGGCTTGTGTGCGCTGCCGCGCCCGGTGCCCGATTTCACCGGCCGTGGCCGTGAGCTGGCGCGGCTGAGCCGGGTCGCCACCTCGGCGCGGCCGGCACCGGCGGCCGCGCCGGTGGTGACGGTCTCCGGAACCGCGGGAGTCGGCAAGACCACCCTGGCGGTGCAGGCGGCTCACCTGCTCGGCACGACGTTCACCGGCGGGACCCTCTTCGTCGATCTCCGGGGGATGGACACCCGCCCGGCGGGTGCCGCGGAGACGCTCGCCCGGGTGCTCGGCGCGTTCGGTGTCCGCGACGAGGACATCCCGGCGGACGAGACCGACCGGGCCGGCATGTACCGGGAGCTGCTGCATCATCGGCGTGCACTGGTGGTGCTCGACAACGTCGCCGACGAGTCACAGGTACGGCCGTTGCTGCCGGGCCCCGGTCCCTCGCTGACCGTCATCACCAGTCGCCGGCTGCTCGCCGGGCTGGAGGGCGTCCACCGGCTCAATCTCACCCAGCTGCCGGCCGAGGACGCGGCGGCGCTGCTGCGGCGCATCATCGGCGACCGGGAACCGGAGGCGGCCGGCGAGGTGGCCGAGCTGTGCGGCAGGCTGCCGCTGGCGCTGCGCATCGCCGGTAACCGGCTGATGAGCCGTCCGCAGTGGACGGTGCGACACCTGGCCGACCGGCTCGCCGACGAGAGCCGGCGCCTCGACCAGCTCATCGCCGGGGATCTGCGGATCGCCGCTGCCTTCAACCTCTCCTACGCGCAGCTGTCTCCGCGGGCGCGCCGGCTGTTCCGCCGCCTGTCGCCGGCGCCCGTCCCGGATTTCGACGCGCGGCTCGCGAGAACGCTCGACCCGGCGGACCCGGACGGTATCGAGGACTCCCTCGACGAGCTGGTCGAGCTGAGCCTCCTGCAAGCCCACGTCGACGGCCGGTACCGCTTCCACAACCTGATCCGCCTGTTCGCCCGGGAGCGGCTGGCCGCGGAGGAGCCGGGCGGCCCGGCGCCGGTCTGAACACGCAGAAGTATTTCTGCGTGCGGTGATGCGTGTTCCGTTGCGCCCGGTCCGGGTGAGATCGATCAGGGGGCGCAGCAGAGCGACCCGGCCGCGACACGAGAGGCGTACACCATGGGGATCTGGACCGACCGGCTCACCGAGCTGGGCATCACGCTGCCGCATGTCGCCACACCCGTCGGCGGTTACGCCCCGGCGGTCCGTTCCGGCGTCCACGTCTACACCTCCGGCCAGCTGCCGTTCGTCGGCGGGACGCTGCCGATCACCGGCAAGGTCGGTGACAGCGTCGACGTGGCGCAGGCGGCCGACCTGGCCCGTACCGCTGCTCTGAACGCTCTTGCGGCGGTGGACGCGCTGGTCGGCATCGACGCGGTGGTCCGGGTCGTCAAGGTGACCGGGTTCGTCGCCTCGCTGCCGTCCTTCACCGGGCAGGCCCGGGTCCTCGACGGCGCCTCCACCTTCCTGCACGACGTCTTCGGCCCGGCCGGAATCCACGTCCGCTCCGCGGTCGGCCTGGCGGTGCTGCCCCTGGACAGTCCGGTCGAGGTGGAACTGCAGGTGGAGATCGCACCCTGACCTCAGACGAGGCGCCCCGAGTTCATGTTCCGTACCTGATTGAGAAGAGCATCATGCGCATCCGCATCTCCAAGGTGGCGGCCCTCGCCGCCGCCATCGTCCTCACCGGCGCCGCGTCGGTCGCCGGTTCCGGTGCCGCCGTGGCCGGCACGCACGCCCCGGCCAAGCCGACCGTCGTGCTGGTACACGGCGCTTTCGCCGACTCCGCGAGCTGGTCCGGCGTCATCGAGCGGCTGCAGAAGCGGGGCTATCCGGTCGTCGCCGCCGCCAACCCGCTGCGCGGGCTCAGCTCCGACGCGGCCTACGTGCGTACCGTCATCAACTCCGTGCCGGGCCCGATCGTGCTCGCCGGTCACTCGTACGGCGGCGCGGTGATGACCAACGCCGCCGCCGGCGACCCGGACGTCAAGGCGCTGGTCTACATCGCGGCGTTCGCACCCGACAAGGGCGAGAGCGCGCTCGAGCTGTCCAACAAGTTCCCGGGCAGCACCCTCGGCGACACCCTCTCCGCCGTGCCGCTCGGTGACGGCACCAGCGACCTCAGCATCCGGCAGGACCTGTTCCGGCAGCAGTTCGCCGCCGACGTGTCGAAGAAGCAGGCCACGCTGATGGCCGTCACACAGCGGCCGATCCGCGACGCGGCGCTCGGCGAGGGTTCCGGGGAACCGGCATGGAAGAAGATCCCCTCGTGGTTCCTCGTCGCCGGCGCCGACAAGAACATCCCGGTCGCGGCGCAGCGCTGGATGGCCGACCGGGCCGGCTCACGCGCCACGGTCGAGATCCGCAAGGCGTCGCACGCGGTCGGCGTGTCGAACCCGAGCCCCGTCGCGGACCTGATCGTCCGCGCCGCGACAGCGCGATGATCTGACCAGCCGAGAAGGCCGTGGCCCGTGCGAACGGGTCACGGCCTTCTCGTCGTTCAGGAACAGACGTCGTTGCGCCACGCCCAGGCGGCGATCTCGACCCGGTTGCGGGCGCTGAGTTTGCGCTGCACGTTGGCCAGGTGGGTCTTGACCGTCGACAGCGTCACGTAGAGCCGCCCGGCGATCTCGTCGTTGGTGTGCCCGTGCGCCACCAGCCGGACCACGGCGAGCTCACGTTCGGTGAGTGGCTCGGTGGGCGGCGGCTCCGGCGGCTCGGGCTCGCCCCCGCGGCGGGGGGCGAGGTGCGACAGCAGACGTACGGTCACCGCCGGCGAGATCAGCGTGGTCCCGGCGGCGGCCGCGCGCACCGCCTCCACCAGCAGGTTCGGTGACGTGTCCTTGAGCAGGAAGCCGCAGGCGCCGTTACGCAACGCCTGGTAGACGTACTCGTCGAGGTCGAACGTCGTGACGATGAGGACGTTGAGCGGATCCCGTACGGCCGGACCGGCCAGCAGCCGGGTCGCCTCGAGCCCGTCGATCCTGGGCATCCGGATGTCGAGCAGGCACACGTCGGGACGCAGCCGGCGGGCCTGCTCCACCGCGGTCTCACCGTCCGCCGCCTCGGCCACCACCTCGATGTCGGGCTGCGTGCCGAGGATCATGCGAAACGCCGTACGGATCATGTCCTGGTCGTCGGCGAGCAGAAGCCTGATGGTCATCGCCGTCCCCGCACCGTGCGCCGCGCCTCCGGCCGGATCGGCAGAACCGCGGTGACCTGCCAGCCGCCGGTGACCGGCCCGGCCGTCAGCTCACCGCCCGCGGCGCGAACCCGCTCGCTGAGCCCGGTCAGGCCGAACCCGCCGGCCGGCAACGGCGACACGGCGGCCTGCCCGTCGTTGCGGACGGACACCTCGGCCAGGCCGGACCGGCCGGGGCGGACCCGGACACCGATGTCGATCCGGGTGGTTCCGGTGGTGTGCCGCAACACGTTGGTCAGCGCCTCCAGGACGGTGTGATGCGCCGCGTCGAGAGTGGCGTCGGGAAGCCGCAGGTGGGACAGCGACTCGTCGACGGAGACCACCGGCGTGGGATGGCCGGGCGGCAGGGAGCCGGTGACAGCGGTCAGCATCTCGTCCAGGGTGCCGTGGGCGGGCGCGGTCGCGGGTGTCTCGTCACGCAGGATGCCGACGAGCGTACGCATCGAGGTGAGCGCCTGCCCGCCGGCCTGCTCGACCCCGATCAGCAGCCGGTCCAGATCCTCGGCGGAAGGCGCGGCGCCCGAGCTGGTGACGAACCGGATGGCCTGCGTCTGCGCGACGATCGCGGTCACGTGATGGGCGACGTAATCGTGCAGGTCACGGGCCTGATCCAGGCGTTCCGCCTGCCGGGCCAGCCGGTCCGCGTCGACCCGGCGGCGCTCCAGCAGGCGCAGGTACAGGCCGAGCAGCGCGACGAACAGCACCCACGCGGTCAGCACCATCGCGACCAGGGCGCCGTCCTGCGACAACGTCCGCACATTGACCGGATGGAGGAAGACCCGCAACGGGAGCAGACCGATCGCCAGGATGGTCAGGGCGGCCGGACCGGCCGCCCGCCGGATCGGATGCTGCATGACCAGGCGGATCACCGTCACCGACAGCGCGGCGAACTCCACGATGCCGAATGTGTGCTCGAGCCGGAGCGCCGGTACCAGCGCGCAGGCGACCGAGACCGTGAGGGACAGCGCCGCGGCCGCGGCGACCGCGGAC
The DNA here is from genome assembly GCF_000284295.1 of Actinoplanes missouriensis 431. Taxonomy (NCBI): domain Bacteria; kingdom Bacillati; phylum Actinomycetota; class Actinomycetes; order Micromonosporales; family Micromonosporaceae; genus Actinoplanes; species Actinoplanes missouriensis. Next base: position 8,604,085 of record NC_017093.1, on the reverse strand, counting down.
GGGCGGGCCTCGGCGAGCAGCAGCACCGCGACCGCGAGCAGCCCACTGGCGATCACGCCGAGCTTGGCGGGCAGCGTGGGGCCGTCGAGTCCTTCGGCGACGACGAGGGCCGCCACCACGGCGGCGAACAGGACCGCCGCCACCCGCTGCGGTCCCCGGCGTCCCGGAAAGATGATCAGCACAGGAGCCCACGGTACGACGTTTCTCCCGGCCGGCCGTAGTTCTTTCGGCCGAGTCACCGCGAGGCCGGTCGGTAACTCGGCCGAGGTGGGCCTCCGCCCCGTGCTCGCAGGATCGAGTCTGCACCGGACGAGGAGCGGAGAGTTTCGTGACGACGACAGTGCAGGCTGAAGGCCTGCGAGTGAGAACGGGCCGGCACCTGGCCGTCGACGGCGTCGACCTGAGCCTGAGCGCCGGCGTTCACGGGCTGCTCGGCCCGAACGGCGCCGGGAAGACCACCCTGATCCGGGCGCTGGCCACCGTGCTGCGCCCGTACGACGGCCGGCTCCGGCTGCTCGGGCAGCCGATGGACGCCCGGCCCGACCTGCGGGAGGTGCGGCGCGCCCTCGGTTACCTTCCCCAGGAGTTCGGCTACTACCCGCGCTTCACGGTGTCCGAGTTCGTCGAGTACATGGCGTGGCTCAAGGAGGTGCCCGGACCGCGGCGCCGCCGCGCCGTGCGGCACGCGCTCGACCGGGTGGGTCTGGCCGATCGGGCCGGCTCACGGATGAAGGCGCTCTCCGGGGGCATGCTGCGCCGTGCGGGCATCGCCCAGGCGATCGTGAACGAACCGCGGTTGCTGCTGCTCGACGAGCCGACCGTGGGCCTCGACCCGAAGCAGCGGCTCGATTTCCGGGCGCTGTTGCGGGAGCTCGGCGAACGCTCCTGCGTGATCGTCTCCACGCACCTCGTCGAGGACGTGGCGGCGGCCTGTTCGAGTGTTGTGCTGGCCGATGCCGGCCGCATCGTGTTCCACGGGGTGCCGGACGACGTGGCGGCTGCCGGTGGTCCAGCCGACGCCGGGGACAGCCCGATCGAACGCGGTTACTCGGCCCTGCTCGAACGGCACCGGGCAGCGTCGGCGGTGGCCCGATGACCGGCATCATCGCCATCGAACTGCGCCGTTCCGGCGCGCTGCTGGCCGGCGCCGCAACAGCCGTGCTCGGGGTGGCCGGGCTGTACGTTCTCGCGCTCACCGGGCAGACCGGCCTCTGGGACCAGCAGTGGAATCTGCTCGCCGTCTTCCAGCGCATCATGCTGGTGGTTCTCTGGCCGCTGGCCGTGGCCGCCGGCGCCTGGCAGGCCGGCCGGGACCGGCGCAGCCGGATGGAGGAACTGCTCGGCGCCACACCGGCTCCGGGATGGCGGCGGCTGCTGCCGTCCGTCCTCGCCACGGCCCTCTGCCTGGTCGCCGGCTACCTGCTCGTGCTGGCAGCCGGGGCGCCGAAGGTCGCGGCCGTCGCCGGCCATCCCGGCAGCGGCTGGCCGGCGGTGACCGCCGTCGGCGTCGTGGCCCTGATCGCGGCGGGTGTCCTCGGTCTCGGTGCCGGCCGCCTGCTGCCGTACGCCTACACGCCGGCCGTGCTCGGCGCGGGCAGCCTCGCCGGCCTTCTGGCAGCGATCGAGGCGACCAAGATCGGCGACGCCACCAGGCCCGGCGCGGCCCTGCTGCTCCCCTTCTTCACCAGCACGATCTCCGAGTTCCAGGAGGTCGGCGGCGTCGTCACCACCGGCCAGGCCTGGTGGTTCGGGGGACTGGTCGCCGGGGGACTGGTGCTGTACCTCGCGACGAACCGGGTCGTACGGGTGCTCGCCGTCGTCCCGCCGGCGCTCGGGCTGCTGCTGGGCGCCCCGTTGCTGACCGTCACCGCGGAGAACGCCTTCCCGATCGACCCGGCCGCGGTCACCGAGGTCTGCACCACGGACGACGGGCCACGGGTCTGCGTCACCGCAGCGCACCGGCGGATGCTGCCGGACCTCGTCGCGCCCTCCCGGAACGCGTTGCGCCTGATGGCCGAGCTGCCGGACGCGCCGACCTCGGTCCACGAGGCGGTACCCGGCCTCGGCCGTCCGCAGCCGGCCGCCGAAGCGTGGCTGGACACCGACAACCTCGGAGCGACAGACGATCCGGCCGAGCTGACCGCCCGCGTGCTGGCGGGTGCCGGCACGCCGCTCTGTGTCCGCAACGAGGAAAGCGCCTACCTCGACGTGCTGCGTGCCCGGGCGGTGACGGCCGCCTGGCTCTACGGCAGTCATCCGGTCCCCGGCCCCGGCTTCTCGGCAACCGAGCAGGCACTGCGCGACACGATGTGGACGAGGTTGCGCGCCCTGCCGGCCCAGGAGCAGCAACGCCGTGTCGCCGCGGTCCGCGCCGCCGGGCTGACCTGCGGCGACCAGGCCGGCGCCCTCGGTCTCGGAGCCGGCCGGTGAGGACCGCCACGCTGTTCCTGCGCTCCCGTGACGTGCCGGCCGGGACGCTGTGGGCGGTGCCGGCCATGGCCGCCGTCGCCTGGCTCGGCGCCGGCCCGGCCGGGTCACGGCACGCCGTGACCGCCGCGGCTCTCGCTCTGGCGCTGGGCGTCGCCGTCCTCGGCCACGGCCTCGGTGGGCCGGACAGCACCCTGGACGCGACGGCGGCGATCCGCTGGGCGCCCCGCCGCGCGCTGCATCTGATCGCGATCGGCACGGTCGCGGTCGCCGTGGTGACGGTGGTGACCACGGTTCCGGTCGCCGTCGTCCTGCGGGACGCGGCCGGCTTCACCGGGCTGGCCGGCCTGGCCGCGGTGCTGTTCGGCAGGCGACTCACCTGGACCCTGCCGGTCGTGACGGGTTGCGTGTCCGCCGGTGTCCCGGCCGTACCGGGTCCGTTCGCGCTGTATCTGCTCACCTGGGCGGGCCAGCCTGCGGACAGCGGTACGGCCTTGACGGTCGGTGTGGTCCTCGCGGTCACCGGTGGCGCCGCATACACCGCGCGCGGCCCGCGCCGGCTCGACCCGGTGAGCTGATCAGGATTCCGGGACGAGAGATGTGGACCACGCGAAGTCGCGAGTGGCGCCGGGTCCTGGAAAACCGATCTAGATGGGGCCGGACCTGTGGAAACGCGGGTCGGGCCCGATCTGCTCCTCGTGGCGGGCCCGGCCGCCGGCCACCGCGATGATCAGAGCCGTGATCAGCAGCAGCACACCCAGGGCGTTGCAGCCGTAACCCCAGACCATGCTCCACGACCAGAACGGCTGCCCGGGCCGGTCGAAGCGCCAGGTCTCGGCCACGAACCCGATCACGCCGAGCAGCGTGAGAGGCGTGAGGAACACCAGCGCCGCGATGGTCGCCGCCGCGCTGAGGAACCGTGCCATCCCGCCCACCGCCTCGGTGCGCCGGCTCGCCCAGCCGATGACCAGCCAGCCGGCCAGCCCGCCCAGCAGCCAGAACACCACGCCGACAGCGGTGACCCAGCCCGGTTGCCAGCGGTTCAGTGAGGCCAGCGCGTAGAACTCGCCGGCCGGGGTGTCGACCACGTCGACCGTCGTCTCCAGGTGCAGTGACAGCGGGCCACGCTCGGCCACCAAGGCACGACCGCTCGGCTCCAGCAGGCCGGAGGCGATGTCGGTCGCACCCGTCGGGTACTCCTCGCGGACCGTCCAGCCAGCGTCGATCAGCCGCTGCCGCGCCTGGCCGAACCACGTCCGATAGTCGCCGGAAACGTACATGCCGGCCGGCCCGAAGCTGTAGCCCGCGTACGCGAAGTCCTCGTTGAACGGCTCCAGCCACTGATGGTCCCCGGTCGGGTCGCGGAACACCCGGCCCTCGTCCCGGCCGCCCTCGATCGGCAGCGACGGGAACACCGTCGTGGTGATCTCGGCGAGCCGCGCGCCGGACGGATAGTCGGGCACCGCCTCCCACGCGGCGCGCGTGCTCAGCGCGGCGGCGAAGAACCCGGTGGTCAGCGCCACCAGCAGGGCAACGGCCACGACCGCCCCGGAGGCCGGCCGGCCGAGCCGGGCGCGCAAGCCGTGCCGGAGCAGGTTTGCGGCCTCACGCCATGACGGCGCGCGGCGGCCGAGGGCCAGCAGCGTGTCCAGCACCTCGTCGCGCCGAGGGCCGGCCGGGTACGCCCGGACCAGGAACCGGTATCCCCAGTGGGCGGTCACGCCGGGTTCAGCCCTTCTCGAGCGGGGGCGGTGCTCGGACCGTACAGCTGCTGTCTTGCGGTTTTGGCATTGCGCTGCAAGCGCTCGGTCTCATCGGTCAGGGCCGCGCGGCCACCGGAGCTCAGACGGTAGTAGCGGCGCGTGCGCCCGTCGACGACCTCCTCGCGGTCGATCTCGACGAGACCCTCCACGGCGAGCCGGTCGAGCGCCGCGTACAGCGTGCCGGCGAGCAGCGTGACCTGCCCGCCGGTCAGGTGGCTCACCTGCTGGATGACGCCGTAACCGTGCTGGGTCCCGCCGGCGAGCGCCGTGAGGATCCAGAACGTAGGCTCGCGCATCGCCTTCGGCATGCGGCCAATATAAAGATGATCTGAATATCGGTCAACGGCTCCGGTGTGGTCAGACGAGGCCGTGGGTGTGCGCCCAGATCACCGCGTGGACCCGGTCCCGGACCCCCAGCTTGGCGAGGACCCGGCCGACATGGGTCTTGACGGTGGACTCGGAGAGGAACAGCTCACCGGCAATCTCCGGATTGGACAGTCCCCGGCCGATCGCCACCAGCACCTCGCGTTCCCGGGCGGTCAGGTCGTCCACCAGCGTCGTGCCCGCCGCCGGGGTGCGGGCGCCCTGATAGTGGTCGAGCAGGGTGCGGGTGATCCGCGGCGAGACGACCGCCTCACCGCCGGCGACGGTGCGGACCGCGGCGACGAGCTCGGCCGATGGCGCGTCCTTGAGCAGGAATCCGCTGGCGCCGGCCCGCAGGCCGTTGAACGCGTACTCGTCGAGGTCGAAGGTGGTCAGGATCAGCACGCGGGTGCCGGGGCAGTGCGTGACGATGTCCCGGGTCGCCTCGATGCCGTCCATGATCGGCATGCGGACGTCCATCAGGACCACGTCCGGACGGAGGTCACGGGCGAGCAGCGCTCCGGCCCGCCCGTCACCGGCCTCGCCGACGATGCGCAGGCCCGGCGCCTGGCCGAGGACCATGGCCATGCCTTCGCGGAGCAGCTCCTGGTCGTCCACGAGCAGCAGGGATATCTCAGTCATCGGTGTCCTCGGTCGAAGCGTTGTCCCCGGTTGAAGCAGTGTCCCCGGTTGAAGCAGCGTCCCCGGTTGAAGCAGCGTCCCCGGTTGGAGCGGTGTCCTCGGTGGAAAGGGGCAGCGTCACGCGCACGGCCCAGCCGACCGCCCGCGGGCCGGCCTCCACCGTGCCGCCGTAGAGGGCAGCCCGTTCCCGCAGCGCGATCAGACCCTGCTCGCTGCCGACCGACGGCGCCGGTGTGGTGCCCCGGCCGTCATCGGTGACCGCGATCCGGATCGGGCCGGTGTAGTCGAGGTCGACGAGGACCTCACTGGGATGATCGGCATAGCGAAGCGCATTGGTCAGAGCCTCCTGCACGGTACGGAACACGACCCGCTGCAGGCCGGGCGACACCGGATCCGGGCCGCGGCGCCGCAGGGTCACCGGCAGCCCGGCGATCCGGAACGTCTCGACCAGGCTCTCCAGATCACCCGGTACGTCCGGGGCCCCGTCGCGGAGCACACCGAGCAGCCGCCGCATGTCCCTCATGGCCTCCCGGCCCACCTCGGCCGCCCGCTCCACGGCCTTGCGTGACCGGTTCGGGTCGGTGTCGGCCACCGCCGTCGCACCGTCCGCCAGCCGTACCATGATCGTCAGATTGTGCGCGACGATGTCGTGCAGGTCGTGAGCGATCCGGGCGCGTTCCCGAGCCGCGGCCAACCGGCCTTCCTGCTCCTTCTCCCGGGCGAGCTGAGCGGCCCGGTCGAGCAGCGCCTGCACGTATCGGCGGCGGGTCGCGACGTTCGCGCCGACAAGCACCGACCCGATCACGGTGATCCCGTAGAAGAAGATGAACGCCCCGAGTCCGTCACGACCCGACCGGTGAACCGCCTCCGCTCCGAGCACGAGAAGAGAGCCCACGGATCCGGCCGTCACGGCGTGCAGCGACCGGTGCGCCGCCAGCGAGTACATCGCCACCGCGAACGCCATCACCTGGGTGTTGCCGGCCAGCGCGTCGCCGGCCACCACCACCGCGAGGACCATCCAGGGCAGGGACCTGCGCCACAGCAGCGACAACGCCACCACCGCGTTGAGCGCCAGACTCCACGGGTCCGCCCGCTCCGGGCCCCACAGCAGCACGTCGCTGCCGAGCCCGGTCAGGAAGCAGAGGACCACGATGATCCCGCTGCCCAGCAGGGGATGGCGCGCCCAGAAGGCCCGCACCGGACCCGCCCCGGTCTCCATCACTCAGGCGTCCCGGCGGACCAGGGTGACGCTGCCGAGCACGGCCGGGACAGCCAGCCACGCGAGGACGACGGGCAGCGCGGCCGACAGCGGATCGTGCAGGACCCGGTCGGCGGCGACGGCGAACCCGAGGCTGGTCAGGTCGAACGCGACCCAGATGTCGAGCACGGCCAGCACCACCCTCAGCAGCAGGACGGCACCGAACGTGAGGCCGATCCCGGCCGCGGTGTTACGGACCGCGAGCGTGACGGCGAACGCGAACAGTGCCACGAGCACGCAGTATCCGACCTCGCCGCCGATCAGTCCCAGCACTGTGCCGAACGGCACGCCGGTCAGGGACGCATGGTGCAGGAAGGGAAAGGCGGTCGCGTACCCCAGGGCCAGCGACAGGGCCGCCAGCACGGCCGCGACCGCCGCGACCAGCAGAGCCTTGGCGGCCATCACGGTGAGCCGCCGCGGCGCGGCCACGAATGTCACCCGGATCGCGCCCGCGGTGTACTCCGAGCCGAGCACGAGCACCGCCAAGACCACGATCGAGATCTGCGCGAGGGCGGCGGACCAGGAGAACACCGAGGTCATGGCGTCACGGGCGGTCATGCCCTCGGCGAAATCAGAATCGCTGTACGCCAGCCCCTGCAGGAGCGCCCCGCCGATCGGAAGGACCACCGCGGCGACGGCGCAGACCCAGGACGATCGGAGGGTACGCGTTTTCAGCCACTCGGCCGCGACGAGGCGGGACAGGCTCAGGCGTACGTCGGTGGTGTTGCTCATCGCGGGGAACCTCCGGCGAGAGGGCGGGCGTGGTCCCGGGTCAGAGCGAGGTAGGCGTCCTCCAGCGAGGCGGCCACCGTGACGTTCTCGAACAGCAGGATGCCGGCGTGGTGGGCGAGCACGGCGATCTCCTCGGCGGCCGGCCCGATGACCTCCAGCGTGCCGTCGGGACGCCGGGCGACGGCCGCGTCGTGGTCGCGTAACAGCTTCTCCAGGCGTTCCGGCTGGTCGGTGCGGGTACGAACGGTCCGGGTGGCGTTCCGGGTGAGCAGTTCCACCACCGACGCGTCCGCGAGCACCCGGCCCCGGCCGAGCACGATCAGGCGGTCCGCCGTCTGTGCCAGCTCACCCATCAGATGACTGGAGACCAGGACGGCACGTCCCTCGCGGGCCAGCGACCGCAGCAGCGACCGGATCCAGATGATGCCGTCGGGGTCCATGCCGTTCGCCGGCTCGTCGAGCAGCAGCGCCGCCGGGTCGCCGAGCAGCGCGGCGGCCAGGCCGAGCCGCTGCCGCATGCCCAGCGAGTACCCGCGGACGCGCCGGTCGGCGGCGTCGGCCAGGCCGACCATCTCGAGCAGCTCGTCGGCGCGCCCACCGGGGATGCCGTGACTGCGGGCCAGGAACCGCAGGTGGTCACGCCCGCTGCGGCCGGGGTGGATCGCCTCCGCGTCGAGCAGCGCGCCGACAGACCGCAGCGGCGCGTCCAGGTCCCGGTACGGGCGGCCGCCGATCAGGCACCGGCCGGACGTCGGCCGGTCCAGGCCCACCATCATGCGCATCGTCGTGGACTTGCCGGCGCCGTTCGGGCCGATGAACCCGTTGACGACCCCCGGCTCGAGCCGGAACGACACGCCGTCCACGGCGGTGACGTCGCCGTACCTCTTGGTCAGTTCTTGAACTTCGATCACCGCGACGACGCTACGGACGCGGGTGCCTCCAGCCATCCGACCGCGGTGCCGAGCAGCCGTGGTACCCCGGTACCACCGGACATGGGCACCGTGGTCGGATGGCGGGGCGGATCGGCGTCCGTACCGTCGTCGGTGTTGATCGACCAGCGCCGGACCGGCGCCGACAGAAGGAAGAATCACGATGAGCACTCAGGCGAAGCCCCGGTTCAGCCCCACCGCGATCTGGGGAATCACCTCCGTGGGCGTGCTGGTCACCGCACTGGTGCTGTGGGCCGGCTGGCCGGCGCAGGCCGCCGAGCTGACCCCGGGCACGGCCGAGGTCTACCTCATCGACGACGAACTGACGACACCGGCGCCGACCGGTGAGAAGAGCGGCTGGTTCGGCACTCTCTCGACGCCGTGTGACTTCGACTCCTGGTACGTCGAGTCCGCCGGCACGGCCATGTGCGCCACCCTCGACGGGCCGAAGGGGACGGTGACACTCGGCGGCGCGGGCAAGAGCATCGCGGTGGCCACCGAGGGTCAGCAGGCCATCACCGGGTGGGTCGCCGAGGCCGGTAGCGGTGGGGCGAAGGCGCCGACCCGGGCGCTGCTGGTGCGTGACGGGGACCCGATCGGTGTGGTGGCCGTGGCCGAGCCCGGCACGGTCGTCCCGGTCGGCTGAGGCCGGTCAGCGCGGCTACCCCGGACCGCGCAGGGCGTCGACCGGTTGCATGCGGGCCGCCCGCAGGGCCGGGTAGAGGCCCGCGAGCAGGCCGACCACGGCGCCGACGAGCGGGGAGGCCGCGGCGAGGGCGCCGTCCACGATCGGGGTCCACTGGCGGGCGACGCTGATCGCGACGACGGCGAGCACCCCGGTGCTGGCGCCGACGATCCCGCCGAGCAGGCCGATCACCGTGGACTCCAGGAGGAACTGGGCGGCGATGTGGCGGCGGCGTGCGCCGAGGGCCCGGCGCAGGCCGATCTCGGCGGTGCGTTCCATGACGGTGACGAGGGTGACGTTGGCGATGCCGAGGGCGCCGACGATCAGGGAGACCAGGCCGAGGACGAGCAGGAGACCGCTGACGTCCTGGGCGACGCCGGTGCGCAGCGAGGCCGGGTCGGGCGGGGCCTCGACCTGCAGGCCGGCGGGGTCGTTGGGTGCGAGGGCGACGGGTGCCTGCGCGGCGATGAGCTGGGCGCCGCCGAGGGCCGTGGTGATCGCGACGGTGGTGATGCCGCCGAGGTGCAGGCCGTCGTCGGCGCTGGTCCAGGGCAGGATCACGGCGCTGGACAGCACCTGCTGGTCGGCGCGGCGTACCTGGCCGAGGACGCCGATCACGGTGTACGGCTCGCCGTCGACCAGGACGGCGGGCTGGTTGTCGACGCGGGTGAGGCCGAGCTGAGTGGCTGCTTCGGCGCCGAGGACGGCGACCCGGTCGCGGCGTGTGACATGCCCGGAGTCGAAGAACCGGCCTGCGGTGACGTCGGCGCGGGCCGCGTCGAGCAGGGTGGGTGTGGACCCGATGACGGGCAGGAGCCGGTCGAGGATGCGGGTGGGGTCCTTGACGGCGTTGGCCCGTACCGGAAGGTCTTTTCCTTCTTCGGTACGGGAGTAGGCCGCGACCGCGGTGACGCCGTTGAGCCGGGCGACGTCGTCGGGGGCGGTCCAGCGCACCGGGGGCGGCGCCGCGGGGTCGCCGGGTCGGGGTACGTGCACGGTGACCTCGGTGGCGGTGGCCGCGTCGAATCGTCCGGCGATCTGGTTGCCGGCGGTGGCGGACACTCCGAGGGTGGTGACCAGGGTGCCGATGCCCATGACGACGCCCGCGATGGTGAGCGCGGTGCGGGCCGGGCGTGAGCCGATGCCGCTGATCGCCTCGGTGGCCAGGTCGCGCCAGGCGAGCCGGCTCATCGGCGCGCCGCTTCGATCACGGAGAGCCGGCCGTCGGCGATGCGCACCTGCCGGTCGGCCCGGGCCGCGACCGCCGGGTCGTGCGTGATGACCAGCAGGGTGGCGCCGCCGGCCCGGAGCTCGTCGAAGAGGTCGAGCACGGATGCCGTGTTGGCGCTGTCCAGGTTGCCGGTGGGCTCGTCGCAGAGCAGCAGCGCGGGATCGCCGACGAGGGCTCGGGCGATGGCGACGCGCTGGCGCTCGCCGCCGGAGAGCCGGCTGGGCAGGAAGTCGTGCCGGTGCCCCATGCCGACGCGATCGAGAGCGGTCACCGCCCGGCGGCGGCGTTCCGCGGCCGGTAACCCGGTGTAGAGGCCGCCGAGCATCACGTTCTCCAGGACGGTCCGGTACATCAGCAGGTGGAAGGACTGGAAGACGAACCCGATACGGGCGCCGCGCAGCTCGGTGCGCCGCCTGTCGCTCATGATGGTGGTCTCGGCGCCCTCGAAGGTGTAGCTGCCGCCGGTCGGCACGTCGAGCAGCCCGAGGACGTTGAGCAGGGTCGACTTGCCGGATCCGGAGGGGCCGACGATGCCGAGGTAGTCACCGCGCGCCACCTGAAGGTCGACGTCGATCAGCGCGGCCACCGGCGGGTGGGTGGGGAAGGTCCGGCTGACGCCGGCCAGGGCGAGGACGTACGTCATGAGCCGCTCACCACCACGCGATCGTTCTCGGACAGCTGCGCGCCGTCCCGGGGGCGGACCTGGACGTTGCCGTCGGCGGTCAGCCCGGGGTCGACCGGCACGTCGCGGGTCTGACCGGTCTCGGTCGCGACGGTGACCCGGGACTGCCCGTCCGAGGCGGTGAAGACCGCCGCGACGGGTACGGCGAGCACGTCCCCGCCGGTGTCGCCGACCGTGATGCGGACCTGCACCGACTGCCCGTTCAGCGCGGTCGCCTTCGTGGCGTCGGTGGGTTTGAGCTGCAACGGGACACCGGTGGAGGACGACTCCTGGTCGTCGTCGGCCTTGATCGCGTAGGCGGCGCCCAGGCCGGTGACCTTCGCTGTCAGGGTGCCGCCGGCGGTGTCGTTCAGGGTGGCGGTCATGCCGGGCTTGAGCAGTTCGGCGTCCTCGGGGGAGACGGTCGCGTTCACCACGAGGGCGGGGTCGGCGACGGTGCCGACCGGACCGGTCGGCGCGGTGCCCGCTCCGGCGGTCACGGTGGTGAGGCGGATCGGCAGTTTCGGCAGGAACAGGATCTCGCCGCTGGGGACGCTGATGCCGTAGGTGCGGCGGAACTCGGCGAGGTCGGCCTTGGCGTCGGCGAGCGGTTGCCCGCCGGCCTCCTTGGTGTCGGCGACGGCCCGCTCCAGCAGACGGAGCTGGGCTTTCTGCTCGGTGGTCGGCGCCGCGGCCGCGTACCCCCGCTTGGAGTAGAAGGCGCCGATGGCACTCAGCGCGCTCTCGTTGAGCGGGCCGGAGGCCGCGACGCCACGGCCCGGCAGCAGCCGCCGCATCGCGGCGCGCACCTGCCGGACGTCGTCGCCCTCCGCGCCCTTGGTCAGACTGCGGTACATCGGCACCTTGCCTTTCAGGACGAAGACCGGGCGGCCGTTGATCTCGAGCAGGACGTCTCCCTCGCGCAGGGTCCGGCCCGCGGCGGAGGTCTTGGTGACCAGTTGCGGGCCGGCCTCGCCGGTGCCGGCGGCGACCGTGCCGGTCAGCGTGATCGGCTGCGCCTTGCCGTAGGTGATCGAGCCCTGGGTCGTCACCGTCGAGGTCAGCGTGCGTTTCTCGACCGGCACGGTGATCAGCGAGGCGACCGGCGGTTCACGGAAGGCCGCCGCGTCGGCCGGGGACTTCACCTGGGTGGCGGCGAACCAGCCGGCAGCACCGGCGGTCAGGGCGACGGCGGTGGTCAGCGCCACGACCCGGACCGGGCCCCGGCGAGGGAGACGCAGACGCATGGTCAGCCGGCCCCGCCGCCGACGGTGACCACCGTGGCGTACCGGGTGCGGGCGATCGTGGCGTAGTCGCCGCGGCACTCCAGGTCGGCCAGGGACGCCTCGATCTCCTTGGTGAGGCCGGTCTTCGCCTCGGCCGCGCTGACCGTCTCGCCGTTCATCACCGGCGCGTTGATCAGGTCGTAGACGCCGTTGTCGATCAGTCCGGGCTCGGTCGAGGCGACCTTGTAGCCCTTGCCGCGCAGGCAGTCGCCGTACTGCTGGGCGGCCTTCACGACGGCCGGGTCGGTGCGGAACTTCTCGTAGGCGCGCTTGTTCTCGGCCTGCTGGTCCGGGTCGGCCGAGCCGAAGATCTTCTCGTAGGCGGCGTCGGAGCAGCCCGGCTCGGTGCGGCCCTCCTTGGCGTCGGAGCCCAGCGCGGCGTCCCACGCCTTCTGCCGGGCCGGGTCGAGCGCCTCACGGATCTTGTTGTTCGGGTTGTTGCCCGGCCGCATCTCCGGGAGCTTGACCATCGGGTCGTCCGGGAAGAGTTTGGCGCTGTAGATGCCGAAGCCGTACTTCTGCCGGTACTGCCGCAGCTCGTCGTCGGTCTTGAGCAGGCTCGACGGGCCGGTGAAATCGGCCGATCGGGAACCCATCTGGAGCGGCGGCGGGACCTCGTACTGGAAGCCCTTCTCCTTCATGCAGTCGGCGATCAGCTTCTCGGCGTTCTGCCGCTTGGTCGTCTCGTCGGAGACGTCGCTCAGGGTTGTACCGGCCGATGCGCCGGCCGCAGCGGCGCCGGCCGGCGCGTCGGTGCTCGCGTCGGTGCTTCCGCAGCCGGTGAGCAGGGTCAGGCCGGCGAACGTCGCGGCCAGGGAGATCAAGGAACGTCGCATGCCAGGAACTATCCGAGAACGGGCATTCCGGGACTGTAAGCGATCTCCTTACAACTTCTTTACGCCTCCGGGAACGTGACGTCGATCCGCAGGCCGTCGCGGCCCGCGGACGTGCCGGTGATGGCGCCGTCATGGGCGTGCACGATCGAACGGGCGATGGTCAGGCCCAGGCCGACGCCGCCGCTGTGGTCGATGCGGGCCCCGTTGAGACGGCGGAACGGTTCGAACAGGCCGGCGACGGTTTCCGGTGGCACGTCGTCGCCGGTGTTCTCGACGATCAGCGCGGGATCGTCGCCGACGGTGACGGTGATCGTGCCGCCCGGGCGGTTGTACTTGATCGCGTTCTGCACCAGGTTGGTGATCAGTCGCTCGAGCAGGACACGTTCGCCGATCACGACGCGGGGCCGCAGATCCGTGCTGATCGTGAGGTGACTCTGAGCAGCCCGGCTGTGGTGCTCGGCGACGACCGCGCCGGCGATCTCGTCGAGCCGCAGCGCACTGCGTGAGGCCAGGCCGCGGTCGCTTTCGCTGAGCACGAGCAGCGCTTCGATCAGGCGTACGTTGCGCTCGTTGGTCTCCAGCAGCTGCTCGGTCAGGACGGCGAGCTTCTCCGGACTCGGCCCGCGCGCCAGGCCGACTTCGATCAGTGTGCGCTGCACCGCGAGCGGCGTGCGCAGCTCGTGCGACGCGTCCGCGGCGAACCGGCGTTGCGACTCGTAGCCGACCGCGACCCGGCTGATCATGTCGTTGACCGCGTCGGCGAGTTCGGCCATCTCGCCGCGACGTGAGCCGCTGCGGATGCGATAGGCGAAGTTCTGCGGTCCCAGGCTCCTGATCTGCGTGGCCAGCTCACGGATCGGCCCGACCGCCCAGCGCAGCCCGAACAGCGCGGCGACCGCCAGCACCAGAAAGACAACCATCAGCATGAGACGGTACGAGTTGTCGACCTCCACGCCGGCCCGGCAGGCGACCGTCGGGGAGACGCTGCCGTCAGCGCCGACGCAGAGGCGGTAGACCGCCCGCCGCATCCAGTCGCCCATTCCCTCGGCGGCCTCCCGCGACAGGTAGGCGCCGGTCATCAGCAGGACGCAGACGAGCGCCGCTCGCCGCAACGGCGATCCGAGCCTCATGAGCCGAGCCGGTATCCCACGCGCGGCACCGTGTGGATCACCGGAGGATCGCCGAGCTTCTTGCGTAATGTCATGACCGTGACCCGGACGGTGTTGGTGAACGGGTCCGCGTGCTCGTCCCAGGCCTGTTCGAGCAGGTCCTCGGCGCTGACCACCGTGCCGTCGGCGCGGAGCAGGACCCGGAGCACCGCGAACTCCTTCGGTGTCAGCCGCAGCGGCAGCCCGTCGCGGGACGCGGTGTGCCGGGGGACGTCGAGCACGATGCCGTCGCGTTCCAGAACCGGTTTCTGCGCCTGGTTCGCCCGCCGGCCCAGCGCCTGCACCCGGGCCACCAGCTCGGCGAACGCGAACGGTTTCGTCAGATAGTCGTCGGCGCCGAGCCCCAGCCCTTCGACCCGGTCACGGATCCCGGCCGCCGCGGTCAGCAGCAGCACCCGGGTGTCCAGGCCGGTGTCGACGACGTGGCGGCACACCTCGTCGCCGGTCGCGCCGGGCATGTCCCGGTCGAGGACCGCGACGTCGTACCGGTTCACCGTGATCCGTTCCAGCGCCGCGTCACCGTCGTAGACCACGTCGACGGCCATCGCGAAATCCCGCAATCCGTCGGCGACCGTGTCAGCCAGGATCCGTTCGTCGTCGGCGACAAGTACGCGCACGCCAGCACCACCCCCGACCGGACTGTCGCAGGATCAGCATAAAAGTTCGATAAGCGGTGCTCACCGTGGTTGGCCGCTCACGAGCCACGAAGCCCCCTGAGCTGGTACGGCATGCTTGGGGCCGACGCTTCGGCCGGACGAGGAGAATGTGACGGTGAGTATCGATTCACGGCGGGAGGGAACACCGGGCCGGTCGCTGGGTGAGCGGCTGCGGCAGGCGCGTTCCCGGGCGTTCGTCGGCCGCGAGGAGCAGGTGGCCGCGTTCGGGGCCGCGTTGCGCGACGACCCGTCCGCCGCGCTCGTCTTCTACCTGCACGGTCCCGGCGGGGTGGGCAAGTCGACGCTGGTCCGGCACCTCACGGACCAGGCGCGGCACGCGAACCGGCTGGTCATCGAGTTGGACGGCCGGTTCGTCAGCCGGTCGACGGCCGACTTCGAGCAGGCCGCACAGGGGCTGTTCGACAGGCCGGACGCGGTGCTCGTCGTCGACTCGTTCGAGCACTGCCAGTGGCTGGAGACCTGGCTGTGGCAGCGGTTCCTGCCCCGGATCGCGGACGGCGCGCTGGTGGTGCTGGCCGGGCGGCAGGCGCCGGCGGTCGAGTGGACGGCGGATCCGGGCTGGGCGGGCGCGCTGCACGTCGCCGAGCTGGGCCCGCTGAGCGAGGAGCAGGCCCGGCGGCTGCTGGCCGTCAACGGCGTCCGGCCGGAGAGCATGGACGAGGTCCTGCGGTTCGCCGGCGGCAACCCGCTGGCGCTGTCGCTGGCCGCCGCGGTCGACTCGGCACGCGCCGGCTCGGCACAGGAGTGGTCCCCGTCGGCCGAGACACTCGGCACGCTGATCGCCGGTCTGATCGGGGAGATGCCGTCGCCGGACCATCGGCGTGCGCTGGAGGTGGCCGCCCAGGCGTACCACACCACGGAGCAGTTGCTGCAGGCGGCGCTGCCCGAGCAGGACGCGCACGAGCTGTTCGCCTGGCTGCGGGGCCTGCCGTTCATGGAGAGCACCGCGCACGGGTGTCATCCGCACGACGCGGCACGGGAGTCGGTGGTGGCCGACCTGCGGTGGCGGGCGCCGGACGCGTTCCAGGCCATGAAACGGCGGCTCTCGGCCGAATACCTGCGTCAGATCCGTGAACTGCCGGAGCACCAGGCCCTCGGTGTCATGAGTCAGCTGTACTACCTGTTCCGGGACCAGAGGAACATCCGGGAGGTGTTCACGTGGGCCCGTACCGGGCAGGTGCAGGACGACCCGCTGCGCCCGGAGGACATCGAGACGGTCGTGCGGATGGCCCGCGAGACGGAGGGGCCCGAGTCGGCCGAGCTCGTGCGGTACTGGATCGGCCGGCAACCCGACGGCTTCAGCGTCTACCGCTCGATCGACACCGGTGAGGCGGTGGCGTTCGGCGGGCGGATCGACCTGGCGGCGCCGCCGGATCCGCAGGACATCGCGGTCGATCCGGTGGTCGCCGCAGCCTGGGAGCACTGCAACAGCACGGCCCCGCCGGCGCCCGGTGAGTACATCGCGATCACCCGGTTCCTCATCTGTCCCGGGGCTTATCAGGTCCCGTCCCCGGTGACCGAGCTGCATCACTCCCGGGTGCAGGCGACCGCGGCGCGCAGCCGTGGTGGCATGGCCCAAGGCATGATCGTTCTGCACGACACCGAGCTGTGGGGCCGCCTGCTCCGTGGCGCTCTCACCGACGCCGGCGTGCGGCCCCGGGTGGGCGACCGGACCTACGGACTGTTCGTCACCGACTGGCGGCAGGTGCCGTTCGAGATGTGGCTGGACAACATCCTCGACGAGTCGGACCGGCCCGCGACGGCGTCGGCGCAGATCACCCGTCCCGAGTTCGACCAGGCGGTCCGCGAGACCCTGCAGAACTGGCGTTCGCCGCGCGCGTTCGCGCTCAGCGAGCTGCTGAAGTCGAGGCTGGTGGCGGACGCGGTCGACCCGGTGGCCGACCTGCGCGCGCTGATCCAGCAGACCGTCGACGAGGTCGGCCGGGACGCCAAGCTGATCAAAGCGCGGGAGGCGCTGGTCGCCACGTACTTCTCCGGGGCGCCCACCCAGGAGGCCGCGGCCCGCCGGGCCGGCATGTCGTTCAGCACCTACCGCCGGCACCTGCGCCAGGGCATCGACACGGTGTGCTCGGTGCTGTGGGACATGCAGTTGCGCGGCCGGGGCGACCAGGGCTGAACACCCGTGGACAGCAGTTGACCATGCGGTTGACAACCGCGATCCGAGACGGTGGTAGCCGCACCGGAGATCCGGTGCGGCTACCGCAATTGCTTGAGGAGACGTGACATGGGTGTCACCGGCATCGACGAGAACGCGGCTGTCGTCGCGCGCCACGAGTTCCGTATCGAGGCTCCGATCGGCCGGGTGTGGGCCCTGCACACGGATGTGAACCGATGGACCACCTGGCAGAGCGACATCGACAGCGCGGATGCCGACGGCCCGCTGCAGCTCGGCTCGACGTTCCACTGGAGCACCGCCGGCCTGCGGATCGCCTCCACGGTCTACGCCATCGACGCGCCTCGCCGGGTCCTCTGGGGCGGCCCGGCTCAGGGCATCATCGGCATCCACGAGTGGACCTTCACGGCCGACGGTGACGCGACGGTCTTGACCACGGCCGAGTCCTGGGACGGGCGGCAGGTGCGCGCCGACATCGAGACCATGCGCCGCGCCCTCGACGCCTCCCTGCTCTCCTGGCTCGACCTGCTCCGCCGGACCGCTGAGAAGCCCGGTCAGCCCGAGGTCACGGTACGAGCGAGGTGAGCGTGCCGCCCTCCACCTTCAGGGCCGCGCCCGTGGTGGCGGGGGCCAGCTCGGAGCTGGTGAACAGGATCAGGTTGGCGACCTCGGAGGGCTCGATCAGGCGCTGGAGAAGCGATGTGGGCCGGAAGCGGGCGATGAATTCGCGCTGGGCGGCGTCGAAGGACTCGGCCTCGGGGATGAGCGCGGTGACGTACTCCTCGATGCCCTCGGTGTGGGTCGGGCCGGGGAGGACCGAGTTGACGGTGACACCGGTGCCGGCCGCCGCCTTGGCGAGGCCGCTGGCGATCGCGAGCAGGGCGGTCTTGGTCACCCCGTAATGCACCATGTCGAGCGGCGTGTCGATCGCCGTCTCGCTGGAGACGAACACGACGCGGCCGAATCCGCGCGCCATCATGCCGGGCAGGTATTGACGGGCCAGCCGTACGCCGCTGAGCACGTTGACCTCGAAGAACCGGCGCCACTCCTCGTCGGAGATCTCGAGGACCGGCGTGGAGGCGAAGATGCCGGTGTTGTTGACCAGCACGTCGACCGCCGGCACCGCCTCCAGCAGGGTCGCCGCGCCTTCCGCGGTGGACACGTCGGCGGCGACGGTGACGAGGTCGGCGCCCGGCACCTTCGCCCGGATGCTCTCGGCTGCCGCCTTGAGGCGGGTCTCGTCCCGTCCGTTGAGAACGGTCCGGGCGCCGGCCCGGGCGAAACCCTCGGCGGTGGCCAGGCCGATGCCGAGCGTCGAGCCGGTGACCAGGACGGTACGGCCGGTGAAGTCGATCTGCATGATCATCCTTGCGTTTGAGACGGAACGTTCTCACTCATGATGTGACGGAGCGTTCTCTCTGTCAAAGTTGTGGGAGAGAGCGTTCCGTCACATACTGGGAAGCGGGCAAGGTGATCAGCGGGAGGGCTCGTGGCCAGACGATCGTCGGAGCAGACGCGACGGCACATCCTGGACGTCGCCGGGGACCTCTTCTACGCCCGTGGCGCGCGGGCTGTCGGGATGGACCTGGTCATCAAGACGGCCGAGGTCGCCAACGCGACCCTCTACCGGCAGTTCCCGACGAAGGACGAGTTGCTCACGGCGTACCTGGTCGATCGGAACACCGGATGGTGGGAGCGACTGCGGGTGGCGACCGACGGCGTACCCGATGCTCGTGATCGTCTTCTTGCCCTGGTCGACATGACCGTGGACGACATGCGGCAGCCGGGGTATCGGGGCTGCGCCACCCTCAACGTCACGAGCGAGTTCCCGGACGAGTCACACCCGGCCCATCAGGCGGCGTTGGCCCATAAACGCGAGGTGCTGCACTGGCTGCGGGAGCAGGCCGCGCAGGCGGGGGCCGCGAACCCGGACGCGCTGGCCGACCAGTTGATGATCGTCCTGGACGGCGCGCAGGTCCTGGCCGCGGCCATGGGTCCGGAAGGCCCTTCGAGCCGGATGCGAGCGCTGGTCGAAGGGCTGCTTCCGAAGGTCTGACAGGGGACGTTACGGCAGCTCGGAAGGGCGGTGCTCGGTGGTGCCGGCGCCGCTGTGAACGATGATGGTGAAGGTGTCTGTGCCCTCGCCGCCCTCGGGGCCGGGCCACCAGGCGCCCCACCAGCCGCCGCGCACACTGGCCTGGAACGTCCTGCCGTTGTCCAGCCGGATCTCCACAGCGGTGACGTCCGGAGCGGCCAGACCCACCACGTTCGACCACATGCCGTCGCCCTCACCGGCGGAGCTCATCGTCTCCAAGTTGACCGTTCCGGCCGGGGGCGCGGGTAGCGGCTTGCCGGCGGTCAAGCCCATCGAGGCGACCTGGTCCTTGCCCACGATCAGGCATTCGACGACGTCACCGCTGGTCTTTCGCATGATGAGCAGGGTCGCGTCGCCACGCTGCTCGGCGAGGATCACGTCGGACGGGCGCACCGTCGCCGACGAGCCGCCGACCTCGCCGCTTCCGCAGATCTCGGCCTGCGTCATGACTTGATCTCCAGTTCGGGACGTCGGCATCGCGGTCCAGGAGGCCACGGCCTTCTCGGCGGCGCCGGGCACCAGGATCGGCACGGCGACGACCGCGGCGAGGCCGGCTGCCACCGCCACCGCGCCGATGGTGATCCAGCGGCGGGCCGGGGACCGCCGGACGGCTCCGGACCCCTGGCCCGACATGATGCGCTCCACCGCCGCCCGAGAGCGGGCCCACTGCATCTCCGTGGGCTCGGTGCCTCGTGCGGGGTCGAGGACGGCGAGGCGGTTGAGGTCGTTCAGGCTTTCGTCCACGACTGCTCCTGGAAGGTGTGTGCGTGCGAGGAGGTGGCGCCGGCGGGCTCGAGGGCGGCGTGCAGCCGCTTGCGGGCGCGGGCGAGGCGCATCGTGAAGGCGGATCGGCGGCAGCCCAGGACGGTGGCGGCCTGCTCGTTGGTCAGGTCGTCGAACGCGACCAGGGCGAGCACCTCACGATCCGCCGCGCTCAGCGTCTGCCAGGCACGTTGCAGGTCGAGGCGGGCGGTCAGGCCGGTCGCCGGGTCAGGGGTGGCGTCGTTGCCGGCCGCGGTCAGCCGCACATCGAGCGCCCGGCGGCGCAGCCACCCGCGGGTGCGGTTCGCCATCGTCTTGCGGGCGACCGCGAACAACCACGGCCGGGCGTCCTCGGGCAGTTCCGTGCGCCGCCGCCAGGCGGTGAGGTACACCGTCGAGACGATGTCCTCGGCGTCGTCGGCGGGGACACGCCGCTCCACGAACCGGAGCAGGTCGGCGAAGGTGTGCTGATGTAACGCACGGAACCAGTCTTCGGCTCCGTCCGGCTGCGGCCCGGTCATCCGGGTGATCCAGGGTGGTTCATGCTCCCTACCTGTCCGGGACGACGCAGACTGCCACACCGTCGCTCCCACAAAGATGCGCACAGGGCCTCGATGCCCTGGCGCAGATGCCGGCGGTAGGTGCTGAACGACATGCCGGCCCGTCGCGCGGCGGCCTCCTGGGTCGGTGCGCCGGAGAAGTACGAGGCGACGACCGCCTCGTGCGCCTTCATCGTCCGGGCATCGGCGCCCAGGTCGTCGACGGTCTGTTCGATCAGAGAACGTAGTCCGGTGACCGGGTCGGCGGCGTCCGCGACGAGGGAGGACTTCAGGAGATCCGTGACGGCGAAGGCGCGCGGCGACCGCCACTGCTGCAACGCCTGCCGGACCGCTGAGTCGAAGGCCTCCCGTGTCATGCCGGCGGGCGTCGCCGGCGCGGGGGCGTCGGTGGTGGCGATGATCTGGCTGAGCCACGTCTCGAACGGCGTCCGGCGCCAATCGTTGACCAGGAGACCATAGGTCCTTCCGCCGACCTCGGGCCGCAGGCCGGGATCGGTGAGGACGCCGCGGTACCGCCGGGCCCAGGCGTCGACGTCCTGATAGACGAACATCCCGTAGGCGCGGTTGCGGCTGCGGGAGATCTCCAGATGGGTACGGGAATTGCACAGGGTGACGACCGGCGAGGGAATCTGGTACGCGTCGGGGTAGACGCAGAAGCGAGTCATCGCGATGTGCTCGTCGGGCGCCGGCGGCGCCGTCTCGTTGCAGTACCTCCAGGCCGCCGCGACGATCGGATCCACGGCGACGTCCTCTGGATCGGCCGGCGCGGGCAGGATCAGCCGGGCGGCGAAGGCGATGATCCGGGCGCTGCCGGCCATCCGGTAGACGCTGAACGCCCCCGGCTGCCTGCCGGTCCAGTAGCGGACGAGCTCGGCGGACTCGGGACCTTCGCACTCGGCCGCCATGCCGAGGACGGTGTCGACGTCCTCGGGCCGCAGCGGATCGTCCTGCACGTCACCCTTGCGCGACCAGACCCAGGTCTCGCCGACCGCTTCGACGTCGCGGAACAGGTAGTAGAGCTGGCTGCTGACACGTGCCGCGCGGTCCTCGGGGGCCTCCCGGATCTGTCGCAGGTATTCGGCCAGCAGACGCTGCCGCATCGTGGTGAAGGCGCCGGGCGCCCGCCATCGCAGGTCGGCGGAGACGGCTTCGCGGGCGGCGTCGTGCGGGTAGATCCCGTACGGCGTGGTCTCCATGAACGGCAACCCGCGTAACCAGGCGAACAACGGCTGCGGGTCCTGCCCGGGCAACGCCGCCTGGAGGAGTTCCTCGGTCGTCGTGTACGCCTGAGCGGCCACCTCGAGAGCCCGGCGGTGTTCCGGTGACGGCACCTCGCCGATCAGCCCAGCGATCAGGGTATGCAGCGTCTCGGCCGACGAGGACCAGCCGCGTGCCGTACCCGGCTGTGCCCGGTCCACCGCGGCGGCCAGCGAGAGAGCGAGCGGGTTGCCGCCCGCGAACCGGATGACGGCCTCCTCGTTCTCCGGCCGGACGCCGTTGACGGTGAGGAGCCTGCGCGCTTCCGTCCCGGTGAGCGGACCGAGTTCGGTGACATACAGCGCTCCCGCCCATCCGGGGTCCGATGTCCATTCGGCCGACGGCGACTCCCGGCCGGCGAGGACGACCAGGGCGCCGTCGGCGATCCGGGGCAGGAACAGCTGCCACAGCCAGGTCTCCAGCCACTGGCAGTGCTCGAACGAGTCCACGATCAGGACGGTGCCGGGCTGGTCGAGCACCGCCTGCGCGGACTCCTCGAACTCGGCGGTGGAGCCGCTGACGAAGCGTCCGTCGATCTCGATGATCAGGCGTCCGGCCTGCCGGGCGGCATCGGCAAGCCGCCGGACCAGGGTCGACTTGCCGATACCGCCGGGTCCGTGCACGTAGAGGACGGGCGCCGCGGCGGGATCCTGGCGCAGTGCCGCGTCGAACGCCGCCAGTTCGTCGCGCCGTCCGACGAAGGCCTCGGCGCGCGCCCGGGCCAGCCTCTCCCGCAGCGAAGGAACAGGCGATGGTCGAGAAGGCGATGGTCGAGAAGGCGATGGTCGAGTGTCCGTGCTCATGGTTCGTCCCCCGGTTGTGATGGCGCGTCCGTTGCCAAGCCTTCCCGCGCGCGGGTGATCAGCGCGTCGGCGAAAGCCGCCTATCGCCGGCGACGGACCGGCGCCGTGGGATCGGTCCGGCCTTCGGCTGTCGGTGTCGCATGCCCGTCGGATACCGTGCTGACCTGCACTTGGTGATTTCTTGGAGTCGGATGTCGGCGCGATGGTGAGGCTGCGGGTACTCGGAACGATCGAGGCGATCGTCGACGGGAGGCCTGTCGATCTCGGCGGCCCTCGGCAGCGCGCCGTTCTGGCGATCCTCCTCACCCGGCGGGGCGGTGTCGTCTCCACGGAACAGTTGCTGGAGTGGACGTGGGGCGGCGAACCACCGGGTAAGGCGATCACCTCGCTCCAGGCGTACATCTCGAATCTTCGCCGTGTGCTGGAACCGGATCGCGCACCGCACGCCCCGGCGCAGTTCCTGGTGCGGTCCGCGCCCGGGTACGCCCTGCGGCTTCCCGCGGACGCCGTCGACGCCTGGCGGTTCGAGTCGGTGATCTCCGCGGCGCACACGGCGGAGCCGGAGGCCGCGTGGCAGATGCTGACCGAGGCGCTCGGCTGGTGGGCCGGCCCGGCATACGGCCCGTTCCGGGACGAGCCGTGGGCGATCGCGGAAGCAGCGCGCCTGGACGGGCTGCATCTGACCGCCCGTGAGGCGCTGATCGAGGCCGCGTCGGCGACCGGCCGGTTCGCCGAGGCGGTGGCGGCCGCCGAGCTTCTCACCCCCGGGCATCCGCTGCGGGAGGAGAGCCGGCGGTTGCTCGCGGCGGGCCCGTCGCGGACCAGCAGGCGCCACGGCGAGCCGCTGAGCGACGGATCAGGACCCACGGCGGCGGAGGTCACGGTGCGCCGCAACAGACATCTCCGGGGCCGTGACCGTGAGCTGACCGCGCTGACCGAGATGCGGACCCGGGCCCTCGGTGGCGTCGGTGGCGCGCTCGTCGTACGGGGTACGGCCGGCATCGGCAAGACATCGCTGATCGAGCAGGTCGTCGCGTCGGCGGCCGGCCTGCGCGTGCTGCGTGCGACGGGCGTCGAGTTCGAGGTGGGCCTCCCGTATTCCGGACTGCTGCAGCTGCTCAGCCCGCTCACCGGCGGGTACGACAGCCTGCCCGTCCCGCAGCGGCACGCCCTCGAGGTCGCGGCGGGCCGCCGGGAAGGAGCCCGTCCGGATCTGGCCCTGGTGGCGATGGCGACGTTGACGTTGCTGTCCGCTCACGCCCAGGACGGCCCGCTGCTGGCGGTGATCGACGACGCCCAGTGGCTCGACCAGTCCAGCGCCCGCGTGCTCGCCTTCGTCGGCAGGCGTCTCGCCACCGAACCGATCATGCTGCTGTTCGGTGTCCGCGAGCCCGCTGCGAGCAACGATCTCGCGGCGCTCCCGGCCCTGCCGGTGGGTGAGATCGCCGACGCCGACGCGCGGTTGCTGCTCGCCGACGCGCTGCCGGTGCCGTTGGAGGACCGGGTGGCGGCCCGGATCCTCGCCGAGTCACGGGGCAACCCGCTGACCCTGCTCGAACTGGCCCGTACCGCAGGGCCGCACATGCTGGCCGGGGGATTCGACCGGCCGGTGTCCGGCGGCGCCTCCGAGGAGCTGTTCCGCGCCGACCTGGCCGGACTGCCCGAGGCGACCCGGCTGTTGCTGCTGGTGGCCGCGGCGGAACCGCTCGGCGACCCCGGTCTGCTCTGGTCGGCCGCCCGGGTGCTGGGCCTGGCCCCGGAGGAACTCACGCCGGCCGAGGACGGCGGGCTGGTCAGCGTGGATCTGCAAGTGCGGTTCCGGCATCCCCTGGTCCGATCCGCCGCCTACCACAGTGCGAGCGTCTCCGATCGTCGCCGGGCACACCTCGCTCTGGCCGAGGCGACGGACCCGGCCGCCGACCCGGACCGTCATGTCTGGCACCGGGCACTGGCCGCCACCGGCACCGACGAGCCGCTCGCGGCGGAGCTGGCGCTCGCGGCACAACGGGTCCGTGCCCGGGGTGGCGTCGCGGCGGCCGCCGTGTTCCTCGAGCACGCGGCCCGGCTGACACCCGACCCGTGGCAGCGCCGCGAGCGCGTGCTGACCGCGGCGACCGATCGGCTGGAGTCCGGCGCGCCCGCCGAGGCCCAGCGGCTGCTCTCCACCGTCGACGCCGGCGGGCACGCGGCGACACAGGCCCGCATGGAGTTGCTGCGTGGCCGGATCGCCTTCGCCCAGTTGCGTGGCAAGGACGCCGCGGAGCCGCTGCGACGTGCCGCCGAGCTGCTGGAACCACTCAACCCGGGGCTGGCCCGCGAGGTGCACCTGGACGCCTTGACGGCTGCGACAGCCATCGGCGCGCTCGGCGGCGTCTCGCTGCGGGAGGCGGTGCGCTTCGCCCGCGGCGCGGTGCGGCCCACCGGCCCTGCCACCACCGCTGACCTGCTGCTGGACGGGTTGATCGCGGTGCTCGGCGGGGACCATCCGGCGGGGCTCGACCTGTTCCGGCAGGCGGTCGCCCGTTCCACCGACGACGACTGGCCGTCCCGGCTCAAGTTCGCCGCCGCGGTGATGTGGGAGCTGTGGGACCTCACCTCGTACGAACGCCTGCTCGATCGTCAGATCGCCCGGGCACGAGCGGTCGGCAATCTCACCCGCCTGCCCGACGCGCTGGACACGATGGCCGGGGTCTACCTGCGGCAGGGCAGATTCGCCGAGGCCGCCTCGGTGCTGGAGCAGGCCGGCGAACTGGCCGGTATCGCCGGCACGGCGCCGGGCTATCCGCAGCTCGTTCTCGCCGCCTGGACGGGGGATCCCGGCACGGTCGCGCTGTTCGACGCCGCGGTGGCGAACGCCACCGCACGCGGCGAGGGACTTTTCGTCGGGTACGCCCATTACGCCCTCGCCGGCTACCACAACGGACGGGGTGACTACGCCGCCGCAGCCCGCGCGGCTGCCTTCGCCGACCGGCACCTCGACTTCGGTTTCCGTGGCATCGCCCTGCGGGAGTTGGTCGAGGCCGCCGCCCGTGCCGGTGACCGGACCACGGCGGAGCAGGCGTGTGAGCGGCTGCGGATCCGCACCGGCCCGGCCGGCACCGATTTCGCGAGCGGGACGCAGGCCCTCTGCGCGGCGCTGACCACAACCGGCGACGACGCCGACACCGAGTTCCGGGTCGCGCTGGAGGCCCTCGGCCGCAGCGGCCTGCGCGCGGACCACGCGCGTGCCGAGCTGCTCTATGGCGAGTGGCTGCGGCGGGAGGGCCGCCGCACCGACGCCCGCGGGCACCTGCGGAGCGCACACGCCGCGCTGCTGGAGATGGGCGCCGACGGGTTCGCCCGTCGCGCGGCCCGCGAGATGGCGGCCACCGGGGAACGGGCGCGCAGTCGCTCGGCCCAGGCGGGAACCGGGCTGACCGGGCAGGAACTGACGATCGCCCGTCTGGTGGCCGGCGGCGCCACCTCCAAGGAGGTCTCCGCCGAGCTGTTCGTCAGCCCGCGGACGGTCGACGCCCACCTGCGCAACATCTTCCGCAAGCTCGGCATCACCTCGCGCCGGCAATTAAGGGATCTGCCACAGTACGGCGAATTCGAGCACCGTCAGCAGTAACGCCACGGCCAGCAGAATCCCGCCCAGCGGCAGCCCCAGCAGGCGGCGGATGCCGGACAGGGCGGCATCGTCCGGGTCGTGCACGGCCGGCTCCGGCTCGGCCGGAGGAGGGCCGGCCGGCGGCTCCGGCGACTGATCTGTCTCGCTGTCGGTCAAGGCGTGGCCCATCGGTGTGTCGGTGTACCCGTGCGAGAAGACCGTCGCAAGAGGATGCCTCCGATCGCGTCGGCAGGAATCGCCTATCCGCGAGCACTCCCTGCTGGATAGGCGGACTTCGCCGACGCGACGAATCCCCCAGGACTGTGACCGTGGCAGTCGTCAGCAGCCCGGCTTCAGGACGCCCGGGCATGCCGAACTCGAGGGGGAAGATCGAGATGAGAGCGCACGAACGGCCGGGTCCGTCACTCGGCGAGAGACTCCGGCAGGCCCGCGCCCGCACCTTCGTCGGTCGTCATGACGAGGTGGCGGCGTTCGAGGCGGCACTGCGCGGCGATCCGCATGCCGCGGTTGTCCTCGCCGTGCACGGTCCGGGCGGGATCGGCAAGTCGACGCTGGTCCGGCGTCTCGCCGACGACGCGCGGCAGGCGGGACGCCTGGTCATCCCGATGGACGGCCGGTTCCTCGGCCGTTCAACCGCGGAGTTCGAGCAGAGCGCTCAGGTGCTGCTGGACCGGCCGGACGCGGTACTGCTGATCGACTCCTTCGAGCATTGTCAGTGGCTGGAGACCTGGCTGTGGCAGCGGTTCCTGCCACGGATCGCGGACGGTGCCCTGGTGGTGCTGGCCGGTCGCCGGACGCCTGCCACGGAGTGGGTCTCCGACCCCGGCTGGGCCGGTGCGATGCACGTGACCGAGCTCGGCCCGTTCGACGAGGGCCAAGCCCGTGAACTGCTGGCCATCAGCGGGGTGAGCCCGCACAGCGAGGACGCCGTCCTGCGGTTCGCCGGCGGCAACCCGCTGGCGCTGGCGCTGGCCGCGGCCGTGGACTCGGCACGGCCGGGCGCCGCCCAGCAGTGGTCGCCCTCCGGCGAGACGCTGCGCACGCTCGTCGCGGGACTGATCGGTGAGGTGCCGTCCCCGGATCACCGGCGTGCCCTGGAGGTCGCCGCCCAGGCGTACACCACCACCGAGGAGTTGCTGCACACCGCGTTGCCGGGGGCGGACGCGCAGGAGTTGTTCGACTGGTTGCGCGCGCTGCCGTTCATGGAGACCACGCCGTACGGGATCCATCCGCACGACGCCGCCCGGGAGGCAGTGGCGGCGGATCTGCGGTGGCGGGCGCCGAACGCGTACACCGAGATGCGCCGCCGCTTGATGACCGAGTACCTGCGGCAGATCCGCGAGGCGCCCGAGGCGCAGGCGGCGCACGTCAGCAGCCGGCTGTACTACCTGTTCCGGGACGTGAAGGCGGTCGGCGAGATCTGGGTGTGGTCCCGTAACGGCGACATCCAGGACGACCCGATGCGGCCCGAGGACGTCGACACCCTGGTGCGGATGACCACCGAGTGCGAAGGCCCGGAGTCGGCCGAACTGCTCCGCTACTGGCTCGCCCGGCAGCCACAGGGAGTCAGCGTCTACCGGATGGCCGGCGACGACCGCATCATCGCGTTCGCGGCCCGATTGGTGCTCCCGGCGCCGGCCGACCCGCGGGACGTCGCGACCGACCCGGTCGTCGCGGCGGCCTGGGACTACAGCAACAGCACCGCACCGCCCGCCGAGGGCGAGCACATCGCGATGACCCGGTTCTGCGTCTACCCCGAGCACTACCAGGTGCCCTCTCCGGTGATCACCTTGTGCAACTCCCGGACCCAGCTGGAGATCGCCCGCAGCCGGGGCCGGGCCTTCGGCATGCTGGTCTATCAGGACGCCGAGACCTGGGCCAGGTTGTACAAGGGCACCCTCGCCGACACCGGCGCCCGGCCCCGGGTGGGCGACCGGACCTACGGACTGTTCGCCAACGACTGGCGGCAGGTCCCGTTCGAGGCGTGGCTCAACCACATCATCACGGCCACCGACGTGCCGGTTCCGGCGGCGCCGTCGGCGACCACCCGCGAGGCCTTCGACATCGGCGTCCGCGAGGCGCTGCGGAGCTGGCGTTCGCCGCGCACGTTCGCCGCCACGTCCCTGCTGAGGTCACGCCTGGTCGCGGACTCCAGCGATCCCGTCGCCGACCTGCGCGGGCTGCTGCGTCGAGCCGTCGACGACCTCGGTGACGACCCGCGGACCATCAAGGCGCATGAGACGGTCACCGCCACGTACTTCTCCGGGGCATCCACTCAGGAGTCCGCCGCTCGGCGGTCCGGGATGTCCTTCGGTACCTACCGCCGGCACCTGCGCCACGGCACCGAACTGGTCTGCGATGCGCTCCGCGCCTGGGAATTGCATGGCGTTCCCGCAGCTCAGAGCCGTGATGAACAGGACTGAACAGTGCTGAGCAGCTGATGACCACGCGGCTGAACAGCCACTGCGACCAGAGTTCATGGTGCGCCGGTGATCACCGGCTCGGACAGGCGGAATCACCGCCTCAACGATCTGGAGGATCGACATGAGCATCACCGAAGTCGACAAGAACGCCGCGGTAGTCGTCGAGCACGAGATCCGCATCGAGGCTCCGATCGACCGGGTCTGGGCGCTGCACACCGACGTCAACGGCTGGACCGGCTGGCAGACCGACGTCGACACCGCGTACGCGGAGGGCCCGCTGCAGGCCGGCGCCACCTTCCACTGGACGACCGCCGGGCTGTCGATCGCCTCCACGGTCTACGCGATCGACGCGCCGCACCGCATCCTCTGGGGCGGTCCGGCACAGGGCATCACCGGCATCCACGAGTGGACCTTCACCGCTGACGGCGACGCCACCATCGTGCGTACCGCCGAGTCCTGGGACGGCAACCCGGTCCGCGCCGACACCGAGAACCTGCGCCAGGCGCTCGACGCCTCGATCGCTTCCTGGCTCGAGTTGCTCCGCAAGACCGCCGAGAACAACGCCCGCTGAAAGGAGCACCGTCATGTCCACTCTCTCCATCACCGCGACCGACCCGGTCGTGCCGGCCGACGACGAGGTGGCCCGGCCGCAGCAGAAGAGCAAGAAGCGCAAGATGCGCCGCCGGATCGCCAAGGGCCTGGCCTATCTGTCGCTGGCGATCACCGCGCTCCTCGTCCTGTCCGAGCCGTGGCTCCTGCTGCCGCTGATCACCTTCGTGGTCGCTCTCAGCCTCTGGGACTGACCCGCGGACAGGTGGGACGGCCGGCTTCCCCCGCCGGCTGTCCCACCCCGACCCCGACCCATCACGACAGCGTGAGGAGAAACCGTGGCTGAGCCGCTGTTCATCACTGACCTGCTGCTCGCGGCCTTCGCCGCGGTCAGCGCGATACCACTCGGCCTCCGGGCCGCCCGGGGCCGCCCGACGCGGTGGCCCCTGATCATCACGGTTCTGCTGGTCACCGCCCGCATGGCAGTGACGGCTCTTCTCGCTGCCGAGAACTGGCAGCTCGTCACCGACCGGGTCGTGATCGGCCTGCCGGCGGCCGTCCTGCCCCTGGTGGCGGCCCTCGCGGTGACCAGCCGGGCCGTGGCCCACCGGATCGCCGCGCAGATCGCGGCCGTGGGTGTCTTCGTCTCCGCCTACCTGGCCTGGGTTCCGCAGGATCCGGCCGCACGACCGCTGGCCGTCGCGATCGTCCTGGTCATCCTGGCCGCCACCGGGGTGGTGGCGTCCGCGCTGCTCTCCCGCAGGGGCGACGACGCCTCACCAGCCGCCCGGCTGCCATGGCTCACCGGGCTGACCACCCTCGCCCTGGTCGCCGCGATCGCGGCCCTCTACGTACAGAACCAGGCGCCGGCGTCGGCCGCCGGCCACGACCACCACGGCATCGACATCGCCACGCTGACCGGGCCTCGCCAGGGCTCGCCCGACGTCACGTTCACCCTGGTCGCGGCCCACGGCAAGATCAAACTCACGTCGGGTACGGAGATCGACGGGCTCACTCTCAACGGCAGCTCACCCGGTCCGGTGCTGCGAGCCCGCCAAGGGCAGCTCGTCGAGGTCACCCTGATCAACACCGACGTGACCGAGGGCGTCACCCTGCACTGGCACGGCGTCGACGTGCCCAACGCCGAGGACGGCGTGCCCGGACTCACCCAGGACGCCGTCCGGCCCGGCGGCCGGCACGTCTACCGATTCGTGCCCGACCGGAGCGGCACGTTCTGGTACCACACCCACCGCGACTCCACCGAGAACGTGGCGCGGGGCCTGTTCGGCGCCCTGCTGATCGACCCGCCCTCGGGCCCCGCGACCGGCACGACCCACGACACCACCCTGTTCACGCACCAGTGGCCCGGCGGCGAGGACCAGGTCAGCGCGCTCGGCACCGCGGACACCGCGTCCACCGAGCACGTCGCACCGCGGACGCCGGTGCGGCTGCGCCTGATCAACAGCTCGCAGGACCCGCAGCGGATCCAGATCACCGGAGCCGAGCACCGTGTCAGCGCCATCGACGGTAACGCGGTCCACGAACCCGGACCCCTGCCCAGCGGCGGAATGCTGCTGCTGGCGGCCGGTGGCCGGTACGACGTCAGCTTCCCGATGCCGGCCACACCGGTGATCGTCAGCCTGCACACCGACGGGTCGGCGACGGTCCCGACGCGGACCCTGACCCCGGGCGCCGGCGGCGCCGCGATCACGCCACCCACCGGCGACGGCCCGTTGTTCGATCCGACGCATTACGGCACACCTGACGCCACTCCGGGGCCGGCCGCGCCGACCCGTACCCAGAAATTTGTTCTGGACAACGGGTTCGGCTTCGCCAACGGCGGCTTCACCTGGGCGAACACGGTCAACGGCGCCTCGGCGCCGGCGATCCCCACGGTCATGGTCGACCTGGGCGACACGGTACGGGTGCGGATCACCAACCGCGGCATCATCGACCACCCGATGCACCTGCACGGGCATCGCGTCCGGGTGCTGTCCCGCAACGGCGCGACGGCCGACGGCAGTCCCTGGTGGACGGACACCCTCAACGTCGCGCCCGGTGAGACCTACGAGATCACCTTCACGGCCGACAACCCCGGCGTCTGGATGGACCACTGCCACAACTTCGAGCACGCCGCCGGCGGCATGCTCTGGCACCTCGCCTACACCGGCGTCGCCGCCCCGGCCCACCCCGCACACGACGCGGAATGACGGGAGACGAATTCATGACCACCACCATCGCGACGCGGTCACCACGACCGGCCATCGCCGCCCGGGCCGCGGTCCTCGCCTCGGCCAGCCTGACCATCATGGGCGCGGCGATCATCGCTCCCAGCCTGCCCGCCATGACCGTCGCCTACGCCGGCACCCCGGCCGCCGACGTCCTCGTCCGCCTGACCCTCACCGTGACGTCCCTGGCGATCGCCGTGACCGCCCCGGTGGCGGGCCTGCTCGCCGACCGGATCGGGCGCCGGCCGCTGCTGCTCAGCTCCCTGGCGCTGTACGCACTCGCCGGCACCGCCGGTTACCTGATCACGAACCTCGGGATCCTGATCGCCAGCCGGGCCCTGCTCGGCGCCGCCGTGGGCGGGGTCATGACCGCGGTCAGCACCGTCATCGCCGACTGGTTCGACGGACCGGAGCGGGCCAGATTCCTCGGGTTGCAGCAGGCCTCCGCCAGCCTCGGCGGGGTGGTGTTCCTGCCGCTGGCCGGCGTCCTGGCCGACGTCTCCTGGCGCTCACCGTTCCTGCTGTACGCCGTGGCCGCACTGATCCTGCCGGCTGCCGCGCTCTTCCTCAGAGAGTCCGCCCGGCGCACCGGCACGGCGAGCACTACCCCGGCCGTATCCCTCGCGACCGCCGGCACGAGCCGGGAGATCCCCGGGGTGTACGCCCTGGCGGCAGCCGCCACGGTGATCTTCTACATGGCGCCCACCCAGCTGCCCTTCTGGCTGACCACGTTCCACACCGGCACCGCGATGACCGGCGTGGTGATCGCCGGCAGCACGCTCACCGGCATCGTCGGCGCCCTTGCCTTCCCCCGGCTGCGGCAGCGCCTGCAGCCGGCCACGATCACCGCCCTGAGCATCGGTCTGCTCGGCGCCGGCTGGGCAGTCGCCGGAACCGCCGGTGTGCTGGCGCAGCTCGCGGTGGGCGTGCTCATCGGTGGCATCGGCGTCGGGCTCGTGGTGCCCAATCTGAACACCCGTCTCGCCGAGATCGCTTCCCCCGCTCAGCGTGGCCGCGTCCTCGGCGGGCTGGTCATGGCGATCTTCCTCGGGCAGTTCCTGTCGCCGCTGCTCATGCAGCCGGTCGTCGACGCGCTCGGCATCGCCGCGACCTTCACATACTCCGGCGCAGTCCTGCTCGCCGGTGCCGCAATGACCCTCACCGTCCGGGCCTTCCGGCGCTGAGAACCATCCACCCGTATCACGAAGGAGAAACAAGATGATCTACCACGGCAACCGTTTCAAGATCAAGGAAGGCGTCTCGGCGGAGGAGCTCGAGGTCGCGCTGGAGAGCCTGCGCAACCAGGGCCGGGTCATCCCGTCGGTGAAGTCGTTCGTCGTCGGCCCGGACTTCGGTGGCGAGTTCGAGTGGGGCGCGGTCTTCGTGATCGAGGACCTGGACGGCTACTGGGAGTACCTGACCCACCCGGCGCACTCGAACACGGACCGGGTCGGTCTCCCGCTGGTGGAGAAGTTCGAGTCGTACGACATCACCGACGACCTGGACCCGGAGATGGGCGCGAAGATCGCCGCGCTGCACAAGCGGCGGTACGAGAACGACGCCGAGCTGACCAAGCTCGTCGCCGATCTGCCCGAGTACACCGGCAGCAGCGCCCCGACCGCCACCAGCTGAGACACCCGCGAATCGGTCCGGGTCCGGTGCGTCACGCGCCGGACCCGGACCGCGCTCCGCCTCCCACGAAAGGAATCCGATGACCTCGCAGCAGACCCCCGAACAACTCGGCCGCGATCACTACGAGGCACTGGTGATCGGCAGTGGGTTCGGCGGAGCCGTCGCCGCCTGCCGGCTCGCCCAGGCCGGCGTCGATGTGGCGATCATCGAGCGCGGCCGGCGCTGGCGGCCCGGCGACTTCCCCCGCGACCTGTCGCGCCTGGACGACGGCTGGTTGTGGATGTGCGGGCACGGCCTCTACGACGCGATGCCGCTCAACGACATCCTCGCCGTCCGAGCCGCGGGGTACGGCGGGGGATCGCTCGTCTACGCGAACGTCGCCATGCGGGCGCCCGCGGAGGTCTTCGACGACCGCTGGCCTGCGCCGTACACCCGGCAGACGCTCGACCCGTACTACGACCTCGCGTCCGCCATGCTGAACGTGCGACCGGTCCCCGCGGATCCCCGTACCGGTGTGTTGCCGCCGAAGACACGCCTGATGGCGCGGGCAGCCGACGACCTCGGTCACTCCGAGGGTTTCTTCCATCCCAATCTCGCCGTGACGTTCGACGACGAGGGCCCCGGACAGACCAACCCGTTCGGCGTCCCGCAGCGCGGCTGCACGTTCTGCGGAGAATGCGACATCGGCTGCAACGTCGGTGCGAAGAACTCGCTCGACCTCAACTACCTCGCACTCGCCGAGAAGCACGGTGCGACCGTGGGAGTGCGGACCGAGGCGGTGTACATCGCCCGTACCGATGAGGGTTACCGGGTCCGGTTGCGGGAGCACGGGCATCCGGGCAGCAGCGTCGAGCGTGACGTCACGGCGCGGTACGTCTTCCTCTGTGCGGGCGCGCTCGGCAGCACCGAGCTGCTGCTGCGCAGCCGGGACCAGTACGGCACCCTGCCGGACCTGCCCGAGACGCTGGGCAGCCGGTACTCCGGCAACGGCGACTTCCTCAGCTTCGGGCAGGGGCTCACCGAGGCGTTCGTCCCGCACAGCGGACCGACGATCACCACCGCGTCATTGATCCGCAGCGGCGAGTCAGACCGTGAGCACTGGTTCGTGCTGGAGGACGGCGGATTCTCCGAACACCTCGCGCGGCTGGTCCGCACCCTTCACCTGTCCCGGCTACCCGCTCAGGTGGCACAGACGATCGGCGTCGGCACGCAGCGGGTGCTCACGGCCACCCGAGCGATGGCGGCGAGGCTGGACGACGAGCCGGACGACACCGCGGTGCTGCTCGCCATGGGCCGGGATCGCGCGGACGGCCGGATCTCGTTGTCCCGCCGCACGAAGCGGCTGCGCGTGACCTGGGACGTGACCCGCAACGACCCGCTCTACACCGAGGAGCAGAGCATCTCCGGCGCGGTGGTCCGCGCGTTCGGCGGGCGGCCGTTCACCACACCCACCTGGCGGCTGTTCCGGCAGCCGGTGACCGTGCACAACCTCGGCGGCGCCCCGATGGGCGACGGCCCCGACACCGGTGTCGTCGATCCCGACGGCGAGGTCTTCGGGCATCCCGGCCTCTACGTGCTGGACGGCGGCGCCCTGCCCGGCGCGACCGGCGGCAACCCGTCGCTGACCATCGCCGCGGTGGCCGAGCGATGCATCGAGATCGCGGTCCGCCGGATCACCGGCGATCCGGGGTGGACCGCGCCGGAGCTCGCCCGGGCGGTCCGTGGCCCGGTTCCCGAGGACGAGGCGGTCCGGGCGGTGACCGCCCGCGGCCCGCGCCCGCCGGCCGGGCGCGGACTGCGATTCACCGAGACCATGCGCGGCCGGCTCCGGCCGGACACCGGTGCACAAGAGGTGGTTCTGCGACTGACGGTCAGCATTCCGGACTTCCGAACGTTCCTCGACGACCCGGTGCACGCCGCGCAGGTCAGCGGCACGGTGCGAGTCGAGGGGCTGACGACGGCCCCGGTTGCCGTGCGGGACGGCGTCCTGCACCTGCTCGCCCCGGTCGGCGGCGGGACCGAGCGGTCGATGGACTACGTCCTGCCCTTCACCGATGACGAGGGGCGTGAGTGGCTACTGCAGGGTGTCAAGAAGGTCGGCCGTCGGCACGGCCTCCACCCGTGGCGGGCGACGACCCGGCTGCAGATCGCG
The DNA here is from genome assembly GCF_000284295.1 of Actinoplanes missouriensis 431. NCBI lineage: Bacteria > Bacillati > Actinomycetota > Actinomycetes > Micromonosporales > Micromonosporaceae > Actinoplanes > Actinoplanes missouriensis. The sequence goes on along the minus strand of NC_017093.1, from coordinate 8,569,221 downwards.
TTGACCCGGCCGGAGGAGCGGTACGACGCCGTGCCGATCGGCAGCGCCGCGATCGCGTTCCGCGATGTCCTCCGGATGCTCGGCGCCGTCCGGCCCACCGGCGCCCGCAGGCTCACCACGGTCCTGAGATTCGGTGGGTTCTTCGCGAAGAGAGTGGTCTCCGCCTACCTGCCGACCCTCATCGACCTGCCCTGACCGCCCGTTCATCCCCGGGTGTGCCGGTTCAGCAGGACGCGGCTGACCGCCGCGACCGTCGGCAGATCGTCCACGATCACCAGCTCCGGCCCGCCCGCCGATCGGATGCACACCGCGTGCCCGTAGCCCGGCCCGATCACCGCGACCGCGACCTCGCCCGGCACCGGACGGTCGAGCACGATCGTGGAGCGGGCCCGTCCGGCGAGTTCGTGGAGCGGGACGGGGAGGTCGGCGGTCGAGGCCACGATCACCGCCGCGTCGTCGGAGGCGGCGATGTCCCGTACCCGATCAAGTGCCGCAGCGATCCCCGCGGCCGTGCCCGGCTGCCTCGGCGCCCGCGCCGAGGCCACCTCGAACGGGGTGCCCGGGGGCTGGTGGAAGCCGGGCCTGGGCGGGCGCAGGGCGGAGGCCGCGGCCGGGTCGTAACGATGGGTGGCCACATCGAGCGGGCCGGGCCGGCCGAACAGCCAGCCCTGACCCCAGTGCGCCCCGAGCTCGCGGGCGGTGACCAGGTCGTCCTCGGTCTCGATGCCCTCGGCGATCACCAGAGCGCCGGTCCGCTGTGCTTCGGCGCGCACCACGGCTGCGACAGTGCGGCTGTGCGCCGCGTGCGGGTCGCGGACCAGGCTCATGTCGAGCTTGATCACCTCCGGTTCGAGGACCGGCAGGAACGCCAGGGACATCGGGTCCACGCCGACGTCGTCCAGGGCGACCCCGTTGCCGCCGAGCTGGATCTGCCCGGCCAGGCGCAGCAGGCTGCCGGGCACCGAGGGCAGCGCGCGTTCGGTGTATTCCAGGATGGTCCGGAACGAGGGTCCGCTCGCGAACAACTCCATCAGCCGGGGCGACAGCGGCTGGTCCATCACGGCCGGCTCGCCGTTGGCGAAGAGCAGCGGCGGCGCGACGGGAGCCGCCATCGCGCCTTCCAGGGCGCGTTCGAAGCAGAGCATGTCGAGCTCGCCGAGCCGACCGGCGGCGGCTCCGGCGGCGAACAACCGGTCCGGGAATTCCAGAGCGCTTCCGGCCGGGCCGCGGGCAAGAGCTTCCAACCCCACCACGGTACGGGCGGACAGCTCCACGATCGGCTGGAAGAGCGGCCGCACGAGCCGCCCGGCCAGCACGGCCTCGATCGTGACAGTGGTTCCCGGGGCGGGCGCGGTCGGCATGCCCGTTTGATCGGCAGCGGGCCGGCCCACCTGCGGAACTCCGGGGCCGAAAATCTCTGCCGAACGCACTAGACTTTATGGCGTAGTGCGGTTAGTGTTTCTCTTGTTGAGAGCAGAGGTCTTGTGAAGTAGCTCGTCGCACGTGCCGGGGCCATGAAGTCGCGCGGGGCTCCGACACCGGCGAGCAGCAGAAGAAGTTGTGTTTTCGACCCGTAAACCCTGGGCCCCGGCGCATTGCGCCGGGGCCCTCGACGTGTGGAGGTGTCAGTGGCCCAACCCGACGACATGTTCGGTGACGATGACTATCCCGCCTACACCATGGGCCGCGCCGCGGAGATCACCGGCGCATCGCAGGACTTCCTGCGGCGGCTCGACGAAGAGAAGCTGATCACCCCGTTCCGATCCGCCGGCGGTCACCGCCGCTACTCCCGCTACCAGCTGCGTCTCGCCGCTCGCGCCCGGGAGATGGTCGATCAGGGCACCGCCCTGGAAGCCGCCTGCCGGATCATCATTCTCGAGGACCAGCTGGAGGAGGCCCTCCGGCAGAACGAGATCTACAAGCGTCAGGACGAGGCTCGCGAGGATCTCAGCTGACCGCCTGCTTCACCAGCGCGGCAACCTTCGCCTCGGCCTCGCCGTCGAGCGTGGTCAAGGCGAAGTACGTCGGCCACACCCTCCCGCCCTCCTCGCCGCCGTTCCCGCCGCGGGTGTCCTGGTCGGCGCCGCACCCGCCCAGGCCGCGCTGAACGTCACCGTCAAGTCGACCTCGTTCAGCAAGAGCGCGTTCGTGCTCAGCGCCAAGGCCGGCTGCACGAACGTCACCGGCACCGCGGTGCTGAGCGCCCCGATGCCGACCAAGGGTTACGCGTACTCCGGCGTCGGCGTCGACGTGTTCCCGGCCGGCTACTCGACGAAGTTCACCGCCATCAAGACCGGCACCTGGAAGGTCGTCTACGCCGGCAGCGGCACCAAGGCCACCGCCTCGGCGACCGACGCCGTCAAGGTCAAGTAACCCGGACAGCATCGCGGCGGCGCCCCGGTCTCTCCGGGAGCGCCGCCGTTTTTCGTTTGCTCGGGGGTCCCGGCTGGCGGTCCGAGACCCCCGGATAAGGGATCATCAAGTAATCCCAACGGGTGAAATGACCTTATAGGCCGTTTCACAATGCTAATTGGCACTAGACATGCACATGTCCACCATATCAATACCGTCATTCAGGGTGGTGCGATTCGGTGGCGCTGCTGCTTCCGCGCAGGTCAGCAGCGCTGCGCTATCCCGGTTCCAAATGGTCCATCGCCGGCTCGGTGATCGCCCACTTCGGTGCTCACCATCACTATCTCGAGCCCTATTTCGGCAGTGGCGCGGTCTTCTTCACCAAGGAACCGTCACCCCACGAACTCATCAACGACACCAACGGCGCCGTGGTCAACCTGTTCCGGATGCTGCGCGACCGCACCGAGGAACTGTGCTGGGCCCTCGAAGCGACACCCTGGTCCCGCGACGAGTACGCGATCTCCGACGTGATCACCGGTGACCCGCTGGAGGACGCCCGCCGATTCGTGGTGCGGGTCTGGCAGGCGCACGCGAGCGACCTCGCCAAGAAGACCGGATGGAAGACCCGCGGGGTACGGCAGCGCGCCCGCGGGATGTCCGACAGGTGGAGCCGGGTGCCCGCCGAGCTGCGGTCGATGGCCTGGCGCCTCGCCGAGGCGGAGATCGAGAACCGGCCGGCGGTCGACGTGATGCGCCGCTTCTCGGCCGCCGACTGCCTGATCTACGCCGACCCGCCCTACCTGCCCCAGGTGCGCACCCAGCGGATGTACGGCCAGGAGATGACGACGGCGGAGCATGTCGAGATGCTCGACGTGCTCCGCCGTCATGCCGGTCCCGTGGTCCTCAGCGGGTACGACAACGACCTCTACAACGCGGCCCTGGCGGGGTGGCGACAGGTCACCCTCAAGCCGCCGAAGGTGGAGAAGGGCGCCACCCGTACCGAAAAGCTCTGGATCAAGCCTTAACGGTGCGGCACGATCAACGGCGTCCCGGTCCGTGGATGGTGGATCACCTCGACGCGGTGCTGGTAGACGTCGCTGAGCAGCTCCGCGGTGAACACCTCGGCCGGCGGCCCGGACCGCCGCACCCGGCCCGCGGCCAGCACATACGCCCGATCCGCGTACGCGGCGGCCAGCCCCAGATCGTGCAGGACGACCACCACCGCCGCCCCGTCCGCGGCGCGCGCCCGCGCGGCCGCCATGACCAGCTCCTGATGGCGCAGGTCGAGCGCCGCGGTCGGCTCGTCGAGCAGCAGCACCGGCGTCCGCTGGGCCAGCACCCGGGCGAGCGCCACCCGCGCCTGCTCACCGCCGGAGAGCGCCGGGAACGGGCGATCGGACAACGCGCTGGTCTCGGTCCATTTCATCGCCTCGATGACGGCGTCCTCGTCGTCGTCGCCCTCCGGCCGACCGGCCCACGGCGCCCGGCCCATCCGGATCACCTCGCCGACGTCGAACGGGAACGACAGGGTCGCCTTCTGCGGCAGCACCGATCGGTGCCGGGCCAGCTCGGCGGCCTTGTAGGAGCCGATCTCCCGGCCGTCGATCTCCACCCGGCCGGTGTACGCGACATCGCCGGCCAGTGCGGCGAGCAATGTGGACTTGCCGGCGCCGTTCGGCCCGACGAGCGCCACCACCTCACCCGGGTCGGCGTGCAGGTCGACGCCGGTCACGACCTCGCGGCCGCCCAGTCGCACGGACACTCCGGTCGCGATCATCCCCAGCCTCCGGCGCGGGCCCGGGTGCGGCGCAGCAGCCAGAAGAAAGCCGGTCCGCCGACCACGGCGGTGAGCACCCCGAGCGGTAGTTCCTGATAGTCGATGGCGGTCCGGGCGATCAGGTCACCGGTCACCACGATGACCGCGCCGCCCAGCGCGCTCGCCGGGATCAGCACCCGGTGCCCGGGGCCGGCGACCATCCGGATCAGGTGCGGCACGACCAGGCCGACGAAGCTGATGATGCCGGTGAACGCCACGGCCGACGCGGTGAGCAGCGCGGTCGCGACGATCGCGGTGATCCGCAGCCGTTCGGTGTCGACGCCGAGGTGCCGGGCCGGCCGTTCGCCGAGCGCCAGCAGATCGAGGCGGCGGGCGCAGAGGGCCGCCACCGCGAGACCGGCGATCGCGCAGGGTCCGGCCACTGCGACCGCGCCCCAGGTGGCCTGCGCGAGGCTGCCGAGCTGCCAGAACGCGATGGCTCGGACGCCGTCGTCGTCGGTCAGGAACATCAGCAGCCCGAGCAGCGCGCCGGCCGTCGCGTTCACGGCCACGCCGGTCAGGACCAGCGTCACGACCTCGGTCCGGCCGGCTGAGCGCGACATCGCGTACACCAGGAAGGTGGTGATGATGCCGCCGGCGAAGGCGGCGGCCGCGGTGCTCCAGGCCCCGAGGACGGTGACGCCGCTGACGATCGCCGCGGCCGCGCCCACCGCCGCGCCGGACGAGACGCCGACCACGCCCGGTTCGGCGAGCGGGTTGCCGAAGACGCCCTGCATCAGCGCGCCCGCGCAGCCCAGCGACGCCCCGACGATCACCGCGAGCACCACGCGCGGGAACCGCACCAGCCACAGCGCGTTCTCACCCTGCGCCGCCGACGGCAGCGGACCGAGGTCCAGGCCGAGGCGGTGCAGCAGCGAGCCGGCGACCTCGGCCGGCGCGATCGGCACCTGTCCCTTCCCCGCCGCCACCAGGCAGATGACCACGAGCCCGGCCGCCAGACCCCCGATCAACCCCACCTTCTTGTACGACTTGAGCGTCGCTTGCTGCTTTTCCTCGGTCAGCTGCACGGGCCGTAGACCGCCTTCGCGAGCGCCTCGACAGCCTTGCCGGTCCGAGCGCCGAAGTTGAGCAGGATCCCGTCGTCCATGTCCACGATCCGGCGGTTGGCGCCGGCCGGGGTCTGCGCGACACCGGGCAGCTTGAGCAGGCCGTCCACGCCGTCCACCGAATTCAGGCCCTCGGTCATCACCAGCAGCACGTCCGGCGCCGCGTTGATCAGGCCTTCGCTGGTCAGCGGGCGGAACTTCGTGAGCCCGATGGCGCTGCCCGCGTCCACCGCGCCGATCGCCTCGATCATCGAGTCCGAGCCGGCGCCCTTGCCGCCGATCAGGAAGACCCCGGCGGTGCCGCGGACGTAGAGGAACGCGATCCTCGATGGGGTGCCGCCCGCGGGCGCCGTCTTCCGGGCCGCGTCGATCTCCGACTGGACCCGTTCGACGAGCCGCTCACCGGCCTCGGGCACGCCGAGCGCGGCCGCGACGGCCCGGATGTGCTCGGGCACCGCGGCGAGGGTCTGCTCGTCATCGATGATCACGACCGGGATGCCGGCGTCGCGGATCTGCTTCAGCACGGTCGGCGGTCCGATGCTGTCGTCGGCGATCAGGACGGTCGGGTTCAGTTTCAGGATCGCCTCGGCCGACAGGTCGTGTCCCTGCGGCGTGACGAGCGGCAGTTTCCCCGCGGCCGGGAACGTGGTCGAGGTGTCCCGGCCCACCACCCGGTCGCCCAGGCCGAGGCTGAAGACAATCTCGCCGAGCGAGCCGTAGAGGTTGACCGCGAGGATCCGGTCGGCGCTCTTCACGGTGACCTTGCGCTTGTCCGCGGAATTCACGGTGACCGGCAGTTTCGGGGTGGGCGCCGGGTCGAGCGGGGTGATGTTCTCGTCCGCGAGCTTCGCGGTGGTGACACCGCAGCCGTTGCCGCCTGCCGCGGCCGCTTCGGTCTCGGGTCCGATCTCGCTCACCGAGGTGCAGCCGGCGGTCAGGGCGACGGTCGCCGCGAGGGTCACGGCGACATGGCGGATTCTCATGCTTTCTCCTGCTTGCGACGCCGGATCCGGCCGGTCACGGCGGTGGCGAGCATGCCGACGAGGAACGCGCCGCCGATCGCCCACCAGTGGCCGAGTGGTGTCGCGGTGCTGGTGCGGCTGAGCATCGGCTCGGCGACCGTCACCGCGGCGGGGGTGGTGGCGAGGGCGTCCGGGGGAGCGGCCGTCGCGAGGCGGCCGGTCGGCGGGCCGACCGGGGTCTTGGAGCCGTTCGGCGTGGTCGCTGTGGTGGACTTCACGCCGGCCGTGGAAGCGGGCGCGGCGGTGGTGGCGGGCCGGGCCGCTCCGCCGGTGGTCTTCACGGCGGCGAACCGCACCGGAATGCGGACATCCTGGGACCGATCGCTGGTACGAGTGTGGTCATTGCGGGTGACGATCGCGCAGCCGCGAACGGCGCAGTCGACATCGCCGATCATCTGGCTCACCTTGACGGAGACTCGGAACGATCCACCCTTGCCGTACGGCTTCGTCAATCCCTCCGCATAGGACGGCGGGTTCGACGAGATCCAGACGGACGCGCCTGAGCTGCCCGACATGTCCGCGCCGCCGCCGCACGGCGAGGGCATCACTCCAGCGCCGTTGTCCAGGCAGAACGCGACGTAGATGCCCTTGCTGGTGTCGTATCCGCGGCCGGTGACGGTGACCGTCTCGCCGGCCCGGTCCAAGCCTTTCGTCTTCGAGACGGTGAGTCGTTTCGCGGCCTGTGCGGGCGTGCCCGACACGGCCACCATCAGTAGCGCCAGGGCCGCGAATGCGGTTATCCGGCCGATGCGCACCGTAGTCCTCCAGCGATTTTTCAGCCTGAGTGATCTTGCTTTTGATCACGGGTTTAGGTGAGGCTAGCCTAACCTCGCTCGAACTCGCGAGCGTCCGCCCACATCGGCTTCACCGGCTCTTGCAGGGCTTACCCCGGCCTCTGCAGGGCCTCAGCGGCCTGTGCGGGCTTCTTTGGGAAGGGACAACGAGCATGGGCACAACCAACGGCCCGAAGCGGGTCGCACTGTTCGCCGGCGCGATCGCGATCGGCGCCGCCGCGGCGCTGACCGGGATCAGCCCCGCCCAGGCGGCATCGGTCAAGGTGGCCGGCGGCAGCCTGGACTGGGGTTTCAAGGCGTCGTTCCGGGCATACATCTCGACCGGTAACGGCACCCCGCCGATCGCGCTGAGCGACGGCGCCACCCGGAACGCCGACGGCACCTTCGACTTCACGGCCAAGGGCGGCACGTACGACGCCGCCGCCGGCACCGCGACCGTGAACTACAAGGGCACCGTGGTGTTCTCGTACCCGGCGCACTTCTTCCAGATCACCCTCGCCAACCCGACCCTCGTGGTCGACGGCGACGGCACCGGCGCGCTCAAGGCCGACGTCGAACTCGTCAACGGCGGGGTCGTCCAGTCCGACCAGGAGCAGGCCGAGATCGCTTCGGTGGTGACCACCGCCCCGACGGTCACCGACGGCGCCGTCTCGTTCTCGAACCTGGCGTCCACCCTCACCGATGCGGGTGCGAAGGCGTTCACCGGCTTCTACTCGGCCGGCGCGGCGCTCGACCCGATCACGGCGACGGCCTCGGCCGAGGCCACGGACCCGACCGACCCGACGGATCCGACCGACCCCACGGACCCGACGGACCCGACCGACCCCACCGATCCGACCGACCCGGAGCCGGGTAACAGCTCCGCGTCGCAGACGATCAAGGCGGCGGTCACCGGTGGCGCGCTGACCCTGACGTCGGCCGGCTCCAACGTGGCGCTCTCCGCCGCCACCCCGGGCCAGACCGCGTCCGGCTCGCTCAACGCGGTCACGGTCAGCGACCTGCGCGGCACCAACTCCGGCTGGGACCTGGTCGGCCAGGTCACCGACTTCTCGTCGACCGGTGGCGGCAAGATCCCGGCCGCCAACCTCGGCTGGACCCCGAACGCCAAGGTGGTCGACGGCTCGCTCGTCGACGCCGCCGGCGTCAGCAACAAGGTCACGGCCGGCAACCCGGTCGCGCCCGGCACCGGCCTCGGCGCCAGCCGCACCCTCTGCAGCGCGGAGACCGGCAGCAGCCTCGGCAGCTCCACCTGCGGCGCCGCCCTCGAACTCGGCATCCCCGAGTCCAGCGCGGCCGGTGAGTACAGCGCCGTTCTCACCCTGACGCTCGCCTGATCTCGTTCCAGGGCGAGGGAACCGGCCGGGAATACCGCAATTATTCCCGGCCGGCCCGGCCCCATCGTAAGGAGCAACATGTTCGTCCGGGGCCTCCTGGCCGCCGCTCTCGCCGTGGCGCCGATCCTGGCCGCCACGCCCGCCTCGGCTTCCCCCGCTGCTGCGGCCGTGCCCGCCCGCGCAGCCGTGCCCGCTCTGGCCGCCCCGGGTGACACCGGCGTGCGCTGGTCGGTGCAGCCGTCGAGCGCGAAGGGCCCGGACGGGCGGGACTTCATCATCCGGCGCGCGAACCCCGGCGAGCGGATCACCGACTACGTCGGCATCACCAACCTCACCACCAAGCCCCAGACCTTCTCCGTGTACGGGACCGACGCGTACACCACCGACGACGGCTCGTTCGCCCTGCTCGCCGCCGCACAGCAACCCACCGACATCGGTTCCTGGATCGGGCTCGGCGCGAAGCAGTACACGGTCCCCGCGAACACCCGTCTCGACGTGCCGTTCTCGGTCACGATCCCGGACAACGCCACCCCCGGTGACCACGCCGGCGGGGTGATCGCCTCGATCGCCGAGGAACAGGTCGACGCGAACGGCCAGAAGGTGCTGGTGGACCGCCGCATCGCGGCCCGCGTCTACCTCACCGTGGCCGGCGCCACCACGCCGAGCATGAAGATCGACACGGTACGGCTGGAGTACAGCCAGTCCGCGAACCCGGCCGACGGCGGCACGATGACCGTGAGCTACCTGGTCCGCAACACCGGGAACCTGCGGCTCAGCGGCTCCGGAGCGGTTCGTGTCAACGGCCCGTTCGGCTGGCAACTCGCTCGGACGGACGCCATGGAGATACCCGAACTGCTCCCTGGCGGTTCGGTGACGATCACTGAAAAGATCACTGGCGTGCAGCCGGCGGTGCGCCTCGCCGCCGAGGTCAGCGTCGTGCCCGCCTCCTTCGACGAGCAGCTGACCGCCGTCTCCCGCAGCACCGGCGTCTGGGCCTGGCCCTGGGCCCTGGTAGCGCTGCTCGGCGTCGCACTGATCTACCTGATTGTCCGTCTTGTCCGCCGAAAGGTGCGCACCCGGCGTGCCCCCGGCGTCGCCCAATGAGGACCGCTCCGGTTCCCCGATACTGGAAGTCCGGCAGGGCTTCCACCCCGCGACCGCTGAGCACCGCCGCTCCGCGCCTCGCCGCTGCTTCGCAGATCAGGAAGGACGAGCCGAGATGACCGGTTTCGCAGCCCGTATCCGTCGCGCCACCATGGTCGAGCACCGTGAGGCCGAGACCAGGACCTTCATCTCCCGTCTGATGGCGGGCACCATCCCGGTGGCCGGTTTCACCGAGCTCACCGCCCAGTACCTGGTGATCTACCGGGAGCTGGAAGCGGCCGCCCGGGCGATGCGCGACGACCCGGTGGCCGGCGCGTTCGCGGACCCGGCGCTGTTCCGGGTGCCCGCCCTGGAGGCCGATCTGGCCCACCTGCACGGCACCGGCTGGGAGTCCGAGGTCGTCCCGGTCGAGGCCACCCAGCGGTACGCCCAGCGACTCCGCGAGAAGTGCCGCACCTCCCCGGCGCACTTCGTCGCCCACCACTACGTGCGGTACCTCGGCGACCTGAGCGGCGGCCAGCTGATCGCTCGCACCCTCGCCGAGAAGTACGGCCTGCCCGCCGCCGCGACGCACTTCTACCGCTTCGACCAGATCCCCGACGCCAAGGCCTACAAGACCGCCTACCGTCAGCGCCTGGACGCGCTGGACCTGCCGGAGGAGCAGCTGGAGGTGGTGCTCGCCGAGGCGCAGCTGGCCTTCGGCTTCAACGGCGCCATCTTCACCCAGCTGGGCGCCGCCTGGCCCGAAGACATCCCCGCCGCAGCCTGATCCCACAGCCTGCCCCGGCTGCGACCAGCCCTCGCGCTGCGATCAGCCCCCGGAGCCTGTCCCCGGGCCGCGGCCTGGCCCCCGGAGCCTGTCCCCGGGCCGCGGCCTGCCCCCGCCGCCGGTCGCCCGCCCCCGCCCTCACCGCCCGGCCGCACGCCACAGCGTGCGGCCGCCGCGTGTCCACCGCCCAAGGGTGTGGAGTTCGGGTGCGGTGCGCGCCTCAAGTACCCACGCGGGGCCGGCCCGCTCAAGTCCCCACGCGGGGCCGGCCCGCTCAAGTCCCCACGCGGGGCCGGCCCGCTCAGGTGGTCAGGGTGTTCATGTCGCGGAGGAGCTCGGACGCCGCGATCGGCGGGAGCTCGCCCAGCGCCACCTCGCCGCGCGCTTCTCGGCGCCAGCGGTCGCCCGTGCCGTCGTGCAGGTAGGCGGCCGTCACCTTCTGCTCCGGGAAGTAGTCGACCGAACCGACCGCGATGCCGGGGTCGATCTCCAGGGTGAACTCCAGACCCGGCGCGACGACCAGCTCCATCCGGCACTGCATGCCGGCGTCCTGCGGCTCCTCGCGACGCCAGCCGCGGCGTTCCAGGCCGAGCACCCGGGTGGTGGGCAGCGTGAGGCCCTCGAAGCGGGACAGCGCCCCGCCCGCGGCCTCCTCCGGCGTGAGCCCGAAAGTATCCCGGCTGAGCTGCGGAAACGGCTGCAGGATCTCGTAGTCGGCGAACAGGTCGGCCCACGCGGCCAGGCCCGCTCCCAAATCCAGCGGATGCGCGATCCCGACCACCGCGTCGCCGGCCGGGGTGAACGGCTCGTCATCCACGGTGGAGAGCGTCCGGTCCTCGGCGATCCGGAACGGGACCGGACCGGCCGGGGTGAAGACCGCCCAGACCAGCCGGCGGGAGATGTGCCAGACCAGCGGGTGGTCGACCAGGAACTGCCGGAACTCGGTGAGCGGCCAGCGCCGTCCGCGGACCATCGCCTGCTCGAGCCGGCGCACCTGGTCGGCCGCGACGGTCCGGACGTCCTTCTTCAGGGCGGCGAACCGTTTCCACGCGGCGGGAGCCGACGAGGCGTCGTCGCGCGCGCCCGGCTTGGGCAGCGACTTGAGCCGCTTGCCGGTGGCGTCGGTGACGAACGGGCGGAGCTGCTCGTCGAAGCCGACGACGAATTGCCGGGTGCCGTAGTCGAGCCGCAGGCTGCCGTCGCCGGCCAGCCCGAAGTCGGGGACGAGCCGGTCGGCGAGCTGCTCCGGCGTGAGCCCGAGCGCGTCGGCGACCTCGGTCATCCGGGTCTGCGCTGCCACTTTCAGCCCCTTGAACTTGGCGCGCTGCGCGATGCTGTGCAGTCGCATCAGGGCGACGTCGGAGCCGATCGCGGACAGCACGTTCACCCCGGTCACCGCTTTCTGATGGCCGCCGTCGCCGGGCCAGGCCAGGATCAGCGGGGTGAGGCGGCGGACCGTCTCGTCGTCGCCGAGCAGACCGAGCGCGTCGAGCGCCCAGTTCTCCTTCGCCTCGGCGCCGGCCAGCTGCCAGCGGTGGAAGATGCCCCACGCGAACTCGGCGAGGTCGGCCGGCTCGCACGCCTCCTGGATGATCGCCAGCCCGGCCCACGGACTGTCCAGCCGGGACAGCGCGAGAGCCGTGATCAGGTGGGTGATCGACTCGGGCGGCAGCGCGCCGGAGCCGTCCCGCAGTCGCACCGGCGGCAGCAGCCCGGGAACGGCCCAGGCAGGGACCGGTGGCATCCGGGCCGGCAGGATCGTCAGCGGGTCGGTGGCGAGCAGTGTCTCGATCGCGGCGGCGGCCTCAGGCCCGTACCGCTGGGGGATTGTCTTGCCGTGCGCGTGCAGCGCGAGGAGCGCGCCCTCGGCCTGGCGGCGCGCCGTGCCGGCCTTGCCGAGCGCCGCCGGGATCAGCGCGTGCGCGGCCTCGGCCGGGTGCCGCAGCAGCCAGGCCAGGGCGAGGCGGCGCAGGCTCTTGAGGCGGGCCAGCCAGTCGGCCATCACGACGGCGACCTCGGGTGAGGTGAACGGCAGGAGCAGCGCCGCGTGCTCCGCCGAGCCGCGTTTCGCCAGGTCGAGCAGGGCGGGCAGGGCGTCGAGCTGGAAACGGGCCACCGCGACCCGCAGCCAGGGGCCGGCCTCCCACGAGTCCTTGGCGCGCCACTGACGCATCGTGGCACGGGCGATGTCGTCGGGCGCGTCGACGAAGAAGCGGGCCGCCTCGTTCCACTGGCCGCGGCCTTGCAGGATCCGCTCGGCGGTCTGTTTCCACCCGAGCCGCCACTTGCCGCCGCCGCGATGGACCGGGGTCTCCAGCCACTGCTCGCGCTCGCCCGGCAGCCACCGCACCGCGGCGGGATCGGAGCAGCTCAGGCCGCTGATCACGACCGGTTTGGCGGCCTTGGCGCGGTGCAGCCACGGCGGGCTGACCAGCAGCGGCGGCACCGCGGTGGCCGGTGCGATCACCAGCGACCGGGCCTCGGCGACGATCTCCCGGACCCGCTCGGCGGCCGCCGGGCCGAGCCGGGGCGTCACCTCCTCGACCAGGCCGGGGTGCGCCAGGACGTGCCCGCGCAGCAGGTCGGCGATCGTGCGTTTCGCCGCGCCCTCGGCGAACAGCCGCAGCGCCCGCTCGGGGTCCCGCTCGGCGGCCTCGGTCAGCACACCCACCACGTATTTCGCGTCGACCCGCTCGATCAACCCGCGCATCACCTCGTCACCAGGGAGGGCAGCGAGGGCGGTGAGCAGGCGTTTCTGAGCCGTGGCGTCGCCGAAACCGGCGTCGAACCAATGGAAGAGGGCCGGGGCTGCGGCCACACCCACCCCGTCGAGCACGGTGGAGACCATGGCGGTCGAGCCGATGACCGCCCAGCCGGTGGCGACCGGGACGAGCGTGTCCAGCTGAGCGCCGGTGCCGGCTGCCGCGACCAGGGCCGCCGCACGGTACGCGTCGGAGTCGCCCACCGCCGACAGAATGTCCTGCTCGACCCAGTCGGACCGGCCGGGCACGAGCACCGAGGTGGCCCTCCGGCCGTAGGGATGAGCGCCGCGATAGGGCAGCAGCGCCTCGACCACCGCGGCGTGCTCGGCGTCGCCGGCGGTGGCGAGCGCGCGCCGGACCCGGAGCAGCACCTGCAGCGGGATGTCGATCTGCCAGCCCTGCCGGTTCTCCCCGGACTGCAGGTGCCGCACGCCGAGCCGCTGCTGCGCCCCCGGCGGGAACTGCCGGGGCGGCGGGTTGTCGTCGGTGACCAGCAGCATGGAGAGCGTGGCAGCGGCCTCGGCGGCGAAGCGCAGCCCACGCTCGGCGATCAGCAGGTCGGCGAACGCGACGACCTGCGGCCGGGGCGGCCAGACACCGCTGGTGAGGATCGCCGCGACCGCCGCGGCGCCGAGCGGGGGCGCGGCGGGGTCGCTGTCGAGCCAGGCCCGCGCAGCGACCGCCGTGGACTCGGCCGTGGTCGGCGCGGCGAGCACCTGGCGCACGTAGCCGGGCCGGCGCCCCATCTCCTCCTGAATCTGCTCCCGGGCTTGCGGGTCGGGGACGAACGGGGTCAGCCCGGCGCTGCCACGACGCGGGAACCGATGCCTGTGCCAGAACGGGCTCTCCATGGCCGGCACGTTATCGAGACGGTACGACAAAACCGGGAACGATCTGCGACCATCCGGCGATGCCGGAAAACACTCTGCGGCGCCGACAGGCGGCCATGCGGGCCTGTGATCGGATCCTCTCCGGCGCGCGGCCGGTGACGATGCGGGAGCGACTGGACGAGCTGTCGGCCGTGGCGGACCTGGACGACCTGCCGGACTACTACGGCGACGGCCCGGTGACGACGCTGGAGCAGCGGGTCGCGAACCTGCTCGGCACCGAGGCGGCGGTCTGGTTCCCGACCGGGACGATGGCACAGCAGGTGGCGCTCCGGTACGGCGCTCAGGAGACCGGCGCGGTCGCCCTGCACCCGCTCAGCCACCAGCTGGTGCACGAGCGGGACGCGTACGCGACCCTGTCCGGCCTGCGCGCGGTCACGCCGACCACCGCGTACCGCAACCCGGTTGCCGCCGAGATCGCCGCCCTGGAGGAGCGGGTCGGCACGGTCGTCTTCGAGCTGCCGATGCGGGACGCCGGTTTCGTCCTGCCGACCTGGGACGAGCTGACCGAGGCCTGCGAGGAGGCGGTGAACATCGGCGCCCGGGTGCATTTCGACGGCGCCCGGATCTGGGAGTCGGCACCCTATCTGGGCCGATCCCTCGCCGAGATCGCCGAGCAGGCCGACAGCACGTACGTCTCGTTCTACAAGACGCTGGGCGGGCTCAGCGGCGCGGCGCTCGCCGGAACCGCGGACCTGGCCCGGTACGCGCGAGCCTGGCGTCACCGGCACGGCGGCAACCTGTTCCAGCAGTGGCCCGCGGTGATGTCCGCGGTGGCCGGGCTGGACCGGGAGTTGCCGCGGGTGCCGGACTACGTGCGGCACGCGCGCCGGGTGGCCGCCGCGCTGGCCGAGCTGCCGGGCGCCCGGGTCTTCCCGGAGCCGCCGCACACCCATCAGTTCCGGCTGTTCCTGCCGCACCCGGCGGGGGTTCTCAACGCGGCCGTGCTCACCCTCGCCGAGCAGCGAAAAGTCTGGTTCGCCGGCGGGTGGCGGGACACCGAGGTGCCGGGGGTCGCGATGGCCGAGCTGACGATCGCCGCGGCGGCCCTGGAGTGGACCGCCGCGGACGTGGCCGACGCGGGTGAGCGGCTCCTCGAACTCTGCCGCTGACCGGGCAGCGCGACACGGCGGACCGGCGTCGACGGCGGCCTGTTTTCTGTGCTCAGCCATGCACCGGTAGCCGTAGCCCGCGCAACGGCCCGGCGTCGGCGGACGGCCGCGTGTCAGCTGCGGGACGGTTCACGTGCGGCTGGTGCGTTTCAGGCGTACCCATCAATGGGCCTTGTCCGCGAACGGCCCGGCGGCCTACGCTACGAGCAGCAGGAAAGCGCTTTCCTCTGAACCCTTGAAGGGAACCCGCATGGCAGCCCGCAGATCGATCGGCATCGTCATCAATGGTGTGACCGGCCGGATGGGGTATCGGCAGCATCTGGTCCGCTCGCTCCTCGCCATCCGTGACCAGGGCGGCGTGCCGCTGACCGGCGGCGGGCACATCTGGCCCGAGCTGATCCTGGTCGGCCGTGACCCGGACAAGCTCGCCGCGATCGCGGCCCGGCACGGGCTCACCGAGTGGACCACCGATCTGGACGCGGCGCTGTCCCGGCCGGATGTGGAGGTCTACTTCGACGCGCAGGTGACCGCGCAGCGGGAGAAGGCGATCCGGCAGGCGATCGCGGCCGGCAAGCACGTCTACACCGAGAAGCCGCTGGCCGAGAGCTCGGCGGCCGCGCTGGAGCTGGCCGAGCTGGCGTCGGCCGCCGGCGTGAGCAACGGCGTCGTGCAGGACAAGCTCTTCCTGCCCGGGCTGCGGAAACTGAAGAGGCTCATCGACGGCGGTTTCTTCGGCAAAATCCTTTCGGTACGGGGTGAGTTCGGCTACTGGGTCTTCGAGGGCGACTGGCAGACCGCGCAACGCCCGTCCTGGAACTACCGGCTCGCCGACGGCGGCGGCATCGTGATGGACATGTTCCCGCACTGGAACTACGTGCTCGAGGAGCTGTTCGGCGCGGTCCGCAGCGTGCAGGCGACCACCGCCACCCACATCACCGAGCGGGTCGACGAGCGCGGCGAGGTCTACGCGGCGGACGCCGACGACGCGGCCTACGCGATCTTCGAGCTGGAGGGTGGCATCGTCGTCCAGCTGAACTCGTCCTGGACGGTCCGGGTGAACCGGGACGAACTGGTCGAGTTCCAGGTCGACGGCACGCTCGGCAGCGCCGTTGCCGGCCTGCGCGGCTGCAAGATCCAGCATCG
This sequence comes from Actinoplanes missouriensis 431, assembly GCF_000284295.1. Classification (NCBI taxonomy): domain Bacteria; kingdom Bacillati; phylum Actinomycetota; class Actinomycetes; order Micromonosporales; family Micromonosporaceae; genus Actinoplanes; species Actinoplanes missouriensis. The sequence continues at coordinate 8,553,059 of NC_017093.1, read as the reverse complement.
CGCGACCACGCCGAAGCCGGTCTGGAACCCGGACCTGCCGCTCACCGAGTCGTTCCGCGACCACTGGACCGAGGTGCCGGACAACGAGGAGTTCGACAACGGGTTCAAGGTGCAGTGGGAGGCGTTCCTGCGGCACGTGGTGGCCGGCGAGCCGTTCCACTGGGACTTCGCGTCCGGCGCGCGCGGGGTGCGGCTGGCCGAGGCGGGCCTGGAGTCGGCCCAGTCAGGCCGGCGCATCGAGCTGGGCGACGCCTGACATGGCGACGGTGAACCTGCCCGGCGGCCCCGACCTGACCCTCTCCACCACCACGACCTGGGAGAAGCCGACAACCCCGATCAAGAGCCGGATTGCGTACGGTGCAGCGCACGTGGTCGCGGATCCCCGGGGGGAGAACGCTCCCGGGGCGCCCGCGGTGGTCGACTGGGACACCACGCTGCGGTTCCGGCACCACCTCTGGTCACACGGCCTCGGAGTGGCGGAGGCGATGGACACCGCCCAGCGCGGGATGGGCCTGGATTATGCCGCGACCAGGGAACTCATTCGTCGCAGTGCGGCCGAGGCGCGGAGCGCCGGCGGGCGGATCGTGGCCGGGGTCGCCACCGACAATCTGCAGCCCGGGCCGGTGAGTCTTTCGCAGGCGCTGTCCGCCTATCGGCAGCAGCTGGCGGATGTGGCGGATGCGGGTGCCGTGCCGGTGCTGATGTGCAGCCGTCATCTGGCGGCGGCGGCCACCTCTGCCGACGACTACCTGCGTATCTATCAGCATCTGCTGGACGAGTCGGACAAGCCGGTGGTGCTGCACTGGCTGGGGACCGCGTTCGATCCGGCGCTGGAGGGATACTGGGGCTCGTCCGACGTGGACAAGGCGACGGAGACGGTCCTGGAGCTGATCGCCGGGAACGCCGGCAAAGTGGACGGCATCAAGGTCTCGCTGCTGGACGAGGACCATGAGGTACGGCTGCGGCGGAGGCTGCCCGCCGGGGTGCGGCTCTACACCGGGGACGACTTCAACTATCCGTCGCTGATCCGCGGAGACGATCAGGGGTACTCCGACGCGCTGCTCGGCATCTTCGCGGCGATCGCACCGGCCGCCGCGGCAGCGCTCGCCGCGCTCGACCGGAACGACGTCGACGAGTACGAGCGGATCTTCGCGCCGACCGTCCCGCTGTCCCGGCACATCTTCACGAAGCCCACGTTCTACTACAAGACGGGCATTGTCTTCCTGGCCTGGCTGGCCGGGCACCAGGACCACTTCACGATGGTCGGCGGCCTGCAGTCCGGGCGGTCCGTGCCGCACTTCGCGAAGCTGATCGAACTCGCCGACGCCGCCGGTCTGCTGCCCGACCCGGACCTCGCGGCCCACCGGGCGAACCGGTTCTTCTCGGTCTTCGGAGGCACCGCATGAGCAGGTTCTCGTTCAACCAGATCACCGCCAAGCACTGGGGTCTGGAAGACCTGGTCAAGGGCCTGGTCGCGGCGGACGTCGACAAGGTGGCGCTCTGGCGCGAGCCGGTCCAGGAGTACGGGCTGGAACGCTCCGCCGCCCTGGTCCGCGACGCCGGACTGGAAGTGACCACGCTCTGCCGCAGCGGCTTCTTCCAGGCGCCGGACTGGTTCGACGACAACCGCCGGGCCATCGACGAGGCGGCCGCGCTCGGCACACCGGTCCTCGTGCTGGTCTCCGGCGGCCTGCCCCCGGGCTCCCGCGACATCGCCGGCGCCCGCCGGCACGTCGCCGACGCGATCGCCCAGCTCGTGCCGCACGCGGCGGCCGGCGGCGTGACGCTCGCCATCGAGCCGCTGCACCCGATGTACGCCGCCGACCGCTGCGTGATCAGCACCTGGGACCAGGCCATGGCGATCGCCCAGCAGCACCCGGTCGGGCAGGTCGGCGTCACGGTCGACACCTATCACCTGTGGTGGGACGACACCGCCCTCGACAAGATCAGCCGCGCCGGCTCACGGATCGCGATCTACCAGCTCGCGGACTGGGTGACGCCGCTGCCGGCCGGTGTGCTCACAGGGCGCGGCCTGCCCGGCGACGGCTGCGTCGACATGGCGGCGTTCCACGCTGCGGTCGCCCAGGCCGGATATACCGGGCCGATTGAGGTAGAGGTGATGAACGAGGAGTTGTGGCAGCGCCCCGGCCCCGAGGTCCTGGCAGCGACAGTCGCCAGCTACCAGGCCGTCACATAGGACGCCCGCACTTCAGCGTGTGGATTTCAGGTGCGGAGCGACGCATGGACGAGGTCACACGCAACGGCTGCGCTGCGGGGACGAGGTCACACGCAACGGCTGCGCTGGGGGATGAGGTCACACGCAACAGCTGCGTGGCGATCCATCAACGCTTGGGCCGGGATGAGGGCACACGAACCGTTTCGGTGCGACCTCATCGCGGCCGGCGTGAACTCCGGTGCGTCGCCGTCCCGGCGACAGGGCCGCATCGTGCGGCTGGTGTCCAGTGCTGTCGCGGCGGCGCTGTGGACCGGCTGGTCCGGCTGGTGCCCAGTGCCGCGGCGGCGCCCAGTGCCGCGGCGGCGGCGTTGTGGTCCGGCTGGTCCGGCTGGCGCCCGTCGCGGAGGGAGATCCGGCGGCTTGCTCGGCGGACCACCTGCTTTTCTGGTGGACTCTCCGGGTGAGCCGTTACGACACCATGGAATACCGCCGTTGCGGGCGCAGCGGCCTGAAACTGCCCGCCATCTCGCTCGGACTCTGGCACAACTTCGGTGACGACCGGCCTCTGGAGACTCAGCGGGCCATCCTTCGTCGCGCCTTCGACCTGGGCATCACCCATTTCGACCTGGCGAACAACTACGGGCCGCCGTACGGGTCGGCCGAGGCGAACTTCGGGCGGGTGCTCGCCACCGACTTCCGGGCGCACCGCGACGAGCTGGTCATCTCGACCAAGGCCGGTTACGACATGTGGCCCGGCCCCTACGGCGAATGGGGTTCCCGCAAATATCTGACCGCGTCACTGGACCAGTCGCTGAAGCGGATGGGCCTGGACTACGTGGACATCTTCTACTCACACCGGTACGACCCGGACACCCCGCTCGAAGAGACGATGGGTGCCCTCGATGCCGCGGTGCGCGCCGGAAAAGCGCTGTACGTCGGCATCTCCTCCTACTCGGCCGGGAAGACCGCGGAAGCCGCCGCGATCCTCCGTGACCTGGGCACGCCGCTGCTCATCCACCAGCCGTCGTACTCGATGCTGAACCGCTGGATCGAGCCCGAACTGCTCGGGACCCTGGAGCGTGAGGGCGTCGGCTGCATCGCGTTCTCGCCGCTGGCGCAGGGCATGCTCACCGACCGGTACCTGGACGGCTCGGTCACGCCGGCGCGCGGCTCGTTCCTTGACGAGTGGCTCACCGAGGAGAACCTCGGCAAGGTCCGCGCGCTCAACGAGATCGCCGAGCGCCGCGGGCAGAGCCTCGCCCAGCTGGCGATCGCCTGGGCGCTGCGTGACCCGCGGATGACGTCCACGGTTCTCGGGGCGAGCAGCGTCGCCCAGCTGGAGGCGAACGTGGCGGCCCTGGAGAACACCACGTTCACCGACGCGGAACTCGCCGAGATCGACGGGTACGCCACGGAGTCCGGCATCAACCTGTGGGCGCGATCAAGCGGCTACTAAACGACTGACACCGACGGCGTGTGCCGGACCCGGAAGATCCGCTGTTGCAGCTCGTCGACGGCCGTCGGGTCGGGCTGCTGGTTGCCGTGCGCGACGGCGAGGATCTCCGCCACAGCGCGCAGGCCGCAGCCGGCTCAGAAAAGCAGCCGGCTCAGGAAGCCGGGCGGCTCAGAAAGCCGGGCGGCACGCCGGTGCCGGGCGGCGGGATGCGCCGGGGGAACGGACGTCAGTCGCGCCACTCTTCGGTACGCATCGTCACCCCGTACCGATAGAGAGGGTTTATGACTTTGACCGTGGGTGTTCTGGGCACCGGGATCATGGGGGCCGCGATGGCCCGCAACCTGCTCAAAGCGGGGCATGTCGTGCAGGTCTGGAATCGGAGCCGGGAGAAGGCCGCGCCGCTGGAGATCGATGGCGCGGATGTCGCGGCGATGCCGGCGGACGCGGTCGACGGGGCGGACGTCGTGCTGACCATGCTTTATGACGGTGACGCGGTGTCCGAGGTGATGCGGCAGGCGGCGCCGGGGCTGCAGGCGGGGGCGGCGTGGGTGCAGTCGACGACGGTGAGCCTGGAGTCGGTGGGTGAGCTGGCGCGGTTCGCGGAACATCAGGGGCTGGTGTTCTTCGATGCGCCGGTGCTCGGCACGCGGCAGCCGGCCGAGGCGGGGCAGCTGACCGTGCTGGCGGCCGGGCCGGTTGATCAGCGGAGTGTGGTGGAGCCGGTGTTCGAGGCGGTCGGCGCGCGCACGGTGTGGACCGGAGCGGACGGTGCGGCCGGCTCGTCGACGCGGCTGAAGCTGGTGGCCAACAGCTGGGTGCTGGCGGCGACGCACGGTGTGGCCGAGTCGCTGGCTCTCGCGAAGGGCCTCGGCGTCGACCCGGAGGACTTCTTCGGCCTGATCAGCGGCGGTCCGCTGGACATGGGTTACCTGCGCGCGAAGGGGGACGCGATCCTTGCGGACCGGCTTTCGCCGGCCAGCTTCGCGGTGGTCACGGCCGAGAAGGACGCCCGGCTGATCGTCGATGCGGGCCAGGCCCATGGGGTACGCATGGACGTGGCGGCCGCCGGTGCCGAACGATTCCGCCGTGCGGCCGAGCAGGGTCACGGCGACGAGGACATGGCAGCTTCGTACTACGCGAGTTTCGGCAGCTGACGGGGCAGCGAGACATCGCCTTCCCTCTCTATGATCTTGGCACCGCGCGCGGCCTATGAGAGCCGCCGGGTCCTTGGGGAGGATCCACGATGTCTCGCTCCGTTTGGATGTCCCGGGTCGGTCTGACCCTTCTCACCACCGTTTCCGCCGGCGCCCTCGCGACGCCGGCCGAGGCCGCCTCCACCGGCGTGGCCTCCGTCTCCGGCACGAAGATCACCTTCAAGGCCGCCAAGAAGAAGCAGAACAAGGTCGTGATCACCCTGTCCGGGCGCACGGTCACGATCGACGACCGGGTCGCGATCAAGGCCGGCAAGGGCTGCAAGAAGGTCAAGGGCGACAGCACCAAGGTCAGGTGTACGACCTCGAAGGCGCCCTACAAGATTTACGCCTTCCTGTCCGACCGCAACGACTCGCTCGTCAACAAGGCCCGGGTGCGGATCGACGTCGACGGTGGCACCGGCGCGGACAGCATCACCGGCGGTCCGCTCAACGACGGGCTGTACGGCCGCAGCGGCGCCGACAAGATCCGGGGCGGCGCCGGCGACGACTACCTGATGGGTGCCGAGGGCAACGACCGGATCTGGGGCGGCGTCGGCAACGACGTGATCAACGGGCAGGGCGGCAACGACGCGATCGACGGCCAGGCCGGTCAGGACGGCCTGAACGGCGAACTCGGCAACGACGTCGTCTACGGGGGCCCCGGCGGGGACGATCTCTACGGCGACGTCGGAACCGACCGGCTCTACGGCGGGGCGGGCTACGACAACCTGATGGCGTACGAGTGGGACCACAAGAGCCCCGACTACTACTCCGGCGGCAGCGACTCGGACTCGATCTCCTACTCGTCCGCCCAGCGTGCGATCTCGGCGGACGCGGACGGTGTGAAGGGTGACGACGGCGCGAAGGGCGAGCGGGACACCATCGCCACCGACGTCGAGGACATCCGCGGCGGCGCCGGCAACGACGTGATCACCGGGAACGCCCGTGCGAACCAGCTGTTCGGCGGCCCGGGCAACGACACGATCCGCGGCGGAGGCGGCGACGACGACCTGTACGGCGAGGACGGGCGGGACCACCTCGACGGCGGCGCCGGGAACGACGAGCTGACAGGTGACGACGCGCTCGGGACCCGGTTCGACGCGGACACGATGCTCGGCGGGCCGGGATGGGACTGGGTCGGCTACGACTCCCGGGCCGCCGGTGTGGTGGTCGACCTGGACGGCGCCAAGGGTGACGACGGCAAGCCCGGCGAGAAGGACACCGTCGGCATCGACGTGGAGATGGTCAGCGGCTCCGACGGGAACGACACCCTGACCGGTAACGCGTACGCCAACGAGATCATCGGCCGGGACGGCAACGACGTCATCCGCGGTGGCGGCGGCAACGACGAGGTGCACGGCGGCAACGGCGCTGACGCGATCTACGGCGAGGCGGGTGACGACTACGTGTTCGAGCCGGGCGACGGCTCCCGCGACAAGCTCGACGGCGGCGTCAACAACGACAGGTGCCTGCTGGCCGCGGGCGAGGACACCGTCACCGGCTGCGAGCGGGTGGAGAACTAGTAGCGCGGAGCTCCACCAGGAGCCCGTCGCGGTCGGTGAGCACCGCACCGAGGATGCGCCGGCCTGCCGCGAGCAGGTCGGCGACGTCCGGGGTGCTGAGCGCGTACATCACCAGCGCGCCGTCCCGGAACGACGTCACGATGCCGGCCCGGCGCAGGACGGCGAGCTGCTGCGACAGGTTCGACGCCTCGACGTCGATCTCGGCGAGCAGGTCGCGGACCGGTTTCGGGCCGTCCTGCAGCAGCTCGAGCACCCGGATCCGGACCGGGTGGCCGAGGGTGCGGAACATCTCGGCCTTCGCCTGGTACAGCGGGACTGACACGTAAGGCCCAACTTCGGGTCGGTGTTGCCGGTTACGGCTGTTTCGAAGTTTCGGAGTTGCACAAATCTTCAAGTCCTGCGGTCGTACTTTCACGCTGTCACGGGCCGTGTGGTCCGAAGCGGACATCGTGTGCGATCGAATCCGTCCGGCGTCCCGCACTCTCTCGGTCAGACACTCTCGGCAGGACCCGGGGAGGATTCCGAAATGCCGGATATGGACGTAGCACTCAAGGACGCGATGCAGGTCGACGGCGCCATCGGAGCCGCACTCGTCGACCGTGGCAGCGGGATGGCGCTGGGCATCGCCGGAGGGGACAAGGACTTCGACCTGAGCGTGGCGTCGGCCGCGAACACCGAGGTGATCCGCGCGAAGCTGCGCACCATGGAGATGCTCGGCCTCCGCGAGAAGATCGAGGACATCCTGGTCACGCTCGACTCGCAGTACCACCTGATCCGGCCCCTGACCGGGCGCTCAGGCCAGGGGCTGTTCCTCTATCTGGCGCTGAACAAGGACCGGGCCAACCTGGCGCTGGCCCGGCACCAGCTCAAGCGGATCGAAGGAAACCTGGATATTTAGGACCACTCGCGGGCGAGCATGGCGAACTGCAGCTCGTTGGTCCATTCGCCCTTGAAGAACTCGTTCTCCACCAGCCGGGCCTCGCGGCGCATGCCGAGCCGGCGGGCGACGTTCGCCGAGGCGGTGTTCCGCTCGTCGATCCGGGCCATGATCCGGTGCAGGCCGAACTCCCGGAAGCCGAGCCCGAGCATGGCGTGGGCCGCCTCGGTGGCGTAACCGCGGCCGCCGAAGTCCGGGTTGAAGACATACCCCAGTTCGCCGGTCAGGTGCTCCCGGCTGCGGTGGAAGAGCACCACGTCACCGACCAGGTCCCCGGTCTCGCGCGACTCGACGCCGAGGCCGAGGGCCTGGCCCTCATCGGTGAGATCGGTATTGCTGAAGATGGTGGCGAGCCGGTCGGCGACCTTCGCGGCGTCCCACGGCTCACCCGGGACGTACGGGTAGATCTCCGGCCGCGACCGGTAGGCCAGCAGCCCGTCGGTGTCCGCGACGGTCAGCGGGCGCAGGAGAAGGCGTTCGGTCCTGATCGGATATTCGGGCACCAGACGATGGTGCCATTCGTACATCAGTTCGAGTTATCCACAGGCTGTGTGCACAACCTGTGTACAACTCAGCGGTGGGCGTCCGCGTACCGCAGCAGCGCGGCCACCCCACCGGAGAGACCGGGCTCGTCCGGGTCGACCAGGACGATCCCGCCGTCGGTGCCGGCCAGGGCCCTGATCATCGCGGCGTCGGCACGGACCTTCCGTGGATTCACCAGCAGCGACGGGTCGTCGGCGATCTCTGTGGGCTCCGCGCCGATCCACAGCTCCTCGGTCGACGACGGGTCGTCGATCATGAGGACGGTGTCGACCTGGCCGCGTTGCAGCGCGGTGACCACGGCGTGCAGCCCGTTGCCGGCCGCGCCGTCCCGCCCGAGCTGGGTGCGGAACCGGTCGAGGACGTCCCGCTGGTGCTCGACGGCCCGCTCGGCGATCGCCTGGATCGTCACGTCCTCCAGCGCGGCGGGGTCGGCCCCGGCGCCCCGGGATCCGGCGTCCGTCTCGACCACCCGGCTGCGCCAGCGTTCCGGCAGCTGGGAGACGAGCATCGGGCGGGACTTCGGGTCGCCGGCCACCACGATGATCTCCGGCCCGGTCCGGTCAGCCAGGTCGGTGACCGCCTCCGCCACGTCACCGGCATTGCGCCGCCAGGTCAGGTCGTAGTTGTGCTCGGCCTTCAGCGCGTTCCACCCACCGACGCCGACCTTGTGCACAGGGTAGTCCTCGGTGCCCTCCACCTCGCGGTGCTGCACCAGGTCACCGGCGCCGGCCGCGTCGATGGCACCGCCGGTGTGGTCGACCACCACCCGCAAATAGGGGATCTCGTCGCCGAGCTGGGCGAGCATCGGCATGACGTGCGGCAACGGGCCGAAGGTGGCGATCTCGGTGCGGGGCGGAGCGGCGAGCGCCCGGCGCAGCGGCACCTCTCCGGCGGTCGCGAAAAGGGCGAGCCCGTGCCGTCCGGGCCGGGCCGGATGTTCCAGGGCGGCCGCCTCGAGCGCGGCCAGGGTCGCCGGGTCGCAGCCCTGCTCGGTCAGGGATTCGCGGGCCGCGCGCCACCGCAGCTCGATGATCTTCGCCGCGTCCTCGGTGTCGTGCGACGCGTCGAGGTAGGCCGACGCCCACGGGCCGGGATGGTCGTAGAGCGTGCGCAGCATGGAGAGTCGCATGGTTCCTCGCTTCTCGGGATCGGCTAGCGCGGCGCTGCGTACCCGAATCCTTGCGTGGAAACCATATGACCCGCTATGAGCAGGAAAAACGTCTCGATCAGCGAGATCAGAGGCGCCGGTCGGGTGCGGCGCTGGCGCGCCTGCCGACCAGATTCCAGGCGCCCGGGAGCAACGCTGCGGCCAGGCCGGTCTTCAGCACATCCCCGATCAGGTACGGGATGAGCCCCGCACTCGCCGCCGCGGCCAGATCCATTCCCGTCGCGAACGCGAGCCAGGGCACCCCGAACAGGTAGATCAGCGCGTTCGCGGCCGCCATCAGGCCGGCCGTGTGCACCGGTTTGCGGTCCGCGCCCAGGGCGGCGAGTTGCCCGGCCAGGGCCGCCGCGAGGATGAAGCCGACCAGGTACCCGCCGGTCGCGGCGGGCCAGTCGGCGGTGCCACCGGCGAACCACGGCACGCCGAGCGCGCCGGCGATCGCGTAGACGAGCATCGCGACGGCGCCACGGGAGGCGCCGAGCGTCGCGCCCGCGAGGACCACTGCGAACGTCTGCCCGGTGATCGGGACCGGCGAGCCGGGAACCGGGATCGAGATCTGCGCGGCGAGACCGACGGCGCTCGCGGCGCCGGCCACGAGGATCACGTCGCGGACCACCGAGCGACCCCAGACGTCGGCCAGCACACCTGTGGGCCGTCCTGGTACCACTACGCCGTACGTCACGGAGCGATCCTCCTCAGCGGACATGAATCTTGCTCGCACCATAAGCCGGTCGCCGCCGAAAACGGCAGGGCCCCCGGCCGAATGTGATGTTGTGGTGATCGAGTGGGCCGCTGAGGTGTCCGAAAACTCCCCCAGCGGCCCGCTTGTCGTCAGACTGTCAGGGTCCAGGTGTTGATGTACCCCGTGTCCCGGGAGTACGAATCCTGGGCCTTGAGCCGCCACGTGCCATTCGCCGCCTCGGCGGAGAGGTTGGCGGTGTAGGTCGTGTTGACGTTGTCCGCGCTGTCCGACGTCGACGTGGCCTTCAGGTTGTACGTCGTGCCGTCCGGCGCGACCAGGTCGACCCGCAGGTCACCCCGGAACGTGTGGACGATGTTGACGGCCACCTTGCTGCTCGACGACGCGTTGCGGGCGCACCCGCTGATCGCGATGTCGCTGTAGACCGCGGCGCCGGCGTCCGGGATGGACACGTCGGTGGCGTTCGTGCCGGTGCAGCCGGTCGGCGGGTTGCTGGTGGTGGTCGACGGCGACGCGGTGGGCGAAGTCGTCGTGGTGGAGCAGGTCGGGTCGGCGGACTGGGCCGGCACGCTCACCGCGTCCCAGGCGGCCTTGGTGGTGTTGAAGAGCCCGCAGGTGCTGTCCAGGGCCTTGGCCGCGGTCAGCGTCCAGGTGCGGTACTTCAGGTACGACGAGCTGCTGGTCTTCATCAGCATCGCGTTGTACATGATCTTCGTGGCGGTCTGGATGCCGACACCGGTGATCGCGCCGGAACCGGAGCACCGGGTGCTGGCCGGCTGGCCGTTGGTCGGGTTGGTGCCCTCGGCGAGCAGGTAGAACCAGTGGTTGCCGGGGCCGGCCGCGGCGTGCACCTCCTGGGTCGGGGTGCTGCTGGAGTAGCAGTTGTCGTCGCCGGCGAGCGACGGGTTGTACATGTACCGGATCGGGCCGCTGCCGACCAGGTTGACCTCTTCGCCGACCTGGTAGTCCCGCGGGTCGTTCGCGTTGTTCGCGAAGGCCTCGGTGGCCGCGCCGAAGACGTCGCCGACGAACTCCTGGGTGCCGCTCTTGGAGATGCCGCCGGGGGTGTTGTCGTCGATGCCGTGACCGATCTCGTGACCCACCACGTCGAGCGACGAGATCCACTGACCGGCGGTGTTCTTGCCGATCTGGACCTGGGTGCCGTCGTAGTACGCGTTCTGCTGGTTCAGGCCGACCCGGATCGGCCAGGCGCCGCCACCGCTGGTGAAGCCGGTGCGGCCCAGCCAGCTGGCGAGCATCGCCTTCTCCTTCTGCGCCGCGTAGAACGCGTCGACGCAGCCGGTCTCCTTGTTCGTGCCGGTGCCGTTGCCCCACACGTTGTCGCTGCCGCTGAACGTCGTGTTGTTCGAGGCATCCTGGCAGCTCAGCGACGTGATGCTCGGGTCCTTCATGCTGTAGGTGCTGCCCGAGAGGGTGGTGTCCAGGGTGACCGAGCCGGTGATCCAGCCGGTTCCGGTGCCCGCCACGTCGGTCACGTGCTCGTAGGTGCGGATCACCTCACCGGTGGCCGCGTCGACGTCGACGGTGAGCCGGCTGATGCCCTCGGCGCTCGTGCCGTTGATGGTGGATTCCCAGGCCAGCGTGGGGTCGCCGGTCGTGGTCACGACGACGAGCTTGGTGCCCTCGACGTTCTTGACCGTCTTCAGCTCGCCCTTCGCGATCTCGACCGAGGCGGGGCCGGTGAGTTTCGGGGTGACCGCGAGCTCGCCGATCGGGCTGCTCTGCGCCACCGAGGTGAACTTGGTGTTGCCGGCGTGGTCGGTGACGACCACGAAGTCACCGCCGATCACCGGCAGGCCCTTGTAGGTCCGGTCGTACGGCACGTACTGCAACTTCTCGGTGGAGATCACCGGGCGCTGGACGTAGGCCTCACCGTCGCTGGTCTGCAGGCTCGCGGGTTCGGCGGCGACCAGGGCGGAGGCGGACTCGGCTGCGGCTTCGGCGGGCGGGGTCATCGGCTGGGCGGTCGCCGGTGCGCTGATCCACACCATCGCCGAGGCTGCCGCGGTCGCGGCGGTCACGGCGACGACGACAGGGGTTCGGGGTTTCACGCTGCGCGCTCCTTCCCGCCCAGGGGGTGTCCGGGCAGGCACGGGATTTGTTGACGCAGACGCTAAGCATCGATGAACTTCACCGAATCAGGGAAAACCCTTGCCGTTCAGCCGCCGACTTCACTGACCTCGACGAACGGGGCGCCGTTGAACCACTGGGCGTGCACGATGAAGCTGCGGCCGGGCTGGTTGAAATAGACCGCGAGGTTCGTGTCCGAGCCGTTCTTCTGGACCGTGTATCCGTCCGCGGGCGTGGCCGTGACCAGGAAGACCGTGCCGTTACTGATCATCTTGATGACCGCCCGGCCGCCGTCGGTGGTGAACGTCTTCACGTACGTCTTGAGGCCGTCCTCGCCGGTGGTGACCGTCCAGCCGTCCTCGGTCGTGGTCGCCGGCTTGGTCGTCGGTCGCGTCGTGGTGCCGGTGGTCGCCGGCGCCGTCGGCTCGGTCGTCGCCGGTTTCGACGTGGGCTTGCGCGACGACCGACTCGGCTTGGGCGTCTCCGGCTCGTCCTGCTCCGACGGCGTCGCGGCCGGTGACGGCGTCTCGGCGGTGGTGGTCGTGACCGCGACTTCGGCGGCCGGCACCCGGCCCAGATCCGGTAGCGCTCCCACATCGGTCTTCGCCGCGTTGAGCACGGGCGACAGCGCGAACGACGAGAGCGCGATGCTGGCCGCGGTGGCGAGACACCACCCCGCTATCGGCATCCACCTGGAAGATCGCACGGGTGGCATTCTCTCACCTGCCCCTATCCTGTCCGCCATGGCGATGATCCTGTTGGTCGAGGACGACCGCATCATCACGGCCGCGCTGACCCGTGCGCTGACCGATGCCGGGCACGTCGTGCGCCCGGTCGGTCAGGCTGCCCAGGCGTTGCGGATCGTGACCCAGGAGCGTCCCGACCTGGTCATTCTCGATCTCGGGCTGCCCGACATCGACGGCACCGACGCGCTGCGGATGATGCGTACCGTCTCCGACGTCCCGGTGATCGTCGCGACCGCACGGCGCTCGGAGGCGGACATCATCGCACTGCTGTCGGCCGGCGCCGACGACTACGTGACGAAGCCGTTCTCCGGCGGGCACATCCTGGCCCGGATCTCGGCGGTGCTGCGCCGCGCGCGCACCATCGAGCAGCAGCAGCCGAACACCATCACGGTCGGCGAGCTGGTGATCAAGCCGAGGCAGCGGCGGGTCGAGCTGCGGGGTGAGCCGTTGCAGCTGACCCGGCGGGAGTTCGACGTCCTCGCGTACCTGGCCGAGCGGGTGGGCCAGGTGATCAGCCGCCGCGAGCTGATGAACCAGGTCTGGCAGCAGGCCCGGATCGGCGAGGAACAGACCATCGACGTCCACATCTCGTGGCTGCGCCGCAAGCTCGGCGAGACCGCCGCGAAGCCGCGTTTCCTGCACACCGTCCGAGGAGTCGGCGTCATGATGGTCGATCCCCAATGAGATGGGCGCTGAACCGGCTGGCGCTGGCGATCACCTCGATGGTGGCGCTCGCCTTCCTGGTGCCGCTCGCCGTCGCGACCCGGCAGATCGCGTACGACCGGGCGATCTCCGAAGCACGTCAGCAGGCCACCTCGATGGTGACGGTGCTCGGCGTGAACAGCGACCTCACCGAGCTCACCAACGCGGTGGCCAGCACCGCTGCCGGAAGCGACGGGCGGCTCGCCATCCACCTGCCGGCCCAGCCGCCGATCGGAATCTCGCACCTCAACGAGGCCACGGTGATCCGGGCCGCGCAGGAACGCCGGTCCGCGACCGCCGAGGCGCCGGGCGGGATCGCATACCTGCAGCCCACGGTGCTGACCGACGGCCGTACCGTGGTGGTCGAGGTCTTCGTGCCGAAGGGGGACACCCGGCGCGGAGTCGGGACGGCCTGGCTCGCCCTCGGCGGACTCGCGATCGTGCTGGTCGGCGCGTCGGTGCTGCTCGCCGACCGGCTCGGCAGCCAGCTGGTGAAGTCGACCCGTCAGCTCGCGGCGGCCACCCGGCGGCTCGGCGGCGGCGAGCTGAACGAGCGGATCACCCCGACCGGCCCGCGCGAGCTGCGCGACGCGGCCCGGGACTTCAACGCGATGGCGGACGACCTGCGCCGGCTCCTGGACCGCGAGCGCGAGCTCGCCGCGGACCTTTCCCACCGATTGCGTACGCCGTTGACAGGCTTGCGCCTCGACGTGGAGGCGATGCCGCCCGGGCCGATCGCGGAACGCATGCGGCAGGCCTGTGACCTGCTGGACGAGGAGCTCGAAGCAATCATCACGGGGGCCCGGCTGGGCAGTGTCGAGGCCCGCGGCTCCGAGTCGTGCGACCTGGTCGAGATGCTCGCCGACCGGCTCGCGTTCTGGTCGGTGCTCGCCGAGGACCAGGAACGGCCGTGGGAGGTGGTCGGCGGCCACGAGCCGGTGATGGTGCCGATGTCCCGCAGCGACGTGATCCTGGTGGTCGACGCGATGCTCGGCAACGTCTTCTCGCACACCCCGGACGGTGTCGCCTTCCGGGTTATCGTCTCCGGCAGCGGCCTGCTCGTCGACGACGCCGGGCCGGGCATCCCGGACCCGCAGAGCGCGGTGAAGCGCGGATTCAGCGGCGCCGGGTCGACCGGATTGGGCCTGGACATCGTGCGCAGGGCCGCCGAAACTGTCCGTGGGCAATTGGTCATCGACCGTAGTCCGCTCGGTGGCGCCCGCGTCGGATTCCTCCTGCACAGCGCCGCTGACGAGCCCGAAGCTGCGCCCCGCGGCCGGCGTCGCGCGGTTTCATAAGGGTTTTCGGTCGCTTTAAGGATCCGTTATGGCAGTTCTCCATAACGTTCTGGCCGGTAACTGCCAGGACGACATGTTCGGAGAGCTGACATGCGCAGGAAGATCGCCTACCCGCTGGCTACCCTCGGGATGGTCGCTGCTTCGACCGCGGTGGTCGCGTCACCCGCCCTGGCGCACGGATACGTCTCCTCGCCCCCGAGCCGCCAGGCCCTCTGCGCCGCCGGCACCGTCTCGGACTGCGGCGCGATTCAGTTCGAGCCGCAGAGTGTCGAGGCTCCGAAGGGGTCTTCGCAATGCAACGGTGGAAACGCCAACTTCTCGGTGCTCAACGACGAATCCAGGAACTGGCCGGCCACCAGCGTCGGCAACTCGGTGACGTTCAACTGGGTCCTGACCGCGCGGCACCGGACCGCTACCTGGGTGTATTCCATCGACGGTACGAAGGTCGCCACGTTCGACGACAAGAACGCGATCCCCAACGCGACGGTCTCGCACAAGGTCGACCTGAGCGGGTTCTCCGGCCGGAAGACCGTTCTCGCGGTGTGGAACATCGGGGATACGGCAGCCGCCTTCTACAGCTGCGTGGACTTGAACATCGGTGGCGGCGGATCCTCGACGACGCCCACCACTACGCCGACCACCGCGCCGACGAAGGCGCCGACCACGGCCCCGACGACCAGCGCGCCGACCACCGCCCCCGGCACCACCGCGCCGACGAAGGCCCCGACCAGCACCGCGACGGCGGCCCCGACGAGCACCACGACGGCTCCGGCGAACGGGACCGAGTGGGCGCCGGGAGTGTCCTACAAGGTCGGTGACGTGGTCACATACCAGGGCGTGTCGTACAAGACCCGCCAGGCCCACACGTCGATCCGCAGCTGGGAGCCCTCGATCTTCACGCTCGCCCTCTGGCTGCCGCTGTGAAGCGCCGGTTCGTAGCGCTCGCCCTGACCGCGCCGTTCCTGCTCGGCGCATGCGGCACGGACGCGTCGACGTCCACCGCCTCGACCGCGTCCACCGCCTCGACCGCGTCCACCGCCTCGACGGCTTCGGCCGGCGGCGAGACGCAGAATGTCACGTCGGTCGCCGAGATCACCGCCGGGTCGACCTTCAACGACACCGACGTGATGTTCCTGCAGATGCTCCTGGACAACCAGGAGCAGGGCCAGGAGATGGTGCAGATCGCGGTCGACCGGGCGCAGCGCCAGGACGTCATCGACATGGCCAAGGCCGTCGACCTCACGCAGGCCGACGAGATCACCATGATGAAGAACTGGCTCACCGAGTGGGACAAGCCGGCCAGGCTCGACAAGCGGGAGAGCCTGCACGCCGACCACGGCGGCCTGCCCAGCACCGGTGACGACGAGATCGCCGCGTTGAAGAAGGTGAAGAAGGTGGACTTCGAGACCGCGTTCCTCAACCTCTTCCTGGCGCACCAGCACAACGCGGTCGAGTTCGCCGCGCTCGAACTCGACAAGGGCACCAACGAGCAGGCCCGGGCGTACGCCGAGCGGGTCAAGGAATCCCGCGCCGACCAGGTGCAGCAGATGCTGAAGCTGCTCAACGGCTGACGGCTTTCGGGGAAAAGGGCGGCCCATCAGGGTCGCCCTTTTTATGTTATTCGGGTGCTTACATCCTGGATTCTGGCGCTGAGTCTCGCCGCGACACCCTGGAACCACCCCGGCTACGACGCCGCGGACAGCTACTACAACCCGTCCGAGTCGGTGATCAATGAGGGCAGCGTGCGGAACCTCGCCGCGAAGTGGTCGGTGCCGTTGCGCGACATCGAGGAGAGCTGCTCGGGCTTCTCCGCGCCGCTGCTCACCGGAGGTCGCGTCATCGTCACCGACAAACGCGGCATCTCCTCCTACGACTCCGCGAACGGCCGCCCGGCCTGGCGCTTCGACTGGGACTTCCCGGACGACAACGGGACACCCGTCCTCGCCGTCAACGACCAGTCGCTGATCGCCGCCAACGGCGACTGCAACTCGATGAGCGACCCCGACGGGCAGCTCACCGCGATCGACCTGGCCACCGGCAAGACCCGCTGGCGGCTGGAGACCGACACCCCGATCCACTCCGTCGTCGTCGACCAAGGGGTCATCGTGACCTCCGGGTGGTCGCAGTCCGACGAGGAGGTGGTGATCGGCCGCCGGGCCGCGGACGGCAAGGAACTCTGGCGCAAACCCGGCTGGTCCAGCACCGGCGTCTCGCTGAACGGCACGATCCTGATGCGCAAGACCGACGGGTACGGCCAACCCGACGGCGGGACGTCCGCGATCGGCGTCACCCGCGGTGACCTGCGATGGAGCCGCCTGGAGAACTGGGCGGCGCAGGCCGCGTCCGGGAACCGTTTCTACGTGACGGACCGGCGGCGGAACCTGCTCGCCATCGACGGGACGGACGGCGCCGTGGCCTGGACCTCGGCCGGCAAGGCGAGCACGCTGGTCGCCACCGACGGGCGCCGGGTCTACCGGTCGGCCAAGCGCCAGGTCGAAGCCCTCGACTCCCGGAACGGGCGAGTGCTCTGGGCCACCCCACTCGGGGTTGAGGCAGGACAGCCGGTCCGGGCCGGAGGACTGGTGTACGCGGGCGGCCCGGTGCTCAAAGCCTCCCGGGGGACGGTGGCCGGACCCGTTTTCAAAGGCCACCTCATCGTCGCCGGAGGCGCTGTCTATCAGGTCGACGGCGGGAAGCTCACTGCTTACCGGCCTCATTGAGAACGGGATCAGTTGCTTTCGGGTAGCTGTCACCCGTACCGGAAAAGGAGCGCAACCACGCCGGTTGCCGTTGTGTAGCACCGGGTCTGAGGGGCGAAGCGGAACGCGAGCCCGGACCGAAGAGACATGCGACGCCGAGAGTCGGCGTCGCTTTTCTTTTCGGAGGTGCCGCCACCTTGGCTCCGATGTTCGCGCCGCTCAAGGAGCGCAACTACCGTCTGTGGGCGGCCGCTGATCTGGTCTCGGTCGGCGGAACGTGGATGCAGGTGCTGGCCCTCAACTGGGTGATCCTCTCGGTGACCGGTTCGGCCACCAAGATGGGCGCCGTCGTCATGCTCCAGTCGCTGCCCGTGCTGCTGCTCGGCAGCTGGGGCGGCGCCCTCGCCGACCGCATCCCGGCGCGCCCGATGCTCATCGCCTGCCAGGCCATTCGTGCCCTGCTGGCGCTCGCGCTGATGCTGCCGACCGGCAACTGGATGATCTACGGCGTGGCCCTGGCCTCGGGCGTGATCGGTTCCTTCGAAGGCCCGGTCCTCGGCCGATTCGGATCATCCCTGATCCCGCGTGAGGCGCTGGCCTCGGCACTCGCTCTCGGCTCGGTTCTCAGCTCCGCCGGCCGCATCGGCGGAATGGCGCTGGGTGGTGTCCTGATCGGTATCACCGGCCCAACGGCGCTGTTCCTCATCAACGCTGTCTCATACATCGGCGTCATCTTCGCTCTGCTGGCGATGCGCACCGGTGAAATGCGTTCACTGGCCCGCGCGTCCGCGTCGGACGGTGGCGTGATCGCCGGTCTGCGCTACGTTCTCCGGCAGCCGGTCGTGCTGATCGTCCTGGCTCTCTCCTTTGTGCTGGGTTCGCTCGGCCGCAATTACCAGGTGTCGATGGCCGCGATGGTCTCCGGCCCGCTGGGCGGCTCGTCCGGCTCCTACGGCCTGCTGTCGACGGCGTTCGCGGTCGGCGCGGTCGCCGGCGGCCTGCTGCTGGCCGGCAGCGGCAAGTCGACGCTGCGGGTGCTGCTCGGCACCGGCTTCCTGATCAGCGTCCTGCAGTTCGCGTCAGGTCTGGCCCCGAACGTCCTCGGCTTCGCCGCCCTGATCCTCCCGATCGCGGCCGGCGCGGTGGTGTTCGACACGGTCGTCTCCACCCGAATCCAGCTGGACACGGCGGAGTCCATGCGAGGCCGCGTCCTGGCAACGGTCGGCATCGTGTCGTCCCTCTCCGGAATCGTCGGCGCCCCGGCAATCGGCTGGATGTGCGACTCGATGGGCGCCCGAGGCGCCCTGCTCCTGGCCGGCGCGGTGACAACGGCGGCCGCGGTAGCGGGCGGGGTGGCGCTGGCCCGGGTGAAGGGCCGCTCCCTGAACTGGAACTTCGTGCTGGGCCGCCCGGTCGAACAGCCCGCCTGATCTAACTGACGAAACAAAGCCGCCCGGTCGCCGACGCGACCGGGCGGCTTCATTTTGTCAGGTACAACTAGTAGTGCTTTGTCACTTTCGAGTGGCTGATGGTGACTTGTTGACGGTGGGTTGCTGTCGTTGAGGTATGGACGTTGCTGAGGCTGACCGGTTGCGTGACGACTTGGCCGAGTTCGCGTCGGACGTGTTCGCCTCGCTGACCAGGGCCGGCTGGCAGGATCGTGCGGCCGCGTATCTGCAAGGGCTGATGATCGACGGACGGCGTAAGTCGATCCAGCCGATGGCCGCTCGGCTGCAGGGCGTGCATGAGCAGGCGTTGAACCACTTCGTGACCAACAGTCCGTGGCAGGTCGAGCCGGTCCGGCGACGGATCGCCGCGCTGGCCGACCAGGCGATCGTCCCGACGGCATGGGCCATCGACGACACCGGCCTGCTCAAATGCGGCACCGCTTCGCCGTGTGTGGCCCGGCAGTACACCGGCACCGCGGGCAAGGTCACCAACTGCCAGATCGCCGTAAGCGTCAGCATGGTCACCGACACCGCATCCTGCCCCGTGGACTGGCGACTGTTTCTGCCGGAGTCCTGGGATCCCGCCTCACCCAAGGCCACCAGCGATGTCCACAACCGTCGCCGCCGCGCCGGGATCAGCGACGACGTGACCCATCGGGAGAAGTGGCGCCTCGCCCTGGACATGATCGACGAACTGCTGCGATGGGGACATCGCCCGCCGCTGATCGTGGCCGACTGCGGCTACGGCGACGCCGCAGAGTTCCGCCTCGCCCTGACCGAACGCGGGCTGCCCCACCTGGTGCAGGTCAGCGGCAGGCTCACCGCTTACCCGGCCTCGACGATCCGCACGGCCGGGGACTACGCCGGCGTCGGCTCCTATCCCACGCCCCGCTACCAGCAGCCGGCGCCGACCCTCACCGAACTGATCACCACCGGCACCGGCAAAGCCCGGAGAGTGACCTGGCGACCCGGCTCCCGCAGCCGCGGCGGCCGTCCGCTCCTGATGTCCTCGCACTTCGTGTTCACCCGGGTCCGTCCGGCCGGGCGAACCCTGCTGTCCGCGCACCGCGGCGAGGACCTACCTGAGGCCTGGCTCATCGCCGAATGGCCGCCCGGCAACCCGGAGCCGATCAAGTACTGGCTCTCTGACCTACCCGCCCGGACCGCGAGACGCACCCTGATCCGCTGGGCGAAACTGCGCTGGCGCATCGAACACGACTACCGCGAAGTCAAGACCGGTCTCGGCCTCGACCACTACGAAGGCCGCACCTGGCAGGGATGGCACCACCACGTCACCCTCGTCTCCGCGGCACACATCTTCCTCACCCTGCAACGCCTCGACCCAAAAACCCATGCGCCGGAATGACCCTCTACGCCGTACTCCGACGCCTGCAACTCCTGCTCGTCTACCTCATCGGCGCATGCCCGACCTGCCGAACCCCGTTCCCGCAACGGAAACGAGCCCGCCGACGCGGATCATGACAAAGCACTACTAGCTCTGGTTATAGATCCGATTCCAATGCCAATCCAGATAGCCACGTTGCGGAGGAAGCGCGTGTGGTGGAAGAAGGAGGCGCTCGGCGAGCGGCGGGCGGCCGAACGCCGCATAGGCGGCGGGGTTGGACGCGGCTGCGTCCTCCAGCTCGGGGCGGACGTGGATGCGGAGTCCGCCGTTCACGGTGATGAGGCCGGTGTCGAACGCCACATCGTGTGTAGGGCACGCCGTCAATCCGTTGGTGACGTCAAGGCGTTCTCGAGAGTCGCACTCTCGCCACGGCTTGATGTGTGAGGCGACCAGCATCCGAGATGCCTGACGGTCATTGACGGTCACCGACAAACCGCAGAACACGCAGCGGTGTCCGTGATTGCGGAGCACGTCGCGCGCGAACCGGTGCTGCCCGATACGAACCGAGGCCATCAGAAGCTGCTCAGTTAGTTGATCTCGAACGCTGGGGCGCTCCTTTCGCACTACCCCCGCGACGTCGTCCGACTCCAACTCGTCCTGGCCCAGAAAAATCAACGGAGCGTCGTCGTGTTCGAGATACAGGAAGTCGGGAAGGTCGTCGTCATTGATCCCGGCATCCCGGGCCGCGCGGACAACGAGTCGATAGACGGCAGCCAGGTCACCGCTGCTGCTGAGCAGCCTGGCAGCGACCTCGGTCTCATGGCGAGCGCCGTGGCTGCGGCTGCCGTCGAGATTCGCCATCTTCGCCAGGACGCTGGTATTGGGTCGCTTGAACAGCCGCGCCAGAGTCGGGACGGGCTCTTCCGCGCGGTGCGCCGATGAGCTGCCATAGCGACTGTGATCGACCATCAAACTCGCAGCCAGGCACAGCAACGTCTCCACCGGGGTGAAGACGACCTGCCTGCGGCCCGGGTCCGGATACGAACGATCTGCGATGGAACGCCACTGCGCCCGCGCGTCAGAGGGGGTGATCGCGAGGTAGTCCGCTGCTGTGCGCATCGAGCCCTTCACCAGAACGAGCTGAGTTGATCGATGTCAGCGTAGATGATCCCCACTCAGCGTCGAGTCCGGAGCAGCCAGCAGCAACAACGCTGTGGTCACCGGAGGACCGCCCTGTTGGTCCTGCTGCGCAGACGGAGGGTTTTGAGCTCAGAAGTCGTCGTTGACCTCATCCGAGTCGGAGTCGGAGTCTTCGAGAACGTTTCCAACTAGCTCTTGTACGTTGATTGCGCCCGGAGAGGGTCTGCGCCGGCCTTCTGCGTACGCCAAGCGGGCCGCGGCCAAGTCAGCTAAGCGGACTGCTTGGATAACGATGACGCGGCGTAAACCGGCCGAAACTTCGCCGCGTTCATGGGCAACGGCCGCCACTCTGGACAAGGTCTCAGCGCGACGGGCGATACGTACGTCTGGATGTTCGCGTTCTTCCCGCAATTCTCCGGGGATCAAGTTGAAACGATAAGAGGGTGGCAGTCTTACGAAGTCAGACGGGGGCGGAATCTTCTCATTGAGAATCGCTTTGTACTTCGAGTCATCAATCGCTCTACGGTATGCGGAGAACTCGATTTCGTTAAGTTTTTCTTGCTTGTTTGGATCGTCACGCAGATACTCTGTTGGCCACAACTCCACTGCGGCAACCTCAAAAGGATCGAGGATCCGATATGCCAGAGTATCGCTTCGCTGACTGGTTAGGTGTCGGCCGATTCGGTCGGTGAACTTCAGCCAGGTTTGACCGACATAAATAGGCTCGCCGTCGTAGTCGTAGAAGGCGTATACGCCAATACAGTTCCCCAGCCGCTTGTTGCTTGCCGGGTCGACGGTGCTCATCGCGCTTTTCAATAGGCGGCGGAACCCTTGGACAAAGGCAGTCGGCAGCGATGCCCGTGATGGCAGTTGGTGATCCGGCTGATTGTAAGAAGCGATGCCGCGGCTGGCCACTTTACACACCTCTGAAATCCGAGTCATCTATTTCATCGGCTGGCCAGTATACGGGGCAATGGCGAAGCATGGAAGGCGGGCTGTATGAGAGGTTCTCTGCGTGGGAAGGACCTGCACGATGCGCAAGCCTTGGCCCACCATGGCTGTCGTCCAGCCAGCCGTCCACACACGATCCTTGAAGAGTGTCGTAAGGAAGGGTGCCCTTCTTGCCTCGAGGTGAAGGCTATCCCTGGCCGTTCAAGTGCGTTCTTAACTCTTAACGGCAAAGGACTAGGGATTTGATGCGGGCGGCACCCTCGGTTGCCGACTCATGCTCCCATACTCGTATAACTGCCCACCCCGCGTCATTCAACTGAATGTCTACGACCGCATCGCGATTTCTGTTTCCTTCGATCTTGGCGTGCCAATATCCGGTTGGGTCGGCGGGCATTCTCCCATGTATGGGACAGCCATGCCAAAAACAGCCGTCTAAAAATACTGCAACCCTGCGTCGAGGGAAAACGACGTCAGGGCGTACTTTTCTATCACGCAACGAAATTTGTAGGCCCACGCGATATCGAAGACCTTGCCGGAACAGCTCCCGCCGTAGGGCAAGCTCGGGCTTAGTGCCCGAGCTCCGATTCGCCTTCATTGACTTCGTGGCGCGAGACGGGGGCGGAACCGCTGGCAATTTATTTGGAGCCATGACGCCTTATCGGGTCTCGAAGAAGCAATGCTGCTGAGGGCCCTGCCACGGGATTGGTGCTGTCGTGGATAGCGCGGGGTTGGTTTTCCCTGCACAAGCCGGGCAATTAGTTTCCAGCCTTATTGTCTGGTCGCAATACGGGCAACAGATAATGCTTGCCAATCCATCGAACGACGTCCACGACAACGGCATCACCAAAACCGAACAGTTGCTGGTTTGGCGTTCCAGCGATGAGTCTATATTCGGTTGCACCCATCAAGTTAGCGTACTCGCGAGGGGTCATCCATCGTACACGAGGCTCACGGCCGAACCCAAGTTCAACTAGCGCCTGCTTGCTCGATCCTCCTCCGGTCGTTCGTAGGCAGCCGGCGATGGCATCGCGTCGAAGCTCCCACATCGATACGCCTTGCCGAGTGCGCCGGTAGGCAGTCCGATAGGAGAGGGCATCTGAGGTTCGTAACGCTTCGAAACGGAGCCTTTGGCCGTCGCTCAATGAATCCACAAACGCCTTGACGCGTTGCTGATCCCACCAGAGACTCTCGGGGGCTCCATACTCGATCACGCCGCTCAAATCTGTCGGCCCTACCGGCAGGTCGGGTAGGTCGAGGTAGTGCATCTTGATCTTGTCTTGGTTCTTGGCGTGGATCGCTGTGACCCAGGCCGGCCGAACGTCGCTAACCACTGGCACGCCGACGTGCGCATTATTTGGCAAATCTGCTGGCAGCACGCCTACGATGAACATACGAGGCCGCGACTGCGGAACGAAGTGCTTAGCGTCGATGGCGAGCACGTCGAGCGAGTACCCTAGTTGTGACAATCGTGCGAGTGCATCTGTCAAGTCCTGCCCGCCATGGCTGGTAGCGAACCCATGGACATTTTCGAGCAGCACTACGCGAGGACGGATTTCCTCTGACATCTCGTCAAGAACGCGCGCGAATTGCCAGAACATGCCAGACTGCTCTCCCACCAATCCACGCCGGTTGCCTGCGAGGGAAAGGTCGATGCAGGGGAAGCTGCTCGTTGCCAGCTCGAGTCTTGACAACGTCTTCAATTGATCGCCTACCACATTGCGGATATCATCAACCTTGAAATGCTTTTCTGCATCTGGATAGTTCGCGCGATACGCTTCGTATTTCGCTTGCTTGATGTCGTTGGCCCACACGACCTTGACTCCAAGAGGCTCCAAAGCCGTACGTACAAGGCCAATCCCGGCGAAGAATTCTGCGGCATTGATAGCCTCGGTTTCCATGCGCCCTCCATCGCCGATCATCGTTGCAGCTTATATCTGCAATGGCGAACTGACGAGGCGTAACGCCAGTCTGTGACCGATCCAATCATATACCGCACGTGATGCCTACCCTTCGTGGCAGCCGGCTACGCCTTGTAACGAAGTGTCGCCTCAAGCGTTACGGTGCGAACAGGTGACCGTCCGAGGCGGATGGTATCCATACGGTCGGGTGCGCCTCGGGCGAACGTCCCCGGTTGCCTGCCGGGAGGAGTTGCCATCACCTGTGCCCTCTGGGCTGCTGTCAGGTGGGCTTCCTAGTATCTATCCGCCGGCCATCTGCGGTGACTGCATCCACCATAAACAAAGACTCAGATTCGCGAGAAGGAATACCCCGGTTTCCAGATGTCTTATCTCGCGGCCCAGCATCGCGGCGCTGCTGGGTGTTGAGGTGGCAGATGTTCTGTACCTGACCCTGTTTCTCTGCCTGAGAATATTCGATGGCACCCATCAGTGTGTCCGTCAAATGGGTGACTTGTTCTAGCCAGTTGTTGATGATGAGGTTTAGGTCATATGAGATTTTCAGGGGAATGATCTTTTTATCGACCGCCTCCCGCGGGAGTTTGACTGCGCTGCTAGCGGATGGTTTTCGTCTCTTGCGCAATCAAGCCAGGTTTCTGCTGCGGAAAGAAGTTATGGAAGCCTGTTTGGTGTGCTGTGTGGTCGCAGAGGCCACGGTTGGGTCTTGTTGGTTTGGGCGGGTTGCCCGAGCGAGGGCTTGCTGGCCACGCATGGCATAGGTGCGCAGAGGCTGAGCGCGACTCGATACGGTAGCTGCGAGAGTGACGGTACGACCGAGGGGAACAAGTGGAACTGCTGCACTCCGGCAAGGTTCGGGACGTCTATGCGGACGGGGAGGACCTGCTCCTGGTCGCCTCGGACCGGATCTCGATCTATGACGTCATCCTGCCCACGCCGATCCCGGACAAGGGGAAGATCCTCACCCAGCTCTCGCTCTGGTGGTTCGATCAGCTCGCTGACGTGATTCCGAATCACGTCATCTCGGTGACCGATGTGCCGGCCGAGTGGCAGGGGCGGGCGATCCGCTGCGAGCGCCTTGAGATGGTCATGGTGGAGTGCATCGCGCGTGGCTACCTGGCGGGCTCCGGGCTGCGGGATTACCAGCGGGACGGGCAGATCTCCGGCAACCCGCTGCCGGCCGGGCTGGTGGAGTCGTCCCAGTTGCCTGAGCCGATCTTCACGCCGAGCACCAAGGAGCCCGTCGGTGGCGGACACGACGCGCCTTTGACGTTCGACGAGACGGTGGGGCGGGTCGGCCGAGAGCTGGCCGAGGAGCTGCGGCGGGTCACGCTGGAGATCTACCGCCGGGGCTCCGAGGTCGCGGCCGGCAAGGGGATGCTCCTGGCCGACACCAAGATCGAGGTGGGGCGGGCCAAGGATGGAACGCTGAAGCTGGGCGACGAGCTGCTCACGCCCGACTCGTCCCGGTTCTGGAGTGCGGACGAGTGGAAGCCGGGCAGTGTGCCGCGGTACCTGGACAAGCAGTTCCTGCGGGACTGGTCCGGTCAGCTGACTGATTGGGATCGGACGGCGCCGGGTCCGGAGATCCCCGACGAGGTGGTTGAGGCGACGCGCAACCGCTACATCGAGGTCTACGAGCGCCTAACCGGCGACACCTGGAAGTAGGCCGGGCAGACCTGGAAGTAAGAGGAAGCGGCCCGGCGGCAAAGAGGAAACCGCCGGGCCGCTTCTACCACCGGCTCAGGCCCACTGCACAGTCGTCTCCGGCGACAACCGAGGCAGCCGGTCCCGCCACGCCTTCTCACCCGGGTGTCCGAGGTTCACCACCGCAAGCGACGCGAAGCGCCCGTCCGGGAAGAATTCAGCATCCACGCCGGCCTTGTCGAAACCGGTCATCGGACCTGCGACGAGGCCGATCGCGCGGGCCGCCAGGACGAAGTACCCGACCTGCAGCGCCGCACTGAACGTGCCGTTGGTGATGCGCAGGTCGCGGTTCGCCTCGTACACGTCCTTGAGGCCGGGGTTGTGCGGGAACACCTGCGGCACGTGCTCGTGGAACGACGTGTCGAGCGCCAGCACCGCGACGACCGGCGCGCTCTGCGACTTCGGCCGGTTGCCTTCCGCGAGGTGGGGGATCAGGCGGGCCTTGCCTTCCTGGGTACGCACGAACAGCACCCGCAACGGCTGGGTGTTCGCGGCCGTCGGCGGCCATTTCGCCAGATCCCAGAGTTCGGCGAGCTCCGCGTCGGTGACCGGGGTCGGCGCGAACGCCGACGCGGTGCGTGCGTCCGTGAACAGCAGGGCACGCCCCTCGGCGCTCAGACCACGAGAGACCGGACCCGCTTCAGAAAGAGTATCCACTTCTAAAAAAGTAGTTGCTGTGGCAGAGAAAGCCACTGATCGGCGGGTGAAGATGATCACGGAGTGAGGTGCTGATCGGCCCAGACGGCGATCTCGTCGAGCGCGGGCATCAGCGCGCGACCGGAATCGGTCAAGCTGTAGGAGACCGACACCGGCGGGCCGGCGTCGACGACGCGGACGATCAGTCCCGCGGTGACCAGAGAGGACAATCGGTTCGACAGGACCGAGTCGCTGATGCCGTCGATCTCACGGGAGATCTCCCGGAAGCCGAGCGGCCCGTCGCGGAGTTTGCCGAGGACGGCGCCGTTCCACCGGCGGCCCAGGAACTCGAAGGCCCGGGAGAGAGCGGCGCTCCTGTTCACGCACGTCAGGCGCTTTTCGTCAGCCGCTGTCATAAATATAAAGCTACAGTGACGCCCGCACCGCGCTGACTTGGCAGGTGCCGTGGCAGGTCAGCTGCTCGCCGCAGGTCGGGCACCAGTCGTTGGTACGTCGTAGGTACCACCCGAGGGCCACGCCGGAGAAGAGGCTCAGCAGGCCGACGATGGCGGAGACCGTCACCGCGCCCGTCATGCCAGCGGTCCCCGGTTCAGCGGGGTGCGGCGCACCAGGCGCAGGCCGCGCTGGTCGAGAGTGGGATCGCTGTCGAAGCGGGACGTCACATACGGCGCGGTGAACGTGTCGACCCCGGTCCCCAGGTGGCCGAGCGGCCGGTACGTCACGGTGACCGCTCGGGGCGAGGACGCCTCGATGACGCCGGCGCGCCAGCCGTCGCGATAGACCCACACCGGATCGGCGGGACGGTAGCTCTCGGCCGGGGCGACATCCGCCGGGTCACGCTGTGGCGGGGCGACTGTCGGCGTGGACGCCAGCGTCTTCGACATGTGTGTGCCTCCACCATTCTCACTGAGGCGGGTGTCGGGGACCACATCGGCCGAGCAGTCTGACTTTTCGGCACGCTGTGTTATCGAACGGGTACGTGTCTGTCAGCTATCATGCTCGTCATCAAGTGCGTTCGCAAGGCCGGATGCACGTGCATCCGCATCGCGCAGATGGCGGCGTGCAAGGCGGGGACGTGGTTTCGCAGCGGACGATCTCCGCTTTAGGATGCATGTGGCTGTGCCAGGCAGTCACAAGGCGGCGACGAGGAGTCAGGTGAGCGCGGGTTCGCAGGAGGAGGCGCCGGGCGGTGGCCCCACCGTTCTCCGCATTCTGCTCGGCTCCCAGCTCCGCAAGCTGCGGGAGTCCAAGGGCATCAGCCGCGAGGCGGCGGGCTACGAGATCCGGGCGTCCGGTTCCAAGATCAGCCGGATGGAGCTGGGCCGGGTCAGCTTCAAGGAACGCGACGTCACAGACCTCTTGACCATGTACGGCGTGGTCGACCCCAACGAGCGCGAGGCCCTGATCGGGCTGGCCCGGCAGGCGAACAATCCGGGCTGGTGGCAGCACTTCAGCGACATCCTTCCGGGCTGGTTCCAGGCGTACCTCGGGTTGGAAGCGGCGGCTTCGCTGATCCGTACCTATGAGATCCAATTCGTCCCGGGCCTGTTGCAGACGCCGGAGTACGCGCGTGCCGTGATCATGCTGGGTCACGCCGGCGCCAGCGTCGAGGAGATCGACCGGCGCGTCGAGGTGCGGCGTCATCGGCAGCAGATTCTCACCCGGTCGGGCGGTCCGCAGCTCTGGGCGGTGATCGACGAGGCGGTGCTGCGCCGGCCGATCGGCGGCGTCGATGTGATGCGCCAGCAGATCGAGGCGCTGATCGAGGCGTCGAAGATGCCGAACGTGCGGCTGCAGATCATCCCGTTCCACGCCGGTGGGCACGCCGCGGCCGGTGGTCCGTTCGCGATCCTGCGGTTCCCCGAGCCGGAGCTTCCCGACGTGGTCTACGTGGAGCAGCTGACCAGCGCGATCTACCTGGACAAGCGCGAGGACGTCGATCAGTACGCGATGGCGATGGAGCGGGTCTGCATCGACGCCGAGCCGCCGAACCACACGCCGGAGATCCTCGGCAAGCTGCTGCACGAGGTGGGCCGCCCGGCCTGACGGCCGAGCGCAGGCCAGAAACGGCACGGCCGGGCGCGGGCCGGAAGGCCGAAAAACGGCCCGGCCGGGCGCGGGCCGGAAGGCCGGAAAACGGCACGGTCCGGCCGCACAGCGACCGGACCGTGTGAAAGATCAGCCCCAGTTCAGTTGTGTCGGTGAACCGCGCGTCAGGCGACGAGGTTGTCGAAGTCTCCGTCGCGAACGCCACCGAGGAACGCCTCGATCTCGGCGCGCGTGTAGATCAGCGCAGCGCCCTCCGGGTCCCGGGAGTTGCGCACGGCGACGTCACCGCCGGGCAGGACAGCGCACTCCACGCAGTTGCCACTCGGGTTGCTGCGACGGCTCTTCTGCCAGACAGCGCCCTGCAGTTGGCCGGCTGGCATGCCGTTGACCACGTAGGTCATTCCAAGCTCCCTTGGTCTGCCCCGGACCGCCGATCGACCCGGGGGTGGTGATGTCACGTGCCATTCAGACCGAGAATGCAGATGCACGTGCATCTGGCCTTGCGTAGTCACGTGATTTTGAGCATGATAACGCACGTACTACACCGGATGGTTGTCACTCAGGGTGACATCTTTGGGTGATGGGTCGGTCGCGGAGCGACGTCTGCGGCCTCAGCGCGAGGCTCCCCTGGCGGGGGCGTTCTGAGCGAGAGGTGACGAGTGTGTCGATACCCAACGTCGGCCCCGAACATCCCGATCCGAACGTTCCTGAGGCTTCCGAGCAGTCCCGCCGCGGTAACCCGTCCGTGCTCTTCCGTGACGAGCCGGTGATCGACGAGGTGGTCGCCGCCGAGGCCCGGGCCAGCACTGTCACGCACCGGTTCGGCGGCGTGCGCTACGCGTTGAACCGCCCCGCCGCCGGGGCGCCGGCCGAGGAGGGTGAGTCCGACGCGCGCGAGTGACCTTCTGCGGTGCACCCGGCCGCGCCGCGCCCGGCACCGTCCGGCCCGGAGCGGCTGGGGTGTCTCGGCGCCGCGGATTCGTGACGATCGGTTGCGGCCGAGCGAGCCGGTCTGGCCGGTCTGTGAGTTCGCCGAGGCGGACTACTGCTACGGCATCGGGCCGATTCGTCTGCGCGTGCTGAGCGCCGACCTGTCGACACCGATTCCGCATGACGGTGACACCTGGTTCGGCGTGCGTGGTGTGGTCGTCGATCGGGCCGGTCGTGCCGGCGAGGTCCGGGAGATGTTGATCCGTGCGGGGCGGCTGCCCGTCCCGCCGGCGTGCAAGCGTCCGCGCTTGCGGGTGTTACGCAGTACACCCGTCTGACGCCGGATGGGCGGTCCGGTTCCCCGTGCTGGGCCGCCCATCCGGTCATGGAGCTTTACTGGAAAACCCCCGCCGGGCCGAGCCGGCGGGGGTTTTCACACGTTCGGGGGCGGTGGACAGGCGCCTCAGGGCTTACGGGCGACGCCGGCCCAGTAATACGCCGCCTTGGGGTCGGCGACCTCGCTGTCCGGCCGCCAGCTCGACACCGGGACCAGGCCCGGCTCCAGCATCTCCCAGTCACCGAAGAAACGCTGCACCTCGCTCTCGGTGCGCGCGACGAGCGTCATCCCGGCGCCGGTGGCGGCCGCGACGGCCGCGTTCACCTCGTCCGGGTTGAAGTCGGCGGTGGGGTGGGTGATCGCGATCAGGCTGCCGGACGGCAGGGCGTCGCGCAGCGCAGCCACCTTGGCCCACGGGTCGTCGGCGTCGGCGAGCAGCATCAGGATCGCGATCAGGGTGAGGCCGACCGGCTTGGTGAGGTCGAGGGTGTCCTTCAGCGCCCGGTCCTCGAGGATCGACGACGGGTCGCGCACGTCGGCGGAGATGTACTCACTGCGGCCCTCGGCCGTGCTGATCATCAGCGCGCGGGCGTGGACCAGCACGATCGGGTCGTTGTCCACATAGACCACGCGGGTCGACGGCTCGAAGCTCTGGGCGATCTCGTGCAGGTTCGGCCGGGTCGGGATGCCGGTGCCGACGTCCAGGAATTGGGTGATGCCCTCTTTCGCCACCAGGTCGCGGGCGACGCGGTGCACGAACTTCCGGTTCTCCCCGGCCATGTAGCGCATACCGGGGATGGCTTTCATCATTGCCTCGCCGACGGCACGGTCGACGGCGAAATTGTCCTTGCCGCCGAGCCAGTAGTCGTAGATGCGAGCGGAGTGGGGAACGTTGATGTTGACCCCGGGGGGAGCCACCTCGTTGCTGCCCTTGTCCACGACCGCCTCCTCGCGCCACGACCCCGTCGCCGATCAACTCGGCCCGTTCAGGGTAGCGGCAATGATTGACCGACTTAACCCCCGGAGACCGAATCCGGCTACCGAAAGCGCCGGGATCTTCATGCCACCGAGGCATGCTCCCAGCGGTCGGTGACCGACACGACGCGATCACGTCCGGCGTGCTTGGCAGCGTACAGACGACTGTCCGCTGTGGACAGTAGGGTGGTCTGGGTGGCGGCCGGGACCTCGTCCGAGGTGGCGACGCCGATGCTGACCGTGACGGGCAGTCCGTGGGTGAGCGGTGACCAGTCGTGCCCGCCGATCGATCGGCGGATGCCGTCCACGATCGCGGTGGCCCGCCGCGTGCCGGCGCCGGGCAGCACGATCAGGAACTCCTCACCACCCATCCGGGCGACGAACCCGTCCGGGCAGGCGTCGGCGAGCCCGCCGGCCAGCAGGTCGGCCACCGTGATCAGGACCTGGTCGCCGACGTTGTGCGAGAGCCGGTCGTTGACCTGCTTGAAGTGGTCGAGATCGACGAGCGCGACGGCGAGCGCCGGGTCGTACCGGATCAGCGCGGGCAGCCGCTCGTCGACGTACCGCCGGTTGTGCAGTCCGGTCAGCGGGTCACGGCGGGCCTGCTCGCGGAAACGCTCCGCCTCCTCGCGGGCCTCGGCGGTCTCGAACATCGCCTGCCGGGTCCGGGTCCGTGCCTCCCGCTGCAGGGAGTGCCGACCCTGATACGCCGTGAAGAAGACCTTGTGCGCCGCGAACGCCTCCGCGAACTCGCCCCGGGCGGCGTGCAGCTCGGCCTGCTCCTGATGCACACGCACCAGCAGATCGCCGAGGTCGCGTTCCTGGCACATCGCCCGGGAGGCGTCCAGGGTGGACTGTGCCCGCTCGTACGCCCCGAGGCCGCGCTGTGCCCGGGCGAGCGTCAGAAGGTACATCGCCAGTCCGTCGGCGGCGTCGTAGCAGCCCTCCTCGTGCCGCTCGATGCAGAGCCGCATGGTGGCCTCGGCCTCGGCGAACCGCCCGTTGCCGATCTGGATCCAGCCGACCGTGTCCAGGTACGCCGGCTCCAGCTCCTCACCGCGCTCGCCGGCGAGCCGCAGCAGCCGCTCGGCGACCTCCTCGGCGCGATCCTGGTGACCGGTCTCGAACTCGGTGAACGCATAGTTGTTCAGCAGGCAGAGCAGGGCCGGCGAGTCGGTCTGCACGGCGAGTCGCTCGGCCTGCTGGTAGCGGACCCGGGCGGCGTCCATCGAGCCGGCCGCCCAGAGCGCGTCGGCGAGTTTGGTCCGGTGCCACACCTGCATGTGCGGGGTGGCGTCGTCGTCGAGCAACTCGACCGCGAGCACGGCGTGCTCGAGAGCCTGCTCGGCGTCGCTCAGATGCTGGTGGATGTAGAACCAGACCAGATGGGTACGGGCCAGCAGCACCCGGTCGTCGTGAGCGACCGCCCAGTCGTGCACCTGCCAGATCTGTGCCGACGCGCCGGACACGTCTCCGGACTGCAGCCGCATGTTGGCCTGGCACATCCGGGCTCGGGCGACCAGCGACTCGTCGCCGAGGGCCTGTGCTGCCTTCTCGATGGCGAGCGCGCGCTTCAGCTCGACGTCCGCGTTCCAGGATCGCTGGTCCTCGATTGACACCAGGGCGGCCGACAGGGCCTCGGCGCTGGTCACGAGCTCATCCACCCGGTTCTCCCATCGCCATGCTGAGTTCCCTGCCAGGCGCACCGATCGGCCGGGCCGAGCCGGGGCTGAAGGGAAATCACTTTCCGTTTGTCGAGCGTATCTCTGCGTAAACGGACAAATCGCTATATGTGACGATGCCCGCACCCTGAGTGGGTGCGGGCATCGGGGAAAGCGGGTTACTTGGCGGCGAGCGCCGGCTCCTTCTCCGGGGCGGCGCCGACGTCGACGGTGCTGCGCAGCATCGCGGGCTTCATCGCGACCGCCGCCACCACACCGATCACCGCGACCGCAGCCGAGATCATGAAGATGTGGCCGGTGGCGTCGCCGTACGCGACCCGCACCATGTGCTGGACCGCCTCGGGCAGGCTGCTCAGGTTGAGGGCGCTGATGCCGGAGTTGCTGCTACCGGCCGGCATGCCCGCCGCGGTCATCTGCTCGGTCATCGACTCGGACACCTGGCGGGCCAGGACCGCGCCGAGAACCGAGACGCCGATCGTGCCGCCGAGCGAGCGGAAGAACGCGACTGTCGAGCTGGCCGCGCCGATGTCCTTGAGCGCCACCGTGTTCTGGACCGCGAGCACCAGGTTCTGCATGGACATGCCGACACCGATGCCGACCAGGGCCATCGCGATCCCGACGTACCAGAGGGGGGTGTCGTGGTCGAGCGTCGCCAGGCCGGCGAAGCCGACGACGAGCACGATGGTGCCGGCCACGATGTAGGGCTTGATCTTCCCGGACTTGGTGATCATCCGACCGGCGATCGTCGAGGAGACCAGAATGCCGATCATCATGGGGATCATCAGCAGGCCGGCCTGGGTCGGGCTGTAACCGCGGCCGATCTGGAAGTACTGGCCGAGGAAGACCGAACCGCCGAACATCGCCATGCCGACCGCGAGGCTGCCGAGAATGGCCAGGGCCGTGGTGCGCTGACGGACGATCGGCAGCGGGAC
The DNA here is from genome assembly GCF_000284295.1 of Actinoplanes missouriensis 431. NCBI lineage: Bacteria > Bacillati > Actinomycetota > Actinomycetes > Micromonosporales > Micromonosporaceae > Actinoplanes > Actinoplanes missouriensis. The sequence continues at coordinate 8,519,764 of NC_017093.1, read as the reverse complement.
CACCGGCTCGGAGACCCGGGACTCGACCCAGACGGCCAGGGCCAGCAGGATTGCGCCGGCGCCCACCATCGCGAGGGTCTCCCAGGAGATCCAGGCGAACGAGTCGTCGACGAACGAGACCCAGACCAGGATCACGCTGACGCCGGCCGCGATCAGGGAGGCGCCCATCCAGTCGATCTTCACGTTCTCACGGCGCATGACCGGCAGGTGCAGGGTCTTCTGCAGGACGATCAGGGCGATCACCGCGAACGGCGCGCCGATGAAGAAGCACCAGCGCCATCCGAGCCAGTCCGAGTCGACGATCAGGCCGCCGAGCAGCGGTCCGCCGACGGTGGCGAGCGCCATCACGCCGCCCAGGTAACCGTTGTACCGGCCGCGCTCCCGCGGCGGGATCATCGCGGCGATCGCGACCTGGACCAGCGCCTGGACGCCGCCCATGCCGATGCCCTGGAACGCGCGGGCGGCGATCAGCTGCTCGGTGTTCTGGGTGAAGCCGGCGATCAGCGAGCCCAGCACGAAGATCACGATGGAGAGCTGGACCAGCAGCTTCTTGCTGAAGAGGTCGGAGAGCTTGCCCCAGATCGGGGTGGTGGCGGTTGCGGTGAGCAGCGTGGCGGTGACAACCCAGGTGTACTGGGTCTGACTGCCGTTGAGGTCGCCGATGATCTTCGGCAGCGCGGTCGAGACGATGGTGGAGCTGGCCATCGCGGCGAAGAGCACGAGCAGCAGGCCGGAGAGGGCCTCCATGATCTCGCGGTGCGTCATCGCGCTGTGGTCGGCCCGGGTTGTGGTTGGGGCGCTCATCGCGCTGCCTCCAGGCTGGGCGTGTGGTTGATCAGGTCTTTGGCGAACCGCTGCAGGGATGCGGCGAATGTCGCGATCTCCTGGGGGCTCCACTCGGAAAGTGCGTCGGCGAGCCGACTGTCGTACTGGGCGTAGACGTCGTCGAGCTCGGCCTGGCCGCGATCGGTGAGGCGAAGCGTGCTGGCGCGTCCGTCGGTGGGGTCGGCGGCCCGGGCGACCAGGCCGTCGCGGACCAGGGCGGCGATCGTGCGGCTGATCGTCGAGGGATCGAGCGCGTGCTCGGTGGCCAGGTCCTTCATGTGGCAGCCGGATGGTTCGTGCCGGCGGATCGCCGCGAGCACGCCGACGGTGCCGACCGGGGCGACGGAGCTCTGCTTCAGCAGGCGAACCGCTTTGAGCAGCTCATGCAGAGCCGCTACCAGGGTGTCGCTGGCCATGTCACCTCCCGTGATGCTTGTTGCATACAACTATTGCGCTGAAGTTGCCGGTTGTGCAAGTTTTCCCATTGGGAACTGAGTCACACGCCGATATGCTCATGCGATGAGCGTGCCGACCACCGAGCCGGGCCTTCGCGAGCGCAAGAAGGCGGCCACTCGCCTAGCCCTCCACGAGGCGGCGCTGAGCCTCGCCCTGGAGCACGGCCCGGACCGGATCACCGTCGAGGCGATCGCCGACGAGGCCGGTGTCTCCCGGCGGACCTTCTCCAACTACTTCGCGAACAAGGAGGAGGCGCTCTTCTACGGCCAGCATCGGCGGATGCGCGAGGTGGTTGAGATGATCCGGGCCCGCCCGCGCGACGAGTCGCCGTGGGCGGCGCTCACGGCTGCGGCCGAGGAGTTCTACAGCGCGCAGGGCGACCTCGATCCGGAGTGGACCGCGCGCACGCGCCTCATGCGCCGGCATCCGTCGCTGGCCGCGGCGCAGATGCAGACCTTCGCTGCGATGGAGCGCGAGGTCGCTGCGGAGGTCGCGGCCCGTCTGGGTCCGGCTGCAGACCCCTCGGGGGTACGGGCGACCCTGATCGCTGCGACGTTCCTCGCGGCACTGCGTGTGGCGCTGACGGCCTGGCTGGCCCACCCGGCCGACTCCACCTACTGGGAGGTGGCGGCCGAGGCGCTCGGCGAGGCCGGCCGCGGTTTCGCCTGACGGATCCGGCCATGCGGAGCTTCCGGACCGACGCATCGGCCGGCCGCCGCAGTCGCGGGCCCGGCCCTAGACGTCCCGGCGCCAGCGGTGGCCGCGGGGATGAGGCCACACGCAACGCCGGCGTCGCGGGGACGAGGTCACACGCAACGCTCGTGCCGCGGGGACGAGGTCACACGCCACGCTCGTGCCGCGGGGACGAGGTCACACGCAACGGCTGTGTGGCGATCCATCAACGCCAGGGCCGGGATGGAAGCACACGAACCGTTTCGGTGCGACCTCATCGCGGTCGCGTGAACGTCGCCGCACCGTGGGCCGCCACCCAACCATTCCATCGGCGGGCACTAATACGTCACCGGGTCGCCAGGCCGCCGAGGAGCAGCGCGAGCTGACGGCGCCAGGCCTGCGGGTCGGCCGAGTGCTGAGCGACCCCGGCGTTCGCCATCATCAGCAGCTCCAGGTCCTGCCGGGTGAAGTCCGGTCGGAGCCGACCGGCCCGCTGCGCCCGGATCAGCACGTCGACGGCCCGCCGCTGGGCGGTGGCGCGCAGCGCGGCGAGCCGCTCGTCGTCGTCGAAAGCCGTCGTGACCAGCAGCTGCGCGAGTCCGCGGTCGGTGGCCTGCAACTCACAGACCCGGGTCAGGTAACCGACGAACGCGGCCCACGGGTCGGGATGCTGCAGGGACTGCTCGGCGAGGCGTACCGCGGCTGTCATGTGGCTTGCGAACACCTCGGCGACCAGGTGCCGCCGGCTGGGGAAGCGGCGGTAGAGGGTGGCGTTGCCGACACCGGCCCGGCGGGCGATCTCGTCGAGCGACGCGTCCAGGCCGTGCTCGGCGAAGACCTCCCGAGCGGCCGCGAGCAGGGCCGCTCGGTTCCTTCGGGCATCCGCGCGCAGCCGGGTGGCCATGGGCATGAGGATACGACGTTCACCGGGAAAGACAGAGATCCGATGTTACGGTCCGGACGATCTTCACTGACGGCGCCGGAGGTTTGCGAGATGCAGCAACAGGTCGATGTCACCACAGCGGACGGCACTGCCGACGCGTACCTGGTCACGCCGGACGGCGGCGGGTCGTTCCGGCCGGTCCTGCTCTTCATGGACGCGTTCGGCCTGCGTCCGCAGATCATGGAGATGGCGAGCCGGATCGCGGAGCGCGGATACGCGGTTCTTGCGCCCAACCTCTTCTACCGCAGCAGGCGCAGCCCACTCGTCGAACTGGACGAACTGGTCGACGAGCAGAAGCGCGGCGCCGCATTCGGCCGGCTGATGCCGATGATGCGGGAGCTCACCGCCGAGCGGGTGATCGCCGACGCTCGGGCGTACCTGGACTTCCTCGCCGCGCGCCCGGACGTCGCGGCCGGGCCGGGCGGCATCGTCGGATACTGCATGGGCGGCCGGAACGCGCTGATCGCCGCCAGTGCGCTGCCGGACCGGTTCGCCGCGCTCGCCAGTTTCCACGCCGGACGGGTCGTCACCGAGACGCCGGACAGCCCGCACCGGGCCGTGGGCGCGCTCACCGCAGAGGTCTATTTCGGACATGCGGACAACGACGGCTCGATGACGCCGGAGCATGTCGCGGCGCTGGAGGCGGCTCTGACCGAGGCCGGCGTGAAGCACACCTCCGAGCTGTACGAGGGCGCGCCGCACGGCTTCACGATGGCGGACACCGCGATGCACGACGCGGCGGCCGAACAGCGGCACTGGCAGGCACTCTTCACCCTGCTCGACCGGGCCTTGCCTGCTTGAACCTTGCCTGCTTGAGCCCTGCCTGCCTGAGCGCTGCCTACCTACCTGCCTGCCTGCTTGAGCCCTGCCTGCCTGCTTGAGCGCCGCCCGCCTCCTAGACGGCGGCCTCAGGTGAGGCAGAACTCGTTGCCCTCCGGGTCGGTCATCACGAACCAGGCGAACGGACCCTGCTGACCGGCCCGGACGAACGTGGCGCCGCGCCCGACGAGCTTGTCGCGCACCGCTTCCCGGTCCTCGTCACCGACGCGCACGTCCACGTGCATCCGGTTCTTCACCGTTTTCGGCTCGGGGACCGCTTGGAAGAGGATCCGGCTGCGGCCGGCACCGTCCGGGTGCACGATCGCGCCACCGATGCGCCACACCAGCTTGCCGTTGTGCCGCTTGGTGTCCTCCTCGCGGGCGTAACCCTTGGCGACGGTGTCCGCGATGAACGCCTCGTTCTGCGGCTCCACCTGCCAGTCCAGGGTCTCCGCCCACCAGTCCGCGAGCGCGTGCGGGTCACTGCTGTCGACCACGATCTGCAAGTCGTAAGGCATGACCCGCACGCTACCGACGATTCAGGACAGTTAACGGCCTAATTGACCACCATCCTGGTGCCCGACCGCGCCGGGCACCAGGGGCCGGATCAGGAAAGCAGGGTTCCCGATCCCCACAGGACCTGGTGGTCCGAGCAGAACTCCCCGTCCTTGCAGATCGGTTGCAGCACGCCGGCCTCGTAACAGCCGACCAGTTCCTCGTTGCCGACCGAGACGAAGATCATGTCGATCTTCTGGGCGGTGTCGCACGCCCCGGGAGGGTTGACGTTGGACGTGCTCCGGCCGAAGCCGGGGCAGACCGAGTACTGGTCGTCCATCTCCACGTGCCGGCCCACGTTTCCGGAGTTGTACGGGGTATCGATAGTCGGTGAGTACCAGCCGTCGAGTCGGCCCGCCCCAGGCGTGACGTTGAAGTCACCAGCCGTCACCACGGTTTCGCCGGCGTTCAAGAAGTCGTCGACGATCCGGCGCGCATGGTCGATCTGTCCGGCGTTGAACTCCGGATGCGCCGCCGAGTCAGGCGTGATGTGCGTGACGCAGTACCGCAGCTTCCGGCCTGTGACCGGCGCGCACAACAGCTTGCGATCCACGAGAGGTTCTGCGGAGTTCTGTGGTTCCAGCTGGTACCCGGTTGCGGTGCCGAGGGCAGCCTTGCTGAACAGGGCCATCCCGAACGGCTTGCCACCGCAGATCCCGGTGTCCATGTTGATCTCGAAGCGGGCGAAGTTTTTGGTGTCGGGCCAGCCCGCGTCGGCGAGCTTGCCCAGCACCGCCTGATACTGGTCCCAGCAGATCTCGTTGAGGCCGGCGAAATCAGCGTCCTTCGAGGTGATCGCTGAGGCGATCTTGTCGACCAGCCCGTCGGTCGTCGAATTGCGGTGCTGCACCCAGCCGCTGACATTCCAATGCAATGCCGTGAAAGGGCGCAACTCGGCGGCCGAAGCCGGAGCGGGCGGCACCGCCAGGCCGGCAAGAACCGCCAGCGCCGCGGCGAGAATGGCGCGAACACGTAAACGCAAAGAAACACCCCCCGGAGGTCTGGTCCTTAGTCGAAGGGTAATGGGGGATCAACTAATTGTCGTAAAGGCCGGGGAAGAAGCGGTCGACGGCCGTCACGTCGTACACCTGCCTGATCTCGTTGATCGAACCGTCCTCCACCGCGAGGAACTCCACCAGCCGGGCGGTGCCGAACGGCGCGGACAGGTCGTAGACGATGGCCGAGCCGTCGACGGCATCGGTCCGCGAGATCACCTCAACCCGGTCGGCGAAGGCGGCGATCCGGCTCATGACCTGCAGTAATTCCTCGTCATCCACCGGCGCGTCGAGGTTCCACTCGGCTTCCACGTCGGCGGTGAGAAGCTTGCGTGCGGCGGGCAGGTCACCGGAGGTCCACGACCGCACCCAGAAATCCACGGCGTTCATCAGGCGTGCGCTCCCGACGGAAGGACGGGCACCGAGACGGGCATCGCATCGGGAACGGGTGCGAGACCCAGGAGCGCGGCCGCGGCCTGCGCGGTTCGCCGAGCAGCAAGCCCATCACCGTACGGGGTATTGCCCGCGGCCATGGCATCCCGGCGGAACCGGCTGGTCAGCAGCGCGGACGCCGCCGTGACGATCGCCTCGGTGTCCGCGCCGATCGCCCTCGCGCAGTCCGCGGTGAGCGACGCCGCCGGCTCCCCGCCGTCCCGCGGCATCAGCGTCGGAACCCCGAACGCGGTGGCCTCCTCCGCGACGCCGTCCGAGTCGGCGACCACCAGATACGCCTCGCAGAGCAGCCGGGACAGGTCCGGATAGGACAGCGGGCCGGTGACTATGACCCGAGAGTCGCCGGGCAGCGCGTCCACCTGGCCGGAGTGGACCGCCAGCACCACGTCGACGTCCGGGTGACGCTCGGCCAGCTCCCGTGCCGCAGCCGCCATCCGCGGCTCACCTCCGGCCTCGCTGCCGTACCCGGTGATCAGCACCAGGCGGTTCGTGCTGCCGGTGCGGGCCGCCGCGACGGCCGGGTTCTGGAACGGCGTCCGGCGGGTGGTCACGGCGAGCGTCGCGTCCAGGACGGTGGTGCCGGTGACCAGCACGTCGGTGTGCGCGATCCTCTCGTCCAGCAGATTCATCGCGGCCAGTGGCGTGGGCGCCAGGTGCAGCGAGGCGACCTGGGCGAGCAGTCGGCGGTCAGGCTCCTGAGCGGATGGCGAACTGAGGTCGTCGGAGCGCACGCCGGCTTCCAGGTGGACGACCGGGATGCGGCGCCAGAACGCGGCGAGAGCGGCGGCCAGGCTCACCGTGGTGTCGCCCTGGACGATCACGGCAGCGGGGGTACGCACGGACCAGAGCTCGTCGAGTTCCCGGAGCAGCGGGTCGTCGCCGTTGTCGGTGCGGGTTCCCTCGACGGTGTCGTTGCCGGTTCCCTCGACGGTGATGTCGGGCTCGAGGCCGAACGCGGCGAGCGTGCGGGTGACCGTGCCGGTGTGCTTGCCCGCGGCGATCATGACCGGCTGGAGCAGGCCGGCCTCCCGCATGGCGAGGGTGACCGGGGCCAGCCGGATCGCCTCGGAGCGGGTGCCGCCGATCAGATGAACTTCGCGCTGCATGGCGGGCCTTCCCCGGTCCTGGTCACGGTTCGCGATGCCCGTGGAGCGGGGTGGGAGGCGCTCTCGGACGTAATAGGACATTAAGTAGCTACGGAGCGTGACTCAAGGGCCGCGAGCGGAACGGCGGCGGAAGCCGTCCGAAAGGTCCATCCCAGACATCCCAGGTGGCGCCGGACGGTCGAAAGCGGGCGCGATTCATCCGCTTTGGTGGGAAAAGAGTTAACTCCGAAGGGCAATCGCGTGATTGCTCAGCGTGATGCGTCAGTCGTGCGGGGCGTCGAGGAGGGTGGGGTCGTCGCGGAGGAGGGCGGCCAGGCGGCGGGCCGCCTGCTCGGTCTCCTCGGGGCGTTCCACCTGCAGCGGGATCGGTTTCGCGAGCGGCGGCGGGAAGCCGGGCTGCGCGGCATGCTCCGGCTGGGCCGGCTCGTGCTGTGCGGAGTGCGACGGCGCGGGCTGTGGCTGCGCGAACTGTGGCTGCGCGGGCTGGGGCTGCGCGGGCTGGGGCTGCGCGGGCTGGGGCTGCGCGGGCTGGGGTGCGGCGAAAGCGGGCGCCGGCTGCGGGGGGATGAAGGCGGGCTGCGGCGAGCTCTGTGCCGGCTCGGGAGCGGCCTGGGTGGGCGCGTAACTGGACTCCGGCTGGAACGGGGGCGCCGAGTGGGGTGGTTCTCCGTAACCGTGCGCGGACCCGTACTGGAAAGGGGTTTGTGGTGGCACGGGGGGTGGGGGCGTCGCCGCGAAGGGGTGCGGGACGGGCTCCGGGTACTGCTCCACGAAAGGGGTCGCCGGGGACACGAACGGGCGCTCGGCCGTGGGGGGTTCTTCGTAATCGAAATCGGTCGGGCCGAAGCGGTCCTGATCGTCGCGGCTGGCCCGGGGAGCCTCATAGGGCTGCGGCTCCTCATAGGGCTGCGGCGCCTCGTAAGCCAGGGGCGCTTCGTAGGCCGGGGGCGGTTCGTAAGCCTGAGGCGCCTCATAGGCGGGCGTCGCCTCGTAAACCGGCTCGGCGTCCACATCGATCTCGAAGTCGGCGTGTTTCGGCGCGGCCTCGGCGGCCCGGGTGGCGACCGTGTTGTCCGCGCTCACCTGCACGACACCGTCGGCGAAACCGAAGTGGAGAAGCACCGGATCGCCGGCGCCCTCGACGCCGACCGTGACGCCCAGCTCCGGGTGGCGGGATATCACCGCGGCGATCGCCTCGACCAGCTCGGTCACCGCCGGCGGAGTGCCGGGGGTCTCACCGCTGGCGCGGCGCCTCAGCTCGTCACGCCGGGCGAGCTTGTCGAGCGCGTCGTCCAGTCCGCCTCGCACGGTCACCGTCCTCATCCCTCACGCGGTCGCCCGGTACCCCAACTGTGCCCCTGCGGGGGCCGGTTTGGGAACTGTCCCCGGGCGACCAGCGCACACCCTACGACGTCTTCATCCGGATCGCCTTATCGAGGGCCTGGTCCAGGACGACGAGCAGCGCGTCCCGCACCGACGCCCGGAAACGGGCGTCGAACGAGATGACCGGCACGTCCTCGCGGACCGCCAGCGCCCAGCGCACCTCGTCGACGCTGTAGCCCATCTGCCCGTTGAAGGTGTTGATGCCGACGACGAACGGAAGCCCAGCGCGCTCGAAGTAGTCGACAGCCGGATAACAGTCGTCTATTCGGTTCGTATCTACCACAACCAGGGCGCCCAGGGCACCTCGGACCAGGTCGTCCCACATGAAGGCGAAACGGGTCTGGCCCGGGGTGCCGAAGATGTAGAGCTTGAGCGTCTGGTCGATGGTCAGAACGCCGAAGTCCATCGCGACGGTCGTGCCCGTCTTCATCGTCGCCTGACCGGGGTCGTCGATACCAACGGACTCCGAGGTCATCTCGGCCTCGGTGGTCAGCGGCGAGATCTCTGAGATGGCGCCTACCGTCGTGGTCTTACCGACACCGAAGCCGCCGGCCACGATGATCTTTACCGGGACCGGCGCCTTCTTGGGCGCGGGTGCGCCGGGTATGCGCGCGGTACCGACGACGCGGTTAGCTGATGGATCGAAGTCCACGGATCACTCGCATGATGGTCTCGGGGTCAGGTGTGTCGTTTTCCAGGACATGGACGTCCAGTTGGCCGGTGGCCCGCAGGTCACCGACGAGGATTCGGGTCACGCCCAGGTGCAGGCGCAGCCGAGCGGAGATCTCAGCGACCGAGATCGGGCTGTCTTCGCAGAGAGCCACGATCGCCCTGGTTTCCGGGGATAGCCGCGACGGTGGCGCGCCGGGCACCAACGTCACCTGAGTTTCCATACCGATGTCGGGGTCTCCTCCATCGGTCCGCCCGGACGTGATGACGAACGGGCGCAGAGCATTGGTCGACGTCTCGACCGGCGGGTGCTCCCCGGTGGGGGTGTAGCCGCCGGTCGAGTGCTGCGGACCGGATTGCAGGAAAGGCCGGATCCCGGGCCGCGCCGGTGGAACTGCGTCGTCGGGGTCCGGGTAGGTCATTGCTGGACGGCGTTCTTGAGCTCGGCGATGAGGCGGGGGCTGAGCGCGCCACCCGCGCGGGTGGCGAAGAGCGTCATCTCGTACGCGAGGGTGCCCAGGTTCGCGCTGCGGTCGGCGATCACGCCGAGCACCGAGCCGGCGCTGATCGCGGTGACAAGCAGGTACCCGTCGGCCATGTCGATGATGACCCGGTTCAAGGCGCCCAGCCGGTACCAGCTCGCGGCGCCGCCGGCGAGGCTGGTCAGGCCGGACACCACGGCCGCGAGGCGCTCGGCGTTCGGCCGGTCCTTGATCGCGGACATGGCCATCAGCAGGCCGTCCGAGGAGACCGCGATGGCCTCGATCACACCCGCTGTACCGGAGGTGAAGGAGTCCAGCAGCCAGTTGAAGGTCTTGGCTTCAGCGCTGAGCTGGCTTTGTGCGGCAGCATAAGGGGAAGTCATCGCGGTTGTCCCTCGTGTTGTGGCTGGCTTTCATTCAGCGCGAGTGCGACGCCGTACTCGAACTGATCCATCAGAGCCCGCGCGGCGTCCGGGTCCAACTGGGCCGGGGCCGGGGGCGGGGTCGGACGGTGCGGCTCGTCACTCGGCAAGGTGGCGCCGGGTACACGACGAGTCAGGGGCATGCTGCCGGGCGTGGTCGGCGGCGCCGGCGGTGCGGGCTCCGCCACCGGAACGTTCCACGCCGGGCTGCTGGCGGCCGGGGCCGGGGTGTTCCATTCCGGCTGACCGGCCTGCGGGGCAGGAGTGTTCCACTCGGCCTGCGGAGCCGGGGTGTTCCACTCGGCCTGCGGAGCCGGGGTGTTCCACTCGGCCTGCGGAGCCGGGGTGTTCCACTCGGCCTGCGGAGCCGGGGTGTTCCACTCGGCCTGGGGGGCCGGAGCGTTCCACTCGGTCTGCGGAACCGGGTTGTTCCACTGAGCCTGCGGAGCAGGGGTGTTCCACTCCGGCTGGTTGATCTGCGGCGCCGGCATCGAGACGCTCGTGTCGCCGGCGTCGAACTCGGCCCGGCTGACGCCCGCCTCGAACGCGTCGAAGGCGGCACGAGCGGCGAGGGCGTCGTCCTGAGAGGGCGCGGCAGCGTGCTGCTGCGGGCCGGTCTCGACCGGGAGCTGGCTGCCGGGAACCCGGCGGCGCAGCGGCGCGGAGTTGCCGTTACGGCCGGACGGCGCGGACGGCGCGATCGGCTCCGGGTTGGCCGGGATGTGGCCAGCCGGAGTGTGCCCCGCCGGAGCGTGCCCGAAGTTGTCCGCGGTGCGCTGCTGCGGAAGCTGGGGGGCCTCCGGCGGAATGGCAGAAGCCATCGGGGCCTCCACGGCGGGAGCGGGGGAGCTCCACGCCGGTTGTGCTTCGTTGCGGCTGAACGAGGTCTCGCCGTGGCCGGCCTCGTTCCAGCTCGCCTGGACCGGGGATTCGGTGTTCCAGGAGGTGCCGGCGGTCGGCGCGGACGGCAGTTCCGGCAGCGCGGCCGGGCCCCGGCCGGCGACCGGGATGCCCATGTCGTACGACGGGACCGGCTCCGAGTAGATCGGGGCGGACGGCTCCTGGTACGCGACACCGGGCGAGTAGATCGGCTCGGCGTCGTAGACCGGCGCGTTGTCGTCGACGGCCGGGGAGACCGGCTGCGGCGCGAACGCGTTCCACGAGTGGCCGGTCTCGAGCGTCTGCGTGGCCCGGGTCAGGACGTTCGGGTCGAACGGCTGGGCGCTGCCCGGCACCTGCCGGACACCGGCGCTGGCGATCGCGACCTCGGTCGTGTTGCCGCGCAGCGCGCCGGACCAGGCAGCGGCCGCGGGGACGGCCGGAACCTCGGGCGCCTGGATCTGCGGCGGCGCGGCCGGCGCGGGGAACGCCGCAGCCGGCGCCGCGCTCAGGTTCTCCACCCGGGAGATCAGGTGCGACGGGTTGAGGTCGACCCAGGCGGTCAGACCGCCGTCCGGGGTGTCGGTCAGCGTGACCTCGATGCCGTGCCGGCGGGCCAGGCGGCCGACCACGAAGAGGCCGAGAACCTCGGTGGGCGCCAGGTCGAGACGCTCACGGCGGGTCAGTCGCGCGTTCTCCTCGGCCAGACGCTCGGGCGCGAGGCCCAGGCCGTGGTCGATGATCGCGAGACGGGCGCCGCCCCGCAGCTCCTCGGCGGAGACGGTGACGGTGGTGTGCGGCGGGGAGAACGAGGTGGAGTTCTCCAGCAGCTCGGCGAGGAGCAGCGTCAGGTCGGCCAGGACGGCCGGCGCCACGACGATGTCCTCCGGGACGTCGACCTCGACACGGGTGTAGTCCTCGATCTCACCGAGGGCGAGACGGACCACGTCCTGCAGCGGCAGGGGTGCCATGTGCTCGTTCGCGCCGGCGCCACCGGAGAGCACGACCAGCGCGGACGCGTTCCGGCGCAGACGGCTGGACATGTGGTCCAGGCGGTAGAGGTCGCGCAGGCGGTCGCTGTCGGTCTCCTTGCGCTCCAGGGAGTCGATCAGGGAGAGCTGACGGCCGACCAGGTTCTGGGTACGCCGGCCGACGTGGCCGAACATCTGCGCGGTGTTGCGGCGGCCGACCACCTGGCGTTCCACCAGCCGGGCCGCGGTGGTCTGCACCCGGTCGAACGCGCGGGCCAGGTCACCGATCTCGTCCCGGGCCTCCACGTCGACCGCGTCGAGCCGGATCGGGCGGACCTGGGCCTCACCCTCGTCGTCAGCCACGCGCTCCAGCTCGGACTCGGCCGCGCGGGCGATCCGGTCGGCGGAGACGGTCAGGCGGCGCAGCGGCCGGGCGACCGCGCGGGCCATGAAGATGCTCAGCGTGATAACCAGGATGAGTAGCAGGAACGAGCCACCACCGATGAGGACCGCCTGCCGGATGGCGCTTTCCCGGTTGTCGGTGGTGATGATGTCCACGTCCTTGGCCACGCGCTTCTCGACGAAGCTACCGAGGACGGTGACCGACTGCAGCGAGGGGAACAGCGTCTTGACGTCGAGGTCCCGGAGGGCCTGCGTCGGGTTCGTGGTGAGCGCCGTCTGGAACTCGTCGCCCACACGGGACCGGAACGCGTCCTGGGTGTTGATGTACAGCTTGTACTGCGCGTCGGTGAAGTAGACCTTCGAGGTCGTGATGATCGACTCGATCTGGCTGAACGTCGAGCTGAACGCGCTCAGCAGCAGGCTCGCGGCCTGCGGATCTTTGCCGAAGACCACCGCGGCGGCCAGGTAGCAGGACGCCTGACCGATCAGGTCGTCGGAGCGCATGGCGCGCTCGAGCGCGTAGACCTGCCGGCCGACGCCGGTGGTGAGGTCGGCGTTGGACGTCAGCCCGAGGCCGTCGATCAGCGGGGTGATGACCTCGTTGTAGTCCTCCACGACCGCGGCCACGCTGGTGACCGCGTTGTTGAGGACGTTCTGCCGGGTCACGTTCAGTTTCGCGGCGCTCGCGATGGTGCGGCGCAGGTCCTGCGGCAGGTTCTCGGCGTCGGCCAGCTTGGCCAGCGACTCGACGGCCTCGCTGCTCTGCACCACGAAGGTCGGGCGATCGACCACGCCGAGGAGGTAGCCGACCGCGAGCAGCCGGTCCTCCTGGATCTCGATCAGCGTGGAGCTGACCTCGGTGGCCAGCAGGACGGTGTCGGACGTGTTCTGGGCGATGCGTGCCGCATCGACTCGCTCGTAGATGACCGGGATGCTGAGGCCGACGACCCCGAGCAGCGGAACGAGCACCAGCAGGGCAAGTTTGCCCAGGATGCGGAACCTACCGAAGAGCACCGGAACGCTCCCGCCGCGTAGCGTTGTCGCCGTAGTTGGGGATCTCGCCGTAGTTGGGCGCCTGGTCGTACGGGTTCGGGCCGCTGTACGGGTTCGCACCGGCGTCGCCCTGGACGGAGACGTCGCGGCTCGGCCCGTCGTTGATCGAGTCGGTGACCTGGCGGGCCCGGGCCCGGGTCCAGAAGGTGGCGACGACGATCAGCGCGACGGCGACGGCGAGCAGACCCCAGGCCTCGGCCCGGCGGTAGTTCAGCGCGTCGATGCGGTCGTCGATCAGCGTCTTCATCTCCTTGAGCACGACACCGGAGAGCGCGTTGAGCGCGGTCTGCAGGGTGCTCTGGGCGGTCACCATGGCGGAGACGTTCGGCGAGCCACCGAAGTTGGCGCCACGGTTGGCGTCCTCGATGCCACGCTTGAACGAGTTCAGGTTGGAGACCAGGTTGCCGGCGAGCGTCGCGCTCTCGGTGTCCTCCACCGCGGCCTGCAGGTTGTCGGTGAGCTCGTCACCGGCGTTCTGGACGGAGAGGACCTCGTAGCCGAACTTGACGTTCAGCGCGGCCTTCTGCTTCGCCTTCGCGGCGGCGACCAGGTTCGCGGTGTCGCCCATCCGGCTCACGGCGGTGACCGCCTCCGGCATGTCGACGGCCGCGGCCTGCTGGAGGAACCAGATGTCGCTCTCCTCGTCGCGGTTCAGCGTCGAGTTCTCCCGGACCGCGCTGTAGAGGGCGAGCGTCAGGTCGGAGACCTCGACGTGGGCCTCGTAGATCGTCGCCGCGTCACCCTTGACGTTCGGCAGGCGGCCGATCTTGTCCTTCAGGCCGGCCCAGCGCTCCGAGGTGTCCAGCGCCTCGCCGAGACGCGCGTCGGCGTCCTGCACGCGGGCCACCGCGGCGGTCAGCGATGCGGGCTCCGCGGTGACGCCCTGCAGCGCCGACGACTGGGACTCCGCCAGCGCGCTGACCAGCGGCGAGAGCGCCGTCAGGTACTCGACGCCCTGATTTTCCAGCGTCAACCGATCCCGCTGCTCCGTGTTGTCGTCCAGAACCCGCAGGAACAGGGCTGCGGCAGGCAGCAGGACGAGAACCGTCAGCACCACCGCAAGGGCGGAGCGTAAACGGGCTCGCCGGCTGTTCACCGAGACTGACATTGCTTTAGTCCTCCGCCATGCACACGCGATGGGCCATCAAGTGACTACGGATAGTAGCCATGCGGGCGCACCGATCTGGGTCAATCTATCCGAGAAAACCTCGTAAAACCCCTTTCCAAGGGTCAGAGTTGTCTCGGCTGATCGGGGGATACGCGACGCTGCCGACTCGCCTGTACGGACGTCCATGCTCGGGTCGTGACTGAAAAGGCCCTGTCCACGGGGGCCCGGGAGTTGAGTGACGAGCGCCGCGCAGATGGTATCCACACCCTGGGTGGCACGTGAATATGAGTTCTACTTCGGATTTGTTACGTCTTCCCCGGGTTGTGTTCACGCATAGTGTCGCCCCAATTGCTCTGGGCTAACAATTCACGCAGCGTAGTCATGCGTGTACATAAAGGTGGGCCTCTCCGTCCCGGTTTCGGCGCGGAGAGACCCTAATGACTTAAATCCTCGCCAGTGCTTTTCGTAATGGATCGAGGCCGAGGGCGCCGAGGTTCAGAGCGTCCCGGTGGAAGGTCTTGAGGTTGAAATCACTGCCTTTGCGGATCTTCGCCTCGTCCCGGGCCTGCAACCAGATCCGTTCGCCGACCTTGTACGACGGCGCCTGCCCGGGCCAGCCCAGGTAGCGCTTCCACTCGAACCGCAGGACGTCCTCGGGCTGCCGGGTGTGCGCCCGGAGGAACTCCCAGCCCAGTTCCGGCGTCCACCGCTCACCCGGGTGGAAGCCGAACGGGTTGTCCCGGGGAATCTCCAGCTCCAGGTGCATGCCGATGTCGACGATCACCCGGGCGGCCCGCAGCGCCTGCCCGTCGAGCATCCCGAGACGGTCACCGGGGTCGGTCAGATAACCCAGGTCGTCCATCAGGCGCTCGGCGTACAGGGCCCAGCCCTCGCCGTGCCCGGAGCACCAGCAGAGCAGCCGCTGCCAGCGGTTCAGCGAGTCCGCCCGGAGCAGCACCTGGCTCATCTGCAGGTGATGGCCGGGAACGCCCTCGTGGTAGACCGTGGTCACCTCACGCCAGGTGGAGAACGAGGTCTGCCCCTCCGGCACGGCCCACCACATCCGGCCCGGCCGGGAGAAGTCCTCGCTCGGGCCGGTGTAGTAGATGCCGCCGTCACTGGTCGGGGTGAGGCAGCACTCCAGTTTCCGGGCCGGCGGCTCGATGTCGAAGTGGGTGCCGTTCAGCTCGCTGATCGCCCGGTCGGAGAGAGCCTGCATCCAGTTCCGGAACTCCTCCTTCGTTCCGATGCTGCGGGCCGGGTCGGCGTCCAGCCGCGCGACCGCCTCGTCCACCGTGGCGCCACGGCCGGCGATCACACCGGCCACCGCGCGCATCTCCCGCTCCAGCCGGTCCAGCTCGGCGAACCCCCAGTGGTACGTCTCCTCCTGGTCGACCTTGGCACCCAGGAAGTACTGAGAGGCGAGCGCGTAGCGCTCCGGGCCGGCGGCCTCCTTGTCCCGGCCGCGCGGCGCCATCTCGTCGATCAGGAACGTGCCGAAGTCGGCGGTCGCGGCGGTCGCGGCCTCCGCGCCCCGGCGCAGCTCGGTGGCGAGCGCGCCGGACGCCTCCAGCCGCCGGGCCAGGCCGTGGAAGAAGTCGTCCCGGTTCGGGTCGGTCCACGCCACGCACTGCTCGGCGACCGCCAGCAGCTGGGCGCGGGCGCTGACCTGGCCGGCCGCGGCGCCTTCCAGCAGGGTCCGCCGGTACTGGTCCAGGGCCCGCGGCATGGCGTTCAGCCGGGCCGCGATGTTGGCGACCGCCTCCTCGCCCTCGGTCGGCATCATGTCGAAGACCATCCGCAGGCCGTGCAGGGCGCTGGTGATGACGTTGACCTCGGTGGCGGTGTAGCCGGCGTCGTACCGCGCCAGCTCCAGCCCGAGGCGTTCCATCATGGCGTCCTTCGCGACCTCCTCCGACTCGTGCTCGGGGTCGACCACGTCCAGGTCGTTGATGGCGCGTCGGGTCAGCTCGGCCTGCGCGGCGAAGCCTTCCGGAGAGAGGTCGTCGGTCTTGTCGTCATATCCGGAGATGCCGACCGCGGTCGCCCCGGTGGGGTTGAGCGCGGCCCACTCATCGACGTAACGGTTGGCGATTTCGTCAATTCGTCCCACCCCGCCGACCCTACGGGAGTCACGCGTGCGAACGGGTCCACTCCACCAGGCGGTCGGCCGTCCACGTGTTGACCACCCGGTCCGGCGGGACGTCGCAGAGCGCCGCCCGCTCGCAGCCGAACCCCAGCCAGTCCAGCTGGCCCGGCGCGTGCGCGTCGGTGTCGATGCTGAACCGGCAGCCCGCCTCGACCGCCACGGTGAGCATCCGCTTCGGCGGATCGAGCCGGTCCGGCCGCGAGTTGATCTCGATGGCCTTGTCGTGCTCGATCGCCGCGGCCAGCACCTTCTCCAGGTCGAACGTGCTCGGCGGCCGGGTGCGCGCGGTCCGGTGCGCGGCGTCGCCCTCGCCTTTCGCGGACACCTTGCGCCCGGTCATGTGCCCGAGGATGTCCAGGTGCGGGTTGCCCAGCGCGGTCACCATCCGCCGGGTCATCCGGGGCGACTCGTCCCGCAGCTTGCTGTGCACCGAGCCGACCACCACGTCGAGCCGCTCCAGCAGCTCGTCCTCCTGATCCAGCGAGCCGTCCTCCAGGATGTCCACCTCGATGCCGGTGAGGATGCGGAAGCCGTCCGGCATCAGCTCGTTCAGCTTCGCCACGTGGTCGAGCTGGCGGCGCAGCCGGTCGGCGGTCAGGCCGCGGGCCACGGTGAGCCGGGGCGAGTGGTCGGTGAGCACGAAGTACTCGTGGCCCAGCTCGGCGGCGGCCAGCGCCATCTCCTCGATCGGGGAGCCGCCGTCGGACCAGTCCGAGTGCACGTGACAGTCGCCGCGCAGCGCCTCCCGCAACGCGGTGGCCGCCGCCGGCAGGTCGTTGCCCTCGGTGCTGACCAGCCGCCGGAGGTAGACCGGCTCCTCACCGGCGAGCGACTCGGTGACACAGCGGGCGGTCACCTCGCCGACGCCGGCGAGTTTCGCCAGGGTGCCGGCGGCGGCACGCTCGGCCAGCTCGTCCGGCGGGGTCTTCGCGACGGTCGCGGCCGCCGACCGGAAGGCCTTCACCCGGTACGTCGCCTCGTTCGCCCGCTCCAGCAGGAACGCGATGCGCCGGAGATCGGCGACCGGATCACGGGATGCCATGGCAGTCAGATTAGAGGCTTAGGGTGGGCGGAATGCGGACGATCGATTGGGTGAACGGTGCCGTCGAGATCATCGACCAGACGGCTCTCCCGGGTGAGCTGCGTGTTCTCCGGTTGCACACGGTGGGCGAGCTGATCGCGGCGATTCAGTCGCTGGCGGTGCGCGGCGCCCCGGCGCTCGGCGTCGCGGGCGCGTTCGGCGTGGCATTGGCGGCGCGCGTCCACCACGACGATCCGGTGGCGCTGGCGGTGGCCGTACAGAAGGTGGAGACCGCACGCCCGACGGCGGTGAACCTGGCCCGCGGAGCGCAACGCGCCGCCCGGATGCTGCCCTACGGCCCGGACGCGGTGCTCGCCGAGGCCTGCGTGATCCGGGACTCCGAGATCGCGGCGTCGCAGGCGATGGCGATGCTCGGCGCCGACCTGGTCACCGCGCTCTGCGGCGAGCGGCCGCGGATGCTGACCCACTGCAACACCGGCGGGCTCTGCGCGGTCACCATCGGCACCGCGCTCGGGGTGGTCGGCGAGCTGCACCGGCGGGGCCGGCTGGGCGGGGTGATCGCGAGCGAGACCCGGCCGCTGCTGCAGGGCGCCCGGCTGACCTCCTGGGAGCTGACCCAGTGGGGGATCGGGCACCGAGTGGCGGTGGACTCGGCCGGGCCGTTCCTGATGGCCCGCGGCGAGATCGACGCGGTGATCCTGGGCGCCGACCGGATCTGCGCCAACGGCGACGTGATCAACAAGGTGGGCACCTATTCACACGCGCTCGGCGCCTGGCGGGCCGGCATCCCGTTCGTGGTGGTGGCGCCGGAGACGACCGTCGATCTGGACACGCCGAGCGGCGACCTGGTGGAGATCGAGGACCGCGGCGCGGCCGAGGTCACCGCGTTCGGCGACGCGGTGAACCCGGCCTTCGACATCACCCCGCACGACCTGGTCACCGCGATCGTCACCGACCGCCGCGTGATCCGCCTGGACCGGGGTGAGAAGCCCTAGGCCTCCTTCTTCCAGGGCTTCATCCAGTCGGTCTCCGGCCAGCCTTCGGCGGCCGCCATCAGCGGGTACGCCGTAGCCCCGTCCACGCTCTCCCGGATGACGTCGGCGTGCCCGGTGTGCCGCGCGGTCTCCTGGATCAGGTGCAGCAGCACCCAGCGCAGTGACCAGAAGTCGGCGTCCTTCGGGTTCCACGGCACCGAGTGGTCGATCGGGACCGGGTGGTCGAGGTTCGCGAGGTCCTTCACCGTCTTCTCGGTGGCGGCTGCGATCACGTCGTACCGGGCGAGGACGTCGTCGATGGTCTCCCCGTCGGCCAGCGCGAAGTTCGCCGCGTAGGCGCCGTAGTCGAGCGGCTGCGGCTCGCCCCGGACGACGGTCATCCAGCTCTCCTCGGTGGCGGCGCAGTGCTTGATCAGACCGCCGACGGTGAGCTCACTCGCGCTGGCGGCGGACCGCAGCTGCTCCTCGGTGAGCCCGTGAGCGGTCAGCTTGAGCACGTAACGCATCTGGGCGAGGTAGGCGAGCAGGCCATCCTGCTCGTCGGCGATCGGACCGACCTGACCGGGCATTGCGACTCCTCGGGTATGGCGCCTCATGGACACCTCTCACCCTAGGAAGGCTTGCGGTCACTTTCTGGCCGCAATGCGACAACGTCGGTGTCGCCTACCGACGTCACCCATCCGCCGGACCGTCCGAGATCCAGAAGCGCTTGCACCTCGGCGGGGACCCTGGTGGCCTGACCGGGCGTGGCCGGCCAGGCACGCCGAGCCTGCGCACCCATCCGGAGACGCGGAGTCAGCGCGGCGACCGGATCCTCCGCCTCCAGGGCCTCGGACATCTCCTCCAGGACACCGATCAGGCGGTGCAGTTCCCGCCGCACCGCGCCCCGATTGCCGCCGCACATCGCCGCGGTGAGCTCGGGCCGGGTCGCGGCCACCCGGGTGCCGTCCCGGAACGATCCCGCTCCCAGGGCGCCGGCCAGCGGGTTCTCCACGATCTGCTCGGCAAGCGCGGCGGCGAACAGATGCGGCACATGGCTGATCTGGGCGGCCGCGGTGTCGTGCTCGGCGGCGGTCACCGGGACCACGCGCGCGCCCATCCCGGTGAACAGCCGGGCCAGCGTCAGCCAGTGGCTCAGATCGGTCTCGTGCGGCTCCAGGCAGAGCACCCACGCGCACCCGTCGAAGAGATCCTTCTCGGACGCGGCGAAGCCGGACGTCTCCCGGCCGGCCATCGGGTGCCCGCCCACGAAACGGCGGTCCTTCAACAGGTCACGGACGGGACCTTTCACCGAGGTCACGTCGGTCACCAGGCCGTCGTACCCGGCAAGCTGCGGAATCACTTCCGGCAACACCGTCAGGGGTACGGCCAGAGCAGTCAGCTCCGAGCCGGCCACAACCTCGGCCACCGAGTCGGCGATCCGGAAACCTTCCGTGCGGGCTGCCTCGCGAGTTGCCGGGTCGGCGTCGAAACCGGTCACCTCGTGGCCGGCCGCGGCAAGCGCCCGGAGCAGCGAGCCACCGATCAGGCCGAGCCCGACGACCGCGACCCTCACGCCTTGCAGCCGTTCTTCTTCTCCCACGCCTCGACCGTCGCGACCGGGCTCTTCTGCCCGCCCTTGCGCCACGACGTGAGGAAGGTCGCCGGCCAGATCACGCCGCGCCGCACCTTCCAGTCACCGGTCTCGGCGCACGGCGGGGAGATGCCGTAGTGCACGTGGCACACGTTGTTGGCGTTGCCGGTCTTGCCGGTCCGGCCGAGCAGCTGCCCGGCCTCGACCCGGACACCCGCCTCGATGCCGGACTGCACCTTGCTCAGGTGCGAGCCGTAGTAGCGCACCCCGTCGTCACCGAGGAGCGACACCGACAGGCCGCCGTTGTTCGGACCGTCCGGCCTGCCCTTCACGTACTTGTCGGAGAGGCTGATCTCCAGGACGACGCCGCTGGTCGTGGCGACGAACCGCTCGCCGCAGTCGACGAAGAGGTCGGTCGCCGGGTATTTCGAGTGCGTGGTGTGGAAGTCGACGTTCGACGCGTCGACCGGGAAGACGTACTTCACCTTCCCCGCCTTCGGCGCCGCGCTCGCGCTCGTCGCGGCGGCGCCGCCCTCGGTGGCCGGGCTCGCGGCGGTGGCCGGGCTCTCGGCGGGCGTTCCCGCGGTCGGAGCGCTCGCCGCGGCCGGGGCGGCTGCCGAGGCGGGCTCCACGAAGTGCGGCGTCGCCGCGGGTGACCCCGCGCCGGCTGCGCCGCCGCATCCGGCCAGGCAGGCGGCCGTCAGGGTCAGACCGGAGAGGGTACGGAGGAAGCGCACCGGGCCATCCTGACAGAAGCGGGAGGCCACTGCCGAGTCGTGCTGACTACGCTGCAGATGTCAGGCCCCGGCGACAGGGGGACACGGAGAGGGGAACCGGAATGGCTGACCGGCAGAGCATCTGGGCCGCGTCCGCGCCGCCGCCCGGATACCTCCCGCCCCCGGACCGGCAGTTCGCGTCGACGCCGCCCCGCCCGGTCTACCGCGAGCCGCACCCCATCTCGGCCGGTGGCGTGCTCAGCGGTCTGGCCGCCGCGGCGGTCTGGCTGATCATCTTCGGCAGCCTCGGGCGCGGCCTCATGTCGTACGCCTGGTGGACGATCGGCGCGGCGGTCAGCGCCTGGCTCGTGGCGCTGCTGCTGACCGCGATCGGTGACCGCGGAGTGGCGGTCGGCGTGTCGGTGGCGAGCGGCCTCGGCCTGTCCATCGCGATGACGTTCGTGACGCTGCGATGGATCGGTACGAACGACTGGCCGCTGTGGTGAAAAGCGGCCTTTGACGACCACCTTTCGTGCCCTTCTCGTCGCGCTCGGAAGCGGGTCTGCCGAACTGTCCATCGACCCTTGACGAATGCCTTCCGGCTGGGCACTCTCGGCTGCATGGCCCCCTCGCCAGAACGGCTCGACCCCGAGCGCTGCCGTCGCCGTCAGGAGCTGCTGGCGGCTCTCGCGCAGGCGAAATCGGTCCGTGAGTCCGACCCGTCACAGCGGATGCGTGGCGTGCGGTTGCGTGAGCTGATCGCGACGCGCCGTCGTCCCGCGAACTGACTTCGTCACGTGCAAGGCGTGGCGCGATGCGCCCGCCGTACTACCCGCTACCGTCAGGCGCTGAGGATAAGAACCGCGTTGGGGGAATCGTGTCGATTTTCGCTGCCGCCGTCAGCCGGACGAAGAGCGGGTGGACGGCGTCGGAGCTGGACCTTTCGGGCCTGGCCGACATTGACGAGGTGGTGGATGCGCTGCGCGATGCGGAGCCGGACGCCGACCTCGCGCTGCTGTTCGTCGAGAGCGACGACGAGTACCTCGCGATCCTGCGCCTGGACGAGGGTGAGGACCTGCGGGTCTTCGCATCCGACTCGGCTTTCGCCGAGGAGTCCCGGATCGGATCGGTGCTGCTCGGCGAGGTGGAGACGCCCGCGCTCGGGCTGGACGACCTGGCCGCCCGCGACGACGACGAGGAGCGGCCGGCGGCGGAGCCGGACGCCGACCCGATCGGTGACGCGGAGCTGCTCGGTGACCTGGGCGTGAACGCGCAGCGGCTGCTGGCGCTCTGCGGCATGGAGGGGATGCTGCCGTCCGACGTGACCGCGGAGATCTGTCAGAAGATCGGGTGCGGTGACGAGATGGAGGAGTTGCGCGAGGCGTGAACCGTCGCGCACAGCACGAGGAGTGGATGCGGCGCGCGCTCGCCGTCGCGTCCGCCTCCCCGGCGGACGTGCCGGTCGGGGCGGTGCTGCTCGGCCCGGACGGGACCGAACTGGCGGCGGCCGGCAACGAACGGGAGCTCTCCGGCGACCCGACCGCACACGCCGAGGTGCTGGTGCTGCGGCAGGCTGCGGCTCGGCTCGGCTCCTGGCGGCTGGACGGCTGCGCCCTGGTGGTGACGTTGGAGCCGTGCACCATGTGCGCAGGCGCGCTGGTGCTGGCCCGGGTGGGGACGGTGGTCTTCGGCGCCTGGGAGCCGAAGACCGGCGCGGTCGGCTCGCTCTGGGACGTGGTCCGGGACCGGCGGCTCAACCATCGTCCCGAGGTGTACTCGGGTGTGCTGGAGGACGAGTGCGCCGCCCTGCTGCGCGAGTTCTTCCGGTCGGAAGGGGCGGCCGGTGACCGTACCCTCGGAGGGTGAAGGGTGACCGGCCGCCCAGCCGGCGCCTAAGCGCCCGCGATGGCCGTGTCGAGACCGATTTTGACCATGTTGCTGAAGCCCTGCTCGCGCTGTGCGGAGTCCATCGCCTCGCCGCGCTTGATGTGGTCGCTGACGGTGAGGATGGTCAGCGCCTTCGCCTTGTAGCGGGCGGCGATCGTGTAGATCGCGGCGGACTCCATCTCGACCGCGAGGATGCCGTAGTCGGCGAGCCGGTCGGTGATATCCGGGCGGTCGTTGTAGAAGGTGTCGGCGGCCAGGATCTGACCGACCCGGATCGGGATGCCCGCCGCTTCGCCCTTCTCCACGGCGGTGCGCAGCAGTCCGAAGTCCGCCACCGGCGCGTAGTCGACGACGCCCTCGAAGCGGTACCGGTTCATGTTGGAGTCGGTCGACGAGCCGATCGCGGCGATCACGTCACCGAGGTTCAGGTCGTCGGCGAGGGCGCCGCAGGAGCCGATCCGGATCACGGACTTCACGCCGTACTCGTTGATCAGCTCGTGGGTGTAGATCGAGGCCGACGGCATGCCCATGCCGGAGCCCTGCACCGAGACGCGTTCGCCCTTCCAGGTGCCCGTGAAGCCGAGCATCCCGCGGACCTGGGTGTAACAGACCGCGTCCTCCAGGAACGTCTCGGCGATCCACTTGGCCCGCATCGGGTCGCCGGGCAGCAGCACCCGCTCGGCGATGTCGCCCGGCTTGCCGCCGATGTGCACGCTCATGAGGTCTCTCCGATTCGCTTGTCCATAGCGTCGATCTTGCCAGTTCAGCGCGGTGCCGCAGGGTTATGGGTGACCCGGCTTCAAGCTCCTTCATGCGTCCCGTAAAGTACTTCCCGGTGGTGTGTCCGAGTGGCCTAAGGAGCACGCCTCGAAAGCGTGTGAGGGTTTACGCCCTCCGCGGGTTCAAATCCCGCCGCCACCGCCAACGGAGGAGCCCGGTCCGACACGGACCGGGCTCTCTGTTTTTCTTCGCCGATCTGTTACGCTGCGTGGCCTTGACGGGCATCCCCCGTCCATGTGATCGCCGGCTCGTACGTTCGGGCGTTCTCCATGATCAGTGCTGGTCTGTGTAACGCGGGTGTTTCGCTGCAGGTCAACCACGCAATCACGTTCTGTAGTGAATCTTGGACGGCCCTGCGATGTAGGTAGTAGCGCAAGTCACGCGGACCAAATCCACCGGATCAGACAATGTGGTTCCGACCGGGCGGCGAGGAACTTTCGGCGGATTGCCCCACGCAGATGCTTCGATGTCTGTCCTAGATTTGACACGTGAGAGTTCAGCATCACTGGTGGAATGGCGATCTCCGTCTCCAGCGTCGCGACGTCTACATCCGGACCGACGGTGAGACGTGGGAGGTCGAGGCCCAACTGGGCGGCCCCGAGGGGAAGTCCAAGGTGCAGCAGTGTCCCGGCCGGGCGTCAGCGATGATCCTGGCCGACGCGTGGCGTGGTCCACGCTGGCAGTGGCGCGAGTTGTAAGAGGCGCGCCAGGAGCCTCCCGGGCTGTGCCGCTTTTGCTTGACTGTTCCGGCTCAGCCTTTCGAACGGGTCGGACCCTGTGGGGTCCGGCCCGTTTGTGTTGTTCTCGGTGGCGTTTGTGTTGTTCTCGAGGGGGAAGACAGACGCACGTCTTGTCCGATGTGTCGGGAAGCTGTCGATCTAGCGTAGATTTCATGCGCGCCATTGTCATCGAGCACCGGTCCGACGTAGCGGTACTCCAGCTGTGCGGCGAACTTGATGCCGACACGGCGGCCCGGCTCTACACCGCGCTCGCCGATCTGCTGGAGCGCCCGGTGCCGAGGATCGTCGTGGACCTCACCGCCCTCAAATTCTGCGATTCGGTCGGATTGAGCGCCTTCATCACCAGCAAGCAGGTGATCGCGGCGCGGGGCGGGTGGCTGAGCTTCGCCGGCGCCGACCCGTTCCTGGCTCAGTTGCTGGAGACCGTCGGCCTCGGTCGCTATTTCGCGATTTTTCCCGAGGTTGAGGACGCGATAGCGGCCGCACAACTCTAGGTCGATACGGGGCCGTTCCTATCTCTGTGCTGCCACTTCCCGAATGATGGAATGCATATAGGTAGCCGTTCATGTCGATGAGATGATCTCCGCGCTATGTGGACTGCACGCGCGGGGGATGCCGTGAGGCGATGGCTCATATCAATCAGCGCCGCCTTGGCGGTCGCCGTCTCCGGGGTTCCGCTGCCCGCATCGGCGGCGCCCGCGGCTCCGGCGGTCCTCGCCGGTCTTCCGGCCGCGATCGATCCGGCGACCTGCCCGGAGGTGACACCCGGGGCCTTCGGCGCCGCGCCGGCCGGTCCCCTCGGCGGCGGTGACTGCCGCCGGCTCGTCGTCGAGACGGCCGGACGGCATATGGTCCAGGCGGTCGACGAGAGGAACGTCCCGCAGGATCTCCAGGTCTACGACGGCGACGGCGAGCCGATCTGCTCGCGGCTCTGGTGCGACCTGGCAACCGGGACGTACACCCTTGTCGCCGACGTCACGACGGCGTTCGCGACGACCTTCGTCCCGCTTCAGGGCGGCGGATGCGTGCCGGCCGCAGGCCGCGGCTACACCGAGGCGCAGACCCGGCAGACCATCGATACGGCAGGCCAGGTCAACTGTCTGGAGGTCGCCGGCGGCGCCGGCACCTACCAGGCCGCGCTGCCGGAGAACGAGCGGAACGCCTGGCCGTATTTCGATCTGGTCCAGCCCTCGGGGACGGTGGGCTGCCGGACCCTGATCACCTCCGGCTGCGCGCTGAGCGGCGGCGAGCGGCTGATAACGATGATGCCGGAGGGACGGCGCAGCGGCGGCTACGTGTTCGCGCTGCAGCGGGTCACCGGCTCGACCGGATGCCCGGAACTGCCGGCCGGCGACTTCGGCGACCCGCGGGGCGCATCCGTCGCGTTCACCGGCGACGACTTCATCGCCTGTTTCACCGCCGCCGGCCACACACCGCGGGAGATCATCTCGGTCAGCCGATCCGGCGCGGATGACGCGTTCGCCAGCCTGCGGGTGCTCGGGCCGAACGGCGCGCCCGTCTGCGGCGCCGCGTCATGGTCGCCGGCGCCGCTGGCCGGCTGCCAGTTGCCGGAGACCGGGCCGTACACCGTGGTGGTCCGGTCCCAGTCGGCCGGCGGCGGGAAATACCTGACCGCCAGGGTCGACGCGAGCGGAACGAACTGCGGGAAGCGGGCCTCCACGGACTTCGGTGGCGTGGCGACCCGCGGAAGCCTCCGGCTCGGTGAGATCCACTGCTATCGCAACGACCTCTCCTGGGTCCACGCGCGGGGGTGCGGTGGTGCGGTACTTCGACACCGACGACCGGCTTGTCGCGTGCATGTCCTGCCAGGTCGGCGCGGACGTGTTCTTCGTGACCGCCGCGTACCCGGTCTCCTATGAGTTCGACAGCTGGAGCCTGGGCAGCGGGTTGAGCGACGCCCCGGGTTGTGCGGACAGCCCAGCGTCGGTCGCCTACGGATTCGGGCCGGTCACCGGGACGCTGACCCCGGCCCGGCGGGCCTGGTGCCAGGTGCTGCCGGTGCGCCCGGGTGACCGGTTCCGGGTCAGCGTGCAGAGCTCGGCGGCTGTTCTGCCGGCAGCCTTGATGCTCAGCCCCGACGGAACCGCCCTGCCGTGCGACTACGCGTACGACCCCCGCGACGGCTACAGCTGCACGCCCCGGTTCGCCTCCGGTCAGACCAGGGGCGCCGCGGTGATCGCCGTGACGGCCGACGCCACCGCGCCGGTCCCCTTCACGGTTCAGGCCTCGTGCGCCACCGGGCTGTGCGACGGCAACACCTACTCGCTCCACCCGGCCGAGCAGATCAACGTGACCGCCGGGCGCAAGGCGACCTTCGAGATCGCCGGAACGTCGCTGCACACCGGCGACACGGTACGGCTGACCCGCGCCGGCCATGCCTCGATCCCGGGCACCGTGCGATCGGTGTCGGCCAACCGGTACCGGATGACCGTGGAGGCCGACTTCGCGAAGGCGGCACCCGGCAAGTGGAACATCGTGGGCGCCTCCTACTCCTCGGCGAGCCGGACCGCCCAGCTGAACAACCTGGTCAACGTGCTGCCGATGCCGAAAATCGTCGTCAAGGCGAAGCCGTCGGTCGTCGGGAAGGCTGCGGTCGGGCTCCGGGTGCGGGCGACCACGGGGACGTGGAGCGTCAAACCGGCGTCGGTCCGCTACCAGTGGACCGCTGACGGGGTGGCGATCAAGGGGGCGACCGGTTCCGCGTACACGATCCCGGCCTCTCTGCGCGGGAAGCGCATCGCCGTGATCGTCACCGCGCGGGCCGCCGGGCACACCGACACCGCGAGCTCCTCGGCGGCGGTGACGGTCGGCTACGGCGTGGTGCCGAAGGCCACCAAGAAGCCGTCGATCTCGGGCACGGTCAAGGCCGGCAAGACGGTGAAGGTCAAGGTGGGCGCCTGGTCGCCGTCGGCGACCTCCTACAAGTACGTGTGGCGGGTCGACGGCAAGGTGGTCGGCACCGGGTCGAAGGTGAAGCTCAAGAAGTCCTGGAAGGGCAAGAAGCTGACCGTGACGGTGACCGCCAAACGGGCCGGCCACTACGACGGCAAGGCCACCTCGAAGGCACTGAAGATCAAGTAACAGACGACGAGGGCCGGCTCCGATCGGGAGCCGGCCCTCGCCTGCACTGTTTTCAACCAGAACGATACGAGACCGCGCGATGACCTTCCGCAGCGGGTGCCACCGCCGGCCGGAGCAGCGAAAAGGCCGGACCCGACGGGTCCGGCCTTCTGCACCGGGCGTAGACACCGGTGATCGGGTGGAGCCGGGCGCCCAGCTCGGTGCGGACCAGGCAGTGAATGCCGGTATCGGCGAGCCGGACTGGACGGGTCCGGCTTCTCCTATGATCCAGAGGGCTTGTCAATCCGGCGAAATCTAGCCCAGGGCCGATGCCGATGGGTCCGCGGTGGGAGTAGCGCCCGCCGTGGAGAAGTCCTTAGTGACGACGATTGACACGGTCCACTCTTGCTTTGCAGACGCCGTGATCGGCACCCGCTCTTCCTTCGCGTCGGTATTGACATGAACGCGGCGGGTGGATCCGTCGCAAGACACCTCCACCTTCTCCTCGCCCTGGAACAACTGGAGCTCTCCGCCGCCGATGCACGCGATACGGACCGTGAACAGCTTCTCGTCGACTTGGAAGGGCGGAGTCTGAGCCGAACCGGAGCCGCTCATGGGCCGTACGAGAACTTCGTCAGCCGCTGCGGTCTCAAGCGGAGGGCGCAACGATTGCGTCGCATCCGGATGCAGCGTCGAGCTGCTAGGCACAGCCGTGTCCAGCGCAGTACCGTCCGATGACGGTGTTGGAGATGCCGATTTCTCTGCCTGCGAGTCGCATGCTGTCATGACAAAGATTGCGGTAGCGCCTGCCAGCGCTGCAATTGCAAGGCGTGAGCCAAGTTTCGGCATAGCTATTCCTGTTCATTTTCTGATTGGATGGCGAAATTCTCTGGGCGTCCGGCCAATAGGCCGGACGCCCAGAGATCTTTCAAGCGGAGAGCTAGTAGCGTTTAGCTGTAGACGTGCCAGGCCTGACGGTAGGGCGCCCAGCCGGTACCCGATCCGCTCTTCCAGGAGCAATTTTTGGTGGTCGTCTTATACTTGTAGCTGAATTTCTCCTGCCACATCCCGCGATCGGCTTTCATCGTTTTGTGTGCCGGCACCTCTACCGTAATGCTGCTGCCGTAGATGGTGCTTTTTTCGTGCGCGATGTTGCCGTTGATGGTCGCGGATACCTTGGCGAAGATCCAAAGTTTGCCTTCGCCGGACACTGAAGCTCCCACGCTCCATGTGAATTTCTTGCTGGTTTCGGCCTTGACGGTGTAAGACACCTTGCCGCTCGTCCGGTTGATGACCGAGTCGGCCCAGTCCACCTTTAGGCTGTTCGGGATGTTCCTGACCGTGCCCGTAGTCTTCGCCGGGCAGGTCTCGCCGGTGCCCTGCGTCGTGGCGTCCGGCTTTCCTTCAGTTTCAGGCACCTCGGCGAACGGTTCGTCGGAAAGGCTATCCGAATCCTCCGCGGGATCAACGATCCCATTGCCGCCCGTCGAGTAGACCGGATTACCGTCACTGTCATTCCCGATGACCTCCGGGACCACTGCAGATGGCGGTGCTGTCGGCTGACCTCCGCTCCCCGGTCCGCCCGTTCCCGGGTCATCCGGCCCTGCGTGCGCAGCGGATGCGTCGGCGAAAATCGCGATAGCCGATGCTGTCAGTGCCGCAATCAGCACATTGGTGACGGCCTTCCTTGTGCGCTTCAATGCATCCCCCCAGTGAATTTGTTCCAATCGCCAAGATCGATACGACAGTAGCAAGATTTGTCGAAGAATATCAATACGCGTCTGAACGTGTCGTTTGTCGGAGACGGGACACATGTTAAAATTCGGCAGCGCTGTGGATGATTGTTAAATATTCGAGCTTCCGCTGACGCCGAGGATGGTCTGGTCGTCGGGCGAGCTAGTGCGAACTCGCGGAACCGGTCTCGGGTGCCGTTGAGTTGGCAACGAAGGCGCCGGAGCATCCGCCATGTGCCTTTGAAACGTTCTTCGAGCGGGATCACACACGGCTCAACTGAAGCGGTACGAGACCGCCCGTCAGTCAGCGGCGACTGCAACCGCGCGCTGTTGAGCGACCTTCGGTGGAGCTCGGCAGAGGGAGGTAGGTGACGGAGCCGGGGCGGGCCGCCGTCGGCCCGACCGAGACGGCAACTGAGGCGCGAACAGCATGAAGGCCGAACCCTGGGGGTCCGGCCTTCAGTGTTCGCCCTGGTAGGGCTGGCGGAGGATACGAGATTCGAACTCGTGAGGGTGTTAACCCAACACGCTTTCCAAGCGTGCGCCCTAGGCCTCTAGGCGAATCCTCCGTGCGCCAGAGTACAGAGGTCTGTGCGGCGACACACGCACGGGGGTCGGCGCAACACCGGTGACGGGGGCGGGTAGGCTTCACACCAGCCCCTCGTGCGGCGTGTATCTCGTGAACCTCCCCAGGGCCGGAAGGCAGCAAGGATAAGCGGGCTCTGACGGGTGCACGGGGGGTCCTTTCATTCCCTGGGGCACGTTGTTTGGTTCTTGTCAGACCCTCGACGGACAATGGCGCGGTCGTCAGGAGGTGGCAGGAGTGGCGCTCGCCCTCTATCGGAAATACCGTCCGCGGACGTTCGCCGAGGTGATCGGCCAGGAGCACGTCACCGAGCCGCTGTCGCAGGCGCTGCGGAGCGGGCGGCTCAACCATGCGTACCTCTTCTCCGGCCCCCGTGGCTGCGGCAAGACCTCGAGCGCCCGCATCCTGGCCCGCTCGCTCAACTGTGAGCAGGGGCCCACCCCCGACCCGTGCGGTGTCTGCGCCTCCTGCAAGTCGCTGGCGAACGACGGCGGCGGCTCGATCGACGTCATCGAGATCGACGCGGCCAGCCACGGTGGTGTCGACGACGCCCGTGAGATCCGGGAGAAGGCGTTCTTCGCGCCGGCCAGCAGCCGCTACAAGATCTATGTGATCGACGAGGCGCACATGGTCTCGTCGGCCGGCTTCAACGCGCTGCTCAAGCTCGTCGAGGAGCCGCCGGACTTCGTGAAGTTCATCTTCGCGACCACCGAGCCGGACAAGGTTCTCGGCACGATCCGCTCGCGGACACATCACTACCCGTTCCGGCTGATTCCGCCGGCGACCCTCCGGCCGTACCTTCAGCAGCTCTGCGAGGCCGAGGGCGTCACCGTCGACCCGGCGGTGTTCCCGCTGGTGGTGCGGGCCGGTGGCGGCAGCGCGCGAGACACCCTGTCGATCCTCGACCAGCTGATCGCCGGCTCCGGGCCGGATGGCGTCTCCTACTCGCGGGCCGTCGCCCTGCTCGGTGTCACCGACGTCGCCCTGATCGACGAGATGTGCGAGGCGATCGCCGCAGCCGACGGCGCGGCCGCCTACGCCACGATCGACCGGGTCGCCGAGGCCGGCCACGACCCGCGCCGCTTCGCCTCCGACCTGCTGGAGCGCTTCCGCGACCTGATCGTCCTGCAGCAGGTCCCCGACGCGGTTTCGAAAGGCCTGATCGACGGCCCTGCCGACCAGCTCGAAGCGATGGCCGGTCAGGTCACCAAGCTCGGCCCGGCGACACTGTCCCGGTCCGCCGACATCGTGCACAACGGCCTCGTCGAGATGCGTGGCACCACCGCGCCCCGCCTGCTGCTCGAGCTGATCACCGCCCGGATGCTGCTCCCCGGCGCCGACGACTCCTCGACCGCGCTCCTGCAGCGCCTGGAGCGTCTGGAGCGAGGGTCTTCCCCCCTTGGGGTACGGGGTGAGCCCACTCCCGCCGACTCCGGTGACGAGACGTCCCGGGCTTCCTCGACGGTGCAGGGCGCCGGCGGCGTGGGCGATGTCGGCTCCGGTGGTGATGCGGGGCTCGGCGGGGGTGGCGCTCTCGGCGGTGGCAAGGCTGCGGCGAAAGCTGCTGCCGCGGCGGCGGCGGCTGCTGCTGCGAAGGGGCGGCCTGCGGGTGCGGCCTCTCGTGCGGCCGCACCGGTCTCCCCGGCTCCGGTGGCAGCGGCGCCGGTTTCGGCGGCTCCGGTCTCAGCTGTACCGGTCTCGCCCGCGCCTGTCTCTGCAGCGCCTGTCTCTGCAGCGCCAGTTTCTGTGGCGCCGGTTTCTGCGGCACCGGGGGCGCCGGATTGGAACGCGGTCGCCGACGGTGGCTACGACGAGGAACCGCCCCCGTGGGATGACGAGCCGGCCGAGCCCGCGCCCGCCGCACCTCCCGTCGACCGGCTGGAGGATGTCCGTGCCGCCTGGCTGGAGCTCGGCCGCTCGCACGAAAAAGTCGGCGTGATGCAGAAGAGCGGAATCGACCTGCGCGCCGTCGAGGGTGACACGGTGGTGTTCGGCGCTCCGAACCCGAAATATGCGGAGCGGCTGGTCACCGGCTATCAGGGCGTGATCACCGAGGCGTTCGGGCGGGCACTCGGCGGGCAGTGGCAGATCCGCTGCGAGGTCGGCGAGGCCTCGCCGGCGCGGGCCGCCACCCCCGGGAGCCGGGACCAGTCACCGAACCGCCGTCCGTCGTCCGCGACTCCCGGCCGGCCGGCGCAACCCGCGGCGGTGGCGTCGTCCACGGCTCCGGAGCGCAACACCGGCCGGACCGAGTCACGCCCCTCCCGGCCGCAGCGCCCGTCGTCACCGGACTCCGACGACGAATGGCCGGCCCCGGCCCGTCCCGCTCCAGACACCGCGGCCCCGGCCCGTCCCGCTCCGGCCGCCGCCACCCCGGCCCGTCCCGCTCAGGCCACCGCGGCCTCGGAACAGGTGTCCGACGAGGGCGACACCGACTGGCCGGAGCCTGTCCGCCCGGGTAGCGCAGCTCCGCGGGCGGCAGAGCCGATCGCGGCCGACGACGACTGGCCCGAGCCGGTCAAGCCCGGTGCCGCCGGCCGGCCGCCGGCGAGCCCGCCCCAGGCGGCAGAGCCGGTCGCTGCTGCTCCGGCTCCGGTGACCACGCCGGCGCACCCGGATGCTTCGGGCAGCGCACATGCTCCGGCGAACGCGTATACCTCGGGCAGCGCACATGCTTCGGCGAACCCGGATGCCTCGAGCGGCGCACATGCTCCGGCGAACGCGGATGCCTCGGGCAGCGCGCACGCTCCGGCGAACCTGTCCACGCCGCCCGCGGTTAACCCGCCTGCCCCGGTGAGCCCGTCGGCGGCAGGGGGCGCGCCGGCCGCACCGAGCGCGCCCGTTCCGGGGCACCAGCCTGCTCGGGTGAACCCGGCCGCTCCGGCGAGCCCGCCTTCTGCGGCGAAGGCGGTCCCTGCTCGGTCCGCAGCTATGGAAGCCGCGCGCGCTGCCGCCGCGAATGCTCGTAACGCCGCAGCGGCCCGCCCGCAGGGCAGCCCGGCAGCCGGCGCCCCCGGCGGGGCGGGAGCACCCGGCGGCGGTCCGGCGGCGCCCCGCGCGGCGAGCGCCGGTGGCGGTGCGGTCGGGGGTGGCCTGGCTGCGGCTCGGGCGGCGAGTGCCGCCGCCGCTGGGCCGGCGGCCGGCCGGGCCGGTGGCGGGGCCGCCTGGTCGGACGGGACGCCGACGGAGGAGGCGCCCTACGATCCCGAGTTCGACGGCCTGCCCGCGGCGGGCGCCGCCGCCATCGAGGGCTTCGACCCCGGTGACGAGCCGCTTGACGACGTGCTGGACGAGAAGACGGCCCGGCAGAGCGGCGAGGAGCTCGCCATGCAGCTGCTCCGGGACGCGTTCGGCGCTGAGAAGATCGGCGAGCTCTGACCCGGGCGTGGTTCGGGCCGGAGCTCACCGGTTACATGGAGCGAAGCAGGACCGCCTGATCCAGCTAGTCTGGCGGCGGTAACTTTCGGCCGCCGTGGGTCATCGATGGCGGTTAGGGAAACGAAGATTGAGGAGCGGTGCCATGCGCCCCGGTGGACAGCCGAACATGCAGCAGATCATGAAGCAGGCGCAGAAGATGCAGCAGCAGGTCGCGCAGGCGCAGGCCGAGCTGGCTGAGGCGGAGCTGACCGGCACCGCCGGCGGCGGGCTGGTGACCGTGACGATCACCGGTCTCGGCGAGTTCAAGGCCGTCAAGATCGACCCGAAGGCGGTGGACGCCGACGACGTCGAGACGCTGGAGGATCTTCTGCTGGCGGCGATCCACAACGCCGCTGAGGCGCAGCGCGAGCTGGCCGAGTCGAAGATGGGACCGGCGACCGGTGGCTTCTCCCTGCCGGGGTTCTGATCCGTGTACGAAGGTGCCATCCAGGACCTGATCGATGAGCTGGGCCGGCTTCCGGGTGTTGGCCCGAAGTCGGCTCAGCGCATCGCGTTCCACATCCTCTCCGCCGACCCGGCGGACGTGAACCGGCTGGCCGGCGCTCTGCGCAAGGTCAAGGAGCTGGTGCGGTTCTGCACGACCTGTTTCAACGTGGCCGAGTCTGATCAGTGCCGGGTCTGCCGGGACACCCGCCGCACCAACGAGGTGCTCTGCGTGGTGGAGGAGCCGAAGGACGTCGTCGCGATCGAGCGGACCGGCGAGTTCCGCGGGCGGTACCACGTTCTCGGTGGTGCGATCAATCCGCTCGAGGGCGTCGGCCCGGACAACCTGAAGATCCGCGAGCTGTTGATCCGGCTCGGGACGGGTGAGGTCAAGGAGCTGATCCTGGCGACCGACCCGAACACGGAGGGTGAGGCCACCGCGACCTATCTCGGCCTTCTGGTGAAGCCGATGGGCATCGCCGTGACCCGTCTGGCGAGCGGTCTGCCGGTCGGCGGCGATCTAGAGTACGCCGATGAGATCACCCTCGGCCGGGCCTTCGAGGGCCGTCGAGCGATCTGAGTCTACGTCTCGTAACGCGGCTGTAACGCCTTGCGACCGGTTGCGTCCGATTCGCTCCTTAACGGCCGTGGACGAGGTAATTTCCGTTTGGTTCAACGTCTAGGTCACAGGGACATCACGAGGGAGACACGGAAGCGTCCGCGTGCCGTCCGTGAACTTGACCCGGAGCACTCACTAGGTGAATGTTCCTCTCGATGGCGGCCACACCCGCCGTCGAGTGCTCTCGCGGTGTCGATCTGATCTCGGTCGGCGCAGCGAGGGTTCGGCACTCGAGGCATGCGATAACCGATCGGTTGCCGTTAGCTACGTGGGCCATCGTCACCGCTCGGGGGATGTTCCGTGTGTCCTCGAACCGTGGCTGTGGACTCCCGTCGCGCGGCGACTGGGAGAGGACCGGCGAATAGATGTCGCTTGGCCCAGAAGCGTCGATCGTCGATGAGACGACGCCGCCGACAGCCGACGCGGCTGAGGTACGAGGCCCCGGCGAGAAAGCGATCGCCGGCCGTTCGCTCAAGCAGATCGCTTGGCGGCGTCTGAAGAAGGACAAGGTCGCCATCGGTGGCGCCTGCGTCGTCCTCTTCCTCATCCTCATCGCGATTCTCGCCCCATTGCTGACCAGGCTCTTCGGTTATCCGATCGACGAGTGGCACGGGGATGAGATCGATAAGACGCTCGGCACGCCGATCCACCCCTGGGGCGGCATCACCAAGGACTTCCTTCTCGGCGTCGAGCCGACGACCGGGCGGGACATCTTCAGCCGCATCGTCTACGGCGCTCAGACGTCGCTGACGGTGGCGTTCCTGTCGGCGTTCCTCTCGACGATCCTCGGGGTGCTGTTCGGCACGGCGGCGGGTTTCCTCGGTGGCTGGGTCGACTCGGTGATCAGCCGGGTGATGGACTTCCTTCTCGCGTTCCCCCAGCTGCTCTTCTCGATCGCGTTGGTCTCCGTGCTCCCGCAGGAGTTCCTCGGACTGGGTACCCGCTGGTCGCGCGTGAGCGTGCTGATCATGGTGATCGGCTTCTTCGGCTGGCCCTACATCGGCCGGATCGTTCGCGGTCAGACGCTCTCCCTGCGCGAGCGGGAGTTCGTCGAGGCGGCTCGGGCCATGGGCGCCCGCTCACCCCGCATCCTCTTCCGTGAGCTGCTGCCGAACCTGGCGGCGCCGATCCTCGTCTACACGACGCTGATCATCCCGACCAACATCCTCACCGAAGCCGCACTCAGCTTCCTCGGCGTTGGTATCCCGCCGCCCTGGCCTTCCTGGGGCGGCATGCTCTCGGACGCCGTGAACTTCTACCAGATCGATCCCATGTTCATGATCATCCCGGGCGGAATGATCTTCATTACGGTGCTGGCCTTCAACCTCTTCGGTGACGGCCTGCGCGACGCGCTCGACCCGAAGGCCCGCTGACACAGGGGTTGTTCAAGAACATCGCATGTTTGGCGGACCGTACGGCTCCGCTGTTCGAGGAGGTAGGAGAAACGGTGTCTCGAAAGACAAGGGCGGCAGCGGCAGCCGGTGTCGCTGTCGTGCTGGGGCTGACCACCGCCGCGTGCGGTGGTGGCTCGGACAGCGACGACAAGGGCAGCAGCAGCTCCGGCGGCAAGGCCGCGTACAACGCCGCGATCACCGACGTCGTCAACCCGTCGACGACCAAGGGCGGCACGCTGAACCTGTGGACCTCGCAGGACGCGGACTCGTGGGACCCGGCGCGTGGCTACTACGCGTTCGTCTGGAACCTCAACCGCCTCTACACCCGCAAGCTGGTCGAGTACTCGGCCGTCCCGGGCAAGGCCGGCCTGGAGCTCCAGCCCGACCTCGCTGAGGCGCTGCCGACCATCAGCGACGACAAGCTCACCTACACCTTCAAGCTGCGCAGCGGCCTGAAGTGGGACGACGGTGCCCCGATCACGTCGAAGGACGTGAAGTACGGCATTGAGCGGGTCTGGGCCTCGGACGCCATCAACGGTGGTCCGGTCTACCTGCCCGGTCTGCTGGACCAGGGTCAGAACTACCCCGGACCGTACAAGGACACCGACCCGAACAAGCTGGGTCTGAAGTCGGTCACCACGCCGGACGACTCGACGATCACCTTCAAGCTGCAGAAGCCCTCCTCGGACTTCATCTACCTGCTCGCGATGCCCGGCTCCGGCCCGGTGCCGCAGAAGCGGGACACCGGCGCGCAGTACGGCTCGGCGCCCGCCGCCTCCGGCCCGTACATGTTCAAGGAGGGTGGCATCCAGCCCGGCAAGTCCGTGAGCTGGGTCCGTAACCCGAACTGGGACCAGGCCACCGACCCGATCCGCAAGGCTCTGCCGGATGCGATCAACCTGACCATCACTACCAACGCCGAGGACCTGGACGCCCGCCTGCTGGCCGGCACCGCGGACCTCGACGTCGGCCAGACCGGTGTGCAGGCGTCGGCCCGGACCAAGGTCCTCACCGACCCGAACATGAAGGCGAACGCCGACACCCCGACCACCGGCTTCCTCCGGTACGCGGGTCTGGCGACCTCGGTCGCGCCGCTCGACAACATCGAGTGCCGCAAGGCCGTGATCTACGCCGCCGACCCGACCACGCTCCAGACGGCTCGTGGCGGCCCGATCGCGGGTGGCGACATCGGCACCAGCATGCTTCCGCCGAACATCGCCGGCTCGGACGCCAAGTACGACCCGTTCAACCGCCTCCAGGGCAAGGCCCAGGTCGACGAGGCCAAGAAGGCCCTCGCCGCCTGTGGCAAGCCGAACGGTTTCGACACGATCATCGCGGTTCGCAACAACCGTGAGGCCGAGGTCAAGACCTCCGAGGCCCTCCAGGCCGCTCTGAAGGTCGTCGGCATCAACGCCAAGATCGAGCAGTACGACGGTGCCCAGCAGCCGTCCATCACCGGCGCGCCCGACAACGTGAAGCGCAAGGGCTACGGCATCATCATCGGCGGTTGGGGTGCCGACTACCCGACCGGTTCCGGTTACATGCAGCCGCTGGCGGACAGCCGCTTCATCCCGGACAACGGCAACTACAACCTTGCTGAGATCAAGGACCCGGCGATCGACAAGCTGTTCGACGACGCTGCCGGCGAGACCGACGCGACCAAGGCCGCGGAGATCTACAGCCAGATCAACCACAAGATCATGGAAGGCGCGTACTACCTGCCGTTCGTGGTCGACAAGGCGCTCAACTACCGCAACCCGCGGCTGACGAACGTCTACATCCACGACGCGTTCGGCATGGTCGACTTCCAGGCCGTCGGCGTCAGCGACGGCAAGTAAGCCTCGGCAAACAGCCCTCTAGCGGCAACGGGTAATTCGAAGGGTTGGTGAAGGCCGCCCGCGGCGGGCGGGTATCGGTTCGCAAGACCGGTACCCGCCCGTCCTTCGGCCGAACGACGTGCTGGCTTACATCATCCGGCGGTTGATCAACGCCGTCATTACGCTTCTGGTGGTCACGCTCGTGACCTTCGGGATCTTCTTCGGGGTCCCCAAGATCACTGGCAATGACCCCGCGTTGCTCTACATCGGCAAGACCGCCGATGCGGCGTCGATCGAGGGCATCCGCACGAAGATGGGTCTCGCCGACCCGATCCTGGTGCAGTACGGCAAGTTCCTGAAGGGCCTCGTGGTCGGCCGGGACTACGCCAACGGGCCGGACGTCACGCACTGCCCTGCCCCCTGCCTCGGTTACTCGTTCAAGACTGACCAGGAAGTCACGCCGCTGCTGCTCGACGAGCTGCCGGTGACGCTGTCGCTGGCCATCGGCGCGGCGATCCTGTGGCTGATCATGGGTATCTCCACCGGCGTCATCTCGGCGCTGCGAAGAGGTAGCCTGCTGGACCGGGCGGTGATGACGGGCGCGCTGGCCGGCGTCTCGCTGCCCATCTACTTCACCGGCCTGCTCGCTTCGGCGGTCTTCATCTACTGGCTGGAATGGTTACCCCCAAGTAACTACGTGCCGTTCCTGGAGAGCCCCGCCGACTGGTTCGTGAGCCTGCTGCTCCCCTGGATCACGCTGGCCTTCCTCTTCTCCGCCACCTACGCCCGTCTCACCCGGGCGAACATGCTGGAGACCCTGGGCGAGGACTACATCCGCACCGCCCGGGCCAAGGGCCTGCGCGAGCGGACTGTCATCGGCAAGCACGGCCTGCGATCCGGCCTCACCCCGATCGTCACGGTCTTCGGCCTCGACCTCGGCGCGCTGCTCGGCGGCGCGGTCCTCACCGAGGCCGTCTTCAACCTGCGTGGCCTCGGTTACCAGGCGCTCACGGCGATCCGGGCCAACGACCTGCCGGTCATCCTCGGCGTCACCATGATCGCCGCGTTCTTCATCGTCTTCGCCAACCTGATCGTGGACCTGGTCTACGGCGTCATCGACCCGCGCGTGCGGCTGAGCTGAGGGAGAGGTACATGTCCGCCAGTTCGGCTACTGACCGCCCGTTCCTCGAGGTCAAGGACCTCACGGTTCGCTTCGAGACGGACGACGGCATCGTGCAGGCCGTCTCCGGGTCGACCTTCTCGCTCAAGGCCGGCCAGACGCTCGGCATCGTGGGCGAGTCCGGCTCCGGCAAGAGCGTGACCTCGCTCGCCGTCCTGGGCCTGCACCGCACCCGCAGCAACGCGAAGGTGACCGGGGAGATCTGGCTCGACGACAAGGAGCTGGTCACCGCCACTGACGAAGAGGTCCGCGGGCTGCGCGGCGGCAAGATGGCGATGATCTTCCAGGACCCGCTGAGCGCGATGCACCCGTACTTCACGGTCGGGTCGCAGATCGTCGAGGCGTACCGGGTGCATCACCCCGGCGTGAACAAGAAGGCCGCCCGCGAGCGCGCCATCGACATGCTGGCCCGGGTCGGCATCCCGCAGCCGGAGCGGCGCTTCCACGACTACGCGCACCAGTTCTCCGGCGGTATGCGCCAGCGCGCGATGATCGCGATGGCGCTCGTCAACGACCCGAAGCTGCTGATCGCCGATGAGCCGACCACGGCTCTCGACGTGACCGTGCAGGCGCAGATCCTGGACCTGATCCGGGACCTGCAGGAGGAGTTCGGCTCCGCGGTCATCATGATTACGCATGACCTCGGCGTGGTGGCCGAGCTCGCCGACGAGGTGCTCGTCATGTACGGCGGCAAGGTCATCGAGCGTGGTCCGGCCGTCGATCTCTTCCAGCGCCCGCAACACCCGTACACCTGGGGTCTTCTGGGAAGCATGCCCCGCCTCGACCGTGAGGTGCGCGACCGGCTCAACCCGGTCAAGGGATCGCCGCCCAGCCTGATCAATCTGCCGGACGGCTGCGCCTTCCACCCGCGCTGCCCCTACGCGGGTCGCAACGGCGATCGTTCCTTCAAAGAGGTGCCGATCCTGAGCGGCGGGACTCACGGGGTGGCCTGCCACCTGCCGCCCGACCTGCGCACGAAGATCTTCCAGGAAGAAGTGCTTCCGAACCTCTGAGCGGGGAGTAATAGAACGATGAGCGAGAACCTGCTCGAGGCGACCGGGGTGCAGAAGCACTTCCCGATCACGAAGGGGCTGTTCAAGCGCCAGATCGGGGCGGTGCGTGCGGTCGACGGCATCGACCTGAACGTCCGCGCCGGCGAGACGCTGGGTCTGGTCGGCGAGTCCGGCTGCGGCAAGTCGACGCTGGGCCGGCTCTTCACCCGGATCCTGGAGCCGACCGACGGCAAGATCGTCTTCGAGGGTGAGGACATCACCCACAAGTCGGTCACGCAGATGCGCCCGCTCCGCCGGGACGTGCAGATGATCTTCCAGGACCCGTACTCGTCGCTGAACCCGCGGCACACGGTCGGCTCGATCATCTCGGCGCCGCTGCAGATCCAGAACATCCCGACTCCGAACGGCCTCAAGACGGCCGTCCAGGAGCTGCTGGAACTCGTCGGCCTCAACCCGGAGCACTACAACCGGTACCCGCACGAGTTCTCCGGCGGTCAGCGCCAGCGCATCGGCATCGCCCGGGCGCTCGCGCTCAAGCCGAAGCTGATCGTGGCGGACGAGCCGGTGTCGGCGCTCGACGTGTCGATCCAGGCCCAGGTCGTCAACCTGCTGGAAGACCTGCAGAACGAGTTCGACCTGACCTACGTGTTCATCGCGCACGACCTCTCGGTGGTGCGGCACATCTCCGACCGGGTCGCCGTGATGTACCTCGGCAAGGTCGTGGAGATCGCGGAGCGGGACGAGCTCTACAAGAACCCGCGTCACCCGTACACGGTGGCCCTGATGTCGGCGGTCCCGGTGCCGGACCCGGTCCGGCGTGATCGCGCGCAGCGCGAGCGCGTGCTGCTCACCGGCGATGTGCCGAGCCCGATCAACCCGCCGTCCGGCTGCCGGTTCCGCACCCGCTGCTGGAAGGCTCAGGACATCTGCGCGACCGAGGAGCCGCCGCTGGTCACGCGTCTCGACGACCCGGAGTCGCACCTCACCGCGTGCCACTTCCCGGTCGTCTCGGACGAGACCGTGGCGGGTCGCCGCTCGGCCGCGACGCCGGCCTGACAGTTCACCTCAGCCGCGGGTTCCCTGTTTCGGGGGACCCGCGGCTGACTGTAGAACCGCACTTTCTGCCTGGTCCAGCGGTGCCGCGGACGGGTGCGCCGATCAGTTCTGGTGTACCAGCTCGCAGCCGGAGGCCTCGTCGAGCGGGAAGACGTTGCAGTGGGTGCCGCCGATCAACTCGTCCTTCACGTGGTCGTCGACGTAGAGGCTGTCACCCCAGGACGAGGTGGCCGGACCACCGTAGATCCGGTCCTCGCCAGTGCCGCCCATCAGCTGGCTTCCTGCGGTGAGGGCCCGCATGACGTCGTTCCCCGCGCCACCGCGGAAATCGGTGTGGTATCCGCCGCCACCGGTCAGCTCGTCGTCGTAGCCGGAGCCGATGATCCCGCCGGCGTTGCGGATGTAGTCGTTCTCGTCCTTCTCTCCGTTTTCGCTCGACGACCCGCGCTGCAGCGCGAGGACGGCGACCCGGCTGCCGGCGTACTGGTAGGAGACGGTGTTGTCGCCGCTGCCGCCGTCGAGCCGGTCGGTCCCCACCGGCCGGGGAATGTCCGACGGGGTGTTGTAGTCGCCGATGAGCACGTCGTTCGCGGCGCCACCGAAGAGCCTGTCGTCCCCGGCGCCGCCGATCAGCGTGTTGTTGAACAGTTCGTTACCTTCATCCGGGACACCCGTCCGCCCGCCGCCGTAAAGCACGTCGTTGCCGTCGCCGCCGTCGAGGAGGTCGCTGCCCCGGCCGCCGGTCAGGATGTCGGCGTGCCGGCCGCCGAAGATCCGGTCGTGGCCGGCGCCACCGACCAGACTCTCCACATCGGTGGAGATGGTGTCGAACTCGACCTGCACCCACTTGTCGTTCAGGTTCCGGCGGGCGCCGTCGTCGCGGCTCACTCCGTTGTTGCTGAGGTAGACGGGATTCGTCCGGCTCACGTAGCTGACCTCGTCGTTGCCGGCGTTGCCGACGAAGAGGTCGTCGTCGCCACTGCTGAGGCTGGACTGCAGGAACCGGTCGTTGCCGGCGCCACCGTACTCCTTGTCCCGGTCGGTGCCGCCTTTCAAAGCGTCGTCGCCGTCGCCGCCGTGCAGCGTGTCGTTGCCCGTACCACCGTCGATGCTGTCGTTGCCGCTGCTGCCGTAGAGGCTGTCATGGCCGTTGGCGCCGGTGAGCGCGTCGGCGCCGGCGCCGCCGTCGAGCCGGTCGTTGCCGTCGCCGCCACCGAGCCGGTCGTTGCCGCTGCCACCCCAGACCTTGTCAGTGCCCCAGCTGCCCTCGATGACGTCGTTGCCGGCGTCACCGTAGAGGGTGTCGTCGCCGTCGTGGCCGAGGATGCTGTCGTCGCCGGCGCCGCCCCACACCTTGTCATGGCCCTGGTTTCCGACGATCCGGTCGTTGCCGGTACCTCCGTCGAGGCTGTCGTTGCCGGCCGCGCCGTACACCCGGTCGTTGCCGGACTCACCGACGATCCGGTCGTTGCCGCTGCCGCCGGTCAACCGGTCGTTGCCGCTGCCGCCGTAGACCTTGAGCGGGGTGCCGAGATTGCCGGTCAGGCTGTCGTTCTTGTCACCGAGGTACGCGGTGATCAAGGCCGGGGTCTTCTTGGTGGTGCAGCGGACCTGCGTCCGATCGTTCTTGACCTGTTTGCAGCCCTTGCCGGCTTTGAGCGTGACCCCGTCGTTGACGGTGACGGTCCGGCCCGATCGGCTGATCCGCAGCGTGTTGACCTTGCCGGAGCCGGCCTTGAAAACGATCTGGGACGTGCCGGAGACCGAGACGGTGCCGGTGCCGGCAGCGAAGGCGGGTGAGCCGGTGGCACCGATGGCGACGGTGGTGAGCAGCGCGACGCCGACATGAGTGAGCCACTGGGAACGTGACAAAGGAGCCTCCCCGTTTGGTTGCCACGAGGAGGATAGAACGAAACGGATGCGTTGCGCTGCCCTGAATGATCAACGTTCTGGACAATCAAGCAGACGGACCGCCAGGCGCTGGCAGCGGACCATGCGGTGACGGTCGGGTGGGGTGACACGCACCCACCCGGCCGTACCGAATGATCACAGCTCGCAGTTCCGCTTCTCGCCTGTGGACGTCTCGCTCAGACGGCACAGGTCGGTGCCGTCGCCGCCGTTGAGCCAGGTCGCCGTTCCGCCGTAGAGCTCGTCGTCTCCGCCGAGCCCGTACAGCGTCGGGTCGTAGACCCAGTGGTAGTCGGCGTCCAAGGCGAGGACGTCGTCGAACTCGGAGCCGAAGACGATCGAGATGCCGGACAGCTTGTCCCGCTCACCGGTCTTGCCGGTCGGGACGTTGCCGGTGATGACCGGACCGCTGGCGTACCGGTAGTCGGCGGCGTCGTCGTCGTAGTCGCTGCCGTTGCTGCCGCTCGTGCCGATCAGCGTGTCGACGCCGGCCGGACGCGGCGTGTCCGAGGGGGTGTCGTAGTCGCCGAAGAACCTGTCGGAGTACTTCGTACCGGTGATCTTGTCATCGCCGGCGCCGCCGACCAGGTAACTGCCCTGAGGCTCGATGCTGTCCCGCTCGGCGGTGGCGGAGCAGACACCCTCGCCATGGATGACATCGTCGCCACCCTCGCCGTAGATCTTGTCCCCGAATCCGCAGCCGTGGAGGGTGTCGTTGCCGGAGCTGCCGCGAATCGTGTCGCCGCCCAGCGCGGAGCCGGCCAGGACCTCGACGTCCGCGGGCAGGGTGTCGCCCTCCGAGTCGCCGCCGTCGTCGCCCTTGACGCCGTTCAGGCTGAGCGTCACCGAGCTCGTGGTCCGGTACGAGTAGTCGACGAAGTCCGTGCCGGTGCCTCCGGCGAACGTGTCGGCGTCCGCACCGGAGGCCTGCGGCTGCCGGAACGTGTCGTCGCCTGCGTCGCCGTACTCCTTGTCGTTGCCGCTGTCGCCGGTCAGTACGTCGTTGCCGTTGCCGCCCTGCAGCGTGTCGTCCCCGGTCTCGCCGAAGACCCGGTCGGCGCCGTCCTCACCGGAGAGCGTGTCGTTGCCGCCGCCGCCCCGGATGACGTCGTCGCCGAAGCCGCCGACGATGTGGTTGGCGGCGCTGTTGCCGGTCAACACGTCACTTTGCGGAGATCCGATGAGGCGCTCGACGTCCGAACCGACCGTGTCGTGCTCGCCCGCCTGTCCGTCATCACCTGTGGCTCCGTCGAGGTCGACGGTGACCGGCTTGCTGTTGCCGTTGTAGTCGACCCGGTCGCTGCCCGGGCCGCCGCGAAGCACATCGTTGCCCCGGGCGCTGCTCGACTCCAGATCAGGGTCGTCACCGGCGAGGTAGTCGTCGCCGTTGCCGCCGTCGAGCAGGTCGTTGCCGGACCAGCCGATCAGTTCGTCGTTGTCATTGCCGCCGCGGAGCGTGTCGTTGCCCTGGCCGCCGAACACCCGGTCGCGGCCGTTGCCGCCGTCGAGCAGGGAGTGGTGGGCAGACGCGACCAGGTGGTCGTTGCCGTCGCCGCCGTAGAACGCGGTCGCGTTGCCGCCGCCCCTCAGGAAGTCGGCGCCCCGGCCACCGACGAGGACCTCGATGTCGGGATGGACGGTGTCGCGCTCACCCGCCTCCCCGTCGTCGGCCTTCGTCGTGTCGGTGGAGATCCAGACGGTTCCGGTACGGGTGGCGTAGCTGACCGTGTCGCGGCCCGCCTGGCCTCTGATCACGTCTCTGTCCGCCCGGCCGTTGCCGCCCTGGACGAAGGTGTCGTTGCCGGTACCGCCGAGCTCGTTGTCGTTTCCGGTGGACCCGGCGATGCTGTCGTTGCCGGACCCGCCATCGAGCGAGTCGTTGCCGGACTCGCCGTTGACGGTGTCGTTGCCGGCGCTGCCGTAGAGCTTGTCGTTGCCGGTGCCGCCCTTGACGCGGTCGTTGCCGGTGCCGCCGTCGAGGCTGTCGTTGCCGGCGGCACCCCAGATCTGGTCATTGCCCGAGTCGCCGACGAGCCGGTCCGCGCCGGAGCTTCCGGTGATCTTGTCGTCGCCGCTGCCGCCATAGGCCTTCAGTGGGGTGCCGGCGGTGCTGACCAGCACGTCGTTCCGGTCACCCAGATAGGCCCGGACGAGGGTGGGAGTCATGTACGGGGTGCAGCGGACCTTCGTCTTGTCGCCCTTGACCGGCTTGCAGCCCTTGCCGGCTTTGACCGCGACCTTGTCGTCGATGGTGATCGTCCGTAGCGAACGAGTGATCTTGACGGAGTTGGTTCTGCCGGAGCCTGCCTTGAAGACGACAGTCGATTTGCCGGAGACCGATGCGGTGCCGGTACTGGCCGCGAATGCCGGTGTACCAACGGCACCGACAGCGATCGTGGTGAAAAGAGCGACGCCGATGCGCGTCAGCCACTGCGAACGTGACATGAGACCTACCTCCCCGTGAATGCGGGGAGTATAGGGCGGAACGGATCCGTTGCGTGGTCCGGTAAGGACGCTGATCAGCAGGGCGCCGGCGTGGCCGTTCAGCGCGAC
The DNA here is from genome assembly GCF_000284295.1 of Actinoplanes missouriensis 431. Lineage (NCBI taxonomy): Bacteria > Bacillati > Actinomycetota > Actinomycetes > Micromonosporales > Micromonosporaceae > Actinoplanes > Actinoplanes missouriensis. Next base: position 8,474,888 of record NC_017093.1, on the reverse strand, counting down.
ACGACCGTACCGGCGTCGGTGCCATTGACCGAAGACGATCAGCCTCCCGGTCGGTTCAGCAGGCCAACGGCGATGCTGTGCACGGCCTCCAGATCAGCCGGGTCGGCGAGGGGCGCCTTGCCGCCGGTAACCGCGTACCACTCCTCGGCGTCCTTGTACTGCACGCGCAGCACGACGTCGCCGCCGGAGATCTCGGTCCGCAGGGTGAGGTCGCCGGTCACCACGCCGACCTCGTCGGTCATCACACCGCCCGGGCCGGGGACGATGTCGGTGGTCAGGCTCTTTTCGGGAGAAGCCATCAGCAGGTCTCCAGCATGTCGTCGAGCGCCACCTTCTCCTTCTCGGTGACGGTCAGCTTCCAGTAGGTCTTCACGGTTACCCAGTCCTTGGCGTACGTGCACCAGCTGTCCCGATCCGACGGCTTCCACGTCGACGGGTCCTGGTCGCCCTTCGACCGGTTCGAGCTGGCCGACACCGCGATCAGCTGCGGCCGCTCCAGATCGTTCGCGAAGTCGCCGCGCTTGTCGTTGTCCCACTTCGCGGCGCCGGACCGCCAGGCGTTCGCGAGCGGAACCATGTGGTCGATGTCCACCTTGGTCGGTGAGTTCAGCACCTCACCGTCGTAGAGGCTGCGCCAGGTGCCGGCCACCACGTTGCAGCCGGAGCGCTTGACCTTCTCGCCGTCGCGCTCCAGAACCGAGTCGCGGACGTCGCAGTTCGAGCCGGTGTCCCGCCAGTGCGGGAACTTCTCCCGGGTGTAACCCTTCATGCTCCCGGCCGCGGCGACGGTCAGGTCGTCCAGCTGGGCACGGGAATCGGTGGCTTCGGTCGGGGCCGGAGCGCCGGTGGATCCGGCGTCGACGACCTCACAGCCGGTCAGAGCGAGGGTGGCGGTCAGTACGAGGGGGGCGATGTAACGTGGCACGACGCCAGACTATGTGTGAACCCCGCGTGCCGCCCGTCGGCAGCACGCGGGGGTGAATCTCTCAGCGCGCGCGGTTGATCGCGCTGGTCACTGCCTTGATCGACGCGCTGACGATGTTCGAGTCGATGCCGACGCCCCAGTAACTCGCGTCGCCGACCTGAACCTCCACATAGGCCGCGGCCTGCGCGTCGCCGCCCGAGGTCAGGGCGTGCTCCTGGTAGTCCAGCACCCGGGCGCTGATCCCCAGCGGCTCGACGGCCTGCACGAACGCCGCGATCGGGCCGTTGCCGACGCCCGCCAGCGGACGCCGTGCGCCGCGGTGGAAGACCTCGACGTCGATCTCGACCTTGCCGTCGACCGTCGCGGTGCTGTAGTTCTCCACGGTGAACGCCGTGGCCATCTGGTGCTCCACCAGGTACTCACCGGCGAAGATGTCCCACATCTGCTGCGGGCCGACCTCGCCGCCCTCGGCGTCGGTGTGGTGCTGCACCACGCCGGAGAACTCGATCTGCAGCCGCCGCGGCAGGTCCAGCTTGTGCTCTTCCTTCATGATGTACGCCACGCCGCCCTTGCCGGACTGCGAGTTGACCCGGATGACCGCCTCGTAGGTGCGGCCCACGTCCTTCGGGTCGATCGGCAGGTAGGGCACACCCCAGGTGAAGTCGTCGATCGGTGTGCCGGCCGCGTCCGCGTCGTCCTGCAGCGCGGCGAAGCCCTTCTTGATCGCGTCCTGGTGCGAGCCGGAGAACGCGGTGTAAACCAGATCACCCGCGTACGGGTGGCGCTCGTGCACCGGCAGCTGGTTGCAGTACTCGACGGTCCGCTTGATCTCGTCGATGGTCGAGAAGTCCACCTGCGGGTCGACGCCCTGGGAGAACAGGTTCAGGCCCAGCGTCACCAGGTCGACGTTGCCGGTGCGCTCGCCGTTGCCGAACAGGCAGCCCTCGATCCGGTCCGCGCCGGCCAGCAGGCCGAGCTCGGCGGCGGCGACCGCGGTGCCCCGGTCGTTGTGCGGGTGCAGGCTCAGGATCACGCTGTCACGCCGCGGCAGGTTGCGGTGCATCCACTCGATCGAGTCGGCGTAGACGTTCGGCGTCGCCATCTCGACGGTGGCCGGCAGGTTGATGATCAGCGGCCGGTCCGGGGTGGGGTCGATCACGTCGATCACGGCGGAGCAGATCTCCAGCGCGTAATCCAGTTCGGTTCCGGTGTACGACTCCGGCGAGTACTCGTAGAAGATCTCGGTGTCCGGGGTGTGGATCTCGGCGTACTTCTGGCAGAGCCGGGCGCCGGTCGTCGCGATGTCGGTGATGCCGTCCTTGTCCAGGCCGAACACCACGCGCCGCTGCAGCGTCGAGGTCGAGTTGTAGAAGTGCACGATGGCGCGCTTGGCGCCGCGGATCGACTCGAACGTCCGGTCGATCAGGTGCTCACGGCACTGCACCAGCACCTGGATCGTGACGTCGTCCGGGATCAGGTCCTGCTCGATGAGCTGGCGTACGAAATCGAAGTCGGTCTGGCTCGCGGCCGGGAAGCCGACCTCGATCTCCTTGTAACCCATCTTCACCAGCAGCATGAACATCCGCCGCTTGCGTTCCGGGGACATCGGGTCGATCAGCGCCTGATTGCCGTCCCGCAGGTCGACCGCGCACCAACGAGGGGCCGTCTCCACCACGCGGGAGGGCCACTGCCGGTCGGTCAGCGGAACGTCGAACTGCTTCTGGTACGCCTCGTAGCGCTGGAAGGGCATGGCGCTGGGGGCCTGGGTCTTGAAGGCATCGGACATGTGACTGCTCCAGTCAGGAAAGAAGACGAGCAGGCGGCGCGCGTCACCTCCGCGACGAGGTGCCGGCCTGGGATGGGGCCTCGTCGCGGCAGCGAAGAAGAAGGTTCACCTGCCACATGTCGTCACCGACGTTACGTGATCCGTTTCGAGGTGGCTAATGGAACGACCGGATCGTGGGAAGCCGCTCAGCCCGGCAGGCCGGCGCTGGACGGCTGGACGACCGGCGGCGGTGGCGCGTCCATGCCCAGCGGAGTGCCGGAGATCACCGGGCCGGGCAGCTGAACGGTGGCCGGCGCCGCGACCTGCTTGACCAGCTTCAGCACCCCGAAGTTGACCCGCGCCGCGGTGAGCAGCCCGTCCGGCGCGTAGCAGTAGATGCCGACGTCGACCGGCGCGTCCAGGCCGGCCGCGACCGAGTCGACCGAGAAGCAGGAGCCCTGCGCGCCGGCGAGCGGCCGGACCGCGGAGACCGCGAGGGCCTCGTGCCGGTCGGTGAAGGCCGGCAGCCACTGCCGGAACAGGCGCTGCACCCGTGGGTCGTACCGTCCCGGCACCTTCTCACCCTTGTCGGCGACCAGGACGCAGGTGGAGGTGACGCCGAGCGAGCACTGGTGCACGCCCGCGGCGGTGCGCACGATCGACACGTCGGTCGTGCCGCCCTGGGCACCGCGCGGGATGTCGACCCGCCAGCTGCCGTCGTTCGCCACCATCGCGATGACGTTGCGGGGCTGGCCGTCGCCGACGTCCCAGGTGTAGAGCGCCGCGTACCGCCGGTCCAGGGCCAACGCGGCCAGGCCGGCGAGGGCGTCGCTGGCGTCGGCGGCCGGTCCGGCCACCGCCGAGGGCGCCGGTGAGCTGGGGGCCTGCTCCGGAGTGTCGCCGGAGCAGCCGGCGGTCGGGGCCAGCGCCAGCAGCGTGACGATGAACGCGAAACGGCGCATCGGGTCATTCTGGCCGGGCCGGTCAACGCACTGCTTCAGCGGGCTCCGGCGTGTCGCCCCGGGCGGCCGGATTCTGGGATCGCCTGTCGAGCAGTCCCGGTCGCGCGGCTAGGGTGGGCAGGACTGAGCTGGAAGGAATGGTTTGCCGTGGCTCTAGTGGTGCAGAAGTACGGTGGCTCCTCGGTGGCGACGGCCGAGCGCATCAAGCGCGTGGCCGAGCGCATCGTGGCCGCCCGCAAGGCGGGCGACGACGTCGTTGTCGTCGTCTCGGCGATGGGCGACACCACCGACGAGCTCGTGGACCTGGCGAACCAGGTCAGCCCGCTGCCGCCGGGTCGCGAGATGGACATGCTGCTCACCGCCGGCGAGCGGATCTCGATGGCGCTGCTCGCCATGGCGATCCACAACCTGGGGTACGAAGCGCGGTCCTACACCGGCTCGCAGGCCGGCGTGCTGACCACCTCGACGCACGGCAAGGCCCGGATCATCGACGTCACACCCGGCCGGCTGCGCACCGCGCTCGACGAGGGCGCGATCGCCATCGTCGCCGGTTTCCAGGGCGTCTCGCAGGACACCAAGGACATCACCACGCTGGGCCGCGGCGGCTCGGACACCACGGCCGTCGCGCTCGCCGCGGCGCTGCACGCGGACGTGTGTGAGATCTACACCGACGTGGACGGCGTCTTCACCGCCGACCCTCGCATCGTGCCGAACGCCAAGCACATCAAGCAGATCACGTACGAGGAGATGCTCGAGCTTGCCGCCGGTGGGGCGAAGGTGCTGATGTTGCGATGCGTGGAGTACGCGCGCCGCTTCAAGGTGCCGATCCACGTACGCTCTTCGTACTCGAACAAAGAAGGCACGCTCGTCACCGGATCGATGGAGGACCCTGACGTGGAGCAAGCATTGATCACCGGGGTCGCGCACGAACGCAGCGAAGCCAAGATCACGATCGTGGGCGTCCCGGACGAGCCCGGTTCGGCCGGCCGCATCTTCGAGACGGTCGCCCAGGCCGAGATCAACATCGACATGATCGTGCAGAACATCTCCACCGAGGGCACCGGTCGCACGGACATCTCGTTCACGCTGCCGAAAGCCGACGGCCCGACCGCGATGACCGCCCTTGACAAGATCAAGGACCAGATCAAGTTCAAGAGTCTGCTCTTCGACGACCACGTGGGCAAGGTGTCGCTGATCGGCGCCGGCATGCGCTCGCACCCGGGCGTCGCGGCGGCCTTCTTCGCCTGCATCGGCGCGGCCGGGGTGAACATCGAGATGATCTCCACGTCGGAGATCCGGGTCTCGGTGGTCTGCCGTGACACCGACCTCGACACCGCGGTGCGTGCCGTCCACGACCAGTTCGATCTGGGTGGCAACGAGGAGGCCGTCGTCTACGCGGGCACCGGCCGGTAACCCGCGCGATGGCGCAGCCCACGCTCGCCGTCGTCGGAGCCACCGGCTCCGTCGGTTCCGTCATGCTCGAGCTGCTCTCGTCCCGGCGCAACGTCTGGGGCGAGATCCGGCTCATCGCTTCCGCCCGTTCCAGTGGCAAGGTGCTCACCTGCCGGGGCGAGGAGCTCGAAGTACGGGAACTGACCGCGGAGGCCTTCGACGGCGTCGACGTGGCGATGTTCGACGTCCCCGACGACGTCTCGGTGCAGTGGGCGCCGATCGCGACCGCCCGCGGCGCCGTCGTGGTCGACAACTCGTCCGCGTTCCGGATGGAACCGGACGTGCCGCTCGTGGTGCCCGAGGTGAACCGCGAGGTGCTCCGGCACCGCCCGCGCGGGATCGTGGCGAGCGCCAACTGCACCACCGCCGCGATGATCATGGCGGTGGCGCCGCTGCACTACGAGTTCGGCCTGCGTGAGCTGGTCCTGGCGTCGTACCAGTCGGCCTCCGGCGCCGGTCAGGACGGCGTGGACACCCTGCACGACCAGCTGACCAAGGTGGCCGGCGACCGGCTCCTCGGCTCCCGTCCCGGCAACGTGCGCCAGGCCGTCGGCGACGATCTCGGACCCTTCCCGGCGCCGCTCGCGCTGAACGTGGTGCCGTGGTCCGGTGAGCCCGCCGGGCTCGGCTGGTCCTCCGAGGAGCTCAAACTCCGTAACGAATCTCGCAAGATCCTCGGCATGCCGGCGCTGAAGGTCTCGGCCACCTGCGTCCGGGTCCCGGTCGTGACCGGCCACTCGATCGCGGTGCACGCGGTCTTCGCCGCCGAGGTGACCGCCGACGCGGCCCGTCAGGTGCTGCGCAACGCCCCTGGGGTGATCGTGGTGGACGATCCGGAGGCCGGCGAGTTCCCGATGCCGATCGACGCGGTCGGCACCGATCCGTCCTGGGTGGGCCGGATCCGCCGGGCGATGGACGACCCGCGAGCCCTGTCGTTCTTCGTGACCGGCGACAACAGGCGCAAGGGCGCGGCGCTCAACACGGTCCAGATCGCCGAACTGCTCGCCGCCGAGATCGGTAAGAAGGACTCATGACCACGGACATCTGCGAGGTAGTGATCACGGCCGCCGATCCGGAGTGGCTGGCCGGCTTCACCCGCCGCCTGGTCGCCGACCGCCTGGCCGCCTGTGGCCAGCAGATCGCTGCGATCCGCTCGATCTACCGCTGGGACGGCGCGGTGCAGGACGACCCGGAGGCCCGGGTGGCCCTGCACACCCGCGTGGACCTGGTGGAACGCATCATCGAGCGGGCCGGCGCCGAGCACCCCTACGACGTTCCCTGCGTCCTGGCTCTGCCGATCCTGGCGGCGAACCCGGCCTACGCCGACTGGGTCCGCCAAGAGACGAGCTGACGGAGCCCACCAGTCCGGTCAGGGCGGCCAGCAGGAGCAGGAACAGCACGGCCACGGCGGGGTTGACCCAGGGGGCAACCAGGTCGTAACCGGCGTTGCACTTCTGGCTCAGGGGGAAGAGCCGGAAGTAGTCGTCTCGATGAGCCTGGTAATACGCCTCGTCGTACGGCTCGTGATGGCGCAGCCGGCAGGTCTCCTCGATGTCGAGTCCGCCGGACAGGGCTCCCCACAGCCACACCAAGGCCAGCAGGGCGAAGGACGCCCATGCGGCGTGGCCGAACCATCCTGGCCGACGCCAGTCGCCGAGCCGCGCGCCACGGACCATTCGCCACACGCTCCAGGCCGGGATGGCCAGCAGTGGCATGCAGGGCAGAAGGGAAGCGACGCGCTCTAAGCCCGGCAACGCTGCATCGGCCTCTCTGGACTCGAAACGGCTCCTCTGAGATCCCGAGCTCGTGAATCCGCGCAGGTGCGTGAACGGGGATACCGGCGCGAATTCACAAGCTCAACGACGCACGAAGGCGGTCAGGCGACCGCGTCCAGGTCGGCTCGGGTCAGCAGCGCGCGGAGGGTGATTCCCTCGGTGGCCAGGGCGGCGGCGCCGCCCTCCTGCCGGTCGATCACGCACACCGCGTGGTCCACGTGCGCGCCGAGACGCCGCAGGTCGTTGGTGGAGAGCACGACCTGCCCGCCCGAGGTGACCACGTCCTCGACGATCAGAACCCGTCGGCCGGCGACCTCGGCGCCCTCGGCCAGCCGGGCGGTTCCGTACTGCTTGGCCTGCTTGCGGACGAACGCGGTGGGCAGCTTGGCGTGCCGGGCGAGGGCCGTGACGACCGCGATGCCGCCCATCTCCAGGCCGGCGAGGACCTCGGTGCCCTCCGGGATCAGCACTGCCAGCTGCTCGGCCAGCTTGTCGAGGAGCACCGGGTCGGCCTCGAACTGGTACTTGTCAAAGTATTCGGTAGCGGTGCGGCCGGAACGCAGAGTGAATTCGCCGGTCAGCCGGCTCACGGTGCGAACCTGGCGGGCGAGGTCGGAGTCAGTCACAAGGTCCCAGCTTGTCACATGCCCCGGGACGCTTTTCCGTCACCCGTAGAGGTACTTGCTCCATGCAATACCGCAAAGTATGTCCTTTTCGGGTATTTTTCGCCTATTAAGTGGCTTGCGCCCCGGAAGGAAAGTTCTGTGACACCCTTCGCGATGCTCTTCCTGCTCGCCCTCGCCGGCTCCTCGTGCTTCGCGCTCGGCCGTGCCCTAGGCCGCGGCGAACGCTACGAGCGCGGTTACCGCGAGGGCTTCCGCGACGGCGAGACCGGCTCCCTGGCCCGCGCCACGAGGCTCATGCAGCTCGGCGACCGCCCCTCGGTGGCGCCGGCCGTCGAGCAGATGATCGGCCCCTACGCCGTGCCCCAGCAGGTGGCCCCCCGAACCGTCGCCCCACGCCCGCAGCTCGCCGTCTAGCCCCGCATTCCCGCGTGTGTGATTCGGGCGCGCTCCGCCCCCGAAATCCACACGCTGCTGTGTTTGTGGCTCGGGTAAGCGGAAGGCCCGGCTCCCCCGAGGGGGAGCCGGGCCTTACCTGCAACTACGTGGTCGGGGTGGCGGGATTTGAACCCACGGCCTCTTCGTCCCGAACGAAGCGCGCTACCAAGCTGCGCCACACCCCGAGCTGCAGGAGAAATACTAGCCGACCGTCCCGGCTCCGCGAAAACGGGTACCCCTAATCCGCAAAAACGCAGGTCAGCGCGATATCAAGGTGAGCAGGGTGGCCTCCGGGCGGCAGGCGAAGCGGATCGGGGCGGTCGGATGGGTGCCCAGGCCGGCCGAGACGTGCAGCCAGGAGTCCGAGCCGGGCCAGCGGTGCAGGCCTTTCGCCATCGAGAGCGGGAGGTCGCAGTTGGTGGTGAGCGCGCCGACGAGCGGCACGCAGACCTGGCCGCCGTGGGTGTGACCGGCCAGCAGCAGGTCGAAGCCGTCGGCGGCCATCGCGTCGAGGACCCGGGACGCCGGTGTGTGGGTGACGCCGAGGTGCAGGTCGGCACCGGGGCTGATCGGGCCGGCCACCGAGTCGTAGTCGTCCTGGCTGATGTGCGGGTCGTCCACACCGGCCAGCTCGATCGAGCGGCCGCCCGCTTTCAGCGTGGTGCGCGCGTTGTTCAGGTCGGCCCAGCCGGCGTCGACGAGGGCGGCCCGCAGGTCCTCGGTGGGCAGGTCGTTGCCCTGCACGTACTCCCGCTCGCCGGGCAGCACGTACCTCAGGGGGTTCTTGAATTTCGGGCCCTTGTAGTCGTTGGAACCGAAGACGAACGCACCGGGCAGGTCGAGCATCGGCTCCAGAGCGCGCAGCACCCCGGGCACCGCGTGCGGCGAGGACAGGTTGTCCCCGGTGTTGATCACCAGGTCCGGGTCGGTGCCGATCAGCGCGGCCACCCAGTCCTGCTTGCGGCGCTGGTCCGGCATCATGTGCAGGTCCGAGATGTGCAGGATCCGCAGTGGTTCGGCATCCGGTTCCAGCACCGGCACGTCGAACCGGCGCAGGGTGAACGCGTTGCGCTCGATCAGGGAGGCATAGGCGAACGTCGCGCCACCCAGGGCGGTCAGTGCGGCGGCAGCGGTGATAAGGGGGCGCTTACGCATGACGGCAAGGGTAGTTTCTCCGTCCATGGGAACGCTGAAAGACCGCCTGAACGATGACCTGCACGCCGCCATGAAGTCCCGGGACGAGCTGATCACCTCCACGCTGCGGATGGCGCTGTCCGCCGTGCGCACCGCCGAGGTGGCCGGCGACGAGGCCCGTGAGCTCTCCGACGACGAGGTGCTGGCGGTGCTCACCAAGGAGGCGAAGAAGCGGCGTGAGGCCGCTACCGCGTTCTCCGGGGCGGGCCGGGCCGACCAGGCGGCGAAGGAGACCGCCGAGGGCGAGGTGCTGGACCGGTACCTGCCGAAGCAGCTGACCGACGAGGAGATCGCCGAGATCGTGACCCAGGCGCTCACGTCCGGTGGCTTCAGCGGCAAGGCGCAGATGGGCCCGGCCATGAAGGCGGCTCAGGCCGCCGTTGCGGGCCGCGCGGAGGGTGGCCGGGTGGCAGCCGAGGTCCGGCGTCAGCTCGCCTGAGAGGCGAAATGAAACGGGCGGGAGATCATCTCGATCTCCCGCCCGTTTTGGATCAGGCCGCTAGTTGCCCGGGCCGTTGTTCTCGCCGGGGCGCCCCGGTTCTCCGGACGGCTGGCCCTCCGGTGTCTTCGGCTTGTCCTGCTTGCCGTTGCTGATCTCCAGCACCACGACGCCGCCCTTGATCGTGCGACCGGACGGGTTGGTGCTCGCCACGGTGCCGGCCGGGCACTTCGAGTCGACCGTCGAGCCGACCGAGACCGAGAAGCCCTGGCCCTCGAGCCGGTCCCGGGCCGATCCGAGCGAGTCGCACGTCACATCAGCGATCGAGCGCTGATCGCCGGTCGCGATCTTGGTGCTGCTTGGCTTCTTGAACTGGACCTTGGGCTTGCCCTTCATGTAGGCCGCGACCGTGTACTGAACGGTCGGGTTGATGATCGGGTGCGACATGTGGTCCTTGTGGTCCGGGTAGTCCGGGTTGACCATGTAGCCCGCCACCACGATCGACGTGGTGCCGACGATCAGCGACGCGGTCTTGTCGGCGTCGGTGGTGCCGGACTTGCCGAACACCGGGTGCTCGACGATGCCCTTGGTCGGGCCGGCGGTCGCGCCGTTGCAGGCGCCCATCTGGGCCGAGTCACCGACCGGGCAGCGCGCCGCGTCGAGAGCCGCCCGGGCCACGTCCTTCGGGGTGGCCTGGATGCAGTGCGGCTTGCCGACGTCGATCTTCTCGCCGTCCTTGGTGGTGATCTGCTCGACCGGGGTGGGCTCGCAGTACTTGCCGTCACCGGCGAGCGTGGCGTACGCGTTCGCCATGTCCAGCGGCGTGGACGCGGTCACACCGAGGGAGAACGCGCCCCACTGCTCGACGCCGCCCTCCTTGGTGGTCATGAAGGCGTCGTTCGGCTCGCGGAACTGCACGCCGAAGCGCTTGGCCACGGCGACCACCTTGTCGGTGCCGACGCGTTCCTGCAGCGGGATGAAGTACGTGTTGATCGACTTCGCGAAGGCGGACCACATCGTGTAGACGCCGGCGCCGCCGCCACCCGAGTTCTTCGGGCAGTAGAAGTGCGTGCCGGCACAGGCGGCGGACGAGCCGCGCTGAACGATGTAGCCGGACTTGTACTGCTTCTCGGCCTTGATCGTCGTGCCCAGCGGAAGACCCGACTCCAGCGCCGCGATGATCGGGAAGATCTTGAACACCGAGCCGGCCTGGTAACCGGTGATGTCGCCGCCACCGGTCATCAGCGGGTTGGTGGTGTTCGGGTACGTGCCGCGGATGCCCTTGGCCGCCTTCTTCGGGTCCGAGGAGATCTTGTTCTGCGGGTCCGACGGGTCGTCGAGCTTGTACTTACGGTTCGTGGCGAGCAGCCGAACCTTGCCGGTGCCGGGCTGAACGCCGGCCAGCAGCAGCGCGTTCTTGCTGGTGTCCTTCTGCCGCTGGGAGATCTGCTTGCGCGCCGCGGCCTGGCCCTTGAGGTCCAGGGTGGTGACGACCCGGTAGCCACCGCTCTTCAGGCGACGCTCCCGGTCGTACTCGGTGGCGCCGAAGGCCTCCTGGCCCAGCCACCACCGGTAGAAGTAGTCGCAGAAGAAGCCCCAGTTGTTCTTCGCCACCCAGGCGCAGCCGTTGCCGACCGAGCGGACCTTGGTGGGGACCTTCTCCTTCTTCGCCTTGTCGGCGTCCGCCTGCGTGATCGACCCCTGCGTGACCATGCCGGGGATGATGTAGTTGTCGCGGCGCTCGGTGATCTGCTTGTGGCCCGACGGGTTGACCGGGTTGAAGCTGGTCGGCGCCTTCACCATGCCGGCGAGCATGGCGGCCTCGGCGATCGACAGGTCCTTCGGCTTCTTGTTGAAGTAGACCTGGCTCGCGGCGAAGACGCCGTACGCCTGGTTGCCGAAGGGCGCGATGTTCAGGTAGCGCTCGAGAATCTGCTCCTTCGTGAGCTGCTTCTCCACCTGCAGCGCGTACTTCATCTCGGTGACCTTGCGCTTCGGGCTGTCCTTCGTCGCGTCGATCACCTCCTGCGGGTTGGTCGCCGAGTAGGCCAGCGACATCCGCACGTACTGCATGGTGAGGGTCGAGGCGCCCTGCTGGGCGCCACCTTGACTGTTGCCCACGAATGCCCGGGCGACGCCCTTGAGGTCGACGCCGTTGTGCTCGTAGAACTTCCGGTCCTCGGCAGCGAGGATCGCGTTCTGCATGTTCTTGGAGATGTCCTTCAGCGGAACGTCGCTGCGGAACTCGTCGTAGAACTGCGAGATCTGGGTGCGCCCGTCGGACGCGTAGATCCGGGTGATCTGCGGTGAACTGAAGTTCCTGAGCTCACTGGGCAGGTCCGCGAACGTCTGGCCGCCGGCTTTCGCGGCCAGACCGGTCATCGCCGCGGCGGGGAAAGCGGCGGCGGCCACGACCACGCCGGCCAGCAGGCCGCATATCAAAAGCGAGGTCGCGTTCGTGAAGATGTTGTGATCGCGTCTGCGAAGCCAGGAGGTCACCCGAGCAGGGTACGCGAACAGTGCACGCGACCGCCTGGCGAGAAGGTCCTCCTCGCCCGATATGAGTGTGGCCTGTCACCCCGCCTAGCGGAGCGTTTTTCGGCTTCTGCACCAAAGATGCCCCCGTTCGGCCACCATCCCCTGGCCGCTTTGCCCGGAACTACCGGGCTATACGTATTTGAGGGACAACGTTGCGTAATCACCCAACTACGGAGCATGATGGTCCGGCGAGACATCGCACAGGGCGTCCGCGTGGCATGGGGGACATGGTCCGCGGACGTCGGGGGGAAACAAGGGGGGACGTTTACCGATGGGGATGATCAGCGACTGGCCCAGCATGGCGGCGTGTCAGAGTGGCGACCCTGACGCGCTGTTCGTGCAGGGCGCCGAGCAGAACGTGGCGAAGAGGATCTGCCGCAGCTGCCCGGTTCGCTACGAGTGCCTCGCCGACGCCCTGGACAACCGCATCGAGTTCGGCGTCTGGGGAGGCATGACGGAACGCGAGCGGCGGGCGCTCCTGCGCCGCCACCCGCATGTGGCGAGCTGGCGGAAGACGTTCGAGGCCGCGCTGCGGGAGAAGGGCGCCGACAAGGTGCTCGTCTCCAGCTGATCCCACGAGCGGTGCCCGCGGAGATCAAGCAGCCGGTCCCGCGAGCAGCGCTCCGATCGTTCGCAGCCCGTCGACGTCGTGGACGTCGGCGGGCTGCGCCGCGACAGCCGTCGTCGGCACGGCCGGGAAGGCGTCGGTGAACGTCGCGGCCACCCGGACCTCCCGCTCGGTCTGCCGCAGCAGACCCGCGTGGATGCGCAGCACATCGGCGGTGACCGGCTGATCGCCGGCGGCGTCCAGCTCCGCCGCGGCGGCCTCGCTCTCCTCGGCGGTCAGGCCGGCCGGCTCGGTCTGGTGCATCCGGTTCAGGACCAGGCCGCTCAGCGGCATCCGCTCGGCCACCAGCCGCTCCGCGAAGTACGCCGCCTCCCGCACGGCGTCCCGCTCGGGTGCCGCGACCAGCAGGAACGCGGTCTGCGGGTCCTGCAGGATGCGGTAGGTCTGGTCGGCGCGGGCCCGGAAGCCGCCGAACATCGAATCCAGCGCCGCGACGAAACCGGATAGATCGGTCAGCAGCTGTGCGCCGAGGATTTTCTGCACGGTACGGGAGAAGAGCCCGAACGACGCGGTGACCAGGCTGAACATGCTCCGCCCGCCGGTCCGCGCGGGCGCCAGCAGCATCCGCAGCATCCGCCCGTCGAGGAAGCGGGAGAGCCGCGCCGGAGCGTCCAGGAAGTCCAGCGCCGACCGCGACGGCGGGGTGTCCACGACGATCAGGTCCCACTCGTCGGTGGCCCGCAGCTGACCCAGTTTCTCCATCGCCATGTATTCCTGCGTGCCGGAGAAGGTCGAGCTCATCGCCTGATAGAAGGGGTTCGCGAAGATCTCGGCGGCGCGGTCCGGCTTGGTGTGCTGCTCGACCACCTCGTCGAACGTGCGCTTCATGTCGAGCATCATGGCGTGCAGCTCACCGCCGCCGGCCACCTCGATGCCTTTCACCTGGCGCGGGGTGTTGTCCAGCTCGGTGAGGCCCATCGACTGTGCGAGCCGGCGGGCCGGGTCGATGGTGAGCACCACCGTCTTGCGCCCGTGCATCTCGGCGGCGCGCAGGCCGAGCGCCGCGGCGGTCGTGGTCTTGCCGACGCCGCCGGCGCCGCAGCACACCACGATGCGGACGGCCGGATCGGCGAGCAGGCCGTCGACGTCGAGCCGTGGAGCGGTCAAATCAGCCACCGTTCCAGCGTAATGCGTCTTGATCGGACGATCCCCGGATCAGGCCCGCAGAAGTCGGCCGGCCAGATCTTGCAGAGCCGCGAGGTCGATGCCGTCCGGCAGCTGGGGTAGCTCCACCAACGGGCGGCCCAGCTCGGCCAGTTCGACCCGGAGCGACTCCTCCAGCTCACGCCGGGTCAGGTGGGCCTGAGCCTCGGCGGTGAGTTGGCTCACCGTGCCCGCCGAGGCGGGTAGACCGGCTGCCGTCAGCCCCCGTTTCACCTCCGCCTTGGTCACCTTGCCGGCCGGCAGCAGCGACGGGCGGGCGCCGTTCACGATGATCCGGCCGATCGGGATGTGCAGGGCGGTCAGCTCACCTATCGCGTCCAGGCTTTCCTGGACCGGCATCTCCTCCAGGAGCGTCACCACGTGCACCGCGGTCATCGGCGAGCGCAGCAGCGAGGCGACGCCGTCGCTCTGCGTCTTGATCGGACCGACCTTGGCGAGCCGGGCGGTCTCCGCCGTGACGTTCAGGAAGCGGCCGACCCGGCCGGTCGGCGGCGCGTCCAGGACCACCGCGTCGTAGACCCGGCGCCCGTTCTCGGCGCGGGTGGTGGCCTCTTTCACCTTGCCGGTGAGCAGCACGTCACGCAGGCCGGGCGCGATCGTGGTGGCGAAGTCGATGGCGCCGATCTTGCGCAGCGCCCGGCCGGCCGCGCCCAGCTTGTAGAACATGTCGAGGTACTCGAGGAGGGCCTCCTCGGGATCCACGGCCAGGGCGCGGACCTCGCCGCCGCCGCTGGTGGTGGCGATCCGCTTCTCCTGGTACGGCAGGGGGTCCAGGCCGAACAGCTGCGCGATGCCCTGCCGGCCCTCCACCTCGACAAGCAGCGTGCGCCGGCCGCCGGCGGCCAGGCCGAGCGCGAGAGCGGCAGCCACACTGGTCTTCCCGGTGCCGCCCTTGCCGGTCACCACGTGCAGTCTCTCCGGCCAGTTGCGGTGTTCGCCCATGTATCTAAGTTACGACCAACCGCGCCACCGGCTAGCCGGAGACTTCGCAGACCAGCCAGCCGGCCTTACGGACGACGGTGAACTCCAGGTCCTGTGCGGCGGACTTCTCGTCCTGGGTCGACACCACCACCCGTACCGCGACGGTGGCCTGCTCCTCGGTGGTGCCGGACACCGCCGGATCGTCCCAGCGGAACACCGCGCCCGCGTAACCGTCGGCGTACGCGCTGATCTGGTCCACCCGCTCGGCCAGCTTCCGGTCGTCGCGGGACTTGCGGCACACCAGGGTCTCGGCGGCGTTCGCGTCCTGTTGCGTGTAGACGGCGGTCAGGAACCGGTTGACCGCCGTCGCCGGGTCCGGCGATCCGGGGTTGTCGGCGTCGCGGAACAGGAAGTACGCGGAGACCGCCCCGCCGCCGCAGAGCACCAGCGTGGCCATCAGCGCCGACACCAGGAACACGGTCGACCGCCGGCTCCGGTCCGGCCGCATCGAGGACGACCCGCCCGGCGTGCCCACCCAGATCGGCTCGGCCGGCGCCGAGTGCTCGAATGCCAGGTGCTGCGGCGGCGTGTGCTGCCACTCGCCGGGTTTCTCGTGCCGGGCGTGCCAGGGACCGGGCACGCTGGAGATCACCTGGGTGGGGTTCTCCCCGGCGGTGTCGTCGGCGCGGTGCGCCCCGATCGGCGGTGGCGCGCTCCCGGCGACGGGCAGCGCGTAGGTGGTCGCGTGCGGCGGTTCTGGCACCGGGATGGGATTCGGCGGCGGAATCGGCTGCGGTGGCTCCGGGTCGGGCGAGGGTGGCGGCTCCGGATGCCCGCCGGGATCCTGAGTCATCTCACCCTCCGCAGTCAATTAGTCGCAATATGTGCTGATCAGCCTAGCCAACCATCCCTCGGTGAGGGCCCTAAGCTGTGCCGGTATCCGACTCTTAGGGAAAGGCCAAGTCATGCAGAAGTGGGAGTACGTGACCGTGCCCCTGCTGGTACACGCGACCAAGCAGATCCTCGACAACTGGGGCGAGGACGGCTGGGAGCTCGTCCAGGTCGTGCCCGGTCCCAACCCCGAGCAGCTCGTGGCCTACCTGAAGCGGCCGAAGGCATGACGGGCCCGGCTCCGGTCGCCGGCGAGGGCGCCGTCGACGCGTACGCGAAGCTCGCCGAACTCGGACTGACCCTGCCGACCGTGGTGCCGCCGCTGGCGTCCTACGTCCCGGCCGTGCAGTCCGGCAACTACGTCTACGTCTCCGGCCAGCTCCCGCTGGTCGACGGCAAGCTGCCGAAGGCCGGCAAGGTCGGCGCCGAGGTCAGCGGAGAGGAAGCCGCGGAGCTCGCGCAGATCTGCGCGCTCAACGCGCTGGCCGCGATCGAGTCGCTGGTCGGGCTCGGCCGGGTCGTGAAGATCGTCAAGGTGACCGGTTTCGTCGCGTCGGCGCCGGGCTTCACCGGTCAGCCGGTCGTCATCAACGGCGCATCGAACCTCTTCGGCGAGGTGCTGGGCGAGCAGGGCCGGCACGCGCGCAGTGCGGTCGGGGTGTCCGAGCTGCCGCTGAACGCCCCTGTCGAGGTCGAGGTCATCGCCGAAGTGGCATGATCTTCGGGTGATTCCGCCCCTTTTGGTCACCCAAGGTGACCGGAACGGACATCGTGTCTCGGCTACCGCCCCACCTCCGACGTACGATTCGGGTCATGGGGGGTGCTGAGCCCGCGTCGGCGGAGGTCGACCGGTTACCGGGTTGGGTGACGCTGCTGCGGGCGCCCAACCCGGGGCCGATGACACTGGACGGCACCAACACCTGGATTCTCCGTGCTCCCGGCTCTGATTACGCCACCGTGATCGACCCGGGCCCCCTGGACGAGGGGCACCTGCGGCGGATCGCCGAGCACGGTCCATTCCAGTTCATTCTCGTCACCCACGGTCATCACGACCACGTCGAGGGTGCCGACCGGCTCTCCGAGCTGCTCGGCGGCACCGCCGTGCTGGCCGCCGACCCGGCGTACTGCCGGCACGGTGAGCCTTTGGACCCACGCGAGCATCTCGGTGGGAACGGGTTGGAAATACAGGTTCTGGACACTCCGGGGCACACCCGCGATTCGGTGTGCTTTCTCGTCGAGTGCGAGGACCAGCGCGTGATCTTCACAGGTGACACGATCCTGGGGCGGGGGACCACCGTGGTGGCCCGGCCGGACGGCGACCTGAGCTCCTATCTGTCGAGTCTGGAGCTGCTCAGGGCGTACCCGGATGTGCTGATGCTGCCCGGTCACGGACCGGCCCGCAGCGACACCGCCGAGCGTGCCTCCTTCTACCTGGACCACCGCCGGGAGCGACTGGCGCAGGTGGCGGCCGCCATGGCGGCCGGGGCTCAGACCCCGGCAGCGGTGGTCGACGTGGTGTACCCGGACATCGATCCGGCGGTGCGGTTCGCCGCCGAGTGGTCGGCGGCCGCGCAAATCGATCACCTGCGCCGGGAATCCGGCACCGGGTCGAACCGGTTGGATCGGCCGTGACCTGCCCCGTCTGCGGAACCGTCGCCGTCTCCGGCGCTCGTTTCTGCCACCACTGCGGCGCCGCCCTGCCCGGCGCGGCGTCCTTCGACGCGGCCTCGCTGCCGGCCGCCGAGCGCCGCATCGTGACGGTGCTCTTCGGCGACCTCTCCGACTTCACCTCCTGGTCGGAGGACCTGGACCCGGAGCGGGTCGGCGCGGTCACCGACCGGGTGCTGGCCGCGCTGGCCGGCGCGGTGAAGACGTTCGGCGGGCACGTGGACAAGTTGACCGGTGACGGGATCATGGCGGTCTTCGGCGCGCCGGTGGCCCACGAGGACGACGGCGAGCGGGCGGTCCGGGCCGCGCTGAGCATGCAGCGAGCGGTCCGCCGGGTGCTCGACGACGAGCGTGGCGGCGGCGCGCCGCTCGGCCTGCGCGTCGGGCTCAACACCGGCGAGGTGGTCGCCGGCATGCAGGCCGGCATCGAATACACGGTCATCGGCGACACGGTGAACACCGCGGCCCGGCTGGCCGACGCCGCGGCGGTCGGCGCGGTCTACGCCGGCGAGCGGACCAGCGGCGGCACCCGGCACGTGGCGTCCTGGCGGCAGTTGCGCCCGCTGCGGCTCAAGGGCAAGCGGGAGCCGGTCCCGACGTACGAGTTGCTGGGTCTGCACGACGCGCCCGGCACCCGGTCCGGCCTCGGCGACGAGGCGCCGTTCGTGGGCCGGGAGACCGAGCTGGGCCGGGTCTCCGGCCGGCTCGCCGAGGCGATCGACTCCGGCACCCCGCGGATCATGGTGATGACCGCGGAGGCCGGGATCGGCAAGTCCCGGTTCGCCGGGGAGGTGAAACGGCTCGCCGCGGGTTACGAGGTGGGCTCCGGGGCGTATTCCGGGCACGGCGCCCGGGTGCTGCGGGTGCGTTGCCGGGCCTTCGGCGAGCGCCGCCGCTTCGCGCCGCTGGCCGACCTGGTCCGCAAGGCCGCCGGCCTGCCCAAGGACGTCACCGCCACGGTCGGCCGCACGGTCGTCGAGGAGCGCCTGCGCAAGCTGGCCGGCCGATTCGGTGCGCAGTTCGACACCGATCGCCTGCTGGTCCTGCTCGGGTACGGCGAGTCGAAGGCGAACCCGGGCGGCCCGATCGCGCCCGCCGACTGGCCGCCGAGCGCGAAACGCGTCGACGCCGAGGCCATCTCGAACGCGGTCGCCGGTCTGCTGAACGCGCTCGCCGCCGACGCGCCGCTCGTGCTGATCGTCGACGACCTGCACGACGCCACCGCCACCACGATCGACGCGCTCGGCGGGACACTCTCCCAGCTGGACGGGCCGGTCGTGGTGCTGCTGCTGGGCCGGCCCGAGCTGGTCCGCACGGCCGGCGTGATGACCCGGCTCGCCGACGCCGAGGTGCACACCCTGCCACCGCTGCGCGGCGCGGACGCGTCCCGGCTGCTCACGTCGTACCTGAGTGGCGGCAAGCTGCCGCAGGCGGACAGCGACCGGCTGCTCGCCACCGCGCAGGGCAACCCGTTCTACCTGGCCGAGATGGTCACCCTGCTGATGGAGAGGGGCGCGCTCACCCCGGCGGTCGGCGCCAACGCGGCGGGCCGCTGGCAGCTCACCGCCGGTTCGCTCGACAGTCAGCTGCTCTCCCGGGACCTGGCGGCCGTGCTGGCGGCCCGCATCGACGCGCTCTCTCCCGAGCCGCGGGCGGTGCTGCGGGACGCGTCGGTGGCGGGCGCCACCGTGCCCAGCGGCGTGCTGGAGGCGCTGCAGGAACGCCGGGCGGCAGAGTCGCGGCCCGGGGCGGTCTCCTCGGTCGAACTCGAGCGGACCATCGACGAGTTGCTGCAACGCCGCATGCTGCATCGGTCGCGCGGCGGTTACCAGTTCACCACCCCGCTGATGCGGGAGGCGGCCTACGCCGGTATCGGCAAGGCGGACCTCGCGGAGCGGCACGCCTACCTGGCGACCTGGGCGGCGCCGGAGACCGTGCGGCGGCCCGGCCACGACGGCGCGGTCCGGCTCAACCTGACCGGCAACGAGCGGGACGCGTTCATCGCCACCCACGCCGAGTGCGCGGTCGAGCTGGCCAACCAGGTGCGGCTGCGGCCGGACGCGACGGCCCGCGAGGTCGCGCCGCTCGGCGTCGCCGCGCTGGGCCGGATGGCCCGCCGGGCGCTTGCCAACATCGAACCCGCCGCCGCCATCGAGTACGCGGAACGCGCCACCGCCCTCACCAGCAACAACAGTCTTCCCCTCCCGGACCAGCTGGTGCACGCCCGCGCGCTGCTGCGCCTGGGCCGCGCCGACGATGCCCTCGCCGCCGGCGAGAAGATCACGAAGGCGTCGGCCGACGACCCGCTCTGCCGGGCCGAGGCGATGATCCTGGTCGGCCGGGCGCACGAGGCGCTCGGCGACACCGGTCAGGCCGTGGCGGCCTGGCAGGAGGCGCTCGAGGTGGCGACCGAGGCGCAGCTGCTGCCCGAGCGGGCGAACGCGATGCGCCGCCTCGGCATGGCCGACTTCCTGGCCGGCAAGCTGAGCCAGGCGAGCAGCCGGTTCGCCGCGGCGTACCAGGTCACGCTCGCGGCCGGGGACCGGCACGGGCAGGCCTGGGCGCTGCAGAACCTCGCCTGGGTGACCACCACCCGCGGCGACTTCGCCGGGACCGACGCGGTGCTCGGCCGGGCCGCACGGCTCTTCGCCGAGCTCGGCGACCAGGTGGGCCGGGCCTGGCTGCGGGGCACCACGGCGTTCGCCCGGCTGCTGGCCGGTCGGTTGCAGGAGGCGCGCCGGCTCGCCCGGATCTTCCTGCCGTTCGGCGACCGGGTCGGTGAGGGCTGGGCGGTCGGCACGCTGCGCGTCGTCGAGGCGTACGCGGCGGCCGAGCTCGGTGACCTCGGCGCGGCCGACGGGCAGGCCAGGCGGGCGTACCGGGAGTTCAACGAGGTCTCCGACGACTGGGGCCGGGGGCTCGCCATGGTGGTCCGGGGCGCCATCGCGCGCGGGCTCGGTGAGTTCGATCACGCGCAGGACCTGCTGAGCGACGCGCTTGTCTACGCCGACCGCACCGGGCACCCGCTGCTGCTCGGGATGGCCGGCACCCTGCACGGGTTCGTCGCGTTGCAGCGCGGCGACCTGGCGACCGCGGAGGCCGACGCGCAGCGGGTGATGGTGGCCGTGGAGCCGCACAACCCGCTCGCCCCGGCTCAGGTGGGTCCGCGGGTGCTGCTGGCCGAGGCGCGTACCCGGGCGGGGGACGCGCGTACCGCTATCGGACTGCTGGCGCCGATCGCAAGTGACACGTCGACGCCGTCGCTGCTCTTCTCCCGGCGGCACGCGCTCGCCGCGTACGCGTCGGCCCTGCTCGCCGAGGGCCGGGTGGAGTCCGCGATGACCTGGATCGAGCGGGCCCGTGAGGTGCCGGCCGAGGACGTGCGCAGCGGCGTGCTCGCCGCGATGGTGCGCGCCCGGGTGCTGGCGGCGGCCGAGCGCTTCGACGAGGCACGGGCGTCGGCGGACGAGGCGGTGCGGCTGGCGTACTCGACGGAGCAGGTCAGCGAGCGTTCCGCGGCCGAGGAACTGCGTGACACGCTGGCCCTCGCGGGGGTCGAACCGGAAACTGTCGCCTACGCGTCTGATGTGCCGGGATGATCTTCCAGCGGCCTGGCGTATTTTCTTTTCTGTGACGGAGACTCCGCCTGGTGCCCTGCCCGTACCATACGTGCCGGGAATGTCCGGTTTGTCTGTCATGGCGCGCGGGGGTTATGCGACCGTGTACCGAGCGACTCAGGACTCGGTGGGTCGTGAGGTCGCCATCAAGATGGAGAACCGGACCCTCGACAACGCACGTGACCAGGCCCGATTCCTGCGCGAGGCGCGGGCGGCCGGCCGCATGTCCTCCCACCCGCACGTCGTCGACCTGTTCGACGTCGGCGTGACGGTCGACCAGCACCCGTACCTGATCATGGAGCTCTGCGACGGGTCGTACCTCGACCGCATGCGCGTCTCCCCGCTCACCCCCGCCGAGGCCCGCGACGTCGGCATCAAGATCGCCGACGCGCTGGTGCACTCGCACGCCAACGGCGTCCTGCACCGCGACGTGAAACCGGCGAACATCCTCTACTCGCACTTCAACCCGGCCGTTCTCGCCGACTTCGGCCTGGCCGTCCTCGGCGAGATGCGGGACTCCTCGGTCACCCTCGAGGTGCTCACGCCGGCGTACGCGCCGCCCGAGATGTTCCGGCACGAGAACCCGTCCGGGGCGGCCGACGTCTACGCGCTCTGCGCGACGCTGTACGCGGTGATGAACGGCCGGCCGCCGCGCTGGCAGAGCGACCGCAGCCCCAGCCTGATCACGCTGATGGACCTGTTCGCGCAGCCGGTCCCGGAGATCCCCGGCGTTCCCCGGGCGTTGACCGAGGTGCTGCGGTACGGCATGGCGAACGAGCCGGAGGCGCGACCCAGCGCCGAGCAGTTGCGTGACCTGCTGAACAATCTGCAGCTCGACCCGAACACGCCCCAGCCGCCGCCGGTGGTCTACCGCTCCACGCAGAACTTCGTGCCGCCGCGCCCGCGGCCGATCGTGCCGAGCACGCCGACGCGCGAAGACGACACGCCGACCGTGCACCAGAACAGCCGGAAGGGCTTCTTCAGCCGCTGGTTCAGCTGAGGCCGCCGCGCTGGGTCGATGTGGAGTGGTGTCACCCTGGTCGCCTGCCGGACCGCTGGCGCAGCCCGGCAGGCGGTCGATCAGCGGAACAGACCGAGCAGGCCACCGATCGCGCCGATGAGCGCGGTGGCGCCGGCCAAAGCGGCCGTTACGTGCTTCAGATATTCGAAGGCAACGCTGTGCGGATTCCGGCTTCCCTGATCCGGCTGGGCGCTCCCCGAATCATCCGCTGAACACTCATGCTTCTGTTTGTCAAGTTTCGAAGCGGCACTTGACGATTGACTCTTAGCAGTTCGTTTCCGCTGCCGTAGGCTCAAGGCGAATCCTTTCTCCTGGCGGAGTTGGGGTTTCCTGCGGCGGCCTCTCATGCAGGAGAGGCCGCCGCGACTTCTTTCCCGCGGTTGATTCGATAGATGGAGCGAGCTGTTCCACCTAGTTGACCACTAGGCTTATGCACGTGCATCTGCACGCGCTAGCCCGCCCTGAACGCAGCATACTCACATCTTGCGATGCCCAAGAGGTCACTTATAGTCACTTAGGAAGCGTCCCTCAACGCCGCAAGGGCGGATGCACGTGCATTCATGCTCGGCGGAGTGATATCGATGTGCAGGCAACTTGCAGATTCCATCGAAGCTTGCATATTTGCGCTGGCTCCGAACCCGTCAAACGGTGTGTAGTTTGCGCGACGATGGAAAACCGGGATCGCTGAGGGGCGTCACCTGACGTAACAGGCTCTGGCTGCCCGGCGTGGGAATTCACTCGCCGGGGTCACCGAAAGGGTGATGAGCCGTCAAATCGATCTCTCAATGAGGATGACTCGGCAGGACTAAACGAGGCGGCTTACGGTTCGGGGCGACCATGCACCGATCGCGAAAGTCGCCGGACGGCCTTGAGTGGCACCTCGTCGCGCGGACTCTCGGGGACGGATCGGTGCTTCGGGGGACGGTGTCGCCCGTACCCGATCTATTCGGGGTCGAGGACCGCCAAGAGCTCTCCTATGTCCACCTCGGTGCCGGGATGCACCGGTAACGAGGCGACCACGCCGGCGGACGGGGCGTGGACCGGGTGCTCGAGCTTCATCGCCTCCAGCGTCAGCAGCAGCTCACCGGCCCGGACTCGCTGGCCGGGCACGACGAGGACGCGCCGGACCGCGCCGGGGAGGGGGGCGATCAGGGAGCTTTCGGTGGTCTCCGGAGCGGGCAGGGGGAAGCGGGAGATCTCGCGGAGGGTGACCGAGCCTTCGGGGCTGTCCACATATGACACGTCGCCGACGCGGTGGACCAGGACGGCCAGCCGGATGCCCTGCACGTTGAGCACCACGCGGTCGCCGTCGGCCTGGACCACGATGATCGGGGGGTGTTCGTCGGAGACCGGGGCCTGACCGAGACCGGCCAGGTCGAGCTCCTCCGGGTCTACCGCGCGGACCCACCAGCCGGCCAGGTCGCCGTGGCGGTTCATCCGGTAGCCGACCTCGACCGGGCCGGTCGGGCCGTCGTAGACCGCGGTCTGCGAACCCGACGGCACGTTGCGCCAGCCGGACGGGAGCGAGCTCAGCACCGGGGCCGCGGCGCGGCGGGCGGCGGCGCCGGCGAGCGCGGCGGCCAGGCAGGAGAGACGGACCGCGTCGACCGAGGAGAGCAGCGGCGCGAAGACCTCGGGGTGGCGGTCCAGGAAACCGGTGTCGGTGCTGCCGCTGCGGAACGAGTGGTGGCGCAGCGTGCGGACCAGCAGGTCCCGGTTGGCGACGACGCCGTGGATCTGGGCGCGGGCCAGCGCGGACGCCAGCATCCGGGCGGCCTCCTGGCGGCTCGGCGCCCAGGCGATCAGCTTCGCGAGCATCGGGTCGTGGTGCATGCCGATCACCGAGCCGTCGGCGGCGCCCGCGTCCAGGCGCAGGCCGGGCTGGGCCAGCGGGCGGAACGAGCCGGCCACGTCGGGGACGGCGAACCGGTGCAGGGTTCCGGCGGCGGGCAGCCAGGCGTACGCGGGGTCCTCCGCGCAGATCCGCACCTCGATGGCGTGCCCGCGGATCGGCGGCGGGCCCGGCATCGGCAGGCTGCCGCCCTCGGCCACCAGCAACTGCAGGCGCACCAGGTCGTATCCGGAGACGCACTCGGTGACCGCGTGATCGGCCTGCAGGGTCGGCGTGAGCTCGAGGAACCAGAACTTGCCCTCCGCGTCGAGCAGGAACTCGACGGCGCCGGCGCCGACGTATCCGAGGGCCCGGACCACGACGATCGCGGCCCGGCACAGGTCCTCGCGCAGCGCGGCGTCGACGGCCGGCGACGGGGTCTCCTCGATGATCTTCTGGTAGCGGCGCTGCACCGAGCACTCGCGCTCGCCGAACGGGACGACCGAACCCTGCGCGTCGGCGAGGATCGGCACCTCGATGTGGCGGACGTTGCTGACGTAGGGCTCGCAGAAGACGTCGCCGCCCACCTCGCGGCGGGTCGACGCGACGGCCTCGGCCAGGGCGGCGGCGTCCCGGACGACACGCATGCCGGCGCCGCCGGTGCCGGTCGCCGGCTTGATCAGCACCGGGAAGCCGGTCACCGAGCCCGGGTCGGTGAACGTCGGCAGCACCGGCACCCGCGCCTCGGCCACCAGCTGCTTCATCTCGGGCTTCACGCTCAGCGCGCGCAACGTCGCGGGGGTCGGCCCCACCCAGATCATGCCGGCGTCGACCACGGCCATCGCGAAGTCCGGGTCCTCGGCGAGCATGCCGACGCCCGGGTGCACGGCGTTCGCGCCGGACCGCTGCGCGGCCGCGATCAGGGCTTCGGTACGCAGGTAGGTGCTCCCCGGGGTGTTGCCCGGCAGGTGGACCGCGTAGTCGGCCTCGTCGACGTGGGGTGCCGCCGAGTCGATGTCGGAGTAGACGGCGACCGTCTCGATGCCGACCAGCCGGCAGGTGGCGAACACCCGGCGGGCGACCTCTCCACGGTCGGCCACCAGAAGTCGTCGAATCACTGCACTACCTTTCAAGGTCGGAAAACGCCGACGTGTCCAGCACCCTCAACGGCGGCGCTGTGCACCGCGGAGAGACAGAGGCCGAGGACCGTACGGGTGTCACGGGGGTCGATGACGCCGTCGTCGGCGCAGGTGCGGCCCTTCGCGGGCCAGCTGAACGTGAAGCGCGGCTCGCCGACGCGGTCGGTCGAGTGCTCGGCGACCGAGCCGACGGTGAGTACCAGGTGGGGGACGGTCGAGCGGGACACCGCGTGGACCAGCGGGGCGTCGTGCCGGGCGTCGGGAGGTTCCGTGTCGTCGCCGCCCGGGGTGCCGGTATGCCGGAGGAAGACCAGCGGGGTGGCCGTCGCGTTCGCCAGGTGCAGGAAGTGCACGGCCTTCTGCGCCTCGGCCGCCGAGCAGGGCGTGCTCGGGCTGGAGACCACGCCGACCGGGTATCCGTGCAGCTCACCCCAGCCGGCCAGCAGGGCGACCGCCTGACCGGGCTTGAACTCGTCGAAGTCGCTGTCGTCGAGGATCCGGGCGAGCACCTCCCGTGGCTCGAACTCGGCGGGATCGGTCGCGGCCACGGTGAGCAGGTCCTCGGGGTCGTACCGGGGTGGGACCGGATGCCGGGTGCGCGGGGACGGGCCGTGCTTGCGCCAGTTCAGGCGGCGTACGCACTGGCGGGCCAGCCGCAGGCCGTCGCGTTCGTCCTCGGCGAGCTGATCTGCGGGTCCGGCGGGCCCGGCCGGCACGACCGGGGTGGCGCGGACCTCGACGCCGTTGGCCGAACTGCGGACCGGTTGCGGGTGGATGGTCAGCACCTTGGCGTGCCCACGCACCATGATCGTGTAATCGGCGAGCGCCGGCAGATACGCAGCGTCACCAGTGGTCAGGCCGAACGTCACGCAAACGGTGGGCACCCGATCCGGGGTGAGACGGCTCAGCTCACGGGCGATGCCACCGTCCGGATTGCCGGCGCCGGCCGACTCCACCAGCGTGACCAGCGGCAGCCGGTTCACCGACGCGATCCGCGCCGCACGGCGGATCTTCGCAGCGGTGTACGGGTTGACCGCCCCGCCGTCCACGGTCGGATCGTTGGCGATCACCACGCACTCGATGCCCTCGATCACCCCGACGCCGGTGACCACGCTCGCGCCGACCGGGTACTCCGACCCCCACGCGGCCGAGGGCGCCAGCTCGAGGAACGGGCTGTCCTGGTCGAGCAGCATCTCGATCCGCTCGCGGGGGAGCAGCTTTCCGCGCGCGTGATGGCGGGTCACCCACTTCTCGCCGCCGCCCGCACGGGCCTGGTCGAGAGCGTCCTCCAGGTCGGCGAGGAGCTGCAGGGTGGCGCTGCGCCCTTCCAGGTACGCGGGGTCACGCGGGTCCAGCGTGGTGTCGAGCACGGTCATGCAGACACCCCGATGCCCGCTCCGACCCTACCTGCGTTCAAAGCCGCGCCCTTCCTTGTCACGCCGGTGCCTCTCGGCCACCTCCGTAACGAGTGGCCTGGCGGGTGCGACACGGTGACGCGGGCATGCTGAAGGGGCTGTCCTCGCGGACAGCCCCTTCAGGCGGAAAGGTCAGACGCGGGCGCGCCGCGCGAGCCGCTCCGGGTCCAGAATGATCACGCTCTTGCCGTCGAGCCGCAGCCAGGCGCGGGAGGCGAAGTCGGCGAGCGCCTTGTTGACCGTCTCCCGGGACGCGCCGACCAGCTGGGCCAGCTCCTCCTGGGTGAGGTCGTGGGTCACCCGCAGCACGCCGCCGTCCCGGGTGCCGAACCGGCCGGCCATCTGCAGCAGGTTCTTCGCGACCCGGCCCGGCACGTCCGTGAAGATCAGGTCGGCGAGTGCGTCGTTGGTCCGGCGCAGGCGGCGGGCCAGCACGCGGAGCAGCTGCTCGGCGATCTCCGGCCGGTTGTTCAGCCAGGGCCGCAGCGACGACTTCTTCAACCGGGCCAGGCGGCTGTCGGTCACCGCGGTCGCGGTCGCCGTCCGCGGGCCGGGGTCGAAGAGGGAAAGCTCGCCGAGCATGTCCGACGGTCCCATGATCGAGACCAGGTTCTGCCGGCCGTCCGCGGCCCTGCGTCCGAGCTTGATCTTCCCGGACAGAACGATATACAGGCTGTCGCCGGCCTCGCCCTCGTTGAAGACCACGTCGCCCTTACGGACTTCGATCGTGTCCATCTCCTTGGCGAGCGCCTCTGCGGCTTCCGGGTCAACGCCCTGGAAGATCCCGCTGCGAGCCAGTACCTCATCCATCGCCGCACCTCCGAAAACGCGCAACGTCTGCGCTCGATCAGTCTAGGCGCACGCGGGCGGGAAACGGGCGGCCACCCCTTGATCCAGATACTGGACGGTAACCAGAAATGCCGTGACCGCTAGTGACAATTCAGCGGTCCGGGCATATCAGGACAGGCCTTTCGTCGGTCGATCCCGCATGCGAGCTGACGGTATCGTCCCGGTCGATGAATTCGCACCCCCGGTCCCATCGCCAGGCACGTTTAGGACACCCTGCCCTAACTGTCACCATTGTCCTAGCTGTTTTGGCCGGTGCCGGCGTTGCCGGTGTCGCCATCGCCAAACGCGGCGACTCACCCTCCGCTCAGTGGGAGGCGCCCGCGGCTTCCGCTGCGCCCGCCACGACGAGCGGCGCGAAACCGGTCGAGGAGTCCGCCACCGTCGAGTCGATCACCCTCTCCGCCACCGGTGACATCATCATGGGCAGCGCGCCGAACCGGCTGCCGGCCAACGGCGGCGAGGGCTTCTTCGACTCGGTGAAGAAGGGGCTCGCCTCCGATCTGGTGATGGGCAACCTGGAACAGCCGCTCACCGGTGACACCGGCAGCTCCAAGTGCGGTTCGCCGCCGCGGCCCAACTGCTTCGCGTTCCGCTCGCCGCCGGCGTACGCCGAGCACCTCAAGGACGCCGGGTTCCAGCTGCTCAACACGGCGAACAACCACTCCAAGGACTACGGGACGGCCGGGTACCGGAACACCGTCGAGGCCCTGGAGGGCGCCGGGCTGGAGCACACCGGGGCCGAGGACCAGATCACCGTCGTGGAGATCAAGGGCGTCAAGGTCGCGGTCATCGGCTTTTCGCCGTACGCGGGAGCGAACAACCTGAACGACCTGGACGCGGCCGCCGCGATCGTCGAGAAGGCCAAGTCCGAGGCGGACCTCACGGTGGTGCAGGTCCACATGGGCGCCGAGGGCTCCGACAAGCAGCACGTGAAGCCGGGCAACGAGCTCTTCTTCGGCGAGAACCGCGGTGATCCGATCAAGTTCAGTCACACGGTGATCGACGCCGGGGCCGACCTGGTGATCGGGCACGGGCCGCACGTGTTGCGCGGCATGGAGTTCTACAAGGGCAAGCTGATCGCGTACAGCCTCGGCAACTTCGCCGGCGGCGGCAAGACGCTCTCCAGCAACGGCGTCCTCAAGTACGCGGGGATCCTGCACGTCTCGCTCACCAAGGACGGCGAGTACACCGGCGGCAAGTTCCTCTCCACGTACATGAACACCACCGGCGTGCCGACCCGGGACAGTAAGAACGAGCGAGGACGGGAACTGGTCGCTCAGCTCTCCGAGTCCGATTTCGGCGACTCCGCGGTGTCGATCGGTGACGACGGGACGATCAAGCCCCCGGCGTGACCGCGGATGTTCGCCGCACCGACGTACTCTTTACCGGTGACTCCGCCCGCCTCCGCATCGCGATACGCGGGGGAGACCCTGCTCGGCCGCAAACGACGGGCCCGCAAGATGGCCCGGGTGCTCGCCGAGACCCATCCGGACGCGCACTGCGAGCTCGACTTCACCAACCCGCTCGAGCTCGCGGTCGCGACGGTCCTCTCCGCGCAGACCACCGACGTGCGGGTCAACCAGGTCACCCCGGAGCTGTTCGCGAAATACCGGTCGGCCGCCGCCTACGCCGCCGCCGACCGGGCCGAGATGGAAACGCTGCTGCGGCCCACCGGCTTCTTCCGGGCGAAGACCGACTCACTGATCAAGCTGGGTCAGGCGCTCCTCGACCGGCATGACGGCCAGTTGCCGCGCAAGCTCGACGAGCTCGTCAAGCTTCCCGGGATCGGCCGCAAGACGGCCAACGTGATCCTCGGCAATGCGTTCGGGGTGCCCGGCATCACCGTCGACACCCACTTCCGGCGGCTGACCAACCGGTTCGGCTGGGTCGACGAGGAGGACCCGGTGAAAATCGAGTTCCTGGTCGCCGAGCTGATCGAGAAACGCGACTGGACCATGCTGTCGCACCGGGTGATCTTCCACGGGCGGCGGGTCTGTCACGCGCGGAAACCGGCCTGCGGCGCCTGCACGCTGGCGAGCATGTGCCCGGCGTACGGGACGGGCCCGACCGAGGCGGCGGCCGCGGCGAAACTGCTCAAAGGACCCCGGGCCCGTGAGCTGGCGGTGGCGGCCGGGGTGGATCCCGATCTCGTGCCGGTCGCCGCGGTTCTGGCGCCGGAGGAACCGTGATCCGGTTTCGCGCGGTGGCGCCGCTCGTGATGGCGCTGGCGGTGGTGGCCGGCTGCTCGGCCGCCGCCGAGTCGAGCAGCGAGGAGCCCGCGTCACCGTCTCCGTTCGCCGCGTGCGACACCTTGACTGCGACCGCCTCCCCGGCAGCGAGCCCGACCGACCTGCCGGATTTGTCGCTGCCCTGCTTCACCGGTGGCGAGCAGGTCAGCCTCCGCGACGTGCGACTGCCCGCCGTGATCAACATCTGGGGTTCATGGTGTCCGCCCTGCCGTGAGGAGTTACCGGTCATTCAAGGCCTGGCCGACCGGGCCGACGGACGGCTGACGGTTTTCACCGTGGACAGCATGGACCGGCGTGAGGGGGCCGCCTCGTTCGCCGCCGACAACGGGATCAGCATGCCGACTCTCTTCGACCCCAAGCAGTCCCTCGCCATCGCGGTCAAGCAGCCGGCTCTACCGGCGACGATCTTCGTCGACGCCGCCGGCAAGGTCTACGTCCATCGGGTGCCGCTGACCGTCGACGAGCTGATCAAGCAGGTCAAGGAGCACACCGGCGTGACGGTGACCCGATGAGCCAGGGGCGGGTGCTGCGGCGGCCGGACGGTCTGCCGGACTGGTTCGAGCCGCTGCTGACCCGGGTGTCGACCTGCCGGACCGAGGACTTCACCCCGCTGCGCCAGCCGGCCGGCGGCAACGGGCGGCACAGCGCGGTCCTGGTGCTGCTCGGCGAGAGTGAGCCCGCCGCCGACACCCCGGGCGGGCCGGACCTGCTGGTGCTGCAGCGGGCCGCGACCATGCGCAACCACGCCGGGCAGCCGGCGTTCCCGGGCGGCGCGACCGACCCCGAGGACCGGGACGCGCCGGACACCGCGCTGCGCGAGGCCTCCGAGGAGGTCGGCCTGGACCGCGGCAGCGCCGAGGTGCTGGCCCTGCTCCCGGACCTGTGGATCCCGGTGAGCCGGTTCGTCGTCACGCCGGTGCTGGCCTGGTGGCGGCAGCCGCACCCGGTGCACCCGCTGCAGGCGACCGAAGTCGCACATGTCGCACGTCTGCCGATCAGTGAACTGGCCGACCCGGCGAACCGTATCCGGGTGCGTCATCCGAGTGGCTGGATCGGACCCGCCTTCCAGGTCCGAGGGCTGCTCGTCTGGGGTTTCACGGCAGGGGTGATCTCGTCGTTGCTCGACATGGCCGGGTGGTCGCAGCCCTGGGAACCGGGTCGCGTGGTGGAGCTTCCGGATGCGTCGGCACCCGTTCCGGCGGCTTCCAGTGGCGCGCCCGACGAGGTGGTGCCGTGACGTGGCCACGTGCTTCTACGCTGAGTGAGTGCCCGTGGTCGATGTAATTCTCGTTGTGCTGATGCTGCTGTTCGCGATCAGCGGCTATCGGCAGGGATTCGTCATCGGGGCGTTCTCGCTGGGCGGGTTCTTCAGCGGGGTTCTCATCGGGCTCCAACTCGGACCACTGATCGCGCAGCAGTTCGCCGACGGGACGGTGCGGCTGGTCGTGGCCCTCGCCGTGATCCTCACGTTCGCGGTTCTCGGGCAGACGCTGGCCGGCTGGCTCGGCACCAACCTGCGCCGGGGGATCTTCAGCAAGCCGCTGCAGCATCTGGACGACGCCGGTGGTGCGCTCGTCTCGGTGGTCGCGTTGCTGCTCGCCGCGTGGCTGGTGGCCGTTCCGCTCGGGTCCACCCCGTTCCCGGCGATCAACCGGGAGTTCCGGAGCAGCGCGATCCTCTCCGGCATCAACGGGCTGATGCCGGAGCAGGCGCAGGCGCTCTCCTCGGCGCTGCGCGACACCCTGGACACCAGTGGATTCCCGGACGTGTTCGGTGGTCTCGCGCGTACCCAGGCGAAAGAGGTCGCCGAGCCGGACCCCAAGCTGAAGAACTCCAAGATCGTCCAGGACTCGAAGAAGTCGGTGCTCAAGGTGCTGGGCGCCGCGCCGAGCTGCTCCCGGCGGATCGAGGGCACCGGCTTCGTCTACGCCAGCGAGCGGGTGATGACGAACGCGCACGTGGTGGCCGGCACCCGGGAGGTCGTGGTGGAGACGTCCCGCGGCCAGCTCGAGGGCACCGTCGTGGTCTACGACCCGAAACGCGATCTCGCGGTCCTGCACGTGCCGGGGCTCAAGGCGCCGGTGATGGAGTTCGTGAGCAAGGAAGCGGCAAGCGGGGCGAGCGCGATCGTGCTGGGCTATCCACAGGACGGGCCCTACAACGCCCAGTCCGCGCGGGTCCGTGACGTCAGCCGGATCACCGGGCCGGACATCTACGACTCGGGTGACGTGACCCGGGAGATCTACACGATCAAGTCGCTGGTCCGCAGCGGCAACTCGGGCGGTCCGCTGATCGATCCGGGCGGAGGGGTCCTCGGCGTGATCTTCGCGGCCGCCGCCGACGACAAGAACGTCGGTTTCGCCCTCACCGCCGACGAGGCAGCCGGGGTGGCGCAGACCGGTAAGAGCCGCACGAAGGGCGTCGACACCGGCGAGTGCGCCTGATTCGCGGTCACCCGCGCGCGGGCGTGACCACACACCCGCTCCGGGCGTGACGCGAAAAGACGGCTCCTGGCTCAGCCCGCGGTGCCGGCGAAGCGGCGGACCGTGAAGGCGGCTGCCAGCGCGGAGATCAGGAAGAGCAGGATCGCTATCCAGCGGGCCGGATGGCTTCCCCCGCCGAGGGGCTGAGCCGGCGCGGCCCACCCGCCCGCGTTCGCCGCGGGGGACTGCGTGACCGCGCCCGGCGCGCCGCTTGCCTCGGGGGCCGACTGGGCCTGGCCGGGGACCGGCGCGCTGCCGAACCGGGCGACCCCGGCCGGCGGCGTGGTGTCCAGCGGGTTGTCGGTCACGAACGGGACGTCGGCGGTTAGCGCGGCCACCGGGTTCACCAGGCCGAAGCCGAACTTGTCGTCGCGGCCGGGCTCACCCCGGTCGTCAGCGGTCCGGATCAGCCGGTTGATCACCTCGCCGGCCGGCATGTCGGGCCAGCGGGAACGGATCAGGGCGGCGGCGCCGGCCACCATCGGCGCGGCGAAGCTCGTGCCCTGCACCCGCCAGTAGTCGTCCGGCCCGCGGGCGCCGACCAGCTGGGTGGCGGGCGCGGTCAGCACGGTCTCCGCGCCGGTGATCGAACCCTCCCAGAGCGTGGTGCCGTCGCGTTCCATGCCGGCCACCGCGACCACGCCGGGCTCGCGAGCCGGGTACCACACCCCGGTGTTCTCCGAGCTGGCCGACGCGCTGGCGTTGCCGGTGCAGGCGATCACCACGACGTCCTTGGCGAACGCGTAGTCGAGCGCGGCCGCCAGGGTGGCGCTGGATCCGCTGCCGCCGAGCGACAGGTTCAGTACCTTGGCGCCGTGGTCGACCGCCCAGCGAACACCTTGCGCCACGATCAGCGCGTCGTCGTATCGGTTCTGGGCGTCGAGCACCCGTACCGGAAGGATCTTGGATTTGGGGGCGATGCCCACCACGCCGGCGTCGTCGTCGTTGCGGCCGGCGATCAGAGCCGCGACCGTGGTGCCGTGGCCGACCGGGTCGCTCTCGCCGTCGCCCTTCGTGTCGACCAGGTCGAGGCCGGGCAGCACCTGGCCCTCCAGGTCGGGGTGGCGCGCGTCGACGCCGGAGTCGAGGACCGCGACCGTCACACCGGCGCCGTCCGCGTAGGACCACGCGCCGGTCAGGTCGAGCGCCTGCAGCTGCCACTGGTCGGAGCGGACCGAGTCGTCGGTGGTGACCACCGGCTCCGCCGTGATCGCCGGGGCGGCGACGGCCGCGGTGGCGGGGGTGGCGAACGTCAGGAGCCCGGCCAGCATGGCGGCGGCCGTCCGGCGGGAGAGGCTCGGCAACGAACACCGCCTTCGCTCTGGTGAGGATGGTCAGTCGATGGAGGGAGATTACTCCCCAGTGTCGGCGTGTCGCTGCGGTCGGCCGCGCTTAATCGCACGCGGAGTCTGCTGATTTTTCCGCATCCCGAAACGGTGGCAGGTATGCCAGCTGGATGAGCCGTGCTCCCTCACGCCGTGTGATCAGGTGAGCACGCCCCGGTGGTAAGGGTCCGGCTCGCACGGTGCCGAGCAACGCGCCCTCCTCCACCGGACCGGACATCAGCAGGCCGGGCGCGGACAGCTCCCGTAGACGCTGGATCACCGGCTCGTACAGGGCCCGGCCCGCGCCGCCTGCCCGCCGGGTGAGCACCAGGTGCAGCCCGATGTCCCTGGCCTGCGGCAGGTGGTCGAGCAGCGGCATGAGCGGGTTGGCCGGTCCCGCAGCCACCAGGTCGTAGTCGTCGACCAGCACGAACAGCTCCGGTCCGGTCCACCACGAGCGGGTCCGGAGCCGCTCCGGCGTGACGTCCGGTCCGGGCAGCCGCCGCTCCATGTATCCGGCCGCCGACCGGAGCAGATCGGCTGTCTGCTGAGCCTGTATCCCGTACCCGATGCGGTGTTCGGTGTGCGGCAGGTCGATCAGGCCGCGCCGGTAGTCGACCAGCATGACCCGCGCCTGCTCCGGGGTGAAACGGCTGGTCAGTGACGTGACGAGCGCGCGCAGGAAGGACGACTTGCCGCACTCCGCATCGCCCAGGACCAGCAGATGCGGTTCGGCGGCGAAGTCCAGCTCCACGGGCCGCAGATCGCTCTCGGCGATGCCGATCGGCACGCGCAGGCCGCTGCCCTCCGCGGGCCCGGGATTCGTGTACGCCACCACGGCCGGCAACAACCGCACCGGATCCGCCACCGGCCCGCCCCAGGCCGCGGCCACCGCTTCGACAAGCGCCGCCGTGTCGCCCATTGTGGACACCTCCGGCCGGGCGGTGAGCAGGTGCAGCCCGCGGTCCCGATCGTCCGGGTGCTCGGTCACGCCACGGCCGGGCTGTCCCTCGGGCACCTCGGCCGCGGCCCGCCGATGCACCGCCGAGTCGGCCGGATCACCCAGGCGCAGCTCCACCCGGGAACCGAACAGGTCCCGGATCGGCGGCCGGAAATCGGTCCACCGGGACGCGGCGGCGACCAGGTGGATCCGGTAGGCGAGCCCGCGCGTGGCCAGGTCGGTGAGGATCGGCTCCAGCTCCTCGAAGTCGGTGCGCAGCGTGGACCAGCCGTCGACGACCAGGAAGACGTGCGGGTCGTCCGGGCGGGACCGGCGCTCGCGATCGTTGAGCAGCGTCACCATCTCGCCGGCGGTGCGGCGCACCCCCTCCGGCTCCAGTCGCCCGAAGACGCCACCCACGTGGGGCAGGTCGCGCAGGGCGCTCAGCGTTCCGCCGCCGAAGTCGAGGGCGTAGACGCGTGCCTCGGCGGGGGTGTGGGTGAGCGCGAGGCCGCAGACGAGCGTGCGCAGCGCGGTGGACTTGCCGCTGCGGGTGCCGCCGGCCACCGCCACGTGCCCGGCCGAGCCGGACAGTTGCAGCCAGAGCACGTCGCGCAGCTGCTCCCGGGGCTTGTCGACGAGGGCCATCGGCACCTGGAGGGTGCCGCGCAGCGCCGGGTTGGCGACGGTCAGCCCGCGCTGCGGGTCGGCGGTGATCGGACCGAGCAGGTCGTCCAGGCCGGCGGACCGGTCCAGCGGCGGCAGCCAGACCCGATGCGCCGGCGGGCCGTGGCCGGCGAGCCGGCCGACCAGCACGTCGGCCAGGGGCGGACCCTCCAGCTCCGGTCGCCGGTCAGCGGCCGGGAGCGGCAGCAGGCGGGTGGTCCAGGGCAGCACCCGCGGGGCGGCGGGAACGAGCTCGCGGGGGCGTGGGGACGGGCCGGAGACGTACGCGGCACGGAACCGGATCGGCGGCTCGGTGCCGGACCGCAGGTAGCCGTGGCCGGGCGAGCGCGGCAGCTCGTACGCGTCCGGCACCCCGAGCACCGCCCGGGACTCCAGCGCCGAGAAGGTCCGCAACCCGATCCGGTACGACAGGTGCGTGTCCAGCCCGCGCAGCCGCCCGTCCTCGAGCCGCTGACTGGCCAGCAGCAGATGCACGCCGAGCGACCGGCCGAGCCGGCCGATCTGCAGGAACAGGTCGAGGAACTCGGGTTTGCGCTGGAGCAGCTCGGAGAACTCGTCGCAGATCACCAGCAGCGACGGCAGCGGTGGCAGCGCCGCCCCGGCGGCACGGGCCCGCTCGTAGTCACGCTGCCCGGCGAAGTTGCCGGATCGGCGCAGCAGCTCCTGCCGGCGCAGCAGCTCACCGTCGAGGGCGTCGGCCATCCGGTCGACGAGCGGGAGCGCGTCCGCCAGGTTGGTGATCAGCGCGGCGGTGTGCGGCAGCCGGTCCATCGAGGCGAACGTCGCGCCGCCCTTGAAGTCGATCAGCACCAGGTTCAGCGTCTCCGCGGAGTGGGTGGCGGCCAGGGCCAGCACCAGCGTGCGGAGCAGCTCGGACTTGCCGGACCCGGTCGCGCCGACGATCAGCCCGTGCGGGCCCATCCCGTCCTGCGCGGACTCCTTCAGGTCCAGCTCGACCGCGCGGCCGTTGTCGTCCACCCCGATCGGCACCCGCAGCCGGTGCCGGCCGGATCGGCGCACCGAGGTCAGCACCGGCGGGTCGCCGATGCCGAGCAGCTCGGTCAGGCCGGGGTCGGAACCGGTCGCCGGTCCGGCCGACTCGGGGCCGGTCTCCAGCCGCAACGGCGCGAGCCGCCGGGCGATCGCCTCGGCCTGCGCGATCTCCAGCCGGTCGGCGCGGCCGGCGACACCATGGTCGTCCAGCGTGGACGTGTGCAGCGTGCCGTCCTCGGAGATCTCCAGGACCAGCGTCGAGGCGTCCGGCATCCGGGGTGGCGCGGTGTCCAGGTCGAGGACTGTCACACCGTCCCGCCCGATCGAGACGGGCCGGTCGGGCCGGTCGGTCACCACCACGAGATGCTGCCCGGTCCGGCCGCTCAGCAGGTCGTCCAGCAGGTCCGGATCACCGATCAGGCGCAGCCGGCCGAGCGCGTCGGAGCGGCTCGGATGACCGTTGTGCGGGAGCCACTTCACCCACTCCCAGTCGTCACGGGTCCCCGGCCCGGTGCAGACCGCGATGATCAGGTCGTCCGGCGCGTGGAAGACGGCAAGGTGCACGAGCGCCGCGCGGACCAGGGCGCGAGCCCCGCCGCCGCTGACCAGGACCCGGGCGAAGCCGCGCACCGACATCGCCACCGGCAGGTCCGGCACCACCGCGTACGCCTGGAGGAACCGTCGCAGGGCGCCGGCGGTCATCGGCTCCAGCTCGTCGAGCGGCCGGGTCGCCGGCGGTGTCAGCGGGGTGGCCAGCGACTGCGGCCCCAGTCCGATCCGGACCACACCGAAGTCGGCGTCCTCCGGCCGGCGTTCCCAGAGACGGTCGCTGTCCACCGTGGACCACAGGCGGTCCGGATCGGGATGGCGGTAGAGCAGCCCGATCCGCTGCATCCGGGCGGTCCGGCGGGCCCGGCGGCGCAGCCCGGCGAGGTGCCGCAGGTACTCCCGCCGGGCCGCGATCAGCTCCGCTCTGCGGGGTGCTCCGGTGGAGCCGAGCGACATGGTGAGCATCGCCAGCGAGGAGATCCCGAAGAGCCCGCCCACCACGTACGCATAAGGGCCGCCCTGTCCCTGGCCCATCATCAGCGCCATCGCGAGGGTGCCGCCCAGCATCGGCAGCGCCAGCAGCCACTGCTGCCAGCGGCCGGTCGGCGCGGCGGGCATCTCCGGCGGCGGATCGATGGTGAGCGCGCCCGACGGGATGACCGGCTCCGGGCGGCGCGGTGGCCGCCGGACCGTGATCGTCCCCATCGGACTCCGATCTTGTTGCTCTCCGTAGCGATGTCCTCACGATGCTAGGTAGAGTGCGTGCCGTCCGCAGCATTGAATTCACGCTTGTGGATAACTTTCGTTCCGGAGGCGCCCGATGAGCACCGGACTCGCCCGCGTGACGATCAGCGCGCCGCTGCGCCGGCTGGACGTGGCCCTCCCCGAGCAGGTGCCGCTCGCCGAGCTGCTGCCCGACGTGCTCCGGCAGGCCGGCGAAGACCTCGCCGACCGGGGGGAGAACCACGGCGGGTGGGTGCTCCGGCGCGCCGACGGGGTCGCTCTCGCGACCGGTCAAGGTCTCTTCACCCAGGGGGTACGGGACGGCGAGGTGCTCCACCTCGTCCCGGCATACGACGAGTGGCCGGAGATCGAATACGACGACGTGGTGGAGGCCGTCGCCGAGGGCGCTCGCCGGCGCGGCGGAGTGTGGACGCCGGAGACCACCCGGGCCGCCGCCCTCGCGTCCGCCGCGGTGCCCCTCGGGCTCGGGTTGTTCGCGCTGCTCACCGCCGGTCCGGGCCGGGGCGCCGCAGGGCTCGGCGCGGCGCTGCTGCTCCTGCTCGGCGGGACGGTCGCCATCCGGGGGTACGGCTACGCGTACACCGGAGTGGCGCTCGGCGGTTATGCGCTGCCGTTCGCCGTGGCCGGTGGAGCGGGGTCAAGTGGCGCCGGATGGGACCTGCCCGCCGGTGCGGCGGCCCTCACGGTGGCGGCGCTGCTCGGCGCGCTCGCGATCCCGGCCGGGACCCGGATTCCGGTGGCCGGCGTGACCGCCGGGGTGCTCGGCGTCCTGACCGCCCTGATCGCCGAGGTCTCCACCGTCGCGGCGGCCGCCGCTGCCCTGATCTCGGTGCTGGTCTGCGGTCTCGGCGTGCTGCCGGTGATCGCCGTCCGGCTCGGTCGCCTGCCGCTGCCGCCGCTCGCGCTGCCGGGGCGGACGCCCGGGCGCCCGGAACCGGCCCGGGACGAGCCACCCGGCCGGGATGCCGTGTTCGCCGCTGTCGACCGTACCGATGAGATCTTGACCGGCCTGCTGCTCGGCCTGACGCTCCTGGCCGCCGCCGGATTCGCCCTGCTCGCGGCCGAAGGCACGCTCTCCGCCCGGATCCTGATCGCGGCCGCCGCGCTCGCGCTGCTGTTGCGCGCCCGGCTCTTCGTGACCGTGCGGCTGCGGGCGCCGCTGCTGGTGGCCGGCCTCGGCGGCTTCGCCGCCCTCGGCATCGACCTGCTGCTCACCGGGAATGGGGACGCGCGGCGCCTGCCGGCCCTGATCGGGGTGGTCCTGCTGGTCGCGTCGGTCACGGTCGTCGCAGGTTCCCGGTACGCCCACCGGCCGCCCTCGCCCTACCTGACCCGGGCCGCCGACCTGCTGGAAGGGCTGGCCGTGATCGCGGTGATCCCGGTGGCCTGCGCGGTGGCCGGACTCTACGCCGCCCTCTCCGGCATCTCCTGAAGCCCGCATACGACCGCACCTGCGAGGCGCAGCGGCCCCGCAGGTGCGGTCGTCAGCGGTATCGGCGGGAGCGTCCGGTCAGTGCTCTCCGTGCTCCTCGGCCTCGGCGGCCTCGGCGCGCTTGAAGGACGCGCGGATCTCGTTCTCGGCCTCGATGCGGCCGACCCAGGTGGCGCCCTCGACGGACTTGCCCGGCTCCAGGTCCTTGTAGACCGTGAAGAAGTGCTGGATCTCCATGCGGTCGAACTCGCCCAGGTGGTGGATGTCGCGCAGGTGCTCCTGACGCGGGTCCTCGAACGGAACGCAGAGAACCTTGTCGTCGCGGCCCTTCTCGTCGGTCATCCGGTACATGCCGATCGCGCGGGCACGAACCAGGCAGCCCGGGAAAGTCGGCTCCTGGATCAGGACCAGAGCGTCCAGCGGGTCACCGTCCTGCCCCAGGGTGCCCTCGATGTAGCCGTAGTCCGCGGGATACTGAGTCGCGGTGAAGAGGGTCCGGTCGAGCCGGATGCGGCCCGTCTTGTGGTCCACCTCGTACTTGTTGCGCTGCCCCTTGGGGATCTCAACCAAGACGTCGAAATCCATTATTTTCGCTCCCCTTTTGCTTGCCCGCGTGAATAGACCGGTCCGCCGGGCGGGAAGCGGGGCGTGGAAGCCGGGCCCGCAGGATCCGCGCGCAACGGTGTGCCGGATGTCGCTAGTCTCCCCTAAGTCTGACGCCACGGGCGAGGAGGGGCGTGTGACGAGGCAAGATTCACATGACGGCGCGGCCAATGACGGCGTGTCGAGTTCGCAATCCGGTGCCGATCAGGGTAAAAGGGCGGCCGGTCGGTCCGGCGCGCCCGGATCCGATCAGGCCGCATCGGAGCAGGCGGGCCGGGCACAGCCGGGCGCTGGGCAGGTGGCGTCTCCCGAGGCGTATCGGCAGCCCTTCCCCTGGCAGCAGGAGTCCGTGCCGGGCGCGGGGTGGCCGCCGGCCGACCAGCCGAGCGTTCCGGGCCGGGCGAGCGTACCGGGCACGGTGCCGTGGCCGGGTTCGCCGATCTCCGATCCGGCCGCGAGTTACGACTGGGCCGGCGGCACGCAGCAGATCCCGAACCGTGGGAGCGTCCCGCCCGTGGACTGGTCGCGGCCGCCGTCGGGGGGTCCCGTTCCGGGGGCGTTCCCGGGCGGTCCCGTTCCGGGTCGTGAGGCTGCCGGGCAGCCCGGTGCGCAGACGCCGAATCAGCAGGCCGGAGCGCCGGGTGCGCAGACGCCGGATCCGCAGCCTTGGATGCCGGGTGCGCAGACGCCGAATCCGCAGCCTTGGGTGCCGGGTGCGCCGGCTGCCGTGCCGCCCGCTGTCCCTGCTGCGCCGCCCGTCGCTCCGAGTGGGCAGGCCGGTGTGCCACATCCGCAGGCTGCCGCTTCGGGCGCGCCGCCTGCCGCTTCGAGCGCGGCGCCCGCTGTGCCGAGCCTGCCACCGCCCGCTGTGCCGAGCCTGCCACCGCCCGCTGTGCCGAGCCTGCCACCGCCCGCTCCGGGCGCGGTTCCTGCTGCGCCGAGCGTGCCGCCGGCCGGTGGGGAGTATCCGCCGAGTGGGCCGGGTCCGGTGGGACCGTGGAACTCCCCGCGCAATCCGTGGGCGTCCGATCCGCCTTCAACTTCCGGCAATTCCGGGCAAAGCGCCCCTTTGTCGGATCAGGGAGCACGTCCGGGTGACGCGACCGCCCAGATTCCCGGTGTGCGGGGCGGGGATCCGTGGGGGCAACCCGGGGACGCGACGGCGCAGTTCCCCGGGGTCGCCCGGCCGGGCGAGGCCACCGCTCAGCTGAACTCCAATCCGGCCGCCGCGCCGGGCGCTGCTGGATTTGCCCCGAGCGGCGCTGGCGCTGCCCCGAGCAGTGCCGGCGCCCTCCCGAGCGGCGCTGGCGTGCCCGCCGCGGGGAGCGTGCCCGAGGTCAAGCCGACCTCGGGCAGCGGTAGCTACGGGCGGGCCTCGGTGCCGCTGAACATGACGCGGCCCGCGGCGTCGGCCCCCGCCTCCGGGGCGGGTGCGGCCGGAGACGCGTCCGCCGCCCGGCCGCGAGCCGCCGGCGACGCACCCGTCGCCGGCGCCGGCGCAACGGCCGTGACCAGCGACGGCGTCGCCCCGGACGAGGCGGGAGTCCGTCGTCGATCCCGTACGAAATTGGTTTCTGTTCTTTCGGTTGTGGTGTTGCTGGCGCTGGTGGCGGCAGTGGGTCTGGTGGTGCGGCCCGGGCCTGTCGACGGATGGCTCGGCGCCGATGCGGCAAGCTCGCCCAGCGCCGCGCCGATCCCGCCGGAGCCCACGCCGACACCGGTGCTCGCCGCCGCCGAGACGGGTGGCACGACGCCGGACACCGCTGCGGTGGAGGCGGCGCTCGACCCGCTGGTGAGCGCGGGCGCGCTCGGGGACACGGTGCACGTCTCGGTGCTGGACCCGGCGTCCGGGAGCGTGCTCTACGCGAAGAACGCCGACGTGCCGACCACGCCGGCCTCGACCACCAAGCTGCTGACCGCGGCGACCGCCCTGGCCGCGCGCGGGCCGGCCTACCGGATGGTCACCCGCGTGGTGGCCGGCGAGAACCCGGGTGAGGTCGTGATCATCGGGGCCGGTGACGCGACCATGTCGGTGGACGAAAACCAGCTGTTCCCCGGCGCGGCGCGGCTGGACACGCTCGCCGAGCAGGTGAAGGAGTCGCTGGGCGGCACCCAGGCCACCCAGGTGTTCGTGGACATGTCGCTCTACGACGGTCCGGAGACGGCCACCGGATGGGGGTCCGGTGACATCGCGGAGGGCCAGGTGGCCCGGATCCAGCCGTTCATGACCAACGGCGGCCGGATCGACCCGGTGCACAACGACTTCGGCGGCGACCCGCGGTACGCGAACCCGGCGAACGCGGCCGGCAAGCTGTTCGCGAAGGCGATCGACGCGACCTCCACGTCGGTGCGGGCCACCGAGGCGCCGCAGCTCGCCGAGTCCGGCAGCAGCCCGGCGCCCGGCGCGTCGGCCGCCGCCGGGACCACCTGGACGCCCGGCAAGGAGCTCGGCCGGGTCAGCTCGGCGCCGCTCGTGCAGATCGTCGACTGGATGCTGCAGCAGAGCGACAACGTGCTGGCCGAGGCGGTGGCGCGGCAGGTGCCGCTCGCCGCCGGCAAGCCCGCGGCGAGCTTCGAGAACACCGCCGAGGCCATGATCGAGAAGCTGCGCGAGCTGGGCCTTCCGGCCGACGAGGCCAATCTGTACGACGGCAGCGGGCTCTCCCGGAACAACGGGATCAGCCCGACCATGCTGGTGCAGACCCTCGCTCTCGCGGCGAGCGGCAAGAACGCCAGCCTGAGCGCGATGTTCAACGGGCTACCGGTGGCCGGCTGGTCCGGCACGCTGCGTACCCGGTTCGTGGTGCCCAGCCCGAACCAGACCGCGCAGGGCATCGTCCGGGCCAAGACCGGGTCGCTGAGCGGCGTGAACACCCTCGCCGGGGTGCTCGTCACCAAGGACGGCCGGGTGCTCGCCTTCGCGATCATGGCGGTCGGCGGGGCGAACGCGGTGACCGCCCGCGCGGCGCTCGACAAGATCGCGGCACGGCTGGTGGCGTGCGGCTGCTGAGGACGGACCCGGGGTTTCACCGGAGGGCCGGTTGGTTCCACACGGGTACGGTGGGCTGCATGGCGCAGTTCGTTGACTGGGATCTGGCCGCCGCCACCGCGGGCGCGCTCTCCAAGACCGGCCCCGCGGTCTCCCTCGAGGAGGCCACGCAGGTGGTTGCCGAGCTGCGGGCACTCACCGAGGAAGCGGCGGGGCACGTGGCGGCGTATACCGGCTTGACCTCGCAGGTGGAGGTTCCGCCGGTGCGCGTGGTGGACCGGCGGGACTGGGCCAAGGTGAACATCGCCGGCCTCCAGCGGGTGATCGGCCCGCTGGTGAGCCGGATCGCCGGGGACAGCCCGCCCGGCCCGCTCGCCGACGCGATCGGCTCCCGGGTCACCGGGGTGCAGGCCGGGACCATCCTGGCGTACCTCTCCGGTCGTGTCCTCGGGCAATACGAGGTGTTCTCCGGCGAGCCCGGTCAGCTGCTGCTGAACGCGCCGAACATCGTCGAGGTGGAACGGAAGATCGGCGCCGACTCCCGCGACTTCCGGCTCTGGGTCTGCCTGCACGAGGTGACGCACCGCACACAGTTCACCGCGGTGCCCTGGATGCGGGGCTACTTCCTCGGCGAGGTGCAGGCGTTCGTCGACGCCTCGCAGGGCGGCGAGCACATCCTGGAGCGGCTGCGCCGTGGTGTCGCCACGCTCTCCGAGGCGGTCCGCGACCCGGAGAGCCGGGCCTCGGTGCTGGACATCGTGCAGACTCCGGCGCAGAGCGCCGTGCTGGACCGGCTGACCGCGCTGATGACCCTCCTCGAGGGCCACGCCGAGTTCGTGATGGACGGCGTCGGCCCGGAGGTCATCCCGTCGGTCGACTCGATCCGGGCGAAGTTCAACAGGCGCCGGGAGAGCGGGAACCCGCTGGAGAAGGCGATCCGCCGCCTGCTCGGCATCGAGGTCAAGATGCGGCAGTACGCGGAGGGGCGCAAGTTCGTGCACGGAGTCGTCGACCGGGTCGGCATGACCGGCTTCAACCGGGTCTTCGAGTCGCCGCTCACCCTGCCCCGGCTGGAGGAGCTGGGCGACCCGGACGCGTACGTCGCCCGGGTGCACCACTAGGCCATGGCCCGGATCCCGGCCCCGGTCGCTGCCGTCCGCACCGCGGTCCGCCGCGGCCTCGCCGACCTGCCCTCCGACGCGCTCCTGCTGGTGGCCTGCTCGGGCGGCGCCGACTCGCTCGCGCTGGCGTCGGCCGCACAGTTCTTGAACCAGCAGGGCTCGTTCTCCCGGGTCGGTCTGGTCACGGTGGACCACGGGCTGCAGGAGGGCTCGGACCGCCGGGCCCGGTCGGTGGCCGCGTGGGCCCGGGACGCGGGCTTCGACCCGGTGCGGATCGAGACCGTCTCGGTGGCCGGCCTGCCCGGCGGGCCGGAGGCAGCCGCCCGGACCGCGCGGTACGAGGCGCTCAGCGCCGCCGCCACCGAGCTGGGCGCGGCCGCGGTGCTGCTCGGGCACACCCGCGACGACCAGGCCGAGACCGTGCTGCTCGCGCTGGCCCGGGGCGCCGGTCCGCGCGGGCTCTCCGGGATGCCGGGGCGGCGCGGCGTGTTCCGGCGGCCGATGCTGGACGTGGCGCGGGCGGACACTCGCAAGGCCTGCGCGGCGCTCGGCCTGGCGCCCTGGGAGGACCCGCACAACAGCGACCCGGCGTACGCGCGGTCCCGGGTCCGCGCCTCGGTGCTGCCGGTGCTGGTGGACGCGCTCGGCCCGGCCGTGGTGAGCAACCTCGCACGGACCGCGTCACTCGTCGCCGCGGACAGCGAGGCGCTCGACGAACTGGCCGCCGCCGCGATGGTGTCGGCGAGCGTCCCCGAGGGGCTCTCGGTGCCCGTCCTGGCCGGGCTGGCGGCCGCGATCCGCAGCCGGGTGCTGCACCGATGGGCCCGTGAGCTGGGCGCTCCGGGTGGCGCGCTGGCGTACCGGCACGTGGTGGCGATGGACGCGTTGATCACCCAGTGGCACGGTCAGGGACCGGTGTTCCTGCCGGACGGGATAGTCGTGGGCCGCCGGGCGGATCGCCTCGTTCGGGTGGTTCCGGCCCATATCAAGTGAGGCCACTTCGTCGGAATCCGGCCCCGTTCGACAATCGGTAACCTCCATGGGGCAGGCTTAGCCCATGGCTGATGGTTCTTGGTACGACGCCGACATCGACCACGTGATCATCTCGGAGGAGCAGATCCGGGAGAAGATCGATGAGCTGGCCAAGCAGGTCTCCGCGGACCACGCGGACGCGAAAGACGGAATCCTGCTGGTCTGCGTGCTGAAGGGCGCGGTCATGTTCATGGCTGATTTCGCCCGGGCACTCGGCCGGCACGGCCCGTCGACCGAGATGGAGTTCATGGCCGTCTCGTCGTACGGGCAGGGCACCACCTCCTCCGGTGTGGTGCGCATCCTCAAGGACCTGGACCGGGACATCACCGATCG
Source organism: Actinoplanes missouriensis 431 (assembly GCF_000284295.1). Taxonomy (NCBI): domain Bacteria; kingdom Bacillati; phylum Actinomycetota; class Actinomycetes; order Micromonosporales; family Micromonosporaceae; genus Actinoplanes; species Actinoplanes missouriensis. The sequence goes on along the minus strand of NC_017093.1, from coordinate 8,430,153 downwards.
CCACGTGCTGGTGGTCGAGGACATCGTGGACTCCGGGCTGACCCTCTCCTGGCTGATGAAGTACCTGGAGTCGCGCTCGCCGGCGAGCGTCGAGGTGGTGGCCCTGTTCCGCAAGCCGGACGCGGTCAAGGTGCAGGTCCCGGTCAAGTACGTGGGCTTCGACATCCCCAGCGAGTTCGTGGTGGGTTACGGGCTGGACTTCGCGGAGCGTTACCGCGAGATGCCGTACGTCGGGGTGCTGAAGCCGGAGGTGTACGCCCGTAGCTGAACACGCTTTCCCAGCGTGTTCACAGTAAGAGTCGTTATGGGCGGTTTTGCACCGAGACCGCCCGTACTAACCGCCGGGTACAGGGGGTTCGCCCTCCGGGCTCACGGGTTCGTAATCGGTACCTACGGTGTACGGTCGAGTGACCGATGGCGTGGTGTCACATACGCCGGAGGGGCCGGTCCCGGTTCACCGTCACAAGACAGGGGTATCGGATGCCGGCGGCCGCCGGTGGGCGGCGACGTTGAGGTGACCAGGACGCCGATCAGGAGGGTCCGGGCGCTTGGCGCCCGACAACAGTATGGAACGTACGCGTTTCTTCCGCCGCCCGGTGGTCTGGATCATTCTGGTGATCATCGGCGTAGTCGCGCTGAGCTCTTTCTTCACCAGTGGTCCCAGTTACCAGCGGGTCGATACTTCCATCGCTCTCGAGCGACTCAATCAGGGCGGCATCAAAAACGTCGTCCAGAAGGACAAGGAGCAGACGCTCCAGATCGAGCTGGACTCCTCGGAGCGGTTCGACGGCAAGACCACTGACAAGATCGAGACTCAGTACCCGTACGAGGCCACCGAGCAGATCTGGGACGACGTCCTCCAGGCCAAGGCCACCGGGCGTGTGTCCGGGACGGTCGACGCCACGGTCTCCGGCGACAACATTCTGCTGAGCCTGCTGATCAACCTGCTCCCGATCGCGATCCTCGTGATCCTGCTGCTGCTGTTCATGTCGCAGATGCAGGGCGGCGGCTCACGCGTGCTCAACTTCGGCAAGTCCAAGGCGAAGATGATCACGAAGGACACGCCGAAGACGACGTTCGCCGACGTGGCGGGCGCCGACGAGGCGGTCCAGGAGCTGCACGAGATCAAGGACTTCCTGCAGAACCCGGCGAAGTACCAGGCGCTCGGCGCGAAGATCCCGAAGGGCGTTCTGCTCTTCGGCTCGCCCGGTACCGGTAAGACGCTGCTGGCCCGCGCCGTCGCCGGCGAGGCCGGGGTGCCGTTCTACTCGATCTCCGGTTCGGACTTCGTCGAGATGTTCGTCGGTGTCGGCGCGAGCCGGGTCCGCGACCTCTTCGAGCAGGCCAAGTCGAACGCTCCGGCGATCGTCTTCGTCGACGAGATCGACGCGGTCGGCCGGCACCGTGGCACCGGCATGGGCGGCGGCCACGACGAGCGCGAGCAGACGCTCAACCAGCTGCTCGTCGAGATGGACGGCTTCGACACCAAGGGTGGCGTGATCCTGATCGCGGCCACCAACCGTCCCGACATCCTCGACCCGGCGCTGCTGCGCCCGGGCCGGTTCGACAGGCAGATCCCGGTCGACAACCCGGACATGGAGGGCCGCAAGGCGATCCTGCGGGTGCACGCCAAGGGCAAGCCGTTCACGCCCGACGTCGACCTCGACTCGGTGGCCCGCCGCACGCCCGGTTTCTCCGGCGCCGACCTGGCCAACGTGATCAACGAGGCCGCGCTGCTGACCGCCCGTAACGAAAAGCGGGCGATCTCCAACGAGTTCCTCGAGGAGGCGATCGACCGGGTCATCGCCGGCCCCGAGCGCCGGACCCGGGCGATGAGCGACAAGGAAAAGAAGATCACCGCCTACCACGAGGGCGGACACGCCCTGGTGGCCTACGCGCTGCCGCACTCCGCGCCGGTGCACAAGGTGACGATCCTTCCGCGTGGCCGCTCGCTCGGGCACACCCTGGTCCTGCCGACCGAGGACAAGTACACGCAGACGCGTGCCGAGATGATCGACACCCTGGCGTACGCGCTGGGTGGCCGGGCCGCCGAGGAGCTCGTCTTCCACGAGCCCACCACCGGCGCCGGCAACGACATCGAGAAAGCGTCCGGCCTGGCCCGCGCCATGGTCACGCAGTACGGCATGAGCTCGAAGCTGGGCGCCGTGAAGTACGGCACGAGCGGTGACGAGCCCTTCATGGGTCGCAACATGGGACACGAGAAGGACTACTCCGACGCGGTCGCCGCCGACATCGACGCCGAGGTGCGCGCGCTCATCGAGCTCGCTCACGACGAGGCCTGGGAGATCCTGGTCGAGTATCGCGACGTTCTCGACAACATGGTCCTGGAGCTGATGGAGAAGGAGACCATCACCCAGGAGGACATGAACCGGATCTGTGCCCGGGTCGTGAAGCGGCCGCCGATGTCGCCGTTCAACGGCTTCGGCAAGCGGCTGCCGTCCGAGGCGCCGCCCGTGCTCACCCCCGCCGAGCGGGACAAGCTGAAGGCCCAGGCCGAGGCGGACGGTCAGATCGCGGTCGGACCCAACCCGAACGCGAACGGCTCGGAAAGCAGCAACTGATCAACTTGTCCGACGAAATGGACTATCTCGCCGCCCGTCTGGTCGACGGCAAGGTCACCGGTACGCCGGTGGAGGACGCCGTCGACCTCGGGCGGATCGAGAAAGCGATCCGGGAGATCCTCATCGCGATCGGTGAGGACCCGGATCGTGACGGTCTCGAGCGCACTCCCGCCCGGGTCGCCCGCGCCTACGCGGAACTCTTCGCCGGCCTCCGGGTCGACCCGGCGACCGTGCTCACCACCACCTTCGAGGCGGACCACGAGGAGCTCGTGCTGGTCCGTGACATCGAGGTGCAGAGCATGTGCGAGCACCACCTGCTCCCGTTCAAGGGCGTGGCGCACATCGGGTACATCCCGGGCGCCGACGGGCGGATCACCGGCCTGTCGAAACTGGCCCGGCTCGTCGAGGTCTACGCCCGCCGCCCGCAGGTCCAGGAGCGGCTCACCTCGCAGATCGCCGACCTGCTGATGGAGAAACTCGCCGCCCGCGGCGCGATCGTGGTCCTCGAGTGCGAGCACCTCTGCATGGAGATGCGCGGCATCCGCAAGGTCGGCGCCCGCACGGTCACCTCAGCGGTGCGGGGCGCCTTCCAGAGCGACGGCAAGGTCCGCGCCGAGGCGATGGCCTTGATAAACGCTCGCTGAGCCGAGATCCGGCCGGCCTCAGATGAGGCTGCGGAACGTGTTCGCCGAGTCCATCGCGGACACCGTCAGCGCGGTCGCCTCGTCCAGGCGGGTGCGGGCCTGCTCCAGATTCGCGATGGCGGTGGCCGCGGCCGGATGGAACGAGCCCACCGCTGTCATCCGCAGCAGCAGCAGCGCCTGATCGAGCTGGTCCGCCACCTGCTGGATGCCGGCGACGGCACGCTGGGCGCCGTCCACCGACGCGGCGACGCTGACCTTGACCTCTTCGACGTTCGCCATGGTTCCTCCCCTGTCTGGTCCGCTCTCAGCCGAACAGCGCCTGCAGGCCCCGCCCGGCGCAGGTGAGAAGCACCGGAACCAGGCAGACGATCACGCCGAGCACCGTGGTCCGGTCCGCTTTCACACCCTCGTCGTCATAGACGAAACCGATCGTCGCCCAGCCCAGCCCGAACGCCAGCAGCGGCATGCTCAGCGCGCACGCCAGCGCGTAGTCCGGCGGCGAGCCGACCAGCAGGAACAGGATCACCTGCACCAGCAGCACCACGAACGCGAACGGCCCGTAGATCAGCAGGTTGCGGCCGTAGGGCCGGTGCGGCCCGAGCGGCGCCGGCCCGATGAAGGAGTGGTCCGCGGCGTCCGCGGTGGCGCGCGCTTCCTGCAGCGCGGCGAGCACGGCCGCCGGCCCGCCGGCCACCTTCGCCATCGCCGCGGCCTGATCCTCCGGCTGCGGCGTCAATTCCCATTCCGGTACGGCGAAGTCGCGCGCCAGCCGGGCACGCTGCGGGACGAGCCGTGCCCGTACCGAAGAAAGCTCCTGACGTGCGGTCGCGATCGTCTCGGCGTGCTCGCCCGCCATCGAGCTCGCGGCCCGGCGCACCGCGTCGAGTTCCCGGGCGGCGGCCAGGTAGTCGGCCCACGGGTCAGGCGGCGCTGCCTGCGACGGCACGGCCTGCGGCGACGCGGCCTGCGGTGGAACCGTCCCGCGCTGTTCGGCCTGCTCGGTCACGGCTCCTCCGCTTCCGGGGCGACGAACGGGACCACTGTCACGGTGCGATCGGTGTGCCGGTCGTGCAGCAGCACCCGGTTCGGGCGGGGGTGCCAGTCCACGGCGCGGCCCAGCATCAGCGTCACGTCGGTCTGCGGCACGTTCAGGAAGAGCAGGCCGGCGACGTCCTCCCGGCCCATGCTGCCACCGGTCTCCTCGCCGAACCGGCGCACACCGCGCCACCAGGAGAGCAGGTGCGCCCCCCGGCTCGGGCCCTCGCGCAGCAGTTGCCGGAGCCCGGCCAGGCTGCCGGGCGGCGCCGCGTCCATCCCGAACACCACGCGGTAGCCGGGACGCCCGGCGTCCATCTCGGCGGCGAGACCTGTCGCGTCGACCACCGACACGTCCTGCCGCTGCGCGATCTCGGCGGCCAGCGCCGAGGCCATGGCGTCGCCCTCGGCCACCAGCGAGGCGATCACGAACCGGGTGGTGCGGGGCGCGTGGCAGGCCGCGACACTGCGCGCCGCCGCGTCAAGCACCTCGGCGCCGACGGTGTTCGAGCCGAGGATCGCCAGGTGCCGGCCGGGCGAGGAGTCCAGCGGGAACGTGGCGGTGGACAGGCCCACGTCGATCACCCGGCCGAGCAGCGCGGCCGGCCGGGACGACCGCCCGGCGAGCGCCGCGCGGTACGTCGGGTCGTCGGCGAGGTGCTGGTGCGCGTAGCCGGCGAAGACCAGCGGCTGCGGCGAATCCGGGTCGCGGGAGCCCCACAACCGGTGCCGCAGGTCGCTCAGGAGTTGCTGATCGGCGTGCGGATCAGGGAACCGGACCACCCGTTCGTGTCCCCGGGTGGCGCCGCGCGGACCGCCCAGACCGCCGGCCGTGTTCACCACCGCGCTGCCCAGCGGCAGCCCCGCGGCCGAGTCGTTCGTCGGCTCCAGCACGTCGCCGCCGCCCGGCAACGCGATCCGCACCGGGAACTGGCCGAAGATCGAGTCCCGTTTCGCGTAGAGCGCCTCGACGCCGAGGACGGTCTGACTCGCCAGGACCAGGTGAATACCGTACGACCTGCCCTTGCGGGCCAGCGACTCCAGCAGGGCCACCGCCTCGGCGGCGGTCGGGTCGTTGCCGGCGAGCAGCACCTGGAACTCGTCGATCACGCACAGGATCCGGGGCAGCGGGTGACTCCGCCCCTCCTCGGCCGCGACCGCGCGCAGGTCCGCGAAGCGCGACACCCCGGCCCGCTTGTACGCCAGTGAGCGGCGGCCCATCTCGGCGTCCAGCTCGCGGAGCACGGCCAGGCCGTACTCCCGGTCGGACTCGACACCGACGGCCCGCGCGTGCGGCAGCCAGGTGCGGTCCCGCCGGGTCGGCACGAACTCGGAGAACGAGACGCCCTCCTTGAAGTCGAGCAGGTAGAACGCCAGCTCGTCGGGGCGGTAGCGGGCGCCCAGCCCGTACAGCACGTTGATCAGGAAGGCGGTCTTGCCGGCGCCGGAGCGGCCACCCACCATCCAGTGCGGAGTGAGGTCGTTGAAGCGCAGCACCAGCGGCACGTCGCCGTGATGGCCCACCACGGTCTCCACCCCGGTCGCCGCGTCACCGCTCCACAGCTCGTCGGCCGAGTCCGGCAGCAGGTCGGAGAGCGTCACCCGGGACGCCGCCGCGGAATCCGCCGCGAGCTCCTGGCAGACCGCGTCGATCAGGCGGGGAGGCGGGTCCTCGTCCAGGAAGACCGGCGCGTTCAGCCAGAGCGCCTCGGGCACCGACCCGAACGTGCCGCCCGGCGGGTCACCGATGATCGCGAACGGGTTGCGCACCGAGATGGCCGTGGTCCGTGGCAGCGGCGCCTGCGTGGTCTCGGTGGTGACCGGCGCCGGCGGCCAGCCGGCCACGATCAGGTGAAGCCCGGAATCCGGGCCCTGCTGGGCCAGCGCGGCGATCCGCCGCAGCTCCTCGCCCTCGGTCAGCTCCGGGAGGCCGGCGATCACCACGAGCAGGGTCCGGTCGCGCCGGGACCGGCGGGTGTTGCCGCCCCGGGCCGGGCGCAGCCATTTCTCCGCCTCCGACAGCACGTCGCGCAGCCCTTGGCGGTCCGTCGCCGGTGGTGACATCAGCCCGGCGTCGGCGAGCTCCTCGAAGGGGGCGAAGACCGAGCCGCCGCCCACCCCGTCGACGGCGCGCACCAGCAGCGAACCGGCCGGCGCCGCCGCGAACAGCCGAACCAGCAGCGCGCGCAGCAGGCCGAACACCCGCGGATCCGTCGCGGTGGCGTCAATCGTCAGGTGACCCGCGCCGAGCAGCGGCACCACGGCCGGGAACCGGACGTCGTCCAGCGGCTGTGCGACACCCACCCGGACGAACTGCGGCTGCGCCGGCTCGCCGCTCCGGTCGCCGCCCAGCGGGCCGAGCGGAGTCATCGGGTCCAGGGTGACACCCAGCCAGCCGGGTGCCAGGTGCGCCGCTGCGGCCCGCAGGCGCTCGGCTATCCCGTACTGCTCGCGGGGGTCTGCCGCGGCCGGAGCGTATGCCTCCAGCGCCGCGGCGGCCGCGTCCACTGTCGCCACCGCCTGCCGGTGCAAGGCGGCGGCCTGCCGGACCCGCAGAGTCGAATCAGCCACTGCCACCACCTCCTGTCCGCGGATAAAACCTATCCCAGAGGCGGTCGGCTGCCGCGTTGCGTCCCCGATCGGCGATTTCGTGCCTCGCCGCAGGTGCGTTCCGTGCCGGGTTGAACTCGAAGCGTGTTCCGGTGGTATTCGCCTGCACAGGATCAGCTGGTTTGTGGAGGCCGCAGTGGACACCAACTACATCGTTTCGGGCGAGGCAGCCGGTGGCTGGATCCGGGTCGAGCTCGCCAGCGACGGACGGCTCTGGGACCTGATCCTCGACCCGCGGGTGACCGCCATGACCGCCCAGGACCTGCGATCCGGGCTGGTGGAGGCGTTTCTCGACGCGCAGGAGTGCCTGGCGCCGGCCACCGGTGAAGCGTTCGCCCAGCAGGTGGCGGACGCCTCCGAAGCGGCCGAACGGCGGTTCGCCGAGATCTCCACGGCGCTGTACGACATCTCGCGGAGGGCGGTGCGGTGACATGAACGTACAAATGCGGATGGATCCGGACGCGGTGGCCGCGACCGGCAGCACTCTGGCCGGAATCGCCCAGCGGATGGCTTCCGATGTGGCGGAGCTTGACGCGACCGTGGCAGGGCCTGCCAACCCGTGGGGCGAGGACGAGAGCGGTAGTGCCTTCGCGCTGGCCTACCAGGCGATTCTCGGGCATGCGCTGGGGGCGCTCGGCTCCTACGTCCAGCAGATGGGTGACGCGGCGGTCAGCCTGACCATGCAGGCACGGGCGGTGGCGACCGCCGATCTCACCGCCGCGTCTGAATTTTCACCCGGGGGCCTTCCGTGACCATCGAGCTGCCCGCCGAACTGACCGAGCCCCTCGGCTGGGTCGGGCTCAGCTGGCCGCAGGTCGACGAGGACCGGCTCCACGCCGACGGCCTCGCCTGGATCGAACACGGCACCCGGCTGCGGCGGCACCTCGCCGAAGCCGACACCGCGGCCCGCCGGGTCTGGCTGGAGAACGAGGGCGCCTCCGTCGAAGCCTTCGAGCAGTGGTGGAACGGTCCCGAAGGGCCCGGACGGAGGCTCACCGACGCGGCCACCGCCGTCGAACTGATCGGTGCCGGGCTGATCGCCATGGCCGGTGTCACGGTCGCGCTGAAGACCGCGTACATCGCCCAGCTCACGCTGCTGGCGTTCCAGGTCGGGCAGGCCGTGGCGACGTCGTTCGTGACCGCCGGGGCCACCCTCGCCGAGGTGCCGGTCTTCGTCGCCGCCACCCGGCTCGCCTGCCGTCAGCTCATCCACCGGTCGCTGCAGGTCGTCGAAGGCGAAATCGCGCAGATGTTCACCCGAGCGGCGGACCTGCTGCCGGTCTCCTCCGGGACCCTCGTCCGCCAGGCCGGTCTCCTCGGCCGTCACTTCGGGCAGAACTCGGAGTTCCACCGGCTCATGCGCGAGGTCGAACGGGTCGACGTACGCAGCCCCGTCAACGGCGCGACGTTCTACTCCGGACGCGCCGGTGACGGCACGCCTATGCGGGTGTTCGCCGAGAAGTACACGGACGGGGTGACGTCGGTGACACTGGAGAAGACGCCGGGCGGTGCGGCCTTCGACGATCTGCGGCTCTTCGAAGACGGATCACCCGTACGGCAGACGCAGGCCCGGGACATCTGGAGCCGGCTCTCCGAACGGTACGCGTCCACCGCGGTCGGCGAGGTGACCGCCTGGACACACAACCCGCGCGCCGACGGCATCTGGAACGCGGTCGAACGGCGGGCCCTGTTCGAGAACCCGGCGACGACGCGGCTCACCACCATCGACCCTGCGGGGGTGTGACGAATTGGCAGTCCACGAGATCCGCAGCCAGGCCGCGCGGACGGACAGCGGGGTGCTGCTGAGGACCGTCGACCGGGAGACGATGCGGGTCGAGTTCCGGGGGCGGGTCATGCACGTACCCGTTGACCGGGGGTTGGGCAGTTATGGGTTCTACCTGCCGGTGGCGCCGACGTGGGACGACGAATCGGTGGTGTCCTCCGAGGACCTTGAGCTGGTGAAGGCGGCGATCGTGGAGATCCAGCGGCATTGGGGGTTCGGTGTGGACTTCCATGTTCTTGAGGTGGATTAGGGTTCGTGGTGTGGGGGCGGGTTGGAGCGGGTCGGAGCCCTTGGAGGTCGGAGCCGTGGTGACGTCGGACGGAAATCAGCCTGCTGGTGGCGGAGGTGGCGCGAGGGGTGGCGCCGTTGGCGGGCTGAAGAGGGGGCGTTTGCGGAGCCGTCGCGCGCGGCTGGTCCTGGCGTTGACTGCTGGTGTTGTGGGGTTGTTGTGCTTAGGCGGAGCCGGCATCTTCTTCGTCTTGTATGACGACGCCACAAAGATCGAAAGGACCTCTCCAGAGAGCGCCGTGAACGACTTCCTAGGCGCCTTCGCGGCGAGCCGAAACGATAGCGATGCCGCGCTCTATCAATGTAAATCCGGCGGAGATTTTGCATCACTTACAGACTTTCGCAGTGACACCGAGCAGCGGGAAAAGGAATTTGCCGTAGGTATTTCTATCACCTGGTCTATCACTAAAGTCGCGACCGTAGAGAAAAATAGCGTTGTGACAGCCGACTTAACCCGAACCATCAAGACTCAGGGTGGGCGGGATGGCAGTACGTGGCAATTCGCGGTGGTGGACGAAGACGGGTGGCGTGTTTGCGGCGCCACGAAGATCACGTAGTTATTCAATCCAGAGGAGGTGCGCGGGCACTTCCAAGGTTTTCGGTGTGCGGCCGTCCCAGCCCCAGCGGTACCAGTCGAGTTCTTGCGTTATTCGTGCGCAGATCTCGCCGTCCTCGCTCGTGTAGAGCTCGGTGACCGCGCGAAGGTCACGCTGTTCGCCACCGTCCTCCAGTAGGCGCGCGACACGACGCCCCGCCAGAAAATCGGCCTCGGTGGCTACGACCGGTGGCCGGCGCGGTGGCTCGTCGAGTGAGACCAGTTGTGCCTCAGCCGGTCTGGTGGATGAGGTAGTTCCAGCCACGCCCAGCTCCTCGACCCACACCCGATCAACCGGCACCAGCGCGGCGAACACCTCGGTCTGCTCCGCTTCGGCGCGGTACCACTCGGATTCGGCCATGACCGGAACGTAGGTCCGACTGCCCTGAACGACCTTCTCGTCAGCACGCAGGTCACTCCGCCAGCCGAGACCGGGTGATCCGATCACCACACGCCGTCCACGGAGTTGTCCACCCATTGTTGCGGGAGTCGGGATCACCGGACGAGGCGCGTCCAAGGCCCATCCTGAGTTCGCAGCGAAAGGATCCGGGAATCCGTCGTTCATCCCTCACCGCCAAGCGCCGCGCCCTGCTGCCGCATGAACCGGACCGGGTCGATCGCGCCGGCGCTCGACCGGTCGTAGTTCAGATGCACCTCGAAGTGCAGGTGCGGCCCTGACGAGTTGCCGCTGGAGCCGACTCGTCCGATGACGTCACCGGCCGCGACCTGCTGATTTTCTTTGACGAACGGCCGTTGCACCATGTGACAGTAACGTGTCATGACGTTCCCCGCATGGATGATCTCGACCATCCACCCGCAGCCGCCCTTGCCCGGATAGCCGTCCACATTGCAGGTCTTACGACCCCGGAAATCCTCGTCGCATTTGACGAGCGAAACGACGCCGCTCGCCACTGCAGCGATCGGCGTGTACTTGTCGACGCTGAGGTCGACGCCCTGGTGATTGGGGCGCTCCGGACTACGGAAACCCGAGCCGACGCCGGCCCGCAGCGGAATGGTCCAGCCGGATGCCGCGATCTGACCGGAGGCGGCGCAGACCATCGTCAGCGAACTTCCGGCTGCGCTGGCCGCGCCGTCGGCGAGCATGTTGACGATCTGCGTGGCGATCGGCTCATGCTTGGCGTACGCATCCGGGTAAGCGCTGATCTGGACGGCCTGCGCGGCCCGGGTGAGCGGCATGGTCTCCCAGCCGTCGACCGTCTTCAGCTTGTTGTAGAACTTGGTGCTCGCGTAGACCGGGTCCCGTACCTGCGCCGGTGTTCCCCACCCCGAACTCGGCCGCTGCTGGAACAGACCCTGCGAGTCGTGGTCGTTCCGGGCGCCCAGGTGTCCGAGGTTGACCAGCCGGGATTCCTGCATCGCGGTTGCCACGGCGATAACCCACGCACGCGGGGGCATCTGCAGTTGCTCACCGACATTGATGATGACGGCCGCGTTGCGGATCTGAGTTGCGCCGTAGGGCCTGACCTTGGGCAACTTCGAGTCCGGGTCGATCGCGCCACCCTTGCCGCAGCCCATCGCCGCGTTCAGGCTGCTCTGTTCGTCGTTGCTGAGATTCCCGAGCAGCAGGGCCGTCACGCTGCCACCGCAACAGAGCAGTACGAGCGTCACGACCAGGGAGACGAGCACGACTATCTTGCGCGGCCGCGGAACTCTCACGCCGACTCCCAGTCGATGCCGTCGACCAGCCAGAGCCCTTCTGGAGCGATGAGCCGCAGGCTCAGCTTTCCGGAGTCCATCGTGACGATCGCATTCACCATCGTGTCGTTGACGGCTACGAGTTCCGGCCGGCCGATCACTCGCTCGGCCGGAACCCCGGCCGGATCCACCCCGCGGAGTTGATCAGAGAGGGTGGATGTGGAGTTGGGCAGGAGACGATCCCGCCATTTCTCCGCGCTCACCGACTCGTGGTCAACCCATGCGGATGCGAACGCATAGGCAACCGCCTCCGGCTTGGCCTGTCCGGGACTGGTCTTCGGCGTCGGCGGAGGCTCGGTCGATACGACACTGTCATCCTCGGACGGGTCGATGCTGATCGCCGGTGCGGGACTTCCGCCGCCGAGCTGCGGCGAGGCATCATCCCCGTCCGAAAAGAGGCGGCCGATGCCCACCACCGCGAACACGATCGTGACCAGCACGATCGCCACACCCCACCGCGACCGGAAGATCCCGGTGAGCGTGCGTTCGATCAGTCCTGCCACACCACTCACCTAGCCTCGGAACGAATCCGTGGGCTGGCCGGCTCCTGACTCGTTGCTCCGGTCTCCGGTCGGTAGATGGCGTAGGACGCGGGCTTCTCCGCAACCTCAGGCTCGGCCCACTCCGCGCCCCCGCGCGAGCGTGCCCGAGTGGCTTGCCTCCGCTTGGACGCGGGGACGGGCGCTCCGTCGTCGTGGACGGTCTCCTTGCCGTCCGGGCGAGTGACGACCTCCGTGGAAGTTCCGCTACCCGCGATCTCGGAGCGGGTGGCGCTCGAATGCGCCGGGTCTTCCAACCGAGCTTCGGGGCGTAGGTTCCGCTGCTCCACGTAAATCGGCCGACCGTCCTTGCCGAATGTCGGCTCGCGCGTCCCGCCACCCTCAGCAACTTCGAGTTTGGCCGCCTCACGCATGTCGCGGAAGAACCGGCGGTGCCACGACCCGGCAGACGCAATCGCCGCGGCGCTGTCCTTACCGCCAAGCTGAGTTATGCGTCGGTATGGCCTGAGGAGGAGCCATCCAACGACGCCGGTAAGCCAGACCAAGACCACTTGGAGCCACCCAGCGAGGCTCGACGTATTCATGATCAGGTCGACCGCGAAGAGATAGATTGCAGCGCCCGTACCGAAAATAGCGATGTTGAAGACCGCTGCTACGACGGCATTTCCGAGCCGTCGGATTCCCGAACTGGCTGGCCGAAGTAGTCCGATGGTTCCTAGGATTGGAGCTGCAATAACCGCCCAGCGGAACACTAGGAAGCCTAAGAGAACCAAAATCGACGCCGTGATGTCGAACATCGCGAAAAGGAAAGCCGCCAGCAGGGCGATGAATCCGGCGCCGATCCGTTCCATTCCCTTTTGTCCTTGCAGATACTCGTAGGCCTCTGGATCCTCTACGCGAATCTGCTCGGCGACCTTCATCCACTGGGTCTTTTTCCGTTCGAGCGTACCGTCGCGAGTATCTGGGAAGGCGCGAACCTGCTTAACTTCTTCCCACTTGAGGGCCCGAGCGTCGTATAGCGCAAGCCCATACTTTTTAGCGGTTTCGCTATCGGCTGATCCGAGTACGCCTCGTAGCCAATTCCGGTAAAGCATAGTTTCTGTTGCAGTGTCGCTGGCGCGCACGGCTGGCGGCCGCTTGTCAGTGCATGCTTCCGGTCCGAGGGCGCAATTCTCTAGAGGTTTAGCCGGTTGTGGTCCGACGGCGTCGTGTACCACTTCGAGGCTGCCAATTAAAGTTTGGTCGGCAATACTAGCTGACCGGACGGGCCAAGCTGCGATAGCAGTGACGACAACCATAATAAAGATGGCCCAGCCGGCGGTCGTGGTTGCTGCACCCATGTCGGCTTGGCGGGAACGCCACAGTAGGTAAACACCGATAACGGCCAGCGTTACAACGCCGAAAACACTGAACACCTTCTGGTACACGGCCTTGGTTGCTTGGTCAACCAAGGGATTCGCCCACCCCCACAGCGTTTCAGGATTCCATGCACGTTCTCGTAAAGCATTCGACGCGCCCATGATCGCCGTCGCAATCATGAACTCACCGTTGGCGATCGTAGTCTCGACTTTCTGATCTGCCTCAGTAATCGAAGAGGCGCAACCGCCTTGCAGGTCGTAAGTGGTATAGCTGTATCCGGCATATCCGTAGTCGCTGTATAGGCCGGGGAAGCTACTGCTTGTCGACGATGTAGGGCGTTCGGCGAACCAGCCCGCAAGCCCAGAGTCAGGTGTGCTGGGAGTGGGTGGATCCAAACACTGCAGACGTGTCGCGCCTACGTCCCCGAGCCGCTCGACACATCCGGCTAGATCCTGCCCCCATTCCTCTGTACTGCAGAGCCCTCCAGGCGCCCTAGCCGGCGCTGCGAATGCGCCCTCCGGCGCGGCCACCGCCCAAGCTATCGAAGCCACCGCGACGACAATCATCGCCGTTACCAGCGCCAACCCCCGCCGCACCATCTCAAACCTCCAGGTCGGACGGGAGCGGAGCCACCGAAGGAGGCGCCACGCCCGGTGTCGTGTCCAGATGTTCAAGGAGCCCGTCGACATATGACACGTCGACTCTGACTTTCTGGACTCGCCCGTCCACGTCGCGCATCACGAATTCGCGGAAGCCCAGGCGGTGCTGGGATGAGCTGTCCACCTGGGAGAGCGAGGCCAGCGTCGCCTCGTACCCGTCATGGACCGGCACCCGCAGGAGCCGGAGCGCTTCGGAGGCGATCTCCTGGTCCTCGGCGATCCGGCCGACGAAGACGGTGGAGACGAGGTTCTGCACGTCGAGGCCGAGAATGTCGCGCGGGTTCTGGGAGGCGACGAGTGCGGCCAGGTTCCATTTCCGGGAGTCGCGGGCGAGGCGGACCAGGAAGGAGCGGCCGGACCGCCAGCCTTCCATGAAGTGTGCCTCGTCGAGGCCGACCATTTTGCGGGACGACATCGAGCCGCCGTAGCAGCGGCGGACCGCCAGCCGGTGCGCGGTGTGCAGCATCGGCAGGGCGAGGGATTCCTCGGCCGACCAGTACTCGCGCTCGATTTTCAGGTCGGGGAGGCGCAGCCCGGCCATGGTGATGACGGTGAGGGCCGCGTCGGCGCCGAGCAGGTGTGCCGGCGGGTGGCCGAAGAAGAGCAGCGCGAGCGGCATCTCGGCGGTGTCGAGGAGCAGGTTCGCCAGCTCGCGGCCCTCGTCGTCGTCCAGGCCCTGGAGTGTGCGGACGACGTCGTCGAGAGTCGACGTCTCCTCGGCGGGGACCTGCCGGACCGCGTGCCGCAGCAGCGTGGCGGTCGACGCTTCCTTGGCGACCTGCGGTGGCACCAGCATCGAGCAGATGTCCTGGACGAGCATGCGGCGCTCGGCCCGCGCGTTGGAGATCGCGATCTCGAATTCCCGGTCGCCGGCCGGGCCGGTCGGGAACTCCGAGCGGATCGGGGTGGGGATCAGCGCGTACGGCGCGAGGGTCCCCTGTTCCGAGCCGGTGAGGTTCAGAACCCGGCTGTACGGCCGTAGTTCCGGCATCTGGCAGAGCCGGGCGAGCGGGCCGGACGGGTCGAGCAGCGTGACCTGGACGCCGCGGCGGGCGTTCAGGTAACCGAGCGCGCCCATCAGGGTCGACTTGCCACCGCCGGGCTCGGCCACGAAGACGCCGAGACCGGAGCGTTCCCGGACCTCCATCGGGAAGTGCAGGTCGAGGAAGACCGGACGGCGGCAGGTTCCCGCGGTACGCCCGATCAGGTCCCCCCGCCGGTCACCGACCGTGGAAGCCGCCTGGGGCAGCGCCGCGGCGAGCAGCTTCACCGGCATCCGCCGCACGTACCCGGTGTTGGCGATCGGCTCGCCGGGGATGAACTCGCGGGCGAGCTGGTCCTGGTTCTTCGGGTGCTGCAGCGAGATCCGCAGTTCCCGGGAGTAGAGCTGGATGAGCCGCCGGGCGCGTTCGAGGCATTCCTCGCGGGTGGCGCCGCCGACCGCGATCCGATGCCAGCCGTGCGCGCGGGCCGACTCGACGGGCAGCCCGGTGGTCATCTCGTCCCCGATGACGAGGGCGCGCTTGGCGAGCCGTTCGAGTTCCGGCGGCGCGTCGATGCCGTGCTCGGCGTAGTCGAGCTGCTGGGACCGGATCATCCGGAGCCGGTGCTCGAGGTTCTTGAACGAGCTGTTGGAGCCGAGGATGTCGATCCGCGAGGAGAGTTCCATCGGCCAGGGCAGGCGCTCGTGGAAGTGCATCCACGGCTCGTGCTTCTCCGGGATCTCCAGCGGTTCCATCCGGCCGACCGAGAGGACGGCGACGTGCCGTTCCTCGCCGGTCATCCGGTTGACCAGCTTGACCGTCGACCCGTACGGCGTGCGGTACCGCTCGACCTGCTCGGTGAGCGCGAGCAGGTCACCTGTCTCCCAGTGGCCGTTGGTGACCGGGGAGAGCAGTCCGGGCGGCGCCATGGCGAGCGCCACCGAGCGGTAGAGCAGCCATTCCAGCTCCTGCGGGGTGACCCGGCGCCCGCGCATGCCGAACGCGTTGAGTACCTCGTCGAACTGCTCGACGGTCCGGCCCAGTTTGCGGCGCTCGCCGTCGGAGGTGCCCTTGCCGAACATCCGCAGGATGCGCTCGGAGAACGTGTCGCCGAGCGAGCGCCGGGCGAACGTGACCCCGAGGAACGTCTGTCCCTCGGCGTGGTTGACCGAGAGCAGGTGCCGTTGCGCGGCGACCAGGTGGTCCGACCAGGAGGTGGCGCCGTGCACGTCGGGCAGCGGCTTGGCGGTGAACGAGTCGACCGTGCGGGCCCACTCGTCGGCCGGGAACGGCCGGGTGGTCCGGCGCAGGTGCAGCCGGAATCCGGCGAGCCCCGCGTACTGCTCGGAGATGGCGCTGAGCAGCGCCTCCCGCTCGGCGTCCGGCCGGAAGGCCCAGCGCACCTCGGGCAGCGAGTACCACGCGGTCACGGTGCTCTGGGTGAACGTCAGATGCCCGGCGATCTCGCTGATCGCCAGTTCCATGGCCGGGTCCCGGTCGCCGAACTTCATCTTCTGCGGGCGCACCGCGGGGGCCTTGGCCTCCTTGCGCTGCCGCACCGGCTTCGCCGGCTTCTCCCGCTTCGCGGGCGCCTTCTCCGGACGCTTGGCGGGGGCTTTCTCCGGCACCGGTACGGGTAGAGCACTCGTCACCGGAGCCGGAGCGGCAACGGTCTGCCACACTGCCGGAGCAGGTCCCGGATCCGCGGCCACGGGACGCGGCGGCTCGGGCGCCACACCTGCGGGGGAGTGCCCGGCGGCCGGGGCGGAGGTCGGCCAGTTGTCGAACTCGCTGAAGTCGAACTCGTCCGGCAGCGGCTCGGCGGCCGGCGCGGGCTCGCCCGGGAACGCCGGCGCGGCGGTCTCCGGCTCGGAGTAGAAGTCGGGCTCCGGCCCGACCGGCGCCCGGGTGAACGGCGCGCCACCCCAGCCGGGCGATTCCTCGACGACCGGCTCCACGGCCGGCGGGCCCGAGACGACGGGCCGAACAGGCGGAGCCGACTCGACGGGCCGAACAGGCGGAGCCGAAGAAACAGGCCGAGCAGGCGGCGTTGAAGGAGCCGGCCGGGCCGGCGGACGCGGAGCGGCAGGTGAGACCGGCGAGACCGGCGCGGGAGAATCCGGAGCGGCGACCCGGTCGTTGAACCCGAAGCCACGGTCCGGATCGGGGTCCACCGGGTTCGCGTAAACATCACTCGGACGGGTACTCGTGGTACGCGCCGGGGTGGCTGTTCCGCCGAACAGGTCGAGGAAGGGCGAGTCGATGTCCATGGTGGTGTCGACCGCGGTCCCACGCGGGCGGACCGGCTGCGGCGCCTGGAAGACGCCGACGCCGCCGTGTCCGGGGGCGGCGACGAGCTCGTCCGAGTTGTCCAGCGGATCAGGCGGAGAGTAATTGTCCGAGCGCACACCGTTACTGTGCCTGTCTGCGGACGAGGCATCCGCGCGGGGATGCCCGTGCGGAGAGGTTCCGGTCATGCGCGGACCCCGGCAGCGCGTGCGGCAGCCGTTATCGTGCGAGCGGTCCAAGCCGGTAGATCGGGGGCCAGCCAACTGGTCATACCAACTCCTCCCGGACGCGGATGCGAGTGGCGACAAGTCTCGGATCGCGTTGCTCCACGGCGGGCTCGCGGGTGCGGCGCCAGTCGGTGAGCGCGGTGCGGATGACGACGCGGGCCGGGCGGTCCGGGTCGACATGCCGGAACACGTACGACGTGGTGACCATGGCGAGGGCGATCTCCCAGGCCGGGAACGGGTCGAAGTCGAGCGTGATCAGGTAGTGGATTGCCATGAAGAGCGGCACCAGTGCGACGAACATCCCGTACTGCGCGTAGGGCAGGTGGATGGGCAGCGTGTATCCGGGCGGGCCCAGATAGACCAGGCGTGCCCGGTAGATGTCGTCGTCGGTCCTGAGCCGCATCTCAGTTGAAGATCAGGTCGATGATGTTTTCGCCGACGAAAAAGAGCGTCGCCGCGCCGGCGATGAACGCCAGGCCCACGATCGCGATCGCCGAGCTGGTGAGGACCTTGGAGATCTCACCGCGGCTGGCCCGGCCGATGAAGATGACGCCGAGCACCGCGAGCAGGATCGGTGCGATGTTGCTCGCGAAGAAAGTGACGATGCCTTCGGTGTTGATGGTGCCGCTTGGTGCCGCCAGTACGGCGAGTTCAGTGGCGATCATCGGTAAACCTCCCCGTGTCCGGTAAGGGGGGTACGGACACGCTGCAGTTGTGAAGCCGTACGGCAACGCCCATATGGTGCTACCTCGCGCTCACCACGTCGAGTGAGCTGTTCGGGCACTGCCATGCTCGTCTGCTCTCTTCGGTCACTTCATGATGCCCAGTTCCGAAGAGTACGGCTCGTACTTGCGAGCAACAAGCGCCCGTTTCGTTACCCAAGGTGAAGGAGCGCGTGAATTTCAGTCACGTGGCATCGTACACCTGTTCGAAAACCTGCTGCCCCGTACCCTTTGCCTGTGCCGACTTCACCGCTGGACGTGCAGCTCACGGGTGCTGAACTGCTCCGCAGGGATCACCCGGTCGTGATGGGCGTCCTCAACGTCACGCCGGACTCCTTCTCTGACGGTGGGAGATACACGGATATCGACGCCGCGGTTCAACACGGCATATGCCTATTTGAAGAAGGTGCCCACGTCATCGACGTCGGCGGCGAATCGACCCGGCCGGGAGCGGAGCGTGTGGACGCTCCCACCGAGATTGCCCGGGTGGTTCCGGTGATCAGAGGCTTGTTCGCCGAGGGCGTACCGGTCAGTGTCGACACGACACGCGCCGCGGTCGCCGAGGCCGCTCTGGAGGCCGGCGCCGTCGTGATCAACGACGTCTCCGGTGGGCTCGCCGACCCGGGGATGGCCTCGGTCGCGGCCGCCGCCGGCTGCCCCTGGATCCTCATGCACTGGCGTGGACACTCCCGCGACATGCAGAAGCTCGCCGTCTACTCCGACGTGGTCACCGAGGTCCGCGACGAGCTGCGGGCCCGCGCCGACGCCGCGGTCGCCGCCGGCGTCGATCCGAACCGGATCGTCCTCGACCCGGGTCTGGGCTTCGCGAAGACGGCCGAGCACAACTGGGCACTCTCCGCGCACCTCGACGAGCTGATCGAACTCGGCTTCCCGGTTCTCTTCGCGGCGAGCCGCAAGACCTACCTCGGGCGTCTGCTCGCCGGTCCGGACGGCACGCCGCGCCCGGTCGACGGCCGCGAGGCGGCCACCCTCGCCACCTCTTTACTGGCGGTCGCCTCCGGCGCGTGGGGGGTCCGGGTCCACGAGGTGCGCGCGACAGTGGACGCGCTCGCCGTCTGGCGGGCCACCGGCGCGCCGACATTCAAGATCAAAAACTGACTGGGGTACGGGGTGACGATGACCGGACACATCACGCTGACCGGACTGCGCGCGCGGGGCAACCACGGCGTCTATGACTTCGAGCGGGAGCAGGGCCAGGACTTCGTCGTCGACGTCCGGCTCGACCTCGACCTGGGACCGGCCGCCCGCTCCGACGACGTGACCGACACCGTTCATTACGGCGAGCTGGCCGGGCGGCTCGTCGACGTGCTCACCGGCGAGCCGGTCAACCTGCTGGAACGGCTCGCTGATCGGCTGCTCGACGTCTGTCTCGACGATTCCCGGGTGACCGCTGCCGAGGTGACGGTTCACAAGCCGCAGGCACCGATCCCGCACGAGTTCGCCGACGTCGCCGTCACGCTGCGCCGGGCACGCTCGTGACCCGGGCCGTTCTCTCGCTGGGCAGCAACCTCGGTGACCGGCGAGCCCACCTGCGGTCCGCCGTCGCGCTTCTGGGTGACAGCGTCACGGCGATCTCCGGCGTCTACGAGACACCGCCGTGGGGGGATGCGGCGCAACCCCCGTACCTCAATGTGGTGGTGATCGTGGATGACGCGAGCGCGACCGCGCGCGACTGGCTGGAGCGCGCCCGCGCGTGCGAATCGGCCGAAGGCCGGGTGAGGGACCCGGAACGCCGGTTCGGGCCGCGGACCCTCGACGTCGACGTGATCGATGTCCGCTCGGCCGACGGCACGCCGGTGACCAGCGACGACGAGGAGCTGACGCTGCCGCATCCGCGTGCGCACCTGCGGGCGTTCGTGCTCCGGCCCTGGCTCGATCTGGAACCGGACGCGGTGCTGCCCGGGCACGGATCGGTGGCCGCGCTGCTGGACGCGCCGGAGACCGCCGCCGACCTCGCGGCGATGAGCCCGCGGCCGGATCAGTCGCTAGAGTCGATGGAGTGAGCGCCAACCCCCAAGACGGGCGTCGTCCCGACCCGTCGCTGCGGCCGACGAGCATCTCCGTCCTCGTGGTGGCCGGCCTGGCCGCCGCGGCCGCGGGCTGGCTGCTGCTCAGCTTCTCCTACTCCCGTCTGCCCTCGCTGCCGTGGACTCCGGCGCTGGTCCTGGCCGTCCTCGCGGTCGCCGAGGCGATGCTCGCGCAGAACACCGCGGCCCGGATCCAGCGCAAACCCGGCGCTCCGCCGGTCGAGCCGCTGGCCGTCGCGCGCTATGTCGCTCTTGCGAAAGCGTCGGCGCTCGTCGGCGCGATCTTCGCCGGGTTCTCCGCCGGCCTGCTCACCTGGCTGCTGCTGGAGCCGACGAAGGCGGCCCGCGACGACATCCCGGCCACCGCGGGCGGTCTGGTGGCCGCGCTCGCGCTGATCGGCGCGGCGCTGTGGCTGGAGCGTTCCTGCCGGGTGCCGGAACAACCCGACCGGCAGGACGACGACTCCGATCGGCCGTCCGAACGACGTTGATGCTTGTCGACGTCTCTTACGCTCTGAACTGAGGCCATGCCGTATCCGTATGCTTTGCGGCGGGCGGCCCACAGCCGGAGTAGCGTGCGCCTCGAACCGCTCGCGGAGGCGTAAGGAGGCGCGGACATGTCGTATGACGACACCACGTTCCGCCGGCAGAACGACCAGACCGAGACGGATCCGGCCGCGTATCGGCGCCGGGTGCAGTACGACGACGCCACCGCCAGCACGCTCGACCAGTCGCTGCGCGCGCCGGTGACCACCACCGGCTCGTTCCCCGCGGTCGAGGAGGACGGCCGGGACCGCCTCGGCGTGCACCTCGGCTGGGAGGTGGTGCTCCTGCTCGCCACCGCGGCCATCGGCTTCCTGCTGTTCGGCGAGGACTCGGCCGCGCTGGAACGCCCGGCGCTGGACGCGCTGCTCGTCACCGGCGCCGCGATCGGGCTGCTCACCCTCGGCGCCGGGCTCAGTCTGCGGGCCGGCGTGCCGAACCTGGCGATCGGCCCGATCGCCCTGGCCGCCGCCTTTCAGTACGCGGAGAACGGCGACAGAGGACTGATTACCGCGCTGGCCCCGGCGCTGATCATCGGCGCGGCCGGCGGACTGATCGTGGCGATCGTGGTCGTCGCGCTGCACGTGCCGGGCTGGGCCGCCACGCTGGCCGCCGGGCTCGGCGTCATCGTCTACGCCCAGCTGCGCGTCGCGCCGGTCGTGGTGCAGGGCGACTGGAACCCGACCGACCAGGCATTCCTGCTCTTCGGCGGCTTCGCGCTGCTGGCCCTCCTCGGTGGCGCGCTCGGCGCGGTCGGCCCGGTGCGCCGCTGGGTCGGCGCCTTCCGCCCGTCCGGTGACCCGGCCCGCCGCCCGGGCAGCCGGGCAGCCGTGCCCGTGGTGCTCGCGCTGATCTTCTCCTCGGTCTGCGCGGTCGGCGCCGGCACGATCCTGGCCGCCGGCACGGACGCCCCGGTCGTCCCCGGCACCGGGCTGGAGTGGACCGGCATCGGCATCGGCCTGGCCCTGCTCGGCGGCACCAGCGCGTACGGGCGGCGCGGCGGGATCTTCGGCACGCTCTTCGCGGTCACCGCGCTGACCCTCTTCCTGGACTTCGAGAACCGGCGGGAGCTCGACATCGCGCTCTTCGCGATCGCGGCGAGCGTCTTCGCGGCCGGTCTGATCGTCACCCGGCTGGTCGAGACGTACGGGCGGCCGCTGCCCGCCGGTACCGGCGAGGAGTGGAACGCCGCGGCCAGCACCGGCACTTGGTCGCCGGACCGGCCGGAGACGTGGAACGCGCCGCCTGCCCCGCAGCCTGCCCGCGACGGCCGCTGGGACGACGGCCCGTGGGGCGCCACCCGCTGACTATGCTTTTGACCATGAGCTCGCCGACCTTCGCCGAACTGGACGCCCTTTCCACCGAGGAGCTGCGGGAGCGGGCCTTCGCCCGGGCCCGGGAGAACCACGACGTCAAGTTCTACTGGTCGGTGCTGCGGCACCTGCCGGACGCCGACGAGGCAGCCGCGCTGGACGGCGCGCCCAACTCGATCGGTCCGACCATCGACGAGGCGGTCGCGCTCTGGCGTGAGCTGGAGGGCCGTGACCTCGGCGAGCAGGAACCGCTGCTGCGAGCCGCCTTCATCGACTACCTGAGCAAGTGACGTTCATCGTTTGAGCGCCGGCCTCCGCTGGGAATAGCGGGGGCCATGGCTCTCGGGAATCGATATAAGACCGCACCGGGTGCGGGCACGCTCGCCGCACTGATACTCGTTCTCGTCTTCGGCAGCCCCTGGTACAGCGACTGGGCTCTGGAGAACACCAACGAGGGGACCGCCGGCGGCTGGTGGCTGCGGCTGCTGGCCTGGCCGCACTGGAGCTTCGACACCGACGACTCGCTGCGTGACGTGATCGTCGGGGATCTCAAGGCGATCCTGGTCGTGGTGCTGACCGCCGTCTTCCTCTACCTGCTGCCCGGCTCGCAGCTGGCCCGGGCCCGCGGCACGATCAGCCAGTTCTTCGCGGGCTGGGCCGCGTACATCTTCGCGGGCGGGTTCGCCGCTCTGCTCGCCACCCTCTTCCTCAGCAACCCCTCCCTGCTCGACGCGTTCCGGGCGGCAGGAGCGGGCGCCGGCTACGGCCTCTTCGTCGGCTGGATCGTCGGTTTCGCCTCGCTCGGCGGCCGGCGCGGCACCCGGTGACGTCTCGGCTGGCTCCCGCGTACGGGAACCAGCCGGATCGTCGGGTGATAGGGGGCCATATGTGCCGTTCGAGCGTGTGGCCGTTTCGTCCGGGGCGCACTCTCGGTAACATCTGCCCCCATGCCGGAACGCGACCCCGAAGCGGGACACAGCGCGAAGCTGCTCCGCGGCCTCCTCTGGGGCGGTGCTGGCCTCGCTCCGCTGGCGGCCGCCATCGTGCTGATCGGCGGCGGGCAGACCTCGATGCGCTTCGCCGTGCTGCTGCTCGCCGTGAGCGTGGTGCTGGTCGGCGCGTCCCTGCTGATCCGTGCCGATCCGGTGCTGCTCAGGATGGATGTCGAGGACCGCGTCGCGGAAGAGGTGGAGAAGCTCCGCCAGCAGATGCGCGCCGAGTTCGCCGGTGTGGCCGCGGCACACCCGGTCGCCGAGGCGCCCCGCCCGCCGCTGCCGCCACGCACCACCGGTGGCCGGGCGGTCGTCGCGCCCGAGCCTGGTTACGCTCCGCAGCCGGAGTATGACGCTGCCGGCTATGACGGTTACGAGTCGTACGCGGGCGATCAGTCCTATGACGGCCAGGGCTACGGCCACTCCTATGACGAGCAGCCGTATGAGGAACAGCCGTATGACGGGCAGCCCTACGAGGAGCAGCCCTACGAGGAGCCGTCCTACGGCGGGCAGTCCTATGAGCAGGCCCCGGCGTATGACGGCGGTTATGGGAACGCTCCGGCGGGACGGGCCTCCGCCTCCGTGCCGTCCGGGTCCGCCTCGGTGGTGCGCTCGGCTGCCGTACCCGGTCCGCCGCCTGCGCCTGCGATGAACGGCGCCGGCACCCTGCCGCCCGGCCCTGTTCCGCGCCCCCGTGCCGCGGCAGCCGTTCCGCCGCCCGGCCCGGGCCCGGCCCGTGGCGCCGCCGTGCCGCCGCCCGGTCCCGTCGGCCCGTCCGGTCCGCTGGGTCCGCCGCCGCCCGGCCCGGGTGGCCCCCGAGCCTCCGCGTCGGTGCCGCCCGGCCCGCCGCGCGCGTCCGCGGCCGTTCCCGGCCCGATCTCGTCCGGCCCGATCCCGCCCGGCCCGATCTCCTCGGGACCGATTCAGTCCGGTCCGATTCCGTCCGGGCCGATTCCGGCTGGTCCGATCTCGTCCGGACCCCTTCCGTCCGGGCCCATCTCGTCCGGTCCGATTCCGCCGGGTCCGGTCTCCTCGGGTCCCGTTCCGCCCGGCGCCGCGGGTCCGCCGCGTGCCTCGGCGTCGGTCCGGCCGGGCACCCAGTACGGCCGGCCGGAGGTCCCGAACGGCGACTTCGGCGCGGCCGGCGGATATTCCGGCGGGAACGAGTACGGCAGCCCCTACAACGCCTACGACGAGCAGCCCTACGACGACCAGGGGTACGAGGAGCACGGCTACGAGGACCCCGGATACCCCGACCAGGGTTACCCGTCCTACGAGGAGCCGTCCGGCGAGTACAAGGCGCGCCGCCACCGCCCGTCCGCGAACGACACCAACGTCGGCTCGCTCGACGACTTCGCGTCCTACGGCGGTTACCAGCAGGGCCGCTGACCTACTTGTCGATGTCGCCGACCACGAAGAACATCGACCCGAGGATCGCGATCAGATCCGGGACCAGGCAGCCCGGGATCAGCGTGGAGAGGGCCTGCACGTTCGCGTACGACGCGGTGCGCAGCTTGAGCCGCCACGGCGTCTTCTCGCCCCGGGACACCAGGTAGTACCCGTTCACGCCGAGCGGGTTCTCGGTCCAGGCGTAGGTGTGCCCCTCCGGCGCCTTCACGACCTTCGGCAGCCGCACGTTGACCGGCCCGCCGATCCGTTCCACCCGGTCCAGGCACTGCTCCACCAGGTCGAGTGAGACGTACGTCTGATCGAGCAGCACCTCGAACCGGGAGTGGCAGTCACCGGCCTGCCGGGTCACCACCGGTACTTCCAGCTGGTCGTACGCCAGATAGGGCTCGTCCCGCCGCAGATCGAAGTCCAGTCCGCTCGCCCGGGCCACCGGTCCCGAGGCGCCGAACGCAGCGGCGTCGGCCGCCGAGAGCACGCCGACACCGACCGTACGCGCCAGGAAGATGTCGTTCTTCCGGATCAGCTGGTCGAGGTCGGGCAGGCGGCGGCGGACCGCGGCGACGGCCTCCCGGGCGCGCTTGGTCCAGCCGGCCGGCACCTCCTCCTTGAGGCCGCCCACCCGGTTGAACATGTAGTGGATCCGGCCGCCGGAGACCTCCTCCATGACTGCCTGCAGCGTCTCCCGTTCCCGGAACGCGTAGAACATCGGTGTGATCGCGCCGATCTCCAGCGGGTAGGAGCCGAGGAACATCAGGTGGTTGAGCACCCGGTTCAGCTCGGCGAGCGCCATCCGCAGCCAGACCGCGCGCTCGGGCACCTCGATGCCCATCAGCCGTTCCACGGCGAGCACCACGCCCAGCTCGTTGGAGAACGCGGAGAGCCAGTCGTGCCGGTTCGCCAGCATGATGATCTGCCGGTAGTCGCGCACCTCGAAGAGCTTCTCGGCGCCGCGGTGCATGTAACCGACGATCGGCTCGCACTCGACGACGCGCTCACCGTCGAGCTTGAGCTTGAGCCGGAGCACACCGTGCGTCGACGGGTGCTGCGGCCCGATGTTGAGCACCATGTCGGCAGTCTCGAGACCGCTGCCCGTTCCGACCGTAATCTCACGCATGGGGTTGGCCTTCAGTCCGTTTCGAGGGGGCGGTCGGATGGCACGGCTGCATCGTCCCACGGATGTCGACGTTCACCGCGTGCCACAGCCACCAGTGCGCGCCGAGCCCGCTCGGATCGATCAACTCAGCGGCGCTGCCGGCCGCGGAGAGCGACCGGAGATAGGCCGCCGGGTCGGTGCGGGCCAGATCAAGCGGTGGCCGGGCGCCGTCGACACCGAGCGCTTTCAGCGCCTCGCGCTGGCGGATCATCGTGTACGGGTGACCGGCCGCCACCGCCACGGCGTCCATCGCCACGTGGGCCGTCACGTCGCAGCTCCCGTCCGGGACCGGTGGCACCTGGCGACCGTCGCGATAACCGGTGAGGCTGCCGAGCGTGGGCCGGTCGGCGCGCCGGTGCCCGTAATCGACGCAGAGCGCCACCCCGCGCCGGACCGCGGCGACCGCGTCCGCCCAGGCGGTGTCCCGCGGCCAGCCGATCTCGATCCGTCCCGGGCCGGTCCACCAGCGGCTCAGCCAGAAGAGGTCGGCCGCGTCGGCGGGCGCCCCGAGCGTCTCGGCGCCGGTCCGGCGGTCGACGAGCACCTTGCGCAGCGTGCCGTGCTCGTCGGTCTCCACCACGTCGAGCGGGACGTTGTCGAGCCATTCGGTGGCGATCAGCAGCCCGGTCACCCGGTCCGGGATGTCGCGGCGCCAGGAGATCCGCGGGTCCAGGCCGGGCGGCCGGGGCGCGATCTCGACGGCGACCGGCCGGACCCGTCCGGCCAGGCCGGCGGGGAGCGTCGCGAGCAGGGTGCGCAGCAGCTCGCCCCGGCCGGCGCCGACGTCGACCAGATCGAACGTCTCCGGCCGGCCGAGCGCCCGGTCGAGCCGCTCGACGAGGCGCAGCAGCGCTCCGGCGAACAGCGGGGAGGCGTGCACGCTGGTGCGGAAGTGCCCGGCCGGGCCGGCGTCGTCCCGCACGAAGAAGCCGTCGGTGCCGTAGAGCGCCGCCCGCATCGCCAGCCGCCACCCGATGGACATGCGGCCAGCCTAAGCCCGGGCCCCGAGGGGCGCGCGACGCGACGCGGCTGCGGCGCCAGAGAGCACTTAGCACCGGCTGGTCCGGCTGGTCCGGCTGGTCCGGCTGGTCCGGCTGGTCCGACTGGTCCGACTGGTCCGGCTGGTGCAGGGTGCTGTCCCGGGAGCGCTGACGACCGGCCGGACCAGCCGGCGCTCAGTGCTGTGGCGGCCCGGTCGATACAGCACCTGACGGCGAGCCGGTGCGGTTTGCCACAGGTGGTTGCTACGGGCGTGTTAATTCGGCGCATACTTCTCGCACGACCGGTACCCCGACTCGAGGACTGGATCCACAGATGAACGCTTTGACCGTCGGCGTCGTCGGCGCCGGCCGGGTGGGCGCCGTTCTGGGCGCCGCACTCACCGCGGCCGGGCACCGCGTGGTGGCCGCTGCCGCCGTCTCCAGCGCTTCCCGCGAACGCGCCGCCCGCCTGCTGCCGGACGCCGCGATCCTGCCCGCCGACGAGGTCGCACGGGCCGGCACCGACCTGCTGCTGCTCGCCGTCCCGGACGACGCCCTGCCCGAGATGATCGCCGGCCTGGACCGGACCGGCGCGCTGCGCCCCGGTCAGGTGGTGGCACATACCTCAGGGGCTCACGGACTCGCGGTTCTGGGCGATGTGAACGGCATGGCCCTGCATCCCGCGATGACCTTCACCGGGGCGGACACCGACCTGGACCGGCTGCCCGGCATCGCCTGGGGCGTGACCACCCGGGACCGGGCGTTCGCCACCCGGCTCGTGGCCGACCTGGGCGGCGTGCCGGAGTGGGTGGCCGAGGAGGCCCGGCCGCTCTACCACGCGGCCCTCGCGCACGGCGCGAACCACCTGGTCACGCTCGTCAACGACGCCTCCGACCTGCTGCGCGCGGCGGGTGTCGGCCGGCCCGGCCGGGTGCTCGAGCCACTGCTCACCGCGGCGCTCGACAACGCGCTGCGGATGGGTGACGCGGCGCTGACCGGCCCGGTCTCCCGGGGGGACGCCGGCACGGTCGGCAAGCATCTGGACCGGATGCCGGTGGACGCGGTCCCGGCGTACCTGGCGATGGCCCTGCGTACCGCGGACCGGGCGATCGCGTCCGGCCGGTTGCGCCCGCACGACGCGGCCGCGCTGCTCGACGTGCTGAGAAGGGCCGACGCGGCGCGCGTGCCGGGCGCTCACGTACAGAGCGGGAGTGTCGCGTGACGACGCTGGTGCACACCCGGGCCGACCTGGCCGCCGAGCTGGACCGGGCGGGCGGGGAGATCGCGGTCGTGATGACCATGGGGGCGCTGCACGAGGGCCACCGGCAGCTGATGCGGGTGGCGCGCGAGCGGTCGGCGTTCGTGGTGGTGACGATCTTCGTGAACCCGCTGCAGTTCGGGCCGGGCGAGGACTTCGAGAAGTATCCGCGCACCCTGGACGACGACGTCGCGGCCTGCGCGGCGGAGGGCGTCACGGTGGTGTTCGCGCCGAGCCGGGACGACGTCTATCCGGGTGGGCCGCCGTCGATCACGATGCATCCGGGGCCGCTCGGCGAGATCCTGGAGGGCGCGAGCCGGCCGGGACACTTCTCCGGCATGCTCACCGTGGTCCAGAAACTGCTGATGCTGACGCGCGCCGATGTGGCGTACTTCGGGGAGAAGGACTTCCAGCAACTCGCGCTGATCCGCCGGATGGCGCGTGACCTGGAGCTGGGCGTGGAGATCGAGGGCGTCCCGACCGTACGGGAAAGTGACGGTCTTGCCCTGTCCAGCCGCAACCGGTACCTCTCCGCCGAGCAACGCCTGTCGGCGCTGGCGCTCTCTCGCGCTCTGCGCGAGGGCGCCGCGCAGAGCGACGCCGAGTCGGTTCTGGCCGCGGCCCACAAGATCTTGGCGGATGAGCCCGGGGTACGGGTGGACTACCTGGCCCTGACCGGCGCGGATCTGGGCGCCGCGCCGGAGGAGGGCGAAGCTCGCCTGCTGGTGGCCGCCAAGGTCGGCAGCACCCGGCTCATCGACAACGTTCCGCTCCAGCTCCGGAAGGACTCCTGAATGCTGCGCACCATGCTCAAGTCGAAGATCCACCGCGCCACCGTGACCCAGGCCGACCTTCACTACGTCGGTTCGGTGACGATCGACGAGGACCTGCTCGACGCGGCCGACCTGATTCCCGGGGAGCAGGTGGCGATCGTGGACGTGACGAACGGCGCGCGCCTGGAGACCTATGTGATCCCGGGTGAGCGGGGCAGTGGCGTGATCGGCATCAACGGCGCGGCGGCGCACCTGGTGCACCCCGGTGACCTGGTCATCCTGATCTCCTACGGTCAGATGTCGACCGCGGAGGCGAAGGAGTACCGGCCTCGGGTCGTGCACGTGGACGCGTCCAACAGGGTCATCGAGCTGGGCGCCGACCCGGCCGAGGCGGTCCCCGGGATGGCCGATGACCTGGTGCGGGGTGACCTGACGCTGGCCCGCGGGTGAGTCGCCTGGGCGCTTTGTAGCGCTCTGCGGCGGGAACTTCCCGGAACGCCGCCGGTATCCGTACAGATCGTCTTACGATCGATAGATCGGACACCGGCGGCGGACGTGGGAGGCGGGTTCATGCGACACCGGCGGCGTACCCGAGGCGGCGCCGGGGCGGCCGCGATGAGCGTGGCGGTGCTGCTCGCCGCCGGGTGCGGCGGCAGCGGCGACATCGACGGCGACCTCATCAACGACTGGGGCGCGATGGCCGCGGCCACCAGCTTCGTGCCGGTCTCCGAGACGTGTCACCTGTCGAACTTCGCCGTCTCCGGGCCGCGGTCCACCTATGAGGAGGCGGACTGCGAGGTGCTGCACCGCACCGAGACGGTCTTCGTCGGCGCGTACACCGGCGCCGCGGCCGAATCCGGCGAGCCACCCGCCGAGACCTCGTCGGCGGCCAAGGCCGCCTATCGGACCTGCGACGACAAGACCACCGAGTACGTGGGCGGGCCGTGGCGCAACGCCCGCCTCTGGATCGGCGTCACCGACCCCTCACCTGCCGCCTGGAGCGGCGGCGCGCGGTGGTTCCGCTGCGAGGTGGTGGAACTCGACTCGATCGAGGACGACGGCGCCCTGGTCCAGCGCAAGGGCACGCTGCGCAACGCGCTCTCCACCGAGGGATCCGAGCTCGAACTCGGCTGTTACGCCATCGGGCTGGACGGCGGCGGCGCGATCGAGACGATGCCGGCCGCCGGATGCGCCGAGAAGCACAACGCCGAGTTCGTCGGGGTGTGGGAGGCGCCGGCCGACGCGGCGTACCCGAAGCGGGACGCGACGTGGGAGGAGTTCCACGACGGCTGCCGGACCGTTGTCGCGAAGTACGTCGATGTGCCGGACGACGCCGACCTGCGGTACCGGACCGGAGTGGTGTCGCTGCCCGGCAACGCCGACGTGTGGGCGCAGGGCGATCACAGCGTCCGCTGTTACCTGTGGCTCGACGGCGCGGAGCTGACGAGCTCGCTCGAAGGCAAGGGCACGAAAGCCCTCCCTGTCCAGTACAAGTAACCGTGACCACTGATGGTGCCCCCGCCGCGACGGATCCGGGCGGGCGGAGTGTACTGGGACACATGTCACCTCTCGCGGATCTACCGGCGCTGCCCCGCCGGCTCGCGGCTGCCGAGCCGGGCTGGACCGAGACCACCGACGTCGTCGTGGTCGGTTCCGGGATCGCCGGCCTGACCGCCGCCCTGCACCTGCGCGAACAGGGCCTGCACGTCACGGTCGTGACCAAGGTGAACATCGACGACGGCTCCACGCGCTGGGCGCAGGGCGGGATCGCCGCCGTGCTGGACCCGCTGGACTCGCCGCAGGCGCACGCGTACGACACCGAGATCGCCGGCGTCGGTCTCTGCGACCCGGAAGCGGTCCGGGTGCTGGTCGAGGAGGGTCCGGCCCGGATCCGGGAGCTGATCCGCCGGGGCGCCGAGTTCGACCGCAACCCGGACGGCTCGCTGATGCTGACCCGCGAGGGCGGGCACCGGGCCGACCGGATCGTGCACGCCGGCGGCGACGCGACGGGCGCCGAGGTGCAGCGCGCGCTGCACGAGGCGGTGCACCGGGACCCGTGGATCCGCCTGGTGGAGCACGCGCTCGTGCTGGACCTGCTGCGCGCCGCCGACGGCCGGGCCTGCGGGCTCACCCTGCACGTGCTCGGCGAGGGCAGTGAGGACGGCGTCGGCGCGATCCTGGCCCGGGCCGTGGTGCTGGCGACCGGCGGGATGGGCCAGATCTACTCGTCCACCACGAACCCGTCGGTCTCCACCGGTGACGGGGTCGCGCTGGCGCTGCGGGCCGGCGCGGTCGTCACCGACGTCGAGTTCGTGCAGTTCCACCCGACCTCGTTCGTGTCCGGCGAGGTGAACTCGGTCCAGCGGCCGCTGATCTCGGAGGCGCTGCGGGGCGAGGGGGCGTACCTGGTCGACGAGACCGGCGAGCGGTTCATGGTGGGGCAGCACGAGCTCGCCGAGCTGGCGCCCCGCGACGTGGTCGCCAAGGGCATCTACCGGGTGCTGCGGGCCACCGGGGCGGACCACGTCTATCTGGACGCGCGGCACCTTGGCAAGGAGTTCCTGGAGCACCGCTTCCCGACCATCATGGCGTCCACCCGGGCCGCCGGCGTCGACCCGGCCACCGAGCTGATCCCGGTCGCCCCGGCCGCGCACTACGCCTCCGGCGGAGTCCGCACCGACCTGCACGGCCGTACCAGCATCCCCGGCCTGTACGCCTGCGGCGAGGTGGCCTGCACCGGCGTGCACGGCGCCAACCGGCTGGCCAGCAACTCCCTGCTCGAAGGCCTGGTCTTCGCCAAGCGGATCGCCGACGACATCGGCCGGGACCTGCCGGAACAGGCCGAGCCGTTGCGTGCCGACGCGGGCCCGGCCTGGGTCGCCGACCCGGCCACCCGTCCCGAGCTGCAGCGGGCGATGACCCGCGGCGCCGGCGTGCTGCGCTCGGCCGACTCGCTGGCCGGCGCCGCCAAGGAGCTGAGCCGGCTGTCCGAGCAGCGGTCCCGGCCGAACACCGCGGCGTGGGAGGCGACGAACCTGCTCACCATCGCGTCGGTGCTCGTCGCCAACGCGCTGTCGCGCCGGGAGACGCGCGGCTGCCATTGGCGCGAGGACCACCCGACCGCCGCCGACGAGTGGCGCGGCCACCTGCTCAACGCCGTCGGAACCGACGGACACCTGACCCAGAAGTTCGAGGAGATGGCGTGACGCTTCCCGGAATCGACCTGGCCGAGCTGCAGCGGATCGTCTTCACGGCGCTCGGCGAGGACCTCGGTGACCCGCCCCGCGACGTGACGAGCGAGGCCACCATCCCGGCCGGCCAGATCGGCATCGCCGAGCTCGTCGCCCGCGCCGACGGCGTGGTGGCGGGACTGCTGGTGGCGGCCGAGGTCTTCGCCGTCACGTCGTCCGGCACGGCGACGTTCGAGCAGGTGGCGAACGACGGCGACCGGGTACGCCGGGGCGACGTGCTGGCCCGGGTGACCGGTCCGACCAGGGCGCTGCTGACCGCCGAGCGCACCGCCCTGAACCTGATCAGCCGGATGTCCGGGGTCGCGACGCACACCCGCAAGTGGGCCGAGATCCTGGAGGGCACCGGCGCGACGGTGCTGGACACCCGCAAGACCACGCCCGGCCTGCGGGCGCTGGAGAAGTACGCGGTACGGGTCGGCGGGGGCACCAACAAGCGGATGGGCCTCTACGACGTCGCGATGATCAAGGACAACCACAAGCTGGCGGCCGGCAGCATCACCGCCGCCTATCAGCTGGTGCGCCAGACGTTCCCGGACGTGGCGGTGCAGGTCGAGGTGACCACGCTGGAGGAGGCGCGGGAGGCGGTCGAGGCCGGCGCGACGTTCCTGCTCTGCGACAACATGCGGCCCGAGCTGCTCACCGAGGTGGTGGCCGCGGTCGGTGACCGGGCCGAGCTCGAGGCGACCGGGAACCTGACGCTGGAGACCGCCGCCGCGTACGCCGCGACCGGGGTGAACTATCTGTCGGTCGGCGGGCTGACCCACTCGTCGCCGATCCTCGACATCGCACTGGACCTGCGTCCGCGCTGAGAACCGGTGATCCTCACCTCGGGGATCGCGGCGGGTTCGCGGTGAACCGGCGGGCTCGGGGACGGTCCGGGTGCGGTCGGGGACGGCGGGCGGCGTACACAATGAAGGTCTTGATTTTGATTCTTAGGGGCCATCGTGCTGCTTTGCATTGACATCGGTAACACCAACACCGTGCTGGCCACCTTCGACGGCGACAAACTGGTGCACAACTGGCGGATCAAGACCGACGCCGCATCGACCGCCGACGAACTCGGCCTGATGTTTCGCGGACTGCTGGCCGGCGACGCGGTCGAGATCACCGGGGTGGCCGCGTGCTCGACGGTTCCGGCCGCGCTGCGCAACCTGCGCACCATGCTGAAGCGCTACTACGGCGAGGTGCCCAGCGTGATCGTGGAGCCGGGCGTGAAGACCGGCGTGCAGCTCGCGATCGACAACCCCAAGGAGGTCGGCTCCGACCGGGTGGTCAACACGCTGGCGGCGCATGCGCTCTACGGCGGGCCGTCGATCGTCGTCGATTTCGGAACCACCACCAACTTCGACCTGATCAGTGCCCGGGGTGAGTTCCTCGGCGGCGCGTTCGCGCCCGGCATCGAGATCTCGTTCGACGCGCTCGCGGCCCGCGCCGCCCAGCTGCGCAAGGTCGAGCCGACCAGGCCGAAATCGGTCATCGGCAAGAACACGGTGGAGTGTCTGCAGGCCGGGCTCTACTTCGGCTTCGCCGGGCAGGTGGACCGGATCGTGGAGCGGATGGTCGAGGAGATCGGCCCGGTCAAGGCGGTGATCGCGACCGGTGGCCTGGCCTGGCTGGTCAAGGACGAGTGCCGGACCATCACCGCGCACGAGCCGATGATCACGCTGATCGGGCTGCGGATGGTATATGAGCGGAACGTCTGAGCAGCGCTGAGTACGCTTTCCAGGTCTTTGATGAGAATCCAGCAGGAAGTCGAGCCGTGACCGAGCAGAACACGCCAGCAGTGGACCCCGCCGAGGACCTTCCCGAGCAGATGCGGGTCCGCCGGGCGAAGCGCGACAGGCTGCTGGCCGAGGGCGTCCCGCCGTACCCGGTGAACGTTCCCCGGACCGCCGAGCTCGCGGAGATCCGCGCCAAGTACGCGGAGCTGCCCACCGACACCGCCAGCGGCGACACGGTCTCGGTCACCGGCCGGGTGATCTTCGTGCGGAACGGCGGCAAGCTCTGCTTCGCCACGCTGCGCGCCGGCGACGGCACCGAGCTGCAGGCGATGCTCTCGCTGGACAAGGTCGGCGCCGACGCGCTGGACGAATGGAAGAAGGTCGTCGACCTCGGTGACCTGGTCGCGATCACCGGTGAAGTGATCACCAGCCGCCGCGGCGAGCTTTCCGTGCTCGCCGATTCCTGGACGATGAGCGCCAAGTCGCTGCGTCCGCTTCCGGTCGCGCACAAGCCGCTTTCCGAGGAGACCCGGGTGCGGCAGCGCTATGTCGATCTCATCGTCCGGCCGCAGGCCCGCGACGTCGTGCGCACTCGTGCCACGGTGGTCCGCAGCCTGCGTGAGTCGCTGTTCCGCCGCAATTTCCTCGAGGTGGAAACACCCATGTTGCAGTTGCTGCACGGGGGCGCGGCGGCCCGGCCGTTTGTGACTCACAGCAACGCGCTGGACACCGATCTTTATCTGCGGATCGCCCCGGAACTGTTTTTGAAGCGTGCCGTGGTCGGCGGCATCGAGCGGGTCTTCGAGATCAACCGCAACTTCCGGAATGAGGGCATGGACTCCACGCACTCTCCGGAGTTCGCCATGCTCGAGGCGTATCAGGCGTATGCCGACTACAACGTCATGCAGCAGCAGGTCCGGGAGTGGATTCAGGAGGCCGCGACCGCCGTCTCCGGATCGCACGTGGTGACCCACGCCGACGGCACCGAGGTGGACCTGGGCGGCGAGTGGGCCGAGATCACCCTCTTCGGCGCCGTCTCCGAGGCGCTCGGCGAGGAGGTCACCATCTCCACCGACCTCGCCCAGCTCCAGCGGTACGCGGAGAAGGTGCAGCTCGGCGTCGACCCGAAGTGGAGCGCCGGAAAGCTCGCCGAGGAGCTCTTCGAGCACCTCGTGCAGCACAAGCTGCAGCAGCCGACGTTCGTCCGGGACTACCCGGAGGAGACCGCCCCGCTCACCGCGGCGCACCGCTCCATTCCGGGACTGACCGAGAAGTGGGACCTCTACGTCGCCGGATTCGAGCTCGCCACCGCGTACTCGGAACTCGTCGACCCGGTTGTCCAGCGCGAACGGCTGCACGCGCAGTCGCTGCTCGCGGCCGGTGGCGACGCCGAGGCGATGCAGCTGGACGAGGATTTCCTCCGTGCCATGGAGTACGGAATGCCGCCCACGGGTGGCATGGGAATGGGAATCGACCGGCTGTTGATGGCGCTCACCGGCCTTGGCATTCGGGAAACGATCCTCTTCCCCTTGGTCCGGCCGGAGTAGTTGCTCGGCATTATTGCCCCCGCCATTGACGGCCGATACGCCCCTGGCGTTATTGTCTTCCCATTGCTGGGGAGAGAACCTGTGTTCGGGAGGATAACGGCGCGTGGCCAAGCAGATCATTCACAAGCTGGTCGATGACCTCGACAACGGTGACGCCGACGAGACCGTGAAGTTTGCGCTCGACGGCATTCAGTATGAGATCGACCTGTCCGAGAAGAACGCCGCGAAATTGCGGGAGGTCTTCGAGCCCTTCGTCAAAGCCGGCACCCGGGTCGCCCGCGGCGGTGTGGTCGTCGGTGGCCGGGCGGCGCGTGGCCGAGGCGGCGCCACCGCCGACCGCGAGCAGAACAAGGCGATCCGCGAGTGGGCGAAGAAGGCGGGTAAGGACATCTCCGACCGGGGCCGGATCCCGCAGGAGATCGTGGACGAGTTCCACTCCAAGGGGCCCGGACGGGCCTGAACGGCCGCCGAGGCCTGCCCTGCGCCGTCGGCTCCGGCTGTGGCTGGGCTTGGTTCTGATGGGGCTTCCCGGCTTGGGAGGGCGTGCTGATCTTCGTGATCAGCACGCCCTTCCGGCGTTCTGTCCCCAAGTTATCCACAGGCAGGTGCCGAGTTGTCCACAGGCTGTGGACACCCGCGATTTCGCTGTACGCGTACACGTTCGGGTGGGGGAACAGCCGTTGAGCGTGCGAAGTTGGCTAAATCAACGTCGCGGATCGTTTCGAAGGGTCACGAGGACCCAGCGGAGCGCGTCAGCGGCGATAGAGTTACAGCACGGGCATCACCGATGCCCGTGCGCTGGCCCCGCCAGTTGTTGAGACAGACTCAGCATGGGCGCACGGCATGTGAGGAGCACGAGGGCATGTTCGAGCGGTTCACCGACCGAGCGCGACGGGTTGTCGTCCTGGCCCAAGAAGAGGCCCGGATGCTCAACCACAACTACATCGGTACAGAGCACATCCTCTTGGGTCTGATCCACGAAGGAGAAGGCGTCGCTGCGAAGGCTCTCGAAAGCCTTGGCATCTCCCTCGAAGGTGTCCGGCAGCAGGTCGAGGAGATCATCGGCCAGGGTCAGCAGGCGCCGAGCGGGCACATCCCGTTCACGCCGCGGGCCAAGAAGGTCCTGGAGCTCTCGCTGCGCGAGGCGCTTCAGCTCGGCCACAACTACATCGGCACCGAGCACATCCTGCTCGGCCTGATCCGTGAGGGCGAGGGCGTCGCCGCCCAGGTGCTGGTCAAGCTCGGCGCCGACCTGAACCGGGTCCGCCAGCAGGTGATCCAGCTGCTCAGCGGCTACCAGGGCAAGGAGCCGGCCGCCGCCGGCGCCGCGACCGGAGAGGCCGCGCCGTCCACGTCGCTGGTCCTCGACCAGTTCGGCCGCAACCTGACCCAGGCCGCCCGCGAGGGCAAGCTCGACCCGGTCATCGGCCGGGAGAAGGAAATCGAGCGGGTCATGCAGGTGCTCTCACGCCGCACCAAGAACAACCCGGTTCTGATCGGCGAGCCCGGCGTCGGCAAGACCGCCGTGGTGGAGGGCCTGTCCCAGTCCATCGTCAAGGGCGAGGTGCCCGAGACGCTGAAGGACAAGCAGCTGTACACGCTGGACCTCGGTGCTCTCGTGGCCGGCTCCCGTTACCGCGGTGACTTCGAGGAGCGCCTGAAGAAGGTGCTCAAGGAGATCCGCACCCGCGGCGACATCATCCTCTTCATCGACGAGATCCACACCCTGGTCGGCGCCGGCGCCGCCGAGGGCGCGATCGACGCCGCGTCGATCCTCAAGCCGATGCTGGCTCGCGGTGAGCTGCAGACCATCGGTGCGACCACGCTGGACGAGTACCGCAAGCACCT
This sequence comes from Actinoplanes missouriensis 431, assembly GCF_000284295.1. Taxonomy (NCBI): domain Bacteria; kingdom Bacillati; phylum Actinomycetota; class Actinomycetes; order Micromonosporales; family Micromonosporaceae; genus Actinoplanes; species Actinoplanes missouriensis. The sequence goes on along the minus strand of NC_017093.1, from coordinate 8,393,324 downwards.
GGAGAAGGACGCCGCCCTCGAGCGCCGCTTCCAGCCCATCCAGGTCGGCGAGCCGTCGCTGGCGCACACCATCGAGATCCTCAAGGGCCTCCGGGACCGCTACGAGGCGCACCACCGGATCAGCATCACCGACGCGGCCCTGGTCGCGGCCGCGACGCTGGCCGATCGGTACATCTCGGACCGGTTCCTGCCGGACAAGGCGATCGACCTGATCGACGAGGCCGGCGCACGGATGCGCATCCGCCGGATGACCGCGCCGCCGGACCTCCGCGACTTCGACGAGCGCATCGCCCAGGTGCGGCGCGACAAGGAGTCCGCGATCGACGCGCAGGACTTCGAGCGGGCCGCCCAGCTGCGCGACAAGGAGAAGACTCTCCTCAACCAGAAGGCGCAGCGGGAGAAGGAGTGGAAGGCCGGCGACCTGGACGTGGTGTCCGAGGTCGACGACGAGCAGATCGCCGAGGTCCTCGGCAACTGGACCGGCATCCCGGTCTACAAGCTGACCGAGGAGGAGACCTCGCGTCTGCTGCGCATGGAGGATGAGCTGCACAAGCGGGTCATCGGCCAGGAGGACGCGGTGCAGGCGGTCTCCAAGGCGATCCGGCGTACTCGTGCCGGTCTGAAGGACCCGAAGCGCCCGAGCGGCTCGTTCATCTTCGCCGGCCCGTCCGGTGTCGGTAAGACCGAGCTCTCCAAGGCTCTCGCCGAGTTCCTGTTCGGCTCCGAGGACGCGCTGATCCAGCTCGACATGTCGGAGTTCCACGACCGCTACACGGTGTCCCGCCTCGTCGGTGCCCCTCCCGGTTATGTCGGTTACGACGAGGGCGGCCAGCTGACCGAGAAGGTGCGTCGCAAGCCGTTCTCCGTGGTCCTCTTCGACGAGATCGAGAAGGCCCACCCGGACGTCTTCAACACGCTGCTGCAGATCCTGGAGGACGGTCGCCTGACCGACGGCCAGGGCCGGATCGTGGACTTCAAGAACACGGTCATCATCCTCACCACCAACCTCGGCACGCGTGACGTGGCGAAGGCGGTGTCGCTGGGCTTCCAGGCCTCCGAGGCCGAGGAGTCGTCCTACGAGCGGATGAAGATCAAGGTCAACGACGAGCTGAAGCAGCACTTCCGCCCGGAGTTCCTGAACCGTATCGACGACACCATCGTCTTCCACCAGCTGCGGGAGAAGGAAATCCTGCAGATCGTGGACATCTTCACGGCTCGCATCGAGGGCCAGCTGAAGAACAAGGACATGGGTCTCGAGCTGACCGACAACGCGAAGAAGTACCTGGCGGCCAAGGGCTTCGACCCGGTCCTGGGTGCGCGGCCGCTGCGCCGGACCATCCAGCGGGAGCTGGAGGACACCCTGTCCGAGCAGATCCTCTTCAACGAGCTGCGGCCCGGTCAGATCGTGGTCGTGGACTGCGAGGGGGACCCGGCTCAGGTGGAGAAGGCGAAGCTGGTCTTCCGTGGGGCGGAGCGTGGGGTCTCGGTGCCGGATGCGGTGCCGGCTGACCTTGGGGCTGCCACTACCGAGGAGTGAGTTTCTGAATGATCCGGCCCGGTGCCCCCTCGGGGGGTGCCGGGCCGCTTCGTTTCCGCCCCCCGGTCGCGAGGGGGGGCGGTTTTGGGGCGGGGAGGGCCCACGCAGGGATCAAGCCTGACCGCCCGGAGTGGGCCCTCCCCGCCCCAAAACCTTGCGTGGCTGGGCTCTGTGGGGCGGGGAACGCTAGGCCGGCGGTGGGCACGCTGCTGCCGGCGTGGGCTCGTCGCTGCTGTCGGCGTGGGCTTGCTGCTGGCGGCGGTGCGGCTTAGCGCGGCTGGGATCGCGCGGCGGCGAGCGATGAGGGGTAGGGGCGTTCGGGAGGGAGCAGGGCGGCTGCGGCTTGGAGGTTGGCGGCCTGGACCTGGGCGTGGATCTCGTGGGCCAGAGGGGTTACGTCGGTTATGGCGGCTGTCCAGGTGTCGGTGTAGTGGGGGACTGCCTCGGGGCCCAGGCCCAGCTGCAGTGAGCGGTGTGGCTGGGGTTTCAGGTGGAGGTCGCGTTCCGGGTCCCACTGGACCCGGGTGGGGGCGGCTCGGAGGTGGCGCTGCCAGGTTGCCCGGTCGGGGTGGGTGGCGGGGTCGTAATGGCTCAGGACGGCTCTGTTGAGGGCCCACTCGAAGCCGGTGCGGGTTATCGAGATGGCGAGGATCCGTTCCTGGCCGGGCTTGGTGGCCCAGCCGGAGCGATACATCATCCACAGGAACGACGGTTTTATCCATGTCATTCGATTCGGCTTGAACGGTGGCACGAAACGGCCGGCACGCAATGCGGGCTCGGCGATTTCGGCCGGATAAGCCTGATAAATCGTGATCAGATGGTCGTCGTACACTGCTCGAATCTCATGCACGGGCACCATGGTCGCCGCGTTCTACAACTGTTGCACCTCAGTTTGCGGCGCATCGCCGGCCAGCACGAAATCGTCCGACCCCAGCGGCTCCACGAGTCCGTCCTCGACGAGTCCGGAAAGCGCCCGCGTCCGCTGCACCTCATCCGTCCAGACGAGGTCCAGCCGTTGTCGCGGAACCGGCCCGGTGGCGTGCCGGAGCACTTCCAGAATCAGTCCCCGGACCTGGCGGTCGGTGCCGGCGTAACGCTGCGGTTTTCGGCTCGGCCCGTCCGGCAGTGGCGTTCCGGAAAGGCGCCAAGCGCAAACATCATGGAACGGGCATTCACTGCATTTAGGCGACCGGGCCGTGCACACGATCGCGCCCAGTTCCATGAAGGCGATGCTGGCCCGGGCCGCCGTCGGCACGTCGAACGGCAGCAGCGCCTCCATCGCGGTCAGGTCGGCGGCGGTGGTGGCAGGCCCGGCGTCGGGTTTGCCCTCGACGGCCCGGGAGACCACCCGCCGTACGTTCGTGTCCACCACCGGATGCCGCTGCCCGTACGCGAACGTCGCCACCGCCCGCCCGGTGTAGGTGCCGACGCCCGGCAGCGCCAGCAACTGATCGAGATCGTCCGGCACTCGCCCGCCGTGGCGCTCCACGATCGCGACGGCGCAGGCGTGCAGGCGCATGGCGCGCCGGGGGTATCCGAGGCGCCCCCACATCCGGATCGCCTCGGACGGCGGGTCAGCGGCGAGCGCGGCCGGCGTGGGCCAGCGGGTCATCCAGGAGCGCCAGGCGGGCTCCACGCGGACGACAGGGGTCTGCTGGAGCATCACCTCACTGACGAGTACACCCCAGGGGGTGGTGGAGGGCTGACGCCACGGAAGATCTCGGGCATTCGTGTCGTACCAGGCGATGGCTGCGTCGGCGAGAGTCATAGCCGTTTTACTGTAGGCGGGTGCACGAGCTAGCCATCACCGTCATCGGCCCCGACCGGACCGGCATCGTCGCCGACGTCGCCGAGGCTCTCGCCGGAGTCGGCGCGAACCTCACCGACTCGACGATGACCCGCCTGCGCGGGCATTTCGCCATGACCCTGATCTGCAACGGGCCGACCGCCGAGGAGGTCGAGGCGGCGCTCAGGCCGGTCGGTCTGCTCGCCACGGTGAGCAGGGTGGAGCCGGAGGCCGGACAGGTGGCGAACGGCGAGCCGTACCTGGTGAGCGTCCACGGCGCCGACCGGCTCGGCATCGTCGCGGCGGTCACCCGGGTGGTCGCCGCGTCCGGTGGCAACATCACCGACCTCACCACCCGTCTGACCGGGCCGCTCTACGTGCTGGTCGCCGAGGTGGACCTGCCGGGCGGTGCGGCCGACGAACTGGCCGAGCGTCTCGCCGTCGCGGGCGCCGAGCTGGGCGTCGACGTGACCCTCCGGCGAGCCGAGTCGGAGCTGCTGTGACCGGGGAGAACGCGGAGAGCGCGGGCCGGGTGCTTCCCGTCCTCACCGCGCCGGCGACCGTCCTCGGCGAGGTCGGCCAGGAGGTGGACCCCACCGATCCGGAGATCGTCCAGCTCGCCGCCGACCTGGTCGCCACGATGCGGGTCTCGCCGGGCTGCGTCGGCCTGGCGGCGCCGCAGGTGGGCGTGAGCGCCCAGGTCTTCTGCGTGGACGTGACGGGTCACCCGAAAGCGGCAACGGTCCACGGCACGTTCGTCCTCTGCAACGCGAAAATCGTCGAGGCGAGCCGGTGGCGGCCCGGCCGGGAGGGCTGCATGTCGGTGCCCGACCTCACCGGCGACGTGAAGCGTGCGGCGCGGATCGTGGTCGAGGCCGTCCTCCCCGGTACGGGTGAATCCGTCACGATGACCACCGACGCGTTCGAGGCCCGGGCGCTGCAGCACGAGATCGACCACTGTGGAGGGAAACTTTTCCTCGACCGGGTCGCCGGCGCCCACGCCATCTACCAGCGCAAGGTCTATCTCTAACGAGCGGTTCGCGAGTTGGTGTCGCATAACCGGCGCGTCGCGCGCCTACCTCTGGACGCACAGGTCTACCGTGAGCGGCATCATGCGTGCGACGGTTGGTCCCCTCTCACCCAGCGTCTACTGGCGCCGGCGTCTGGTCGTGCTGGGCGCGGTGCTGCTCGGCGTCATCGTGCTGTTCATGGCCTGTTCCCCCGATGAGGACAAGGACACGAAGACCAAGAACGCGTCGTCGCAATATCCGACGCCCGCACCTGCCACGGCATCGCCGTCGCCGGACACCTCCTTCCTGGACAGCGCGCCGCCCGGGGGTCAGGCTCTGCCGGACCCCGCCGACCTGCTGACGCAGGACCCCGCGGAGGAGCTGCTGCCGACCACGACCGCGCCGGGGGCAGCGCCGACGACGGGCGCCCCGAGCGCCGGCGCCACGACCGCGGCTGTCCCGGCCGGTGACGGTGGGGCCTGCACGGATGCCGAGATGTCGGTGACGCCGGTCCCGGTGAAGACGAGCGTCAAGCGCGGCGTTCCGCTCGAGATCCGCTTGAAGATCAAGAACATCGGCACGCGTACGTGTACGCGTGACGTCGGCGCCGACGCGCAGGAGCTCTACCTGGAGCAGGGCGCGCAGAAGTTCTGGTCGTCGGACAAGTGCAGCACGGCGAAGGGCAGCGACATCCGCGCGTTCGCGCCGGGCGCCGAGCGGGAGTACATGGTGACCTGGAACGGCCGCCAGTCCACCCAGTGCGCCAACAACGTGCCGGCCGGCCCGATCCCGCCCGCCGGTGACTACGAGCTGCGCGGCCGTCTCGGCGCGGTGGTCAGCGCCCCGGTCGTCGCGACGATCGTCGCCTGACAGCTTGGTCGCGGCACTCGAGCTCTACCTGGACGTCGACGCGACCCGGCGCATCCGCACGCTCTGGCGCGCGCTGGACGACGAAGGCATCCCCAGCCTGGGCTCGCTGCACCAGAAGCACCGCCCGCACGTCTCCCTGGCCGCCGCCCACCACATCGACCCGCATGCGGTGGCGGACGCCCTCGACGGCGTTCCGCTCGGCCGCGGCCTGCCCGTGGAGATGAACTTCGCCGGCCAGTTCGTCGGCCGCGTCCTCTGGCTCGGCGTCACGGTCACCCCGGAACTGCTCGCGCTCCACGAGGTCGTCCACACCCGCCTGCACGAGCGCGGCGTCGAGGTGTGGGAGCACTATCGCCCCGGCCGCTGGGTGCCGCACTGCACCATTTCGCTGCGCGTCCCCAACCCGGTGATGGGTCAGGCGATCCGCCGCTGCCTGGAGGTCCTGCCGCTCACCGCGACGATCACCGGGGCCGCCGTGGCAGACCACGCGAAAGACATCCACCAAACCCTTTGACGGGTACGGGTAATCGGCCACCCCACTACACAGAGTCACCCGAGGGTCAGCGCGGGACGCCCGGAATGCTCGATTTGTCGCGCGGCCGAACGCGCCGCCACTGGGCAAGAGTGAGGCACCTCACTAGACGTAGCGCTCCAGGATCGACGCCTCGGCCAGCCGGGACAGCCCCTCGCGCACACCCCGGGCCCGGGCGTCACCCACGCCCTCCACAGCCTGTAGGTCCTCGACCGTGGCGCCCAGCAGGCGCTGCAGGCTGCCGAAATGGTCGACCAGCCGGTCGACGATCTGCGCCGGGAGCCGGGGCACCTTGGCCAGCAGCCGGAACCCGCGCGGCGAGACGGCGGCGTCGAGCGCGTCAGAGGCGCCCGGGTAACCGATCGCCTTCGCCACCGCGACCAGGTCGATCATCTCGGTGGCGGTGAGCAGGTCCAGCTCGACCAGGGCCTCGTCGAGCGTGCGGGCCTTGCGGCCGGACGGCAGGTAGTCGCGGATGACCAGGGTGCGGTCGGCGTCGACACCGGCCATCAGCTCGTCCAGCTGGAGGGCGAGCAGGCGGCCGTCGGTGCCGAGCTCCACCACGTAACCGGAGATCTCGTCGGCGATCCGGCGGACCATCTCCAGCCGCTGCACCACCGCCACCGCGTCCCGCACGGTCACCAGGTCCTCGATCTCCAGGGCGGAGAGGGTGCCGGAGACCTCGTCCAGGCGCAGCTTGTAACGCTCCAGGGTGGCGAGCGCCTGGTTGGCCCGGGAGAGGATCGCGGCCGAGTCGTCCAGGACGTGGCGCTGACCGTTCACATAGAGCCCGATGATGTGCATCGACTGGCTCACCGAGATGACCGGGAAGGCGGACTGTTTCGCCACCCGCTCGGCGGTGCGGTGCCGGGTGCCGGACTCCTCGGACGGGATCGACGGGTCGGGCATGAGGTGCACGGCGGCCCGGACGATGCGGGTGCCGTCGCTGGAGAGCACGACCGCGCCGTCCATCTTGCACAGCTCACGCAGCCGGGTCGCGGAGAACTCCACGTCGAGCGGGAAGCCACCGGTGCAGATGCTCTCCACGACAGCGTCGTAACCGAGCACGATCAGCGCGCCGGTGCGGCCCCGCAGGATGCGCTCCAGACCGTCGCGCAGCGCCGTGCCGGGAGCCATCAGGGCCAGGTTGGCGCGGAGCGGATCGCTTGCTCCCCCGGTCAGGCCGGGGCCGGCCGGGGGTGTCATCGCGCGGTGTCCAGCGCCGTTGACGCCGGGACGTGGCGTGGAACTGGCGGCGGGCTTGGAACCATCGCGGTCGAGCGGCACCTGGACATTCTACGGACTGTCATCCACGTCAACGAGGCGTGGTTCGATGAATGCTCCGTAGCGTGATGATTCGTCACGCTGCGTCACTTGGCGACGTGGTCGGCGGCGGCCCGCGCCGCGCTCTGCAACGCCGAGCGCAGATCGCCGACCTCGACCACCTGCATGCCCTTGGGCGTGCCCGTCGTCCCGTCCGGACCGCAGCCCGGCGGCACCAGCGCGACCCGGAAACCGAGCCGGGCCGCCTCGGCGAGCCGCCGCCCGACCGCGCCGACCCGGCGGATCTCACCGGTCAGGCCGACCTCGCCGATCGCCACCAGGGTCGGCGGCATCGCGAGGTCCAGGCCGCCGGACGCGACCGCGAGCGCCATCGCCAGGTCGGCCGAGGGCTCGGTGAGCCGGATCCCGCCGACGGTGGCCGCGAAGACCTCGCGGTTGGAAAGCTTGAGCTGCTTGGTGCGGCGCTCCAGGACGGCCAGGACCATGGCGAGACGGGCGCCGTCGAGACCGGACACGGTCCGCCGGGGCGAGCCCTGCACCTCGGCCCCGATCAGCGCCTGGACCTCGGTGACCAGGGCGCGCCGGCCCTCCATCGCCACCGTCACGCAGGTGCCGGGAACGGGCTCCAGATAGCGCGTGAGGAAGAGGCCGGACGGGTCGGGGAGGCTGGTGATGCCGCCCTCGTGCATCTCGAAGCAGCCCACCTCGTCGGCCGCGCCGAACCGGTTTTTCACGCCGCGGACCAGCCGCAGCGAGGAGTGTTTGTCGCCCTCGAAGTGGAGCACCACGTCGACCAGGTGTTCCAGGACGCGGGGACCGGCGACCTGGCCGTCTTTCGTCACGTGGCCGACCAGGACGGTCGCGATGCCGCGCTCCTTGGCGATCGAGACGAGGGCGGCGGTCACGGCGCGGACCTGGGTCACGCCGCCGGGCACGCCCTCGGTGCCGGGCGCGGAGACGGTCTGTACCGAGTCGAGGACCAGCAGGCCGGGTTTCACGGCGTCGAGGTGGCCGATCACCGTACCCAAATCGTTCTCTGCCGCCAGGTAGAGCTTGTCGTGCAAGGCGCCGAGCCGCTCGGCGCGCAGGCGGACCTGGCTCACCGACTCCTCACCGCTGACCACCAGCGACGGGGTGCCGGCGCCGGCCGCCCACTGCTGGGCCACGTCGAGGAGGAGGGTGGACTTGCCGACGCCGGGCTCACCGGCGAGCAGCACCACCGCCCCGGGGACCAGGCCGCCGCCGAGCACCCGGTCGAGCTCGCCGACACCTGTCGCGACGGCACGAGCCGGCGCGGCGCTGATCTGGGCGATCGGCCGGGCCGGCTCGGACGGCATACGGGAACTGACCACCCGGCCGGAGACCAGCGGGGCGGAGACTGTGGACTCGATGACCGAGCCCCACTCGCCGCACTCCGGACACCGACCCACCCATTTGGGCGGCTGGTGACCGCAGGCGTCGCAGACGTAAGAGGCGCGAGGAGCCTTCGAGGCCGCGCGGGAGGTCGTCACCCGAGAGAAGTTAGCTCAGGGGTACGACAGAACCGCTCAGTGCTCGGAGTCCTCATCCAGGTGGGGTTCCTCACGCGGGCCCGGAGTGAGCGGGTTCGCGACCGGGGCCGGGACCTCCATGGCCGGGGAGCCGTCGCTGAACTCGAAGACCAGGTTGACCGAGGTGCCCGGCGCCAGGTCGTCACTCAGGCCGATGACCTGCAGCTGCGCGGCATCGGTCGGACGGAACAGGGCGGTGCCCTGCGCGCCGATCTTGAACTGCGCCGGGGAGACCCTGACCGCGGGCACGACCGGGGCGGTCGGGCCGTCGGAGGCGACCGGGGCCGAGGGGGCCCGGGAGCCGGCCGGGGCCTCGGTGGCCGGGGCGCTGGAAGCCTCGTCCGCACCGTTCGCGCCCGGAGGCTCGGAGGCGGGCGAGGCCGGCGTCTGGTCCGGAGCGCCGGACGGCGCGGCCGGGCTGGCGCCACGGGTGACCACGCCGACCTGGCTCGCCGAGACGACCTGGGCCTGCTCGGTCGGCCGGCTGCTGATCGAGACGGTGATCTCGTTGTCGGTCTGGTTGTAAAGGCTCAGCTCCAGCGGCGCGTTCGCACCCGCCTTGTAGCCCTCGACACCCGGGTACTCCACCTGGAGGTTGCGGATGTAGACGCTCCCGCTCGTGGTCTGAGTGTCGACCCCGGCGATGGGCGTGTCCAGGATGGCGGTTTCGGCGACCTGACCGGCCGAGCACCCGGCCAGAGCCAGGACAGCGACCGTGGCGGCACCCGCGGCCTGAACGGCGCGACGGGTTCCCAGGGGACGCATCACGATCCTCCAAATAGAGACACCAAGGTGTTAGATCAGCCTAATGGGCGGCGATCGGCCGCGTGCGCCGACCCATCCAACAGGTGTCGGTCAGACCAGAAGAGATCAGCTCAGCACCAGCAACACGACGTCGATCAGGGCCACCACCATCACCGCCCGAAACAATGCCACCGGCCGGCCACTGGCGCGCTTGGACACGTACATCCCCAGAGGAAGGACCACGACGGCGGCCGACGCCGCCGCCCAGCCCGCCCACGACGGAGGCCCAGGAGGCCCGAAGACGAGCGCGAGCGTGGCGCCCAGAAGGAGCACCGCGGCGGCCAGCTGAGAACCCCGGGCGCCGATCCGATGCGGCAGCCCGCGCACGCCGGTCGCCGCGTCGTCGGCGAGATCCGGGAGCACGTTGGCGAAGTGCGCGCCACCGCCGAGCAGCGCGCCGGCCGCGACGAGCCAGGCCGGTGGCGCCGGATTGCCGGGCAGCGACACCACCACGAACGCCGGCAGCAGTCCGAACGCCACCAGATAGGGCACCACCGAGAACGGCGTGGACTTCAGCGGCCAGTCGTAGAGCAGGGCGAAAGCGCCGACCAGCGCGATCAGCAGGGTGGGCAGGGCGCCGAGGGGCAGCGCCGGCAGCGGGATCGCGAGCGCCGCGAGCAAACCCGAGATCCCCACGGTACGGGCCGAGACCACTCCTGCAGCCACCGGTTTGTCCCGCCGTCCCGCGGTCCGGTCCCGATCCGCGTCCAGCCAGTCGTTGACCCAGCCCACCGCGAGCTGGGTGAGCGCCACCGCGACTACGACCGCGACGAGCCGCCACCCCCGATGTCCCACCCCCACGGCGAGCAACGCCATCGCGAGCGTGACGGCGCCACCCGGCTCCGGATGTGAGGCGCGTAGCAATGCGAGTGCACGGGGCATGTCTCGCAGTGTGGTGGAACCGGCGATCCCGTGCCACGCTCGATCACATGCTGTCCATGCAGCGCAACGATCCCCGTCAGTACGACGACCTGGCCGGCGAGTGGTGGCGACCCGGCGGCGACTTCGAGCTTCTGCACTGGCTGGCGGCCGCCCGCGCGGCGCTGATCCCACCGGCGCCCGGTCCGGGGCGGGTGCTGCTGGACGCGGGCTGCGGCGGCGGGCTGCTCGCCCCGCACGTGCGCGACAAGGGATATCGGCACGTCGGCGTCGACCTGGGCCGCCCGGGTCTCGCGGAGGCGGCCCGGCGCGGAGTCACCGGGCTGAACGGCGACGTGACCCGGCTGCCGCTGCGCTCCGGCAGCGTCGACGTCGTGGTGGCCGGCGAGATCCTGGAGCACGTCACCGACCTGCCCGGGACGGTCGCCGAGCTGTCCCGGGTGCTGCGACCCGGCGGACGCGTGGTGATCGACACGGTGAACGACACCGCGCTGAGCCGGCTGATCACGGTGACCATCGGCGAGCGGCTCGGCGTGGCGCCGGTCGGGCTGCACGACCCGGCCCTGTTCGTGCCGCCCCGGCGGCTGATCGAGCAGTTCGCCCGGCACGGCGTGACCCTGCGGGTCCGCGGTGTCCGCCCCACGTTCGGGGGGTTGTTCAAGTGGCTGGTGTTGCGCAGGGGGTCCGCGGGAAAGATCGTCCCGGCGTTCTCCGCCGCCGTTCTCTATCAAGGGGTTGGTACCCGGCATGATCGATGAGGCTCGCCGGCTGGCGCCGCGTTTCGCGGCCCGGGCCGCCGCCACGGACAGGGACGGTTCCTTCCCCGTCGACGACTTCGCCGACCTGCGCGACGCGGGACTCTTCGGCCTGATGGTCCCGGCGCGTCTCGGCGGGGCCGGCGCCGGCTTCGCCGATTACGCCGAGGTCGCCTACGAGCTGGCCCGGGGCAACGGCGCCACCGCCCTGGTCTTCAACATGCACGCCTCGGTGACCGGCGCGCTCGGCGGGATAAGCGACACCCTGGCCGACGCGCTCGGGCTGCCGCCGGAGGCGATGGCCGCCCGCGACGAGCACCTCAAGGCGGCCGCCGCCGGCAGTTGGTACGCGGTGGCGATGAGCGAACGCGGCGTCGGCTCCCGGCTGTCGAAACTGACCACCAGCTACCAGCGGGTCGACGACGGATATCGGATCACCGGGTCGAAGACGTTCTGTTCGGGGGCGGGGCACGCGGACGCGTACCTGGTGGCGGCTCGCAGCGCGAGCGACCCCACCCAGGTCTCGCAGTTCCTGGTCCCGGCCGGCGACGGGATGCGCGTCGAGGAGACCTGGGACGCGCTCGGCATGCGCGCCACCGGCTCGCACGACCTGCACATCGACGTGACGGTTCCGGAGTCCGCGCTGCTCGGCGGGCTGGAAGGCCTCGCGCTGGTGGCGGTGCAGCTGGCGCCGCACTGGATGGTGGCCAGTTACGCGGCGGTCTATGTGGGCGTGGCCCGGGCCGCCGTCGACGCCGCCGTCGCCCACGTGAACGAGCGGGGCCTCGGGCATCTGCCGGCGGTCCGCGCCCGGATCGGCCGGGCCGACGCCGCCGTCTCCGCCGCCCACCTGGCAGTCCGGGAAGCGGCTCGGCGGGTCGACGAGGCACCCGGCGAGGTGGAGACGAACCGCTGGGTCTGGCGGGCGAAACTGCTGGCCGGCACGACGGCGGCCGAGGTCGCAGCGTCGATGCTGGAGGCGGCCGGCACGTCGGCGATGCGGCGCGGCCATCCGCTGGAACGCCTGTATCGCGATGCCCGGGCCGGCTCCCTGCAGCCGGCCACCAGCGACGTCTGCGCCGACTGGCTCGGCACCGACGCGCTCGGCGGCGACCCCGACTCCGACGGCGTGGCTCCCCGGTGGTGACCGCGGTGATCAGCGGCCTGGGCGTGGCGTTGCCGCCCTCCGCCGTGCAGGCCGAGCTCTGGGACGGATACTTCGCCCACCACTACACCGGCACACGGCAGGCCCTCGCGAAACGGATCTTCACGAACTCCGGTGTCCGCACCCGGCAGGCGGTGGTCAGCCCGCTCCTCGAGGACGTCTCCAGCTGGTCCACCGAGCGCCGGATGCGTCGCTACCAGGTCGAGGCGATCCCGCTGGGCAAGGCGGCGGTCGGCCGGGCCCTCGCCGACGCCGGCCTGACCGCCGACGAGCTGGGCCTCTTCGCGGTCTGCTCCTGCACCGGTTACGCCACGCCCGGACTGGACATCCTGCTCGCCCGGGACATGGGTATGTCGCCGAGCGTGCAGCGCCTCTTCGTCGGGCACATGGGCTGCTACGCGGCACTACCCGGTCTCGGCACGGTGAGCGACTTCGTGGTCGCCCGCGGACGGCCGGCGCTTCTCCTCTGCGCCGAGCTGACCAGCCTGCACCTGCAGCCGGCCGGCACCCGGACCGACATCCAGCAGATCGTCTCGCACGCGCTCTTCTCGGACGCGGCGGCCGCGTGCGTGGTCACTCCCGGCGGTTTCGGGTACGGGGTCAGCGAGGTCGCCGCCGTCACCGACGCCACGACCGCAGACCACATGACGTGGGAGGTCACCGACGCGGGCTTCCGGATGGGGTTGTCCGCGCAGGTGCCGTCGGTCCTGTCGGCCCACGTCCGGGACCTGGTCGACGACGTGCTGGCCAAGCGCGGGCTGCGGATCGCCGACATCGACGGCTGGGCGGTCCACCCCGGCGGTCCCAAGATCCTCGACGTGGTGCAGGAGCGGCTGGAACTCGACGACGCGGCGCTCGCTCCGTCCCGGGGAGTGCTGGAGGCGTACGGGAACTGCTCCTCCGCGACGGTCCTCCTGGTCCTCGACGCCCTGCGCCGCCAAGAGGATCCACCACGACGAATCGTCATGCTGGCATTCGGTCCCGGCCTCACGCTCTATGTCACTCTTCTGGAGGGCTCTACTCTCGGAGCGTGAACGCGGAACGGGGCCGCGGTGCCGTATTGCACCTATCGGCGGTGTTGATCCTGATCGCGGGGGCGATGTGGTGGTGGCGAGCCGCACCCCGCGAACCGGTCGACGACCGCCTGCTGGGCTGGCGCCGCACCGCGGAGCAGCTGCTGCCCGAGTCGGGTGAGCAGCAGATGTCCGGGACCGTGGCGGTCACCGACGGGGAGGGCCACGAGGAGGTCGCCGCGGTCGGCAGCGGGGAGTTCCTGGTGTCGGTGGTGTGTGCGGGGGACGACGGCAGCCGGGTCCGGGTGAGTCTCGGGGCGCGGGAGACCGGGCGGGGGATGAGGTGTTCGGGGTCGCGGACGCCGGAGGTGTTCAGCGTCGGGCTGGCGGATGAGTTGCACTTGCGGGTGAACGTGGAGAAGGCCGGCCCAGTCGTGTTCCGCTACACCCTCCAACGCCTCAACTCGTAGCCCCGCGCCCCTGCCGCCCCGCCCGCGTTGCCCGCCCGCCCGCGTTGCCCGCCCGCCCGACCCGCCCGCGCTGCCCGCCCCGCCCGCGCTGCCCGCCCCGCCCGCGCTGCCCGCCCCGCGCGCGCTGCCCGCCTCGCTGCGCGGCCCGCCTCACTGTGCGGCCCGCGCCGCGTCGTCTCCTCCACCGGGCTGCCCTCAGCACCACGTCGCACCACGTGCCGCCGCGCCGCGCCTGTCGCCACGCCACGCCGCGCCATCGCATCGCGCACCCTGCCGCCGTGCCGGACCTCGCCGCCGCCCAGCCACGCCGCCGAGCCGCAGCCCTCGCCCGCGCCACCTTCCGCGACGATCTTGGCGAGTGCTGGTCCGGGCGTAGGCGTGGCTTGCCACGATCTGCCTCGGGGGCGCGACTGCGGCTCCCGGCTGCTGGCCGTTTTGTCGGAGGGCGCGGGTGCCGCGCGTTTTGCCGTTCCGCCTGAGCGGGCTGATTACAGGCGTGCCAGGTCGGGGCGGATCCGCTCGACCGAGGCGACACGGTCCCACAGCCGCACGATCTTGCCGGACTTGTCGACCAGGAGCACGGCGGCCGTACCGTCGGGTGTGCTCAACCGGAAATGACGCCGCAGGCCGCCGGTGGGATCTTGGAGCAGACTGACGGCCTTGCCGTCCGCCTGGGGAGTCTGCGCCGGGGGCAGAGCGACCGCGCCGGTGCCCATCGAGGGGGCGCTGGACTCGACGGCGATCACCGCGGTATCCGGTTTGACCAGAGAGACGGTATCGGCGATCAGGCTCTCGCAATCGCAGCCGTCGGTCAGAATGATTACAGCGGGTAGCCGGCTCATCAGCGAGACGGTCTGCCCGTTAGCGCCGATCAACTCCAGGGCGGGCAGCTTGTCGGCCGGCTCCTCGGTGGTGCTGGCGGTGCGCTGCGTGGCCGGCTGACGCGGCGGGCCGGGCCACGCCGAGGCGAACAGGCTCGCCACCGTGACCAGGATGGCCAACGAAATGATCAGAGCGGGAGTCCGCACGGCGAACGTGCCCCACCGGCGCAGGCGGCGCACTGCCGGCCGGCGGGCGAAGCGCTGCCACCCGGTGGCGGGCGCCGCCGTGTGCAGCTCGGCACGAACCGCCTCGACCTCGTCGGAAAGCTCGGAGAGGTCGTCGGGGATCACGATGACCCCCCACTCCTCGGGGAGGTCAGGAAGATCGTCGTTGGCACCGCCGTCAGGCGGCCAGCCGCCGTTGTCGCTCGCGCCAGCCATGACTAAACCTCCCCCCTGGCCGACCAGATCTTGCTTCGGTCGGGGAACTCCCGTCCAGCCTCCCCCACGGGGGCTCGCATCGCCAGTGGTGCGTCATTGCGGACCTTAGCGATAAGCTTGATCTGACAAAGCCATCAGGTCGGGAATTTCCGACTCGCTGGCTTAGCCCGTGACGTGCTGATCACTTTGAGTTACTAAGGCAGCTTCTCGCTTCGCTGTCAAGCGGGAGAAAGCCCCATCACATGCCCCCTGAGCTGCACTAACAGTGACCGCCAGGGCGAGACACCGCCGTCTGAGCGTGTTACCCTAGACACAGCGAAAGGGGTTTCGAACCTATGGTTTTCAGTGTCGGCGAGACCGTTGTTTACCCCCACCACGGGGCCGCACTCATCGAGGCAATCGAGACTAGGGTCATCAAGGGCGTTGAAAGGCAGTATCTCGTTCTGCGTGTCGCCCAGGGCGATCTGACTGTTCGGGTGCCCGCTGAGAACGCCGAAGAGGTCGGCGTGCGCGAAGTGGTTGGCGAAGAGGGCCTGGGCAAGGTCTTCGACGTCCTGCGCGCTCCGCACACCGAGGAGCCGACCAACTGGTCGCGGCGTTACAAGGCCAACCTGGAGAAGCTCGCCTCCGGCAACCCGCTGAAGGTTGCTGAGGTCGTTCGTGACCTCTGGCGTCGTGAGCGTGAGCGTGGCCTGTCCGCAGGCGAGAAGCGCATGCTCGCCAAGGCCCGCGACATCCTGGTCGGCGAGGTGGCCCTCGCTGAGAAGAGCACCAAGGACGAGGCTGAGGTCCTGCTCGACAAGGTCCTCACCGAGGCCTGATCCACCCGACGCAAACACTCCTCAAGACTGTGTCCGACGACCGCGACGTGACCGCGCAGCCCAGTGCTCGCGGTGACGTCGCGGTCGTCGTTCCAGCCGCCGGCGCCGGCCTCCGGCTCGGTCCCGGCGCACCCAAAGCGCTCCGCCTCCTCGAGGGCGAGCCCCTGCTGGTCCACGCCGTTCGCCGGATCGCCGCGGCACCCTCGGTCGCCATGATCGTGATCGCCGCCCCGCCGGCCGACGTGGATGCCGTGCACACCCTTCTCGCCGACGTCGCCCCGGTCACCGTGGTGGCCGGCGGCGCCGAGCGTCAGGAGTCGGTGGCCGCCGCCCTCGCCGTGGTCCCACCCGAGCTGGGCATCGTCCTGGTCCACGACGCGGCCCGCTGCCTCACCCCGGTCTCCGTCTTCGAGCGCGTCGCCGCGACGGTCCGTGACGGCGCCGATGCGGTGATCCCGGTGCTCCCGGTCGTCGACACGATCAAAGAGGTCGACGACACGGAAACGGTCTTGGGTACGGTCGACCGCTCCGCCCTCAGAGCCGTGCAGACTCCCCAGGGTTTCCGAGCCTCTGTGCTGCGAGCGGCGCACGCCGCAGCCGCGGACTCCCACACCGACGACGCCGGGGCAGTCGAGAAACTGGGCCTGCCGGTGCGCTGCGTCCCCGGCTCGGACCTGGCACTGAAGATCACGCGCCCGATGGACATGGCCGTGGCAGCCCACTTGCTGACACTTCCCGCACCGCCGAGCTGACCCGCGCCGCCGAGCTGACCCGCGCCGCCGAGCTGACCCGCGCCGCCGAGCTGACCCGCGCCGCAGCGGAATCACGTGATGCCGCCGTGTCGTTGTCGCCCGCACTCGTTGCCACCTGCGCGCGGTGCCGCTCGTCTCCTCGGATCTGGCAGGTCATGCCCCTCGACCACGGTCTGCTGAGATCCGGTCGGGGAGCGGGACGGCGTACGCTCGCGGAGTGATCGTTCCGCGGGTTGGCATTGGTACCGATGTGCACGCCTTCGACGGCGACCGGCCCTGCTGGGTGGCGGGACTGGAGTGGCCCGGTGAGCCGGGCCTGGCCGGACACTCCGATGCTGACGTGGCCGCGCATGCCGCCTGTGACGCGTTGCTCTCCGCGGCCGGGCTCGGTGACCTGGGCAGCAACTACGGGACGAGCCGGCCCGAGTGGGCGGGCGCGGCCGGGGTGGCGCTGCTCAAGGAGACGGCTTCGCGGGTTCGGGCGGCCGGCTTCGAGATCGGGAACGTGTCGATTCAGGTGGTGGGGAACCGGCCGAAGATCGGCAAGCGGCGCGCCGAGGCTGAGCAGGTGCTCTCCGACGCGGTCGGCGCGCCGGTCACCGTGGCCGGGACGACCACCGACGGGCTCGGCCTGACCGGGCGCGGCGAAGGGCTGGCCGGCATAGCCGTGGCGATGGTCTATCCCGCCGCCTGAGCCCGTGGCGGTTGTCACGGAGGAAACAGCGTGGTCATCGGGCATGATCACTGCCATGACCGTCGCGCTGCCGGAGACCGCCCGGAACTTGATCGACAATCCCACGTACGTGGTGCTGACCACGATCAACCAGGACGGCACGCCCCAGTCGACGCCGATCTGGGTGAAGCGGGACGGCGAGGACGTCCTCTTCTCGACGGTTCGGGGACGTCAGAAGACGCGGAACATGGAACGGGACGCGCGGGTCTCGATCTGCGGGTACGACCCGGCGCAGCCCTACTCCTACTTCACCGTGGAGGGCACAGTCGACCTGCGGGACGACGAGGGCGACCTGATCAGCGAGCTGAGCTTCAAGTACGCGAACGAGCCGTGGACCGCCGACGGGCCGGACGTGGTGCGGGTGGTGTGCCGGCTCACCCCGACTCACGTTATTTCCAGGTAGACCGCCTACGCTCGGCAGCGTGTCCGCCCCCATTGAGCCCGAGACCACGCCCGAGGAGCACCGGCAGCGAGCGCTTCTGCTCGCCGACCTCGGGCGGTATGACGAAGCCGCCGAGGAGATCGCGGCCGGCCTGAGCAGCGCGCCGCAGGAGTCGGCGCTGCTCGCCACGCTCGCCACGATCCACCTCGCCGCTGATCAGCCGGCTGAGGCGCTGGCCGCCGCCGACCGGGCCGTCGCGACCACGCCCCCGGCGCTTCCGGCGCTGGTGGTGCGGGCCATGGCGCTCACCGACACCAGGCGGTTCGGTGATGCCGCGCGGGTCGCCGAGGGGATTCTCCGGGACTGGCCCGAGGATGCGTACGCACAGCGGACCGGCGCCGCGCTGCTGAGCGAGGCGCGCAACGGCCAGGAAGCGCTGAACGCCGCGTGGAACGGTGTCCGAGTCGCTCCGACCGAAGCCGAGGCACACCTGGTCCTGGCCGTCGTCGCGGCACGGCTGCGACTCTTCGATCTGGCGCAGCGGGCCTATGCGGAGGCGCTGGAGCTGGACGGGACGGTCGGTGACGCCGCCAGTGAGGTGGGCATCGTCCGGTTCGAGCGGCGCCGGTGGGCCCGCGCACTCGAGGACCTGGCGGAGGAGGCGTCGCTGGGCGTGCCGCCGGAGGCCACGGTGCCGGGCGATGGGGCGTACCCCAGCAGTGTGGTGAGTGAGGTGGCGCGCCCTGCGCGCCCCGTGCTCGATGTCTCCGAGGAGTCCGCGGACGCGGTGCGCCAGACCGTGCGGTACGCGGCGGGTGGCACGCTCGTCGCCGCGGTGCTGACCGCCGCGATGACGATGGTCAGCTCGGGGATCTCGCGGGTCTGGTCGGGCATGATCGGTGTGCTGATCTTCGGCGCGGTGGTGCTCTGGTTCCGCGGTCGGCTGCCGGAGCCCGGTGGTGTGGTGCTGACCCGGCTGCGCTCCGCGAACCGGAAACTGGCGGTCGCGGTCTATCTGAGTTTCGTGGCGCCGCTGTTCCTGCTGCTCTACACGGTGGTCGGGGGCGTTCCCGCGCTCGTGATCGCGATGGTCCTGGCCGCCGCCGCGGAGCTCCTGGTGATCACCAGTCGCCGCTGAACGAGGTTGATGAGCGAGGACGACGTGGTTGTCCGTTTCTCGCAGCGTCCATTAGGTTCGAAATCGTGTCGACGATGGTGCCTCCGCTCTATGCCGGGCTCGTCGATGACGCGTCTCTGCTTCCGCCCAGCCCGATCGTCCTGGCGGACGCGGTGGCGAAATACGACGAGCACGCCGCTTCCTGGTACGCGGGTCTGATCGGCTCCCTGCTGGTCCCCGCGTCGGTGGTCGGCGCCGGTCCGCTGCCCCGCGCCCGCGCCGGGCTGATCGGTGACGTGCCCGCCGCGAACCTGCCGATGACCGTGGAGAAACTGCGAGCCGCAGGTCTGGCGATCGAGCACGTCGAGGCGGCGGTGGCGCGCCGGGGTGAGGATCCGCAACCAGGGCTGGCCGCGTTGCGGGCGTTCGCGGCGCGGCAGGGCGACATCCGGCTGTACGCCGAGATCCCGCTCAGCTGGGGCCTGCTCGCCGCGCTGGACAGCGTCGCCGAGGCCCGTGTCGAAGGGCTGGCGATCGCCCCGAAGTTCCGGGTCGGCGGTCTGGCGGCGGAGCTGTTCCCGACACCTGTCGAACTGGCCGCGGTGATCTGCGCGTGCCGGGACCGCGATCTGCCGTTCAAGCTGGCCGCCGGGCTGCGGCACGCGACCCGGCACACCGATCCGGAGACCGGGTTCACCCATCACGGGTTCCTCAACGTGCTGATCGCGACGGTGGTCGCCGCGGAGGGCGGGGAGGTGGCCGACGTGGCGGAGGCGCTCGCCGCGACACACCCGGTCCCGCTGGTCGAGCCGGCCCGCACGCATCGGGACGCGCAGCGGCCGCTGTTCGTCGGATTCGGCGCGGCGAACGTGGTGGAGCCGCTCACCGAGCTGGTGCGGCTGGGGCTCATCAACGGCGGGTATGAGTGACCGTGGGATGATTCCGGTGTGACCCGGGTGCTGCTTCGAACTCTGGCGGCCGCGGTTCTGCTGGTCGCGGCCGGTCTGATCGGCTGGCGGGTGCTGGCTCCGGCTGAGGTGCTGGCGAGCGCGACCACTCCGTACCCTCCGCTTACGATCCGCCAGGCGGGTGTCACCAGCAAGATCAATGTGGCGCCGCTGGTCGTTGACGGGCGGCTGCGCGTCTATGCCGCGAAACATCAGGTGCGGGCGGACGGGCCGGTCGACGCGCGGACGGTGTACACCGCCCGGTGGTCGTTCCGCCGCTGGCCCGAGCAGCTCAGCGGCGTGGCGGCCGGTGGGACCACCGTCGTCACCCGGTGGTCCGATGGTGATCTTGTGGCGCTCGACGCCCGTACCGGGAAGATCAGCTGGCGGACGGATGCACCGGAAGCGCCCGGATATGCCGGACATCGCACCGGGGCCGCGACGGTCTGGGATCCGCCGGGCTTGCGCATCGCCGGCGGCAGCGTCGTGGTCACCGCCGATCAAGAACTGATGGGGTACGACCTGAGCACCGGCGCTCTTCGCTGGCGGATGACGCGTCCTGATGGGTGTGCGGAGAGCTTCACCACGACTGAGGGTGTGTATGCGTGTACCGGCGGGAGCGCGGTCCTCGACGTGATGACCGGCAAGCCGGTGACGGGATGGCCGGCGGCGCCGTGGACGCCGCTCGGCTGCGACTCCGACGGGTCGGGGTGTGCCGGTCTGCGTGATGCGGCGGGGCAGGGATGGGTGCACGGGAAGCGGGCGCCGGCTCTGGATGATCCGGATGCCACGGTGGCGGCCGGGGTGGTGGTCAGCTCCGATGGGAACGGGGTGACCGGCCGTTCGCCGTCTGCCGAGGGTGGCGCGTCGTGGAGCTGGAGTGGATCGGCGCGGGTGCTGGGTGGATACGGCGCTACGGTGCTGTTGTTGACGCCGGAGAACACGTTGATCGGTGTTGACGCCGGCACCGGGGTGGAGACGTTGCGGTTCGCGTTGGGGCAGGGCGGCGAGAGCACGGTGTGGAAGCCGGGGGCGTATCGGATCGCCGGCGGCTATCTTGCGATGGAGCGGCTCAACATTGACGCGCCGGATGATCCGGAGTCGCCGATCTATTACTTGACGCTCGACACGGTGATCGTCGCGGCGCTGGGTTGACCGGCCGTCGGGTCGAGTCAGGTCACATCACGTCGTGTGTTGATTTCAGATGTTGACTGCACGTCAACTCAACACGGTGGGTTGATTCGGACGTGTTGAGTTGATTCATCCATTGCAGTCGACCCCAGCCCAGCCCAGTGCAGTGTTGTGCAGTCCACTGCAGTGCGGTGCGGTGCAGTCAAGGGCAGTCCAGTCAATCCAGTGCAGTGCGGTCCAGTCCATCCAGTCTGGCGATCTCGCACGATTTAAGCATTCATGAACTCCACTATGGTGGGCCCATGGTCCATACGCTGACTCGGCGCGTCGTCGTCGGCCTCATAGCGATTCTGATCGGCTGGCTCGGGGTCTGGCTGCTCGACAGCCACTGGAAGTCGGATGCCGAACTGCAGGCCGAGTCCCAGCGCAGGAGCGCCGAACCGGTGCTGTGCGACGGCAAGGTGATGAATCCCGGTGACGTCTGCATGGCGTTCGGGAAGGGTGCTGCTGAGCGCGGAGGCACCTATGACGAGATGAAGGCCAAGCATGTGGCGGCCGTTCAGCCTGACGATCTCCGCGCGGACGACCTGATCTGGCGGTTCGTGGCGGCCGTGCCGCTGTTGATCTCGGCGGCGCTGTTGATTTCGGTGATCGTGGCGTTCGTGGTCGCGGCACGAGTGCCGGCGGGCCGGCGGGCGCTGGCCGCAGCGCACGGATGGACGTACGAACGGAAGCATCCGACCCTCGCCGGTGACGCCGGGCTGTTCGCACCCTACGTGGCCGGGCGGAACGAGGCCTCCGACGTGGTTGCGGGCGAGTGGAAGGGGTTCCCGTTCCTGATCTTCTCGTTTCGGGACACGTCCAGCACCGAGAAGGCCGCGTTCCGGGTGACGTTGCCGATCGCCCTGCCGTTCATGAGGGTCATCGATTCCTCTGAGCATCCGTTCTCGTCGGACACCGACCCCGGCGTGCAGGCGTGGCTGGGCATGAAGCTCGGTATCGTGCCGACGAAGAAGACCGTCACACGGATGGCGTTCTGGGCGCAGGACGACAGGTTGGTACGCGTGGTCAGTTGGCAATCCAAGCCGAGCACCATCGAGGCCGAGCTCGACGCCACCGTGAATCTGGCCGAACGGCTCGTGAATGCCGCGATGGAGACCGTTGCCGAGGCCGAGACGCGCGACAGGCCAGGCGGCCAGAACTCCTGAGCGCTTGTTCACGAGGCATGTGGTGTCGTGGTCATGTCAGCTGAGGGAGCAACGCTGACCACGCCTCCTCTGCGGCTCCGGCGATCGGGCCCTCGTCGTCGCCCAGCGTCGCCGGCAGGACTGGGGGCGGCGCGTCTCGGTGGATCAGCATCAAGCCGTCGCGATAGGCGGCCTCGATCGATTCCGGGACGGTCGCCAGCAGGTCCACGCCGAGGCCGCCGAGGGTGACCAGGTCGGCGTCCAGGCCGTTGACCAGGCCGGCTATGCCTCGGCCCAGTGCCGCGCCTACGGCTCGGACCGCCGCCAGCTCGGCCTCGTCGCCGCGGGCCGCTGCGGTGATGACACGGCGGGCGTAGGTGACCTCGTCGCGCGGGGGTGGCTGGTTCAGCAGGCGGGCCAGTGCGGTGCCGTCGACGGCGGTGCCCCAGCAGCCGGAGGCGCCGCACGGGCAGCGGATCGCCGGGTCGCCGAACGGCATGTGGCCGAACTCGCCGGCGGCGCCTCGCGCGCCGATCACCGGGCGGCCGTCCTCCACCACGGCGCCGCCGAGGCCGGCCTCGATGCGCAGATGCAGAGCCACCGAGGCGCCCGTTGCGGCACCTCGGCGGGACTCGGCAGTGGCGGCCAGCGTCGCGTCGTTGCCGGCCACGAAGACACCCGCGCGGGGCCGCCCGTCCGGGCCCGAGACGCCTGCGGTCTTGCCGGGCGACAAGGCGCCCGAGACGCCTAAGACGCCCGAGACGCCTAAGACACCCGAGACGCCTAAGACCCCCGAGACGCCGGCGGTCTCGGCGGGCCACAGGGTGGTCAGGTCGACGTCGTGCCAGCCTGCGGTTGAGGCGTCCAGCTGGAGGGTGCGGGAGACCGTGCCGGGGACGGAGACTCCGGCGGCGCGGATTCTGGGCCCGTACTCGATGAGGATTGTGGAGATCGCGGCCGTGACGGCCGCACGGACCTCGTCCCAGCCGGTGGCCGCGTGCCGTTGCGACCAGGAGGCGGCGGTGGCGCCGCCCAGCTCGACCAGGTCGATCCGCCAGGCCTCGTGGGTGATCGCGAGGGCCAGCACGAGCGGGCCGGCCGGGTGGGGCAGGAGCACGGTGGTCGGGCGGCCTCGGCTGCCGCTTGGGGCGGCCGGGGCCTGGATCAGCAGTGACGCGCGGCTCAGCTTGGTGACCAGCTCGGTGGCCGCGCCGGTGCCGACGCCGAGCAGGCGGGCCGCGTCGGCGCGGGTGACGCCGGGCCGGTGGTGCACCACCCGGAGGAGCTCGGTGGAGCGGGATGTCACGTCGAACTCCTCTCTTGTGCTTATCTCCGCTGGTCTCGAGGTCTCCGAGGCGCAGGTCGGCCTCTGCGCGGTGACGATGGTGGTGGTCCGGGGTGGCGCGTTCAACGCTGTGCCGGTGCTGCTCGGGTCAGCGTCGCTGCGGGTCGCGCTTACCCGCCGGGACGCGGCCTTGGCGGTCTACGTGGTGGCGTTCCGCGGCACCTTCCCGGCCCGGATCAGCCTCGAAGAGCATCACCGGGCCGAGCAGGAAGCCATCGCCGGAGGCTGAGCCTCAGGAGTTCAGCGCCGCCTCGGCAGCCGCCAGGAACAGGTCGTTCTCCTCAGGGGTGCCGACCGTGACGCGGACACCCTCGGGCTGGAAGCCCCGGACGATCACGCCGCGGTTCTCGCAGGCCGCGGCGAAGGCGGCGGTGCGGTCGCCGAGCGGCAGCCAGACGAAGTTCGCCTGGCTCTCCGGGACGTCGATCGAGAGTTTCCGGAGCGCCTCGGTGAGCCGGGAGCGTTCCGCGACGACCAGGGAGCAGCGGCGGCGCACCTCGTCCTCCTGCTCCAGGGCGGCGAGCGCGGCGGCCTGGGCGACCGTGCTGGTGGAGAAGGGGGTGACCACCTTGCGGATCGTCGCGGCGACCTCGGGCTGGGCGACCAGGTAACCCATCCGCAGCCCGGCCAGGCCCCACGCCTTGCTCATGGTCCGCAGCACCACCACGTTGTGCCGGTCGCCGTAGGTCTCCAGCGCGTCGGGCACCTCGGGATCGGTGACGAACTCCCGGTACGCCTCGTCGAGCACCACCAGCACGTCGGAGGGAACCGAGTCGAGGAACCGGTCCAGCTCGGCCTTGCGCAGGGCGGTGCCGGTCGGGTTGTTCGGGTTGCAGACGAAGACCATCCGCGTCTGGTCGGTGATCGCGCCGGTCATCGCGCTCAGATCGTGCCCGTGACCTGCGGTGTTCGGCACCCGGACGCTTGTCGCCCCGCCGCCGGCCGCGATGATCGGGTACGCCTCGAACGACCGCCACGAGTAGACGATCTCGTCCCCGGGCAGGCAGGTGGACTTCGCCAGGATCTCCGCGAGCGCGACCGAGCCGCAGCCCGTGACGACCCGCGCCGGGTCCACGCCGAACCGCTCGCCGATCACCTCGCGCAGCCGGACCACGCCCATGTCGGGGTAGCGGTGCACGGACGACACGGCCTCGGTGACGGCCTCCACGACGCCGGGCAGCGGCCCGTACGGCACCTCGTTGCTGGCCAGCTTGATCGCCTCGGCGATGCCCAGCTCCCGGGCGAGGTCGGCGACGTTGCGGCCGGGCACGTAGTTGGGCAGCGCGTCTAGGTCGGCGCGGGTCAGCCGGGTCATTGTGGTCCTCCGGGAGAGTTGCCGCCCGGCGCGGGCGGAACGGTGGGTGTGCCTCCGTGCGGGACGGCGACCACGACGGTGGCCGCCGCCTTGTCCGGCCAGCCCTGGCGCAGGCGGGTGTCGAAGACCGGCGAGAGCGAGGCCAGGAACTGGATCACCAGGCCGACCCCGCACCACCAGAACAGCGTCCACATGCCGAGCCGGGCCCACCGGGCGAACGCCCGGCCGAAGCCGAGCGGCGCGGTGCTCTCGATCGGGACCACCTTGATCCCCATGGCTCGTTTGCCCAGCGTCTGCCCGCGGTTGGCGGTGGACGGGGCCTCGTAGAGCAGCCAGAGCAGGGTGGCGACGAGCACGATGGCGATCGACAGGGTCTGCATCCGCGAGGAGGCGGGCGCGGCGACCAGGGCGTCGTTGCCGGCCTCGATCTGCCGCATCTGCTCCTGCAGGATCGGGTAGAACTCCTGCCAGTACTGATAGATGAACCAGCCGTTGACCACGACGTTGAGCAGCAGCACGGCGACGATGTCGATCAGCCGGGCGGTCAGCCGCCGGCCGAGGCCGGCGAGGGGGAGACCATGCGGCATCGCCTGCGGCATGGGATAGAGGTACGCGTGAGGCGGCTGCCCGGCCCAGGCGGGCTGACCGGGCTGACCCGGCGACCCGGGGTGACCGGGCCATCCGGGCGGCGGCCCATAGGCGGGCGGGGCCTGACCGGGCGGGCCGTAACCGGGCGGCGCCTGACCGGGCGGGCCGTAGGAGGGCGGGACCTGACCGGGCGGGCCGTAGGAGGGCGGGACCTGACCGGGCGGCGGTCCATAAGGGGGCGGGGTCTGACCCGGCGGCGGCCCGTAGGCGGGCGGCGCGGCGTAGGTCTGCGGCGCCGGTGAGACGGCCTGCGGCGGCGACGCGGGGGCGGGCGCCGGAGGATCCGGCTCGACCGCGGGCGGGCCGTCCGGCGGGGTCGCGTCGGCCGGGATGGCCCGACCCAGCCAGCCCTCACCGTCCCAGTAGCGCTGGGTGCTGGTGTCGGCCGGGTCCTTGTACCAACCCGCGGGAAGCGAACTCATGGGCAAACCTTTACCAGAACGACCTGACCGTTCCCTGCGGCCCGGTCTTTGATCTCAGTGTCCCAGGTCGCTCCAGTGCTTTCCGATGACAGTGGCCTGACCTGATGTTGCGGGCAACAGTTCCCTTCCGGTCTGATCAGACTGCGCAATACGTACGGTAGTTTCGCGGTATGACTGAGCAGAGTGTGCAGCTCGATGGCCTGGATGCCCGGCTGATCGAGTTGCTCGAGGCGGAGCCCCGGATCGGTGTGCTGGAGCTCTCCCGCCGGCTCGCGGTCGCCCGTGGCACCGTCCAGGCGCGCCTCGACAAGCTCGTCGCCCGGGGCGCGATCAAGGGGTTCGGCCCGGAGGTGGTCCCGGCCGCCATCGGTTTCGGTGTGACCAGCTTCGTGACATTGGAAATCCGGCAGCGGTACGGGCATGACGCCGTCGCCGGGCATCTCGCGGACATCCCGGAGGTCCTGGAGGCGCACACGATCACCGGCAGCGGGGACATCCTGTGCCGCATCGTGGCGCGCGCCAACGCCGACCTGCAGCGGGTGATCGACCAGATCGTCGGCTACGAGGGGATCGTCCGGGCGCACACGATCATCGCGCTGGCGGAGCTGATCCCGTACCGAACTGGGCCGTTAGTGCACTTTATCGGGTCGACACGGACAAACAGCCCTCGCGACTGAAGTCGATCGAGGTCATTACCCTGCCGGAATGGCCGCGGGCGGAGGTTCCTGGAAGGGATATACGGTGCTCACCGCCGCGGTGGTCGTCACCGTGCTGGCCAGCACCGGCGTCTGGAACCCGTTCCCGCAGGTGTGGGAGTGGGTCAACCGGAGCGAGCCGGTCGCGGCCGGCGCCCGCTGGCAGCAGCGGATCGGCGGCACGCCGCAGAGCATCGCCGTCGTCGGCGACGCGGTGATCGTCGAGTACCGGACATCGGTCGAGGCGTTCGGGCTGACCGCCGCCGTCCCGCTCTGGAAGTCCGACTTCGACTGGGCCGCGATCGCAGGTTCGGGTGACGACGCCGTAGTGGTGACCGGGCGGCTGCTCACCAAGGGCTACCAGGTGCTGGACCCGCAGACCGGTGCGGTCCGCCGGTCCGACACGACGGCCGGCGCGGTCTGGACGTACCGGGACGCGATCGTCGACCTGAGCTGCTCCGGCGGCAACGACTGCCGTCTCACCGCGTGGGACCCGAAGGCCGGCACCGAGCTGTGGAGCGTGGACACCGGCGGCATCGGCTTCGTGCTGGACGCCGCCAACCCCGACCTGCCGGACACCCGGCGGCTGGTCTCCGGCGACGTGGACGACGACGTGGCCGGGCCGCCGCCGCTCCCGGAACTGATCGGCCTGCCGCACGACGGGCAGATCCGGGTGATCGACACCGCGAAGGGCAGGGTGGTGGCGACCGTCCGGGCCGGGCGCGACCAGCGGGTCGTGGTGGTCGGCGGCCGGGTGCTCACGGTCAGCGGGACCTCCGCCGACGGGACCTGTTACTACGAGGTGGTGGCCGGCGACCCGCCTGGTGACGCGGTGGTGTGGCGGCGGGACGGGCTCAACCTGCGTACCGCCGACAACGGGGCGGACTGTGCGCCGGGACGGGACCCGGCCGGCGGTTACAACGTGCTGCTCGGCGTCGACCCGTACGGCCGGGAGGTGCTGATCAACGGCAACGACGGGCGCAACCTCTGGTACGGCGACAAGGAGTCCGACGTGCTCGCCGTGAACGACTCCTACGCGGTGATCCGGGAGGGCGACACCGTACGGGGCTACTCGTTCAGCAAGGACAAGGCGGTGTGGCGGCAGACCGGGCGGGAGAAGGCGGGCGCGGCGCTCACCCCGTACGCCGCAATCGTGGTTTCCAAGAATCGGGTCACCGCCCTGGCACCGGCGTCGGGGGCGGTCCGGGTCGATGTGCGCACCGGCGCGAAGGTCTTCGCCGCCGGGCCGGAGGGTTTGATCGCCGTCTCCGGACGTGACATGGCCTACCTGCCGTTCTCCTGATCCGTAGGTCGCCGTTCCCCGGTTCTGTGATCGAGAGAGCGACTCCGCGGGGAGGGTTCGCGCGGGGCGGCCCGGCTGCCCTAGGCTTGCCGCTCATGAGCAGAGGCGCCGCTTTCACCTACTCGCCGCTCTTGCCGACCGGCGAGGACCTGACTGAGTACCGTCTGGTCACGGACGAGGGCGTGGACGTGGTCGAGGGTCCGGGGGGCCGGCGCTTCCTGACCGTGGAGCCGTCCGCGCTGACCCAGCTCACCGCCGAGGCGATGCACGACATCGCGCACTACCTGCGCCCGGCGCACCTGGCCCAGCTGCGCTCGATCATCGACGACCCGAAGGCGTCGCCGAACGACCGCTTCGTCGCGATGGACCTGCTGCGCAACGCGAACATCGCGGCCGGCGGGGTGCTGCCGATGTGCCAGGACACCGGCACCGCGATCGTGATGGGCAAGCGCGGCCGGCACGTGCTCACCGACGGCGCCGACGAGGCGGCCATCGCGCTCGGCGTCTACCAGGCGTACACCCGGCTGAACCTGCGCTACTCGCAG
Source organism: Actinoplanes missouriensis 431 (assembly GCF_000284295.1). Lineage (NCBI taxonomy): Bacteria > Bacillati > Actinomycetota > Actinomycetes > Micromonosporales > Micromonosporaceae > Actinoplanes > Actinoplanes missouriensis. The sequence continues at coordinate 8,365,064 of NC_017093.1, read as the reverse complement.
CTCGCCCCGCTGACCATGTGGGACGAGAGGAACACCGGGACGAACCTGCCGGCGCAGATCGAGCTCTACGCCGAGGACCCGGGCGGCCAGCCGGACGCGTACAAGTTCCTGTTCATGGCCAAGGGCGGCGGCTCGGCCAACAAGTCGTACCTCTACCAGGAGACGAAGGCGCTGCTCAACCCGCAGCGGATGATGCAGTTCCTGGACGAGAAACTGCGCCTGATCGGCACCTCGGCCTGCCCGCCCTACCACCTCGCCGTGGTGATCGGCGGCACCAGCGCCGAGCACGCGCTGAAGACCGCGAAACTGGCCAGCGCGAAGTACCTGGACAATCTGCCCACCGCGGGCACGATGCTGGCGCACGGCTTCCGCGACCTCGAGCTGGAGGCCGCGGTGCTGGAGCTGACCCGCGACTTCGGGATCGGCGCCCAGTTCGGCGGGCGGTACTTCTGCCACGACGTACGGGTGATCCGGCTGCCCCGGCACGGCGCGTCCTGCCCGGTCGCGATCGCCGTCTCCTGCTCGGCGGACCGGCAGGCGGTCGCGAAGATCACCCCGTCGGGTGTCTGGCTGGAGCGGCTGGAGACCGACCCGGCGCGGTTCCTGCCGGACGTGGAGATGGGCGAGGAGCCGGTCGTCCAGGTCGACCTGAACCGGCCGATGGCCGAGATCCGGGCCGAGCTCAGCAAGTACCCGGTCAAGACGCGTCTCTCGCTGACCGGCCCGCTCGTGGTGGCCCGGGACATCGCACACGCGAAGATCGCCGAGCGGCTGGACGCCGGCGAGCCGATGCCGCAGTACCTGCGTGATCACGCGGTCTACTACGCCGGACCGGCGAAGACCCCCGAGGGGTACGCGTCCGGGTCGTTCGGCCCGACCACCGCCGGGCGGATGGACTCGTACGTGGAGAAGTTCCAGGCGGCCGGCGGCTCGATGGTGATGCTCGCCAAGGGCAACCGATCGCAGCAGGTCACCGACGCCTGCCGGACGTACGGCGGGTTCTACCTGGGCTCGATCGGCGGCCCGGCGGCCCGGCTCGCCCAGGACTGCATCAAGCACGTCGAGGTGCTCGAGTTCCCGGAGCTGGGCATGGAGGCGGTCTGGAAGATCGAGGTGGAGGACTTCCCGGCCTTCATCGTCGTCGACGACAAGGGCAACGACTTCTTCGCCGAGGTCACCAAGCCGATGCTGAGCATCGGACGGCGCTGACTCCGGTCGCTGAATCCTGTGCGGTTGTCCCGAGGCGGCAACCGCACAAGATCGCGAGGTCAGTTGGTGGGGCAGTAACCGGCGACCGGGCTCAGCCACTCGGCCAGCTGGGTCTTGAGGGTCTTGTCCAGGTCTTTCGTGGACTTGATCTTCTCGATGTAGTCGCGGTTCTTCGCGCTCTTCTCGATCTTCGTGGCCGAGGCGTCGCCGGCCTCCTTGAGCTCGGGGTTCTCCGCGCTCTCGGTCTCCTTGCGGATCTGGGTGCCGACCGACTTCAGCTCGGCGGCGGCGGCCTTCTCCGCCTTTTTCGCCTCGTCGGTCTGCTTCGCCTCCTTGTGCGCGATCATCTTGCCCATCTCGGTGCCGAAGTCGCCCAGCGCGGCGCTGAAGACCTTGTCGAGGCGGCCGCACACCTTCTCGGTGTCCGCCGAGTAGTCCGGCGCCGGCTCGGTGGTGGCCGGGGCGGCCGAAGCGGTGACGGCGGCCGGGGCCGCGATCTCGCTGGTGTTCGCATCGCTCTCACAGGCGGCGCCGGTCAGCAGCACGCCGCCGGCGAGCGCGGCCAGGATGGCGCGTCGCATCAGGGGGATCCTCTTCGTCGGGGGTAATCCAAACTCGCACCGACGGTACGTTCCGTTCGCTACCGCGTCCAACCGAGCGTGATCACCAAGATACGAACAGCCCGTCCGTGGGAGTACCACGGACGGGCCGCGCGCCCCCGTTGAACAGCGGGGCCGCCCCGCCGCATAAGGGGCGCTCAAGCGGCGGGGCGGCGCTGGAACAAGGGTGCACGGGGGCGCTCTCGTTCCGCTGTCGTTCTGGTCCTCTGTGCTCGGATAGAGTCGCGGGCACGGTATACGGGGAACGGGTGACTACCTTGCGCTACCGCATCCTGGGGCCACTCTCTGTAATTGACGACGAGCGGAACGTGCCTATCACGGCGACTCGTGATCGCATCGTGCTCGCGATGCTGCTCCTGCGGCCCGGCCGGATCGTGGGTCTCGGCGAGCTCACCGAGGCAGTCTGGGGCGCGGAGCCGCCGGCCACCGCGCGTGGGCAGCTCCAGACGTGCGTGTCCCGGCTGCGCCGGGTGTTGCCGGCCGGGGCCATCCTCAGTGATCCGGCGGGCTACCGGATCCGGCCGGAACCGGACGAGCTGGACGCCACGGTCTTCCTGCGCCTGGTGGAGCAGGCGAGATCCGCGGGCGATCCGGGGAGCGCCCGGGCCTCGTACCGGAAAGGCCTTGATCTTTGGCGGGGTTCCGCCTGCGCCGAGATCGACGCGCCGGCCGTGCGGGCGGCGGCCGCCGGCCTGGACGAGCGGCGCGCCGCGGCGGTCGAGGACTGGGTGGACCTGGAGCTCGAGGCGGGCCAGGCGCGGGAGCTGATCGGCGAGCTGTCCGGCTGGGTGGAGCAGTTCCCGCTGCGCGAGCGGCTGCGCGGGCAGTTGATGACCGCCCTCCACCGGTCCGGGCGGCAGGCGGACGCGCTCGCCGAGTTCCGCCGGGCCCGTGACGTGCTGAGCGGGGAACTCGGCATCGAGCCCGGACGTGAGCTGCAAGAACTCCACCGCGACATGCTGTCCGGCGAGTACGTCCCGGAGGTGGCCCGGACCGTACGCTGCCTGCCACGGACGGTCGGCGACTTCACCGGCCGGGTCGAGCTGGTGAAGAGCCTGCTCGACGAGCTTCCGCGGTCGGACCCGGCCGTGCTGGTGATCGACGGGATGGCCGGCAGCGGCAAGACCACCCTGGCGCTGCATCTCGCGGCCCGGGCCGGCGAGCGGTACCCGGACGCGCACCTCTACATCGACCTGCGGGGATACAGCGAGCAGCCGCCGGTCGAGCCGGCCGCGGCGCTGATCGTGCTGCTCCGCCAGCTCGGGGTGGCGGCCGGTGACATCCCGCTGGAACCGGTGGAGCGGATCGGCCTCTGGCGCACCGAGCTGGCCAGCCGTAAGGCGCTCGTGGTGCTGGACAACGCGGCGTCCAGCGCGCAGATCGCCGACCTGCTGCCGTCCGCGGCGGGCAGTCTCACCCTGGTCACCGCGCGGCGGCGGCTCTCCGGGTTGGACGGGGTGCGGGTCGAGTCGCTGCCGCTGCTCGCGCCGGAGGAAGCGGTCGCGCTGCTGGAGCGGATCGCCGGCGACCGGGTGCGTGCCGAGCCGGAGGCCGCCGCCGAGGTGGTCCGGCGCTGCGGCGGGCTGCCACTGGCCGTCCGGCTCTCCGGCGCCCGGCTCCTGCACCGTCCGCGCTGGCGGGTGGCCGACCTGCTGCGCCGGATGGGCGGGACGGCGCTGCCCGAGCTGGCGGCCGAGGAGCGGACCGTGACCGGCGCCTTCTCTCTCACCTACCGGCAGCTGCCGGAGTCGCCGCAGCGGGTGTTCCGCCTGCTCGGCCTCTATCCGGGCACGGTCTTCGACCGGCTCGCGGTGGCGGCCCTCGCCGGATCGAGCCTGGAGGGCGCGCTCGACGCGCTCGACGATCTGGTCGACGTGCACCTGGTCGAGGAACCGGAGCCGGGTTCGTATCGGATGCACGACCTGATCCGGCAGTTCGCCGGCATGCTCGCGGCCGACCTGCCGGCCGGCGAGCAGCGGGCGGCGCTGATCGGGGCTCTCGACTTCGAGATGCACGCCGCGGCGGCCGCGACGACGCGCGGCTATCGCAAAGCGGTCGACAGTGATCTCGGCAGAGTCAGCCCGGCCCGCCCGGACCTGTTGGACGAACTGGAGGACCCGGCCGCGCGGCTGGAGTGGCAGCGCACGCAGCTGACCGCCTTCGTCGAGGCGGCCGCGGCGTGCGGATCGCTGGACTATGCCTGGCGGATCCCCCGGGCCGCCTGGCGGCCGCTCTTCCTGCGCGGCTACATGGATGACATCCGGGACACCCACCTGCTCGCGATGTCCAAGATCGAGAAGTCAGGTGACTTCCACGCCGTCGCCGTCACCGCCAACTACCTGGCCTCCGCCTACGGCCGGGCCGGAGAGAACGAGAAGGCCGAGCGATACCTGCTGCTCGCGATCCGCAGCGACGAGGCGATCGGTCAGCGGCACTCCCGGGCCTACATGAATCTCGCGATGATCTACCTGGTGCAGGGGCGGTTCCGGGAAAGCATCGAAGCGGTGATGACCGGCCGCCGGATCGCGGTGCTCGACGGGCAGAGCCGGGACGCGTCCCTGTTCGGGGCGCTCGGCACCGCCTGCGAGGTGTTCAGCCGGCTCGGCTGCCTCACCGATGCGATGCGCTATGCCCGCCTGCGTCTGATCCTCGCGATGGACCAGGGCGAGGAGGCCATGGCCGCGGCGGCGCTCCTGGTGCTGGGCCGGTGCCGGTACCAAGCCGGCGAGATCGACCGGGACCGTTCCCGGCGCTACGTGGAGGCGTCCGCCTCGGTCGCGTCTCGCATCGGGTACCGGTCGTTGCTGGCCGACGCGCACAACGACCGTGCCTGGCTGCTGGCTGACGCCGGACGGTACGCCGAGGCGAGCGTCGAGCACGAACGGGCGTTGCAGCTGGTGGCTGAGCTACGCGACAGGCATCACGAGGCGGAGTTCCGCAACGATCACGCGACCACTGTCCGCCGGTCCGGGGACATCGCGGCGGCCAGGGCGATGTTCGAGCACGTCATCCGGCTCGCCCGGGAGTGGCGCCTCGCGTACTCGCTGGCTCGGGCCCAGGCCGGGCTTGCCGACTGCCTGGACCACGACGATCCGGAAGCCGTCCGGCTCCGGGCGGCCGCGTGTGATCTTTTCGACCGGATGGGGATCACCACGATCGACGGGCGTCCCGTCAACCGGAGAGAGAGGATGAAACCGTGACGACTGACGAGAGTGGCTACCGCATCGAACGCGACACGATGGGCGAGGTACGTGTGCCCGCCGACGCTCTGTGGCGTGCGCAGACCCAGCGTGCCGTGGAGAACTTCCCGATCTCCGGCCGCGGGCTGGAACCCGCGCACATCCGCGCCCTGGCCCGGATCAAGGGCGCTGCGGCACGGGCCAACGCGAGCCTCGGCGTGCTGGAGAAGGACCTGGCCGACGCGATAGCCGTCGCCGCGGCACACGTCGCCGACGGGGGTTACGACGACCAGTTCCCGGTCGACGTCTTCCAGACCGGCTCGGGCACCTCGTCGAACATGAACGCCAACGAGGTCATCGCCACGCTCGCGTCGCGCGACCTGGGCAAGCCGGTGCACCCGAACGACCACGTCAACGCGTCGCAGTCCAGCAACGACGTCTTCCCGTCCTCGATCCACCTGGCCGCCACCGAGGCGGTCAGCGCCGACCTGATCCCGGCCCTCGACCACCTCGCGTCAGCATTGCGGGAAAAGGCACAGGCCTGGTCTGGTGTGGTGAAAAGCGGCCGGACCCACCTGATGGACGCCACCCCTGTCACTCTCGGACAAGAATTCTCCGGGTACGCGCAGCAGGTCACCAACGGCATCGAGCGGCTGACCGCCACCCTCCCGCGGCTCGGCGAACTGCCGCTGGGCGGGACCGCCGTGGGCACCGGGGTGAACACGCCGCCCGGTTTCGCGCCGGCCGTGATCGAGCTGCTCCGCACGGAGACCGGCCTGCCGCTGAGCGAGGCCCGGGACCACTTCGAGGCGCAGGGCGCCCGAGACGCGCTGGTCGAGGCGTCCGGTCAGCTGCGGGTGGTCGCGGCCGGGCTCTACAAGATCGCGAACGACATCCGCTGGATGGGCTCCGGGCCGCGCGCCGGCCTGCGTGAGCTGCGCCTTCCGGACCTTCAGCCGGGTTCCTCGATCATGCCGGGCAAGGTGAACCCGGTGGTGCCCGAGGCGGTTCGCCAGGTCTGCGCCCAGGTGATCGGCAACGACGCGACGGTGGCCTTCGCCGGCACCCAGGGCGACTTCGAGCTGAACGTGATGCTCCCGGTGATGGCCCGCAACCTGCTCGAGTCGATCCGGCTGCTGGCCGCGGTCTCCCGCCAGCTCGCCGACCGGTGCGTGGCAGGGCTGGAGGCGAACGAGGAGGTGGCCCGGGCGTACGCGGAGGGCTCGCCGTCGATCGTCACCCCGCTCAACCGCTACCTCGGGTACGACGAGGCGGCCGCGATCGCGAAGCAGGCTCTCGCGAGCGACCGGACGATCCGCGAGGTAGTGATCGAACGCGGTCACGTCGCATCGGGAAAGCTCACTGAACAGCAGCTCGACGAGGCGCTCGACGTGCTGCGTATGACCCGTCCGTAAATTGACTGCCGTTCATCTTGTGTTGAGCGACATTTCTCGATGAGATTCCTCCTAGCCCAACAACTAGGAGCGAATTCCATGAGAAGACGGCTCATCACGGGGGCGGTCATCACCGCGACCGGCCTGGCTTTCTTGACCGCGGTACCTGGTTCGGCCACGGCCGAGCCAGGTAACGCGGTGGACTACACCGTGGTCGCCGCGGACGGCGCATCTGCCGCCGAGGCCACCGCTGCCATCAAGGCGGCCGGCGGCACGGTCGTGACCGGTAACGAGGCGGTCGGCGTCTACCGCGTCACCTCGACCGACGCCAAGTTCTCGGCGAAGGCCACCAAGTCCGGCGCCCTGATCGGCGCGTCCGAGCGCAAGGCGATCGGCAAGGCGCCGAACGGCCTGGAGAAGGTCGAGAAGGCCGGGCACAACCGGGGCGCCGGCAAGTCCAAGGGCACCCGGATGGACCCGCTGGACGACAAGCTCTGGGGCCTCAAGATGATCCGCGCCGACAAGGCTCGCAAGATCGAGTCCGGCAAGCGCGGCGTGACCGTCGGCATCATGGACACCGGCCTGGACGCCTCCAACCCCGACCTGGCGGCCCACTTCAGCCCCCGGCTCTCCCGTAACTTCGCGCCCGACATGACCGACATCGACGGTCCGTGTGAGGTCGCGAGCTGTCTCGACCCGGTCGGCACCGACGACGGCGGGCACGGCACCCACGTGGCCGGCACGGTCGGCGCCGCGGCGAACGGCTTCGGCGTCTCCGGCGTCGCCCCGGACGTCACGCTGGTCGAGCTCAAGGTCGGCCAGGACTCCGGCTTCTTCTTCCTCGACCCGGTCGTCAACGGCCTCACCCACGCCGCGGACGCCGGCATCGACGTCGTGAACATGTCGTTCTACGTCGACCCCTGGCTCTACAACTGCACGGCCAACCCGGCGGACAGCCCGGAGGACCAGGCCGAGCAGCGGGCGGTCATCGCCGCCATGAAGCGGGCGCTCAACTACGCGCACCGCAAGGGCGTCACCCTGGTCGGCGCGCTCGGCAACAGCGGCGAGGACCTCGGCAAGCCGCGGACCGACACCTCCAGCCCGGACTACGGCGCGGACCCGTACGAGCGCCCCATCGACAACAGCTCCTGCTGGGACCTCCCGGTCGAGGGCCCGCACGTCATCGGCGTCTCCTCGGTCGGCCCGTCCGGCAAGAAGTCCGACTTCAGCAACTACGGCCTGGAGCAGATCTCGGTGGCCGCCCCCGGTGGCTTCGCCCGTGACTACTTCGGCACCCCGCAGTTCAACCTGCCGGCCAACCGGATCCTCTCCACCTACCCGCTGAAGGTGCTGATCGAGGAGGGGCTGGTCGACGCGGCCGGCAACATCCTCCCGGCCGGCGAGGGCCTGGTCTTCAAGGACTGCACCAAGGGCGGCAAGTGCGGCTACTACACGTACCTGCAGGGCACCTCGATGGCGTCCCCGCACGCCGCCGGTGTCGCCGCGCTGATCGTCAGCCGGTACGGCAAGCCCGACTGGCGCCGTGGTGGCCTCACGCTCAGCCCGGACGCCGTGGAGCGCCAGCTCTACAAGACCGCCGCCGAGCAGGCCTGCCCGACCCCGCGCCTGGTGAGCTACGTGAACGAGGGGCGTCCGGCCGAGTGGGACGCCTACTGTGAGGGTGGCCGGAACTTCAACGGGTTCTACGGACACGGCATCGTCGACGCCTACGCGGCTGTCGGCGGACGCTGATCTTTCTTGATCTCCGCCCCGCCCGTGTCGACACGGGCGGGGCGGTTTTCCGTTCGCCGGGGCCGGTACCCTTGTGCGGTGACGCTGCGCCTGTATGACACCGCGACCCGATCGGTCCGGGACTTCGTCCCGATGACGCCCGGTCTGGTGGGGATCTACCTGTGTGGTCTCACCGTGCAGTCCTCACCTCATATCGGTCATCTGCGGTCCGCCGTCAACTACGACGTGCTGCGACGCTGGCTGCTGCACACCGGCCACGAGGTGACCTTCGTCCGCAACGTGACGGACGTCGACGACAAGATCCTGCAGAAGTCGCTGGATCAGAAGCGGCCGTTCTGGGCCATCGCCTTCGAGAACCGGCTCCTGCTGGACCGTGACTACCGCTCGCTGAACGTTCTGCCGCCGACCTACGAGCCGCTGGCCACCGCGCACATCACCGAGATGCACGAGCTGATCCAGACGTTGATCTCGCGTGGTCACGCCTACGCGGCGGACTGCCTGAACGGCGACGTCTACTTCGACGTGTCGTCGTACTCGTCCTACGGCGCGCTCTCCGGGCAGAAGCCCTCGGACATGCGGTCGGCGGGCGACGCCCCGGAGCGCGACAAGCGGGACGCGCGCGACTTCGCCCTCTGGAAAGGCGTCAAGGCCGACGAGCCGAGCGACGCCTACTGGTCCTCGCCCTGGGGCCGCGGCCGGCCCGGCTGGCACATCGAGTGCTCCGCGATGGCCCGGCGCTACCTCGGCGACGAGTTCGACATCCACGGCGGCGGCCTCGACCTGACGTTCCCGCACCACGAGAACGAGATCGCCCAGTCCAAGGCGGCCGGCCTCGGCTTCGCCCGTTACTGGGTGCACCACGCGCTGCTCAACCTCGGCGAGTCCAAGATGAGCAAGTCGCTGGGCAACGTGATCGACCTGGACTCGCTCGTCGAGTCCGGGATCCGTCCCGTCGAGGTGCGCTACTACCTGGCCTCCCCGCACTACCGCTCCCGGATCGACTACTCCGACGAGGCGCTGCGTGAGGCCGCGGTGGCGTACCGGCGGATCGAGGGCTTCGTGCAGCGTGCCGCCGAGATCGTCGGCCTGGGCCGGCCCAAGGCCGTGCCGCCGGCGTTCGCCGACGCGATGAACGACGACCTGAACACCTCGGCGGCGCTCGCGATCGTCCACGACACCATCCGTGAGGGCAACACCGCGCTCACCGCCGGTGACGAGGCGGCCATCCGCGGCGCGCTCACCGCGGTTCGTGCGATGCTCGGGGTGCTCGGGATCGACCCGCTCGACGCCTCGTGGGACGCGGGCACGAACGGCAACGACCTGAAGCCGGTCGTCGACTCACTCGTCGCGCTGGCACTGGAACAGCGGGCACAAGCCCGCGCACGGAAAGACTGGGCGGCCGCCGACTCGGTGCGGGACCAGCTCAAGAACGCGGGTATTCAGGTGGAGGACACTCCGACCGGGCCGCGCTGGACGGTAGGAGAGCAGCACTGATGCCGGGAAATTCACAGAACGCCAGCAAGCGGGCGACCGCGAAGAAAGGCGCCGCGATGGGCTCGGGCGGGAAGAACCGCTCCAGCCTCAAGGGCCGGGGCAAGACCCTGCCCGCCGACGAGCGCCCGTGGCACAAGGGTTACTCGGGCACCGAGAAACTGCCCGAGAAGACCGCTCGTAAGCAGGAGAAGGAGCGCCGGGCAGCGGCGGCCGAGGGCCGGGCGCCCAAGGTCGGCGTGCCGGGCACCAAGGACACCACCTGGGGCCGTGGCGGTGGCCGCGGCACCAGCATGACCCGCGCCGCGGCAGCGGCCCGTGGCGGCCGGGCGTCCGGTCCGCGCGGTCCCCGGGTCGCGCCGGGCCGCAAGTCCAACCCCACCAAGGAAGGCCCCGAGCTGCTGCTCGGGCGCAACCCGGTGGTGGAGGCGCTGCGCGCCCTGGTGCCGGCCACCGCGCTCTACGTGGCGCAGGGCATCGACATCGACGACCGGGTCACCGAGATCGTGCGGACCGCCGGCGACCGGGGCATCCCGATCCTGGAGATCAGCCGCAACGAGCTCGACCGGATGACCGGTGGCGTGCTGCACCAAGGCATCGGCCTGCAGGTGCCGCCGTTCGCGTACGAGGACTTCGACGACCTCGTGGCCGCGGCGCTGGAGCAGACCGCTCCGCTGCTCGTCGCCCTCGACGGCATCACCGACCCGCGCAACGTCGGCGCGGTGATCCGGTCGGTCGCCGCGTTCGGCGGGCACGGCGTGTTCATGACCGAGCGCCGCGCGGCCGGCATCACGGCGACCGCCTGGCGCACCAGCGCCGGCGCGGCAGCCCGGGTCCCGGTCTCCCAGGTGGTCAACCTGACCCGGGCGATCAAGGCGGCGCAGAAAGCCGGGTTCACCGCGATCGGGCTGGACGCGGACGGTGAGACCGACCTCTACCAGCTCGAGGCGGCGATCGGCCCGCTGATCGTGGTGGTGGGCTCGGAGGGCCGAGGTCTGTCCCGCCTGGTCGGCGAGACCTGTGACCTGCGGGTGAGCATCCCGATGGCCTCCGAGGTGGAGTCGCTGAACGCGAGCGTGGCGGCCGCCGTCACCCTGGCCGAGGTCCGCCGCCGCCGGGAGGCGTGAGGCTCAGAAATACGCGCGCAGGCGGTCGCCGTCCGTGAGGAACAGGCGGCCGCCCGCCACCGTCGGCGGGTAATGCTGGTCCGAGGGCATCCCGCCGTGCACGCCCCTGCCGGTGACCGCGTCGACGATCGACAGCGGGGATCCCAGACCGGACGGGCTGAAGAGCAGGTTGCCGGCCCGGACCGGCTGACCCGCCGCGTCCGGCAGGTGCACCGACCAGAGCTTGCGGCCGGTCGCCGCGTCCAGGCAGAGCACGCTGCGGTACCGGGGCACGTAGAGGCGCCGGTCGTCGGCGGTGACACCGGGCGCCGGCAGGGCGGATCGCCAGATCACCGAGCCGTCGGCGGCGTTCACCGCGGTGAGGGCGCCACCGGTGCCGCTGACGTAGAACCTGCTTCCGGCCGGGTCGCTGCCGACGGCGTACCAATTGAGCGGGGTTTGCCAGATCGTCCGGCCGGTGGTGACGTCGACCGCGCGGGCGGTGTTCCCCTCGGTACGCAGGAGCAGCCTCCCGTTCGCGGAGAGCAGGCCGTCGCCGCGGGTGCCGGTGAGCCGCCAGAGCCGTCCGCCGTCGCCGAGCCGGTACCCGGTGGTGCTGAGGGTGTAATCCGGCCGGGTGTCGACGACGACCACGCCGCGGTCCACCACCATGTCCTGTGCCGGGCCGCCGAGCGGCACCTCCCACAGACGGCCACCGGTGGCCGCGGAGAACGCGGTGAGGAAGCTGCCCTGGCCGTCACAGGTGTAGGTGAGGGTGACGAGCTTGCCGTCGGCGACAGCCATTCGGGTGATTCCGCGCCGGACCAGCCGGGTGAACCAGCGCCGGTTGCCGGTTGCCGGGTCGAGAGCGGCGACGCCGCCCGGCGCGCTGGTGTAGAGGGATCCGCGGTACACGAGGGGCTCGCGGCCGATCTCGCAGTCCGGCGCCCCGTGCGTGGACACCTCCCACTTCTTCCCGATGTTTTCGGTGGTCAGCGTCGTCTCGGCCGGGTTGTAGTAGGTCGCTCCGGGGCCGTACCCGGGCTGAGCCCAATCCGACGGAGGGGGCAGCAGGAGGGCCGCGACGACAGCGGCCACCAGAACGGAACTCATACAAGATCAACGACCGGAAGCCCGTGTCGGCTCCGCTGACCGGGATCTTGTGCTACGTTGGTCGCGTTGCAGTTTTGATTTCCGTAGACGTTTTCCGGCGCCTGGTGGGTTATCTGAACCCGTCCCAGGCGTTTTTCGTTTTCGTGTCGTTTCGACGCGGGTGATCAACGCCGTGGCGCCCGGATTCCGCACAGGGCGGTTTCCAACAGCCTGCGAAGGAGCAGACATGACTACAGGCACCGTGAAGTGGTTCAACGCCGACAAGGGCTTCGGCTTCATCAGCCCGGACGACGGCGGCGCTGACGTCTTCGCCCACTTCTCCGCGATCGCGACGAGCGGCTACCGCAGCCTCGAGGAGAACCAGAAGGTGGAGTTCGACATCACCCAGGGCCAGAAGGGCCCGCAGGCGGAGAACATCCGCCCGCTCTGATCCACCGGGTTTGACGAACGGCGGTCCGCTGAGTTTCAGCGGGCCGCCGTTCGTTCTTGCTGGTCTTGGCTTTGTGGAGCCCCCGGTCGGGATCGAACCGACGACCTCCCGTTTACAAGCAAGAACGCGATCATTCCGGATGGTCCCGCCCGGACTGTGATTGTGCCTGTGAACTGCTGTTATATGTCAGCTGGATTCCGGCGCATCCCCGGTCGGGCGGACCGTTCCGGACGGTTGCCTACCAAGATCCCCTACCATTCGCCCGGTGCCCGGTGCCCGGTGCCCGGTGCCCGGTGCCCGGAACAGCATGCTCTCCCACCGCATTCTCATGTCGGCTTGAGTTCGCGGCTGCGCCGAGGGGGGGGGTAGAGGTGGAGCCCTCGCTCCGTTGTCAAAATCACATGAGCCAGGAACGTGAATGTGTCTCCGATACGCTGTCGCCCCGACTTCTAGGAGATGCGAGTACGTGTCTGAGACTCCCACGCTGAACCCGGTACGTGACTCCGGAAAGGAGATCGACTCAGCGCTGGCGGTCAGCCCTCCGCGCCCCGCTCGGCGCCCGCGACTGGCGCTGCTCGACGGCCTCCGGCTGCTCGCCGCCGTCTCCGTCATGGCACACCACTACACCGGCGCCAACGACGCGTGGGACGCGAGCGCCAAGGAGCTGTTCCCGATCCTGCATCCGTTCACCCAGTACGGCTGGATCGGCGTCGAGGTCTTCTTCCTCATCAGCGGCTTCGTCATCTGCATGACGGCGTGGAACAAGGGGCTCGGCGACTTCTTCTCGTCCCGGGTGACCCGGCTCTATCCGGCGTACTGGGTCGCGCTCACGCTTTCCGTGATCGTCATCACCATCTGGCCGACCGTGCGCTCGACCAGTTCGTGGACGGACGTCGCGGTCAACTACACCATGCTCCAGCAGGGATTCGGCATTCCCAACGTCGACGGCGTCTACTGGACGCTCTTCGCCGAGCTCAAGTTCTACCTGGCTTTCGCCATTGTGGTCGCCATGGGAGTCACCTTCCGGCGCTGCGTCCTGTTCTGCGTGTTCTGGACCCTCGCCTCGATGCTCGCCTGGCAGCTGTCCAACGACGTGCTGTGGTCGTGGGTCATGCCGTACTACGCCCCCTACTTCACCGGCGGCATCGGCCTTTACCTCATCTACCGGTTCGGGTTGTCGGCGGTTCCGGTGGGGATCGTGGGCGTGAGCTTCGTGCTCGCCGAGTACAGCGTCAAGCAGCGGGTCGGCAACCTTGAGCCCGTCGTCACGAACGTGGACCACCCGATCGCCGCCTGGCCGGCGCAGCTGATCATCGCCGGCACGTTCCTCTTCATGCTGCTTCTCGCCCTGGGCAAGTTCAACCGCATCCAGTGGCGCTGGCTGACCACCGCGGGGATCCTGACCTATCCCGTGTACCTCCTGCACCAGGCCATCGGTCTCACCGTGCTGCACGGGCTCAAGGACCAGCTTCCGGCGCTGCCGCTCGCACTCGGCGTCATGGCGATGATGCTGGTCTTCGCCTGGCTGGTTCACCGCTTCGCGGAGCGCCCGCTCGCCCGCGTGCTGGGCCGTGCGATGGACCGGGGCATCGCCGACCTCCGGCAGCATTCCACGAGGTAGGCCCCGCCTCCCCGCGCCGCTCCGTCCCGCGCCGCTCCGTCCCCCCGCTCCGCTCCGCCACTTGCCAAGATCCTGGCCGCTGGCCGCTGGCCGCTGGCCGCTGGCCGCTGGCCGCTGGCCGCTGGCCGCTGGCCGCTGGCCGCGGCGACGGCGATGGCTGCGGGACGGCGGCAGCTGCGGGACGGCGGCAGCTGCTGCGGGGAATGCTCGGTGCGGAAGTGCTGTGGAGCCCCCGGTCGGGATCGAACCGACGACCTCCCGTTTACAAGACGGGTGCTCTGGCCATCTGAGCTACAGGGGCGGGTCACGGCCAGCATAACGTCCTGGGATGCGGCCACCATCTTGGCAGGTCGGTGAAAAACAATTACGTTTGCGGGGCTGTTCCTTCTACTCGGATCGTCCGGCACGTTCCTGCCGGTGGAAAGGAAGTCGATTCACCATGGCTACCGTCACCTACGACAAGGCCTCCCGGATCTACCCGGGCTCTGAGCGTCCCGCCGTCAACGAGCTGAACCTCGAGATCGGCGACGGCGAGTTCCTCGTCCTGGTCGGCCCCTCCGGTTGTGGCAAGTCCACCAGCCTGCGCATGCTCGCCGGCCTGGAGGACGTGGACCGCGGCCGCATCCTGATCAACGACAAGGACGTCACGAACCTCCCGCCGAAGTCCCGTGACATCGCGATGGTGTTCCAGAACTACGCCCTCTACCCGCACATGACGGTGTACGAGAACATGGCGTTCGCCCTGAAGCTGCGCAAGACCCCGAAGTCGGAGATCGACCGCGCGGTGAAGGAAGCCGCCGCTCTGCTCCAGCTCGAGGAGTTCCTCTCGCGCAAGCCGAAGGCGCTCTCCGGTGGTCAGCGTCAGCGTGTCGCCTTGGGCCGCGCGATCGTGCGTCAGCCGCAGGTGTTCCTCATGGACGAGCCGCTGTCGAACCTCGACGCGAAGCTCCGCGTGCAGACCCGCTCGCAGATCGCCTCGCTCCAGGCCAAGCTCGGCGTCACCACCGTCTACGTGACCCACGACCAGGTCGAGGCCATGACCATGGGCCACCGGGTCGCGGTCATGCTCGACGGCGTCCTCCAGCAGGTGGACACCCCGCGGGCGCTCTACGACACCCCCGGCAACGTCTTCGTCGCCGGCTTCATGGGCTCCCCGGCCATGAACATCAAGACCGTGCCGCTGACCGAGTCGGGCGCCACCTTCGGCTCGCTCACCATCCCGCTGACCCGCGAGCAGGTCGCCGCGGCCCAGCAGGGCGGCGACGGCAAGGTCACCGTCGGCTTCCGCCCGGAGGCCGCCGAGGTCGTCACCGAGTCGGCCGGCGCTCTGCCGATCGTCGTGGACCTGGTCGAGGACCTCGGTTCGGACGCCAACGTCTACGGCCACTCCGAGGTCGGCGGCGGCTCCGAGCGCTTCGTGGTCCGCACCGAGCGTCGCTACATGCCGAGCATGGGCGAGACGGTGTTCATCAAGCCGCAGACCAGCGCGCTGCACGTGTTCAACGCCGGCTCCGGCGTGCGCATCTGATTTTCCGCGGAACGGCCTCTCCCCGCTGGGAGAGGCCGTTTTTGTTTCGCCGTAGCGGGCAAGACCACACGGTGCAGACCTTCCTGCCGTATTCCGGCTTCACCGCCAGCGGTCTCGCGCTCGACGTGAAACGGCTCGGCAAGCAGCGGGTCGAAGCCATCCAGGTGCTGCGCGGGCTGATCCAGCCGGGCTACGGCTGGCGGCACCATCCGGCGGTCAAGATGTGGCACGGTTACGAGGAGGCGCTGGTCCGTTACGGCCTCGACATGTGCGCCGTCTGGACCGCCACCGGCCGGGCCGACACCTGCGCCGCGACCATGCTCACCGATCTGCGGACCGCGCGCGGCATTTCGACAGTGCGCACCGACGAGGAACTGGCCCAGGCCGGCGAACTCCCACCCTGGCTCGGAGACGAGGACCTGCACCTCAGCCACCGCTCCGCGCTGATCCGCAAGGACGCGGCGCACTACCGCCCGCTGTTCGGCGACGACGTGCCCGACGATCTGCCCTACGTCTGGCCCGCCTCCGACCGCCCTAGCTCAAATCCCAGCTCAGCATCGTGAACGTCATCTCCTCGCACGCGCCCGCCCGGCGATAGGTGGCGAGAGCAGCCTTGTTGTCCGACTCGGTCGCCACCCACATGCCGTAGCAGCCGTTCGCCCGAGCCAGCGCCGCCAGCGCCTCCACCAGCGCCGCCCCGACCCCCTGCAGCCGCGCCACGGGAGCGACACCCAACTCGTACACCAGCATTTCGGTCCCTTTGTCCGGATGCGTGGTCTCCACCCCACTGATCATCCCGACCGGCCGATCCCCGTCGTCATAGGCGAGCAGCAGATGGTGCGTCGGATCGTCCAAGAACCGCTGGGTGGCACCCTCCAGCGGCGGCGCATCAAAGAGGTCGGCCGCTCGGTGAACCTCGGCCGCGACGGTCACTCGTTCGATGCGCATAGCGCCACGATAGCCAGCAGACATCTTCAAAGACCGATGTCGCAGCGGGGTGGTGGGTGCAGACCGTCGCTCCCGCCGAGGTGCGCGGGCCGGCACGCTGGGCGCTGGCGCGCCCAGAACGCGCGCCATCAGCCCGCGCGGCGTGCGTGAGTGGTTGCGCCCTCTTCCTATCAGTCCCCTTGCGGCAGCCCACCCGCCGTCCCGGGTCCGCTGTCCGCTGCCCGGGTCCGTTGTCGTCCGCCGTCCCGGTCCGTTGTCCGCCGCGTCGGTCCGCTGTCCGCGCGCTGGTCCGCGCCCCTGCAGCCCGTAGCCCGCGGCTCGGTGCTCGCCGCCCAACCGAGCCGTAGCCCACGCAGGTCACGAGCGGGTTTTGCCTGCGCGGGCTACGGCGCGGTGGGCTCGGCCGTAGCCAGCGCGGGTTGTGCGGCCGGGAAACGGGCCTCGGCTACGGCTGGCTGCCTCGCGCCGCCGGGTCGCCAGTGCTGTCCACGGTGCGCTGAGGGCCAGCCGGTCCGGCTGGTCCGGCTGGTGGTGAGGGCTGTTGGGGTGCCTGCAGTGGCGGGGAGAGGGCTGGCGAGGGTGGTTAGGAGTCTGCAGCGGCGGGGAGGGCGCCGGGGAGGTGGTTGAGAGGCCTTGGCGGGCGCTGGTGGCGGCTCCGAGGACGGAGGGGTGAGGCGGGCGTGCTGCGGAGGCGGGGCTGGTGGGGTGGGGGTCGGTAGCATGACGGGCCGGTGTGGGGTGTTGGGGAGGGGACGGCATGGCGGCTCCGGGGGAGAACGACACCGGTGGCGGCGACGGGGCTACTGCGCCGCATCAGGGGCCGCCCACGGACACGCACGCTGAGCCTCGGTATGCCGAACCGGTGGATCCGTGGGCTACCGGGGAAGCGGCTGCGATTGCTGCCGGTGGGCAGGTGCCCTATCCGGTCGGGGCGGGAGACTCGACGTGGGCGATTCCGGGGAGTCCCGGGGTCACACGTGAGGCGCCGGTGGTCCGGTCGTACCGGTGGAAGGTTTTGGCCGGGGTTGTCGTTCTGGGGCTGGCCGCGGCGGCGGTGGTGTTCTGGCCGGGGGTGCGGGCGATCGATTTCCATCCGGTGGAGGAGATCGGGCGGTTCGAGCCGGCGGTTCCGGTGGGTTCGGCCTGGTCGGACGCGGAGGTGATCGGGGAGCGGGCGTACTTCGCCAGCGCTGACCCGGACGGGCGGCTCGGGGTGGTTGCGGTGGACACCGGCAGTCGCGAGGTGGTCTGGAGAAACCCGGCGGTGGGTACGGCCGCGCTCTGGGACCGGATGATCGCGTTGCCGTCGGCGCTGGTGGTGTTCTCGGCGCTGGAGTCCGGCACCGGTAAGGCGCAGATGCGGCTGCTGAGCGCCGAGGACGGCGCGGAGCTGTGGAATCGGCCGCTCGGGGCCTCCGACGCGGTGCACATCGGAGCGGACACCATGGTGCTCGTCGACCGGGTGGAGGAGCGGCTGCTCGGGCTGGACCTGGCTGACGGGCGGGTGCGGTGGGAGGAGAAGGACCCGGACGCGACCACCGTCGTCACCGTGACCACGCAGGCCGACCTCGCCGGGCCGGCCGGATCGGCGGGGCGGCCGTTCTCGCCCAACGTGTCGGACGACGACCGGTTCGTGCAGATCAACAGTGATCGGTCGGCGAGTGTGCGGGACATCCGTACCGGGAAGGTCGCGCGGACCCGGCCCAGCGTCGCGTCCACGAGCGACGAGGTGATTGCGCACGAGGGGCGGCTGTTCGTCCAGGAGTCCGGCACCGCGAAGCGGATCTTCGCCTATGACCTGGAGAAGCTGGGTGAGCCGGTCACCCTGCACACGGCCGATCCGGCGGATTCGCTGAGCAAGCTCACCCCGTGCGGCGAGGCGCGGCTCTGTTTCGTCGAGACGGCCGGGTTCGACCATGACAAGGACGAGGTGGTGGCCGTCGACGCGGTGAAGGGCGGCGAGCTGTGGCGGCACAGCGTCGCCCAGGTCGAGTCGCTCACCCCGGTCGGTGACTCGCTGCTGGCCGTCACCGACGATTCGAGCCTGCTGCTCGGCGGCGGTGGTGACGCGACGTGGACGGTGCCGGGTGTGGCGGTGCGTCTTGACGCCGGCAATGTGCTGCGCTTCTCGGACGGTTTGACGACGTCGGTGGGCAGCCGTTCGCTGTCCGGCGTCCACGTCGGTGACAAGGCGACCGAGATGGGGCTGGTGCGTGATGTGCGGCCGGGCGCCTGTGCCTGGAACACGTCGGTGCTGGCCTGCGTCGGGGAGACCGATTTCGCGCTGTACTCGTTCGCCTGAGGGACGTGCGCGAGAGCGCGCACCGCTGGATGTCGGCGGCGCGCGCTCTCGCTGGATCAACGCAGGGGTACGACCCTGATCAGTTGAGCCCCTCGGTCGGCTCCTCGAGCAGACGCGGGTCGTCGATCTGGTCACGCGGCGTCACGCTCGTCGAGTGAGCGGACGGCGACGAGTGCTTGGCGGACGAGTGCTTGCCGGACGAGTGCTTGCCCGGAGCCGACTGAGCCGGCGACGCCTGCGCCGGGACGGATGACTGTGCCGGAACAGCGGACTGCGCCGGAACAGCGGACTGCGCCGGAACAGCGGACTGCGCCGGAACAGCGGACTGCGCCGGGAGGGACGACTGCGCCGGTGCGGGCTGACCAGCACCCGGCACGGTCGACGAAGCAGCCGGGTCCACAGGAAGAGCCGAGGCCGCCGCACCGGGCGTGGACGGCCGGGCGGACCGGCCCGACTGCAGCACCGGCGACCCTCCGAGCGGCAGCCCCGAGATGTCCTTGCTCAGATCCGCGACGCTCAGATCCCCGACCTGGCGCTGGACCCCGCGAACCGGCACCGCGTCGCCGAGCCCGACAAGCGGCACATCCGTGCTCGTGCTCTCCGCGTGCGCCGTGCCGGCGCCGGGCGACGCCGGCATGTGGTGCGTGACGGGCAGCCCGCTCGGTCCGAGCGCCGTGAACAGCGGCCCGGCGATCAGCGCACCCTTGGAGATCGCCAGGTCGTGTGCGGCGAGCGCGGCGGGCGCCGGGTTCGGCAGCCGGCCGAGCGTCCCCGGTGTCCGGCGCTTCTGGTCCCGGCTCGGCAGGGTTCCGCTCACCACGTCGGCTGCGGGCAGTGCGCGGCCGGCCTTTTCCTCGGTACGGCCGGAGCCGTCCCCACCCCGCTGGATCCGGACGATCCGCTTGCCGTCCAGTCCGATCTGGATGAGCGGTTCACCGCTGAGCGGGTCGGACACGAGCGGGGGCACCTGCAGCGCCTCACCGGCCGGGTTCAGCGGTTGTTCGTCGGTCCGGGTTCCAGACGCCTGAGCGGGGGCCGCCCCGAGGAGCAGGATCCCGCCGATGAACGCTCCGGCACACCACAACTTCCGCACTGATCTCTCTCCAAGCCACTTCGGACGATGGGTTGGGTATTTACCCACCAAGTCGGACGAATGGTTCGGATGGGGCAACGAGCGGCCCCGCGCGTCGGTTCCGGCTGACTACGATCTGCGAACGTGAGTGTGCTGCCCGCGAACGAGCGTCCCGAGCCCGACAAGTCCACTGAGGACGAGCGGCCTCACCTGGTGCTCTGCGGGGCCGACGCACTTGTCTACACACTCGCCGAGGAGCTCGCGAATTCCCGGCGCCGGATCCGGATCACGGTGATCACTCCGCACCGGGTGCGCGCCGATGTGCCGGATCTGGCCGGCCTCGCCGACCGCGGCGTCACCTGGCATCGGGCCGACCGGCTGGACGAGAAGACGTTCCAGGAGGCGGGCCTCGACGGCGCGGCGGCGCTCGCGCTGGTCATGCCGGACGACATGACGAACCTGCACGCCGCCCTCTGTGCCCGCGAGGTGGAGCAGACGCTGCGGGTGGTGGTCCGGATGTCCAGCCGTGGCCTGGCGAAGAGCGTCGACCGGCTCTTCCCGGACTGCGCCGTGCTCTCCGACGCCGAGATGGCGGCGCCGGCGTTCGTCGCGGCCGCTCTCGGCGAGGTCGCGCCCACCCACTTCCGCCGCGCCGACCGTACCCTCTATGTCGCTGAGCGTGCCGACGTCCCGGCCCGCCGGGTCGTGCTGACCCTGACCGTCACCGACGCCGAAGGCGAGGTCAGCGTCCTTCCCGCCGATCCCGAGCCGGACTGGATGCTGCCGACCGACCTGGTGCTCGCCGAAGCCGTCGGCCGGCCGCCTGGCGAGGACGTGACCCGGCGGCTGCTGACCCGGGCCGGGCGCAAGCGGCGGCCGTTCGGCTATTTCGGGCGTGCGGTGCGTGCGGCGCTCAGTCGCAAGCTCGGCATCGCGGTAATGATCACGCTCGCCACGACGCTCGTCGCCGGGGCCGTCCTGAATCGGTACGACAAGGTGGACCACGGCCTCTGGGAGCAGATCTACGTCACCCTGCTGACCGCGGTGGGATCGTCCGATGTGGAGGAAAACTATGACGCCATCGCACAGGCCGCGCAGCTGGTCCTGACCATCGCGGGTCTCGCGCTGATCCCGCTGATCACCGCCGCCGTGGTGGACGGCATGGTCAACGCCCGCCTGGCGATCACCCAGGGCCGGCTCGTCAGCGAGCTTCGCGATCACGTGGTGCTGGTCGGCCTCGGCACGGTCGGCACCCAGGTGATGCGTCAGCTCCACGACCTCGGGGTCCGGGTGGTGGCGATCGACCGGAACAAGAACGCGGTGGGGGTGAAGGCCGCGCAGAACCGGGACATCCCGGTGATCGTCGGCGACGCGTCGGACGAGGCGACGCTGCGAGCCGCCGCGATCGACACCTGCCGGGCACTCGTGGTGCTCTCCACCAACGACCCGATCAACCTGGAGGCGGCGTTGCGCGCCCGCAGCGCGCACGAGGACCTGCGGGTGGTGCTCCGGCTCTTCGACGACGACTTCGCGCAGCGCGTCGAGTCGGCCTTCCAGATCAACACGTCCCGGAGCGTGTCCCGGCTCTGTGCGCCGGTCTTCGCGGCCGCCCTGCTGGAACGCGACGTGCACGCCACCATCCCGGTCGACCGGCACGCCGTCATGGTCGCCACGGTCACCATCACGGCCGGGTCCGCTCTGGACGGCGCCCCGCTGGAGCACGCTGACCATCCGGGCCAGGTGCGGGTGCTCGGCATGTCCGCGGCCGGCCAGGAGTGGGTCGACTGGCGGCCGGACCCCCGGCGGGTGCTCGCCGAGGGTGACCGGATCCTGGTGGTGGCGCGGCGCGGAGGCCTGCGGGCGCTGACGTTCTGAGCCGTCGGCGTCAGGGCAGCACGCTGGACAGCTCGTCCGGCTCCATGCCGAGCACGGCCTGCTCGTCGGGCTTGTTGACCAGAACCTCGGTCAGGTACGACTGGACGGTCGGTCCCATCCCGACATCCCGGCCGGCCCGCTCGGAGAGCAGCCACTTGTGCTGGATGATCTGCGAGAAGATCTCCTGCGGCTCCAGTTTCTGCCGAAGGTTGGCCGGCACGGCGCGGACAACCGGCTCGAAGACCTCGGTCAGCCAGCGGTGCGCGGCCTGCTGCTCGTCGGTGAGGTGGCTCTCCGCGCGGTAGGTGTCCAGGTCGTTGAGCAGCTGACGGGCCTGGTTCTCCTCGGCGTCCAGTCCGGTGAGCCGCATCAGCCGCCGGGTGTGATAGCCGGCGTCGACGACCTTCGGGCGTACCCGATATCCGCCGTCCATCGTGGACATCGAGACCTCGGCGACGTCGAAGCCCATCTCGTTGAGGCGGCGGATCCGGCGCTCGATGTGGTGCCGGGCGTCCTTCGCCACTTCCTGCTCGTAGGTCACCTCGTGCCACAGCCGTTCGTAGCGCGCCACGATGTCGTCGACCACGGCCTCCGGGTCGATCGACTCGTGCAGCAGTTCGGCGGCCTGCAGGTCGAGGCACTCGCCGAAGATGTTCAGCCGGAGGATCTCGATGTCCTCGCTGCGCTGACCCTCGGAGAGTTTCGGGTAGAGGTTCCCGGTCTCGGCATCCACCAGGTACGCCGCGAAAGCGCCCGCGTCCCGCCGGAACAGCGTGTTCGACAGCGAGCAGTCGCCCCACGAGAAGCCGGTCAGGTGCATCCGCACGATCAGGGCGGCGAGCGCGTCCAGCAGCCGGTTCATCGTCTCCGGCCGCAGCACCCGGGAGAAGAGCGCACGGTACGGCAGGGAGAACTGGAGGTGGCGGGTGACCAGCACGGTCTCCAGCGGCTCGCCCTCCTTGGTCTGCCGGTCGGTGGCGATCGCGACGGCCTGCACCGCGGGGAAGTCGATCCGCTCCAGGGCGCGGAGCAGGTCGTACTCCTTCTCGGCGATGCGCTCGCGGGTCTCCTTCATCGCGTAGACCGTGTCGTTCAGCTTGACGAACCGGACGACGTGCCGCGAAATGCCCTGCGGGAGTGCTACCAGGTGGTCCGCCGGCCAGTCCTCCAGGGGAATGTGCCATGGCAGGTCCAGGAGCGCCGGGTCGATGAGGGCGGAGGTGATGCGCACCGCCCCAGTGTGCCCGTTTGTTCGGCGCGTCGCGTGCGTTGGTGGCTCGTTACACAGGTGCGAAACGGCCGACTACGTACGGGAGTGGCATGCGACGCAAGACAGGCATCGTCATCGGAACGTGCACCGCCCTCGCGCTGGCCGGTACGGCAGCCGCGGTGGTGGCGACACCCACCAGCGATAGCCCGGTCGGCATCTGGCACGAAGCGCCGGCGATCAGCCGTACCCCCGTGGCAGCGCAAGGGAAGGCACCCGCCGCAACCAGGGTCGAGGAGTCGGGACGCGCGGAACGCGCCGCCGGGACGCCCTCCCCGGCCCCGTCGGCGTCCAGCGGGTCCGCGGCGCCGGTCGCGCCGGAACGGGCCGCGAAGGAAGCGGGACCGGGCCGCGAGCGGCCGCTCGAATCGGCCACCACCACGGGTACGAGCCGGGAGCGGGTCGGTGAGCTCATTGCGGTACGGAAGGTGCTGGAGTATCTGACCGGGCCCCGTGAGGAGAAGTTCCACTACCCCGGCGCGTCGTACGTGAAGGTGCACTTCGACCGGCTGGACATGCTCCCCGGTGACTACCTGACCGTCTCCAACCCGGAAGGCACCGAGAGTTACCGGTACGAGGCCGCCGACGACGGCCGGTGGGCCATGTCGATCACCGGGGACACCGCGATCGTGGAGATGCACCGCGCGGTCGACCCGCTCGGCCTCGGTACCGCCCTCGGCAACCTCGGCGTGCGCGTCGACCGGGTGGCCCGAGGCTTCGACCGCGGGGAGTCGAAGCGGGCCCGGCAGAGCGGCGAGTCGAAGCGGGCACGGTCGGGCGCCGATTCGCATCGGGCCCGGCCCGGCCGGGAGGAGTCGGTGTGCGGGGCGGACACCTCCAGCGACGCGGTCTGCTACCAGTCGGCCGACCCGGTCGCCTACACCAAGTCGAAGGCGATCGCCCGGCTGCTGATCAACGGGACCGAGCTCTGCACCGGCTGGCGGGTCGGCCCGAAGAACCGCATGATCACCAATAACCACTGCCTCACCACGTCCGGCGAGGCCTACGACACCGAGGTGTGGTTCAACTACCAGTGCGCCAAGTGCGGTGGATACGACGTCTTCAAGCCCACGAAGGTCTGGGGCGACCAGGTGATCGCCACCGACAAGACGCTTGACTACACGGTCTTCACGGTCGACGGGTTCGCGTCGGTCGAGAAGTTCGGCTACCTCACCCTGGACACCAGCCGGCCCACCCGTGGCCAGGAGCTCTACGTGCCGCAGCACCCGGCCGGCGAGCCCACCCGGATCGCCGGCGGCAAGGGCGAGAAGGCGAGCAACTGCTCGGTCGAGAACCCGGACTACACCGGGTACGCCCCGCACTCGGACGTCTCCTACTTCTGCGACACCGCGGGCGGCTCGTCCGGTTCACCGGTGCTGTCCCGGCGGACGAACCGGGTGGTGGCGCTGCACCACTTCGGCGGCTGCCCCAACTCCGGGGTACGGGGTGACCTGCTCGCCGCGAAGTTGCGCGCCTCCATCTAGTTTGGTGGTGTGGTTTCGTCCCTAGCACCTGTCCGGACCCGTAACTGGTGGCCCGATCTGCTCGCCGTGGTCGCGTTCGTGGCCCTGACCGTGGCCCTCGCCGCGGGTCATCTGCTGGCGTTCGATCAGCGGGTCGCGGACTGGGCCTTCGCGCACCAGCCGGCGGCTCTCTACTGGACCGCCCGGGTGCTGAACTATCTCGGTCAGGGCGGGCAGGTGCTGACGCCCGTCGCGCTGATCCTGACCGGGTTGCTGGTGTGGCGCACGCGCTCGGTGCGAGCGGTGTTCCCGTTCGTCGCGGCGTTCGTCCTGACCTATCTCACCATCGGGCCGGCGAAGCTGCTCTTCGACCGGGCCGCGCCCGCCTTCACCGGGCCGGACAAGACCGAGCTGTTCAACCCGGCGGCGATCGGGAAATACGGGATGAGCTACCCGTCCGGGCACATGGGCAACGTGCTCGTCTGGTACACGGTGATGGCCGTCCTGATCGCCGCGCTGCTGCACCGCCCGCTGACCCGCCCGGAGTGGCTGGCGCTCCGGGTCGCCCCCGTCGTGATCGTTTTCTGCACGACGGTCTACCTCGGCTTCCACTGGGTCACCGATTCGGTCGCCGGGGTGCTGCTCGGGCTGGTGCTGGCCCGGATCATCGCCCGCATCCCGTGGGACGCGATCCCGCTGCCGGCGCTGCGCGGATGGGAACGGCCGGCGGGCCTGTCGCCGCCGCGGCGCTAGGCGGCGATCCAGGCCCCGGCCTTCATCACCCGGCGCAGGTTCAGGTCGGCGTCCAGGACCACCAGGTCGGCTCGCAGACCGGGCGCGATGGCGCCCCGGTCGTCCAGGCCGAGCAGCCGCGCCGGCGTCGTCGACGCCATCGTCACCGCATCGGTCAGGGACAGGCCGGCCGCCACGGCGTTGCGCAGCGCCACGTCCATGGTGAGCGTGCTTCCGGCGATCGAGCCGTCCCGGACCAGCCGGGCCACCCGGTCGGCGACCACGACCTCCTGGCCGCCCAGCTCGTACCGGCCGTCCGGCATGCCGGTGGCGTCCATCGCGTCGGTCACCAGGATCGACCGGTCCGGGCCGGCGCTGCCCGCGGCGAACGCCAGCATGCCCAGGTGCAGGTGGATGTTGTCGGCGATCAGCTCGACCGCGGCGATCGAGGAGAGCAGGCCGATCACCGGTCCGGGTTCGCGGTGGTGCGGGGGGCGCATGCCGTTGAACAGGTGGGTGCCGACGGTCGCGCCGGCTGCCACGCCGGCATGCGTCTGCGCGTACGTGGCGTCGGTGTGTCCCACCGCGGCCAGCACGCCGTGCTCACGCAGGAACGCGATGGCGTCCAGAGCGCCGGGCAGTTCGGGCGCGACGGTCATCATCCGTACCGCGCCTTCACCGATCTTGACCAGCTCGGTGAGCTCGCCCGGCGCCGGGTCGCGCAGGAACGCCGGGTTCTGCGCGCCGCAGCGCGCATGGGAGAGGTACGGGCCCTCGAAGTGGATACCGGCGATCACATCGTCCTCGACCAGCGCGCGGTAGGCCAGGGTGGCGTCGCGCATCAGCTCGAACGGGGAACTGACCAGGCTCGCCAGCATCGTGGTGGTGCCATGACCGAGGTGGAAGGCGGCCGCCTCCCGGGCCGCCGCGGCGTCGCCGGTGGTGAAGGTGTGCCCGCCGCCGCCGTGGCAGTGCAGGTCCACGAATCCGGGAACGATGATGTCGTCGCCGGCGTCCCCGGCGAGGTCCAGCGAGGCGATGGAGTCACCGGTCACGGTGATCTCTCCGGGAAACATCCCGGACGGCGTGACGATCCGGCCTGCCAGGCGCGTCATCGGTCTCCCTGCAACGAGTCGAGGGCCAGCAGCGCCGCGCCCAGACAACCGGCCGTGTCACCCAGCTCGGCCCGGACGATCTCCGGCGAGCGGTGGAACGTGATCCGCTGGGCGACCGCCGCGCGTACCGGCCGGAGCAGATCGTCACCGGCCTCGGCCAGTCCGCCGCCGAGCACCACCACGCCGACGTCGTAGAGCGCCTGCGCGGTCAGCAGCCCGTCGGCGAGTGCCTCGATCGCGTCCCGCCAGACCTGCCCGGCGAGCTCCTCGCCGGCCGCTGCCCGGGTCGCCACGTCGAACGCGGTGGCCTCCGAGGCGCCGGACAGCTCCGCGTACCGTCGCCCGATCGACTTCGCCGAGCTCTCCGCCTCCAGGCAGCCGCGCTGGCCGCAGCCGCAGACCGAGCCGCCCGGCCGGACCATCACGTGCCCGAGCTCGCCGGCGGCGCCGTGCGCGCCCGGGTAGCCGGACCCGTCGACGACCAGGCCGGCCGCGATGCCGGTGCCGATCGCCACGAACAGCACGTGCCGGCGTCCCCGGCCGGCGCCGAGGCGCGCTTCGGCGAGGGCGCCGACGCGAACGTCGTGGCCGAGCGCGGCGGGCATGTCCAGCCGCTGCCGGGCAAGATCCCGCAGGGGTACGTCCCGGAAGCCCACGTTCGCCGACCAGACCGCCACCCCGGTGACCTCGTCGACCACACCGGGCACGGCGATGCCGGTGGCCACCGGCGTGAGTCCTGCGGCGCGTGCCGTGGCGGCCAGCGACTCGGCGACGTCCAGGATGTTCTCGGTGACCGCGGCCGGGCCACGCTCGGCCCGGGTGGGATGGCGTTCCTCGTGCTGGACCGTGCCGTCCGGCCGGACCAGCGCGCACTTCATCCCGGTGCCCCCGACGTCGAGGGCGATGACGACCTCGGTCATCCGAGGATCACGGAACGGGTCAGGTTGCGCGGGTTGTCCGGGTCGAGGCCCTGGGTGGTGGCGAGCGCGACTGCGACGCGCTGCGCCAGGATCAGGTCGGCCATCGGGTCGAGCGGGTCACGGCCGCCGACCCAGCGGCCGAGCGACGCGTATCCGCCGTGGTGGCGGCTGTGCAGGAAGGCGGCGCCGGTCTTCTCCACCTCGTCGGCGAGGCCGGTCGGCACCTCGCCGAACGCCCACACCACGCGGCGCGGCCCGGCGATCGAGATCGGCCCGTGCCGGTAGTCCATGGCCTGGTACGACTCGGTCCAGAAGCTCGCGGTCTCCCGGCACTTGAGCGCGGCCTCCTCGGCGATGCCGACGGTCCAGCCCCGGCCGAGGAAGGTGATCTGGTCGACGAGTGCGGGGTGCACCGGCAGCGGCATGCGGATCGCCACCTCGGCGTCCATCGCGGCGGGCTCCAGATCCTCACCGAGGTGGGCGCGGAGCAGCGCGAGCACGCTCGTGGCGAACCGGGTCTGCACGACGGACTGCTCGTCGGCGAAGTCGAGCACGATCGCGTCCCGGGCGACCTGCGCGGCCGGCTGGGCGCGGTCCGCGGTCAGCACGGTCACCGGGGCCTTCGCACCGACGGTGCGCATCACGTCGACGACCTCGGTGGTGGTGCCCGACCGGGTGATCGCGACGAGCCGGTCGTACCGGCGGTCGTGCGGGAACTCGGAGGCCTGGAAGGCGTCCGTCTCACCGTGTCCGGCCTGCTCACGCAGCGCCGCGTACGCCTTCGCCATGAACCAGGAGGTGCCGCAGCCGACGACGGCGACCCGCTCCCCGGGGGTGGGCAGGCCGGGCGCTGATCCGGCTAGGTTCGCTGCTTTCCGCCAGCACTCCGGCTGGGTGGCGATCTCCGCCTTGACATGGCTCATAGCTGTTCCTCACCGGTAGTTGCTGCGCATTAGCGCTCGGTTCCCGGGACTTTCGCGCGTTATTGTGCTCATGGCCTTGGCGTGGGGGCAAGTTCCAAAGGTCCTTTGCGCATCGCGTCGCTTTGCTTCGGGACCTTTCGCGCACTAATGTGCACACACTTATCATGAAACGTGCAGCTGGGAGTGACGGGTGGACCGGTACGCGCGGTGGAATGCCCTGCTCGAGCTCCTCACGGAGAGCGGCCGTGTGACGGTCGAGGAGGCCGCAGAGACCCTCGACGTGTCACAGGCGACCATCCGCCGTGACTTCGACCAGCTCGCCCAGCAGCAGATGATCACGCGTACCCGGGGTGGCGCGGTCGCCAACGGAGTGTCCTACGACCTGCCGCTGCGGTACAAGAGCGCGAAGCACTCGGCCGAGAAACAGCGCATCGGCGAGGCCGCCGCCAAGCTGGTCAGCCCGGGGACCGTGGTCGGGCTCAACGGCGGCACCACGATCACCGAGGTGGCCCGGGCCCTGGCGGTCCGGCCCGACCTCAACGCGGTCGGCGAGGGCGCCCAGCTGACCGTCGTGACGAACGCGCTCAACATCGCCAACGAGCTGCTGGTCCGCTCGCGGATGAAGATCGTCGTGGCCGGCGGGGTGGTCCGCCCGCAGTCCTTCGAGGTGGTCGGCCCGCTCGGCGGCGCTCTCCTCAAGGAGGTCACCATCGACATCGTGCTGCTCGGTGTCGACGCGCTCGACGTCGAGCTCGGCGCGGCCTCCCACCACGAGGGCGAGGCCGCGATGAACAGCCTCATGGTGGCCCGGGCCAAGCGGGTCGTCGTGATCGCCGACTCGTCGAAGCTGGGCGGCCACGCGTTCGCGCGGATCTGCCCGATCTCCAAGGTGGAGACGCTGGTGACCGACTCCGGGGCGGCGCCCTCAGTGGTGGACGCGTTCCGCGAGGCCGGAGTGGACGTCATCACCGCCTGACGTGTGTTCGGGATCCCGATAGTGGCGATCTTCACCTACTGTGCGGCGAATGACCGCCGTACTCGAGATATCAGGGCTGCGTAAGACCTACCGCAGTCGTAAAGGTGTCCGGAATGCGCTGGATGGCTTCGACATGGTCGTGGAAGCCGGTCAGGTGCACGGATTCCTCGGTCCCAACGGCTCCGGCAAGACCACCACATTGCGTACGCTGCTCGGGCTGATCAAGCCCAACGACGGCCGGATGGCGATCCTCGGGCGTGAGGTTCCGCGGCATCTGCCGGAGGTGGCTCGCGAGGTCGGCGCCATCGTGGAGAGCCCGCAGTTCTTCGCGAACTTCACGGCCGAGACCACGCTGTCGCTGCTCGCCGACGCCGGCGGGGTGAACCGGAACCGGGTCTACTCGGTGCTCGACCTGGTCGGACTGCGCGATCGGGCGAAGGAGCGGGTCAAGACGTACTCGCTCGGTATGAAGCAGCGCCTGGCGGTCGCGTCCGCGCTGCTCAAGGAACCGAAGCTGCTGATTCTCGACGAACCGGCGAACGGCCTGGACCCGGGTGGCATCCGGGAGATGCGCACGCTGATGCGGGACCTGTCCGACTCCGGCATGACGGTGCTGCTCTCCAGCCACATCCTCGGCGAGATCCAGCTGATCTGCGACTCGGTCACGATCATCTCGGCCGGTCGGCGGGTCACGTCCGGCTCGGTCTCGTCGGTGCTGGCGCAGCACACCAGCGGGGCGGTCAAGGTCCGGCTCGAGCCGGGTGTCGACCTGATGAGCGCGGCGCAGATGCTGCGCAGGGCAGGTGCCCAGGTCGAACTGGCCGCCGACCACTTCACGGTCGGCAACGCGAGCAACCCGGCCCAGATCACCAAGCTGCTGGCCGACCAGCAGATCTACGTCACCGAGCTGACGCCCGTCGCGGCCGACCTGGAGGACGTCTTCCTGGAGCTGACCGGCACCGCGCCGGTCGAGGGGCACAGCCGGCAGGTGGACGAGAACGCGCTGACCGCCGGCCAGAGCGCAGCGGGCAAGGGTGGGTGGGGACAGTGAGCCTGGCTCGTGCGGAATCCCGGCGGCTGATCAAGCGCCGCTTCACCAAACTGATCGTCCTCGGAACGCTGCTGGTGCTGGTCGCGGTCGTGGCCGGCGCCTGGCTCGCCAACGAGAAGGTGGGACCGGACCAGATCGCGGCGGCCAAGGCCAGCGCGGAGCAGGACTACCAGCGCGCGCTGCAGGAGTCCGAGGCCGAGCGGGCCCGGTGCGTGGCCGCGCAGGGCACGCCGGAGGCGGAGAAGAACTGGCCGGGCGGCTGCGACGCCGCGATCTGGACGCCGCAGCCGGACGAGTTCGACTACCGGTGGAGCATCCCGCCGACCTTCGAGCTGCGCGACGACTTCCGGGACATGATCTCGGTGTTCGCCGTGGTCCTCGCCGCGGCGGCGTTCCTGATCGGAGCGTCCTTCGTGGGCGCCGAGTGGAACAGCGGCGGCATGATGAACCTGCTGCTCTGGCAGCCGCAGCGACTGCGTGTGCTGGGCACCAAGCTGGGCGTCTTCCTGGGCTGGCTGACCACGCTGGCGGTGCTGCTCGGCGCGGTCTGGGCGGGTCTCTTCCGGCTGCTCGCGGAGAACCGCGGCACCACCGAGAAGATGACCTCGGGCGTCTGGCAGTCGTTCGGCCTGATGGGTCTGCGCGGCCTCGGCCTGATCGTGGCGGCCGGCGCGCTCGGGTTCGCACTGGCCTCGCTGGGCCGGCACACCGGCATGGCGCTGGGCGTCCTGGTGGCGGCCGGCGCCCTGCAGATCGGCGTGATCATCATGACGCAGCTGGCCGGCTTCAAGTACTGGGAGGTCTGGGCGCTGCCGATCTGGGGGATGGCCTGGATGTCGAAGGAGTACGAGTCGATCGACTACGACTCCTGCAACTTCTCCTCGTCGGCCGGATGTGAGCCGGACACGTATCTGATGACATGGCAGACCGCGGGCATCGGGATGGCGGTCGTCGTGGCGGTCATCGTCGGCGCTTCGATGTGGACGATGCGTAAGCGCGACATCACATGAGGTAACGTGCGCGGGGATCACCTGGCACGCTTATCCTGGTGATCCCCGCTGATGCTTGGAGCGCCATGGAGGAAGAAGAAAGACCGGCCCTCACCGAGCGTGAGCAGCAGATCATCGCGTTCGAGACCAAGTGGTGGAAGCACGCCGGCGCCAAGGAGCAGGCGATCCGGGACACCTTCGACCTCTCCTCGACCCGCTATTACCAGCTGCTCAACGGCCTGCTCGACAACCCCGCGGCGCTGGAGCACGACCCCGTGCTGATCGGCCGCCTGCGACGGCTGCGATCAGCACGGGCCCGGACCCGCCGGCGATAGCGCTCACGGCTGGTGTGTCTCGGCGTATGCCGCGAGCCACGCCACCTGATTCGGGTCGAGCGACGCCCGCACCCGTTTCCGGGCCGTCGCCACGTTCGCCGCGGTGACCGTGGACGCCTCCAGCGAGTCCCGCATCGCGGCCAGGGCCGACTCCCGGATCAGCGCGGCGCAGTCGGCCGCCGAGAACCCCTCCAGCTCCGCGCCGAGCTCGTCCAGGTCGACCGAGGCGTCCAGCGGCACCGCGCGGGCCGACGCCCGCAGGATCGCGGCCCGCGCCTCGCCGTCCGGCGGCGGCACGTAGACCAGGCGCTCCAGCCGCCCGGGCCGCAGCAGCGCCGGGTCGATCAGATCGGGCCGGTTGGTGGCGCCGATCACCACGACGTTGCGCAGGTCCTCCACCCCGTCCAGCTCGGTGAGCAGGGCCGCCACCACCCGGTCCGCGGTGCCGCCGTCGGTGGCCTGGCCGCGGGTCGGGGCGAGCGCGTCCACCTCGTCCAGGAAGACC
Source organism: Actinoplanes missouriensis 431 (assembly GCF_000284295.1). Classification (NCBI taxonomy): domain Bacteria; kingdom Bacillati; phylum Actinomycetota; class Actinomycetes; order Micromonosporales; family Micromonosporaceae; genus Actinoplanes; species Actinoplanes missouriensis. The sequence goes on along the minus strand of NC_017093.1, from coordinate 8,333,148 downwards.
AGCGTCGGAGCCGCCTCCCGGGCCCGGCGGAACAGCTCCCGCACCGCGCGCTCGCTGTCGCCGACCCACTTGCTGAGCAGCTCGGCGCCCTTCACCGACAGCACGTTCGCCTTGCCGGTCCCGGCGATCGCCTTCACCAGGTACGTCTTGCCGCAGCCGGGCGGGCCGTAGAGCAGCACGCCGCGCGGGGGAGAGACGCCGAGCCGGGCGAACGTGTCCGGATAGGTGAGCGGCCACAGCACCGACTCGGTGAGGGTCTGCTTCACCTCGGCCATGTCGCCGACGTCGTCCAGGGTCACCTCGGCGACCTCGAGCGTGGACTCGGCCATCGAGGTGGGCCGGACCACGTCGAGCGCCGCCTCGAAGTCGGCCATCGTGACGGTCGGCGCGTCCGGGCCGGTCCCGTTGCCGACGTGACGCAGGGCCGCGCGCACCCCGGCCTCCCGCGTCAGCGCGCCCAGGTCGGCGGCGACAAATCCGGGGGTACGGCCGGCCACGTCGTCCAGCCGCACGTCCTCCGCCAGCGGCATCCCGCGGGTGAGCGCGGCCAGCTGCTCCCGGCGCATCGCGGCGTCCGGCAGCGGGACGGTCAGCTGGACGGCGAGCAGGTCGGGCGCCCGCAGCACCGGGTCGACCGACTCCGGTTTGCTGGTCGTGCAGACCACCGCCGCGCCGGCCGCGACCGTCTCGGCGAGCACCTGGCGGAAGACCGTGGAGATCGGGCCGGGTTCCTCCCGCGGCGCCAGCGCCTCCACGTCCGAGATCAGCAGGACGGCCGGCGTCTTGCCGCGGACCTCCTGACTCAGCTCACGTAACCGGGCCGCCGCCGCGTTGTTGGTGAGCGCCGCGAGCTCGGGCGCCCAGACACCGCGTACCGAAGCTCCCACCGCGGCGCCCACGGCCTGGACCAGCGCGGACTTGCCGGACCCGGAGGGGCCGGAGATCAGCACGCCGAGCGTCACCTTGGTGCCCAGGCGGGCCAGCACCTCGCCGTGGTTGAAGCCCAGGTCGAGCAGTTCCTCCAGCTCCTTGGCCTGTGGCCGGAGACCGGGGAGGTCATCGAGGTTGGGCGCCTCGGTCGTCATCACCGGGACCGACTCCACCGACGGCCCGGCGGTGACCGGCCCGTCCTGCCACGCCACCACGGTGTCCATGGTGACGAGAGCGGCGTCCGGGCCGTCCAGCGACGTCACGGTCAGCAGGGTGCTGGTCCACGCGTACCCCACGCGGTTGGCGAGGCTGCGCCGCGCCGCCTCGACCAGGCCCCGGTCGCCGGCGCCCGGCAGGACGTCCTGCGGCAGCAGCGACACGTCGTCGCCGGCGCTGACCACCTTGCCGAGCAGGGCGAGCCGCAGCATCTCCGGGGAGACCACCGCGACGATCTCGGCCGGTCCGGTGAGCGTGACCCGGCGCGCCGCGACGACCGGGACCGGGGTTACGGTGACCTGGCCGCCGTCGCGGACACCGAGGTTGCCCAGGATCAGGTCGTCGGCGTAGAGCAGGGCCCGGCTCGACGTGCTCTCGGCGCGGGCCACGATGCCGGCCGTGGTGCGGGCGCCGGTCAGCCGGACCGGATCGCCGGGCCGCAGCGCGAGAGCTGCCATCACCTCCGGGTGCAGGCGGACGATGCCCCGCCGCGCGTCCAGGGCCGCCGACCGCAATGTCACAGTCAGCGTGAGATCATCAGCCACCGCGGATGCCTCCGAATTGATCGTTCGGGCTCTTGGACGTCCACGCTATCCGCCGCAGGCTCGGGAGGCCGTTGTTGAGGCTCGTACTGATCGCCGCGCTCGTCGCGCTGACCGTCACCGGATGCGGCGCGGACACGGAGAAGACACCTGCTCCGGCGGCTCCTGGCACGGGTGAAGGGCTCACCGCGAGCGGGTTCGGGCCGTACCGGATCGGTCAGACCCGGGACGAGCTGATCGGCGCCCAGCTGGTCGGCGCGCTGAAGACCGACGAGGCGGGCTGTGCCACCGGCACCGGCTCGGCGCTGCCGCAGAAGCCGAAGCTGCGGTTCGCGGACGGCCGGCTGGTCCAGATCGAGGTGACCGCGCCCGGCGCCGCCACCGACGCCGGCCTCGCGGTCGGTGCCGAGCTCGCCGACGTGACGGCGCGGTACCCCGACGGGAAGATCATCTTCGGTCGTCCGGGCGCCGCCTGGGAGGTCTCCGACGGCGCGAACGCGCTGCTCGTGAAGGTCACCGGTGACAACGTGACGGGCCTGGTCGGCGGGGTCGCCGCGAGCGTGGAGAAACGCCACCGCACCGATTCGGGATGCTGACCGGTTCACAGGTGTCGCACAGTCGGTTCCGGCTAGCGTGTGCGCCATGTCTGCCCTGACCGCCGGGTTGCGCAAGCTGCCCCGGCTCACCCGGCGCCGGGCGATCATCGCCGGGGTCGTGGTCGTGCTGCTCGCCGCCGCGACCGTCTGGCAGGTCCGCTCAAGAGCTGACGCCTGGGCCGCCGAGGATCTGCGCCTGACCGTGAACTCCGGGCCGTCCGGGAACGAGCCGGTCGACCTGGACGCCCGCTTCTACCTGCCCCGGGACCGCTCGGGGAAGGTGCCTGCCGTGCTGCTCGCGCACGGTTTCGGCGGCACCAAGAACTCGGTGAGCTCGGACGCCGAGAGCCTCGCCGCCCGTGGCTACGCGGTGCTCGCCTACACCGCCCGGGGCTTCGGCCGCAGCGGCGGCGAGATCCACCTGGACCACCCGGACTACGAGGTCAAGGACGCCCAGAGGCTGCTCGACTGGCTGGCGAAGCGTCCCGAGGTGCGCACCGACGCCGCCGGCGACCCGCGGGTCGGCGTGGTCGGCGGCTCCTACGGCGGCGCGCTCGCGCTGATGCTGGCCGGTCAGGACCAGCGGGTCGACGCGATCGTCCCGTCGATCACCTGGAACGACCTGAACACGTCGTTCCTGCCGCAGTCCGCCGACACCGGCGGGGTGGGCGTCTTCAAGAAGTCCTGGGCGGGCCTGTTCTTCGGCAACGGCTCGGCCACGCTGGACTCGGCCCTGCCGGCCTCGGACACGCAGAATGCGACCACGCCGGACTCCGCCACGCCGGACTCCGCCACGCCGGGGCGGCCGCAGACCGCCGACCCCGCCTGCGGCCGGTTCGCGGCCGACGTCTGCGCCGCCTACCTGCAGATGGCGACCACCGGCATCCCCGACGACGGAACCGTCGAGCTGCTCCGCAAGTCCAGCCCGGCAGCCACCCTCGACAAGATCAAGGCGCCGACGCTGCTGATCCAGGGTGCGGTCGACACGCTCTTCCCGCTCTCCGAGGCCGACGCGAACGCGCGCGGGATCGCCGCCACCGGCACCCCGGTCCGTGTCGCCTGGTTCACCGGCGGGCACGACGGCGGCGCCGGGCCGGCCTCCGACTCGGACCGGGTCAAGTACCTCACCGTGCAGTGGCTCGACCACTACCTGAACGGCGAGGGCGAGGCGCCCGGCGACGACTTCACCTGGTCGCGGGTGGCCGGCTTCAGCGCCCTCGATCGGGGACTCGTGACGAACGGGTACTCCGCGAAGGCGTACCCCTCAATGGGCGGAACCGGACGCACCGAGGTCTCGCTCACCGGATCGGCGCAGCCGATCGCCAACCCACCGAACGGCAACCCCGGCACCCTGAGCTCGCTGCCCGGCATCGGCGGACGGCTCACCTCGGTGCTCAGCGGTGGCATCGCGATGGACGTTCCCGGTCAGTTCGCCTCGTTCACCTCCGAACCGCTGGACGCCTCGATCGAGGTCGGCGGAGCCCCGCAGGTGCGACTGCGTGCCGCCTCGCCCACCGGTGCGGCCACGCTCTTCGTCAAGCTCTACGACGTCGACCAGAGCGGCGCGGCCACGCTCAGCGCCGGCCTCGTCGCGCCGGTCCGGCTCACCGGGCTGCCGGAGACCGTCGAGGACGCCCAGCCGGTCACCGTCACGATGCCGGCAATCGTGCGCCGGATCGAGGCCGGGCACACGCTGCGGGTCGCGGTCGCCACCTCCGACCAGGCGTTCCTCACCCCGGCGCAGCCGACCACCTACACGGTCGCGGCAGAGCCCACGCTCACCCTCCCGACGCTGACCGGCACGCCGATCGCCAACCCGGCGACCCTCTGGTGGTACGTGCTCGCCGGTGTCGTCGCCGCAGTCCTGCTCGGCCTCGTCGCCGTCCTGCTGATCCTCCGCAGCCGGCACCGCCGCAGGGAGACCACCGTCGACGCGCGGTACGCGGACACCCCGCTCGTGGTCGACGGGCTGCGCAAGGCGTACGGCGACGGTTTCGTGGCGGTCCAGGAGATCGGCTTCACCGTCGAGCGGGGCCAGGTCGTCGGCCTGCTCGGACCGAACGGCGCCGGCAAGACCACCACGCTGCGGGTCCTGATGGGCCTGACCACACCGACCGCCGGCGAGATCTTCGTGTTCGGGCACCGGCTGGTGCCGGGCGCGCCGATCCTGTCCCGGGTCGGCGCGCTGGTCGAGGGCCCCGGCTTCCTGCCGCACCTCACCGGCTATCAGAACCTCCGGGCGTACTGGCAGGCCACCGGCCGCCCGTGGGAGGACGCCCGCTTCGACGAGGCGCTGGAGATCGCCGGCCTGGGCGCGTCGGTGCACCGCCGGACCAAGAACTACAGCCACGGCATGCGCCAGCGTCTCGCCATCGCCCAGGCCATGCTCGGCCTGCCCGAACTGCTCGTGCTCGACGAGCCGACGGACGGCCTGGACCCGCCGCAGATCGCCGAGATGCGCCGCGTCCTGCAGCGGTACGCCACCGACGGCCGGGCCGTGCTCGTCTCCAGCCACCTGCTCGCCGAGGTGGAACAGACCTGCACCCACGCCGTCGTGGTCAACAAGGGCCGGATCGTCGCGTCCGGCCCGGTCGACGAGATCGTCGGCGACTCCCCGTCGGTGCAGCTCGACGTCTCCGATGTGCCGGGCGCGACACGGGTGCTGGAAGAGCTCGGCGTCCGCTCGGTCAAGGAGGAGGGCGCGTCCAGCCTGATCGTCGACATGAACGGGACACCCCGCTCGGAAATGGTCGCCTCGCTGGTGTCGGCCGGCATCGGGGTGGATCGGCTGGTGCCCCGGCGGCGGCTCGAAGACGCGTTCCTGGCCCTGGTGGGCGACAACTCGCGGGGAAGTGGGGACCGATGAGCACCGACTCCGCAGGCAGCGTGGTGGCCGCCGCCGGCTACCGGGCGTCACGCACACTGCCGATCTGGGCCGAGGTGCGCCGCCAGGCCTCCCGGCGCCGCACCCAGCTGGCACTCGGCTTCATGGTGCTCCTGCCGGTGATCATGCTGGTCGCGTTCGAGATCGGCGACCCCGGCCCGGAAGAGGACGGCGACGTCAGCGGCGCGTTCAGCAGCATCGCCGACCTGGCCACCTCGGGCGGGCTCAACTTCGCGCTGTTCGCGCTCGCCGTCTCCGCGGGATTCCTGCTGGTCGTGGTGGTGGCGCTGTTCTTCGGCGACACGGTGGCGTCCGAGGCGAGCTGGGGGAGCCTGCGCTATCTGCTGGCGATTCCGGTCCCGCGGGGGCGGCTGCTCGGGGTGAAGCTGATCGTCGCCGGGGCGTACTCGTTGCTGGCCCTGCTCACGCTCACCGGGACGGCCCTGCTGATCGGGACGCTGCGATACGGGTGGGGGCCCCTCGGGAGCACCATCGCCGCTGAGCTGCCGGCGTCCGAAGGATTGCTGCGGCTGCTGGCCGTGGTGGCCTATCTCGCCGTGGTGATGCTCGTGGTGGCAGGGCTGGCGTTCCTGCTGTCGGTGCTGACCGATGCGGCGTTGGGGGCGGTCGGGGGCGCTGTGATGCTGTGGATCCTCTCCAGCATCCTGGACCAGATCACTGCGCTCGGCGGGTTGCGGAACCTGCTGCCCACGCATTACGCCGATGCCTGGCGCGGGTTGCTGTCCAGCCCGGTGCAGACCGAGAATCTGGCGCAGGGGGCGATCTCGGCGGTGGTGTACGCGACGTTGTTCTGGGGGGTCGCGTTCTACCGATTCACCCGCAAGGACGTGACTTCCTAGAGGATCGATGCCGTAGCGGGGCGGTGGGTGCGGATCGCCGCATCGACCGGCCCGCGCAGTCGCGTAGCCCGGCCCGAGACCGTCCGCGGCACCAGCGGCGTAGATGAGGCTCCACGCAACGCCGCCGCCGCATCGACAAGGCCACACGCAACGCCTGCGGCGGGGGACCAGGTCACACGCAACGCCTGCGTGGCGATTCATCAACGCCAGGGCGGGGATGACAGCACACGAACCGTTTCCGTGCGACCTCATCACGGCCGGCGTGCACCTCCGTGCGCCGCAGCCCCCGCGACAGAGCCGCACCGTGAGCCGCCAACCCCGGGTGAGCCCATTGTGAGCCACCAACCCCGGGCGAGCCCCACCGTGAGCCGCCTGTCCCACGCCGCTCAACCTCAGTCGATCACGGGTGTGACCTGGCGGCACGAGCGACAGGTCCCGACGGATCATGATCACCGGACCGGACGGCCGGACCTGCCACTGAATATCAGCTAAGTGGCATTGCCCCGCCCGGGGCGATCCAGGCGAGTAGTGGCTGCCACGCGGGCAGGACCTGCCAAGGTCGCGGAGGAGCGTGCCGGAGGGAAGTCGCTCACACCTCGGGAACTCGTGGTGAAGATCGCGGACTCTCGTCGTAAGCTTCGGGAAACAACTGAATACCTCATCCAGAGGGGCAGAGGGAACGGCCCGTTGAAGCCCCGGCAACCACCGCGCGTGTCTCGATGACGAGGCCCACCCGCTCGGCAGGTGCTAATTCCGTCCCCGTTCCGGCAGGTCGCCGCGGGGAAAGATGAGAGGAAGGCCTCGATGACGTCTGCCGTCAGCGCACCCACTGCTACCCCCACCTCCCCCGCTCGCGGCCTCATCTGCCGCGCCTGCGCCGCGGAGTACCCGCTCGCCGCCCAGCACGCTTGTTACGAGTGTTTCGGCCCGCTCGAGGTCGCGTACGACGAGGCGGCTCTCGCGCGGGTGACCCGGGCCGAGATCGAGGCGGGCCCGCAGAACATCTGGCGCTACGCGGCGCTGCTCCCGGCCGGGCAGGACCCGGCCACCCGGGTGACCCTCGACCCCGGACTGACCCCGCTGGTCTCCGCCCCGGCGCTGGCCGCCGCGGTCGGCCTGACCGCGCCGCTGTGGGTGAAGGACGACTCGCAGAACCCGACGCACTCCTTCAAGGACCGGGTCGTCTCGGTGGCCCTGACCGCGGCCCAGGAGCTGGGCTTCAAGCGGTTCTCCTGCGCCTCGACCGGCAACCTGGCGAACTCGGTGGCGGCGCACGCGGCTCGCGCCGGTGTGCCGAGCATCGTGTTCATCCCGTCCGACTTGGAGCAGGGCAAGATCATCACCACCGCGGTGTACGGCGGTGACCTGGTCGCGATCGAGGGCTCGTACGACGACGTGAACCGTCTCTGCAGCGAGCTGGTGGAGACCGACGAGTTCGAGGACACCGCGTTCGTGAACGTGAACGTGCGCCCGTTCTACGCCGAGGGCTCCAAGACCCTGGGGTACGAGGTCGCCGAGCAGCTGGGCTGGCGTATCCCGGCGCAGGTGGTCGTCCCGATGGCGTCCGGCGAGCTGCTCACCAAGATTGACAAGGCGTTCAGCGAGCTGGTCGAGATCGGACTCGTGGAGGCGCCGGAGGGCGGCTGGACGGTGTTCGGCGCCCAGTCGGCCGGCTGCAACCCGATCGCCACGGCGCTGCACAACGACACCGACGTGATCACGCCGGTGAAGCCGACCGGCATCGCGAAGTCGCTGAACATCGGCGACCCGGCCGCCGGGCCGTACGCGATCGAGGCGGTCAAGCGCACCGGTGGCTGGATGGATTACGCCGACGACGAGGAGATCCGCGCCGGCATCCGGCTGCTCGCCGAGACCACCGGCATCTTCGCCGAGACGGCCGGTGGCACCACTGTGGCCGTACTGAAGAAGCTGGTGGAGGCCGGGAAGCTCGATCCGGCCAAGGAGACCGTCGTCTACAACACCGGCGAGGGCCTGAAGACTCTGGACGCGGTCGCGGGCCAGGTTGGACCGACGCACACCATCAAGCCGTCGCTGCGTGGCGCGCGCGAAGCCGGCCTGCTCGGATGAACCGAGGATGACGCTCAGTAACCGCATCTCTGCCGGTTGTTGAAAATCCCTCCTCGGAGGACTTGCGATCCGATCTCCGGATGGGCAGGATGCTCTACGCGGGAGGACGCGACGCCGTAAGCGGCCCCTCACCTGGACATTGGCGACAATCTCCGAGGGACCCAACGATCCAGCGCTGACCCACATGGCTTCGTGCCGGAGGCGCTGTGCGTCCGTCCTCCCGACCAAAATCGATCACGACCGGCGGAGAACCCGCTGGATCCAGGGCCGCAGCGGCTCGAACTCGGGATAGTTCCCGTCCGCGAGCCCGGCCCTCTTCTCGAAGTAGTTGCGCACCCCGAACGACGTGGTCAGCGTGATCGACCATCCGCAGGCGATCCAGTACGCCGGCCAGAAGAGCGGCCCGAGCACGGCGTACTGATCGGCGTGCCGGGTCTCGTGGGCCAGCAGGCGCTCGCGCCGGGGGTCCAGCAACCATTCAGCGGACCTCTTCGTGATGATCACTGAACCGATGGTGAAGCAGGAGGCCGGCGGTTTCCGGAACCGGTAACCCTCGGCGATCAGGATGCCGCCCGGGCCTCGTTTGATCGTGGAGCCGGTGAGTTTCGCGATCAGCAATCCCGCCGCGGTGGTGCCGTTCGCGGCGGTCAGCACGGTCCGGGCCCGCGGTCTCATCAGATCCGCCGGCGCATCTGCAGCTCGGTGAGCACCGGCACGGTGGGGTGCGGCAGGCGCACACCGGTGTCGGCGAAACCCAATTTCTGGTACGCCCGGACAGCGCGCTCGTTGCCGACCACCACCTCCAGCATCAGTTCGTTGCGGCCGCACGCCAGCGACCAGTCGGCCACCGCGTCGACGAGCTGCGCGAGCGCCTTGCCGCCCCGGTGCGCGGGGGTGATGTACACCGCGAAGACGACCGTGCAGTGCGGCTCGTCGGGCAGCACGGTTCCGCCGGCGTGTCCGATGAACGGCGCGCCGGGCGGCTCGGCGATGAACTGGGCCGTCTCGGACCCGGAGGAGGACTGCCGGATCCGGTGCCGGAAGCTCTCGTGCGGCCGGGCCGCGGCCTGGGCCAGGGTCTCCAGGAAGGCGAGCGGGCTGTCCGCGAGCATCTCCAGGCGCAGCGCTCGCATCCGTCCCGCGTCTTCTGGTGTGACCCGGCGTACGGTCCAGTTGTCCATGACGTCCTCCATACCCGCCGGCCCCCGCCCGGGCAACCCTGACCTGCGCTTTCAAGATCCTTATCGGATTACCGGTCCGGTACCGAGGTTTCGCGGGAAGATGGGTTTTCTTGCACTCGGTACCCGGGAGTGCTAAACAAGTCATTGGCACTCGCGCCCAGTGAGTGCCAACAGGTCGGGACGGTGGGGTTCCGGTCGCAGCGCTGCCATCGGCGCCGCGGCACGAAACCGGTCGTCGCGGGCTATCCGGCTCGGCCTGAGGACGTCACATCGCCAGGTGGTGACGTCCGCAGACTTCCTCAACGTGCGGAGAGCGGGGCCGACGAGGCCCGGCACCGCGGATGTCCGGGAGGACAACGCCGTATGGCCAAGATCATCGCATTCGACGAGGAGGCTCGTCGGGGCCTCGAGCGGGGCATGAACCAGCTCGCTGACGCGGTCAAGGTGACGCTCGGCCCCAAGGGTCGCAACGTCGTTCTCGAGAAGAAGTGGGGCGCCCCCACGATCACCAACGATGGTGTATCCATCGCCAAGGAGATCGAGCTCGAGGACTCGTACGAGAAGATCGGCGCTGAGCTGGTCAAGGAGGTCGCGAAGAAGACGGACGACGTCGCCGGTGACGGCACGACGACCGCGACCGTCCTCGCCCAGGCGCTGGTCCGTGAGGGCCTCCGCAACGTGGCCGCGGGCGCGAACCCGATGGCCCTGAAGCGGGGCATCGAGGCTGCTGTCGCCAGCGTCTCCGAGGGCCTGCAGCAGCTCGCCAAGGACGTGGAGACCAAGGAGCAGATCGCCTCCACCGCCTCCATCTCCGCCGGTGACTCCACGGTCGGCGAGATCATCGCCGAGGCCATGGACAAGGTCGGCAAGGAAGGCGTCATCACCGTCGAGGAGAGCAACACCTTCGGCCTCGAGCTCGAGCTCACCGAGGGTATGCGCTTCGACAAGGGCTACATCTCGGCCTACTTCATGACCGACGCCGAGCGGATGGAGGCCGTCTTCGACGACCCCTACATCCTCATCGCGAACAGCAAGATCTCCGCGGTCAAGGACCTGCTGCCGATCCTCGAGAAGGTCATGCAGTCCGGCAAGCCGCTGGTCATCATCGCCGAGGACGTCGAGGGCGAGGCCCTGGCCACCCTGGTCGTCAACAAGGTCCGTGGCACCTTCAAGTCGGTCGCCGTCAAGGCCCCCGGCTTCGGTGACCGCCGCAAGGCCATGCTGGAGGACATCGCCATCCTGACCGGTGGTGCCGTCATCAGCGAAGAGGTCGGCCTCAAGCTCGACGCCGCTGACCTGTCCCTGCTGGGCCAGGCCCGCAAGGTCGTCATCACCAAGGACGAGACCACCGTCGTGGACGGCGCCGGCAACGGCGAGCAGATCCAGGGCCGGGTCAACCAGATCCGCGCCGAGATCGAGCGTTCGGACTCCGACTACGACCGTGAGAAGCTGCAGGAGCGCCTGGCCAAGCTGGCCGGCGGCGTTGCGGTGATCAAGGTCGGCGCGGCCACCGAGGTCGAGCTCAAGGAGCGCAAGCACCGCATCGAGGACGCCGTTCGCAACGCGAAGGCGGCCGTCGAGGAGGGCATCGTCCCCGGTGGTGGCGTCGCGCTGGTTCAGGCCGGCAAGACCGCGTTCGACAAGCTGGACCTGGTCGGCGACGAGGCGACCGGTGCGAACATCGTCAAGGTCGCGCTCGACGCCCCGCTGCGTCAGATCGCCGTGAACGCCGGCCTCGAGGGTGGCGTCGTTGTGGAGAAGGTGCGCAACCTCTCCGCGGGTCACGGTCTGAACGCCGCGACCGGCGAGTACGTGGACCTGCTGGCCGCGGGCATCATCGACCCGGCCAAGGTCACCCGTTCGGCGCTGCAGAACGCCGCGTCGATCGCCGCGCTGTTCCTCACCACCGAGGCCGTCGTGGCCGACAAGCCCGAGAAGAACCCGGCTCCGGCCGGCGCCCCGGGCGGCGGTGACATGGACTTCTGAGTCCAGTCTTAGAAAAAGGGCGGTCCGCTTCGGCGGGCCGCCCTTTTCGCTGTCCGCAGGCGGGCGCGGGGGCGGTCGGGGCGGGTGCGAGAGCGGCGCGGGGGCGGTCCGGGCGGGGCGTGAGCGGCGCGGGGGCGGTCGGGGCGGATGCGAGCGCGGCGCGGGGCGGTCCGGGCGGGGCGTGAGCGGCGCGGGGGTGGGCTCAGCCGGCGTGCGGGCGGGGCCCGCGGGCGGGAGGCCTGCTCAGGATGTAGAGGCCGGTCCCGGTCAGGATGGCGGCCGTGCTGATCCGGGCCAGCGACATCAGGTCGTGGCCGGTGACCGGCAGGGGGTCAGCGGCCGCGACGACCCGGATGGTGATGGTGCCGGTCGCGGTGCCGCCCCGGTCGTCGCCGATCGTGTAGGTGAAGCTGTCGGTGCCGCTCGCGAACCCCGGCACAGGCGTGTAGACGATCGTGGCAGGGGACCGCCGGGCGACGGCCGGATCCGCCGCCACCGGCCTGGCCGCCGTGGTCAAGCCCGCCGTGGTCAAGCCCGTGGCGGCCAGGCCGGTGGCGGTGGCCGTGCCGTGGGCGGGCCGGCCCACGTCGATCAGGGAGATCGGATCCCCGTCCGGGTCGGAGTCGTTGCTCAGGGGCCGCACGGTGACCTTCTCCCCGGCGGTCACGGCCTCGATGTCCGGCCCGACGAGGGGAACCCGGTTGGCTGGACGCGGACTCGGGCTGGGACTGCCGGTCGGAGAAGCGCTGGGCACCGGCGAAATGCTGGGCGAGGGCCAGAGCGACGGGGACGGCGACGGCGACGGGGACGGGGACGGCGATGGGAATGGGGACGGGGGCGGGGACGGAACCGACGCGGCCGCCACCCGCACCTCGATCGTCGCGTGGGCCAGGTTCCCGTACTCGTCCACCACCGTGTACGTGAACGAGTCAGTCCCGCTGAAGCCCGGGTTCGGCGTGTACGTCACCGTCCCGTCCGCGTTCAGCACCACCGTGCCGTGCGCCGGTGTGCCCAGCCCGGTGACCGTGACCGGCCGCCCCTGCCGGTCCGTGCCGGGCAGCGTGATCCCGACCTTCTCGCCCGGCCCGGTCGCCGCCGACCTGTCCGGCACCACGGGCGGCGCACCCACCGTGACCGTGACGGACTGGGTCACCCGGGTCCCGGTGTCGTCCTCCGCGCTGTAGCGGAACGTGTCGGTGCCGCTGAACCCGTCCGCCGGGAGATAGCGGACCGTGGTCGTGGTGAACGAGGCACTGCCGTGCGACGGCTGGGTCACCGCGACGACGGTGAGGGTTCCGGCCGGGTCGGCGTCGTTGGCGAGCACCGGCACGACGGCCGCGGTCCGGTACCCGGTGGCCGCCCGGTCCGGGTTCGCGATCGCCTGCCCGTCGGTGACGGTCACGCCGACGGTGGCCGAGCCGAGCCCGCCCGCGCCGTCGCTGACCTGGTAGGTGAAGGTGTCCCGGCCGGTCCAGTTCCCGGTCGGGGCGTACCGGATCTGTCCGCCGGAGAGGGAGGCGACGCCGCGGCCGGGCGCGCCCACCGAGCTGATCGTCAGGGTCTGCCCGGTGTTGGCGTCGGTGTCGTTGCCGAGCACGTCGATCAGGATGCTGCGGCCGGTGAGCACGCCTGACTCGTCCGGACCCGCGATCGGCGGCGCGTTCTCGACCAGCACGGAGATGCTTCCGGTCGCGGTGTTGCCGGTGACGTCGCGTACGTCGTACCCGAAGGTGTCCGTCCCGGCGAATGCCGGGTCGGGCGCGTAGTCGACGGTGCCGGACCCGCTGATCGCGGCCGTGCCGTGCCCGGGCGTGCCCACCGCGACCACGGTCAGCGTCTCGGATTCCGGATCGAGGTCGTTGGCGGTCGCCGGGATGGTCACCGGCGTCCCGGAGGGCGTGGTCATCGCGTCGGCGACCGGCACCGGCGGCCCGTTGATCGTGATGGTCACCCGGCCGGTGTCGGTGCGCCCGAGGTCGTCGGTGATCACGTAGGTGAACGTGTCCTGGCCGGTGCTGCCGGGCGACGACCGGTAGGTGAGCGTGCCGCTCGCGGCCAGGACGACCGAGCCCTTGCCGGCCGGCCCGGCCGACGCGATGCTCAGTTCCTGCCCGGTGTTCGGGTCGTAGTCGTTGTCCAGGACGTCCAGCATCGTGGTGACCTGCGGATGTGCCAGGAACGAGTCGTCGATCGCCACGGGCGCGGCATTACGTACCGTGATGGTGATGACCGCCGAGGAGGCGAGCCGGTACGGGTCCTCGATCGCGTACCCGATGGTGTCGGTGCCGTAGAAGCCGGTATCCGGCGTGTACGTGTACGTCCCGTCGCCGTTGTCCGCCATCGTCCCGTGCGCCGCGGCGGTCATGCCGGAGAGCGTGAACACGTCCCCGTTCGGGTCGCTGTCGTTGGCGAGCGGGGCGACGGGCACCGGGGTGTTCGTGTCGGTGGTGACCGCGTCGGGCCGGGCGATCGGCGCCGAGTTGACCACACCGATCGTCACGACGGCGGAGGAGGACCCGGTGCCGTCACTCAGCGTGTATCCGAAGGCGTCGGCGCCGAGGTGCCCGGTGCCGGGGGCGTAGGTGATCCGGTTGCCCGGCCCGACCGATGCCGTGCCGAACGCGGCGGGCGAGGTGACGCTGATCGTGAGCGGGTCGCCGTTCGGGTCGCCGGTGTCGTTGGCCATCACGTCGATGGCGAGCGGCACGCCGGCCTGCACGGTGACCGCGTCGTCGACCGCCTGTGGCAGCCCGTTCTCCACGTCGATGGTGACGCGCGCGGTGTCGGTGCCGCCGTGGCCGTCGTCGACCGTGTAGTCGAAGTGGTCCGTGCCGGAGAAGCCGGCGTCGGGGGTGTACCTGACGATGCCGCCGGAGCGCATCACGGCCGTCCCGTCGGCCGGGTTCGTCACGCCGCTCACCCGGAGCGGGTCCGGCGGCAGGTTCGGGTCGATGGCGCCGGCCAGCACGTTGACGTCCCGGAACGTCCCGTACGGGGTGGTCACCGCGTGATCGAAGGCGTCCGGGGGGCCGTTCAGCACGGTCACCGTGACAGTGCCGGTGGAGGTGAGCCCGCCGCTGTCGCGCATCACGTACGCGAAGGCGACGGTCCCCGAGAAGCCGGCCGGCGGCTGGTAGCGGACCTGCGAGCCGGACGGGACGCCGGGCGGGTCCACTGAGACCAGCGTCTTGGTGTCACCCGCGTTGGGGTCGGTGTCGTTGCCCAGCACGTCGATCAGCACGTCGGTCTCGAACGGGGTGGTCTTCGCGTCGTCGGCGGCGGTCGGGGCCGCGTTCTCCACATCCACGTAGACGTCGCCGGTGTCCTGCCCGCCGTGGCTGTCCTCGACCGTGTAGGTGAAGTGCGCCCGGCCGCTGAACGAGATGTCCGGCGCGTAGGTGAGCACGTTGCCGAGCCGGGTGACGACGCCGGTCCCGGACGGCGGCTGGGTGAACGAGTCCAGGTGCAGCGTGTCGCCGAAGATCGTGTTCGGGTCGGTGTCGTTGGCCAGCACGGAGATCGGCACCGGGGTGGCCGGCGGGGCGTTGCGCTCGTCGTCGAAGGCCTGCGGCCTCGCGTTCGCCGTGGTCACCGTGACGGTGGCGGTGGCAGTGCCGCCGCCGCGGTCGTTCAGTTCGTACGTGAACACATCGGGACCGGTCCAGCCGTACACCGGGGTGTAGGCGATCGTGCCGTTCGACGCCACCGCTGCGGTGCCGTGCGCGGGCGCGGCGGTGATCGACACCAGCAGCGTGGAGACCGTGTCGTCCGGGTCGGTGTCGTTGGCGCGTACGTCGATCGAGACCGCCTGTCCGTTCGTGGTGCCCGCGGTGTCGGCCGTAGCGACCGGCGGCGAGTTGACCGAGAGCGACGCGGAACCGGTGTTGTTGCCGCTCACGGTGTCTCGCCCGGCGCCGGAGGCGGTCACCGTGGCGACCGCGTCCGCCGCGGCGGAGGAGCCGGCCGTCGCCGGGACGCTGACGCTTGCCTGGTGCCCGGCGAGTACCGGGCCGAGCTGGCAGGTGACCACCTGTCCGGCTGCCGTGCACCCGGCGGGCAGCGCACCGACGGTCAGCCCGGCCGGCAGGGTGAGCTGGGCCCGGGCGGCCGGCTCCAGGTTCGGGCCGGCGTTCGTCACGGTCGCGGTGTAGGTCACCGGGGCCGGCGTCGAGGCACGCTGGACGTACGCCGGTACGACGGCGAGCGCGCCGACCAGGTCGCTGTCCGGCTGGAGCACCGGGGCGGCCGACGTGCCGCCCGCCCCGGCCACCGCCACGCTGGTGGTGCGGCCGGTGTAGCTGACGTTCACCAGGTTGCTGATCGCGTATCCGGCCGGGGTGTTCAGATCGACCCTGACCCGGAACCTGACATACGTGCTCCCCTGGTACGGGATGCTGCCGAGCGTGAACACGGCCGTGCCGCCACTGACCCGCCCACCGTCGGTGTCGGCCGCGTCGGTCACCGCCGCGGTCCCGATCCGCGCCGACGCCGGGACGTACGTGGTGTAGACCGGCATGGAGTCGGCAAGCGTGACCCCGTCGGCGATGTCCCGGCCGTCGTTGCGGGCCTCGATCCGGTATTCGATCTCGTCGCCGGGCACCAGCGTGCCGGCGTTCAGGTCGGTCGCCGTCTTGGTGGTGACGATCTTGGGTGCGTACAGGTCGATGGCGATCGTGATGACGCCCGGGTAGTACGTCTCGCTGGAGGTGCTGATCCGCAGGGTGGCGCTGGTCGCCGCGTTGGCGAGGATGCCTGACGCGTTGAACTGGTCCATGTCGACGCCGAACAGGTTGCGATAGCCCGGATCACGGCCGCCGAGGATCGCGCCGCCCTCGCTGGCCGTGCTGTTGAAGACGTTGTTCGCCGGGTTCACCCCGTCGCTCAGCGCCTGCCCGTTCAGTTGCAGGCCGTCGCCGGTCTTGCCCAGGTCACCCTCGTAGGCGACCGCGCCCACCTCGGCCTGCACCGGACCGCTGTGCGGCGCCTCGAAGCCGGTCACCGGGATGGTCGTGCTGCCCGAGTCGATCAGTCCGAACCCGTCGTAGACGCGCAGGCTGCGCAGATCCTCGGCCGGGTTCGCGTACGCGATCACCAGGGTCCAGCCGGCGTACGTGCCCTTGCCCCGGCCCGCCTGGATGTTGGCGACCGAGTACACCCCGTTGCCGACGCCCGCGACAAGCGCCGTCACGTCGGCGAAGCTCTGGTAGACGGGTTCGGGCGTGGTGGTCTCGTAGGTGTCGGACGCGGTGATCGGGTTCCAGGCGGCCGCCGCGGGCGTGCGGAACAGCACCTTCTTCCGGTCCGCGATCGACGGCGCGTCCGCGCCGAGCAGGGCGCCGAGGGAGCTGCCCGCGTACGGGTCGGCGCCCCAGTAGAGACCCGCGAAGAGCACCGTGCTGCCGGCCGGCATGTCGACCGTGGCCGCGCTGTCGTTGAACGTCGCCGGGTCGCCGTCCGCATCGGTGAAGACCATCGGATAGCCGTTGTTGTTGAGGTCCTCGTTCAGCGTCGACCCGGTGCCGTTGCGGGCCGCCGAGCAGGCCTGTGTGAGCAGGTGCACCGGGCAGGTCAGGTTCGCGTTGCCGCGCAGCATGATCGAGCCGTTCGCATTCACGTCGAACCGGGTGGTGAACGGCGTCGTGATGGCGGCCGCGACCCTGACCGGCAGCGTCGCCAGCATCACAGCCAGGACGAGGAACAGGATCCCGGCGCTCCGTCCGCGCACGCCCTCACGGTAGGTACGCGCGCCGCCAGCCGTACGGAAATGCCTTTTTTCGTCAGCATGGGGTACACCCGGGGGCGCTAACCTGGGACAGGTGCGTGATCCCTCGGTATCCCGGAACTCGGCCGGTCGTCTCTCTCCCATCCGGCGCACGGCCGACCTGCGCCGGTTGCGGAACGAACAGTTCGACGTCCTGGTGATCGGCGGCGGCGTGACGGGCGCCGGCGCCGCGGTGGACGCGGCCTCCCGGGGGCTCAAGGTGGCCCTGGTGGAGGCCCGTGACTTCGCGGCCGGCACGTCCAGCCGCTCCAGCAAACTCATTCACGGCGGCCTGCGGTACCTGGAGCAGCTCGAGCTGCACCTGGTGCACGAGGCGCTGACCGAGCGCGGCCTGCTCGCCACCCGGCTCGCGCCGCATCTGGTGCGTCCGGTTCCGATCATGGTGCCGCTGCCCGCGGCGAACATCGCCCAGCGCGCCTGGCAGCGGGGTTACTACGGTCTCGGCGTCGCGGCGTACGACGTGTTCGCCGGCGTCTTCGGCGCCGGCCGCGGCATGCCGCTGCACCGGCACCTGTCCCGCGACGGCGCCCGGCACATCTTCCCCAGCCTGCGGGCCGACAAGATCAGCGGCGCGATCCGCTACTTCGACGGCCAGGTCGACGACGCCCGCCTCGTGGTCAACCTGGCACGGACCGCGGCGAGTCTCGGCGCCGCGGTGGTCACCAGCGCCCGGGTCACCGGCTTCGTGCGCGAGGCCCGCCAGGTCGTCGGCGTCCGGGTCCGTGACCTGGAGACCCCGGGATCAGAGACCTTCGAGGTACGGGCGAAGACGGTGGTCGCCGCGACGGGTGTGTGGAGCGACGACATGTCGCAGATGCTCCGTGACGTCGGCCTGCGGCCCGGTCTGAAGGTCCGCGCGTCGAAAGGCGTGCACCTCGTGGTCCCCCGCTCGGCGATCACCGGCGAGGCCGGGCTGATCCTGCGGACCGCCACCAGCGTGCTCTTCGTGATCCCGTGGGGCGGCCACTGGATCATCGGCACCACGGACACCGACTGGCAACTGGACCGGTCGCACCCGGCGGCCTCGGCGCGCGACATCAGGTACCTGCTCGACCAGGTCAACACGGTGCTGGACCGGCCGCTCACCACCGACGACATCGAGGGCGTCTACGCCGGCCTGCGCCCGCTGCTCTCCGGCGAGGCCGACTCGACGTCGAAACTCTCCCGTGAGCACGCCGTGGTCGAGCCGATGCTCGGCCTGCTCCTGGTCGCCGGCGGCAAGTACACGACGTACCGGGTGATGGCCGCCGACGTGATCGACCGCGCTGTCCGCCGGCTGGGTGGCCCGGCGCAGCCGTCCCGCACCGACCAGCTGCCGCTGCTCGGCGCGGACGGGTACGCGGCGGCCTGGCGCGACCGGCAGGACCTGGCCCGGCGGCACGGCGTCACCACCGGGGTGGTCGAGCATCTGCTGGAGAGGTACGGGACGCTCACCGTCCACCTGCTGGCGATGATGGCCGCCGACCCGCAGCTGGCGGTCCCGCTGGCCGGCGCCCCGGAGTACCTCGCGGCCGAGGTGGCGTACGCGGCTCTCGCCGAGGGCGCCCTGCACCTCGACGACGTGCTCACCCGGCGTACCCGGATCTCCTTCGAGACACCGCACCGCGGCACCGAGTCGGCCGAGCACACCGCGCAGATCATGGGTGACGCGCTGGGCTGGGACGCCACCGTGCGGCAGAAGGAGATCGAGCACTACCTGGCCCGGGTGACCGCCGAACGGCAGTCGCAGACGATGCCCGACGACGCGACCGCCGACGCCGCCCGGCTCGGGGTGCCGGACGTGCGGGGGCTGGCCGCGGACCGCCGGGTCGAGCTGCTCGAGATCGATCTTTGATCCTCGTCGACGAACCGCTCTGGCCAGGTCGCGGCGTCCTCTGGTCGCACCTGGTCAGCGACGTCTCGTTCGAAGAGCTGCACGTCTTCGCGGAGATGCTGGGCTCGCCCCGGCGGGCCTTCGACCGGGACCACTACGACATCCCGGAGTACCGGTTCTCCAGCGCCCTCTGGCTGGGCGCGACGCTGCTGCCGTCCCGCGATCTGGCCGCAAGGCTCCGGACGGCGGGATTACGCCGCCCGAAGCATCTGGCCCCTAAGCGAGTTCCGCCAGCTCGGCGGTGAGGTTGGCCTGGGCGCGCTCCTCCCACTCGGCGCGGATCTCGGAGTGGCGGTAGATCGAGGGCAGTTTCAGCAGCTCGGTCAGCACCCGGGTCCGCCCGGCCCGGAACGCGTCGTCCGGCACGTGCGCGTACTCCCGGCGGATCGCGCTGGTGTACTGCTCGTACCGCTCGGTGTCGGCGGCGAGGATCGACAGGTCGGCGTCGCAGAGCAGCTCGCCGTCCGGGTCGTCGTCCTCGGTGGCGTGCCCGGCGGTCAGCCCGACCAGCCGGGCCACCTCGGCCGCCACCTCGTCCGGCGCGCCCAGGCTCAGCAGCAGCCCTTCGGCGAACTCGGCGCTGTCCCGCTCGTTGGCGTCGCCGAGCGCCCGCGGGTCGTAGACGGCGTCGTGCAGCCAGGCCGCGAGGCGTACCCGGTCCGGGTTCGGCGCCAGGTGCTCGAACCGGTCCACCACGTCCAGGACGGCGGCGAGATGCGTCACGTCGTGGTAGTGGCGTTGCGGCTCGGCCCAGCGGCCCAGCAGGTAATTCGCGGCGGCGTCCAGGTCGGTGTCGCTCGTGGTGGCGCCGGCGCCCCGCGCCGCCGTCCGGAAACGATCGGGCAAAGATGTCACACCCGCATCCTGGCACGTAGGTTGAACTCATGATCGCCGCTCTGGCCCGCGGGCGGGCGGGCCTGATGCTCGCGCTGCAGTCGGGTCTCGCGGCCGGCCTCGCCTGGTTCGTCGCCCACGACCTCTTCGGCCGGCCGATGCCGTTCTTCGCCCCGATCGCCGCGGTGATCACGCTGGGCTCGTCGGTGGGGCAGCGGCTGCGGCGCACCTCGGAGCTGGTGATCGGTGTCGCGGTCGGGATCGGCCTCGGCGACGGGATCATCCTGCTGATCGGAACCGGACCGATTCAGATCGGCGTGATCGTCCTGCTGGCCGTGCTGCTCGCCACCGCGGTCGGCGGCGGGGCACCGCTGATCGTCCAATCCGCCTCCTCGGCCGTGCTGGTCGCCACCCTCACCTCGACCAGCGGTCAACCGTGGACGCGCTTCCTGGACGCTCTCGTGGGCGGCGGAATCGGTCTTGCGGTGATGAGCGTGCTGCTGCCGCTGAATCCGCTCACGGTGGTCTCCCGGGCCGCCGATCCGGCCCTGCGCGCCTTCACCGCCGGACTGCACGACGTTGCGCGCGGGCTCACCGCCGGGGACCCGGCGGTGGTGCAGGGCGCGCTGGAACGCCTGCGGGCCGCGGAGGGGACGTTCGCGGCATTCCGTACGGCGATCGACGCCGCCCGGGAGAACGTGGCGTTCGCGCCGGCCCGGTGGCGTTCGCGGGGCGCCCTGGCCCAGTACGTGGAGGGCGCGGACCAGCTCACCTACGCGCTGCGCAACGTCCGCGTGATGGTTCGCCGGGCGCAGACCGCGCTGAACGACCAGGAGCCGGTGCCGGACGTGCTGCCGGCCTCGATCCAGCACCTGGGTGACGCGGTGGACCTGCTCCGGCAGGAGTGGGACCGCGGGGTCGAGCCGCTGGCCACCCGGGAACGCGCGCTGCGGGCGGTGGCCGAGTCGGGCCGCGCCTACGCCGAGGGCGTCGGGTACTCCGGCGGCGTGGTGGTGGCGCAGGTCCGTACCGCGGTGGCTGACCTGCTGCGGGCCACCGGCATCGAGTACGCGGAGGCGACCCGGCTGGTCCGTGACGCGATCGGCTGGCGTGGCCGTCCGCACGGCGCTCGTAAGCGGCAGATCCGGCCGCGGCAGTCCTGACCGCTCCTCGGGCACGCTCGTCGCGACATCGGTGACTACGCTGGCGGTCATGGCCGACGTCTCACCGCCGGAAAACAGCCCAGACTTGCCAGAAACCGGCCAGAACCGACCGCTGGAAACCATCGAAGAGCCGCCGGTGACCGCTGACCCGGTCCCGCCGTACCCGGAGACGACGGCCGCGATGGCGAGCGCGCCGATTCCCGGCCGGCGGATGGGCTGGCGGCGCTGGCTGCCGGTCACCGCGGTGATCGTGCTGATCGCCTCGGCCGCGATCGGCATGCTGGTCTTCCTCGGGTACTCGATCGGCGTCACCGGCCTGGCCATCGGCCTGACCGCGGCCATCCTGCCGGTGCCGCTGCTGGCCGGCGCGTTCGCCTGGCTCGACAGGTACGAGCCGGAGCCGGTGAAGTACCTGGTCTTCTGTTTCGCCTGGGGCGCCGCCGTGGCGACCGCGGTGGCGCTGGTGGTGAACACCGGGGCGGCCTGGCTCTTCGACCGGATCGGCCTGCCCGACGCCCTGGTCGCGGTGCTGATCGCGCCGTTCATCGAGGAGACGATGAAGGCGATCGGCCCGCTGCTGCTCTTCTGGCGCCGTCGCAGCGAGTGGTCCGGCATCACCGACGGCATCGTCTACTGCGGTCTCTCCGCGCTCGGCTTCGCGATGGTGGAGAACGTGCTCTACCTGGGCGGCCACGGGTACGCGGCGGGCGCCGACGAGTACGGTCCGGCGACCGGCCTGCAGAACGTCTTCCTGATCTTCATCGTGCGGATCCTGTTCACCGGGTTCGCGCACCCGCTCTTCACCTCGATGACCGGCATCGGCCTGGGCATCGCGGCCCGGTCCGGCGACCGCACGGTCCGCTGGCTCGCCCCGATCGCCGGCCTGCTCGCCGCGATGATCCTGCACGGGCTCTTCAACCTGCTGCCGACGCTCTCCGCGGCCACCGGCGAAGCCCTGATCATGCTGTACGGCTATCTCGGCTTCATGGTGCCGTTCTTCTTCGCGGTCGTCGGGTTCGCGATCGCGCTGCGCAGCTGGGAGGGCCGGCTCGCCGAGCGGGTGCTCCCGCGGTACGTCGCGACCGGCTGGTTCGCGCCGTCCGAGGTGGCCTCGCTCGCCAGCCTGGGCCGGCGGCACTCGGCGCGGCAGTGGGCGAAACGGATCGCCGGCCCGGCCGGGCACAAGGCGATGCGCAGCTTCCAGTTCGCGGCGACCCGGCTGGCGCTGCTGCGCGACGGCATGGAGCGGGGTCTGTCCCGTGAGCCGCGCGATCTGGAACGGGTGGTCACCGAGGAGCGCGAGCTGCTCGCCGCGATCACCGGGTACCGCTCGGTCTTCGCGGGACGGGACCCGCAGACCCCGCCGGCCTGGTGGGACGGGCACAGCTACCGGATCACGTTCCCGGACGGGGTGGTGCGCGCGATCGCCCCGCCGGCCGAGCCGGTCATGCCGGTGCCGGTGCGTCTGGCCGCGCCGCCGCCGGTCTACCAGCAGGACTATCCGGGGCACGGATACCCGCAGGTGGGTCACCCGCACCAGCCGGGATATCCCCAGCAGCAGGGCTACCCCCAGCAGCAGGGCCATCCCCAGCCGGGACATCATCAGGCCGGTCAGCCACAGCCGGGCTTCCCCGCGTACCCGATGAATCCGCCGCCGTTCCCACCGACGCCCGGAACCAACGCGCCCTGGCCGCAGCAACCGCCGCAGCAGCCGCCGAACGGCGGCTGGAACCAGGGTCAGAGGTAAAGGCCGGTCCCGTCCGACTCGACCCGGTTGGCCGCGACCGCGTGCACGTCACGCTCGCGGAGCAGCACGTACTCCTTGCCGTGCAACTCCACCTCGGAACGGTCGTCCGGGTCGAAGAGCACCCGGTCGCCGACGACGATCGAGCGGACGTTCGGCCCGACGCCGACCGCGACGGCCCAGGAGAGCCGGCGCCCGATCGTCGCGGTCGCGGGGATCACGATGCCCGCGCTGGAGCGGCGTTCACCCTCGCCGCCGTCCTGACGGACGAGAACGCGGTCATGCAGCATCCGGATGGGCAATCCGGCGTCGGTACGGGTATCGGCACTCACAAACGCAGACGGTACGCCCGTGACGAACAGCTCTTCACCGCTGGGGAGGCATGGCTCGGAGAGCGATTCGGGCATCAGGGCACTACCGTGATGAGCGCGTATCGCACAGTGCCGAGGGGGTAGGCGGTTGAACCGCTTGCAGCGGGTCCGGGAGAACTTGAAGAAGGCGTACGACTCCGGCCGGGAGCAGGTCCGGACCGCTCGGGAGGAGAGCGCGGTCCCGGAGCCGGACTTCGCGCCCCGCCGGCCGGAGCCGGAGATCGTGCACCAGTCGACGAACAGCCGGGACGACGCCGACGTGCCGCAGCCGCTGCGGGTCGCGGCGGCCTGGAGCTGGCGGCTGATCGTGGTCGGCGTGGTCGGCCTCGCGCTGCTCCGGCTGATCGGCATGGTCAGCGTCGTGGTGGTCCCGCTCGCCATCGCGCTGCTGCTCAGCGCGCTGCTGGGCCCGGCCGTCGGCTGGTTGCTGCGGCTCGGGCTGCCGAGCTCGCTCGCCACGTTCCTGGTGCTGGTGGGCGGTCTCGCGGCGGTGGCCGGCACGCTGACACTGGTGGTGAACCAGTTCATCGACGGCCTGCCGAGCCTCACCCAGAACGCCAGCGCCGGGGTCCGGCAGATCCAGGACTGGGCGCGGACCGGTCCGCTGCACCTCTCCGACGCCCAGGTGGATCAGGCCATCGACTCGGCGCAGGAGTGGGTCAACTCGAACACCTCGCAGCTGACCTCGACCGGCATCTCCACCGCGGCCACCATCGCCGAGGTGGCGACCGGTCTGGTGCTGGTGCTCTTCGCGACGTTCTTCTTCCTGCGGGACGGCCGGAAGATCTTCCGCTTCGTCGTGCGGCTCTTCCCGCTGAACGCGCGCTGGTCGATCGCCGACGCCGGGGACGCCTCCTGGGCCACGCTCGGCGCCTACGTGCGGGCGACCGTGCTTGTGGCGTTCATCGACGCCGTCGGCATCGGCCTGGCCCTGCTGATCCTCGACGTCCCGTTCCCGTTCCCGCTGGCCGCGCTGGTCTTCCTCGGCGCGTTCATCCCGATCGTCGGTGCCAGTGTCTCGGGCGCGGTGGCGGTGCTCGTCGCCCTGGTCGACCAGGGCTGGGTGGTGGCGCTGCTGGTGCTCGGCGCGGTGATCCTGGTGCAGCAGCTCGAAGGACACGTGCTCCAGCCGCTGATCATGGGCCGGGCGGTCGCCATCCACCCGCTCGCGGTGATCATCGGGATCGCCTGTGGCGTGGTGCTCGCCGGCATCATCGGGGCGCTCGTCGCGGTTCCGCTGATCGCGGTGCTCAACACCGGCGTGCGGCGGCTGTCGCGTCGCCGCCCCGAGGTGCCGCCGGACGCGGTGGTGGTCACTTCCGGGGGCTCGTCCGCCGGTACCGCTGCCGGGTGATCCGCCTGATCCTCCACCGGCTTCTGCGCCGGCGCTCTGCCGGATAGCAAAAGGGGGCGGGTAGACCCGCCCCCTTTTCAACAGAGCGTGGACTAAGCGGTAGCCACGTTGATCGAGATCTCGTTGACGCCGACCGTGGCGTCGACGGCGAGCTCGCCATTGCCGAACCGGCTCAGGGCCCGGACGGTCCAGGAGCCGGGAGCGGCGAAGAAGCGGAAGACGCCCTCCGGGGAGGAGACGACCTCGGCGGTGAACTCGCCGGAGCCGTCCAGCAGGCGGACGTACGCGCCGCCGACCGGGTCGCCCTCGGCGCTCGTCACGATGCCGGTGATCACCGTTTCGCGGGCCAGGTCCACGCTGCTGGGGAGGGGCGCGGACTGGTCCGGGGCGGCGCAACCAGCCGCAGCGGTCGTCACGTTGGTGGGAGAAGTCATGATCAGGCCTTTCCGGGTTCGTCGCCGAGCGCGATCGGCACACCGATGAGCGAGCCGTACTCGGTCCACGAGCCGTCGTAGTTCTTCACGTTCTCGTGGCCGAGCAGCTCCTTGAGCACGAACCAGGTGTGCGAGGAACGCTCGCCGATCCGGCAGTACGCGATGGTGTCCTTGCTGCCGTCGAGGCCGGCCTCGCCGTAGATCTTGGCGAGCTCCTCGTCCGACTTGAAGGTGCCGTCCTCGTTGGCGGCCTTGCTCCACGGCACGCTGATCGCGGTCGGGATGTGACCGGCCCGCTGCGACTGCTCCTGCGGCAGGTGCGCCGGGGCGAGCAGGCGGCCGGCGAACTCGTCGGGGCTGCGGACGTCGACCAGGTTCTTCACGCCGATGGCCTGGACGACCTCGTCACGGAACGCGCGGATCTCCAGGTCGGGGTCCTTGGCGTTGTAGACGGTCTTGGTGCGGGCCGGGACGTCCTTGGTGTAGACGCGGGCGTCCAGCTCCCACTTCTTGCGGCCGCCGTCGAGCAGCTTCACGTCGCCGTGACCGTAGAGCTTGAAGTACCAGTACGCGTACGCCGCGAACCAGTTGTTGTTGCCGCCGTAGAGGATCACGGTGTCGTCGTTGGAGATGCCGCGCTCGGAGAGGAGCGCGGAGAACTGCTCCTTGTTGACGAAGTCGCGACGGACCGGGTCCTGCAGGTCCTGCTTCCAGTCGATCTTGATGGCGCCCGGGATGTGGCCGCCGTCGTACGCGCTGGTGTCCTCGTCGACCTCGACGAAGACGATGCCCGGCGTGTCCAGGTTCTTCTCGGCCCAGTCGGCCGAAACGAGTGCGGTGTCGCGACTCATCGATTCACTCCCTGATGGTGGGTGAGGGGAGAGTCAGCGCACGGAGATGCGGTCGCACTCCGCGCGGACCCATGGCTTACTACGGATCACGGGCTGCTTGTGCGACGGCGCCACTGCCGGGCAGAGAAGAAGTGCCCCGGGCTAATCAGAGGAGGTGCTCAGCACCGAGTGGCCCCGTCAGACAGCGGGGCGACACAGGCACGCGGCCACGCGACACAGGTCGATCGCGCGCCTTTTCGTGAGCAACAGGCTCATGCGCTCGACCCTACCAGCGAGCCCGGAGCGCGGAACAGCACCGACCACCATCCGGGAACGGACGGTCACAGACCGCCTGCGGAGAGGTTCACATCAGACGCGCCGGCGGTCACCCGCAGACCCTCGGGAAGAGCCTCGACCTCGCGGACCACCAGGTTCAACGGCAGTTCCGGGACCTTCAGCTGGTAGGACAGCGCATCGATCATGCTCTGCAGGAACGGCAGCGCCGGCAGGTCCTTCGACGTCACCTCGGAGAAACGAACCCGGATCGAGCCGTTCTCGACGGTCAGGTTCGTGGTGCCGGAGACCTCCAGCGGCTTCTGACCGGGAATCTCCAGCTGGACTGTGGCGATCAGTTTGCCGTCCTGCTCGGCGAGCTTCACGCCCTTCTGGTCGAGCAGTGCGGTGATCTCGTCGTAGCCGATCGTGCCGGCGCCGGTCACCGTCCCGGCGATCACGTCGCCGCCGTTGCGCAGCGTCTCCAGCGGCGCCCGTACGTCCTCGGCGCGGATGTCCAGCAGCGACATCCGCACCGTGCCGCCGGAGCCGTCCGGCGCCGCGAAGTCCGGCAGCTCGATCCGGACCTGGTGGTAGTCACCGCTGGCGACCTGGGTGAGGAACGGGAAACCGGCGATCGTCACGTCCGGCGTGCCGCTCGTCGAGTTCTGCGCGGCGACCTCACCGGCGATCCGGTCCGCCAGCATGCCTTCCGCATAGGACTTGCCGACCCGGTCCAGCACCAGAGCGCCGCCGAGAAGCAGCAGCACCAGCACGACGACGACGGTGAGCAGTCTTCGCCTCACGATGCCTCCCGGGTTTGCCCTGACGTCTGGGAAACGTACATGCCCCGGCTGAGGGCTCGACCAAACTGGCGGTTCAGGAGAGGTAGAAGTGCACCAGCGTGTAGGCCGCCACCGCCGTCAGCGCGAAACCGCCGAGCGGACCCTGCATGTGCCTGGCCAGCCAGAACGTCGGCGCCTGCCCGGCCAGCCGGCGGCCCGCCTCGCCGAAGTTCACCGCCAGGTCCACCAGGATCGCCGCCACTGCGGCGACCAGGCCCAGCACCGCGCCCTTCGCCGGGGTGAACGGCAGGACCAGATAGCTGCCGAGCACCGCGCAGACCAGCGTGCCGACCATCGCGCCCAGCACGATGCCTGTCGCGCCGCGCGGCACCTGCACCGCGATCCGCGGCTTCGGGAAGATCGCGTCGGTCAGCCGGGAGACCAGCAGCGCCAGGCCCGCGCCGGTGCAGCAGACCAGGATCGCCTGCGAGCCGATCGGCTGCCGGGTCAGGACGATCAGGACCGCGTACGCCACCGCGCCGAACACGATCATCGCGGTGGTCCGGTAGGTGTCGCTGATCCGCTGCCGGTCCTCCCGCTTGAACACCTGGCCGATCAGCGCCGCCACGACGCCCGTGGCGCCGACGTAGAGCAGCGGCATCAGTTCCGCGGTGTCGCCGCTGACCGCCAGGTAGTCGGCGGTCAGCGCGGTCACCGCGGCGACCGCCGCCGTGGTCACCGCCGCCGGCGGCTGCAACGCCATGGTCCAGGCCAGCAGTCCGAGCAGCTGCACACCGAAGAGCACTATCGCGTACGGCACGCGGGAGTCCGGCCCGGACGTGACCGAGCCCAGCACCAGCGCCACCGTGAGCAGCCCGGCGAAGCCGGCGATCGCGACGGAGAGTTTCGGCCGGACCGGGACGACCTCGATCTCCTCGAACTCGTCGTCGTCCGACTCGCTCGAGGCCGGGTCGCCCCCCTCCTCGTCGGGGACGGCGCCGTAGAACCCGGCCTTGGGGCGGCCCGGGTTCATCCGTGCGACCTGCTGGGAGGCTTCGGCGTCCCAGGGATCGTCCTGCGGCATGGAGGGAAACACGTTGCGATCGTGCCAGACCCGTGACCGAGGTCCCAATCCGCTTTGCCGGGCGGGACGAAAGGGTCGGGTGAAAGGTGGGTTACGAATCGGCCGTTCAGCCGCCTTAGTGGCGTTCTCCACAGGACTCGGGAGCGCGACCACGATGCCGGGACTGCTGCATCGGTTAAGGTAATCGCAACCCACCCGTCGGTGACGCCGGGCCCTGTCTCTCCGGTCATCTCGCAAGACCGGGTCACCCGAGCGGCCTTCGTGTGCCGCGAGGACGGAGGTGAGTGTGGAGATCCTTCTGCTGGTGACGGCACGTGCCGGTGAGCCTTCCGCCGTGCTGCCCGCCCTGGACCTTCTGCCCCACTCAGTACGCACCGCGCCGCGCGACGTCCGCACCCTGGTGTCCGGGCCGAGCCCCGACGCCGTGATGGTGGACGCGCGTTCCGAGCTCTCCGAAGCCCGCGCGACCTGCCGCATGCTCCACGCCACCGGCATCGGGGTCCCGCTGATCGCGGTCGTCACCGAGGCCGGCCTGATCGCGCTCAACGCCGACTGGGGTGTCGACGACGTCATCCTGGCCACGGCGGGCCCGGCCGAGGTGGAGGCGCGACTGCGTCTCGCCGTCGGCCGCATCACCAACGCGACCGCGGGCGCCGGCGGCTCGATCCGGGCCGGCGAGCTCAACATCGACCCGGACACCTACGCCGCGAAGCTCAAGGGCCGTCCGCTCGACCTCACCTACAAGGAGTTCGAGCTGCTCAAGTTCCTCGCCCAGCACCCGGGCCGGGTCTTCACCCGCGACCAGCTGCTCCGCGAGGTCTGGGGCTACGACTACTTCGGTGGCACCCGCACCGTCGACGTGCACGTCCGTCGCCTGCGCGCGAAACTCGGCTCCGAGTACGAGTCGATGATCGGCACGGTCCGACAGGTGGGCTACAAGTTCGTGGTCCCGCCGAACGGCCGCCAGCTGCCCGACAACGAGCACGTCTCGCTGCCGGTCTGAGAGTGTTCCGATGACGATGGTGCAGCCGGTTCGTGCCGCGGACCGGCTGTCCGCGTCCGAGATCGACGACGTCCTCGCCCTGGCCGCCGCGGCGGCCGAGGCGGACGGCGTCTACCCCCTCTCCGAGGACGTCGTGCTGCGGGTCCGGGGCGACGCCCCCCATCCCGGTACGCATCTGCTCTCCTGCACGGGTGACCGGCTGGCCGGTTACGCCTATCTGGCCGACGGCTCCGGCGAGCTCGTGGTGCACCCGCGGTTCCGCCGTCAGGGGCACGGCACCGCGCTGCTCACCGCGGCCGGGACCGGTCCGCTGAGCTTCTGGGCACACGGCGACGACCCCGGCGCGGCGATCTTCGCGTCCCGCAACGGCTTCGCCCGGGCCCGTGTGCTCTGGCAGATGCGGCGCTCCCTCGTCGAGCCCCTTCCCTCGGTGCCGCTGCCCGAGGGGGTGACCGTGCGGGCGTTCCGCCCCGGTCAGGACGAGCAGGCCTGGCTCGACATCAACGCGCGGGCGTTCGCCCACCACCCCGAGCAGGGGAAATGGACGATGGCGGACCTGCTGGCCCGCGAGGACGAGCCGTGGTTCGACCCGGAGGGCTTCCTGCTGGCCGTCTCCGGCGACGACCTCGTCGGCTTCCACTGGACGAAGATCCACCCGGCCTCCGGAGGTGACCCGGCGATCGGCGAGATCTACGTGCTGGGCGTCGACCCGTCCGGCCATCGGCGTGGCCTGGGCGCGGCGTTGAGCGTGGCGGGGCTGAGCTACCTCGCCGGTCGGGGCCTGACCATCTCGAACCTGTATGTGGACGAGTCCAACGAGGCGGCCGTGAAGTTGTACCGGCGCTTGGGCTACGACGTCCACAAGACCGACATCAGTTACCAGCGCCCGTAGCGGGTTCCCCGTCACGCGGGTGCGTGGCGCCCCGTCACGCGGGTGCGTGGCGCCCCGTCACGCGGGTGCGTGGCGCCCCGTCACGCGGGTGCGTGGCGCAGGGGCGTGACCCGCACCTCTCCGGTCCCCGCCCGGAACCCGCACGCGGGCGGTCGTGGAGAGTCGGCCGGCGCGGTGCCCGGCTCGCAGATCTTGGAAACGCCGATGGCCGGCTGGCGCTCAGTGCGGACAAAACGGGCGGTTGACAGCACTGTTAACCAGCCGGGCGAGGCGAGCTGGTTAACAGTGCTGTCAACGCGGCTCCGGACAGCACTGAGAGCCAGCCGGACCGGCCGGACCAGCCGGACCAGCCGGTCCGGCTGGTCCGGCTGGTCCGGCTGGTCCACAGAGCTGATCAACTGAGCGACCCAGGGCGCCGCCCCGACGGTGACAGCTTCGATCACGCGAACGGCCGCGGTGCCGAGCGAGCCCGAATTCCACACGCTCGGCTGGAGACTCGTTGCGTGGGAAGTTGGGGTGCCGAGCGCGCTCGAATTCCACACGCCGGCGGGGACTGTGGTCACCCCGGGTAACGGGCGCGGGGTGACCATGCACCCGTCGCCGTAGGTCGCCGGACGGCCGGATGTGGGCAATCGGCCGCGCGGACTCTCGGGGACGGATCATGCTGCGTTTGGGGCGGCCATGCCCGTACCGGAATGGCTTGCACGGTCTGTCAGCTGTGACCTGCGCCGCGTAATCGACGCTGCTCATTTGTCACGGCACGGACAAGGGTATATCTCGCGAAGGTCACGGCCGCCCCGATATTTCCGACATTACGGATGGCAAGGGCGTGGTTCACTTAACGGACAACTGGCGCTCCGGGGATGGCTACCTTCTGGGGCTTACCTGTTCACCCCCAGTTCATTTGCGGCCGGTTATCCGGTCACTTCGCGCTCCTAGCTTTCGGTGTGCAAGCCGGTGAGTGACTGGCTGCAGATAACCCGAAGGGACAACCCGTGAAGCTCCAGCGGTCCGGTTTCGTGGCCGGCATTGCTTTGACTGCGACGATCGCACTCACCGGGTGCGGCTCGGACAACGAGGCGCCGGAGGCGAGCGGTGGCGCGTCCGCCGCACCCGGCAGCTGCGTCAGCGGCAGCCTGACTGCGCAGGGCTCCACCGCTCAGAAGAACGCCATGGACGAGTGGATCAAGGGCTACAACGCGCAGTGTTCCGGTGCCCAGATTGACTACCAGGGCACGGGTTCCGGTGCGGGCATCGAGGCGTTCATCGCCGGCACCGCCGACTTCGCCGGCTCTGACTCGGCCCTCAAGGAGGACGAGCAGCCGCAGGCCGACGCCAAGTGCGTCGGTGGCAAGGCGCTCAACCTCCCGATGGTGATCGGCCCGATCGCCGTGGTCTACAACGTGCAGGGCGTCGACGGCCTGCAGCTGTCGTCCTCCACCCTGGCGAAGATCTTCTCCGGCACCATCACCAAGTGGAACGACGCCGCCATCGCGGCGGAGAACTCCGGCGCGAAGCTCCCGGACGCCACCATCGAGACGGTGCACCGCTCGGACGAGTCCGGCACCACTGACAACTTCACCAAGTACCTCAGCAAGACCGCCGAGGCCGACTGGAAGTTCAGCAACGCCAAGGCGTGGAAGGCCCCGGGCGGCACCGGCGCGGCGAAGTCCGACGGCGTGGCCACCAAGGTCAAGAGCACCCCGAACACGATCTCCTACGTCGAGCTCTCCTTCGCGGAGAACAGCGACCTGCAGAAGGCCAAGATCAAGAACGGCGCCGGCGAGTTCGTCGAGCTGTCCGGCGAGTCGGCCGGCAAGACCTTCGAGAACGCGACCGTCAAGGGCACCGAGGGTGACCTGGCCCTCGAGCTCGACTACGCCACCACCACCCCGGGCGCGTACCCGATCGTGCTGGTGACCTACGAGATCGCCTGCAGCAAGGGCTCCGCGAAGGCCAAGGAGATCCAGTCCTTCCTGAAGTACACCTCGAGCACCGCCGGCCAGACGGCGCTCGCGGAGCTGGGCTACGCCCCGCTGCCGGAGACCCTGCGGGCCAAGGTCGAGACCTCGGTCGCCTCGATCTCCTGACGATTCGTCCATCCCCTTAGAGACGATCCCTCCGAGACGACAGCGAGCGCGCAGATGGGTGACAACCCCTCCCGCTCGGTGAACGCCACCGCCGGCGACCTGAGCGTGACCTCCCGTCACGCTCAGGGCGCCGGCTCGGGTGCGTCCCCGAGCAGCTATCAGGAGCCCCCGCTGGGTGGCGGTGGAGCCCTCCCCAAGAAGGCCCGGTTCTCGATCGAGACAGGCTTCCGTGGCCTGTCCACCGCAGCGGGCGCGATGGTGCTGGTCATCATCATCGCCATCGCGGTCTTCCTGGTGTCGAAGGCGGTGCCCGCCCTCCAGGACAACACCGCCAACTTCCTCACCGAGAAGAAGTGGTTCCCGAACGACGCGCAGCCGGTCTTCGGTATCGCCGCACTCGCCTTCGGTACCGTGCTCAGCTCGGTCATCGCGCTGATCATCGCGGTGCCGATCGCGCTGGCCATCGCGCTCTTCCTGTCGCACTACGCGCCCAAGCGGCTGGCCACGCCGCTGGGCTTCGTGATCGACCTGCTCGCTGCCGTGCCCAGTGTGGTCTTCGGTCTCTGGGGCCGGGACGTCCTGCAGCAGCCGGTCCGCGACTTCTCGGTCTGGCTGAACCACTACTTCGGCTGGCTGCCGATCTTCGGCGGCGAGGGCCCGTTCGGTCAGTCGATCATGCTCGGTGGCCTGGTGCTGGCGATCATGGTGCTGCCGATCGTCACCTCCCTCTCCCGTGAGGTCTTCCAGCAGACCCCGGGGATGAACGAGGAGGCCGCGCTCGCGCTCGGCGCCACCCGCTGGGAGATGATCCGCACCGCGGTCCTGCCGTACGGCAAGCCCGGCGTGATCGCCGCGGTGATGCTCGGCCTCGGCCGCGCCCTCGGTGAGACCATCGCCCTGGCGCTGACCCTCGGCATCACGTTCAACATCTCGTTCAACCTGATTCAGAACGGCGGCAACTCGATCGCCGCCAACATCGCGAACACCTTCGGTGAGGCCAACAGCGTCGGTCGTGGCGCTCTGATCGCCTCCGGTCTGGTGCTCTTCGCGATCACACTGGTGGTCAACATGACGGCGCGGGCGATCATCTACCGCCGTCGCGAGTTCCGGGACAGTGCGGCATGAGCCTTCTCGATCGTGAAGTGCCCGGCGTCGTGATGACGCCGGACAACATCCGGACCAAGGAACTTCCGCTCGCCGTGAACCTCGGCGTCGCGGCCGGCGCGGTCGTGCTGGCCGCTGCCGTGGTGCTCGGCGCCGGCATCGGCAACTGGGTGCTCGTCGCGTTCGTCGGCGTCGTCCTCTACCTGGTCGGCATCAACATCGTCGCCGGCCGGATCGAGGGCAAGCGCGCCGCCCGCAACCGGACCATGAAGTCGCTGATCTACGCCGCCTGCATCCTGGCGGTCCTGCCGCTGGCCTCGGTCGTGTGGACGCTGGTCTCCAAGGGCTACGAGCGGCTCGACGCGAACTTCTTCGGCACCTCGATGAACAACATCAGCGCGCGTGACCCCAACGGTGGCGCCTACCACGCGATCATCGGCACCCTGGAGCAGGTCGGCATCGCCGCGCTGCTCGCCGTGCCGCTCGGCGTGCTCGGTGCGATCTACCTGGTGGAGTACGGCCGGGGCCGGTTCGCCAACACGGTCCGCTTCTTCGTCGACGTCATGACGGGCATCCCGTCGATCGTCGCCGGTCTGTTCATCCTCTCGTTCTGGGTTCTGATCGTCAGCCCGTGGTTCAACGACGGGCAGCCGCGCTACTCCGGTTTCGCCGCCGCGCTGGCCCTGACCGTGCTGATGCTGCCGACGATCGTCCGGTCGACCGAGGAGATGCTGCGCCTGGTGCCGGGTCCGCTGCGGGAGGGTTCGTACGCGCTCGGCGTACCCCAGTGGAAGACGATCCTCAAGGTCGTCCTGCCGACCGCCCTCCCCGGCATCGTCACCGGTGTCATGCTGGCCATTGCCCGTGCAGCCGGCGAGACCGCTCCGGTGCTCCTGGTCGCCGGCGGCGCCGCCGCGATCAACTACGACCCGTTCGCAGGCAACCAGCAGTCGCTGGCGCTCTTCGTGTACCAGCAGGCGGGCGACGCCTCCCGGTACGCGCCGGCCCGCGCCTGGACAGCCGCGCTCACCCTGGTGGCGCTGGTACTGATCCTCACCATCGCCGCCAAGCTGCTCGCCCGTCGCAACAAGCTGTCCCGTTAAGAGGTGTCATCCATGGCCAAGCGCATCGAGGCGAGCAACGTCTCCTCCTACTACGGCTCCTTCAAGGCGATCGACAGCGTCTCGATGACCGTCGAGCCGAAGACCATCACCGCCCTGATCGGCCCGTCCGGTTGTGGCAAGTCGACGTTCCTGCGGTCCATCAACCGCATGCACGAGGTGCTGCCGAACGCCCGCATCGAGGGCCGGCTCACCATCGACGACCAGAACATCTACGACCCGGACGTCGACGTGACGGCCGTCCGTCGCATGATCGGCATGGTCTTCCAGCGCCCCAACCCGTTCCCGACGATGTCGATCTACGAGAACGCGGTCGCCGGCCTCAAGCTGAACGGCGTCAAGAAGAAGTCGATCCTGGACGACGCGGCCGAGAAGTCGCTGCGTTCCGCGAACCTCTGGGACGAGGTCAAGGACCGCCTCGACCGTCCCGGCGCCGGCCTCTCCGGCGGCCAGCAGCAGCGCCTCTGCATCGCCCGCACGATCGCCGTCGAGCCGCAGGTCGTCCTCATGGACGAGCCCTGCTCCGCTCTCGACCCGATCTCCACGCTGGCGATCGAGGACCTGATGTTCAAGCTGAAGGACCGCTTCACGATCATCATCGTGACGCACAACATGCAGCAGGCCGCCCGCGTCAGCGACAAGACCGGCTTCTTCTCCATCGACAAGACGGGCGACCCCGGCCGCCTGATCGAGTACGACGACACCCAGAAGATCTTCAGCAACCCGTCGCAGAAGAAGACCGAGGACTACATCACCGGCCGCTTCGGCTGACCCTCGGCTTCCTCGTCGTTCGGCTTCTCTTCGTTCGGCTTCTCGTCATTCGGTTTCTCGTCGTTCGGCCTTTCGTCGTTCGGCCTCTGGAAAGCCGGTCCGGCATGTGCGCCGGGCCGGCTTTTCCCATGGGTACGCCCGGACACCCCCCAACCGCAGCGCACCGGGCCCCCGAGAAGCCACCCCTGACGTCCGTTCCCCCGGCGCGCCCCGCCGCCGCCCCCGGCGCCCCGCGCCGGCTCCCGGCCCCGCGCCGGCTCCCGGCCCCGCGCCGGCTCCCGGCCCCGCGCCGGCTCCCGGCCCCGCGCCGGCTCCTGGCCCCGCGCCGGCTCCTGGCCCCGCGCCGGCTCCTGGCCCCGCGCCGGCTCCCGGCCGTGGTCTAGCCAACCGTGGCTGCCGGATGGGTATGAGCTGCCAAGATCTGCTCCGGGAGTCCGGCACTCCGCCGGGGCGCGATCCCGGGCGTGATCTATGGACTGGGGACGTGGAGGGTGGCCTGGCCGTCTGGGGTGAGCGTGATCCGGGGCTGGACCGGGGTGGCCGCGTCCCGATGGGCGGACGCCGCGATCACGTCGGCGATCGTGGAACACGCGGCCAGGTGGCGCAGCGTGTGCCGGGTGGGCGGAAGCATCGGCAGGCCGGCGGTGGCGGCCGGTTCCAGCCAGTCGGTCCCGTCGGCCTCCCCGGAGACGTCATGGGTGGCCTGCGACTCCGGCAGCAGCGCCACGAAGAACCACGTGTCGAACCGCTTCGGCTCGAACTCCGGGGTGATCCAGCGGGCCCACGGCAGCAGCAGATCGTCGCGCAGGCGCAGGCCACGGCGTTCCAGCAGCTCGGTCATCGACAGCTCTCGGCGCTGCACCCGTGCACGGTCGCTCTCCCAGTCGACCCCGTCGGTGGTGGCGACCGTCCGGTCCGGTTCGCCGACCGGCCCGGCGAGCAGGACGCCCGTCTCCTCGAAGAGCTCACGGGCCGCCGCGCCCACCACGGCGTGCGCCTGCTCCGGCGGAACACCGAGACGATCCGCCCAGTCGGTGCGGATCGTGGACGGGCGATCGGACGGGTCGACGGTGCCGCCGGGAAACGCGTAGACACCGCCGAACACCATCGTGGTGGCGCGCTTCAACACGTACACCTCGAAGGAAGCGGAACCGGAAGGCCGGAGAAGGACCACCGTCGCCGCCGGGCGGGCCGTCGCGGGCGGACCGGTGAACTCGCGCGCGCGCTTCAGCATCGCGGGCGGCAGGATCATCGCATCGGGGGAAGAGTCGGTCACCGGTCGATCGTGCCACCGGAGGCGGTTCGGGCGATACGGTATCGATCATGAACGGACAGAAGGTGCGCTGGGGCATTCTCGGCCCCGGCGGGATCGCCAGCACATTCGCCGCCGACCTGCCGCTGGTGGAGGGGGCCGAACTGGCCGCCGTCGGGTCGCGTTCCCGATCCACCGCGGAGGCGTTCGCGCAGCGGCACGGGTTCGCGCGGGCGCACGGCTCGTACGCGGAGCTGGCCGCCGACGACGGCGTGGACATCGTGTACATCGCCACGCCGCACGCCTTCCACTTCGAGGCCGCGATGCTGTGCGTGGAAGCCGGGAAGGCGGTGCTGGTCGAGAAGCCGATCACGCTGGACCTGGCGTCCGCGGCACAGCTGATCCAGGCCGCCCGGACCCGTGGCGTCTTCCTGATGGAGGCCATGTGGATGCGCTGCAACCCGGCCATCCGCAAGATCGCCGAGCTGGTCGACGAGGGCGCGATCGGCTGGGTCAGCGCGGTGCACGCCGACTTCGGCCTGCAGGGGCCGTTCGCGGCGTCGCACCGGCTGCGTGACCCGGAACTGGGCGGCGGCGCGCTGCTGGACCTCGGCGTCTACCCGATCCACCTGGCGCACATGCTGCTCGGCAGCCCGGCGTCCGCGCACGCCTGGGCGCACCTGACCCCGGAACGGGTGGACGAGAACACCGGTGTGCTGCTCGGCTACGAGGCGGGCGCGGTGGCGGCGTTGACCTGCAGCATCAACGGCGCCAGCCGCAACGCCGCGTCGATCACCGGCACGGATGGCCGGATCGATCTGCCACCCGGCTTCTTCGTGCCGCGGACGTTCACGCTGAACCGGCCGGACCGCGCGCCGGAGACGTTCGAGTTCGCGTTCGAGGGCAGCGGGTACCAGTTCGAGGCGGCGGAGGCGCAGCGGTGCCTGCTCGCCGGGGAGCTGGAGAGCCCACTCGTCTCCCAGGAGACGACGCTCGAGGTGATGGCGCTGCTGGACACGCTGCGCGAGCAGATCGGCGTCTTCTACTAGCCCTCCGGCGGTGGTCCGAGCCGCGGGTCGCGGCCACGGCTCGGACACATTTCCGGGTACGCGTTCGTCAGTCCCCAGCCGCACCCGACATGTCCCGCCACCGCCGCCCCTGACGCCCCTTCCGCCGGCGCCCGGAGCCGCCGGCTCCGGCGTCCCCCCACGCTCCTCAGAAGAGGGGGCGGACCACCAGGTAGATGAGGCAGGCGATCAGGGCGGCCGCCGGGAACGTCGTCACCCAGGCGATCACGATGTTGCCGGCCACGTTCCAGCGGACCGCGCTGAGCCGCTTCGTCGCGCCGACGCCCATGATGGCCGAGGTGATCGTGTGCGTCGTGGAGATCGGCGCGTGCAGGACCAGCGCGTTGAAGTAGAGCACCGAGCTGGCGACCGTCTCCGCGGCGAAACCCTCGGCCGGCCCCAGGTCGATGATCTTCCGGCCCAGGGTGCGGATGATCCGCCAGCCGCCGGCGTAGGTGCCGAGTGCCAGCATCGTGGCCGACGCCCAGTAGACCCACTGCGGGATGTGTGTCGCCGAGCTCTGGTACCCGCCGGTGTAGAGCGCCAGCACCACGATGCCCATGGTCTTCGCCGCGTCCTGGATGCCGTGCCCGACGGCCATCGCGGCGGCGGAGAACGTCTGCGCGAGCCGGAAGCCGCGGTTCAGCTTGCCGGGGTGCCCGCGCCGGAAGGCCCACATGATCGCGATCATGAAGAGGAAGCCGAGGATCAGGCCGACCACCGGGGAGAACACCATCGGGATCAGGACCTTGTTGACGATGTTGCCCCACTGCACCTCGCCGAAGGACGCCATGAGCGTCGCGCCGACCAAGCCGCCGAAGAGCGCGTGTGAGGAGCTCGACGGCAGTCCGAAGTACCAGGTGATCAGGTTCCAGGTGATCGCGCCGAGCACGCCGGCGAAGACCACGCCCAGGCTGGGTATGCCGAGCGGCAGGGAGACCAGGTCCTCACCGACCGTCTTGGCGACCTCGGTGCCCAGGTGCGCGCCGACGAAGTTGCCGACGGCGGCCATGAGCAGCGCGACCCGTGGGGTCAGGGCGCGGGTGCTGACGCTGGTGGCGATCGCGTTCGCGGCGTCGTGGAAGCCGTTGGTGTAATCGAACACCATCGCGGCGAGGATCACCGCCACGACGGCGACGAGCTGGGGATCCAAGGCCTAGGACTCCTTGACCGCGATGGTCTCGACGGTGTTCGCCACGTGCTCGAACGCGTCGCAGGCGGCCTCCAGCTCGTCGACGACCTCTTTCATCTTCAGTACGGTCAGAGCGTCGTACTCACCGGAGAAGAGCCGCACGAGCAGCATCCGGTACGCCCGGTCGCCGTCGTTCTCCAGCCGGTTGATCTCGATCCAGTACTCCTCGAGGCCCTTCATCGAGCGCAGCCGCGGCATCGCCTCAGCGGTGATCTTCGCCTGCTGGTCGAGGACCGTGACCAGCTCGTGCATCTCGCGGGGCAGCGACGGGAGATCGGTCAGCCCGTACAGGTAAAGGAGGTTGCCGGCCGCCTCGAGGTGGTCCATCACGTCGTCGAGCTGGGAGCCCAGCGAGTAGATGTCCTCCCGGTCGAACGGGGTGATGAACGTCGAGTTGATCTTCTTGTAGAGCTCGTGCGTGATGGAGTCGCTGTCGTGCTCCACGTCGCTCAGCCGGTCCGACACCGACTGCACGTCCACACCCGGCAACGCGAGCTCGTTGAGCAGCTCGGTGCCTTTCACCAGGTTGTACGCCGCCTTGGTGAAGAGGTCATAGAAGGCGCCCTCGACGGGACGGAAGGAAAACTTCACGGCGTGGACCTCTATCGACGGGTTTTTGTTGGATCTCCGTTGGCATGCTATCGGTCCACGCTGGTTGACCCGTTGCCAGCAGTCCTAAACGGCCGGCAGTCCTAAACGGTCTCCCGGCGAGCGTTCGGCCGGGGCGTGTGCCGGCGGACCGTCCGGGTCGGAAGGTAGGGGAGCGGCGCCGCCCCGACCGGGTGACGCCGCAGGTGCCGGGCGAGTCCGCTCAGGTCGCCGTCGGCGATCACATCGACCCCGGCGGCGCCCAGTTCGGTCCAGATCGCCGCGCGGACCCGCCGGGGGCCGGTGGGCAGGCCGGAGATCCGAACCGTGCGGCCGTCGTCGTGGGCGGCGCGGACCAGCGCGTGCAGCTGGTGCCGCTCCTCGGCGGTGATCGGCTCGCGGCCGTCCCAGCCGAAGCGGCGGCTCCACGACTCGCTGATCGACGGGGCCAGGCTCGGTGGCGCGGAGCGGGAGCCGATGTCGTCGAAGGTGGCGTCGGCGAACGCGTACCTGTCGCGCTGTGCGGCGAGCAGCTCGCGCACGTCCACTATTCCGGTCACCGTCACGGTGACCACCCGGGGCGTCAGCACCCCGCCCCGGCAGCGGCTCAGCAGGCTGGCGTGGTCGCGCAGCTGCTGGTCGAGCATCCGGTAGGCGCGGAACAGCGTCTCGGCGTCCCGGCTCGGCCCGCCGAACTCGACGACCAGGCGGAACGGCTCGCGCTGGTCGCGGTAGAGACGCCCGCCGCCGGCCTGGGCCCGGGTGAAGAGCGGCGCGAGGACCAGTCGCCGCAGGGTACGGCCGGGTTGCGGCTGTCCCGGACCGAGGAACAGCTCGCCGTGCGGTCCGGGCGCCACGGGCACGGTCATCCCGGTCAGCCCGAGCCGCAGCACTCCGGGGAGCGGGTCGATGTCGGTCTGCGGGAGCAGCGCGTGCCCGGCGGGGATGCTGGGGCGTTTCCGGCGGAGCACCGCGACCGAGACCGCGCCACCGG
The DNA here is from genome assembly GCF_000284295.1 of Actinoplanes missouriensis 431. Lineage (NCBI taxonomy): Bacteria > Bacillati > Actinomycetota > Actinomycetes > Micromonosporales > Micromonosporaceae > Actinoplanes > Actinoplanes missouriensis. The sequence continues at coordinate 8,293,264 of NC_017093.1, read as the reverse complement.
CGCCGGCGATCCCGGCGAGGCCGCCCGCGATAGTCGCCATGTCCTGCACGGGGCCCACCATCCGATACGCACGATTTGTGTGCTTTATACTGTGGCACAGGTGATACCCGGAGCCGGTCATCTCGCGCAGAATTCTCCTATGCCGTCACCGAGCGCAGCCGAGTTCGAGGCGCACCGGGTCTACCTGACATCGGTCGCCTACCGGATGCTCGGCAACCGGGCCGAGGCCGAGGACGCCGTGCAGGAGGCCTGGCTGCGCTACGCGCAGCAGACCGAGGACATCCGGGATGCGCGGGGCTGGCTCACGACGGTCACCGCACGCATCTGCCTGGACCAGCTCAATTCGGCCCGGGTACGCCGTGCCGCGTACCCCGGCCAGTGGCTTCCCGCGTACGTGGTGGACCCCGACGCCGGCCCGGCCGAGCTGGCCGAACGCGCCGACCAGGTCAGCGTGGCCCTGCTCGTGGTCATGGAGAGGCTGACGCCGGAGCAGCGGGTCGCGCTGGTGCTGCACGACGCGTTCGCGGTCCCGTTCGAGGAGGTGGCCACGGTCCTCGACACCACGCCGGCCGCCGCCCGGCAGCACGCCAGCCGGGCCCGTCGGGCGATCGCCGACGGCGGCATCAGGCACACCGCCGGGCCGGCCGAGCAGCGGCGGGTGCTGACCGCGTTCCTGGTCGCGGCGCAGAGCGGTGACGTGCATGCGCTCGCCGCGGTGCTCGCCCCGGACGTGGTCGCGATCAGCGACGGCGGCGGCGTGGTCCGCACCGCGATCAACGCGATCGGCGGCGCCGAGAAGGTGGCCCGCTTCTACGCCGGCCTGCTCAGTCACAAGCTGGCCGGCGTCACCGACATGAAGGTCGACCCGGTGCTGGTCAACGGCGACGCCGCGATGCTGCTGCGCGGCACCCGCACGGACGGCCGGCCGCTGCTCGCGGTCCTCACGGTGGCGGTCGACGAGGGCCGGATCACCGGTCTGTTCAACCAGCAGAACCCGGAGAAGGTCTTACTGAGTGACCTCTGAGAGGTGCTTGCGGTACCGGGTGGCGAACGGCTCGGTGCCGTCGCCGAGTGCCACGATCAGGTGCCGTGCCGCCGCCTGGGCGTGACCGACCAGCTCGTCCGGGTACCCGAAGACCTTCCGGTGCTCCTCGAACTCGTCCTCGTCGCGGAGCTCGACCACGCCGGTCTCGCGGCGCCGCACCGCGTCCAGGTCCAGGTCGACGATGTGCACCGTGTCACCCTCCCAGCGCGCCGGGGTGGTGATGTCGCAGTAGACCTCGCTGGTCCGCGGCGGCGGGTTGAACATGCCGGTCCACCACGCGTAATGCGGGATGAGCAGGACGAACGGGATCTGCTCCACCGAGGGCCGGCCGTGGTAGACCGACGGCGTCCCGCGGTTCACCCCGACCCAGATGCCCAGGTCGTCCTCGGCCAAGCGGCGGGCCGGGTAGTCACGATGAGCCGATCCGTCGTACTTCGTGTAGATGACCCGGACCATCTCGCTCGGCATGAGGTGCACCCTAGCGGTGGTCCGGTTCTGTCGGTGGTGGCGGGTACGGTTCCAGCGTGCCCGCAGCTACCCGAAAAAAGGCGACCGCCGAACAGCTTCTCGCCGCAGCCGTCGGCGCCGTGCCCGGCGGGAGCACCCGCCCCGGTCAGCAGGCCATGGTCGAGGCGATCGACCGGGCCGTCAAGGACCGCAAGCACCTGCTCGTCCAGGCCGGCACGGGCACCGGCAAGAGCCTCGGTTACCTGACGCCCTCGCTGCTCGTGGACGGCCCGGTGGTGGTCTCCACGGCCACCCTCGCGCTGCAGAACCAGCTGGTCGAGCACGACCTTCCCCGCCTGGCCGAGGCGGTCGAGCCGGTGCTCGGCCGCAAGCCCAGCTTCGCGGTGCTCAAGGGCCGCCATCACTACCTCTGCGTGGCGAAGATGGAGCACGCCGACGAGGAGGCGCCGACCGACACGCTCTTCGACGACGCGCCCGCGCCCAAGGCCGGGCAGTGGCTCGGCGAGGCGGGCCGGCTCGGCAAGCAGATCCAGCGGATCCGGTCCTGGGCCGACAAGACCGAGACCGGTGACCGGGACGAGCTGGACCCCGGCATCGACGACACGGCGTGGCGTCAGGTGTCGATGCCCGCGCGGGACTGCGTGGGCGCCGGCCGTTGTCCGTACGGTGCGGAGTGCTTCGCCGAGGCGTCCCGGGTCCGCGCCCGCGAGGCCGACATCGTCGTCACCAACCACAGCCTGCTCGCCGTCGACATGCTCGCCGAGCGGCAGATCGTCCCGCCGCACAAGCTGCTCGTCGTCGACGAGGCGCACGAGCTGGCCGATCGGGTCTCCTCGGCCGCTCAGGCCGAGCTCACCCCGGAAGCGATCGAGCGGGCCGGCCGCCGCGCCCGCACGATGATCACCCCGGCCGCCGCCGAGCAGCTCGCCGAGGCGGCCGACGCGCTGACCGTCGGCCTCGCCGAGGCGCCGGCCGGCCGGATCACCAGCGGGCTGCCGGAGCAGCTGCGGATGGCGCTCACGCTGCTCGAGTCGGCCACCCGCGCCGGGCTCTCGGCGATCGGCGAGGTGAAATCCGACGACTCCGACCCGGTCGGCAAGCAGCAGGCGAAAGCGGTGCTCGACGAGCTGTTCACGACCGCGCAGCGCCTGCTCGAGGAGGACGACTTCGACGTCGCCTGGGTGGAGAAATCCGACCTCGGCAGCGGCCGGCGCGCGCTCGTGGTGGCGCCGCTCTCGGTCGCCGGCACGCTCGCGCAGAGCCTTTACGCGGACCGGACCGTCGTGGTCACCTCGGCCACCCTGACTCTCGGCGGCCGGTTCGACACGGTGGCCCGCTCGCTCGGCCTGCCCGCCCCGGCGGCCGGCTCGGACGGCTCGGTCACCTCCGGCGACGGCTGGACCTCGCTGGACGTCGGTTCCCCGTTCGACTACCCGAAACAGGGCATCCTCTACGTCGCGGCGCACCTGCCCCGGCCCGCGCAGTCCGGGCTTCCCGACGCGGCGGGCGCCGAGCTGCTCCGGCTCGTCGAGGCGCTCGGTGGGCGTACCCTCGGGCTCTTCTCCTCCCGCAAAGCGGCCTCGCAGGCCGCCGAGCTGTTGCGCGCCAAGACCGACCTGCCGATCCTCCTGCAGGGTGACGAGACGCTGCCGATCCTGGTCCGCAAGTTCCGGGAGCAGAAGGAGAGCTGTCTCTTCGGGGTGATGTCGCTCTGGCAGGGCGTGGACGTGCCGGGTGACTCCTGCCAGCTCGTGGTGATCGACCGGCTGCCGTTCCCCCGACCGGACGAGCCGCTCGCCGCCGCCCGGTCGGCCGCCGTCGACGCGGGTGGCGGTTCCGGCTTCGCGTCGGTGAGCGTGCCGATCGCCGCGGTCCGGCTCGCGCAGGGTGTCGGCCGGCTGATCCGGTCCAGCGGCGACAAGGGCGTGGTCGCGGTCCTCGACTCCCGGCTGGAGACGGCCCGGGGTTACGGGGCGTTCCTGCGCAAGTCGCTGCCCCCGTTCTGGTACACGACGCGCGCCGACGTCGCGATCGGCGCTCTGGAGAGGCTGGCCAAGAATTGATCAAGCGAGTGGCCTGCACCTTCCTGGTCGACCGGGAGGGCGCCCTGCTCCTGCAGCTGCGGGACGGCAAGGCGCCCTACTTCCCGGACGTCTGGGGGCTGCCCGGTGGCGAGATCGAGCCGGGGGAGACGCCGCAGCAGGGCGCCGCCCGCGAGCTGGCCGAGGAGACGGGCCTGGCGGCGGACGGTCCGCTGCGCCTCTTCGCCCGGCAGGACCTGCCCGAGCACCAGCGGGAGAAGCACTACTTCTGGGGCGTGACCGGCGCGAGCCAGGCCGACGTGGTGCTCGGCGAGGGCGCAGCGATGATCTTCGTGCCGGCCGCCGAGGTGCTGGACCGGCCGTTCACGCCGGGCAGCGCCGAGGTGATCGAGCAGTTCCTGGCCTCCCCGGAGTACCGATCACTGCGATGACGCGAGGCGGGACGCCGAGACGCCGGATGGCACCATGTCAGCCGTGACGGCGAACGGACGGCGACGGCTGCGGACCGCCGCGGTGGTGACCGCCTGGATCGCCGTGCTGCTCGCGCTGAGCCTCTGGTCGGTCCGCAGGGATCCGCCGACCGTCGCCGAGCAGCGCGATCTCGGGCAGGCCCTGCCCGAGCTGCGGCGGGCCACCGGCGCCCTGATCGCCGCCGCGGACGACGAGCGCTGGGTCCTGCGCCTCGGCGAGCTGCGGATCGAGGACTGCTCGATCACCCCGGTCCGATCCGGCCGGGCCGCGAGCCGCGATCTCACCGTGATCGTCCCGGAAGGTGACGCCCGCACCGCGCTGGAGGGCATCGCCGCGGGTCTGCCGCCCGGTTACCGCGCGTCGGTGACCGCGGTCCGGGGCGGGACGCGGCTGTCGCTCTACGCCGACGCCGGCGAGTTCATCGCGATCGACGCCGCGGCGCTCTCCGCCGACCAGATCCTGACGGTGCGGGTCGACTCCGGTTGCCGTCCCTCCGGCGGGACGGCCGACGTGGCGGATCCGGCGGCGGGACCCGTGCCGGCGGCGCTGACCGAGACCCTCACCGCGCTGAGAGCGGATGCTGCGGTCACCCCGCGGACCCGAGCCGTGGCCTGCCCGGACGGCGGGACGGCGGCGACGTTCGTGGCGGACGCCGGTTCCCGTGACGCCGAGGACGGTCCGCTGGGGGTGCCCGACGGGACGGTGCCGGTGTGGTCGGACGCGGGTGGCTGGGCGTACCGGATGGGGCCGGCTTCGGTCGTGGTGACCGCTCAGGGCGGGCGCTCGCAGGTGAGCGTGACCACCACCTGCGGTCAGTAGACGAGCGCCTGCGGTCAGTAGACCAGGGCCTGCGGTCAGTAGACCAGGGCCTGCGGTCAGTAGACGAGGGCCTGTGCGCCCTCGGACATGATCTCCTCGACGAAGACCGCGGCGCCGGCGATCCGGATGCCGGGGACGACGTCGTCCGGACCGATGCCGCGGCGGGCCGCGCACTGCGTGCAGAGGGTGACCTTGCCGGCCGTCAGGAGCGCGTCCAGCAGGTCCGGCAGCGGGGCGGCGTGCGGCAGCTCGAACTCGGCGGCCCGGCCCGGCAGCGCGAACCAGGCGGACTCCCCGGTCAGCCAGAACGAGACGTCCAGCCCCGACGCGACCGCCGTGCTCGCCACCGTGAAGGCCTGTGAGCAGCGCTCCGGCGAGTCCGCTCCGGAGGTGGCCTTGACGACCAGTAAACGTGCCATACCGGCCAGCATAAGATGGGCGCGTCATGGTTACGGAGATCGGGTTCGTGAGCCTGCTGGTTGCCGCCCTGGGCGCGCTGGCGGGCGGTTTCGGCTATCTGGCCGTTCGTATTTCGAGGGGGCGTTGGTGAGCACCGAGCAGGAAAACCCGCTGGGTCCACCGCCGTGGCTGAACGCGCCACCGGTTGACCCCTACCCCTATGAGGACACCCACGACCTGCGGTCCGGCCCGGACCTCAATCCGGCGCTGCTCGGCCTGCTCCCGTTCGTCGGGCTCTGGCGCGGGCGCGGGCAGGGCGGGTTCCCGCAGGAGGAGGACTACAACTTCGCGCAGGAGATCCGGATCAGCCACGACGGCCGGGCCTTCCTGCGGTACGAGTCGCGCGCCTGGCTGCTCGACGACGAGTCGCAGCCGATCGGCCCGGCTCTCACCGAGTCCGGCTTCTGGCGTCCGATCCTGGTCGACGGCCGCCCCGGCGACGAGATGGAAGCCACGATGATCCGCCCGGACGGGGTGGCCGAGCTCTACATCGGCAAGGCCGCGACGACCCGCCTGGAGATGGGGACCGACGCGGTCGCCTACACACCGTCCGGCCTGCACGTGACCGGCGGGCACCGGCTGTTCGGGGTGGTCGAGGGCGCGCTGCTCTACGCCCACGAGATCTCCGTCGACAACAGCGGCCTGCAGCCGCACATGTCGGCACGGCTGCTCCGCGTCGGCGGCTGACCCCTTCCGCGTGTGTTGACTTGAGGCGCGCTCCGCACCTCAGGTCAACACGCGGGGCCCGCAGGTGAGCCACGTGGGGAGCCGGGGTGCGGAGCGCGCCCGTGTTCGGCACGCGGGGTCTTCAGAAGCCGAGCAGGTCGAGCAGGCGGGGCGTCCACGGCGACCGGTCGCGGGCTACCCCGTCCAGTTCGACCACCTCGGCGAGGCCGCGCAGCGACGACGTGAGCCAGATCGCCCCGGCCCGGGACAACTCCGCACCGGTGATCATCCGCTGGGCCGCGCCGAGCCCGGCCGGCCCGGCCAGCGACAGCAGGTGTTCCGCGGTGATTCCGGGGAGGATGCCGGCCTCCTCGGGCGGGACTGTGCACAACACCCCGCCGTCGAGCCAGACCACTGACGCGGTGGGCGCTTCCAGGACGTACCCCTCGGTGGAAAGCCAGACCACGTCGTCGGCGCCCTGTCGCGCCGCCCAGCGCCGCGCCGCGAAGTTGCTCGCGTAGGAGAGCGACTTGGCCGCCGAGAGGGACCACGGCGGGGGTTTGCGCACCGTGAAGCCGAGGTCGGCGGTGAGCACGCGGACGCCCTCGCGGCGCTCCCGCAGGACCGTCGCGGGGATCGTGGAGACCGAGACGTTGAGCACTCCGCTGCGCGTGTAGATCACGCGCAGCGCACCCGACGAAACGGATAAATCAGAAATCGCCGAGCGGATGCGATCGACCGGCGGCTCCGGCATCTCCAAGATCGAAGACGACCTCACCAGCCGCGCGAGATGCTCCTCCAGCAGCCACGGCCCGGACGGGCGCAGATGCAGAGTCTCGAAGACACCGTCCCCGAGCAGATCCCCCGGCGACACCACGATCCGCTCGGTCACAGCAGTTGAAACTAGCGAACTATGCTCGACAGCGTGTCCGCCACATCGCTAGCCGCCATGCTGCGTGAGCGTGGTCTGCGGCTCACCCCGCAACGTCAGCTGATCCTCGAAGCGGTGCACGAACTCGGTCATGCGACACCGGAGTCCGTGCACAACGCGGTGCGTGAGCGCGCGGCCGGGGTCAACATCACCACGGTTTACCGGACGTTGGAGCTCCTCGAGGAGCTCGGTCTGGTGAACCACACCCATCTGTCGCACGGTTCGCCGACCTACCACGCGGCCGGCGAGGACCAGCATGTGCACCTGGTCTGCCGGGCCTGCGGCTCGATCGCCGAGGTCGACCCGGCGGTGATGCAGCCGGTCACCGACCGGCTGCGCGACGAGCGTGACTTCCGGGTCGACGTCGGGCACGTGTCGCTGTTCGGCGTGTGTGGCAACTGCAAGGAGACCGCGTGACAGTCGTGATGGTCGAGGACCTCGACCCCAACTCCGCCGACGCCGGTGTGCCGGCCCACTTCGGTGACCCGATGCGCGAGCAGCGCCTGCTGGAGACGTCGGTCGGCCTGGTCGACCGCTCGAACCGGGACGTGATCGCGGTGCCCGGCGAGGAGCGCTCCAGCTGGCTGCACACGCTGACCACCCAGCACCTCTCGCACCTCTCCCGCGGGCAGGCGAGCGAGCTGCTCGTCCTCTCGCCGAACGGGCACGTCGAGCACCACGCGTTCGTCACCGAGGACGGCGAGACGGCCTGGCTCGACACCGAGCCGGGGGCCGGCGCCGGCCTCTTGCGGTACCTCGAGATGATGCGCTTCTTCACCAAGGTCGAGCCGCGTGACGCGTCGGGCGAGCTGGCGGTCCTCTCGCTGGTCGGCCCGGGCGCGGCCGATCTCGTCCCCGGCCTGCCGGAGCCCCGGGTGGGTGCGGTGCCGGGCCCGAAATTCACCGCCGGCTCGGTGCCGCCCGAGCCCACAAGCCTCTATCCGGTACGGGATTTCGAGGGTGGCCTGGCCCGCCGGGTCCCGCTCGGCATCGACCTGCTGGTGCCGCGCGCCGAGAAGACGGCGGTGATCGAGAAGCTCGGTGTGGCACGGGCCGGCCTCTGGGCGTACGAAGCGGTCCGGGTCGCCGCCCGCACACCCCGGCTGAACTGGGAGACCGACCACCGCACCATCCCGCCGGAGGCTGGGCTCCTCGCCGCCGGGGTGCACCTGGACAAGGGCTGTTACCGGGGTCAGGAGACGGTCGCCCGGGTGCATCACCTGGGCCGCCCGCCGCGTCGCCTGGTGCTGCTCCACCTGGACGGTGTCGCCTCGGACCACCCGCCGGCGCAGGGCACCCCGGTCGAGCTGGACGGCCGGGCGGTCGGTTTCGTCGGCACCGCGGTGCGCCACCACGAGCTCGGGATGATCGCCCTGGCGGTCCTGAAGCGCAACGTCGCCGACGACGCCCGTCTCACCGTGGGGGAGTCGGCCGCGGCCGTGGACCCGGGCTGAAACACCGGCTATGGAATCGGCCGGGAACTGGCAATATGAGCCGCATGACCGGAACCTTGATCACCGTCGCCCCGACCGGCGCGGAGAGCAGCAAGGCGGACGTGCCGGCTCTGCCAGTGACCCTGGACGAGCTGGTCTCGACCGCGAAGGAGTGCGAGGCGCTCGGCGCCTCCATCGTCCACGTGCACATCCGGGACGACGACGCCCGGCCCACCCTCGATCAGGGCCGGCTGCGGGCGACCGTCGCGGCGCTGCGTGAGTCCACCGGGCTGATCGTGCAGCTCTCCTCGGGCGGCGCGGTCACCGACCCGGAGGCCGACCGGCTCGCCGTGCTGGACGCGGAACCGGAGATGGCCTCCTGCACGATGGGCACGGTCAACTTCGGCGACGGCGTCTTCCTGAACCGCTGGGAGTTCATCGTCGACCTGCACACCCGGATGCAGGAGCGCGGGGTCGTGCCGGAGTACGAGATCTTCGACCTGGGCCAGCTGACCACCCTTCAGCGGCTGCTCGGGAAGTACGGCCTGCCGGCCGGCGGCCACGTCCACGTCGACCTGGTGATGGGCGTGCCGGGTGGGATGCCCGGCACGGCGGCCGCGCTCGTCGCCTGCGAGCAGGTGATCCGGGACCTGCCGGAGGGCACCACGTTCTCGGCGACCGGGATCGGCCGCAGCACCCTGCCGGTGATGCTGGCGTCGCTGGCCGCGGGTGGGCATCTGCGGGTCGGCATGGAGGACACCCTGACGTACGGCAAGGGCCGGCCGGTCGAGTCGAACATGCAGCTCGTGGCGCGGGCGGTCGGTTTCGCCCAGCTCGCCCAGCGCCCGCCGCTGACGCCGGCGCAGGCGCGTGAGCTGCTGGGAGTAGCGGCCCGATGATCGTCGCAGAAGTAGTCCGCTCCGGGTTCGTGGAGAGCGTCCACCACGGCATCGTGGCCCTGACCGTCGGTAAGAGCTTCGGCGACGTCGACAGCCCGTTCTTCCCCCGCTCGTCGAACAAGCCGCTGCAGACGGTCGGCCTGCTCAACGCCGGTCTGGTCCCGCGCGAGGAGGCCGACCTGGCCCTGATGAGCGGCAGTCACGACGGCGAGCCGTTCCACATCGAGCGGGTCCGGGCCATGCTGGCCGCTGCCGGGCTGGGGCCGGAGGCGCTGCGCTGCCCGGCCGACCTGCCGCTCGGCGAGGCGGCACGCAACGCCTGGCTGCGCGGGGGCGGCGAGGCCGAGCCGATCCTCATGAACTGCTCCGGCAAGCACGCCGGGATGCTCGCCACCTGTGTTGTCAACGGCTGGCCGCTGGAGTCGTACCTCGAAGTGGGTCATCCGTTGCAGAAAGCCCTCGCCGACGCGGTGAGCCGGCTCGCCGGCGAGCCGATCGCGGCGTTCGGTGTGGACGGCTGCGGCGCCCCGATCTTCGCGATCTCCCCGATGGGTCTGGCCCGGGCGTTCCAGCGGCTGGTGGAGGCCGAGCCGGGCACACCGGAGCGCCGGGTCGCGGACGCCATGCGGGCTCATCCGGCGCTCGTGGCGGGCACCGGCACCGAGGACACCGTGCTGATGACCGCGATACCCGGACTGCTGGTCAAGAAGGGCGCGGACGGGGTGGCGGCGGCCGCTCTGCCCGGTCTCGGCGCGGTCGCTCTGAAGATCTCGGACGGGGCGACGCGAGCACGCGTACCGGTGCTGTTGGAGGCTTTGCGGCGGCTCGGCGCCGAGACGCCGGAGATCCCCGAGGTGGTGCTGGGCGGTGGACGCCCGGTCGGCGAGGTTCGCGCGGTTTGGTGAATGGCGTCGTGACTCGGTTCACGCTAGCTGTTGCAAGCGTTTTGCTTGCAACAGCTAGCACCTCGAGCTAACTTCGAGGCATGGCCACACCCAAGGAGCTGCCCGAGGACATCGGATCCTTCATCCGTGATCTGAGGCAGACCGCCAAGATCTCGCTCCGGCAGCTCGCCGACAAGGCGGGGGTCTCCAACCCCTACCTGAGCCAGATCGAGCGTGGCCTGCGCAAGCCGAGCGCTGAGGTGCTGCAGCAGATCGCCAGCGCCCTTCGAGTGTCGACGCCCGCGATGTACCTGCGGGCTGGGCTGCTCGATGGCGAGGGCCAGCCGGGTGTGCTGGCCGCCATCGCGGTCGACCCGGAGCTCACGATCGCGCAGAAGCAGTCCCTGTCGCAGATCTACGAGACGTTCCGCAACGAGAACGCGCGCAGCAACACCCCGCCGCCTGCCGAAGAGACGATCGCTGAGGAGACCAAGTGACCGAGCAGACCAAGACCAGGATCCCCGCCCCGCTCTACGCCGCTGCCGGCGCCGGTGACATCGCCTACCAGCAGCTGCGCAAGCTCCCCGCCGTGCTGACCGAGCTGAGCGACCGCGCTGCCGCCTCGCTGAAGGTCTACAACGAGCAGGCCGGCACCAAGGCCGCCGAGCTGCGGGACAAGGCGAACACGACCGACTTCGTGGCCCTCCGGGAGAACGCCGCGACCGCCGCGAACACGTTCGCCCAGGTCGCGCAGGAGCGTGCCGTGGCGCTCTACACCGAGCTGGTGGCCCGCGGCGAGCGCGTGGTCGGCACCGGTGTCGTCGAGGCCGCCGACGTGGTCAACGCCGACATCGAGACCACCGAGGAGCCGAAGGCCGTCGAGGCCACCCCGGCCGTCGTCGCCGAGGTCAAGGCCGTCGAGGCTGCTCCCGCTGCCGCTCCGGCCGCCGCGCCGAAGCCGCGCAAGCGCGCGAAGCCGGCCACCCCCAAGGCCGCCGAGTAATTCGACATGGTTCGCGGGCCCCGGCGTTTGCTGGGGCCCGCGGCATAGACTCGTCGTCATGGCCTACTCCGCGCCGGTCTTTTATGACGACGTCCGCTTGTATATCGACTTCCTGGTCCTGCTGGTCTCGCTGATCGTGCAGTCGGTGGCGCTCATCCACTGCCTGATCCAGCGCGGCGCCGGCTTCCAGGCCCTCGGCACGCTGCCCAAGGGCGCGTGGGCGGCGATCATCGGCGTCTGCCTGGTCATCACGTTCCTGACCTACGGCCGCCTGCTGATCTTCAGCATGATCGGTATCGCGGCGGCCCTGGTCTACCTGCTGGACGTCCGGCCCGGTCTCAAGGATCTCTCCGACGGCAAGGGCTTCTGGTGATCCGCTTCCCGGTGGTCAGGGTTTCGGTGATCGGCGTTCCGGTGATCGCTTGAGGGGCCGGTTCGGGCCGCCTCCGCCGGACGGCGGCCCGCGCCTGCAGCGCGCGGATCGGACCGGGCCGCGGACCGGCCGGCCCACGTTGCCAGGTCCGGCCACCGAGCTGGTCACTCTCCCCTCGGGGGTACGGGTGGAGCAGCTCATCACCGGCACCGGCGATCCCGCGACCGTTTTCGCACACGGGCTCGCCGGTGACATCTCCGGCACCCGCCCGCTCGGCAGCGGCGTCACCGGCCGCCGGGTCTTCTTCCACTTCCGCGGACACGGCCGCTCCGACGCGCCGCCCGGCCCGTGGTCGTTCGCCGATCTGGCAACCGAGCTGGGCGAGGTCGCCGACCTCTCCGGCGCCACCCGCGCGGTCGGCGTCAGCATGGGCGCTGCGGCCCTGTGCCGCCTGATCGCCGCGGATCCCGCCCGTTTCGACCGGGTGGTGCTCTACCTGCCCGCGCCCCTGGACGGCAGGCGTCCGGCGGCCGCCGCCCAGCGGCTGGAGCGGCTGCTCGCGTCCGTCGAGTCCGGCGAGGCCGCGATGATCGCCGAGGCGGTCGAGGCGGAGCTGCCACCGGCGGTCCGCAACACGCCGGCCGGGTGGAGTCACCTGCGCCAGCGGGTGGAGCAACTCCAGCGGGACGGTCTCGCCCCCGAGCTGGAGTCGATCTGGGCCGCGCCGGCGCTCGCCGAGGACGCGGCGCTGCGGGCGTACCCGGGCCGTGCTCTGGTGATCGGCTGCCTCGGCGACGAGGTGCATCCGGCATCGTGGGCCGAGCGGCTGGCGGAGTTGCTGCCCGGCGCCGAGCTGCAGGTCTTCGACAGACCGGCCGTGCTGTGGAACCACCGCCGGGAGCTACGTGATCGGATTTCGGCTTTCCTCAACGATTAGTTGTGCCGTTATGTCCAGTTAGCCGTAACTTTTAGGGCGTCTCAGGCGTCTTCAGTACGTGCGCGTGTCCCCTAAATCCCTCTTTTTCGGTTTGGTGATCGCCGGTCTTCCGTTCGCGGTCGCCACCGGCTGGGCCCTCGGCGCTCCCGAGCCACGTCCCGCCGCGATCGGCGCCACAGGTGAAACCAGCGCCGTCGACGGCCTCGGTACGGCCCCGGCCTCCGCTCTGCCCGATCGGGGCACCACCGGCGGCTACCGGGCCGACCCGCCCCGCGCCTCGGCCGCACCCGTCACCGCGGCGCCCACCACGGCGCCGACGGCCGGACCGGCGGTCACGATGACGGTCACGGTGGTCACCTCCGTACCCCCGCCGGTGGTCACCTCGTCGACGTCGGCACCGCAGCTCACCGCCCCGCCGGTCCCGACGCCCACCCAGGTCACCGACCCGCCTTCGCCGACGACAACATCCGCGCCGCCGGCGTCCGCCACACCCGACGTCTCCGCGTCGCCCTCCAGCGCCTCCGCGTTCCGGCTGTTCCGGGAGCGGCTCGCGCATCGCTGGTACCCCGGCTGATCCGCTGCCGGCGCCCGGGCCCTAAGCTCCCGAGGCGTGGCTGAGGATCAAGGTCGGGTGTTGTCGGCGGCACGGGATTTCGCCACCGGGGTCGGCCTGCTCGGCCGCGGGCTCGGCCTGATCCTGCGCAGCCCACGGCTGCTGCTGCTCGGCCTGCTGCCCGCGCTGCTCTCCGGCGTCCTCTACATCGTCCTGCTGATCCTGCTGATCCGTTTCCTGCCCGACCTGTCCGAGGGCGCTACCTGGTTCGCCGACGGCTGGGACACCTGGCTGCGGGACACCGTGCAGGTCTTCGCGGGCGCCGGCATCCTCGGCCTGAGCGTCCTGCTCGGCATCATCACGTTCACGGCGGTGACGCTGCTGATCGGCGACCCGTTCTACGAAACGATCTCCGGCCGGATCGAGGCCCGCTTCGGCGGCGTGCCGGACGAGGTGGAGGTCAGCGTCTGGGAGTCCCTGCGGCGCAGCGCGGCCGACTCGCTCCGGCTGATCGGCATCTCGGTGCTGGTCGCGATCCCGCTCTTCGTCCTGGGGTTGCTGCCGTTCGTCGGGCAGACGGTGATCCCGGTGATCGGCGGTGCCGTCGGTGGGTGGCTGCTGGCGCTCGAGCTGACCGGTGTGCCGTTCCAGCGGCGAGGGCAGCGGTTGCGTGATCGCCGGGTGGTCCTGGGTGCGAACAAGCCGCTGACACTGGGTTTCGGCGCGGCGGTGTTCGTGGTGTTCTTGATTCCGCTCGGGGCGGTGCTGTTGATGCCTGCCGCGATCGCCGGGGCTACGTTGCTGGCGCGTAAGTCGCTGGGCAAGCCGATAGCCACGGTGTCGACGCGCTCGCTCTGAGGCGGGCGTTCTGACCGGGGCCGGCTGCCGCCGGCACGCTCAGGCGGACTCCCTCAGCACCAGCTCGGTCGGCAGCACCACCGACTCCGGCACCTCCTCGTCGCCCCCGATCAGCCGCAACATCAGCTGCGCCATCACCCGCCCCGCCTCGGCGATCGGCTGACGAACCGTGGTCAGCGGCGGATCGCTGTACCGGCTGATCTCGAAATCGTCGAATCCGATCACGGCGACGTCCGAGGGCACCCGCCGCCCGGCCGCCCGCAGCGTCTGCAGCGCCCCGTGCGCCATCAGGTCCGACGCCGCGAACACGGCGTCCAGCGAAGGGTCGCGTTCGAGCAGCTCCCGCATGGCGCTGATCCCTGACTCGCGGGTGAAGTCGCCGTTGGCGACGAGCGCCGGCAACCCCGCTTCGGCGAGCGTGTCCCGATATCCGGCGAGCCGTTCCAGTCCGGCGACCATGTCCTGCGGCCCGGCGATGGTGGCGATCCGCCGCCGGCCGGAGGCGACGAGGTGGCGCACCGCGGCGGCGACTCCACCGGCGTGGTCGACGTCCACGTAGGGCACCGCGGCGGGTGGGCGGCCGCTGCAGACGACCGGTATGCCGCGGTCGGCGAGCAGGCCGGGCAGCGGGTCGGCGCCGTGGATGGAGGCGAAGAGGACGCCGTCGACGTGACCGGCGACCGCGTACCGCTCGACGCGATGATGACCGGCGGTGGAGCCGGTCATCATCAGGACGAGCTGTTTGTCGGCGGCTTCGAGTTCCATGCCGACGCCCCGGATGATGGCCGGGAAGAAGAGGTCGTCGGAGAAGACCCGGTTCGCGGTCTCCGGCAGGATCAGCGCGATCGAGTCGGTCCGCTGGGTGACGAGGCTGCGGGCGGCCTGGTTGGGCACGTATCCGAGTTCGTCGACGGCCCGGTTCACGGCGTCCCGGATGCCGGCGGCCACCGTGGTGGAGCCGTTGACGACGCGGGACACGGTTGCCCGGGACACCCCGGCCCGCCGTGCCACCGCTTCCAGAGTCGGGCGCTCCCGCGTCGTCACAAAGCGCTCCTAAGGTCGAGAACTCATTCCAGCCCGTTGCGCCGGATCACCTCGCGGTACCACTTCGCACTGTCCTTGAGCACACGCTGCTGAGTGGTGTAGTCGACGTGCACGATACCGAAGCGCTTCGCGTATCCCTCGGCCCATTCGAAGTTGTCCATCAACGACCAGGCGAAGTAGCCGCGCAGGTCGACTCCCTCGGCCAGGGCGTCGTGGCAGGCGCGCAGGTGGGCGTCGATGTACTCGATGCGGCGCAGGTCCTGGACCTCGCCGTTCTCGCCCGGCCCTTCCGGGTACGCGGCGCCGTTCTCCGTGATCATCAGGGGGGTGCCCGGGTAGTCCCGGTGGATGCGGGTGAGCAGCCGGGTCAGCGAGGCCGGCTCGATCTGCCAGTTCATGTCGGTGACCGGGCCGACCGGCGGCCGGAACGCGATGCCCTGGCTGCCCGGGTAGTCCAGCGCGCCGGGTGCGCCGGGCAACGCCCGTACATAGGAAGGGGTGTAGAAGTTGATCCCGAGGACGTCGAGCGGCGCGTTGATGATCGCCTCGTCGCCGTCGCGGATGAACGACGGGTCGGTGATCCGGGCGATGTGCTCCAGCACGTCGGACGGGTATTTGCCGAGCAGCAGCGGGTCGAAGAAGATCCGGTTGGCGACGCCGTCGATCAGCCGGGCCGCGTCCACGTCGGCGGGGTTGGCCGGGTCGAGCGGCGCGACCTGGCACGGGTTGAGGGTGATGCTGATGTTCTGCGCGCCGGCGGAGCGCAGCGCGCGGGCGGCGAGGCCGTGCGCCAGGTTGAGGTGGTGCGCCGCCTGGAAGGCCTTGGCCGGGTCCTGCACGCCGGGGGCATGGATGCCGGAGCCGTAACCGAGGTACGCCGAGCACCACGGCTCGTTCAGCGTGGTCCAGGTGGCGACCCGGTCGCCGAGGCGGCGGTGGACGATCTGGGCGTACTCGGCGAAGGCCTCGGCGGTCTCCCGGTTGGCCCAGCCGCCGCGGTCCTCCAGGGTCTGCGGCAGGTCCCAGTGGTAGAGCGTGACGACCGGGTTGATGCCCTTGGCGAGCAGTTCGTCGGTGAGCCGGTCGTAGAAGTCGAGTCCGCGGACGTTGACCGGGCCGGTGCCGTCGGGCTGGATCCGCGGCCAGGCGACCGAGAATCGGTACGCGCCGAGGCCCAGGTCGGCCATGAGTGCGACGTCCTCGGCGTACCGGTGGTAGTGGTCGCAGGCGACGTCACCGGTGTGGCCGGCGTGAACCTTGCCCGGGGTGCGGCTGAACGTGTCCCAGATGGACGGGCCGCGACCGTCCTCCCGCGCCGCGCCCTCGATCTGGTACGACGCGGTGGCCGCGCCCCAGACGAAGCCGTCGGGGAAGGTGATCCCCGCGGGCGCCGGCTGAGCCGACGTGGTCGTGACGGTTGCCGTCATTCTGCACCGCTTCCCTGCTCTTGATCAGGTTTATTACTTAACCGGTTCAGAGGATACGCGATCGCCTGCCGTCCAGGGAGAGCGCTTTCTGGAGAACTCAGCCCGCCCGGAGCGCCTGCACCAGCCGCGGGTCACCGGCCACGGCCAGCTGGTCGATGCGCTTGCGGCCCATCAGGGCCAGCTGCAGATCACTCGCGGTGCCGGTCGCCTTCGCCCGGGCGTGGTGGTCGTCGCTGTCCAGGATCGTCATGGTGTCCAGCAGGGCGATGCCCGGGCCGCGCAGCCGGACGAACCACTCGTGCGCGGCGTCCGTCGCCACCAGCTGCACCACGCCGCGTACGTCGTCCGGCCCCTGCCGCCGACCGGCCGGGAGCCAGGTGTCCAGCACCTCGCCCACGCCGTCGGCCGCCAGTTTCGTCTCGATCGGGGTGGCCCGGCCGGCCGCCTGCTCGGCGTCCCAGCGGCGCAGCGAGATCTCGTGGGCGATCCGGCGGTGCCAGAAGCTCGCGCGTTTCGGCTGCGGCGCCCAGTTCCACGCGGGGAAGTCCGGGTCCAGCGCTTCCAGCGTCTCGATCGTCCCGGTGAGCTCGCGCCGCAGCGCGTCGAGCGCCTCCGGCCACTCCGGGGCCGCGTCACCGGTGACAAGAGGCGCCGGCGCCTCGGTGGTGCCGCGGGTGACGGTGGCGCGGATCCAGCTCAAAAGAGCGGTGAGGTCGGCGGCCGCTGGGCCGGGGCCGGTCTCCTCGACGGCGTCCAGCAGCGCCGGCCCGTCGGCGCGCAGCGCCGCGAGCCAGAAGTCCTTCGTCGCGTGCAACCTGTTCATCGCACCTGTCTCCCGCTCGGCCGGGCCGCCGGTGTCGCGCCCCATAGCCTGAGCTTAGGGTGAACCTCGTGCCCGACGCATTCACCGACCATCTGTTTGACACACCCCCCGCTGCGGGAGCCTCCCTTGCGGCGTACACGACGCTACGCCTCGGTGGCCCCGCCGGCACGCTGACCACCGCGCTCCACGCGGACGAGGCGGTGGAGACGGTCCGCGCGGCCTCGGCTGCCGGCCGCCCGGTGCTGGTCCTGGCCGGCGGCAGCAACGTGGTGATCGGCGACGCCGGTTTCCCCGGCGAGACGCTGCTGCTGCGCACCAGCGGCATCGAGGTGGTTGCCGAGGACCCGGGCAGCGTCGTGGTCCGGGTCGCGGCGGGCGAGAGCTGGGACGATTTCGTCAGGTATGCGGTGGCAAACGGCTGGTCCGGAGTCGAGTGCCTGTCCGGCATCCCGGGTTCGGCCGGCGCCACCCCGATCCAGAACGTCGGGGCGTACGGCCAGGAAGTCGCGCACACCATCGAGGCGGTGCGCGCCTACGACCGGATCGACGACGAGATCCGGGTGATGACGTCTGCCGAGTGCGCCTTCGGTTACCGCGCGAGCGTCTTCAAGCACAACGACCGCTACCTGGTCCTCTCGGTCGACTTCCGGCTGGAGCGGTCCGGGAGCTCAGCCCCGATCCGGTACGCCGAGCTGGCCCGCAGCCTCGGCGGCGAGGCCGGTGACCGGGTGCCGCTCGCGCTGGCCCGGGACACCGTGCTCAAGCTGCGGGCCGGCAAGGGCATGGTGCTCGACCCGGAGGACCGGGACACCTGGTCGGTCGGGTCCTTCTTCACCAACCCGGTGATCCCCGAGGACCAGTTCCGGACGCTCAGCGAGAGCGAGATCCCGCACTGGCCGGCCGGGGAGAGCATGGTGAAGCTGCCGGCGGCCTGGCTGATCGAGCGGGCCGGCTTCCCGAAGGGTTTCGCCGGCGAGGGTGTGGCCATCTCCGGCAAGCACACGCTGGCCCTGACGAACCGGGGCACGGGCACCACTGCCGCGCTGCTCGACCTGGCCCGCGCCATCCGCGACGGCGTGCGTGGCCGGTTCGGCGTCGAGCTGCACCCGGAGCCGGTGCTGGTCAACTGCGAGTTCTGAGCCGGCGGTTCACCGCGAACCAAACGCCGCCGGCGGCCCACCGCGAACCGAACGCCGCCGGCGGTTCACTGCCAGCCGAACACCTGGGTGTAATAAGGCGTGCCGTCGGCCGCGTAAGCGACGCCGGTGCCGACCGCCTTGGCGCCGCAGTTGAGGATGTTGGCCCGGTGCCCGGGGCTCTCCATCCAGGCGTCCACGACGGCCTTCGCGGTGGGGTACCCCCAGCCGATGTTCTCGCCGGCCGGCTGCCGGTACCCGGCGGCCCTGCTGCGGCTGACGAACGTGGCGCCGTCGCGCCAGACGTGGCTGAAGAGCCGGGTGCGCGCCATGTACCAGCTCTGCCGCAGCGACGCGGTGCTGAGGTTCGGGTCCACGGTGAGCGCCGGGCATCCGGCGGCCGTGCGCTTCGCGTTGGTGAGGGCGGTGACCTGGATCATCATGGTCCGCGCGCGCAGCCGGGTGGCGGTGGCGGCGCTCGGCTTGCGGCTGGCCGCGGCCGCCGCGGAGGGCACGGCCCGTGCCGCGGCCTTGGGCGCGTCGGGCGCCGGCTGGGCCGTCTGCGGGGGTACGCGGTGCGGCCGTGGCGGCAGAATCGGGCCGTGACCGAGAGCCGGCACGGAGAGAACAAGTAGCGCGGGTGTCGCCGCGATCATCACGACACGTCGTACCACCAGGTCGAACACGGGTGCCTCCGATCGGAGACGGACGCGGATCGTCCATCAGGGCTATCGCACCCCGTTGATCGCGACGTGTCACATCTTTCGCGGAATGGACGAAAAGCCGTACCCGAAATGTCAGGCTGAGGGGATGGCCCCGCCGGCGTCGGCGGTGGGCTGCCGTCGGCCTGGTGGCCACGGATCCTCGTGGACAGGCTCGTGGGCCGGGCATAGGACGCTAAACTGTGACTGTCCGTAAATAGGCCGTGACATCACGCTATGGTGTTTTTGCGCCTTTGGAAATTCCTCCGTTCGCGGTCGCGCGAGCGGTGCCAGGCAAGATGCTGACTTCCCGCGCGGCTTCGCCGTGCCCGGAAGTCGGCCGTGCCCGAGTGGGCGCGAGTGCGGGTTGGGGGCATGGTGAGCAAACGATGAGTCGCCTACTCGTGGTCGAGGACGACCCGGACATCGCTCTCGCCCTACGGCTGCTGTTCAGCCGGGCCGGGTACGAGGTGGCGCACGCCGCCGACGGGCGCGCCGGCCTCAAGGAGGCGTACGCCGAGCACCCCGACCTGGTGGTGCTCGACGTCGGCCTGCCGGAGATGGACGGCTGGCAGGTCCTGGAGCGGCTGCGCGACGTCTCGGACGTGCCGGTCCTGGTGCTCACCGCGCACGGCCAGGAAGCCGAGAAGGTGCGCGGCCTGCGCGGCGGCGCCGACGACTACCTGACCAAGCCCTTCGCGAACAACGAGTTGCTGGCCCGGGTGGAGGCGCTGCTGCGCCGCTCCTCCAGCGGACAGAACAACTGGGCCAGCCAGATCTACGACGACGGCCTCGTGCACCTGGACCCGACCAAGCGCCGGGTCTATGTGAAAGGCGAGGAAAAGCGCCTCACGCCGACCGAGTTCCGCCTGCTCAACGCTCTGGTCCGGCATGCCGGGGCGGTGCTCTCGCCGAACCAGTTGCTGACCCAGGCGTGGGACGACCCCACCGGCATCGGCCAGGAACGGGTCAAGTTCGCGGTGCTGCGACTGCGCCGCAAATTGGGGTGGTCCGACCCGGACGAGTCGCCCATCGAGTCCGTACGCGGATTCGGCTACCGATACCGGCGGCCAGGCGGAGAAGCCTGATATTCCGCCGTTTCGGTCGAGTCTTCTCAGTTGGCGCCCGCACACGTCGATGAGGGCTGTGAAGCCGAGCAGGAGGTAAGTCGTGGAAGACCTTGGCGAGATCGTCGGCGAATTCCTGATGGAAAGCCACGAGAACCTGGACCAGATCGACCGGGATCTCGTAGCTCTCGAGCAGGAACCGGACTCGCGTGACCTGATCTCCCGTATCTTCCGGGCGATCCACACGATCAAGGGCACCAGTGGGTTCCTGGCCTTCAGCCGCCTCGAGAAGCTGGCCCACGCGGGCGAGTCGTTGCTGTCCCGGTTGCGTGACGGCGTCCAGCCGGTCACCCCGGAAACCATCACCGTGCTGCTTGTCACCATCGACGGTGTCCGCAACCTGTTGTCCTCCATCGAGGAGAACAACACGGAAGAGGGCATCGACATCGACTCCACCATCGAGCGGATCCACGCGCAGATGAACGCGCCGGCGGCAGCCGCGCCGGCCGCGCCGGCCGCACCCGCGGCGGAGGCTGCCGAGGCGCCCGCCGAGGCGGCGCCGGCTGCCGAGGGCGAGACCCCGGTCCAGCTCGACGAGTCCGCCCCGCGCCCCGCGCCCGAGCCGGTCGCCGAGCAGCGCCAGCCGCTCGGCCAGATCCTGGTCGAGGCCGGCGCGGCGCAGCCGAACGACGTCACCTCGGCGCTGCAGCAGCAGATCGAGGGCGACGAGCGCAAGCTCGGCACGATCCTGCTCGAGGAGGGCAAGGCAGCGCCGGCCGCGGTCAGCGAGGCGCTGCAGACGCAGGCGCCGAAGCGCAGCATCGCGGACAGCGCGATTCGTGTCGACGTCGATCTGCTGGACACCCTGATGAACATGGTGGGTGAGCTGGTGCTCGCCCGTAACCAGCTGGTCCGTGGCGTCATGGAGATCGGCGACGCGACGCTCGTCCGCAGCGCCCAGCGCCTCGGCATGATCACCAGTGAGCTGCAAGAGGGCATCATGAAGACCCGCATGCAGCCCATCGAGCACATCTGGTCGAAGCTGCCCCGAGTCGTCCGGGACCTCAGCAACTCGCTCGGCAAGCAGGTCGCGCTGGTGATGGAGGGCAAGGAGACCGAGCTCGACCGGAGCTTGCTGGAGGCGGTCAAGGACCCGCTGACCCACCTGGTCCGCAACGCGGTCGACCACGGCATCGAGGAGCCGGAGCGCCGGATCGCCGCGGGCAAGGACCCGGAGGGCACGCTCACGCTCCGTGCGTACCACGAGGGTGGACACGTCGCGGTCGAGGTCGCCGACAACGGCGCCGGCCTGAACGTCGAGCGGATCGCGCAGAAGGCCGTGGAGAACGGGCTGCTCCGGGCGGACCAGATCCCGAACATGGACAAGCGCGACATCATGGCGATGGTCTTCCAGCCCGGGTAATCCACCGCCGCGAAGGTCACCAACGTCTCCGGCCGCGGCGTCGGTATGGACGTCGTGAAGACCAACATCGAGAACATCGGTGGCGCGGTCAGCGTCGATTCAACCCCGGGCGAGGGTACGGTCTGGCGGCTCACCATCCCGCTGACGCTCGCCATCATCCAGGCGCTCACCGTCGACTGCGGCGACCAGCGTTACGTGGTGCCGCAGGTCGCGGTCCTCGAGCTGGTCTTCATCGACGGCAACACCACCAAGGTCGAGTACGCCTCGGGCGCGCCTGTCTACCGCCTGCGCGGCAAGCTGCTCCCGCTGGTCCGGCTGGACCGTGCGCTCGGCTTCGAGGTCGGCGGCGACCAGGGCGTCTACATCATGGTGCTACAGGCCGACGGCCGGCGGTTCGGCCTGGTCGTCGACCGGGTGCTGAACACCGAGGAGGTCGTGGTCAAGGCGCTCAGCACCAGGCTCAAGGACATCGGCCTGTACGCCGGGGCCACCATTCTCGGCGACGGCAAGGTCGGCCTGATCCTCGACGTCCCGGCGCTGGCCCGTCGCTCGCACCTGGCCGTCGACTCGGAGCGGGAGAACGTGGTCGAGAAGCGCGGCCAGGCCGCCGGCGGCACCGAGCGCCTGCTGGTCACCGCGGTCGGCGAGCGCCGGGTCGCGATCCCGCTGGACACCGTCACGCGGCTCGAGGAGTTCCCGCGCGATCGGCTGGAGCACGCCGGTTCCCGCGAGGTCGTCCAGTACCGCGGGCAGATCCTGCCGCTGGTCCGGCTCTCGCACCTGCTCGGCGCGTACGGCGAGGAGTTGGAGGGCGACACCGTCTCGGTCGTGGTCTACAGCGAGGGTGGCAAGAGCGTGGCGCTGGTGGTGGACCGGATCGTGGACATCGCGGAGAACTCGACGACCGCACGGCGGGAGGCCGAGGAGGACGGCCTGGTCGGCACCGCGGTGATCCAGCAACGGGTCACCGAGCTGCTCGACGTGCGCCGGGCGATCCTCGCCGCCGACCCGAACTTCTACAGCGATTCGATGGACGACATGCTGGTGGAGGCCTGATATGGCGAGTCGCCAATTCGCCACCTTCGAGGTGGACGGGCAGCTCTTCGGCGTCGAGGTGCACACCGTCCAGGAGGTGCTGTCGTTCAACGAGTACACGCCGGTGCCGCTCGCGCCGTCGGCGGTCGGCGGCCTGTTCAACCTGCGCGGTCAGGTGATCGCCGCGGTGGACCTGCGGGTGCAGCTGGGACTGGCGCGCAAGGCGCTGCAGGGTCCCGTCATGAACGTCATCCTGCGGGGGGACGGTGAGCCGGTGAGCCTGCTGGTGGACAAGATCGGTGAAGTCGTCGACCTGGACGACGAGACGTTCGAGCCGCCGCCGGACACGCTCAGCGGCCCGACCCGGGAGCTGGTCGTGGGGACCTTCAAGCTCGACGGCCGGCTGATGCTGGCTCTCGACGTCAACCAGGCCGTCGACACGGCGCGTGCCACCATCTGATGTACAGCCTCGTCAGCGCACCCGTCCTGGGCTTCGATCTGACCCGCCTCGAAGGCGGGTCAGCGGCGGCCGAGGTGCTGCTGCGTGCGCTGCGTCTGCAGGCCGACGATCTTCCGGTCCTGGCGGAGAAGCTCCCTGACGAGGGCGTACGAGGACCGCTCTGGGTGGAGGTGGAGAGCGCCGCCCGCCGGATGCCCTCGCTGAAGGGCATGTCGAAGGACGATCCGGCGGGAAACCTCTCCCTGGTGGAACGGGCGCCGATCGGCTCGGTGGACGCGCTGCTGACCTGCATCCGGTACGACGTGATGTCGTGGACGTGGGAGGGCAAGGGCCGCGACGCCCGGCAGTCCGACGACGCGGCTGCCGCCACCGCGCTGCTCTGTGACGCGGCGGTCGGCAGCTACCTGCGGGAGGTGCTCGACGAGGAGAGCCGCCGGCGTCTCGGCGCGGGGTGGGTGGCGGCGGTGAAGAAGCTGCCGGCCGGCGCCCCGATCGACCTGGGCCCGCACCACTACACGGTGTCGGCCCTGCTGGATCGGCTGCGGACGTTGCGTCCGGAGGACCGGGAGCGGGTGCTCACCTCCGCCGACGACGCTCGCCGCAACACGGCCGGCTGGTCGCCGGCCGTGCATTCGGCCTCCTGGGCCGCCTACCTCTCCGACCGGGTGCGCACCGCGGCGGCGGCGCAGATGCTGCTGGTCCAGGCGGTCGACACCGCCGGCATTCCACTGGCCGACCGGGCCGGTGGGGTCTGGAACATGCTCAGCGGCGCCGTCCAGGCGCTGGTGGTCCGCGATCTGCTGGACACCGCAACGGCTCACCGGCTGCTCGCGCCGGTGGTCGCCGCGCTCGGTCCGGCCTGGCTTGGTTGAAGGGAGTGGTCGAATGATCTCGGTCCTCGTCGTCGACGATTCCGTAGTGGTCCGTCGGCTGATCGTCGACGCTCTCGGGGAGGCGCCGGGCATCCAGGTGGTCGGGACGGCCGCCAACGGCCTGCTGGCCCAAGCCAAGATCGATCAGCTCAAGCCCGACGTGATCACCATGGACATCGAGATGCCCGAGATGGATGGCATCGAAGCCGTTCGCGAGCTGCGCAAACGGCACGCGACTCTGCCGGTGATCATGTTCAGCACGCTCTCCGCGTCGGGGGCCACGGCCACGCTGGAGGCGCTCTCCGCGGGCGCCACCGACTACGTCACCA
The DNA here is from genome assembly GCF_000284295.1 of Actinoplanes missouriensis 431. Taxonomy (NCBI): domain Bacteria; kingdom Bacillati; phylum Actinomycetota; class Actinomycetes; order Micromonosporales; family Micromonosporaceae; genus Actinoplanes; species Actinoplanes missouriensis. Next base: position 8,269,106 of record NC_017093.1, on the reverse strand, counting down.
AGCCGAGCAACGTGGGCTCGGTGAAGGAGTCGATCGCGGCGGTACGCGAGCAACTCGTACCCAAGATCCAGGCTCTTGGCGGCCGGCGCAGGCCGGCGGCCGGATCGCCGCCGCTGCGTCCGCCGGCAGCCCCGACGCGTCCCGGAGTCGCGCCGCTGCGTCCTGGACCGCCGCCGCCGGCGCCCGGACGACCCGGGCTTGCGGCTCCCGCGGGAGCGCCACCGGCCCGGCCGGCCGCGCCACGGCGCGCGGCGCCCGGTGGACGGATCGACCTGCTCGCCATCGGCTCCTCGACCGGCGGCCCGGACGCGCTCACCAAGGTGCTGCTCGGGCTCCCGGCCGATCTGCCGGTGCCGATTGTGATCACACAACACATGCCGCCGGTCTTCACCAAGATGTTCGCCGAACGGCTGGACCGCAGCACGCCGTTGCGCGTGCTGGAGGCGGGTGAGGGCATGGAGCTCGCGCCCGGCACGGTCTACATCGCTCCTGGTGACCGCCATCTGGTGTTCACTCGCCGGGGGACCGCGACGCTGACCCAGCTCAGCGGCGCTCCACAGGAAAACTCATGCCGGCCCGCGGTGGACGTGATGTTCCGCTCGGTGGCCGCACTGTACGGCGCATCGGTCTTCGCGGCCGTGCTCACCGGAATGGGACAAGACGGACGGAGTGGTGCGAAGGTGCTACGAGACGCGGGCGCCGAGGTGCTGGCACAGGACGAGGCGAGTTCGGTGGTCTGGGGCATGCCAGGCGCCGTGGTCGGTGCGGGCCTGGCGGACGAGGTGCTGCCTCTGGACCGGATCGCGGGAGCGCTGCTCAACCGCGTACGGGTGGGACGTTCGCCGGCGGTGGCACGATGACCCTCTCCCAACCTGACTTCAATTTCGTCTCCACCCTGGTACGCCGGGAAGCCTCCATCGTGCTTGCCCCCGGCAAGGAGTACCTGGTCGAGGCGCGGCTGATCCCCGTCGCACGCGCGGTCGGGGCGGCCAACGTCGCCGAGTTCCTGGCCGATCTGCAACGGCGGCCCAACCCACAGCATCAGCGCAAGATCATCGACGCGCTGACCACCAACGAGACGTCGTTCTTCCGGGACCGGGAGCCGTTCTCCGCGCTGACCGACGTGGTGCTCCCGGAGCTGATCAAGTCGCGGGCCTCGGTGCGGAAGCTGCGGTTCTGGTCCGCTGCGAGCTCCAGCGGGCAGGAGGCGTTCAGCCTGGCGATCACGCTGCAGGAGTCCCTGCCGGCGGGCTGGTCCTACGAGATCATGGGAACCGACATCTCCACCGCGATGGTGGAGCGGGCGACCAAGGGCGAGTACAGCCAGGTCGAGGTGAACCGCGGTCTCGCGGCGACCCAGCTGGTGCAGTACTTCGAACGGGCCGGCGCGCACTGGCGAATCATCCCGGCGCTGCGGAAGAACGTGACGTTCAAGCACATGAGCCTCACCGCGCCGTTCCCGCCGATGCAGCCGTTCGACGTGATCTTCCTGCGGAACGTGCTCATCTACTTCGATGTGGCGACGAAGCGGCAGGTGCTGCAGAACGCCGCCAAGATCCTGCGACCGGACGGCCTGCTCTTCCTGGGCGCCGCCGAGACCACGATCGGCATCGACGACAACTACGAGCGCGTGGCCGCCGGCCGCACCTCTGCCTACCGAACTCGTAACGCGGTGGCCGCCGGCGCCGCGAGAAGGGGATGACGCCGATGCGCGCCATGGTGATCGACGACTCCCGAGCGATGCGAATGATCCTCAAGCGCATCGTCACGAAGCTCAACTTCGAGGCGGTCGAGGCGGGTGACGGCCAGGAGGCGATGGACCGCCTGGCCGAGCTGACCGAGGTGCCGGAGCTGGCCCTCATCGACTGGAACATGCCCAACATGAACGGGCTCGAGTTCGTCACCAAAGTCCGGGCCGACCCGCGCCTGCGGGAGATGACCCTGGTGATGGTCACCACCGAGAGCGAACAGAGCCAGATCGTCCGGGCACTCGCCGCGGGTGCCCACGAATATGTGATCAAGCCCTTCACCGAAGGCGCGATGATCGAAAAGCTGGCCCTGCTGGGCCTCGTCCCGACCGGAGCGAACTCATGAGCGTCGAAGTCGAGGTCAACGAGAGCGACCTCGCCGAGATGGTGGAACAGGTGTGGGAGTCGTACCTGGACCCGGAGGGCATCAGCCCGCTGATTCCGACGTACGACGAGAACCAGCCCTCCGAGGTGCACTCCTCGGTGTCCATCACCGGATCCTGGAGCGGGCACGTCGTGTTCGCCTCCTCACGCGCCGCCGCGCAGCGTGCGGCGGCTGCCTTCCTGGCCATGGAGCTGGACGAGGTGAGCGAAGAAGACATCTCGGACACCCTTGGCGAACTCGCCAACATCGTCGGTGGCAACGTCAAAGCGATGCTGCCGTCCGGCGCACAACTGTCGCTTCCCCAGGTGGTGCTCGCGCCGGAGTCCTCGGCGCGCTACCCGAACGCCACGCGCATCAGCGGCGTGTACGGGATCTGGGAGGAAGAACCGGTGTCCATTTCGATGTGGCACAGCAGCGCCGACACAAAGGAGGAGGGCGAATGAAGATCCTCATCGCCGACGACAGCCGGGTGATGCGGCAGATCGTCGTCCGTACCCTGCGGCAGGCCGGGTTCGGCGACCATGACCTGGTCGAGGCCGCCGACGGCAAGGAGGCGTTCGAGATGGTCAACTCCGAGAAACCGGACGTGGTCATCTCGGACTGGAACATGCCGCACATGACGGGAATCGAAGTGCTCCGTCAGCTCCGCGCCGCCGGCAACAACGTCAAGTTCGGCTTCGTGACCTCGGAGAGCACACCGGAGATGAAGACCGCCGCCGAGGGCGCGGGGGCGGAATTCTTCATCGTCAAACCCTTCACAGCTGAGCGATTCGATGAGGTTTTCGCTCCTATTTTGGGATGATTAAGACATGTCAGACGTCTCGGTACTTCCCGGCTCTCTAGCCGTACGTAACCTGTTCGAGGATCTTCTCGGCCGTGAGGTGATCGTCAGCACCGGTGACCCGCTCAGCGCGGAGGAGGTCACCACCGCGACAGTCGCGATCTTCACGGATGCCAGTCAGAAGATCTACGGAGTCCTCGGTATGCAGCTGAGCCTCGCGGCGAACGCCGGCGCGGCCCTCGGTCTGCTGCCGGCCGGCGCCGCCGAGGACAGCATCGACGAGAAGCAGCTCTTCCCCAACCTCGCGGAGAACGTCTTCGAGCTCTGCAACGTCTTCACCAGCCTGCTCAACAAGGAGGGCGCGCCGCACGTCAAGCTCTACCAAGTGATCTACCCGGGTATGGAACTGCCCGGCGACGCGCGTGCCGTCCTGCTCGCCCTCGGGCGCCGTCTCGACCTCATGTGTGAGGTCAGCCGGTACGGAAAGGGCAAGCTCAGCTTGTCGCTCGCACCCTGACCCTAAGGCTCAACATTGAAGATCTCTCGTTGCGGGCCCGCCGATTCGGCGGGCCCGCGAATTTGTCCCTAAGCAATTCCAGGAGGGGGCCGAACCTTAGGTTGAGCTTGCAGAGGACAGGGAGATGTCATGACCTCGTCGACCTCCGGACCGATCGGCGGTCCGAGCGATGCCGCCAAGGCGGCCGCCACCGCGGCGAAGCAAGCCGCTGAATCAAAGAGCAAGTCGCTCGGTGACAAGGACACCTTCATGAAGCTCCTGGTCGCCCAGCTGAAGTATCAGGACCCGACGAAACCCGCCGACTCGACCGCGTTCCTGGCGCAGACCGCCCAGTTCACGCAGGTCGAGAAGCTGGAAGACATGATCAGCATGTTGCAGTCGCAGCGAATGATCGGCGCCAGCGCCCTGATCGGCAAGACGGTCACGTACATGGACGACACCGGCGCGACGCAGACCGGTGTCATCAGCTCCGCGAAGCTCAACGGCGACAGCGAACCGACGCTCAAGGTCGGGAACACGGATGTGCAGCTGTCCAAGGTCACGGAAATCTCACAGACCGCCCAGCCCGGCTCATCCGACTGAAAAGGAACCTCCTTCCATGCTGCGTTCTCTTTACTCCGGTATCAGCGGCCTCAACGCGCATCAGCGCATGATCGACGTGACCGGTAACAACATCGCGAACGTGAACACCGTCGGTTACAAGTCGTCCCAGGTGCAGTTCCAGGACGCGCTGAGCCAGATGATGGGCGCCGCCGGGTCACCGCAGAACGGTCAGGCCGGCACCAACGCCGCGCAGGTCGGTCTCGGTGTCCGGGTCGCCGGCATCACCTCGAACTTCAGCCAGGGCTCGGCGCAGACCACCGGCAAGTCCGGCGACATGATGATCCAGGGTGACGGCTTCTTCATCACCCGCAGCGGCAACGAGAACCTCTACACCCGGGCGGGGTCGTTCTTCTTCGACGCCAACGGCACGCTGACCACCACGACCGGTGAGCCCGTGCAGGGCTGGACCGCGGAGGACGGCAAGGTCAACGCGGCGGGCAAGCCGGGCGACATCAGGATGCCGCTGGGCGCCACCATCCCGCCGGAGAAGACCACGACTGTCACGCTCAAGGGCAACCTGAGCAGCGACAACATCCCGGACGTGAACAACCCGGACAACTACGGCGTGGAGGACACCGGCAACAGCCTCCCCGGTTACATCACGTCGATCCCGGTGAAGGTCTTCGACGACCAGGGCAACACGCACACGGTGACCGCCAAGTTCACCCGTACCGAGAACGACAACGCCGCGAACACCTCCAAGTGGCGGGTGCAGCTGCTCGGTGAGCCGGTCCAGATCGACGACGGCAACGGCAACATGGTCGACAACACCGTCGGCACGTCCGTCGACCTCGCTTTCGCGGCCGGCAAACCGCAGGGTCTGGACAACCTCGGCCAGATCGATATCGGCGGCTACAAGATGGACATGACCGACGTGACCTCGTACTCCGGGCTCAGCGACGCCCGGGTGTTCGACACCGACGGCCAGACTGCCGGTGCCCTCACCTCGCTCTCCTACACCGTCTCCGACACCGGCGAGATCATCGGCGTCTACAGCAACGGCTTGAAGCAAACGCTCGGCCAGGTAGCCATGGCCACGTTCAAGAACGTGGCGGGCCTGGAGAAGGTCGGCAACTCGCTGTACCGGACATCGGTCAACTCCGGGTACGCCCAGGTGGGCCAGCCCGGCGGCGCCGGCATGGGTCAGGTCATCTCCGGCGCGCTGGAGATGTCGAACGTCGACCTCGCACAGGAGTTCACCAACCTGGTCGTCGCCCAGCGCGGCTTCCAGGCGAACTCCCGCATCATCACCACCTCCGACGAGATCCTCCAGGAGCTCGTCAGCATGAAGCGCTGATCCAGGTTTCCGGCCGGCGGCCGGGGCGGGCATTCGTGCCTGTCCCGGCCGCCGTCGTACGCCCGGAGATCCGGTCACCGCAGCGAGCTTCGCACCCGAACAGCGACCGGCTCGATCTCATCGGCAACCGAGGTCGCGCCGAAGTACCTAGTGACGGGCCACGGAGGGCCCCACCAGCCAAGACAGACCAAGGACGGAAGTCGTGATTCTCGTAACCCGCATCAACGGTTCGGTGTTCGCACTGAACCCGGATCTGGTCGAGCGCGTCGATTGCACGCCCGACACGGTCGTGACTCTGGTGGATGGCACGAAGTACATCATCTCCGAGTCCGTCCCCGAATTCGTCGACTCGGTTCGGCACTACCGCGCTTCGCTGATCGCCCAGGCGAGCCGCATGGAGACCGAGCTGCCGACCACCTCTTCTTCCTCTTCCGCCACCTCGTCCTCCGCCGATGACGAGATCGACGCCAAGGTGCTCCCGCTGCACCGAAAGGAACGCTGATGGACCTCGCTACCATCATCGGGGTGGTCGCCGGACTGGTGATCGTCTTCGTTGTCCAGATGCTGGAGGGCGGTAACGCCGCCTCGATCATCCTGCTCCCGTCGATGCTGCTGGTGTTCGGTGGCGGCTTCGCGGCCGCCATGGCCGGTGGCGTCATGAAGGACGCCTCGGGCGTCGTCGGGTCGCTCAAGAAGGCGTTCACCACCAAGGTCACTCCGCCGACGCAGCTGCTCGACAGCGTCGTGAAGCTGGCCGAGCGCGCCCGCCGCGAGGGCCTGCTGGCCCTCGAGGACGCGGTCAAGACGGTCGAGCACCCGTTCCTCAAGCGCGGTCTGCAGCTCGCCATCGACGGCACCGACCCGGACGAGCTGCACGACATCCTGCACGCCGAGGTCGCCGCGAAGAAGAAGGCCGACAAGGCCGGCATGAAGTTCTTCGAGAACATGGGTGGCTACGCCCCGACGATCGGCATCATCGGCACGGTCATGGGCCTGGTGCACGTGCTGGAGAACCTCGACAACCCCGACACCCTCGGTCACTCGATCGCCGCGGCGTTCGTCGCGACCCTGTGGGGCGTGCTGAGCGCGAACATCCTCTGGCTGCCGATCGCCGCCCGCCTGGGCCGGCTGAGCGCGGTGGAGGCCGAGGAGATGGAGCTGGTCATCGACGGTGTGCTGGCGATCCAGGCGGGCTCGAACCCGCGTCTGGTCGCTCAGAAGCTCCGGAGCCTGCTCCCGCCGGACGAGATGAAGAAGGCCGAAGCCGCAGCGTCGACGAAGAAGGCAGCCTGACCTAGATGAGTGCTGGTGGTGGCGGCGGACGCCGCAAGAAGCCCCATGAGGAGCACGAGGAGCACGTCAACCACGAGCGCTGGCTCGTGTCGTACGCCGACATGCTCACTCTGATGTTCGCCCTCTTCGTTGTTCTCTACTCGATGAGCACGGTCGACCAGAAGAAGTTCGCCGAACTGGCAGCCGGTCTCTCCGCCGGCTTCGGCGCCGAGAGCGTGGCCTTCACCGGCCAGTCGGCGCCGCTCGACGGGGCCTCCAACAACGCCCAGGTGGTGCAGATCGACCCGGGTTCCAACCCCGGCGACGGCACCTCGGGCACCGAGGGCCTGAACCAGAAGCAGATCGAGGCGGTGCAGGCGGCCATCAAGGCCGAGGACCGCAAGAACGCTTCGGCGAACGCCGAGAAGGCCGCCAAGGAGGCCGAGGACCTCAAGAAGATCGAGAACAAGATCTCCGACGCCCTCGCTTCGGACAAGCTGCTCGGCAACGCGAAGTTCACCATCGACTCGCGGGGCCTGATCGTCACCATCGTGACCAACGAGGTCGTGTTCGCCGGCAACCGCGCCGAGCTGCAGACCGGTGGCAAGAAGATCCTCAACGCCATCGCTCCGACGCTCAGCAAGCTGCCGAACAAGATCGAGGTGGACGGTCACACCAACCAGCTCAAGAGCAAGACGACGTACTACCCGAGCGGCTGGGAGCTCTCGTCCGCTCGTGCCTCGACCGTGGTCCGGTTCTTCACGGAGCACGACATCCCGAAGAAGCGCCTCAGCGCGGTGGGCTTCTCCGACACCAAGCCGCTGATCGACCCGGCCGACCCGCGGTCGGTGACCCAGAACCGCCGGGTGGACGTCGTCGTCCTGACGACGCTCACCGCCGACCAGGCGGCGCTGCTGCCCTCGGCGGCCGGCTCGGACGCGAAGCTGCACAACGGCCAGACCACGGCTCAGGCTCAGGCCGAGGCCAAGGCTGCCGAGAAGACCACCACCGACTCCACCACTGACCACGACTGACGAGAGGGGTTCCGATATGAGCAAGGACGAGAAGGACACCGCCGCCGCTGAGGCGCCGAAGAAGTCCAACAAGATGCTGATCATGATCGTGGCCATCGCGCTGGTCGTGCTCGGTGGTGGCGGTGCCGGAGCGTTCTTCATGCTCCGCGGTGACTCGGCCGAGGCCGTCGAGGAGAAGCCGGTCAAGGGCATCGTCACGGCGCTGGACAACACGATCACGGTGAACCTGGCCGACGGTCACTACCTCAAGATGGGCTTCGCGCTCCAGCAGACCGAGGCCGGCGGCGAAGAGGCCGTCGACATCAACGAGGCGCTGAACATCGCGATCGAGACCTACACCGGCCTCGAGGTCGCCGAGCTCTCCACCGAGAAGGGCCGGGACGCCGTCAAGGCGGAGTTCCTGGAGAAGCTCAAGGAGGCCTACACCGAGGACGACGTCGAGATGGTGATGGACGTCTACTACACCTCCTTCGTCACGCAGTAACCGATCGGCACGGATGGGCAGGTCCCCACGGGGACCTGCCCATTCGTCGTAAACAGGCATAAACCGTCGCCTCGGCTCAGCGGCTCGCGAACTGAGCCGATGAGGACGACGTGACCAAGTCGTCCTCCGCGGTCTCCGCCGCCCGCTCCCCCGGCAAGATGTCACGTCGCGGCCAAGGCGGAGGGCCCGCGCCGTACGACTTCCGGCGGCCGATCAAGCTGTCCCGCGAGCACGTCCGCACGCTGCAGATCGCGTTCGAGACGTACGCCCGCAGTTGCGGAACCCTGCTGACGACCAGACTCCGGGCGGTCAGCAACTGCTCCCTGATCTCCATCGAGCAGCTGAACTACGACGAGTACGTCGCCGCGCTCGCCAACCCGACGATCATCGCGGTGGTCACCCTCGACCCGCTGCCCGGCACGGTGCTGCTGGAGATCGCGCAGTCGGCGGTGATGACCGCGATCGACCACATGCTCGGCGGACCCGGCGGCACCCAGCCGGAGCGGCCGCTGACCGAGGTGGAGATGCCGCTGCTGCGCAGCCTGGTCGAACGGATGCTGGGCGAGCTGCGGTACGGCTTCGAGACGCTGGTGGACATCGCGCCGCATCTCAAGGAGATCGAGTACAACGCGCAGTTCCTGCGGGCCCACGCGCCCGGCGACGCCGTCGTGATCGCGTCGTTCGAGATGAAGATCGGTGCGGAGGAGTGCATCTCCACGCTCTGCCTGCCGTTCAACACCATCCTGCCGGTGCTGTCCAAGACCGAGACGATCGTGCTCAGCGCGGCCGAGCGGCAGGCCAAGGATCGCGCGCTGCGGAACCTGACGGCCGGACTTTCCGCAGCTCCGATCGACGTAGCAGTGCGATTCCAGCCCATTCGGATGCGTACCGATGACATCGTGGATCTACGCCCCGGGGATGTCGTGCCGCTCGGACACGCGACCAGCCGGCCGCTCGAGGTGACCGTCAACGACATCGTCTTCGCTCATGCAGTTCCCGGTAACCAGGGCGCCCGGCTGGCCTGTCTCGTCGTGCCGTCGCCCCACGAGAGCTCGTCCAAGGAGTCTGGCCCCCAATGACAGCGCCCACCATGACCGCGCCACAGCTGGCGCTCGCCCGGAACGCCGCCGAGGCCGCGCTGGCCGTCCTTCCCACCAGCCGGGCACTGTTCGCCGCTGATCCGCTGATTCCCGACGAGTCGACGGTGATCCAGGGACAGGCGGTCACCGCGCGCTTCACCGGCGCGGCGTCCGGCGAGGTCGTGGTGGTCGTCGGGCAGGATCTGGCGGACGCGCTGCGGGAGAGCCCGCTCGGCGAGCTGGACCTGACCGCGGCGGTCCGGCCGGCGCTGGAGGCGGCGGCCCGGGTGTTCGGCCCGGTGGTGCTCGATCCGGGTCAGCTGATGGACCCCGAGGTCGCGCTCAGCGCGCTGGCCGCGAAGGAGGGCGCGGTCGCGGTGCCCCTGCGCGACGAGGAAGCGATGCACGCCGTCGTCGCCCTGGCGCTGAGCGCGTGGCCCGGCGAGGACCCGGCCGGCGGACTCGCCCAGCAGGCGCCCCGGATGGCCGCCGTGATGGGCGGCGGACGCGGTGGCGGGCTGGACATGCTGCACGACGTCGAGATGGAGGTCTCGGCCGAGCTGGGCCGGACCCGGATGAGCGTGCGGGAGCTGCTGTCGCTGACCCCGGGCGCCATCGTCGAGCTGGACCGGGCCGCCGGCAGCCCGGCGGATCTGCTGGTCAACGGCCGGCTGATCGCCCGGGGCGAGGTGGTGGTGGTCGACGAGAACTTCGGCATCCGGATCACCGAGATCGTCGCGCCCGGCGCCGAGTAGGAGTCGCCGTCGTGTTCCCGCTCTTGCTCCAGGTCGGTGTCACGCTGCTGGTCGTCCTGCTGATGATGTGGGGGCTGGCCCGGGTGATCCGGAGGCCGTTCGGTCTGCGCGGCAACGACGCGCTCGCGGTGCTCGGCACTCAGCAGGTGGGCCGGGGAGCGGCCGTGGCCGTGGTCCGGGTGGCGGACCGGGCGCTCGTCATCGGCATCACCGACACCGAGGTCAGCCTCCTCGTCGAGCACGATCTGGAGGCGTTCCTGACCGAGCCCGAGGAGGAGCACATCCCGGTCGACCTGGACGGCGGTGAGCTTCCCGGACGGCATCCGGCGGCCACCGGCGGGCGGCTGGAGGGCTCCCTGCTCTCACCGCGGACCTGGATGTCGGCGGTGGACGTCCTTCGCGAGCGAACGGCACGGCCCGAGCGAACTGCGAGGCGATGATGCGACGCGCGATCCTGCTCCTGATGGCAGCGGCGGGGCTGGCCCTGGTGCTCCTGCCGGGAGCGGTGTCCGCCATGCCGAGCCAGGCTCCGGTCGCGCAGGCCCCGGTCGCGCAGGCCCCGGTCGCCCAGGCCCCGATCGCGCAAGCGCCGATCATGCACGGCCCGGTCGCGCGGGCGCCGGCTCCGCCGTCCCCACCCTCGATCAACCTCAACATCAACGGTACGAACCCCGACGGGTCCCGCCCGGCCTCGTCCCTGGTGATCGTCCTCGGTCTGACCGCGCTCTCGGTGGCGCCCGCGCTGCTGCTGCTCTGCACGTCGTTCACCAAGGTCTTCATGGTCCTCGGCATCACCCGCAACGCGCTCGGCCTGACCACCATGCCGCCCAACCAGGTGCTCGCCGGGCTGGCGCTGTTCCTGAGCCTGTTCATCATGGGACCGACCGTCTCGTCGATCAACGAGGTCGGTGTGCAGCCCTACCTGGCCGGTGACAAGACCCAGTCACAGGCGTTCCAGGACGGTGTGGAGCCGCTGCGCGACTTCATGTCCGAGGTGACCCGCGAGGACGAGGTCGCGCTGCTGGTCAAGGTCTCCGGCGCGGAGCAGCCGGCGAACATGGACGACGTCCCGCTGACCACGCTGATCCCGGCCTTCGTCCTCTCCGAGCTGCGGGCCGCGTTCATCATCGGGTTCGTCATCTTCATCCCGTTCCTGATCATCGACCTCGTGGTGTCGGCGTCACTGATGTCGCTGGGCATGATGATGCTGCCTCCGGTGACCGTGGCGCTGCCGTTCAAGCTGTTGCTGTTCGTGCTGGTCGACGGCTGGGGCCTGATCATCACGGCGCTGGTGGGCTCGTACTGAGGTCATGAATTTCGAAGTCGCCACCGCGGAGTTCCTGGCGGTCATGCTGGGAACGGTCCGTACCGGCGCGTGGATGATGCTCTGCCCGCCGTTCAGCTCGCGGCTCATCCCGGTGCAGGTCAAAGCGCTGCTCTCGGTCGGCCTGACGCTGCCGATGGCACCCTACCTGCGGGACACCGTGCCGAGCCTGGACACCCAGGATCTGATCTTCAGCGCGGCTCTGCAGTTCTTCGTCGGCGCGACGCTCGGCTTCATCACGCTGATGCTCTTCGCCGCCCTGCAGGCGGCCGGTGACCTGCTCGACCTCTTCGGCGGCCTCACGCTGGCCTCCGCCTACGACCCGCTGTCGCTCAGCCAGAGCTCGATCTTCGGCCGGTTCTACAACCTGGTGGCGGTCACCCTGCTCTTCGCCAGTGACGGGCACCAGCTGATCCTGCGCGGCTTCCTGCAGAGTTTCCGGACCATGCCGCTGGACACCGGGTTCAACACCGAGACCTCGACCCAGTTGCTGGTCCGCGGCGTGGCCGAGATGTTCCTGGCCGGGCTGCAGATCGCCGGCCCGCTGATCGCGGTGCTCTTCCTCGCCGACGTCGCGCTGGGCCTGCTCAACCGGGTGGCGCCGGCGCTCAACGCGTTCCAGCTCGGATTCCCGGTGAAGATCTTCCTGGTGGTGACGCTCTCCGGCCTCGCCATCACGATGCTGCCGGCCGTGCTCAACGTCCTCGTCGAGAAGGCGGTCACGGTCGTCGTCCGCCTCGGCGGCGGCTGACCCGGGGAGGTGAGATGACCGGCGAGAAGACCGAACAACCGACAGCGCAGAAACTCAAGAAGGCCAAGCAAGAGGGCCAGATCGGCAAGACGCAGGACCTCGGCGCCTGGTTCGGCATCCTGGCCGCCAGCATCATGCTGCCGCGCACTCTGAGCAAGGCGATGGATCAGGCGCAGGCCCTGATGCAGAAGATCCCGGACACCGTGCAGAACCCGGACCCGGGCAAGGCCATCGCGATCATGAAGGACGCGCTGACCGGCGTGGTGTGGGCGGTGCTGCCGCTCGCGCTGACGATGATGCTGGTCGGCGTCGCGGGCGCCGGCGCGCAGGGCGGCATCCGGGTGGCGACCAAGCTGTTCAAGCCGCAGTTCAAGCGGCTCAACCCGCTGCCCGGCATCAAGCGGATGTTCGGTGCGCAGTCGCTCTGGGAGGCGACGAAGGCGCTGGTCAAGACGGGTGTCCTGACCGGCGTGCTGTACATGACGATGAAGGACATCGTGCCGAAGCTGATGCAGGCCGGTCAGCTGCCGCTCGCGTCCACCCTCAAGATCGTCAGTGACGCCTCGATCTCGCTGATCCGGGCCGCCGCCGCGGCCGGCATCGTGATGGCGGCGGCCGACTACTTCGTGGTGAAGCGGCGCACCAACAAGCAGCTGCGGATGAGCAAGGAGGAGGTCAAACAGGAGTACAAGAACACCGAGGGCGACCCGCACGTCAAGGGTCAGATCCGGGCGCGGCAGATGGCGATGGCGCGCGGCCGGCAGATGGCCGACGTGCCCACCGCGGACGTCGTGGTGGTCAACCCGGTGCACGTCGCGGTCGCTCTGCGGTACGAACCGGAGAAGGGCGCCCCGCGCGTGATAGCGATGGGCAAGGGACCGATCGCGGCCAAGATCCGTGACATCGCCACCGAGAACCGTGTCCCGATGGTGCAGGACGTGCCGCTGGCCCGATCCCTGCACGACAGCTGCGAGATCGGCCAGGAGATCCCGGCCGAGTTCTTCGGCGCGGTGGCGAAGGTGCTGGCGTTCGTGATGAGCCTGAAGGCGAAGGGCTCGGCGGCCGGTCTGCACCAGAGTCCGAACGCTGTCGCGGTGTGACACTCCGGCGTGTCGGCTCGTAACTGACGGGGTTCCTGTGGCATAACGGAAAATTCCGGAGATTTCCTCACATCGCGGTCGGTGAGCAGGGAAGATCGGTGCGTGGCGGTGCCATAGCGGCCTCAGTGACACGGCGAGTGATCGCCGGGGGCTTCGCATCGCCCGGACTGCCCATGCTCGGAAGGTGCCGTGAAGAAGCAGAGCCTCAGCAAGTTCGCCGTACCCGTCGGGGTCGTCGGCATCATCATCATGATGGTCGTACCGCTGCCGACCTTCCTTCTGGACCTGCTGATCGCCGTGAACATCACGGCAGCCCTGCTGACCCTGCTGATCTCCATGTTCGTCCAGAAGCCGCTGGACTTCGCGGTCTTCCCGGCGCTGCTGCTGGTCATGACGCTGTTCCGGCTGGCTCTCAACATCAGCGCGACCCGGCTGGTGCTGCGCGACGGTGACGCCGGCAAGGTGATCCACGCGTTCGGCAGCTTCGTCGTCGGTGGCAACCTGGTGATCGGGCTGGTGATCTTCTCGATCCTGGTGATCGTCCAGATGATCGTGGTGACCAAGGGTGCCGAGCGGGTCGCCGAGGTCGGCGCCCGCTTCACCCTCGACGCGATGCCCGGCAAGCAGATGGCGATCGACGCCGACCTCAACGCCGGCCTGATCGACGAGTCGGAGGCGAGGAAGCGCCGCGCGGAGGTCTCCTCCGAGGCCGACTTCTACGGCGCGATGGACGGTGGCTCCAAGTTCGTCAAGGGCGACGCCATCGCCGCCATCATCATCACCGTCATCAACCTGGTCGGCGGCTTCGCGATCGGCATCATGCAGGCCGGCATGGCCCCGGTCGACGCGATGAACCACTACAGCATGCTGAGCATCGGCGACGGCCTGGTCTCCCAGATCCCGGCGCTGCTGCTTTCGGTCGCCACCGGTCTGATCGTGACCCGGTCGGCCACCTCCGGCGACATGGGTTCCAGCGTCACCACCCAGCTCAGCCAGAACAAGCTGGCCCTGCGCATCGGCGGTGGCGCCGCGCTCGCCCTCTGCGTCATCCCGGGCCTGCCGAAACTGCCGTTCCTGCTGGTCGGTGGCGCGGTCCTGGCGATCGCGCAGCGGGTGAAGGAGCCGGTGCCGGAGACGGCCGAGGAGGCCATCGCGGCCGAGGCGGTCGACATGCCCGCGCCGGACTCGCCGGAACAGCTGCTCGGCGAGATGCGGATCGACCCGCTGGAGCTCGCGCTCGCGCCGGACCTGGTCGACCTGGTCGACGCGAGCAGCGGGGACCTGCTCGACCGGGTCCGCGCGCTCCGCCGCAAGATGGCCATGGAGCTCGGCGTGATCATGCCGCCCGTCCGCACCCGGGACGACCTGGACCTGCCGCTCTCCTCGTACGCGATCCGAATCTCCGGTGTGGACGCGGGCACCGGCCAGGCGCCGCCGGGGGCGGTGCTCGCCATCGGCGAGGGCCTGCAGGCGCTGCCCGGACGGGCCGGCGTGGAACCGGTCTTCGGCCTGGCCGGCAAGTGGGTGCCCGCCGAACTGCACTACCAGGCCGAGCTCTCCGGAGCGACGGTGGTGGACCGGGCCTCGGTGATCATCACGCACCTCGCCGAGATCGTCCGGACCAACGCGAGCCGGCTGCTCGGCCGCGAGGACGTCCGGGCGCTGACCGAGATGGTGAAGCGCACGCATCCGGTGGTGGTCGAGGAGCTGACGCCGGGCCTGCTCAGCCTCGGCCAGATCCAGAAGGTGCTGCAGGCGATGCTCGACGAGGGCGTGCCGATCCGGGACCTGGTCCGGATCTTCGAGGCGCTCTCGCTGCGCGCCAAGTCGACGAACGACCACGACAGCCTGGTCGAGGCAGCGCGCGGCGCCCTCGGCCCGGCGATCGCCGCCCAGTACACGACGGCCGGGCGGCTCACCGTGATCACGCTCGACCCGATGCTCGAGCAGAGCCTGCTCGAGTCGTTGCGGCCCAGCGACACCGGCGCCTTCATGGCGATCGACGGCATGCGTGCCGAGGCGATCGTCAGCGAGGCCAGCCGGCTCGCCGAAGCCGCCGAGCAGCAGGGCCTCAACCCGGTCCTGGCCTGCTCCCCACAACTGCGGCTGCCACTGATGCGACTGCTGCGGGCCGGCTCCCGCCGGGTGCAGGTGCTGTCGTACAGCGAAATCTCTGGTTCCACCGCACAGATCGAGACGATAGGGGTGGTGAACGGTGCCTACGCGGGTGCTGCTTGAGGGGCCGACCATCGAGCCGTTGCTGGCTCAGGTTCGTGACGAGTACGGCTCCGGCGTGAAGATCATTTCCGCCGACAAGGTACGAAGCGGTGGTATCGGGGGCTTCTTCGCGAAGCAGCACTACGAGCTTTCCGTCGAGGTACCGGATCCGACCGAGGACAGTGATGACATGGCGCAACAAACCGTTGCCGGCAACAAACCCAACAACTTCGAGCGCCTGCTCGAACAGGCCGAATCCCAGGACCGGGTGACCACCGAGCCGGGGCAGGCCCCGGACCTGCGCGCACAGCGTGAGGGCCGGGCCGCCGGGCTGGGCGACACCGGGGCGGCCTTCGCGGATCTGATGGCCGGCCTGGACGTCGCGAGCCATCCGGGCGGCGGCGGGCCACCGCGGGCGGCGGCCCGGCCCCGGCAGAACGAGACCCGGGAGGACACCCCGACGGTACGGCCGTTCCGCCCGTCCGCCGCCGGAGGAACAGCGGTGAACCGGCCACTGCCGGCCGCGCTGCCCACGGTGCCGAGCTTCCCGGCCCGGCCGGGCGCGGCAGCGCAGAAGGAGACGCCGATGCCCCCGCAGCCGCTGCAACCGGCCGCGGCCCAGGTCTCGCCGGCCCCGATGCCGGCCGCGCCGATGCCGCCGACCGGGTCGCCCCGCGGCATGGCGGCGCCGATGACATCAGGGCCCATGACCTCGGCCTCGATGACGTCGGCGCCGATGCCCGGCATGCCGATGACGTCGGCGCCGATGCCGCACATGCCGGAGCCGGTCGCGCCGATCCGCACGGCGATGTCCGCGCAGGCCCGGGCCACCGCGCCGGCGCCGCTGCGCACCTCCGAACCGACCGCCGTGCCACCCCGGGCGGCGACCGCGGCGCCGTTCAGCCCGGCGCCGGTGCGCTCCGCGGACGAGGTCTACGGGCTGGAGGAGACACCCGAACCGGTCTCCCCGGCCGCTCCGCCGGTCGCCGTCGCGCCACCGGCGCCCGTTCCCGCCCTGCGCTCCGGTGATCTGGACGCGGTGCAGCGCAACCTGGTGGCGGTCGGCATGCCGGAGGAGATGGCCCGCCAGATCACCGGCGGTGACACGTACGCGGGGGTGCTCAGCGTCCTTGCCGCCCGGCCTGCCGCACCCGGCATCCCCGACGGACCCGGCGAGATCCTGGTCCTGGCCGGTGAGGTGCACACCGCCGTGCCGATCGCCAAGATGCTGCTCGAACAGGTGCACGTGGATCAGAGCCACCTGCTGCTGGCCGGCCCCTCCACGGCCGGGACCGGGCTGCACTCGTCGCGGCTCATCTCCAGCCGGGGCGCTGCCGAGTCACGCGCCGACAAGCTGCAGAACGCCGACCACTCGTGGATCGTGGTGATCGACGCGCCGGTCGGCGGCACCGACCCGTTCTGGGTGAACGACATGTGCGACGCGCTCGGCGCCACCGCGCTGTGGGGCGTCGTCGACGCCACTCGCAAGACCGCTGACACCGCCCGTCACCTGCGCGGGCTCGGTGACGTGGAGGCGCTCGTGGTGCACAGCGTGGAGCTCACCGCCGACCCGGCCTCGGTGCTCGGCCTGGATGTGCCGATCTTCTCGCTGGACGGCAAGCCGGCCACCCCGCACGCCTGGGCGGCGATGCTCTGCGCCCGGATCGCGGCCGAGGTGATGCCGTCCGCGGCCTCACCGCGCCGGGGAACCCGCGCCAACCGGCGATGATCCGGCCGTCGGTTCTGCTGTTCGCGCTGCTGATCAGCGCGCCGGCTTGGTACCGCCTGCTCTTCGACCAGCTCGACTTCGTGCAGGTGCTGATCCGGTTCCTGATCGCGGTGCCGATCGCCGCGCTGCTGCTGGCCGCGCTGCGGTTCATCATGGCCGGCTACCGGAAGGACCCGGAGGCCACGCCTGTCACACCGGAACCGACCGACCCCGCACCACCATCGCCCTGACCGCTGTCCGAACCGGCGACGACCACCCGCGTGCTGCTGCGGGTGGTCGTCGTGTGTGCCGAGGTCAGGCCTCGACGTCCACGCGCCCGGCCGGGACGGTCCGTCGGGTGGCGTTCGGCGCCGGCTCGGCCGGCAGGTCCGCGGCGCCGCCGGCCGCCGCACCGCCCCGGCGGCCGAGTCCACCGGCCTCCGCGAACTGCTGGCGGGCCTGCTGCTGCGCGGTGCCCTGACGCAGGTCAAGGGTGCAGTTCCCGAAGCCGGACTCCTCCAGCTCGCGCCGCAGATCGTCGAGGGACGACCGGAGCGCCTCGGTGCCGGCCTCGGTGCCGCCGGAGAGCTGCACCGAGATGTCGCCGTTCCGGATCTCCGCGACCACCTGGACCGGTCCGAGGTCGACCGGATGCAGGTGCACGGTGAGCCGGTGCACGCCGTCCGCGTCCAGCCGCAGCGGAACGATCCGCATCGCGAGCTGGTTCGCCGTCGGGCCGGGGATCGGCGTGGACGGCGGCGGCGCCGGAACATCCGCGGCCGGCGCGGTGGTTGCGGCAGGCGCCGCGGCCTGCGGCCCCGTCACACCAGCCGGACCAGCGGGTACGCCCCCCGGCACGCCCGTTTCAACCGGAGACCCCCCATCGGGTACGCCGGTGGGCAGCGCACCCGGACCACCGGCAGCCGGAGCCGTCCCGTCGGTGGTGGCCGTCTCCGGAGTACCGAACTGCTCGGCGCCGGTTCCGTCGCTGCCGGCGCCGCTGTCCGCCGTGCCGCCGCCGGTGTTCGCGGCGGAGGCGTCATCGACCGGTCCCGCCTCGGCCCCGGGCGTGGCCGTGGCGTTCTCCCCGGTGGCGGGTGTCGTGGTCTCGGCGGTGGCCGGGGTGGCCTCGGCCGGCTGACCGCCGGTCACGGTGGCCGCGCCCGTAGCCGCCGTAGCAGCCGTCGGTGCCGCGTCCGGGCTCACCGCGGCTGTCGCGGCCGGATCAGCCGTGGTTGCGGTTCCGGCCGGCGGCACAGCCTGACCCGGTGCGGTGTCCGCCGGGACCGGCCCGGCCGCGAGGGCCTGTCCCGCTGCCGCGCCGGCGCCGGCCGGTGCGGCGTTCTGCGGCGCCTGGGCGTCGACGGTGGTGGGTGCGGCACCGGTGGATGCGGTGGTGGCGGGTGCGGTGGCGGCGGGTGCGGTGGCGGCGGATGCGGCCGTGCCGACCGGGGTGGCTGCCACTCCGGTCACCGACAGGGCACCGGCTGCCGTCGCGGTGGCGTCCTCGCCGCCCTCGGCCGGGGTCGCAATCGGCTGGGGCGCGGCCATGGTGGTCATCGCCGCGAGAACACCGGGCTCGGCTGCGGTGGTGGCGGCTGTCTCGGTCTCGGTGCTCGCGCCGTCCGCGGTCTCGGTCCCGGCGGTGGGGGACGCGGTCGCGTCGCCGGTTGCGCTGGCCTTGGCAGTGGCGGCGGTGTCGGTGACCTGGTCGGCGTCCTGGCCGGTGCCCTTGGCGGCGGCCGGCCGGCCGGGCGCCCGCTCCTCGGCGACACCGCCGGCGGCACGGTTGGTCGCGGTGCGGGCGGTTGTCGGGCGCTCGGTCACGGTGCGATCGAGGGTGGCGCGGTCAGTGGTCGTGCGGTCAGTCGCGGTACGGCCGGCCTGCGTGCTCACGGCGGTGCGGTTGACGGCGGCCCGGGCCAGGGTGCTGCGCTCCGCTGCCGCCCGGTTTGCCGCCGCGCGGTCTGCTGCGGTGCGGTCTGCTGCGGTGCGGTCCGCTGCCCGGTTTGCCGCCGCGCGATCTGCTGCGGTGCGGTCTGCTGCGGCCCGGTCGGCTGCGTCGGTGCGGTTCGAGGCGGCCCTGGTCAGAGCGGCGCTCCGCGTCGCGGCGGCTCGCGCGGCGGCGGCCCGGTCGGCCGCCATCCGATCGTTCGCGGCACGCTCGGCGGTCGCCGAACGGCCGTCCGCGACCCGGTCCGCGGCAGCCTCCCGGGACGCCTTCGCCGCCGCGGCCGCCTTGTCCTCGTCAGCACCGGGCCGGCCCATCTCGGCCGAGAGAGCCGACCCGAAGTCCGCGCCTCCCTCATCCCGCCGGCCCGCCGTCCGACGGGTGCTCTCGGTCGTGGGCCGGCGATCGGGACCCGTCACGGAAGTCGGCATGGGTCATCTCTCCTGTTCGGGATTGATCAGCCGCCGAGCGCGGCCAGGGCTTTCTGGACCTTCGGGACGTATGCCTGCGTCTCCGCGAACGGTGGGATTCCGTCGTACTTGCGCACCGCGCCGCCGCCCGCGTTGTAGGCGGCCAGGGCCAGCGGCACCGACTTGAACTCCTTCAGCAGCGAGGAGAGCATCTTCGCGGCGCCGTCCACGGCCTGCGTCGGGTCGAACGCGTCCTTGACGCCCAGGCCGCGCGCGGTCGACGGCATGAGCTGCATCAGCCCCTGGGCGCCGGCCTTGCTGACCGCCTTCGGGTCGTACCCGGATTCCACCTTCGCGACCGCGGCGAGCAGCTTCGGCGAGATGCCGTGCCGGGCGCCGGCCTGGTTGAACAGGTCGGCGTACGGCACACCGGTGACTCCGCCGCTGCCGGTACGCAGGCCGGCCGGTCGCAGCGCCGACATGTCCTGGACGGCGGCGGCGGGAACGGTGTCGAGGACGCGACGGATGTGACTCGGTGTCTCGTACACGGATTGGATCTTGACGTGGTCGCCGGGTTTGGGCGCCGCGATCATCTTGTTGTCGCCGAGGTAGATCCCCACGTGGTCGACCGGCGAGTTGAACGCGAGGATGTCGCCCGGCTTGGCGTCGGCGATGCTGGCGACCGGACGCCCGGCGCGCGCCTGCTGCCAGGAGTTGCGGGGCAGCTGCACGCCGAGATCCTCGTAGGCCTGCTGGACCAGGCCCGAGCAGTCCAGGCCCTTGGCCGGGTTCTCACTGCCGAAGACGTACGGCGTACCCAGGTACTTCTTGGCCGCCGCGACGACGTCGGCCCCGCTCGGTCCGGCAGTTCCGGGCTGAGCGACGCCGGCGCCCGTCGCGTCGGCCAGCGCCGATGCGAACGTGGTGCCCGAGGCACCGGCGGCAGTGGTCGCCGGCGGTGGATTGAGCCCGAGTTGTTCCTTGAGCTCCGCGACGCGGGACATGACCCCGCTGACACCCATCGACGTCATCGCAGGCCCCCGTCGTCGGATCCAGCGGCCGCCTGCCTCGCCTTCGAGGTGACTGCCAGTTCATCGAGGTTGGCCTGGTCGACGCGGAGATCGTGGTCGCGGACGGCCTCGGCGTGCCGTTCGCCGAGCATCTCCACCGCACGCCGCTTCTTGGCGGACTCGGTGAGCGCGGCCATCTTCTCCCGTTCGAGATCCTCGGCGTCGGTGACCATGCGCTGCGCGGAGAAGAGGCCGGCGGCCAGGGACTGCCGCGCCACCAGCGAGGCGACCATGGCACGGGCGGTGCCCTCGGTCGGCGCCTGGGCACCCATCAGCTCGAGCCGGCGGCGTTTGAGCAGGGCTTCGGCTTCACGGATCTCGGCCCGGGACTGGATGACCGCGCCGCGGGCGGCATCCTCCTGCGCCTTGCGGGCACGAAGTACGGGTCCGAGTCGGAACAAGCGGTTCACGTTCGCCTCCTACCGGGGCCGGGAGGGCCCTCACATGACCGCTTCGGCGTGCGACCCGATTCGCTGAGCCCCTGCACCCGCTCTGCAACCGGCGTAACGCCCGTCACACTCGCCCGTTCGCGTGATCAAAGTTGTCGTCGCTCGCGGGCCGACGCTGTGAACCAGCTGGTCGGGCTGGTCCGGCCGGTCCGGCTGGTCGGGCTGGCTTGCAGTGCTGTTCGAGCGCGCTGTTGCCGACACTGGGAGCCAGCTCGGCTCGCCCGGCGGGTTGCCAGTGCTGCCGAGCGCCCGTTTTGTCCGCACTGAGCGCCAGCCGGCCTCGGCGTTTCCAAGATCTGCGAGCCACGGACCGCGGGAACGGCAGGGCGCAATCCGCGGCAGGCGTGTTCGGGGCGGACGGCTACGTGGTGGCTATCAGGGCCCTCAGCTGGGCCCAGGCGTCCTCGGCAGTCAGGCGTTCGTCGAGGTCCTGGCGGAGGAAGGCGCTGATCTGCGGCCACGCCGCGTTGGCGCGGTCGGCGTCCGGGTTGGTGCCCTGCACGTAGGCGCCGATCTCGACGAGTTCGCGCACCTCGCGGTGGGCGGCCATCAGGCGGCGCAGTTCGGTGGCGTCCGCCCGCTGCTCGCGACTGGTGATCTTGTTGGCGACCCGGGAGATCGAGTCCAGGGCCTGGATGGCCGGGAAGTGGCCGGCCGTGGCGAGCTTGCGGTCCAGCACGATGTGCCCGTCGAGGATCGATCGGGCCGCGTCGGCGATCGGCTCGTTGTGGTCGTCGCCCTCGACCAGCACGGTGTAGAGGCCGGTGATGCTGCCGCGCGCGCCCGGGCCGGCGCGTTCCAGCAGGGCGGCGAGCATGGCGAAGACCGACGGTGGATAGCCGCGGGTGGCGGGCGGTTCGCCGACCGAGAGGCCGACCTCGCGCTGCGCCATCGCGGCCCGGGTCACGCTGTCCATCATCAGCAGCACGTCGGCGCCCTCGTCCCGGTAGTACTCGGCGATCCGGGTGGCGACCGAGCCGGCCCGGAGCCGGACCAGCGGCGGGGTGTCCGAGGTGGCGATCACGACGACCGAGCGGGCCAGGCCCTCCTCGCCGAGGTCGTGCTCGATGAACTCGCGTACCTCGCGGCCGCGCTCGCCGACCAGGGCGACGACGTTCAGCTCGGCCGAGGTGCCCCGCGTGATCATGCTCATCAGCGTCGACTTGCCGACGCCGGAGCCGGCGAAGATGCCGATGCGCTGTCCCCGGCCGCAGGGCACGAGCGTGTCGAGAACCCGTACCCCCAAAGACATGGGTTTGTCGACCAGCTGGCGGTCCATCGCGGCCGGCGGCGCGGTGTCGATCTCGACCATCGTGCCGCGCAGCGGCGGGCCACCGTCCATCGGACGGCCGAGGCCGTCCAGGATGCGCCCGCGCAGGTCCGGGCCGACCGCGACGCGCAGCGGACCGCCGGTGCCGTACGCCGGGGTGCCGGCGCCCATCCCGGCGATCGGCCCGAGCGGGAGGCAGGAGAGCCGCTCGCCGTCGAGGGCCGCCACCTCGGCGAGCACCGCGTCCGGCCCGTCGCCGATCCGCAGCAGGTCACCGACGTTGGCGTCGATCCCGCTCACCGTCACGCGCAGGCCGACGGCGCCCGTCACCCGGCCGCTGACCATGGGACGGGCCGCGACCACGGCGTTGTGCAGCCGGTGCTGGAAGAGATCGGTCATGGGTGCCTCAGATCCGGAGCGCCTCGCGGGCCCGGCGCATCGCTGACTCGATCGTCGCGTCGATGGTCGAGGTGCCGGTGGAGGCGACCGCGTCACCGGGCTGCAGGCTGGGGTCGGGGCGCAGGCTGATCCGCCGGCCCGCGAAGTCGAACTCGGCGTCACCGTCGCCGACCAGCGTCCGGTAGTCGTCCGGATGCAGGCTCACCGAGACGCTGCCGTGTTCGGGCGCGGCGCTCATGGCCCGGCGCACGGCGTCGGCGCCCCGCTCCGGATCGTCGCGCACGGTACGCCCGACGATCGCCTCGGCCAGTTCGAAGGCGCTCGCCAGCACGACCTCCTGCAGCTCGGTGAAGGTCGGCATGAGCTGGTTCTCCAGCTCGGTGACGGCACGGCCGAGGGCGTTCACGGCACTGGCGAGGGCGGTTGCCCGGCGTTGCTCGTACGCCTCCTCGCTGGCGACCGCACGCGCCGCGGCAGCCTCCGCGGCGGCTACGGCATCGCGTTTGCCCTGCGCCCAGCCCTCGGCGTAACCGGTGGTGCGGGCCTGCTGTTTCGCACGTTCGACGGCCTCGGTGTCGAGCACCGGATCGTCCCGGCGCAGGTCGACGGAGAACTGCGCGGCGGTGGCCGCCTCGGCCACCGCCCCGCGGATCACCGGCCGGTCAGGCGATGAGCTCATCGGCTTCGCCACCACGCTGGATCTCGATCTGTCCGGAGTCCTCGAGCGTGCGGATGACGCCGACGATCTTGGCTTGCGCTTCCTCGACCATCTTGACCTTGACCGGGCCGAGCAAGTCGATCTCTTCGAGGAGGTTCTCCCGGCCGCGTTCGGAGAGGTTGCGGGTGACCTTCTCGCGCACGTTCTCCGGCACGCCCTTGAGCGCGGTGGCGAGGTCGGCCGGCTCGACCTGGCGGAGCACCAGCTGCACCGAGCGGTCGTCGAGGTTGATGATGTCCTCGAACATGAACATCCGGCGCCGGATCTCCTCGGCCAGCTCCGGGTTGCGCGCTTCGAGCGCCTCCAGGATGAGCCGCTCGGTGGTGCGGTCGGCGCGGTTGATGATGTCGACGAGCGGCTGCAGGCCGCCGACCGTGGAGAGTTCGTCCGGCTGGAGCACGGTGGAGAGCTTGCGCTGCAGCGCGTTCTCCACCTGCCGGATGACGTCCGGAGAGGTGCGGTCCATGATCGCGATACGGTGCGCGACCTCGGTCTGCACCTCCAGCGGAAGCCCCGCCAGGATCGACGAGGCCAGGGCTGAGGGTATGTGGGCCAACACCAGCGCGATGGTCTGCGGATGCTCGTACTGGACGTACGAGAGCAGCTGTCGCGGGTCCGCGTGACTGAGGAAGTTGAACGGGATGTCGTTCATCGACGCCTCGAGCCGGTCCAGGATCAGCGCCGCCCGTTCCTTGCCGAGCGACGCCTCCAGCAGCTCCCTGGCGTAATCCATGCCGCCCGACCCGGCGTACCGGGTCGTCGCCATGGCGTAGAACTCGTCCATCACGTCGTCGACCTGATGGGGGTCGAGCTTGCCCAGCCGAGCGACCTCGGCGGACAGCATCTCGACCTCTTTCTCGGTCATGTTCGCCAGAACCTCGGCGGACTGTTCCTTGCCGAACTGGACCAGCATTATCGCGGCCTTGCGCGCACCCGTCATCGAGAGCGTGGTGAGACCCGGAGTGGTCAACGGATACTCCTCAACCGTCGTGGTGCTAGTTCGATCAGTGCGTCGCGTCGGCCGAGAGCCAGCTGCGGATCAGCGCGGCGGTCTCCTCCGGCTTCTCCTTGACCAGCTGTTCGATCTCCTTGTGCCGTTCCTCGCGCGCCTCGTCGTTCTGGTTCGCGACCTCCGGGCTCTCCAGCATGTTCATCGCGGTGGCGGTGGTGACGTCCAGCTCGGCTCGTCGCTGCGCCTCCAGAGCGGCCTGCATGTTCTCGAGGTGCTTGCGCTCCTCCTCGGTGAGCTGCTGGCGTTTCTTGGCCCGCTTGTTGGCCCGCCAGGCCAGGAAGATCAGCGCGAGGACCACGAAGAGCAGGGCGCCCGTCTTGATCAGCGTGAGCTGCTTGGCCTCCTGCTCGGCCGACGCCGCGGCGGCGAGCTCGTCCTTGGCGGCGGTGGCCGCGCTCGTGTCGAACGGCATGGAGGCGACCGCGATGGTGTCGCCGCGGGTGGCGTCGATGCCGGCTGCCGCGCTGAGCAGCTCCTGCACCTGGTCCGGGTTCACGCCACCGGCCGTCGCGCTGTCCAGCAGGACCGAGACGTTGAGCCGCTCGATGCTGCCCGGCGCGTTGCGGCGCAGTTCCTCGACCTCGTCGAGCTGCCGGGTGCGTACCTCGTTCTTGTTGTTGTACTGGCCGCTGCCGGCGTTGTTCGGCACCTGGATGTTGTCCGGGCCGAGCACACCGCCCTGATTGGCGCCGCTGCCGGTGTACGTCTCGGTGTTGATGCTCTCCTGCTCGGCAGGGGTCGCCGGGTCGGCGGTGTACTTCTTGCTCCGGGTCTCGGTCTGGTCGAAGTCGAGCATGGCCGTGGTGGTGACCACCGCGTGCCCGGGACCGACCAGGCTGTCCAGCATCTTCTGCAACGAGGCGTTCAGCCGGTTCTGGAAGTTGACGGTCTGCGCCTCGGCGCCGCTGTCGCCACCCGTGGCGATGTTGGCGCCGCCGCCGGTGGAGAGGATCCGGCCGTCCGAGCCGGCAACCGTGACCTGGGTCGGATCGAGCCCTTCGACGCTTGACGCGACCAGGTGCACGATTGACTGCACCTGGTCGCCGGAGAGCTCGGAGTTGCCCTTCGACGCGACAAGCACCGACGCCGTCGGCTTGCTCTGGTCGTCGGTGAAGACGTCCTTCTGAGGCATCACGAGGTGCACAGTGGCCGCCTCGACGCCGTCGATCGATTTGATCGTCTTGGAGAGCTCGCCCTCCAGCGCGCGCTGGTAGTTGGCGTGCTGCATGAAGTCGCTGGTGGTGATGCCCTGCTGGTCCAGCAACGAGTAACCGGTGCCCTCGTCGTTGGGCAGTCCCTCGCCGGAGAGCTGCAGCCGCAGCTGGTTCACCTGGTCGCGGGGGACCATGACGGTCGTGCCGTCGTTCGCGAGCTCGTAGGAGACACCTGACTTCTGCAGGGACTCGACGATCGCGCTGGCGTCCTTGGTGGACAGATTGTTGAAGAGGATCTGGTACGACGGCTTGGCCGCCCAGGTGGCGAAGAAGTAGCCACCGACGATGAGCGCGATGACCGCGAAGATCGTGACAGCCTTCTGTCCCGGTGTGAAGGACTTGAAGGTGTCCGTGACGCGGCGAACCGGAGCGGGAAGGCGGTCGGTCATGTCACGCCTGCATCCTCATGATCTCTTGGAACGCCTCCACGGCCTTGTTGCGGATAGCCATGGTGAGCTGGAGTCCCAGAGCGGCTTCGGTGGATGCCATCGTGTACTGGGCCGGGTCGGCCAGCGTGCCGTTCGCGACCTGTACGCCCAGGTCGCTCGCCTTGGCCTGGGAGGCCTGGACGTTTTCCAGGCCCTGGGCCAGCATGCCCGCGAAGTCGGCGTTCGGGCCCTTGGTGGTGGTCTCGGTGTCGCCGGAGATCCCGCCGACACCGCTGAACCCGCCCAGCCCGGAGATGCCTTCGACGCCGGAGGAGCCACCGATACCACCGAGGCTGCCGAGTCCGCCGATACTGCCGATGCCGCCGATCGGAGAGGTCATGACGATCACTTCCCGAGGTTGATCGCGGCGGAGTACGACTCGCGAGCCCGGTCCACCACCGCGAGGTTGGCCTGGTACGCGCGCTGCGCCATCATCATCTGGGCCATCTGGCTACCCATGTCGATGTCCGGGCGCCGGACGTAGCCCTCGGCGTCGGCGAGCGGGTTGTCCGGCTCGTACGCCAGCACACCCTCCGCGCTGCCCAGCTGGATGCCGCCCACCTCGGCGCCGTTGCCGTCCTGTGCGGCACGCGCCTCCACGTACCGGGCCTGGAAGGCGTTCTCCGAGGTACGCGTGGTGGTGTTGATGTTGGCGATGTTGTCGGACACCGCGTCCAGCCACTTGCGGTAGACGGTGACGCCGGTGCCGGCCACCCCGATCGCGTTGAACGTACTCATGGTCACGCCCCCTTGATGGCTTCGCGAAGCAGGCTGTACTTGCCGTCGAGCGCCCGGATGGCGAGGTTGTAGCGCATCGTCGTATCGATGTGCGACAGCGTCTCCTGGTCGAGGTTGACGTTGCTCCCGTTGAGCCGTGTCGGCTCCAGTGAAGTCAGCACGGACGGGGTGACGTCGCTCGGCGATCCGCCGTTGTCCATGGCGCCCTTCAGCGCTTCCTCGAACTTGACCTTACGGGCCCGGTAGCCGGGGGTCTCGATGTTGGCGATGTTGTTGGCAATGGCGGTCTGCCGCGCCGCGAGGCCCGCGACAGCAACACGCAGCGCGGACGACGAACGGTCATCGAACACGGGAACTCCTAGCCGATCCGTCTGGTCGCCGATCCATGGCTTCTCGGTGAGCAATCCGTTGCTCGTACCTTGCAGTTCGGCCTGAGCCGCGATCCGCTGAGTCCCAAGCGGTTGCTGAGAGGTTGCACACGCCAAACGTCCCGGAACCCCCATCCGGGGTTCCGGGACGCTGTGGTCACATCGCGCAGTCCAGGTATACGGGTCGCTTTACCGCCTCACCTGTCTCGATCCGGGACGTCATCGACATCTGCTGGCGGTTCGCCGTGAGCCGCCGGGCGATCTCCTCCGCCGCGGCGAGCTGCCGGGTGAGGATCTCGTCGGCCCGGGGCTTGAGCTCGAGCGGCAGCGCGCCGAGTTCGGTGGGCGGCTTCCAGAGGTCGGCCGGCGGCGTCTCGGCGTGCCGGTGCTCGTCGGCGAGCATCGCCTCGACGGCCGTGATGTCCATCTCGAGTTCGTTGAGTGCTTCGGTCCAGGCGTCTCGCCAGTCCACGGCCTGCGTCTCGGTGCTCATGTCGTCGTCGCCGCCTCGCGCCACGCGTCGCGCAAAGGCTCCAGCAACTTGCGGCAGCTCGCCACCCGGTCCGCGTCCCGGCTGATGTTGGCGCCGATCAGCTCGGTGAGGATGAAGCCGTACAGGTTGGCCAGGCCCGGTGCGCCGTCCCAGGCCTCCAGGTCGAGGGTGGTCCGCAACTCCAGGACGATCTCCTGAGCGTGCATCACCTTCGCGCTGCCGAGTTCCCGGTCGCCGTTGCGGATCGCCTCCTCACCCTGACCCAGGTCGAGGATCAACCGGTCGTAGAGCATGGTCAGCAGCTTCGCCGGCGAAGCCGTGTTGATCGAGTCCTGCAGGTAGCGGTCGCGAAGGTTGGGCGCGGTCATGAGTCTCCTCGGGTCAAGGGCCGGTGTCTGGTCCTGCTGGCCGCGTTACATCGGGTCGTTCAAGGGACGGCCCTGTCTCAGGAAAGGCCGGACAGCTGGCCGGAAAGCCAGGTCGACTGGTTCTGCATCTTGCCGAGTGCCGTCTCCAGCGCGGCGTACTGCCGCTGCAGCGCCATGCGGCGTGCGGAGAGCCGGACATCCCAGTTGCCGACCTGCTCGTTGAGCGAGTCGATTTCGTTCTTCCGGCCGGTGATCACATCGACCACGGTGTTGGACTGCTTCGTGACCATCTCTTTGACCTGGTTCGCGAAGCCGATCGCGCCGCTCTGGATCCGGCTCGGGTCCTTGGCGTACTGGGCCTCGAACTTGCTGGCGGTGAAGCTGAGCTGGCCGGTGGCGTCCAGTTCGATGCCGAGCTGGCTGAGTGAGCCGAAGGACACCTGCTCGGTGCTCGCCACCTCACCGTTCGCGTCGTAGACCTTCTTGTCGTACGTCAGACCACCACTGATCATGCTGAGCATGGCCTGGTTCATCTGCCGCACGGTGAAGTCACCGGTCAGCGGTGAGCCGCTCCTCGTCTCGGCGTCGTACGCGGTCTGCGTCTTGATCTCGGTGAACGCCGCGTTCGCCGCGTCGACGTACGCCTGGATCTTGGCGCTCATCGCGCTGACGTCGGAGGCAGCGGTGACCGTGACGCCGGTCTGAATCTTGGATGCGGTGATCGTGACACCGGGCATCACGTCGTTGAACGTGTTGGTGCTGCTGGTGACCGTGTACTCGGTAGGGGTACCCGGGTTGAGCTTGAGCACGGCATCTCGGGAGGAGGTGCTGGTGAGCTGCTCGCCCGGGTTCGCCGAGTCCACCAGACCGGTGATCTGGAAGCCCTGTGCGGCGCCGGTCTTGGAGCTGGTGAACTGGAGCGCTCCGGTGTCCGGGCCCGTGGTGACGACGTAGGCGCGGATGCCGATGTCGGCCTTGTTGACCGCAGCCGCCACCTTTGCGGCCGTGGGCGGCGTGCCCACATCGATGACCGTGGGGGCGGTGCCGTCGGAGCTGAAGGCGTCGTTCTCGGTGGCGGCGTCGGCATCGATGTCGGCCCAGCTGCCCTTTTGAATGGAGAACTGCGTCGGGAAGGACTCCGACGTCGTGCTGACCTTGAGCACCGAGGTCTGGGCCCGGGCGACCTTGTCGACGTTGAAGGTGATCGCGCCGGCCATGCTCGACACGCTGCCGGAAGCGGTCGCGGTGACCGCGTCGGAGCTGGACGTGGCCTTGACCGCCCGCCAGGTCTCCAGCCGGGCCATCGACTCGGCGGCCGACTTGACGGCCTTGAGCTTGGCGTTCACCGACTGGTAGGAGGCCACCGCGGTCTGCGCGGTCTCGACCTTGGTCTTGAGTTTGGTCTGCGGCGCCGCCTCAACCTTCATCAGCTGGTTGATCATCGACGAGGTCTGCATTCCACTGACGAGGCCGTCAACAGAGGAGCTCACGGAAAACCTGCTTTCGTCCGAGGACAATTGCGCGGTGGGGGTAGCCGGTTTCTCGGCTACCCCCACCTATTCGGCCGTCTCGCCGCGAGATTCAGTTGTAGTCGGTGGCTGTTCGGTTGCGAGTGCTATCAGCGCAGGAGGGAGAGCACGCCCTGCGAGGACTGGTTCGCCTGCGCGAGCATGGACGTGCCGGCCTGGGTGAGGATCTGGTTCCGGGTGAACGAAACCATCTCCTGCGCCATGTCGGTGTCGCGGATCCGGGACTCCGAGGCGGACAGGTTCTCCACCGCGGTGTTCAGGTTGTTGATGGTGTGCTCGAAACGGTTCTGTGAGGCACCGAGCTTGGCCCGCTGGTCGGAGACCGTGGTGATGGCCTTGTCCAGCGCCGTGATCGCCGCCTCCGCGCCCGACGGGACGGCGTCGACCCCGGCGCTCGCGGCGGTGCCCGCCGTGGTGAGGTCGAGGCCCCTGAGGCCGAGGCTCTGGGAGTTGACGGCTCCGATGCTGATGTTCAGCTTCTCGTCGGCGTTCGCTCCGATCTGGAAGTCACCCGGCGTCGCGCCGGTCCGCGCGGCGCTCGACGTGCTCGCGGCGACGATGGTGGTGTCCGTGCCGTCGGTCTTGAAGGTCTGACCGCCGGCCGAGTTCACCTGCCAGGTGATCTTCTTGTCGGCATCCATCTTGGCGCTGACGGTGATCTCGTCGCCGTTGTAGCCGGCGGTCTTGAGAGCGTCCGAGAGCTGCTTGTTCATATCCGCGACGGCGCTGTCCATGGTCGTGTCGCCGGCCTCCGCCGGCGTGTTGACCGACGCGGTCACCGACGCCTTGATGTCCAGCGCGGAGACGTCGACACCGTTGAGCTCGTCAATCTTGATGCCGAGCGCGTCACCGTCGGCGAGCACCGCCGGGCTGGCCGTCGACAGACCCTGGGTGTTGCCGAAGCTGCCGTCGAGCAACTTCGACTTGCCGAACGAGGTGGTGTCGGAAACCCGGTCGATCTCCGAGCGGAGCTGGGAGAACTCCGCCTGGGCGGCATTCTTGGCCTCGGCGTCCAGGGACGCGTTGTTGGCCTGAACCGCCAGGTCGCGCATGCGCTGCAGCATGCTGGTGGTCTCGTTGAGCGCACCCTCAGCGGTCTGCACGACGCTGATCGCGTCCTGGGCGTTGCGGACGGCGACCTTCAGGCCACCGACCTGGGAACGCAGGCCCTCGGAGATCGAGAGACCGGCCGCGTCGTCGGCCGCCCGGTTGATCCGGAAGCCGCTGGACAGCTTCTCGAGCGACTTCGACATCTGGTTGTCGGTCACCGAGAGGTTCCGGTAGGCGTTCTGCGCGGCGATGTTCTGGTTGATGCGAAGACCCATTGAAAAACTCCTCCTTGACTGGGGTCCTGAGCGGCCCGTCCATGAGCCGTGTGCTACGCCTCATCCCTTCGGCCGATCGCCGAGAGGCCATGAGCATTCTCTGAGATTTTTTCGGGCTTTTCGGGCGAACCGGGGAATGCCCGGCTGTCCACCCGTCCCGGGTGAGCGGGTGGGGCGATCGTCGGAAACCGCTCAGCGGCACGGCGGATGTGCCGACCTGTCCGAATGAGCGGGTCCGCCGAGGGGGTGAGCCCGACAGCGAGACGACACGGAGGTCCGGGTGAGCCTGACCGACCTGGCCAGCGTCCTGTGGCGTGCACGTGAGCTGCTGGAGATGCTGCTGTTCAAGCTTGAGGAGGAGCAGTTGCTCCTCGCCGCCAACCGGTCACGCTGGCTCAGCCACGCCACCCGTGAGGTGGAGGTTGTGCTCGACCAGATCCGGCAGACCGAGGTCATCCGCGCCGCGTACTCGCAGGAGGTCGCCGCCGAACTCGGCCTGTCACCCGACGCCTCCCTCGGCGAGCTCGCGGACGCGGCGCCCGACCCCTGGTCGGACCTGCTGCACCAGCACCGTAAGGCGTTTTTGCTGCTGACGTCGGAGATCCGGGCCCTGGCCGACGTCAACCGTGACCTGCTCACGGCCGGACAGCGCGCGGCTCGCGAAACCATGCTCGCGTTCGCCGAGACTGTGGAAACGTACGGGCCGCAGGGCCAGACCGTCACCGGCGGCGCTCGCCGCCCCAGCCTGGTTGATGAGGCGATCTGATGGGCAGCACTTTCAGTGGACTCAATACGGCGCTGACCTCCTTGTACGCGCAGCGCCGCGGCCTGGACGTCACGGGCCAGAACATCGCCAACGCGAGCACCGAGGGTTACACCCGGCAGCGCGTGGTGATGCAATCGCAGAACGCCAATCTCGTACCGGGCGTCTACGCCACCACCACCGCGGTGGGCAGCGGCGTCACGGTCTCCTCGGTGGAGCGGCTCCGCAACACCGCACTCGACCAGCGCAGCTACACCGAGCACGCGAACTCGGCGTATCACAACGAGCGGGCCTCGTCGTACGCGCTGATCGAGGACGCCTTCGCGGAGCCCAGCGACACCGCGCTGCAGGCGCGGCTCCAGGACATGTGGGACGGCTGGAACGCGGTCTCCACCAACCCGGACAAGGCCGCGCCGAAAGCGGCGATGATCCAGCAGGCGACCACCGTCGCGGCGACGCTCAACGACGCGTCGGCGCAGCTGAACAACCAGTACCAGGCGACCCGCGCCGGCCTCGACACCTATGTCGGCGAGGTGAACAAGGCAGCTGAGACGATCGCCCGGCTGAATCAGGAGATCGTCGTCGCCACCGCGGCCGGCCTGCAGGCCAACGAACTGCAGGACCAGCGGGGACAGGCGGTGCTGAAGCTCTCCGAGATGGTCGGCGCCACCGCGACCGACCTGCCGAACGGCGCGCTCAGCGTCTACGTCGGCAGCGCACCGCTGGTCTCCGAGTTCACCACCCGGCCGATCGAGATCGAGGCCGGTGGCGCACTGCGGCTGGAGGACCTGGGCACCACCGAGGTCAACCTGCGGTTCACCGACACCAAGTCGCCGGTGAGCCCGGGCGGCTCGATGGGCGCGGCGATGGAGATGCTGGCCCGCGGCGGGACGCTGCAGACCATGTCCGAGCGGCTCGACAAGGTCGCGACGACGCTGGCGAAGACGGTGAACGACATCCACAAACTCGGGTACAGCATCGACGGCACCGGCCCCGGTGAGAACTTCTTCGTCGCCGGCAACGCCAACCCGCTCTCCGCCGCGAACATCACGGTCGGCGTCACCGACCCCGACAAGCTCGCCATCTCCTCCGGCGACCCGACCCTCGACCCGGGTGGGGTGCTGGACGGCGTGATCGCCGACGACATCTCCGAGCTCTCCACGTCGCGGACCGGCGCCGACGCCGAGTACCAGTCCCTGATCGGCGACCTCGGCGTCGCGGCACAGTCCTCGATCCGCCGGCGGGACATCCAGAACGCGGTGACCGACCAGGTGGACGCCGCCCGGGACGCGGAGTCCGGCGTGAACCTCGACGAGGAGATGACCAACCTCCTCACGTACCAGCGTGGATATGAGGCCGCGTCGCGGGTCCTCACCACGATCGACTCGATGCTCGACCAACTGATCAACCGGACCGGCCTGGTCGGCAGGTAGGGAGAGTCCCGTTCATGAGCAGTAGCCCACGGGTCACCGAAAGCAGCGTCCGCACCAGGACGATGGCGAGCCTGCAGCGCAATCTCAGCCGCACCCAGACCGCGCAGGACCAGATCTCCAGCGGCAAGCAGCTGCATCGCCCGTCCGACTCGCCGACGGGCACGGTGACCGCCCTCCAGCTGCGCAGCGAGGTGCGCGCGCAGAAGAAGTACTCGACGAACGCCGACGACGCCATGGGCCGTCTCGGAACCGTGCAGGACACCCTGCAGGACGCGACGGTCCTGGTCGCCAAGGTTCGTGAACTGACCCTGGCGGCGAGCAGCGCCGGCGGCGGCAGCACTCCGGAGGCCAACAAGGCTCGAGCCGCCGAGATCGAACAGATCAAAGGCACTCTGATCCAGTACGCCAACACCAAGTACATGGATCGTCCGGTATTCGGGGGCGCCACACCGGGGAACGCCGCTTATGGGTCGACCGGTGGATACACCGGCGAAGCCGACGGCGAAGTGCTCCGGACGATCGGCCCGAACGCCAAGGTTCGCGTCGACGTACGAGGCCCGGAGGTCTTCGGAGCGGAGACTCTGCCGGGCTCGACCGACCCCAATCCAGCGCAACTCTTCAATGTCCTGCAAGGGCTTACCGATGCCATGCGTGACGGAGACAGCGCCGGTATTACTGCTGGTCTGAAGAATCTCGATAAAGCGTCAGAGATCCTGAATTCCACGCTTTCGGAGGTAGGTGCCCGATACAATCGGGTTACCCAGATGAAGCAGTCCGCTGAGGATCGCTTGATGTCCGTGTCGTCGCAGCTCTCCGATATCGAGGATGTCGACCTGCCGAAGGCGATCATGGAATTGCAGCTCCAGCAGACCTCGTATCAGGCCGCCCTGGCCGCCACGGCCAAGGTGATCCAGCCCTCGCTCATCGATTTCCTGAGGTGACCATGACTACTCGCACCGCGTCCCGACCGATCGAGGCCACCATGACCGACCCGTCGCTTGGGTTGCCGACCATCACGATGGCGGTGCCCATGCCGGGTTTCCCGGCGCACCGGGAATTCGTTCTGGTGCGTCTCAACGACGAAGGACTGCTCTTCGCACTCACTTCCGTCGACAACCCGGAGTTGCGTTTCCTCGTCGCGCCGCCGGAGCCGTTCTTCCCGGAGTACGCGCCGGAGATCGAGAACCAGGTTTTCGCGGCACTGAACACGAAGGACCCGGACCGTCTGCTGCTGCTCACGGTCATCACCGCGGGCACCGAGGAAACCACGGCGAATCTGCTCGCGCCCATCGTGGTGGACCGCGACTCCATGCGCGCCATGCAGGTCGTCCTGAGTGGATCGGGCTACCCGGTCCGGGCGATCATGAATCGGAAGTTCTGATCCTCCTGAACAAGGCGCGGTCGCGTTTCCTTCGCGACCGCGCCTTTGCCATGCTGTCCGTTCCATGCTGTCGAAAGGACGGATGGTTGGAGGGGTGGATGGAGGAGGGCACCCGATGCTTGTGCTGACCCGCCGGGCAGGGGAAAGCGTGATGATCGGCGACGACGTCGTCATCACGGTTCTCGAGGCCCGTGGTGACGTCATCCGGCTGGGCATCCAGGCTCCTCGGGACGTGCAGGTCCATCGCGAAGAGGTCTATCGCGAGCTGCAGGACGCCAATCGGGAGGCCGCGTCGCCGACCGAGGACGCGGTCCACGCGCTGACCCGGATGCTCGAGAAGTCCGACCCGGACGAGTGATTTCGGCGGAGGCGGCGCCCACCGGGGCGCCGCCTCCGGCCGTTCCGGTCCGAGTTGCCCGATATCCGAGTTGCCCGTTATCCGAGTGCCCGTTATCCGAGTGCCAGGCCTCGGCTGCGGTAGAACGCGATCGGATCGACTGCGTTGGCGTGCGTGGCCGGCGCCGCGTTCACGTGCACCTCGAAGTGCAGGTGGGGTCCGGACGACGAGCCGGACGTACCGACGTACCCGATCTGCTGGCCCTTCGCCACCGCCTGACCGACCGTGACGGACGGGCGGCGGACCATGTGGCAGTACCGGGTCACGATGCCGCCGATGTGCTGCACCTCGGCGTACCAGCCGCAGCCGGAGAGGGTGCGGTTGCCGTCCACATCGCACGAACCGGCGGAGACGTTGCAGACCACCCGGATCACCGTGCCGGCAGCGGCGGCGACGATCGGGGTGTTGCGGGCCGCGGAGAGGTCGACGCCGTCGTGCGACGGGCGGGCGGTCGTGCGGAACCCGCTCACCAGGCTCGCGCCGACCGGCAGCCGCCAGCTCTCGCCGGCGAGCTTCTTCGGGATGGCCGGCGCCCGCTCGACGGGCGTTTCGGCGGGCGTCTCGGCGGCCGCGCATCGGGGGATGCCGGTGCTCGGGCGCACCACGTAGGCGTCCGAGACCCAGGAACCGTTCGCCAGGTGGTCCCAGAGGTTCGTGGTGCGTACCGTGCCGGTGATCTGCTGCGCCGCGGCCTGGCAGAGAATCCAGACCGTCCCGCCGTTCGCGACCGAGCCGACCCGCTCGGCGCCCGCCGACGGCGAGCGGCGCATGTTCAGAGGCGTGCTGCCGGTCTTCGCGGTGCCGGTGACCACCGCGACCTTCGCCGCAGCACCCGTCGCCGCGGCGGCGGGCGCTGCGGCCGCCGAGGTCAGCAGGCTCGCCAGGGCGGCGGCAGCGAGCACGGTACGGCCGGGATGTCGGACCTTCATGCGTTCCCTTCCTGCGTACGCGGGCGTGTGCGCGCGGTAGGGAAGAGCCTGCCCGGGTACGGGTACCGGCCGGAGTGCCCGACGGGTGCGACCCGGTTGCCGCAGGTGGGGGCCGATGACGCACCTCACCTGCACCGGCCGCTGACCCGGCCGACAACATCGCTCCCGCACTCTCATGGCAGACGGGAAGAACCCCGTCCTTGAAACGCGGGGAGCAAGCGTGGTGGTAGAGCGCGAGTCAGTCGTCGTCGGCGCACTGGATCTGACGGTGGATGCCCACGTGCACACCGGCTTCGCGTCCGGCCGGGACGCCGTCGGCGTGGTCGTCTCGGCCGCCGACCGGGCCGGTCTGCGCTCGCTGACCTTCGCCGATCAGGCCGGCCCGGAGACCGGCTGGCTCACCGCGTACGCCGACGCCGTCCGCCGTGCCCGGCACCGGACCGAACTGACGCTGCGGGTGGCCGCCGAGGTCGAGGTGATCCGCCCGGACGGCTGGCTGGCCCTGCCGTCCGACCTGGCCCAGCTGGACGCGCTGTCGGTCGCGGTCTCCGCGCTCCCGGTCGGCGGCGAGCTGCTGGACGCCCGGCAGCTGCGGTCGGCTCTCGACGCCGGCGCGCTCACCCCCGAGCAGGTCGCCGAGCAGCTCGTCGAGACCACGGTCAAGGGCATCGAGCGAGCCTCCCGGTACGTCCCGGCCCAGCTCGCCCGCCCGCTGGCGCTGCTCGCCCAGGCGGGTGTCGACGACGGCGTGGTCGGCCCGGAGATGGTCGCCGCGCTGGCGAGCGCCTGCCGGACCACCGGGACAGCCGTGGAGATCAGCGAGGCGTGGCGCAGCCCGTCCGCGCGCATGGTGAACGCGCTGCGCGACGCCGCCGTGACGCTGGTTCCCGCGAGTGACGCCCGGTACGCCGCCGAGGTGGGCCGCTGGCAGTACCTGCGTCGCGTCTGAGTAAAACTGAACACGACCAGTGCTCGTCTCCGTACGCTCTGTCATGCCAGCACTTCAGCATGGGAGAGTTGCGATGAGCATGGTTCAGCAGGCGATCGAGGTCAGTGCGCCGGTCCACACGGTGTACGAACAGCTCGCGGCGTTCGAGAACTACCCGCGTTTCATGACCGGGGTCCGGCAGGTGACGGCGATCGGCGCCGACCAGACCCACTGGATCATGGACGTGGACGGGAAGCGGCGCGAGTTCGACGCCCAGATCATCGAGCGATCGCCGGACGAGCGGGTCTCGTGGTCGACGATGGAAGGGCCACTGCTCGCGGAGACGCTCACGCTGCGGCCGATGGGCGAGACCAAGACCCAGATCGTGGCGCAACTGGAGGCGGACATCGCGTTCCTGATGCCGAGTGATCGGCACGGTCAGGAGTCGCTGAACCGCCGGCTCAAGGCCGACCTCACCACGTTCAAGGGGCTGGTCGAGAGCGGCGTGCTGGGCGGCCGCCCGATTCCGACCGGCGCCAGCACCAAGCAGATGACCGGACGCTCGTTCCTGGGCAACGCGGCCATGGCGAACCCCGCATCGCCGGCCTCGGTGGCCCAGCGCATCCGTAACCGCAACGCGTCCCAGCCGGCGCCCGGCCCCGGCGCAGGATGGGACACCGGCGCGGCGGACCTCGGCAACGCCGACCCGACCGGCACCCGGCTCACCGACAACCCGCTGCACAACACGCCGACCGCGGCGGACATGAGCGGGCTTCGGGCCGCGTCGCAGGAGACGGGCGGTGGCCGGCGGGTCGCCGGGCCCGGGCCGCTGAGTGGCGGGGTGGCCGGGAGCGCGCGGATGGGCGGTCACACCAGCAAGTCGGACATGTGGGGCGACGGGATGATAAATGAGGAAGAGCGAGGCAGTTAGCCCTCCTGCGCAGCGAAGGCCGGCCCTCGGGCCGGCCTTTTGTCGTCTCCGCGCTCACGCCGGTGCTCGCTCCAGGGTCACCAGCAGGCGGGCGCCCTGCGGCGTGGTGTGCTCGTAACGCACCGAGCCGCCGTTCGCCTCGACCAGGTGCCGGACGATGAAGAGACCCAGGCCGGCGCCCCGGATGAACCGGCCGAAGATGCCGGGCAGCACGTCGTCCGGGATGCCGGGACCGCTGTCCTGCACGACCAGGAGCACGCTGTCCGCATACCTGTCGGCCTTGACCAGGACCGGCGGGGAGCCGTGGGTCAGCGCGTTCTTCAGAAGGTTCTCCACGACGACCGTCAGATGCCCGCGGTCGGCCAGCGCGGTCAGATCCTCGTCGATGGTGATCTCGACGCCCCGGTCGCCGGCCATCGCGGCACTGACCGTGCGGACCACTTCGAGCAGCGGCACCGGTGCCCGCCGGGTGGTGACCGAGCCGGTGTCCAGCCGGAAGAGCAGCTGCAGGTCGTTCAGCATCTTGACCAGTCGCCGGGTGTTCTTGTCGATCTTCGTGGCCAGTTCCAGGCGTACGTCGTCCGGAAGGTCCGCCCAGTCCGCCGAGAGCAGCTCGGCGAGACTCGCGATCGAGCTGATCGGCTGCGCCACGTCGTGGGTCAGCATCGAGGTCAGGTCGTTCTTGAAGGCGAGCGCCGCGGCGAGCTGGGCGTTGCCCCGCTCGAGCTCGGCGGCGTGCTCGGTCAGCGCGTCCTCGGCGTGCTTGCGCTCGGCGATGTCGACGCAGGTGGCGACGTATCCGAGGGTCGTTCCGGCGGCGTCCGGGATGGCGGCCATCGTGGCGAGCACCGGCACGGCGGTGCCGTCGGCCCGGGGGATCGTCCAGTCGCCGCCGGATCCGGGTGGAGGAAGTGGCGGGGGATCGCGGGCCACGTCGTCGTCCGGGTACCCGGTCAGCTCCCGCCAGCGGCGGTTCACGTCGATGACCCGGTAGTTCGCGTCCAGCACCATCACTGCCTCGTTCATCGACTGCAGCAGGGAACTGGCGAAGTCGTCCCGATCGCGCACTTCAGTAGGGCCGGCGGGTGCGGACGCCGCGGCGCCGGTCGGGGTGTTCGCCGGCGCGGGCTCCGTGGTGCTGTTCGCGGGCGCGGGCTCCGTGGTGCTGTTCGCGGGCGCGGGCTCCGCCGCACCTTCCGGGGCTCGGAACAGGATCGTGCCGGCGATCAGCGCGGCCGGCAGGGCGGCGGCCGTCGCGGCCGGGAAGTCGCTGGCACCGGCGGCCGCGAGGGCGGCGGCGGCCAGGGCGAGCAGGGCAACGACAACGGTGCGGATCCGGCGCGCGCGGCCACCGGAAGCCGGAATCACCTGGACGAAGAGGGCGATCCCGGCCGGAACGAGCGCGACCGCCGGAGTGGGCAGCAGCCCCTCCGGCGGTACGCCATCGTCGAGCGTGCGCGTATCCAGGGCGCCGAGGACGGCGACCGTGATTCCGGCGCACCCGGCGATCAGCCGGGACAGCCTGCCCACGCCATGCGCAGCGATATGCACATATACCCCCAAGACGTGAGGGAAAGAGCATAACGCGGCGAACCTGTGCAGGCGGTTACTTGCCCGCCCAGCCGAAGCCTTCCTCGATGCGAATCTTGCGTCCGATCCGGCGGATGTCCGCGTCGTACCGGTTGGCGTGGTGGCCGCAGAACGCCAGGTCACCACCGCTGGCCAGCTCGACCTCCAGTTTGGCGGCCGCACCGCAGCGATCGCAGCGGTCGGTGAGCTCGCCTACGGTGTCGATCTCGGGCGACAGCAGAGTGGTCATATCGCTCTCCTTGCTGAGGTGGCGTGCAGCGGTCCTGACAGCAGGATTGTTCGGCCCGCCGCACGGTCGGCTTAGAGGTTCCCGGTGTGATCCCGGCCGATCGGAATCGGCCCGGACCGCGGCAACTACGGCGCACCCCGGCGGAACCCGGAAGTGCTCTCTTCTCTGTTCACCATTTCCCTCAAGTTGCTTACGGCATGCCCCCGGGCCGGAGCGAGACCGAGAGGATCACGCATGTTCGGTACCGCCGGCCGCCGGGCCGCCCGTCTCATCGCCGCCGCGACAGTCACCTTTTTCGGACTCACTGCGCCCGCCTCAGCCGTACCCGCGGCTGCCGTGCCTTCCGCGCCCGTCGGTGTGATCTCCGGAGCCGGGGTGGCAGGCGCTGTCCCCGGCAGCTACATCGTGGTCGTCAAGCCCGAGGCCGGCCCGGTTCCGCCGGCCGCCCGCGCGCTGGCCCGCGAGTACGGCGGAACGGTCGGCGCGAACTACCTCTCGACCGTACGCGGATTCCAGCTGCAAGCGACCGCGTTCCAGGCGGCTCGTCTCGCTGCGGACCCCGCCGTGGCGTACGTCGAGCAGGACGCCGTCATGAACACCACGGCCACCGCGGCGACCCCGTGGGGACTGGACCGGATCGACCAGCGGACCGCGAAGCTCTCCGGCACGTACCACTCGACCTCCGCGGCGGACGTCACCGCGTACGTGATCGACACCGGCATCCGGATCTCGCACGACGAGTTCGGCGGCCGGGCCCGCAACGGCTGGGACTTCGTCGGCGACGACAAGGTCGCCGAGGACTGCAACGGTCACGGCACGCACGTCGCAGGCACCATCGGCGGCGCGACGTACGGTGTCGCCAAGGATGTGCGGCTGGTCGCCCTCAAGGTGCTCGGCTGCTCCGGCTCCGGCAAGTTCTCCGACTTCATCGCGGCCGTCGACTGGGTCACCGCGAACGCGAAGCTGCCCGCCGTGGCGAACATGAGCCTGGGCGGGCCGGTCAGCAAGACACTCGACGCGGCGGTCAACCGGTCCATCGCCAAGGGCGTGACGTACGTGATCGCCGGCGGTAACGAGAACCGCAACGCGTGCAAGTCGTCGCCCGGTGGCACTCCCGACGCGATCACGGTCGGCGCGGTGGACAAAGCTGACAAGAGGGCTAAATTCTCGAACTACGGATCTTGTCTTGATCTGTTCGCGCCGGGCGTCAACATCAAGTCGGCCGGTAAGGGTTCGGACGGCGCCGTCAAGACGATGAGCGGCACCTCGATGGCGGCGCCGCATGCAGCCGGCGCGGCGGCGATGGTGCTCGGCACGCATCCCGGCTGGACGCCTCGTCAGGTGCGTGACGACCTGGTGGACAACTCGGTGTCGGGGCTGGTCCGCAACGCGGGTTCCGGTTCGCCGAACAAGATGCTGTACACGGGTCATCTCGGTTGATCCCGTCGACGCGTCCAGTCGTACGGGCGCGATAGGCAAAGCGCCGTACATCGGGCCCATCGGCCGATAGCGTGAGGAACGACCCCAGCCCCGAGGAGGAACGAATGTCCGAGGCGCCGGTCGCCGAGAAGCCGACCGTCCTGGTCGTCGACGACGAAGAGGATCTGCGCGACATCATGCGCCGCATGCTGGAGCGCCGTGGGTACGCGACGCTGGTGGCCGGTGATCACGAGGAGGCCATCTCGGTCTGCCGTGACCATCCGGAGATCGCGGCCCTGGTCACCGACCTCACCCTGCCCGGTATCGGCGGCGGCGAGCTGGCCGGCGCCGTCGGTGATCTCCGGCCGGGACTCGGCGTGGTCTTCATCTCCGGACTGCCCAAGGACATCGCCGTCACCAAGGGCCTGGTCGGCGAGGACGCCCTGCTGGTGAAGAAGCCGTTCACCGCGGACGCCCTGCTGGCGGCACTGAAGACGGTCCTCGCGTAGAGGCCGTCCCGAAAAACCGAGACGTAGCGGATCACGATCCGGGCCACGGCACCGTCAGCTCGCCCAGCCGCCACCGGCCCGGCCCGTCCAGCACCGGCCACCCCTCGGCACGCATCCGCCGTACCGTGGCGAGCCATCGCTGCCGCGGCCCGAACGGGGTGGCCTCGGTCTCCCACGCGCGCCCGAGAGCCCGCAGCAACTCGTGCACCGGATGACCCGGCACGTTGTGGTGGATCAGCGCCTTGGGCAGGCGTTCCGCGAAGACCTCCGGATGCTCCAGCGACGCCAGCCGGGCCGACAGGGTCAGCGTGCGCGGCGTGCCCGCTTCGACGACCGCCCAGGTCGCGATCCGGCCCAGCTCGTCACAGGTGCCCTCGATCAGCAGCGCGCCGCCGGCGGTCATCGTCCGCCAGGC
Source organism: Actinoplanes missouriensis 431 (assembly GCF_000284295.1). NCBI lineage: Bacteria > Bacillati > Actinomycetota > Actinomycetes > Micromonosporales > Micromonosporaceae > Actinoplanes > Actinoplanes missouriensis. The sequence goes on along the minus strand of NC_017093.1, from coordinate 8,227,385 downwards.
GGCGGTCACCTCCTCCTCGGCGTACTGCCGCAGCACGTTGAACGCGCGCACCACGTCCGGACTCAACCCGGCCAGCTCGAATCCACCCCTCCGGAACACCAGGTGGGGTGGATCGGCGAACGGCTGAGCGTCGGTCACCCGTACCGGATCGATCTCCAGACCGACCACCGTGACGTCCGCACGAACCGCGGCCACCAGGCGGTCGCGGAGCTCCACCGCGGTGACCGGAGTCGCGCCATAGCCCAGGTCGACGACGAGCGGCTGCGCCGCTTCGATCAAAACCGGACCGCACCGGTACGCCATGAAGTTGTCGACGCGACGCAGCCGGTTGGGATTGGTCGTCCCCCGGGTGATCGCCCCGACCGGTTTCCGCGGTGGCGGAGACGCCACTACTTCTCCCGGTGCACCTTGTGCTGGGCGGCCTGCGCGATCGGCCGCACCACCAGCCGGTCGATGTTGACGTGGTGCGGGCGGGTCGCCGCGAACGCCACGATGTCCGCGATGTCGTCGGCCACCAGCGGCTCCTTGACCCCGGCGTAGACGGCGTCTGCCTTGTCCCGGTCGCCGCCGAAGCGCTTCAGGGCGAACTCGTCGGTGCGGACCATCCCCGGGTCGATCTCGACGACCCGGACCGGCTTGCCGGCGAGTTCCAGGCGCAGCGTCCCGACCAGGGCGGTCTGCGCGTGCTTGGCCGCCGTGTAGCCACCGCCACCCTCGTAGACCACGAACGACGCGGTCGAGCCGATCGTCACGATCGTGCCCGCTCCGCTGGCCTCCAGCGCGGGCAGCAGCGCCTTGCTGACCCGCAGGGTGCCGAGCACGTTGACGTCGTACATCCACTGCCAGTCGTCGACCGAGCCGTCCGCCACGTAGTCACCGCCACGGGCGCCGCCGGCGTTGTTGACCAGCAGGGTGAGCGGGGCGCCGAGGCCGGCCACCGTCTCGGCCAGCCGGGCCACCGAGTCGTCCGACGTCACGTCGCAGCTCACGGCTGTCGCGTTCGGGCCGATCTCGGCGACCAGCGCCTCCAGCCGGTCGGTCCGCCGGGCCACGGCGACCACATGGAATCCCTCGGTGGCGAGGCGGCGTGCGGTGGCGGCGCCGATGCCGCTGGAAGCCCCGGTGACGACTGCGATGTTCTGCATGAACCGATCTTCCCCCAATGACTTGGATCACCCTCGCTCGGCTGCATGGTGGTTCACGCTCCGCCGATGGGGAAGATGAACGTTGGCGCAACAAGTTTTCACACCGTTCTCAGGTAAGAAGCGGAGGGAGCCAACGTGGTTGAGCTGACGATGCCCGGCTCGCGGCCCGCCCCTCGCCGGATTGCCACACTTTCGGTGCACACGTCCCCGCTGGAGCAGCCAGGCACCGGCGACGCCGGCGGGATGAACGTGTACATAGTGGAATCCTCGAAACGCCTGGCGGCGCGGGGTGTCGAGGTGGAGATCTTCACCCGGGCCACCGGGAGCGGGCTGCCTCCGCTGGTGGAGATGTCACCCGGAGTGTTCGTCCGGCATGTCACCGCCGGACCGTTCGAGGGTCTCGACAAGGAGGAGCTGCCGTCGCAGCTCTGCGCCTTCGCGAACGGCGTGCTCCGGGCCGAAGCGGCGCACCCGCCCGGCTACTACGACCTGATCCACTCGCACTACTGGCTCTCCGGCCAGGTGGGCTGGCTCGCCCGGGAGCGCTGGGGTGTGCCACATGTGCACACCGCGCACACCCTCGCCAAGGTGAAGAACAAGTTCATCGCGGCCGGCGACCGCCCGGAGCCCCGGGCCCGGCTGATCGGCGAGGAGCAGGTCATCGCCGAGTCCGACCGGCTGGTCGCGAACACGCGTTTCGAGGCCCAGGACCTGATCGGCCACTACGACGCCGACCCGGACCGGGTCAGCGTGGTGCAGCCCGGCGTCGACCTGCAGCGGTTCCGGCCGGGCGTCGCCGACCGGGCCCGGTTCGGTCTGCCCGAGCGCGGCCGGATCATCGCGTTCGTCGGCCGGATCCAGCCGCTCAAGGCGCCCGACGTGCTGATCTCCGCGCTCGCCGCGATGCGCGAGCAGGGGGTCGAAGACGTGACGGTGGTGATCTGCGGCGGGCCCAGCGGCAGCGGTCTGGACCGGCCGTCCTCACTGATCGAGCTGGCGTCCTCGCTCGGCGTCTCGGACTCGGTGGTGTTCCTGCCGCCGCAGACCGGTGACGGCCTGGCCGCGCTCTACCGGGCCGCCGACCTGGTCGCCGTCCCGTCGTACAACGAGTCGTTCGGGCTGGTGGCGCTCGAGGCGCAGGCCTGCGGCACCCCGGTCGTGGCGGCGGCGGTCGGTGGCCTGGTCACCGCGGTCCAGGACGGGATCAGCGGCGTGCTCGTCGACGGGCACGACCCCCGGGACTGGGCGCGGGTGCTGGAGCGGCTCCTGGACGCGCCGGCGTTCCGGCACCGGCTGGCCGCCGGAGCGGCCGCCCACGCCTCCCAGTTCTCCTGGGATCGCACTGCGGACAACCTGTTGCGGGTCTACCGTGACGCGGTGACCGAACACCGGGCGCTGATCGCGGCACGGCTGGAGGGGGCGACGTACGCATGGTGACGAAGCTGATCGAGCAGGTGCTCGCCGACCGCGAGCTGGACTGGGAGCCGACCGGCGAGTCGTCCTATGTGGTCACGCTGCCCGGCGTCCACAAGCTGAAGACCGCCTGCAACCTGATCGTCGGCGAGCACTCGCTGCGGATCGAGGCGTTCGTGATGCGCCGCCCCGACGAGCGTCACGAGGATCTCTGGGCCTGGCTGCTGCGGCGCAACGCCCGGATGTACGGCGTCGCGTTCTCGATCGACGCCGCCGGCGACGTCTACCTGACCGGGCGGGTCTCGCTCAACGGTCTCGACGCCGACGAACTGGACCGGATCCTCGGGTCGGTGCTGACGTACGCCGACGAGTCGTTCGACACGATGCTGGAGATCGGTTTCGGCTCGTCGATCCGCCGCGAATGGGAGTGGCGGATCAAGCGCGGCGAGTCCGTCGCCAACCTCCAGGCCTTCAAGCACCTGGCCGAGCCGCCTGGCGGCGATACGCCCGCTTAGCGCTGCACTCTCCTCGGCGCCGGCTTGCCGAACGTGGACACGCGACTGGCTGCCCGCCGGCCGAGTTCCGGCGCGGCGACCACGGCGCGACGCTGTCGATCGGGCCGGCGCCGTAACCGTTCACGAGCGGATAGATGCGCCGGACCCTGAAGTTGATCTATGCATGCTCTATCAGGTGTTCTCTGCGGCTGGGCATTGAGGTAGTGAATTTCCCCGATACTTAGCGCACCGGAAGAGTGATTGGCGGATCGTCCGATCGGTTGGTTGTTGGTTCGTGTGACGGTCGGAACACATGTCGACACGGAAACGGGTTGTGAGGCTTGACTGCCCCAACTAGCGTGGTCGATGGACGCCGAACCGTCAGTTCGGGGAACGGGTCGATCAGCAATGATCGCCGCGGATCGGCGTTTGGGGACGGGTGGCATGAGCCGTTGGGGGACGGCGCGACCCGAGACCGGCGGTTAGTGCGGGCGGCGCCTATGGGGATGGGTGTCGTCCGCCGCCGCCGGTGCTTTTGTTTATGCCCCGTTCACATGTTATCGCCGGCTGAGTTTCGGGTAATAAAGACTGTCCGATGTGTTCAGTGGGCCTTCAGGCGGTCGCTGTCGCGGCCAATTCCCGATCGGCGAGCGCGATCTCTTCCGCACGCCTCTGCGCGGTCCTGCGGGCACGCGCCGGGCCGGAGAGAAGTTGTCCCACCGCGGCGATCGCGCAAAGTCCGAAACAGCCCACCCACAGCACCGCATCGCCGCCCTTCTGCAGCAGCAGGCCGCCGAGAATCGGGGCGAGGGCCGTTCCGATCGACCAGGTGAGCGAGTTCAATCCCTGGTAACGGCCGCGGAGATGGGGTGGCGAGAGCGCCGCGACGGTGGCCGCGTTGCTGGGGGACTGGAGCATCTCGCCGAGCGTCCAGACGATGACCGTGAGCGCGAAAACCCAGGCGGTGTCGGCGACCGCGACCAGCCCGAACCCGATGCCGATGATCAGCGCGGCGAGCGCGAGGACCCGGGCGCTGTCCCTGCCCTCGATCAGCTTGGGCACGAAAAGCTGGCCGAGAACGATCAGCACACCGTTGACCGCGATCACCGCGCCGTAGGTGGCGGCCGTGAGCCCGTCGGCCAGCATCGTGAGCGGCAGCGTCGACGTGTGCTGCAGGATGACCAGCACCGACGCGAGGCTGAGCAGCAGATAGACGAGGAACACCCGGTCGCGCAGGGCGGTGCCCATGCCGCCGGCCGGGACGGCGACCCCGGAGGTACGGGTCCGCGCCGGCCTCGTCTCGGCCAGGAAGATCGCCGTGATGATCGCGGTGAGGCAGGTCGTCCCCGCGTCGACCACGAAGAGCAGCAGGTAGTCGAACTGCGCCGCGAACCCGGCCGCGACCGCCGCCAGCGCGAAGCCCAGGTTGATCGCCCAGTAGTTCAGCGAGTACGCCCGTACCCGATCGTGCTCGGGAACGACGTCGACCATCATCGCGGAGAACGCCGGTCGGACGCCTTCGGCGAACATGCCCAGCAGGAACGTCACGGCGGCGATCTGCCAGTACGAGTGCGCGAACCCGAGCGTGAGCATCAGCGCCGAGGCGCCGAACTGCGCGGTCAGCATGGTGGGCCGGCGTCCCCAGCGGTCGGCCAGGACGCCGCCGGTCATCGTGCCGATCGCGCCGCCGACGCCGTAACAGCCGAGGACCAGACCGGCCTGGCTCTGGGTGAAGTGCCTGTCGCTGGTCAGGTAGATGCTGAGGAACAGCACCACGAACGAGCCGAGCCGGTTGATCAGCGTCCCGGTCCAGAGGAACCAGAACTGCCGGGGCAGGCCGCCGACGGCCTGACGCAACCAACCTGACACGACGCCCCCGTAAGTAGTGATCTAGCTCTGCTCCCTTACAACCTAGGAGGCGGCGCAACCGACTTTCCAGCCCTCGTGATCTGTGAGACACCGGCTGGGGGGAAGATGAGGGCATGACTGGAACCCTGGTGCTGCTGCGACACGGCAACAGCGAGTGGAACGCCAAGAACCTCTTCACCGGCTGGGTCGACGTGGACCTGGACGCCAAGGGTGAGGACGAGGCCCGTCGTGGTGGCGAGCTGCTCAAGGAGCAGAACGTGCTGCCCGACGTGGTGCACACCAGCCTTCTCCGTCGCGCGATCCGGACCAGCGAGATCGCGCTGCACCTCACCGACCGTCACTGGATCCCGGTGAAGCGCTCGTGGCGGCTGAACGAACGCCACTACGGCGCGTTGCAGGGCAAGGACAAGAAGCAGACCCTCGAGGCGTACGGCGAGGAGCAGTTCATGCTCTGGCGCCGGTCGTACGACGTGCCCCCGCCCCCGATCGAGGACGACTCCGAGTTCTCCCAGTTCGGTGACGCGCGGTACGCCAACCTCCCGCCCGAGCTGCTGCCGAAGGCGGAGTGCCTGAAGGACGTCCTGGAGCGGGCCCTGCCCTACTGGTACGACGAGATCGTCCCGGACCTGCGCGCCGGCAAGACGGTCCTGGTCGCCGCGCACGGCAACTCGCTGCGCGCGATCGTGAAGCACCTGGACCAGGTCTCGGACTCCGCGATCGCCAAGCTGAACATCCCGACCGGCATCCCGCTGCGCTACGACCTGGACGACAACCTGCGCCCGACCAACCCGGGCGGCGAGTACCTCGACCCGGTCGCCGCGAAGGAAGCCGCCGCCGCGGTGGCGAACCAGGGCAAGAAGTAAGGACGAACGACGAGGGCCGGGACACCCCCGTGGTGTCCCGGCCCTCGGATCCGCCGCCGTGCGAAGGCGCGGATCGATTCAGTTCTGCACGGCCGGGGTTTCTCCCGTGACCAGGTAGATCACGTGCTCGCCGATGTTCACGGCGTGGTCGGCGTACCGCTCGTAGAACCGGCCGAGCAGCGCGCCGTCGATGGCGGTCTCCGCGCCGTACGGCCAGTCGTCGGCCAGCATGATCTTGAAGAGGTGCCGCTCGGCGTCGTCGATCGCGTCGTCGTCCGACTCGAGTTCGGCGGCGAGCGCCACGTCGGGCTTGCCGAGCAGCGTGATCAGCTTCTCGGCCATCCGGTCGGACACGTCCGCCATCTGCTGGAACGTCGGGCGCAGCTCGGCCGGCACGGCCGGCGACGGGTGCCGGCGGGCGGCGGTCTTCGCCACGTGCTCGGCCAGGTCGCCCATCCGCTCCAGGTCGGCGGAGATGTGCAGGGCGGTGATCACTCGCCGCAGGTCGCTCGCGACCGGCGCCTGCCGGGCGATGGTGTCGGCGACCTTGATCTCCACCTGCTCGTAGATCTTGTCGACGTCCGCGTCCCGCTCGATCACGGCCTCGGCGGCCTTGAGGTCGGCGGTCAGCAGCGCGGTCGTCGCCTTGCGCAGCGCGGCGCGGACCGCCTCTGCCATGGTCACCAAAAGACGGCCCACCTCGACGAGGTCGGCCTGGTACTCCTCGCGCATGTCTGTATCCCGGTGCTCCTCAGGGCCGGCCCGAGATTCGGGCGGCCGGTTGTCATGCCCCACGCTATGGGTGACCGGCGGCGCGAACGTGAACAGCGGTGAACGACGCCAGGCGTAGTGGTGAACATTATTCGACGTCGGCCCGATTTGTACTTTTGGCCCTGTAGCGCAGGTAAACAATGACCCTACGATCGCAGCGTGGAATGGAAGTACGCCGTCGGCCTCATCCTGCTCGCGCTCGCCGTCGGTGTGGGGGCGGGTCTGGTTCTGGCCCGGGTCCGCCGGCAAGGCGAGACGGACCCGAAAGGGCCGCTGGAGGGGAGCGCCGCCATCGAACCGGACGATGACCGCCCGGCAGGTAAGAACGGGATGAAAGGGCTCGGCCGGAAGAGTCTCGACTCACTGCGGGTCGGTGTCGTCGTGCTCGACTCGGACGATCACCCCGTGCTGGTGAACCCGGCGGCGCGGGCGATGGGTCTGCTGCGCTCCGGCGGGGCGCCCGGCACGATCGCCGCGCATCCCATTCTCCGTACCCTGGCGGGGCAGGTGCGACGCACAGGCGTGCGTCGCGAGGTGGAGCTCGACCTGCCGCGAGGCCGCGCCGGTGGCACGCAGGCCCCGCTCGGACTGCACCTGCGCGCCGTCGCTCTCAACTCCACGCACGTCGCGGTCGAGGCCGCCGACGTGACCGAGTCGCACCGGCTGGCCCGCGTCCGCCGCGACTTCGTGGCGAACGTGAGCCACGAGCTGAAGACCCCGATCGGCGCCCTGCAGCTGCTGGCCGAGGCGCTGCTGGACGCCACCCAGCTGCCCGATTCGGCGCCCGAGGCGCAGTCCGAGGACCTGATCGCGGCGCGCCGGTTCGCCGAGCGCATCCACCACGAGTCGGCCCGGATGGGCCGGCTGGTCAGCGAGTTGCTGGAGCTCAGCCGCCTGCAGGGGGCCGAGCCGCTGCCGGACCCGGAGCCGGTTCCGCTGGACTGGGTGATCGCCGAGGTGGTGGACCGGACCCGCACCACGTCGTCGGCCAAGAACATCGAGGTCGTCTACGACGGCCCCAAGGGCGCCATGGCGTACGGCAACGACAGCCAGATCGCCACCGCCGTCACCAATCTCGTCGAGAACGCGATCGCGTACTCCGGCGAGGACACCAAGGTCTCGCTCACCATGCGGCAGAGCGACGACTGGATCGAGATCGACGTCGCCGATCAGGGCATCGGCATCGCTCCGCAGGACGTCGACCGGATCTTCGAACGGTTCTACCGTGCTGATCAGGCACGGTCCCGCTCCACCGGTGGCACCGGCCTCGGCCTGGCCATCGTCAAGCACATCGCCACCAACCACGGTGGCCGTGTCGACGTCACCAGCGCCCTCGGCGACGGCTCTACGTTCACCCTGCGCCTACCTGCGCGTCCCCCGGAAGCCCCCTCGCCGTCACCGACGGCGATTGAGATCGAGTCTGGTGTGGCCGGGCGCTGAGTCCTCCGGGCGGCTCCGCCGCAACACCCGGAAAACTCAGATATGCCCTGCCACCGACGACGGAAGGAACCACATTGGCCCGCGTGCTCGTGGTCGAGGACGAGGAGTCGTTCTCCGACGCACTGTCGTACATGCTGCGTAAAGAGGGTTTCGAGGTGTCGGTCGCTGCGACCGGAACCTCCGCTCTCACGCAGTTCGACCGGACCGGTGCCGACATCGTGCTGCTCGACCTCATGCTGCCGGAGATGTCCGGCACCGAGGTCTGCCGCCAGCTGCGGCAGCGCTCGGCCGTCCCGATCATCATGGTCACCGCCCGGGACAGCGAGATCGACAAGGTTGTCGGCCTGGAGATCGGTGCGGACGACTACGTCACCAAGCCGTACTCACCGCGTGAGCTGGTCGCCCGGATCCGTGCCGTGCTGCGCCGCCAGGGCACCGAGGCCGCCGAGGTGACCACCCCGACGCTCGCCGCCGGCCCGGTCCGGATGGACGTGGAACGCCACGTGGTCACCGTCGACGGCGCCGGCGTCCAGCTGCCGCTCAAGGAGTTCGAGCTCCTCGAGCTGCTGCTCCGCAACGCCGGCCGGGTCCTCACCCGCGGCCAGCTGATCGACCGCGTCTGGGGCGCCGATTACGTCGGCGACACCAAGACCCTCGACGTCCACGTCAAGCGCCTGCGCTCCAAGGTCGAACCCGAGCCGTCGGCCCCGCGCTACATCGTCACGGTGCGCGGTCTGGGCTACAAGTTCGAGCCCTGAGAACCTTGGAGGGTACGAGCGAAACCCTCCCACCGAACCCGACCCGTCCCCGACCGGCCACGCGACCAGCTGCCCACTCCAGGCCGCTGCGCGTCCGCCGGGGACGGGCGGGTGGTTGCGCCGAGTCCCGCCCCCTGGCTCGAGAGGTGCCGCCCCTCACCGGCCTCGACCTGCAACACCTCACGCATGCCGAGGACCCGTGGCTGCTGGCCGACCGCGAGCGGCCGCGAGGTGGCAGCGCTCGGATCCGGCAGCGACTCCGGGAGTTGACGGACGAGCTCTCCGGTGTGTGAGGGCGGGCCCGCTGTGCGGTGCCCGGTCAGGTGTTGCGGGGGGAAGCGGGCTCGCGACCGCCCCGTTTTTTCGGGGCTGTGGCCAGGGCGGTCGCCGGGTGGATGGCGATCAGGCCGGAGCTGAGGCGGGCGGCGCAGAGTTCGGCGAGCTTGTCGTAGGCCGCCTCGCCGATGAGCGCGGTCAGCTCGGGGCCGTAGGTGACGTACATCGGTTCGGTGCCGACGTGCGCGTCCGGTGACGACGTGCACCACCAGGCCAGGTCGTGACCGCCCGGGCCCCAGCCGCGGCGGTCGAACTCGGTCAGAGTGGACTGCAGCAGTTTCGTACCGTCGGCTCTTTTGATCCAGTCCTGTTCCCGGCGGACCGGCAGCTGCCAGCAGACGTCCGGCTTGTAGACGAGCGGATGCACGCCGTCCCGCAGCGCCTGGGCGTGAAGCGCGCAGCCGCCGCCGGCCGGGAAGTCCGCGTCGTTGAGGAACACGCACGGCCCGTCACCGGATCGGGTGGCCGTACGCCGTGCGGGTTTGGTCCCGTCGACGGAATCCATCTCGGTGTAATTCTTGAACCCGCGACGGTGGTGCTGCCACGTCTCCGGAGTGAGTTTCGCGGCGGCCGCCTTCACCCGGTTCTCGTCGTCCGCGTCGGTGAAGAACGCGCCGTGCGAACAGCAGCCGTCCTCCGCCCGGCCCGGCAGGATGCCCCGGCAGGCCGACCCGAAAACGCAGGTCCAGCGGGAGAGCAGCCAGGTAAGGTCGGCGCGGACGAGGTGCTGCTCGTCGGCGGGATCGAGAAATTCGATCCACTCGCGAGGGAAGTCGAGCGGGACCTCGGCGGGCGGCTGCGTGCGGCTCATCCGGCTCAGCGTACGCCCAATGGTGGACCCTGACCGTTTAGAGGTGATATATCCGTGCGTGCCGGACGCGGCTACCCTTGACTGGTGAGTTCCCGCGTTCCCGTGCTTCTCTCCAGCTCGTCGGTCTTCCCGGAGCCGACTGCGGCCGCGTTCGAAATGGCGGCCACGGTGGGTTACGACGGCCTCGAGGTCATGGTGTGGACCGATGCCGTCAGCCAGGACGCCGGCGCCCTCAAGGGACTGGCCGACCACTACGACGTGCCGGTGCTCTCGGTCCACGCGCCCTGTCTGCTGGTCACCCAGCGGGTGTGGAGCTCCGACCCGTGGGAGCGGCTGGCGAGAGCCGCCGAGCTGGCGGAGACGCTCGGCGCGCCCACCGTGGTGGTGCACCCGCCGTTCAGCTGGCAGCGCGACTACGCCCGCAACTTCGCCGAGGGCCTGGAGCAGGTCCGCAGCCGGCACCCCGACCTGTCGTTCGCGATCGAGAACATGTTCCCGGTGAAGATGGCCGGCCGCTGGTTCGTGCCGTACACGCCGGGCTGGGATCCCACCGAGACCGGCTTCGACGCCTACACGCTCGACCTGTCGCACTGCGCGGCGTCCCGGATCGACGCGCTCGAGATGGCCGACAAGATGGGCGCCGGGCTGAAACACGTGCACCTCGGCGACGGCACCGGCGAGGGCCGCGACGAGCACCTGGTGCCCGGCCGCGGCAACCAGCCCTGCGCCGAGCTGCTGCGCAGCCTGGCCGGCCGGGGTTTCACCGGTTCGGTGGCGCTGGAGATCAACACGCGTAAGGCATCCAGCCGGGCCGCGCGCGAGGCCGATCTGCGCGAGGCGCTGGAGTTCGCCCGCCGCCACCTGGCCCCGGCCGAGTCGACCCTGACCAACCCCCGCGCATAGACGGGTCGCCGGAGCGTCCCCCCCGCCGCGCGTCGCGTTGCGGCGGGGTGGCGAGCGGCGCAGTGGTGCTCTCAGGCGGGGGTCAGGGCCGCTCGCTTACGGGCCCGGTGGGCGGCCACGTGGGACCGGGTCGCGCAGCGCTCCGAGCAGAAACGCCGGCAGTTGTTCGACGACGTGTCCAGATAGACGTTGCCGCAGCGCTCGTCGGCGCAGATGCCGAAACGGGCGCTGCCGTACTCACAGAGCCACACCGCTAGGCCCCACGCCGCGCCCGCCAGGTACTCCGCGCTGACCGACGAACCGCGGCTGGCCACGTGCATGTGCCAGTCGCTGGCGTCGTGCCCGGAGATGCGCGGCTGCACCGGGTACGCCTCGAGCATCGTGTTCAGCTCGCGCACCGCCTCGGAGTCGCGACCGGTCGTGCCGTACTCGAAGACCTCGCGCAGCCGGCGCTGTGCGCGGCGGAACGCGGCCAGGTCCTTCTCGGCGACCTGGTCCCGCATGTAGCCCTGCTCGCCGGAGAACAAGGCCCGCAACCCGGCGAGATCGTCCAGTCCGGCGTTGACGAGGTCGACTGCCGTCCGGGCGTACGCATCGAAGTTCACCCGACAACGGTAGCCGCAGGTTGGCGCGTAAGGCATGTATGAAGCGCGGCGGCGTTTGGCGACCTGCCCGGAGGTTACCCTCGGCACATGCTCCGTTCCCTCTTTCTCGCCGCGGCCGGCTCGTCCCGGCTCGAGCGTCTGGCCGAGTCAGCACCTGTCAGCAGGGGTTTCGTGCGGCGGTTCATCGCCGGCAGCGCAGACGACGCGTTGCGGGTGAGCCGGGAGCTCGCCGACGACGGTCTCGCCGTGACGCTCGACCACCTGAGGGGGGACACCCGGACGGCGGAGCAGGCGGCGGCGGTCCGCCAGGAGTATGTGACGGTCCTGGGCCGGCTGCGCGAGGCGGGCCTGACCCCGGTGGCCGAGGTGAGCCTGAAACTGTCGGCGCTGGGTCAGCGGATCGACGAGAAACTCGCGCTGGAGCACGCGCACGCGATCTGCGCGGCCGCGGCGGAGGCCGGCACGACGGTGACCCTGGACGCCGAGGATCACACCACCACCGACGCGATGTTCGAGACGCTGCTGGAGCTGCGCCGCGACTTCCCCGGGACCGGCACGGCGCTGCAGGCGCACCTGCGGCGGACCGAGGGCGACTGCCGGGAGCTGGCGACGGCGGGTTCCCGGGTCCGGCTCTGCAAGGGGGCGTACGCGGAGCCCGAGTCGGTGGCGTTCCCGTCGGCGCTCGATGTCGACAAGTCGTTCGTGCGCTGCCTCAACATCCTGATGTCGGGGGAGGGCTACCCGATGATCGCGACGCACGACCCGCGGCTCATCGCGATCGGTGAGGACCGTGCCCGCTGGTTCGACAGGTCGACCGGGGAGTACGAATTCCAGCTTCTGTACGGGGTCCGTCCCGACGAGCAGGCCCGTCTCGCCGCGGGCGGGCACACGGTCCGCGTCTTCCTTCCCTACGGCGATCAGTGGTACGGCTACCTGATGCGCCGGATCGCCGAACGGCCGGTCAAGGCCATCACCTCAAGGAAGTAACCCAATAGGGCCAAAAGCTCTCAGATCCGGCGTGTCGGGCTTGACTTTTTGTAGGCATTTCACGGAACGCATCGCGTTGGTCACAGCTGTATCGATACCGTTCTGATGACACGCACGTGCCTGCGAAAGGATCGGTGCGACGAGATGACGGGTCCAGCCCAGACCGAGGAACGACTCTCGGAGGTACGGTTCCTGACGGTGGCCGAGGTGGCCGCGCTCATGCGGGTTTCCAAGATGACCGTCTACCGGCTCGTGCACGGCGGTGACCTCACCGCGGTCCGGGTCGGCCGTTCGTTCCGGGTGCCGGAGCACGCGGTACACGAATATCTTCGCGGCGCCTTCTCGCAGAGCGCCTGACGACCGGCCGCCCCCGGCGTCTGCCGGGGTCGTGTTGGCCCCTTGCGATCGTCCCGGTACGCTGGAGCGGTTGGTTCCCGGGTCTGCGCGCCGATCGTGACGCCACGCTCCGGGCGCCGTCCAGTCCGGTACCGGCCGTGCCTTCGGGTCGTCGGTCCACCCACATGGTTTCGAGAGGCTTTTCGTATGGGCTCCGTGGTCAAGAAGCGCCGCAAGCGTATGGCGAAGAAGAAGCACCGCAAGCTGCTGCGCAAGACCCGCGTCCAGCGTCGCCGTCTCGGCAAGTGACGGACGGCCGGGCGCCCTGAATCGAGGAGCATCGCCCGGCCGCGACCGGATCTTGCCGACCCTGTCCCGAGGCTCGCATCGAGAGGTGCACCCGTGGTGACCTCACCGCCCAGCGTTGTCGTGGTCACCGGAGTCAGCCGTTATCTCGGCGCTCGAGTGGCCGCCCGCCTCGCAGCTGACCCACGGATCGATCGTGTTGTCGGCCTGGACCCGCATGACCCGCCAGCCGGCCTTCTCGGCCTGCTGGAGGGGGTGGAGCGGATCCGGGCCGACGCGCGCGCGGCCACCGAGGCCATCGCCGATCTCGGCGCCGAGGCCGTCGTCCACCTGGCCGTGACGAGTGTGCCCGACGGCCGTCACGGTGGCCGGGCCGCGATGAAAGAACAGAACGTCATCGGCACCATGCAGGTGCTCGCGGCCGCCCAGGGCGCGCCCGGCCTGCGCAAACTCGTGGTGCGTTCCTCCACGGCGGCCTACGGCGCCTCGTTCCGCGACCCCGCCGTCTTCACCGAGGACACCGAGCCCCGCGCCGTGCCGCGCGGGCCGTTCGCCCGCGACATCCTCGACATCGAGGGGTATGTCAGGGGTTTCCGCCGGCGCCGCCCCGAGGTGGCCGCGACCGTGCTGCGGTTCGCCCCCATGATCAGCTCGACGGCCGAGACCTCGCTGACCCGCTACTTCGCCCAGCCGGTCGTGCCGACCGTGCTAGGCCGGGACGCCCGCCTCCAGTTCGTGCACGTCGAGGACGCGCTGGAGGTCCTGCACCGCTCGGTGATCGAGGACCATCCCGGCACGTTCAACGTGGCCGGCGCCGGCGTCCTGATGCTCGCCCAGGCGGTCCGCCGGGCCGGCCGGGTCGCGCTGCCGCTGCCCGAGTCGGCGCTCTCCACCGGCGCGTCGCTGCTGCGCAATCTCGGTGTGGAGCAGATCGGCCTGGACCAGATCGACCTTTTCGTGCACGGTCGGGTGGTGGACACCTCCCGCCTGATCCGTGAGTTCGGCTTCACCCCGCGCACCACGACTGCCGCGTTCGAGGAGTTCATCCAGGCGCACGTGGCCGGTTCCACCCTCACCGCGGACCGTCTGGCCGCCGCCGAGCAGGCCATTCTGGACGGCATCCGCCGGGTCCGGGCCGGGGCGGACGCCACACCGGACCGGGTGCCGGTGGGAAGCGACCGGTCGTGAGTCAGGACGAGTACCGTCGTGACGTGCTGCCCGGACATGCCGAGTTCCAGTTGCCGAAACCGCCGCCGGTGCAGCGGGTGAACGGCAACCGGCCGATCCCGGAGCCCGTCCCGGCTCCCGACACCCGGGAGTCCGGAGCGGAGAGCCCGGACGTCTGGGACGAGCGGCTGGCGAGCGCGCTGGCCTTCCTGCGCCGCCGGCTGGCCGGGGCGTACGAAGTGGACGATTTCGGCTTCGACCCGGAGCTCACCGACACGGTGTTCCAGCCGATCCTCAAGATTCTGTACCGGGACTGGTTCCGCACCGAGGTGCTCGGCATCGAGAACGTGCCGGCCGAGGGCGGTGGCCTGGTGGTCGGCAACCACTCCGGCACGATCGCGCTGGACGCGCTGATGCTCACCGTCGCGATGCGGGACAAGCACCCGCACGAGCGGCACCTGCGGCTGCTCGGCGCCGACCTGGTGTTCCGGATGCCGGTGATGAGCGAGCTGGCCCGGGCGGCCGGCGCCACGGTGGCCTGCAACCCGGACGCCGAGCGCCTGATGACCAGCGGGCAGCTGGTCGGCGTCTTCCCGGAGGGCTTCAAGGGCATCGGGAAACGCTTCTCCGAGCGTTACAAGCTGCAGCGGTTCGGGCGGGGCGGGTTCGTGTCGGCGGCGCTGCGCACCGGCACTCCGATCATCCCCGTGGCGATCGTCGGCGCCGAGGAGACGTACCCGATCCTCGCTGACCTGAAGCCGCTGGCCCGGTTGCTCGGCGTGCCGTACTTCCCGGTGACGCCGACGTTCCCGCTGCTCGGGCCGCTGGGTCTGGTGCCGCTGCCGAGTAAGTGGCTGATCCAGTTCTGCCCGCCGATCCCGACCGCGCATCTGACCGAGTTCGCCGACGACCCGCTCGTCGTCTACAACCTCGCCGACCAGGTCCGGGAGACGATCCAGGCGACCCTGCACGAACTGCTGGAGAAGCGACCGGACGCATTCGGTCCGTGACCGTCAAGTGACACATAGTCGCAGTCACTGGAATGAATCGCCCGGACCGACCTATAGTGACAGTTGAGGGGCGGCCCCGAAGTCGACAACGACTTTCGGCACCGCCCCTCGCCAGCTGTCCGGCTCAGAACAGGTCGTTCAGCAACCCGCCCAGCACTCCGCCGTCCTGCTCCTCGTCCACGATGACCGGAGGAGTCGTCACCGGGACGGTGGGCGTGGGCGACGTCGCCCCGATCCGCGCCGGAGACTTCGACGGCGCCGTGGTCGTCGGCGCCACCGTGCCCGGCACGGTCGCCGCGTCGCCGGCGTCGGCCGGCTTCGTGGTGCTCACGCTCTTCGACGGTTTCGGTGTGGAGACCTGACCCTGCTGCTTGCTCGGCGACTTGCCGCCGGTGTGCCCGGGCTTCGGGTGCGCGGCCGGTCCGGCGGAGGCGTCGTCCTCGTCGTCGCCGCCACAGGTGCGCAGTTTCGGCCCCAGCTCGTCGGATCCGCTCGGCGTGACCTTCTCGCAGTCGAGGCCGGCCCGCAGCCGATCGGTGCGGCCCGCCACGTCCTCCAGCAGCGCCAGCGACGCCGCGGCCCGGTCCCGGTTGGCCGGGGAGAGCTCGCCCAGGGCCGGTGCGAACACCTTGCGCTGCGCCACGACGAAACCGTCCAGCGTGGTCAGCGGCTTGGTGTCCTGATGAGAGACGGCGGACGTGTTGAGCAGCCGGACACCCTTGCGTGTGTCCGCGTCCATGTCGTCCAGCACCGTACGGAACGCCGGGTCGCCGCCGTCCATGGCGACCGCCTCGGCCAGCCGGTTGCGGGCGAAGTCCAGCGAGAGCTGTCCCCGAGACACGTCCGAACCGGCGATCGCCAGCTGCGCCCGCTCGGTGGATCGCTTGACGCCGTAGAGCGCGTCGCCGGGCGATGCGCTCTCGCTCGCCGCGGAGATCCCGGAGACCGCCATCGCACCGGCGGCGACGCCGATCACGATCGCGCCCCGGGCCCGGATCCGGCGGCCGAAGAACGAACGCCTGCTTCCGCCGGTCGTGTCGATGACGGGTTCGGCGTCGTCGACGGCGGTCCGGCCGATGCCGTCCCGCTCGGCCGTGGCGACCAGCATGGCGCGCAGGCCCACGCGGAACTCGGATTCGACAGGTGCGCCGGGCCGGGCCGCGCCGAGGCGGCTGCCGATGGCGACCAGCCGGTTGAGCTCCTCGTCGGCTTGCCCACGGGTGTGGTGCCGACGGGCGCCGCCGGCCTCGTCGAGTAGTTCCGCGAAGCGCTCGGCGCTCCGGCGGTCCAGGAATTCGAACTTCACCGTGGGCACCTCCCCTCGCTCGTGGCTGTCTCGCCGGCCTGCGGGCCGGCGTAGGCGACGGAGGCGGATTTACCGGCCCCGGCTCGCATCCGGACAAACGCGCGACACGCGGCACCGGTTACGGGTACGAGGGGGTGCCGTCGGGTATCGGAGATCGACATCCGAGAGCGCCTGATCAAGACTGGAACCCTTCCGGCAGCAGCCGGTTGAGCGCCCGGACTGCCCGGTACTGCAGGGCCTTGATGGCGCCCTCGTTCTTGCCCATGGTCTGTGCCGTCTCGGCCACCGAGAAGCCCTGCAGGAAGCGCAGCACGATGCACTCCTGCTGCTCGGGGTTGAGCTGCTTGACCGCGGTGAGCAGGGCGACGTTCGTGATGTGGTCGACCACTGCGGATTCCGGGCTGCCCTCCGGTCCGCGGTCCTCCCGGTCGGCGTCGAGGACGTCCCCGGTGGTCACCTCGAGGCGGTAGCGCCCCGACTTGAAGTGGTCGGCGACCAGGTTGCGGGCGATCGTGACCAGCCAGGCGCCGAGGTCACGGCCCTGCCAGGTGAAGCTGCCGATCCGCTTGAGCGCGCGCAGGAAGGTGTCCGAGGTGAGGTCCTCGGCGAGCTGCCGGTTGCCGACCCGGAAGTAGACGAACCGGAAGACGGTGTCCACGTACCGGTCGTAGATCAGTCCGAAGGCCTCGGCCTCGCCGGCCTGTGCCCGTTCGACGAGCGCCCACACCTCGGCGGCGGGGTCGCCACGATCGGGCCGGGCCGGGTGTTTCGGCGGCGCGGTCTCGGTGGGCGGTCCGGTGGTGCTCTGGGTCGGCAGGACGACGGTGTGGTCGCCCGGCGTCGTCTCCGCCTCCCCGATGTTCGACCGCTGACCCGCGGTCGGCTGGGCGGGCGGGCGGGGTGAGCCGGCCCGGCCGCCGAACTTGCCGTTGCCTCCGTGTGGCTGGGTGACGGCCGGCGGCCCGTTGGGCGTCCGGCGGCTGCCGGTCTGCTTCGGGCTGTCGCCGCGGATCGCGTTGACGATTCCGCCGTCGAACGACTCACGCAGGGTGTTCAAGCCCTCGTTGAGCGCGAGCCGGGCCGCGAGGACATCGCGGTGGAACGGGTCCCCGGCGTACACATGAGTCACTTCGCCTCCTCAACCCGGCGGGCCTGCGACGATCGCGAATCAGTCCCGCCAGACATGAATTCGCCATGATTCCGTGCTTTGTGTGGCACAGCGGCCTCCTCGGGATGAGGGTGGTCACTCACAACAAAAGGGGCGGGTCAACCCGCTGAAAAGCTGGTCGACCTCACCCGTTGGTGTGGATTCCGTTACGCAGACGGAAGTATCACCGACTTCGGACACAGGGAGTCGCACACCATGTGCGCTCCGAGTAAAGCCGCGAATCGGATCTTTACCGCGTGCGCCGTCGGCTCGACGATTGCCGGTGGAGCGCCGGAACCGACGGACCTGATGTCCGGCATGCCGCTCCGGGGCCGTTTGTGCCAAACTCGGGCCTCGTGGAGGAACCCGCCCGCGATCCGGTTGCCGAGGCCGCCGGCCGCCACCCCGACCGGCCCGCCCTGATCGCCGGTGACGCGGTCCTCACATGGGCGGAATTGGACAGCCGCGTGTCCGCCGCGGCGCACTGGACGGCCGCGCGCACCGCGCCCGGCGACCGGGTCGCGCTGGTCCTCGGCAACACCGTGGACTTCGCCGTCGCCTACTTCGGAGTGCTGCGCGCCGGCCGGGTCGCGGTGCCGCTCAATCCCGGTTACACGGCCCGCGAGATCGATCACGCGGTGATGGACTCGGGGGCGGTGCTGATCGTGGGGGAACCGGCGGGACCGCCCCGGCTGCGCCTGGTGACCGCTCCCCGCGTACCCGATGGGCAGGAGGCCGGGGACGGCATCCTGCCGGCGGTGAAGGCAGCGGATCTCGCGGTCCTGCTCTACACCTCGGGCACGAGCGGGCGTCCGAAAGGGGCCATGCTCACCCACGCCGCGCTGGCGGCCAACCACGACCAGCTGGACCGGATCGAGCCGCCGGTGGTCGGCTCCGGCGACGTGGTGCTGCTCGCGGTGCCGTTCTTCCACGCCTACGGCCTGAACACCGGGCTCGGCACGGTCGCCCACCACGCGGCGACAGGGGTGCTGGCCGAGCGTTTCGACCCGGCGGAGACGCTCGCGCTGATCACCCGGCACGACGTGACGGTCGCGGTCGGCGTGCCCGGTATGTATCAGGCCTGGATCGCGGCGCCCGGCGCTGCCGAGTCGCTGCGCGGCCTGCGGACCGCGGTCTGTGGCGCGGCGCCGCTGGGCGCGGGCACGGCGGCGCGCTTCCACGCCGCGACCGGCAAGAGCATCCTGATCGGGTACGGGCTGACCGAGACCGCGCCCGTCCTCACCACCACCGCCGTCAGTCACCGGGACAAGAGCGACTCGATCGGCCGGCCGCTGCCCGGGATCGAGCTGCTGCTGCGCGACCCGACCGGCGCCGAGCTGTGGCGCGACGGCACCCCATCGGTCGATGACGACCTTGCCGAGCTGGACCGTGCCGAGCTGGACCTGGACGTCGCGGCCTCAGCCGGCACCGACCCCGGCGAGATCGTGGTGCGCGGCCCCAACCTCTTCTCCGGTTACTGGCCGGACGGCAGCGGCGGCCCCGGCCCGGACGGCTGGTGGCCGACCGGCGACGTGGCGTACGCGGACGGCGACGGCGACCTGGTCCTGGTCGACCGGATCGGGGAGCTGATCCTGGTGAACGGCTTCAACGTCTACCCCGCCGAGATAGAACGGGTGCTGGACGGGCATCCGAGGGTGGCCGCCGCCGCCGTGGTCGCGGTGCCCGACGCGGAGTCCGGGCAGCGGCCGCACGCGTACGTGGTGGCCGCGGGCGACCCGCCGCCGAGCGTGGCCGAGCTGCAGGTGTGGTGCGCGGCCCGGCTGGCTCGCTTCAAGCTGCCCGGGATCGAGCTGGTCACCGAGCTGCCCCGGTCGCCGATCGGCAAAGTGCGTAAGAAGGAGCTATGAACCGACTCACCCTGATCAGCCGGACCGGCTGCCACCTCTGCGAGGTCGCCGAGCAGACCCTGGACCGGATCGCGCCGCAGCAGTGGACCAAGGTCGACGTGGACTCCGACATCGAGCTGGAGCGCGATTACGGCGACCGGGTGCCGGTGCTGCTGCTGGACGGCAAGGAACACGGGTACTGGCGGATCGAGGAGGAGCGCCTGCTGCGGGATTTGGCTCGACAGCCAGGGGAACCACGCCTGTAACTTTGCTCCTCGTGACAGCTAAGCACCTGGTCTGGGACTGGAACGGCACCCTTCTCGACGACCTTCACCTGGTGGTCTCCTCGACCAACGCCGCGTTCGCCACGGCCGGCGGGCGCAGCGTCGCCGCCGACGAGCACCGGCGCGCGTTCCGCCGGCCGGTGGCGGAGTTCTACGCCGAGATGCTCGGCCGGGCCGTGGACGCCGAGGAGTTCGGGCGGCTCGATGTGATCTTCCACGACGCGTACCGTCTCGGGCTGACCGACATCTCGCTGGCCGCCGACGCGATGGCCGCGATCAGGACCTGGCCGGGATCGCAGTCGCTGCTCTCCATGTGGTTCCACAACGAGCTGGTCCCGGCCGTCGAGACGTTCGGCCTGGCCGGCCTCTTCGCCCGGATCGACGGATTGCGCACCGAGGTCGGCGGCGACCTGAAGGCCGGGCACCTGGCCCGGCATCTGGCCGAGCTCGGCGTCGACGGCGGCAACGTCGTCATGATCGGTGACTCTCTGGATGACGCGCACGCCGCCGAGTCGGTCGGCGGGGCGGCGGTCCTCTACACCGGCGGCTTCACCGACCCGGACCGGCTGCGCACTTCCGGCTATCCGGTCGCCGACACGCTGGTAGGCGCGGTAAAGATGGCCATGTCAATGAGCAATTTTCAACCTGACATCGGGCCTGAAGCGGCCGGGCCGTTCTCCGGCGCCGGCAAGCGAGGCCCTGGTCACGTTGGAAAAGGCTCACTCTGAGTCAGGTGGCCCTGGCGGGTGTCGCTCGGTAATACTCGACAGGTCGGCTCGGCTAACACAGCTGGGTCGATCTTGTCCAATTGTCCCGACAAGATCGCGATTTGTGCACGCCTTCACAAGCGCCTACTCTGTGACTCCGACGAGCCCCGCTACCACAGCCGCCCCAAGAGGGTTTCACCGGTATCGCACAGACAGGGCTCACCGCAGGTCCGCCTCGTCGGCACGGAGTCAGATGAGTCAGCAGCGTCAAGGAAGCACGCCCGGCGATGCCGGTGGCGTCCCGGCCTTCCCGGATCTCCCGGAGGCCACTATCGCGCGGCTGCCCGAGTACCTGCGGGCTCTCCACCACCTCGCCGAGACCGGCGCCGAGACCGTCTCCAGTGAGGGCCTCGCGGCCGCGGCCGGAGTGAACTCCGCGAAGCTCCGCAAGGACCTCTCGCACCTCGGTTCGTACGGCACGCGGGGCGTCGGTTACGACGTGGCCCTGCTCGTCGACCAGATCGAGTACATCCTCGGGCTGGACAAGAACCGGGCGGTCTGCCTGGTCGGCGTCGGCAACCTCGGGCAGGCTCTGGCGGGTTACGCCGGGTTCGCGAGCCGTGGTTTCCGGGTGGTGGCCCTCTTCGACGCCGACCCGAACAAGGTCGGCGAGCGGATCAACGGCCTCACCGTGCGGCACATCGACGACCTGAACGCGGTCGCCGCCGAGGAGTCGATCGCGATCGGCGTCATCGCCACCCCGCCCGGCTCCGCCCAGGCGGTGGCCGACGTGCTGGTCGCCGCCGGTGTGACAAGCATCCTGAACTTCGCGCCGGGCGTGCTCTCGGTGCCCCCCAATGTTGATGTTCGTAAGGTGGATCTCGCGATAGAGCTGCAGATCCTTTCGTTCCATGAGCACCGCAAGGCGTCTCTGACCGCGCTACCTGGTGGCCGGTCCGCCGCGGCGGGCAATCAGGAGGCGGTCGGCTCGTGAACCTGCTCAGCATCGGTGCCTCGTACCGCACCGCCGACGTCGCGGCCCTGGAGCGGCTCGCCATTCCCGAGTCCGCGGTGCCCGAGTTGCTGCAGAGGCTCGTCGCCCAGCCGTACGTGGGTGAGGCCGTCGTGGTCTCCACCTGCAACCGGGTCGAGGTCTACGCGGCGGTCTCCGGCTTCCACGGCGGCCTCGGCGACATCTGCAACGTGCTCGCCGAGCACTCCGGCATCCCGGCCAACGAGCTCGCCGGCCATCTCTACGTGCACTACGGCGAGGCGGCGGTCCAGCACTCGTTCCGGGTCTCGTCCGGTCTCGACTCGATGGTCGTCGGCGAGGCGCAGATCCTCGGGCAGCTGCGCGACGCGTACCACGCGGCGACCGAGGTGGACTCCGCCGGCCGGCTGCTGCACGAGCTGATGCAGCAGGCGCTGCGGGTCGGCAAGCGGGCGCACGCCGAGACCGGCATCGACCGGGCCGGCCAGAGCGTCGTGACGGCCGCGCTGGACGTGGCCGCCGACCACCTCGGTGGCGACCTGTCCGGGCGGCCCGCGCTGGTGATCGGGGCGGGCGCGATGGGCGCGCTCTCGGTGGCCACGCTGACGCGTACCGGGGTGGGCCCGCTGCGGATCACCAACCGCAGCCTGGAGCGTGCCGACCGGCTGGCCGAGGCGTACGGCGCGGTCGCGGTCGGCTTCGAGGAGCTGGAGACGGCCCTGCGTGAGGTGGACATCGTGGTCAGCGCGACCGCGTCCACCGAGCCGGTGCTGACCCGCGCCCGGCTGGAGGCGGCGCTCGCCGCCCGAGGCGGCGCCGCGCACCCGCTCGTCGTGCTGGACCTGGCCGTGCCGCGGGACGTGGCGCCGGACGCCGCCGACCTGCCGGGCCTGGTCGTGGTCGACATCGACAGCCTCGCGGCGAGCCGCCGGGCGTTGCCCGCGGCGGCCGAGACCGCTGCCGTCGAGCAGATCGTCGCCAGTGAGGTGGACAACTTCCTCGGCTGGCTGCGCGGCGCGGAGATCGCGCCTACCGTGGCGGCGTTGCGGACCCGTGCGGAGGAGGTGGTCTCGGCGGAGATGCGCAAGCTGGTCTCGCGGCGGCCGGACTTCACCGAGGAGCAGCGGGCCGATGTTTCCCGTACCCTGCACCGGGTCGTGCAGCAACTGCTGCATTCGCCGACGGTACGGGTCCGGCAGCTGGCCGCCGAGCCCGGCGGGGATCAGTACGCGGCGCTGCTGCGTGAACTGTTCGACCTGGACGTGCCGCTCGCCACCCACGCGAACGCGGTGCCGGAGATCGGGGGGAAGGCGTGAAACCGCTTCGGCTCGGCACCCGGGGCAGCGCCCTGGCCGTCACCCAGTCGCAGATGGTCGCCGACGCGCTGACCGCTGCCACCGGCCGCCCGGTGGAGCTGGTCCGGATCGTCACTCCCGGCGACAAATCCGCGGAGCCCGTCGCCCGGCTGGGCGTGGGTGTCTTCGTGTCCGCGCTGCGTGACGCGCTGGTCGCCGATGAGATCGACTTCGCCGTCCACTCGTACAAGGACCTGCCCACTGCTGCCCACCCGCGGCTGCACATCGCCGCCGTCCCGGTGCGGGAGGACCCCCGGGACGCGTTGATCAGCCGGGACGGCCTGACCCTCGCCGAACTCCCGCCCGGTTCCAAGATCGGGACCGGAGCGGTGCGCCGAATCGCGCAACTGCGTGCTCTCGGCCTAGAGTTGCAGGTCACGCCGATTCGAGGGAACGTGGACACGCGGATTGCACGAGTGCTCGGCCCCGAGGCCGACCTCGACGCCGTCGTCCTCGCCCGAGCCGGTCTGGCGCGTCTCGGCCGGACCGCTCAGATCAGCGAGACGCTCGACCCGATGCTCATGCTGCCCGCCCCTGCCCAGGGCGCGCTGGCGGTGGAGTGCCGGGCCGGCGACGCGGACCTGGTCGGGCTGCTGTCCGAGCTCGACCACGCACCGACCCGGGCCGCCGTCATGGCGGAACGGGCGTTGCTTGCCACGCTGGAGGCCGGGTGCTCCGCCCCGGTCGCCGCCTATGCCGAGCTCGCCGAAGGTGAGAACGGTGACGAGATCTACCTGCGCGGTGCGGTGATCAGCCCAGATGGGGTTCGAGCCATCCGGCTGTCGCGCACCGGAACGCCCGCCGGCGCGGCGGAGATCGGCAAGGCACTCGCCATCGATCTCCTCGACGCCGGCGCCGATACCCTGATGGGGAGCACAGAATGACCACCCGCACCGCCCGTAAGCCAGCCGGACGCATCGCGTTCATCGGCGCCGGACCCGGCGACCCGGAGCTGCTGACCCGTCGCGCGTACGCGGCGCTGACCGATGCCGACCAGGTGGTCTACGACCGCGGCGTGCCCGAGTCGCTGCTGAGCGCGATCCGTTCCGACGCCAAGGAAGACGCCCAGTTCAGCCCGGCCGAGGGCGCCCCCGGCGACGTCGCCAAGGTGCTGCTCTCCGCCGCCAAGTCCGGCCTCTCCGCGGTGCACCTGGTCGCCGGCGACCCGTTCGGCCACGACTCGGTGGTCAAGGAGGTGCAGGCGGTCGCCCGGACCGCCGTGCACTTCGAGGTGATCCCCGGCATCGGCCAGGCCGAGGGCGTCGCGGCGTACGCCGGTGTGCCGCTGCCCGGCGTACGGGTCGCCGCCGACGTCGACGACATCACCACCCTGGACTTCGACGCGCTCGCCGGCGCGGCTCAGAAGGGCTCGTTCGCGGTCGCCGTGGACGCCGGTGACCTGGCCGCCGTGCGCGACGGCCTGCTCGCCGCCGGTGTCGAGCCGGGCGTCCCGGTCGGCGTGACCGGCGACGGCACCGGCGAGACGCAGTACACCACCACCTCGACCGTGGACAGCTTCGTCGCGGCCGCGCTCGGCTTCACCGGCCGGGTCGTGCTCACCGTCGGCTCCGAGGTCGCCGAGCGCGACAGCATGAGCTGGTGGGAGAACCGCCCGCTGTACGGCTGGAAGGTGCTCGTGCCGCGGACCAAGGAGCAGGCCGGCGCGATGAGCGCCCGGCTGCGTGCCTACGGCGCGATCCCGTGCGAGGTGCCGACCATCGCGGTCGAGCCGCCGCGTACCCCGGCGCAGATGGAGCGCGCGGTCAAGGGCCTGGTCGACGGCCGGTACGCCTGGGTGATCTTCACTTCGGTGAACGCGGTCCGGGCCGTCTGGGAGAAGTTCGCCGAGCACGGCCTGGACGCCCGCCACTTCGGCGGCGTCAAGATCGCGTGCATCGGTGAGGCGACCGCCGAGGCGGTCCGCGCGTTCGGCATCCAGCCGGAGCTGATCCCGGCCGGCGAGCAGTCCAGCGAGGGCCTGCTGGCCGAGTTCTCGCCGCACGACGAGATCCTCGACCCGGTCGGCCGGGTGCTGCTGCCGCGCGCCGACATCGCCACCGAGACCCTCGCGGCCGGGCTCATCGAGCGCGGCTGGGAGGTCGACGACGTCACCGCGTACCGGACGGTGCGGGCGGCCCCGCCGCCGGCCGAGATCCGCGACGCGATCAAGTCGGGCGGCTTCGACGCGGTGCTCTTCACCTCGTCCTCGACCGTGCGGAACCTGGTCGGCATCGCCGGCAAGCCGCACGCCCGCACGGTGGTCGCGGTGATCGGGCCGAAGACGGCGGAGACCGCCGTCGAGTTCGGCCTGCGGGTCGACACCCAGCCGCAGAACGCGTCGGTGCCGGACCTGGTCGAGGCGCTCGCGGAGTACGCGCTGGAGCTGCGCGAGAAGCTGGCCGCGATGCCGGCCAAGCAGCGCCGCGGGTCCAAGGTCCAGGGCCCCACGGCACTGCGATTCCGCTGATCTACTGATGAGGCGCGCCGGTTGTGAACCGGCGCGCCTCACTCGTTCCCGGGAGTTCCGATGTCCTTCCCCGATATCCGCCCGCGCCGGCTGCGGCGCACCCCGGCGATCCGCCGCCTCGTCGAGGAGACCAGGATCGCCCCGTCCGAGCTGGTCCTTCCGGTCTTCCTGAAGGAGGGGCTGACCGAGCCGAAGCCGATCAGCTCGATGCCGGGCGTCGTCCAGCACACCCGCGAGTCGCTGCTGAAGGCCGCGCACGACGCGGTCAGCGCCGGCGTCGGCGGCCTGATGCTCTTCGGCGTGCCGGACGACGCCAACAAGGACGAGACCGGCTCGGCCGGGCTCGACCCCGAGGGCATCCTCAACGTCGGCCTCCGCGACCTCCGCCGCGAGTTCGGCGACGCGACAGTGGTGATGGGCGACCTCTGCCTGGACGAGTTCACCTCGCACGGGCACTGCGGCGTGCTCGCCGCCGACGGTTCCGTCGACAACGACGCCACCCTGGAAATCTACGCCGAGATGGCCGTGGCCCAGGCCGAGGCCGGCGCGCACATGGTCGGCCCGTCCGGAATGATGGACGGCCAGATCGGCGTGGTCCGGCGGGCCCTCGACAAGGCCGGCCACCAGGACATCGGGATCCTCGCCTACTCCGCGAAGTACGCCGGGGCGTTCTACGGCCCGTTCCGCGAGGCCGTCGAGTCCACCCTGCAGGGCGACCGCCGGCAGTACCAGCAGGACCCGCCGAACCTGCGGGAGGCGCTGCGCGAGGTCGACCTGGACGTGGCCGAGGGTGCCGACATCGTCATGGTGAAGCCGGCCCTGGCCTACCTCGACGTGATCGCCGCGATCCGCGAGCGGGTGACCGTCCCGGTCGCCGCCTACCAGGTCTCCGGCGAGTACGCGATGGTCGAGGCCGCCGCCGCCAACGGATGGATCGACCGGGAGCGGGTGATCCTGGAGTCGCTGACCTCGATCAAGCGGGCCGGCGCCCAGATCACGCTCACCTACTGGGCCAGCGAGGTCGCCGGGCTCCTGCGGGGTTAGGGCTCAAGCCGCTGGACCAGGTGGGAGACGTCGGCGATGTACTCGTACCAGTCCCGGTCCGACTGGTAACCGAGCTCGGCGTTGACCTTCAGCATCGACTCGTTGTGCTGGGCGTTCCAGGTCTGCACCTGGCGCAGGGTGGGCTCCGCGGAGCGCAGCTCGAACAGCATCCGGGCCTTGATCGCCCGGTCGATGCCGTAACCGCGGTGCTCCCGGACCACGATCGTGTCGTACTGGTCGGCCCGCTCGGGATGCTGAGCGGGCACGACCACCTCGGTCAGCCCGGCGACGGCACCGGTGCCCTCGTGGATCGCGAGCACGATGTAGGGCTTCAGGCCGCGCTTGTGAAGCGTTTCGATCGACTCGCGAAGACGCTGCGGATCGGACGAGCGAGGCGCCAGGTCGAGATCGTCGTCGTCGTTCTGGGCCTCCGCCTTGGCCAGCGCGTACGCCTCCAGCAGCGAGTCCGGCGGGCCACCCGGGTGGTACTCCACGCGGTAGCCGGAGCTGATCCCGCTCGCCATCGCGCCCAGCGCCAGCCAGTCGACCGATTCGAGGTTGAGCACGCTGCGGGCCTCCGCGTACTCCCGCTCGAAGCCCAGCGACTCGTAGAACGGGATGGCCGTGGTGCCGCCGATCGCCTCCACCCCGATCGAGGTGAAACCTTCCAGGTACGCCCGGCGGGCCGCCACCCCCACCAGCTGACGCCCGAGCCCTCGCCGGCGCAGATCGGGCCGGACCAGGATCTCCAGCACCCCGATGTCGCCGAGCAGCAGGATGTTGACGTGAGCGAAGATCTCACCCTCGCCCTCGGGCACCCGGTCGTCCTCGACCACCCAGGTGATCCGGCGCTCGCCCGGCATGGTCTCGGCCAGATAGTCCCGGACCTGCACGTCACGCCAGGGTGGATCATCGGGGAGATCAGCGGCCATGGCCGCGTTCACCGTCTCCACGAGCGACTGGATCTCGGCCGCGGACGCGGAGCGTGGATCCCATTCACGCACCCTCACCCGTACATCGTGCCGTTAACGTGACCACTAGGGAAGTGCTCACCACGCAAAAGTGCCGGTCTGCTCACCGAGAGTGTCAGCTCTGGCTGCGGCGTCCGTAGTCGTCCGCGTACTGGAAAACCCTCTGTGCATACGGCCGGACCGCGTTGTACGACAGGATCGCGTCCCACCAGGACTCCGCCTTGGCGAGGTCGCGCCCGCCCTTGCAGAGGTAGACGGCGGCGGTCAGCGCGGCGTCGTCGATGTCGTTCGGGTTCGTCACGCCGTCCCGGTCCGCGTCGACCGCGTTCTCCTTCCAGGTCGACGGGATGAATTGCATCGGCCCGATCGCCCGGTCGAAGCTGGCGTCGCCGTCGAGCTGCCCCCGGTCGGTGTCCGCGATCATCTGCCGCCCGCCCTGCCCGTTCAGCGGCAGGCCGTAGATCGTCGGGGAGGCGACCCCGTCCACGCCGAGCACCGCGCCGTTGAACGCGCCGTGGTCGGACTCGACCTTGGCGAGCGCGGCGAGCGTGGTCCAGCTCAGGTGGCAGGACGGCGTGGTCTTGGCGACGACCAGCTCGGCGTACCCATAGGCCTGCACCGCCACGACCGGGATGCCGACCTTGGTGCCGATCTGGGTGGCCCAGCTCGCGAGCGCGTCGGCCGGCCGCCCACCGGTCACCGCCCCGGGCTGCGTGGTGGGCACTCCCGCTCCCGGAAGTCCCGCTCCTGGAAGCCCAGCCCCCGGAAGCCCGGTGGCCGGCAGCCCCGTCGTAGCGCCCGGCAGTCCGGTGGCTCCCGCGCCGGGCAGTCCGGTCGCCCCGGCTCCGGGTAGTCCGGTGGCGCCCGCGCCGGGCAGCCCCGTGGCGCCCGCGCCAGGCAGACCGGCGCCGGGCAGGCCTGTCGCCCCGGCGCCCGGCAGCCCGGTCGCTCCCGCGCCGGGCAATCCGGTCGCGCCTGCGCCGGGCAGCCCCGCGCCACCGTCCACCGGAAGCCCGCTCATCCCCGCAGCCGGATCCCCCGGTCCGCTTGCGCTGGGCGCAGGCCCGGCCTCCAAAGCCTTGGGTACGAGGTACGCCCCCGACGTCCCCGCCAGGATCACCAGAGCCACGATGACGAAGCCGGGGATGACGACACGACCGTTGGGTCCCTTGGCCCACACGGCGGTGGCCCGCCCCGCCCGCCCGACAGCCCGCAGAGACCGCCGCCCCACTCCCACACCCGCAGCGGCTGCGACGGCAGTGGCCGGCTCGCTCTTGCCGCTCGCGGCCTCAGCGCTCTTGTCGCCCTTGCCGCCCGCATCGGATTTGTCGCCCTTGCCTGCTTCGGTCTTGCCTGCCTCGGTCTTGCCTGCTTCGGACTTGCCTGCTTCCGCTTTGGCGTCCTCGGGCTTGGCGCTCTCGGTCTTGCTCGCGTCGGCCTTGCTCGCCTCGATCTTGTTGGCCTCGGGCTTGTTCGCCTCGGTCTTGGGTGGCTCGGGCTGGGCCGGGTTGGGCTTCGCCTCGCTGCCCGGCTTGCCGGAATCGTCCTTGCTGGCGGCATCTGTCTTCGGGGCGGTGGGCGGCTTCGTCAGCCCTTCCGTCCCGGCGCCCGCCGGAGAACTCTCCGCTGTGGTCCCGCCCGCCGGCATCGCGCCCACCTGCGGCATCGCGCCCACCTGTGGAGCCCCGCCCGATTTTCCCGACTTGTCGCCCGGGGTCGTGCCGGAGCCGCTCAACGGCTGCCTCTGGCGTGGTGCCGCCGAGCGCAGCTCGAAACGCTCTGCCGGTGTCTTCGGTGCCTCCGCCACGGCGTTGACCCTACCCGTTCGTGTCACCCCTCGCGGAAGTCGATCCGGCCCTGTGGAAACTCTCGGTGCGCGGACTGCCGCAGGGGCCCTACGCTGGTCGGATGCCGCGTTATGAGTTCCGGTGCCGCGCCTGCGCCGCCACCTTCGAGATCAGCCGCCCGATGAGCGAGGCCGCCGAGCCGGCACCCTGCCCGCAGGGCCACGGCGACACCGTGAAGCTCCTGTCCACAGTCGCCGTGACCGGCCGCGGTGGCGCCTCCCCGGCCGCCGCCCCCGCCCGTCCCTCCGGCGGCGGCTGCTGCGGAGGCGCCTGCGGCTGCTGACCGAAGGACGAGCCGCGCACGGCGGGTTCGGCGGCCCTGCCGCGCGCCCCGGGGCTCGGCGGCCCAGCGGTGCACGGCGGACTCGGCGGCCGGCCGCGCACGGCGGGCCTGATGGCCCCGCTGCGCGCGGCGGGGCCGGTGGCGCGGCCCGCCGGTGCGGGACAGAGGCGTTCCACGATCGACTGCGGCGGGTGAGCCCCCGCTCGCGCCGCGTGCCGATTCGTTGCCTCGTACGGGTACACCCGAACGTCCTGGCGCTTTCCGCCAGTTGTGGCGTTTCCGCCTTCGATCTCTTTCGTTACGAGACGCGTAGTCCCGTACGTCACGCGTCGATGTGGCGATCTCAGGTCATCCGTAAGGGGTCGGCCATGGCGGGCAAATGATTACCGTCCGTTTCTACGATGGGCGGTAACGCACAGATACGGCAGCATGAGGCGCGACTTCCAAAAAGGGGGCGGAGGGTCCACCGTGTCGGGATGGAGCGAGCTACCCAGTGGCCTGGTGACCTTCATGTTCACCGACATAGAGGGCTCCACGCGGTTGGCCAGGATGCTCGGCGAGGCATACCGAGGTGTGCTCGGAGCGCATCGCTCAGTGCTACGCGCTGTGCTGGCCGACTTCGGTGGTGTCGAGCTCCTTACGGAGGGTGACTCATTTTTCATCGCGTTCGCGAACGCTGACGCGGCCGTCGCAGCGTGCGTGGAGGCGCAGCGGCGACTGTCCGCACACGACTGGCCGCGACGCGACGCGGTGCCCCGGGTCCGGATGGGACTGCACACCGGACGGGCCACACCGGTCGGCCGGGAGTACGCGAGCGCCGAGGTGCACCGGGCGGCCCGCGTGTCCGCAGCGGCCCACGGCGGCCAGATCCTCTGCTCGGAGGCGACGGCGCTGGCCGTCACGGCCGCGTACACCGCACCCGTGCACCGGCCGTCCGGCCAGGCACAGACTCTTGCCGACGTCGACCTGCTGGACCTCGGCGCGTTCCGGCTGCGCGGCTTCGACGACGACGAGCGGATCTTCCAGGTGCTCGCGCCGGGGCTGGAGCGCGAGTTCCCCCGCCCGCGCACCGCTGAGGCGCCACGTCACAACCTGCCCGCGCCGTCCAGCCGGTTCGTCGGCCGGACCGCCGAGTCCGCCGAGCTGGCCGAGCTGATCAGCCACAACCGACTGGTCACGGTGGTGGGACCGGGTGGCGCCGGCAAGACCCGGCTCACGCTGGCGGTGGCGGAGCAGCTGCTCCCCGCGTACCCGGGCGGAATCTGGACGATCGATGCCGCAACCGCGGCAGACGGCCTGCCCGCGACGCTGGCCGCGGCCCTGGGTCTGCGCCCGGAACCGGGACGTCCGATGATCGACACCCTGGTCGAGCAGTGCGCCGAGCGGCGGATGCTGGTAGTGCTGCAGACGTGTGACGCGGCGCCGGCGCTGACCGCGACGCTGGTGCACCGCCTGCTCAGCAGGTGCCGGCGGCTCGATGTGGTGGCGACCGGCCGGGCGCCGCTGGGGATGCCCGGCGAGACCGTCTGGCGGATCCCGCCGCTGGCGCCCGCCGACGCGTTCGCGCTGCTGCGGGAGCGTGCCTCGGCCGCGCAGGGCGGCCGGGCGGGCGACGGAGATCAGCAGCTGGCGTGCCTGGCAGCCCGGCTGGAGGGGTCGCCGCTGGCGATCGAACTCGCGGCGTCCCGGCTGCGTCTGCTGCCGGCCGAGCAGCTGGCCCGGCGACTGGACGACCCGCTCGGCGCGCTCGACAACGACGCCGCGGGCGACGGCCGGCACGCCAGCCTGACGAACAATCTGGCCTGGTCCTATCGGACCCTCGGCAGCCGGGCCGCGGACCTGCTGCGCCGGCTCGCGGTCTTCGCCGGCCCGGTCGATCTCGCCACGGTGGAGTGGTGCGGCGCGGAAGCCCTCGGCGCGCTCTCCGAGCTCGCCGACAAATCGGTGGTCGAGGTGGTGCCCGGCCCGCGCTATCGGCTTTCCGATCAGGTACGGGCATACGCCCTCCGCAAACTCTCCGCCGCCGGCGACGAGCAGGCGGTTCGCGACCGTCACCTGACCTGGGCGATGCAGGTGCTGGAGAAGGTCGCCGCGGACACCGACGGCACGGTCTCGCTCACCGAGCTGAGCCCGTTCGTGGCGGAGTGGCAGACCGCGTTGCGCTGGGCCGCGACGAGTGGTGCCGTGGGCGACGGTCTGCGGCTGGCCGGCGCGCTTGACCCGTGGTGGCGCGAGCACGGCGGCGCCGGTGAGGGCCGTGACCTGCTGGGGCGTCTCTACCAGCGGGTCGGCGACGAGACCGGTCCGCGCGAGCTGGCCGGCGCCTACCTGGTCCACGCCGGGCTCGCCGAGGACCGGGTGGAGCGGGAGCTGTTCCTCGCCCGGGCCGAGGAGCAGGCCCGCCGGTCCGGGGATCCCGCGCTGCTGATCCGGTCGCTCGCCGCCCAGCGGGTGCACCTGGACGGTGACGCCGAAGTCGCCGAGCGGGCCTGCCGTCACGTGATCGCCGAGGCGGACCGGCTCGGCGCCCCGTCCGCGGCGCTCCCGGCGGTGCTGGCCCTGGCCGAGCTGCTGTGGCGCCGGGACGCACTGGCCGAGGCCGCCGAGCTGCTCGCCGGCGCGCGCCAGATCGAGGCGGCACATCCGGAGGACCGGGGCCGGCGGGCCGTGGACTGGCTGCTCGGCATGGTCGCGCTTCGCCGCCGTGACCTGGTGGCGGCGCACGACCACCTGGTGGTGGCGTTGCGGTCAAGGCTGCGGCACGGGTTCCGGGGCGCCGCCGCGGACGCGGTCGCGGCGATCGCGGTCCGCTGCGTCCTGGGTGGGGACCCGTCCACCGCGACAGTTCTCTTCGGCGGGGCGGAGGCGGCGCGGGGTGCGCGGCGTACCGAGTCGTTCGGCGCGTTCTGGTCGGCGCAGCAGGCGGAATTGCGGGCTGCGCTCGGGGACGCGGCCTTCGACGCGGCCTATGCGGACGGCGCGGGGCAGGGCTTTGATCGGATCGTGGCGCTGGCTCTGGCCGTCGAACATCCCGACATGGAGGACGGCGCGGTCCGCTTCGCGAATGCGGTGACCGGCTCATAGCCCCGGTTACGTGACGTGCCGTTGAGGGGCCGACGCGGATGGCGGGGCTCGCACGGATGGCCGGCTCGCACGGGCGGCGGGGTCGCACGGATGGCGGGCTCGCACGGGGCTGGTCCGGCTGGCTTTCAGCGCTGTCCCGGCTGGTCCGGCTGGTCCGGCTGGCTTTCAGCGCTGTCCCGGCTGGTCCGGCTGGTCCGGCTGGTCCGGCTGGTCCGGCTGGTCCACAGTGTCGGCCGGGCGGCTTGATCACGTGAACGGGCGTTGCCGGCATGCGCGATCGCTCGATCTTCGCGTCGTGGGGCGACTACCCCAGATCGGCGTTGGGCTTGAGGATGCGCACCGTCTCGTAATAGGTGAAGGCCAGGACGTTGCATGGCGGCTGGGCGGCCAGCCGATGACTGTCGCACTCGCGGCGCAGATCGGCGCGGAACATCTCGTCGAGCCGAACCCGGTGCTCGTCGAGGGTGCCGGCGGCCCGGTAGTTGCGGTACCCGAAGTCGTGGTGACTGCATGCCGGCCCGAAGTTGAAGCCGAACGGGTTCTCCGGCGCGTGACTGCACTTGTCGGTGGACCAGTCGAAGTCGTACGCCGCCCAGGCCTTCCGGTCACGCCGTGCCGCGTTCCACGCCGCGGTGCTGGCCGCGGTCGGCTGCGTCCAGCGCAGCAGCAGCGTCGCCTTGTCGACCGTTGTGGCGCCGGCCGGTTGACCGGTGAGTACGATCCCCCCGGCCAGAAGAACCGCGATCTGAAGGAGAACTGCTCGGTAACCCATCGGGCCTCCGATGACGTCCTACGAGTGTGATCTCCAGCTTGACCGTTAGGGTGAGGGCGTGCGGGCGGTTTCATGATTCATCTACCGATGGTCCGGCAGGGGCCGCTGAGGGCTCTGGCCGTCCGGCTTGCGATGGCGTGCACCCTGGTCCTCCTCGCGGTAGCGGTGATCTATGCCGACCGCGAGGGCTACCGTGACGTCAACGAGGACGGTCTGACCCTCCTCGACTGCTTCTACTACGCCGTGGTCTCCCTCTCCACCACCGGCTACGGCGACATCACCCCGGCGACACAGAGCGCCCGCCTGGTGAACGTCCTGCTCATCACGCCCGCCCGGGTGCTCTTCCTGATCATCCTGGTCGGCACCACGCTGGAGGTGCTGACCGACCAGTACCGCAAGGGCCTTCGGGTCAGCCGGTGGAGGCGAAAGTTGAAGGACCACGTGATCATCTGCGGTTACGGCACGAAGGGCCGGGCCGCTGTCGCCGCGCTGCTGGAGACCGGATACGACAAGTCCCGCATCGTGATCGTGGAGAACCGCGAGGCGGGGGTACGGCAGGCGCAGGCGAGCGGTTTCGTCGTGATCGAGGGGGACGCGACCCGGTCGGCGGTGCTGAACGACGCGGACGTGAAGAACTGCAAGTCGGTCATCATCGCGACGGACCGCGACGAGGCGTCCGTCCTGATCACTCTGACCGTCCGCCAGTTGACCGCCGGCCAGGTTCGGATCATCGCGGCGGTCCGCGAGCAGGAGAACGCCGCCCTGCTGAAGCAGAGCGGCGCGCACCACGTGATCGTGTCGTCCTCGACGGCCGGCCGGCTGCTCGGCCTGACCACCACCGCCCCGCCGCTGATCGACGTGGTGGAGGACCTGCTCACCCCGGGCCAGGGCATGGCGCTGGCGATGCGGTCCGCCGAGCGTGCCGAGGTCGGCCAGAACCCGCGTCAGCTGCCGACCCTGGTGGTGGCGCTGATCCGCCGCGGCAAGGTGCTGCCGCTCGGTGGCGAGCAGGCCGTCACGATCGAGACCGGCGACCTGCTCGTCTACATCCGCGACGACGAGGGTGTCGCCAGCGGGGTGACCGTCTAGAGGATCGTCCAGGTGTCGCCGGCGTTCAGAAGGTCATTGAACATCTCCTCGGGAGTGCCGGTGGACTGGGCCTGCGCGTCCAGCACCTGCTTGCGGACGATCTCGTCGTAGGACGGGCGCTGGACGTTCCGGAAGACGCCGATCGGGGTGGTGGTCAGTTCCGATCCGGAGAGCCGGGACAGCGCGAACGCGTAGGCCGGGTCGTCGACGGTGGCGTCGTGGACGATGGCGTTCCCGCCCTCCTGCACCTTCAGGCCGAAGCTGCCCTCCGGGTGGACCACCGAGAAGCGGCCGAACGTGATCGGCTGACCCTGTTCGAGCCGGATCAGGTGTTCGTCGCGGGTGGCGGCGTCCTTGATCAGGTCGAACGCCCCGTCGTTGAAGATGTTGCAGTTCTGGTAGATCTCGACGAACGCGGAGCCCTCGTGCTCGGCGGCGGCGCGCAGCACCGACTGCAGGTGCTTGCGGTCCGAGTCGATGGTCCGGGCCACGAACGTCGCCTCGGCGCCGAGCGCGAGTGAGAGCGGGTTGAACGGCGAGTCCGCCGAGCCGGCCGGGGTCGACTTGGTGATCTTGCCGATTTCCGAGGTCGGTGAGTACTGTCCCTTGGTGAGGCCGTAGATCCGGTTGTTGAAGAGCAGGATCTTCAGGTTCACGTTGCGGCGCAGCGCGTGGATCAGGTGGTTGCCGCCGATCGAGAGCGCGTCGCCGTCACCGGTGACCACCCAGACGCTCAGGTCCGGGCGGGAGGTGGAGAGGCCGGTCGCGATCGCCGGCGCGCGGCCGTGGATCGAGTGCATCCCGTAGGTGTTCATGTAGTACGGGAAGCGGGACGAGCAGCCGATCCCGGAGACGAACACGATGTTCTCGCGGGGGATGCCCAGCTCCGGCATGAAGCCCTGCACGGCCGCCAGGATCGCGTAGTCCCCGCAACCCGGGCACCAGCGGACCTCCTGGTCGGTCTTGAAGTCCTTGGCGGTCAGTGTCACCGCAACCGGCTCAGCCATTCTTGACCACGTCCTCCAGCATGCTCTCCAGGGTGGCGGCGGTGAACGGAAGACCGTTGATCTGGTTGAACGGGACGGCGTCGACCAGGTACTTCGACCGGATCACCGCGGCCAGCTGACCGAGGTTCATCTCGGGGACCACGACTCTGTCGTACCCCTGAAGCACTTCGCCCAGATTCGCCGGCAGCGGCGAGAGGTGGCGCAGGTGCGCTTGGGCGATGGGCAGCCCGCGCTGGCGCAGCGCGCGGCAGGCGGCCCCGATCGGGCCGTAGGTGGAACCCCATCCGAGTACGAGCACCCGCGCGTTCTCCTCGGGGTCCTCGACGTCGACGTCCGGCACCGGGATGGCGTCGATGCGGGCCTGCCGGATCCGGACCATGTGCTCGTGGTTCGCCGGGTCGTAGGAGATGTCGCCGGTCTTGTCGGCTTTCTCCAGGCCGCCGATGCGGTGCTCGAGTCCTGGTGTACCGGGAATCGCCCATGGTCGGGCCAGCGTCTCAGGATCCCGGAGGTACGGCAGGAATCGCCCGTCCGGCGAGTTCGGCGACATGGTGAAGTCCACCGACAGGTCGGGCAGTTCGTCCACCGACGGCAGCATCCACGGCTCCGACCCGTTCGCCACGTAGTTGTCGGAGAGCAGGATGACCGGGGTGCGGTAGGTCAGCGCGATCCGTGCCGCCTCGAGGGCCGCGTGGAAGCAGTCCGACGGTGATTTCGGCGCGATCACCGCGAGCGGCGCCTCGCCGTGCCGGCCGAACAGCGCCATGTTCAGATCGGCCTGCTCGGTCTTGGTCGGCATGCCGGTGGACGGGCCGGCGCGCTGCACATCGACGATCACCAGCGGCAGCTCCAGGGCGATCGCGAGCGAGATGGTCTCGCCCTTGAGCGCCACACCGGGCCCGGACGTGGTGGTCACACCGAGGGCTCCGCCGTACGACGCGCCGAGCGCCGCCCCGATCGCGGCGATCTCGTCCTCGGCCTGGACCGTGGTGACGCCGAACCGCTTGTGCTTGGAGAGCTCGTGCAGGATGTCCGAGGCCGGGGTGATCGGATAGGCGCCGAGGAAGAGCGGAAGTTTCGACCGCACGGCGGACGCCACCAGGCCGAGCGCGAGCGCCTGGTTTCCGGTGATGTTCCGGTATGTGCCGGGGCGCATCCGGGCGGGTTTCACCTCGTACCGCACGGAGAAGGCCTCGGTGGTCTCGCCGTAGTTCCAGCCGGCCTGGAAGGCGGTCTTGTTCGCCGCGACCAGATCGGGCCGTTTCGCGAACTTGCGCTCCAGGAACCGCAGCGTGGACTCGAAGGGTCGCGAGTACATCCAGCTGAGCAGGCCGAGCGCGAACATGTTCTTGGCGCGCTCGGCGTCTTTCTTCGCGACGCCGGAATCGGCCAGCGCGCCGATCGTCATCGAGGTGAGCGGGACCGGGTGGACCGCGAACTCCTGGAGCGACCCGTCCTCGAGCGGACTGACCGGGTAACCCACCTTCGCGAGGTTCCGCCTGGTGAACTCGTCGGTGTTCACGATGATGTCGGCGCCGGGCGGTAGCTCGGAGAGGTTGGCCTTGAGCGCGGCCGGGTTCATCGCGACCAGCACGTTCGGCGCGTCGCCCGGAGTCAGGATGTCGTAGTCGGCGAAATGGACCTGAAAGCTGGAGACGCCGGGGAGCGTGCCGGCCGGCGCGCGGATCTCGGCGGGGAAGTTGGGAAGGGTCGAGATGTCGTTGCCGAGCTGAGCGGTTTCCGACGTGAAACGGTCACCGGTGAGCTGCATTCCGTCGCCGGAGTCACCGGCGAATCGGATCACAACACGGTCCAGCTGCTCGACTCGCTTCGCGGGAGCGGCCACGGTCAACCTCCATAGGACGCGGTCCGGCGGCTTAAGTCTGTCGATGAGCCGGCCCGCACTTCGTCACTTCCACACTACGTCGCCGCTCCTTACGAAGCGGCCGCGGACCGTTGCCCACGGTAGCGGTGCGAGCAAAGTTCCAGCCAGCAATGTCCACCATGCGGCACGTAATTTGCGACCCCGCTTCGGCTAGGCTCCCCGTTCGTGGACGGATATCTCGGTTCGTACGCCACGTTGGGCCTGATGCTCGCCGCCGGAGTCCTGCTGTTCGTGGCCGCGTTCGGGGCGAACCGGTTGCTGCGGCCGGCGAATCCGGCCGAGCCGCTGGGCAAGCGGATCGCGTATGAGAGCGGCATCGACCCGGTCGGCGGCGACTGGGCGCAGGCGCAGATCCGGTACTACGTCTACGCGTACCTTTATGTGCTTTTTGCGGTTGAAGCCGTATTTCTCTTTCCGTGGGCGGTGATCTTCGATCGCCCGGAGTTCGGCGGCGCCGCGATCGCCGAGATGGGCGTCTTCGTCGGCGTGCTCGCGCTGGGCATCCTCTACGCGTGGCGCAAGCGGATCCTGACCTGGACCTGAGCCTCCGCCGTACGGCCGAGGCCGTCACCGACCGGGTGGCGGGCTCGCCACCGGAAAGCCGACATGTCAACATCGTGCGCATGGGTCAGCTTCTGCTCTTCATCGTCGTGGCGCTGGTGGTCGCGACGATCGTCTTCGGCGTGACGGTTCTGCTGAGCGGGGGCGACTCCGGGCTGACTCCGGTCGAGCCCGACGGGCGTGCGGTGCCGCTGCCCAGCGACCGGCCGCTCGGCGAGCCCGACATCGCCGGCACCCGGTTCGACACGGTGTTCCGTGGTTACCGGATGAACCAGGTGGACCAGGCGCTGCAGCGCGCGGCGTACGACATCGGTTACAAGGGCGAGCTGATCGGCGTGCTGGAGGCCGAGGTGGCCGCGCTCCGCGACGGCCGGATGGAGGACGCCGACGCGCTGCGCCGGGCCCGGGAGGCCTCCGCCGCCCCGGCGGTGCCGCCCGCCGAGCTCGCGGCCGGCGTCGGGTCCGCCCCGCACACCGACCTGATCAGCAGCGACGACCCGATCGACGAGGTCGCCGGCCTGCCGCCGCACGAGCACGAGAGTCACGAGCAGCGCGAGAAGCGCGAGGAGAAGGCAGAGCCGGCGAAGACCGACGACGCGCCGGCGGAGAGCCGATGACCGGTCCGGAGGCAGGCCCATCCGGCGGTCTCGGCGACGCGGCGAAACCGGGCATCGGCGAGTTCACCGCCACGGTCATCGTCAACGCGCCCGCCCCCACGGTCTTCGCCGCGTTCATGACCTGGGAGAAACAGTCCGAGTGGATCCCGTTCACCCGGGTCCGGGTGGTCGAGGGTGACGGCGGGGAGGGCAGCCTGGTCGAGGCGGTCACCGCGCTGGGCCCGGCGGTGATCCGGGACGAGCTGCGCGTGGTGAAGGTGAACGCCCCGTTCGAGGTCCGGGTGGTGCACTGCGGCAAGGTGCTGCGCGGCCCCGGCTCGATGCGCTGCACCGCGATGTCCGGCGACCGGACCCAGGTGGTGCTGCACGAGTGGTTCCACCTGCCCACCGGCGCGGCCGGGAAGGTCGCCTGGCCGGTGCTCTGGCCCGGCTCCAAGATCGGCTTCACCGGGATGCTGAAGAAGTTCGGCCGCCTCGTCGAGCAGGGCCGCATCCCATGACCGACCTGGTCATCGGCGACGACGGGCGGGCCCGGTGCTTCTGGGGCGGCAGCACGCCCGACTACGCGGCGTACCACGACACCGAGTGGGGCAAGCCGCTCCGCGGTGACGACGCGCTCTTCGAGCGGCTCACCCTGGAGGCCTTCCAGTCCGGGCTCGCGTGGATCACCATCCTGCGCAAGCGGCAGGCGTTCCGGGCCGCCTTCGACGACTTCTCGATCGCCAAGGTCGCGGCGTACTCGGAGGCCGACGCGACCCGGCTGATGGCCGACGCCGGCATCGTCCGCAACCGGATGAAGATCGACGCCGCGCTGCACAACGCGCGGGTCGCCGCCGACCTGCCGGACGGTCTTTCCGCCCTGCTCTGGTCGTTCGCCCCGGCGGCCCGTCCCCGGCCGGCCACGCGCGCCGAGGTTCCGGCCGTCACACCGGAGTCCACCGCGCTCGCCAAGGATCTGAAGAAGCGGGGCTTCAAGTTCGTCGGACCCACCACCGCGTACGCGTTGATGCAGGCCACCGGCATGGTGGACGACCACCTGACGGGCTGTTGGGTCCCACCGCTCACTGCCTGAGACGCCGCGTGATGAGATGGACCGTATGGCGCAGTGGTCAGTGATCATCCCGGACGAGCAGTGGGCGACCGAGCGGTTGTTCCAGCACGATGTCGTGACGGTGGCGAGCGGTCCGACCGAGGCCGCAGCCGGTGACGAGGTGCTGCTGGTCGCCGAGGACCACGTCGTGGCGCTTGCCCGGGTGGAGAAATCGGACAGCGGCGACCTGGTGCTCGGCTACCTGCGGCGGGCGTTCGACGAGCCGGTTCCGGCCGAGGAGCTGGCCGCCGACGGCCCGGTGACCGCGATCGGCGAGGAGCTGTTCCGGCGGCTGTCCGGCCGGCTCACGCCCCCGGCGGACAAGAAGTCGTGGCTGGTCAGCGTGGCGATGCCGATCGAGGCGGTCACCCCGGCCGAGGCCGTGCGCCAGTTCTGGTCGCACGTCGCCGAGCTGGGCCCGCAGGAGCTGCCGACCTATGTCTGGCCCTCCGGCGACGAGCTCGCGATGCAGGCGTTCGTGCTGGGCGTCGAGGCGAACCAGGACCCTGAGGAAGAGGACGAGGACGAGGAAGAGGCGTGACCCGGTCCCGGCGGCCGCAGCCGCCGGGACCGGACCTCACCGGCCGTGGTAGACCGGCTTCTGCTTCTTCAGGAAGGCGCTGACCGCCTCCCGGTGGTCCTCGGTGGCGCCGCAGATCGACTGGGCCTGAGCCTCGGCCGCGAGGGCGTCGGAGAGCGTGCCGGCATCGCCGATGGAGAGCTCCCGCTTGATCGCGCCGTACGCCACGGTCGGACCGGCCGCAAGGCGCGCAGCGAGCTCCTGAGCGGCCGGCAGCACCTGCTCGTCGTCGTCCTTGAGCTGTGTCAGCATCCCGATCCGGGACGCCTCCTCGGCCCGCACCGGCTGGGCCAGCAGCAGCAGCTCCACCGCCTTGGCGTGCCCGACGATGCGTGGCAGCGACCAGGAGATGCCGCTGTCGCCGGCGAGGCCGACGTTGGCGAACGCCATCAGGAACTTGGTCGACGGGCCGCCGATCCGGAAGTCGGCGAGCAGGGCGAGCGACGCGCCGGCGCCGGCCGCCATGCCGCGGACCGCCGCGACGACCGGCTTCGGCATGTTCGCGAGGCGCTGGGCGATCGGGTTGTAGTGCACCTGAACCGTGTTCAGGTCGGTCGACCCGGCCTCCAGCAGCGCCGCGTGCTCCTTGAGGTCCTGGCCGCCGCAGAACGCCGCGCCGGCGCCGGCGAGGACGATCGCGCGGACCGACCTGTCGCTCTCCAGCTGGGCGAGGGTGTCCCGCAACGCCTCCTTGAGGTCGACGGTGAACGAGTTCATCGACTCGGGGCGGTTCAGGGTGAGCGTTACGACGGCGTCGGTGCGGTCGACGAGGAGCGAGTCGGTCATGTGTCTGAGAATCCCATACGGGCACCACGTGTGGCCGATTGCAAGCAACGTTCGACATATCGATCGGCGGCCGGCCGCAGGCGTGACGCGTGCTTGTCGAAGAAGCCGGCTGCCCGGACGCCCGGCCACCCCGGGGGCAGGAGCGAGGACGGCAGCTGCGGGTCCTGGAAGAGGAACGACCGCCACGCGTGCACCAGCTGGAACCGGGCCGCGTAAGCCTCCTCATCGGAGCTACGCGCCGTGACCGCCTTGACGACAGGCTGTAGCGACTCCATGAACTCCTGGTAAGACCGTCCGATCTGCCCGAGATCCCAGGCCCGCCGCACGAGATCCGAGCCGGACGTGTGGCTCGCGCTGAACCGTTCGTACCCCGCTCCGGCCTCGGCCAGCGTGGCCTCCAGCTCGTCCGAGGCGCGCGCGGCCACCCAGACCTGGTCGCTGAGCGGCCCGTAGCCCAGATAGGAGAGCCGGGCCGCGTCCCGGCGGGCCAGCGGCGGATCGTGCAGGAGAATCATGTCGAACCGCCCGTCCCAGCCGCCGCGACCGGTTCGGTACACCCGGCTGGCCGCGTCGTCGAGCCGCCGCGCCGCCTTCGGAGTGAGCAGATAACCCGGTCCGGACGCGAGACGCAGCGGATGAAGCCAGCCTTGTCGCACCATTCGCGACACTGCTGTACGGACCGCTGGGGCCGCGATGTCGAGCGGAGCGAGCAGCCGCACGAGGGCCGCGACCGGGGCCCGGGAGCCACGGGCGCGCAGGTAATCGCCGTACAGGTCGAAGAGTGCGGACCGCGCCTGCATGACCGCACATTGTGACAGCCCAAAAGACGATATGCTAGACGCTGTCACATCCGCCTGGGCTGGGTTTGGGTTCGCCGGTGTTCATCAGGGAAAATGTTTGATCGGCACGGTGGGCCGCAACGCGTGAACACGTGAAACGGCCTGAGCGGGCCGCCGATCGGAAACGAGCACCGCGTCGCGTGGGGCTGAGCACGTGACGTGGCTGCTGGCATTCCAGGAGCAACTGGCTGTGGGGCAACCCACCGACCCTGACGTAGGTCTGAGGGGAGACAAGATGGCGGCGATGAAGCCGCGGACGGGCGATGGTCCGCTGGAGGTCACCAAAGAGGGTCGTGGCATCGTCATGCGCGTCCCGCTGGAAGGTGGTGGCCGTCTCGTCGTTGAGATGACTCCGGACGAGGCCAACGCGCTGGGTGACGCGTTGAAGTCGATCGCCGGCTGACGTTTCACGCGAGCCCGCCGGTACGGTACCGCCCGTACCGGCGGGCTTTCCACGTCTTACGGAAAGGTCATCCTCCCGTGTTCGCAATCCGCTTGACCGAGGCTTCCGACGATGCGGCCACCAGGGTCGTCCCGATCGGCCCGGACGGCTCCTCGCCCGCCGGTGAGCTCGACGCCGAGGTGCACGCGCTGATCAAGCAGACCGACGGCGCCGGCGAGACCGGCCGGATCACCGTGCTGCCGCGGCCACTGAGCCGCCCGGCGCGGGTGCTGCTCGCCGGGACCGGCGACGGCGACGAGGCCGGCTGGCGTGCCGCCGGCGCGGCCGCGATCCGCGCCGCCGGTGACGACGAGGTCCTCGAGGTGCTGCTGCCGGCCTCCGCCGGGGAGGCGGCCCTGCGCGGCCTCGCCGAGGGCCTCTGGCTGGGCGGCTACCGCTATCGCGACGCGCCGAAGGCGCCCCGATCCGGCGAGGTGCGGATCGTCGCGGCACATTCCCCGGGGTACGCGGAGACGCTCACCCGGGCACAGACCACCGCCGCCGCCACCTGGCTGGCGCGGGACCTGACGAACACACCGTCCTCGGTGAAGAACCCGGAGTGGTTCGCCGAGCAGATCGTCGCGGCCGCCGCGGAGCGCCCCGGCATGACCGTGACCGTCCGGGCCGGCGACGAGCTGTCCCGGTTCGGCGGCCTGCTCGCGGTCGGTGGCGGCTCGGTGTCGCCGCCCCGGTTCGTCGAGCTCTCCTGGAACCCGCCCGGCGCGACCACCCACGTGGTGCTGGTCGGCAAGGGCATCACGTTCGACACCGGCGGCATCTCGATCAAGCCGCGCGACGGCATGAAGCTGATGAAGAAGGACATGGGCGGCGCGGCCGCGGTGGTGGCCGCCACGCTGGGCGCCGCAGACCTCAACCTTCCGGTACGGGTCACCGCGCTCACCCCGCTCGCGGAGAACGCGATAAGCGGCTCGGCGTTCCGTCCCGGTGACGTGATCACCCACTACGACGGCACGACAAGCGAGAACCTGAACTCCGACGCCGAGGGCCGGATCGTGCTGGCGGACGCGCTGGCGTACGCGTCCGAGCAGCTCGCCCCCGACCTGGTGCTCAACCTGGCGACCCTGACCGGCGCGAACGCGGTCGCGCTCGGCAAGCGAACGGCGGCCCTTTACAGCCCCGACGACGAGCTGGCCGCCGCGCTGGCCGAGGCCGGCGCCGCGGCGGGGGAGCGGATGTGGCGGCTGCCGCTCGTCGAGGACTACGCGGAGAACCTGCGCAGCGACATCGCCGACCGGGTCAGCGCGCCGGGCGGCCCGGGTTCGGTGATGGCCGCCCTGTTCCTGCGCGACTTCTTCGGCGGCACCCGCTGGGCTCACCTGGACATGTCCGCCCCGAGCTGGTCGGAGAGCGACGACGCCGACCTGTCCAAGGGCGCCACCGGCTGGGGCGCGCGGACGCTCCTGCGGTTCCTGTCAGCTCCGCTTGACGGCCGTCAGAAGCCCGGCGCCTGACGGGATCACGGCCGGGATCCAATCCTCGGACTCCCGGATCGCCTTCACCGTCTCGCGGATCGTCAGGGTGTCGACGTCACGGGCGGCCGGGTCGCTGATCCGGCCGTTCGCGTGGGCGCCGTTGACGATCAGCACCCCGCCCGGCCGCAGCAGCCGCAGCGCGGCCTCGGTGCAGGCGGCGAACTCGGTCGTGTCGGCGTCCACGAAGATCAGGTCGTAGGCGCCGTCGGCGAGCCGGGGCAGCACGTCCAGCGCGCGCCCGCTGATGATCCGGGTGCGGGACGGCGCGAAGCCGGCCTCCTGGAAGACCCGCCGGGCGATCCGCTGGTGTTCGTGCTCCACGTCGATGGTGGTCAGGACCCCGTCGGGACGCATCCCTCGCAGGAGCCAGACGCCGCTCACCCCCGTACCCGTGCCGATCTCGACGACCGCCTTGGCGCTGCCCGCGGCAGCCAGGAGGCGCAGCACGGACCCCGCGCCGGGCGAGACGCACGGCAGTCCGAGCTCGTGGGCCAGGGCGCGCGCGGTCTGCTGGACCGGGTCCTCGGTGGCGTATGTCTCGGCGAACGGCGTTGATTGCGGCGCCGGCTGACCGAATGAACGGGCGGGACCGATGATGACGAACCTCCGGACGGGCAAGTGGTGACACGCGTGGCCCGGCCACGCACATCGGATAAGAGACTAGAGCGAGCATCAGGGGTGATGCACCGCGCCGTCGATGGATAAACCGCCCATGGCGCTCGGCAGCGCGACAGGTG
This sequence comes from Actinoplanes missouriensis 431, assembly GCF_000284295.1. Taxonomy (NCBI): domain Bacteria; kingdom Bacillati; phylum Actinomycetota; class Actinomycetes; order Micromonosporales; family Micromonosporaceae; genus Actinoplanes; species Actinoplanes missouriensis. The sequence goes on along the minus strand of NC_017093.1, from coordinate 8,182,940 downwards.
GGCGTTCGGTGGCAAGGTGGTACCCGGCGTTTCCGTGTCATCCTGGGAGTGCTGCGCCGGCGGACTGAGAGTGGAGGCACCGACGTGACCGACGGCTGGAACTGGCGCCGGCCATCGGGGCCTGCCGCCCCGGGGGCACCCGATCCCGCCTCGCCGTGGTGGTCCGATGCTCCGGCCGACCCGTGGCGCGACCCCTACGCGCCCGCGGCGGTCCACATCGGCACGGCGCCGACCGGCGAGGTCCCGCAGCCCGAGGTCGTTCCGGACCCCGACGCGCCACGCCGCGGTCTCGGTCCGATTCTCGCGATCTGCCTGGTCACCGCCCTGTTGGCGGGTGGTCTCGGCGGCACGCTCGGCTTCGTCTTCGCGGTCCGCGGCGGCTATGCGACGAACGGCGGCACACAGATCGGCGCGACCGCGCAGCCGGTGCCCGAGTCGATGCAGCGGGCGCCGGAGACGCTCGCCGGCGTGGCCGAGCGGGTGCTGCCGAGCGTCGTGACGGTCCGCGTCACAGGCGCGATCGGGTCCGGTTTCGTGGTCTCCGAGGACGGCTACGTGATCACCAACGACCACGTGGTGGAGGGCGCGAACGACACCATGTCGGTCGCCTTCAGCGACGGCTCCACGGCCTCGGCCGAGGTGGTCGGCCGCGATCCGGAATCGGACATCGCAGTGATCAAAGTCGCAAAGTCCGGACTCGCCCCGGTGGCCCTCGGCGACTCCGACGCGATCGCCGTCGGCGACCCGGTGCTCGCCTTCGGCTCCCCGCTGGCTCTGGTCAACACGGTCACCTCGGGCATCGTGAGCGCGCTGGACCGGCCGATCGAGGCCGGCGAGGCGGGCGGCGCCACGCGCTACTACGCGGCGATCCAGACCGACGCCGCGGTGAACCAGGGCAACTCCGGCGGCCCGCTGGTCAACGCGGCCGGCCAGGTGATCGGGGTGAACTCGGTGATCCGCTCGGTCGGCGGCACCGACACCGAGGCCGGCAACATCGGCCTCGCCTTCGCCATCCCGATCAACCAGGCGAAACGCGTGGCGCAGGACATCATCGACACCGGCAAGGCCCGGCGTACGGTGATCGGCGCCGAAGTGGTGACCGGGGAGACCGCGGGCGGCGCCCGGCTGCGCAGTGTCGAGCCGGCCGGCCCGGCCGCGTCGGCGGGTCTGAAGAGCGGCGACGTGCTCACCAAGATCGACGGTCACGTGCTGGAGGACGGCACCGACCTGATCGCCCTGGTCCGGAAGTACGCTCCCGGCGCGACGGTCCCGGTGGAGTACCGCCGGGGCACCAAGTCCGCGTCGGCCTCGGTGACCCTCGCCGCAGACACCAACTGACGTCACGGGCGGACTGCCAACTCACAGCGTGCGTGCGTAGGCTTGGGCCGGGACGCCTGGGAGGCCGGAGCTGTGTTCGAGAATCTGAACTGGTGGGAGATCGGCGCGCTGCTGATGCTGGCGCTTCTGATCTTCGGGGAGCGACTGCCCAAGGTGATCGGCGACGGGCTGCGGATGGTGCGTGGCCTGCGGTCGATGGCGCAGAACGCGACGTCGGACCTGAGTCGTGAGCTCGGCACCGACATCCAGCTGGAGGACCTGCACCCGAAGGCGTTCATCCGCAAGCACATCCTCAGCGAGGACGAGGAGGCGTCGCTGCGCAAGCCGCTGCAGACGCTCTTCGACGACGTGAAGCAGGACCTGAACGGCGTCAAGACGGAGCTGAGCGACGTGGCAGCCGCAGCCGACATCAAGAGCGCGGCCCCGGCGAAAAGCACTGCGCCGGCCGAGACTCCCCGACCGGCGCAGCGTTACGACCTGGATGCCACGTAGCCGGCTGGCTCCGCTTCGCTCCGCGAGCGATCGCCTTATACCCGGTGAGAAGCCAGGCGATTTCCCGCCACCCGCAAACCCCGCGGGCGTCGGGAAATCACGTGGCTTCTCACCGGCGGCGATCGCTAGCGCTTCGTGGTGACCGAGAGGCCCAAGGGCTTGCCGACCAGGGACTCGCGGCGGACGGCGAGCTTGTCGGCGACGGCGTCCAGGGCCTTCGCGGCCGGCGCCTCGGGCTCGGCGAGCACGATCGGGGTGCCGGCGTCGCCGGCCTCACGGACCCGGGTGTCCAGCGGGATCTGACCCAGCAGCGGCACCCGCGCGCCGACGGTCTTGGTGAGCGACTCGGCGACGGTCGCGCCGCCGCCCGCGCCGAAGACCTCCATGCGTGAGGAGTCCGGCAGCTCCAGCCAGGACATGTTCTCCACGACGCCGACCAGGCGCTGGTGGGTCTGCAGCGCGATCGCGCCGGCCCGCTCGGCCACCTCGGCGGCGGCGGTCTGCGGGGTGGTGACGACCAGGATCTCCGCGTTCGGCAGGAGCTGGGCCAGCGAGATCGCCACGTCACCGGTGCCCGGCGGCAGGTCGAGCAGCAGCACGTCCAGGTCGCCCCAGTAGACGTCGGCGAGGAACTGCTGCAGCGCGCGGTGCAGCATCGGGCCGCGCCACACCACGGCGGCGTTGCCGGCCGTGAACATGCCGATGGAGATCACCTTCACGCCGTGCGACTGCGGCGGCATGATCATTTCCTCGACGCGGGTGGGCTTGTTCTCCACGCCGAGCATCCGCGGCACCGAGTGGCCGTAGATGTCCGCGTCGACCACGCCGACCGAGAGGCCCCGCTTGGCGAGCGCCGCCGCCAGGTTCACGGTCACGCTCGACTTGCCGACGCCACCCTTGCCGCTGGCCACCGCGTACACCCTCGTGCGGGAGCCGGGCTGAGCGAACGGAATGACCGGTTCCGCGGATTCGCCACCACCGCGCAGCGTGGTCTGCAGCGCCTTGCGCTGTTCCTCGTTCATCACCCCGAAGTTGATCTCAACCCGGTCGATGCTCGGGATCGCGGTGAGGGCGGCGGTGATGTCGGTGGTCAGCTTGTCCCGCAGGGGGCAGCCGGCGACGGTGAGCAGCAGATCGACCTTGACGAGGCCATCGCTGACGGTGAAACCGGAAACCATGCCGAGGTCGGTGATCGGGCGGCGGATCTCGGGGTCGTCAACGGTCGCCAATGCGGCCTGAATGGCGTCCTCGAGCGTCGATGCAGGTGCGGACATGTTTGCCATGCTACGTCGAGCCTCAGGGCCGCTCCTCGTCCCACTCGGCTCGGGCCCGCTTCTCCCGCCGCAGTGCCGCTTCGTCCAGTTCGTCGGCGAGGCGGCTCAGCTCGTTGCGGAGGAAATCCCTGGTGGCGACGTCGCCGAGCGCGATCCGCAGCGCGGCGATCTCCCGGGTGAGGTATTCCGTGTCGGCCTTCTGCATCGCGGCCCGGCGCCGATCCTCCTCCATCGACAGGCGATCACGGTCGGATTGCCGGTTCTGCGCCAGGAGGATCAGCGGCGCCGCATAGGACGCCTGCAAAGACAAGATCAAGGTCAGGAACGTGAAGGTGTACGGGTCGAAGCGCAGACGTTCCGGAGCGAGCGTGTTCCAGGCGAACCAGGCGGCGATCACCACCGTCATGTAGACGATGAACTTCGCCGTGCCCATGTACCGGGCGATCCCCTCCGACCAGCGGCCGAACGCCTCCGGGTCGAATTTCGGCAGCTGTACCCGGCCCGGCTCCCGTGGCTGATCCAGCCGATCCCGACGCGACTCGCTCATGCCATCGTCTCCGCTTCGCTCCGACGCCGGCATGAGTTCAACACTGAGCCCGATGATTCGCTCGCAAGCTCGCTCATGCCGTCGTCTCCGCTTCGCTCCGACGCCGGCATGAGTTCAACACTGAGCCCGATGATTCGCTCGCAAGCTCGCTCATGCTTCCACCTGCTCGTCGTCGTCGTGGGCGTCGCGATCACGCCAGTCCCGGGGCAGCGAATGGTCCAGCACGTCGTCGACCGTGACCGCCCCGAGCAGCCGGTGCGCCGAGTCGACCACCGGCATGGCGATCAGGTCGTACGTCGCCATCCGCCGGGTGATCTCGGTCAGCCCCGTGTCGGTGCGCAGTGGGTCGATGCCGCTGTCCACCAGTCCGCCCACGATCGAGGCGGGCGGCTCCCGGAGTAGCCGCTGGAAGTGCACCATCCCGAGGTACTTGCCGGTCGGCGTGGCGCTCGGCGCCCGCGCGACGAAGACCTGCGCGGCGACGACCGGGTGCAGCTCGGGCATCCGGATCCGGGCCAGGGCCTCGGCGACCGTGGTGTCCGGGGTGAGGATCACCGGCTCCGAGGTCATCACGCTGCCCGCGGTGCCGGGGCGGTAGTTCATCAGCTGCCGGACCGGCGCCGCCTCCTCCGGCTCCATCAGGTCGAGCAGCACCATCTGCTCCGCTTTCGGCAGCTCGGCGAGCAGGTCAGCGGCGTCGTCCGGGTCCATCCGCTCCAGCACGTCGGCGGCGCGTTCCCGGTCCAGCCGGGCCAGGATCTCCACCTGGTCGTGCTCCGGCAGCTCCTCCAGCACGTCGGCCAGCTTGCGGTCGCTCAGCGCGGCCGCCACCTCGTTGCGCCGCGCGTCCGGCAGGTCCTGCAGGGCGTTCGCCATGTCGGCCGGGCGCATCTGTTCCAGCAGCGCCAGCAGGTTCGAGGTGCCCTGCATGTCGGCCGGGCCGACCAGGCCACGCACCCGCTCGTAGTCCGCCTGGTAGACGTGCCCGCGCCGGGCCAGCCGGCCGGTGTGCTCGCGCACCGCCACCCGGGTGACCAGCCATTCGGTGTTCCGGTTCAGCTCCATGGCGATGTCCACCACGATCCCGGTGTGGTCCGGGCCCTCGCCGTGCTCGGGAACCACCGTGATCCGCCGGTCCAGCAGGTCCTCGAGCGCCAGCAGCTCGTTCGGCCGCTTCTCGAACCGGCGCAGGTTCAAGGTGCCGGTGCTGAGCACGACCGACTCGGCATCCATGCTGGTGACCCGCCCGATCGGCAGGAAGATGCGGCGGCGCAGCGCCATCTCGGCGACCAGCCCGACGATCTGCGGCGGCCGGTTCGTGGTGCGCAGCCGGACGACCGCGTCACGTACCCGGCCGACCCGATCGCCGTTGGGGTCGAACACCGGCAAACCGGCGAGGCGAGCCAGATAAACCCTCGTCCCCATGGTCACGCCCTCAGATTAGGATAGGTTCCGGACATGTCCACCGTGGCGTACGAGATCGTCGACGTGTTCACCGACCGGCCCTACGCCGGCAATCCGCTCGCGGTGGTCCACGGCGCCGAGGGCCTTGCCCCCGACCAGATGCTCACGCTCGCACGCGAGTTCAACCTGGCGGAGACGGTTTTCGTACTTCCCCCGGCAGCGCCCGGCGCAACCTACCGAGTGCGCATCTTCACCACCGAGACCGAGCTGCCTTTCGCCGGTCATCCGAGCGTAGGCGCTGCGGTCACCCTGATGCGCCGCGGCGACTTCCCGCCCGGCGACGTGGTCCAGGAGTGCGGCGCCGGCCTGCTGCCGGTCTCGGTGACCGCGGCCGGCTCGGCGACGCTCACCGGCGGCACGCCCACCCTCGGCGATCCACTCGAACCGGCGCCCCTGCTGGAGGCCGTCGGCCTTTCGGCCGCGGACCTTGCGCCCGCTGCCCCACGTTCCGCCGGGTGCGGCCTGCCATGGACATTCCTTCCGGTACGCCGGGAAGCGCTCGCCCGGGCAGCCCTGAACCCGATGGTGGCCGGGACGCACGGGGTGACCGGGCTGACCGTCTTCTCCTGGTCGCAGCCGTCGTCGCCGGAGCCGTCGTCGCCGGCTTCCGTGGCGGAGGCGCACGCCCGGGTGTTCGTGCCGGGCGAAGCGGTCTGGGAGGACCCGGCAACGGGCTCGGCGGCCCTGGGGCTCGGGGTGTGGCTGGTGGCGACGGGTTGGCTCCCGGGCGAGGGGACGTCGTCCTACCGGGTCCACCAGGGCCACGAGATCAGGCGCCCGTCCCTGCTGGAGTGCACGGTGACGGCGACCGGCGGAACAGCCACCTCAGCAACGGTGACGGGTCACGTGGTCCCGATCGCCAGAGGCGAGATAGCCGTCCCGCCCTTCGTCGGCTGACTCTTCCCACAGCCGCCCGCACCCCACCCCGGCGCGGAGCGGTGTGGCTGACGGGTCAGCGTTTGCGGACCCGGTGGAGGCGGAACGGGCGTTTCGTCTCCACTCGCGCCGGCGTCTCCCGTGGCGGCTCCGCCCCCGCCTCCGCGGGCAACCCGGGCCCGGTCACCGCGCTCTCGGGGACGGGCGTCACCCGTACCAGAACGCAGTTTGTCTTTGCCCACCGCGCGACCAGCTCATCCGCCGAACCGGAAGCGTTGAGGCGTTTGGCGGCCAGCGCGGGTGCGATCTCGTTCCACTCGTCGCTGCCCGGCGTCAGCCTGGTCACGGTGGCGTCGGTGGCCACGATCAGGCCGCCGTGGTCGCCGCGGAGCCGGACCGTCGCCTGCTGCGCCTCGGCGAGCCCGGGGGCGAACTGCTCGCCCGGGCCGCTGACGACGACGATCGAGCTCTCGGCGGGCATGCACCACAGGGCGTATGCCGGGCCGTCGCCCACCGAGATCCAGGCGATCGCCGCTTTCTTGATCGCCTCGTCGAGCACGCCAGTGGTCACTTCGCCATCCTGTCAGACGGCCATCGCCGGGGTGTGCCGCAGCAGGGCGAGCACGTCGGTGAGGGAGCGCACGGTCCGGCCGGCGAAGTTGGTGTCGGCGTCGAAGACCAGGTGGCTCGCCAGGTCGGGCGCGGCCAGCCGGACCGGTGTCATGCCGACGGCCGCGGCGCCGGTGAGTTCGTGGCTGCCGCCGTCGCCGACGTAGAGGCAGTCGGACGGCGCCACGCCCAACCGATCACAGGCGGCCAGGTAGATCTCCGGGTCCGGTTTGCAGACGCCGAGCTCGACCGAGTAGATCTGAGCATCCAACAGCGGCGCCACCGGGAGGCCGGGCAGGAAGGCGGGTAGTTCGTGGGTGCAGTCGCTGATCACCGCGGTGCGTACGCCTCGGCCGCGGATGGCGGTGAGCGCGCTGACCGCATCCGATCGGAGCTGGGTGTCGGCGCGCAGCGCGTCGATCCGGGCCGGCATGGCGGCGCGGATGGCGCCGGGGCGTGGCCGGCCACCGGCCTGTTCGATCACCCAGCGGAGCGTGGCCTCCGCCGAGCCGTAGCGTCCGCAGGCGCGGGCCCGGAAGGTGCGGTTGAGGACGCCGGTGACGGCCTCCGGGTCGGCACCGAGCGACCGGGCGATGTCAGCGTGCTGGGGTCCGCGCTGGACAGAACGGGTCAAGGTGCCGAAGAAGTCGAACACGACCGCACGGTACGCGGACATGTAAATCGGCCTCCCGGTCATCGAGGAAAGAAAACGGCTGAAGAACCGTCGGTGACTGTAGCCACTCCGTCACTGTCCGCCAATAGGAATGTGCAACTTGCGCACTACGTCTCTGCAAGAAGCGACGGCCGGGGATGAATATGCGCTCACCGCGTCAAGACGACGCTCCGGCGATCCGTACCCATGGGGTGCCGATCCCGCCGCCCACCACCGTTCTGGCGCTGGTCGTGGCGATCCTGGCGGTCTCCTCGTCGGGGCCGCTGATCGCGTTCGCCGCGGCCCCCGCGATAGCCATCGCGTTCTGGCGCAACGCGCTCGCGACGGTGGTCCTCACGCCCGTCGCGCTGACGTCCCGGCGGGCCGAGGTGTCCGCGATCGTTCGCGGCGCCCGACGGCGTGACGGCCTCTTCTGCGTGCTCGCCGGAGTCGCCCTCGCCGTCCACTTCGCGACCTGGATGCCGGCCGTCCAGCTGGGCTCGGTCGCCACGGCCACCGCGCTCGTCGCCACCCAGCCGGTCTGGCAGGGCCTGATCGCGGCCGCGCAGGGGCGGCGACCGTCCGCGGCCGGCTGGCTCGGCATCGGGCTCGCGGTCTCCGGCGCGGCCTGGGCGACCGGCGCAGACCTGGGCGTTTCCGGTCAGGCGGTGCTGGCCGACGTGCTCGCGCTGCTGGGCGCGATGGCGGCGTCCGTCTACACCGCGCTGGGCGAGCGGGCCCGGTCGGCGTTGAGCACCACCACGTACACCTGGATCTGTTATGGCACGTGCGCGGCGATCCTGCTGGTGGTCTGCCTGGTGGCCGGAGTGGATCTCAGGGGCTACGACACCGGGACCTGGGCCGCGATCCTGGCGCTGGTGGTGGGCGCGCAGCTGCTCGGGCATTCGATGTTCAACTACGCCCTGCAGCACACGTCGGCAACCGCGGTGAGCGTGCTGATCCTGCTGGAGGTGCCGGGTGCGGCCCTGATCGCCTGGTGGTGGCTGGGCCAGCAGCCGAGCACGCATTCGCTGCCGGGTCTGGCGCTGCTGCTGGCCGGCGTGGCGGTGGTCATTCTCGGCGCCGCGCGTGCCGGCCGGTCGACCCCGGCGCCATCCTGACCATCCCTTTAGCGGCTATTCGGTGATAAAGCACGTCCTCAAGCCCAAAATTCCGATTGGGTACGGGTTCAAGCCGTCACCAAGAGCCCCGTGCCGCTCGTTGTCCAGCAATCGGGGCGGGCCGGATGCCGAGGGGGTGCGATGCGTCGCGATCGGATCGCCGGGCTGCTCATCGCCGCGGCCCTGGTCCTGACCGCGCCCGGCTGCGGCGCGTTCGACGCCCTCGACGGGCTGGGCGGTATCGGCCGCGCGGACCGGCCGGACCGCACCGGCCCGCTCGGCGGCTGGAACACCGCCGGGTGCGCGTTCGCCCGGTCGCCGCGGCACACCGTCGTGGCGGGGAACGTCCGGACGCCGTTCACCCCGCCCCGGCTCGCCGCCGCCATGGAACGCATCGACAGCGGCGGCCGGGAACGCTTCCCGCAGCGCTACTCGGGCATCGAGATCGACCAGAAGCGGGTGCGGGCCGTCGTCTACCGGGTACCGTCCGCCGGTTTCGACGACTTCGTCCGGCGCAGCGCCGAGGACAGTTGCATCGTGGTCCGGGACTCCGCGCACGCCGTCGCCGAACTCACCGGCTGGAACGACCGGATCATCGCCGACCTCCACTACTGGGAGGGGCAGGGAGTGCGCATCGTCACTGTCGGCAGTCGCCACGACGGCGCCGGCGTGGAAATCGGCACACCGGATATTGATCAGGCTCGTCGCCTGCTGCCCGCCCGGTACGGCGTCGCGGCCCCGCTCGTCCTCGTCGAGGAAGGCCCGGTCACGCCCCTGACCAGGAGTCGGCCGAGCGCGCCCGGATCCGGCGGCTGACCGTCGAGGGCTGTCGGAAAAGTGTCAGCGGTGCCAGGTCCGGGACGGTCCCCTCGTACGCCACGGTGACGTAATGTTTGCCCCGGCTTGCGGGAGCGGGCAGGATCGCCGCATGGTCTTCGACGCTCGTTCCGCCGGGGGCAGTCCGTCCCGGCGTGACGCCACCCGCCCCGCAGATGGCCGTCCACCCCGTTCCGGCGCTCCCGGATCCGACCCCGAACGGACCGCCGAACCGGACATGATGGAAATCGTGGAAGCGGAGATCGAAGAGACCGGCGAAGCCCCGGTCACCATGCGCCTGGACGGGAAGGTCGCGCTGGTCACCGGCGCCGGAAGCCCGGACGGCATCGGGTACGCGACGGCCCGTCGCCTGCGCAACCTGGGTGCCCGTGTCGCGATCGTGTCCACCACCCGGCGCATTCACGAGCGGGCCACCGAGCTCGGCGTGACCGGTTTCGTGGCGGACCTGACCGATGAGTCCGAGGTCGGGGCGCTCGCCGACGCGATCGCTGACCAGCTCGGTGACGTCGAGGTGCTGGTGAACAACGCGGGGCTGGCGAGCCGTACCAGCCCGGAGGTCCTGCGACCGGTCGCGCAGCTGACGCTCGACGAGTGGAAGGCCGAAATCGATCGGAACCTGAGCACCGCGTTCCTGTGCAGCCGCGCGTTCGTCAGCGGCATGGCGGAACGCGGCTGGGGCCGGATCGTCAACCTGGCCGCCACCGCGGGCCCGGTCAACGCGCTTCCGACCGAGGCGGCGTACGCGGCGGCGAAGGCAGGCGTGGTCGGCCTGACCCGCGCCCTCGCGATGGAGCTGGTCGCCGACGGCGTCAACGTGAACTGCGTGGCACCCGGCACGATCTACACCGCCGCCTCCACGGTCACCGAGATCAAACAGGGTTTGGGTACGCCGATCGGCCGTCCCGGCACCCCGGACGAGGTGGCTGCCGCCGTGGCGTTCCTCTGCTCGCCGGCAGCCTCCTACATCACCGGCCAGATGCTGGTCGTGGACGGCGGCAACAGCGTCCGAGAGGCCCAGTTCCGCTAGCCACCACCCCGCCGCCTGGGCGTGCGGAGTTGAGGCGCAAACCGCACCCGACTCCCACACGCAGTCCTGGTGCGGCTTCTGTGCGTGGAGTTAGGGTGCGAGAGTGCCCGAACTCCACACGCAAGGCCTGGCGGGTGGTCAAGGCCCCCGGGTGTGGTCGGAGCCCCTGGGTGTGGTCAGAGCCCCCGGGTGTGGTCAGGGCAGCTTGGTCAGCTGCGCCACGGCTCGCTCGACGGCCATGCAGCGGTCCTGCACGTAATCCATGCCGGCCTCCTCGGCGATCCGTTTCGCCTCGGTGGACGCGATGCCGCTCTGCAGCCACACCGCCGGTGCCTTGATCGCGGCCGCCTGGCGGACGATCTCGACAGCGTCGCGGGACGGCCGGAAGATGGTGACCAGGTCGACCGGCTCGGTCAAGTCGGCCAGCGTCGGCACGGTCGGGACGCCGAAGATCTCGTCGACGAACGGGTTGACCGGGATGATGCGCCAGCCGTGCCGCAGCATCTGCAGCGGAACCGTGTGCGACGGCTTGTAAGGCTCTCGGGAAGCTCCGACGACGGCGATGACGTTCGCGTCTGCCAGGAGTTGCTGGGCGCTCCGCATCCATCAACTCTAGCCACCGCGCCGGGTGGAGCGCCGCGCCCCGAGCCCCCCGCCCGGGGCGCGGCGAGTCTGCCGGGCCGGTCGCTTACAGCAGCGTCAACTGGTCCGCCCGGGAACCGCCGCCCGGCGACGGCTCGGGGCCGCGGCGGGGGCGGGCCTGGGCGGAGTCGGGCTGTGACGGCTCGGTGAGAGGGCGGGTCTGGGCGGAGTCGTGCTGTGACGGCTCGGTGAGGCGGCGGGCCTGGACCGTGTCGGGCCGGTGCAGCCCGTGCCGGCGGGCGGCCATCCGGACCCGGGCGGTCACCTCGTCCTGGTAGGCGCGTCGCGAGTAGGAACCCTTGCCGAACAGCTCCCGGTACCGCGGGAGCAGGTGCGGGTGCTCGCGGGCGATCCAGGACGCATACCACTCGCGGGCGCCGGGGCGCAGGTGCAGCGGCAGGGGCGCGACGCTGGTGGCTCCGGAGGCGGCGATGGCGGCGACCGTCTCGTCGATGGACTCCTCGGTGTCGGTGAGGCCGGGCAGGATCGGCGCCATCAGCACGCCGATGGAGAAGCCGGCGTCGGTGAGGCGGCGGATCGCGTCGAGACGGCGGCTCGGGCTGGGGGTGCCGGGCTCGGCGGAGCGCCAGACCCGCTCGTCGACGAAGCCGACCGAGTAGGAGAGGGCGACACGGGTGACCTCGGCGGCCTGGCGGAGCAGGTCGAGATCGCGCAGGATCAGCGTGCCCTTGGTGAGGATCGAGAACGGGTTGGCGTGGTCGCGCAGGGCGGCCAGGATCTCCGGCATCAGGCGGTAACGGCCCTCGGCGCGCTGGTAGACGTCCACATTCGTACCCATGGCGATCGGAGCCCCGGACCAGCGCCGGTCGGCCAGCTCGCGGCGGATCAGGTCGCCGGCGTTCACCTTGACCACGATGCGGGTGTCGAAGTCGTGACCGGAGTCGAGGTCGAGATAGGTGTGGGTGTTGCGGGCGAAGCAGTTGTGGCTGACCACCCCGTCGGCGATGAAGTCGCCCGTGCCGGTGGAGATGTCGAAGAGCGGCAGGGTGAGGCCGAGGTCCTCGATGTCGACGACGGTGAGGCGCCGATTGGCACGCACGCCGACCCCGGACGCGTCCAGCGGCGCGGAGGAGGCGCCGGTCATGTGCCGGAACCGCAGCGCCGCCTCGAGATGCCGCTCGGTCTCCACCCGGTCCGGCCCGCCCCCGGCGAGCCCCGCCGAGCCCCGGCAGGCGTTGGACACGCCGGACGATGCGCGGCCCGACGTGGAGATGCCGGACGATGTGCGGCCCGACGTGGAGGTGCCGGACCCGCCGGCGCCGGAGCGGCCGCGGCCGGCGTGGACCGGCCGGCGGGTGGCGAGACCCAGGTGGGAGAGGGCCTCGGCGACGCGGCCCAGGTAGACCGGGTCGTCGCTGGTGAAGACGACGGCCAGCCGCTCGGTGTGCCCGACCGCGCTGAAGGCGCCGGCCAGAAAGCCCCTGAACCACTCGCCGGTCGGCATCTCGGGCCAGCGCAGCGCCTCGGTGAGCGGGATGTCGTCGAGGTAACCGTCGGCGCGGACCCAGGCGTCGCCCTCGCGGGCCGTGCCGCCGCCGGAGGCGTCACCGCGGACCAGGCCGCAGAGGAAACCCGTCCGGTAGTCGGGGGACTCCTTGGGCGGCTCGGCGAACCGGCCCACCCCGAACATCAGGTCGCCGACCGCCAGAGCGGGCAGGTGCGCCTCGGTGGGGCTGACGTGCCGCCAGCCGCGGTCGGTGAGGAACCGGTGGTCGCCGCTGGACACCAGGCGGGTCCCGTCGGAGAGGGTGACCCGGAACGCCGGCTTGCTGGTGGCCCAGTGGTCGAGGACCGTGGTCGGCACGTAGCGCCGGTGCGGCCCGGCGCCCATCGTGCCCATCACCGCGTCGCCCGGGCGGATCTCCGCGAGGGGCCGGGTGGAGCCGTCAGCGAGCAGGATCGGGGTGTCGCCGGCCAGGCAATAGGTGCAGGCGTGGGAACAGCCGCGGTAGGGATTGACGGTCCACTCGAACGGCACCCGGGACTGGCCGGGCACCCGGTTGATCAGCGATTTCGCCCGCACCTCGTAGAACGTCATCCCGGCGAATCCGGGAGTGTCGAAGGTGCGGACGGTGGCGCCGGGCAGCGCCAGCGGCAGGGGTGGAGCCGCCGGCACTGCCCTGCTGAGCAGCGACTCGTCGTCGGGGGGAGCCGACAGATGGGACCATCGCATGGCGGATATTCGAACACACGTTCGACGGCCTGTCCATGACCTTTCTCGAACGGATGTACGTGTCCTGGGGGCGGGCCGAACCCGTACCCGGTGAGGAGACAGGAAGGCCCGCGGACCGGAACCGGTCCGCGGGCCTTGAATGTCCTGCCGGGTCAGCTGCGGCCGGCGGCCGTCGCCTCGGGCTCGGCCGTGGCCGACTCGCCGTGGGCGCCCTTGCGGTGTGCGGCGATCTGCTCCCGCACCTCGTCCATGTCGAGCTGCTCGACCTTCTCGATCAGGCTCTCCAGCGCCGACTCGGGGAGTGCGCCCGGCTGGGCGAAAACCACGACGCCGTCGCGGACGGCCATGATCGTCGGGATGGAGCGGATGTCGAACTTCGCGGCCAGGGCCTGCTCGGCTTCGGTGTCCACCTTGCCGAAGGTGATCTCGGGGTGCTTCTCCGAGGACCGCTCGTAGGTCGGTGCGAAGCGGACGCAGGGCCCGCACCAGCTGGCCCAGAAGTCGACCAGGACGATGCCGTCCTTGCCGGTGACCTCGTCGAAGTTCGCTGCGGTGAGCGCAACCGTCGCCATGATGCCTCCGTCTGCGGGAATCGCTTTCGTCCGGTGAAACCTCTGGTACCCAACTCTCATTCCCGCCTGAGGCGCCGGTACACGTGTCGTGCGGCACTCCGCCGGAGTTGATCTGGGCAACCTATCGTAACTGAAAGTAGGCGGATGGTGTCGGATTGCCGACTCGAACGGGCGGCGTCGTCCGCGCCGGTTGCCATGATCCGGCCCTTTTGTCCTGCCTGTGGACCAGCTGTGGGAGCGCGCCCGGGACTTCAAATTAATAGGAAAGAATGTTAATTGTGAGCTGCCTCACAGTTGAAAGTCCTTCACATAGATACGGACCGTAAGGCAAACTCTTTCCCAACAGAGCGTGGGCGGCGGGTGCCGGGGAGGGCCCCGCCGCTCATTGCGTCTCCTGCCGGTGATCACATCCCGGCGCGGGAGCAGCCGACGGGCCACGTCCGTCGCGGGATGAGTAGCCTAACGCCCCATGACGGCGGGCGAGGATCATTTGACCGAGGTCGGCGTGGGCCCGTGGCCCGGCGACTGGCCGGTCGGCGAGCACTACGATCCCGAGCTGCTCGAGCAGGGCGATCGCCGCAACGTCGTGGATCGGTACCGGTACTGGACCCGGGAAGCCGTGATCGCGGATCTGGACGAGCGGCGGCACGACTTCCACGTCGCGATCGAGAACTGGCAGCACGACTTCAACATCGGCACGGTGGTCCGCAACGCCAACGCGTTCCTCGCCGCCGAGGTGCACATCGTCGGCCGCCGGCGGTGGAACCGGCGCGGCGCCATGGTCACCGATCGTTATCAGCACGTCCGCCATCACCCGGCCATCGAGGATTTCGTGGCCTGGGCCGCCGAGGCCGGCCTCCCCGTCGTCGGCATCGACAACCTCCCCGGCTCACGTCCGATGGAGACCACCACCCTGCCGCGGCGGTGCGTGCTGCTCTTCGGCCAGGAGGGCCCGGGCCTCTCCGGCCCGGCGCGGGCGGCGTGCGACCAGATGTTCTCCATCGCACAGTACGGGTCGACGCGCTCGATCAACGCCGGTGTTGCCAGCGGGATCGCGATGCACGCGTGGATCCGGGCACACGCGAAGCCACCGCCGGCCTGACATGCGCGTGCTGCCGCCCGGACGTGGGTGTGCCGCGCCGGCCTGACACGCGTGTGCCGCGCCGGCCGGCTCGGCTGCCGCTGCTGGCCGGACGGCTTCCTCCGGCGGCCTGACACGCTGACGAAAAGGCCCGATCCGCTTGACGCCGGACCGCCGGACCCGCACGGTATGGAGTGTGGGTGTCACAGTGAGTTGCCCCAGATGTGCTGGTCAGGTTCGGAAGCCGGACCTGATGCACAGCGCCTGGCGGTGTGACAACTGTGGCGACGTCTCCCCGTTCCACGTCGCCGAGCACATCAGCGCCGAGATCGTCGGCGCGGTGCTGCGGGAGTCGGCCGCGAGCGCGGAGCGGATCCCGCTCTGGTGCCCCTGGCCGTTGCCCTCCGGGTGGATGGTCACCGGCGCCGGCTGGTCGGGCGACGACCGGTTCGGCGTCCGCGCCACGGTGCTCGCGTGCAGCGGCCCGGAACCGCTCGGCGGCGGCCCGGCCGACCTGGTCCTGGTGGCCGAGCAGCCGGGTGTCGGACTGGGCACCCGGTTCGCCGGGATTCCCGGTCTCGACCCTGGTCACCTGCTTGCCGAGGCGCTCGCGGACCCGGGCTCGCACACCGGTCCACACGCGAAGATCAAGGCGGCCGGACACCCCACTCCACTGTGGTGTGTGAAGTCACCCGAAGATCGAAGTGCCTACGTGAGTGAGGCAAAAGGAATGTGGCTCTATGCGGTAGCGTGGCCCGCAAGCGCGGGCTATCTACTCGCGGAGCATGTCGTCCTGCACGACCTCTCCGAGGGGGTGCCGCCCGAGCTGGTGTTCGGAGCGCCATCGCCATACCTGCATGGTCGTGCCTAACCCTCTCGGGTGTGACCTGCGGTGATGACAATCGGCTTTCCAGACACTTTGTTCACACGAAGCGACGAAGCTGATACCGTCAGTACTGCCGCGGCGCTGAACGTCACCCGCACCGGAGGAGAAGGCCCGCCATGATCAAGAAGGTCCTCACCTGGCTTGGTATTGCATTCTTGATCTTCTTCATCGCCTTCAACCCGAGATCCGCCGCGGCGGTCTTCGAGTCACTCGGAGGCACGATCGCCGACATCGCACGAGGCTTCGGCACCTTCTTCACCGACCTCGTCGCATAGCATCTCTACATGGATCCTGGCGAGCCGCGCGAACCGCGAGGCGAGGGTGCCCGGCGCCCTCGGGACGACGACGAGAACTTCGGGTTCGACGACCCGGCGTTCGACGGTCCTGAGTACACACGCTCTGATCCCTATCCGGACGACGCCGCGTATGCACGCGATCAGCGCCGGACCGAGGAGATCTATGAGGACTCCGGCGAGTACCAGCCGCCGTCCTTCACCCCGGACGAGCTGGAAGGCCTCGACCAGGGTGGCGGCCCGCGCCGGTTCCTGCCGCTGGAGGACGAGCCCACCACGCTCGTCGCCCGGTACCTCTTCCCCACCGAGCGATATCGCGGTGAGTGGAAACGGCACTGGATCCATCTGACGACGCCGATCGCGATCGGCGCCGGCGCCACTCTCGTTCTGGGTTATCTCGCCGGCTTCCTCACTCGCCAGAACATCGACGGCATGGTCACGGTCGCCGTGCTGGTCTGGCTCGGCGTGATCAGCTGGGTCGCCTGGCAGGTCTTCGACTGGTACTTCGACAGGTTCATCCTCACCAACAAGCGCGTGATGGTGGTCAACGGGATCATCACCCGGAAGGTGGCCATGATGCCCCTCCTCCGGGTGACCGACATGAAGTACGAGCAGTCCGCTCTCGGCCGGATGCTGAGTTACGGCACGTTCGTGCTGGAGTCGGCCGGTCAGGACCAGGCGCTGCGCGAGGTCAAGCACCTGCCCAACCCGAACGAGCTGTACCTGCGGGTCGTCGAGGAGATGTACGAGCCGCAGGCCGTGGAGGCGCGGCTGGGCAAAGAGGACGACGACGCCGACTGATCGTGACGAGCATCGACCTTCACTGCCACTCGACGGCCAGCGACGGCACCCTCACCCCGGCCGAGCTGGTGCGGGCCGGGCAGGCCGCCGGGCTGGACGTCCTGGCGATCACCGACCACGACACCACCGGCGGCTGGGTGCCTGCCGCCGCGGCCCGGCCGGAGGGCCTCGCCCTGGTCCGCGGCGCCGAGCTCTCCTGCTGGTGGGGCGAGCGCGCGTGGGGCGGTCAGGGCATCGCGCTGCACCTCCTGGCGTACCTCTTCGACCCGGCCGAGCCGCTGCTCGCCGCCGAGCTGGCCCGGCTCCGCGAGGACCGGGAGCAGCGCGCCGAGAAGATCGTGGCGAAACTCCGGGCGGACGGTGTGCCGATCTCCTGGCCCGAGGTGCTGGAGTACGCGGCGGGCGGCTCGGTGGGACGACCGCACATCGCCCAGGCGCTGATCCGGGCGGGACTGGTCGGCACCACCACCGAGGCGTTCGCCTCCGCGTGGCTGGGTGCGCGCTACTTCGTACCCAAATCGGATCTTGACGTTTTCGAGGCTGTCCGTGCGGTGCGGGAAGCCGGGGGCGTGACCGTCTTCGCTCATCCGCGGGCGACCGTGCGCGGGCGGGTGGTGCCGGACCGGCTGATCGCCGAGCTGGCCGAGGCGGGCCTGTTCGGCCTGGAGGCCGACCACGAGGATCACACGCCGGCGGAGCGGGAACAGGTGCGCGAGCTCGCGGATCAGCTCGGCTTGGCGGTGACCGGGTCGTCGGATTTCCACGGTACGCACAAGACCGTCCAACTGGGGGCGTTCCGGACCGCGCCCGAGATGTACGAGAAAATCGTCTCCGCCGCCACCGGAGTACCGGTCCTGGGGTGACGATCGCCGCAGCCGCCTGCGGAAAAGGACGCCGCGCCCTAACTTGATCGGGTGAATGTCAAGCTGTTCGGCGAGTTCTTCGTGACTCTGCTGGTGATCGTCGATCCTCCCGGCATGGTTCCGGTCTTCCTCGCCCTGACCGGCAGCATGCCGGCGAAGGCCCGCAACAAGGCCGCCACGCAGGCCGTGCTGCTCGCCCTCGGCGTGATCGTGGGTTTCGCGATCGCCGGCCAGACCCTGCTGGACTACCTCCACGTGCAGCTGCCGGCCCTCCAGGCCGCCGGTGGCCTGCTGCTGGTCCTGGTCGCGCTGCAGCTGCTCACCGGCAAGACCGACGAACCCGCCGACCAGGTGGGCACCAGCAACGTCGCGCTCGTCCCGATCGGCACCCCGCTGCTCGCCGGACCCGGCGCGATCGTCGCCACGATGCTGTTCGTGCAGCGTGCCGAGTCCCTCGACGAGCACCTGATCCTGGCCGCCGCGATCCTCGCCGTGATGGCGACCGTCTGGCTGGTGCTGCGCTTCTCCGGGATCATCGTGCGGCTGCTGCGCCCGGCCGGCATCGAGGTGCTCACCCGGATCGCCGGTCTGCTGCTCGCGGCGATCGCGGTGCAGCTCATCGCGGATGCCGTCTTCGCGTTCGTGAAGGGGTACAGCGGGCAGTTCTGAGGGTTTCGCGTTCGGTTCCTGTCGGGGGGTGCTGGCAGGATTGTCGTGTGTCCCCCCGATCACGCGCCACCAGCTCCGCTGCCATCCCCGAGCAGCTCGGGTTCGCCGGCATGCCGGAGCGGCTCTTCGTCTGCACGCCGAGCAAGCTCGGGGCCTTCGCCGACTGCCCCCGCCGCTACCGCTATTCCTACGTCGATCGCCCCACCCCGCCCAAGGGCCCGCCGTGGGCGCACAACTCGATGGGCGCGAGCGTGCACACCGCGCTGAAGAACTGGTTCGCCCTGCCGGCGGAGCGGCGCGCGCCAGGCGCGCTTCCCACGCTTCTCAAAGCCACGTGGGTACGGGAGGGATACCGCGACGTCGACCAGGAACGAGCCGTCTACCGGCGTGCCCTGGAGTGGCTGGAGAGCTACGTCGCCACCCTCGATCCCGAGGAGGAACCGCTCGGTGTCGAGCGGGTGGTCGCCACCAAGACCGCGGTGCTGGCGCTGAACGGCCGGGCCGACCGGATCGACGCGCGCACCACCGACGACGGTCCCGAGGCGGTGATCGTCGACTACAAGACCGGCCGTTCCGGGCTGGACGCCGACGACGCGCGGGGCTCGCTGGCGCTGGCGCTCTACGCGTTCGCCGCCGAGCGGGTGTTCCGGCGGCCGTGCCGGCGCGTCGAGCTGCACCACCTGCCGACCGGGACGGTCGCGGCGCACGAGCACACCGAGGAGTCGCTGGCCCGGCAGGTCAGGCGGGCCGAGGAGACCGCGACCGACATCATGGCCGCGGAGAAAGCGGTGGCCGCGGGGGCCGATCCGGACCGGGAGTTCCCGACGAACCCGGGGTCGCTGTGCGGGTGGTGCGACTTCCGGAAGGTGTGCCCGGCCGGCGCGGGCGTGGCGGGGAAGGAGCCGTGGACCGCGGTGGAGCACCTGGGCGCGTAGCGGGCGTTTGAGCGGGCTGCTTTCACGCGGCGGGCCCTCAGCGCGCGGACCCTCAGCCCGCTGGCCCTCCGCGCGCTGGCCCTCCGCGCGCTGGCCCTCCGCGCGCTGGCCCTCCGCGCGCTGGCCCTCCGCGCGCTGGCCCTCCGCGCGCTGGCCCTCCGCGCGCTGGCCGTTAGCCCCGCTGGTTTTCAGCCCCGCTGGTTTCAGGCGGCTGGCTGGAGGCCGGCTCGTTCCAGGGCTGCTTTGCGCATGGGGGCCACCCGGTACTGCTCGGGCAGGGTGGCGAGGACGCCGGCCAGCAGAGCGCGCAGGCCACGCACCGAGAGGCGGGCGGCCAGGTCGGTGGTGGGCCAGCCCAGTCCGCCGTACATCTGACGGGCCCACGCCGGCAGCAGCGCGATCGCCGTGCTCGCGACCCCGAGGTATGCCCAGCGGGGCGGACCGAGGGTGAGGCCGAGCCGCAGCGCCCGGCCGCCCCACGTCGACGGCACCGGCGGCACGGTCAGGAACAGCGCCGTCTCCGCGCTGTCCCGGGTGAGGCCCAGCTCGGGCCGCATCGCCGCGTAGTAGTCCGCCACCTCGGCGGCGGTGCCCGGCACCGTCGCGGGGTCGAGACCGACCAGTTCCGCGGCACGCCGCTGCTCGGTGTAGTAACCGTCGACCTCGGCGGGCGTGAGCCGCACACCGGCGTCGACGGCCGTGCTCAGGAACGACTCCACCTCGGCGACGTGCACCCAGCGCAGCAGATCGGGCTCGTCCACCCGGAACCGCTCGCCGGTGCGCGGATCGGTGGCGTGGAGCCGGGAGTGCAGCCGGCGCAGACGGGCCGCCGCCGCGTGCACCTCGGCGGTGCTGCCGTAGACGACCGTCCCCACATAGTTCGAGGTGCGCACCAGGCGGCCCCACGGGTCGGCGCGATAACCCGAGTTCTGCGCGACTCCGGCGACGGCGCGCGGGTGCAGCGCCTGAAGATAGAGCGAGCGGAGCCCGCCGAGCATCAGGATCGGCTCCTGATGCAGTTTCCAGGTGACCGAGTCAGGACCGAACAGACCGACGTCTCCCGTCATGCGGTCAAGAGTGCCACGGCCGGGTTGCGATCGTCCGGTCCTGGCCCTGCGCGAGAGTGCCCCGACGTGAGATTGTTGCGCCTTCACGTATTTTGGTCCCGCGCACGACCCGTGATCGAGGAGGAATGGTGTTCGACCAGGTCAATGGTTTACCGGTACATATCCTCGTGCTCCACGCCGCCGTCATCTTCGTGCCGCTGCTGGCTCTCGGCAGCGTCGTCTACGCCGTCGTCGCGCGGTGGCGGGCCAAGATGGGGTGGGCCGTCGCGATCCTCGCCGTGGTCGCCCCGATCGCCGCCGTGGTGGCGAAGGTGTCCGGCACCGAGCTCTACAACCGGCTGCTCGGCCAGGGCATGTCCGGACCGATTCTTGAAATTCTGGACGACCACATGAACTACGGGACGATCACCATGTGGCTGTCGATCGCGCTCGGCGTGGTCAGCCTGATCCTCGTCGTGATGACGGGCCGGGCCGGTGCGCGGTTGCCCCGGGTCGTCGAGATCGGCTTCGCCGTGGTGATCATCGGGCTGGCCGCTGCGAACTGTTACTACATCTTCGAGACCGGTGACTCCGGCGCGACCGCGGTGTGGAACCCCGCATGAGCGCGGCCGGCTGCGCCGCCGAGGCCTGTCGTGGCGGAGCTGGGCGGTCCGCACGACCGCCGGTCAGAAGAACACGCGGGCGCAGAGCAGGCAGGTCACGATGATCGCGATCGCGCCGGCGACCAGTCCGACGCCGTAGGTCACCGTGCGGGCGGAGCCCTCCGCCTCGTCGAGCGCGTCGATGTCCTGACCGGGCATGGCGCGCGGCGGCGGCGGGTGGGCGATCGTCGGGGGCCGCCAGCCGGGCGCGGGCGGGTCGGTGCGCGGCGGCCCCGGATAGGCGGGACCTCCGGTGACGGGCGGCGCGTCCCGCTCCGGGCGGCCGAGCGACTCGGCGGCCGGATCGGGGCGCTGCCAGTACGCGTCTTCCGGGTCACTGGTGGGAGATGTCACGTTCACCGACGGTACAGCCGGAGGGGGAAGACGGCCTCGCCGCCGTCGGCTTACCCTCTTAGACGTGGACATCCTGGATGGCCCCGAGCGGGACAGCGACGCCGAGCGTGAGGTGGACTTCGAGTCCGAGGAGGCCGCCGTGCTTCCCGATCAGACCCGCGACGACACGGAGCGGGGCTGGGGCGAGCGCAGCTACTCCAACGACGACCGGCTCTACGAGGACCGGCCGCCGCACTGGGGCTGACCCGGGCGGATCACCACGGTGGTCAGCCGGGCGCAACGACCACGGTCACGCCGGGCACGGATGGACCACGGTCACGCCGGGCGCGGAAGGACCACGGTCACGCCGGGCGCAACGGCGACCGTCAGCCCGGGCGGATCACGATGGCGAAACCATCGCCCGCGCCGGCCAGCGCGCTGTCTGCCTCGCCGGGGTCGAGCGCCAGCAGCAGGCCGCCGGTCGCCGGGTCGTCCGCGCCGGTCACCTCCAGGACCAGGGCGGCGCTCGCCACGAGCGTGCTGCGGTCACCGGTGCGCAACAGATCGACCCGCTGCCCGGGGCGGACCAGCGTGAGGGCGGTGGGGTCGGCCAGGCGTACCGGAACGCCGACCTTGCCGGCCGGGATGCCGGGACTCGCGGCACTCTCCTGAGCGGACGGCGTGGGCGCGGCCGGATCGGCGGGGTCCGGAGCGCGGGCCGTGGGCTGGTACCAGAGCACTGCCGCGGACGTGATCAGCAACGCCGCCGCGAGGACGAGCCGGGCCAGGGCGCCGCGCTGCGGGCGGCGCCAGCGGACCGGGTCCAGGCGTTCCCGGCGACGGTTGCGGCGGGTGAAGGCTTTGCGGGCCGTCATCCGGGCCTCCCTGAGTTCGCCCGACCCGCCGGCGGGGGTCGATCGGGAGTGCACGCTAGGGCGGCCGGGGCGCGGTCGTGGCGGGGCCTGTGGACAACCTGGGGATGTGGACGATCAGCGGGGAGCCGGCCGATCGTGCTAGACAGCCCGGAGCAATGAGAAACAGGCAGCCCGGAGCGATGAAGAACACGCGGCCCGCAGACACGAGAACGCCGGGCCGTCGGGGACGGCTCGGCGTTCTCGATGATGCGCGCGGCGGCTCAGGAAGCCGTGCTGGCGGCGGGTGTCGAGGCGGGCTTCGACGACGCCGCGGCCGGGGTGCTGCTGCTCGTGCCGGCCGAGCTCGACGACGAGTCGCTGGACGTCGACGACGAGGACGCCGCCGCGCCGGACTTCTCCGCGCTCACGTTTCCGGAGCGGGAGTCGGTGCGGTAGAACCCGGAGCCCTTGAAGACGACGCCGACGGAGTTGAACACCTTGCGCAGCTTGCCCTGGCAGTTCGGGCACTCGGTCAGCGCCGGGTCTGAGAAGGACTGCACGGCTTCGAGCTGCTCACCGCACTCGGTGCAGGCGTACTGGTAGGTAGGCACGGCTCCTCCGGATCCTTCGGCTGTTGGCACTCGCCAACTCCGAGTGCCAATGTTGCGGCATCGGAGGTCAATTCGTCCACTCCGGCCCCCGCCTGAGGGGAGTCAGGAGAACGTCACAAGGCCGCCAGTGGGCGTGATCACACCCCGGACGGCTCGATCGTGCGGCTCCGCGGGCACCTCGTCAACGAGCTCGCCGTCGTGCAGGAGAGCCACGGTGAACGGGCCGGGATCGCCGAGCCGGGCCAGGACGCGATCGTAGGAACCGCCGCCGCGCCCCATCCGCACGCCACCCGGCCCGACCGCGAGCGCCGGCACCAGGACCAGGTCCGCCTCCCGGATCGCGCCGGCACCGAGCCGTGGGCCGCCCGGCTCCCGGAGGCCGCGCGGCCCTGAGTCGAGCGATCCGTCGAACCGGGCCCAGTCGAGATCGTTGTCGGGCAGCAGCACCGGCAGCAGGAGCCGGCCGCCGGGTGGCAGCGCCGCGGCGACCAGTCCGGGCAGGCCGGGACCGCCGGGCTCGGTGCCGACCGGGGAGTAGGCGGCGATGGTTGACGGGGCGAGATCCCGTACCAGGGAAAGGGTGTTGCTGTGGATCTTGGCGGCTGACGAAGCGAGCTCTGCGTCCGAAAGTGATCGACGCGCCGTGAGCAGCCGCGCGCGCAGAGCGATCTTGTTTTGTGGTGATTTTTCCGCGTCACCGGCTAAATCCGACATGCAACACCCCCTTTTGAAAAGCGGCAAACGGTGCACACTATGTCAGCATCGCTGGAAAAGAGGGCCACTCCCGGGAGGAAGTGTGACACTTCGTGGCCGGCTAACCAGCGCGTTCCTGGTGGTCGTGCTCGGTCCGGTCTTGCTCGGGTCCATCTTCGTCGCCCTCACCGTCGGTGCCGTGAGCCGCGAACGGACGGCCGAGCGCCTCGACCACGCCGCTATCACCGTGGGTGCCGCCGTGAGTGCTGTCTGTCGCCAACTTCAGGCGGCTGCGGACGCGGTGGCGGTGGTTCCGGCTACCGAGCGTTCCGCCGTCGCCGATCAGCTGATCGCCCGGGGCCTGGCGACGGCGATCCGCATGACCGGTCCTGATCAGCAGCCGGAATCCTCCCGCCCGCGCGGGGCCAGCCGCGAGGAGATGCTCGAGAAGGGCGGTCGCCCGATCGGCTGGCAGAACTGCGCCGAGCCGGCACCCGGCGCCGTCACCGCGCTCGCCGCGCTCGCCACGACGCCGCAGGCGGGCACGACCCCCGAGGTGACCGTGATGGCCGCACAGCGCGTGGACGGCGCCCTGCTGGCCCGCATCGGCGCGGTGGGCGGCGTGGCGGTGACCCTGGGCGCGCCCGCAGCCGGCAGCGGCGCGGGCGTCCGTGGACTGACCGCCGAGCCCGGCCAGCCGCTGCCGCTGATCCTGACCGTGCCGGCCGCCGACCCCACCGTGCGGTACGCGATCCTGCTCCTGATCGTGCTGGTGACCGCCCTGGCGGCGATGCTCGCCGCTCGCTGGCTGGCCCGGTCCACCACCCGGCCGCTCGGTGACCTGGCCTGGGCCGCGGACCGGGTGGCCAACGGCGACCTGGACACCCGGGTGCCGATCCCGCGACCGGACGAGCTGGGCCGGCTGGCCGGCACGTTCAACCGGATGACCCGGGAGCTGCAGTCCTACGTACAGGCGCTGACCGCGAGCCGGGACCAGCTCCGGCGGCACCTGGCGATCCTCGGCGACACCCTGTCCAGCACCCACGACCTGGACCGGATCCTCCCGGTGATCCTGCGGACCGCGATGACCGCGACCGGCGCCCGGGCCGGTCTGATCCTGCTCGCCGAGCCGGACGGGCGGCTGGCGGTGCGGTGTGGCGCCGGGCTGACAGGTGAGTGGGACCTGCCCGCCGCCGAGCTGGCGCAGCGCCGGCTGGTCGCCGGACGCGGAGTGCTGGGCACGGTGGCGTCGACCGGCGCGCCGCTGCAGGGGACGGGCGCGACGAGCGACGACGAGCCGGCATGTGAGTCGTATCTCGCCGTGCCGATCTGCGCGCCGCCGAACCCGGACGCCGAGGGCGAGCCGGGACCCGGAACGCTCGGGGTGCTGGCGCTCTACGACCGGCTCGGCAGCCCGGCCTTCGAGGACACCGATCTGCGGACCCTGCGCACCTTCGCGGGGCAGGCCGGGGTGGCGGTGAACAACGTGCGGGTGCACGAGGAGGCGCAGCGGCTGTCGCTGACCGACCCGCTCACCGGACTGTGGAACTACCGTTACCTGCGCGAGGTGCTGCGGCGCGAGGTGGAGCGGGCGAGCCGGTTCGGCCGGATGCTGACCGTCCTGGTGCTCGACCTCGATCACTTCAAGGAGGTGAACGACACGTACGGGCACACCGCCGGTGACCTGGTGCTCGGCGAATTCGCCCGGCGCATCCGGATCGGGCTGCGCGAGGTGGATGTGGCGTTCCGCCAGGGTGGTGAGGAGTTCGTGGTACTGCTGCCGGAGACCGACGCGTACGGTGGAGTGATCGTGGCCGAACGGCTCGGCGCGGCCGTTCGCGACTGGCCCGTGCCGATCGACCCACGCCGTCCTGATCTCGACGACCGCATCTCGATCAGTGTCTCGATCGGCATCGCGGTCTTCCCGGAACATGGGAACACCGCACAGGAGGTCCTCGACGCCGCGGACGTTGCGCTTTACGCGGCGAAGAACTCGGGTAGAGATACGTACCGACTGGCCGAACGGGGATCGTTCGATCCCGCAGCGGCCACGACCGGAGGGCCACAACCGCCGCGGCAAGTCCGTGGCCGATAGTCTTCGCGGCATATCCGGGCACGATCCAGCGAAGGTGCGGTGACGCAATGACGACGAACGCGCAGGGAACAGGCCGGCGCGCGGTGAAGGCAGTGATTCCGGCGGCAGGACTCGCCACCCGGTTCCTGCCGGCCACCAAGGCCGTGCCGAAGGAACTGCTGCCGGTGGTGGACCGCCCCGTGCTGCAGTACATCGTCGAAGAGGCGGCCGCGGCCGGCATCACCGACGTCCTGCTCGTCACCGGCCGGGGCAAGACCTCGATGGTGGACCACTTCGATCGCCGCCCGGATGTGGAGCAGCGGCTCGCCGACAAGGGTGACACCGCCCGGCTCGAAGCGGTCCGCCGGACCAGCGAGCTCGCCGACATCTACACGGTCCGCCAGGGTGAGCCGCTCGGCCTCGGCCACGCGGTCGGCACCGCCGCCTCGCACGTCGGCCCGGACAACGCGTTCGCGGTGCTGCTGGGCGACGAGTTCGTGGAGGAGTCCCGCCCCCTCCTGCCGCAGATGCTCGATCTGCAGGCGGAGACCGGCGGCATCGTGCTCGCGCTGATGGAGGTCGACCCCTCGGAGACCTCCCGCTACGGCATCGCCTCAGTGGAGAAGTCCGACGAAGAGGACATCGTCCGGATCACCGGTCTGGTCGAGAAGCCCAAGCCGGAGGAGTCGCCGAGCAACCTCGCCGTCCTCGGCCGCTACGTCCTCCCCGGCAAGATCTTCGAGACGATCGCGGACACCAAGCCCGGCGCCGGCGGCGAGATCCAGCTGACCGACGCGATGGCGACGCTGCTCGCCGAAGGCACCCCGGTGCACGGCATCGTCTACCGCGGCCACCGGTACGACACCGGCATGCCGCTCGGATACCTGCAGGCGGTCGTGCAGCTGGCCGTCCAGCGCCCCGACCTCGGGGAGGAGTTCCGGGCCTGGCTGACCGACTTCGTCGGTGGTCAGAAGGGATGACCGCCACGGCCGATGCCGAGGCGGCCGCCAACGAGCTGATGCCTCTCGCCGAATACCTGGGCAGCGTGCTGCGCAGGTTGCGGGCGCTGCCTCCGCTCGACCTCGACCTCACCCAGGCGCACGGGAACGTGCTGGCGGCCGACGTGATCGCGCCGCACCCGTTCCCGGCGTTCGACCAGGCCGCGATCGACGGGTACGCGGCCCGATGGGAGGACCTGGCCGGCGCCGGGCGCATCGGGTCGCACCCGTCCTCGCTGCCCAAGTTCGACAACAACGCCCGCACGGTACGGCTCAACGTCGTCGGCGACCTGGGCGCCGCCAGCTGGCGGCCGGTCCGGCTCACTCCCGGCACCTGCTTCTCGGTGGCGGCCGGGGCGCCGCTGCCGATCGGCGCCGACGTGGTCGTGCCGGTGCACTGGACCGACCAGGGCATGGCGGCCGTGGAGATCCTGCACGCGCCGAAACGGGGCTCCGGCGTCCGGCGGGCCGGCGAAGAGATCGCGGTCGGCCAGGTGCTCGCGCGCGCCGGGACGTACGTGTCACCCCCGATGGTGGCCACGTTCGCCGCCTCCGGCATCGGTCACGTGCTGGTGCGGCCCAGTCCGCGGGTCGTCGTGGTGGCGACCGGCGACGAACTGGTCGACGTGGGCCGGCCCAGCCAGCCCGGGCAGGTGGTGGACGCGAACTCGCACGCGCTGACCGCTGCCGCGGTGGAGGCCGGCGCTCTCGCGTACCGAATAGGCATTTGTGACGACGATCCGGAAGGCCTGCGTGGCCTGCTGGAGGACCAGACGTTGCGGGCCGACCTGATCATCACGACCGGCGGGACCGGCACCGGGCCCGGCGACATGCTGCGCCGCGTGCTGTCCCGGCCCGGCACCGGCCGCGGCTCGGTCGAGTTCACCGACGTGGCGCTCTGCCCGGGCACCGCGCTGGGGTTCGGCACGGTCGGCGGCGAGGAGGTCCCGGTGGTGTGTCTGCCGGGTGAGCCGGGCGCGGCGCTGATCGGCTTCGAAGTCCTGGCCTGGCCGGTGATCCAGCTGCTGGCCGGGGCCGAGCCGGTGTTCCGGACCAGCGTCAAGGCCCATCTGCTGGAGACCGTCTCCTCGCCCGGTGGGCTGCGCGAGTTCCGCCCGGCGCACGTCGCGGAACGACGCGGCGGCGGTTACACGGTGCAGCCACTCGCCGGTGGGCCGTACACTCTCTCCGGTTTGTCCGAGGCGAACGGTCTGCTCGTTCTCGGGGAAAGGGTCACCACGGCGGCGGCGGGTTCGACCGTGGACGTGCTGCTGCTCGACCGGAGGCGATGAATGCTCGGGGCCACCCCCGGATGGCCAGCCGTCCTGGCGGATGGTCCGGTGCTGCTGCGGCCGTACAAGCGTGGTGACGCCCGGGCCTGGTCCGAGGTGCGGATCGCCAACCAGGCGTGGCTCGCCCCCTGGGAGTCGGCGCCGCCCGGCCCGTGGTCCGAGATGAACTCGCCCCGCGCGTTCGGTTACGTCTACCGCGACATGAAACGGGCCGCCCGGCGCGGCGACAGCATGCCGTTCGCGGTCTGCCTGGTCGACAACGGGCGGGAGCGGCTGGTCGGCCATGTGAACCTGGGCAACATCGTCCGGCGGGCGTTCGCCTCGGCGTACGCGGGTTACTGGGTGGACTACCGGGTGGCCGGCCGGGGCGTGATACCGACCGCGCTGGCGCTCGCCGTGGATCACGCGTTCGGGCCCGGCGGCCTGCACCGCATCGAGATCAACATCCGCCCGGAGAACGGGCCGAGCCGTCGTGTCGTGGAGAAGCTGGGTTTCCGCGAGGAGGCGTACCACCAGCGCTACATGCACATCGACGGCGGCTGGCGCGACCACCTCGGATACGCCATGACCAGCGAAGAGGTGGCCGCCGAGGGCGGTCTGCTGTCCCGCTGGAAGCGCGTCCGCGCCAGTAAATGATCTTGGCGTCGTCACTGTTGTCGGCGCGGCGCGCGAAATATCACGGCTACCGCCCGTAACCTCGCAAACGGCGCGTCTCTTTCGGGCGTGTCTTCTGCGTTCCAGTTTGTAGTCGCTGGATGTTTTTGTCGCTGGATGGTTTTAGTCGCTGGATGGGGGAGTGAGGGTGCCGACCTCGGTGCTCCTCGCCGTCCTCGCCGCGGCCGGTCTGCTCGCCCTCGCTCCGGCGCTGGTACGCCGGTACGACGCCACCGAGCGACTCGCCGCGGAGCGGGCGTCGTCGACGGCGCGGGTGCTGCAACGCCACCGCCGTCGTCGCACCGTGCCCGGACGCCGACCGATCAACCCGGCACGCCAGGTGACGGTTACGGTACCCGCCCCGACGGGTGATCCCGCCGCCCCTCCGGAACGCCGCCTGCGCCTGGTCACCGGCAGGCGCTCCCCCCGCCGCGCACCCCAGCGCCGCGGCACCCCAGCGGTGGTCCGCCGCCGCCGGGTCTTCGCCGCCCTGGTGCTGCTCAACGCGATAGAGCTGGTCGGCGTGCTCGCCGTCGGCCCCGGCTTCTGGATCAGCTTCGCGGTCACCGGCAGCCTCCTCGCCCTCTACCTGGTGCACCTGCGCAACCGCGCTATCGCCGACCGCCGCCGTCGCCGCATCCAGGCCCGCGAGGCCGCCTGGCTCGCCGCGCGCCAGGCCGAGGTCCGCCGCGAACAGGCACGCCGGGCAGCGGCGAGGCGCGAGGCCCAGCGCCGCCTGGCCGCCCAGCGCGAAGCCGTCCGCCGCGCCGCGATGGGCCTCGACCGGGAGCCCTCCGACCTCCCGGTGGCCGCCAACGGGGGCTCGGTCTCCTGCCGCCGGCGAGGGGGCCTGCGAGGGCGCGCTTACGAGGCCGGCGGAAGGCACATTTCATAGGTACGGGCGTTCGGCCGCCCTCCGGCGGCCGACCCCGTCCCCGGCTGTTCCCGGCGACCCCGCGCGGGGGTCAAGGCCGTTGCGCCCGCTACGGCGACAGGTGCCGGGTCAAGCCCTGAGCAGTCCCGGGCGCCCACAGGCCCTCACCCACCCATGCCCCGCCCACCTGAGGCGGTAGGCGCACGCAAACCGCTGGAAACGTCGATGCCGGCTGGCGCTCGGTGCGGACAAACCGGGCGGTCGGCAGCACTGTTGACCAGCCGGGCGAGACGAGCTGGTTATCAGTGCTGTCAGCGGTGTGCCCGGACAACGCTGACAGCCAGCCGGACCAGCTGGACCAGCTGGACCAGCTGGACCAGCTGGTTCGCAGTGTCGGGCCGGCGGCTCCGGCCACGCGAACGGGTGCCGCCGGTGACGCTCCGAGGCGGCTTGACGTGTCCCCTGGTCAGCGGCGAGGGGAGGGGCGGTTCGCGGGGGCGGCGGACATCCTGTTAGTCTTTCTGCGGTTCCACGGTGAGGCATCACCGCGAAGCCAAGGGGCTGTGGCGCAGACTGGTAGCGCACCTCGTTCGCATCGAGGGGGTCAGGGGTTCAAATCCCCTCAGCTCCACCCATACACACAACGGCCGGCGGAAACGCCGGCCGTTTGTCGTTGGGTCGAGTTCCGGCACGGCTCAGGGCAGGATCAGTGCGGCCGCCGGTGTCCGGGACATCGCCAAGGATGATCCGCCGTCCTCCTGCTCGTAGAGGCAGAGCCAGCCGGCTGCGGCGGTGGCCGACATGCCTGCCGAGCGTTCTTGCCTCTTGCGGTTCTGTCGCAGGACTCCGCTCCCGAAATGGCCGCTGCGACTCCGGCCGGGCTCGACGTGAGATCAGGCTGGTGCGGTCCTGCGGGAATGGTGTTCGGGGACCGTCAGGTCGTACGGATCGTGAATCGGACCTATGTCATCAATGTGGTCACCTGGCGATCGGCGGTGAAGTCCCGGTGCCCGCCGGACACATGGAGGGCAGGAGGTTCGCATGACGACTGACGAGGAACGCTTCACGGTCCTCTACGAGCACCACTACGCCGACGTCGAGCGATACGTGGTGCGCCGCGCCGCCGACGTCGTCGCCCGGGATGTCGTCGCCGATGTCTTCCTGGTGATCTGGCGCCGCATCGGTGAGGTGCCGGAGCCGGCCCTGCCGTGGATCTACGGCGTCGCCCGCCGGGTCCTGGCGAACGAGTTGCGCGGCGCTCAGCGGCGGCGGCAGCTCGAGCAGAAGGTCGCGGTGCACGTGGACGACGAGTCGGCCGATCACGCCGACGACGTGGCGTCGCGTGCCGCCCTCGCGGCGGCGTTCGACCGCCTGCCGGAGACCGACCGCGAGACCCTCCGGCTGATCGCGTGGGAGCAGCTGTCACTGCGGGATGCGGCCACGGCGGCCCAATGCTCCTTCGCCACGTTCGCCATGCGGCTGCACCGAGCCAGGCGGCGGCTGCGCCGTGAGATGGCTCCGGCCGTCCCGCCCACCGCGCTGCGCGTGCACCCCGGCCTGAACTGAAGGAGCTCTCATGCTGACCCGTATGGCGACCGAAGTGCGCGACATGCTCAAGCCGCTCGACCCGGCTGCCGGCCACCGATCGGCGGTGCCGGAGGAGGCCCGGCAGGACGATCTGCGGCGCATCCTGGCGACGGCACACCACGACGCGAAACCTCACGGGTCTCGCCCGGCCCAGCCTCGCCCGACCGGGCGTCGGCTGGCCTGGGGTTCGGGCACCGCCGCTGTCGTGGCGGGCGCGGTGGTGGCAACGCTGGCTCTCGGCGGTTCGCCCACCCTGGCCTACGAGGCCACCCCGGCCCCGCTGGTGATCACCGCGACCAGCGACGCGCGGCCGGCCGGTGACGTGCTGCGGGAGATCGCCGGCCGCGCCGGGAGACTGCCGGCCGCGACGGGCCCCTACCAGCACCTCGTCACCGAGAGCTGGAGCCTCTGGACCCGGATCGACGACGAGCGGGTCGTCTCGGCCGTCGTGCCGGCGCGGACGGAGTCCTGGCGCGGCGACGACGGTTCCGGCAAGGTCGTCGTGGGCACCGGCGAGCCGTACTTCCCGTCGGCCGAGCATCGTGAGGCGTGGGAGGACGACGGGTCCTACGGTGACGGCGACAAGGCGCGGACCGAGTCGTTCGGCGCCGGCCAGTTCCCGGCGATGTGGAAGGACGCGCCTCCGGCCGATCCGGCGAAGCTGGCGGACTGGCTGGCGATCGCGCACCCCCGCGAGAACGGCCCGGCCGAGACCATCGTGGCCGTCACCGACCTGGCCCGCGAGCGGGTGCTCGACCCGGCGCTACGGGCCGGTGTCCTGCGGATCCTCGCCACCCTTCCCGGGCTGACGCACGAGGGCGCCGTGGTGGACCGGATGGGCCGTGCGGGCGAGGCGTTCGTGCTGATGTCCGACTTCAGCGGCCTGCCCACCCACTACACGCTCGTCGTCGACCCCCGCACCGGTGAGCTGCTCGGTTACGAGAAGGAACTCCGGACCACGGCCGGCAAGCTGGACGTGAAGGTTCCCGCGGTGATCGGCTACGACCTTTTCGTCACCGCCGGGCGCACCTCGCAACCGAACTGAGCACACCCTCCCCCCGAGTGGGGCCGCGCCCTAGTCGAGGCGGTGAAGGTGGAAGGCGGCTATCTGCTGGACCTGGGCCATCGTTATGCCGGCCACCTGTTCCATCGCCAAGGGGTGGCCGGTCGGCTCCAGCTCGATGTAGGGCGGCTGCCCCACCGGCCGGGTGTGCACGTTCGTCTTCAGGTTGAGCGTCGACGGTTCGTACCCCGCTATGGCATTGGAAAGCCAGCCGAAGTACGGCGGTTCGCTCTCCCGGCCCTCCTGCTCCCAGATGTCCACCGCCCGGGTGAAGTTGGCCCGGCTCAGGGACACCCACATGCTGTACGTGAACACGTCACCGATGTCCCACACCGGCAGCTCGATCAGGCCGCGGACGAAGAACTGCTCGCCGCCGATCACGCAGAGGTCGGCGTCGAGCAGGCAGCCGTCCTGGCCGGCCATCTCCGGCTGCCAGACGTCCGGGGCCGGGGCGGCGAAGCTGAGCGGCGGGCCGTCGTGCTTGGCTCCGCACGTGCCGCAGACGAACTGCTCGGTGCTCACAGCGCCGAAGCATACGACCGGCCGAATAGATCTTCGCGGTGACCGGTGGCACGTCACACCGGAGAACACCCGGGTAACACCAGAGATAGTGCAAAACATGAAATTTGCTACTTATGGGTGGTATCTCTGGAGCAAGTCCCGGAGGTGACGCCATGAAAGCTCCACTGCCCGACAACGAGATCGAGCGGTTGGCCGCGCTCTACTCGCTCGACATCCTCGACAGCCCGCCGGAGAAGGACTTCGACGACATCGTCGCGCTCGCCGCGGGTGTCTGCGAAGTCCCGGTCGCCATGGTCAGCCTGGTCGACGCGGACCGGCAGTGGGCCAAGGCCAGCACCGGTTCCGAGCTGGTACAGACCGCGCGGGACCTGTCGTTCTGCGCCCACGCCATCCTGGGCCGGGATCTGCTCGTCGTGCCGGACGCCCGGGAGGACGCCCGGTTCGCGGACAACCCGTCGGTGACGGCGGAGGACGGGGTGCGGTTCTACGCCGGCGCGCCGCTGATGACGACCGACGGGTTCGCCCTCGGCACCCTCTGCGTGCTGGACACCGTGCCGCGCCGGCTGGACAACGAGCAGCAGCAGGCCATGCGCGCGCTGGCCCGGCAGGTCACCGCCCAGCTGGAGTTGCGGCGGTACGCCTTCGCGCTCGCCAACACGACGGCCCGCCTGCAGGAGCTGGAGCGCCGCAAGGACGACCTGGCCGGACTGGTCGGCGGGGAACTGCGGTCGTCGCTGCGACTGATGGCGGCGTACCTGGATCAGCTCGGCGACACCGGGTTCCACGACGCGGAGATGGCCGACCTGGTGGGCCGGGCCACGGCCGCGCACGTGCGCGGGTTCCGTGAGCTGCTCGACCACCTCACCTCGATGGCCGACGCCGGTCTGGGCGGGGACAGCCTGCACATGCGGCAGTGCGACCTGACCCGGGTGACCCAGCGCGCGGTGGAGGCGGTCCGCCCGATCGCGGCCAGCAAGCACATCTGGATCCTGAACCAGGCCGGCGGCCCGTCGCTGCCGATCATCGCGGACCCGGTCCGGCTCGAGCAGGTGCTGACGCACCTGCTCTTCGCGGCGGTGAAGTACACGCCGGAGGGCGGCCGGGTGCGGGTGGGCACGGAGATGGAATCAGGCCCGACGGTACGGCTCGACGACATGGACCTGCCTGACGGGATGCGACCCGACCTGTTCCCGCATCTGTACTACGGCGCCATCGCCAACCCGGCCGACGTGCCCGGACCGGACCGCGGGCTGGCCGTGGCGAAGCGGATCCTGGACGCCCACCACGCCACGGTGGCGCTCTCCGACCGGCCCGGCGACGGTACCTCCCTGCACGTGGTCTTCCCCTATGCGGAGCTGTCCCCGACCGAGCTGATCCGGGACCTGGCGATCGCCTGAGGGCGCACCCACCGGCCCGCGCCCGCCCGGCTGCAGATCGGCCGGGCGCGGGCCGGTGCGCTCACCCGGCGCGAACCGGGCCGGAGCCTCCTGCCGGGGGCGAGCCGGCGGACGGAAGCTCATCGGGGAAGTTGTCATCCCGGAAGTTGTCATAGTGCGCGGGTTGCACCGGGACGGCCGGGGGCGCCACGGCACGACCGGTGGGCGTACGCGGAGCCGGGGTGAAATCCGGTGAAACCGGGGGCCAGCTGTCCACCGTGGGAGCGACCGGCCCGCCCGGTCCGATCGGCTCGGCGGCGGGCGTCGTGCGCGCCACCAGCCCGGCCCGGTCCAGCTTGTGCCAGCGCAGCCGGCCGCCGGTCAGCGCGGTGGTCGCGGACTGCAGCAGAACCAGGTACATCAATTGCCGGTACGCGAACTGCTGCAACGGCAGCCGGAGCAGCGGCTTGTACGACTCGCGGTCGAAACGGAACGCCACCGCGGCCGTGAACATCTGCAGCGAGAGCATGCCGAGCCAGGCGACGAGGGTCTCGCTGAGCTCCCAGAAGACCAGGCCGTAGACGAGCATGATGTCGACGACCGGGGCGAGCATCGGCAGGGCCACCCCGAAGAGCGCCAGGAACGGCAGGCCGACCCGCCCGAACCGGCCGGACGCGCCGGACTCGAGGATCGACCGGCGGTGCTTCCACATCGCCTGCATGGTCCCGTAACTCCACCGGTACCGCTGCCGGTAGAGCTGTTCCAGGGTGGTCGGCGCCTCGGTCCAGGCGCGGGCGTTCTCCTCGTAGACGACCCGCCAGCCGGCCCGGCAGAGCGCCATCGTGACGTCGGTGTCCTCGGCCAGCGTCTCGTCGCTCACGCCGCCGACCTGGGCGAGCGCCTCCCGGCGGAACGCGCCGATCGCGCCCGGCACGGTCGGCATGCAGTTCATCGTCTCGTAGAGCCGGCGGTCCAGGTTGAAGCCGATCACGTACTCGATGTGCTGCCAGAGCGCGACCATGCTGGCCCGGTTGCCGACCTTCACGTTGCCGGCGACCGCACCCACCGTGCGGTCGGCGAACGGCTGCACGAGCCGGCGGATCGAGTCGTCCTCGAAGATCGTGTCGCCGTCGACCGTGACGATCAGGTCGTGCCGGGCCAGCGCCACGCCGGTGTTCAGGGCGTTGGGCTTGCCGCCGTTCGGGACCCGGACCACCCGGACGTTCGGCAGCCCCATGCGTTCCACCAGGTCGGCCGTGCCGTCGGTGGAGCCGTCGTCGACGACCACCACCTCGATCTCCGGGTAGTCGCCGGTGGCGAGCGAGCGGACGGCGGCCTCGATGCCCTCCTTCTCGTTGTATGCCGGGACGATCACCGAGACCGGCTCGGTCACCGGGGGACCCCAGCGCCAGTCCGGCTTGCGGCGCTGCCGGGCGTGCCGGCTGGCGAGCACGAGCAACAGGAGGGTACGGCCGATGGTCAGCGCCCCGACCACCACGAACAACGTGGCGATCACCAGGACCAGGCCGTCGGCGAACCGTACCGTCCAGATCAGAGCCAGACCGCGCAGCTCGTCGTGCGGGGGCGCGTCCGGGTTGAGCGGCAGCGCGGCGATCGCCTCGGTGCTCTCGGCCCGGTCCCGGCCGGCGCTCGCGGCCTGCTCGGCGATGCTCAGGTTCAGGCCCTCGGTGACGGTGGTGAACCGGTAGCCGCGGGCCTTCATCCGCGGGATGAACTCGGCCAGGGCCTGCACGGTCTGCGACCGCTCACCGCCGGCGTCGTGGAACAGCACGACCGCCGAGCTCTCGCCGGCCGGCGTGGCGTTCGCGATGATCCGCTCGACGCCCGGCCGCTGCCAGTCCTCGCTGTCCAGGTCGTTGACCACGACGAGGTAGCCCTGCCGGCCCGCCTCCTTGACGATCTTCCAGTTCACGTCGTCGATCGCGGCGTTCTTCGAGGAGTACGGGAATCGGGCCAGGTTGGTCCGCACTCCGGTGGCCCGGGCGATCGCCACCTGGTTCTGGGACAGTTCCAGCTCACGCCGCCAGGGTGCGAGCCGCTGCATGTTCGGGTGGGTGAACGTGTGCAGGCCCAGTTCGTTGCCGCCGGCCACGATCTGCTCGGTCAGCTCGGGGTGGCGGGCCACCTGCGAGCCGACCACGAAGAATGTGCCGTGCGCGTCGTTGTCACGCAGCACCTTGAGGATCTTCGGGGTCCACGTGGGATCCGGCCCGTCGTCGAAGGTGAGCGCGATCGTGCGGTCCGGCAGGCGGGTGGTGCTTTCCTGGCCGCCGGTGGTGTTGATGATCGGCCCGCCGCCGCGGATCGCCGGCGGCACCCCGGCCTGGTCGCCGACCTCGGTCTGCACATGGTCGTTGGTGAACTCGGCGTTGATGTAGGCCTGCACGACGAGCACGGCCACGAAGAAGCCGATCAGCAGGGTGCCGAGCATGACGCGGGGGCGCGGCAGGATGCGGCGCCGGCTGCGGCCTCGCAGCCGGGACCGCCGGGGGGTGTGCGGGGCGGTCATGGTGTGGCCCCGTCCCCGGTGCCGGGCGGCGCCGGCGGGACGATCGGGCCGGGCGCCGGCGGGCTGCTGGACTCGACGATCGGCGCCGGCGACGACTTGCTGGGCTGCGGCTTGCCCGTCGACTCCGTGATCCGGGTGGTGGCCGGCGCCGCGGTCCGGGTGGCGGCCGGCTTCGAGGTGGCCGACGCCGATGGTGTGGCGGACGGCTGGGACGAGCTCGGCGCCGGGGATCGGCGCGGCGCGTCACCGGTACGCCGTTGCAGCGCCTCCACCGTGTACCGCGGACCGGCCGCGGCGCTGGGCTGGGGGGTCGGGCTGGGGCGCGGCTGCGGCGTGGCGGCGCCCGTGGCGTCCTGTTCGTCGTCCAGGCCGGGCAGCGGTAGTACCGCGCTGGAACTGACCGGTCCACCGGCCAGGCTGACGCTGAGCAACCCCCCGTAGGCGACGACGAGGACACCGAAGGCGAGCGCGAGGCGCCGAAGCAGCCGGCTGCGTCGCCCGGTGGTGTCGACGAACACCGGGGCGGGCGCGGACACGGCGATGATTTCCGTGTCGGGGGCGTCTTGATCGGCGGATTGCGAAGTTCTTGGCTCCTGCGAAGTCACGCGGCGAAGCTTAAGAACATTTATCGCGATCTTGGCACAGATCACTCACAAGGGGGACGACCGACTGATCCCCTGAAATGGGACGAAATGATGAGCCTGAGGGTTTGACCGGTGGTGACCGGTGTGGGCGTTCTCGAAGCGCGTTTCGCTGAGCAGCGGTGAGGCGCGAGGGCCAAAGACGTTACGTCGATTCGGGACCCAATTTGCTGTCGTATTCCTGACGCATTAATCGAGCATTCTTCACGAATCGATAGAACCCGTTAAGTGTAGTAAGAGCCTAATGTCCGAATTCCCGGGAAGGTGGTTGCGACACGGCAATCTTGTCGAGCCACCGTTGTGCCAGGCATCCGACCTGGTTAAGCTCCATCTTGCGCGCCCCTATCGCCCGCTTCCCCCGTGGCAGGCGATCGGGGCGCGCCCTATTTCCGGCCCGACCCGCCGAGCGGCGCCCAGGGACCCGGCCCGCCTTGACAACCGTCGCGTTTAGGGCCTGCGGCGAAGCGCTGTGTTGAGCCGGCCCAACGGGTCGGTCTGGCAGCAGACCGCTGAGCACAGCGTCTGGCGCCTGCAGCATGTCGGGACTCAGGGCTCTATCTATCGCGCCACGCCAGAGGGGACACGGACATGGCGGCCTCAGCGATCCGTCTGCTCGTCTCGGTCTTGAGGTCCTTGCGGGCGGACTCGATCCAGCCGTCGACTCTGCGGACGCCGGTGTCGCGGTACTCGATGGCCTGGAGCAGCATCTCCAGCTTGTCGGCGTCTCTGGCGCAGAGCGCCTCCAGCGTCTGACGGGCCTCGTACTCGTCGACTGCGGCGCGAACCGTCTCGCGGGATCGCTGAGGGAGGGCGTTCGTCTGGTCGGCGGTGATCTGGCGGGGGTCAGGCTTCGACACGTACGCGGCGGCGGTGTGCGGAAGGTCGCCGGTCCGGGTCTCCTGCGTGTCGTGCCAGAGCGCGAGGAAGGCGGCGCGAGCCGGGTCGGCGCCTTCCTCGGCCGCGATCAGGGCTGCCAGCTGTGCGGTCCGCATGGTGTGCTCGGCTACCGACTCGGGGTCGCGAACCCCGGCGTGCCACCAGCCGGCGCGGCGGACGCGTTTGAGTAAGCCCAGCTCGTACCCGAATGCGGCGATGGCTGCGGCGTCCTCTGGCACTGTGGTCCTTCCTACCGTTCGGCGATGCGATTCGCGTATTGGAGGCCGGCGATCCGGTCTCGCTCGGAGCGGCTCAGATCAGCGGTGGCAGCGAGCTTATCGAGCACTTCGGTGAGCGACGTGCGAACTGCTGGTCGTCCGTTGAGGAGCTCTGGTCGCGAAGCTATGAGCGCATGAAGGGTACAGATGTTCAAAGGCCGCTGCGGTGAAGCCGGGTCGAGACGTTCCATGAGGTGCCGAAGTAGTCGGCTACCAGCCCATGAGCGGGTGTCGGCGGTCAGCATGAAGTCGTCGTTGGTCTTGTCGTCGCTGAGTTCGCCGATCCAGTAGGCCCAGTAGTTGAGGTTCGCTACCTCTTCAGCCTGGTTCGTCATGTGCTCGACGAAGTCGTAGAGGTGTGTGCTGTCTCCGGCGACCGCCAGGGCTACTGATGCTGAGCGGGCCTCCAGGAGTTCCGCGATGTTCTGCTCTCCGGGCCTGTGGCGTCCCGCGCGGTTCCACTCCGTGCGGAGCCAGTCGACCACCTCTTGTCGTCCGTCGAAGCCGAGGAGGTAGACGGCCTGTCGGCGCAGTAGCGCCTCGTCGGACCGCTGTGCGCGTTCGGCGATGGTCAGGCAGGTGGTTGAGGAAGCGGGTTCGTTCTTCGGCGCTCAGGGTGGGTTGAGTTGGCGTGGGGCCACGCCGGGGGACTTGAGGGACAAACTCATGCAAGTGCCTGGGAATTCGTCCGAGGATCGGCCACAAAATGAGATTGGTGATCGTCCAGCGGTGAACGCTGGCGGCGAGCGGGTGGCTGTCCGGCTCTACCCAGGACTCGCCGGCGACGACGCCGGTCGTGAGAACCTGGTCAGCCTCGATCGACTCACGGAGATGGCGTCCTGTCGCCGCAGGCGCACCCAGTCTGGAAAGTCGGCCGCACAGCTTCAGAAAGTCGCCTGCGCCCATCGCCGCGAGGGGACGGCGGCCGGATTCCCATCCCTGGACGGTGGTGACGTCGACGCCGAGTTCCTCAGCGAGTCGCTCCTGCGTCAGCGTGGCGGACTGGCGTGCGAGCTTCAGCACGAACCCCGAGACGAGGCCATTCGTTCGTGCAGATTGCTCCGGGCTCTCACTCGCCGCGCGACATGGCGATGCTGGCGGCGGTTGAGGAAGCCGGGCCGGCGTCGAGCGACCGGTACCGGCTGGGCCTCAGATCCAGCGGCTCCCGAGCCACATGCGCACCGACCAGTCGTCGTACGGCATCAGCGTGCCCACGAAGATCGGGTAGAAGTAGGCGAAGCAGAGCGCCACCAGCACCACGAACGTGGTGAGGACGACCGTGCCGATGAGTTGCCGGTCGGAGCGGCCCGGGCCGGCCACGATCCCGCCCGGTGGTGTCATGATCGCGCCGAGCACGTAGACGACGGCCAGGATGAGGAACGGCAGCGCCGGCATGGCGTAGAACGAGAACATCGTCCGGCCGTCGGCGACCGCGAAGTAGAACCACGGCAGCAGGCCGCCCGCCGCGCCGGTGAAGATGGCGTAGGCCCGCCAGTCGCGCCGGGCGATGCCGAACCAGACCAGCGCGCCCAGCGCCGGCAGGAACGACCACCAGAGGATCGGCGTGCCGAGCAGCAGGATCTCGGCCGCGCAGTTCGAGGCGCCGCAGCTGCCGTTGCCGTTCCAGTAGAACGCGACCGGCCGGCCCAGCAGCAGCCACTGCCACGGCCACGACTGGTAGGTGTGCTTCTCGGTCAGGCCGCTGTGGAAGTTGTACGCCTCGGAGTGATAGTGCGCGAGGTTGAGCAGCGCGCCCAGGATCGGCGGCTCGCTCATCCCGTTCGCCTCCCGGTAGTGCCGGAAGTAGCCGGTGTCGGTCACGAACCAGCCGGTCCAGGTCGCCAGGTAGACCAGGAACGTGATGCCGAAGCTGAGCACCAGCCAGCCCAGGTCGCCGAGGATCCCGGCGATGATCGGACCCTGCACGCCGGCCGAGCGGCGCGCCTGCACCCGCCAGACGATCACCAGGCCGGCGAAGAACGGGGCGAAGAAGAGCGCGCTCCACTTGACGCCGCAGGCCATGCCGAACGTCGCGCCGGCGACGAGCAGCCACCACGGCACGATCCGCGGGAGCGTCGGGGTGGCCGACGTGTCGTACCCCTTGTCCAGCGCGCGCTGCCAGCTGCGCCGGTAATGGTCCCGGTCCAGCACCATGCAGGCGAAGGTGAGCAGGATGAACAGGCCGAGGAAGATGTCGAGCAGCGACGTGCGGGAGAGCACCAGCTGGAAGCCGTCCAGCGTCATCAGCAGGCCCGCCGTGCCGGCCAGCACGATCGAGTGGAACAGACGGTAGGCGACCCGGATCAGGACCAGGATCATCAGCGTGCCGGCGACCGCGGCGGAGACCCGCCAGCCCAGCTCGGTGTTGCCGAAGAAATGCTCGCCGAACGCGATGAGCCACTTGCCGAGCGGCGGGTGCACCACATAGGCGGGACCGTTCGTCTTCTCGTCCCACTCCACGCCGTGCTGCAGCATGTCCCAGGCGTCCGTCGGGTAGTACACCTCGTCGAAGATGTAACCCTTGGGGCGGCTCAACCCGGCGAACCGCAGGATCGCCGCGATCGTCACGATGACCGCGGTGACGATCCAGGAGTACGGGTTGAAGCGCTGGTCCAGCGTCGACAGGCGCCGCCGGACGATCTCCGGGACCGCGCGCACGCCGGAGGACGGCTCCGCCTCGGCGGGCGAGTCCGCGGGGGTGAGGTCATTCTCAGCAGTGGCCGCCGTCGTCACCCCGCGATCGTAGGCCCCACGCCTGAGAAGTGATGCCCGCCGTCGCCGCGTCCTGTCATGTGATGGACTTTTCGGATGGCGGGACATGAGAACGGACCCGGGCGGGTAGTGCTGGCCGGCGCGCCTCTGGGCAACATCGGCGACGCCTCCACCCGGTTGCGCGAGGTCCTGGCCTCGGCGGATGTGATCGCGGCGGAGGACACGCGGCGCCTGAACCGGCTCGCCCGCGATCTCGGCGTCACGGTGAGCGGGCGGATCGTGTCGTACTTCGAGGGCAACGACGAGCGGCGTACGCCGGAACTCGTCGAGGCGCTGGCCGGCGGCGCG
Organism: Actinoplanes missouriensis 431; assembly: GCF_000284295.1. Taxonomy (NCBI): domain Bacteria; kingdom Bacillati; phylum Actinomycetota; class Actinomycetes; order Micromonosporales; family Micromonosporaceae; genus Actinoplanes; species Actinoplanes missouriensis. The sequence goes on along the minus strand of NC_017093.1, from coordinate 8,141,743 downwards.
GTGGTCGCCGTCGTCACCGACGGTGGCATGCCGAGCGTGTCGGATCCCGGTTACCGGCTGGTCCGGGCCGCGCTCGACGCCGGCTATCCGGTCACCGCCGCGCCCGGCCCGAGCGCCGTGACCACCGCGCTCGCGCTCTCCGGGCTGCCCAGCGACAGGTTCGCCTTCGAGGGCTTCCTGCCGCGGACCGGCTCGGGCCGCCGGTCCCGGCTGCGTGAGCTCGCCGCCGAGCCGCGCACCCTGGTCTTCTTCGAGGCGCCGCACCGGATCGTGAGCGCGCTGGCGGACCTGGCGGGGGTCTTCGGCGCGGACCGGCCGGCGGCGGTCTGCCGGGAGCTGACCAAGACGTACGAGGAGGTCCGTCGGGGGACCCTCGCCGAGCTGGCCGAGTGGGCTGCCGCGGGCGAGCCGCGTGGCGAGATCACGCTGGTGGTGGGTGGCGCGCCGGTCGTCGCGGCGGTGGTTCCGGACGACGAGGAGCTGCGGGCGGCGGTCGCCGAGCGGGAGGCGGCCGGCGAGTCACGCCGGGACGCCATTCAAGCGGTGGCGACCGAGTTCGGCATGAAGAAGCGGGACGTCTACAACATCGTGCACAGGGCTTGATGGCTTCACTTCGCTCAGCAGGCAAAACGCCTTATACCCGGTGAGGAGGCACCTGATTTCCCGCCACCCGCAAAACCCGCGGGCGTCGAGAAATCAGGTGCCTCCTCACCGGCGGCGTTTTGCGGGTCGCCCTGTGATTGGACGGTTGCCGGGAATTACGGCTTGGAGGGGACGCCGGTGCCGGCGGCGGGAAGCGCCGGCGGAAGGGGCGTCAGTCGCCCGGATGGGGTGGGACTGCGGTAGGGCGTACCGCAATCTAGAACGCCGCCGCCAGGAATCCCAGCTGGAGCAGGATGGGGGCGGCGAAGCTGAGGAGGACGGCTCGGCGGCGGCGCATGCCGGTCTCGAGGCGGTGGGCGCCGGTGCTCTGCGCGATGCCGTAACCACAGGTCAGCACGAGGAGGAAGCCGAGGACCCAGCGGAGGTGCATGAGGGTTCCGGCGGGTCCGGCGTAGGCCTGGTCGCTGCTCGGGCTGACCATCCGGGCCGGGGTGATCGCGCCGGGTTCGCGGCTTTCGCCGGTGATGCCGAGCAGGGTGACCCAGGGGGCGGTGAAGCTGCCGTCCGCTGTGCTGAATCGGCCGGCGCAGCGTTGAGTGAGGCCGTCGCCGTGGCACTGCGCGGTGGTCGCGTATCCGTCTTTGCCGTGCCCGGCCGCGAGCCAGAACGGCTCCGCGCTGACCCATCCGAAGAACGCCGCCAGCAGGCTCAGCGTGACGAGCGCGGTGAGCGGGCCGAGGGGGCGGTGCGCGGGCTGGCGACGGCGGCGGCCGGGGTGGTGAACGGGCGTCGCGGGTTCCGCTTGCGCGCGTTCCGTTTCGGTCATCCAGAACGGTGAGTTCTCCATCCGCTCCAGCCGCGCCTCGACCTCCGGCGAGACCGCCACGTCGGGGAGCGGCCGGTGCGGATCGATCACCACGGTGGGCCGGTTGCGGTCGGTGGGTGGTTGATCTTCGAGTTCATCCGGTACGTCCGGAGCAGCGCCCCGGGCTTCCGGTTCGATGATCACGAGCTCGCCGGTGGTCAGTTCTCGCTGCGGTGGCTCCTCGGGCTGCGGCGCGTCTCCGGTCACTGGATCATTGAACGCCCGGGACCGGCCTAGATCACGTCATCTATAGGGCGTGTCGTGACAAATCGGGCGCGGCCGTCCGTCGTGCGGCAATGCGTTCGCGGTGCGGCGCAAGCGGTCACTACGCTTGTACGTCATGAGTCACGTTCTCGCCGCGGTTGCCTGGCCATACGCCAACGGCCCGCGCCACATCGGTCATGTTTCCGGCTTCGGGGTGCCGTCCGACGTCTTCAGCCGGTACATGCGCATGGCCGGCCACGACGTGCTCATGGTCTCCGGCACCGACGAGCACGGCACCCCGATCCAGGTGCAGGCCGACGCCGACGGGGTCACCCCGCGTGAGCTCGCCGACCGCTACAACCGGGTGATCGTGGAGGACCTGCACGGGCTCGGCCTCTCCTACGACCTGTTCACCCGGACCACCACGCGCAACCACTACGCCGTGGTGCAGGACCTGTTCGAGGGGCTGTTCGCGAACGGGTACATCGTCGCCCGCACCACGCTCGGCGCGATCTCGCCGTCCACCGGCCGCACCCTGCCCGACCGCTACATCGAGGGCACCTGCCCGATCTGCGGTTACGACAGCGCCCGTGGCGACCAGTGCGACAACTGCGGCAACCAGCTCGACCCGGAGCAGCTGATCAACCCGCGCTCGCGGATCAACGGGGAGACCCCGCAGTTCGTCGAGACCGAGCACTTCTTCCTGGACCTGCCGGCGTTCGCCGAGGCGATCGGCGGCTGGCTGGACCGCCGGGAGAACTGGCGGCCCAACGTCCTGAAGTTCTCCCGCAACCTGCTCGACGACCTGCAGCCCCGGGCGATCACCCGGGACCTGGAGTGGGGCGTGCCGATCCCGCTCGACGGCTGGCGGGACCGCAACGACAAGCGCATCTACGTCTGGTTCGACGCGGTCATCGGTTACCTGTCGGCCTCGATCGAGTGGGCCCGGCGCACCGGCGACCCGGAGGCCTGGCGCAAGTGGTGGTCGGCGGACGGCGAGGGCAAGGACGCCTCGGCCTACTACTTCATGGGCAAGGACAACATCGTCTTCCACTCGGTGATCTGGCCGGCGCTGCTGCTCGGTTACTCCGGCGAGGGCGACAAGGGCGGCCAGCCGGGCGACCTCGGCAAGCTGAACCTGCCGACCGAGGTGGTCTCCAGTGAGTACCTGACGATGGAGGGCAAGAAGTTCTCCTCGTCGCGCCGGGTCGTCATCTACGTGCGGGACTTCCTGGAGCGCTACGACGCCGACGCGCTGCGGTACTTCATCGCGGCCGCCGGTCCGGAGTCGAACGACACCGACTTCACCTGGGCCGAGTTCGTCCGGCGCAACAACGACGAGCTGGTCGCCGGCTGGGGCAACCTGGTCAACCGGTCGATCTCGATGGCGGCGAAGAACTTCGGCGCCATTCCACCGGCCGTCGATCTGACGCCGGAGGACCTCGCGCTGCTGGAGGTCGCCCGCAACGGGTTCGCCACGGTCGGCGAGCTGATCGGCAAGCACCGGCAGAAGGCGGCGATCGGCGAGGCGATGCGGGTGGTCGCCGAGGCGAACAAGTACCTGTCCGAGCAGGCGCCGTGGAAGCTCAAGGACGAGTCGCAGAAGGAGCGTCAGGGCACCGTCCTGCACGTCGCGCTGCAGGTGGTGAGCGACGCGAACACGCTGCTCACGCCGTTCCTGCCGCACTCCGCGCAGAAGGTCTTCGAGCTGCTCGGCGGCACCGGCGTGCATGCGCCGATGCCCGAGATCGTCGAGGTCGACGACCTGGACGGCGGCCCGGCCTACCCGGTGCTGATGGGTGATTACACGACGGGCGCTCGCTGGGAGTCGCGGCCGCTGGTGGCGGGCACCCCGCTCGCCGCGCCGAAGCCGGTCTTCCGCAAGCTCGAGCCGTCGGTCGTCGACGAGGAACTGGCCCGCCTCGGCGAAGGCTCCTGAGGAATTTCTGACGGTCGAAATCTCCACAATGCCCGCCGGTGTCCTGTGACACCGGCGGGTTTCGTCAATTTGGCATTGATCAAAGTTTCGATGTTCCGGTACCGTAACGTCGTCCACGGGGGGACAGGAGCGTTTCATCGGTACGGCAGCGTCTCGGCGCTGAGGGACTGATCGGGTGCCCGCCTTCGTGTGGATCGATTCCTCGAAGGAGCACCCCTGTGAAACCACGTCTTTCACGCCCTCTGATCACTGCCATCGTCAGCGGCGCCCTCGTCGCCGGCGGTTCCATCTACGCGTCCCCGGTCATGGCGGCTCCGGCCGGCAGCGGGGACAGCACCTCCTCCCGTACCGCCCCGGCCGAGGGGCCCGACACCACGGCCGTCACCACTGTGGAGGGCCAGTCGGCGGCGACCGAGCCGGCCCCGGTCGTGACCACCACCGAGCCGGCCACTCCGCCGACCACCACGCCGGACACCGTGAAGCCCTCGGGCTCGTTCCGGCTCAACACCGGCGCGCTCTGGATCGGCCAGAAGGTCGTCTTCAGCCAGAACGCCAACGAGTACGGCGACGACGTCGACGCGGACACCAGCATCACCCGCAAGATCAGCTGGGGTGACGGCACGACCACGACGCTGGCCGCCGGCGCGACCGGCTACACCAAGCAGTACACCCGGGCCGGCCGGTTCAACGTCACCGAGACGCTGACCGACCGCAGCGGGAACAGCTTCACCACGGCCGCCAAGACGGTCGGCGTGACGGTCCCCGGCAAGTACTCGCTCAGCCGGTACACGGTCTACCAGGGTGTGCCGTTCTACGTGAAGCTGAACAGCATCCCGGCCGGAACCACGAAGATCAAGCTCAACTGGGGCGACGGCTGGGTCGACGACCTGTCCGGCAAGAACCAGACGCTGCGCGGCTCGATCCTGTACCGCAAGAACACCAGCAGCAAGATCAGCGGCAAGGTCACGCTGAAGGTCCAGCTGTTCAACAAGTACGGCGCGACCAGCTGGATCAACGTCGGCACCACCAACGTCCTCAAGGACGGCTGGAAGCCGAAGGTGACGGTCACCAAGCCGAAGAACGCCAACCGGATCAGCTCCTGGAAGACCGTCAAGGGCACGGTCAGTGACAAGGGCTCCGGCGTCCGCTTCGTGGGTGTCACGGTCGTCCGCATCACCACCTCGGGCAAGTACTACTGCCTGACCCCGAAGAAGAAGTGGAAGCGCTACACCACCGAGGCGCAGCTGCTGAAGCACTGCGCCAACGGCAAGAACGTGGCGAAGGTGTCCAAGGGCAAGTGGTCGCTCAAGGTGCCGGCCGGCGTCACCAAGGGCAAGATCGTGGTCCTGCCCTGGGTGTACGACTACGCCAACAACTACAAGGACACCTACCGTGAGGCGAAGCTGACCCGCAAGTAGGCGTTGACCATGAGAAAGGGGGCCGGCTTCCGCCGGCCCCCTTTTTCTACAGCTGGTAGGCGATGTCCGCGATGTGGTGGTCGGCCAGCTCGTCCACCGGCGCCCAGGCCTCGTAGACGCCGCGCTCGTAACAGCGGGCCCCGGTCAGGTTGACCGCCTCGCCCTCCGGCCGGAGCAGCCGCAGCCGGGCCCACGTCTCGTCGCGCTGCAGCACCCAGGCCGGCACGCCCCGCCACAGCGCCTGCTCGGCACGCCGGCTCAGGGTCTGCACCGGATAACGGGCCGCGCGGGTGAGTGCCCGTACCCGGAACTCGCCCGGCGGGTCGGCGACCGCCTCGTACTCCTTGTCGTCGATCCGGCCGACCAACCGGGCCGAGGCGGACGCGGTGCACGGCACGTACTCCCGGTCCGGGCTGGCGCCGGGGATCTCCCCGAGCAGCCCTCGCCAGCGCGGCCCGGCCAGCCGCAGCCACCCGTGCTGCTCGGGCTGATAGGTGTAGAGAACCACCTCGTCACCCCCCGGCACGTACGCCAGCAGTTGCGCGTTCGCCGGGATCGGCAGGTCCGCGAAACCGGCCGTCACGTACTCCGGGATCAGGTCGTCGGTGCTCGGCGAGAAACCGGTGCCGAGCACCATCGCGCCGACCCGGGAGTGCGCTGGCAGGGCGGCCAGGCCGGGCTGCGCCGGAGACGCCGGAACCTCGTAGTCGATCGGGTCGGTGGCCCGCCAGCGCAGGGCGAACGTGACCTCCGAGTCGACCGAGCCGTCGGTGCGGAGCAGCGCCAGCTCGGCGGGGTCGCGCAGGTGTTCCAGGTCGCAGGAGCGGTAGCAGAAGCCGTACGGCAGCCAGCCGCCGAGATGACCGGCGACCTGTGCCGCGGAGAGGACCTTCGTCATCCGGGTGCCGCGCCGGATCGCCGCGGTGGCCCGGATCCGGCGCAGTTCCGGATCGTCCCGGTACGACACCGACTGGCTGCGGAGCTGAACCTGCGGCCAGGTCAGGTCACGGCGCAGCGGTGCCATCAGGGGTGGGTCGAGCGGGTCGGTGCCCAGCTCACTGTCCTCACCGGTCACGGTCACGCGGCGCAACCTAAGTGACTACGGTGGATATCGGATGAACTAACGGTTACCGGAAAATGCGACGTGCACAATGTCTCACATGTCTTCTGCCTCTTCGCCGTCGTCCTCGTCGCCCTCCGAGTCGCGCCGGGCGAAAGCCGCCCGCCGGGCCGGCGAGTTCCCGCCGGCGCCCGAGCCGCTCGCGATCCCGGTCTTCGACAGCCACACCCACCTCGACCTGACCGTGCAGGAGGCGGGCGTGCCGGACGGCTCCGGCGGTGACCCGGTGGAGGCGCTGATCGCCGCCGCCGCGAAGAGCGGGGTGGACCGGCTCGTGCAGGTGGGCGTCGACGTCGACTCGTCCCGCTGGAGCGCCGAAGCTGCCGAGAAATACCCGTCGGTGCTCGCCGCCGTCGCGCTCCACCCGAACGAGGCGCCCCGGCTGTCCGATCTGGACGAGGCGCTGCGCGAGATCGAGGCGCTGGCCGGCCGGCCGCGGGTGCGGGGCATCGGGGAGACCGGGATGGACACGTTCCGCACCGGTGACGAGGGCCGGGTCGCGCAGGAGGAGAGCTTCCGGGCGCACATCGCGATCGCGAAGCGGCACGGCAAGGCGCTGATCATCCACGACCGGGACGCGCACGACGACGTGCTGCGGATCCTCGACTCCGAGGGCGCGCCGGACACCGTCGTCCTGCACTGCTTCTCCGGTGACGCGACGTTCGCCGCCGAATGCGTGCGCCGCGGGTATTACCTGAGCTTCGCCGGGACGGTCACCTTCGCGAGCGCCGGCAACCTGCGGGAGGCGGCCGCCATCACCCCGCCGGAGCAGATGATGGTGGAGACCGACGCGCCCTATCTCACCCCGGTGCCGTACCGGGGGCGGCCGAACGCGTCCTACCTGATCCCGATCACCGTGCGGGCGCTGGCGGCGGCCCAGGGAGTGGACGCCGACGAGCTCTGCGCGACGATCTCCGCGACCGGGGACCGGGTGTTCGGAGGCTGGGCCTGATCGACAGGCCCGTCTAGTCGTCCTCGACCCAGGCGACGGCGCCCAGTGCCCGGCTCAGCTGCTCCAGGTGGGTGGCGAAGGCGGCGGGCGCCGCACGCAGCGGGCCTCGCGAGATCATCCGCACCGCCCAGCCGTGACCCGGCGCGACGTTGTAGATCCGGTGGACCACCTGGGCGCCGCGCGGGTCGGGCTCCACGGCGGTGACTCCCCGGTACCACCATTCGCCCTGCTGGGTGACCGAGCGGGCCGCCCGGTCGACCGTCACGGTGATCCGGCTGCCGTCGCGGACCACCACGAACTCGTCGCCGTCCGACTCCTCGATCGAGCCCTCGGTGGCGAACGGCGACCGTCCACCGGGCCGCACGTCGAGGAGCACGGCAGCGACCTGATCCGGCGGGGCCTCGACGACGCCGCGCAGCGTCAGCAGCTCGGTCATGACCTCATTACTAGCTGGTCATGTCCAGCGCTCTAGGCTCTGGGGCATGGCTGACACCCTTCTCGGCCCGGCGGAGATCCGGGAACTCGCCGCACGCCTCGGCGTCGCGCCGACCAAGAAGCTCGGCCAGAACTTCCTGCACGATCCGAACACCATCCGGCGGATCGTGGCGGCGGCCGCCCTGCGCCCCGACGACGTCGCCCTGGAGGTCGGCCCCGGCCTCGGGTCGCTGACGCTGGGCCTGGTCGGCGCGGTGCGGCACGTGCACGCCGTGGAGATCGACCCGACCCTGGCGGCGGCACTGCCGGAGACGGTACGGGCGACGCACCTCACCGTTCACCCGGCCGACGCGCTGCGGGTGACCGGCGACTGGTTCGACCCGGCCCCGACCATGCTCGTCGCGAACCTGCCCTACAACGTGGCCGTCCCGGTCGTCCTGCACCTGCTCGCTGAGCTGCCCACCCTGCGCGGCGGCCTGGTCATGGTGCAGAAGGAGGTCGCCGACCGCCTGGTCGCCGGGCCCGGCTCGAAGGTGTACGGGGTCCCGTCCGTGAAGCTCGCCTGGTACGCCGAGGCGAAATCGGCGGGCAAGGTGCCGCCCGCGGTGTTCTGGCCGGTGCCCAACGTGGATTCCGGGCTTGTCGCGTTCACCCGCCGCGAGCCGCCGGCCGGCGCCACCCGCACGGACGTCTTCGCGGTGATCGACGCGGCGTTCGCCCAGCGCCGCAAGACGCTGCGGGCCGCGCTCGCCGGCTGGGCGGGCGGAGCGGACCGGGCCGAGCAGGTGCTCCGGACGGCGGGAATCAGCCCGCAGGCCCGCGGTGAGTCGCTCACGGTGGAGCAGTTCGCCGCGATCGCGGCGGCGGCGAAAGTGTCGGCGCCCGGCGGTAAGCTCAGCCCGTCGACTGAGATGGAGGTGGACTCATGACAGCCGAACCGGCAGGTCAGGTCATGTGGTCGCCCGGCCCCGTCCGGCAGAGACGGCGAGACTTCACCATCGAGGACGTGCTGAAATTCCCCGATGACGCCCCCCGCGTCGAGCTCGACGACGGAGTCCTGATCGAGGTCCCCGATCCCTCGCTCGACCACGACGACATCGCCGATCAGGTGTGGTGGTGGCTGCGGCAGAACGCTCCGGAGGAGTTCCGGCCGGGCACCGAGGCGGGAGTCGCCGCGGGCTACGCCGACGACCTGGTGAGCGGAGCCTGCGAATTGGTCGCCGACGCGGATGAGGAGTTGGTGTTGAGCGCGCCGTTCGAGATCCGGCTGCCGATCCGGGACATCACTCCGTGACCGAGGCGTGGGGACCGGACGACGAGGGGCCGCGTCCGCATCCCGGACCCGTGCGGGTGCGGGTGCCGGCCAAGATCAATCTCCATCTCGGTGTGGGGCCGCTGCGCCCGGACGGCTATCACGAGCTGAACACCGTCTATCACGCGATCGGGCTCTTCGACGAGCTCACCGCGCGGCGGGGCGACACGCTGACGCTGACCATGGAGGGCGTCGGGACCGGCGAGCTCGCGCTGGACGAGAGCAACCTGATCATCCGGGCCGCCCGGGCGCTCGCCGCGCGGGCGCGGGTCCCGGCCTTCGCCCGGCTGCACCTGCGCAAGTCGATCCCGCTCGCCGGTGGCCTGGCCGGTGGGAGCGCCGACGCGGCCGCCGCGCTCATCGCGTGTGACGTGCTCTGGGGCCTGGGCATGTCCCGGGACGAGCTCGCCGAGGTCGGCGCGCAGCTCGGGTCGGACGTGCCGTTCCTGCTGCACGGCGGCACCGCGCTCGGCACCGGCCACGGCGAGGCGGTCAGCCCGATCCTGGCCCGGCCCACCGCGTGGCACTGGGTGGTCGCGATCGCCGACGGCGGCCTCTCCACCCCGGCGGTCTACCGTGAGCTCGACTCCCTGCGCGACGGCTCCTGGCCGCCGGCCCCGCTCAGCGGTCCGGACCAACTGATGGCCGCACTGCGCCAGCGCGACCCGGAGGTGCTCGGCGCCGCGCTCGGCAACGACCTGCAGGCCGCCGCCCTGTCGCTCCGCCCGCAGCTCGCCGACGTGCTGAAAGCCGGTCACGAGGCGGGCGCGATCGCGGGCATCGTCTCCGGTTCCGGGCCGACGTGTGTCTTCCTCGCCGCCGACGCCGGGCACGCCCAGCAGGTCGCGGCCGGGCTGAACGCGGCGGGGGTGTGCCGGGAGGCGGTCACCGCGCGCGGGCCGCAGCCCGGAGCGCGGGTAATCTAGACGCATCGTGGCCAACATCATCAACCTGGACCGGGTCAACAAGGGTTACGGCGCCGCCGGTCAGCTGCTCACCGACGTTTCTCTCGGCCTGGACGACGACGCCCGCATCGGCATCGTCGGCCTCAACGGCGCGGGCAAGTCCACCCTCCTTCGCATGATCGCGAAAATCGAGGAGCCGGACTCCGGCCGGGTCACCCACCGCCGCGACCTGCGGGTCGCGACGCTGCCGCAGAACCTCGCCCTCGACGCCGACCTCACCGTGCGTGACGTCGTGCTCGGCACCGCCTGGCTCGCCGAGGGCATGGGCGCCGAGCACGAGTGGGCCGGCGACGCCGGGGTCCGCACGATCCTCGACGGCCTCGGCATGGGTTACCTGGGTCTGGAAACCCCGGTCGGGCCGATGTCCGGTGGCGAGCGCCGCCGGGTCGCCCTCGCCGCGCTGCTGGTCCGAGACAGCGACCTGCTGATCCTCGACGAGCCCACCAACCACCTCGACGTGGCGGGTGTCGACTGGCTCGCCAAGCACCTGCTCACCCGGCGCGGCGCGCTGCTCGTGGTCACCCACGACCGGTGGTTCCTCGACGAGGTGTGCACCGCGACCTGGGAGGTCGTGGACGAGCAGGTGCATGCGTACGAGGGTGGTTACGCCGCCTGGACGCTGGCGCGCGCCGAGCGGCAGCGGGTCGCCGCCGCGGTCGAGGCCCGCCGGCAGAACCTGCTCCGCAAGGAGATCGCCTGGCTGCGCCGGGGCCCGCCGGCCCGGACCTCGAAGCCGAAATTCCGGATCGACGCGGCGAACGAGCTGATCGCCGACGTCCCGCCGGTGCGCGACACGGTCAGCCTGCAGCGCCTGGCAACCACCCGGCTCGGCAAGCAGGTCTACGACCTGGAGCAGGTCGACCTGGACGCCGGCCCCAAGCCGATCTTCAAGAACCTCACGTTCCAGGTCGGCCCGGGTGACCGGATCGCGATCCTGGGCGCCAACGGCGCGGGCAAGACGACGCTGCTGCGACTTCTGGCGGGCGTCACCAAGCCGGACGGCGGGCGTCTGGTCACCGGCTCGACGGTCCGCCCCGCGTTCCTCTCCCAGGAGCTCAAGGAGCTGCCCGGGCACCTGCGCCTGCTGGAGGCGGTGGAGGAGGTCGCCAAGCGGGTGAAACTGGGCGACCGGGAGCTCTCCGCGGGTCAGCTCGCCGAGGTGTTCGGCTTCACCGACAAGCGGATCTGGACGCCGGTCAGCGACCTCTCCGGCGGTGAGCGCCGGCGCCTGCAGATGCTGCGCCTGCTCGCCACCGAGCCGAACGTGCTGCTGCTCGACGAGCCGACGAACGACCTGGACACCGACACCCTGGCCTCGCTGGAGGACCTGCTCGACTCCTGGCCGGGCACGATGGTGGTGGCCAGCCACGACCGTTACCTCGTGGAGCGGGTGACCGACCAGGTCTACGCGATGTTCGGCGACGGCCGCCTCGTGCACCTTCCGGGTGGCATCGACGAGTACCTCGCACGGGTGACACAGCCGGGCCCCCCGGCCGTACCCGGGAAGGAAGCGCAAGCGGCCCCGGCCGCGCCGGGCCTCTCCGCGGGTGAGTTGCGCCAGGCTCGCAAGGATCTTTCCCGGCTGGAGCGCCAGATGGACAAGCTGGCCGAGAAGGAATCCAAGATCAACGAAAAGCTGGCCGAGCACGGCAGCGACTACGAGAAGATCGTGGAGTTCGAGGCGCAGTTGAAGGCCGTGCGGGACGAGAAGGACCAGGCCGAGATGGAGTGGCTCGAACTCGCGGAAAAGGTGGGGGATAGCTGATCCGGGGGGTGTGCCTGCGCCCTTGCGGCCGATACGCGAGAATCGGTACGACTACACCTGACCTTGGAGACGGACGGACAGCATGGCCTCGCACATTCCGGTCAACCATCCCCTGCGGCCGATCTACCGGATCGTTGGCTTCCTCGTCGGCGCCTACCTCGTGGTCTTCGGCGTCCTGGGCGCGATCCAGACCGCCGGGGAGCCGTTCGCGAACGAGACGGGCATCCGGGTCCTCGGCCAGGAGACCAACATGCTCTCGTCGATCATTCACATCGTGGTCGGCGGCCTCGTGCTCGCCGGCACGGCGATCGGCAAGAACCTCGACGTCGCGGTCGACAAGTACCTCGGCTGGGCGCTGCTGGTGATCGGCAGTTACGCGCTGGCCACCATCCGCACCGACGCCAACTTCTTCGGTTACAGCATGTCCACGGTGATCGTGACCTACCTGGCCGGGCTGCTGCTGATCACGGTCAGCCTGTACAGCAAGGTCGTCCCGGAGTCGCAGGCCGGCGCGCCGCGCCAGGTCCGCGAGGGACGCACCGCCTGATCGTCTCGTTGACCCCGCAAGATGCGGTCACCGCATCTTGCGGGTCAGCAGGCCCGGCTTGGTCTCCAGGTGGGACAGGCCGTTCCAGGCCAGGTTGACCAGGTGCGCGGCGACCATCTCCTTCTTCGGCCGCTGCGCCTCCCGCCACCACTGGCCGACCAGCGCCACCATCCCGACCAGCGCCTGTGAGTAGAGCTCGGCGAACTTCGGGTCGATGCCCCGGCTCTTGAACTCGGCGCCGAGGATGTGCTCCACCTGGTGCGCGATGTCGTTCATGACGCTGGAGAAGTTGCCCGCGGCGGAGAGCACCGGCGACTCGCGAACCAGCACCCGAAACCCGTGCGGCTCGTCGTCGATGTAGTCGAGCAGCGCGAGCGCCGCCTGTTCCAGCAGCTCCCGGGGATGTCCGGCGGTCAGCGCCGCGGCGATCCGGTCGAGCAGCGTCCGCACCTCACGGTCGACGACCACCGCGTACAGGCCCTCCTTGCCGCCGAAGTGCTCGTAGACGACCGGCTTCGACACCTTCGCCCGGGACGCCACCTCCTCGACGCTCGTCGCGTCGAAGCCCCGCTCGGCGAAGAGCTGCCGTCCTATCGCGATCAGCTGCTCACGGCGCTGAGCGGCCGGCATCCGGATTCGCGGTGGGCGGTCGGCGCTTTCCGTCTGATCTTTCACCCAGCCATCCTGACAGGAATGGCATGCGCGGGGCCTTGAAGGTGAACATCGCAGCGGCGGACCATTGCGCTATGACTACTGGGCGCGAAGCAGGTAGGTCCGAGACCAGCATGCGTGACGAGGCGCGCCGGCTCCGGACCGATCCGGGGCTGTCACGCACGCAGCTGAGGAGAATGTTCGGCGTCAGCAACGCGACCCTGACGGACTGGTTACGCGGTGTCGAGCCGCCGGCGCGTCCCCACGCGAAAGATCACCTTCGGGGTGAGGCGACCCGGCTCCGGACGGATGGCTGGTCACTCAACGACATCGCGACACGGTTGGGTGTCGCCAAGTCGACGGCATTCGCCTGGGTGGGGCACATCCCGCTCGATCCGGACAGCGCCCGAGCCACCGCGAAACGCGAGCTGGCGAAGAGGCATTCCGAGGCGCGGTGGGACGAGTTCCGGGCGGAGCGGGATCGGCGCCAGGCCGAGGTGTGGGATCTGGCGGCGCGTGATGTCGATGCCCTGTCGGATCGGGACGTGCTGCTCATGGGAGCCGTGGCCTACTGGTGCGAGGGCAGGAAATCGAAACCGTGGGCGCGCGAGGACCGGCTGACATTCATCAACAGCGACCCCGGTCTGTGCGGCCTCTTCCTGCGCTTTCTTCAGCTGGGCGGATACGGCGTCGCCGACTTGAAGTACCGCCTGAGCATCCATGAGACCGCCGATGCCGACGAGGCGGCGGACTGGTGGGCGGCTCAACTGGGTCTTCCCCGCGATCAGTTCCGCCGTCCGACGATCAAGAAGCATGTTCCCCTGACCCGCAGGGCCAACGTCGGCGACGACTATCACGGCTGTCTGATCATCGAGGCGCCCCGGTCACGCCTGCTCTATTGGCGGACGGAGGGCGTGATGCGGGCCGTCGTCCACGAGACTTCGTCCGCTTTCGCCGGGCAAGGCGGGGGACGCTAGGCTGTCTCCAGCACTATTCGGCCGTGGTGTAATTGGCAACACCCTTGGTTTTGGTCCAAGTATTCCGGGTTCGAGTCCTGGCGGCCGAGCAATTCCTGTGGTAAAGCCCGAGGGCTGTGGGGTGGAATTGTCGCCCCGGCAAGATGCCGCTGCAATCGATGGAGTCCCGCGTGAGCCAGGCCCCCAGCCGTACCGTTGTCGTCCTCGCCGCTGGTGAGGGGAAGCGGATGAAGTCCGCGACGCCCAAGGTTCTTCAGCCGCTGCTCGGGCGCACCCTGCTGGGGCACGTCCTGGCCGTCGCGTCGGCGATCCGGACCGACCGCACCCTCGTCGTCGTCGGGCACAAGGCCGACCAGGTCGGCGCCTTCCTCGCCGAGGCCGCGCCGGAGGCCACCCCGGTGCTGCAGGCCGAGCAGAACGGCACCGGCCACGCCGTGCGCATCGCCCTGGATGCGGCGCCCGAGCTGACCGGCACCGTCGTGGTGCTCAGCGGCGACGTGCCGCTGCTGCGCCCGGAGACGGTCGAGGCGCTGCTCGCCACCCATGAGCGGGCCGGCGCGGCGGCGACCGTGCTGGGCGCCGAGGTCGCCGACCCGACAGGTCTCGGGCGGCTGGTCCGGGACGCGGAGGGCAACCTGGAACGGATCGTCGAGCAGAAGGACGCCACCGACGAGCAGCGGCGGATCCGGGAGATCAACTCCGGGATCTACGCGTTCGACGCGGTGCTGCTGCGCGAGGCGCTGAGCAAGTTGTCGACCGACAACGCGCAGGGCGAGGAGTACCTCACGGACGTCTTCGGGATCCTGGCCGGCCAGGGGCACCCGGTCGCGGTCGAGATCGCCGAGTTCGCGTACGAGACGCTCGGCTGCAACGACCGTGCCGAGCTCTCCCGGCTGCGGGTGCTGATGCGCGATCGGGTGAACGACGCCTGGATGCGGTCCGGCGTGCTGCTGCTGGACCCGGCGACCACCTGGATCGACGTGACCGCCACCCTCGAGCCGGACGCCGTGGTCGACCAGAACTCGCAGATCTCGGGCACCTCGTCGGTGGCGACCGGCGCGGTGATCGGCCCGGACACCACGCTGGTGGACACGGTGGTCGCCGAGGGCGCCACGGTGCTGCGGACGCACGCGATCGGCGCGGAGATCGGGCCGGCGGCGACCGTGGGGCCGTACTCGTACCTGCGGCCGGGCACCAGGCTGGCGCGCAAGTCCAAGGTCGGCGGTTTCGTCGAGACCAAGAACGCCCAGCTCGGCGAGGGCGCGAAGGTGCCGCACCTGTCCTATGTCGGTGACGCCTCGATCGGCGCGAGCGCGAACATCGGCGCCGGTACGATCTTCGCGAACTACGACGGGGTCCGGAAGAGCCGGACCACGGTCGGCGAGGCCGCGTTCGTCGGCTCGGACACGGTCCTCATCGCGCCGGTGACGATCGGCCCGGGGGCGTACGTGGCGGCAGGCAGCGCGATCGCCAAGGACGTTCCGGCCGGTGACCTCGGTGTGACCCGCGCGCAGCAGCGCAACGTGGAAGGCTGGACCGAGCGCCGCCGTCCCGGGACGGTGTCCGCGAAAGCCGCGGCACGGGCTGCGGATATCACCCCTGAGCAGGACTGATCCAGCGGGGGTGAGCCATCCCACCCGGCGGCCGTGAAACGTGGCGGTTACGTTCTCGCAAGGGATACTTCACTGCGAACCCACCCCCTAATCAACGGGAGCAGCGAGCCGATGGGCAGCATCGTCGCCGAGAACCGTAAGAGTTTGATGCTCTTCTCCGGCCGGGGATTCCCGGAACTGGCGGAGGAGATCGGACAGGTGCTCGGCGTCGCGCCGACGCCCTCGGACTCGTACGAGTTCGCCAATGGTGAGATCTTCGTCCGGTTCAAGGATTCGGTTCGCGGGTCCGACGCCTTCGTGGTCCAGTCGGTCACCGAGGGCGTGAACCGGTGGGTCATGGAGACCCTGATCATGATCGACGCGCTGAAGCGCGGGTCGGCGAAGCGGATCACCGTGGTCCTGCCGTTCTACCCGTACTCGCGGCAGGACAAGAAGCACCGCGGCCGGGAGCCGATCTCCGCCCGTCTGGTGGCGGACCTGCTGAAGACCGCCGGCGCGAACCGGATCCTCACGGTCGACCTGCACACCGCGCAGATCCAGGGCTTCTTCGACGGCCCGGTGGACCACCTGTTCGCGATGGACATCCTGGCCGACTACGTGCAGAAGAAGTTCGCCGGCCGCCCGATGACCGTGGTGGCGCCGGACTCCGGCCGGGTGCGGGTCGCCGAGCGGTGGACCGACCGGCTGGGTGGCTGCCCGCTGGCCTTCATCCACAAGACCCGTGACCCGCTGAAGCCGAACCAGGTGGTGGCGAACCGCGTGGTCGGCGAGGTCGAGGGCCGGGTCTGCCTGATCGTCGACGACATGATCGACACCGGCGGCACGATCACCAAGGCGGCGGACATCCTCTTCGAGGAGGGCGCGGCCGACGTGATCGTGGCGTCCACCCACGCGCTGCTCTCCGACCCGGCGACCGAGCGCCTGAAGAACAGCCGGATCAGCGAGCTGGTGGTGACGAACACGCTGCCGCTCTCACCGGAGAAGCGGCTCGACAAGATCACTGTGTTGTCGATCGCGCCGCTGCTGGCTCGCGCGATCCGTGAGGTGTTCGACGACGGCTCGGTGACCACTTTGTTCGGTGGCCTCAGCTGATCCACCGATAAGGGAAACGCCCGTCTGTGACGGGCGTTTTCTCTTGTGGCGCAAGTTGCCGCGACAGGGTGCTTTTTACGCAGACGCCGCCGGCAGAGGCGGACCCGCCGACCAGTGCGCGATCGTGGCAGGTAAGCTAGTGCGGTTGCCACGGCGAGGGTGCCTCGTGGTCTGCTGAGGTTTCGCAGTCCACTCGAGGTGCCGTCATCGACGCGGTGCTCCGGGCCTGTGCCCAGCGCGCCCTTCGCCCGGCAGCGCCGGCGACGGTCCTAGCGCCGTCGGCGGCCACCACCGCATGTCCTGCCGGATACCGCAGCCGCAGACTTAGCCGCAGCCCGCATCGAGAAGTTTCAGGAGTTTCCCCGTGTCCGAGGTAAAGATCAGCGCCGAGCCCCGCACCGAGTTCGGCAAGGGTGGTGCCCGCCGCACGCGCCGGGCCGGCCTGGTGCCAGCCGTTCTCTACGGCCACGGCGAGGCGCCGCAGCACATCGCGCTGCCCGCCCGTGAGTTCGCCGCCGCCATCCGGCACGGTGGGCTCAACCAGATTTTCACGATCGACATCGCGGGCAACGCCGCCGCGACGCTGGCCCTGCCGAAGGCCATCCAGCGTGACCCGATCAAGGACACCTACGAGCACATCGACCTGCTCATCGTGAAGCGCGGCGAGAAGGTCCAGGTCGACATCCCGGTGACCCTGGTCGGCGAGGCCGCCAAGAACACCCTGATCGTGCACGAGTCGAACACCGTCTCGGTGGTCGCCGAGGCGCTGCACCTCCCGTCCGAGCTCGAGGTCTCGATCGACGGCCTCGAGGCCGGCGCGCGGATCACCGCCGGCGACGTGAAGCTGCCCCGCGGCACCGAGCTGGCGGTCGAGGCCGACCTGGTGCTCGCGATGATCACCGCGGCCCAGAGCACCACCCAGGCCGAGGACGACGCGGCCGCCGCCGAGGCCGAGGGCGAGAGCGCCGCGGAGTAAGTCTGACGCGCGCAGCGGTAAGCCAGGAATCAGGGAAAGTGCCTTCGGGTGCTTTCCCTGATCTGTATATGCGGTGGAGGCGAAGTTGAGCGACGAGGCACCCTGGCTGGTGGTCGGCCTGGGAAACCCCGGCAAGGAGTACGCGGGCAACCGGCACAACGTCGGATTCATGGTCGCGGACCTGCTGGCGTCCCGGATCGGCGGCAAGTTCGGCCGGGCGAAGCGGGCACAGGGCGAGATGGCCGAGGGCCGTCTGGGCATGGGTGGCCCGAAACTGATCCTCCTGAAGCCGCTGACCTATATGAACCTGTCCGGTGCCCCGGTGGTGGCGTTGTCGCAGTTCTTCAAAGTGCCCGTGGCGAATGTGATCGCGGTGCATGATGAGCTGGATGTGCCGTTCGGACAGGTGCGTGCCAAGCGGGGCGGCGGCGAGGGTGGTCACAATGGACTGCGCTCGATGTCGAAGTCGCTGGCCACCAAGGAGTACGCGCGGGTGCGTTTCGGGATCGGGAGGCCGCCGGGCCGGCAGGACCCGGCCGACTACGTGCTCTCCGACTTCTCCGGTGCGGAGCGCAAGGAGTTGGACTTCCTGGTGGACCGAGCTGCCGACGTCACCGAGGCGATAGTTCTCGAGGGCGTCGAGTGGGCGCAGAACAAGTTCCACGGAAGCTGACAGCCTGGCGATTTGTCCGCCTTGTCATGCCGTGACGCGCTCCGCCATCCGTCCGTTGGTCACACGGGTGCACGCATCGGGTGACAGGGGGTCGGCGGGGGATGTCTCAGGACGTGTCGTCGACCGAGCCCGTCGCGCCGGAGAATCCCGACACCGGGGCACCGAAGACTCCCGACACCGACGCACCGAAGAAACCCAATGCGGGACCGTGGATCCCGACCACCAAGATCCCGGTCCCGGGGGCGCCGCTCAGCCCACCTCCCGCCGGATCCGAGGCGCGAGCCCCCAACAGAGGGGCCCGTAACAACGCGATCGAGCGGCACTGGTCGGACCGCCCCAACCGCTCCCAGGCCGCCCGCCCGGCGAGCCGGCCGTTCGTCCGCAACCGCGGCCGGCACGCCGCGATGTCCCGGCGTCAGCTCTGGGAGCGCAGGTACGTCTGGTCGCTCGTCGTCTCCGACCTGACCGCCGGGGTCGCCGCCGGCGTGGCGACGTTCATCGTCCGCTTCGGCGACGCGGTGACCCAGTACAACCGTGCCTATACCTTCTTCTCCGCGCTGCTGCCGGTCCTGCTCCTGCTGGTGCTCGCGGTCTCCCGGGCGTATGAGCGCCGCTATCTCTTCGTCGGCAGCGACGAGTATCAGCGGGTGCTCCGGGGCGGCGTCGGATTGATCGCGGGGGCGGCCGTGGTCTCGTACGCGCTCAGTTTGGATCTCGCCCGGTCCTACGTGCTCGTCGCTCTGCCGGGCGCGATCGCCGCCGTCGTCGTGCTCCGGTTCCTGCTGCGCAAGCGGCTGCATCTTGCCCGCAGCCGCGGCGAGAACCTCCGACGAGTGATCGTTGTCGGACACGAGCTGTCAGTGATCGGAATCACCCGACAGTTGCGCCGCGAGCGGTACCACGGCCTCGAGGTGGTCGGCGCCTGCCTGCCCCCGGACGCCGACGGGATCGGCGTCGACGGCCTGACCGTCTACGGCACGTTCGACGAGGTGGCGAGCGCGGTCGAGCAGGCCGACGCGGACACCGTGGTGGTGCTCAGCTGCCCCGAGCTGGACGGCACCGCGGTGCGCCGGCTCGCCTGGCAGCTGGAGCGGGACGAGGTCGATCTCGTGGTGGCCAGCGCCCTGGTCGATGTGGCCGGTGCGCGGACCACGATTCGCCCGTTCGATGGACTTCCCATGCTGCACGTCGAACATCCCCGGCTGCACGGCGGATCGCGCCTGGTCAAGGACGTGTTCGATCGTTTAGGCGCACTGGCCCTGCTGATCGTTGCCGGTCCGGTGCTGCTGGGCGTGGCGCTCTGCGTGGGACTCACGTCACGTGGACCGGTACTCTTTCGCCAAGTGCGCGTGGGACGTGACGGCCGAGAATTCCGGATCTTCAAGTTCCGCAGCATGTACCTCGACGCCGAGGCTCGCCTGGGCGAACTGAGGCATCTCAACGAGCACGACGGTGTGCTCTTCAAAATGCGCGACGATCCGCGGGTCACCCCGGTCGGTCGGTGGCTGCGCCGGTTCTCGCTCGACGAGCTCCCGCAGCTGCTCAACGTCCTGCTGGGGCAGATGTCGCTGGTCGGCCCGCGACCCCCGCTGCCGACGGAGGTCGCCGCCTACGCCGACGATGTGCGGCGGCGGCTGGCGGTCAAGCCCGGCATGACCGGTCTGTGGCAGGTGTCCGGGCGCTCGGATCTCTCCTGGGAGGAGGCGGTCCGACTCGACCTGCGCTATGTCGAGAACTGGTCCCTGAGCCTCGATCTGGTGATCCTGCTCAGGACCGTGACCGCGGTGGTGCGGTCGTCCGGGGCGTACTGAGTCCGGGCCTGTCGCAGGCAGGGCCGGCGCTGGGCGAAAGCCGAGGAGGAGCGAGACGATGGGCGAGCAGACGAAGACGTCGGCACGCATTGCGGGGCCGCGGGACGCCGGCGAGGGCGGCTCGCCGCCGGTCATCGACGCGGCCTTCGCCCGCTGGCTCGCGGACCGCGCCGGCCAGGAGCTTCTCCGGGTCCGAGCCGAGATCGGGTACGCGGATCCAAAGGCTCTCAAGGCCGCCGGCGACCAGGCCGCACACGACCTTCTGAAGACCGAGCTGGCCCGCTGGCGACCCGCTGACGCCGTCCTATCCGAGGAGGACGAGCACTCCCGGGTGGCCTGGCAGGAGGGCGTCGCCCGGCCGGACCGCCTGGGCGCCTCGCGTGTCTGGATCGTGGACCCGCTGGACGGCACCCGGGAGTTCTCCGAGGAGGGCCGGACCGACTGGGCCGTGCACGTGGCGCTCTGGACCGCCGACTCGTCCAATCCGGCCTGCCTCGCGGCCGGCGCGGTGGCGATGCCGGCCCAGCACCGGACGTTCGCGACCGACAAGCCCCCGGCGTACCCGCCGATGCCGCTGGAGTCGGCGACCGGCGGGGCGATCCGGATCGCGGCGAGCCGGACCCGGCCGCCCGCGTTCGTGACGGCGCTCGCCGGGGAGATCGGCGCCGAGCTGGTGCCGATGGGCTCGGCCGGTGTGAAGATCGCCGCAGTGATCAGTGGCGAGGCCGACGCGTACGTGCACGCCGGCGGTCAGTACGAGTGGGACTCGGCCGCGCCGGTCGCGGTGGCCCTGGCCACCGGGCTGCACGCCTCCCGCATCGACGGCACTCCGCTGGCCTACAACCAGGGCGACCCGAAGCTACCTGACCTGGTGGTCTGTCGTAAGGATCTCGCTCCTCGGTTGCTTGCTGCGTTGCAGAAGCATCTTCCGACACAATGACGAGTCGGCACCAAACAAGCAGGGTGAACACCGGAGAAAGGTCTGGGGACTGAGCCCATGAGCCAGACGAAGCCCTACCGCGTCTCACATCTGGATGCGCTCGAAGCCGAGAGCATCTTCATCATGCGGGAGGTCATGGCCGAGTTCGAGCGCCCAGCGCTGCTCTTCTCCGGCGGCAAGGACTCGATCGTGATGCTCCGCCTCGCGGAGAAGGCGTTCGCCCCCGGGCGGATCCCGTTCCCGGTCATGCACGTCGACACCGGCCACAACTTTCCCGAGGTCCTGGAGTACCGGGACCGGCGGGTGGCCACGCTCGGCCTGAACCTGGTGATCGCCAGCGTGCAGGAGGCGATCGACACCGGCCTGGTCCGCGAGCTGCCGGACGGCACCCGCAACCGGATCCAGACCCCGGTGCTGCTCGCCGCCCAGGAGAAGTACCGCTTCGACGCGCTCTTCGGCGGCGCCCGCCGGGACGAGGAGAAGGCCCGGGCCAAGGAGCGGATGTTCAGCTTCCGCGACGAGTTCGGCCAGTGGGACCCGAAGAACCAGCGGCCCGAGCTGTGGTCGCTCTACAACGGGCGGCACCACCCCGGCGAGTCGATCCGGGTGTTCCCGCTCTCCAACTGGACCGAGCTGGACGTCTGGCACTACATCGCCAAGGAGCAGATCCCGCTGCCGAGCATCTACTACGCGCACGACCGCGAGGTCGTCGAGCGCAACGGGATGTTCTACGCGGTCAACGAGTTCATCCGGCTCCGCGACGGCGAGACCTCCGAGGTGCGCCGGGTGCGGTACCGCACGGTCGGCGACGCGTCGCAGACCGCCGCGGTGCTCTCCGAGGCGGACACCGTCGAGAAGGTGATCGACGAGGTCGCCGCCACCCGGATCACCGAGCGCGGCGCCACCCGCGGCGACGACCGGGTGTCCGAGGCCGCGATGGAAGACCGTAAGCGAGAGGGTTACTTCTGATGAGCCAGGCAGTTCTCGAGCCGGAAGCCGCAGCCGGGCGCGGCATGGACCTGCTGAGGTTCGCCACCGCCGGAAGCGTGGACGACGGCAAGTCGACGCTCATCGGCCGGCTGCTCTACGACACCAAGACGATCTTCGAGGACCAGCTCGAGGCCGTGGAGAGCGCCAGCGCGTCCCGCGGCGACGAGTACACGAACCTCGCGCTGCTCACCGACGGCCTGCGGGCCGAGCGGGAGCAGGGCATCACGATCGACGTGGCGTACCGGTACTTCGCCACCCCGCGCCGCAAGTTCATCATCGCGGACACCCCGGGGCACATCCAGTACACCCGGAACATGGTCACCGGCGCCTCCACTGCCGACCTGGCGCTGATCCTGGTCGACGCCCGCAAGGGCCTGGTCGAGCAGTCCCGCCGACACGCGTTCCTGACCACCCTGCTGCGGGTGCCGCACCTGGTGCTCTGCGTGAACAAGATGGACCTGGTCGACTGGGACAAGGAGGTCTACGACCGGATCGCCGACGAGTTCACCTCGTTCGCCGCGAAGCTGGACGCCCCGGACCTGACGATCATCCCGATCTCGGCGCTCAACGGCGACAACATCGCGTCCCGGTCGGACAAGTCCCCGTGGTACGAGGGCCCGTCCCTGCTGCACCACCTGGAGCACGTGCACATCGCCAGCGACCGCAACCTGGTCGACGTCCGGTTCCCGGTGCAGTACGTGATCCGCCCGCAGTCCACCACCGTGACCGACTACCGGGGTTACGCCGGTCAGGTCGCCTCCGGCATCCTCAAGCCCGGTGACGAGGTGCTCGCCCTGCCGTCCGGCCTGACCAGCAAGATCGCGTCGATCGACACCGCGGACGGGCCGGTCGAGGAGGCCTTCCCGCCGATGTCGGTGACGGTCCGGCTGACCGACGAGATCGACATCTCGCGCGGCGACATGATCTGCCGGCCGAACAACGCGCCGGCCGTCGCGCAGGACATCGAGGCGATGATCTGCTGGATGGACGAGTCGGCGCCGCTGCGCGTCGGTGGGAAGTACACGATCAAGCACACCACCCGGACGGCGCGGACCGTGGTCCGCGGCGTGCAGTACCGGCTGGACGTGAACACGCTGCACCGCGACGAGTCGGCCGGTGAGCTCGCGCTCAACGAGATCGGCCGGATCAAGCTGCGGACCACCGTGCCGCTGCTGGCGGACGAGTACCGCCGCAACCGGACGACCGGTGGCTTCATCCTGATCGACGAGGGCACCAACCGTACGGTCGGCGCCGGCATGATCATCGAAGCCCGATAAGCGGACTGCGTACCGTCGCCCAGACGATCTTGCCGTTCTCCGCGGGCACCGCGCCCCAGGAGGCGGCCGTCTGATCCACCGTCCGCAGGCCCCGGCCCCGCTCGTCGAGCGGCAGGTCGGGGCGCGGGCGGGTGGTGCTCGGCAGCAGCCGGGGCAGTGCCGGGTCGCCGTCGGCCACCGCCAGGTGCAGGCCCGAACCGCGCCGGGTCACCACCACGTGGATCTCGGTGCCGGCGTGCTCGACCGCGTTCGTCACCAGCTCGGACATGACCAGCCGGCTGGGGTGCAGCAGACTCGCCAGTCCCCAGGACAGGCAGGCGTCACTGACCAGGTTGCGCGCGGCGCTCGGGGCGTCGGTGTCCGGCGCCAGCGTGGCCGTGAGCCGCTCGCTGCCGGGGATCCGGCCGGCCAGCGCCACCCGGGCCTGCCGCACCTTCGCGTACACCGGCAGGAACCGGCCCACTCCCAGGCCCTGCATGCGGTCCGCCAGCGGCAGATCCGGCGGCACGCAGAGCGCCACCGGCACCGGCGGTATCAGAGCCGCCGCGGCGTGCTGAGCGGTCACCCAGGTCGGCGCGCTCTCGCTGTTCGGGTCGAGCAGCCCGGTGAGGTCCACGATGAGGGCGTCCGGATGCTCGGTGAAGCATCGGCGCAGCGTCGCCGAGGCGTTGAGCCGGAGCTGGTCGTCCCAGGAGCCACGGACCGTGAGGAGAGAGACTGCGGCGTCCGCCCCGGCATCGAGGCGGACCGTGACACCTTGCTCGGTGTCATCGGAGAGATACGGTGGGCTGACCCCCATGTCGCTCACCATAGACGGGTGACCGCTGCCCGGCCCCTGGTCTCGCTCCTGTGGGTGATCGGCTGAAAGGCCTACTCCACCCCCCTGCGATCAGTGGCGGTCCCGGTCCTCGTGGTCGGTCACCTCGTCGATCGCCTCGGTGATCGCGCCGGTGATGTCACCGGACGGCACGGCGATCGCCTCGACCTCGTCGTGCAGCCGGGACTCGGAGGTGCGCTCCGGCTCGGGCGCGGTGGCCCCGCCGGCGAAGCCGAACTCGTTCGGCTGGTCGGTCTCGACGTTACGGTCCTGCGGTTCGCTGGTCATGAGTGCGCCATACCCACCGCAGGACCCCGTAAAGCCTCTAGATCCTCGCCGCGCCCGGCCCGGCCACGGCGACCCAGCTGGTCGGAGCGGTGAAGCCGCGCTCGGCGTACGCGCCGGCCACCGCCGCGGCGGTGGCGTCGGCCCGGTCCGCGTCGACCAGGGCGAGCACACAGCCGCCGAAGCCGCCGCCGGTCATCCGGGCGCCGTACGCGCCGGCCGCGAGCGACGCCTCCACCGCCACGTCCACCTGGGCCACGGTGATCTCGAAGTCGTCCCGCATCGAGGCGTGCGAGGCGGTCAGCAGCGGGCCGACCTCGCGGACCCGGCCGTCACGCAGCAGCGCCACGGTGTCCAGGACGCGCTGGTTCTCGGTGACGATGTGCCGGGTCCGGCGGACCAGGACGTCGTCGCCGAGGCGCTCGAGCGCGGCCGGCAGGTCGGCGGTGGCGACGTCGCGCAGGGCCGGCACGCCCAGCAGCGCGGCCGCCTCCTCGCAGCTCTTGCGGCGTGCGCCGTACTCGCCGTCGACGTGCTGGTGCGGGGCGTTGCTGTTGATCACCAGGATGGCCAGGCCCTCGGCGGCCAGGTCGAACGGGATCTGCTCGACCTCGTACGACCGGCAGTCCAGGAACAGCGCCTTGCCGTCCTGGCAGCGGATCGAGGCCGACTGGTCCATGATTCCGGTGGGCGCTCCGACGTACACGTTCTCGGCCCGCTGGGCGAGCGCCGGGCGCTTCTCCAGCGGCAGGTCCAGGCCGCCGAGGTCGATCAGCGCGGTCAGCACCGCCGACTCGAGAGCGGCGGAGGACGAGAGGCCGGAGCCGAGCGGCACGTCCGAGTCGATCGCGATGCGCGCCGTCGGCACCTCGAAGCCCGCCTCCTGCAGCGCCCAGACCACTCCGGCGACGTAGGCGCCCCAGCCGGTGACCTCACCCGGCGCGGTGGTCCCGAAGCTCACCGGCTCGGGGATGAGGGTCGAGCAGACGTGCCAGCGGTCGTCCGGCGACGGGCCGGCCGCGGCGAGGGTGCGCTGCGGCAGCGCGAAGGGGAGCACGAAGCCGTCGTTGTAGTCGGTGTGCTCGCCGATCAGGTTCACCCGCCCGGGCGCGGCCCAGACGCCCGCCGGCTCGGCGCCGTAGGCGGCCGTGAAGATCTCCTTGACGCTCATGCCACGTGCTTCCGGTAGAAGGTCCAGGCGTCGCCGATCATCGCCTGCAGGGTGTTCTTCCGCGGCGTCCAGCCGAGCTCGGTGCGGGCGCGCTCGGAGGAGGCGACAAGGGTCGCCGGGTCGCCGTCACGGCGCGGGGCGATCTCCACCGGGATGGCCGCGCCGGTGACCTCACGGGCGGCCTCGACGACCTGCTTGTTGGAGAAGCCGTTGCCGTTGCCCAGGTTGTAGATCTTGTGCTCGCCGGCCACCGTCGCGTCCAGGGCCAGCAGGTGGGCCCGCGCCAGGTCCTCGACGTGGATGTAGTCGCGCACGCACGTGCCGTCGGTGGTGGGGTAGTCGTCGCCGAAGAGCTGCAGCTTCTCCCGCTTGCCGGCGGCGGCCTGCAGGGTGATCGGGATGAGGTGGGTCTCCGGGTCGTGCCGCTCGCCGATCTCGTGCTCGCCGGTGATGTACGCCCCGGCCACGTTGAAGTAGCGCAGCGAGACGGCAGCCAGCCCGTGTGCGAACGTCTCCGAGGTCAGCGCCAGGTCGAAGGTGAGCTTCGTCGACCCGTACGTGCTGGTGGGGGCCTTGATCGAGGACTCGGTGATGGGCAGCTCGACCGGGTTGCCGTAGACCGCCGCGGTGGACGAGAAGATCACCCGCGGCACCTTGGCGGCGCGGATCGCGTCCAGCAGGGCGAGCGACTTCACCACGTTCTCGTGCCAGTACAGCCCGGGCTTGGCCATCGACTCGCCGGCCGCGATCAGCCCGGCGAAGTGCAGCACCGCGTCGAATCCGGCGTCCGGGGTGAGGACCTGCGCGGCGTCGGCGATGTCGGCCTCGACGAAGGTGGCGTCCGGGGCGACGGCCTCGCGGAAGCCGGTGCGAAGGTTGTCGA
This sequence comes from Actinoplanes missouriensis 431, assembly GCF_000284295.1. Lineage (NCBI taxonomy): Bacteria > Bacillati > Actinomycetota > Actinomycetes > Micromonosporales > Micromonosporaceae > Actinoplanes > Actinoplanes missouriensis. Next base: position 8,115,462 of record NC_017093.1, on the reverse strand, counting down.
GGACGACCACTTCGTGGCCGGCGTCCAGCAGTAGCCTGCTGGTCACGCTGCCGACGTAGCCGGCGCCGCCGGTGACGAGCAGTTTCATTTGCTCAGACCCTTTCGCTAGTGAAGACGATCATAGAATCCTCCACAAACGCTCATAAGTCAACAGGTTCGAACATCGGCGCGATACGGTGGGGGATTCGCGGTTACCGGGGAGAGGCTGACACAATGGCGGCCATGTCCGACGTTGCCCGCCGCCCGCGTGTGCTTTCCGGCATTCAGCCGACCGCCGATTCCTTCCACCTCGGCAACTATCTGGGCGCCGTCCGCAACTGGGTGGCGATGCAGAACACGCATGACGCCTTCTACTGCGTGGTCGACCTGCACGCGATCACCATGGGGCACGACCCGGTGGCTCTGCGCAACCGTACTCGCGTCTCGGTGGCGCAGCTGCTCGCGCTCGGCCTGGACCCGGAGCTCTGCACGCTCTTCGTGCAGTCGCACGTCCCCGAGCACGCGCAACTCGGCTGGGTGCTCAGCTGCATCACCGGTTTCGGTGAGGCCAGCCGGATGGTCCAGTTCAAGGACAAGTCGGCGAAAGCGGGCCAGGACAGCACGTCCGTCGGCCTCTTCACCTACCCGATCCTCCAGGCCGCGGACATCCTGCTCTACCAGGCCGACCAGGTGCCGGTCGGCGAGGACCAGCGGCAGCACCTCGAGCTCACCCGGGACCTGGCGCAGCGGTTCAACACGCGGTTCGGCAAGACCTTCACCACCCCCTCGGCGTACATCGTGAAGGACACCGCGAAGATCACCGACCTGCAGGATCCGACGATCAAGATGTCCAAGTCGGCCTCCTCGCCGAACGGCATCATCGAGCTGCTGGACGACCCGGCGCGCTCGGCCAAGAAGATCAGGTCGGCGGTCACCGACACCGGACGAGAGGTCCTCTTCGACGAGGAGAACAAGCCCGGCGTCAGTAACCTGCTCACCATCTACGCCGCGCTCACCGGCCGGACCATCGACGACCTTGTCGAGGGGTACGAGGGACGCGGCTACGGCGACCTGAAGAAGGACCTGGCCGAGGTGCTCGTCGAGTTCGTCAAGCCGATCCAGGAGCGCACCAAGGCGTACCTGGACGATCCGGCCCACCTCGACAAGATCCTCGCGATCGGCGCGGAGAAGGCCCGGGCCGTCTCGGCGGTGACGCTGGCACGGGCGTACCAGAACGTGGGTTTCGTCGCCCCGGCCCGCGGAGCCTGACGCGGTGTCCGACCCGGCACTCACGCGCATCGGCGTGGCGATCGACATCCCGGAACCGTGGGGCGCGCAGCTGACCCGGCGGCGCGCCGAGGCGGGCGACCCGCAGGCCGCCTACACGCCCGCACACGTCACGCTCCTCGGCCCGACCGAGGTGGCCGGCGACGCGCTGCCCGCGGTGGAGAAACACCTGGAGTCGATCGCCGCCGCCCAGCCGCCGTTCACCATCCACCTGCGCGGCACCGGCACGTTCCGGCCGATCACCGAGGTGGTTTTCGTGACGCTGGCGAAGGGCATCAGTGAGTGTGAGCTGCTGGCCGAGGCGATCACGCGCTCGGAGGACGTGCGGCGGGACACCCGGTTCCCGTACCACCCGCACGTCACGGTGGCGCAGGACGTCTCACCGGAGGCGCTGGACGCCGTCTTCGAGGACCTCGCCGGATTCTCGGCGAGTTTCGAGGTCACCTCGTTCACGCTTTTCTCGCACGGCGGCGAGGGGCCGTGGCGGCCACGGCGGGACTTCCCACTCGGGCGCTGACAACTCGGTTACGGTCTGCCGGTGAACCCGATCGACCGGGGGTACGACGCTGCCGAAGCCCGGATCACGACGTGGCGATATCGGTCGCCGTACTTCGACCATTTCTGCCGGGCCATCCTGCGGTACTGGGACGTCCAGGGCGGGCGGCTGGCCGCGGCCATCGCCTACTACGGATTCTTCGCGGTCTTCGCCCTGCTGCTCATCGGCTACTCCATCTTCGGCCTGCTGCTGAGCAACAACGTCGAGCTGTTCGAGCTGGTGACCGACTTCCTCCGGGACAACCTGCCGTTCCTCGACGTCCAAGCCATCGTGGACAGCAAGAAGACGGTCGGCATCGTCGGCATCATCGGCCTGACCTTCACCGGCATCGGGTGGGTGGAGTCGATCCGATCCTCCCAGCGGCTGATCTGGCAGCTCCGGGAGCAGCCCGGGTACATCGGCGTGCGGCAGGCCGTCGACCTGCTCGTGCTGATCGGACTGCTGGTGCTGCTGGCGCTCACCCAGCTCGCCGTCTACGGGCTGGAGCGGCTGCTGCACTGGCTGGCCGGCGGCGGGTTCACCACGCTGCTCTCGGTGGTCAGCCTGGTGCTCACGTTCGGCGTCAACATGCTGCTGGCGGCGGCCCTGCTCACCGGCGTGCCGCGGCTGAAGATGACCGCCCGCCGGATGGCGCCGCCGGTGCTGCAGGTCGGCATCGGGCTGATGCTGCTCAACACGGTGGGCAAGTCGTTCGTCGCGATCGTGGAGCGGAACCCGGCGTACGCGCTCGTCGGCTCCGCCGTGGGCGCCCTGGTCTATCTGTACGTCTTCAACCAGCTGCTGCTCTTCGGCGCCGCCTGGGCCGCGACCAGCCCGCACGGCCGGGTCACCGATCTGTCAGCTGACGATAAAACCGCTCCCGTGGGGCAAAACACCTGGATTCGCCACTCCCGCCCGCGATGATGCTTCGGTGGGCACTCTCGTGACGCTGCAGCTGCCGCCTGGATCACCGATCGCCGATCTGCCGTGGGTCGTCACCATCGGCGCGCTCGGCGACCCCGACGAGTGGGATCCGGTGGTCTGCGGTCCGTACGAGCGTGACCACGCCCTGGCCCTGGCCCGGGCCGTGGTGGCCGACGACGATCTGATGGCGGTGGTGGAGCCGCTGCAGCCGCTCGACGGGGTGGAGGCGATCCGCCGGGAGATCGAGCTGGCCCGGACCGCCGACTTCAGCGACGCCGACACGGGCGCGGGCTCCTCCGCCGCGGTGCCCGGCGCCCCTCCGGAGCCCGGGGAGGTGCGGGCGGGCTGGCGGCGGATCGCCGCTGGAATACTCACGCCGTGATGATCAGCAAGCGGTGGGCGGCGTTCCTCGTCGGCGTCGGGGTGTGGACGTGGGTGATCTGGCCGAGGTTCGGGGTGGCGATCTGGAACGACGACCGGTCGTTCGCCGACGGTGCGCCCACCTCATTCCTCTGGGTGCACGCCGTGTTGATCGTGGCGTCGCTCACTATTGGCACCGTGGTGGGTGTGCTGGGCGTCCGTGCGTGGCGTCACAAGTGATTCCGTATGTAAATTCGGATCGCCTCTGACCACCCCAGATGCCCGTTTCCGGCCGTAACAACGTGATACAGAAACGGGCCGAACGGGATCCGGGATTGCAACCAGGTAACGGACAACGAACAGTCCGGAACGATCACCTGACGTCGCGTTTAGCCCCGGCTACGCTGCCGTCCTTAGGTTCACCGAGCGGGTCGGTGCGCACATCAAGAAGGAGGGCGTCTTGCGCCCAGTACGTGGGAAGCGGATCGTGGCGATTCTCGCGGCAGGTGGGCTGACGCTCGCTGCCGCCGCCTGTGGCGATGCCCCCGAGGACAGCCCGGCCGGCGGCTCCAGCGCTGCCGCCGCTTACAAGGCCTGCATGGTCACCGACACCGGTGGCATCGACGACAAGTCGTTCAACGCGTCCGCCTGGGCCGGCCTGGAGGCTGCCAAGGCCGAGGCCAGCAACGTCGACGCGAAGTACGTGGCGTCCTCCTCCGAGGCCGACTACGAGCCGGGCCTGCGCAGCTTCGTGACCCAGAAGTGCAACTTCATCCTGGCGGTCGGCGGCCTGATGGGCGACGCCACCACCAAGGTCGCCAAGGAGAGCGCCGACTCGCAGTTCGGCATCGTCGACAGCACCAGCGGCAACACCAACGTCTTCCCGATGCAGTTCGCCACCCAGCAGGCCGCGTTCCTCGCCGGCTACCTGGCCGCGGGCTACACCAAGACCGGCAAGGTCGCGACGTACGGTGGCCTGAAGATCCCGCCGGTCACCATCTTCATGGACGGCTTCTACGACGGCGTCGAGTACCACAACAAGACCAAGGGCACCAAGGTCGCGGTCGTGGGCTGGGACAAAGCGAAGCAGAACGGCACCTTCGCCGAGAGCTTCGTCGACCAGAACAAGGGCAAGAGCATCACCCAGACCCTGGTCTCGCAGGGCGCCGACATCGTCATGCCGGTCGCCGGCGGCACCGGCCTGGGCACCGCCCAGGTCGCCAAGGACTCGGCCGGCAAGACCTCGGTCATCTGGGTCGACCAGGACGGCTGCAAGAGCGCCGAGCAGTACTGCGACGTGTTCCTGACCACGGTCGTCAAGAACATCGAGGAGGCCGTCAAGGAGGCCGTCGTCAAGGGCGCCAAGGGTGAGGCGCTCGCCGCCAGCCCGGGTTACGTGGGCACCCTGGAGAACAACGGCGTCGGCCTGGCCGGTTACAACCAGTTCGACTCCAAGGTCGACGCGGCGCTCAAGGCCGAGATCGACAAGCTGAAGGCGGACATCGTCGCCGGCACCGTGAAGGTCGAGTCGGCCAGCGCGCCTGCGTGATCCAGTAGTTAGGTAGCATCTCGGCCGCCGCCCAGCCGCGGGTCCACCACCTGCGGCTGAGCGGCGGCTCGTGTTGAACCCACCAGTGAAGTCCACCAGCGAACCGGGAGATTCCGCTGAAACTCAAACTGCGCGGCATCACCAAGCGCTTCGGCGACCTGGTGGCCAACGACCACATCGACATCACCGTCGAGCCCGGCGAGGTGCACGCCCTGCTGGGCGAGAACGGCGCCGGCAAGTCGACCCTGATGAACCAGCTGTACGGCCTGCTGCAGCCGGACGAGGGCCAGATCGTCGTCAACGGCGAGCCGGTCGTCTTCCGCAGCCCGCGCGACGCGATCGCCGCCGGCATCGGCATGGTCCACCAGCACTTCATGCTGGTGCCCGTCTTCACCGTGGCGGAGAACATCGCGCTCGGCAGCGAGGAGACCCGCGGCGGGCCGCTCGGCTGGCTGGACCGCCGCCGCTCGCGCCGCGACGTCCTGGAGACCTCCGAGCGGTACGGCCTGCCGGTCGACCCGGACGCGCTGGTCGAGGACCTGCCGGTCGGCGCGCAACAGCGCGTGGAGATCGTCAAGGCGCTCACCCGCGACGTCGACCTGCTGATCCTGGACGAGCCGACCGCCGTGCTCACCCCGCAGGAGACCGACGAGCTGCTCGCCGTGATGCGCTCGCTCACCGCGATGGGCAAGTCGATCGTATTCATCACCCACAAGCTCAAAGAGGTCAAGGCGATCGCCGACCGGATCACCGTGGTCCGCCGCGGGAAGATCGTCGGAACCGCCTCGCCGGACGCCGGGGAGGACGAGCTCGCCGCCCTGATGGTCGGCCGCGCGGTGAGCCTGGAGGTCGCGAAGACCCCGGCGGAACCCGGCCGCGGCGTGCTCAAGCTCTCCGGCCTGGTCGTCGATGACGACCGGGGCGTCCGTGCCGTCGACGGCGTGGACCTGGAGGTGCGGGCCGGCGAGGTGCTCGGCATCGCGGGCGTGCAGGGCAACGGGCAGACCGAGCTGGTCGAGGCCGTGATGGGCCTGCGCGAGGTGCGGGCCGGCACGATCGAGCTGGACAACGAGAGCCTGACCGCGCTGAACACCAAGCAGATCCTGCGCTCCGGCGTCGGTTACATCCCCGAGGACCGTAGCCACGACGGCGTCGTCAAGGAGTTCACCGTCGCGGAGAACCTGATCCTCGACATGTACGACCGGTCGCCGTACGGCAACTCGTTCAAGATGAACCGGGACAGCATCGGCAGCAACGCCCAGGAGCGGGTGGACCAGTTCGACATCCGGTGCCAGTCGCCGGAGACCCCGGTCGGCACCCTCTCCGGCGGCAACCAGCAGAAGGTCGTGGTGGCCCGGGAGATGTCCCGCCCGCTGCGCCTGTTCATCGCCTCACAGCCGACCCGCGGTGTGGACGTCGGCTCGATCGAGTTCATCCACGGTCAGATCATCCACGAGCGCGACCAGGGCACCGCGGTGCTGGTGGTCTCCAGCGAGCTGGACGAGGTGGTCGGACTGGCCGACCGGATCGCCGTGATGTACCGCGGCCGGGTCCTGGCCATCGTCTCGCCGGACACCCCGCGCGAGGAACTCGGCCTGCTCATGGCCGGCATCACCGGACCGGCCGAGAAAGGGACGAAGTGACCACCGAAGCGCCGGCTAAAAAAGAGGAATCGTTCCTCAGCCACTTCACCCGCAACCTCTGGTCGTCGAACACGGTCACGGTGACGTTCCTGTCGATCGTGCTGGCGTTCGTGATCGGCGCGATCCTGATCGTCGTCTCCGACTCCGAGGTGCTGGCGAAGTTCGCCTACTTCACCGCCCGTCCGGGTGACGCGCTGACCGCGAGCTGGCAGCTGATCAGCACCGCCTACTCCGACCTGCTCAAGGGCGCGTTCGGCGACCCGGAGGCGTTCTCCGCCTGGTTCAGCGGGACCGGCACCTGGCAGGACGCGTTCGCGCCGATCTCCGAGACGCTCACCTACGCCGCCCCGCTGGTGTTCACCGGCCTCTCCGTGGCGCTGGCGTTCCGCGGTGGCCTGTTCAACATCGGCGCGCAGGGCCAGGCCGTGATCGGCTGCATCACCGCCGGCGTGGCCGGCTTCACGTTCGGCCTGCCGATCGTGCTGAACCTGGTGGTGGCGATCGTGGCCGGCGCGATCGGCGGCGCGCTCTGGGGCTTCATCCCGGGCATCCTCAAGGCGCGCACCGGCGCGCACGAGGTGATCACCACGATCATGCTCAACTACACCGCCGCGCTGTTCCTCTCCTGGCTGGTGCTGCAGAAGGGCGTGCAGGACCCGGACCGCACCGACGCGATCAGCAAGACCATCGCGGACTCGGCGCAGCTGCCGTCGTTCGGCGGCGTGCTCCGGGTGCACCTGGGCATCCTGCTCGCGGTGGCGGTCACGGCCGGCGTGGCCTGGCTGCTGAACCGCTCCTCGTTCGGCTTCGAGCTGCGGGCCGTCGGCGCGAACCAGCACGCGGCCAAGACCGCGGGCATCAGCGTCGCCAAGACGTACGCGGTGCTGATGGCCGTCGCCGGCGCCCTCGCCGGTCTCGGCGGCGCGACCCAGGTCCTCGGCACCGCCCACGCGCTCACCCCCGCGGTGGCCGGCAACATCGGCTTCGACGGCCTGCTCGTCGCCCTGCTCGGCCGCAACAAGCCGTGGGGCACCCTCTGGGCCGCCCTGCTCTTCGGCGCGCTGCGAGCCGGCGGCAACCGGATGCAGTCCTACTCCGGCATCTCGCTGGAGCTGGTCACCGTGCTCCAGGCGCTGATCGTCATCTTCATCGCCGCCCCCGCCCTGGTTAAGGCGATCTTCCGACTTCGCGCCACCCGCCTCGTGCGGCCGGGCGCCTCGCTGGCGAAGGGCTGAGACATGTCGACGGCAACAGTGGAGGCGAGCACCGAGCTCGCGGCGCCGGAACCGTTCTGGACCCGGCCGCGCCGCCTCGGAGCGGGTCTCGTCCTGATCGGCATCCTGGCCGCGGCGCTGTTCGGCTCGCTCGCGAAGAGCGAGACCGCCCGGTTCACGCTGAGCGAGGACGCCGAGGGCGCGGCGCTGTCGATCAACGGCCAGCTCGGCGCGGTCCTCTTCGGCATCGTCACGATCGTGGCCGGCGGCCTGCTCTTCGCGAGTTTCGCGAAGAGGTTCCAGAACCTGCTGCTCTCGCTCGGCATCCTGGCGTTCGTCCTGTCGTTCCTCTGCTGGCAGGTGGCGGGCAAGTTCCTGCCGCTGGTGGACACCACCAGCGGCACCCTGCAGCTGGCGCTGCCGCTGATCCTGGGCGCGCTCGCCGGTGTGCTGGGCGAGCGGTCCGGTGTGGTGAACGTGGCGATCGAGGGCCAGTTCCTGATGGGCGCGTTCGCCGGCGCCCTGGTCGGCACGATGGCGACAAGCGTCTGGGCCGGTCTGATCAGCGCGGCCGTCGGCGGCGTGATCATCGCGGCGATCCTGGCCGTGCTCTCGATCCGCTACCTGGTCGACCAGACGGTGGTCGGCATCGTGCTCAACCTGTTCGCGCTCGGCGTCACCGGCTTCCTCTACGAGGGCCTGATGCAGCGGGACGCGAGCACCTACAACGAGCCGCCGCAGCTGCCCTCGTGGCGGATCCCGGGCCTGGCCGACATCCCGGTGATCGGGCCGGTGCTCTTCGACACCAACCTGCTGGTCTGGGTCGCGCTCGTGCTGGTCGTGGTGATCCACTTCGGCCTCACCCGGACCCGCTGGGGCCTGCGCACCCGCGCGGTCGGCGAGCACCCGACCGCGGCCGACACGGTGGGTGTCCGGGTCCGCGGCCTGCGCTACACGAACGTGCTGCTCGGCGGTGTGGTCGCCGGTCTCGGCGGCGCGTACTTCACGCTGGTGGCGACCGGCAGCTTCACCAAGAACATGACGGCCGGCGCGGGCTTCATCGCGCTCGCCGCCCTGATCTTCGGCCGGTTCACCCCGTTCGGCGCGCTCGGCGCCGCGCTCTTCTTCGGGTTCGCGCAGAAGCTGGCGACGTACCTGAGCGCGGTCGGCAGCCCGGTGCCGAGCCAGTTCCTCAACATGCTGCCCTACCTCGCGACGATCATCGCGGTGGCCGGCCTGGTCGGCCGGGTCCGCGCTCCGGCGGCGGACGGCGTCCCTTACATCAAGAACTGATACATCAAGAGCTGATACATCAAGAGCTAGACAGTCAGGCAGAATTCAGATCATGGAGATCGACTGGGCGGGGCTGCGTGCTGCCGCCATCGAGACGATGCGGCGTGCGTACGTGCCTATCTCCGACTTCCCGGTCGGTGTGGCCGGGCTCGTCGACGACGGCCGGGTCATCGTGGGCTGCAACGTGGAGAACGCTTCCATCGGCATGACCCTGTGCGCCGAGTGCGGGCTGGTCAGCTCGCTGCACGCGACCGGCGGCGGGCGCCTCGTGGCGATTTCCTGCGTCGACGCGACGGGTGCGCCGCTGATGCCCTGCGGCCGGTGCCGCCAGCTGCTCTGGGAACACGGCGGCCCGGAGCTCCAGGTCGAGGCCCTGCCCCGGCCGCTGCGGATGACCGAGCTGCTGCCGCACGCGTTCGGCTACGAGGACATGGCCCGGGTGACCGGCCCGGCCGGCGGCGCCGAGGTCCCCGCCGAGCTGGCGAAGTGGCGCGGCCGTGGCACGGTCTTCGTCCACCCGGACATCTCCGGTGGCGAGACCATCTGGACCGCCTACTGGGAGCGTTCGTCGGGGGAGCCCGGCAACAGCGAGAACAAGGGCATCCTGGAGGAGGGCCCCAACTTCCCGGCCGCCTCGGCGGCGGTGGCGTGGGGCCTGGTGCGCACACCACGGGTCGTGGTCGTGGACGCCGAGGGCGGCCTGTCCTGGGCCGGCGAGGGTGACGCGCCCGAGGGCATTCCTCAGCGCTGGAAGGACGGGAACGCGTGAGCGGGTTCGCAGCTGTCGACGTGATCCGGGCCAAGCGGGACGGTCACGAGCTCTCCGACGCGCAGATCGACTGGGTGGTCGACGCGTACACCAGGGGTGTGGTCGCCGACGAGCAGATGTCCGCGCTCGCCATGGCGATCCTGCTCCGCGGCATGACGCCGCGGGAGATCGCCCGGTGGACCGCCGCGATGATCGCCAGCGGTGAGCGCCTGGACCTCTCCTCGGTGTCCCGGCCGACCGCCGACAAGCACTCCACCGGCGGCGTCGGCGACAAGATCACGCTGCCGCTCACCCCGCTCGTGGCCGCCTGCGGCGTGGCCGTGCCGCAGCTCTCCGGCCGCGGCCTCGGGCACACCGGCGGCACCCTGGACAAGCTGGAGTCCATCCCCGGCTGGCGGGCGCGGCTGAGTAACGACGAGTTCAAGTCGCAGCTGCAGGACATCGGCGCGGTCATCTGCGCGGCCGGTGACGGTCTCGCCCCGGCCGACCGCAAGCTCTACGCGCTGCGCGACGTCACCGGCACGGTCGAGGCGATCCCGCTGATCGCCAGCTCGATCATGAGCAAGAAGATCGCCGAGGGCACCGGCGCGCTGGTCCTGGACGTCAAGGTCGGCTCCGGCGCGTTCATGAAGGACCTGGCGATGGCCCAGGAGCTGGCCCGGACCATGGTTCAGCTGGGCAAGGACAGCGGTGTCACCACGGTGGCGCTGCTCACCGACATGAGCACGCCGCTCGGCCTGGCCGTCGGCAACGCCAACGAGGTCGCCGAGTCGGTCGAGGTGCTCGCCGGCGGCGGGCCGGCCGACGTGGTCGAGCTGACCCTGGCGCTGGCCCGGGAGATGCTCGCGGCGGCCGGTGTCGACGCCGACCCGGAGAAGGCGCTCTCCTCGGGCGCGGCCATGGACAGCTGGCGGGCGATGATCCGTGCGCAGGGCGGCGACCCGGACGCGCCGCTGCCCACGGCCGCCCACACCGAGGTGCTGCGTGCCTCGCAGGACGGTGTGGTGACGTCGCTCGACGCGTACGGGATCGGCATTGCGGCCTGGCGCCTCGGCGCCGGACGGGCCCGTAAGGAGGACCCGGTCAGTTTCGGCGCCGGCGTGCAGCTGAAGGTTCGCCCCGGTGACCGGGTGCGTGCCGGTGACGTGCTGCTGGAGCTGCGGGCGGACGACGAGTCCCGGATCCCGGTGGCGCGTGACGAGGCGGCGGCGGCGATCGTCGTCGGCACTGAACAGCCCGCCACTGCCGGGCTGCTTCTCGACCGCATAGCCTGACCGACCATGACGAAGGCCGCCCCCGATCCCCGCGCGGTCCGCGAGGCAAGTCTCGACGAGCTCGCGCGGCTCGGCCTGCCCCTCCCCCCGGCGGCGTTCCCGCTGGTCTGGGAGCCGGGTGACACGGTCGAGCTGCGCCCGACCGCCGAGCTGGAAGCGCGCGCCGCGGTGCTGCACGTGGTCGTCGCGCGCTGTTTCGGCATGCCCACCGAGGCCGCGATGAGCTGGCTGCTCGGATCGCACCTGGTCGAGCTGGTCACCGCGCCGGAGTGGCAGTTCGTGATCGGGGCGAAAGGCGACCACCGCTCGTTCGTGCTGCACCACGACGCGGTCTTCGCGCTGGCCTGGCTGCTCGGGCTGAGCCGGCACCTGGACCCGACGGTTCCGCCGGACGACGCGCTGATGGTGCAGATGCCGGACCTGCCGGCCGGTGAGACGTTCGCCAGCTGGCGGTCCCGCTCACTGGTCGCGGTCCGGGATCCGGCCGAGGCCGCGGTGCTGCTCGATCTCTATTACTGCCTGGACTGGGCCTTCCAGGAGTCCGAGCAGATCGGCCGCGCGCTGCCCGGTGAGGTGGACAGCAACGCGATCGGCCAGCGGCGGTGGGCGCTGGAGTGGGCGGTCATCTTCACCGGCCCGTACCACGACGGTCCTCCGGAATGGGAAGAAGTAGACCTTTCCGTCTGAACCCCATCTGGTACGGGGCTGGCCCGCCCCCGCAAACCCGACCCGTCCCCGAGAATCCGCGGCGGCCTCGCTGCCACGCGAGGCCGTTGCGCCGGTCTCGCTACCGGTGCACGGCCGGCCGGTAGACCGCCACCTCGACCGCGGCCGTCACCGTGACCTCGGCCGCCGGCAGCTCGGCCACCCGGACGTGCCGGGCGCTCGGTGTCATCCCGATCAGCGTCCGCACCTGCGGCGCCGCCAGCCGCATCGGGTGCCGCAGCACCGCCGACGACTCCAGCGTGAAGTGCGCGCCGAGACTCGCGCCGACTCGCTCGGCCTTGTCCGGGTCCACCGAGATCAACCCGTGCGCGGCGATCAGCTCGGCCAGATGGTCGGCGGCCGGGGTGACCACCAGCAGCACCCCGTCCGGCCGCAGCACCCGGTGGAACTCCCTGCCGTTGCGCGGCGCGAACACGTCGAGGATCACCGCGGCCGAGCCGTCCGCCACCGGCAGCGGCCGCCACAGGTCGGCCAGCACCGCTGCGGCCCGCTCGTGCGACCGGGCCGCCCGGCGCAGCGCCGGCTTGGAGACGTCCAGCCCCAGCCCGATCGCGTCCGGCGAGCCGTCCAGGAACCGGGCCAGGTAGTCGCCGGTCCCGGTGCCGGCGTCGAGCACCAGGCCGTCGGCGCGGTGCTCGGCGAGTGCGTCGGCGATGAACCGGTAGTGCCCGGCGGCCAGGAACGCGGCCCGGTCGGCCACCATCTCGGCGCTGTCCCCGGTGTGCGGGAGCCGCCCGGCGCTGAGGTCCGCGTACCCCTGCTTCGCCATGTCGAAGCTGTGCCCGCGGGGGCAGCGCAGCGCCCGCTCCTGCCGGGTGAGTGGTTCCCGGCACACCGGGCATCGGAGATACGGAATTGCTCCGTCGATCATCGGGTGCTTCCCTCTAGGCTCTTCTGATGGCTGGCATCGCACACTCGGACATCGTCAGGGCACCGAAGGTCCTGCTCCACGACCACTTGGACGGCGGATTACGACCGGCCACCATCGTCGAGCTCGCCGCAGCCGTCGGCCACGAGCTGCCCGCCCGGGATCCGGAACGGCTCGGCGAGTGGTTCGTCGCGGCCGCCGACTCCGGTTCGCTGGAACGGTACCTGGAAACCTTCGCCCACACGGTCGCGGTCATGCAGACCGTGGAGGGCCTGCACCGGGTCGCCAAGGAGTGCGCGCTCGACCTGGCGGCCGACGGCGTGGTCTACGCCGAGGTGCGCTACGCGCCGGAGCAGCATCTGGAACGCGGTCTCACCCTCGATCAGGTGGTCGACGCGGTCGACGCCGGTTTCCGCGAGGGCTGCGCGGAGGCGGCCGCCGCGGGACGGCCGATCCGGATCGGCACCCTGCTCACCGCGATGCGGCACGCCGCCCGGTCGCAGGAGATCGCCGAGCTCGCGGTCCGGTACCGCGACACCGGGGTGGTGGGCTTCGACATCGCCGGCGCGGAGGCGGGCTTCCCGCCCACCCGGCACCTCGACGCCTTCGAGTACCTGCAGCGGGAGAACTTCCACTTCACCATCCACGCCGGCGAGGCGTTCGGCCTGCCGTCGATCTGGGAGGCGATCCAGTGGTGCGGCGCCGACCGGCTCGGTCACGGCGTCCGGATCGTCGACGACATCACCGCGCCGGCCACCGGGCCGAGCGCGGTCACCGCGACCGGGGGCACCCAGTCCGCTCCGCCGGTGCTGGGGCGGCTCGCGGCGTACGTGCGGGACAAGCGCATCCCGCTGGAGCTCTGCCCGTCGTCCAACGTGCAGACCGGCGCGGCAGCGTCGATCGCCGAGCACCCGATCAAGCTGCTGCACGACCTCCGGTTCCGGGTCACGGTGAACACCGACAACCGGCTGATGAGCGGGACGTCGATGTCGCGGGAGATGACGCTGCTGACGGAGGCGTTCGGCTGGGGCTGGGCGGAGCTGCAGTGGCTGACCATCAACGCGATGAAGTCGGCGTTCATCCCGTACGACGAGCGACTCGTACTGATCAATGAGGTCATCAAGCCGGCATATGCCAAATTGCTGGGCTGACAACGGGGCCCGGCGGTGGTCGCCGCCGGGCCCGAGTCCGGCTTTTCGCCCTTTTCGCCGATTCGGACGAACGTACGTCAAAAGAAATCGACGGCAGGGCACATCGTGTCCTCCGTTCGGCTAGACTCCCGCCTGCAAACTCGGCAGAAACCGGCATCTCGCCTTGCCGATCGCGGGGAACCGAGCCATCGTCACTTCTATCGCGATCGACTACGATCGGGACCCGGTCGGCCTGCGCCCCACCCCCCATGCAGCCCGGCCGTGTGAGTGACCTTGAGAGATGTGCAGCTCTACACGCAGTGATAGTGGACCGGCGATGTCCAACTCAGACGTTGCAACATCGCGTCACACAACCGGTCCGTGTCCGCCTGCCCTTTCTCTTTGACACTTGTCGTGATGGAATCTCGGGGGCCCGACCCGGCGAGTCGGTCGTGCGCGGTGCCCGGCGAGCCGAATGCCGGGGCCCGAATCAGGAGGACGGTGACGTGAGCAAGCGCCCCAAGGCGGCGAACGGCGTCATGTCGCGTCTGCGTCGACCGGCTGGTCGACTGCGAGACCTACCGATCTGGTCGAAACTCGGCCTGATCATGCTGGTGCCCACGGTGGCGACGATCATCGTCGGCGTCGACGGCCTCGTCGACCACATCGAGGAGGCGAGCAACGCGGAGCGTGCTCGCACCCTGTCGGTGCTGTCCGAGGCGGCTGGTGGTCTGGTCGACCACCTGCAAGCCGAGCGGACCTACGGCATGATGGTGGCGCTCGCCAAGGACGCCAAGAACAACGACGCTCGTACGGCGGCAATCGAGCTCTACAACGGCGAGCACGAGGCGGTCGACGCCGCCAAGACGCCGTACGTGCAGCAGAAGGGCGCACTCGAGGACGTCCCGGCCAACGTCGGCACGCTCCTGCTCCGCCTGGACCGTAACCTCGAGGACCTGCCGGCTTTCCGGAGCAAGGTCGCGAACGGTCAGGTCGAGACGCCCGACGTCAAGACCACGTACAACCAGTTGATCGACGACCTTCTCCAGGTGCGGGACTCCTCCGCGCAGCTCGCGACCGACCCCGGCCTGAGCGACCACCTGCGTGCCGTGGCGGCCGTCGCCGAGGCGAAGAACTACATCGCCCAGCAGCGGTTCATCGGTCACCAGGTCCTCGAGGAGGGCGAGCTCACCACCACCCTCCGGCAGCAGTTCCTCGGCACCATCACCGGTTTCGACCTCGCGAAGAAGACGCTCGAAGCGGTCGGCACCGACTCGGAGAAGACGTACTTCAGCAACACGGTCAGCGGCCTGAAGGCCCAGGCCGCGACGAACTACACCCTCCCGCTGATGACCGCGCAGGGCGACAACGCGAAGAACATCCAGTTCAACACGAACTCGTGGGAAGAGGCGATGAAGGGGTACAACGACCTCTTCCGCCAGGTCGAGGTCGAGTTCGACAAGAACATCGTGGCAAGCGCCACCACCCTGCGTGACGACACGAACCAGCGGGTCTTCCTGGAGACCAGCCTGCTGCTGGCCCTGCTCCTGCTCGGCATCCTGTTCGCCTGGCTGGTCGCCCGGTCGATGGCCCGCTCGCTGCGTGAGCTTCGTCAGGGTGCCCTCGCGGTGGCCCAGTTCGGCCTGCCGCACGCGGTGAGCCGGCTGCGTGACCCGGCGCTCTCCGCGTCGCTCACCCCGGCACAGGTCGCCGACCAGATCGCCGAGCCGCTGCCGGTCCGCAGCCGTGACGAGTTCGGCCAGGTGACCGAGGCGTTCAACGCGGTTCACCTCGAGGCCGTGCGCACCGCGGCCGAGCAGGCCGCGCTGCGCGCCTCCGTCGCGACGATGTTCGTCAACCTCGCCCGCCGCTCGCAGATCCTGGTCGACCGGCTCATCGGTCACCTGGACCGCCTGGAGCGCGGCGAGGAGGACCCGGACCGTCTGGCCGAGCTCTTCCAGCTCGACCACCTCGCCACCCGGATGCGCCGCAACGACGAGAACCTCCTGGTTCTGGCCGGCGCGGACTCCACCCGTGTGCAGCGCGAGCCGGCCGCACTGATCGACGTGCTGCGCGCCGCGCAGTCCGAGGTCGAGCACTACACCCGCATCGAGTTCGGCCAGATCGACCGGGAGATCGAGGTCGCGGCGCACGCCGTCAACGACATGGTCCACCTGGTCGCCGAGCTCTTCGACAACGCCACCGCGTTCTCCCCGCCGAACTCCAACGTCCTCGTCGAGGCGCGCCGGATCGGCGACAACGCGGTGCTGACCGTCGAGGACCACGGCATCGGCATCAGCCGGGAGCAGCTGCGCGACCTCAACGAGCGGCTCGCCAACCCGCCCACGGTGGACGTCGCCGTCTCCCGGATGATGGGCCTCGTCGTGGTCGCCCGGCTGGCCAACCGCCACGCCGTCCGCGTCGAGCTCCGTCCCGCGGACCGCGAGCGGGGCACCGTGGCCGAGGTCGGCCTGCCCGCCTCCGTGCTGGCAGCCGCGGCGTCCGCCCGGGTCCAGTCGATGGTCGGCTTCGACAGCCCGCCGCCGGCGATGCCGTCCTTCGGTGAGCCGCTGGCGCTGGAGAGCGGCCGTGGCGGGCTCAACGGTGGTGGCCCCGGCGTCAACGGCGGTGGTCACCCGTTCGAGCCGATGAACGGCACCAACGGTTCCGTCCCCGCCTGGTCCGACCTGACCGGCGCCGCTCCCACCGGCTTCGGTGGCCTGAACGGCAACGGTGCCCAGACCAACGGCACCCAGACCAACGGCACCCAGACCAACGGCTTCGCCAACGGTTTCCACGGCCCGCGCAGCAACGAGGTCATCCCGCCGCTGCCGTCCGGCCCGCAGGGCTTCGCCGGGCTCGACGAGCTCGCGCAGCGTCGCAACGGCGAGTTCCCGCGTCCGGAGGACACCAACGGCTTCGGCGCGGCCATCCCGCGCCAGCTGCCGGCCAACCCGGAGAACCTGGGTCGTGGCCCGGTCATGCCGCCGGTCTCCGCGCCGCCGGTCCCGCCGGTCTCCGCCCCGCCGGTGCCGTCGGCCCCGCCGTACTCTCCGCCGATCTCGGCGGCTCCGGCCGAGCCGGTCTCGGCCGCGCCGGTCTCCGCCGAGCCGGTCAACCCGTTCGCCTCGGCGCCGCCGGCCTGGCCGCCGGTCGCCGCGGATCGGGAGCAGGCCGCTACCCCGCACGTGCCGGAGAACCTCGCCGCCGCGCTGGACATGACGGCCGAGATCCCGCGGTACCGTCCGGACAACTTCGAGCCGCAGCCGCAGGTGGCCCGGCCGACCAACCCGCAGACCGCCCCCGTCTCGGCGGTGCCGCAGGTCTCCGCGCCGCCGGCCCCGGTTGCCGACGACGCGGCTGCCGCGGCCCGTGCCGGGCACGAGACGGCCACCGCGCAGGCCGCGGAGGCTCAGGCCACCGCGGCGGCGCAGATCGCCGCGGCACAGGCTTCCGCCCGTCAGCGTGAGGGTGGGGTCCCGTTCGCGGACGAGACCATGGAGCTGCCGATCTTCCGGGAGCTGGAGTCGGCGTGGTTCACCACGACGCACCCCGGCGACCAGCCTCGCCCCGAGGCAGCCAGGACCTCTGGTGCCGACGCCGGTGACGAGTCCGTCGTCTCCGCGCGCCGGATCCCCACCGGTGAGCCGACCCGCTCGGCCGGTGTGCCGCAGCAGGCCGGGTCACCCGAGTCGCGCGACTTCGACACGGCGACGGTCGGCGCCCCCGCGGCGGCCGTCAGCGGCTCCTACAGCAACGGCAGCACGGCCACGAACCCGTGGCGCACCGCGGCCGACGACGGCTGGCAGGCGGCCCGTGCCGCAGCCGAGACGCAGGTCGATACCACCACCACGGCGGGCCTTCCGAAGCGCACGCCGATGGCGCAACTCGTCCCCGGCGGTGTCGACCGGGGCGGTAACTCCGTCCAGCGCCGTACTCCCGAAGGGGTCCGCGGTCTGCTGTCCGCGTACCACCGAGGTGTTCAGCGCGGTCGCACCAAGGAACAATCGACCAACCTGGAGGAGACTCCGGGAGGGCAGCAGCCCTCGCAGGCTGGCAAGGAGCATGAGGCATGACATCTACGCAGGATCTCGGTTGGCTTCTGGCCAACTTCGCCGACCGCGTTCCCGGGGTCGCGCACGCGATCGCGGTCTCCGCCGACGGCCTGCTCCTGGCGGCCTCACGGGACCTTCCCCGGGACCGTGCCGACCAGCTGGCGGCCATCGCGTCCGGCCTGGTTTCCCTCACGCAGGGCGCTGCGCGCTGCTTCGAGGGCGGCGCCGTTCTCCAGACGGTCGTCGAGATGGACAATGGGTTCCTGTTCCTGATGTCGATCTCCGACGGTTCGTCGTTCGCCGTTCTTGCGGCGCGCAGCTGTGACGTCGGGCAGGTGGGTTACGAGATGGCCCTCCTGGTCGACCGGGTCGGCGAGGCTCTGACCCCCGCGCCGCGTTCGGCGGCCGGGGTACTGGGCTGAGACGGGCAGTGAGCCGGCCTGGTCGGCTACTGTCAGAGACCTTGACAACTAATACACTTCGAGGGGCCGAGGGAGGGGTTGACGGTGACTATGCCCGAACGCGATGAGCCGACCGGTGCACTGGTAAGGCCGTACGCCGTGACCCGTGGTCGGACCCGGCCGAAGCTTGAGATAGCGCTGGAAGCGCTGGTCGAGACAACCGTGCGCGGCCGTTCTGGGATGAACCGCGGCGGGCAGGGTGGAAGCGAGCATCAGTACATCGCGGCGATGTGTGACGGCGGGCGCGTTCAATCGCTCGCTGAGATCGCCGCACGCATGCAACTGCCGCTCGGTGTGGCACGTGTGATCGTCGCAGACATGGCCTCGGACGGCCTGCTTGCGGTCTATGAGCCCACCTCGCTCGAAGACGAGACCGACGCGGTAGGCACGGAACTGCTGGAAAGGGTGCTGAGTGGACTTCGCAGGCTCTGACATGTCGCACCGTCCCGCTGCGGGACGCGTGACATCGGCGAAGATTGTCATCGCCGGTGGCTTCGGCGTTGGCAAAACGACGCTGGTGGGGTCGGTCTCGGAGATCACCCCGCTGACCACTGAGGCCATCATGACCTCGGCCGGTGTGGGTGTCGACGACAACCGGCAGGTGCCGGGGAAGATGACCACCACTGTGGCCATGGACTTCGGCCGGATCAGCATCGACCGCGACCTGATCCTCTACCTGTTCGGAACACCGGGCCAGACGCGTTTCTGGTTCATGTGGGACGAACTCGTCCGGGGTGCGATCGGTGCAGTTGTCATGGTGAACACGCGTCGGCTTGCCGACTGCTTCGCCGCCATCGACTTCTTCGAGCACCGTCGCCTTCCGTACCTGATCGCGATCAACTGCTTCGACGGCATGCAGTACCACAACGCGCAGGACGTTCGAGACGCGCTGGCGATCTCGAGCGACGTGCCCGTCGTGAGCTGCGACGCCCGTAACCGCGAGTCGACGAAGAACGTGCTGATCTCCCTGGTGGAGTACGTTCTGACGATGCGTCGCTCGCGCGCGGTGGCGCCCGCCTGACAGTCGGTTGAAGCCCCGCTCCGGTCGCCGGAGCGGGGCTTTCGCATGTCCGTGGCCGGGCGCTGTGCGCAGCCGGCCATTGACTAAGCGCAACCCTTACGGGCTCACCATGCAAGCTCAGCCCGGCTGGAGGTCACGTCGGGGCGGTCGCTCAGCGGGCCTCTCACCGGTCTCAGCGCGGCTCGCACCCACGGGTGGCACCCGGCGGGTCCGCGCGGCGCTGGAGGGCGATGAGCGTACCCAGATGCGCGAGAAGGCCGCGCCCCACCGGGCGCGGCCTTCTCGGCTGGATCAGCGACCGCCGAAGCCCGCGTTGTTGTCGCGGTACTCGTCGGCGGCCTGGCCGTCGCGAGTGAAGTCCCACCCGCCGGCGGCTTCCCGGCCCGGGCGCCCGCCCATCGCGAAGCCACCTATCTCCTGGCCGCGCCGCCAGCCACGGAAGTAACCCGTGGTGTGCGCGGCGATCGACGCGGCGTCGCGGACGATGCGCAGCGGGCGTTCCTCGCGCAGGGGCGAGCCCGGCACCAGGTTGGCCTGCGGCACCCGCTTGGGCAGGCCGGCCGAGGTCTCGGCGGCGACCGCCGGAGTGGCCGCTTTCTCCGCCGCACGCCAGCCGCTGTCGTTCGGGTTGGACCAGTCGACCTTCTCGGTCTCGGCGGGACCGCCGGTGAACCACGCCGACCGCGCCGCCGCGAAGATGAGCAGGTCACCGTCGCTGCCGTCGGCCGGAACCGGCGGGCTGGCGCTGCGGTCGAGAGCCGTCAGCTTCGGCGCGCTCTTGCTGCCGCGCAACGCCGGCGAGCCGCCGACCGGGTCCAGCGTGGAGCCGGAGCGGTCGAGCGTGGAGCCGGAGCGGTCGAGCGTGGAGCCGGAGCGGTCCAGCGACGGACCGGAGCGGTCCAGCGAAGGGCCCGAGCGGTCCAGCGGCGAGCCGTTGGCCCGGCCCTCGACGAGACGCAGCGACGGCGGCTCCTTGGGCATGTCCTGCCACGGCGGCTTGACCCGTCCACCGGCCGGCGCCGGACTGACCGAGGCAGCGGCCGGGCTGACCGAGGCGGCGGCCGGGCTGACCGAGGCGGCGGCCGGGCTGACCGAGGCGGCGGCCGGTGGCGTGACCGCCAGATCGTCCTTGCCGGGGTTGAGCAGCGGCCAGTTGGCACGCGAACCCGGGTCGGCGATCTCCTGGCCGGGACGCTGCGCCGGGGCGGACGCCGCGGGCGGCGTCGACTGGGCGGGCAGCGGCAGGCTGAAGTCGGTCGGACCGCCCGGCACGCCGTTCGCCGGGGTGGTCTTGGGCCGGGACGGGATGACCGTGCGCTGGCGCTCGGCCCGCGCCCGGTTCAGCTCGGCGTTCGTGAGCGTCGGCCGGAACGGCTCGCCGGCCTCGGCCGGAGTGGCCCGGCCGCCGGGCTGGGCGGACGTCGGGGTGGCCGCGGGCCGGGACGCCGGGACGCCGGGACGCGTCCCCGGGGTGATCGGGGTCATGCCGGGCGGAGGCGGCGGCACCGAGACCGGCCGGTTGCCGGGCGTGCCGGTGCGGCTGGGCAGGCCGGGAAGGCCGTTCGCCGCGGCCGGTGCGATGGGCGGTGGTGCGATCGGGTCCGGCGCGACCGGGGGAGCGGTCATCGGCTGCGGCACGGCGGGACCGCTGCCGCTGGTGGCCGGCTCGGGACGGCTGCGACGGCCGAACCGCGGGTTCTCCCCGGTCGGCACGGGCTGCAGCGGCGTGGGCTCGGTGGGGGCCCGGCGCGCCGCGCGGCGGCCCACGGTGGAGTTGGCGCCGGGCATCGCGCCCCGGGCGGTCAGCGTGCCGACCAGCGCGGTGCAGGCGGCGTCGCAGGAACGGACCGCGCCGATCGCCTGGCGCACGGCGTCGGCAGCGGCCGGGGCGAGCGACTTGTTGACCCCGCCCCGCCGCGGCGACTCGCTGATCGCGACCTGCAGGGCGGTGACCGCGGCGATCAGCTGATCGTCGCTGCCGGCGCCGTTGCGGGCCAGCTCGCCGGCGATCTCGCGGGTGACGTGGGCGGCGTCGCCGGGCCGGCCGGTGATCCGGCCGGGCTCGGGCACCGCTTCCAGGACGGCCAGGGCCAGCGGGTGGGCGGGATCCGGGTACGCCCGGAGGGCCGCCGGGTAGAGCTCGCGCAGCACCTCGCGGAGTGCGACGGCCGCCGCGTTCCGCCCGACGAGCATCGCGACGTGCGCGGCCAGGACCGGTTTGTAGCTGACCAGCTCCCGCGGCGTCGGCAGGTTGATCGCCGCGATCGCGCCGGCCTGCAACGCCCGGGCCAGGCCGACGGCCCGGCGGGCGGCGAGCGGCGCCGCGATCTCCTCGGGGGAGTCGTCGTCGGAGAAACGCTCGGCGTAGTCGTCCGCGTCGTCGTCGTCGACGACGACGAGTGGCCGCCCGGCGGCGGTGAGCAGCGACGTGACGACGTGGTCGTCACTGTCCGCGGCGACTGCCGCGTCGCTGAATCCCGTCGTCCGTTCCACGAGAAGCGTTCCCAGCTGGGCGTAACCCGCCGGGTCGTCGCTGATCTCGTGAACGCCGAGCAGCCGGCCTGCGTCGTCCACCACGGCGATGGTCAGTGGCGCGGCCGAAGCCGTACGCACCGAATCATCAGCCGACGCCAGACCGCAGTACACGCGCACGAGCGCCACGGCGTCGTCCTCCTCCCCGGGACTGCTTTCACTCACTGGCCAAGGACTGATGTTCCCTGGTAATCGGTCAGTCACGCCAGTCCACAGCGGCAGAGATCTTCCCGATGACCGAGCGCCAGCCGAGACTCGCCTGTTGTGCCCCGATTTTCTTCAACCGCCGACGTCCGAAGAATCCACCCATCCCACCGTTTTCCGCGGTACGCAGGGACTCGTCCAGGTCGTCGAGCGGAGAACCGGGCGA
The DNA here is from genome assembly GCF_000284295.1 of Actinoplanes missouriensis 431. NCBI lineage: Bacteria > Bacillati > Actinomycetota > Actinomycetes > Micromonosporales > Micromonosporaceae > Actinoplanes > Actinoplanes missouriensis. Next base: position 8,093,472 of record NC_017093.1, on the reverse strand, counting down.
CAGGGCCAGGATCACCGGCTTGATGCGGAGAGCGTGCCCGAGGTCGCGGGCCACTTCGCCGGCGGCGATGAGGAGCGGGAGATCCCACGTGTCGTGGCCGCCACGCAGGTTCTCCACCACGAGGTCGAGCTCGTAGCGGTTCTCCGGCAGCGGGTCGATGTCGCTCGACTGTACCCGCTCGGCAACAGCCTCCCAGGTGTCCAATTGTGCGAGATCGTGCGGAGCACCCGAACGAAGGAAGGCGACGAGCGATTCGGTGCTCTTGAACGCGAGCAGCCGGCCCTTGTGGCTGAGGAACAGCGGAACTTCCTCGTCGTCCGGCCGGTCGGCGGCCGCTTCCGGCTCGTCCTCGGTCTCGGTCTCGGCAGCCGGCTCGGTCGCGTCCGATTTCTCCGCCAGGTCGGGGTCGGCGGCGGCGGCGTCCAGCGCCTGCCGCTCCAGCTCCTCGTCGCTGACCTCGACGAACTCCTCGCCGTCCTCCTCGCGGACACGCTTGCGCGCCTCGAACGGGTCGTCCTCGTCGACCTCGATCTCGGTCGGCGTCACCTCGCCGGCCGGCCGGTACGCCCGCAGGGTCAGCCCCACACCACCCGGCAGCGCGATCTCCACCGGCTCGATGCGGACGGAATCCCAAAGCTCACGCCCGGACGGCCCCTCGGACGAAGGCTGCTCGGCCACCGGCGCGGACGCCTCGGGCTCGTCGGACTGGCTGGTCACGGTTGACCTCCGGATGCTCAATGGGGTGGCGGGACGGGTGACTCTGGGCACACACCCTAGTCCGCAACGCTGTGTGACAAAGGCCCCGGTCGGCTCACTCGCCCTTCGGGTGCCACACCGTCTTCGTCTCCAGCAGGGCGGTCATCGGCCGTAACCCGGGATCGGCGGTGAAGTCGGCGTCCGGACGCGGGCGGATCACGCGTTTCAAGGTCCCGGCCGCGGTCCGCTCCAGCTCGGCGGCGAGCTCGGGATGCTCCACGCCGGTGAGGTCGAGCGCGTTGACGTCGGCGTGCGCGGCCAGCCAGGGCGCGGTCTCCGCGTACTTGCCGGTGAGAATGTTCACCACGCCACCGGGCACGTCGGAGGTGGCGAGCACCTCGGCCAGAGTGATCGCGACCTGCGGTTCCGGCGCGAGGACCACCACGGTGTTCCCGGTCACCACGGCCGGGGCGATCACGCTGACCAGACCGAGCAGGGACGGCGGGGCGACCACCGCGACCACGCCGGTGGGCTCCGGCGCGGAGATGTTGAAGAACGGCCCGGCCACCGGGTTCGCGCCGCCGGCCACCTGAGCGATCTTGTCGGACCACCCCGCGTACCAGACCCAGCGGTCGATCGCGGCGTCCACCTCGTCGGCTTTCACGCCGAGACCGGCGAACTCGCGGCGGCGTGCCTCCAGCATCTCGGCGATCCGGTAGAGCACCTGCCCGCGGTTGTACGCCGTGGCGCCCGCCCACTTCTTCTGGGCCGACCGGGCCGCCACCACCGCGTCGCGGGCGTCCTTACGGGAGGCGAGGGCCACGTTGTCGCCGTTCACCACGAAGGTCCGTCCTGACTCGCTGCGAGGGAACGCGCCACCGATGTAGAGCTTGTAGGTCTTGCGGACGGCAAGCCGCGACGCGGTTCTAGGTGCAATCGACTTAGGCAAGGTACGCCTCCAACCCGTGCCGGCCGCCCTCGCGACCGTAGCCGGACTCCTTGTAGCCGCCGAACGGCGACGCCGGGTCGAACTTGTTGAACGTGTTGGCCCACACCACGCCGGCGCGGAGCTTGTCGGCGATCGCGAGGATCCGCGACCCTTTCTCCGACCAGACACCGGCCGACAACCCGTACGGCGTGTTGTTGGCTTTCTCCACGGCCTCGGCCGGGGTGCGGAACGTGAGCACCGAGAGCACCGGCCCGAAGATCTCCTCCCGGGCGATCCGGTGCGCCTGGGTCACCCCGGTGAAGATGGTGGGGGCGAACCAGAAGCCGCGATCGGGCAGCTGACACTCCGGCGACCAGCGCTCGGCGCCCTCTGCGCCACCTATTTCCGACAATTCGGTAATGCGGGCGAGCTGTGCCGCCGAATTGATCGCGCCGATGTCGGTGTTCTTGTCGAGCGGGTCACCGACCCGCAGCGTGGACATCCGCCGCTTCAGCGAGGTGAGCAGCTCCTCGGCGATCGACTCCTGCACCAGCAGCCGGGAGCCCGCGCAGCAGACGTGCCCCTGGTTGAAGAAGATCCCGTTCACGATCCCCTCGACCGCCTGGTCGATCGGGGCGTCGTCGAAGACGATGTTCGCCGCCTTGCCGCCCAGCTCCAGGGTGAGCCGCTTGCCGGTGCCGGCCACCGCGCGGGCGATCTCCCGGCCCACCTCGGTGGAGCCGGTGAACGCCACCTTGTTCACATCCGGGTGCTGCACGAGGTACGCCCCGGTGTCGCCGGCGCCGGTGACGATGTTGACCACGCCCGGTGGAAGGTCGGCCTGCCGGCAGACGTCGGCGAAGAAGAGCGCCGACAGCGGGGTGGTCTCGGCCGGCTTGAGCACCACGGTGTTGCCGGTGGCGAGCGCCGGAGCGATCTTCCACGCGAGCATCAGCAGCGGGAAGTTCCACGGGATGACCTGACCGGCCACGCCGAGCGGACGCGGGTCGGGGCCGAAGCCCGCGTAGCCCAGCTTGTCCGCCCAGCCCGCGTAGTAGAAGAAGTGTGCCGCGACGAGCGGAAGGTCGACGTCGCGCGACTCCTTGATCGGCTTGCCGTTGTCGAGGGACTCGAGAACCGCCAGCTCGCGGGATCGCTCCTGGATTATCCGGGCGATCCGGAACAGATACTTGGCGCGCTCGGAGCCCGGCAGCGCGGACCACGACTCGAAGGCCCGGCGCGCGGCGGCGACAGCCCGGTCCACGTCCTCGGAGCCGGCGGCGGCGACCTCGGCGAGGACCTCCTCCGAAGCCGGGTTCACCGTCTTGAAGGTGCCGCCGTCCTTGGCGGGGTCGAACGAGCCGTCGATGAACAACCCATAGGAGGAGGCGATGTCCACGACGGAACGGGATTCGGGAGCGGGAGCATAGGAGAACATCGGCTTTCCGACCTTTCTTCGCAGTGCGGCGAAGCCGCCTGGAAAGCTCAGTCCAGGGTGAAGTAGTCCGGACCGGCGTAATGACCGGTGGTGAGCTTGGTGCGCTGCATGAGCAGGTCGTTGAGCAGCGAAGACGCCCCGAACCGGAACCAGTCCGGGCTCAGCCAGTCGTCGCCGACCGTCTCGTTGATCATCACGAGGTACTTGACCGCGTCCTTGGTGTTCTTGATGCCGCCGGCCGGTTTGACCCCGACCTGCCGCCCGTGGCGGTCCCGGAAGTCCCGGACCGCCTCCAGCATGACCAGGGTGATCGGCAGCGTCGCGTTGACCGCGACCTTGCCGGTGGAGGTCTTGATGAAGTCGGCGCCGGCCAGCATCGCGAGCCAGGACGCGCGGCGGACGTTGTCATACGTCGCCAGCTCCCCGGTCTCCAGGATCACCTTGAGGTGAGCGCTGCCGCACGCCTCCTTGACCGCGACGATCTCGTCGAACACCCGATCGTAGTCACCGGCCAGGAACGCGCCCCGGCTGATCACCATGTCGATCTCGTCGGCGCCGGCCTCGACCGCGCTCCGGGTGTCGGCAAGCTTGACGTCGAGCGGCGCCTGCCCGGACGGGAACGCGGTGGCGACGCTGGCCAGGCGCACTCCCGAGCCGGCCAGCGCGGCCGACGCGACCGGGACCATCGCCGGGTAGACGCAGATCGCGGCGACCGGCGGGCAACCGGGATCGGCGGGGTCGGGCCGCCTGCCTTTCGCGCAGAGCGCCCGGACCTTGCCCGGCGTGTCCGCGCCCTCGAGCGTGGTCAGATCGACCATGCGGATGGCCAGGTCGATCGCTTGCGCCTTGGCGCTGGTCTTCACCGAGCGGGTGCCGAGTGCCGCCGCCCTCGCCTCGATGCCCACCTTGTCGACCCCGGGCAGGCCGCGCAGGAAGGAACGGAGGTCGGACGACCGGACGGACGCTGTCGCAGTCATGAAATCGATTCTAAGCAACCCTGTGTCAGTTGATCTTGAATGAACGGTAGGTTGAGGCCGTGGACGTCCTTGTCGTAGATCATCCGTTGGCACAGACCCGGCTCACCGCGATGCGCCGCACCGAGACCGAGTCCGGTGTCTTCCGTGCCTCGCTGCACGAGCTGACCACGATGGTGGTCTACGAGGCGGCCCGCCTCTTCGCCGTCGAGAAGTACCCCATCGAGACGCCCGTCGCCGCCACCGAGGGCACCCGCCTGGCGAACCCGCCGCTGATCGTCCCGGTCCTCCGCGCCGGCCTCGGCATGGCCGACGCCGCGCTCGGCCTGCTCCCCGAGTCGTCGATGGGTTTCGTCGGCCTGGCCCGCGACGAGGAGACCCATGAGCCCCGCGCCTACATGGAGTCGCTCCCCGCGGACCTCTCCGGCCAGCCGGTCCTCGTCCTCGACCCGATGCTCGCCACCGGCGGCTCGCTGCTGCACTGCTGCAAGCTCCTCGCCGACCGCGGCTGCACCGACATCATCATCTGCTGCGTCCTGGCCGCCCCCGAGGGCATCGAGCGCCTGTCCCGCTCCGACCTCCCGCTGCGCCTGATCACCGCCTCGATCGACGAGGGCCTGAACGAGAAGGCCTACATCGTCCCCGGCCTCGGCGACGCCGGCGACCGCCAGTTCGGCGGCATGCGCCGCTTCTGACCCACCGCAGTCGAAGGGCCGCGCCCCTCTCCCCGTGAGAGAGGTGCGGCCTTACTTCTTCCCGGGTACGCGTCGAACCCTCCCAACCGCACCCCGACCGTCCCCGAGAAGCCCCCGCGACCCAGGCCCTCCGTCCCAGCCGTCCGGCGCCTTTCGCGACCGCTGCACCCCCACGAGCAGACAGTCCCCCGAGCGGATCCTCCCGCCCACGGTGACCCCCAGCTCGGTTCCCGTGGCTCACGTAGTCATCCCCGCCGCCGAGCCAAGCGCTCACGGTGACCCCCGGGCAGCCAGAGACGAGCGCTCACGGTGACCCCGGGTCGGGCGCGACGAGCGCTCACGGTGACCCGCGAGCCGGGCGGGACGAGCGCTCACGGTGACCCGCAAGGTGGTCGCCGGCACACGGTGGTCAGCGGGCCACGGCACGGCACACCGTGACCGGAGTTTGCGGCGATCAGGGCACACGTTGGCTGTTCGTGTGCGTTCATCGCCGCTATAGCGACGGTGAGCGCACACAATCGTCTTCCGTGTGCCCTGACCGCCCCTGCACCCATCCGAATTGTTGCATTTGTCGCCGCGGCGGAGTGTCCGAAGGCTGCGGGCAGGGCGGACCGCCGCGCCCCCACGGTGGAGCGTCCGCAGCCTGCCGGCAGGGCGAATCACCGCGCCCTCGATCGCGGGACGCTCTCGAGCTGACCCGAATTCCACACGCTCACGAAACGCGACGGGTCGCGTGGGGACTGGGGGTTGGGAGCGCGCCCAACTCGACACGCTCACGAAACGGGACCGGCGCGCCTGGACGGGGCACCCGGGAGAGTGGATCACGGTGGGACGGGGCAGCGGGTGACCATGCACCTGTCGCCGTAGGGCGCGCTGCGGCCCGGGGGCGGCAGGTGCTCGCGCGGCTTCACGGGGACTGCTCACCTGCGGTTGGGGTAGCGGCAGCCCCGTACCCGATCAGGTGTTGTAGCTCCACGACGTCGCGCGTCCCGCCGAGAAGGGCATGACGCCGTGGAAGACCTCCGGCTCGTCCGCGAAGATCAGGGGGAGGAAGTGGCGGTCGGACTCCCACATGGGGAGTTTTCCGGCGAGCACGTCGGCGACGTCGACCCAGTGCAGTGAGCCTTCCGGGTTGGCGCTGTGCGGGGTGCCGGTCCAGGCCGTGACGCGGAAGAGGAAGCCGAGCCAGTTCTCGCCGTTGCGGCCGAAGCCGGGCCAGGAGATGGTGCCGGCCAGCTCCACGCCGGTGCAGTCGAGACCGGCCTCTTCGTGGATCTCGCGGCGGAGGCCGGTGATGACGTCCTCGCCGGGTTCGAGCTTGCCGCCGAGGCCGTTGTAGTAACCGAAGTGGATGTCGTCGGGCCGGGTGTCCCGGCGAATCATCAAGATCTGGCGACGATCGGGCGAGAAGACGTAGCCGAGCGTGGCGACGATGGCCTGCACGTCGCCCACCTTAGAGCATGCCGTTGGGTGACAAAATGCCTTATAGCGTCACGAATCGGCCTCACGTCGGGCCCGGCTGTTCTGCTAACGTTCGCCGAACAGCCGACGCATAGAGTGATAATCCGCGTCGAAATTCCAGGAGGGTACACGGGAATGGATTCCGTGCTGAGCATCATCGTGCCGATCTACAACGTGGCACCCTACCTGGAGGAATGCCTCTCCTCGATCGCGGCTCAGTACTATCGCCGGCTCGAGGTCGTCATGGTGGACGACGGGTCGACGGATGAAAGCGGCGAGATCGCCGCCGAGTTCGCCGCTCGCGACCCCCGCTTCAAGCTGGTGACGAAGGCCAACGCCGGGCTGGGCGCCGCACGCAACACCGGTGTCGAGCACGCCACCGGCGAGTTCGTGATGTTCGTGGACAGCGACGACGTGCTGCCGCCGGCCGCGTGTGAGCTGCTCGTCTCCTCGATCACCGAGACCGGGTCGGACTTCGCGTCGGGCAACGTCTACCGGCTGACCAGCCGGGGCGTGCACCAGTCCGGCCTGCACCGGACCGCGTTCGCCACCACGAGTCTGCGCACCCACGTGAGCAAGCAGATCTCGCTGATGGACGACCGGACCGCGTGGAACAAGGTGTTCCGCCGCTCGTTCTGGGACCAGCACCAGCTGGCCTTCCCGGAGGGCGTGCTCTACGAGGACACCCCGGTGATGGTCCCGGCGCACGTGCTGGCGAAGAGCGTCGACGTGCTGGACGTGCCGGTCTACTACTGGCGTGAGCGCGAGGGCGCGGACAAGTCGATCACCCAGCGCCGGGACGAGATCAAGGGCTTCATCGACCGGCTCGCCGGCGTGGAGTCGGTGAGCCGGTTCCTCGGCAAGCACAAGCAGCAGAAACTGAAGCGCCTTTACGACGCCTCCGCGCTCAAGGGCGACCTGATGCTCTTCATGCGGGTGCTGCCGAAGGTGGACGAGGACTACCACCGGCAGTTCCTGGACGGCTGCAACCGCTTCCTGGCGACCGTCGACGAGCGGGTCTACGACGAGATCCCGGCGGCGCACCGGGTGCTGTGGCGGCTGGTCCGCAACCGGATGCTGCCCGAGCTGCTGGAGATGATCCCGACCGTCCGCGCGCGGCACCGGATCGTCCGCAAGGGCCTGCGCCGGTACCACAAGCTGATGTTCCTCGAGGACCGCCTGCCGAACGTGCCTCGCACGCTGTTCCTGGCCGGCACCCCGCGCCCGCGCACCAGGGTGCACGACGCCCAGTGGCGCGGCGACAAGCTGCGGGTCCGCGGTCACGCGTTCATCCCCGGGCAGTCCGCCGCGCACGCCTGGTCGACCACCCGGCTGGTCTGGCTGCGCGACGAGAGCGGCCGCCGGACCAAGCGCCAGGCGCTTGTCAACCACAAGTGCCTGGACGCCACGGCGGTGCACGGCAGCCCGTCGATGAACTACGACTGGTCCGGCTTCGAGTCGGAGATCGACGTCCAGTCGTTGCGCGGCGAGGACGGCAAGTGGCACGACGGGGTGTGGACGGTCGTGGTCGGCGTCCTCGGCCTCGGCCAGAAGAGCAAGGGCCCGCTGACCGTCGGCGAGCACGCCAACCCGATCCGGCTCACCAGCCTCTACGTCGACACCGACGTGCGGGTCACGCCGGTCGTCACGAACGGCAAGTTCCAGCTGCACGTGGAGCACGTCGGCGCCCGGCTCACCAGCGGCTCGCTGGACGACGGGGGCGACCACGTGGTGATCCGGGGCGAGGTCACCGGGGCGAACCGGCGGCCGGCCACGGCGCGGCTGTCGCGCACCTCGGGGATCGCCTGGCGCAGCTACCCGGTGGAGATCTCCGCCGACCGGTTCGAGTTCCGGATCCCGGTCACCGATCTGCAGGAGGACGGCGCCGAGTACCCGCAACTGCTGCCGGGCGAGCCCGGTGAGCGGTGGGACATCGAGCTCTCCGCCGGTGACGAGCACGCCGCCCCGATCCGGCTGGCGATGCACGACTACTTCACGTTCCCGCCGCTCTACCTGAGCGGGCGCACGCTCAACGTGCTGCCGGACCGCAAGGGTCACCCGGTGCTGACCGCGCTGCCGCTGACCCCGGCGATCTCCGGTGTCACGTCGCTGAGCACCGGGTTCCGGCTCACCGGCACGCTGCCGCCGACCGGCGACTGGAGCGACATGCGGGTGGTCGCCCGGATCTCCAACGCCCGGGAGACCAAGCACTTCCCGGTGACGATCGACGGCAGCACGTGGAGCCTCGACCTGGACCCGCTCCGGGTGCCGAACTTCGGCTGGGACATCCGGCTCAAGGCCGGCACGTGGAACGTCTTCTACCGGCTCGGCGACGGCCCGATCCGGCCGCTGCCGCTCGCCGTCGGCAGCATGGAGAGCCTGCCGGTGGGCCACCCGGCCGACCCCGAGCGGGTCACCTTCGAGTGGCTGACCGACCAGCGCAGCGTGATCCGGGTCCGGACGGCGCTCTCCGACTCCGAGCGGGGCAAGGCGAACGGCTTCCGCAGCCGCACCGAGCTCTACCCGCGGATGCGCAAGGCACCGCTGCGTGACGTCGTGCTCTACAACAGCTTCACCGGCCGGCAGTACTCGGACAGCCCGCGCGCCGTGCACGAGGAGCTCGTCTCCCGCGGTCTGCCGCTCGGACACCTCTGGGTGGTCACCGACGGCCAGGCCGCCGTGCCGGACACCGCGAAGACCGTCGCGCTGTGGCGCCACGAGTGGTACGAAGCGCTCGCCACCAGCCGGTACATCGTCACCAACCAGCACCTGCCCGGCTGGTTCGAGCGCCGCCCCGACCAGGTGGTGATCCAGACCTGGCACGGCACCCCGCTCAAGCGGATCGGCTTCGACATCGAGGACCTGCACTTCGCGGACAAGAAGTACTTCGAGAAGCTGGAGACCGAGGCGAAGAACTGGAGTCACCTGGTCTCGCCGAACACGTTCAGCACGCCGATCCTGCGGCGCGCGTTCCGCTTCCCCGGCGAGATCCTGGAGATCGGCTACCCGCGTAACGACGTGCTCTTCCTGGAGGGCGAGAAGCGGGACGCGCTTGTCGCCGACGTGCGCCGGCGGATCGGTCTGCCCGAGGGCAAGAAGGTCGTGGTGTACGCCCCGACCTGGCGTGACGACGAGTACTACAGCGGCGGCGCCTACAAGATCACCATGATGCTGGACCTGGAAGCGGCCCGGGAGCGTCTCGGCGACGACCACGTGCTGCTGATCCGCCGCCACCCGAACGTGGTCGACGAGATCCGCGGGGCCGGCAACGGATTCGTCTACGACGTCTCGACATATCCGGACATGGCGGATCTGCTGGCCATCGCGGACGTGCTGATCACCGACTACTCCTCGGTGATGTTCGACTTCGCCAGCACCGGCCGCCCGATCCTGTTCTTCACCTACGACCTGGAGAACTACCGGGACAACCTGCGCGGCTTCTACTTCGACTTCGAGGCCGAGGCGCCGGGCCCGCTGCTGAGCACCTCGGACGAGGTGATCGACGCGATCCGCACCTCGGATCAGGTGGTGGAGAAGTACGCCACGCAGTACCAGGCGTTCAAGGAACGGGCCAGCGACCTCGACGACGGACACGCGGCGGCCCGTTTGGCCGACGCCATGCTGGCAGCCGGGCGCAAGGGCAAGTGACCGACCTGGGGATCGGATCCCGTGACTCGGAGCACTATCGTTGTCAGATATGACCCCCATCCCGCTCGCTGAGGAACTCCTCCTCCTCGCGTACGACGACCAGACCGGTAAGGCGACCGGCTCACGCATCGGGCTTGACCTGGGCATGGCCGCGGCCGTCCTGATCGACCTCGCACTGGCGAACCGGATCGCATACGCCGCCGACGGCTACCTCAAGGTGGTCGACGCGACCCCGCTCGGCGACCCGGTCGCCGACGCGGTGCTGGGCAAGGTCGCGGCGGACGAGCCGCACACACCGGCGCAGTGGCTGCAGCGGCTGCGTCACCGGCTGCGTACCCGGGTCTTGGAAGATCTCTGTGACCGGGGTGTGGTCCGTGACGTCGACGAGACCCAGCTCGGTGTGATCCACGTGCACCGTTACCCGACGAGCAACCCGGCCTACGAGGCCGAGATCCGTCAGCGCCTGGCCGCCGCCCTGATCGGGAACACCCTTCCCGACGAGCGCACGGCCGCGCTGGCGACCCTGCTCGTCGCGGCCCGGATGGAACCGGCGCTGAAACTGCCGCCGGACGAGGCCGACCGGGCTCACGAGCGGCTCGAGGAGATCGCCAGCAACGCCGGGTTCGTCGGCGACGTGTCGCTGGAGGACTCCATCGTGCGCCCGAGCGTCGCCCTGGTGGTGGCCACGCTGGGCCGGGCGATCACGGCGGCGCTGGGCGCCCCCAAACCCCTCTGACGGGTACGGATCGGACCACGTCCTCGCCGGACTGACTCTCCGGCGAGAGGCAGCGCGAGGACGTGCGTCCGGTCCCGGCCGTCCGGCGGCCGCCGGCGACGGGTGCCGGGTCAAGCCCTGCGACTCCCGTCGCCTGCGGAGCTTCGCTTCTCAGACGCCCAGGGTGGCTGCGATCTCCGCCCGCAGGTCGACGAGTGCGGCGGCGGCCCGCTGCCGCGCCGATCCCAGCCCGGCGGCGCTGACCGGTTCCACCACTTCCAGGTACGCCTTGAGCTTCGGCTCGGTGCCCGACGGCCGGATCACCACGCGCGCGGCCGACGTGCGGAACGTCAGCACGTCGTTCTCCGGGAGCAGGTCGGCCACCTCGGTCACCGGGGAGCCGAGCAGGGTGGTCGGCGGGTTCTGCCGGGCCCGGGTCATCGCCCTGCCGATCTCGGTGAGGTCGTCGACGCGTACCGACAGCTGGTCGGTGGCGTGCACCCCGAACTCGGCCGCCAGCTCGTCGAGACGGTCGCTCAGGGTCTTCCCGGCGGTCTTCAGCTCGGCGGCCAGCTCGGCGACCGTGAGCGCGGCGGTGATCCCGTCCTTGTCGCGGACCATGGCCGGGGCGACGCAGTACCCGAGGGCCTCCTCGTACCCGAACGCCAGCTCCTCGGCGGCCCGGACGATCCACTTGAAGCCGGTGAGGGTCTCCGCGTAGGGCACGCCGCGCGCGGCGCTGAGACGGCCGAGCAGCGACGAGGAGACGATCGTGGTGGCGTAGGTGCCGGTCACGCCCCGCCGGATCAGGTGGTCGGCCAGGAGGACGCCGAGCTCGTCGCCGCGCAGGGGACGCCACGTGCCGTCGCCGGCCGGGATCGCCACGGCGCAGCGGTCCGCGTCCGGGTCGTTGGCGATCGCCAGGTCGGCCTTCTCGGCGCCGGCGAGCGCGAGCAGGTGGTCCATCGCCCCCGGCTCCTCCGGGTTCGGGAAATGCACGGTCGGGAACTCGGGGTCGGGCTGCTCCTGGTCCGCCACGACCGCCGGGGCCGGGAAGCCGGCCGCCCGGAACGCGGCGGCCAGGGTCTCGCCGCCGACGCCGTGCAGCGGCGTGTAGGCGATGCGCAGGTCACGGGGGCCGCCCTCGGTGAGCACCGCGGCGGCGCTCCGCACGTACTTGTCGGCGATGTCGGTGCCGAGCAGGGTGCCGGGCTCGCCCAGCGGCACCGCCGCGAGGCTGCCGGCCGCCCGGATCGCCGCCTCGATGCCGGCGTCGGCCGGCGGCACGATCTGCGCGCCGTCACCGGCCGGTCCGCCCAGCGCCGCGCCGAGGTAGACCTTGTAGCCGTTGTCCTGGGGCGGGTTGTGGCTCGCCGTCACCATCACGCCGGCCACCGCGCCAAGGGCCCGCACCGCGTAGGCCAGGACCGGCGTGGGCAGCGTGCGCGGCATCAGCAGCGCCTCGCGGCCGGCGCCGGTCGCGACTCGGGCGGTCCGCTCGGCGAACTCCCGGGAGCCGTGCCGGGCGTCGTACCCGATCACCAGCGGCCCCTCGCCGTCCTGTGCGGCGAGCCAGGCGACGAGCCCGGCCGCGGCCTGGGTGACCACCGCCAGATTCATGCCGTTCGGCCCGGCGCGCAGCGGGCCGCGCAGCCCGGCCGTGCCGAAGGTGAGCGGGCCGGAGAACCTGTCGCGCAGCTCCGCGGCGGTGGCCGGGAGCCGGTCGATCAGATCCCGGAGCTCGGCGCGGCTCGCCGGGTCGGGGTCATCGGCGAGCCAGGCCTCGGCCCGGTCGGTCAGGGCAACATCAACTTCGGACGCCATCAGGGATTGATAGCACAACGGAAGGGGCGTTACCCGGCGTAGGACCTAGAAGCACGGACTGTAGATCGTCGAGGCGCATTTATCAAGATCTTCTATGTTTGCACACATCGATATAAGCTGCCGGTAATGACGCTGAGTAATCACAGCATTACGGGGAGGTCGTTATGGGTGTGAAGTCGCGAATGCATCGAACGTTGTCGTGGTCGGCAACCGTCATCACGGCATTGTCAGCTGGTCTGATCGTGTTGGGGACCTCAGCACCGGCAGCCGCCTCTTGCTCTCACGGTTTCTCGGACACCGACAACCACAACCCCGCTTACATCAAAGTCACTGGTTCTGATGTGGCGATGCGGAGTGGCCCGCACACCAGTTGTGGTCTGGTGGATCGGTTCGACTCGGGAACGCAGATGTATCCGTACTGCTGGGTCTCAGGTGACCATGTCACGCGTAACGGGGTGACGTACACGACGTGGTCACGAGTGCACCTCGCGGCCATCGGGGACCCGGAGGGCTGGATCTCCGATGCGTTCCTGAGCAATAGCGGCGCTGACTACAAGTGCTGACGTCGATGCGGGGAAGCCGGTCCTGGCTTCCCCGCATCGCACGAAACCGTCGTTATTGAGCGATCTGGAAAGTCTCAGCCATCTTGTCGAAATACTTACGGTTCTCGGCGAAGGCTGAGTCCGGTGCGGTGAGGTAGAACGAGTACATCTTGTTGCCGACCGTGGTCATCCGCCAGATACCGTGACGCTTCGCGTCGCCGTTGCCGCAGGTGTACTCGAACTGGGCGCCAGGGTTACCCGAGACTTCAGCCTCGATCGTCTCGCCTTGCGTGTACGGCTTGGGGCAGTTCTTCGACTTCCTCAATGTGCCGGGCGCGGTCTCGTTCACGAACCGGGTCGGGGCGATCGAGCCCGGCTCCAGCAGCACCCGCACCTTGACCGCGTTGTTGTCCGGGTTTACGTAGTCGACGTAGGTCTGGCCGGCCCCCCGAGTCCAGCCGGCCGGGACCTGCACGCTGATCGTCGCGTTGCCCTTGAAGGCCTGCGTCTCGAACGGCGTGTCCGCGGCCGGTGCGGCGCTCGGTGCGGCCTGTGCCTGCGGCTGCTGCGTCGCGTCGTCGTCGCCGCCGGTCATCGAGAAGACCAGGATCAGCACCAGCACCACGGCGGCCGCGGCGCCGGACGTGGCCAGCTGCTTGTTGCGCGGCCAGGACTTGAACGTGGTGACCAGTCTCCCGGCGGTCTCCCGCGCGCCCGTGGTGACCTTGTCGATGGTGGCCCGGCGCTTGGCCGCCGGGCTCATCACCACGGTGCCGGGGCGCGGGTCGCCGGACGGGTTCCACGGGTTCTGCGGCGGGATCACGCTCGTGGTGTCGCCGGACGTGCCCGGGTGCGCCGGCATCATGCCGGTCGGGTACCCGGCGTCGGCGGGCTCGGGCGCGCGACGGCGGCCGCCACCCGAGTTCTGCGACTCCAGCTTGCTGAGGTGGTCGGTGAGCGACTCGCCGGGCTGGAGCATGGCCCGGCCGCCGATCTGGCCGGAGGGCTGGGCCGGGCCCGGCTGGCTGGGGATCTGCGGCGGGATCTGCTGGGTGGCGGCCGGCGCCGGGCTGGTCGGCCGGGACGAGACCACCGAGTACGGGTCGGTCATCAGGTGCGGCGGCTGCTTGCTGGCGAGCGGGCCGGCCAGCTGCTGGCGCAGGATCGTGCGGGCGGTCTGCACGTCCATCCGCTGGCCGGGGTTCTTCTCCAGCAGGCCCATCAGCACCGGGGTGAGCGAGCCGGCCCGGACCACCGGGGCGGGCGGGTCCTCGACCACGGCGTGCATGGTCTCGATCGGGTCGCCCTTGTCGAACGGCGGGCGGCCCTCGATCGCGGTGTAGAGCGTGACGCCGAGCGAGAACAGGTCGCTGGGCGGGCCGAAGTCGTGGCCCATCGCCCGCTCGGGCGAGATGAAGTGCGGCGAGCCGAGGACCATGCCGGGCGTGGTGAGCTGCACGTCGGTCGGCATCCGGGCGACGCCGAAGTCGGTCAGCACGCAGCGGCCGTCCTGGCAGATCAGCACGTTCGCCGGTTTCACGTCCCGGTGCAGCACGCCGTGCGCGTGGGCGACCTCGAGCGCGCCGAGCAGCGCGATACCGATCTTGGCGACCACGCGCGGGGAAACCGGGCCGTCCTCGATGACCATGTCGGCGAGGCTGCGCGCGTCCAGCAGCTCCATCACGATCCATGGCCGGCCGTTCTCGTGGACCACGTCGTAGACCTGGACGACGGCCGGGTGCTGGAGCGCGGCGGCGGCCCGGGCCTCCCGCATGGTGCGCTCGTACATCGCGTCGCGGTCGCTGGGCGCCAGGCCGGGCGGGAGGATGACCTCCTTGATCGCCACGTCACGGCGCAGCAGCGTGTCTGCCGCGCGCCACACCGTGCCCATGCCGCCGTGACCCACCGCGGCGCGCAGCGTGTACCGCCCGCCGATGAGCGTGCCCGGGGCTGCACGTCCGCTGAGGGGGGAGGTGTTGCCACCGCTCCACGTCGGAATCTGAGTCACTGAGGATGCCACCGAGGGGGTATAGGGGCTGTCGGCCAACCCCGCTATCTTGCCCGGTGGGTGGCGTTCAATGAAAGTCACTGCGGGAGTGTTCCACTCACTTCGACGGTGGGTAGCCGCAACGTGGCCGACCGTGGAGCGCAAGGAAACGCAGGGTGCAAAATCCCTCACTGTCGGCGTCCTGAACGAACATTAGGATCACGATGTGAATGCAGAGTCCGGGTTCCCGATCAAGCCGGTCTACGGCCCCGACGACGTTCCTCAAGGCGTCGGAGACGAACAGCCGGGTCAATATCCCTACACCCGCGGCGTCTATCCGACGATGTACACGAAACGGCCGTGGACCATGCGGCAGTACGCCGGATTCGGAACCGCGGCGGAGTCCAACGCGCGTTACCACCAGCTGCTGGCGGCCGGCACGATGGGCCTCTCGGTGGCGTTCGACCTGCCCACCCAGATGGGTTACGACTCCGACGACCCGATCGCCCACGGCGAGGTCGGCAAGGTCGGCGTGGCGATCGACTCGATCGACGACATGCGGCTTCTCTTCAAGGACATCCCGCTCGACAAGGTGTCCACCTCGATGACGATCAACGCGCCCGGCTCGGTGCTGCTGCTGCTCTACCAGCTGGTCGCCGAGGAGCAGGGCGTGCCCGGAACGGCCCTGCAGGGGACGATCCAGAACGACATCCTGAAGGAGTACATCGCCCGGGGGACGTACATCTTCCCGCCCAAGCCGTCGCTGCGCCTGGTCGCCGACACGTTCGCCTACTGCAAGGCCGAGATCCCGAAATGGAACACCATTTCGATCTCCGGCTACCACATGGCCGAGGCCGGGGCGACGCCCGCGCAGGAGATCGCGTTCACTCTGGCGAACGGCATCGAGTACGTACGGGCCGCGATCGCCGCCGGATTGGCCGTCGACGATTTCGCGCCGCGGCTGTCGTTCTTCTTCGTCGCGCGGACCACGCTCCTGGAGGAGATCGCGAAGTTCCGGGCGGCGCGGCGGATGTGGGCCCGGATCATGCGGGACGAGTTCGGCGCCAAGGACCCGAAATCGCTCATGCTGCGGTTCCACACACAGACCGCCGGCGTGCAGCTCACCGCGCAGCAGCCCGAGGTCAACCTGATCCGGGTCGCGATCCAGGCGCTCGGCGCGGTCGCCGGCGGCACCCAGTCGCTGCACACCAACTCGTACGACGAGGCGATCGCCCTGCCGACCGAGAAGTCCGCCCGCCTCGCGCTGCGCACCCAGCAGGTCCTCGCGTACGAGAGCGGGCTGACCGGCACGGTGGACCCGTTCGCCGGCTCGTACGCGGTGGAGGCCCTGACCGACGCCGTCGAGCAGGAGGCGACCGCGCTGATCGAGCGCGTCTTCGAGCTCGGGTCGGCGGTCGACGCGATCGAGCAGGGCTTCCAGAAGGGTGAGATCGAGAAGTCCGCGTACCAGATCGCCAACGAGATCGACTCCGGTGAGCGCGTGGTGGTCGGCGTGAACCGGTTCGCCGCCGAGAGCGAGGAGAAGTACGAGCCGCTGCGTGTCGACCCGGCGATCGAGTCCGCCCAGGTGAGCCGGCTCGCGGCGCTGCGCGCGGAGCGGGACAACCCGGCGGTGCAGGCCGCGCTGGCGGATCTCGGAAAGGCCGCAGCCGGGAGCGTGAACGTCCTACCGTTGATGAAGGAGGCGTTGCGCCTGCGTGCGACGGTGGGGGAGGTGTGCCACACGTTGCGTGGGGTATGGGGCGTCCACCGGCCGGTCGAACGTTTCTGATCGGTGAGTCGTCGGCAACGGACCTGTAGTACGTCGCGTCACCTCCGCGATTCACTACCCGTTGAGGGGTTGGCGGGCCGGGACGATCTCCCGTGAGCCCGCCCTGCCTCGGCTGTGGGCGCGAAGACCTCTTTACCCACCCGTTACACAGCGTGACTGAAATCGGGTTAAGCTGGCGCGCGTCGCCAAACCCGACAAACCTCTAGAACGAATACGGAAGCCGACGTGACTACTGCTCTGACGGCGCCGGAAGGTGTCGATACGTCGTGGCCCGGGCCCCCTCCCGGCGCTGACCCGCTCCCCGGCCAGCTGGACCGCTGGCTCGCCGCGAGGGGCGCAGAGCTGGTAACGATTCGCCGGCACATCCACGCCCACCCCGAGCCGTCACACTCCGAGTTCGAGACCGCCGCGCTGATCGCCCGGGAGCTGACCGTCGCCGGTCTCTCCCCGCGCCTGCTGCCGCGCGGCAACGGGGTGATCTGCGACATCGGCGAGGGTGACCGGGCCATCGCGTTCCGGGCCGATATCGACGCGCTGCCGCTGCAGGACCTCAAGGACGTCCCGTACCGCAGCACCGTGGACAAGCTGGCGCACGCCTGCGGCCACGACGTGCACACCACCGTGGCGCTCGGGCTCGGCCTGGCCCTCGCCCAGCTCAACGAGCAGGGCGAGCTGCCCGGCCGGGTGCGGCTGATCTTCCAGCCGGCCGAGGAGGCGATGCCCTCCGGCGCTCCCGAGGTGATCTCGGCGGGCGCCCTCAAGGACGTCTCCGCGATCTTCGCGCTGCACTGCTACCCGCAGCTGCCGGCCGGTCTGGTCGGCGTCCGCTCCGGCCCGTTCACCGCGGCCGCCGACGCGGTCGAGGTCAAGCTCAGCGGGCCCGGCGGGCACACCGCCCGGCCGCACCTGACGGCCGACCTGGTGCACGCGCTGGGCCGGGTCATCATCGACGTGCCATCCCTGCTGAACCGCCGGATCGACCCGCGCGCCGGGATCTCCCTGGTCTGGGGCGCGGTGCACGCCGGCCAGGCGTTCAACGCGATCCCCGGCGCCGGCGAGGTGCGCGGGACCGTCCGGGTGCTCAGCCGGGAAGCCTGGCGGGAAGCACCGGAGCTGGTCACCAAGCTGATCCACGACGTGGTCGCGGGAACCGGCGCCGAGGTGGACGTCAACTACATCCGCGGCGTCCCCCCGGTGATCAACGACCGGATGGCCTCGGCGATCATCGCGGGTGCCGCCGGCGCCGCGCTCGGCGCCGACCGGGTGGTCGAGGCCGAGCTCAGCATGGGCGGCGAGGACTTCTCGTTCTACCTGGAGCACGTCCCGGGCGCGATGATCCGGCTGGGCACCGCGGTCCCCGGCTCGGACGTGCGCCACGATCTCCACCAGGGCGATTTCGACGTCGACGAGCGCGCCATCGGGTACGGCGTGCGGGTCATGACGCACACCGCGCTCGCGGCCCTGTCGTCCGGCGCGTTCTAAGGGGTGGTGGCCGGCGGCGTCGTGGTGGCCGGGGGCGGAAGCTGCCGCCTCCGGTACCGGCGGATCGCGTAGACGGCCGCCCCCACCGGGACGCCGACGACCAGCAGCCAGGGCAGCAGCACGCCCAGAACGGTCAGCAGCACGGCCAGTGACGCCTTCAGCGCGTCCCAGCCGCCGGAGAGGCCGGCCAAAAAGCCCGGCGGCTCGTCGTCCGGGTCGCTGACCGCCGCGTCCGGGTCGAGCAGCACCACGGTGATCGTGGAGAGCGCGGTGAGGTCGGCGAGCCGGCGCTTCTTCGCCTCCAGCGAGGCCAGGTCCGCCTCCCGGGTGGCCACCTCGCGCTCCAGCATCACCAGATCGTCGAGCGAGCCGGCTCGCGCGAGCAGCTTCTTGCCGCTCTCCACCCGGGCCTTCTGCACCGAGATCCGGGCGTCCAGGTCGACGACCTCCTCGGTGACGTCCTCGGTGTTGATCCCGCGGGTCTCCTCGGTGCCGAGACCGGCCAGCTGGTCCACGACCGAGCTGAACTTCGCGGCCGGGATCCGCAGCGTCAGGTTCGCGGTGTCGGCGCCCTCGCCGCTGTGCCGCTCGTCGCCGCCGACGAAGCCGCCGGCCGCCGAGGCGATGCCTGTCGCTCGCGCCGCCGCCGTGGTGACGTCCTCCACCCGTACCGTGATGGAGCCCGTGTAAATGATCGAGCGCTGATCGACGCGCAGCTCCGGCGCTTGCGCCGGAGCGTTCTTGCCCTGGACGGCGGCGCCCTCGGCGGCCTGGGGCGCCTCCCCGCCGCCGGCGCTGTCGGCATTGCCGCCCCCGGCGCTGTCGGGATTGCCCCCGTCCGCGCGGCCGACCGCCGGTTCCGCCTGCGAAGCGCCCGACTCGTCGCTGCTGCCGGCGCCGCATCCGGCCAGCAGCGCCCCCGCGAGCAGTGCGGCGGCGATCAGCTTGGTGGCTCCCCGTTTATGCATCGTCACTCCGATCTCTTCTGGCTTGACCGTTGGGACGTACGCCACGCGGCGCGTGGTTCCGGCAGACTGGCTGGTGACCGGTAACGATTGAGTCTTTTTCAACGTGACGAGGGCCTCGCTTGCTGGCGCCGGCCAACGGCCTGGCGCCTTCAGGCCCGATGTCAGGTTGAAAATGCTCACTGAACGGCGGAGGGGTCCCGTGCGCGTCACGAAGTTCACGCACTCTTGCCTTCGACTCGAAGGCGCCGGAGTTCTCGTGGTGGATCCCGGCGAATTCTCCGAGTCGTCCGCATTGGACGGTGCGGATGCCGTGCTCATCACCCATGAGCATTTC
Organism: Actinoplanes missouriensis 431; assembly: GCF_000284295.1. Taxonomy (NCBI): domain Bacteria; kingdom Bacillati; phylum Actinomycetota; class Actinomycetes; order Micromonosporales; family Micromonosporaceae; genus Actinoplanes; species Actinoplanes missouriensis. Next base: position 8,073,988 of record NC_017093.1, on the reverse strand, counting down.
GACCACCTGGACGTCGCGGCGGTCACGGCCGCGGCCGGGCGCCGGCCCGATCTGCGGATCTTCGCGCACGAGGCGGTGCTGCCACTGCTGGCGGAGGTCGCCGAGGCGACCACCGCGGTCGCGGCGGGCGAGGAGTTCCAGGCCGCCGGCTTCCGGATCCGGGGGTACGGCGGGCAGCACGCGATCATTCATCCGTACGTGCCGGTCTTCGCGAATCTGGGGTTCCTGATCGACGACGGCGCCACGAACGTCTACCACCCGGGTGACTCGTTCGTGCGGCCCGGCGACGTGGATGTGGACACGCTGTTCGTGCCGATGAACGCGCCGTGGGCCACGATCGCCGAGTCGCTGGAGTTCGTCCGGTCGGTGCGGCCGGCCCGGGCGTACGCGCTGCACGACGGGCTGCTCAACGAGCGCGGCTCGGCCGTCTACGGCAAACACCTGGAGAGTTTCTCGGAGACGACGTTCCAGCAGGTGGCACCCGGCACCGTGCTGAACTGACGTGGACACCGGCATCGACGACAGCGTGCGGCGGCTCTACGAGGAGCCGCCGGACGGCTTCGTGGCGACCCGCTCCGCCGCGATCGAGGAGGCCCGCAAGGCCGGCGACCGGGACGCGGCCAAGCGGCTCGCCGCCCTGAAGAAGCCGACCGTGGCCGCCTGGGTGGTCAATCTGCTCGCGATCAAGCGCCCGGATCTGATCGAGGAGCTGGTCGAGCTCTCATCGGCGCTGCGCTCGGCCCAGCGCGACCTGCAGGGTGACCAGTTGCGCGAACTGTCCACTCAGCGCCGCCAGTTCGTCTCGGCGATGGTCGCGGCGGCCCGCAAGCTCGCCGTCGCGGCGGGGGTTCCGGCCGCGCGGCTCCCGCTGGGGGAGGTGGAGGCGACGCTGACCGCGGCGCTCGCCGAGCCGGAGATCGCCGAGCAGGTCCGCACCGGGCGGCTGATCCGGGCGGCCACGTATGCGGGATTCGGCGAGGTGCCGCGCCCCCGCCTGCGCCTCGTGACGGACACCGCCGAGGCGGATATTTCGGATTTGTCCCCCGAGGAGCGGGCTCGCGGCGTCGAGGCCGGAAGCGCGGGCGGCGAAGCCGAAGGCTGGGCTGACGGCAGCGCCGCCGCCGAGAGCGACTGGTCCGGCAGCGGCCCGGACGGGCCCGGCGGGGCGTCTGCCGGCGTTGCTGGGGCCGGCGGTGCTGAGGGGGCTCGGGAGCGGGCTGCTGCCCAGAGGCGGCAGCGGGAGGCTGAGCAGCGGAGGCGGGAGCTCGAACGGAAGCGGCGGGAGCTGGAGCGCGAGATGGCTACCGCGCTGGCGGCGGAGCGGCGGGCCGACGCGCAGCTGGAGCGTGCCGAGACGGCCGAGCGGGACGCCGGGCATCTGGTCGAGGACCTGGACGCCGAGCTGGCCGAACTGGAACGCCGCCGCACCGAGGCCGTCGCCGACGTGGCCCGCCGCAAACTGGCCCGCCGCACCGCCGAACGCGAATCCGCCGCGGCCCGCCGCCGGGTGGGCGACGTCCAGGCGGCGCTCGACGACCTCGCGCCCTCCTGACCCGGTTACTCTCCCGGCCGCCGCTTCCACGGCGGGGAAGGAGTGAGGGGAGTGAGCGCGGGAGCGTTTTCTTTAACGGGGCGGGGAGGGCAGAATCGGGCAGGTGACCCCCGAACAGGCTGCCGCCAACACCAAGGCCGGACTCGCCGCGATTGTCGGAGCCTTCGCGGAGTCACCGCAGACGTTGCGCCGGGCCCGGCTGCTCGGGCTGTCCGGGTGGGCCTATCACGTGTCGGCGCGGGCCGGGGCGCTCGGTGAGGTGCGGCCGGAGACGGTGGCGGCGGCGCTTGCCTTCATCGCTCCGGAGGCCGTCACCGACGGGTGGGAGGCGACGGCCAAGACGTCGGCGCCGGTGGAGGTCGCCACCTGGCATCTGCACGAGCTGTGTGCGTGGGGTGGGGAGCAGCTGGGGCCGTACCCTCGGATTGCTCGTCTTCTGGAACTTGCCGGCCGCGTCGTGGACGCTGTCGACGCGGCGGGACTGACCCTGTTCGCGGCGTGGCGGGCGATGCCGGTGCCGGATCCGGCGCCCGGCGCGCGGGCCGCCGTGCTGCTGCACCTGCTGCACGAGCATCGGCAGGGTGTGCACGTCATGGCGGTGCGGGCGAGTGGTCTCACCCCGCTCGAAGCGATCATCGCGGGGCCGGACGGAGAGACCGGGGCGGTGGCGTTCGGGTGGCAGCCGCCCTATCCGCCGGCCGGTCCGCTGGTGCGGCGGCTGATGTGGGCCGAGGCGGTGGCGAACTCGATGGCCGGGCAGGCCTACGCGGCGCTGGACCGCAGTGAGCGGGTGGAGTTCGCCGGCCTGCTCGAATCGCTGGGCCACCGGCTGGCCCGCTGAAGCGTGCGGAAGCACGAAAAAGCACCTGAGGAGCGTTGATAAACCGGCTGCCGAAAATCGGTGGCGGGCCGACGCGCGGGGATGGTCCGATGCCGGGATGTCCGATCTCCCACCCGGCTGGTCGCTGCGCCGTCCCACCCTCGCCGACGCGCCCGCCATCCTCGCCCTCGTGCACGCCAGTGACATCGCCGCGGTGGGGGAGCCCGACTTCACCCTCGACGAGGTGCACGAGGAGCTGACCGGGCCGAACACCGACATGAGCCGGGACTGCTGGCTCGCGATCGATCCGGCGGGCGGGACCGCCGGCTGGGCGTACCCGCGGAACCCGACCGGTCAGGCCCGCGACTTCGCCGAGGTCTACGTGCACCCGGAGACCGGCCTGCCGGCGCAACGGCCGCTGCTGCGCCTGCTGATGGCGCGCATGGTGGAGCGCGCCGCGGAGCTGGGCCACGACGTCTACACGGTGCGGGCCGGGGCGATCCCGACCGAGACGGCGTACATCGAGGCGCTCACCGGCGCCGGCTTCGTCTTCCTGAAGCAGCACGCCCGGATGCAGATGCCGCTCGCCGGCGTCGCGCACGAGCCGCCGGCGGCGCCGGAGGGCGTCACGGTGCGGCCGGTCCGTGCCGATGACGAGATGCGCCGCTTCCACGCGGTCGTCGAGGAGGCGTTCCGGGACTCCGACCATCAGGCGCTGAGCTACCGGGACTGGCAGGCGAAGATCAGCGCCGAGTCCGGTGTCCGCTTCGACGAATGGTTCGTGGCCGAGGTGGACGGGGTCGTCGCGGGAGTCCTGCAGTCCGGGGGATCGGGCGGCGACGAGTCGAACGACGAGGGATGGGTGCGGTCGCTGGCGGTGCTCCGCCCGTACCGCAAGCGGGGTTTGGGGGAAGCTCTTCTCCGCCGCGCCTTCGCCGGGTACGCGGCGCGGGGGCACGCGAAGGCCGGTCTCGGCGTCGATCTGGCGAACCCGACCGACGCCGCGAGCCTGTACTTCAAGGTCGGGATGACCGCGCTCTACCGCGCGAACGTCTACCAGACCACGGTGACCAGGGGTTAGAACCGGGCTACACCTCGGGCGAGGATGTCCCGGTGGGGCGGGAGCGCAACTCGGCGACGTAGTCGTCGGGCGCGCCCGCCTTCTCCGCCGCGTTGGCGATCTCGGAGAGGTACCACGCGGTGGGCAGGCCGCCCTCGTAACCGGCGAAGACGTAGATCCAGGCGGGCACGTCGCCGTCAAGTGTCGATACACGCACGGTGAGCTTCTGGTACGCCCCCGCTGTCACGCCCTCGACCTCGTCGAGCTGTGCCGCGTCCCACGGGTGGACGTCGTAGAGGGAGACGAACACCCGGTCGCCCGGTGACTCGACGACCGTGGTTACCGCCCCCTCCCAGCCCATATCTCCCTCACCGGCGAAGGTGAGGCGCCAGCCTTCGATCCACCCCACGCCGACCATCGGCGAGTGCGGACAGTAGGCCCGCATGCGGGCGGGATCCAGGTTCGAGCCATACGCGGCGTAGTGACGCACGGCGACGACACTAGCCGGAACAGGGGGTGGTGAGAATATAGAACGTGCGTGTCGGCACTTCTCAACCGGTTTTGCCGGGATTTTCCCCCGCGGGAAAGCCGGGAAAACTCAGCGGCGTTTTGGAGGTCTGGTAGTCGTGAGTCGGATCGTGATCATCGGTGGAGGGCCGGGAGGCTACGAAGCGGCCCTGGTCGCGGCCCAGCTCGGCGCGGATGTGACGCTCGTGGAGGCGGACGGGCCCGGTGGCGCGTGCGTGCTCACCGACTGCGTCCCGTCCAAGACCTTCATCGCCAGCTCGGAGGTGATGACGGGGTACCGGCACAACGAGCGGTTCGGCATCCGGTCGGCCGGCCTGGACGGCGTGAGCGTCGACGCCGCGGCGGTGAACCAGCGGGTGAAATCGCTGGCGCTGGCGCAGTCCGGCGACATCCAGACCAAGCTGATCAAGGCGGGTGTGGACGTGGTCCGGGGCCGGGCGAAACTCGGCGAGGACCGGCTCGGTCACACCCATCAGGTACTGATCACCCCGGAGGGCCGGGAGACGTACGCGGTGGAGGCGGACACCGTCCTGCTGGCCACCGGCGCCACCCCGCGGGTGCTCTCCTCGATGCGCCCGGACGGTGAGCGGATCCTGGACTGGCGTCAGGTGTACGACCTGACCGAGCTCCCCACCCACCTCGTGGTGATCGGTTCCGGTGTGACGGGCGCCGAGTTCGCCAGCGCGTACCTCGCGATGGGTGTGCAGGTGACGCTGGTGTCGAGCCGCGAGCGGGTGATGCCGCACGAGGACGCGGACGCGGCCATGGCGATCGAGCGGGTGTTCCGCGACCGCGGCATGATCATCCTCAGTCAGGCCCGCGGCAAGTCCGTGGTGAACACCGGCGACGGCGTCCAGGTGACCCTCGGCGACGGCAAGGTGATCGAGGCGTCGCACGCGCTGATCGCGGTCGGCGCCATCCCGAACACCGCGGACCTCGGCCTCGAGGAGTACGGCGTGGCGGTCGGCGACGGCGGCTACGTGACGGTGGACCGGGTGTCGCGGACGAACGTGCCGGGCATCTACGCCGCCGGTGACTGCACCGGTGTGCTGCCGCTGGCGAGCGTCGCCGCGATGCAGGGCCGGATCGCGATCTGGCACGCGATGGGCGAGGCGGTGGCGCCGCTACGGCTGCGGACCGTCTCGGCGAACGTCTTCACCGATCCGGAGCTGGCCACGGTGGGGGTGTCGCAGAACGAGGTGGACTCCGGCCGTACCCCGGCGCGTCAGGTGATGCTGCCGCTGACCGGGAACGCCCGGGCCAAGATGGCCGGCCTGCAGGACGGTTTCGTGAAGCTGTTCTGCCGTCCGGCGACCGGGCAGATCGTCGGCGGGGTCGTGGTGGCGCCGAAGGCGAGCGAGCTGATCCTGCCGATCACCATGGCGATCGAGAACAACCTGACGGTGGATCAGCTGGCGCACACGATCACGATCTATCCGTCGCTCTCCGGGTCGATCGCGGAAGCGGCACGCCAGCTGATGCAGCACGAGATTCAGTAGGCGTCGTCGGGCCGGCGGCCGGCTCCTCGTTCTCCGGGGCCGGTCCGCCGCCGAAGAGGGCGAGGATCCACCCGGCCGTGCCGAAGACGACAGCGGCGGTGGCGGCGACGGCGAACAGCCGCCACGCCGACTGGGTGATCGCGGTCCCGCCGAGATGACCGACGAGGCCGCCGTAACTCGCCCAGCAGATCGACGCCAGGCCGTCGTAGGCGGCGAAGAGCTTCACCGGGTACCCGGTACGGCCCGCGTGGTAGCCGGCGGCCATCCGGCCGCCCGGCACGAACCGGCAGAGCAGCATGACGAGCGGGCCGGGCCGGCGCAGGCCCCGGGTGAACCGTTCGGCGGCGCGGCGGGTCCGGCCGGGCTCGGAATCGTCGCCGCGCGGCGCGAATCGTTCGCGTAATGCGCTCAAACGGGCACCGGTCGACCGGCCGAGCGCGAAGGCCACGGCGTCCCCGGTGAACATGCCGACCGCACCCACCGCGATCACCGCGGGCAGATCGAGATTGCCGTAGACAGTGAGCGCCCCAGAGGTGATCATGATGGCCTGGATGGGCACGACCGGCACCAGAGCGTCCACCGCGAGGAATCCGAACAGGGCGAGGTACGCCCACGCGGGCGTGGCCAGCATGGTCAACAGTTCGGTCATCGGCAGGTCACCTCGCGGCTTCGGGGCTCACGGCATTGTGCGTGGTCGTAGCTGAGAGTGCGCTGTGCTGTCAGCGTCCGGTTACACCATGCACGTTCTCGCGGCACTATCCGTCGTGACGACGGACACGTTACGTCCGAAGTTCACCCCTGCGCGCCTGGTTTTCGATGCCGGCGGGTCCGCGGCGTACGGTGGGGACTGCCCGTGCCGCCGGGTCTCGGATTCCCCGGCGACGCGGCGCGGGCCGCCGGTAGGTCCCGTATCGGCGGCCCGCCCTGGTAATCCCCTGCGCAGTCCCCGAGGGTCCGCGCTACCACGCCCGCTGCGGTCAGGCGATCTCGCAGATCACCGTGCCCGCCGTGATGGTGGTGCCGACCTCGACGGTCAGGCCGGAGACCGTGCCGGCGCGGTGCGCCTGCAGCGGCTGCTCCATCTTCATCGCCTCGATGACCACGATCGTGTCGCCCTCGGCCACCTCGTCGCCGTCCTGCACGGCGACCTTGACGATCGTGCCCTGCATCGGGGCGGTCAGCCCGCCGCTGGTCGCCGCGGAGGTGGCGCCCGCAGATCCGGCTCGGGGACGGCTCGCGCTGCGCCTGGGGGCGGCTGAGGCCGTACCGGAGAAGAAGGTCTTGGGAAGACGGACCTCGATGCGCTTGCCGCCCACCTCGACCACGACGGTCTCGCGTTCGGCGGTTTCGCCGGCTGCGGCGGCCGGCGCGGCGAACGGCGGCACGGTGTTGTCCCACTCGGTCTCGATCCACCGGGTGTGCACGGTGAACGGCTCGCCGGTGAACGCCTCGTCGCGGATGACCGCGCGGTGGAACGGCAGGACCGTGGCGATGCCCTCGATGACCGTCTCGTCGAGGACGCGGCGGGAGCGTTCGAGAGCTTCCGCCCGGGTTGCGCCGGTGACGATGATCTTGGCGAGCATCGAGTCGAAGTTGCCGCCGATCACGCTGCCCTTCTCGACGCCCGAGTCGACCCGCACGCCGGGGCCGAACGGCCAGGTCAGCTCGGTGACCGTGCCGGGGGCGGGCAGGAAGTTGCGGCCGGCGTCCTCGCCGTTGATCCGGAACTCGATCGCGTGGCCGCGTGGCACCGGGTCGGTGGTGATGGGAAGCGGGAGGCCGGCGGCGATCCGGAACTGCTCGCGGACCAGGTCGATGCCGGTGGTCTCCTCGCTGACCGGGTGCTCGACCTGCAGACGCGTGTTGACCTCGAGGAACGAGATGGTGCCGTCCTGGCCGACCAGGTATTCCACGGTGCCGGCGCCGTAGTAGCCGGCTTCCCGGCAGATCGCCTTCGCGCTCTCGTGGATCTTGGAACGCTGCTCGTCGCTGAGGAACGGCGCCGGGGCCTCCTCGACGAGTTTCTGGTGCCGGCGCTGCAGCGAGCAGTCCCGCGTGCCGACCACCACGACGTTGCCGTGGGTGTCCGCGATGACCTGGGCCTCGACGTGCCGGGGCCGGTCCAGGTAACGCTCGACGAAGCACTCGCCGCGGCCGAACGCGGCCACCGCCTCCCGGGTCGCGCTCTCGAACAGCGCCGGGATCTCCTCGATGGTGCGCGCCACCTTCAGCCCCCGGCCGCCACCGCCGAACGCCGCCTTGATCGCCACGGGCAGGCCGTGCTCCTCGGCGAACGCGATGATCTCCGACGCGTCGGCCACCGGATCCGGCGTGCCGGGCACCAGCGGCGCGCCGGCCCGCTGCGCGATGTGCCGCGCCGTCACCTTGTCACCGAGGTCCCGGATCGCCTGAGGCGACGGGCCGATCCAGATCAAACCCTTTTCGAGTACGGCCTGGGCGAACTCGGCGTTCTCGGAGAGGAACCCGTAACCGGGATGGACCGCGTCGGCGCCGCTCCGAGCCGCCACGTCGAGCAGCTTGTCGATGCGCAGGTAGGTGTCGGCGGCTGTCTCGCCGTCCAGCGCCCACGCCTCATCGGCTGCTCGCGCGTGCAGCGCGTCCCGGTCGCTGTCGGCGTAGACGGCGACGCTCGTGAGGCCGGCGTCCTTGCAGGCCCGGATCACCCGGAGGGCGATCTCGCCACGGTTGGCGATCAATATCTTCCGCACGGGTAGAGCCTAACGGTCGTTCGGCTCGGTTTCTGCCGCAGCGGTGTGATTCTGGATTAACTTTTACTTCCGCCAGAGGCTGGTGATGGGGACACCCATCTCGGCGAGGAGGGTGCGCAGCAGCGGCAGCGACAGGCCGATCACGTTGCCCGGGTCGCCCTCGATCCGTTCCACGAACGCGCCGCCCCGGCCGTCCAGGGTGAACGCGCCGGCCACCTGGAGCGGCTCGCCGGACGCCACGTACGCCTCGATCTCGGCGTCGCTCACGTCCGCGAAGTGCACCACCGTCGTGCCGACCGACTCCGCCTGCAAGCCGCTGACCAGCCCGGTCAGGTGATGACCGGTGTGCAGGACGCCGGACTTGCCGCGCATCGCGGACCAGCGCTTCACCGCTTCCTCGGGGCTCGCCGGCTTGCCGAAGATCTCGCCCTCGAACGCCAGCACCGAGTCGCAGCCGAGCACCAGCGCGCCGGGGTCGGCCGGGAGGTCGGCGGCGACCGTGCGGGCCTTCATCCGGGCCAGCGCGAGACAGAGTGTGTGCGCGTCCTCGGCCTCGACGACGCTTTCGTCCACGCCACTCACGATGACCTCGGCGTCGATGCCCGCGCCGGTCAGGAGGGCACGGCGGGCCGGGCTGGCCGAGGCGAGGATCAGGCGGTACGTGATGTCGTTCTGCACGGGAAAGGACACTACAAGGCGCGGTAGTGGGCCCGTGGGCGCAAGCGGCATGTTTCAGCCGTTTTGGCGGTCGTTTCGAGGGCTTCCGAGGGCGGGGCCGGGATCTATCGGTGTCTCCGGCGGGGGAGAGAGGACCGGGTTCACGCCGGTGTCGGTCTCCCAGGGGTCGTCGTGGGCCGGCCGGCGGGGGCGGGGGTGGTCGTCGTGCCGGGGTGCGGCGGGCTGCCTGCCGATCACGCCGCCGATCGGGTTGACGCGGGGGGTGCGCTGGTCCGGGTGGCCGGTGGCGGCGGTGGCGCCGATGATCCCGTTCACCGGTCTGATGCCGGTCGCCGGTTCGATCGGGTGGGACTGCCGGGCCGGGGTGGTCCGGGAGGCCGTGGCTTCGGGGCCGGGTCTGCCGATCACACCCTGGGCACGCTCGGCGGAAGGGGTCGCGGGGCTTCCGGGGAGGTTGGAGGCCGGATTCCGGGCGGTTGCCGGCGCGGTCTTCCCGGTCCGAGCCGCGACGGGACCCCGCTGACCCGGCGCCCCCTGATCGGATGCGCGCTGCTCCGGTGCCCGCTGACCCGAGGCTCGCGGCTGCGGTGCCCGCCCATCTGATGCCCGCGGATCAGATGTGTGCTGCCCGGAGGTCCGTGGCTCCGCGGCCTCCGTCGACAGGCCACGGCTGCGGGACAGCTCCGGCGCGTTGACCGGCAGCGGGAACCGATCGCCCACCACCGCCGGCCGGTAACGCGGCGGCACCACCAGCGCCGTCTGCGCCTGCGCCAGTTCCGTGCTCAACGCCTGCATGACCGCCCGCGCCCGAGCCTCCAGCCCCTCCTGCCGCCCTGGGGGAACCGGTCGCCGTGGCGGCACACCGCGCGCCTTGCCCGGGGTCAGCTGGTACAGCCTCTTCTCCTCGGCGAACGCCGCGAGCAGCGCCTGGTTCGCCGCGTGCTCCCGGTGGATCTCGGCCATCTCGCGCCGGGCCGCCTCGATCGCGGAGCTGGCCCCGGTGAACGCCCGGTGGTTGGCGATCGCGGCCTCGTGGGTCTCCTCCAGATTGGCGATCAACGCGTCCAGGCGGGCGAAATAGGCGGCTGCCGCGGCGCTGCCCTCCGGCGGCCAGGCCGCCACGAGATTTGCCCGGTACGCCCGGACTTGTGAAATGTGCGAGAGGACCAACTCGTGGGATCGCCGCCAGCCGCCGCTCAGCCGCGCATACGCCGACGAGTCGTGGGACGCGAGCATCTCCCACATCTGGTCGACGCGCAGCGATGCCCAGTCGGTGCCGCCGCCACCGCCGGTCGCGGAGATCATGGCGCGTGCCGCAGCAGACCGGCCTCCACGGCCGCGTCACTCGCCGCGTACCGGGATTTCGTCTCCCGGACCGCGTCGGCGAGACCATATGTCCCGTTGGCGTAGTGGTAGACGTTCTGCAGGGTCGCCTCCTGCGCACGCTCGTGGGCGTGCACGAAGAGGCCCAGCTCGCTGAACGTGCGATCCGCCGCCGGCAGCCGGGTGAGCATCGTGCTGCTCACGGTGACCGCCTCGGGTGCGTAATCCCGCTCCACGGCGCCGGCCAGGCGGGCGGCGACCTCCTCCATGGCGAGGAGGTCCGCCTCGATGTGACAAGCGTCGCCCGGCCATGAAAGGGTCACCTCTCCGAGGTTATCCGGTCACGGCGCGTATGACTGCCCCCTGTGGACAGCCGTCAGCGAGGGAGGGCGGAGGCCCGCCAGCCACGTGCCGCGCCGGTCGGCCGTGCTGATCTGCTCCACTCCGAGACCGGTTGTGACGGTGTTTCGTAATTGACCGAAGTGGATCGAGATGTCAGGATGGCGGCCAGCGCGGCCAGCTCATGATCGTCTAGGCTTCCTCGTACGACGCTGACCAGCGGTTCCTCATTCATCAACCGAGCGTACGACGGGTGGCCGGAGATCCGGTGACACGTGTCCCACACTCGGCTGATCAATTCGCGGCCGCTCGACAGAACCAGGTATTTTCTGCGTGATGTCTTCTTCTCCCCCACTCGTTGTCGCTGATCGTTACCGGCTCGTCGCGCCGCTCGGTCAGGGCGGGATGGGGCGTGTCTGGCGGGCGACCGATGTCGTCCTGCACCGGGACGTGGCCATCAAGGAACTCGTTCCGCCGCCGGGGCTCACCCCGGCTGAGCGGCAGGAGATGCGCGAGCGTTCACTGCGTGAGGCACGCGCCATCGCCCGGCTCAACAACATCAACGTGGTGCGCGTCTTCGACGTGCTGCGGACCGCCGACGACCCGTGGATCGTCATGGAGTACGTGGCGTCCCGCTCGCTGCAGGACACGCTGGCTCAGGACGGGCCGTTCAACGCGGTCCGGGCCGCGGAGATCGGTCTCGGCGTGCTCAACGCGCTGCGGGCCGCGCACCGCGCCGGCGTGGTGCACCGTGACGTCAAACCGGGCAACGTGCTGCTCGGCCACGACGGCCGGGTCGTGCTGACCGATTTCGGTCTGGCGACGGTCCCCGGCGACCCGAACGTGACCCGCACCGGTCTCGTGCTGGGCTCCCCGGCCTACATCGCTCCCGAGCGCGCCCGGGACGGCACCGCGGGCGCGGCCGCCGACCTCTGGTCGCTGGGCGCCACGCTGTTCGCCGCCGTGGAGGGTCAGTCGCCGTTCGCGCGGCCGTCCGCGATCGCCACGCTCGCCGCACTGGCGACCGAAAATGTTCCTCCTTCTCGGAACGCGGGACCGCTCAAACCCGTACTCAACGGGTTGCTGCGCAAGGATCCCGCCCACCGTATCGATGCGGAGGAGGCCGAGCGCCTGCTGGCGCGAGCGGCCGGCCGGCGATCGAAGATCGCCTTCCCGATGAGCCCGACCATGCGCCGCCCCGGCGTCGGCCGGGAGCGACCGTCACTGCCGAGCGGTCCCGGTGGCCCGCCGGTGCTGCCCGGTTCCGGCTGGGGGACCGCCACCGGTTCGGCCCCGGTCGTGCCGACGCCGCGTCCGCCGGTGGCCAACACGCCGCCGCCCGGTCGCCCCCCGATCTTCGCGCCGGGCAAGGCGCCGGTCGGTGGCCCCGTGCCCGGCGAGCCTCCGGCCCGTGGCCCGCAGCCCCCGAAGCCGCTGGACGCGACGCGCGTCGACACACCCCCGGTTCAAGACCACCATTCGGGTACGGGTTATCCGCCCCGCGGTGTGCAGTCCGGCCCTCGTGGCGGGGTGCCCGGAGTGCCCCAGGGTGGAACGCCGGCTGGTCCGCGGGGTGGCGTGCCCGGCGCCCAGCAGGGTGGAATGCCGCCCGGCCAGCAGCCTGGAATGCCGGCTGGCCCGCAGGCTGGTCCGCGGGGTGGCGTGCCCGGTGCGCCGCGTGGTGGTGTCGCGCCTCGCGGTGGGGTGCCGGGGTCGCCGCAGGACGGTGGCCGGAATCCGGGGCGGGTTCACGGGGTGGCTTCGAGTGCGCCGACGCGCATCGGGTTCACGGCTGCTGACGTGGCGGCGAACCGGCGTAAGAAGGCCGCGCCGGAGCACGAGCGTTCACTGGCGGCGGCGACCGGCGCCTACCCTGTCGTGCCCGCGGCGGAGGCTCAGTCCCCGGCCGCTGCTGCGCCGGCCTCTGTGGACTCCGGCGCGTCTCCTGAGACCAAGGGTGAGAAGCCGGAATTGTCGGTTCCCGCGCAGAAGCCGGCGGTCGAGAAGGACGCGTCCGTTCCGGCGAAGGATTCCGGGTCGGTTCCGAGCTCTGCCGCTGCTCCGGTCGTGCCGGCTGCGGCGAAATCCGGCGTGGGAGCCGAGACGTCGCCGTCGGCCTCGCCTTCCGAGGTCAAGCCTTCGGTCTCCGGGGTGGGGCCCTCGGATCCTGCGGCCGAGTCGCCCGGAGCTGACTCCGCGGCGAAGGCCTCGGAATCGTCCGAGGCGGACACTTCGAAGTCGGTCGCCGGTGGTTCAGCCGGCGCTGAGTCGGTGGCCGGGGAGTCCGGTGCCGCTGAGCCGGCAGTCGGGAAGCCCGGCGTCGCTGCGTCAGGCGTTGCGACGTCCGGCGCTGCTGTGGCCGAGCCGGCCGCTGACCAGCCTGAGTCCGCCGCGAAGGTGGTGGACTCCGCCGCGGAGAAGGCCGCGCCGGCCGTGACGAAGCCGGTCTCTGAATTGGCCGAGCCGGCGACGGCAGGCTCGGATGCCGCGGACAAGGCTGCGACGTCCGACAAGGCTGCGACCGCTGACGAGACTGCGACCGCCGGCAAGGCTGCGGCCGCCGGCAAGAGTGAGACCGTCGGCGAGACCGAGACCGCGACCGGCAAAACTGAGACCGCCGGCAAGAGCGAGATCACCGGCAAGCCTGAAACCGCCGGCAAGACCGAGACCGGCAAGGCGGGACCGGCTGACAAGGCGGAGGCTGCCGACAAGCCGGAGGCTGCCGAGGAACCACAAGCGGTCGGCGTGCCCGAGGCCTCCCCGACGGCGGGGGCCGCTGACAAGGCGGAGAACGCCGACACGACGGAAACCGCCGGGAACGCGGAGAGCGCCGACACGACGGAAACCGCCGGGAACGCGAAGACCGCCGGCGCGCCGGAGTCCGACGCGAAGGCGGAGACTGCCGGCACGTCCGGGGCCGCTGACGAGCCGGCGACCGCCGCTGCCCCGCCGGACGCCGACCGGACCACGGTCGTCGGAAAGCCCGCGGACAGCGACCGAACCACGATGCTGAGCAACCCGGCTCTCCTGACCAACCCGGCCGTGCTGAACAACCCGGCGGACGCGGACAAGACCACTGTCGTCGGCGGCGACATGACCGGTCGCAGGCCGGCCCGCCGGGACACGGCCGCGAACGGCGCTGCCGGGCGCGGGCCTGCCATCGACGACCGGACCGCCGTCGTCGCGCCGCTGTCGCCTCCAGGGCCTCGGCGGGCGCCGCTCGGCTCGGACGCGGACTCCGCGACGCGGGTCGTCGGCGGGGCGGGCGGCGGAGTCGGCGGGGCGAGCGGCCGAGTCGGTGGGGTGGGCGGCGGAGCCGGTGGCTCGGCGCCGGGATTCGAGCGGCCCAGCCGTCCGGCGTGGACGCCCATGCAGATGCGTCCGCCGGAGCGGCGCGGTGGCATCACGATTCTCGGCACCACGCTGACCCGCCGGCAGGCCGCCGTCGGGCTCGGGATCGTGCTCACGTTCCTGCTGCTGATCGGCATCATCGTGGCCCAGGCGTTCGGGAGCGACGCCGAGGGCTCCACCGGTGCGACGCCCGTCAAGGGCGGCGCCGCGGCTGCCGGTGATCCGGCGAGCGACAGCAGTTCCGCTCCGGCCAAGGGCTCCACCGCAGCTCCGGCGGCGAGCAGCCCCTCTGCGGCGGCCAGTTCGGCGGCCGGTGGCACCCCGAGCGGCTGGCGGACCTACAACGGGTCCGGCTTCAGCCTCCCGGTGCCGAAGGGCGCCTCGGTCAGCGGCGGCGGCAGCGAGACGCGGGTGAACTTTGACAACCGGCTGCTGATCATCAACCGGGTGAACCAGGAGCTGGACGACCCGGGCGAGTACTGGCAGGAGCAGAGCACCAGCCACTACCGGAACTACAACAACGTCGGCGTGAACGAGGTCGACTTCCACGGTGACGCGGCCGACTGGGAGTACTACTACACCACCAACAGCGGCAACGAGCAGCACGTGGTCCGCCGGGTGTTCGCGATCGACGACACCACCTGGAGCCTCTCCTGGTACACGTCTCCGGGTGACTGGGACGCGGCGAAGAAGGACCTCGCGGCGATCTACGAGGGCTTCCGGGCCGGGTGATCCGCACCTCCATGCGTGAGATCGGGACGGCTGGGTAGTAGATCCAGAGTCACGGATGGAGGTGCATCATGAACTGCCGACGACACGGCAGTAAGCCGACTCTGGCCCTCTGGATGCTGGTCGCGGTGGCGGACCTGGCGATCCTCATCGCTGCCGCCGGCCCGGTCCTGGCGTTCCTGCTCGTCGCCGCCCTGGCCGTGGTTGCCGGTGGCGTGCTCGCGTTCCGCAACCTGCGCCGGCCCCGACCCGAGCCGGTGAAAGTGGTGGCGCGACGCCGCGCATAGCCTGATCGGCTACAGTCCCCGGCGTGTTGTCGATCGACGGTGTGACTGACCTGTGGGATCAACTCCTCGGAGCTCAGCCCGATCCACCCGGTTTGCTGGTGCTTCTCACCGCGGTGGCCGGGTTCCTCGCGGTCGCGTTCAGGCCGGTGTGGCGGGTCGCCCGCAACGCCGTCACGATCGCGCACGAGGGCGGGCATGCGCTGTTCGCGCTGCTGACCGGGCGCAGGCTGCGGGGCATCCGGCTCGAGTTCGACACGTCCGGCCTGACCCTGTCGGCCGGCCGCCCGACCGGACCCGGGATGATCCTCACCCTGCTCGGCGGCTACATCGCGCCGTCCCTGGTGGGTGTGCTCGGCGCCTGGCTGCTCGGCGGCAACCGGATCACGTTGCTGCTCTGGCTCGCCGTGGTGCTGCTGCTCCTCATGCTGATCAACATCCGGAACCTGTTCGGCGTGGTCTCGCTCGTGATCACCGGCGCGATCGTGTTCGCGGTCTCCTGGTACGCGTCTGCCCAGGTGCAGGCCGTCTTCGCGTACGCGGGGGTGTGGTTCCTGCTCTTCGGCGGTGTCCGGCCGGTCTTCGAGCTGCAGAAGCTGCGCAGCCGCGGCCGGATGCGTGACTCGGACGCCGACCAGCTCAGCCGCCTCACGCACCTGCCCGCCGTGTTCTGGGTGGGCCTCTTCCTGGTGGTGAACCTGGTGGCGTTGCTGGCCGGCGCCTTCCTGCTGGCCGGTCAGTGGCTCCCCGCGGGTACCCCGTAGCACGCGAATCGCCGCGAAGCGGAGCCGGAGTTACAGCGGGATGTTGCCGTGCTTCTTGGGCGGCAGGGTCTCCCGCTTGGTGCGCAGCATCCGCAACGCCCGGGTGACCTGGGCGCGGGTCTGTGACGGCTGGATGACCGCGTCCACGTAACCGCGCTCGGCCGCGATGTACGGGTTCGCGAGCGTGTCCTCGTACTCCTGTATGAGCTCGGCCCGGCGTGCGACCGGGTCCGAAGCCGCGGCGAGCTCGCCCCGGTAGAGGATGTTGACCGCGCCCTGGGCGCCCATCACCGCGATCTGCGCGGTCGGCCACGCGAAGTTGACGTCGGCGCCGAGGTGCTTGGAGCCCATCACGTCGTAGGCACCGCCGTACGCCTTACGCGTGATCACGGTGACCTTGGGGACCGTCGCCTCCGCGTACGCGTAGATCAGTTTGGCGCCGCGCCGGATGATGCCGTCCCACTCCTGTCCGGTGCCGGGCAGGAAGCCGGGCACGTCGACGAACGTGAGGACCGGGATGTTGAAGGCGTCGCAGGTCCGGACGAACCGTGCCGCCTTCTCGGACGCGGCGATGTCGAGCGTGCCGGCCAGGCTCATCGGCTGGTTGGCGACCACGCCCACCGGCCGGCCCTCGACGCGACCGAAACCGACCACGATGTTCGTCGCGTAGAGCGGCTGCACCTCGAGGAACTCGTCGACGACGGTCTCGACGACCTTCTTGATGTCGTACGGCTGGTTCGGCGAGTCCGGGATCAGGGTGTCCAGGTGCGCGTCGGGCTCCGCGAGCTCGGCGTCCGACTCGAAGATCTCCGGCTCGTCCAGGTTGTTGCTCGGCAGGTAGGAGAGCAGCGCCCGCACGTACTCGATGGCGTCCTGCTCGTCCGAGGCGAGGTAGTGCGCGTTGCCGCTGCGCGTGTTGTGGGTCCGCGCACCGCCGAGGTCCTCCATGCCGACCTCTTCACCGGTGACCGTCTTGATCACGTCGGGTCCGGTGATGAACATGTGCGAGGTCTGGTCGACCATGACGGTGAAGTCGGTGATCGCCGGGGAGTAGACGGCGCCGCCCGCGCAGGGACCCATGATCAGCGAGATCTGCGGGATGACGCCGCTGGCTCGTACGTTGCGGAAGAAGATGTCGGCGTAGAGGCCGAGCGCGACCACGCCCTCCTGGATCCGGGCGCCGCCGGAGTCGTTGATCCCGATGATCGGGCAGCCGATCTTCATGGCCAGGTCGAGCACCTTGACGATCTTCTCGCCGAAGACCTCGCCGAGCGAGCCGCCGAAGACCGTGAAATCCTGGGAGAACACGCAGACCTGACGGCCGTCGATGGTGCCGTGGCCGGTCACCACGCCGTCCCCGTACGGCCGGTTGCGGTCCAGGCCGAACGCGGTCGAGCGGTGCCGGGCCAGTTCGTCGAGTTCGACGAACGAGTCCTTGTCGAGCAGCATCTCGATGCGTTCCCGGGCGGTCTTCTTGCCTCGGGCGTGCTGTTTCTCGATGGCTCGCTCGGAACCGGCATGCACGGCCTCGTCGGTCCGGCGGGCGAGGTCGGCGAGCTTTCCGGCGGTCGTGTGTATGTCGGGCTGCGATGTCACGTGGTCTCCCGCTCCGATGCGACGATGCACTCGGGGGTGATCGTAACCAAGTGTGCGTTCAGGTCCGGTCCGGTCGATCTCCGACCTGCCTGATCGGGTGGGGTAGAGCGGGCCGTTACGGGAGCGTTTCATACCCAATGCCCCATTCGTTACTCTCCCCGTGACGAACTGGATGACAGCGGCCGGATTCGCGCTCATCGCAGGCGGCCTCGCCACATTGATCAGCTTCTGGTCGGTGATCTTCGGTGGTGGGTCCGGCTCGGCTTCCCGGCGGCGGCGCGCGACGACGGAGCATCCGGTGCCCCTGGCGCAGGAGCCGCCGACCATCCCCGCCCCGCCGGAGTCGCTGTCCACCCCCGCTCCGATTTGTCCGCCTATGCCGGAGTCGCTGCCCGCGCCCGCCCCGATTCGTCCGCCGATGCCGGAGCCTGTGCCGTCCGCACTCCCGATCACGCACCCGGCTGCGCCCCCGCTCGTGGAGCAGGCGGCGCCTGCGCTTGTCCCGCCTGCGCCGGCACCCCCGCGCCGGCGCCGGATCGCAGCCTCGTTCAGCGGCCGTCCCCCGCTGACCGCGTCCGCCCCGGCCGGTCTTGCCATGATCGGACTGGCCGACGACGAGGAGCCGGCCCACGAGGAGCACCCCGGTTACCCGGACGGCCCCGCCCACCGGGACCACCTCGCCCACCTGGACGGCCCCGCCCACCGGGACCACCTCGCCCACCTGGACGGCCTCGCCCACCCGGATCCCGATCTTCCCGAGGACGACGAACCGGACCCCGAGGTGACCGATCCGGATTATGACGACGAACCCGATTACCCCGACCCCGGCTACGACCGCTCGATCGCCCCTCCCGCAGAGCCGGTGCGCGACCTCTGGCCCTTGCGCGACGCCGGACCACACCCCAGAACCACATTCCCCGGGTACGGCCACCGCCCCGCCCCCGACCGGAACCGCGGCGACCGTGTCGACAACTGGGTGCGCCCGGACTATCCGGCCCTGGACGACCGCCCGTCGTCCGGCGAGTACTGGACCCCGGTGCCGGACGACCTCTACAACGATCCCGAGCCGTCCGCCCGGGGCTACGGCTGGCCGGTGCCCGTGGAGCGACTGCCGCAGGTGCCCTCCTACGAGCCGGCGACCGGTTTTGATCTGACCCCGGTGCAGGCTGCGGAGCCCACTACGCTCGTGCCGTCGACCTGGCCCCCGGAGCCCGACGACAACCGGGTACCGGTGTCCCGCACCTGGCGTGACCGTGAGGAGCGGCGCGCCTGGCGCGACGCCGAGGAGAAACGCCCGTGGCGCGACCGCAACGAGCGCCTGGAGGGCCGCTCCCGCCACGAACGTCCGCGTCCGCGCCCCCGTCCCGCCGCCCCCGCCGCTCAGGCCTCCGGCTACGTGAGCCGTCACGCAGCCGGCCCCCAGCCCTGACCGAGGCGCTCCGGCAAGGCCGCCCCGCCCGGAGCGGCCCGGCCAGGGCGGGCCGCACGCGACGCCGGGCATAGGCTTCGCGGGTGACTTCCTCGTCGTATGCCGACCTCGACCGACCGCCCCTGTCCGCCCGGGCGCTCACCCGCGCCCTGGTGGTGCCGGGCGGCTTCTGGTCCCGGCTCGACATCCGCACCGAGACCGGCTCGACCAACGCCGACGCGGCCGGTGCCGCCCGGCGTGACGAGCCGGAGGGCCTGGTCGTGGTGGCCGAGAGCCAGTCCGCCGGGCGGGGACGCCGCGACCGGCAGTGGACGTCACCGCCCCGCGCCGGGCTGACCCTCAGTGTCCTGTTGCGACCCTCGGCGCCGAACCCGGAGCGTGGCTGGCCGGCGGTGCCGCCCGGGGCGTACGGATGGCTGCCGTTGCTCGCCGGGGTGGCGCTGCGTGAGGCGGTGACCCGGGTGTCCGGTGTCGAGGCGGCGCTGAAGTGGCCGAACGACCTGCTCGTCGACGACCGCAAGTGCGCCGGCATCCTCGCCGAGGTGGCCGGCGACGCGATAGTCGTCGGCATCGGGCTGAACGTCAGCACGTACGCGGAGGAGCTGCCCCCGACGAACGGTGTGGCGGCCACCTCGCTGCGGGTGGCCGGCGCCGAGAACATCGACCGTGATCCGCTGCTGCGGGCGCTGCTGCGCGGTTTCGCCCGGTGGTACGAGGGCTGGCGGGAGGCGGGCGGCGACGCCGAGATGTGCGGGCTGACCGGGGAGTACCGCCGGGGCTGCGCCACGATCGGCCGTGCGGTCCGGGTGCTGCTGCCGAACGGGGGCGAGCTGACCGGTGAGGCGGTGACCGTGGATCGGGACGGCCAGTTGGTGATCCGTACGGTGGACGGCGCCGAACATCGGGTCTCGGCGGGTGACGTGCTGCACGTACGCTGACCGCGTGGCGTTCCCGGAGGATGTGCTCACCGACGAGGAGGAGGTCGTCCTTCACCTCGCTCCGCACTGGAAGGCGGCGGTGGCGCCGGTCGCGGTCCTGGCGCTCGCGCTGACCGGCGAGATCCTGGCCTGGGTCATGCTGCCGGAGACCGAGGGCGGCACGGTCGCGCTCTGGCTGATCTCCGCGATCCTGCTCTGGAACTCACTGCGCCACGGCGTGCGCCCGCTGCTGATCTGGCGCTTCACCCACTACGTGTTCACCAACGAGCGGATCCTGCTGCAGCACGGCGTGCTCGTGCGGGAGCGCCGGGACCTGCCGCTGAACCGGGTGAACGACCACGCGCTGACCCAGTCGGTGCTGGACCGGATGCTGGGCAGCGGCACGCTGACCGTCGATTCGATCGGCGACCAGAGTGCGGTGCTGGCCGGCTTGCCGCACGCCGAGCGGGTGCAGACGATCCTCTACGACCTGATCGAGCACAGCCCGGCCGAGCCGGAGGACGACGACGAGGACCCGGAACAGCAAACAGCGCCGGAGCCACATCGCGGCCTGTTCCGGCGCTGAGATGACCCGCTGGGTTCTTTCAGCGGGCGTCCAGCTCCGCCTGCAGGTCCAGGCGGGCGACGCTGTTCGGTTCTTCGACGGCGCTGAGCTCGGCGAGCCCGGCCGTCGCGTCCAGCTCGGTGATCGCGGCCTCGTGGCCGTCGACCGGCGGCTTGAGGAAGACGAACGTCCGGTACGCCCAGAAGCGGAAGATCGTGGCGATGCCGATGCCGATCACGGTGACCGTCATGAAGAGCAGCTCGTCGTGCTCCTCGGTGAGGCCGAAACCGTACTTGCCGATGGCGATGGCCCCGGACTGGATCAGCATGCCGATCAGGTTGAACCCGAAGAAGAGGGTGTACTCCCGGCGCAGCGCGGTGCGGGTGTGGTTCCGGTACGTCCAGTACCGGTTCGCCAGGTACGCCAGCGAGGTGGTGATCACCGTGCCGATGACGCTGGCCTTCACGGCGCCGATGTCGAGCAGGACGTACGTGATCGCCATGTAGAGCAGCGTGTTGCCGGCGCCGATGATGCCGAAGGCCAGGGCCTCCGGGGCGACGCGGCGCAGGCGTTCCGTCAGCGTGCTGGCTGAGGGCATTGGGCAACCTTACGGGTACAGGGGCGGTGACGCCGGAGTTAGTGTGCGGACGACGACGACGGCGCCACACTCTGGTCCTTGGCCGAGTCGCCGGTGACCCGGAAGACGAAGCGTCGATATGACCAGAAGCGGAACATGGTAGCCAACGCGGTGCCCACGAACTGACCCGAGATGGTGTCCGCGAGCTGACTCTCGAACACCGGCCAGATCCGGCCGAGGCCGTAGTGGCTGAGCGCGAGGATGGCCAGCGAGATGCCGAGGCCGATCGCGTTCATCACGAAGAAGAGCGTGTATTGCCGGGCCATGTGGGTGTGCTGGCCGTGGCGCCAGGTCCAGAACCTGTTCCCGAAGAACGCGACAGTCGTCGCGATCACCGTGGAGATGGTCTTGGCCAGCAGCGGCTCCGTGCCGGAACCGCGCAGGACACTGAAGATGGCCAGGTCGATGGCGAACGATATGCCGCCGACCGTGCCGAACTTGCCCAGCTCACGGACGAGCGCCTGCAGACGTGTGCGCAGGCGGGACGTCTGCGCCGGGTTGGGAGGCACGGCACCGAGGGTACCTGCGGCAGTCATCCCTCGCTGTCCGCGCTGCCTTCTCTTTCGTGCGTCGCCGCCGAGTCTTAACCGTGGCTCCCGGCATGGTGACGCTGACGTAACGGTGTGTGCCGGAATCCGTCGACCTCGCGGATCTCGGCGAGCCGGCCCCGGCAGTCGCCGCACCAGGCGAGGTGGGTGCGCATCCGGTGGGCGTCGCGGGCGGCGAGCCGGCCGCGCACCTGGCCGCCCAGCCGCTCGCCGGCCCACCGGCATTCCGGGTGATCGGCAGCGGTCACGTGCTGCTGCAGATAGAGGCTGCGCAGCCCCTCGCGGGCGCGATGGGCGAGTACGGCCACGGCGTTCGGCGTGAGGCCCATCCGCGGCGCCAGCTCGGCCGGGGTCGAGCCCTCCACCTCGGTCTGCCACAGCACGTCGCGCCAGCGCGGGGGGAGCTGCCGGAACGCGGCGGCGGCGTACGCGCGTTCCAGCCGTTCCAGCGCCGGGTCGGTGTACGGCTCGCCCGCGTCGTACCGGGTCAGGTCGTCGGTGAACTCCAGCCGGCGGTCCATCTTGGCGCGCTGGTAGCAGACGTGCCGCATGGTGGTGTGCAGGTAGGCGCGGAACGCGACGAGCGGGCCACGTCCGGCCCGCAGCGTCGCGAACACCTTGGCGAACGTCTCGGCGGCCAGGTCGTCCACGTCGGCCGGGTCGCGGACCAGCCCGTACGCGAACTGCCGCACGGCCGCGTGGTGCCGCTCGTAGAGCGTGCCGAACGCGGCTGTGTCGCCCGCCCGGACGGCGCTCAGCAAGTCGGTGTCCGAGTCCGCGTCGTTGCCGGGGGTCGTCATTCCGCCTCCTGAGGCCGGACCTGCGCGAGATGTGGCCGGAATTGCGAGGAAAGCCCGATTAGGTGAAAGTCTAAGGTGTTAAGTCCGTTTTGTGAAAGTTGTCAGCGGCGACGGTGTGCCTCGAGCCGGGAAGCGGCGAGACTGCGCGCAGGTGCACCAAGAGGCGAAGAATCGATCGTCTGCGCGCATCGCAACCATAGATTGTGCGGTTGTCCACAGGTTCTACCGATGAACTCCATGCGCTGTCGGGCTTACGCTCATGTGACTCCCATGACAGAGCCGGACTTCCCGGCCGATTCGTCATTGGTCAGTGCCGACCGAAGGAGCTTCATCTTGTCTCTGCCCCCTACCTCGCATCCCCGCCTGCTGGCCTGGGTGGACGAGGTCGCCGCCCTGACAACGCCCGACCGGATCGTCTGGTGCGACGGTTCGGAGGCCGAATGGACCCGGCTCACCGACGAGCTCGTCGAGTCCGGAGCGCTGGTCCGCCTCAACCCGGAGAAGAAACCGAACTCGTTCTGGGCCCGCACCGACCCGTCGGATGTCGCGCGTGTCGAGGAGCGCACCTTCATCTGCTCGGTCGACGAGGCGGACGCCGGTCCGACCAACAACTGGATGGCCCCGGCCGAGATGAAGCAGCTCATGACGGAGCTGTACCGGGGGTCGATGCGGGGCCGCACGATGTACGTGGTGCCGTTCTGCATGGGCCCGCTGGACACTGTGCCTTCGCGCGGCGAAAACCCGAATAAGAACCCGGTGAAGCCGATGTTCGGCGTGGAGCTCACCGACAGCCCGTACGTCGTCGCCAGCATGCGCATCATGACCCGGATGGGGGCAGAGGTCCTGAGCGCGATGGGCGACGACGCGGACTACGTGCCGTGCCTGCACTCGATCGGCGCGCCGCTCGCCGACGGTGCGCAGGACGTCGCCTGGCCGTGCAACGAGACGAAGTACATCTCGCACTTCCCGGAGACCCGCGAGATCTGGTCCTACGGCTCCGGTTACGGCGGCAACTCGCTGCTGGGCAAGAAGTGCTACGCGCTGCGGATCGCCAGCGTGGCCGCCCGCGACGAGGGCTGGCTCGCCGAGCACATGCTGATCATGAAGCTGACCTCGCCGGAGGGTCAGGTCCGCTACATCGCCGGCGCGTTCCCGTCGGCGTGCGGCAAGACCAACCTGGCCATGCTCGAGCCGACGCTGCCCGGCTGGAAGGTCGAGACGGTCGGCGACGACATCGCCTGGATGCGGTTCGGCTCCGACGGCCGGCTGTGGGCCACGAACCCGGAGTTCGGCCTGTTCGGCGTCGCGCCCGGCACCGACTTCCACACCAACCCGAACGCGATGCGCACGCTCGCCAAGGGCAACTCGGTCTTCACCAACGTGGCCCTCACCGACGACGGCGACATCTGGTGGGAGGGCATGGGCGAGCCGCCCGCGCACCTGATCGACTGGAAGGGCAACGACTGGACGCCGGATTCGGATGCCGTCTCGAGCCACCCGAACAGCCGGTTCTGCACCCCGATCGAGCAGTGCCCGATCCTCGCCGACGAGTACCACGACCCGCGCGGCGTCCCGATCGACGCGATCCTCTTCGGCGGCCGCCGCAAGACCACGATTCCGCTGGTCAGCGAGGCCCGCGACTGGGTGCACGGCGTCTACCTCGGCGCCACGCTCTCCAGCGAGACCACGGCCGCGGCGGTCGGCCAGGTCGGCGTGGTGCGCCGGGACCCGATGGCGATGCTGCCGTTCATCGGCTACCACGCCGGCGACTACTTCCAGCACTGGATCGACATGGCGAAGGGCGCGTCCGGCGACGCCGACAAGCTGCCCAAGGTCTTCTACGTGAACTGGTTCCGGCGCGACGCCGACGGCGGGTTCCTCTGGCCGGGCTTCGGCGAGAACAGCCGGGTGCTCAAGTGGGTCGTCGAGCGCCTGGACGGCAAGGCCGACGCGGTGGAGACCCCGATCGGCCACGTGCCGACGCCCGAGTCGCTCGACCTGACCGGCTTGGACATCGACCCGGCCGCGCTGGAAGCCGTGCTGCGGGTCGATCCGGAGGAGTGGCTGGCCGAGATCCCGCAGGTCACCGAGTGGTTCACCAAGTTCGGTGACAAGCTGCCGGCCGTGCTCTGGGCCGAGCTGGACGCGCTGCGCGCCCGCCTGGCCGACGCCTGACCCTGCCCGGCCCGGCGCCGGAGTGACATCGTGGCGTCATGGACGTCTATGACGTTGCGGTGATCGGCGCCGGGCCGGCCGGCTCGGCCGCCGCCCTGGCCGCGCTGCGCGGCGGCGCGCGGGTGCTGCTGCTGGACCGGGCCGGCTTCCCCCGGGACAAGCCGTGCGGCGACGGGATCGCGGCCGAGGCCGTCGACGTGCTGACCGGCCTGGGCGTGCCGGACCCGGTGGCGGGCTTCCGGAGGGTGGAACGGTTGCGGCTGGTGGCGCCCGGCGGCGCCGCGGTGGCCCGGCCGCTGCCGCGTCCGGCGCACACGGTGCCCCGGCGGATCTTCGACGAGCGCCTGGTCCGTGCGGCGGTGGCGGCCGGCGCCGAGTTGCGCCGCCACACCACCCGGAGGGTACGGGGTGACGACCCGATCGTGATCGACGAGAGGTACCGGGCACGGGTGCTGATCGGGGCGGACGGCGCCGGATCGGTGGTGCGCCGCAGCCTCGGGCACGGCGCGAACCCGGCCGGGCACCTGGCGATCGCGATCCGCGGCTACGCGCCGGCCGCCGACACCGGTGAGCAGGTCATCGTCACGACCCGTCAGCGCTGGCCGGCGTACGCCTGGCAGTTCCCGATCGGCGATGGCACCGCCAACGTGG
This sequence comes from Actinoplanes missouriensis 431, assembly GCF_000284295.1. NCBI lineage: Bacteria > Bacillati > Actinomycetota > Actinomycetes > Micromonosporales > Micromonosporaceae > Actinoplanes > Actinoplanes missouriensis. The sequence goes on along the minus strand of NC_017093.1, from coordinate 8,049,014 downwards.
GGTACGGGGAGCTGCTGCGTGGGCGGCCGCTGTCCCGGGCGTACCTGCGCCATCGGCTCGCCCTGCTGCTGCCCGGCGCCGAACCGGCGAGCGTGCGCGGGCACCACCTGCCGTTGTCGACCGCCCGGCCGGCGGCGGGCCGCGGCCGGATCCTGCTCGCCGGCGACGCGCTCTCCCTGATCAACCCGCTGACCGGTGAGGGCATCTTCTACGCGGTGCTCTCCGGGGCGCTGGCCGGCGCGGAAGCAGCGCGCGGGCCGCACGACGTGGCCCGGCGGTACGCGACCGCGCTGCGCCGCCGTCTCGGGCGGCACCTGCGGCACTCGGGGCTCGCCGCCCGGCTCACCGCCTGGCCGCACGTGGCCGACGCCGCCGTCACCGCAGCCGCCGCCGATCCCGGCACGTTCGCCCGGATGGTGGATCTCGGACTCGCGGACGGACTGCTCGACGTTCGCACGATCGGACGCATCGCGACGCGGATGGTGCACTGGCGGCCCGTCCCCGCTTGAGCCCTCAGCGGGGATGGCTACCCTTTGCGGTGATGAGTCTGCGTTCTCTGATCTATTCCATTTACGAGCGGCGGCTGGCCGGCAAGCTCGTCGGCAAGCCCGTGCCCCGGCACGTCGGCGTCATGTGCGACGGCAACCGCCGCTGGGCCCGCGAGATGGGCTTCGTCGACCCCAACGACGGCCACCGCGTCGGCGCGACCCGGGTCAAGGAGCTGCTGACCTGGTGCGACCAGGCCGGCATCGAGCATGTCACGCTCTATCTGCTGGCGACCGACAACCTGCAGCGCCCGGCCGCCGAGCTCGACCCGCTCGTGAAGATCATCGAGGATCTCGCGACCGAGCTGGCCGAGGACGGCAACCCGTGGCGGCTGCGGATGGTCGGCGCGCTCGACGTGCTGCCCTCGGCCACGGCCGCCACGCTGAAAGCGGCGCAGGAGAAGACCCGCGACCGCCGCGACGGCGTCGAGGTCAACATGGCGGTGGGCTACGGCGGGCGGCGTGAGATCACCGACGCGGTCCGCTCGCTGCTCTACGAGCACGCCGCGACCGGGGGCACCCTGGAGGAGCTCGCCGAGATCCTCGACGTGGAGCACATCGCCGAGCACCTCTACACCAAGGGCCAGCCCGACCCGGACCTGGTCATCCGGACCAGCGGCGAGCAGCGGCTCTCCGGTTTCCTGCTGTGGCAGTCGGCGAACTCGGAGTTCTACTTCCACGACGCGAACTGGCCGGACTTCCGCCGCATCGACTTCCTGCGGGCGCTGCGGTCGTACGGCAACCGGCAGCGCCGTTACGGAGCCTGAGCACCGCTCACGAGAAGCGCTTCAGCCCCTCGGTGAGGAACGTGGCGACCTGCTCCGGCGAGTCCAGGGTCAGGTCGGCGGCGCTGGACACCTCGGCGCCGGTCTCCGGGTTCGCCACGGCCACCGCCATGCCGAAGAAGGCGGGGTCGACGGCCTCCCGGGCGCGCAGCGCGTCGAACGCCTTGATGTCGGACATGTCGTCACCGAAATACCACGCGCAGCCGGCGTTGCGGACGCCCTCGGTGATGACCATGCCCTTGTCCTGGTCGACCGGGGGCTTGAGCTCGACGACCATCCGGCCGCCCTGGATCCGCAGGCCGAGCCGCTCGGCCTGCTCGTGGCCCCAGCGCTCGACGGTCCGGGCCAGGCCGGGCGCGGTGCGGTAGTGCAGGGCGACGGAGAGCCGCTTGTACTCCACCAGGATCTCGGCGGGCAGCTCGGTGCGGGCCTGCTCGGCGAGGCGGTCCATGGTGGGGACGAACTCCAGCGCGGCCGGCTCGGTCACCACCTGGCCGTCGTGCCACACCTCCAGCCCGTACAGCCCGTAGAGGTCGACGCCCTCCAGCGACTCGAACCGCGACCGCAGGAAGCTCACCGGCCGGGCTGAGACGATCGCCACACGGGCCACCGCGGACGCCAGCCGCTCCAGCACGCCGAGGACGGCGGGGACCGGCTGCGAGGCGTCGGGGTCGTCGGTGACCGGTGACAGGACACCGTCGAAATCGAAGAAGAACGTGGTCGAGGAGGCCCTCTCGGCGGTGAAAGCCCAGGCCTCGTCGGTGGTCAGCGGATGTGTCGGACGAGCGCTCTCAGCCACGGGCTCAGATTACCCGCGGATGGTCGACTTTCATGCGTGATGATTTCGCGTGGGGCGAGCGTCACCCCTCGGTGCCCGATTTTGCGCACTACCGCGGGACGCAGTTGACCGCTAGCGTCTCGGGTATGGCACGGGGTCATCCCGAGCCAGCCGGCCGGCCCGGACCTGCGATGACTTGCGCCACAGGGCCCGCAATCCGTCCCTGTGCATGTGCCGGCGGCCGGAGGTGGCGGACCGCGGGTGGCGGGTTGCACGCCCGCTGGAGCAGGCCTGTGACATCTCGCCGTACCGATGCCGGTGTCGCTTCGAACTCCGACCCGGCCGACAAGGTGACCAAGACCCGTGCCACGACGCCGCGCCGCAGGGTGCGGGACCGGCACGCCGACGCCGAGCCGGCCCCGGCCGGCCGCGTCTTCGTCCTGGACACTTCGGTCCTGCTGTCCGACCCGGCGGCGTTCCGCCGGTTCACCGACCACGAGGTCGTCGTGCCCCTCGTGGTCATCTCCGAACTGGAGGGCAAACGTCACCACCCCGAGCTGGGCTGGTTCGCCCGGCAGTCGCTGCGCATGCTGGACGAGCTGCGGATCAAGCACGGCCGCCTCGACCAGCCGGTGCTCTGCAACGACGAGGGCGGCACGCTGCGGGTCGAGCTGAACCACGCCGACCAGAGCGCGCTGCCGCACGGCTTCCGCAACGACTCGAACGACACCCGGATCCTCTCGGTGGCGCTCGGGCTGGCCGCGGAGGGCCGGGACGTCACGCTCGTCAGCAAGGACATGCCGTTGCGGGTGAAGGCCGCCTCGGTCGGCATCACCGCCGACGAGTACCGGCACGGCCAGGCCAGCGACCCGACCTGGACCGGCATGGCCGATCTGCGGCTCACCGAGGAGCAGGTGGTCGCCCTCTACTCCGGCGAGGAGCTGGAGGTCGACGAGGCGGAGAACCTGCCCTGCCACACCGGCCTGGTGATCCATTCGTCGCGCGGCTCGGCCCTGGCCCGGGTGAACCCGGACAAGACCATCAAGCTGGTGCGCGGCGACCGGGACGCGTTCGGCCTGCGCGGCCGTTCCGCGGAGCAGCGGGTGGCGCTGGACATCCTGCTCGACGAGTCGATCGGGATCGTCTCGCTCGGCGGCCGGGCCGGCACCGGCAAGTCCGCGCTGGCGCTCTGCGCCGGCCTGGAGGCGACGATGGAGCGCAACCGCCACAAGAAGGTGGTGGTGTTCCGCCCGCTGTACGCGGTCGGCGGCCAGGAGCTCGGCTACCTGCCCGGCAGCGAGGCGGAGAAGATGTCGCCCTGGGCGCAGGCCGTCTTCGACACGCTCGGCGCGGTCGCCCACGCCAACGTGGTCGAGGAGGTCATGGCCCGCGGCATGCTCGAGGTGCTGCCGCTGACCCACATCCGGGGCCGGAGCCTGCACGACGCGTTCGTCATCGTGGACGAGGCGCAGTCGCTGGAGCGCAACGTGCTGCTGACCGTGCTCTCCCGGATCGGCCAGAACTCGCGGGTGGTCCTCACCCACGATGTCGCGCAGCGTGACAATCTGCGGGTCGGCCGGCACGACGGTGTCACGGCGGTCATCGAAGCGCTGAAGGGGCATCCGATCTTCGCCCATGTCACGCTGACCCGTTCGGAGCGATCGCCGATTGCCGAGGTGGTCACCGACCTGCTGGAGGAAATCCCTCTCTGACCCCCCGGTGAGATGACGCCAGCGCGGGACTTTGTGCCGGATTGAGATAAAAAATCGTGTGACTAGCGTCACAAGACCGCGTTGGCATTTCACATCCACTTCACGTTGCGCCATGGTGTTCGGCGAGCGCCATCGAGTGGCAACGTGGTCGGAGATCGACTTCGGGCCACCCCCTCGGAGTTCGAGGCGGCGGCCCAGCGGGGTCGCGGTGCTCGCGGCGCGGTTTCACCCAGTGACGGTGGAGACGCGCCGCGTCATTGCCCCCGACGAAGGGATTCTTCGTGAAGCGGCTCTGGAGCCGGCTCGGAGTTCGTACGGCATCCGTGGGTCTGCTGCTGACCGGTCTGGTCGGCGGCGTCTACCTCGGGCAGAACCGGGAACTCGAGCAGCAGAGCGCCACGTCCCAGCTCGTCCTTCAGGCGGACGCCGACGAGATGCAGCTGCTCAAGGAGCGTCAGGCGCAGCACGCCGCGGCCCGGGCCTTCCGGAGCCAGGCGGAGGACGCCGCGGCGTCCAAGGCGGCCGCCGAGGCGAAGACCGCGGCCACCAAGGCGCGGACGCTGGAGAAGAAGGCGATCGCCGCCGAGGCCGCCGAGAAGAAGGCCGCCGAGGAGAAGAAGAAGAAGGCCGAGGCCGCCGAGTCGGGCGGGCCGGTGGAGTACACCGGCGACATCCCGGAGTCCTGCAACGAGTACAGCGGCAGCCGCAAGATCGGCTGCGCCATGACGCTCGACGCCGGTTTCGGCCTCTCCCAGTTCCCCTGCCTGGACAAGCTGTGGAAGAAGGAGAGTGGCTGGAACTACAAGGCCACGAACCGCAGCTCCGGCGCGTACGGGATCCCGCAGTCGCTGCCCGGCAGCAAGATGGCGTCGGCCGGCTCGGACTGGAAGACCAACCCGGCCACCCAGATCGAGTGGGGCCTCGGCTACATCAAGGGCCGTTACGGCACCCCGTGCAGCGCGTGGAGCCACTCGCAGAACACGGGCTGGTACTGATCTGACTTGAAACGGGGCTGCGCGGCACGCCGCGCAGCCCCGTTTTGCTGTGATCCAATGTCCGTATGGTCCGAAATGTGGCTTCGCTTGTCGTGGCCGTGACGGTCGCGCTGCCGGTCGGCGCCACGCCGGCCCGCGCGGACACGCGCGTCCCCGAGGTGATCGGCGGCGAGATAGCCACGCCCGGCGAGTTCCCCTGGGCGGTGCGGCTCTCGATGGGCTGCGGCGGCGCGCTCACCGCCCCCCGGCTGGTCCTCACGGCCGGGCACTGCGTCGGCGCGACCGGCCCGAACCACCGGATCACCGTCACTGCGGGCTCGTCCGACCTGAAGTCCAAGGACGCGGTCACGGTGAAATCGGTCGAGGTGTTCCGGTCGCCCGGTTTCGTGACCGAGACCGAGGGCAAGGACTGGGCGCTGGTCCGGCTGGAACGCGCGCTCGACCTGCCCACCCTCGACCTGCCCGAGGACGCCGGCGGGGACGAGGGCCCGTTCACGGTGATGGGGTGGGGGCAGACCCGGGAGAGCTCGCTGAAGCAGGAGCGGCGCCTGCACTACGCCGAGGTGCCGATCATCGCGGATCGGGAGTGCGCCAAGGCGTACCGGCAGGCCGGGGTGGAACTGGTCCGCGACGAGTCGATCTGCGCCGGGCGGCACGGGGTCGACACCTGCCAGGGCGACTCCGGCGGGCCGATGGTGCGCCGCGACGCGGCCGGCACGTGGCGGCAGGTGGGCATCGTCAGCTGGGGGCTGGGGTGCGCGCGGGACGGCTACTTCGGCGTCTACACCCAGGTCTCCAAGTTCCGCGACGAGATCCGGGCGGCGATCAGCAAGCTCGGCTGATTCAATCTGGGCTGAGCCCATCCCGGCTGGGCCTCCTGGGTGGCCGGGGATGCGCCGGGCTGCCACCATCGGACCATGGGGTACGACTGGGCGAAGGCACGCGAGGACGAAGCGGCGAGATTCGGCACCGATGCCTTCTACGCGTCGCTGGGCCGGGCGTTCGTGACGATGTGCGCCGTCGTCCCGGGACTCTTCCTGATCGAGGCGATCGACGTCGGCCTCGGTCCCGGCACGCTCGACGTGGCCGGCGGCATCATCCCGCGCCACATCCAGGGCCTCGACGGGGTGCTGTTCAGCCCGTTCCTGCACGCCGACTGGGAGCATCTCTACGGCAACGCGGTGCCGCTCATCCTGCTCGGCACGTTCGTGCTGGCCGGCGGGATGCGCCGGTTCATCTGGTCGACCGTGGTGATCATGGCGGTGGCCGGCCTGGGCGTGTGGTTCATCGGCGACCCGCAGAGCGTGGTGGTCGGCGCCAGCGGCGTGATCTTCGGCTATCTCGGGCTGCTGCTCACCCGCGGCCTGGTCGAGCGCAGCTGGTGGAACATCGCGGTGGCCGCGTTCATCGGCCTGCTCTACTGGTACCAGCTCTACGGCATCCTGCCCACCGACGCCCGGGTCTCCTGGCAGGGCCACCTGCTCGGGCTGGTCGGCGGCGCGCTGGCGGCGGTGCTGTTCCGCCGCCGGCGCTGACCGATTCTGACCAGCGGGGCCTGATCAGAGCGTGGGCAGGTGCCCGTCGAAGTCCACCGCGGAGTAGAGCGCGAGCTTCTCCAGCCGGTGGTACGAGTCGATCACCCGGATCGTCCCGCTCTTGGACCGCATCACGATCGACTGGGTGTGCGCCCCACCGGACCGGTAGCGCACCCCCTTGAGCAGGTCACCGGAGGTCACACCGGTCGCCACGAAGAAGCAGTTGTCGCCGGTGACCAGGTCGTCGGTGCTGAGCACCCGGTCCAGGTCGTGCCCGGCGGCGATCGCCCGCTCCCGCTCCGCCTCGTCGTGCGGCCACAGCTTCGCCTGGATCATGCCGCCGAGGCACTTCAGCGCGCACGCCGCGGTGATGCCCTCCGGGGTGCCGCCGATGCCCATCAGCACGTCGACGTCGGACTCCTCGCGGGCCGCCGAGATGGCCCCGGCGATGTCGCCGTCCGAGATGAACTTGATGTTCGCGCCGGCGTGCCGGACCTCCTCGACCAGCTTCGCGTGCCGGGGACGGTCCAGGATGCACACCGTCACGTCGGAGACGCTCGACCTCTTCGCCTTCGCGATGCGCTTGAGGTTCTCGGTGGCGCCGGCGTTGATGTCGATCACGTCGGCGCAGTCCGGGCCGACCGCGATCTTCTCCATGTAGAACACCGCGCTCGGGTCGAACATCGCGCCCCGCTCGGCCACCGCGAGGACCGCGACGGCGCCCGGCATCCCCTTGCTCATCAGCGTGGTGCCGTCCACCGGGTCGACCGCGACGTCCACCTCCGGCCCGGTGCCGTCGCCGACCTGCTCGCCGTTGAAGAGCATCGGCGCTTCGTCCTTCTCACCCTCGCCGATGACGACGACGCCGCGCATCTGGATCGAGTTGATGAGCTTGCGCATGGCGTCGACGGCGGCGCCGTCACCGCCGTTCTTGTCGCCACGGCCGACCCAGCGTCCGGCGGCCATGGCGGCCGCTTCGGTGACTCGGACGAGGTCGAGGGCGATGTTGCGGTCGAGGTCCTGGGGGACTCGGGCTGGCACGGCGGCCTCCTCGCGACGTTGCGGGGCTGTCAAGTCCTCCGATCCTGGCATCCGCGGACGTGCCCCGTCTCGGTTCAGCGACATGGTTAACAATGGGTTGGTGGAACCCGCGACGTCTGTCCCCGCACCCGCGCCCGCGCGGCTCGCCCCGAAAGAGGGCCGCCGCCCCCGCGACATGGCCTATTCGCTGCTGGTGCTGCTGGTGCCGATCGCGCTGGTGATGGTTTTCTGGAAACTGGTCCTCGACGGCGACAAGCCGATCTCGAAGGACACGACGAGCGCGGTCCAGTCCGCCTCGCAGCGGTTCACCGTGGTGCAGCCGGCCGGCCTGAGCGAGGACTGGTATGTCACGTCCGCCAACTTCCGCGAGGAGGACGGCGGGGCCACCCTGCGTCTCGGTTACGTCGACCCGGAGTCCGACCCGATCCTGCTGGTGCAGAGCACGGTGCCGGCCGCGACCCTGGTCCCCGCCGAGGTGGGCGATCAGGGCAAGCGGACCGGCACGTTCCGCGCCGGCGACCGCACCTGGATGGTCTACTCCGGGCGGCCGGGCGAGACCGCGTTCATCGTCACCGAGCAGAACCGGACCATCCTGCTGATCGGCGAGACCGACCGCGACGACATGGAGACCCTGGCGGCCGCGCTCCGCTGACCGGCGCTCAGTCGCCGGGCCGGGCCGCGCGGGCCGCCTCGATCCGCTCCCGGGCACCGTCCAGCCAGCGCTGGCAGACGTCGGCCAGTTTCTCGCCGCGCTCCCACAGCGCGAGCGACTCCTCCAGGCTCCCGCCGCCCTGCTCCAGACGCTCCACCACGGACGCCAGCTCGGTGCGGGCCTGCTCGTAGCTGAGGTTCTCGTCGCTCACTGGTCACTTCCTACTCTTGCCGCCAGCTCGCCGGACGCGAGCCGGATCCGAAGAAGGTCGTCCGCGGCCACCTCGTCCGCGGCGCGGACCACGTGGCCGTCGGCGCGCTGCACGATCGCATAGCCGCGCTGCAGGGTCGCCGCCGGCGACAGCGCCCGCAGCCGGGCGACGGTGTGCCGCAGGTCGTCGTCGGCGCGGCGCAGCCGGTGCTCCAGGCTGCGCCCGGCGCGGTCCCGCAGCGCGGTCACCTCGGCGGCGCGCTGGTCGATCAGCGACTCCGGGCGGGCCAGCACCGGCCGCGAGCGCCACGACTCGATCCGGTGCCGTTCCCGCTCGATCAGGCCGATGACCGCGCGGTCCAGCCGGTTGCGGGCGAGCTCGATCAGGCGCAGCTCGTCGGCGAGGTCCGGCACGATCCGCTTGGCGGCGTCGGTCGGGGTGGAGGCGCGCAGGTCGGCCACGTAGTCCAGCAGCGGCGCGTCGGTCTCGTGCCCGATCGCGCTGACCACCGGGGTGCGCGCCGCGAACACTGCCCGGCAGAGCGCCTCGTCGGAGAAGGGCAGCAGGTCCTCCACGCTGCCGCCGCCCCGGGCGATCACGATGACGTCGATCGTGTCGTCGTTGTCCAGAACCTTCAGCGCGTCGATGATCTGCGGCACCGCGGTCGGGCCCTGCACCGCCACGTTGACCACCCGGAACTCCACGGCCGGCCAGCGGCGCCGGGTGTTCATCAGCACGTCGCGCTCGGCGGCGCTGGCCCGGCCGGTGATCAGGCCGATCCGGCCGGGCAGGAACGGCAGCCGCCGCTTGCGGTCACGGGCGAACAGGCCCTCCGCGCCGAGCAGCTTCTTCAGCCGCTCCAGCCGCGCCAGCAGCTCACCGAGGCCGACCTGGCGGATCTCGTCGGCGCGCAGGCTCAGCGTGCCCCGGGCGGGATAGAACTCCGGTTTCGCGTGCATGGTGACCCGGGCGCCCTCGGCCAGCTCCGGCGCGCCCGCGTCGAGCACGTCGCGGTGGGCCGTGACGGTCAGGCTCAGGTCGGCGGAGGGGTCACGCAGGGTCAGGAAGACCACGCCCGAGCCGGGCCGGCGGCTGATCTGGGCGACCTGCCCGTCCACCCAGACCCAGCCGAGTTTCGCGATCCAGGCGCCGACTTTCTGGCTGACCACGCGGACCGGCCACGGCTCGTCAGCGGTGCTCTTGGGTTCCGGCTTCTTCGCCTCGGGCTGGGTCACCCGGCCAGATTACGGAAGCCCACCGACATTCTCCCCGCTGCGATCGCCGGTGGCGGCCATGGCGCGGGGCTCGGCGTGCCGCCCGGTGTAGGCGCCGAGGTCCACCGGGGTGCGCCGTTCCGGCAGCCGCTGCTCGATCACGGTCAGCACGGTGAGCACGAGCAGCCCGGCGCAGGCCCAGAAGACCAGGTCCGCGGCCAGGTACTCCGGGTCGACGTGCACGCCGTCCCCGGTGCCGAGGAACGGGAACGGATAGCCGCGCCGCTGCGGGTGATCGGCGAGGCAGCAGCGTGTGGTGGCGGGTACCGTCGCGACGGCCATCCCGGCGAGCGCGAGCAGCCCGGACACCAGGTACCCGGCGCGGCTCGGCCGGATCCGGTGCCGGGCCAGCAGCAGCACGCCGCCGGCCAGCAGCGCCACGTGGAAGATCAGGTACTGCCCGGTCAGGCCGCCGTCCACCTCGACCGCGAGGTTCAGCGCGCCGATGCCGACGAGGAACCAGCCCGCCATCACCCGGAGCACCGCCGGGATGGACGGCCACGCTGCCCACGGGTCCTCGCCCCGATGCGCGCCGCCCATGCGGCCATTATCCCGGCTGATCCGTCACTTTCGGGGCAAAATACCCACGCAGCGCCCGCATCCCGACGATCAAAACCACGATCAACACCAGGCTTGCGTACGTCCAGAGCACCACGTCCACGAGCATCCGTAACCAGTCGGCCGCCCAGCCGTCCTCGATCGCCAGCCGCCGTGCCTCGTCCGGGGTGTCCGCCACACCGCCGCGCACCAGCCACTCGAACGGCCAGCCGCGGTACTCCAGCCATGCGAACATCCCGCCCTCGCTGATGCGGTCCGCCGCCAGCCCGGTGCCCGTCCCGGCCAGCCCGCCGGCGGCCGCCACCGGCACGACGATCCGGGCCGGCAGGCGCAGCCGGTCCCAGAACAGCACGATCAACCCGGCACCGACCGCGGCCACGCTGATCGTCACGTCCCGCACGTCCGGCATGGTCAGGGCCATCACCAGCCAGAACGCGCCGCCGAGCAGGGTCAGCACCCCGATCGCCAGCCGGACCATCCCGGTGTAGAGCTCCGTCATGGGCGGCAGTGTGCCCGACGTCCGCCAGCCCTGCTGTGGCACTGATCGCAGATCGACAGGCAGGGGGAGCGGCCACGTACCATGGCCGGGTGACTGAACCTCGTAAGCGGGTGTTGCTCGCCAAGCCGCGTGGCTACTGCGCCGGCGTCGACCGCGCCGTGCAGACCGTCGAGGAGGCGCTGAAGCTCTACGGCGCCCCGGTCTACGTGCGCAAGCAGATCGTGCACAACAAACACGTGGTCAGCACCCTGGAGGCCCGCGGTGCGATCTTCGTGGAGGAGAACTACGAGGTCCCCGAGGGGTCCACGGTCGTCTTCTCCGCCCACGGCGTTGCGCCCGAGGTCCACGAGCAGGCCCGCGAGCGCAACCTCAAGGCGATCGACGCGACCTGCCCCCTGGTGACGAAGGTGCACCACGAGGCGAAACGGTTCGCCGCCGAGGACTACGACATCCTGCTGATCGGTCACGAGGGTCACGAGGAGGTCATCGGCACCTCCGGCGAGGCCCCCGCGCACATCCAGCTGGTCGACGGCCCGGACGACGTGGAGAACGTCGTGGTCCGCGACCCGTCCAAGGTCGTCTGGCTGTCGCAGACCACGCTCTCGGTCGACGAGACGATGGAGACGGTGGCCCGGCTGAAGACCCGGCTGCCGCTGCTGCAGTCGCCGCCCAGCGACGACATCTGCTACGCCACCTCCAACCGCCAGCACGTGATCAAGGAGATCGCCCCGGACTGCGACGTGGTCATCGTCGTCGGCTCGACGAACTCGTCGAACTCGGTGCGGCTCGTCGAGGTCGCCCTCGGCGCCGGCGCCCGGGCCGGTCACCTGGTCGACTACGCCGCCGAGATCCAGGACGAGTGGCTGGCCGGCGCCACCACGGTCGGCGTCTCGTCCGGTGCCAGCGTCCCGGACGAGCTGGTCATGGAGGTGCTCGCCCACCTCGCCGAGCGCGGCTTCGGCGAGGTCACGGAGTACACGACCGCGGAAGAACGGTTGACGTTCTCGCTGCCCCAGGAACTGCGCCGCGACATGAAAGCCGCGGCCGCCGCTAGGGCTGCTGGCTGAGCTCGGGAGCTTGAGGTTGGCGGGGCATGACCTCGACCTGCGGCGTCTCCATGAGGTCGTCGCCGGTCACGCCCATCTCGGCCAGCTTGCGGGCGCTCACCAGCACCCGTGACTCCAGCGAGCCGACGGCCTTGTTGTACGCGGTGACCGCCCCGGTCAGCGACGTGCCCAGCTTCGCCACGTGGTCGCCGAGCGTGGACAGCCGGGCGTAGAGCTCCCGGCCCAGGCTGTGCACCGCCACCGCGTTGCGGGCCAGTGCCTCCTGGCGCCAGGAGTACGCGACGGTGCGCAGCAGGGCGATCAGGGTGGCCGGGGTGGCCAGGACCACGTGCCGGCGGAACGCGTGCTCCATCAGCCCCGGGTCCCGCTGCAGGGCCGCGTCCAGGAACGGGTCCGCCGGGACGAACAGCACCACGAAGTCGGTGGCCTCGTCGAACGCCGCCCAGTACTTCTTCGCCGACAACTGGTCCACGTGCGCGCGCAGGTGCCGGGCGTGCATGTCCAGGTGGCCGTCGCGGGTGCGCTCGTCGCGGGCCTCCATCGCCGACAGGTACCCGTCCAGCGGCGCCTTCGCGTCCACCACCACGGCCCGGCCGCCGTGCAGCCGCACCACCAGGTCGGGCCGGACCCCCTGATCGTCGGTGGCCGCCGTGACCTGCTCGGCGAAGTCGCAGTGCTCCAGCAGCCCGGCCGCCTCCACGATGCGCCGCAGCTGATGCTCACCCCAGCGGCCGCGCACCTGCGGCGCGCGCAGCGCCGACACCAGCTGCCGGGTCTCGGTGCGCAGCTCGCCCGAGACCGCGCCCATCACCCGGACCTGTTCGCGCAGCTCCGCGTACGCGTCCACCCGGTCGTGCTCCAGCTGGGCGACCCGCTCCTCGTACCGGCGCAGGGTCTCGTGCAGCGGCGCCACCGCTCGGGCCACCGCCTCCTGGGACTGCGCGGTCGCCTCATAGGACAGTGCCCGAAGCGACTGCTCCATCCGCTGCTCACCCTCCCGGGCCGCCTCCAGGGTCGCCTCCAGCCGGGCGATGTCGGTGGCGGCGCGTGCCCGGGCGACCAGCCAGCCCAGGGCGGCGCCGGCGGCGAGGCAGACGAGGATCACAGCGAGCGTGGAGAACGTCACTTGGAGAAGATTGCCAGACCGGTGACACATGACCCGCAGAGGTACCGTGGGAAACATGAAGGGCGTGTTACTCATCCTGGTGATCCTCGCGCTGGTGGCGCTGGTCATCGCCGCGACGCAGCGCAGTGGACAGGCTCGCCGGCAGACGCAGCTCGAGGACGCCCGCGCCGAGGCGCAGCGGTGGTACGAGCGGCTCGGCGGTCAGGTGATGAACCTGGTCTCCGAGGACCCGGCGGCCCGTCAGGCGCTCGCTGACGCGAGCGAGCGGTACAACGCGGCAGGCGGTCAGCTCCAGCAGGCCAATTCGGTCCGGCAGTACGAGCTGGCCCGCGAGTCGGCTCTGGAGGGCCTCGCCTACGTGCGGGCCGCGCGCACCGCGATGGGCATCGACCCCGGCCCCGAGCTGCCGCCGCTGGCCGCCTCCCGGGGCAGCGGGCAGCTCACCCGGGAACGGGAGGTCACCGTCGAGGGTCATCAGTACCGCGCGGGCCCGCAGCCCGGCCCCGGCACGCCCTACTACTACCCCGGCGGCCGGGTGCAGGGCCGCCCGGTGCCCGCCGGGTGGTACTCGACGCCCGTGTGGAAGACCGCGCTCGGCGCGGGTGCCGGCGTCCTCGGCGGCATGCTGATCTTCGACGCGCTGTTCTCGCCCGCCTTCGGCGACGTGGGCATCGTCGGCGGCGACGGCGACTGGGGCGGCGACTGGGGCGGGCAGGACTGGGGCGGCGACGCCCAGGCCGCCGACTTCGGCGGCAATGACCTCAGCGGCGGCAGCGACTCCAGCGGTGGCGGCGACTGGGGTGGCGGTGGCGACTGGGGTGGCGGCGGCGACTGGGGTGGCGGCGGCGACATCTGACCGCTGTCAGAAACGCCGGACCGGCTGGTTCTTCTTCACGAGCATCCAGTGCTCCAGCTCCCGGCGCAGCGCCCGCGACGTCGGCCACAGCTGACTCAGGTCGGCGGTGAACGCCGGGCCGCGAGGCGTGTCGGTCAGCGGCGGCGCGCCATCCGCGGCGTCCTGCACCGGATGCACCGTGTCCAGGTCACCGGGCACCACCTCGAGGACCGTGCGCAGACCGGCCCGGCGGATCACCACGGCGGCCACGTCCCGCCACTCCAGCAGAATCGGGTCGCTGTCCTGCGCCGCCAGCTCCAGGCCGGCCTCCGACACCCGTACCCAGGTGGGAAGCGACCCTCTCGCAGAGAGGGTGTAGACGCCCGCGGCGCCGGCCGCGACCGCGACCGCCTGCGCGGCGGTGACCCACCACGGTTCGCCCGTCCCACGGGCGAACCGGGCCACCACCGGCGACACCGCCAGGTAGGCCACCAGCAGCGCGGCGAACACCATCAAGAAGGCGCGCACCGGCGAGGACCGGAACAGCACCGCGTCCCGGGCCGGGGCCTGGACCTCCTCCGGGGCGAATGACATGCCCTAATGGTGGACCAGCACACGGCCCCGGCACCGGGAATCGGATCAGAACGCGCAGGCGATGACGAGCTCCGGGGTGCGGTCGCGCAGCAGGTCCAGCTTCGTGATCCGGCCCGCCGCCCGGAAGTCGCCCTCGACCAGCGCCAGCCGATCCAGCAGATCGGCCGGCCCGAGCGCCTCGGCGAGCGGCACCTCCGTCTTCATCGAGAGCTTGCGGTCCGACTTCGCCCGGCGGACCTGCCGCAGCGCCTCACCCGCCAGATCCAGCAGCGACGGGTCGCTCTCCGGCGCCACCCGGGACAGCTCGTGCGTCGTCGGCCACGTCGCCTGGTGCACCGAGCCGTACCGCCACCACGACCAGACCTCCTCCGTGACGTACGGCAGGAACGGCGCGAACAGCCGCAACAGCGCCGACAGCCCGGCGGCGAGCGCGGCCCGGGCCGAGTCCGCGCCCGGACCGTCCGAGTACGCCCGGTCCTTGACCAGCTCGATGTAGTCGTCGCAGAACGTCCAGAAGAACGTCTCCGTGACCTGCAGCGCGTCGGTGTGCTGGAACCGCTCGAACGCCGCCGTCGCCTCGCTGACCACCGATGTGAGACGGCCCAGCATCGCCCGGTCCAGCGGTTCCGTGACCGGTTTCCGCAGCGCCTCCGCGGCGCCCAGGCCCAGCGCGAACCGGGACGCGTTCAGCAGCTTCGTCGCCAGCCGCCGCCCGACCTTCAGCTGCGCCGGCTCGAACGCCAGGTCGGCGCCGGGACGGCCGCTCGCCGCCCAGTACCGCACCGCGTCCGACCCGTACTGCTCCAGCAGCGCGAGCGGCGTCTCCACCTCGTTGCCCTTGGACTTCGAGATCTTCTTGTGGTCCGGGTCGAGGATCCAGCCGGACAGCACGGCCCGCTCCCACGGCAGCGTGCCGCCGAGCTGCTCGCCGCGCAGGACCGACGCGAACAGCCAGGTCCGGATGATCTCCTGGCCCTGCGGGCGCAGATCCATCGGGTACGTGCGGCGGTGCAGATCCTCGTCCGTGCTCCAGCCCGTGACGATCTGCGGTGTCAGCGACGACGTCGCCCAGGTGTCCATGACATCCGGGTCCGCCGTGAACCCGCCCGGCACGTCCCGCTGCTCCTCGGTGAACCCCGGCGGGCACTCCGACGACGGGTCGACCGGCAGGCTCTCCATCGGCGGGATCAGCGGGTCCGCGTAGTCCGGCTCACCCGCGGCGTCCACCCGGTACCAGACCGGGATCGGCACACCGAAGAACCGCTGCCGGCTGATCAGCCAGTCACCGGTCAGGCCGCCGACCCAGTGCTCGTACCGATGGCGCATGCTCTCCGGCACCCAGCGCAGCTCACGGCCCCGCTCCAGCAGGCGCTCCCGCAGCTGCTGGTCACGCCCGCCGTTGCGGATGAACCACTGCCGGCTGGTGACGATCTCCAGCGGCGTGTCGCCCTTCTCGTAGAACTTGACCGGATGCGTGACCGGCCGCGGCTCCCCGATCAGGCCACCGGACTCGCCCAGCAGCCGGACCATCTCCTTGCGGGCCGCCGCCACGGTCAGCCCGGCGAAATGCTGGTACGCCGCCGACGGGACCCCCTCCGGACGATCCGGGAGGAACCGTCCGTCACGGCCCAGGACGACACGGGTGTCCAGCTTGAGGTCACGCCACCACGTGACGTCGGTGAGGTCACCGAACGTGCAGACCATGGCTATCCCCGTACCCTTGTCGGCGGCAGCCAGCGGATGGGCCAGAACCGGGACCTCGACATCGAAGAAGGGTGTCCGGGCCGAGGTGAGGCCCGTGAAGCGGGGATCACCCGGATGGTGAACGAGCGCGACACACGCCGGCAGCAACTCCGGCCGGGTCGTGTCGACCTCGATCGGTCCGTTGTCGCCGGTGAACCGCAGCGTGTGGTAGGCGCCCTGCCTCTCCCGATCCTCCAGCTCGGCCTGCGCGACAGCGGTGCGGAAACCGACGTCCCACAGGGTCGGCGCCTCCGAGGTGTAGGCGTCGCCGCTGCTCAGGTTCGCGAGGAACGCCCGCTGCGCGATCCGGCGGGCCGTCGCCCCGATCGTCGAATACGTCAGTCCCCAGTCGACGGACAGCCCCAGCCGCCGCCACAGCGACTCGAACGCCTTCTCGTCCTCGGCGGTGAGCCTCTCGCACAACTCGACGAAGTTCCGCCGGGAGATCGAGACGGGCGGCTTCGGCGGTTTCGCCGGCGGCGCCCAATCCGCGTCGTAGGGCAGCGACGGGTCGCAGCGGACACCGAACACGTTCTGCACGCGGCGCTCGGTGGGCAGGCCGTTGTCGTCCCAGCCCATCGGATAGAAGACGGCCTTGCCGCGCATCCGCTGGAAACGCGCGACCGTGTCGGTGTGCGTGTAGGAGAAGACGTGCCCGATATGCAGCGATCCGGATACGGTCGGCGGGGGTGTGTCGATCGAGAACACGTCCGAGCGCTCCTTGGAACGGTCGAACGCGTACGTGCCCTCCCCCTGCCAGTGCGACGCCCACTTCTCCTCGAGGCCGTCCAGCGACGGGCGCTCGGGGAGACCGTGACGTCCGGTTCCCGTATCAGTCATGCCGTTCAGCCTAGGGTTCCGGTGGTGCGATCGGCGAGGCGATTAGGCCGTACGGTGATCGGGGTGTCTGCGGGGTTTGCCGGCGTCCAGCTCCTCCGGGCGGTGGGGCGCATGCATCGGCGTTGCGCGTGCGCCCACCGCCAAGGGCTTCGTCAGCCGTTCGCCTCGTGCGCCAGCAGCCACGACTTGACCGGCAGGCCCCACCGGTACCCGCCCAGCGACCCGTCCGTGCGCAACACCCGATGGCACGGCAGGATCAGCGCCACCGCGTTGCGCGCACACGCCGACGCGGCGCCACGCACCGCCAGTGGACGACCCGCCAGCGCCGCATAACGGGTGTAGGTCACCGGCGCACCCGGCTTGATCTGGCGCATCACGTCCCAGGCGTGACTCATGAACTCACCGCGGGTGTGCTGCTCGACCTGCACCGCGTCCAGCGCCGTCAGGTCGCCGTCGAGATAGGCGCGGACCGCGTCACGCACCGGGCCCACATCGTCGTTCGCCTCGGCCGGCGCCCGCAGTTTCGGACTCATCAGCCGCATCAGCTCCGGCACATCCGTGGTGAAACCGGCGGCGCGAACCACGCCGTCCTTCGTCACGACCACGGTGAACGGGCCGGTCGGGGTGTCCAACGTCGAATAACGAAGCATCGCTCTCTCCTCACGATCGGGGGGCACAGCCTTGCCGGAAACGCCTGCCGCCGCAGGCCGGCCTGTGGACAACCCGGGAATGTGGACAACTCCCGCGGGGCGTCGGCGGGCGGTAGCGTCGTCAGGCAGCACGCCAGAGACGGATCAGCGCATAGGACCGCCAAGGTCGCCAGCGTTCCGCGTGTTCTGCCAGCTCACGGGGTGTGTCGGGGAGACCCAGGGCGGCCGCGCCGCGGCGAGCCGCCAGGTCGGTCTCCAGGAAGACGTCGGGGTCGCCTACTGCGCGCATGGCGACGTAACCGGCTGTCCAGGGGCCGATGCCGGGGAGTTCCATCAGGCGGGCGGTGGTCTCGGTGCGGTCCGCGCCGGGCTCCAGGTCCAGTTTGCCGTCGGCTACCGCGGTCGCCAGGGCGCGGATCGTGGTGCGGCGGGTGGCGGGCATCCCGAACGCGGAGTCGGGGAGGGCGGCTATGGCGCTTGCCGGTGGGAAGCCGGTGAGTGCGGTGGTGGCTGCGGTGGTGTCGGTGGGCGTCGGTAGGGCGGTAGGTCGGGAGGCGGGGGAGGGGCCCTCTTCGAGGGCCACCGGACTGTCCACGATCGCGGCGGCCCGCAGAATCCGGCCCAGCGTCGTCCGCGCCCCCGCAACGCTCACCTGCTGCCCCACCACAGCCCGCACCGCCATCTCGAACCCATCCACCGCCCGCGGCACCCGCACCCCCGGCTCCCCCCGCACCACCTCCCGCAACGCCCCCTCGGCCCCCAGCATCCCGTCCACCGCCACCGGATCAGCATCGAGATCGAACAACCGCCGGCACCGCGCCACCGCCGGCGCCAGATCCCGCACATCGCTCAGCCGCAGCGTCGCGAAAACCCACCTTTCCGCGGGCTTCAGCGCAACGGTCGCGCTTCCATGCGGCAAGACCATCCCCCTCCGGTACGTGTCACCGCACAGCTCATCCACCCCCGGCAGGGTCCGCGCTCCCAGGAATTCAAGGAGTGACCCGGCGTGCAGCGGCGGCCGATAGGCGAGCCGCAGATTGATCACCCCGGCTTCGCCCCGTGCGGCGGCGGGCCGCTGGTTGCGCAGCTGGCTCGGTGACACCGCGTACACCTCGAGCATCGTGTCGTTGAACTGCCGCACGCTGCCGAATCCGGCGGCGAACGCGATGTCGGCGAGCCCGAGGTCGGTCGTCTCGACGAGGATCCGCGCGGTCTGGGCGCGCTGGGCCCGGGCGAGGGCGAGCGGCCCGGCGCCGAGTTCCGCGGTGAGCATCCGGTTGAGGTGCCGTTCGGTGTATCCGAGCCGGCTGGCGAGCCCGGCGACGCCTTCCCGGTCGACGACGCCGTCGCCGATGAGCCGCATGGCGCGGCCGATCGTGTCGGCGCGCATGTCCCATTCGGGGGAGCCGGGTGCGGCGTCGGGCCGGCAGCGGCGGCAGGCCCGGTATCCGGCGCGCTGGGACGCGGCCGCGCTGGGGTAGAACGTGACGTTCTGGCGTTTCGGCGTGACGGCGGGGCAGGAGGGCCGGCAGTAGATCCCGGTGGTGCGCACGGCCGTGTAGAAGCATCCGTCGAACCGCTGGTCACGGCTGTCGACGGCCCGGTAGCAACGCTCGAAGTCCAGCTCCATGTCCCCGAGTCTGCTCTGCCGCCCACCGGCGTGGCTGGCGGGTTTCGGACATCACCGTACCGTTGTCAACTTAGGTTGACGCGGTGGAATATGTCAACTATGGTTGACGCATGGATGTTGTGGCGCAACGAACGGACATCGCGTGGCGCACCTTCGGCGGTGGCCCCAAGGTCGTGCTCCTGCACGGCGGCATGCAGACGTCGGCGAACTTCACGAAGCTCGCACGGCTCCTCTCCGCGACGCACACCGTCTACGTCCCGGACCGCCGTGGTCGCGGCCACAGCGGTCCGGCCGCTACCGGTCACGGCCTGCGCGCGGAGATCGACGACCTGCGGGCGGTGCTCGACGAGACCGGGGCACGGCACGTGTTCGGGCTCAGCTCGGGCGCGGTCGTCGCCCTGCGCGCGGCCATGGAGCTGCCGATCGAGCGGCTCGCGCTCTACGAGCCGCCGCTCAAGCACGGCGCTCACGACCCGACCTCCTGGCTTCCCCGGTACGAGAAAGAGCTGTCCCGTGGTCACCGCGCGGCCGCGTTCGTGACCGTCACGAAGGGCACGGGCGAGTTCCGGCATGTGCCCCGGGCGGCGCTGATCCCGCTCGCCGGTCTCGCCATGCGCGGTGGCCGGGGCCGCGAGCTCGCCGAACTGGTCCCCACGATGCGCCTGGACGCGGCGGTGGTCGACGACGCGGCCGGCCCGCTGAACACGTACCGGGCCGTCACCGCCGAGACGCTCCTGCTTGGCGGGGACCGCTCACCGGCGTACCTGATCGGGGTGTTGAACGGCCTCGAGCCGGTCCTGCCGCGAGTGCGGCGGGTAACCCTGACCGGCGTGGGCCATCTCGCCGCTGACGACAGCGGCAGGCCGGAACTGGTCGCAGCCGAACTGCGTCGTTTCTTCGCCTGACCCAACCCGTAGACTGGCGTTCCGTGAGCCTCACCATCGGAATCGTCGGCCTGCCCAACGTCGGCAAGAGCACCCTGTTCAACGCCCTGACCAAGAACGACGTGCTCGCCGCGAACTACCCGTTCGCGACGATCGAGCCCAACGTCGGCGTGGTCGGGCTGCCCGACGACCGGCTGAACAAGCTCGCCGAGCTGTTCAGCAGTGAGAAGATCCTGCCGGCGCCGGTGAGCTTCGTCGACATCGCGGGCCTGGTCCGCGGCGCGTCGAAGGGCCAGGGTCGCGGCAACGCGTTCCTCGCGAACATCCGCGACGCGTCCGCGATCTGCCAGGTGGTCCGCGCGTTCTCCGACCCGAACGTGCTGCACGTCGACGGCAAGGTCTCGCCGTCCGACGACATCGAGACGATCAACACCGAGCTGATCCTCGCCGACCTGCAGACGGTCGAGAAGGCACTGCCCCGCCTGCAGAAAGAGGCGAAGCTCAAGAAGGAGAAGGCCGCGACGGTGGCCGCCGCCGAGGCCGCGTTCAAGCTGCTCAACGACGGTGTGACGCTCTACCAGGGTGCCAAGACCGCGGGGGTCGAGCTGGAGCTGCTCGCCGAGCTGCACCTGCTCACCACGAAGCCTTTCCTGTACGTGTTCAACGTCGACGAGGCCGAGCTGGGCAACGAGGCGTTCCTCAACGAGTTGCGCGCCCTGGTCGCCCCCGCCGAGGCCGTCTTCATGGACGCGAAGATCGAGTCCGAGCTGATCGAGCTGGACGACGAGGAGGCCCTCGAGCTCCTCCAGTCCACCGGCCAGTCCGAGCCCGGCCTGAACCGCCTGATCCGCGTCGGCTTCGAGACGCTCGGCCTGCAGACCTACCTGACCGCCGGCCCGAAAGAGGCCCGCGCCTGGGTCATCCCGGTCGGCGCCACGGCCCCCGAGGCGGCCGGCGTCATCCACTCCGACTTCCAGCGCGGCTTCATCAAGGCCGAGATCGTCAGCTTCGACGACCTGGTCGCCGCCGGCTCCATGTCCGCCGCGAAGGCAGCCGGCAAGGTCCGCATGGAGGGCAAGGACTACATCATGAAGGACGGCGACGTCGTCGAGTTCCGCTTCAACGTGTAGTACCGCCACAACGCGTCAGGGGCGGGGCGCATCGGCGAGCGGGGCGATCAGGTGAGCGGGCAGCTCGACGTCATCGCCCCGCAGCGTGCGACGGGACCAGCAGGTCTCGGCCTTGAGCGTGCCGGTGAACAGGTTGACGCAAGGAGTCCCCGGGCCGGATGTGCATCGCGGGCAGCGCTCCGAGAGGTCTCCGGCCGCGTCCAGACGTTCGCACTCTTCGAGAACTCCGGGAAGCCGGCGATTGCGGTGGGCGAGGTTCTCCGGCTCGCCGCTCATCGCGTGTCCTCGTCGCACAGGTTCTCGATAGTGGCGTAGACGCCGGCCGGGTCCGAGCACCACACGGCCGAGGAGCCGGTCTCGCGCAGCCGCTCGGCCCAGAAGATGCCGGGCAAGCCGGGTCGGTAGGTCACGACCCAGCCCGGCAGGTCGGCTTGCAGCAGCTCGGTCGCGGCCTCGGCGTCGAGCGGCCAGGAGTGTCGTCGGATAGTCCGGAGGCTCATCGCATCCTCCGCGCCCAGGCGGGGGCGAAGGGACCGAGCGCGTCGACCAGCTCCAGGAACGTATCGGAGTCGTGGTCGCAGCATCCCGCCTTGCACAGGGCGCGCTGACCGATGCACGGCCAGGGCATGCCGTCGTAGGCGCAGACCATCCGCCACGGCCGCGCCCGCAGCCGTCGGGGCTGGTGCTCGATCTCGTACCTGGTCACGCTCATCGCCTCCACCGAGCCGGGCGCCGGGGGTGCGATGGCACGGGCTTTCCATGGAGGTGGGCGAACCGTGCCGTCGCAGCCTGATCGTCACCGAGCGATCACGCGAGGTGGAGTAGTGGCGCGCTGCCGGGTGCCCGATGCCGGCATTTGGCAACGTTGGCAACAGGACCGCTCACGTACCGGCAGCGACCGATCGGAGTGCTTCCCGGAAGTCCGCGGGCCCGGACTCGCCCGGGTACCGGCTGTGCAGCTCGGCGTCCAGTTCTCCGCCGACCATCAGCAGTGACGGAAGGGACTTGCGCTGACCACTGAGAGCCCCGATGCCTGCCGTGACGGCCTGTTCCAGGTCCCCGCCGCGGGCCGCGACGGCGGCGAGCGTCAGCCGAGCCTCCGTCATCCGCATCGGCGCCAGCTCTCCGTCGGCACTCGACCCGAGCTGCAGCACGGTCCGCGCGTGTTGCGCTGCCCGCGCATCGTCGCCAGCAAGGCGGTAGGCATCCATCGCGTAGAAGTCCCACTTTGCCGGGTCGACGATGAAGTGGTGGTCCGGCCGGGACGGTGCCGGCCGTGACGCGAGCAGGACTCGACCGTGCTCCAGGGCATCCCGGACACCCTCCTTGTCGCGGAGCCGGGCGGCGGCCTTCGCCTCCTGCCCGGCGAGTTGCACGGCTGCTGAACCTCCGGGTGCGGCCGCCTGGCCGGCCCGTGCAGCGTCGAGGACCGCGCCGAGCCTGCCTTGGGTCAGCGCGAACCACGCCGACATCTCGAAACTCCAGCCGACGATCTCGGGGTTTCCGCCCTCCTCCCCGAGCTGCCGCGCGGCCACCCGGGTTGCCTCCGCAGCCGCCCGCTGACCCATGTCGTACTCCAAGCATCCGGTCAGCAGGGCCAGCCAGCCGGCGGCGTGCAGTAAGCCCTCGTGTGCGGCGAGACCGACCGGCTTGCGCAGCTGCCGATCGATCTCCCCCAACCAGATGTGCGCCTCCCGACGCAGGCTATGGGCGTCCCGGGTCGGATACTCGCAGCACAGCTCGATCACTGTGGCCTCGAGGGATTCAATGGTGCCGTTGTTGATAGCGCCGGCGCGGATTCGGCCGAGGAGCTCGGCGGTTTCCCAGGGTCGGAAGTCGTCGACCTCGAACCGTGCGGGCTTCCGCTCGACGAGGGCCTCCAGCTGGCCGTCGGTATTCAGCGCTCGGTCCAGGGCGCGGGCCAGATCGGCGTGGGGTGGGCGTACGCCTCGCGCGACACGGGAGAGGTGCCCGGCGTCTATGCGGGCCCGGCGAGCTAGTTCTCGCAATGACATTGCGCCCTGGAAACGGGCCAGGGCTTGCACAAACGTCTCTCGCCCGGTCGTCATCCGTGCTCCCCTGGTAGAGGTCAGGGTGTGGCGGCCGGTCTCTACTCCGACCGCCAACATCGACGGTACGTCAATGTCCACAACGCTGTGGATAGCTGCGCCGAGGTTGGGCGATCGGACGAACATTCGTGGCCGATCATCCGGCCGCGGTACTACCGGACGCCGTACCACCAACGACGCTTCCACCAGGACGTTGCCGTGCTGGCCCGACTCCCTTTCGGCTGCTCTCGCCCAGGCGCAGGTCAGGCCGGCCCAATTTGCCACTTCAGATCGTCGAGCGCCTCGCCAGAGGCCTCCACGTCGACGTAGTGCAGCGGATAGTCGCTACCCGCGCGCCGCCCTTCGGAGTCGAACGGCATCTCGTCGGCGTGCTCGCGCACCCAGTCGGCGTGCACCTGCTGGATGCGGTCGGCCTGCTCGATCTCTTCAGCGCTGGGACGGTGCGGGATGCGTTCCCATAGCGGCCTCACCTCAGCCACCTGACCGCCTCCCCACTCGATCCGTGCATCACCTGCTTATCGAATCGCCGATTCTGGCAGCCCCATGTCCGAAGCGGCCCCGGTGGTCACAGTTGTAACCACCGGACGGGCCGCGATCGCGGTGCGTTCGCTTGGCGACCCGTGCCACACGCCCACGCCTTCACCCAGTCGCTGGAGCGCCCGACAAGTCCGCCGAGGACTGGTCGGATTTTGCCCGATCGCTCGCGAGGGCAGCCATCGACGCGGCGGTCGCCGAGGCTGCGCTGCGGCAGCACCGCCCCGTGGTCATGCTGACCTCGGACATCGAGGATATGAGCAAGCTCTGCGGTGATCGCATCCGGCTCGTGGCGGTGTGAGGGCAGATTCAACGAGCGCCGGGGACCAACCCGTCCAGGTCGATCTCGATGGGGAACGGCGTGCTGGTCCGCAGCTCGTGGCGATGGATGCCGCTCGGCGCGTAGGCGCGGGTCGGCCCGTCGAGTTCGTAGGCGTGGACGACCGGCGACGTGTCCTCGTCCTCCACGCGCCAATAGTACGGAATGCCGGCTTCCGCGTATTTGCGGAGCTTGACCGTTCGGTCGCGGTGCGCTGACTCCGGGGAGACCACCTCGACGACGAGAAGCACCTGGTCGGGCGTGTAGTAGGTGCGGTTCGGGTCGTAGAAAGGTGCCCTGGTGGCGAGAAGGTCGGGCTCGGGCCGGTTTCGGTCGTCGAGCCGGATCGTCATCTCGCGCTCCACCTCGACACCCGTCGGTGCCTGATCGAGGAGGGTGATCAGCAAGGCGGAGACGGCCCGACTGTGCCAGGCCCGCTGGGGAGACATCATGAAGACGAGCGCTCCGTCGATCAGCTCGGTGTGCCGCGGCGCCTCCGGAAGGTAGTCGAGATCGTCGGCATACCACCCCTCGGGCCGGGGCGGGCGCATCCACTCGGGCACCGCGGTCATGCCCCTCACGGTAACTCAGGGCAGGTCGAGGGCGAGGCAAGCCGGTGCGGATCAGGGGCCAGGTCGTGGGCTGTCAGGGCCGCGTCCAGCATGGCCTCCTGGGCCGCCGCCGGGAAGGCGCCGGGATCGGCCGCCGCGTACGCGGCGACGCCCTCGGTCATCGTGATCAGGGCCAGCGCCACCGTCGCGACCCGCTCGGGTGTCCACTCCGGAGCGGCTGCCGCCACCAGGCGCTCGATGCGGGCGCGCCAGGCGCGGTTGTTGCGGCGGTGCTCCTCGATCAAATCGTCGTCGGTCACGGCGGCCGCCAGGAAGCCCATCCAGACGATCGCCTCCTGCCGGGTCTGCTCGTCGAGCGCCATGCCCTGGCGCAGGATCGCGCGCAGGGCGGCCCGGGGGCCGGCGGCCGAGGACTCCAGGGACTCGACCCGGGCCCGGGTGGTCTCGTGCAGCAGCCGGCGGGCGTGCAGCAGCAGGGCCTGCCGGTTCGGGAAGCGGTGCATCACCAGGCCGGTCGTGCAGCCGGCGGCGGCGGCGACGGCGCGGACGGTGAGTCGTTCCAGCCCCTGCTCGGCGAGCACGCTCCACACGGCCCGGGACAACGCCTCGCCCTGTGCTGAGCGGTCTGCTGATCTGGCCACGTAACGGATGTTACCGTAACGCCTGTTACGAAAGGAGGGCACCATGAGTGTCTCCGTCGAGGTCCGCGCCTGGGACGATCCGGACGGTGCCGCGCTGCGGGCTGCGCAGCGCGCCGAGCTGGACGCCCGTTACGGCACCGGCGACCACGAGCCGGGCATGCCGCCGTCGGCTGCCGACATCGATCTGTTCCTGGTGGCCGTCTCCGGCGGGCGGGCGGTCGGCTGCGGTGCGCTGCGCCGACTGGACGCGACGAGCGCGGAGATCAAGCGGATGTACGTGTCTCCGCACTCCCGCGGCTCGGGCATCGCCACGGCGATCCTGCGGGCGCTGGAGGAGGCCGCGGTGGAGCGCGGCTGGACGACGATCCGGTTGGAGACCGGTCCCGCCCAGCCCGACGCGATGCGCTTCTACGAGCGCGAGGGTTACCGGCGGATTCCGCTGTTCGGCGCGTACGAGGGCTCGGATCTGTCGGTCTGCTACGAGCGCTCGCTCAGCGCAGCAGCGGGAACACCGTCCCGGCGATGACGGCGCCGGCCACCGCGCCCACCACCACCTGCGCCGGCGTGTGCGCGGTCAGCCGCACCCGCGCCCAGCAGCCGAGCACCACCAGCGGCACCCCGAGCAGCGCGACCGGGCCGTAGACCGCGGTCAGCGCGGCCACCGTGCCGGACGCCACGCCGGCGTGGATGGACATCTTCCACCAGTGGGTGACGGCCGCGAAGAGGGCAAGGCCGCACCCGCCGGCCCCGAGCAGGGCGAGCACCTCGCGGGGCGCGCCGAGTGCGATCAGCAGGACCAGGCCGGCGGCCAGCGACGCGGTGCCGAAGAGCAGCGGGACACGGCGGTCGGCGCGCTCCGGGATGTGGTGGTTGGTGAGTCGTCCTTTTCGGACGCCGTGCAGCACGTAGCCGAGCGGGATGACCGCGGCGAACAGCGCGCCGGGCAGACCCCACCAGCGCGACGCCCCGGAGGTCGTGCCGGCGTGCCAGCCGACGATCATCAGCAGGGCGGCGACCAGGACGGCGGGAGCGAGCACTTCGGACACCATCCGGGCGATCCGGGTCGGCAGGTCGGTCCGGGGCGGGAGGTCGTCGCGGGATTCCGGGCGGGTGACGGGGAAGGCGGCGGCGTTGAGCACCGGCCCATTCTCGCAATCCGGAGGCGAAATGCCGGAATGTCCGATCAGGTGTCGGCGGCCATCGCCGAGAACGCGGCGGCGAGCCGGTCCAGGTCGAGGCCGTCGAGGTGGTCGAAGATGTGCCGGCGCACGCTGGCCAGATGGGTCGGCCACGCCTCGCGGAGCCGGGCCAGGCCCTCCTCGGTGAGCACCGCGTTGGCGCCGCGCGCGTCCTCCAGGCATCGGGTGCGGCGCAGGTGCCCGAGGGATTCCAGTTTGGCGGCGAGACGGGTCATCCCGCTCAGTGACATGTCGCAGGCGACGGCGAGCTCGCTCATCCGCATCATCTGGCCGGGCGTCTCCGAGAGGTGGCGCAGCACGGAGTATTCACTCGCGGACATGCGCTGTTCTCGCATCAGGTCGGCGTCCAGCGCGCGGGGCATGACCATCAGGAACCGGCCGAGCGCGCGCATCACCGCCTCCTCCTGCGGGCTCAGCGGGACGGGCCCCGCCGCGGGCACCGGCGTCGTGGTGGCGGACATGACTTCGATCGTACGACCGGCCGCCGCACCGCCCCCTGTCGACTTTCCGCCTCGCCGGGGCAACGCGCGAACCAGGTGACGGGCTGCGGGCGTCAGCAGTTTGGGGGACATTGTGGTGATTTGCCAGCGGGCGAAGAAGGGTCACAATGCTTTGGTGCAAAACCAGACAACTAGTGACTCTCTCCAGCAATTGCTCGAAATGCCACGAAAGTCTTGGTGGGCTCGTCTGCCGTTCGGTGTCCGGATGACCGCGGGCGCGACCGCGCTGATCGTGCTCGCCGGCGCCGGGGTGGCCGGCGTGGTCGCCCTCTCCGGAGACGACGCGCGAACCGTCGCCACGGCCGACGCCGGGATCGGCGACCCCGACCTCGGCGCGCCCCGGCTCGAAGAGAGCCCGGAGGTGGTGAGCCGCGCCGCGGCCGCCGCCGAGCCGTTGCCGCAGCGGCACACGCCGGCGACGCCGCGCACCGGACAGACCGCGGCGGCCGCGGGGGCGGCGGCGGCCGGGGCAGTCCAGCTCAGCCGGGCCCGGGTGGCCGACGAGCGGGCCGATCGGACCGGGCCGCGCCCCACCCGTACCGCCGGGAAGGAACCCGCCGAGCGGGCGACGCCGCACCGGGCGCCCGCACAGACCTCGGCCGCGGAACCGGTGGTGACCACGCGCACCGACGTGGAGACCCGGGACATCCCGTTCCCGACCCAGGTGATCCGGGACCCGTCGCTGCCCCGCGGCACTCGCAAGATCGAGTCGCCTGGCCTGACCGGTGAGGAGACCCTGCGTTACCTGGTGACGCTCACCGACGGCCGGCCGACCGCGCGGATCCTGATCGGCACCGAGGTCACCCGCGCCCCGGAGCCGCGGATCGTGGTCTTCGGCGCCCGGCACGCCGCGGACCGCTCCTGCGAAGGGCTGCTGCGGGTCTGCGTGCCGCTGGGCCGCTCGGCGGTCTGCCCGGAGGACGGTTCCGGCGACTCCGTCCCGGCGGCGGACCCCGCGGAGGGGGCGGAGGGCAAGGACGACATGGCCGTCCTGACCCGGGAGGAGCTCGCGCTTCTCGATCCGGAAACCCTTGATCGGGTACGCCTGGAGCCCGGCTCGCTGTGTCGATGACCACCGGTGATTGCATCGCCGGGTCCGGGGATCCACCGTATGGGCATGGCACCGACCGACGCTGATCTGGCCGAACTCGCCGCTCGCCTGACCGGCGTGCCCGGTGTCTGCGGTGTGGTGCTCGGCGGCAGCCGGGCCCGCGGGACGCACACTCCGGACTCCGACACCGACCTCGGCCTCTACTACCGGGCGCCGCTGGACACCGCCCGGCTGGGCCGGCTCGCGGTGGAGGCCGGCGGGGCCGGCGCGACGGTCACCGAGCCGGGCGGGTGGGGACCGTGGGTCGACGGCGGCGGCTGGCTCACCATCGGCGGCGACGCGGTGGACTGGATCTACCGGGACGTGGACCGGGTGCACCGCTGCTGGGCCGACGCGGAGGCGGGACGGTACGCGTTCCACGCCCAGGCCGGTCATCCCCTCGGAGTGCCCGATTTCTCGTACCCCGGGGAATTGGCCCTGGGAAAGATCCTGAGTGACCCGTCCGGTGAGCTCGCCGCGCTCCAGGCTCGCGTCCGGGTCTTCCCGCGGGCCCTCGCCGAGGCGCTCGTGGCCGGCCTCTGGGAGGCGGACTTCCTGATCGGGCTGGCCCGCAAGGCGGTGACCCGCGGCGACAGCGCCTATGTGTCGGGCTGCCTGTTCCGGCTGGCCGGCGTGTGCGCGCACGCGCTGCACGGCGCCGCCGGCCGCTGGCTGATCAACGAGAAGGGCGCGGTGGCCGCGGCCGGCGCGCTGCCCGGTGCGCCGGACCGGTTCGCCGCCCGGGTGGAAACGGCGTTCGCCGCGGTGAGCGGTGACCCGCTGCACCTGAGCCTGGCCATCGACATCGCCGCGGATCTCGTGCTGGAAACCGTCGACGCGTGCGCCATGATGTTGCGGTGACAGCCGACGTTCCCACCATTCTGGCCACGAGCGCCTTTTTCCGGCGCGGCAGCTACGGACCGATGAGCCTGCGTCCCGGCGCCGTCCACTACTTCGCCGCCGAACTGGCGAACGCGCGCAAGGCGCCGAAGATCTGCGTGCTGACCCAGGCGACCGGTGACCCCGAGTCGCGGATCGGCGCGTTCTACGCCGCCTTCGCGGGCACCGAGTTCACCATGTCCCACCTGCAGCTGTTCCCGATGCCGAACATCGAGGACATCCGCGCGCACATCCTGTCCCAGGACATCGTCTGGGTGGACGGGGGCAGCGTGGCGAACCTCTGCGCGGTCTGGCGGGTGCACGGCCTCGACGAGATCCTGTACGAGGCGTGGCAGGCCGGCGTCGTGATGAGCGGCGTGTCGGCCGGCTCGATCTGCTGGCACCAGGGCGGCAGCACCGACAGCTACGGTCTGAAGCTGCGCGGGTTCACCGAAGGGCTGGGCTGGCTGCCGTACAGCAACGGCGTGCACTACGACGCCGAGGAGCAGCGCCGGCCGAAGATGCACGAGCTGATCGGCGACGGGACGCTGGGCGACGGGTACGCGACCGACGACGGGGCCGGCCTGGTCTACCGGGGCACCACGCTCGACGAGGTGGTGGCCGACCGGGAGGGCCCGCTCGGGTACGAACTCAAGCGCGCGGCGGACGGCTCTGTCGTCGAGACCGCCCTGCCGACCCGGGTCCTGCCGATAATCTGACATCGCAACCTGGACGTGATCAGCTCCGTTGTCCGCATCGGAGCCCAACCGAGGAGTGCGATGTCCGTGCGTGGCGGAGAAGGCGGCAGCTGCCGCTGAGGGATGGTCCGCCGCGGTCGGCTCAGTAGAGGGCGACCGTGGCGAGACCCACCAGCACCGCGGAGAGCAGGAACGCCACCGCGAAGATGGCGTTGCCGGCGATCCGGTGCGGCTGGCCGCCCTCGCCACCGCCGGGGCCGGCCGGGACGCCGCCGAGGTCCCCGCCGAACATCTCGGCGCGGTGTCTCCTGGTCAGTGGGCGCGCGAGGTGAGCCAGCACGGTGATCGCCTCCGGGGGGGTAGAGGGTGGGACCCCCGGTAGCATGCTGTGGCGCGAAATCGGGGAGCAATGGTTACCGGCCGGTAACCGTCCCGGGTGGTTCGAAGTGGCATGAGCGACGGGTACGTACGTACGAACCTGGACGAGTTTTGTCACTCTTTATAGGTATTTGTCGGTAACCAGTCTTTCGCCATCATTGTCCCGATGGCAGAGAAGTATCACGCCTTGTTCCGAGGCCCTCTGACCGTCTTCATGGCGCTCATCGGCCTGACCTCCGGCGTAGCCCAGCTCGCCGGCATCCCGACCCGGACCGGCCAGTGGGTGCTGACCGCGGTCTTCCTCGCCAGCCTGCTCTACTTCGTGGTGCGCGTCTGGCAGCTCGGGTTCGTCGTCCGGATCCGCGAACTCCGCGCCGAGCTCCTCGAGGCGACCAAGTCGCTCGCCCTGCAGCAGGCCGGCCACCAGCACTACCTCGACGCCATCCAGCGGATCAGCGAGCGGGAGAAGCCGCTCTTCTCGGAGACCCTGGACGTGCTCGTCACGGTCGGCTCGGACGACGACAGCGACCGGATCGTCGAGAAACGGGTAACCACCCCGGAGCCGCTCGTCACGCACCGGACCATGCGGCCGATCGTGCTCACCGACACCGACCGGCTGGCCCGGCTCGACGAGATCTCGTTCAAGGCTCTCCGGCCGGTGGGCGGCACGATCACGGCGCTGCCGCTGGAGCAGACCCGGCTGCTGCGGATCTGGCTGATCTTCGATCCGGCGATGACCACCTCGACCGAGTGGCAGGTGGAGTACCGGCCACGCGGGCTGTGGGGGCCGCTGCGCGAGCGCGGCTGGGACCAGCTGGTCTGGGAGGACCGGCTGCCGACGGCGAGCGGCACCCCGTCGGCGTTCACCCGGTTCGTGGTGACGTTCTCGTTCCCCGAGAGCGACCAGCCACCCAGCGTGAAGGAGCGTTCCGGGTACGGGCGGATGGCCGAGCCGCATCGGGACGCCCGCGGCCGCTGGGAGGTGGTGTGGCGGGACGAGAAACCCGCCGGCCGGCGCTACGTCTGGGATCTCACCCAGGCGGTCGGCGGGTGAGGGGACCCGGCCTCAGGACGCGCGGCTGAGGATCAGGTTGTGCACGGTGTGGGCCTTGTCGGACCCGCGGAACTCGACCTCGTAGACGTGGGTCCCGACCGTGATCGCGATGGTGCCGGAGGAGAAGAACTGACCGGCCCAGCTCTTGTTGCTGACCACGCTGACGCTGCTCACCTTGGAGTACGGGATGCTGGTGATGGCGAACCGCTTCCCGACGAAGGACTTGTCCTGCACGATGATCCGGCGGTTGGTCAGGCCGATGAAACCGGTGCCGGCACCGATCGCGTCGTAGACCGCGATGATCTGCTCGCCCTCGATCAGCCCGCTCTGGATCTGCTCCAGCTGACCCTTGTTGTCGTACACCACGTCGCTCATGCGGCGCAGCGTATCGCCGGGGATCTACGAACGCTCCACCACGGTGCGGTAGAAGTCCTCGATCCGGGCAGCCAGGGTGACCTCACCATCGGTAATCGCCGTGCCGTCGGAGGACCCCAGGCAGATCTGAGTGTGACCGTCGACCCGCCGGATGCTGGGCCGGATGGCGAGCGTGTCCGCCGCCACCTTGATCCGCTCGGTCAGTGCGGCATGCTGACTGTCGTCGCACGGGAGATCCCGCCGCAACTGCACACCGTCCCGTGTCCATCCGCCCAGTAGCGCGATCGCGTCACTCAGGTAGTCGGCGCCGTTGCCCCGGCGTCGTCTGGACCGCATCAGCCGCACCCCCCTTGGCGTCGTTGCCGGCTTGTGGCCGAACTGTCGCCGTGTCGTCATGGTCGGTGCCCCACAGTTTCGTCCGTCCGGGCACCTCTGTCCACGCCCACATATACGTGTTTGCGTGACGATCGGGGCACCACCGGGCAACCTGATCGGTGAAGTTTTGTGCGATCTTTGTTCCTATGCCGCCGGAACCGAACGTCAAAACCTCGCCATCACCCAGGGTGATCGTAGCGGCGGTGATCATCACCGACGGGCGGGTGCTCGCCTGCCAGCGCAGCGCGCCCCCCGAGGCGGCGGGCAAATGGGAGTTCCCGGGCGGAAAGGTGGAGCCGGGGGAGACCGAGGAAGCGGCGCTGGCCCGCGAGTGCGCCGAGGAGCTGGGCGTCCGGGTGGCGGTCGGCGACCGGGTCGGCCCGGACGTGCCACTGGCCCACGGCCGCGCCGTGCTCCGGGTCTACGCCGCCGCCCTGCTGGACGGCGACGTCCCGGAGGCGCTGGAGCACACCTCCATGCGCTGGCTGGCCGTGGACCAGTTGAACAGCGTCCCGTGGCTGCCCGCCGACAAGCCGATCGTGGCGGAGCTGCCCGCTCTGCTATGAGTACTGTTTGCGCAGCTCCCGCTTGAGCACCTTCATGCTGGGTCCGAGCGGGAGCGTCTCGGCGAACCGGATCCGCCGGGGGTACTTGTGCTTGCCCAGGCGCTCCTTCGACCAGTCGATCAGCTCCGCCTCGGTGACGCCCTTGTCTTCCAGGACCACCACCGCGCAGATCTCCTCGCCGAGCGTGGCGTCCGGCACCCCGATCACCGCCACCTGCTGGATCGCCGGGTGCCGGGCCAGGACCTCCTCGACCTCCCGCGGGTAGACGTTGAAGCCGCCGCGGATCACCAGGTCCTTGGTCCGGTCGACGATCCGGATGAAGCCCTCCTCATCCTTCGCCCCCAGGTCGCCGGTGCGGAACCAGCCGTCGACCAGGGCCTCGGCGGTGGCCTCCGGCCGGTTCAGGTAGCCGGCGAAGACGTTGTGCCCGCGGATCACGATCTCGCCGAGCTCGCCGTCCGGCACGAACTCGATGCGCTCCGGGATCTCCGGCCGGGCGATCTCCACCTCGACGCCCCAGATCGGGTGCCCGACCGTGCCCGGCTTCGCACCGAAGACCGGCTGGTTCGTGGTCGCGGTCGGCGAGGTCTCGGAGAGCCCGTAACCCTCCCAGATCGGTGAGCCGAACGCCTCGGCGAACTTCTCCAGCACCGCGACCGGCAGCGACGCGCCGCCGGAGACGCAGAGCTTGAGCTGTGGCAGGCGCTCCGCCTTCGGCGCCGCCTCCAGCAGGCCGATGTACATGGTCGGCACGCCGTGGAAGATCGTCACGTTCTCCTTGAGCATCAGCTCGATTGCCGCCTCGCCGGAGAACCGGGGCAACAGCACCAGTGTCCCGCCGAGCCGGAACGTGGCGTTCATCCCGACCGTCTGGCCGAACGTGTGGAACAGCGGCAGGCAGCCGAGCACCACGTCGTCGCCGGTCAGCGGGTGCACGTCGAAGACGTTGACGGCCGCGTTCATCACCAGGTTGAGGTGGGTGAGCAGGGCGCCCTTCGGCTTGCCGGTGGTGCCGCTGGTGTAGAGGATCACCGCGGTGTCCTCGGCCTCGGTGGTCACGTAGGTGTGCAGCGGCTCCACCTTCGCGGCCAGCTCCTCCAGCCGGGCCGGGCCGTTCGGCAGGTCGGCAGGCAGCGGGCCCACGTTGACCAGCCGGGTCCCGGTGGCCTGCGCCGCCGCGCCGCCCGCCTGCAGGAACGCGGAGTGCGTGACGATCAGGTTCGCCTGGCTGTCGGTGAGGACGTACCCCACCTCCTCCGGCGTGAGCAGCAGCGAGATCGGCACGATGCGGGCGCCGACCGCGAGGGCCGCGTAGTAGACCCGGGGGAAGTCGGCGACGTTCGGGATCATCACGGCGATCGTGTCGCCCGGCGTGATGCCGAGCTCGCGGAGGCCGGCCGCGTACGCCCGGGTCTGCGCCCAGAGTTCCCGGTAGGTGATCCGTTCGCCGCCTGCATCGACGATCGCCACCTTGTCGGGATGGCGGCGCGCGGCCTCGGCGAGGACGGTCGCCAGGGACAGCGTCGTCATGCGGAGCCTCCTTCGTAGATTCGCGAGTGATGTACGTCGCAGTTCCGCCTAAACTAGCGGTGTAAGTTTTTACACGTCCAGTGCTGATTCCGTAATTTCCGCGAGGAGTTCTCATGGCTCGGCCCCGGCAGGCGCTGCTCACCCGGGAGCGCATCGTCGAGGCGGCGTCCGCGCTGATCGACGCGGAGGGCCTGGACGCGCTCTCCATGCGGCGGCTCGCCACCGAGCTGGGCGTGCAGGGCCCGTCGCTCTACAACCACTTCGCGACCAAGGCCGAGATCGTCGACGCGGTGGCCGAGTCGGTGGTCGCGCAGGTGGACATCGCGGTGTTCACGGGCGGCGACTGGCGCGAGGGGCTGCGGCTCTGGGCGAAGTCGTACCACGCGGTGCTCACCGCGCATCCGAACATCGTGCCGGTGCTGGCCACCGGCCCCGGGCGGCGGCCGGCCGGTCTGGCGATGGCCGAGGCGGTCTACGGCGCGCTGATCGACGCCGGTTGGTCACGGGCCCGGGCCACCCACATCGGCGCCCTGATGCGATACCTGATCACCGGCTCGGCGCTCGGCTCGTTCGCGCTGGGGTTCGCCGCCGACCCGGAGCTCTACGACGAGCGCTATCCGCACCTGCACCGCGCCCACGAGCTCGCCGCCCATCGCGACGCAGTCGACGAGGGCGCCTTCGAACTGGGGCTGGACCTTTTGATCACCGGCCTGACCGAACGCTACGACCAGGGGGTACGCCGATGACGTCGGTATTCCGTGAGCAGCTCTACATCGGCGGGCAATGGGTGCCGCCGGACTCCGGGGAGCGGATCGAGGTGGAGAACCCGTACACCGAAGAGGTGTTCGGGCACGTCCCGGCCGGCACCGCCGAGGACGTGAACCTCGCCGTCTCCGCCGCCCGGCAGGCCTTCGACGGCTGGGCCTCGGCGTCGCCGGCCGACCGGGGCGCGGCGCTCGGCCGCCTGCACCAGGCCCTCGCGGCGCGCGCCGGCGAGATCGCCGAGACGGTGGGCCGCGAGCTGGGGACGCCCCTCAAGGTCGCGAAGGCGGTCCAGGCCGGCCTTCCCCTCACGGTGCTCTCCGGGTACGCGGAACTGGCCGCCCGTGGCAGCGAGGAGGAGACGATCGGCAACTCGCTGGTCGTCCACGAAGCGGCCGGCGTGGTCGGCGCGATCACCCCGTGGAACTACCCGCTGCACCAGGTCGTGGCGAAAGTCGGCGCGGCTCTGGCGGCCGGCTGCACCGTGGTGCTCAAGCCGAGCGAGATGACGCCGCTCGTCGCGTACCTGCTCTTCGACGCGGCCCACGAGGCGCAGCTGCCACCCGGCGTGCTGAACCTGGTCACCGGCACCGGACCGGCGGTCGGCGCCGCCATCGCCGGGCACCCGGACGTCGACCTGGTCTCGTTCACCGGCTCCACCGCGACCGGCCGGGCGATCTCGCGCGCCGCCGCGGACCGGATCGCCAAGGTGTCGCTGGAACTCGGCGGCAAGTCCGCCAACGTGATCCTCGCCGACGCCGACCTGGTCAAGGCCGTGAAGGTCGGAGTCGGCAACGCGTTCCTCAACTCCGGGCAGACGTGCACCGCGTGGACCCGGATGCTGGTCCACCGCTCGCACTACGACGAGGCCGTGGAGCTCGCCGCGAAGACGGCCGCCGGATACACCCTGGGTGACCCGTTCGACCCGGCGACCCGGCTCGGGCCGCTGGCCTCCGCCGGCCAGCGCGACCGGGTGCGCGGATTCATCGAACGGGCCTCGTCCGCCAGGCTCGTCGCCGGCGGCCTGGACGCGCCGCTGCCGGACACCGGGCACTTCGTGGCGCCGACCGTCTTCGCCGACGTCGATCCGGACAGCGAGCTCGCCCAGGAGGAGATCTTCGGCCCGGTCCTGTCGATCATCGGTTTCGACGACGACGACGAGGCCGTGGCGATCGCCAACAACTCGCGGTACGGCCTGGCCGGCGCGGTCTGGGGCTCCACCGACCGGGCCCTCGCCGTGGCGCGGCGGCTGCGCACCGGGGCCGTCGACGTGAACGGCGGCTCGTTCAACCCGTTCGCGCCGTTCGGCGGTTACAAGCAGTCCGGCATCGGCCGGGAGCTGGGCGCGTACGGCCTGGCGGAATTCCAGCAGGTGAAGGCCATTCAGCGATGACCCACTACATGACCGGCCTGGTCGTGCGCAGCGAAGGCACCCCGGCCGAACTCGTCGAACTGCGGCTCCCCGAGATCGGCCCGGGCCAGGTGCGGGTGAAGATCCGCGCGGCCGGCGTCTGCCACTCCGACCTCTCCATGATCAACGGCACGCTCCGGCCGCCGCATCCGCTGGTGCTCGGCCACGAGGCAGCCGGCGAGGTGGTCGAAGTCGGTGAGCACGTCACCCGGGCGTCGGTCGGCGACCACGTGGTGCTGAACTGGCAGCCGGCCTGCCGCAGCTGCTGGTTCTGCGAGCACGACCAGCCGTGGCTCTGCTCCACCTCGCACGGCATCGCGGCCCTGGAGAACGGCCTCACCCTGGACGGCGCGCCGGTGCACGTGACGCTCGGTGTCGGGGCGTTCGCGGAGCAGGTGGTGGTGCCGGAGAACGCTGTCATACGCGTACCCCCGCAATTGGATTTTGATCTCGCTGCCCTGCTCGGATGCGCCGTGCTCACCGGAACCGGCGCGATCCGCAACACCGCACAGGTCGCGCCGGGCGAATCGGTGCTGGTCATCGGCCTCGGCGGGGTCGGCCTCTCCGCGGTGGCGGCGGCCCGGGCGGCAGGTGCCGGCCAAGTGATCGCGGTCGACGTCAACGAGTCGAAGAAAGGCCTGGCCGAGGCGGCCGGCGCGACCGACTTCGTGGTCTCCTCGGAGAACCTGTCCCGGGAGATCCGCGCGCGGACCGGCAAGCGCGGCGCCGACCACGCCATCGAGTGCGTCGGCCGGGCGTCCACGATCCGCGCGGCGTGGCGCGCCACCCGCACCGGCGGCCAGGTCACGGTCGTCGGGATGGGCGCGGCCGACGACATGGTCCAGCTGAGCGCCCTGGAGATCTTCAGCTCGGCGCGGATCCTGCGGGCGTCGGTCTACGGCCAGGCGGACACCGACATCGAGGTGCCGGCGCTGGCCGAGGACGTCCTGAGCGGCAAGCTCCCGCTCGACTTCCTGGTCACCGACCGGATCCGCCTGGCGGACGTGCCGGCCGCCTTCGACCACATGTCCCGCGGCGAGGGCGCCCGCTCAGTCGTCGTCCTGTAGTTCCACCTCGGTGCCGGGGAGGGCGGTGCGCCACCGCCGGGCTGCGAACCGCCCTCCATCAGAACGGTACGGAACTCTGGCCCAGAATCAACATTCTGGGCCAGAGTTCATCATGCCGGAAAATCGTACTCGAGCACGTACACCTCGGCATCCAGGATCATGCGGTTGAACTCGACACAGCGGCCGTCGGCGATGAAAGCCAGGCGGGTCACCTCCAGGACGCGTCCACTCGCGGTGGACATCGACAGACCCTGCCGCTCCGCCGCATCCGGAAGCCGAGCCTCGACCCGCTCGCGGAAGCGCACCGGTTCCAGCCCTGCCTCGGCGAGCCGGGCATAGGAACCGCCAGGTCCCGCGTCGGTGAAGACGATCCGTGTGTCGCGAACCAACTCCGGCACGTAGTACGAGGTCGACAACTGCACCGGCCGATCGTCGATCAGGAAGCGGCGGGAGCGCGCGACAAGCGGCTTGCCGGGTGCGACGCCCAGCGCTGCGGCGACCTCGTCCGGAGCCGGCACCTCGTCGACTGTGACATCGGCGGTCCGGAGCCTCTGCCCGGTGTCGTGGTCCTGGATCGGCCTGCCCGCACCCCACTGTGACCGGGCGAGGCGTGCCGGTGAGCTGCGGACGATCCGGGCGAAGGAGCGGATGAACGCGCCGGAGCCCTGACGTGTCTCCACCAGGCCGTCGGAACGGAGAACGGCGATGGCCTGACGGGCGACATCCGCGCTGACACCGAACTTCCGGCCCAGATCCGGCAGCGAGGGCAGGCGGGCACCTGCCGCCAGCTCACCGCTGTGGATCTTGTCCCGGAGCTGCTCCGCCACCCGTCGGTAGGCGGGGCCTTCCGTCGCTGTCACATGACACCTCGCACTCTGGCCCAGAGTTGGCCGAGTCGACGCTACGCCACAGCACGGATCGCGGGTAGTAAGGAGAAATGCGACCGGCGGTGGGACAAGTGCTGCACTTCTCGGAGGATCCGGCGATCGAGCGGTTCGTGCCGCACGTGGCCGCGACCGCCCGGGAAGCGGAGGCCTACGTCTGGGCCGTCGATGCGGAGCAGGCGCCGAGTTACTGGTTTCCGCGGCAGTGTCCGCGCGCGATGGCCTGGGTGCGGCCCGGCACGACCGACGCGGACCGGGAGCGGATCGTGGGTGCCGGGTGCGGGGAGCGGGTGCACGCCATCGAGTTCGGGTGGCTGGACGCGATGCGCAGCACCATCCTGTACGCCTACCGGTTGCCGGCCGGGCGATTCCGGCCGTTCGGGGAGCCGTGGCCGCACGCGTGGGTGGCGGTCGAGCCGGTGGAGCCGCTCGGGCCGCCCGAACCGGTCGGTGACCTGCTCGCCTGTCATGCGGCGGCGGGGATTCAGGTGCGGTTGCTCGACAGCCTGTGGCCGTTCTGGGACGAGGTGATCACGAGCAGCCTCGGCTTCAGCGGCATCCGGCTCCACAACGCCAGGCCTGCCGATGCGTGATGATATCGTGATATCACTCGCCTATGGAGGTGCTCAATGCCCAACATCCTGATCCGTGATCTCAGCCAGGATGCTGTGGACCGCATCGATGCGATGGCGGAGAATCTCGGGCTGTCCCGTAATGAGTACCTCCGCCGCAAGCTGGAGGAGAACGTTGCGGCATCGACGGAGCGTGTGGTCACCGACGCCGACTGGGAACAGTCCGCCGCAGTGTTCGGGGATCTGGGCGACGACACGGTGATGGAGTCGGCGTGGCGGTGACGAGCTGGCTGATCGACAAGTCGGCGTATGTCCGGCTTCAATCAGGTCAGGCGAGGAATCGTGACGAGTGGAGCGCGCGGATCAGCCGCGGTCTTGTCCGGCTGTCCACGATCACCCGCTTGGAGCTCGGTTATTCGGCTCGGTCCGGCGAGGCGGGGCGCCGCCAGTTCGCCGCCCCGCCCCTCTCGCTGATGCCGATCGAGCACCTCACGCCGGCCATCGAGGACCGCGCCCTTGAGGTCCAGCTGCTGCTGGCTGACCGCGGGCAGTATCGCGCTCCCTCGATCCCGGATCTGCTGATCGCCGCGACCGCGGAGAAGGGCGGTCTCACGGTCCTTGCCGTCGACAAGGACTTCGATCTGATCGCTGGAATCACCGGCCAGCCGGTGACAACCCTGTGAGCAGCGCCGCCACCGTGCGGTGCAGGGCTGCCTCGGCGGACTCGACGGACATCTCCATCACGTCGCGCCACGTCGACCACGTCGGCCACTGGCTGACCGACGTGAGAGCGTCCAGCAACTCCTCGTCCTGACCGATTTCGGTCGGGAAGGTGGTGGTCAGCTCGTCGCGTACCCGGGCCACATGCAGCTTGCGGTAGTGCTGCAACCCCGCCGAGAACGGCTCCTTGAGCGCCGACGCCCGCGCCGCGGGACCGATCTCCTCCAGCAGGCGGGCGCGCTGCTCGCAGTACGCGGCGATCCGTTCGGCGAGGGGCAGGTCCGCCGGTACGGGCTGATAGGACTCGTCGCGCTGTTCCAGGACACGCTGACCACTCGCGGTCATCAGTGCTTCCATGTCGGCGAAGTGGCTCCACAGCGCGCGCAGCGAGACCCCGGCCAGCTTGGCGATCCGGTCCGCGGTGGGACGCAGGTCACCCTCGCTGATCAGGCGGAGGTGGGCGTCGACGATCGCGTTGCGGGTCCGTTCGGATCGCGCGGTGCGACCGTCGACGCGTGGGGGTGTGGTCACGAACTACTCCGGTATCGCTTCAGCTCGCGGTGCGCCAGGGAGCGCTTGTGCACCTCGTCCGGACCGTCCGCGAGCCGCAGTGTGCGGGCCGAGGCCCAGAGCCCGGCGAGCGGTGTGTCCTGGCTGGTGCCGGCCGCGCCGTGCGCCTGGATCGCCTTGTCGATGATCCACTCTACGGTGGACGGCACCACGATCTTGATGGCCTGGATCTCGGTGTGCGCGCCCTTGTTGCCGACCGTGTCCATCAGCCAGGCGGCCTTGAGCACGAGGAGCCGGGCCTGCTCGATGCGGACCCGGGACTCGGCGATCCAGTCCTGGATGACGCCCTGCTCGGCGAGGGGCTTGCCGAACGTGGTGCGGCTCAGGGCGCGGGTGCAGAGCAGTTCGAGGGCCCGCTCGGCCATGCCGATCAGCCGCATGCAGTGGTGGATCCGCCCGGGTCCGAGGCGGGCCTGGGAGATCGCGAAGCCGCTGCCCTCCTCGCCGATCAGGTTGGCGGCCGGCACCCGTACGTTGTCGAAGATGATCTCGGCGTGCCCACCGTGATCGCCGTCGGTGTACCCGAAGACCGTCATGCCGCGTTTGACCGTCACGCCCGGGGTGTCGCGGGGGACGAGGATCTGGCTCTGCTGCACGTGCCGGGCCGCGGCCGGGTCGGTCTTGCCCATCACGATGAAGATCCGGCAGTTCGGGTTCATCGCGCCGGTGATGTAGAACTTGCGGCCGTTGATCACGTAGTCGTCGCCGTCGCGCTGGATCAGCGTGCCGATGTTCGTCGCGTCCGAGGAGGCGACATCCGGTTCGGTCATCGCGAACGCGGACCGGATCTCGCCGTTGAGCAGCGGTTTCAGCCACTGCTCCTGCTGCGCGGGGGTGCCGAACTCGGCGAGCACCTCCATGTTGCCGGTGTCCGGCGCGGCGCAGTTCAGCGCGGCCGGGGCGATGGCCGGGCTGCGACCGGTGATCTCGGCGAGCGGGGCGTACTGCAGGTTGGTCAGGCCGGCGCCGTGCTCACCGGGGAGGAAGAGGTTCCAGAGGCCGGCCTCCTTGGCGGCGCTCTTCAAACTCTCCAGGATCGAAGGAGGGCCCCAGCTGTCGGGAGCCGCGTGGAACGACGACTCCGCCGGGTGGACGTGCTCGTCCATGAAGGCGAGCAGCCTCTTGCGGTAGTCCTCGGTCTTCGCGTCGAACTCGAACTCCATCGGGAATCAGTGTCCTTCCAACGCTCGGTGGCCCTGCTCGACGAGTGCGGGCACCATCGCTCCGACGGTGTCGAAGCCGGCGCCGACGGTCTGGCCCTGGGTGTATCGGTAGTGCACGCCCTCGAGGATGACGGCGAGCTTGAACGCGGCGAAGCCGATGTACCAGTGCAGGTCGCTGACGTCGCGGCCGCTGCGCTCGGCGTACCGGGCGGACATCTCGGCGAGCGACGGGTGACCGGGCAGGTCGATCGGCGCGACGGGCACGCCGTCGCGGACGAGCAGCGGGCGGCCGGCGTAGACGAGCATCAGGGCGAGATCGCTCAGCGGGTCGCCCAGCGTGGACATCTCCCAGTCGAGAACGGCCGCCACCTCCAGGGAGGGGCCGATCAGCACGTTGTCCAGGCGGTAGTCGCCGTGCACGACCGCGCCGGGACCGCCGGCCGGGATGTCGGTGGCGAGCCGGGCGTGCAGCTCGTCGATGCCGGAGAGCTCACGGCTGCGGGACGCGTCGAGCTGCTTCTTCCAGCGGCGGACCTGGCGCTCGTTGAAGCCCTCGGGCCGGCCGAAATCCTCGAGCCCGATCTTGGAAGGGTCGAGCGAGTGCAGATCAGCGAGCGTGTCGACCAGGGTCAGCGTCAACGCTCCAAGATCGACAGACTCCAGCGAGGCGGCATCGCGATAGATATGTCCGTCAACATGCTCCATGAGGTAAAAAGGAGCGCCGATGACCGAAATATCCTCGCACAGTGCGACCGGTGTCGGCACCGGGAACCCTGCCGCCGACAAAGCGGACAAAACTCGATACTCTCGCACCATGTCGTGCGCCGTCGGCAGCACATGCCCGAGCGGCGGCCGGCGCAGCACCCACCGGTTCACCCCGTCGGTCACCGCGTAGGTCAGGTTCGACCGCCCGCCGGCGAACATCGTCGCGGTCAGGGGCGGGCTGTCCAGATAGGCCTGGAGCGCCTCCAGGTCCAGACCCTTCACTTCGCGTCCTCGAAGCCACGCTGCAACTTGTTCATGCCACCCAGCCAACGGTCCGGATCGCTCGCGCGCAAGCGGTAGTAGTCCGCGACTTCGGCGTGCGGCAGGATCAGGAAGCCGCTGCCGGCCAGCGCCTCGGCCACCTGGTCGGCGACGGCCTCGGGCGCCAGCGCGCCCTCGGCGAGGAGCGCGGCGCTGCCGCTGCCGCCCTCGTTCCCCCGGGTCAGCATGTCGGTGCGGACGCCCTGCGGGCAGAGCGCCTGGACGATCAAACCCCGATGGGCGTACGTGGCCCGCAGCCACTCCGCATAGGCCAGCGCGGCGTGTTTCGTGACCGAGTAGGTGGCGCTGCCGAGCAGGGTGAGCAGCCCCGCCGCGCTGACCGTGATCAGCAGCCGTTTCGGCTCGCCGCTGTCCAGCCAGCGGGGGAGCAGCGCCCGGCTGACGTAGACGTGCGACATCACGTTCACGCCGAAGTCCCGCTGCCACTGCGCGTCCGGGGTGGTCTCGTCGCCGGAGGAGAGGACGCCGGCGTTGGAGCAGAACAGATCGATCCCGCCGAGGTCGGTCCAGGCGGCGTCGATGAGCGCGCGGACGTCGTCCTCGCTCGCCGCGTCACCGGGCACCGCGAGCCCGCCGATCTCGTCGGCGACCGACCGGGCCGCGTCCGCGTTCAGGTCGTTCACCACGACCCGGGCGCCGTCGGCGGCGAACCGGCGGGCCAGGGCCGCCCCGATCCCGCC
The DNA here is from genome assembly GCF_000284295.1 of Actinoplanes missouriensis 431. NCBI lineage: Bacteria > Bacillati > Actinomycetota > Actinomycetes > Micromonosporales > Micromonosporaceae > Actinoplanes > Actinoplanes missouriensis. Next base: position 8,006,275 of record NC_017093.1, on the reverse strand, counting down.
GCCGGCGCCGGTGACGACGACCCGCTTCATTGAACGCTCCCGGTGAGGGTGACGCCGCCGTCGAGCACGATGGTCTGCCCGGTGATCCAGGAGGCGTCCGGCGAGCAGAGGAACGCCACGGTGCCGGCCACGTCGTCGGTGTTGCCGAGCCTGCCCAGTGGGTACGTGGCCGCCACCTCCGCCTCGCGTCCCTCGTAGAGAGCGGTGGCGAACCGGGTCTTCACGACGGCCGGAGCGACCGCGTTGACCCGGATCCGGGGCGCCAGTTCGATGGCGAGCTCCTCGGTGAGGTGGATGAGGGCCGCCTTGGTGGTGCCGTAGAACCCGATCCCCGGGGCCGGCCGGACGCCGGAGACCGAGGAGATGTTCACGATCGATCCGCCGCCGGTGGAGCCGAGTCCGCCGCGCAGCGCCTCCTGCACCCAGCCGAGCGTGCCGATCAGGTTGACCTCGGCCATCTTGCGGGCGGCGCCGAGGTCGAGCTGGGCGAGCGGCCCGTACGCCGGGTTGATCCCGATGTTGTTGATCAGCGTGGTGATCGTGCCGAACCGGCCGGTGACCGCGTCGATCACCGCGGCCCGGTGTGCCGGGTCGTCACCCTTGCCGGCGACGCCGATCGCCACCTCGGGGCCGCCGAGTTCCTTTACGGCGGCCTCGAGGGCATCGGCGTCGCGGCCGGTGACGGCGACTTTCGCCCCTTGGGACACGAAGCGTTGCGCGATGGCGAACCCGATTCCCCGGCTGGCTCCGGTCACGATCGCTACCTGGTCCGCCATCGGTCAACCTCCAGAAAGTCGTGTATATGCAGTACGGGTGCAGATATTACGCGGCCGGAACGCCGTTGGACGGCGGTGTCACGGCCTGGGCGGTGTGCGGCGCGACCGCGCCGTCCTTGTCGTCGGTGGTGTAGGCGCTGCCCAGGAAGACCGCCTTACCCTTTTCAATCTTGGTGAGCTGGGTTCCCCCGTACCCGGAATGATCGCTGTCGGAGAAACGCAGCGGAACCAGACCGGGGCCCTGGAAGTTGTTCTTCTGGACCGCCGAGATGATGCCGTCGCGGGTGAGGTCCTTGCCGGCCGCCTGCAGCGACTGCACGAAGAGGTAGGCGACGGACATGCCGTAGATGACGTTGTTGTCGAACTCGGCGCCGTTGTTGTACTCCGTGTTGACCTTCTTGAAGAGCTGGACCCACGGGTTCGACTCGTCGGTGCTCAGCGGCAGGTAGTTCGCCGCCACGACGCCCTCCAGCAGCGGCGCCGCCGCGCCCAGGGCCTTGCTCACGGTGGTCGGGTCGGCGCCCACGTTGCTCACCACGAACTGCGGCTTGTAGGCGATCTTCGCGGCCGTTCCGATGGAGAGCGCGGTGAACCCGGGGATGGTCGCCAGCACGACGACCTCACAGCCGGCCGCCTTGAACTCGCCCATCTGCGGGCCGACGTTCGGGTTGCTCGTCACGTAGCTGCCCTTGGCGGCGACCGTGCCGACCACCTGCTCCAGGCCGACCAGGCTGTCCCGGCCGAAGTCGTCGTCCTGCCCGAGGAAGCAGACCTTCTTCCCGGCGAGGTTGTCCTTCACGTACGTTCCGAGGATCTTGCCCTCGACCGTGTAGTCCGGGTTGAAGCCGAACGTGCCCGGATACTTGTCCGGCTGGTTCCAGCTGCGGCTGCCGCTCGCCACGAACAGGTCGGGAACCCGGTTCGTCTTGAGGAAGTCCAGGACGCCGGTGTGCGTCGGCGTGCCGAGGCCGTTGATGATCGCGAAGACCTTGTCCTGCAGCACCAGCTCGCGTACCACCTGCTGGGTGGTCGCCGGGTTGTAGGCGTCGTCCTTGACCTTGTAAGTGATCTTCCGGCCGTGCACGCCGCCGTTGGCGTTGACGAAGTCGAAGTACGCCTTGGTGGCCGGGGAGATGCTCGCGTACCCGGCGGCCGCCGGTCCGGTGAGCGGGTGATGGGTGCCGACCACCACTTCGGTGTCGGTCACACCTGGCACGTCGGCGCTGCTGGAGCCGCCGCCCCCGCCGTCGTCGCTGCAGCCCGCGGCCAGTAGCACCACGGCGGCGACGAAGGTCGTCGCGAAGCGTTTCATCGTTCCCTCCTGAATCTGCGGATGAAGGTGGAGCGGATGGAAGAAAGGCGGATGGATGCCAGGCCGCCGGGTGCGGCGAGCATGACGACGATGAGCACCACGCCGAAGACGACCAGGGCGAGGTTCCCCTCGAGACGGTGCGAGCCGGCCTGCTCGGCGACCGACTGGGCCAGCGCGGGCAGGGCGACCAGCAGGACGGCGCCCCAGAGCGCGCCGAACAGGCTGCCCAGGCCGCCGATCACGATCGCCATCACCAGGAACAGCGAGAGGGTCAGCGGGAAGGCGCCGGGCGAGACACTCTGTGCGAGCAGGGCGAACAGGGCGCCGGACAACCCGGCGCAGACCGCGCTCACGACAAAGGCCATCACCTGGGTACGGGCGATGTTGATGCCGGCCAGCTTGGCGGCGGTCTCGTCGTCCCGTACCGCGCGAAGATCCCGCCCGAACCGCCCGCGGACCAGCATGGCCAGCACCAGCACGGTGACCAGCGCGCCGGCCCAGCAGAGCCAGGCCTGCCAGCGTTCCATCGGGATCGTCCCGGGCGGCGGGTCGAGCACCACCGACAGGCCCTGATCGCTGTTGAACGTCTCGTCGAACGTGCTGGTCACCGACGGGACCACGATCGCGACGGCGAGCGTCAGGCCGGCCAGATAGGGTCCGCGCAACCGGGCCGCGGCCAGCCCGATCACCGCGCCGGCCACCGTGGTCACCACGATCGCCAGGACGAAGCTGAGCGGCAGGCTGAGCCACTTGTTCTGGCTCAGCGCGAACGTGTAGGCGCCGGTCGCCATCAGCGCGCCGTGCCCGAGGCTGAGCTGCCCGTTCAGTCCGGTCAGGACGGTCAGCCCGGCGGTCACGCAGAGATAGGCGCCGACCGTGGCGAGCTGGTAGTTCCGGAACGGCGGCAGCGTGTAACTGAGGATCAGAATCAGAATCGCGCCGGCCAGGACGACCAGGACCGGAGCGAGGCGGCGTCGGCTCTTCCGCGCCGGCGCGCTTGCGGTGGGTACGTCCGGAGCAGCCGTCTTCTGTTTCATGTCGGTCATGCCACCCTCGCCTTCGAGCTGGAGAAGAGCCCGCCCGGCTTGCCGAGGAGCACCACCACGAGCAGGAGAAGGACCGCCATCGGGGCGACCGTCGGCTCGACGTAACCGCTGACGTAGGAGAGCAGCAGCCCCACCACGAGACCGCCGGTGACCGCGCCGATCGGGCTGTCCAGGCCGCCGACCACCGCGGCGGTGAACGCGGAGATGAACACCACGTCCATCGCCGTCGGATGCAGGCCCAGTTCGGTCGGGACGACAAGCATCCCGGCCAGCGAGCCGACCGCGGCGGCGAGCGCCCAGCCGAGCGTCAGCATTCCGCCCACCGAGACACCGAGCAGCCGCGAGACGTCGGGCGCGAAGGCCGCCGCCCGCATCCGCAGCCCCACCGCCGTACGCGTGAAGAGAAGCGTGAGAAGGACGACCACCGCGCCCACCGCGGCGAACACGAACAGGTCGTACCGGGACAGCACCGCGATGCCGCCGACCTCGAACGCGTCCCGGCTGAACGGCGTCTCGACCGGCTGGAACTCGCTGCCGTAGATGATGCCGAGCACGCCCTGGATCACCAGGACCAGGCCGAGCGCCACGACCACGCCGTTCAGCGGCGACGAGTGGTCGACGAACCGCATCACCACCCGCTCGACCACCACGCCGAGGACCAGTCCCGCGACGAGCGCGGTGACGAATCCGAGCCAGTAGGAGCCGGTCGCGGTGGTGACCGAGTAACCGGCGTAGACGGCCGCCACCGCCATCGCGCCCTGCGCGAAGTTGACGATCCGGGCGGCCCGCCAGATCAGCACCAGGGCCAGCGCGAACGCCGCGTAGACGGCGCCCCGGCTCAGCCCGTCGAAGGTCAGATAGATGAACTGGCTCATCAGAACCCCAGGTAGGCGTGACGGAGGTCGGCGTCGTCGCGCAGCGCGGACGCCTTGTTGCGGGTCACCACCCGGCCGAGGGCCAGCACCACGCCCTCGTCGGCGATGGAGAGCGCGCTGCGGACGTTCTGCTCCACGAGCAGGACGGCGAGGCCGGTGTTCTTCTGCAGGTCACGCAGGAGCGCCATGATCTGTGCGGTGATCTTCGGAGCCAGGCCCAGCGACGGCTCGTCGAGCAGCAGCAGTCTCGGCCTGCCGACCAGCGCCCGGCCCAGCGCGAGCATCTGCCGCTCACCGCCGGACAACTGGTGCCCGGCGGAGGCACGACGTTGTGCCAGCGCCGGGAACAGCTCGTACACCTCGTCGAGGGCACGTTTCGCGTCGGCCTGATCGCGCCGCCACAGGCCGCCGAGCCGCAGGTTCTCGTCGACGGTGAGCTCGGTGACCACACCGCGTCCCTCCGGGACGTGCGCGATGCCGCGGCGCACCATCCGTTCGACCTTGGTGCTCTTCAGGTCCGCGCCGTCGAAGACCACCTGGCCGCGGCTGCTGCGGACCAGACCGGACAGGGTACGCAGGAGCGTGGTCTTGCCGGCTCCGTTGGCGCCGAGAACAGCGACGATCTCTCCGGGTTGGACGGTGAGGTTGACGTCGTGCAGGACCGGCGCCGCACCGTATCCGGCGGTGAGCCCCTCGACCCGCAGCAGTGCGCTGCTCATGCCGTGTCTCCTCCGGTTGTTTCACGAAATTTCGGGTATGCCAAGGAAGCCGGGCCCGTCGGACGCGGCTTGCCTGGTGGAGTCGTGCGCTGGGTTCGCGCGGTCTGCGCGTTTGTGTGCGGCTCGTGTGTGCTGCGTTTGTGCGCGGCTTTTGTGTGCTGCGTTTGTGCGCGGCTCTTGTTATGCGGGTGTGCCGAGATAAGCCTCGGTGACCCGCTCGTTCGTGCTGATCTCGGCGGGGGTGCCGAGCGCGATCGGCTTGCCGAAGTCGAGGACCAGGATCTCGTCGCAGACCGACATCACCAGGTCCATGTGGTGCTCGACCAGCAGAACGGTGGTGCCGATCTCTTTGATCAGGTCGCCGAGCCAGCGGATCTCGTCGGTGTCCAGACCGCCGGCCGGCTCGTCGAGCATCAGGACGCGCGGCTTCGATGCGAGGGCGCGAGCCAGCTCGATCCGTTTGCGGATCGCATAGGGCAGCGCGCCGGGATAGGTGGCCGCATATTTCGCGACACCGCACCGATCCAGCGCGGCCAGCGCTTCCGCCTCGGCCCGCCGCCCGCGAACGCCGACCATCACGTTCTCCAGCACGGTCATGCCGGCGAACTGGCCGACCCCCTGCAGCGTCCGGGCGATCCCGAGCCGGCTGAGGTGATGCGGCCGGGGTCGCCAGTCCCGCCCGTCGAGGGTGAGGGTGCCCTCGGTCGGCGGCACGAATCCGCAGATGACATTGAAAAGTGTCGTCTTGCCCGCCCCGTTGGGCCCGATCACTCCGACGACTTTCCCCGGCGCCACGCGCAGGGACACATCGTCAAGAGCAGTCAGCCCGCCGAAGCGAACGGTTATGTGGTGAAGGGCGAGCTCATCTGTTGCCACAGCCACCTCCCGGACCGGTGGAAGTCCTGCGTGGAGTGATGGTCAACTATTTACACTAGGAGTGTAACTTTCTCGGCCGCGCCGTCAACCACTTGCAATGTCCCTGTTACCTCATGATTTCTCAGCAGCTCACCCCCGGTCCTCCATCGACCCACCACCTCACCCACCCCGCGCCCATCCGCCGCGCCGCCGCTCGCCTGTCGCCGCCTGCCCTCCGCTGCGATCTAGGCAGCTTGTGGTCGCCAGATGGGCATGGCTTGCCAGGATCGCCCCGGTCGGCGGGCGGCATGCTGCGCGGCGCCAGGCAGCGGGCGGCATGCCGCACGGCGGCGGGCGGCGCGGCGCCAGGCAGCGGGCGGCGCGGGCGGCATGCTGCGCGGCGCCAGGCAGCGGGCGGCGCGGGTGGCGGGCGGCGCCTTGGCGGGTGGGCGTGGGCGGCGGGCGGAGGTTGTGGATGGTGGGGAGGTTGTCGAGGGTGGGGTGGTTGTCGAGGGTGGGGTGGGTGAGCGGGTTCAGGCGACGCCGTGAGGGCGGAACTGGACGCTGACCCTCGGGCCGACCGGGCGGGCCGTCTTCGGAATGGCGTGCTCCCAGGTGCGCTGGCAGGAGCCGCCCATCACGATCAGGTCGCCGTGGCCGAGGGGGAAGCGCAGCGTGTCGTGCCCGCCCGCCCTGGGGCGCAGCAGCAGATTGCGCGGGGAGCCGAACGAGACGATCGCGACCATGGTGTCGTGGCGTGCGGAGCGGCCAACGGTGTCGCCGTGCCAGGCGACGCTGTCCCGGCCGTCGCGGTAGAGGCACATGCCCGCCGTCACGAACTCCTCGCCCAGCTCCGTGCCGTAGTGGGTGTTGAGCAGTGCTTTCGCCGAGGTGAGCCCGGGGTGCGGCAGCGTCTCAGCGCCGCCGAACCAGCGCAGCAGCCGCGGCACGTCGACGACGTCGTCATACATCTTCCGCCGCTCGGCTCGCCAATCGATGCCGAGCAGCGTCTCGAAGACCGCGTCCGAGCCGTGCATCCAGCCGGGCAGCACATCCACCCAGGCGCCCGCGGTGAGCCGATGCCGGGTGACCCGGTCCAGCGGCGTGAACGCCACGGCGTCGGACGGACCGGCGGGAAGCGCCGGCCCGTCTCCCAGGAGGTCGAGCATCGAGGGCTGGTAACTGCTGCTCATCCCGGGCAGTTTAGTACGGACGTTCGAGTATCAGTGCTTGTCCGTGGACGGGTGGGTGTAAACGATCTCTTCGGGAGGCAGCGGGAACGTGACGTCCTCGCCGAACGGGGACGGGCCGCCCTGGATCGGCGCCGCGAGCTCGGCGACGTCCATGTGACCGTCCGCGCCGACCGGTGGGCCCTCGGGCAGCCGGGAGCTGGAGAGCGGCAGCCCGGCCGCGACCCCGGTGACGCCGGTGGAGCCGCTGGGCGCCATCGACTCCGTGTCCTCGAGCTCGTCGCGCCGGAAGATCTTGCGGCCGAGCCAGACCAGCGGGTCGTAGCGACGGTCCACGACGCGCTCCTTCATCGGGATGATCGCATTGTCAGTGATCTTGATGTGTTCCGGGCAGACCTCGGTGCAGCACTTGGTGATGTTGCAGTAGCCGAGGCCCTGGCTGGACTGCGCGTACTCCTTGCGGTCGCCGCGCGCGTCGAGCGGATGCATGTCGAGCTCGGCGGCCCGGATGAAGTACCGCGGGCCGGAGAACGCCTCCTTGTTCTCCTCGTGGTCGCGGACCACGTGGCAGGTGTTCTGGCAGAGGAAGCACTCGATGCACTTGCGGAACTCCTGGCTGCGTTCCACGTCGACCTGCTGCATCCGGTACTCGCCGGGGGCCACCCCGACCGGCGGGGCGAACGCCGGGGTCTCCCGCGCTTTCTCGTAGTTGAACGACACGTCGGTTACCAGGTCCCGGATCACCGGGAAGGTCCGCAGCGGCGTGATCGTGATCGTCTCGTCCTCGGTGAACGTCGACATCCGGGTCATGCAGCCGAGCCGCGGCTTGCCGTTGATCTCCATGGAGCAGGAGCCGCACTTGCCGGCCTTGCAGTTCCACCGGCAGGCCAGGTCCGGCGCCTGGGTGGCCTGCAACCGGTGGATGATGTCGAGGACCACCTCGCCCTCGTTCACGTCGACGTCGAACTCGGTCAGGTCGCCGCCGGACGCATCCCCGCGCCAGACGCGGAAGTGGCGTTTCATTCTGCCTCCAACTCGGCCAGTTCCTCGTCGGTCAGGTATTTCGCCAGCTCGCTGCGGTCGAAGAGAGCGGACAACTCGTCGCGCATCCGGGGGACCGGTTTGCGTTCCAGGTGCACGTCACCGGACTCGTCGATCGAGCAGATCAGGTTGATCCGGCGCCACTGCGGGCTCATCTTCGGGAAGTCCTCGCGGGTGTGCCCGCCGCGCGACTCCTCCCGTTCCAGCGCCGCTTTCGCCGTGCACTCCGAGACGACCAGCATGTTGCGCAGGTCGAGCGCCAGATGCCAGCCCGGGTTGTAGCGCCGGCCGCCGCCGGCCGCGACGTTCGCCACCCGTACCCGAAGCTCGTGAAGTCTTTTCAGGGCGTCGCTCAGTTCGCCTTCGCGCCGGATGATGCCGACGAGATCGCCCATCACCGCCTGAAGATCTTGTTGCAAGGTGTACGGGTTCTCGCCCTCCCCCCGGACCAGCGGAGCGAGCGCCACCTCCACGGCGGCGGCGACGTCCACCTTCGACGGCTTGGGGCGCTTGTCGAGCGAGTCGACGTAGGACGACGCGTGCTCGCCCGCCCGTTTACCGAAGACCAGCAGGTCGGAGAGGGAGTTGCCGCCGAGCCGGTTGGACCCGTGCATGCCGCCGGAGACCTCACCGGCGGCGAACAGCCCCTCCACCCGGCCGAACGCCGCGCCGGTGTCCGGGTCGACCTCGACGCCGCCCATCACGTAGTGGCAGGTCGGCCCGACCTCCATCGGCTCCTTGGTGATGTCGACGTCGGCCAGCTCCTTGAACTGGTGGTGCATCGACGGCAGGCGCCGGATGATCTGCTCGGCCGGCATCCGGGTGGAGACGTCCAGGAAGACCCCGCCGGCCGGGCTGCCACGCCCCGCCTTGACCTCGCTGTTGATCGCCCGGGCGACCTCGTCGCGGGGGAGCAGCTCGGGCGGGCGGCGGTTGTTGTCGGGGTCGGTGTACCAGCGGTCGGCCTCCTCCTCGGTCTCCGCGTACTGCTTGCGGAAGACGTCGGGGACGTAGTCGAACATGAACCGCTTGCCGTCGGAGTTGCGCAGCACACCGCCGTCACCGCGCACCGACTCGGTGACCAGGATGCCCTTCACGCTGGGCGGCCAGACCATGCCGGTCGGGTGGAACTGCAGGAACTCCATGTTGATCAGCGTCGCGCCGGCGCGCAGGGCCAGGGCGTGGCCGTCACCGGTGTACTCCCAGGAGTTCGAGGTGACCTTGTAGCTGCGGCCGACCCCGCCGGTGGCGAGGACCACGGCCGGCGCTTCGAAGAGCAGGAACTCGCCGGACTCGCGGTAGTAGCCGAACGCGCCGGCCACCCGGTCGCCGTCGAGCAGCAGCTCGGTGACGGTGGTCTCCTGGAAGACCCGGATCCGCGAGTCGTAGCTGCCGGTCTCGGCGTAGTCCTCCTGCTGCAGCGAGACGATCTTCTGCTGCAGGGTGCGGATCAGCTCCAGGCCGGTCCGGTCGCCGACGTGGGCGAGGCGGGGGTATTCATGGCCGCCGAAGTTGCGCTGGGAGATCTTGCCGTCTTTCGTACGGTCGAAGAGCGCGCCGTACGTCTCCAGCTCCCAGATCCGCTCCGGCGCCTCCTTGGCGTGCAGCTCCGCCATCCGGAAGTTGTTCAGGAACTTGCCGCCGCGCATGGTGTCCCGGAAGTGGACCATCCAGTTGTCGCGCGAGTTGGCGTTGCCCATCGCGGCGGCCGCGCCACCCTCGGCCATCACCGTGTGCGCCTTGCCGAACAGCGACTTCGAGATGATCGCGGTGCGCTTGCCGGCCAGCCGGGCCTCGATCGCCGCGCGCAGCCCGGCGCCGCCGGCACCGATCACGACGACGTCGTACAGGTGTCGTTCGATCGCGGTGGTCATGACGTCTCCTCCGCTTCGCTCCGGCGCCGCCATGAGTCGAAGACTGTGCCTGATGATTCGCTCGCAAGCTCGCTCATGGGTCCCTCAATTGATGATGCGCAGGTCGGAGAACCAGTCGGCGGCGAGACCCATGATGTAGAAGTCGGTCAGCGCCAGGGTGCCGAGCGTGATCCAGGCCAGCTGCATGTGCCGGGTGTTGAGCTTCGAGACGAACGTCCAGAAGCGGTACCGCACGGGGTGCTGGGAGAAGTGCTTCAGCCGCCCGCCGGCGATGTGCCGGCAGGAATGACAGGACAACGTGTACGCCCAGAGCATGATCACGTTGATCCAGAGGATCACGTTGCCGAGGCCGAGTCCGGTCGTCTGCGCCAGGACCGCGTCCCATGTGTTGATCACCGAGATGATGACCGCGGCGTAGAACGCGTACCGATGGGCGTTCTGGAAGATCAGCGGGAAGCGGGTCTCACCCGAGTAGCTCTTGTGCCCGTCCGGCACCGCGCAGGCCGGCGGCGACAACCAGAACGAGCGGTAGTACGCCTTCCGGTAGTAGTAACAGGTCAGCCGGAAGAGCAGCAGGAACGGCAGGGTGAACGCGGCTTCCGGGATGAGGAAGAAGTTCGGCAGGGGAGTGCCGAACTCGGCCGCGGCGCCGCATCGCTCGGTCAGGCACGGTGAGTAGAACGGTGTGAGGTAGTGGAACTCCTCCACGAAGAACCACTTGTGCATGAAGACGCGAACCGTCGCGTAGGTGACCCAGGCGCTCAGGCCGAGGAAGGTGATCAGGGGCGCGAGCCACCACCGGTCGGTGCGCAGTGTCCGCGCGGCGATGGCCGCGCGGGCCCGGCCGCCCGGCGTCGTTGCCGTGGTCGTCATTCCATCTCCTGAATGTGCCGTTCTCCTCCGCCGTCCAGCCGGGTCCGGGCACACGTGTGCCCCACTCAGCTGCCGCGGAGCGACAGTGATGTGGGGCACACGTTACGCCGAAAGTCCGACACTTCGCTGCGCGGGGATGCGAAGTGGACCACAAAATCCCCATCCCGCGTCGATTGGACGATCATGAATGGGTTAGTAGATCATCCCGACGCGTTCCCGGTGACGTTCCATCCGGCCAGGTGCAGGGCGGGCGCCGCGTATCGTGCGCGGCCCCACGACTCGGGGAGCAGCACCGACTCGCCGCCGATGCCGTGCACCCGGCCGGGCCCGAGCGCCTGCGGGTAGGACTGGGTGAACCGCACGTTGCCCACCGCCGAGACGATCTCCCCGTTCTCGATCAGCCAGACGCCGTTGCGGGTCAGGCCGGTCACCACGAGGCTCTTCGGGTCGAGCACCCGGGTGTACCAGAAATCGGTGATCAGCAGGCCGCGGGCGACCCGGGCGACGAGCGGCCGGGCCGACGCGGCGATCGCGGCCGGGCCGTCCGCCGTGGACACGGCCGTGTCCGACGCCTCCAGCCGCAGGTGGGTGGCCTGCGGACCCCAGGACCGCGAGTAGGGCGAGGCGTGCCCGGTCGACTCGGCGCCGGCCTCCGCAGCCGACGTCCGGTCGTGGGTGACCGCCCTGGTCACGCCGTCCCGGACCAGGACCAGCGACCGGCGTGGCGTGCCCTCGTCGTCGAACGGCAGACCCGGCGCCGGCTCGGCCCGGCTGCCGAGCGGCTCGTCCACGATGGTCACCGCCGGGTCGAACTGGGCCCGGCCCGGCTCGGCGAAGGACTGCCGCTGCACCCACGCCTTGCCGTTGAACCCGAACGTCGCGAGGTTCTCCAGCAGGTCTTTCACCGCGTCCGGTTCGAGCACCACCTCGTACGACCCGGGTGGCAGCTCGGCCGGTTGGCCGGCGGCGCGTGCCTTGGCCGCGGCGCGAGCGCCGAGCACCGCCCCGTCGATGCCGGACAACCGGGAGGCGGCCAGCCGGGCCACGCCGTCGGCGAAGCCCGCGGAGGCGCTGCCGGACCGGGCGATGCCGTCCATCGCGGCCTCCACGGTCCGGCCCTCGACGGCCTGCCCGGCGGTGTTGGCGAACGCCGCCGCGACGGCGACGGTCCGGCAGTAACCGGCGGTCTCCAGGCCGCCGGCCGCGTCGACGAAGTCCCGGACCCGCGCGGCCCGGTCGGCCGGATCGGCGTGCGCGGTCGCCTCGTCGAACCCGAACGACAGGCCGGAGTGCTCGCCGGAGCCGGGGTGACCGGCCGAGACGTGCAGCGCGGCCGGCCGGGTCAGACCCGCCCAGCTCGCGTCGGGCGGGCTCACCCGGGCCGCCGCCAGGGTGCGCTCGACGAGCGCGCGCAGCCCGTCCGGGCCGGTGACCGTGGTGGAGCCGCCCGCGGTGCGCCCGCCGGTGTGCAGGCGCAGCCGCACGCCGGTGGTCACGTCCGCGACGTTCTGGTGGATCGCCGAGTTCGCGAAGCGGGTCAGCGCCTCGGCCTCGTTGCGCACCACCACCTCGGCCTCGGCCTCGCGTCCGGCCAGCTCGCGGATCAGCTCGACGACCCGGGCCGCGACATCCAGCTCGGCGCTCATCCGCGCACCCCCACCCGTACCCCGGTGAACCGGGCCGGCGCCGCCGGATGCCCGGTGTGGCCGATCTGGCCGGGCTGACCCTTCCCGCAGTTCGGCGTGCCCCAGGCGATCGTCTCGGAGGAGAGCATGTCCATCGACTGCCAGAACTTGGGGCCGATCCCGGTGTAGGTCGGGTTGCGCAGCATCCGTCCCCGCTTCCCGTTCTTGATCTCGTACCCGATCTCGCAGCCGAACTGGAAGTTCAGCCGCCGGTCGTCGATCGACCAGGACCGGTTGACGTCCATGAACACCCCGTCGTCGGTGGCCGCGATGATCTCGTCGAGGGTGTGCGGGCCGGGTTCCAGCCCGACGTTCGTCATCCGCACCATCGGCAGCCGCGACCAGCCGTCGGAGCGGACGCTGCCGGCGTAGTCCAGCCCGGCCACCGACGCCGAGTCGCGCCCGGCCAGCACGCCGACCCAGATCCCGTCGCGCACCGCGTGCCGTTTCGTGGCAGGCGTGCCCTCGTCGTCGAAGCCGAAGCTGCCCAGGGCGCCGGGGAACGTCGGGTCGATGGTGATGTTCATGAGCTCGGAGCCGTAGCGCAGCGAGCCCAGCCGGCTCAGGTCGAGCCAGCTGGTGCCGGCGAAGGCCGCCTCCCAGCCGAGGATCCGGTCCAGCTCGATGGCGTGCCCGACCGACTCGTGGATCTGCAGCGCCAGCTGCTCGCCGCCGAGCACCAGGGTGGTCTCGCCGGACGGGCAGAGCGGCGCGGTGAGCAGCGCCCGGGCCTCCTCGGCCATCCGCGGCGCGTTGCCGACCAGGTCGATCTCCTCGACCAGCTCCCAGCCACGGGTGCCGAACTGCCCGCGCCACGACGGCCAGGACCGGCGCTGGATCTCCCCGTCGCCGAACGCGCTGGCGGTGACGCCCGCGCCGCACTCCCGGATGTGCTGGTCGATGCGGTGACCCTCGCTGGAGACGAACCACTTGCGGGTGTCCCACACCGAGTAGTTGGCCTCGGCCAGGTCGGCGCCTGCCTCCTTGGCGGCGGTGGTCGCCCGGACCAGCAGGTCGCCCTTGTCGGCGAGCGAGACGCCGAGCGGGTCGATCACGCAGTCGCTGGCCCAGCTCGCCACGACCGCGCCGGCCGGGACCAGGCCCACCGGCGGCCCGGACACCGAAGCACTGGCGGCGGCGATCTCCGCGGCCCGCCGGCCGGCTGCGCGGGCCGCGGGCTCGGACAGATCGGGTACGGCGTAGAAGCCCCACCCCGAGCCGACCAGCGCTCGCACGCCGATGCCCGCGCTCTCGTCGAAACCGACGTCCTCGACGGCGCCGTCCCGGGCCGACATCGCCTCGGTGCGCCGCACCATGACGCGGGCGTCCGCATATCGCGCGCCCGCGTCGAGCGCGGCCTGCACCGCCGCACCCGCCTCATCGAAATGGGTCATGAACCGACCCTATGCGCCGGGTACGACGCTTTCAGCGAGGCGGCAGCAACCGCTCCGGATCGATGGTCACGGTCACCGGCTCGGTGAGCCGCAGCGGAACCCCGGGTGTGGCGACCTGGACCTCCGTGTACGCCGAGCCGTCGAGCCCGAAGAGCCGCAGGGTCCCGGACACCGGGTCGGCCAGCAGGTACCACGGGATGCCGGCCGTCGCGTAGTAGTGGCTCTTGAGCACCCGGTCGGTGTCGCCGTTCGACGGCGAGAGGATCTCGCAGACCAGCCGCACGGCCGACGCGTCGATGACGAGTTCGTCGAAGTCGATCTCCCCGGTGATCACGAGGTCCGGGATCGGGATGCGGTCGGTACCCACGCGCACGTTCACCGCTTCGTGGAGGAGCAGCCCGGCGTCTTCGACCACCGGAGTGAGTGCGATGGCGAGGCGTGTGGAAAGTCGCTGATGGCGGGGAGTAGGGGCTGGTGTCACGTGCAGGCTCCCGTCGAAAAGCTCGATGCGCTCGGGCGTTTCGCCGATGGCCAGGAACTCAGGCTCCGTCACGGGTTTCTGGGGGAGGAGAAGAGAGGTAGTCATGGCGTCTCCCGGGTTGTCGGGATTCGAATGTCTCACAACAACTGGTCCCATGACACCCCTCCCCATGACTACTTTCGGGTGACCTCCGTGGCGTGACCACTCAGAAAGGCTAGCTCCTCGGTGAGGGTGGCGGCGGGGACCGAGGGGCAGCCGGGCAGCTCCGCGCCGACCAGCAGGACCGCGTCCGACGCGCCGGCGAAACGCAGGTTGTGGTGGGCGTAGACGTCGGCCGCGTCGGCCCGGTCACCCAGGTACCGCTCGGCGATCGGCGCCGGCAGGCCGGTCCAGTCGATCACCGGGTCGCGGGCGACGGCGCGGTGGAAGTCCTCCGGGCGGCGCAGCACGGCGAGGGCCGCGAGCCAGCCGCCGAGGCCGTGCCCGCGCAGCGCGACCCGGCTCAGGTCCAGGTCGGGATGCTTGCCGAGCAGTGCGTGCAGCGCGTCGGCCAGGTCGTTCAGGCAGACGTCGGCGAGTCGCCGGTGCACCGCCTTCTCGAAGCTGGGTGCGACTCCGGGCGTACCCCTGGGGTCGATCGATACGACGGCGAAGCCGGCGTCCGCCCACCACTGCCGTTCCTGCCATTCGCGGTTCTCCGCGGCGTGGACGTCCGCGCGCACCTGCTGGTGTCCCGGCCCCGCGCCGAGCGTGAGCAGCACCGGAAGGCGTGACCCGGCGACGAAGCCGGACGGGTAGAGGACAGCGGCCGGCAACCGGCGGTCGGTGACCCGTTCCAGCACCGGCTCCGGCCGGTACGGCAGAGCGGCCGCCGACGACCGCAGCACCGCGACCCGCTCGTCGCCGCGCCACACCTGGGCGCCGGCGACCAGCACGTCCCCGCCGACGACCACGCCGTCCCGGCCGGTCAGCCCGGCGATCCGGGTCACCTCGGGCCCGCCGCCGCCCACCGCGGTACGCACCCGGAACACCTCCCGCACCGCCGGGTCGCCGAGGCTTCCCTCGACCACGAGGTCCGGGGATCCGGCCGGTCCGCCGTCGCGGGGCAGCGTGCCGGCGACCCGGCGCACGTAGAGGCCGGGCGGGGTGAGCAGGCTGCCGTCGGCGAAGAGGCAGCGGGCGTCGAAGCCGTCGTGCGCGAGCTCGCCGCCGACCAGCACCCGCCCGTCCGGCAGGTGGCGTGGGGTGCCGGGCACCGGCTCGACCCAGCGGGCGTCGGCGAGTTCGGCGTGTACCTGGGTCTCGCCGGTGCGCGGGTCGACCGAGAGCACCAGGCCGTGCTGCTGCATCCGGCGCAGCACGGTGATCAGCGGCCCGCCGGACTCCCAGCGGACCTGCGCCAGGTGGGGGTAGGTCTCCCGGTCCCAGTGCACGTCGACCCAGCCGTCGTCCAGGTCGAGCAGGTGCAGGCTGGCGGTTCTGGCGGTGCGTACCGCGAGGATCTGGGTCCCCTCCGGGGACCACCACCAGCCACGGGTACGCCCGAACTCCGCCGCCCCGGTTCCCGGCATGCCCCAGGAGATGGTGCCGCCGTGCTCCCGCCACGCGTTGCCGGGCTCGCCGGCCAGCAGCCGATCGCCGTCCGGTCCGACCACCCGCAGCGTCGCCGCGCCGTCCGGGTCGGTGACGTACCCGATGTCGCGGCCGGTCGGCGCGGGCCGCGGGTCGTGCACGGGTCCCGCCGCCGGCACCGCGGTGACGGTCCCGGCGACCAGGTCGGCCCGGAACAGCTCGCCGGCCCGGGCGAAGGCCACCACCCGGGCGTCGCGGTCGGCCGCGTACGCGTCGATCGGCCCGTCCGCGACCAGCCGCTCGGCGCCGGCGGCCAGGTCGAGCACCCAGAGCGCGGAATCCGGGTCGTCCGGTCCGGCCGACCGCAGAAACAGGATCCGGGCGGTGTCGGCACCGATCGTCACGGTATGCGGCGCGCCATGTCTGAATCCGCCGGTGCGCTCGGCGAGTGCCGGGAACTCCACGCTGACAGCATCGCTGATCGGGGCGGTCTCGCGCGGGTCAAACCGCGGGCTCGTGACGCCGGGCCGCTCCCGGCCGCCAGTACAGTATCCGCCGTGACTACATCGGCCGTGCCCACCGAGCCTCTGCCCGCACGCCGTCTGCTGCTGGTGCACGCGCACCCCGACGACGAGGTCATCGGCACCGGGGCGACCATGGCGCACTACGCCGCGCTCGGCGCCCACGTGACGCTCGTGACGTGCACCCTCGGCGAGGAGGGTGAGATCCACGTGCCGGAGCTCGCCCAGCTCGGCGCGGCGCACGCCGACCAGCTCGGCGGTTACCGGCTGGTGGAGTGGCATCGCGCGTGTGCGGCGCTCGGCGTGACCGATCACCGGATGCTCGGCGGCCCGGGGCGGTACCGCGACTCCGGGATGATGGGCCTGCCGACGAACGAGCACCCCCGGGCGTTCTGGAGCGCGGACCTGGACGAGGCCGCCGCCCTCCTCGTCGAGATCATCCGCGAGGTCCGCCCGCAGGTCATGATCACTTATGACGAGAACGGTTTCTACGGTCACCCGGACCACATCCAGGCGCACCGCGTGGCGATGCGTGCCGCCGAGCTGGCCGGGCCGGACGGGCCGGAGAAGATCTACTGGAGCGCGATGCCGCTGAGCGTCATGAAAGACGGCATGGCGGCGTTCCGGGAGTCCGAGGGCAACCCGTTCGCCGAGGTCGAGCACGTCGAGGACCTGCCGTTCGGCACGCCGGACGAGCAGATCGCGGCCCGCGTCGACGGCACCGACCACTCGGCGAAGAAGACCGCGGCGATGCGCGCGCACGCCACCCAGATCCCGGACAACTCGTGGCTCTACGGCATCGCCGGCGACTTCGGCGGCGAGTTCATGGGCGTGGAGTACTACACGCTGGTGAAGGGCGAGCGCGGCCCGGGCTCCGGGCCGTTCCACTGGGAGGACGACCTCTTCGCCGGCTTGGAGATCAAGCAATGACCGCCCCGGAGACCGTCGAGCAGCAGCAACCGGCGAGGGCGCCGCGGGAGCCGTGGCACGGCTGGGACACCGTCGTCCGGGTCGCCGGCGTCGTCGTCGCGGTGATCGCCACGCTGGTCACCGCGGTGTTCGAGCTGGAGCTGACCACGCTGCGCTCCGGCGGGGTGTCCGTCCTGCGCAACGGCGAGTCGCTCTGGACCAGCGGCGGGTTCCTGATCCCGATCGCGATCCCGGTGGCGATCGGGGCGAACCTGGTGATCGCCTGGTTCGCGGTGACGGTGACCGGTCGCCGCTGGGCGCTCGGCCCGCCGTGGGCGCTCTGGACGCTGATCATGCTGGCCGCGGCCGGCACCCGGACCACCGAGGGCGACTACCTGCTCAGCGGGGACAACTGGGTGGCGCTCGTGATGATCCTGACCGGCAGCCTGGCGTACGCGGTCTACTCGTACCGGATGATCTTGAAGCCGGTGGCGGCGAAGGCCACTGACAGCGGACTCTCAGGCAGCCTCTAGGAATCCACGCGCCGCATCCGCCAAGATGACCGGGACGACGAACGTTTGTTCCCCGGGAGGACGAGATGAGGCAGCAGCGCTGGTTCCGGATCGCGGTACTGGCGGCCGGACTGTTTGTGATCAATGCGGTCGCGCGGCTGGTGGTCCGGTTCGGTTACGACGGCTCGGACAGCGCGCAGAACCGGGCGTCGATCGTGATGTTCGCCCTCATCGCGCTGATCCTGGGCGTGCTCACCTTCCTGCGCTCGCAGCACGTCCGCAGCAGCACCTGGCTGCCCGAGATCGGGTTCGGCGCGCTGGGCGGCATGCTGCTGACCGTCCTGGTGGGACCGTTCCTGAGCGGCAGCAGCCCGTTCGCGAACGGCGCCGGCGACTTCTTCGCCCAGGTCTGGATCTACGCGGCCTGCGCGATCGTCGGCTCCGCGCTCGGCTTCGGCGTCGCCGTGATGCTGGGCCGTGACTACCGGTCGAAGTCGCTGGCCGCGTTCACCCGCGCCCGCACCACCCGCCCACGCCGCGTGGTCCGGCGCTAGAGCGCTCCGGAGGGTTTCAGAGCTGCCGCGTCAGGTAGGTGTGGTGGGTGGTGAACCCGAGCCGGTTGTAGAGCGCGACCGCCGCCGCGTTGCGCTCTTCCACCTGGAGGTACGCGCGGGTCGATCCGCGCTGCGACGCCCACTGCGCCAGCGCCCGCACCACGTGCGCGCCCAGTCCCTGGCGGCGGGCGGCCGGCGCGGTCTGCAGCAGCGAGATGCCGAGCCAGCGGTCCGGTCCGGTCACCGCGCCCCGGGCCACCGCGAGCAACCCGCCGTCGGTGTCCCGGACATGGGCGAAAACCCGTTCCGGTACGCCGTTGAGAATGCGCAGTGCCGTTCCGGGTAGAGCACCCTTGTGCTCAGCGACCATCGCGTACCACTCGTCGGAGGCGGCGTCGGCCAGATCGACCGGGGGAAGCCCGCTGCCGGCCGCCGTCTTGAGCAGGGCCGCCAGCGGCATGGTCTGCACCAGCGTGAGCGGCCGGGTGGTCCACCCGCGCTCGTCGAGCGCCGCGTTCACCGGGGCGGCGAGCGGCATCGGCGCGTTGATCAGGGGTTGCTGGCCGCGCTCGGTGTACCACCTGACGACGGCGTCGATCGCCTCGTCCAGCGGCCGGTCCGGGTCGCCGACGGCGAGCGCCGAGTTGGCGCGGCCGGTCCAGTTGTCCGCGGCGCGCAGGATCCAGCCGCCGAGCCGGGAGCGGACCGGGGCGGGCCACGCCTCGTCGGCGGCCAGCTCCAGAGAGATCACATCGGCGGCGACGGCACGCCGGGCGGGCGGGACCCGCTTGGCGCGGTGCACCTCACGCAGCGGAACGCGTACCGTTCCTTTCGCGGTCGCGAGTGTGAGATCGGTCTCCGTCAGGTCGACGAGCTCACCGAGCGCATCCGTGAAGAGCGCGCGGTCTCCGGTTACGCCTACAATTCGGCGTACCACCACCCGGTGTCCCACATCCTGTTGTCGGAGCACGCATTACCTCCCTCGACGGGAATACTAGGCTCTGCAATTCGTCGTCGACGGTTCGCGCGGCGTGGCTTTGAAGGGAAGACCCGTGACCTACATCATCGCTGAGCCCTGCGTCGATGTGCTCGACAAGGCATGCATCGAGGAGTGCCCGGTCGACTGCATCTATGAGGGCAACCGGATGCTCTACATCCACCCCGATGAGTGCGTCGACTGCGGTGCCTGCGAGCCGGTCTGCCCGGTCGAGGCGATCTTCTACGAGGACGACGTGCCGGACCAGTGGAAGGACTACACGAACGCGAACTACGAGTTCTTCGAGGACCTCGGTTCGCCCGGTGGCGCCTCCAAGGTCGGCAAGATCGACAAGGACGCCACGTTCGTGATCGCCCAGCCGCCGCGCGGAGAAGGGCACTGAGCGCTCTGTCGTCGGCCCTGCCGGACTTCCCCTGGGACCTGCTGGAGCCGGCCAAAGCGATCGCCGCGGCCCATCCGGACGGCATCGTGGACCTCTCGGTCGGCACCCCCGTCGACCCGGTCCCGCCGGTGGTCCGGCAGGCCCTCGCGGACACCTCGGACACGCCCGGTTACCCGCTGACCGCCGGCACGCCACGGCTGCGCGCGGCGATCGCGGGCTGGCTGTCGCGTGCCTGCGGCGCCTCCGGTGAGCTGGGCGTGCTGCCCACGATCGGGTCCAAGGAGTTGGTCGCCTGGCTGCCCACGCTGCTCGGGATCGGTTCCGGTGACGTCGTGGTCATCCCGTCGGTCTGCTACCCGACGTACGAGGTGGGCGCCCGCCTGGCCGGCGCCGAGGTGATCCGGTCCGACTCGCTCACCGCGCTCGGCCCGGACCGTCGGGTCAAGCTCATCTGGATCAACTCGCCGTCCAACCCGACCGGCAAGGTGCTCCCCGTCGAGCACCTGCGCAAGGTGGTGTCGTGGGGGCGCGAGCGCGGCGTGGTCGTGGCGAGCGACGAGTGTTACGTCTCGCTGGGCTGGGAGACCACCCCGGTCTCGGTGCTGTCCGACGAGGTGACCGGTGGCGACTACACCGGTGTGCTCGCCGTGCACTCGCTCTCCAAACGCTCCAATCTGGCCGGTTACCGCGCCGGGTTCGTCGGCGGCGACCCGGCCCTGGTCGGTGAGCTGCTGGCGGTGCGCAAGCACGGCGGCATGATCGTGCCGGCGCCGGTGCAGGCGGCCATGGTCGCCGCGCTGGAGGACGAGGCGCACGTGGCCGAGCAGCGCGGGCGGTACGCGTCCCGTCGCGACACCCTGCGGTCCGCGCTCACCAAGGCGGGCTTCGCGATCAGTCACTCGGAGGCCGGGCTCTACCTCTGGGCCACCCGCGACGAGGACTGCTGGACCACTGTCGACCGACTGGCCCGGCGCGGCATCCTGGCCGCGCCCGGCGCCTTCTACGGCCCGGCGGCGGCCAAGCACGTGCGGATCGCCCTGACCGCGACCGACGAGCGGGTGGCGGCCGCGGCCGACCGGCTCGCCGAGCCGTTCTGAGGTCGAGCGTGGAGCGCTCGCCGGTGATCGTGGCCCGGGGCGAGGCCGTCCGTGAGGTGCCGCCCGAGATCGCGGTCGTCCACGTGCGGACGGCCGCGAAGGGCCGCGACCGGGAGTCCGTTCTGGAGCGGCTCGCCGAGCGCTCGGCCGCGATCACCGCGGCGCTGGACGGGTTCGCCGCCGCGATCGAGCGGCGGGAGACCACCGGCCTGCACGTCCACCCGCAGACGAAGCGGCGCGGCGAGGAGATCGCGGCCTATCACGGCAGCATCGGTACCCAGGTCCTGGTCACCGACTTCACCGTGCTCGGCGACCTGATGCTGCGGCTGGCCGCCGAGGAGCTGACCACCGTCGACGGGCCGTGGTGGCAGCTGCGGCCGGGCAGCCGGGCCGGCGCGGAGGCCCGCCGCGCCGCGATCACCGACGCGCTGTCCCGGGCCGCGGAGTACGCGTCGGCGGTCGGCGCCGAGATCGCCGAACTCGTCGAGATCAACGACGGCGGGGCCGGGCTCGACGACGGCTACACCCCGGTGGCGTTCGCGGCCGGTGGCGCGCGGGCGCGCGGCGCGGAGAGCGGGCCGGCGCTCGATCTGGAACCGGAGGCGCAGACCGTGCGCGCCCAGGTCCGGGTCACTGTCACCATCAGCCGACCCATCCTGCCGGGCCGTCCCACCAGCACCTGATCCCGCGATTCGGCGAACGCGCGGCGAGGCCGTCGGACAGACTCGGCAGCATGCGCACGGGCCTCGGGCACCTGTTGCTGCGAGTGGCGAACGTGAATCCCCGGAGTGTGACGACGCACTCGGATCGCGTCCTGTACCGCTCGATCGGTGTCTTCATCATTCTGTACTTCGGTTATGCGACGGCCGGTGGCGCCGCGTTCATCGACGCCAGCACCGGTTACGCCCACCCCTGGTACCAGTGGGTGGTCGGTCCGCTGGTGGCGATCGGGGTGGTCGCGTACGACCGGACCGTCGTCGGCCGGGTGGCGGTGAACTACGAGCGGCTCGACTCGGCCGACCCGCGGCACCTGCTACGCCCGCCGACGCCCGGCCTCTACCTGGGCAGGGTCGGCCTGGCGCTGCTCTTCGCGGTGGTGGTGACCGAGCCGCTGATGCTGGCCCGGTACCGCGGCGAGATCGACGCCCGGCTGGCCGAGGTGCACAGCGGGCAGATCAGCGCGCTGGACGCGAACGGGCCGGCGGCCGGCTTCACCACGGCTCTGGCCGCGCTCCGCGAGGACACCGCCCGCGAGGACGCCGAGGTGCGGGCGCTCACCGGCCGTGCGGAGGTCAAGCGGGACGACGCCCGGCTGCTCTACCGGCAGGCCCTCGCGGACTCGGCGGGACGGGGCGTGACCCGCAGCCCGGGTTGCCCGCCCGGCGGGTACTGCCATCACCTGGTGCAGCGGTCGCGGAGGCTGGACGACCAGGCCGCCGCCCTGGACCGGCAGGCCGCCGCGCTGCAGCGGGACCAGTCGGCGGCCCGGGTGGCGCGCGCGGCCGAGCAGTCCCGGCTGACCGAGCTGATCCGTTCCGAGCACGCCGCGAACACGGCGGTGGTCCGGGGCGACTCCGGGTTCGGCGCCCGGACCGCGGCGATGTGGCACCTGATCACCGCGGACTTCTGGGGGATCGGCGTCTTCTACTTCGGCATCGCGCTGCTGCTCGTCGCCCTGGACTGCGCGGCGATCGCGCTGAAGTTCGTCTCCCGGGGCAACGCCTACGAGCGGGCCGAGGCACGTGCGGCCCGGCTGCGCGAGCACGAGGCGTCGCTGATCCACGAGCGCGAGGTGCACGACGCCCGCACGTACGGCGACGCGACCGCCAAGGTGATCGCCGACGGGATCGAGGCGGCCAGCCACGACGACCAGCTGGTCCGGGCCGCCACCGAGCACGCACGGGCGGTCCTGCACACCGCCGTCGTGGTGGACCCGGCCACGATGGAGACGCCGGTACGAAGGCCCCGGATCAGCGCCTGAGCATCGCCCAGACGGCCCCGGATCAGCGCCTGAGCATCGCCCAGACGGCCCCGGATCAGCGCCTGAGCATCGCCCAGGCCGCCCCGGCGAGGGCCACCCCCGCCGCGCCGGCCAGCAGACCGTGGTGCTGCGACGCCCAGAGCTGCAGGCTGCGGTTCTTCGCCTGATCGTCGAACTCGCCGTGCGCGCCCGCGTCCGGCCCGTCCCGCCCGTCGGCCGGGGACCAGAGGTTGACCGGCTGGTCCGGGTCGTGCGGCTGAGACGTCTGCTGGCTGTCGAAGCCCTGCCGGGCCAGGTACCTGTCGAGCAGGCCGGGTGCCACGGCGTTCGCGGCCAGGGTGAGCGCGGTCGAGCCGCCGACCCAGTACTCCCGGCGCTTCGGGTGGTCGGCGGCGTAGAGCACCGCCCGGGCGGCGAGTTCCGGCTGGTAGATCGGGGGCACCGGCTGGGCGTGCCGGGGCAGCCGGGACAGCACCCAGCCGAACTGCGGGGTGTTGACGGCCGGCATCTGGACCATCGTCACGTGCACGTTGCGCTTGTCGTGGAGCAGTTCGACACGTACCGATTCGGTGAAGCCCTGCACCGCGTGCTTCGCGCCGCAGTAGGCGCTCTGCAACGGGATCCCCCGGTAGGCCAGCGCCGAGCCGACCTGGACGACCACGCCGCGGTCACGCGGGATCATCCGGGACAGCGCGGCGCGGGTGCCGTGGACGTACCCCAGGTAGGTCACCTCGGTGGTCCGCGCGAACTCGTCCGCCCCGATCTCCAGGAACGGCGCGAAGACGCTGGAGAACGCGTCGTTCACCCACAGGTCGATCGGCCCGAGCTCCTTCTCCACCCGGTCCGCGGCGGCCTCCACCGCTGCGGCGTCGGCGACGTCCACCACGATCGGGAGGGCGGTGCCACCGGCGCGGCGCACCTCGGCCGCCGCGGCTTCCAGGCCGTCCTCGCCGCGTGCGAGCAGTGCCACGGCGTCTCCGCGTGCGGCAAGTCCACGGGCCACCGCCCGTCCGATTCCGGCGCTCGCGCCGGTCACCACCGAGATCCGCGTCATGCCACAGTGATTGACCGGATCGGGGCCGGGAAAACCTGTGGCCCGCCGCCGGCTGGGTGCCGGGCCGGGCTTGCCGAGACCATCAGCGCCGTACGGCCTGAGCCCGCATCGGCACGATGATCGTCGCGCCGCGGCACGCGGCCGGACCACCGGCCCGCATCGAGACGGCGCCGGGCAGCACGAACGCCCCGACGGTGTTCTTCGGGACGTCCCAGGCGACCGGGAACACCTCGCGGCTGACCGTGACCCGCGGCGCCGAGCAGCCGGCGTCGCGGTGCGCGTCGTCGGCCGTGGCAGGCCCGGCGCCGGGCCGGATCGCGGTGATCCGGATCGGCACCGGATGCTGGTTGGTCACGGTGACGGTGAGGTTGCCGGAGCCGTCGGCGGTGAGCGTCTGCTCGGGGTCGGAGGTGCCGCTGAGCGCGAGCTCGAACGGGGCGCCGCCGGTGGCCGGGCCGGCGTCGGCGACCGGTTCGTCGCCGGGGCCGGTGAACCGCCAGTACGCCCAGGCCGCGCCGGCGTTCGCGAGAAGGGCAGCGACGGCGGCGGCGGTGAGGATCATCCGGGCCCGGCGGTCGAACCGCCGCCGGGGTGAGCCGGGGCGGTGCACCTCCCAGGTGGGCTCCTCGTGGTCCGCCGGATCGAGTTCGATGCCCGGCTCCGGCGGCTTGCCGCGGGACCAGTCCCGGTGCGGGTCGCCGGGCCCGCGGTTGGGCCGGGCGCCGCTCTCCCGGAAGGTCGTCAGGACGTCGCGCCGATTCACCGGACGGCCTCCCCGGCGGCCGCGGGTGGTGCGCTGCGGTGGGACATGCGGCTCGCTCCTTCTCGAAGGCCCGTGACTCGACGACCGGTGACGCGGCGGCACGTGGAATGTGCCGTGTCGGCGCTCATCCAACGTTCCCCGATGGAGATGTCCGATGTGATCGGTTTTCCGTACGCCCTTCCAGTGCATAAATCGGACAGGTGTGGCCATACGGTTTAACCCACCTGAGTGATGACATCGCACGACGCCGTTGCGTGGGCAGGCGATTCCGGTCAGCCGGAACCGCGTCATCCAGCCCCGACGGCCGGGTAACGACGAGCCGCGACGCCCGCCGGGCTCAGACCGCGAGCGGCCGCTCGGCGCGCAGCAGGAACCGGTGCGCCCGAGCCGTGAACTCTCCTCGCGCCCGGATCAGCGCGCCGAGCCGGGCGAGGGCCCGTTCATATCGCTCGGGGGTGAAGTCGCGGATCTGCCAGGGAACCGTGCGCAGCTGGTGGACCACCGCGGTGATGTCCCGGAAGGTCACCGGCGGGTGCTCCTCGCGGACCTCCGTCACGCGCAGGCCGGCGGTCTGCAGGGAGGCGGCCGCGACCTCGGCGTCCCACCGGCGGGGATGCGGTGGCGGGGCGCCGAGCGCGACGTTCAGATCGGCCAGGTCGTCGCTGCCGACCTGCTGGGTGAGCAGCACGCCACCCGGCTTGAGCAGGCGGGCGATGTCCGGCGCGGGCAGCCGGCCGTGCCGGCTCAGGACCAGGTCGAACTCGTTCTCCCCGGCGGGCAGCTCGGTGCGCACGGGCACGCCGAACGGGCTGAGCCGCGCCGCCGCGGCCGGGGTGTTGCGGGCCCAGCTCTCCACCGCGACGGTGTGCGGCGGCAGCGGCGCGAGCTCGGCGAGCAGCTCGCCGCCGCCGGTGTCCAGGTCGAGCACGCTGGCGGAACGGCGCAGCAGCGGGCGGGCGAGTTCCGGGTACGACCAGGACGGCTCGGACTCCACGGCCAGCCCGTCCAGCCAGGCGAACTCCCACCCGGTCATGGAGGCGCCGGTAGCCGCGGCGTTGAGATCTTCCCCCTGCCGGTTGCTGCGCACCCGGGAAACGTAGCCGGGCCCGCGCCGGAACAGCGACTCGATCACGGGTCCCTTGCGGTACCGGTGCCGGACTGTGTCTGAACGGTTACCAGCGGCGCTCTGACCAGGGACGGGTGCCCAGCACGGTACGGTCAGGGACGCACCGGCATCAACAGTGAGAATCGGGTGTCGTCGCCCGCCACCCGGACCGCGAGCGGCCGCAGCGGGCCGTCCAGCTCCAGCACCAGCTGACCGGGCCCGCCCGCGTCGAGCGCCTGCAGCAGGAACTCCCGGTTCACCGCGACGTGCGCGTCCCGGTCCGCCTCCCACTCACCCTCGGTGCCCAGGCGCAGGCTTCCCGCCGGGTCCAGGCCGAGGACCGAGACCGGGTACGGCTGACCGTCGTGCTCCCTCGGCACCACCGGCGCCGCCGCGAGCCGTTCGCGCAGGGCGGCCGTGTCCACCGCGATCCGGCGGGTCCCCTCCGCCGGCACCGGCAGCAGCCGCCGGTAGTCCGGGAAGTCCATCTCGATCGGCTTGCCCTCCACGATCACGTCGCCGGCCTGCGCCCGCGCCCGGTCCGCGGCGAGGTCCAGGGTGACCCGCCCGGCGGGCAGGCCGTGGATGTCGTCGGCCAGGTCCAGTGGCAGGAACCGCCGGGCCGGCGGACCCTCCACCTCGGCCGGGACGGTGGCGACGGCGAGCCGGTAACGGTCGGTCGTGACGAGCGTGAGCATCCCCTCGCCGGTCTCGAAGAGCACGCCCGGCGGAATCGGGTCGGTGGCGGCCGCCGCCGCGAAGCGGACCGCGTCGAGCGCGGCACACAGCGCGGTGGTGGACAGGGTCAGGCGGGTCATCAGGTTCTCCTCCAGGTCGAGCAGCGCGTGCAGACGAAGGAGCTCACGACGGGCGTCGGCCAGCCCGGCTTCCAGCCGGGCCAGGTGGGCGGCCAGCCTTCCCCGTACCCGGGAAGGGTCGGAAAGGTTTTGGACCGCCTGCGCGATGTCCGCGACCGGCATGCCCACCCGCCGCAACCCGGCGATGAGCCGGGCCGCGGTGATCTGTTCGGCGGTGTACCGCCGGTAGCCGGTCACCGGATCCACGACGGCCGGGACCAGCACGCCCGCGCCGTCGTAGTAGCGCAGCGCGCTGACGCTCAGACCACTCGCCCGCGCCGCGTCGCCGATGCCTCGTGTCTCGCTCACGGTGTCCGACCCTGGTGTCTCGACCTGCTGGAGAGTCAAGCTTGCACGATCAGCGTGATTCCCAGGGCGGTCATCACCGTGGCGATCAGGCCGTCCAGCACCCGCCAGGCGGACGGCCGGGCCAGCAGGGGCGCAAGCCGGTGTGCGCCGGCGCCGAGCGCGACGAACCAGAGCAGGCTGGCGGTGGCGGCGCCGATGCCGAACAGCCAGCGGTGCGGATGCTGTTGCGCCACCGAGCCGAGCAGCAGCACGGTGTCCAGGTAGACGTGCGGGTTGAGGTAGGTGAGCGCCAGGCAGGTGAGCAGCGTCGCGCGGAGGGTGGCGGGCGCCTGGCCGGTGGTCTCCAGCCGCTGCGGGCGCAGGGCCCGGCGGGCGGCGAGCGCGGCGTAACCGAGCAGGAAGGCGGCGCCGACCCAGCAGATCGCGGTGACCAGGCCGGGCTGCGCGTTGATCACGGCGCCGAGGCCGGCGATGCCGGCGCAGATCAGCGCGAGGTCGGAGAAGGCACAGGTCAGAACGACCGGGAGTACGTGCTCCCGGCGCAGCCCCTGACGCAGGACGAACGCGTTCTGGGCGCCGATGGCGATGATGAGCACGGCGGACGCGGCGAAACCGGCCAGGGCGGAGGTGAGCATGTCCTCGACGCTAGGTTCTCCGGCCCGTGCACTCCAGCTAAAGATTCTGACGAAGGATTAGATTTCCTTACGTGGATCAGGTGCAGCTCGCGACGTTCCAGGTCGTGGTCGAGCAGGGCAGCTTCGAGGCGGCGGCGCGGGCGCTGCACGTCACGCCGTCCGCCGTCAGCCAGCGGATCAAGGCGTTGGAGCAGGCGGTCGGTCAGGTGCTGGTGCGGCGCGGCAAACCGTGCGCGGCGACCGAGGCCGGACAGGCGCTGGTCCGCTTCGCCGGTCAGGTCGCGCTGCTGGAGCGGGAGGCGCTGGCCCGGGCCCGCGACGGCGCCCGGCTGTCGATCGTGGTGAACGCGGACTCGCTGAACACCTGGTTCCTGCCGGTGCTGACCGCCGTTCCCGGGGTCCGGTTCGAGCTGCACGTCGACGACCAGGACCACAGCGCCGAGTTGCTGCGCTCGGGGACGGCAATGGCGGCGGTCACCGCGGACGACGTGGCGGTGCAGGGCTGCCGGGTGGAGAGGCTCGGCGTGATGCGGTACCTCGCGGTGGCCGCGCCCTTCCTCGATGTGACCGATCCCGGTACCGCGCCGGTGGTGGTCTTCAACCGCAAGGACGAGTTGCAGCAGCGGTTCCTGGGGGACCTGCCGCTGCCGCCGGCGCACTATGTCCCGGCCGCGGCGTCGTTCGAGGAGTCCATCCGGCAGGGGCTCGGCTGGGGCATGATGCCCGAGCAGCACGCGCGCCCCGATCTGAAGACCGGCCGGCTCGTCGAGATCGTGCCGGGCCGGTTCCTCGACGTGCCGCTCCACTGGCAGCGCTGGAAGATCGAGTCGGAGATCCTGGAAACGCTGACGGCCGCCGTTCGCACGGCGGCCGCCCGGTCGTTACGCGTCTAGTCAGTCGTTCGCGTGCAGGGCGCTGTTGAGCTCGATGCCCGTACCCTTGCGGGGTTTCGCCTCCAGCGCGCCGGACACCGAGTTCCGCCAGAAGAGGAGATTGTTCACACCGGACAGCTCGATGGCCTTCACCACACGGCCGTCGGGCAGTGTGATCTTGGAAGCGGCGGTGATGTAGACGCCGGCCTCCACCACGCAGTCGTCGCCGAGCGAGATGCCGACACCGGCGTTCGCGCCGAGCAGGCTGCGCTCGCCGATCCGCACCTTCTCCTTGCCGCCGCCGGAGAGCGTGCCCATGATCGACGAACCGCCGCCGATGTCCGAGCCGTCGCCGACCACCACACCCTGCACGATCCGGCCCTCGACCATCGAGGTGCCGAGCGTGCCGGCGTTGAAGTTGACGAATCCCTCATGCATCACGGTGGTGCCGGCGGCGAGGTGGGCGCCGAGCCGGACCCGGTCCGCGTCGGCGATCCGCACGCCGGCCGGGACCACGTAATCGATCATGCGCGGGAACTTGTCGACGCCGTAGACGGCGAGCTGGCGGCCGGCCGCGCGCTCCAGGAAGCGCAGCTCGTCGACCCGCTCCGGCGGGCACGGGCCGGCCGAGGTCCAGGCCACGTTCGCCAGCTTGCCGAAGACACCGTCCAGGTTCAGCGCGTTCGGCCGGACCATGCGGTGCGAGAGCAGGTGCAGCCGCAGGTACGCGTCGGACGCGTCGGCGATCGGGTCGGCCAGCGACTTGATCGTGACGCGGACCTCAACCGTCGAGAGTCCGGGAAGCAGCTTCGGGCCGGTCTGCCCGGCCGGGAGCGCCGGAGCGTCGGCGGGCTCCTCGCCCAGACCGAGGTAGCCGGCCGGGAACCAGGTGTCGAGCACCTGCCCCTCGGCGGTCACGGTGGCAAGGCCGATGCCCCAGGCGGGCACAGTCGAGATCGCGGTTTCCACGACCCGAACCCTACCGGACCCCTAACGAGCCATCAGCGTGCTCGGCGACCACCGGTATGGTGCGCACATGGCCAACCCGCTTACCCCGGACGTGCTGGTAGACCCGGTCGAGCTGACCCGCGCCCTGGTCGACGTCCAGTCCGTCTCCCGCGACGAGAAGGTGATCGCCGACTGCGTCGAGGACGCCCTCCGCAGGGTCGCGCACCTGACCGTGCACCGGATCGGAAACACCGTGATGGCGCGCACCGAGCTCGGTCGCGCGCAGCGGGTCGTGCTGGCCGGCCACCTGGACACCGTGCCGATCAACGACAACTGGCCGTCCACTGTCGCCGAGGACCTCATCTACGGCTGCGGCACGTCGGACATGAAATCCGGGGTGGCCCTCGCCCTGCACCTCGCGGCGACCCTGCCCGACCCGGCGTACGACATCACCTACCTCTTCTACGAGGCCGAGGAGATCGAGTCCGAGTTCAACGGGCTGAACCTGGTCGCCGGCGCGCACCCGGAGTGGCTGGAGGCCGACTTCGCGGTGCTGCTCGAACCGACGTACGGGGTGGTCGAGGCGGGCTGCCAAGGGACGATGCGGGTGCGGGTGCACACCCGTGGCCGGCGGGCGCACACCGCGCGGGCGTGGCGCGGGGTCAACGCGATCCACGCGTTGGGCGAGGTGCTGCGGCGGCTCGAGGGCTACCACGCGCGGACCGTGACGATCGACGGCTGTACGTACCGGGAGGGGTTGAGCGCGGTCCGGATCTCCGGTGGCATCGCCGGCAACGTGGTGCCCGACGAGGCCTGGGTCGACGTCAACCTGCGGTTCGCGCCGGACCGTTCCGAGCAGCAGGCCCTGGACCACCTGCGCGAGATCTTCGACGGGTACGACCTGGAGGTGACCGACTCGGCGCCGGGCGCGCTGCCCGGACTGGACGCCGCGCCGGCCCGTGACTTCCTCGGTGCGATCGGGATCGAGCCGGCCGCGAAGCTGGGCTGGACCGACGTGGCCAGGTTCGCGGCGCTCGGCATCCCGGCGCTCAATTACGGACCCGGCGATCCGGCGCTCGCGCACGCTCCCGACGAGCACGTCGAGATTGGCAAGATCCGGGACGGGGCGGCCACGCTGTACCGCTGGCTGGCGCCCTAGCCTGGCTGAACCGTGACGCGGCCGACGGCGCGCAGCGGTATCTCCATCGTGGCCTCGGGGTCCACCGGAGGCTCGGTGTCACGTGCCGCGAAGGCCATCCGCCGTTCTTCCACCACCAGGCGGATCCGGCGCTGCATGCGGCGCTGCATCTTGAGGCGCTCGTATCGGTTGGTCACAGGCACCTGCCAGTGATTGGGGTCGGTAACAGTACAGACGTCACAGGGCTACGGTCGGTTGCTTCAATCTGGCAAAAAGGTCGGCGAGTCGCAATCCTCTTACCGAAACGCACCCGGTTATTCACCGGGTGCTGACCGTCCGCACTACCTTTGACGCATGACGGAGAGCACCAACGGGCGATCGAGTCCAGGCCCGGAGCGTCACCGTGGAGGCGTCACTCTGCGCCGCGACTCCATCCCGCCGAGCACGGCCGACGAGAAACTGCTCGACTCGCACCACCGCGGCGAGTGGAAGACGAAGGACGCCTGGCGGGCACTGCGCATCCTCTCCGAGTTCGTCGAGGGCTTCGACACCCTGGCCGACCTGCCGCCTGCGGTCAGCGTCTTCGGCTCGGCCCGCAGCAGCTCCGACAGCTTCGAGTGCGAGCTGGCCGAGAGCCTCGGCGCGGCGCTCGCCGAGGCGGGCTACGCGGTGATCACCGGCGGCGGTCCCGGCGTCATGGAGGCGGCGAACCGGGGAGCCACCGAGGCCGGCGGGATGTCCGTCGGGCTCGGCATCGAGCTCCCGTTCGAGCAGGGCCTCAACGACTGGGTCGACGTCGGCATCGACTTCCGCTACTTCTTCGTCCGCAAGACCATGTTCGTGAAGTACGCGCAGGCCTTCGTCGTGCTGCCGGGCGGGTTCGGCACGCTGGACGAGCTCTTCGAGGCGATCACGCTGGTCCAGACGAAGAAGGTGACCCGCTTCCCGGTCATCCTGATGGGCGTGGAGTACTGGGGCGGCCTCCTCGACTGGATGAAGCGCCGGATGCTCGACGAGGGCAAGATCAGCGCCATGGATCTCGAACTGATACAGGTCACCGACGACGTCGCCGAGGCGGTCCGGATCATCGTGGACGCCGACGCGGCGCTCGCCGAGGGGAAGCGCTGACGTGGCATCGGTCTGCGTGTTCTGCGCCTCCTCCACCACCCTCGAGCAGCGCTGGCTCGACCTGGCCGAGGAGACCGGCCGGGTCCTCGCCGAGCGCGGGCACGTCCTGGTCTCCGGCGGTGGCTGCGTCGGCATGATGGGCGCGGTCGGCGACGGCGCCCGGTCCGCCGGCGGCCGCACACTCGGGATCATCCCGCAGTGCCTGATGGACCTCGAGGTGGCCGATCTCGGCTCCGACGAGCTGGTCGTGACCGACGACATGAGCTCCCGGAAAAACCTCATGATCGAGCGATCGGACGCCTTCATCACCCTGCCCGGCGGCCTCGGCACGCTGGACGAGCTCTTCGAGGTGTGGACCACCGCGACCCTCGGCGTGCACCGCAAACCGATGGTGCTGCTCGACCCGGACGGCTTCTACGACGGCCTGCTGACCTGGCTGAACAAGCTGGTCGACGACAAGTTCGTCCGGCCCGCCGCGATGGAGATGATCCTGGTGGCGCGGACCGTGCCGGAAGCGGTCGGCCTGATCGAGGGCGCGCTCGCCGCCTGACCGCCCGCTGTCACACCGGGTCTTGCCCACCACGGGCTTTGACGGTGAGATTCCGATGTGGGCGCCAGGCGATTTCTCCTTCACGTGCTCGCCGGCCTGTTCGGCGCGACTGCCGTGCTGCTGCTCGCCGGCCGCTTCTTCACCGCGGCCGGCGGCGTGGCGGTCCTGGCCGTCTCCCTCTTCGCCTGGGTACGCCTGCAGGACCTGCTCTACGTCGAGCGGCCCGGCCGGGTGGAGGCCGTGGTGGACCCGGACGACGTGATCATCTGGGTGGTCCAGGCCCGGGTCGTCGTCGACGATCCGCCGTCGGCGTTCTGGACGCCCACCTCCGCGACCCGCCCGACCCGGCCGGGAGACATCGTCACGGTGCTCGTGCCCATGCACCGTCGCGGCCGGGTCCGGGTGGAGTGGCAGGCCTCCCAGCCGCCGGCGGCCGGGCCGGTGCTCCTGCTCGGCCGGTGGCGGATCGCGTTCGCCCGGCAGCACTGGATCTTCGGCCGCCCGGTCTGGAAGGACCTCACCGCCGAGGCGCTGCTGGACCTGATCGGCGAGATCATCAGCGACGGGGTGCTGGGCTGGCATCGCAGCCGCTGCGAGAAGCTGGCCGTCCCGTTGGAGTCGACCTCGGAGTTCCTCGGCCTCAGCGCCGCGTTCGACGTCAGCTGGCGCACGATCGTCCAGCGCGGCCTGCGTGACCAGACCGGCCTCTTCGACGCCACCGAACGCAGCCGGGAGGAGGCCGTACGCCGGACCTTCCGGCTGATCCTGGTCGCCCTGGCCGCGATCCCGATCGGCATCCTCGTCGTGCCGCGGCTGGTCAGCGTCGTCTGGGCCGCCCTGCGGTCGTTGTACCTGGGCTCGCTCGATCCGCTGCGGCAGTTCGCCCGATGGCCCGGATGGGTACCCGCCGACGACATGCCCCGGCCCGACCTCTGGGTGCTGCTGGCGAGCTGGGCGGTCGGTGCCGTGCTGGTGGTCGCGATCGTGAGCCGCACCGTCTCCGGCTCGGTGAGCGCCCGGCACGCCTGGCGCGCCGACCTGACGGCCGCGGTCCGATGGCGGCTGCTCGACGAGTACCGCAAGGTGGCGAACACGCAGGACCCGCCCACCCTGCAGATCCGTACCGCACCCGGTCTGGCCGCCCTCACCACCGACCAGGTCATCGCTCGGGACGAGGCGAACCGGCTGAGCGCGCTCGTCTTCGACCTCGGCGCCGGAGCGGTCGCGATCAGCGGCGCCCGCGGCGTCGGCAAGACCACCATGCTCTCGTCGCTGACCGGTCCGGAGAACGAGACCACGCTCGGCCTGGTTGTCGCGGCCCCGGTCCGGTACGAGCCCAAGGACTTCCTCCTGCACCTCTACGCCGAGCTCTGCGCGGTGGTCCTCGACCGGCTCGGCGCCCGGCAGGCGCCCAGCCGGCTGCGGCGCGTGCTGGGGCGGGTCCGGCGGGCGCTGGCGGCGGTGATCCTGACCGCCGCCGTGGTCTGCGCGCTCGCCCTGGTCTTCCCCGGCACCCGGGAGTGGTTCACACAGCGGTACCCGCTGCCGCAGCTCCCGTGGACCTGGGCGCTCGCCGCCACGACGCTGCTGGTCATCGCGGTCTGGGTGCGTGGACCGCGGCCGGCGACTGCTGTCGCGCTGGCCGCCGAGGCGACCCGGCGGCTGCGGCAGACCCGGTACCTGCAGACCGTCTCCACCGAGCGCAGCGCCGGCCTCGGGCAGTCGTCGATGCAGGCCGGCTGGCGGCGCGCGCGGCAGTGGGCGGAACAGCCGCACACCCTTCCCGACGTGGTGCAGAGCTATCGGCAGTTCGCCGCCGACGTCGCCGACTGGTGGCGGTCCGAGACCGGTGGGCGCGGCAAGCTCCTGATCGGCATCGACGAGGCGGACCGGATCGCCGACCCGGCCGCCGCCGAGCTGTTCGTCAACGAGATCAAGGCGATCTTCGGCGTGCCGCACTGCGTCTACCTGGTCTCGGTCTCGGAGGAGGCGCTCGCCAACTTCGAACGGCGGGTGGTGCGGATGCGCACGGTCTTCGACAGCGCGTTCGACCACGTGATCCGGCTCCGGCCGCTGACCCTGCGGGAGTCGGTGGACCTGCTGCGGCACCGGATCGCCGGCGTGCCCGACCGGGCCTGGGTGCTCTGCCACAGTCTCGCCGGTGGCATGCCGCGCGATGTGCTCCGGACGGCCCGCAACATGATCGACGTACACCGGTCGTCGCACGGTCCGAGCTCGGTCGACTACCTCGCGCACCACCTCGTCGAACTGGAGGTGCAGTCGGTCAAACGCGGCTTCCGGCTGCACACCGGCGACGAGCCGGACCGCAAGCTGAGCGAGCTGCTCGCCGACCCGGAGTGGCCGGGCGGCACCGGCGCCGAGCTGCGCGCCGCAGCCGAGGGGCAGCTGTCCGGCGGCGGATCGGCCACCGCGATCGGCGCCGCGCTGCTCTACTACGCCACCGTGCTCGACCTCTTCACCGAGCGAGCCGACCTGGTGGACGTCTGGGACGGCCAGGACGCGGAGTCCGGCGAGCCCGAACTGATCACCGAACTCGCCCGGGCGCACAGCCTGCTCGCGGTCGATCCTGCGGTCGCCGTGGCCCAGCTCCAGCGGATCCAGGCGTACCTCGCTGACGAAGAACGTCGTACCGGCGTGCTCTCATAGATGCCGTGAGCACGCCGGTCCCCCCAGCCCCGGTGCGCCGGCCGGCCTATCGCCTGGTCCGGCGTCCCCGCCCGGCCGTGCCCGAGCTGCTGCCCGACCCGGTGCAGGGCGGGGTGGCCGCGCACACCCGCGGCCCGCTGCTGGTCATGGGCGGCCCCGGCACGGGCAAGACCACGGTTCTGATCGAGTCGGTCGCGGCGCGGATCGCCGAGGGGGTCGACCCGGAGCGCATCCTGGTCCTCACGTTCGGGCGCCGTGGCGCGGCGGCGTTGCGTGACCGGATCGAGGCGCGGATCGCCGGGGTGGCCGGCCGGATCGTGCACGAGCCGCTGGTGCGGACCTTCCACGCGTACGCGTTCGGCCTGCTCCGCCGGGCCGCGGCCGAGCGCGGTGAGCCGTCGCCGCGTCTGCTCACCGGTCCCGAGCAGGACCTGATCATCCGGGAGCTCCTGGCCGTCGCGGGCGAGGCGTCCCCAGCTCCCGATTCATCCGGGTCCGGGCCGTCCGGTTCCGGTTCGGCGGGTTCGGGTTCGTCAGGTTCCGGTTCGGCGGATTCTGTTTTGTCGGGGTCCGGGCCGTCCGGGGATGATCCGATCGGCTGGCCCGAGGAGCTGCGGCCTGCGCTGGGCACCCGTGCCTTCGCCCAGCAGCTGCGTGACCTGATGCAGCGCGCCGCCGAGCGCGGCGTCGGCCCGGTCCGGCTGGCCCAGCTCGGCGAGCAGCTCGGTCGCGACGACTGGCCGGCGGCCGCCCGCTTCCTCCGGGAGTATGTGGCGGTTCTCGCCCTGCGCGACGTCACCACGCGCGGCTCGACCGCCTACGACCCGGCGGAGCTGGTCCGCGCCGCCTCCGGCCTGCTCGCCGACGAGCCCGACCTGCTGGCCGCCGAGCGCCGCCGCCTCGACTACGTCTACGTCGACGAGCTGGCCGAGGCCGACCCGGCCCAGCTGGAGCTGCTCTCGCTTGTCGCCGGCGGTGGCAAGCCCCTGGTCGCGTTCGCCGACCCGGACTCGTCGGTCTACGGCTTCCGCGGCGCCGACCCGTCGCTGGTCGGCGAGTTCCCGGCACGCTTCCGCACCCCGGCGGGCGCGCCGGCGCCCACCGTCACCCTGCACACGAACTACCGCGTCGCCGCCCCGCTGCTGGCCGCCACCGGTCGCGTGGCCCGCCGCATGCGAGGCCCGATCAGCCACCGGGCGATGTTCCCCCCGCCCGCCGAGCTCCCGCCCGACCGGGTCGACGACGTTCACCATGTCGCCGGTGCGTCCGGTGCGTCCGGTGCGTCCGGTGCGTCCGGTGCGTCCGGTGCCGGTGTCGGTGGCGACGGGGACGGGGACGGGGACGGCGGGGAGGTGCTGGTTCCGGAGGCGGTCGTGCGGACGTTCCGGTCGCCGGCCGCCGAGACCGCCTACATCGCCCACGCGCTGCGCGAAGCTCACCTGCTGCACGGGATCCCGTGGTCGCGGATGGCCGTGGTCATGCGGTCCACCTCGTTGCAGCAGCCGTCGGTGCAGCGGGCGCTCGCCGCCGCCGGGGTGCCGACCGTCACGCTCGCCGAGGACCTGCCGCTCCACCTGCAGCCGGCGGTGGCGCCGTTCCTGCTGCTCCTGCGATGTGCGCTCGATCCCCGGGTGCTCGACGAGGAAGCGGCGGTGGCGCTGCTGCACTCACCGCTCGGCGGCGCCGACCCGCTGGCCGAGCGACGTCTGCGCCAGGGGCTCCGCGCGCTCGCCCTCGCCGCGGGTGACCGGCGGCCGTCCGGCGAGCTGCTGGTCGACGCGGTGCGTGACCCGGCAGGGCTGGACATGGTCGAGCGACGCTGGGCCCGTCCGGCGAAAGCGCTGGCCCACCTGATCGACGTCACCCGCAAGGCCGCTGCCGAGCCGGGCGCCAGCGCGGAGGACGTGCTCTGGGCGGTGTGGCGGGCCAGCGGACTGGCCGACAGGTGGTACGCGATGAGCACCGGCTCCGCCCCGATGCCCGATCACCGGGAGGCGGGCCGGGCCCGGCGCTGGCGTGCCGAGGCAGCCGACCGTGACCTGGACGCGATGGTGGTGCTCTTCGACGCGGCGGCCCGGTTCGTGGACCGGCTGCCCGGTGCCCGCACCGAGACGTTCCTGGAGCACGTGCTCGCGCAGGACCTGCCGGCCGACTCGATCGCGCCGAGCGCCGACCGGGGTGACGCGGTCCGGCTGCTCACCGCGCACGCGGCGAAAGGCCTGGAGTGGGACGTCGTGGTCCTCGCCGGTGTGCAGGAGGGCATCTGGCCGGACCTGCGCCTGCGCGGCAGCCTGCTCGGTTCGGAGCGCCTGGTCGACGTGCTGGCCGGTCGTCCCGCGTCCGGCCCGGCGGCGGTCGCCGGGGAGACGTCGGCGCTGCTCGACGAGGAGCGCCGGCTGTTCTACGTGGCGATCACCCGGGCCCGGCGCCGGCTGGTGGTGACCGCGGTGGCCTCGGCGAGCACCGGCGGCGGCATGGGCGGCGAGGAGCAGCCGAGCCGGTTCCTGACCGAGCTGGCGACGGCCGGCCCGGCGACCGGCCCCGGCGCGGGACCTGCGGGACCTGCGGGGCCCGGGGGCGGCCCGGACACCCCACCGCCGGACGACCCGCCGGAGCCGGACCCCTGGGACACCGGCCCGCCCACCGACCCGAACACCCCGGACGCCGACCCCGAGGACGCGGGCATGCCCGACGTCGGCGCGCAGGTCGCGGACCCGATGGACGCGAGCACCCAAGACGGGGGCATGGAGGAAGCGGAGCGGGCCGCAGCGGAGCCCAGCGGTCGTGAGGACGTGGAGCCCGAGGACGCGGGTCCTGAGGACGTGGAACCCGGCGACGCTGAGGATGCTGAGCTTCCGGTCGGGCGGGCGCCCCGGGCGCTGACTCTCGCGTCGCTGGTGGCCGAACTCCGTACCGTCGTGGTGTCGGAACGAGAAACGCCGAGCCGGCGGCGCGCCGCGGCGGCCGAGCTCGCGACGCTGGCCGCCGCCGGTGTGCCGGGAGCCCATCCGGACGAGTGGTGGGGCCTGCGCCCGCTCTCCGACGACCGGCCGCTGATCGACGAGGGTGACGCGGTGAAGGTCACGCCCTCCTCGATGGAGAGCGCGCTCCGCTGCAGCCTGCGCTGGCTGCTGGAACGGCACGGTGGCGCGGCCCCGGCCGGTCCCGCGCAGGGGATCGGCAACCTGGTGCACGCCGCCGCGATGCTGGCCGAGGACGCGAACGCGGACCGGGAGAAGCTGGTGGAGTACGTGAGCGCCCGGTTCGACTCGATCGAGCTCGCGGCGCGCTGGCTGGCCGGCCCGGAGCAGGAGCGTGCGCAGGGGATGGTGGACAAGCTGCTGCGCTGGCTCGCGGTGAACCCGCGGCGGCTGCTCGCGATCGAGCACGAGTTCACCGTGCGGCTGGAGGACGAGCGCCGGCCGATCCAGCTCACCGGACGGGTCGACCGGCTGGAGATCGACGACGAGGGCCGGCTCGTGGTGATCGACTTGAAGACGGGCAGGAGCACCGCGGTCTCCGGCGCCGACGTGGCGGAGAATCCGCAGCTCGCGGGCTATCAGGCGGCGGTCGAGGCGGGCGGTTTCGCGGATTACGGCAGTGACAGCGGCGGCGCGGCCCTGGTGCAGCTCGGTCCGGGCAAGGAGGCCCGCGAGCAGATGCAGGTGCCGCTGACCGACGCCACCGACCCGCAGTGGGCGTACGAGATGGTCCGGCGGACTGCCGAGACGATGGCCGCGTCGACGTTCTCGGCGGTGGCGAACAGCCGATGCCGGGTCTGCCCGGTCCGCACGAGTTGTCCCATCTCCGGCAAGGGGCGGCAGGTCGTCGAACCGCAATGAGTCAAACCACCCTCTTCAACGACGAACAGCCTCGGCCGCGGCGCCGCGCCGACTCCGGACCCCGGTACACGCCGCGCGAGCTGGCCCGGATGCTGCGCCTGCCGCCGCCGACCGCCGAGCAGGAGGCGATCATCGCGGCGCCGGTGGCCCCGCTGCTGGTGGTCGCGGGCGCCGGATCCGGCAAGACCGAGACGATGGCGTCGCGGGTGGTCTGGCTGGTCGCCAACGGGTACGCGCATCCGGGCGAGATCCTCGGTCTCACCTTCACCCGGAAGGCGGCCGGGGAGCTGGCGCACCGGGTCCGTACCCGGGTCGGGCAGTTGATCCGCCGGTTCGGCCGGGACGACGCGTTCGCCGGTGAGGCGACCATCTCGACCTATCACGCCTACGCGGCCCGGGTCGTCACCGAGCACGGCCTGCGCGCCGGTTACGAGCCGTCGGCCCGGCTGCTCACCGAGGCCGCCCGCTGGCAGATCGTGGACTCGCTGGTCCGGGCGTACACGGGGGAGATGACCGGCCTGAACCGGGCGCCGGGCACGGTCACCGACGACGTGCTCGCGCTCTCCGCCGAGATCGCCGAGCATCTGCGCACGCCGGACGACGTCTCGGCCTGGACCGGCGGGTTCTACGCCGACGTCACCGAGTTCCCGGGCCGGGTCTACAAGGACGTCGCCGACATGCTGCGCCGCCAGCAGCAGCGGCTCACTCTGCTGCCCCTGGTCCGCCTCTACCAGCAGCGCAAACTCGACCTGGAGGCGATGGACTTCGGCGACCAGATGGCCCGGGCGGCCCTGGTGGCGCGGGACCATCCGGAGGTCGGGGCGATCGAGCGCGGCCGGTTCCGGATCGTGCTGCTCGACGAGTACCAGGACACCAGCCACGCCCAGGTGACCATGCTGAACAACCTGTTCGGCGGCGGGCACGCGGTCACCGCGGTCGGCGACCCCTCGCAGTCGATCTACGGCTGGCGTGGCGCTTCGGCGGGGACGCTGGAACGGTTCGCCACCGAGTTCCCCGACCGGACCGGGCATCCGGCCTGGATCCGGACGCTCTCCAAGAGCTGGCGCAACCGCCCGGAGATCCTCGCGGTGGCGAACCGGATCTCGGCGCCGCTGCGGGCCGGGGCGGCGGTCACCGAGCTCACGTCGGCCGACCGGGTGGCCGAGGCGGTCGGCGGCCGGACGGTCACCTGCGCGCTGCTGCCGACGTACGCCGACGAGGCGGACTGGATCGCCGACTCGATGCTGACCGGGTGGCGCCTGGCCGCCGGGATGCCCAGCGCCCCGGCCGCCGAGATCCCGCTGGAACAGCGGCCCACCAGCGCGGTCCTGGTCCGGGTCCGCAGCCAGATCCCGGTGATCGAGGAGGCGCTGCGGTCCCGTGGCCTTCCGGTCGAGGTGGTCGGTCTGGGCGGTCTTCTGGACACCCCGGAGGTACGGGACATCGTCTGCACCCTGCGCGTGCTGGCCGACCCGACCGACGGCGCCTCGCTGTTGCGGCTGCTGACCGGCGCCCGCTGGCGGATCGGCCCGCGCGACCTGGTGGCGCTGCACCGCCGCTCCCGGGCGATCGCCGCGGCCCGCACCCCGCCACCCGCCGACGCCGAGGAGGCGGACGCGACCGCCGACCGGCTGGACGACGCGACGCTCGTCGAGGCGATGGCCGACCTGGGGATCGCGGCGCAGTACTCGGCGGAGGGGTACGCGCGGCTCCGGGCGTACGGGCTGGAGCTGGGCGCGCTGCGGCAGCGTCTCGACCAGCCGCTGCCGGACCTGCTCGCGGACATCGAACGGACCATCGGCCTGGACGTGGAGGTGGCGGTCCGGGGCTGGGCGGCCGGTGACGCCGGGCTGGCCCGCGCCCACCTGGACGCGCTCGGCGAGGCGGCGACCCGCTACGGCAGCGAGAACGAGAGCGGCACGCTCGCCGGCTTCCTGGCGTTCCTGGCCGCCGCCGAGGAGGAGGAGCGCGGCCTGGAGCCGGGCCAGGTCGACGTGGTCGAGGGCGCGGTGCAGATCCTGACCGCGCACGCCGCGAAGGGCCTGGAGTGGGACGTGGTAGCGGTGGCCGGCCTGTGCCGGGGTGTCTGGCCGGGCCAGTCCCGTGCCTCCGACCACTACCTGGGCGGGATCGGGGTGCTGCCGTTCCCGCTGCGCGGCGACGCGGACGGGCTGCCGGACCTGGACCTGTCCGGCGCGGAGGATCAGAAGGACGTGGCGGGCGCGCTCACGACGTTCGGCCGGGCCTGGCGGGAGCACGACGAGCGGGAGGAACGGCGGCTCACGTACGTGGCGGTGACCCGTCCCCGCCGGCTGCTGCTCTGCTCCGGGTACTGGTGGGGCGAGGGCGTGAAGCGGCCGCGCGGGCCGTCGGTCTTCCTCGACGAGATCCGGGAGGTCTGCGCCGCCGGGTCCGGTGTGGTGGACAGGTGGACGCCGGAGCCCGCGCCGGGGGAGTCGAACCCGGGTGATCAGGCGGTGGCGAGCGCGGAGTGGCCGTCCGACCCGCTGGGCCTGCGCCGGCCGGCGATGGCGGCGGCGGCCGACCTGATCCGCCGGATGATCACGGATCCGGACGTGTCGGTGGCGGAGGCATTCGCGGAGCTGGCCGAGAGCGAGCCGGAGGTGGCGGCGCGGGCCGGGGAGGCGGCCGACGCCGCGGGCCTGCCCTCAGCAGGCGACCCCGTGCATCCGGGCCGGCCCGGCGGGGCCGGTGGCCCGGCACGCCAGGACGAGGCCGATGAGGCCGCCGACGACGCCGGTGCTGTTGACGGCGACGCCGACGACGCCGGGGAGAGCGCCGACCCCGACATCGCCCGCTGGCGGCGGGAGGCGCGGCTGCTGCTCGCCGAGCGGGCCGAGCGGACCCGGCAGGACGGGCCGGCCGAGGTGGCGCTTCCGCCGCATCTGTCCGTTTCGCAGCTCGTCGTGCTCCGGCGCGACCCGCAGGCGCTGGCCCGGTCGCTGCGGCGGCCGCTGCCGCACCGCCCGGCCCCCC
This sequence comes from Actinoplanes missouriensis 431, assembly GCF_000284295.1. Taxonomy (NCBI): domain Bacteria; kingdom Bacillati; phylum Actinomycetota; class Actinomycetes; order Micromonosporales; family Micromonosporaceae; genus Actinoplanes; species Actinoplanes missouriensis. The sequence continues at coordinate 7,964,764 of NC_017093.1, read as the reverse complement.
AGGCACGCCGGGGGACCGCGTTCCACGCCTGGCTGGAGCAGCGGTTCGGGGCGAGCCGGCTGATCGACATCGACGAGCTGCCCGGCGCGGCCGACGACGGCGCGGCCGGTGACGAGGAGCTGGCCGCGTTGCAGGAGGCGTTCCTGACCGGGGAGTGGGCCGACCGGACCCCGGTGGAGGTGGAGGTGCCGTTCGCCACGACTGTGGCCGGGGTGGTGGTGCGCGGGCGGATGGACGCGGTCTTCGCCGACGGGGACGACCGGTTCGACGTGATCGACTGGAAGACCGGGCGGCGGCCGTCGGGCACGGAGGCGGAGGCTGCGGCGGTGCAGCTCTCCGCGTACCGGCTGGCCTGGGCGACCCTCGCGGGCGTCCCGGTGAACCGGGTCCGTGCCGGCTTCCACTACGTCCGTGAGCAGGTCACGGTGCGTCCGGCCGATCTCCTGGACGCCGCCGAGCTGGCCGCGCTGATCGAGGAGGTGCCGGAGGAGTCACTCTGAGGAGTGAACGCCGGCGGCGGCCAGGAGGTGGACCAGAGCATCCGCGTACGCCTTCTCGGCGCTGGACGCCACGAAGATCTGCTCGGTGTCGAGCAGTTGAACGCGTACCGAATAATCGCCTCCCGTGCGGCGCAGCTCCCGGAACGTGCCGCCGAGCAGCTCGCGAAGTTGATCTTCGCGGGGCAGCCAGATCGCCTCGTCGAGTTCGACGTCGTCGAGCGCCCACTCGGTGGTGCCGTTGAAGCCGATGATCCGGCCTTCCGGCCGGTCGTGCACCTGGATCGTCATGTTGCTGAGCACGAACAACTCGTCGTCGAGGTCCCGGTCCGGCACCGCGAACCTGTCACCCAGCCGGGGCTTCCAGATCAAACCGGCGTCCTTGAGCTGCCGCGCCGTTTCCATACCGAGCACTTCCCGGCCTCCTCTCCCGTGATACGCTCGCGAGCGTTGTCAGTTTGGTTCCCAAGTACTCAGGAGCGCCTGTGGGGAAGTCTGCCCCAGGCGCTCTTTGTCGTAACCCGGGTTTCTCCGGTACGGGCGATCAGTACGGCGACACGAGTCCCGCAGAATGCGGGTCTTATTACCTCGTTCCCGTCCATAATGGGCAGGAACGATCGACCGTCGAGGAGACGATCATGGTTACCGGCGTTGTGAAGTGGTTTAACGCGGACAAGGGCTTCGGATTCATCACCCCGGACGACGGCGGCGCCGACGTCTTCGCCCACTTCTCCGCGATCCAGATGTCGGGCTACCGCAGCCTGGAGGAGAACCAGCGGGTTGAGTTCGAGGTGACCCAGGGCCAGAAGGGCCCGCAGGCCGCGAACATCCGCTCCGTCTGATTCCGAGCCTGATCGGCTGCCACCAGCAGCTGTAGGTCTCAACTGAAATCGGCGTCGTGCCCAGCCGGGGTGCGACGCCGATGCCGTTTCAGCGACAGCGGAAAGCCCCCGGCACGCCGAGGGCTTCACTGATCTGTTTCGGTCAGACGCCTGAAGCGTCAGACGTTTGAAGCGTCAGACGCCGGAAGCGTCGGACGCCTGACGCGCGGGCGGCAGCGGGGCGGTGCCGCCGAGGTGGGCGGGAAGCCACCAGCGGTCGTCGTCACCGGCGGGCTTCTCCGGGTACGCCTTCTGCACCGCGTCGAGGAGCCCGGTCAGCCGCTCCTTCAGCAGGGCGGTCACCGCCTCGGGCGTGGCGCCCTCCGGCACGTGCAGCGCCTCACCGATCTTGATGAGCACCGGCACGTGCCGCTTGGTCAGCTCCTTCTTGCGGCCCTTGGTCCAGAGCCGGTGCGGCCCCCAGACCGCCATCGGGATCAGCGGGACGCCCGCCTCCTGCGCCATCCGCGCCGCGCCCGATTTCAACCCCTTGACCGTGAACGACTCGCTGATCGTCGCCTCCGGGAAGACGCCGACGATCTCGCCGTTCCGCAGCGCCTCGGTGGCCTCGCGGAACGCCGCCGTGCCGGCCTTGCGATCGACCGGGATGTGCTTCATGCCGCGCATCAGCGGGCCGCTCACCTTGTGGTCGAAGACCGACTTCTTCGCCATGAACCGGACCAGCCGCTTGGACGGCTGCGCCCCCAGGCCGCAGAAGATGAAATCCAGGTAGCTCGAGTGGTTGCTGGCCAGCACCGCCCCGCCGCTCGACGGGATGTGCTCGCCGCCCTCGACCTCGATCTTCAGGTCGAGCACGCGAAACAGAGTCTTCGCCAGACCGACAACGGGGGGATACACCAGTTCCATGGCAGCACGGTAGCTGAGATTTCTGGGAAAGGCGTGGTACGGGTGGTCAATGCCGATGACCGTGCCGGGTGCCGCTACCTCGGGTGGTGTTCACTGAAGAGCATGTCGGAACGGAACGCGTGGAGCGGGTCCGGCGGGACGTGGTCGTCGGGCATGGTGACGGCTTCGGGCGTACCGCCGCTGGCGCCTGATCCACCCGCGCCGCCGGAGGCGCCCCGCCCGGATGGACCCGAGCGGCGCCGGCGGCAGTTGCGGATCTTCTCAGGGATCGCCGCGGGCATCCTGGCCGCCGGTCTGACCGTGCTGCTGATCGTGATCCTCGGCGGGGAGAGCAACCCGTTCAGCGACGAGGCGGCCGGTCCCGCCGACCTGCGGCCACCGCTGGCACAGGCCTGTCCCGCGCCGACCGGGTCCCCCAGCGGCGCGCCCACGCCGCGGCCGAGCACGGCGGCGCCGGCCACCGGGGAGCGGACCACCGACACCGAGGCCGGCATCTCCTACCGCAGGTACGGCGCGCCCTGGCAGGTCTGGGACACGGTGTGGAAAGCGGGCGCGCTGGAGGTGCCGTACCGGGTGGGACAGCACTTCGTGACCGAGGTGTACAGCGGCGGGGAGTACCACGCGTCGATCCTGTCCGGGGCGGTGCCGGCGGCCGACAACGACGCGGTCTCGCTCGACCTGGAGTGCGTCGGCCGGCAGGTGGCGGCGGACGTGCGGGCCGAGTACTACCCGCAGCCGAACACCATGGAGCCGCTCCGGGACGAGGTCACCACGCTCGGCGGGCTGCCGGCCTGGGTGAGCGAGTTCCGGCTCCGGTTCGAGGCGAACGGGCTGACCGCCACCGAGGAGCTCTCCGCGGTGGCGGTCATCGACGTCGGAAAACCAACGGCCGCGATCCTGTACGTGTCGATTCCCGGCACCCACAAACAGTTCGACTACGTAGTAGAGGAAGTCCTGAGCTCAGTCCGGCCCCTATGAACCGCAAAACGCCGGGTATAAGGCGTTTTGCAGCGGAGCGAAGCGGGAGCCAGCCGGCTCAGGCCTCTGTAAGGCCCCAGCGCTTGCGCAGCTTGTTGTCGGCGAAGTTGAAGAGCTGGTCGATCAGGATGCCGATGACCAGCACCACGATGATGTAGCTGATCACCAGGGCGCTGTCGGACAGATCGCGCGCGTTCTGCATCCGGACACCGATCGAGACCGTGCCCGGCACGATGACCAGCAGCTCACCGGCCATCAGGCTGCGCCAGGAGAACGCCCAGCCCTGCTTCAGGCCGGACACGAAGGACGGCAGGGACGCCGGCAGGATCAGATGCCGGTACTGGGCGAGGCCCTTCATGCCCATCACCTTGCCGACTCGCAGCCAGGTCCGCGGCACGTAGTCGATGCCGCTGATCAGGCCGTTCGCGACCGAGGGCGCGGCGCCGAGGACGACCACGAACATGATTGCGCTCTCGCCGAGCTGGAAGAGCAGGATGGCGAGCGGGAACCACATGATCGACGGCATGGTCTGCAAGCCGGTGATCAGCGAGCCGATCGCGGCCCGCAGCGGGGCGAACCGGGAGACCGCGGCGCCGATCACCGTGCCGATCAGCACGGCCAGGAGGAAGCCGGTGATCGCCCGGGTCATCGTCAGGCGTACGCCGTCCCAGAAGTCGGCCGTGGTGACCAGGTCCCGGAGCACCGCGAAGACGTCGAGCGGCGCCGGCAGCACGTAGATCGGCTTCCACTCGGCGAGCACGGCGGCCTGCCAGATCGCGACGACGATCGCGATCGCGAGCAGCTTCGGCCAGGTGCTGTTCCAGATCCGCCTGCCGAGCGCGCCCTTCTCCTTCTTCGGGCCGAGCTCGAGGGCGTCCAGGCCGCTGACCCGGTCGGCGGCCGCCAGGTCGACCGGCTTGGCCGGCAGCGGAGGCGGGAACCCGTCCGGGTCGATGGCGCCCTGGAGGGCGGCGCCGGTGGCGGAGTGCTCAGCTGGCATGGCGGGCGACCTCCGCGCGGAGCCGGTCGGTGATCTCGGCGGCCTGGCCCGAGACCTCGGGGGAGTCGATGCGCCGGGGGCGCGGGTGGTTGATCCGGTAGTCCTCGATGACCCGGCCCGGCCGGCTGCTGAGCAGCACCACCCGGTCGCCGAGGCGGACCGCCTCGCGGACGTTGTGGGTCACGAAGAGGACGGTGAGCTCCTGCTCGCGCCAGATCCGCTCCAGCTCGTCGTGCAGGATGTCCCGGGTCATCGCGTCGAGCGCGCCGAACGGCTCGTCCATCAGCAGGACGTCGGCGTTCTGGGCGAGGGCCCGGGCCAGGGCGACGCGCTGCCGCATGCCGCCGGAGAGCTCGTGCGGCCGCTTGTCGCCGAAACCGCCGAGCCGGACGATGTCCAGCAGCTCACTCGCGCGCTTCCGGCGTTCGGCCTTGCCGATGCCCTGCAATCGCAGCGGCAGCTCGACGTTGCCGTTCACCGAGAGCCAGGGGAAGAGCGCGGCCTCCTGGAACATCAGCGCGACGTGGCGGCCGCCGATGTCCAGCGTGCCGGTGGTGATCTTGTCGAGGCCGGCCACCAGCGAGAGCAGCGTGCTCTTGCCGCAGCCGGAGGCGCCGAGCAGGCAGACGAACTCGCCCTGCTGGACGCCGAGTGAGATGTGATCGAGGGCGAGCAGAGCATTGCCCCCCGAGCCGTACACCTTGGTGACGTCGTCGATACGGACAACCGTGCTCATACTCGCCCTCCCGTCCAGGTGATCCGTCAGGACGCCGCGGCGTCGCTGACCTCGGGCTGGCCGTCCGCCTTGAGCAGCTCGTTCAGCGGGCCGAGGTCGTAGATGCCGTTCAGGTCGACCGGCTTGAGCAGTCCGACCTCCTCGGCGTGCTTCGCGCTGGTGTAGAGCGAGGACGCGATCGGGTCGTGGGTGAACTTCAGGTTCTTGAACGCGGCGGCGAGGATCGCCGGCTTCAGCGGCTTGCCGGTGAGCGACTCGATCTGGGCGTTCGCGGCCGTCTGCGCGTCGGCGTTGTTGTCGTTGATGTACTTGACCGCCGCGATGTGACCCTGCAGCAGCTTCTTGACCGTGCCGGGGTACTCCTTCAGGAACTTCTGGCTGACGATCAGGTGGGTGGTCACGAACTCCTGGTTCGGCCACAGGGTCTTCTCGTCGACCAGCACCTTGCCCTTGGACTCCAGGAGCAGCTTGCTGAAGTTGGGCTCGGGAACCCAGGCGCCGTCGATGGTGCCCTGCGCGAAGGCCTGCACCGCGGTGGCGTTGTCCTGCGGGAGGACCGAGACGTCGCCGCCGCCGTTGGTGTCGGCGTTCAGCCCGTTCTCCTTGAGCCAGGCGCGCAGCGCGACGTCCTGGGTGTTGCCGAGCTGCGGGGTGGCGATCTTCTTGCCCTTGAGGTCGGCCGGGGAGTTGATGCCCTCCTTGACGATCAGGCCGGCGCCGCCGGAGGTGCTGCCCGCGACGATCTTCAGCGCGGTGCCCTTGGAGGTGGACCATCCGTTGATCGCCGGGTTCGGGCCGATGTACGTCGCGTCGATCGCACCGGAGAGCAGCGCCTCGATCGCGGCCGGGCCGGCGTTGAAGGTCTTGGTCTCCAGGGTGGTGGCGCTGCCCAGGGCGTCCTTGAACAGGCCCTTGTTCACGCCGACCAGGGCCGGGGCGTGCGTGATGTTCGGGAAGTAACCGAGGTTGATCGTCTTGGCTTCGGCGGCTGCTCCGCTCGTACCCTCGGCGGTGTTGTCGTCGTTCGAACCGCAAGCGGCCAGCGCGGTGGAGGCCGCGACAGCGGCCGTGGCAAGGGCGAGCGCACGTATGGTGCGGGAGCTCATGCTCACTCCTAGTTCTTCACTGAGTTCAGGGAGAGTTCGGCCAGGGTCCGGTGGTCGACGACGCCCTCGATGGCCGCCTCGACGGCGATCCACACGTCGTGCAGCGCCGTCGCCGCACCGTGATAGGTCGCCGTGGATGTGGGTAGCCCTCGGACCGTGGTGAGGGCACCACCGGCGGCACGGACCACGTCGCCGACGGTGATCTCCTCGGCCGGGCGGGCCAAGGCGTACCCGCCGTCCACCCCGCGATGGCTGTGCAGCAGCCCGGCGCGGCGCAGGTCGAGCAGGATTCCTTGCAGGAAACTGAGCGGGATGTCCTGGGCGGCCGCCAGGCTGGCGGCTTTGACCAGGTGGGGGTGCTCGGAGGTGACCGCGAGCATCGCTCGTACGGCGTAGTCCGTGCGTGCCGAGACGTACACGTTCGGCCGCCCCCTCCCGCAATACTTTGCTTTACCTATCTGCTGGATGGGAATACTGGAACAGATAGGTTTAGTGCGTCAAGCCCTGTGTCGGGGGCAACACACGGCGCGTAGGCCTCCGCAAAGATCGGCGGATCGGGATATCGGCGCATTTACGCCGTTGGGTGAAGCTCGACTACCGCGCGGATCCGTGCCGACACGCTAGATTCGTACCGTGGCGCCCAGAATCAAGATCCCCGCGACGAAATATCCGGTCGAGCGATTCACTCTCGGCAATGGCCTGCGCGTGGTCCTGTCCCCGGATCGCAGTGCTCCGGTGGTCGGCGTGGCCGTTGTCTACGACGTCGGCATCCGCAGCGAACCGGAAGGCCGCACGGGCTTCGCCCACCTCTTCGAGCACCTGATGTTCCAGGGCTCGGCGAACCTGGAGAAGCTGGCCCACTTCCGGCACGTGCAGGGTGCCGGTGGCACCTTCAACGGCTCCACCCACCTGGACTACACGGACTACTACGAGGAGCTGCCATCGGGCGGCCTGGAGCGCGCGCTCTTCCTCGAGGCGGACCGGATGCGCGGCCCCCGGCTCACCGAGGAGAACCTGCGCAACCAGGTCGACGTGGTCAAGGAGGAGATCCGGGTCAACGTGCTGAACCGGCCGTACGGCGGGTTCCCCTGGCTCAAGCTGCCACCGGTGATGTTCGATACGTTCGCGAACGCGCACGACGGTTACGGCTCGTTCGAGGACCTGGAGAGCGCCACCGTCGAGGACGCGCAGGGCTTCTTCGACCGCTACTACGCCTGCGGCAACGCGGTGCTCTCGGTCGCCGGCGACTTCGACGTCGCCGAGGCGACCGCGATGATCGAGCGGCACTTCGGCGACGTGCCGGCCCGGCCCGCGCCGGAGCTGCCCGACTTCGCCGAGGCCGGGCTCACCGAGGAGAAACGCGAGACCTACCTCGACCGGATCGCGCCGCTGCCCGCCGTGGCGGCCGGCTGGGGCGTGCCGGACCCGATCAGCGACTTCGACGCCTACCTGCCGTACGCGGTGCTCGCCGAGGTGCTCACCGACGGCGACGCGTCGCGGCTCGTGGAGCGCCTGGTCCAGCGCGACAGGTCGGCCACCAACCTCGGTGGCTACCTCGGCTTCATGGGCGACGAGTACCAGGTTCGCAACCCCACTGCCCTGCTGCTGCAGGCCCACCTCCCGCCCGGCGGCGACGCCGGCAAGGTGCTGCAGACCATCGACGAGGAGCTGGACCGGCTGGTCACCGACGGTCTCAAGGCCGGCGAGCTGGACCGCACCCAGGCCCGGATGGCGACCCGCCTGCTGCAGGGCACCGACGACGTGCTCGGCCGGGCCCAGCCGATGGCCGTCCTGGAGCTGCAGCGCGGCCGGCCGGAGCTGCTCAACGAGCTGCCCAAGCTGGTCAGCGAGGTCACCGCCGAGAAGATCGTCGCCGCCGCGTCCACGCTGCGCCCGGAGTGCCGCGCCAGCATCGAAGTCATCCCGGGAGCAGCCCAATGAGCGAGCTTGCGAGCGAATCATTGAATTCAGCGCACGAATCACGTCGACGCCGGAGCGCAGCGGAGGTGGCGGCGTGAGTGTGAAGACCCTGCCCGATCTGGTTCCGGACGCGGATCTGCACCTTCCGCACGAGGCGGAGCGCCGGCTGTCCAACGGGCTGACCGTGATCGCGATCCGCCGCTCGGCGGTGCCGCTGGTCGAGCTGCGGCTGCGCATCCCGTTCGGGCGCGCGCCGCTGGCCCCGGCCACGTTGCTCTCCCAGGCGCTCTTCACCGGCACCAGCGCGCTGTCCAGCATCGACCTCGCCGCCGAGCTGCAGGCGGTCGGCGGCAGCCTGGCCGCCGGCCTGGACCCGGACCGGCTGCTGATCAGCGGAAACGCCCTGGCCGACGGTCTGGATCGGACGCTGGAGCTGCTCGCCGGGGTGCTGACCGACGCCACCTATCCGGCGGAGGAGGTGGCGACCGAGCGGGAGCGCCTGGTCGACAGCATCCAGGTCGCCCTGAGCCAGCCCGCGCACCTGGTCCGCGTCGCTCTTCTCAAACGGATCTACGACACCCATCCGTACGCGGTGCAGACCCCCACTCCCGACGAGATCCGGTCGGTCGAGCCGGCCGGCCTGCGCGAGCTGCACGCCGAGCGGGTCCGCCCGGCCGGCGCCACCCTGGTGCTGGTCGGCGACATCGACCCGGACCAGGCGATCGACGTCGCGGAGAAGGTGCTCGGCGGCTGGACCGGCTCCGCGCCGGACGGCGTCATCCCGGCCACCCCGGAGATCCGGACCGGCCCGCTGCTGCTCGTCGACCGGCCCGGCTCGGTGCAGTCGTCGCTGCGGCTGGCGCTGCCCGGCATCACCCGGACCGATCCGGACTACGCCGCCTTCACGGTGGCCAACCTGATCTTCGGTGGGTATTTCTCTTCCCGGTGGGTGGAGAACATTCGCGAGGACAAGGGCTACACCTACGGCTCGCACTCGGTGGTCGAGCACTTCGTGGCCGGGTCCACCTGGCAGGGCGCGGCCGAGGTGGCCACCGAGGTGACCGGGCCCTCGCTGCTCGAGACGCTCTACGAGCTGGGCCGGATCGCCAGCCTCCCGCCCGGCGAGGAGGAGCTGGAACAGGCCCGGCGGTACGCGTTGGGCACGCTGCGCCTGGGCATGTCCACCCAGTCCGGGCTGGCCGGCCTGGCAAGTGTCTACGCGGGCTTCGGCCTGCGCCTGGAGCACCTGCGCGAGCACTCCGAAGCGATCGCCGCTGTCACCCGTGAGGAGGTGTTCGCGGCCGGAGCACGGTACCTGGCACCCTCCCGTGCGGTTACCGTGGTGCTCGGCGACGCCGACAAGATCGAGTCGCAACTGTCCGTACTGACGGCCGTGGAGCGCAGCACAGAGTGACCGAACCTGAACAGCCAGATCTGGGGGAGCAACCCGGTACCCCGCCGCTGGCCCGTACCACCCTGGACCGCGCCGCGCACCGGCGTAAGGACGACGCCTGGCTCGCCGAGGCGTGGACGCGCGGGCAGGTTCTCGTGGTCGACCTGGACAAGGGCGGCCGCGCCCTGGTCACCGACCGTCCGGACGGCGGCGCCGCACTGATCCTGGTGCCGTCGTCCGAGGCGCCGGAGGCCGAGCGCTGGTTCCTCGGCGAGGATGCCGACGGCACCCCGCTCTGGACCGTGGATGCCCCCGTCACGGCGTCCGAGGGCCGTCGCGCGTCGACCCTGCGGGAGATCGGCCACCTGCTCGACGACCGGGACGCCGGCCTGTTCACGGCGGCGGCGGCGCTCGGCAACTGGCACCGCAGTCACGCCTTCTCGCCGCGTACCGGCAGGCCCACCACCGCGGTGGAGGCCGGCTGGGCCCGTGCCGACGCGGACGGGCAGCTGATGTGGCCGCGGACCGACCCGGCGATGATCGTGCTGGTGCACGACGGCGTCGCCGGGCCGTCCGGTCGCTGCCTGCTCGGGCACAACGCGTCCTGGCCCACCGGGCCGGACGGCGTGCGGCGGTTCTCCTGCCTCGCCGGTTACGTCGAGCCGGGCGAGTCGGCCGAGGCGGCGGTGGTCCGGGAGGTGCAGGAGGAGGTCGGCATCACGCTGAGCTCCCTTCGGTACGCGGGGAGCCAGTCCTGGCCGTACCCCGGCTCGTTGATGCTCGGTTTCCACGCCGTCGCCGATCCGGGTCAGGTGTTGCGCCTCGACCCGGAGGAGATCGACGAGGCGCACTGGTTCTCCCGGGACGCGATCGCCAAGATGATCGCCGGTGGTTACGTCGATCCGGAGAGCGGTGTGCCGATGAGTCTGCCGATGCGTTCGTCGATCGCGTTCTACCTGGTCGAGAAGTGGCTGCAGGGTTAACAGAAAAGTTTTTCTGATTGGGTGGCAACCAATTCGGTGCCTCGCGGCGTCTTGGATACAAAGACGAGAGGGGAACCGATGACCCAGGTGGAAGCCCCGGCGTGGACGCCGATGTCCGCGGAGGAGCGGGAGGCGTTCGAGCGCGATGGCTACATCATCGTGCCGTCGGTGCTCAGCGAAAGTGAGATCGAGGCCGGTCGGGCCGCGATCCTGGGGTACTACGAGAAGATGAAGCCGGAGGGCGGCGCTCTGCACCAGCTCTCCCCGGTGGCTCACGTGCCGGAGCTGGCCTTCCTGCTCGACCACCCCCGAGCTTTCAAGTACATCTGGTCGCTGCTGGGCTGGAACGTCCACGTGTACCACTCGCACATCGACGTGCACCCGCAGATTCACGAGCAGCAGAAGCCCTGGTGGCACTGGCACCAGGACGGTGGCCGGCAGAACCGGGAGATCGAGACCGACCCGCGCCCGATGATGTCGGTGAAGCTGGCGTACTGGTTCTCCGACGTGAGCGAGACCGGCCGGGGCAACTTCACCGTCCTGCCGGGCAGCCACAAGACCAACTGGCTGCCCGGCCCGCCGAGCCGTGGCGTTCCGTGGCCGCAGCCCGAGGGCGCGATCCAGATCACCGCGAACCCGGGTGACCTGGTCGTCTTCGACCGCCGCATCTGGCACGCCCGGTCGGACAACTACTCCGACATCACCCGTGTCGGCGCGTTCTTCGGCTACACCCCGCGCTGGATCGCGATCCGCGACGAGGTCTCGGACCTGCCGAACCGGCCGGAGTGGAACGGTTTCACCGAGGTGCAGAAGCAGCTGCTCGGCGGCTTCGGCAACGGCGACGGCGACCACCAGTGGGGCCACTACCCGGAGACCACGCCGCTCTACGGCGCGCTCAAGGAGCGGGGCCTGCTCGACTCGAGCATCCCGGCGCTGATCCCGTAAGACATGAAAAAAGGCCGGCCCCTCGGGGCCGGCCTTTTTCGCGCCTCAGGCGGAGATCGTCGCCAAGTGCTGCTTCACCTGCACGATGGACGGGTTGGTGAGCGCCGACCCGTCGTCGAACTTCAGGGTGGGCACGGTCTGGTTGCCGCCGTTCACGCTGCGCACGAACGCGGCCGAGGCCTCGTCCTGCTCGATGTCCACGACGTCGTAGGCGATGCCCTCCCGATCGAGCTGGCTCTTCAGGCGGTGGCAGTACCCACACCAGGACGTCGAGTACATGGTCAGCATCGGTCAGGCTCCTTCGATCCAGGTCACACGGCGGTGCGGCTGAGAAGCACAACGCCGGGCGAGGGTGTCATGATTCCCAATCGTGCGGATTGAAGCGGTGCTGGCCGGGCTGGATCCGGAGCAGCGGACGGCGGTGACCGCCCCCGCCGGCCCGGTCTGCATCCTCGCCGGCGCCGGCACCGGCAAGACCCGGGCGATCACCCATCGGATCGCCTACCGGACCTCGTCCGGGGAGATCAGCCCGCGGCACGTGCTCGCGGTCACCTTCACCGCTCGCGCGGCCGCCGAGATGCGTGCCCGGCTCACCGCGCTGGGCACCGCCGGTGTGCAGGCCCGCACGTTCCACGCCGCCGCCCTGCGGCAGGTCCGTTACTTCGCCCCCCGGCTGCTGTCCGGCCGCGCCATGCCGGAGCTGATGGAGAGCAAGGTCCGAGTGGTCGGTCTGGCGGCGGCCCGGGCCGGGGTACGGGCGGACCGTGCCGCCGCTCGCGACCTCGCCAGTGAGATCGAGTGGGCCAAGTCGTCACTGGTCGAGCCCGGCGAGTACGCCGTGGCCGCCGCCAAGGCGCTGCGTGAGCCGCCGTTCGAGCCCGCCAAGGTGGCCGAGGTCTTCGCCGCCTACGAGTCGCTCAAGCGCCGTCAAGGCGTGATCGACTTCGAGGACCTGCTGCGCGCCGCGGTCTGGGGCATCGAGGAGCACCCGGACGTGGCCGACCAGATCCGCGCCCAGTACCGGCACTTCGTGGTCGACGAGTACCAGGACGTCAACCCGCTGCAGCAGCGCCTGCTGGAGGCCTGGCTGGGCGGGCGGGACGACCTCACCGTGGTCGGCGACGCCAGCCAGACGATCTACTCGTTCACCGGGGCGACCTCCGGCTATCTGATCGACTTCCCGCGCAAGCGCCGGGACGCGGTGGTGGTCCGGCTGGTCCGCGACTACCGCTCGACGCCGCAGGTGGTGGGCCTCGCCAACGCGGTGATCCGGCAGGCCCGGGGCACCGAGGCGAAACTGCGCCTGGAGCTGGTCGGGCAGCGGCCGGCCGGGCCGGAGCCGGAACTCAAGATCTTCCCGGACGAGCCGGGGGAGGCCGCCGCGGTTGCCCGGCGCTGCCGTGAGCTCATCGCGTCCGGCACGCCGGCCAGCGAGATCGCGGTGCTCTTCCGGACCAACGCGCAGTCCGAGGCGTACGAGGAGGCGCTGGCCGAGGCCGAGGTGCCGTACCTGGTCCGGGGCGGGGAACGCTTCTTCGAGCGGGCCGAGGTGCGGCAGGCGATGGTCGCGCTGCGCGCCGCGGTGCGTTCCATCCCGGGCGAGACGCCGCTGGTCGAGGCGGTCGTGGAGGCCCTGGCGGCGACCGGGTGGAACCGTCACCAGCCTCCGCCCGGTGGCGCGGCACGCGAGCAGTGGGAGGCGCTGGCGGCGCTCGTCACGCTCGCCGAGGAGTACGCGTCGACCCCGGAGATCCTGCCGATCGGCGAGGCCGGCCGGGTGCAGCGGGAGGTGTCGCTCTCGGCGTTCAACGACGAGCTGGCCCGCCGTGTCGAGCAGCAGCACGCGCCGACGGTGGCGGGTGTGACGCTCGCCTCGCTGCACTCGGCGAAGGGCCTGGAGTGGGACGCGGTGTTCCTGGTCGGCCTCGCCGACGGGACCCTGCCGACGACGTACGCGAAGACGCCCGACCAGCTGGAGGAGGAGCGCCGCCTGCTCTACGTGGGTGTCACCCGGGCCCGCCAGTGGCTGTGGCTGTCGTACGGGCAGTCCCGCGCCCCCGGTGGCCGTCCGCGCCGCCCGTGCCGCTTCCTGCCGCAGCTGAGCCGGTCCGGCGGCCCGTCCGCGGACCGGGGCGAGCGCGGAACCCCGAGTCGGAAACCCGACCGCCGCCGTCCGCAGGTCTCCTCGTGCCGGATCTGCGGGGCCACGCTGCTGGCCGGCGCGGACCGGAAACTGGGCCGCTGCCCGACCTGCCCGTCGGACCTCGACGAGGACCTGTACCAGCGCCTGCAGGTGTGGCGGGCGAGCACCGCCGCGGAGCTCAAAGTTCCTGCGTACGTGGTATTCACCGACGCCACGCTGGTGGCCATGGCGGAGCGTCGCCCGGCCGACCCGGCGCAGCTGCTGGCGATCGCCGGGATCGGTCCCCGGAAACTGGGCCAGTACGGCGAGGCGGTGTTCGCCCTGGTGGCCGGGGCAAGTCCAGATGATCTTGCCCAGAAAAACTTCGAAAGTTAGTCCGTTAATTCGTTTGCCCTCTGCTGTAGGGCAGGCATAGCCTCAGAACACACCTGGCGAGCGGGGCTCTGCTCGCCGGATTCAGGACACGAGTGCAGGTAACGGAGGAGGTGGCAACGATGAAGCTCAACACGATGACGGTTCCGTCGATGCTGCCGACCGCTGCCCGCATGCTGTGCCCCGTCATGCCCGCTCCGCTGGCCGTTCCGGCTGCCGAGCGGTTCGTGGCTCCGTCGGCGCACCAGGCTCTCGCTCAGTCCGAGCTGGGCAAAGCCGTTCTGGTGCTCGTCGATGGAAACAAGGGGACCACTGGGTTCACTGGCAGCAACGCCCCCATCTCCCGTAAGCGCTACACGGATGGTGGCAGCGGTGTCCCGCCTCGAGGAAGGCCGGTCTAAACAGACCTCCGGCTCACCTCGAGGCCGCGGAACCCGTAACCGGGATCCGCGGCCTTAATTTTTTGCCGGCTCACCGGCCGGCGCACGTGATGTATCGCGATCCAGAAAGATCGAGAAGAAGAGAGAGGTGACCGGGCTTTATGAGTCTGGCGCTGGCCCCACTCGACGTGACCGTCGAGCTCGAGGCAAACCTGCCCTGTCGGAAGTTCGACCCTGACCTCTGGTTCTCTGACACTCCCGGACAGCTGGAGCTGGCCAAGTCGCTCTGCGGGGACTGCCCGCTGCGCGTCGAGTGCCTCGCCGGCGCCGTGGAGCGCAGCGAGCCCTGGGGCGTCTGGGGTGGAGAGATCTTCGAGCGCGGAGCCGTCGTTCCGCGCAAGCGGCCCCGTGGCCGTCCCCGCAAGGTCGACGTCGCGCGCGACGCCGAGCTGGCCGTCGAGGTCGAGGAGCGGCTCGCCGCGAACGGTCTCGAGACCCGCAGCTCGGTTCGCCTGGCCGCTTGAGATGCACTCCCTCCCCATGACCGTGATCGAGATCCGAAAGCCGAGTAACGAGATGAACCCGAGCGTAGGAAACAAGATGAGACTCATCCACGAAGCGTTGTCGAGGGCCCGAATGCCAAGGCCTCAGAGTGACCGTGCACCTGAGGCTTACCGCTCCGCCCGCCGTATCGCCATGGAGGCCCGTCACCGGGCCGCTCGCGAGCTGGGCGGACTCTGACCCGTAACGTCGTTCTCCACCATCGATGACTGAAGGCCCGTCCGCTGATGCGGACGGGCCTTCGGCGTCTGCGCTGCTTATTCGGACTCGGTCTGCTCGCTCTGCTCGGCGAAGCCGGGCAGCCATTCGATGAGGATCTCCCGGTACGCCGCCTCCGCCTCCAGCTGGCACAGGACGCCGATCGAGCCCAGCGTGACCCGGTGGATGAGCAGGTAGGACGGCGGCAGGTTGAGCTTGCGGCTCAACTGGTACGCCGGTGACCGCGGGCTGGCGAGCCGGGTCGCCTCACCGCGCAGCCAGGCCCGGGTGAACCGGAATCGCTCCAGCGCGATCGGCTCGATCATCGGGAGCAGGAACTCCAGCACCGCCTCGGCGTCGATTTCGTCGTCCGGCTTGATGAAGCCCTCGTCCCGCAGGCCGTCGGCCACCGCCTCGGCGCGGCCCTCCAGGGCGAGCCGGACCAGCCGGCCCACCGGTTCCGGCATGCCCTCCGGCAGACGGGCGACAGCGCCGAAATCGATCACTCCGAGGCGGCCGTCCGGAAGGATCCGGAAGTTGCCGGGGTGGGGATCGGCGTGCAGCAGCCCGGCCCGGGCGGGCGCGGAGAAGTGCAGGGTCGCCATCAGCCGGCCGGCCTCGTCGCGCTCCTCGATGCTGCCCCCGGCGATCACCGCGGCCAGCGGAGTCCCGTCGACCCACTCGGTGACCAGGACACGAGGGGCCGACGCCACCACTCGGGGCACGAAGATGTCCGGGTCGTCCTTGAACGCCGCGGCGAAGGCCCGCTGGGTCTCCGCCTCCATCTCGTAGTCGAGCTCCTCGATGATCCGCTCCCGCAACTCGGCGATGAGCGGTTTCACGTCGATGCCCGGCTGGATGATTTTGAACATGCCGGCCAGCCGGGACAGCTGGTTCAGATCAGCGACGAGCGCGTCGCCGGCGCCCGGGTACTGCACCTTCACGGCGACCGGCAGCAGTTTGGGTTTGGCGTTGCGGCGCGCCGGCGGCAGTTTCCAGACCGCCCGGTGCACCTGGCCGATGCTGGCCGCGGCGGCGGGGCTGTCGTCGAACTCGGCGAAGTTGTCCCGCCAGTCCGGCCCGAGCTGCTCGGCGAGCGCCTTGTGCACGTTCGCCACCGGCATCGGCGGCGCCGCTTCCTGCAGCTTGGTCAGGGCCTGCCGGTAGGGGCCGGCCATCTCGTCGGGCAGGGCGGCCTCGAAGACCGACAGCGCCTGCCCGAATTTCATGGCGCCGCCCTTGAGCTGGCCGAGGACGCTGAACAGTTGCTCGGCGGTGCGCTGCTGGATGTCCGCGGAAATGACGTCGGAGGCGATCCCGACGGCACGCTTGCCCAGGCCCAGTGCGGTCCGGCCGGCGAAGCCGAGCGGCAGCGCGGCCAGTTTCGCGGTCCGGGACGCCGCACGGCGGGGTATGTCCGTCACCAGATCATTGTGACCGACTCTCGGCGGCTACTCTGCCCGTCGCCTGGTGGTTTTGGGCTTATGTGGTGAAGGTCCGGTAGAGGATCGTGTCCACCGCTGACAGTCGCAACCCGGGTGCGGGGGCCAGGTGCGGCGCCGGAAGCGGCCCGGCGTGGTGATCTCGACCGAGGCGCCGAGGGTCTCCGGCACGTGGCCGTCGAGGTGGGCGAGGACCTCGGCTGTCGCGTACGCGGTGGCGGCGAGCAGGGTGGCGACCGTGCACGGCTCGGTGTCCGGGCCGGTTGTCGCGAGCGTGCCCGGCCAGCCGGCGTCCCGGTCCTGCCGGTGCAGGTCGACACAGCGCAGGCAGGGTGAGCCGCCGGCCGGGACCAGCGGGCCGATCACCGCGGCGCCGTCCCGGACGGTCACCGCCAGGTGGGCTTGACGCCGGGTGGCGTGGCCGGCGGCGACCAGTGCGGCCGGCTCGTCGTGCGCCAGCTGGACGACCAGGGCGGCGGGCATCCGGTGGGAGCCGTGCACGTCCGTGCCGGGGGCGGCGCGCAGGACGGCGGCGGTCACCGCCGCCCGGCGCGGGCTCCCGGTGTCGGCGGCGCCGAGCGGGCCACCGGTGATCTCGGCGGCACCGACCACGCCGGAGAGGTCCGGGTAAAGGTGTCCCACGCCGGCCTCGGCGAGCGCCACCGCGATCGGGGCACCGAGCCGGCCCCGCCCGCTGAGCACCACACAGGCGCCCTGCCGGCGGCGTAGCACCCGCGCCGGGGTCAGCCGACCGTCCGGCCCGCCGGCGGCGCTCAGGGCCATTGCGGCGGCCTCGCCGGTGAGGCGGGCGCGCACCTCGGGTGACAGGGCCGGGGGCAGCAACGCCGCGCCGGGCAGCACGAGGCCGGCCCGGTGCAGGAGGTCGAGCAGCACGCGTACCTCGTCCGGCGGAACGCCGAACTCCGCCGCGCGGACCAGGACGGCACGCTCGGAGCGGACGCCGTCGAGAAGATCGAGAACCCGGGCGGCCCGGGGATCGGGCAGTTTCAGGACCACGGCGTGCGCCGCGTCCAGCCCGAGTTGCAGCTCGCCGGGGCCGCGCCAGATGCGGGGCAGCCCGGGGATCAGGGTCGGCCGGGACAGAGCCGGTCGAGGGGGACGCATCCGGGACATGGGTGACAGGTTGTCATGGCAGCACTGCGGAGAGCTGATGTTATCCACAGGCCCGCAGGGGCCCGGGCAGCTTTGTCCACAGCCTGTCCGCAGTTATCCACAGGACGCCCGTTAACTCAACGTGGTCGGGCGACCACGGTTACGGTTCCGGCGGGAAGGAGCCGGAAAACCGCCCGGGGGAGCCGGGCGGTTTTCACGACGCTTCGATCAAGATGCCTTGGCTTTGCCCAGGATCCGGTTCATGGTGGTCCCGCAGACCGGGCACTTGCCCTTCGCCATGTTCATGCCGGTCTTGGAGACTTCCACGTTGCCCTGGAAGTCGCGCTTCTCCTTGCACTTCACGCAGTAGCCGTTGTATGTGGTGTCGGCCACGGTTCCTCCTCGTCGTGTCGTCGGCCGCTCAGCCCGGTGCCTTGTTCGCGGCTACGGGTGCGAACCTGTCTGCGGCGCTGGACCGCGCGGCCACACGGATGTGGCCACCCGTCCGGGGCGGTCACTTACCCAGGTCAGGCCGGTTCCATGTCAACGCAGCGTCGGCGGTGTCACCGACGACGTGAGTGTGCCGGTGCGAAGTGTCCTTTTCCGCCAGATTTGCCGGGACACGCCGACGACCCCCATCAGAAAGGCGTAAAGCGGCCCTGTGGTCCGGCGGAAGCCTGAGTTGAAGATGGTCTAGGTTGACGGATGTCTTCGATGTTGCCGCTGAGGAAAATTTTTTCGGGTATATGCGGCGGAAGTGCACATTTTCGGAGACGGTCATTGCCCGTACTCTTGCGGTGACCAGGGGCTGGCGGATTAGCGTCTCAACGTGAACCCGAATCTGGGCTGCGCGAGCCGGTAATGACCGCCCGCACGCGCAAGCCTGTCGTTGAGGTGCGGCGTAGTCAGCGCCGACGCCGGACGGTGTCCGCGTATCGCGACGGTGAGCGCGTCGTCGTGCTCATCCCCGACCGGTTCTCGCGCGCTGAGGAGACCGAGTGGGTGGAGCGGATGCTCGCCCGGCTGGCCGCCCGCGAGGAGCGCCTGAGGTGCACCGATGCCGAGTTGCTGGCCCGGGCCCGGCGGCTGACCGCGCGCTACCTCGCCGATCACGCGGACGTCGTGGTCCCGGCCAGCGTCCGATGGGTCACCAACCAGAACGGCCGCTGGGGTTCCTGCACCCCGGACGACGCGACGATTCGGATCTCCCACCGCATCCAGGAGATGCCCGAGTGGGTGATCGACTACGTGGTCCTGCACGAGCTGGCGCACCTGGTCGTGCCCAGCCACAACGCCCGCTTCTGGGAGCTGGTCAACCGGTTCGGGAAAGCAGAGCGCGCCCGCGGTTACCTCGAGGGCGTCTCGGCGGCCGGCAACCTGGAGATGGCCGAGCACTAAGCTGGCGTCCGTGGTGCGGCGCGTGGTGGTGACGTTGCTGGTCCCGGTCCCGTGGAGCCCGCCGGGGGTGGACCTGCGGTCCTGGCGCGCGGCCCTGGCCGAGGACGTGGTCGACCTGCTCGCCCGGCTCTCCGCCGCCGACGCCGCGATCGCGGCCGGGCCGGGCGACCGGGAGCTGGCCGACGAGATCGCCTGGCCGGGGATGAAGATCTACGACGTGCCGTCGCCGACCGTGCTGCCGGTGCTGGCGGCCGCCGCCGCGGACGGTTACGACCAGGCCGCGGTGATCGCCGCCGACGCGCCCGACGTGCCCGGCATGACCCTCGGGAAGCTCCTGCAGCCCTTGGACTCCAGGGCGGTGGCGGTGGCGCCCGGCGGACCGTCCGGCGGGTTGCTCGGCGTCGCCACCAATCTGCCCGCGCCGCAGTGGCTCGTCGACCACGACCTGGACACGGCCACGCCGCAGCTGCTGCGCCGGACCGCGCCGGCGCCCGGCGAGGTCACCTCGACGGCGCAGTGGCGCCGCCTGCGCGGCCCCGCCGAGCTCGCGACTCTCGACCCCGCCTTGGAGGGCTGGGAGAACACCCGGGCCCTCCTCGGCGGTTGATCACTTCTCGGTGGGACCCTCGCCGAGGTTGTCCAGCTCGCTGATGTCCCAGTCGGAGCTGCTCTGCGCGAAGGACTCCGGGTTGGTGAAGTCCTCGTCGGTGGGGAGCAGGTCCGGGTGGTCCCAGAGCGCGTCCCGCCCGGCGATGCCGCGGTGCTCGGCCACCGACGCCCAGAGCGCGCCGGCCTCGCGCAGCCGCCGCGGCCGCAGCTCCAGGCCGACCAGGGCGGCGAAGGTCTGCTCCGCGGGACCGCCCGCTGCCCGGCGGCGCCGGAACGCCTCGCCGAGCGCGGCCACCGACGGCAGCCGGTCCGCCGCGGCGGCGTCCACCACGTGACCGACCCAGCCCTCGACCAGCGCGAGCGCGGTCTCCAGGCGGGCCAGGCTGGCTTTCTGCTGCGGGGTGTCCTCGGGCGTGAAGATGCCCTCGAGAGCCATCTGCTGCATGGACTCGGGGTCGCTCGGGTCGACCCGGCTCATCGCGTCCTCGATCGCCTCGCGGTTCACGGTGATGCCGTTCGCGTAGGTCTCGACGGCGCTCAGCACGTGCGCCCGCAGCCACGGGACGTGCCCGAAGAGCCGCTGGTGAGCCGCCTCGCGCAGGGCCACATAGAGGCGGACCTGGTCCTCGGGGAGCTCGAGGCCCGACCCGTACACCTTGATGTTGGCCGGCACCAGCGCGGCCGTGCCCGCCGGGCCGAGCGGAAGCCCGATGTCGCCGGCGGAGAGCACCTCCGCGGCGAGCTGGCCGAAGGCCTGGCCCAGCTGACCGCCGAAGAGTGCGCCACCCAGGGTGGCCACCATCGACTGCATCGGGCCGAGCTGAGCGCGGGCCTCCTCGGGCACGAGGTCGCCCATGGCGCCCACCATGCGGCCGGCGATCGGCTCGCACAGCTTCTTCCACACCTCGAGGGTGTTGTAGATCCACTCGTTGCGGTTCCACGCCACGGCCTTGTGGATGCCGCTCGGAAGGGCGGTGATCGGGTCGAGCCAGAGGTCAGCGAGCCGTAGAGCCTCCTCGACCTGGTGTCGTTCCAGCATGTTGACCGCAGGGTCACCGGTCGCCGAGAGCTGGCTGGCGGCGACCTGCCGGGCCAGGTCCCAGTTGACCGGGCCACTGCCGGGCGCGGCGAACATCTGCTGCAGCTGCGCCATGAACTGCTGCATCTGCTGCGGGTCGGAGGGGTCGGGCGGCTGAGCGCCCGGCAGGGAGAAGCCGAACGGGATATCAGGCACGACCCCAACGGTACGCGCGAAATGCCCGCAGCGGACTGAGGGAGGTATCAGCTCAGAGAGAACTCAGGGTGGGTGGGTACGCTCACGCGCATGAGACGTCGCGGTGTCACGGTCATCCTCGGCGCCCTGATCACCGCTCTGCTGGCAGCCGGTGTCATGGTCGCACCCCTGCCCTACGTGGTCCTCAAGCCCGGGCCCACGGTCGACACCCTCGGTTCGGACAACGGCACCGAGGTCATCCAGGTAAAGAAGGGCGAGACCTCGACGTCGGCGGGTCAGCTGCGTCTCACCACGGTCAACGTGCAGTCGAAGGTGGAGCTGGTCTGGGCCATCGAGGGCTGGCTGAGCGGTGAGGACGCGGTCGTCCCGAAAGAGCTCATCTATCCGCCGAACCAGACCGTGAAGCAGGTCCAGGAGCAGAACGCGCAGGAGTGGAAAGCGTCGCAGACCAGCGCCGAGACGGTCGCCCTGCGTGAGCTGGGTTACCCCGTGCTGACGTTCGTGGACAAGATCACGGCCGGTGGGGCGGCCGAGGGCAGGCTCGCCGCCGGCGATGTGATCATCGCCATCGACGGTACGAAGATCGAGCGTCCCGAGCAGATCTCCGAGCTGGTCCGGGCCAAGCCGGTCGGCACCACGCTGACCGTGCGCTACGAACGGGACGGCAAGGACGCAACCGTGCGGATCGCCACGAAGGCCGCGGCGGACGACGACACCCCCCGGCTGGGCATCGAGATCGGCACCAAGCAGCCGAACCCGTTCGACATCGAGATCGACCTCGAGAAGATCGGCGGCCCGAGCGCCGGTCTGATGTTCAGTCTCGGCATCATCGACAAGCTCAAGCCCGAGGATCTGACCGGCGGCAAGATCATCGCGGGCACCGGAACCATCGATGACAACGGTAACGTGGGGCCGATCGGCGGCATCCCGCAGAAACTGGTGGGTGCCGAGAAAGCCGGCGCCGAGCTCTTCCTGGTGCCCAAGGACAACTGCGCCGAGGCGCTTCGCAACGTGGTGCCCGGCCTGCCCATGGCCGAGGTCGCCACGGTGGACGATGCCCTCGCCGCGCTCGCGACATTCACCTCCGGTGGGACCCCGAAGCCCTGTTCGGCATCGTGATCCCGCACCGGTGGTGACGGACGAGTTTCGCCGCGTATAGAAGCTGGATGCGACATCGTAAGGTGAATCACCGGCCAGACGAAGTGTGGAGCCAACGTTGGTCATGCGTAACAGTCCTCTACCGAGGATGAGCCGGCGCGGTCGCGTCACCGTCGGCGTCCTGGTCGGGGTATTCATACTCTTCACGCTGCTCGGATGGGGCATCGACGCGTACACCGACTACTTGTGGTTCTCCGAGGTCGACTTCACGAACGTCTTCTCCGGAGTCCTGATCACCAGGCTGCTGCTGTTCCTGGCGATCGGTGCGGTGATGGCCCTGGTGGTCGGCGCCAACCTGTACCTCGCGTACCGGTTGCGGCCACTGCTGCGCCCGCACTCCGCGGAACAGGCCACCCTGGAGCGTTACCGGATGATCCTGGCGCCCCGCCTGGGCACCTGGGTCACCGTGGTGAGCTTGATCGTCGGCTTCTTCGCCGGCCTCTCCGCGCAGAGCCGCTGGGCCGACTGGATGCTGTTCCGCAACGGCGGGCCCTTCGGCGTCCAGGACCCCGAGTTCAAGGTGGATGTCTCCTTCTACATCTTCGAGTACCCGCTGCTGCGGTACCTGCTGGGCGTCGGCTTCACCGCCGTCGTGCTGTCGGTGCTCGGCTCGCTCGCCGTGCACTACATCTTCGGCGGTGTGCGGCTGCAGGGCGTCGGGGACCGGATGACCACCGCGGCCCGGGCACACCTCACCACGCTGGTGGCGATCTTCGTCCTGCTCAAGGCGGTGGCGTACGTGCTGGACCGGCGCGCGCTCCTGCTGGAGCAGCACGTGTCGCCGGGGCTGTACGGCGCCGGTTACACCGACGTCAACGCGCTGCTGCCGGCCAAGGAGATCCTGGCGTACATCTCGGTCGTGGTCGCCATCGCGATCATCGTGTTCTCCAACGCGGTGATGCGGAACCTGGTCTGGCCCGGCGTCTCCCTGGCGCTGCTCGCCATCTCGGCCGTCGCGATCGGCGGCATCTACCCGCTCGCCGTGCAGAACTTCCAGGTCAAGCCGAGCCTGTCGGACAAGGAAGCGCCGTACATCAAACGGTCGATCGACTCGACACGCGAGGCCTTCGGCCTGGAGTCGACGGCCGTCACGCAGTACACCGCGGCCAGCGGCAGCCCACCGGCCAACCTCGCCGAGAACAGCAGCGCGCAGAACGTCCGGCTGATCGACCCGCAGCTGGTCTCCCAGGCGTTCACCCAGTCGCAGCAGTCCCGGGGCTTCTACGACTTCGGCGCGAAACTGGACGTCGACCGCTACACGATCGACGGCAAGACCCAGGACTACGTCGTCGGCGCCCGCGAGATCAACGACGAGAAACTGACCGCGCAGCAGCGCAACTGGCTGAACCGGCACACCGTCTACACCCACGGCTACGGCCTGGTGGCGGCGCCGGCCAACCAGGTCTGCGGCACCGGCCTGCCGTACTTCGTCTCCGGCTTCCTCGGCAGCAACACCGGCCAGGGCAACTGCTCGGCGCAGACCGACGAGATCAAGGCCGAGCAGCCGCGGATCTACTACGGCGAGCAGTCCACCGAGTACGTGATCGTCGGCCAGGAGAACGACGAGAAGAAGGTCGAGTTCGACCGGCCGCAGGAGCAGAACAGCGACGCCTCGGAGCTCTACACCTACGAGGGTGAGGGCGGCGTGCCGATCGGCTCGTTCTTCCGGCGCGCGGTCTTCGCGATCAAGAACACCGAGAGCAACTTCCTGCTCTCCGACGCGGTGAACTCGAAGTCGCGGCTGATGTACATCCGCAACCCGCGGGACCGCGTCGAGAAGGTCGCGCCGTTCCTCACCATCGACGGCGACCCGTACCCGGCCGTCGTCGGCGGCAAGATCGTCTGGATCCTGGACGGTTACACGACGGCGCAGACCTACCCGTACGCGCAGAAGATCAACCTGGCGACCGAGACGCGTGACGAACTGACCGGTCAGGGCTCGTTCGCCCTCGCCCGGGACGACGTCAACTACATGCGCAACTCGGTGAAGGCCACCGTCGACGCGTACGACGGCACCGTCACCCTCTACGAGTTCGACGAGAAGGACCCGGTCCTCAAGGCGTGGAACAAGGCGTTCGGCGGCGACCTGATCGTGCCGAAGGCGGAGATCCCGGCCGACCTCTCCTCGCACTTCCGCTACCCGGCCGACCTGTTCAAGGTGCAGCGCAACCTGCTGACCAAGTTCCACGTCACCGACCCGCAGACGTTCTTCTCCGGCAACGACTTCTGGGAGGTCCCGAACGCGCCGGACGCGCCACAGAACGGGGTCAAGCAGCCACCGTTCTACCTGAACGTGAAACTCCCCGAGCAGGAGGAGACACGGTTCCAGCTCACCGCCGGCGTCACACCGGCGAACCGGGAGAACATGGCGGCGCTGATCTCCGGTTCGTACGTGGACGGCCTGCCCAAGCTGGAGATCCTCGAACTACCCGACGACACCGTCGTCTCCGGCCCGGTCCAGGTCCATCAACGGATGGTCAACAACGCGAACGTCGCCTCCGACCTCGCGCTGCTGAGCAGACAGGGGCAGGCCACCGTCCTCTACGGCAACCTGATCTCCCTGCCGCTGGAGAAGGACATCCTGTACGTCGAGCCGGTCTACGTGCGGAGCAACAGCCAGGCCAACGCGGCCCCGCTGCTGCAGAAGGTCCTGATGTCCTACGGCGACGGCGGCACCTACGTCGTCCTCGAGGACAACCTCACCAAGGGCCTGCAGGCACTGGCCGAACTGGGCCGCACCAGCGGCACGCCGAGCACAGGCACACCAAGCACACCCACCACACCGGGTACGAACCCCAGCACACCGCCGACCACGCCACCCGTGGTCACCGGTGACGTGGCCCAGGCCGCCGCGGCCGTCGACAAGGCGATCGAGGACCTGAAGGCCGCCCAGCAGGCCGGCGACTTCGTCAAGCAGGGTGAGGCCCTGAAGGCACTCGACGACGCCGTCAACCGCTTCCAGCAGCTCCAGGCCGCGGAAGCCAGCACCCCGCCGCCGGCGGCGCCCTCCGTGGCCCCGTCCGCCAGCGCCGGAAGCTGATGTGTCCACCGTCTCCGGGGGCCGTTTTGCAGCCCCCGGAGACGGTGCGCTAGTCTTAACAAGCCGACGCGGGGTGGAGCAGCTCGGTAGCTCGCTGGGCTCATAACCCAGAGGTCGCAGGTTCAAATCCTGTCCCCGCTACAAGGGAATTGGGACCGTGTGTCAGCGGAAAGCGCTGACCTCGGTCCCTTTTCGCATGTCTGCTTGGGGGCCGAGCCCCCAGACCCCACGGTGCGGCACCCGCACGCTCAGCGCCCCGCAACCAATCCAGGCTCGCCAGCCGCTGACATCGCCCCCAAGGCGCCCAGAAACCGCGCCGCCGCCCCTCACCGCGCACTGTCGGCCGCCGCGCCATAGCACCGCTGCACCGATGCCCGGCGATCCAGGCAAGTCATGGTCAGGATGCGGGCCAGGCTTGCCAAGATCCAGCGAGAGCGAGCACGTGCGAGAGCGCGGGCGTGCGAGAGCGCGGGCGTGCGAGAGCGCGGCGGCAAACAACGAACCGCAACCACCGCACCGCGGGGTCTGGGGGCTCGGCCCCCAAGCAGACATGCGAAGAGGGGCCGTGCTTCGCGCTTTCCGCGAACACGACCCCTCATCCACTCGTAGCGGGGACAGGATTTGAACCTGCGACCTCTGGGTTATGAGCCCAGCGAGCTACCGAGCTGCTCCACCCCGCGTCGGTAGATATAGCTTAGCGCGGGGGTTGAGCACGGGTTACACCGGGCTGCGCCTGGGGGTCTGACGGGCCGGGGCTACCGCGTTGACCAGGCATTCTTCGGACGGAGGGGGTGGCGCCGGTCGCTATCCATGTGCGTTCGGCGGTGCGGTTGGATTAGGCTGCGCGGCGTGAAGCCGGAAGAGACCCTCGTCGAGCAGTTGTGTTCGCTGCTGAGCTGCTACAACGAGGTGGCCGGGCACCTTCGGGGAGCGCACGGCGTCGCACTGAGTGAGTCCGGGACGCTGGACCGTCGTGGCGTCTTCGCGGGGCACCTCCGGTGAGGCTTCTGGCCGCTGACTGCTCGCGCTGCGCCGGGCTCTGCTGTGTGGCGCCCGCGTTCGCCAAGTCGTCGGACTTCGCGGTGAACAAACCGGCCGGCCAGCCCTGCCGCAACCTGAAAGACGACTTTCGCTGCGGCATCCACGAGCAGCTGCCACAGCGTGGCTTCCCGGGGTGTGTGGTGTTCGACTGCTTCGGCGCGGGGCAGCGGATCACCCAGGAGACGTTCGGCGGGCAGGACTGGCGGTCGGCGCCGGGCATCGCGGGGGACATGTTCGCCGCGCTGCCGATCGTGCGGCAGCTGCACGAGCTGATGTGGTACCTCACCGAGGCGCTGAAGCTGGACGAGGCACGGCGCCTGCACCCGGAGCTCTCTGCCGCGCTCGAGGAGACCGACCGGCTCGCGGCAGGCAGCGCCGACCTGCTGCGGACGCTGGACGTGGACGCGCACCGCAGCCGGGTCAATCCGCTGCTGCGCAAGGCGAGCGAGCTGGCGCGTGCCCGGTTCGGCCGCCGCCGTCCGGATCACAGCGGCGCGCAGCTGATCGGCCGCCGGATGCGGGGCGCGGACCTGCGTGGAGCGAGCTTCCGCGGGGCACTACTGATCGGAGCGGATCTGCGTGACGCGGACCTGCGCGGAGCCGATTTCACCGGCGCGGACCTGCGCGGCACGGATCTACGCGGGGCGAAACTTGTGGGCGTGCTCTTTCTCACCCCGTCGCAGCGTCGTGCGGCAGTGATGGACACCGATCACACATAGGATGGGCGCATGCAGCAGGTCTCCGGCACGGTGTGGGTGCTGACGGTTCTCTTCATCATCGGCCTGCTGCTCTTCGACTTCTTCTTCCACGTACGCCGTGCCCACGTGCCCCGGCTGCGCGAGGCAGCGTTCTGGACCTCGATCTACGTGTCGATCGCGATCCTGTTCGGCGTCGGAGTCTGGATCTTCGGTGGCTCCACGATGGGTGCCGAGTACTTCGCGGGCTACGTCACCGAGGAAGCCCTCTCGGTCGACAACCTCTTCGTCTTCCTACTGCTGATGAGCAGTTTCAAGGTGCCGCGCGCGGACCAGCAGAAGGTGCTGCTGTTCGGCATCGTGGTGTCGCTGCTGGCCCGGACCGGGTTCATCCTGCTCGGTGCCGCCCTGATCAACTCGTTCGCCTGGATCTTCTACATCTTCGGGCTGATCCTGCTGGTCACGGCGGGGAACCTGCTGCGGGAGAAGAGCGAGGACCCGGACGAGGCACCGGACAACATCATCATCCGGCTGGCGCGCCGGTTCCTGCACACCTCCGACGAGTACGACGGGGACAAGCTCTTCACCTACCAGAACGGCAAGCGGGTGCTGACCCCGATGCTGCTCGTGATGGTGGCGATCGGCGGCACCGACATCCTGTTCGCGCTGGACTCGATCCCGGCCATCTTCGGGCTCACCCAGAACGTCTACCTGGTCTTCACCGCGACCGCGTTCTCGTTGCTCGGACTCCGGCAGCTGTACTTCCTGATCGACGGCCTGCTGGACCGGCTGGTCTACCTCTCCTACGGCCTGGCGGCGATCCTCGCGCTGATCGGCGTGAAACTGGTGCTGCACGCGCTGCACGAGAACAACGTCCCGTTCATCAACGACGGTGAGCCGGTGCACGTCGCCGAGATCCCGACCGCGCTCTCCCTCGGGATCATCGTCGGGGTCCTGGTGATCACGGTGGTGGCGTCGCTGCTCAGCCCGAAGGGCCGGGCCCGGACATACGTGGCGGCCGCGCGCCGGCACGCCACCGAGTTCCTCGACGTCGAGACCGACCCGGCGTACTGCGACGAGATCTACCACCGTCTCCTCGGCGAGGAGGAAAACCTGCGCAAGCTGCCGGAGCGTCACCGCGCCCGGATCCGCCAGGAGGACGAGCTGATGGCCCTGCTCCGGCGGGCGCACCAGGTGCACGCCGAGCGGGTCGCCGAAGGCCGGTGTTTCGCCCCGTCGGCGACCGGAAAGCCGGCCTCCGCCTGAGCGGTGGCCGGCCGGCGGAGAACCAGCCGGGACCGGCCCGCGGAGGTCCGGCGAGGGCAGGCCAGCGGAAATCCGGCGGGGTCCGGCCCGCGGCGGGTCTAGCGGGCGGTGCCGGGGTCGACGTCCGCGTTCAGGTACGCGGACAGGTTCGTCACGTGCCCCGGCCGGTCGTCGTCGTCCGAGGAGGAGACCAGCCCGGCGATCCGGGCCGCCAGACTGGCCGCGCGCGAGGCCAGGTCGGGCTCCGCGTACCGGCTGTCCAGCTCGGCGCGGATCGCCTCCTGGGCGCGCTGCGCGTCGGCCTCCCGGCCGGGACGGTCGAAGGCGGCAGCGGAGACCGGCACCGCGGACGCGGGCATGGCCGAGGTGGGCACCGCGGAGGTCGGCACGGAAGAGGTGGGCATGGCGGAGGTGGGCACGGAAGAGGTGGGCACCGCGGATGCCGGCATGGCGGAGGTGGGCACCGCGGATGCCGGCATGGCGGAGGTGGGCACCGCGGATGCCGGCATGGCGGAGGTGGGCACTGCGGAGGCCGGCACGGCCGAGACCGGGTAGTCGTCCTCGACGAGCTCGGCGTCCTCGATGAAATCCGGCTCGACGTCGACGGGCGCCGGAACCGGCACCGAGCCGAGCAGCGTCACGGTCTGCCCCTCGCCGCCCTGGTAGTTGCTGAACTCCGGCCCGATCACCAGGCGGGACAGCATCCGGGCCTGCGGGGCCGGCACGCCGATCTCGTTGGCATTCTCCACCCGGAACCGGGCGATCGCCTGGCGCATCACGTTGGCGAGACGGTCCGCGTCGCCGACCGTGCCCAGTGCGCCACCGGCGAAGACCAGCGCCGGGAAGCTCCCGCCCGGCCCGTTGCACACCAGCTGGATCTGGGTGACCGTGGCGTTGCGCCCGACCTCCCGGTTGCCCGGCTGGACGCGCAGGTGCTGGGGCCACAGCCAGAACAGCTCGCCACTACTGAGCGTCGACGAGTTCGCCAACGTGTACCGCACCCGGCGGTCCGTCACGAGGACCTCGGTGTCTTCCGGCAGGGTCCATCGCGGTAGCGAGGACGCCTCGTCGAACGCGTACTCGGCGACGGCGCAGTAGCCCTGCCAGAGCACGCGCTCCCCGGTGTCCAGCGGTCCCAGGTCCGTACCGGGCGCGGACAGGAAGTGCTGGTGGAACATCGTCCGCCTTCCCCGTGATCGCCGCGATGCGCTTCTCGCGGCCGTCCCCGATTACAGCGGGTTGCGCCGGGTGCCGCCAGTGACCGGGCACGAATCACAGCGCATCTTTCGAAATCGACGCAGTCCGGTGATCAGGCGTGCACCAAGGGCAGATCCGGCCATTACTTTCGGTTACCGAACAGGCCGGTCGGTGGTTGCGGTGAGGGGACCGCCGCGGCGTCCGGCACGGGTACGGCCCCCGCAGCGAAGCGATCCAGATCGTCCTCCACCCGGCCGGGGAACCAGTCTCCCGCGGCACGCCGGGACAGCTCGGCGAGCGGCGGCGCGGTCCGCCCGGCGAGCACCACGAGGTTGCCGAACCGGCGGCCGCGCAGCACTCCGGCGTCAGCGATCAGGCACGCCTGCGGCAGCGCGGCGCGAATCGTGGCGACCTGGGTGCGGGCGTACTTCAGCGGCGGGCCGTCGGCCACGTTGGCGATCAGCCAGCCGGCCGGGTCGAGCACCCGCGCCACCTGCTGGGCGAACTCGGCGGAGGCGAGGTGCGCGGGGGTGCGGGCGCCGGCGAACACGTCCAGGATCACCAGGTCGTACCCGGCGTCACGCATGCCCTCCACCGCCTCGCGCGCGTCGGCGACCCGGACCCGGATGCCGGCCGAGGGCGGCAGCGGCAGCGCCTCGCGGACCAGCTCGACGAGCGGCCCGTCGATCTCGATGACCCGCTGTGCGGAACCGGGCCGGGTGGCCGCGATGTACCGGGGCAGGGTCAGCGCGCCGCCGCCCAGGTGCAGCGTGCGCAGCGGCCGGCCGGGCGGAGCGACGAGGTCGATCGCCGAGGCCATCCGGCGCACGTACTCGAACTGCAGGTATGTGGGGTCGGCGAGGTCGACGTGGGACTGCGGCGCGCCGTCCAGCAGCAGCGTCCAGGCGGTGTCCCGATCCGGGTCCGGCGCCAGCTCGGCGACCCCGGAAGCGACCGTCTCCACGCGTCTCCGGGACGCCCTGCGCTGTGCCATCCGGCCAGTATCTCCGTAGCAGTTCGGGAGCACGCCGCAGGGAACCCAACGATCACTCGTGGAACTCCCGACGTATGCCTGATGTGAGCGCATCAGAGCAGACGGTGACACGTCGCGCGGTCGTGGGCGTTGCCGCGGCAGCCGGCGTGGCCACGGTGCTTCCCGTCGGTACCCCCGCTGCCGCGGCCGCCGTGACCCGCCCGGCCGACTTCGTCCCCGACGACCCGCAGCTGCACCTGCTGCGCCGGGCCACGTTCGGCCCGAGCCCGTCGTCCATCGCGGAGATCCGCAAGCTGGGCACGACGGCCTGGCTGGAGCGTCAGCTGAAGCCGTCCTCGATCCCGGACAAGGTCGCCGACGGCCTGGTCGCCCGCTTCCCGCTGGCCCGGCTCGGCATCGCCGGAATCCGCAACCTGGTGACCGCCCGCAAGCTCAAGCAGTACAGCTGGGACCCGATGTGGCAGCTGGGCTTCTCGGCGGTGGGCCGGGCCATCTGGAGCGAGCGCCAGCTGTTCGAGGTGATGGTGGACTTCTGGAGCAACCACCTGAACGTCACCTGCCCGCACGGGGACGTGTGGGACAGCCGGATCGACTATGACACCGCCGTCATCCGTACCCATGCCCTGGGGTCCTTCGCCGCGATGCTCAAGGCGTCCGCGCGGCATCCGGCGATGCTCACCTACCTCGACAACCGGTTCTCCAGCAAGACCTCGCCGAACGAGAACTACGGCCGTGAGCTGCTGGAACTGCACACCGTGGGTCTGGCCTACACCGAGTCGGACGTCAAGGACGCGGCCCGGCTGCTGACCGGTCTGACCGTGGACAACACCACCGGGAAGTACCGGTACGACGCGGCCGCGCACGCCACCGGTGCGGTCCGGATCCTCTCCTTCCAGAACGCCAACGCGACGGCTGCCGGCGGGGAGAAGGCGGCTCTGGCGCTGCTCGACTACCTGGCCCTGCACCCGGTGACCGCGCGCCGGATCGTCACGAAACTCTGCGTCCGGTTCGTCGCCGACGACCCGCCGGCCGAGCTGATCACCGCTTTGGTCAAGGTCTACCTGGACAACAAGTCGGCGATCGTGCCGGTGCTCCGGGCGCTGTTCACCTCGGCCGCGTTCGCTGCCTCGGCCGGCGCCAAGACGCGGACGCCGCTGGAGGACCTGGCCGCGACGGTACGGATCCTCGGGTACGGACCGGCGCCCACCGGCACGAAGTTCCTGGAGAGCCTCTACGCGATGGCCCGTGACGCCGGCCACGCGCCGCTGTCCTGGGCGCCGCCGAACGGCTTCCCGGACGTGGCGAGCGCCTGGGCGTCACCGTCCGGCCTGCTGATCCGCTGGAACTTCCACCTCCTGATCGCGGCCGGCTGGTGGCCGGACACGCTGGTGCGCCCGGCGAACCTGATGACCGGGATGCTCGGGGCGCTGCCTGCCACGTACGGCGCGCTGATCACCCAGCTGGGCGTGCGGCTGCTCGGGATGGCGCCGCCGGCCGCGCACGTGACGGCGCTCGCCGAGTTCTACGGCAGGACGCCGGCGTCGCCGCTGAGAGCCGACGAACCGGCCGCCGGCTGGATGTTCTCGTACCTGATGGCGATGCTGCTCAACTCCCCGACGTTCGCGCTGCGATGACCCCCGGAGCAAAGGTGACCCCCGCAGCGACGATGACCCCCGGAGCGACGATGACCACGAAGACCCTGTCCCGGCGCCGCCTGCTCGCGACCGGCACCGCGTGCGCGTTCGCCGGCCTGGCCGGAACGCAGCTGGACACCAGCCTCGCCTTCGCGGCCGACCCGTCCTACTCGGGTGATGTCCTGGTGCTGCTCTCGATGCGGGGCGGTTTCGACGGTCTCTCGGCGGTGGTGCCGCACGGCGACCCCGGTTACTACGCCGCCCGCCCGGGCATCGGCGTCCCGAAGGCCCAGCTGATCGGCGGTGACGCGTTCTTCGGGCTCCACCCGGCGCTCGCCCCGCTCCTGCCGTACTGGACCGGCGGTCAGCTCGCCGCGGTGCAGGCGGTCGGGCAGCCGGCGCCGAACCGGTCGCACTTCTCGGCCATGGAGGAGCTTGAGCGGGCCGCGCCCGGCACGTCGATCCGCACCGGCTGGTTGAACCGGATGCTGGGCGTCTCCGGCACGGCCGACCCGTTCCAGGCGGTCGCGATGGGCACCGCGATGCCGGCCCGGGTGCTGTCCGGCCCGGCGCCCTACCTGGGGCTGACCGCCGTCGACGACCTGCAGCTCAACGGCGATCAGGCGGACCGGCCGATCGCCGCGACGATGAGCAGGCTCTACGCCGGGGCACCGGCCGCGCTCGCGGCCACGGCGGGGCAGCTCACCGGCGCGCTGAGCCGGGGCGCCCAGCTGCGGGCCGCCGGGTACCAGCCGGCGAACGGCGCGGTCTATCCGAGCACAGGGCTCGGCGAGGCGCTGCGTGACGTGGCCCGGCTGATCAAGTCGGATGCCGGGCTGCGCAGCGCGACAGTCGACTCCGGCGACTGGGACATGCACGAGAACCTCGGTGTCGCGGCGGCGGGCCGGCGGATGTACGACCAGCTGACGTTGTTCGCCACCGCCCTCGCGGCGTTCGCGGCCGACCTCGGGCCGGAGGGCATGCGGCGGGTCACGCTGATCACGATCAGCGAGTTCGGCCGCCGGGTGACGCAGAACGGGTCCGGCGGGCTGGACCACGGGTACGGCAACGCGATGTTCGTGCTGGGTGGCGGCGTGCGCGGCGGCACGGTTCACGGGCGGTGGCCCGGCCTCGCCGCGGGCGACCTGTGCGACGGCGATCTGGCGGTGACCACCGACTATCGCGCGGTGATCGGCGAGATCCTGCGGGCCCGGTGCGGAGTCGGGGACATGACGAGCGTCTTCCCCGGAGTGACGGCTTCGTCGCTGGGTGTCATCACGCCGCGTTAAAAACCGGCCAAAAGGCCTTTTGGTGCCAAGGGTGCGTTCGACACTGAAACCTCTGATACACACCGGTACGAACACGGAGGTCACGGTGTCGAGCAACGTGCTGGCCGAGATCATGGGGCAGCGGCGGCCACTGGGCCCGCCGCCGGCCCGGGAGATGCCGGAAATCCTGGCCGCCGCGAAGGAGGCCGCCGGTCCGCCGCTGCGGATCCGGCGGCACACGTCCGACGAGGGCGCGCCGTTCTGGAGGTGGGACTGCGCCGGCTGCGGGGAGTACGGCGGCGGGCGGCATCACGAGGACGCGCTGTCCCGGGCACACCGGCACTGCCGGGAACACCCGGCGCACGGATCCTCGCTGCTCCCGCCGGCTCGCTGCCGGCGGCCGGACACCTTCCTGCCGCTGCACCCCATGCTGTACGCGGTGGACGACGACCCGCCGCCGGAGCCCCTCGCGGTCTAACTCCTGGTCGGGCCGGTGCGCTTCTTGATCTCTTCCACGCCCCGGTCGATCTTCGAAGTGTGCTTGTGGCCGGTACGCCGGTCCACTTCGTCACCGATCTTGTCGAGCGCCTTGTCGACCTTGTCCTCGTGCTTGTCGACCAGCTGCTTCGCCTTGTCCAAGAAACCCATGGGCTCTCTTTTACCCAGAATTTCGGCCACCTCCCGGAAGAGCGG
Source organism: Actinoplanes missouriensis 431 (assembly GCF_000284295.1). Lineage (NCBI taxonomy): Bacteria > Bacillati > Actinomycetota > Actinomycetes > Micromonosporales > Micromonosporaceae > Actinoplanes > Actinoplanes missouriensis. The sequence continues at coordinate 7,931,022 of NC_017093.1, read as the reverse complement.
GTGCCCGATCACGTCGGCCAGGTCCGGGCCGAGCGGGATCCGCCAGTTCGGGTACTCGTCGAACGTGCCCGGGAGGTTGGGCTGACGGATCTCCAGCAGGACGTCGTGCAGCGACGCGGTGACGAACCGGCACGGGGTCCGGGCCAGGAAGCGGTGCATGGCGAGCACGGTCTGCTCGGTGTCCGGGTCGTCGCCGAGCAGACCCTCGGCCCGCAACAGGTCCAGCAGCTCGGCGCGGTCCTTCTGCCAGGTGGCGCGCTCCTTCTCGACCGGACCGGCCAGCTGGCCCAGTTCCGCCCGTACCCGGACCTGCTCGCCGGCCAGGAAGCCGGCGGCGGTCGGCAGATCGTGGGTGGAGATGCTGGCCAGGGCGTTGCGCGGGTATTCGGCGGCGGGCAGGTAGTCGCCGCCCGAGTCACGGGTGAACCAGAGCACGGCCGAGCCGAGCATGTTCCGGCCCTCCAGCCCGGCGGTCACCTCCGGGAGCACCGTCCCGAGATCCTCGCCGATCACCACGGCGCCCGCCCGGTGCGCCTCCAGGGTCAGGATGCCGAGCATGGCCTCCGGGTCGTAGTGCACGTAGGTGCCCTGCGCCGCGCCGAGGCCCGGCGGCACCCACCAGAGCCGCCACAGACCCGCCACGTGGTCGACCCGGAGCCCGCCCGCGTGCCGGAAGATCCGCCGGAGCATGTCCCGGTACGCCGCGTACCCGGTCGCCACCAGCCGGTCCGGCCGCCAGGCCGCCAGACCCCAGTCCTGGCCCAGCTGGTTGAACGCGTCCGGCGGCGCGCCCGCCCGGACGCCCGGCGCCAGCACGTCCTGCAGCAGCCAGCCGTCGGCGCCGCCCGGATCGATGCCGACCGCCAGGTCGTGGACGATCCCGACCGGCATGCCGGTGGCCGCCTCCCGCGCCGCGACCAGCTGCTCCTCGACCAGGTGCTGGACCCAGGCGTGGAAGGCGATCCGGTCCGAGGCGTACGCCGTGACCGCCGCCGAGTCCGGCCGGCGCAGCTCCTCCGGCCACGTGCGCCAGTCCGATCCGTGCTCCTCGGCGAGCGCGCAGAACCGGGCGAAGTCGGTGCGGCCGGGGTCGCTCTCCAGGTCGACCGGGCCGGCGAGCGGCCAGAGCAGTTCCAGGGCGGCCAGTTTCGCGGCCCAGACCCCGTCGTAGTCGATCAGCCCGTCGGCGGGCGGGGACGGCTTCAGCGCGTCCACCCGTGCCCGCAGGGCGCCGTCCGCCCGCTGGTACGCCTCGATGTCCGCGATCCGCAGGTAGATCGGGTTGGCGAAGCGGCGGCTCGACGGCGAGTAGGGCGAGGCCGGCACCGGCCGCACCGGCGTGATCGCGTGCAGCGGGTTGAGCAGCACGAGGCCGGCGCCCTTCACGCCGGCCACGAAGGACCGCAGATCGCCGAGGTCGCCCATGCCCCAGGACTCCGCGGAGTGCAGGGTGTAGAGCTGGACCATCCACCCCCAGGTCTCGGGCGGCTCGGGCAGCCCGGCGGGGACGACGACGAGGGTGGCCTCCTGGTCGCCGGAACGCAGCCGGTGCCAGCCGAGCGGGATGTCGGCGGCATCCGCCGGGAGGGTCCGGCCGTCCTCCAGCGTGATCTGACCGGTGTGCTCCAGCGGCGAGCCGGCGCGCAGCACGATCGTGCCGGGAAGCCCGCCCTGCTTCCGGCCTCGGACCTCGGCGAGCGCGGCGCGCACCGCGGCGGGTGTGCTCGCGTCGACGCCGAGCAGCCCGAGCACGCCGATCACCGACTCCTCGGAGACGTCGGTTCGCTGCCGTTGCCAGTCCTCGTACCACGTGGCAACCCCGTGCGCCTCGGCCAGCGCCACCAGATCCGCGTTCATCGCGTGTTCCCTTCCCGTAGGTACTGGTCCCTTACCCGTTGCACCCATGGGTCAGCATTGAGTGCATGACTCATCTGATGAAGTGGTGGTCACGAGCGGCCGCAGTGGTGACGGGCGCGGTCCTGGCCCTGGTCGTTCCGGCGCACGCATGGGCGGCGAGCAACGGTGTGGCGGATCTGGCGGTCGAGGCGGCACGCCGCCGCTCACGGGGCGGCTTCGGCGTCTTCGGCTTCTTCGGCCTGCTCTGCTGCCTGTTCGTCGTGGGTGCGGTCGTATTGGCGATAGTGTTGATTTCGCGGAACCGGAAGCGTCGCTGACCGCTCCCGCCCTAGCGTAAATGCATGGGCGGGTCGTTTCGTTCGTTCGCGTTGATCGGTGGGATCACCGCTGTCCTCTGTGTGCCACCGGCCGTCTCGGTGGCCGCCGTGGCCGGCGCCGACGTGCTGATCTCGCAGGGCCGGCCTGCTCTCGCGTCCTCGACCGCCTCGGTCGCCTGGACGGCGAACGGCGTGGACGACGGTGACCAGCGGACCCGGTGGACCAGCGCCGCCGGCCCGGGGACGCAGTGGGTCCAGATCGACCTCGGCACCGCCCAGGAGGTCAGGCGGGTCCGGCTGAGCTGGGCCAAGGTGTTCGCCCGGGCGTACCGGCTGCAGGTCTCCGACAACGGCTCGGTCTGGCGCGATCTCTACCGCACCAGCTCCGGCAACGGCGGCGCCGACGACGTGCGCGACCTGCACGGGTCCGGGCGCTACCTGCGCCTGCTCGCCACCCGGCGGTCGATCGCCTCGGGTGGCTACTCGTTGTGGGAGATGCGGGCGTACGGCCCCGGGCCGTCCGGGCCGGTCACCGAGAGCGGGCGGCGGGCGACCGCCGGGGTGCCGGGGGAGGCCGCGGACCTGACCTCGGCCGGCAAGAAGGAGACCGCGCTCAAGCTGGTCGCCAGCGCGGAGAACTCGACGCTGGACTGGCGGAGGTCGTTCGGCTACATCGAGGACATCGGCGACGGCCGGGGCTACACCGGCGGGATCGTCGGGTTCACCTCGGGCACCTCGGACATGCTCGGGGTCGTCACCGAGTACGCCCGGCGCAGGCCGTCGAACGGGCTGGTCCGCTATCTTCCGGCGCTGCGGGCGGTGGACGGCACGGACTCGCACCGGGGTCTCGGCCCGGGCTTCGTGACGGCGTGGCGCACGGCGGCGGCCGATCCGGTGTTCCGGCAGGTCCAGGAGGACGCCCGGGACCGGATCTACTTCGGCCCGGCGGTCCGGCTCGCGGAGTCGGACGGGCTGCGGGCGCTGGGCCAGTTCGCCTACTACGACGCGGCCGTGATGCACGGCGTCGACGGCCTCAAGGAGATCCGCGGCCGGGCGGCACGGTCGGCCCGGCCGCCGGCGCGCGACGGCGACGAGATCGGCTATCTGGCGGCCTTCCTGGACGCGCGGGCGGCCGAGATGCGCACCGAGGCGGCGCACAGCGACACCAGCCGGGTGGAGACCGCGCAGCGGGTGTTCCTGCGGACGGCCAACCTGGACCTGACCGCGCCGCTGAGCTGGCAGGTGTACGGGGACCGGTACACGGTGAGCCGCTGACCGGTCCCCATGGCCTCAGGCCGTCAGGCCCTCACCCACTTCTGGTTGGCGGTGCCGCCGCAGTCCCAGAGCTGGAGCTGCGCGCCGTTGGCGTTGTTCCACCCGGTGATGTCCACGCACCGGTTCGCCGAGACGTTGACCAGGTCGCCGGCGGCCGACAGGGTGAACCGCTGCACCGGGTTGCCGTTGCAGGTGACCAGCTGGATCGGGGTGCCGTTGGCGAGCGCGCCACCGGCCGGGTCCATGCACTTGCCGAGGGCGCGCAGGGTGCCGTCGGAGGCGGCGGTCCATCGCTGGGCGGCGGTGCCGTTGCAGTCGTACATCTGCAGGCGGGCGCCGTCGGTGGCGGTGCCGCCCGGCACGTCGATGCAGCGGCCGTTGAAGGTGCTCTTCAGCGCGCTGCCGCCGGTGGACTCGGTCCAGGCGGAGACCCGGACGTAGTCGACGAGCATGGTCTGCGGGAACGAGGTGCTCGCGTCCGGGCTGCCCGGCCAGTTGCCGCCGACCGCCACGTTCAGGATCAGGAAGAACGGGTGGTCGAACACCCACTGGTTGCCGCCGACCGAGGCCGGCGTGGCCCGGAAGTACTCCACGCCGTCGAGGAACCAGACGATCAGGTTCGGGGACCATTCCACCGCGTACGAGTGGAAGGCGTCCCCGAGCGGTGCGGAGAGCGTCCGGTTGCCGCCGACCGCGCTGCCGCCCGAGTAACCCGGTCCGTGGATCGTGCCGTAGACCCGGTTCGGCTCCTTGCCGACGTTCTCCATGATGTCGATCTCGCCGGCCTGCGGCCAGCCGGCGCTGCCCAGGTTGTCGCCGAGCATCCAGAACGCCGGCCAGATGCCCTGGCCCTTGGGGACCTTGATGCTCGCCTCGAAGCGGCCGTACCGCTGGGTGAACTTGCCCGAGGTGAGCAGCCGGCCGGAGGTGTACTGGCAGGTGCCGTACCAGCACTGGTAGTTCGCCGGGTTCTCCCGGCGCGCGGTGATCGCGAGGTGCCCGGCGCCGTCCTGGCGCACGTTGTTCGTCGAGTTCGTGTAGTACTGCAGCTCGTTGTTGCCGAACCCGCCACCTCCGGTGTCGAAGTTCCACTTCGAGCCGTCCACCGGCGCGCCGGCCGCGCCGTTGAACTCGTCGGACCAGGTGACCGGGCCGATCGCGGCGTCGGCGGTGTCGCCGCGGGAGGCGAGGGTGAGTGTGCCGGCCAGCGTGGTGGCGACCACCGCCGCGCTGAGCAGCATCCGTAACTTGCGCATGGGGATCCTCCGGGGGAGAGGGAAGCCGTTACTCCAAACAGTCTTTAGAGATAGACTGCTGTCGGTCAATGGAGACGGGTTCCGGAACCGCCGGATAACGCTTTGCCGCTAGATTTTGGTGAAGAGCGCGGGTACGAGGGTCGGCTGCCACCCCGGCAGCGAGGTGTGCCGCTCCTTCACCCGGTAGGTGCCGCCCTTGTACGTGACGTACTGCCCCGCCTTGTACGTGGTGAACTTCTTCCACGGCTTGCTCGCCACGGTGACCCGCACGGTGACCCGCACCGCGTCGACGAGCATGGTGTCCGCGCGCCGCCCCGCCGAGTTCAGGTTCAGGGCGAGGAAGAACGGCCGGCCGCTCTCGGCGGGCGTGAACCGGATGACGTCGGTGCCGTCGACCGACCAGACCATCGAGGTGGGCGTCCAGTCGATCGCGTACGTGTGGAACTGGTCGTCGCTCACCCCGTCGTCGGCGAGCACCTCGACCTGACCGGCCGGGATCCGCCCCGACTCGTCGAGCACGCCCAGGGCACGCCACGCTCCCGACGTACGCCGGAGTTTGATCTTTGCTTCGGCGTGCCCGGACTTCTGGGTGAAGGTCGTCGCGGTCCGCAGCGGGTCGTCCAGCGCCAGCGCGCCCGCGCCGTCCAGCCAGGCCTCGAGGGTCGGGGACCACTTCGCGGGGTCGGGCGCGGCGCCCCGGTCGCCGTCGAACCCGTCACTGAAGACGGTGCGCGTCACCGTCGCCGCCGCGGCCGGGGCGGCCGTGACCGCCAGCCCGGAGGCGAACACCGCGGCCGCCGTCAGTGACCGCAGCAGGCGCACGCTCTTCATCGAATCCCCCACTCTTGATCACTCGCGCGAGCACTGTGCCTAGTTGGGAGCGCTCTCGGCAAGAGTGGGGGCCGATCTTTTGAGCTGCGTTACGCCATCAGTCGTAATCCGGCGCCCGCGTCTCGTGCATCGCCAGTTCCTCGGCGCTGGCGCCGCCACCGGCCGAGCCCGCGTCGTAGGCGACGCTGTCCGGCTCCTCGTCCCACCCGGAACCCTCGTCCGGGGCGACCAGCCGGCCCACCGTCTCCGGGTCCTCGTCGTCGAGCTGGCCGTCGTCGTAGAGCGACACCTGCGACTTCGGGTCCGAGGTCGGGCCGTCCTCCCAGACGTCACGGTCGAACGCCCGCTGCTCGGAACTGTCGACGGTCTCGTCGAGCGGGTCCCGCTCCCGCTGGATCTGCTCGCGCTCGGCGCCGACGTCCGGCACCTCCTGGCGCAGCCGCTGGTCCAGCGACTCTCCCTGGCGCTGCTCCTCCGCGGTGTCACCGAAGCGGTTCGACCCGCCGGGGCCGACACCGGGCAGCGCGGCGGGATCCGGCCCGTCGCTCCACCGGGTGCTGTTCACCTCGTCGTACGCGGTGGAATCGTCATCGGCGGTATCCGGCAGTCCCGAGGCCTCCGGATCGCTGACCTCGGTCGGGTAGTCGTTCTCTCGCATGTACCGCAATCTACCCACGCTCGGGTTGCCTCATACCGGCATCGCCGTCCGATCCGGTTCCAGGCGCGCCCACACCACCTTGCCGTCGCCCAGTTCCAGGTGACCCCAGCGGGCCGAGACGGTGTCGATCAGAAGCAGACCCCGGCCGCCGTACGAGGTGACGGCGACCGGCCCGGCGAAGCGCGGCAGTGTCGGTGAGCGGTCCCGGACCGCGACGCTCATCGTGTCGCCCTGCAGGGCCAGCAGCACGCGCATCGGCGTACGGGCGTGCGCCACCACGTTGTTCACCATCTCGGTCGCCACGATGCAGGCGCTGCCGGTCAGGTCCGGGCAGTCCCACCTGCCGCACGACTCGGTGATCACTTCCCGGGTCCGGCGGGCCGCGCCGACCACCGGGTCCAGATCGATGCTGACGCGGCGATCCCGTTCCGGCTCGCCCAGCGCGGCGAAGGCCTCGCGCACGTCCGGCCAGACCGGCCAGCCGCTCGCCTTCCACGCCGTGGCGTCGGCCGCTCCGCAGAGCGCCAGGTGCGAGCCCGGCCAGTCCCGCGTCACGTCGAGGACGTCCCGCAGTACCGCGGTCGAACCGGCCCGCGGCGCCACCAGGTCGGCGACGTCGACCACGACCGCCTCCGGCTGATCGGCGAGCACGTCGAGCAGCACCGACCGGACCGCCGCCGCGGTCTGGTCATTGAGCACCCCGGTCAACCGGACCAGGGGATAGGCCTGGTCGCGGTCCACCAGATGACGAACCTCGGTCGGCATGATCGCTCCATTGTGCATAACGCGTCAGCTCCTCGCATTTCGGCGAGAGGATCAGTCGTCACCGTGGCGGCCAGTGATCCGCAGAACAGCTGGGTACCCCGCCCGGGTGGACTCATGCCCCGATCTGTCCGTCCGATCAGCCCCGCCGGGCCAGCGCGGTCAGCACCGTCTCGTGCAGCAGCCCGTTCGTCGCGATCACCGAGCTGTTGTCCGCGGGCGCCCGGCCGTCCAGATCGGTGACCTTGCCACCGGCCTCGGTGATGATCGGGATGAGCGCGGCCATGTCCCAGAGCGACAGCTCCGGCTCGGCCATCGCTTCCAAGGCGCCCTCGGCGAGCAGCATGTAGCCGTAGAAGTCGCCGTAGGCCCGGCTCCGCCAGACGCCGAGCAGGATGTCCAGCATCGCGTCCAGGCGCCCGTTGTCGGCCCAGCCGTTCAGGCTGGCGTAACAGAAGCTCGCGTCGGCGAGAGAGCGCACCGAGGAGACGCTGATCCGGCTCGCGGCGTGCTGGTGCTTTCCCGCGTACGCCCCCAGGCCGCGCGCGCCCCACCAGCGACGGCCCAGCGCGGGTGCGGAGACCAGGCCGACCACCGGGGTGTCGCCCTCCATCAGCGCGATCAGCGTGGCCCAGATCGGCACGCCGCGCACGAAGTTCTTGGTCCCGTCGATCGGGTCGATCACCCAGTACCGGCTGCCCGGCCCGGCCGCCGCGACGGTCCGGCCGAACTCCTCACCCAGCATGCCGTCGCGCGGGCGGGCACGGGCCAGCGTGGACCGGATCGCGTTCTCCACCGCGGTGTCCGCGTCGGAGACCGGCGTCAGGTCCGGCTTCGCGTCGACGCGCAGATCGAGCGCGCGGAACCGGGCCGTCGAGATGGCGTCGGCCGTGTCGGCGAGCAGATGGGCAAGCGCGAGATCGTCCGCATATCCAGCCATGCCAGAAAGTTAGTGCATGGATGCGCGTCCCAGGCGGACGGCCTTCAGTCCTGTTTCGGGTGGTGGGCGGGGCGGTCGGATGGGGGTTGCTCGTCGTTGCGCGCGTCCAGCTCACCGGCACGCGAGCTCAACAGCCTCCGGTACGAGGCCAGCCGTCGCGGATCGGCCTTGCCCTCGGCCACCCACCCGTCGAGGCGGCAGTCCGCGTCGGCCGCGGTGTGCCCGCAGTTCGGCTGGTCCTCGAGCGTGCCCTCGACCAGATCGGGGAACCCGTGCAGCAGGCTTTCCGCGCTCACGTGGGCGAGGCCGAAGCTCCGGATGCCCGGCGTGTCGACGATCCAGCCCGGGTCCTCGCGGCTCTTGCCGACCGGCGGCAGCCGCAGCGCCACCGCGCTCGTCGACGTGTGCCGGCCCTTGCCGATCGCGCTGACCGCCCCGACCGCCCGCAGCGCGTCCGGCACCAGGCGGTTCACCAGCGTGGACTTGCCCACGCCGGAGTGGCCGACCAGCACCGAGATCCGGTTCGCCAGCCGGCCGCGCAGCTCGTCGAGATCACTGCCGGGACGCACCAGGACGTACGGCAGGTCGAGCTCGGCGTAGTAGTCGAGCACCTGCTCCGGACCGGCCAGGTCGGCCTTGGTGAGGCAGAGCAGCGGCTCGATGTCCGCGTCGTACGCCGCCACCAGGCACCTGTCGATGAACCCGGTCCGCGGCGGCGGGTCGCTCAGCGCGCTCACGATGACCAGTTGGTCCGCGTTCGCCACCACGACCCGTTCCAGCCGGCCCTCGGGTGTCGTCTCGTCGTCGTCAGCGGTGCGGCGCAGCACCGACGTCCGCTCGCCGATCCGCACGATCCGGGCCAGCGCGCCGGGCGCCCCGGAGACGTCACCGACGAGCGACACCCGGTCGCCCACCACCACCGACTTGCGGCCCAGCTCCCGGGCCCGCATCGCGGTGATCACGTCGAGGCCGCCGGTGTCCTCGCGGACACAGCCGTACCGCCCGCGGTCGACGGTGATCACCAGCGCGTCGACCGCGTCGTCGTGTTTCGGCCGCGTCCGGGTACGCGGGCGGGAGGCGCGCCCCGGCCGGATCCGGACGTCGTCCTCGTCGTACTCCCGCTTACGCCCTGGCAGATCTAGCTCCTCGCCACGAGTCCCGCCCAGAGTTCGGGGAACTCGGGCAACGTCTTCGACGTACAACCTACGTCGGCGAGGTTGATGCCCGGCACGGCGAGTCCGATAACCGCCGCGGCGTGTGCCATCCGGTGGTCCGCGTACGTCTCGAAGGTCGTCGGTTTCAGCGCCCGCGGCTCGATGCGCAACCCGTCCGGGAACTCGGTCACCTCGGCGCCGGCCTTGCCCAGCTCGGTGGCGAGCGCGGCGATCCGGTCCGTCTCGTGGCCCCGGATGTGCGCGACGCCGCGCAGCTCGGACGGGCCCTCGGCGAGCGCCGCGAGGGCCGCGATCACCGGGGTGAGCTCGCTCACCTCGGAGAGGTCCGCCGTGATCCCGCGCAGCGTGCCGGTGCCGCGCACGGTGAGCCCGCCCACCGCGGCCTCGTCGCCCGGCTCGGCCTCCTGCGTGAAGTAGACCTCGGCACCCAGCGCGGTGAAGATCTCGGCGAGCCGCTCGACCGGCTGCCAGCTGTCGGCCGGCCAGCCGGTGAGGGTCACCGACCCGCCGGTGACGGCCGCCGCCGCGAAGAACGGCGCCGCGCCGGAGAGGTCCGGCTCGATCGTCCAGGTGCGACCGTGCAGTGCTCCCGGCTCGACCGTCCAGACGTCCGGCACGCTCTCGTCGACCACCGCTCCGGCGGCCCGCAGCATGTGCGTGGTCATCCGCAGGTGCGGGGCGGACGGCACCGGCGGACCCTCGTGGCGCAGGGTCAGCCCCTTGCTGAAGCGCGGCGCGGAGAGCAGCAGGCCGGAGACGAACTGGCTCGACCCGGACGCGTCGATGATCGCCTCGCCGCCCTCGACCAGCCCGGTCCCGCGCACGGTGAGCGGCAGCCCGCCGGTCGGCGAGGCCTCGATCGCGACGCCGAGCGAGCGCAGCGCCTCGACGATCGGGCGCAGCGGCCGGTTGCGCGCGTGCGGGTCGCCGTCGAACTCGACCGTGCCGTCCGCCAGCGCGCCGGCCGGCGGCAGGAACCGCATGATCGTGCCGGCCAGGCCGACGTCGATCCGGGCCGGTCCGCGCATCGGGCCCGGCGTCACGATCCAGCGCTCGTCGGAGCCGGTGTCGACGCCGATGCCGAGCGCCCGCAGGCCGGCCGCCATCAGCACGGTGTCGCGCGCCCGCAGCGGCGCCTCGATCACCGACGGCCCGTCGGCGAGCGCGGAGATCACCAGTGCGCGGGCGGTCATCGACTTCGAGCCGGGCAGCCGCACGGTCGCCGAGACCGGGCCGGAAGCGGGCGGGGCGAGCCAGGGGCGAGGTTCAGCAGTCACCACCCCATTCTGCCGTCGCGGGCCGGTCGCACCCGGCGGCATTCCCGGCTCACGGGACGGACCCGCGATTCCGCAGCGATTTCCTTTCTCTCCGAGGACTCTGGCGACGCATTCCGTGGGAGCGCGCCCACGACACCGCAGAATCGTGCGGGATTCGCCGGGGTGGTGTCGGGGCGGACGAGTGCGGGTCCGGCGCAGTACCGTGCTGTCCATGTGCGGCCGATACGCGACGACCCGGAGCAACGCCGACCTCAGCTCGTTCTTCGAGGCCGTCGACGTGGCCGAGCCGTTGCGCGCCAGCTGGAACGTGGCGCCCACCGATCCGGTGCCGCTGATCCGCACGTCGAAAGAGCACGAGGGCCGGGTGCTCGACACCGCCCGCTGGGGCCTGGTCCCGCACTGGGCGCCGGACCTGCGCGGTGGCGCCCGCATGATCAACGCGCGGGCCGAGACGGTGGCGACGCTGCGGTCGTTCGCCCCGTCGTTCGCGAAACGGCGCTGCCTGGTGCCGGCGGACGGCTGGTTCGAGTGGGTGCGGTCCGGCAACCAGCAAACCGGCAAGCAGAAGCAGGCGTTCTACATGACGCCGAGCGACGGGCGGCCGCTCGCGTTCGCCGGGCTGTGGTCGGCGTGGGGGCCGGAGTCGGTGCTCACCACCAGCGTGATCACCACGGCGGCGCTGGGCGGCCTCACGAGGGTGCACGACCGGATGCCGCTGATCCTGCCGGCCGATCGGTGGGACGACTGGCTGGCCGGCGGCGGTGATCCGGAGCGGCTGCTGCGCCCGCTCCCGGAGAGCGATCTGGAGGCCATCGAGATCCGTGCGATCGGGCCCGAGGTCGGCAATGTCCGCAACAATGGACCCGAGTTGCTGGAACCTCGCTCCGAGGTAACGCTTTTCTGAACGGCGCTAGATCAACGTTCTTCTTTGTCGGATTATGCGCCAATTCTGAATCAACAACTTTGTTTCAAGATAGATCACCCCCTTGTTCTGATCTTGTACGGTGCGGTACAAACCAGCGCCGGAGTGGTACCGGTCCGTAGGGTGCGGTTCGGCCGCCACAGCACTTCCGGTCCCACGGGGGAGGTGGGCTGATGACACGAGCACGCATGCCGCGTCCGCACGAGGTGGCCATCGCGCGACGCGACCCGCGACTGCTCGAGGCGATCGCGCAACGACGTACCGACGAGGCCTGGCGCACGCGAGGCGCCTGCCGCAGCGTTGATCCCGAGACGTTCTTTCCAGCGCCCAACGAGCCGTCCGGTTCGGCTGTGGCGCTCTGCGGGACCTGCGAGGTGCAGGGCCCGTGCCTGGCGTGGGCGTTGCAGGTCGGCGACTGCCACGGCGTCTGGGGTGGCACCACGCCACGCGAGCGGCGGGCCATGCTGGTCGCCTGGCGGGAGCGCGTCACGCCGGACGGCGAGATGGTCGAGGACGACTCCGCCGACGACGATCGCCGGTTGCTGAACCTGATCCCCGTCAGTCGCTGATAGAACGGGGGCTGTGCACAGCCCCGAGGAACTGACGGTAACCACCCCGCGCGGCCCCGCCGCCGTCCGCGTCACCGCCCCATCCGGTCCGGCGGTGAGTCTGCTCCTCCTCGGCCATGGCGCCGGGGGAGGCGTCGACGCGCCGGACCTGGTGGCGGTGCACGACGCGGCGGTGGCTGCCGGTGTGCGGGTCGCGCTGGTCACCCAGCCCTATCGGGTGGCCGGCCGCCGCGCGCCCGCGCCGGCCGGGCACCTCGACGAGGCCTGGCTCGCCGTGGGCGACGCGTTACACGTACCGGAAATGCCGTTGATCGTCGGAGGACGCTCCAGCGGAGCGCGGGTCGCGTGCCGCACCGCGACCACCCTCGGGGCCGCGGGTGTTCTCGCGCTCGCCTTCCCGCTGCATCCGCCGGGCAAGCCGGAGAAGAGCCGAGCCGGCGAGCTGGCGCTGACACTGCCCACGCTGGTGATCAATGGCGACCGTGATCCGTTCGGCGTGCCCGAGCCCGCCGGCTCGGTCGAGGTGGCCGTGCGGCCCGGCGCCGTCCACGACCTCCGCAAGGGCGTGGGCGAGACCGCGGAGATCGCGATCGGCTGGCTGCGGGGGCACGGCTGGGCGCGCTGAGGACGGAATGACGGGCACCCCGCCGGCGTTACACCGACCGGACACTTTTGTTCGTCGGAAGGGGATGGCGTAGTGGGTGCCGGTACCGAGATCGTCGAGCGCGACGGCCGGGAGGTGGCCCGGGTGCAGAGCTTGTTGAGCTCCCCGGAGTGGCCGGCGGCCGAGACACAGCCTTTGTCTTCTTCGGTGAGCGTCAGCACACCCGCGGTTTTCGAAGGCGTTACACGGGCACTACCCGTATCCTCGGCGGGGCGGTCGAGGGGGGAGTCCAGGGTGGCCCAGAAAGAGCGGACCGACGAGCGTCGTCAGCGTTTCGAGCGTGACGCGCTCCCGTTCGTGGATCAGTTGTACGCCGCCGGACTGCGGATGACCCGTAACCCGGCCGATGCCGAGGACCTGGTGCAGGAGACGTTCCTCAAGGCGTTCTCCGCGTTCCACCAGTTCGAAGAGGGTACGAACCTCAAGGCCTGGCTGTACCGGATCCTGACGAACACGTACATCAACTCGTACCGTCGCAAGCAGCGGCAGCCGGTGCAGGCGCCGACCGAGGAGATCACCGACTGGCAGCTCGCGTCGAGCGAGTCGCACACGTCGTCGGGTCTGCGGTCGGCCGAGACCGAGGCGCTGGACCGGCTTCCGGACAGCGACATCAAGGAAGCGCTGCAGTCCCTGCCGGAGGACTTCCGGCTCGCGGTGTACCTCGCCGATGTCGAGGGCTTCTCCTACAAGGAAATCGCCGACATCATGGGCACGCCGATCGGCACGGTCATGTCCCGGCTGCACCGGGGGCGGCGCAACCTGCGCAACCTCCTGGAGAACTACGCCTCCGACCGGGGCATAACCCGCGCCACGACGTCCGAACCGCAGGGGGCCTGACACCGATGTCGACCGACGAGAACGAGACCGACTGCAGCTCAGTCCTCAGCGAGGTCTACCTCTACCTGGACCTGGAGTGCAGCGAGGAGCGCCGGCAGCTGATCCAGAAACACCTGGACGAGTGCACCGGCTGCCTGCGCGAGTTCGGGATCGAGCACGACGTGAAGGCCCTGGTCGGCCGCTGCTGCGGTGACGAGCGGGCGCCGGTGGAGCTGCGTGACCGGCTGCGTCACAAGCTGGACCAGCTCGAGGTGCAGACCGAGACCCGCGAGTTCCTCCCCTGACCGTGATCAGGACATGAAAAAGGCCCGGCGTCCGCCGGGCCTTTTTTCAGCTGTTGGGACGCTTGCCGTGGTTGGCAGAGCTCTTCTTACGGGCCTTCTTCTTACGGGCCTTCTTCGCCATGGCGGGACTCCCTGGTTAGTGGTGCCGTTCCGCTGCCGATCGTAGTGGGCCGCTCCGACGCGCCGGGACGTGCCCGGCGGGGATCCGTGATTTGATGGCGTTCACCTGAACAAGCGTTCACGACAGGCGTTCCGCGAGCGGGAGGGCGATCCCCTGATGGCTGACGAGATCCGGGCCGAGATGGTGGCCAACGTGTGGAAGGTCGTGGCCAACGTCGGCGACTCCGTCGCGGACGGCGACACGCTGGTGATCCTCGAGTCGATGAAGATGGAGATCCCGGTGATCGCCGAGTCGGACGGGACGGTGGCCCAGCTCGCCGTGAACGAGGGCGACGTCGTCCAGGAGGGCGACCTGATCGCCGTCATCAACTGAGAGCCGCACCGGCCGGCCCGGTGATCTCCGCGGAGCGGAGCCGGCCAGGACAGGCCTAGCCCCGGTAGAAGGAACGGCGGATCCAGCCGGCCCGCCTCTGCCGGGGGACCTGCGGGACGCGGATCGTCGCGGCGGCCAGCTCCCGGGTCGGGCGGTCCAGGCCGGGCGCCGCGAGCGCCAGCTCGGCGACCGCCCGGGCCGCCGGGCCGGATGCCATCTCGCTGAGCCGGCCGGCCACCACGGCGGCCACGTCGGAGCGGGCCTCCGGATCCACCCAGGCGTAGGTGATCAGCGCGAAGAGCGCCGCCTGGGTGACCCGGTCCAGGTCGCCGTCGAGCAGGCCGAGCAGCAACCGGCGGCGGTTGGAGTCCAGCCACGGCTCCTCGGAACCGTGGTGGAGCAGGCCCAGACAGGCCCACACCTCGTACCCGGTGGGCTGGCGGGCCTCCACGACGGCCGGATGGGCGAGCAGCGCGAGCAGCTCCCACGGCTCGACCAGCACCAGGCCGAGCGCCCGGTCGTAGGCGGCGGGCGGGTGCGCCCAGGTCGGTGTGGCGATCCGGAGCAGCCGCCGGAGCGCGTCCGCCGACGGTTCGGCGTTCACCGGGGCGCGGCCGGCCCGGAGCGGGGCGCCGGCCGGCATGCCACCGAGCCAGGCCGCTTCCCGGCAGCACTCCTCGAGGTCGGTGTGCTCGTGCGCGTCGTCCGGGTGGTCACGGATGAAGTCGGCGAGCGCGACCAGGTGGGCCACGTCGCCGTCGGCCCGGTGCCGCAGCCGGTGGGCGGTGTGCACGACGCAGTCGAAGTCCGGGTCGCGTTCCAGGGCCAGTTCGGTCCAGCGCAGCGCCTCGTCGAGCCGGTCCAGGTCGGCCAGGGTGGCGGCGACGTCGGCGTACACCGAGAGGTCGTCGGGGTCGTAGGCGACGGCCCGGCGAAGCGCGGCGAGGGCCTCCGGCATCCGGCCGGCGCTGCGGTACGCGTACCCCAGCCAGATCTCGCCCAGCTTGGAGGGCTGCGCCCGCGCGCCGCGGGTGGCCCAGTCGACGGCGAGGCGCACCTCGCCGAGCCGGCGCGCCAGTGCCGAGCCGGCGCCGAGCAGCATCGCCTGTTCGCCGTGCGCCGCGACCGCGTGCCTGATCACGGTGAGATAGGGCTTCAGCGAGTCGACGGTCCCGGCCGGCGCGGGATCGCCCACCGCGGTGCAGAGCCGCATGATCGTGCGAGCCAGCAGCCCTGGGTCGACGCGCACGCCGAGCGCCGGGTCGCTGACCCACGGCACACCGGCCCAGTCGGTGCCGGGATGGTTGCCGCTGGCGCCGGCGAGCAGGTGGAGGCCGTCCTCCGGGCGACCGGCGGCGGCGAGCAGGTGCGCGCGGGCGACCGAACGGCCGACCGGCTCGTGCGGCTCGGGCGGGAAGAGGTCGAGCCCGCCGCCGGGCGTCGCTGCCATCCGGCTGAGCAGCTCATGGATCTCGGGCAGGGTGGGTGCGTGGGTGAGCGCACCGGTCAGATGGCCGGCGGCGTCCGCCATCTCGCCGCGGTCGAATGCGGCGCGGGCGCGCGCGAGGTCGCGGCGGGCCGAGGGGGAATCCACGTGCAAAGACCCTAGGGGAAGCAGCGCCATATGTCAGTCCTCATGTCTGCTCACTTCTGCGCGAAACCTTGACCTTGTAAGCTGTTTCTTGCAAGACTGCGCACGAAACGCGCGGGATTAGGACAGTGCGGGTTGAACGGCGATGAGGAGGATCACGTGACACAGCGAGGCCACGGCATGTCGGCGGACATCGAGGAGCAGCCGGCCGGGTTCGCCCGGCTGCTGGAGGACCGCAACGCCGGCGCGATCGCCGAGGTCGCGGCCGAGATCGCGGGACGCCGCCCGCGCAACGTGCTGTTCGTGGCCCGGGGCACCTCCGACCACGCGGCGCTCTACGGGGCGTACCTCGCCGAGATCCGCCTGGGCCTGCCGGTCGCGAGCGCCTCGCCGAGCGCGATCACGCTCTACGGCGCCCGTCCCGACTTCACCGGCACGCTGGTGATCGGGGTCAGCCAGAGCGGCGGCTCGGCCGACCTCACCGGGGTGCTCGGCGTGGCCCGGGAGAACGGGGCGCTCACCGTCGCGGTCACCAACAACCCGTCGTCGCCGCTGGCCGAGGCCGCCGAGCTCGCCATCGACGTGGCCGCCGGGCACGAGCGGGCGGTGGCCGCCACGAAGACGTACACGGCGGAGCTGCTGGCGCTGCTGATGCTGATCGAGGGGGTCCGCGCCGGTGACGGCCGGCTGCCCGCCGAGGAGCGCGACGCGCTGGCCGAGCTGCCCCGGCTCGCCGAGACGACGCTCGCCGACACGTCGGCCGAGGACCTGGCGCAGCGCTACCGGTTCGCCTCCAGCCTGGTGACGACCGGCCGGGGATATGCGTACCCCACCGCCCGCGAGACCGCCCTGAAGCTGATGGAGACGTCGTACCTGCCCGCGCTCGCCTTCTCCGGCGCCGATCTGCTGCACGGGCCGCTCGCGATGGCGGACCCCGACGTGCCGGTGCTCGCGGTGGTCGGCGACGGTCCGGGCGGCCGCTCGATGCGGGACGTGGTGACCCGTCTCGGCGAGCGCCGGGCCGACGTCGTCACGATCGGCGCCGCCGACGTCCCCGGCGCGGCGGCCCGGCTCGCGGTGCCGGCCGTCGATGAGCGGTACAGCCCGATGCTCGACATCCTCCCGCTGCAGAAACTGGCGCTGGCTCTCGCGCTGGCCCGTGGCGAGGACCCGGACGCGCCACGCGGCCTCAAGAAGGTCACCACGACCTTCTAGAAATAAGCTGGTCTCGTGTCCACCCTGCGTGACCTCGTCGAAGAACACACGAACCTCAGTCCCGCCGACATCGACCACCTGCACCGGCTGGCCGGTGACTGGCAGCTGCTCTCCGATCTCTCCTTCGCGGACCTGCTGCTCTGGGTGCCGATCAAGGGGGAGCCGCGGCAGCCCCGCGAGTTCCTCTGCGTCGCCCAGGTGCGGCCGGTCACCGCGCCGACCGCGTACCAGGACGACCAGGTCGGCAAGATCGTCGGCGGGCCGGAGGTGGCGCATCTCGACGTGGCGCTCACCCAGGAGCGGATCTGGCGGGAGGGCGACCCGGTCTGGTACGGCGACACCCCCGCCCGCCACGAGGCCATCCCGGTGCGGCTGCGTGACGCCGCCGACCTGGAGGAGGGCTACAGCGAGGTGATCGCGGTGATCGGCCGCGACACCAACCTGAGCACCGCGCGGACGCCGAGCCAGCTCGAGCTGAACTATCTGACCACCGCGGACGACCTGGCCCAGATGGTGTCGGACGGCACGTTCCCGCCGCCCCGGCACCCGGGCGAGACCACGTCGGCGCCCCGGGTCGGTGACGGGATCATCCGGCTGGACTCGTCCGGCAAGGTCACCTACGCCAGCCCGAACGCGCAGTCCGCGTACCGCAGGCTCGGTTTCAACTCCCACCTCGTCGGCGAGGAGCTGGCGAAACTGGCGAGCCGGCTCTCCGCCGACCCGCTGGAGGGCAACGACGCGTCCGAGCGGATCCTCGGCTCGCTGCGCGGCGAGTTCGCACCGCGCATGGAGGTGGAGGCCCGCGGCGCCACGGTGCTCACCCGGGCGCTGCCGCTGCTGCCTGCCGGTGTGCCGATCGGCGCGCTGGTGCTGGTCCGCGACGTCACCGAGATCCGCCGCCGGGAACGCGCCCTGATGACCAAGGACGCCACCATCCGGGAGATCCACCACCGGGTGAAGAACAACCTGCAGACCGTCGCGGCCCTGCTGCGCCTCCAGGCCCGGCGGGTGGACGCGCCGGAGGCGCGGATGGCCCTGGAGGAGTCGGTACGCCGGGTCGCCTCGATCGCGCTCGTCCACGAGACGCTCTCGATGTCCAGCGACGAGGCGGTCGAGTTCGACGGCATCGTGGACCGGGTCGCCACCGCCGCCACCGAGGTCGCCGCGACCAGCTTCCCGGTGCGGATGCGCCGGGAGGGTACGTTCGGCGTGCTCCCCGCGGAGATCGCGACCTCGCTGGTGATGGTGCTCAACGAGCTGCTGATCAACGCGGTCGAGCACGGTTTCTCCGTCCCGGAGGACGAGGACGAGGAGACGGCCGCGCCGGACCAGAGCGGCGAGGTGGTGGTCTCCGCGCACCGGTTCCGCAAGCAGTTGCACGTCACTGTCGCGGACAACGGGCGCGGTCTGCCGGAGGGTTTCCGGCCGGACGCCAGCGGGCGGCTCGGGCTGCAGATCGTCCGGGCGCTGGCCACCGGCGAGCTGCGCGGGAGCATCGAGCTGCGCAACCGGGCCGGCGGCGGCACCGAGGCCGTCCTGGTGGTGCCGCTGGCGAAGCGCTGAGGGCGCCGGGAACGACCGCCGCTAACGGACCGCACGTCGACGCCGAAGATCGCCCACGTGTCGGCGGTCGGCCGCAACAGCCGCCGAGTGCCCGTCCGGTGAGCGGATCTCGCGCTGCTGGGGTAGTGCCAGCAGCGCGACCGCCAGCAGCACCACCACCGCGCGGAACCGGAGCCCGCGCAGCGCCGCCGCCGCGCACAGGGTGATCGGCACGAGTGCCGGCAGCGCGGACCCCGGCGTCCACGCCTTGGCGGTCAGGACCGTGGCGGCCAGCAGCGCAGTCGGCGGCACGACGGCGAGCACCGCGAGCTCACGGATCAGCGCCCGGTCCGGCCAGCGCGCCGCCAGCGCCAGCCCGATCACGAGCACCCCGGCCGCCGGCAGGCCTTCCACGATCTCCCGCGGCAGGTGTGGGTGCCAGGCCAGCTCGGCGGCCCGCTGCCGGGCCGCAAGAGAGATCAACGGCGCCGGGGGTACGAGTGACAGCACGGTCACCGGAAACCACCAGAACAGCGCCGGCTGCCTGCTCA
The DNA here is from genome assembly GCF_000284295.1 of Actinoplanes missouriensis 431. Classification (NCBI taxonomy): domain Bacteria; kingdom Bacillati; phylum Actinomycetota; class Actinomycetes; order Micromonosporales; family Micromonosporaceae; genus Actinoplanes; species Actinoplanes missouriensis. The sequence continues at coordinate 7,912,006 of NC_017093.1, read as the reverse complement.
GAAGCCAGCGGGAGACGACCGTGAAGGCGTGCCCCGCGAGCACCAGCAGCGCTGTGACGTGGAGCAGGCCGGTGAGCGTGACGAGGCATCCGTACCCGGCCCAGCGCCACCATCGCGGCTGGTCCAGCGTCCGGTAGAGCAGCAGGGTCGCCCCGGTGGCGCAGAGGAACGCCAGGGCGTACGGCCGGGCCTCCTGCGCCCATCGGCTCACCGCCGGGAGCACGGCCAGCAGCAGCCCGGCGCAGAGTCCGGCGCCGGGGGTGAGCACGCGCCGGCCGAGCTCGCCGGCGAGCCCGGCGCCGATCCCCATCGCGATCACCGACGGCAGGCGCAGCGCGGTGACGTCGCCGCCGGCCGGCCCGGCCCAGAAGTGCATCAGCAGGTGGTAGAAGGCGTTCACGGCGTCGGTGTCGCGGGCCGTGTCCAGGATCTGCTCCGGCGTCAGCGCGCTGACCGCCAGGACGAGCCGCTCGCGCGGGCCGGGCGCGGGCGTCGCGAGCCCGATCAGGCCCACCGCGACGGTGATCGCGGCCGGGACGAGAAAAGGACCCCAGGCCCAGGCGAGGGCGAGGGGTCCGCGGGCGCCGGCGCGCCGGGGCGCCGCGAGTGGCCGGGTCGGGGAGTCGTCGTAAGCGGCCTGGACGGTCATGCGCGGCTCCCGGGGAGGACGACCTACGCCCGAGTCTGGCAACCCCGGGTGCCTGTGTCACTACCCCGAGTGGCCAATGTCAAGTGTTACCACTTGTGACGGCTGTGTTACGTGGCACACTCCCGGATTCTGGACCGCACTGGCTTGGATTCGCCGGGCGTGAGACGCTAGCCGACATGACCGCTGCAGTTGACCGCCGCTTCGTGGCCCGCCGCCACGTGGACTACGGCCGTGTCCGCAGCGCGATGTGTCCGGCTTCCTGACGCCGCCCGCTTTTCATTTTCGGGCACGCGACCGCCGGGCCCACTCCTGACACAGATGTCACGAGCCTCCAGGGCCGTGAGCGGCACCGTGCGCCCACGAAACCCGGAGGGAAGCCGAGATGGCGCCCAGCAACACCCCCGCAACGCCGGCCGCCCGGCCTCGCAAGGTCCGCGGCGAGGGTCAGTGGGCGCTCGGCCACCGCGAGCCCCTGAACCCCAACGAGCGCAGCAAGAAGGACGACAACCCGCTCAACGTCCGCGCGCGCATCGAGAACATCTACGCCCACGGCGGGTTCTCCTCGATCGACCCGGCCGACCTGCGCGGCCGGTTCCGCTGGTGGGGCCTCTACACCCAGCGCAAGGCGGGCATCGACGGCGGCCGCACCGCGGTGCTGGAGCCGGAGGAGCTCGAGGACGAGTACTTCATGCTCCGGGTCCGCTGCGACGGCGGCGCGCTCAGCCTGGCCCAGCTGCGCACCATCGCGGAGATCTCCACCGAGTTCGGCCGGGACAGCGCGGACATCACCGACCGGCAGAACATCCAGCTGCACTGGATCCGGGTCGAGGACGTGCCGGAGATCTGGCGCCGGCTCGAAGCCGTCGGGCTCCAGACCACCGAGGCCTGCGGTGACTGCCCCCGCGTCGTCCTCGGCAGCCCGGTCGCCGGTGTCTCCGCCGACGAGGTGATCGACGGGACCCCGGCGATCGACGAGATCGTGAAGCGGTACGTCGGCGACCCGCGGTACTCGAACCTGCCCCGCAAGTTCAAGTCGCAGATCTCCTGGCTGGCGGACGGGCCGTACCAGGCGAACGACATCTCGTTCGTCGGTGTGGTGCACCCCGAGCACGGCCCCGGCTTCGACCTCTGGGTCGGTGGCGGCCTCTCCACCAACCCGCGCCTGGCCGAGCGGCTCGGCGTCTGGGTGCCGCTGAACGAGATCCCGGACGTCTGGGAGGGCGTCGTCGGGATCTTCCGGGACTACGGGTACCGCCGGCTGCGTCACCGCGCCCGCCTGAAGTTCCTGCTCGCCGACTGGGGCGTGGAGAAGTTCCGCGAGGTCCTGGAGAAGGAGTACCTCGGCCGGACGCTGCTCGACGGCCCCTCGCCGGACCTGCCGGAGAAGCCGATCGACCACATCGGCGTGCACAAGCAGAAGGACGGCCGGAACTACGTCGGCGCCGCCCCGGTGGTCGGCCGCTCCTCGGGCACCCAGCTGAGCCGGCTGGCGGACCTGGTCGAGGCGCACGGCTCGGACCGGGTGCGGCTCACCGCGTACCAGAAGCTCCTGGTCCTCGATGTCGCCGACGAGAACGTGGAGTCCCTGATCACCGCGATGCGGGGCATCGGGCTCGAAGCCCGGCCGTCGGCGTGGCGGCGCGGCACGATGGCCTGCACCGGCATCGAGTACTGCAAGCTCGCGATCGTCGAGACCAAGGCCCGCGGCGAGGAACTGGTGGCCCGGCTCGAGGACCGGCTCAAGGACTTCGACGCCGACATCTCGGTGCACATCAACGGCTGCCCGAACGCCTGCGCGCGCACCCAGGTCGCCGACATCGGCCTCAAGGGCCAGCTCGTCATGAACGCGCACGGCGAGCAGGTGGAGGGCTTCCAGATCCACCTCGGCGGCGCGCTCGGCATGGCCAAGGGCGAGACCGCCGGCTTCGGGCGCAAGGTGCGGGGCCTCAAGGCCACCGCCGAAGAGCTTCCGGAGTACGTGGAACGCGTCGCCCGCCACTACCTGGACGGCCGCACCGACGGCGAGACGTTCGCTACCTGGGTGCTGCGGGCCGACGAGGAGCTCCTGAAATGAGCGATGCCAGATCCGCCGTCCTGTACTGCCCCTACTGCGGTGAGGAGGACCTCCGCCCCGGCGAGGCCTCGCACGGCGCCTGGGAGTGCCACTCCTGCGCGCGGGTTTTCTCGGTCAAGTTCATCGGGTTGCTGTCCAAGGGAGTAAACAGATGAGCCTCCTCAACGCTGCCGGCTTCGGCCTCGTCGATCTCACCGCCCCTGTCGAATCCGGTCGCCGCACCCCTGACGAGCTCAAGGCGCTCGCGCTGGACGCCGCTCAGGCTCTCGAGGGCCGGCCCGCCGAGGAGATCGCCAAGTGGGCGACCGACACCTTCGGCTCGCGGTTCTGCGTCACCAGCTCGATGGCCGACGCCGTCGTGGCGCACATCTTCTCCCGCGTGTCGCCCGGCGTCGACGTGGTCTTCCTCGACACCGGCCTGCACTTCCCGGAGACCCTCAAGGTCCGCGACACCGTGGTCCGCACGATGAACGTCAACGTGCGCTCGGTCCGCCCCCGGATGACCGTCGGCCAGCAGGACGGCGAGTACGGTCCCCGCCTCTTCGCCCGCAGCCCGGACGAGTGCTGCTTCCTGCGCAAGGTGGAGCCGCTCGAGCGCGCCCTCGCCGAGTACGACTCCTGGGCCACCGGCCTGCGCCGCGACGAGTCCCCGACCCGCGCGAACACACCGGTCGTCGCGTTCGACGCGAAGAAGGGCAAGGTTAAGGTCAACCCGATCGCGGCCTGGACCCAGGCGGACGTGGATCGGTATGTCAGCCGCTGGAACGTGCCGGTGAACGAGCTGTTCAAGAAGGGGTACGGGTCGATCGGCTGCTGGCCGTGCACCCGGCGGACCAAGGCGGGGGAGGACCCGCGGGCGGGTCGCTGGGCGATGTTCGAGAAGACCGAATGCGGCCTCCACGTCTGATCCGCTCGGCCGACGGGTCGGCTTGTTCTGGGCCGGCTTCTTCTGGGCCGGCTTGTTCTGGGCCGGCTTACCCCGGGCCGGCTTCGTCGGGGCCGGCGCAGGGATCTTCGCCGGCCGGAGGACTGGCGCGGCCGGCGGTGGTGCTGGTGGCGCACGGCAGCCGTGACCCGCGGGCCGCCGTCGCGACCGAGGCGCTGGCCCGGGCGGTCCGCCGGGCCTGCCCGGCGTGGCTGGTGGAGGCGTCCTACCTGGACCATGCGGGACCGCGGCCGCTCGACGTGCTGGCGTCGGCGCCGGCATCCCGGGCCATCCTGGTGCCGTTGCTGCTGACCGCGGCCTATCACGGGCGTGTCGACCTGCCGGCCGTGGTTCGCGCGGCCGAGTCGCTGCCGATCAGCGTGACCGCCACGGACGTCCTCGGCCCGGCGTCGCCGTTGCTGCTCTCCGCCCTGAGCCGGCGCCTGCTGGCCGCGACACAGTCAGCCGCCACCGAGGCCGGGTCGCTTCCCGGCGTGACGTCTGATCCGCTTCCCGGCGTGCTGCCCGATCCGGCCGGGTCGCTTCCCGGCGTGGTGCCCGATCCGGCCGGTTCGCTTCCGTGGGCTCTCGACGGTGTGGTGCTGGCGTCCGCCGGAACCCGCAACGAGGCGGCGCGGGCGACCGTGGCCGACGCGGCCGTGGCCCTGGGAAGGCGTCTCGGGCTGCCCGCCGCGGTGGCTTACGCGTCCGGCGCGGGCCCCACGCCCGGCGAGGCGGTCACCGCGCTGCGGGCCGCCGGCGCGCGAAGGGTCGGTATGTCCGCCTACTTCCTCGCACCGGGCCTGCTCCACGACCTCGCGGCCCGCACAGCCCGGGAGGCCGGCGCGGTGGCGATCGCCGAGCCCCTGACGGCGTCACCGGAACTGGTGCGTCTCGTGGCAGCCCGGGTGGAGTCGGCGCTGCGCCACCCCCTCCCGCTGGCCGCCTGATCCGGCCCAGCACACCGCTGCGGGCGCTCACCTAGCCGGGCGGGCGCTCACCCGGCCGGGCGGGCGCTCACCCGGCCGGGCGGGCGCGCGGGGGACACCGCCATGCCCGCAGGCGCCGGCGTGCGTGTCGGCGGGTAAGAGCGACTGCCCGAGATCGATTCTGCGGGGCGGAGGCTCCGAGGCGGCCTATGAAGGCGGGGACGGCGCGGGGAACGGCTCTGCGGGCCGCTCAGCGTCCCCGCGAGCTAGTCCGATCAGGGTCACGGCGACCGCGTTCGCCGGTAAACGGATTAGTTCACTCTGGGTTACCGGTGGTCCGCGCAAGGTAACAGCGAAAGAGTGATCGGGTCACTCCAATGCGGAGTGTGCCGAGTCGGCGACGCAAAGCGCCTCGATCCGAATTTCGAGATCATTTCAGGGCTTGCGCTAAACGTACGGTGATCGCAATTGCGCACTGTGGAATGGAAGCGAAGCGTGAGCGGCTGGAAACAGCAAGACGCCCCGGTGCCGTCAGGCCCGGGGCGTAAATGCTGTGCGGGGGATTGAATCAGGCGGTAGGAGCGCCGACCCGAAGGCCACCACGACGCTTCACGGCGCGCCGTTCGTCTTCGCTCATCCCGCCCCAGACGCCGGCGTCCTGACCGGACTCGAGCGCCCACGAGAGGCACGACTCGGTCACCGGGCACCGCCGGCACACGGCCTTGGCCTGCTCGACCTGCAGGAGCGCCGGGCCGGACGTCCCGATCGGGAAGAACAGCTCAGGGTCCTCGTCGCGGCAGATCGCATCGTGACGCCAGTCCATGGCGGCAAACTCCTTGTTTCGGATGGGGTAATGAAAACAGTGCTGTTTACCTATATGCGTGCGCAGTGGTGGCGACGGGTTGTACCCGTGTGATCACCAGTGCGTCAGCAAGCTTTTGGTGTTTGGTAGCTGTTCCGCGCTTCTGGATTAGGAACGCGTACAAGCAGCAACCGGTTACTTCTTATCGCTTGTGAATGCTTTCACGAACTCTCGCGATGTCAAGGGTAGCGCTGGAAGTTTCTCCCGGCGGGTGAGCTGGCTCACGCACCCTTATGTCCGGTTCCGCCGTTCCTGCGCGGGCCGGTTGACGAACGCTCCCATCAATGTAGTACGGTCCTGCCCACTTCGCCGACCTTTTGACCGTGTTTCTGTAACGGATCGTGAGCACCTTCCGGTTTCACGTACCCCACTGTCAGCAGATCACACGCAGCGCCGAGGGGACGGACACGAAGTGCACCTTCTGTCGTTCCCCTAAGTAGTCGCCGTCCAGCTGGAATGCCTGGGGCCGGGACGCCACCACGGTGAACTCGGCGATGTCATGCAGCCGTAATACTTGTTTACCTCGTAGATCACCGGATCGCCACGCGAGTTGTGTCACGGTCCGGGCCGTCCCCGGAATATTCAGGCGGCGCAGTGCCAGCACGTCGAGCCCGAGATCGAACGAGGCGCCGGGGTTGAGATCGACGGCCTTCTCGCCGACGTAGGTCCAGGGCGCGGTGTTCTGCACGATCACGGTGCTCAGTCCGGCCGTCGGCTCCTCGCCGGGCTGTTCCAGCGAGAGCGGCGGGTCCTTACGGTCCATGCCGGTGAGGAACTGGCCGGCCATCGAGCGGACGTACAACCCCGGTGTGGACGTGCGGCCGCGGAGACGGGCCTGCTCGACGCCGCGAATCGTCGCGGCGTCCCACCCGAGACCGGCCGTGAAGGTGAAGTAGCGATCATCCGCTCGACCGAGATTGATCACGCGGTGCCGTCCGTCGCGGATGCCGGCGATGATCACGCCGGTGCCGTCCACCCAGTCCCGTGGCATGCCGAGCGCGCGGGCGAAGACGTTGGTGGAGCCGCCGGGGACCACCGCGAGGGCCGGCAGCCGGAACGCGAGCGGGCCGGGCAGCCCGGCGAGCGCGGTCGATGCGGTGAGCAGGCCGTTGACCGCCTCGTTCACCGTGCCGTCGCCACCCAGCGTGACGACCAGGTCGACGCCGCTCTCGGCTGCCTCCCGGGCCAGCCGGGTGGCGTGGCCGCGCCGTTCGGTATACCGCACGGTCAGATCCACCGCGCTGCGCAGCGCCCGCACCAGCACGTCGCGGCTGCGCTCACTGGTCGTGGTCGCCCGGGGGTTGACCACCAGCAACGCTCGCATGGGCGGCACTGTACCCGCCGGAACGGCTCCGGGCTGTCGGTATGGTGCACGAGTGACCGGTGAGAAACCTGTGATGGATCGTGCGGGGACCCTCGACTGGGGGGTGCGGCTGCTGTATCTCGAGGCGGCGGGACTCGCTGTGCTCACCGCGTACCTCATCGTCCTTGATCTGACCAGCGGTGAGATCGAGGTGGCGGTGGCCGCCTCGCTCACCGTGATGGCCGCCCTGGCCGCGTTCGTGGTCTTCCTGGTGGCCCGGGCGCTGGGCCGCCGGGCGGTGCGCGCCCGCGGACCGGCCGTCGTGGTGCAGCTCTTCCTGCTGGCGACCGGTGGATTCCTGGTGCAGATCGGGATGACCTGGCAGGGCGCGGGGATGCTGCTGCTGGCGGCGGTGACCGCGGCGCTGATCCTGGTTCCACCGAGTAGTCGAGCGTTGGGCGTCGATTAGCGGGTCTCCAGCGGCGGATCAGGGCCTAACCTGGACAGGTGACCGGCTCAACGGTGCGCCCGCCCGCCTACCAACAACTCGCGGACGATTTGCGAGCAGATATCACTTCGGGACGCCTGCAACCCGGTGAGCGACTGCCACCGGAGCCCGAGCTGTGCGTCAAGATCGGCGTCAGCCGGAGCACGGTGCGGGAGGCTCTGCGGCTGCTCGCCAGCCAGCATCTGATCGTCACGACCCGTGGGGTCACCGGTGGCAGCTTCGTGGCGCATCCCGATGCCGAGCAGCTCGCGGACGGGCTCTCCACCGGGTTCGCGCTGCTCACGCACTCGGCCAGCGTCGGTCTCGCCGACATGCTGGAGCTGCGGCGCTCGCTCGAGGTGCCGATCGCCGGCCTGGCCGCGGTCCGCCGCACCGACGTGCATCTGGCCGAGCTGCGCGGGGCGCTCTTCGATCCGACGATCGACGACTTCGACACCATGATGGCGGCGCACGCGGTGTTCCATCGGGCGATGGCGAAAGCTACCGCGAATCCGCTGTTCGAGCTCGTGGGAAGCCCGCTCTACCAGGCTTCGTACGGCGAGGAGGTGACAGGTGTGCTGCCCGAGGGTTACTGGATGCGCATCGACGCCGACCACCGGCGAATGCTGGAGCGTCTCGTCGCGCGCGACGCCGAGTCAGCGACCCGGCTGGCGGCCGAGCACCTGGATTACATAGCGGAGGCAGTCCGCTGAAAAGCCCGGCCGGTTAGAACTCGGTGCGCCTGGTGAGCAGGCGGATCGTCGCGTACCGCCCGTTCGCCTCGGCCTCGGCCGACGTGGTGAGGGCGGTCAGCACCTTCCACGCGAACGACGACTCGGAGGGCAGCCGCGCGCCGCGCACCGTGGCGACGGTGACCTCGACGGTCAGGGCGTCGTCGGTGACCGCGAACCGGCACTCCAGCTCGGCGTCGCGGGTGGCGATCGCGAGCAGCATGGCGCACGCCTCGTCGACGGCGATGCGCAGGTCCTCGATCTCGTCGAGGGCGAAGTGCAGCCGCGCCGCGAGACCCGCGGTGGCCGTGCGGAGGACGCCGAGGTATCCGCCGTCGGCGGGAACGGTCAGTAGTACGACGTCGTCGCCGACGTCCGGCTCTGTCTGCATCAGCTGAGTCACCCCGGGCCCCTCCTCCTGATGGAGGAGACTCTAGCCGCTCACTCTGGGTAAGGGCAGGCCCGGCGGCCGAATGATCGGCTGCCGGGCCCGGAGCAGCCCTCAGGCCTGCTTGGTCTCCCAGAAGATCTTGGAGATCTCCTCGATCTTTCCAAGCAGCTGCTCGGCGACCGACGGGTCGACCGAGCCCTTGGCGCCGGCGGCGCCGGCCAGCTTGGTGGCCTCGTTGAAGAGCTGGTGCAGGTTCGGGTACTTCTCGAAGTGCGGCGCCTTGAAGTAGTCGGTCCAGAGCACCCACAGGTGGTGCTTGACCAGCTCGGCGCGCTGCTCCTTGATCAGGATGGCCCGGGTGCGGAACTCCGGGTCGGTGTTCGCCTGGTACTTCTCGGCGATCGCCTTGATCGACTCGGCCTCGATCCGGGCCTGGGCCGGGTCGTAGACCCCGCAGGGCAGGTCACAGTGCGCGCTGACCACGGTGCGCGGCGTGAGGAAACGCGGAAGTCGCATCAGGACTCCTCCATAGAGTTTGCGATGATCCGTGGTTGACACTACCCCTTACGCCGGTAGGCGAACGCGACGGAGGCTTCCTGCCTTGGCATGGCAATTACCACTGTTCGCAGCGCTGGTGCAGGGCCCGTCCATGGTCCCCACGCTGAGGTCCGGCGACGCCGTGCTGGTCCGCCGGGGTGGCCGGATCCGTCCCGGTGACGTGGTGGTGGCCGGTTTCCGGTCCCGGCCCGGCCTGCTGGTGGTCAAGCGCGCGATCCGCGAGCAGGACGGCGGATGGTGGCTCGAGGGCGACAATCAGCTAGTCATCGACGACTCGCGGGCGTATGGGGTTGCCGATGTCCTCGGGCGTGTGACATTTCGGTACTGGCCCAGGCCAGGGCCGATAAAGTAGTGTTTTGTAATCCCCAGCGCACACCCGCGCTGCGGACGCTTTCTCGGGTGATCCCCGCATCGCACCGTCCCCTGGCGCATACTCGCGTCCAGCAGTGGTCAGGTGCCACGTATCAACGCCGATGCCGTGTGGAGTTCACCGTGTCTTTCTTCAGTTTCGAGCTCGATCCTGCCCTTGCCGCCGATCCGGTCTTCGACCTGCACCGCCAGGGCAAGATGACGATGAGCGCGACGGTCCCGCTGTCCAGTCGCGACGATCTGTCCCTCGCCTACACGCCCGGCGTCGCCCGCGTCTGTGAGGCGATCGCCGAGGACGAGTCGCTCTACGCCGACTACACCTGGACCGCCAACACCGTCGCCGTGGTCACCGACGGTTCCGCCGTCCTGGGCCTCGGCAACATCGGCCCCAAGGCCGCGATGCCCGTCATGGAGGGCAAGTCCGTCCTGTTCAAGCAGTTCGGCGGGGTCGACTCGATCCCGATCTGCCTGGACACCCAGGACGTCGAGGGAATCATCGCCGCGGTCAAGGCGATGGCGCCGTCGTTCGGCGGGATCAACCTGGAGGACATCAGCGCGCCGCGCTGCTTCGAGATCGAGGAGCGGCTCGACGCCGAGCTCGACATCCCGGTCTTCCACGACGACCAGCACGGCACCGCGGTCGTCACGCTCGCCGCGCTGCGCAACGCCGCGAAGCTGCTCGGGCGTCGCTTCGCCGACCTGCGCGTGGTCGTCAGCGGTGCGGGCGCGGCCGGTGTCGCGATCACCAACACGCTGATCGCCGCCGGCGTCCAGGGCGCCAACATGATCGTCTGCGACTCGCGCGGCATCATCCACGCCGACCGCGCGAACCTGGGCCCGTTCAAGGAGCGGATCGCCGCGACCACGAACATCTCCGGGCGGACCGGCGGGATCACCGAGGCGCTGATCGGCGCCGACGTGCTGATCGGCGTCTCCGGTGGCGCGATCGAGGAGTCGGCGCTGGCCGGCATGGCGCCCGGCGCGATCATCTTCGCGCTGGCCAACCCCACGCCGGAGGTTCCGCCGGCGCTCGCGCACCGATACGCGTCGATCGTCGCGACCGGCCGCAGCGACTTCCCCAACCAGATCAACAACGTGCTGGCCTTCCCGGGCATCTTCCGCGGCACGCTCGACGTCCGGGCCACCACGATCACCGAGCGGATGAAGGTCGCGGCCGCCGACGCGATCGCCGCGATCGTCGCCGACGACCTGCGTCCCGAGGCGATCGTGCCGTCCCCGCTGGACCCGCGGGTCGGTCCGGCCGTCGCCGCGGCGGTCGCGGCGGCGGCGATCGAGGACGGCGTGGCGCGCCGGGCCGCCGTTCCGGCGCCGGCTTCCGTCGTGGCCGAGGTCCGGCAGACCGCCTGACGGGTACGGGTAACGACGCCGCCCCGGCTCTCGGGGGCGGCGTCGTCGCCTTATCTGACGTTAAGGTCACGACATGCGCGCTGCCTACGCCTCCGCCCTGCACCCGGACCAGCCCCTCCGCGGCCTGACCGTCGGTGACCTGCCCGCATCGCCCGCACCCGACGGCTGGGTGACGGTCGAGGTCCGGGCCTCCTCGCTCAACCACCACGACCTCTGGTCGCTGCGCGGCGTCGGCCTGCCGCCCGACCGGCTCCCGATGATCCTCGGCTGTGACGCGGCCGGCGTCGACCCGGACGGCAACGAGGTCGTCGTCTACCCGGTGGTCGAGGACAGGGCCGACCCCCGCGGCTTCTCGCTCTTCTCCGAGCGCCACCCCGGCACGATCGCCGAACGGCTCGCGGCGCCCCGGGAGAACCTCATCCCGAAACCGGCCGGAGTGTCCTTCGCGGACGCGGCCTGCCTGCCGACGGCCTGGCTCACGGCGTACCACATGCTGGTGACCCGCGGCCGGATCGCCGAGGCCGAGTCCGTGCTGGTGCAGGGGGCCGGCGGCGGCGTCGCCACCGCGGCCGTCGCGCTCGGTGTCGCGCTCGGCAAGCGGGTCTACGCGACCAGTCGTGAGCAGGGGAAACGGGAGCGGATCGCCGAGCTGGGCGCGACCGCGGTGGAACCCGGCGCCCGTCTTCCGGAGCGCGTCGGCGTGGTGATCGAGTCGGTCGGAGCGCCGACGTTCGACCACTCGATGAAGTGCGCGGCGCCGGGCGCCCGGATCGTGGTGTGCGGCGCGACCGCCGGGCACCGGGCCGAGATCGACCTGCGCCGGGTGTTCGCCATGCAGCTGGAGATCCTGGGCAGCAGCATGGGCACGCCCGACGAACTCGCCGCCCTGCTGCGGATGATCGAGGAGGGAACGGTTCGCCCGGTGATCGACACGACGTTCGGGTTCGGCGAGGTCGAGCGGGCGTTCGAGCGGCTGGCGTCCGGCGACGTCTTCGGCAAGGTGGTTATTGATCATCTCGCCTGATCAGGTGGCCTTTTCGCCATTCTTGACCGGTTTGGCTAGGGTCGGCGCATGTCTGACAACAGCGTCGACCCCAGCGGCAACACCGAGGCGTTCCGGGCGTTCACCCGGACCGGGCCGGACTCCGGGCCGCCCTCCAAGCTCCCGTTCGTGATCGGCGGCGCCGTTGCCGCCGTCGTGCTGATCGCCCTAGTCCTCTGGCTGGCCCTCTGAGCGCACGGCTCGCAGGGCCTCCGAGGCGATCTCCAGCTCCTCCTCGGTCGGCACCACGCACACCGTGACCGGTGAGCCGTCCGGGGAGATGATCAGTTCGTTGCGTGCGTTGCGGTCCGGGTCCACCGCGATGCCGAGAGCCTCCAGCCCGGCAAGCGCGTGGTCCCGGACCTCCGGCGAGTGCTCGCCCACGCCGGCGGTGAAGGTGATCGCGTCCACCCGGCCCAGCACGGCCAGGTACGCCCCGACGTACTCCCGGATCCGCCGGCAGTAGAGGTCCAGCGCCAGCGTGGCGTCCGGGTCCCCGGCCTCCCGGCGCTCCAGGACCGTCCGCATGTCGTTGTGCCCGGAGACGCCGAGCAGCCCGGACCGGCGGGTCAGTGCGTCCTCGATCTCGTCCATCGACAGCCCGGCCACCCGGTGCAGGTGGAAGATCAGGCTCGGGTCGATGTCCCCGGAGCGGGTGCCCATGACCAGCCCCGGCAGCGGCGTCATCCCCATCGAGGTCGCCACGCTCCGGCCGCCGCGGACCGCCGTCGCGCTCGCCCCGTTGCCCAGGTGCAGGGTGATCACGTTGGTCTCCCCGACCGGCTTGCCGATCAGCCGGGCCGTCTCCCGGGACACGTAGGCGTGCGAGGTGCCGTGGAATCCGTACCGTCGCAGTCCCCACTGCTTCGCCAGCGCGGAGTCGATCGCCCAGAGTGCGCCCTCGGGCGGGATCGTCGCGTGGAACGCGGTGTCGAAGACGGCCACCTGCGGCACGTCCGGCAGGAGCTTGCGCGCCACCCGCAGCCCGGTCAGCGCGCCCGGGTTGTGCAGCGGGGCGAGCGGGATCAGATCCTCGATCGCGGCGAGCACCTCGTCGGTCACCACCGTGGACGCGGTGAACCGCTCCCCGCCGTGCACCACCCGGTGACCGACCGCGGTCAGCCCGCCGAGGTCGAGGCGGTCCATCAGGTTCCGCAGCGCCTCGTCGTGGTCGGCGGCGTCGCCGTCAGCCTCGCCGATCCGCTGGATCAGCCCCTTGGTGAGCACCTCGTCACCCTCGTAGAGCCGGTAGCGCACCGACGAGGAGCCGCAGTTGAGCACGAGTACCCGGGTCATTTCGCTCCCGCCTGGATCGCCGTGATGGCGACCGTGTTCACGATGTCCTTGACCGTCGCGCCGCGGGACAGGTCGTTGACCGGCGCGCGCAGGCCCTGCATGACCGGGCCGACCGCCACCGCGTTCGCCGACCGCTGCACCGCCTTGTACGTGTTGTTGCCCGTGTTCAGGTCGGGGAACACGAACACCGTCGCCTTGCCCGCGACCGCGCTGCCGGGGAGTTTCGCGGCGGCCACGGCCGGGTCGATCGCCGCGTCGTACTGGATCGGGCCCTCGACCGGCAGGTCCGGCCGCCGCTCGCGGACCAGCGCGGTGGCCGCCACGACCTTGTCCACGTCCGCGCCGGAGCCCGAGCTGCCGGTCGAGTACGACAGCATCGCGACCCGGGGCTCGAGGCCGAACGCGGCGGCGGTCTGCGCCGAGGAGAGCGCGATGTCGGCGAGCTGGGCGGCGTCCGGGTCGGGGTTGACCGCGCAGTCGCCGTAGACCAGCACCCGGTCGGCGAGCAGCATGAAGAACACGCTGGACGCCACCGACAGCCCCGGAACTGTCTTGATGATCTCGAAGGCCGGCCGAATCGTGGCCGCCGTCGTGTGGTTCGCGCCGGACACCATGCCGTCGGCGCGCCCGGCGGCGACCATCAGGGTGCCGAAGTAGTTCACGTCGCGGACCACGTCGTACGCCAGGTCCATCGTGACGCCGCGGTGTTTGCGCAGCTCGGCGTAGCGGGCCGCGAAGTCTTCGCGCCAGGCGCTGGCCGCCGGGTCCACCAGCTGCGCCCCGCCGATCTCCACGCCGATCTCCCGGGCCCGCCGGGTGATCTCGGCCGGGTCGCCGAGCAGGGTGAGGTCGGCGACGTCGCGCCGCAGCAGCGTCTCGGCGGCCCGCAGGATCCGTTCCTCGGTGCCCTCCGGCAGCACCAGGTGCCGGCGGTCGGCCCGGGCCCGGTCGATCAGGTCGTTCTCGAACATCAGCGGGGTGACCCGGCTGGACCGGGCCACGTCGAGCATGGAGGCCAGCTCGTCGGTGTCCACGTGCTTCTCGAAGACGCCGAGCGCCGCCTCGATCTTGCGCGGGGTGCTCAGCTCGGCCTTGATCCGGCCGGCCGCGGCGATGGTGTGGTAGCTGTCGGCCTTGGAGATCAGGATGGCCAGGCCGGTGTTGAGGCGTTCGATCACCTCGACGGCGTGCCGGTCCGGCGGCTCACCGAGGGTCAGCACGAGGCCGGCCAGGGTGACCGTGCCGGCCGCGTGCGCGGCGCTCGCGGCCACCAGCAGGTCGGCCCGGTCGCCGGGGGTGATCAGCAGCGCGCCCTCGGTGAGGTGCTGCAGGACGGTGGGGACCTGGGCGGCGCCGACCACGTAGTCCAGCACGTCCCGGTCGAGGGCGCCGGGCGTACCCGTGAAGATCGTGGCGTCCAGGGCGGCGGCCACCTCGCCCACCGTGGGTGCGGCGATCGCCGCGACCTCCGGCATCGCCCAGAACGGGACCGGCAGGCCGGTCACCGCCGGATCCGGGAAAGGCACCCGGTTGGCGATCACGGCGAGGACCGTCGCGCCGAGATCCACCAGGGAGTGGTACGCGCTGCGGGCCGCCGCCGCGAGCGACTCCGGGGTACGCCCCTCGCCGCTGACCACCGGGACCACGACGCTGCCGAACTCGGTCGCCAGCCGGGCGTTGAAGGCCAGCTCCCGGGGCAGCTCGTCGCGGCCCTCCTCGATCTTGTCGGTGAAGTCGCTCCCGACGATCACCACAGCCGTGCTGCGGCGCTCCACCTCCCGGTAGCGCTCCACGATCCGGCCGATCAGCTCCTCGCGCCGGCCGTCGGCGACCAGCGCCGTCGCCTCGGCGAGGGTGACGCCGAACGACTCCTCGTAGGGCACCGGCCCGGGATAGCGGTCCTGGAGGACGGAGAGAACGGAATCTCGCCCGGCGCCCGCGACAAGCGGCCGGAAGACCGCCACCTTCGCCACTCGCCGGGACAGCAGCTCGACGATGCCGAGCGCCACGGTTCCTTTTCCGACGCCGGGGCCCAAACCCGCGACGTAAACGCTGCGTGCCACGGGATTCAACCTACCGGCCTGATCAGCCTCCGGCCGGGCCGAAAGTCCCGTTCCGCCTGTGAGATCTACTCGTCTTCGTCCTCGTCGTCACGGGCCAGCCAGGTGGCGAACCGCTCGATCGGAGTCTCGAACTCCGGGTTCATGTCGACGAAGGTACGCAGCTGCTCGCCGATCCACTCCAGGGTCACGGTCTCTTCGCCGCGCCGTTCGACGAGCTCCTCGATGCCACGATCGGTGAAGTACATGAGCGGATAGTAAGCGGGGCCGCGCAGGAATCCCTGCGCGGCCCCGCCTTTTCAGCTCGTCACGGACGAGGTCAGCTCGTCACGGGTACGGTCAGCTCGTCACGGGCACGGTCCGCTCGTCACGGACGCGGCAGCGACGCCTCGATCAGCGCGGCCTGCTCGGCGTCGTGCATCTTGGCCGAGCCCACCGCCGGGGCGGCGGCGGCCGGGCGGGAGATCCGGCGGAGCCGGACGCCCTCCAGGTGCTCGAGCAGGTTGAGCGCCACGAACGACCAGGCGCCCTGGTTCGCCGGCTCCTCCTGGACCCAGGCGAAGTCCTCGGCGTTCGGGTACTGCGCGAGCAGCGACCGCAGCTCCTCGACGGGCAGCGGGTAGATCTGCTCCATCCGGATGATCGCGGTGTCGGTGTTGCCGCGGTCCGCCCGCGCCTGCGCCAGGTCGTAGTAGACCTTGCCGGAGCAGAGCAGGACCCGCTTCACCGCGTTCGCGTCGAGCGGCGTGCCGTTGATCCCGGCGTCGCCGATCACCGGCTGGAAGGTGCCCTCGGTGAACTCGCTCACCGACGAGACGGCTGCCTTGTGACGCAGCAGCGATTTCGGCGAGAAGACCACCAGCGGCTTGCGCTTGCTGCTCAGGGCCTGGCGGCGCAGCAGGTGGAAGTAGTTCGCCGGGGTGGTCGGGTTCGCCACGCGCATGTTGTCCTGCGCGCAGAGCTGCAGGAAGCGCTCGGGACGGCCGGACGAGTGGTCCGGGCCCTGACCCTCCATGCCGTGCGGGAGCAGCAGCACCAGCGACGACTGCTGGCCCCACTTCACCTCGCCGGAGGAGAGGAACTCGTCCACGATCGACTGCGCGCCGTTGACGAAGTCGCCGAACTGGGCCTCCCAGAGGACCAGCGCGTCCGGGTTCTCCACCGAGTACCCGTACTCGAAGCCCATCGCGGCGTACTCGCTGAGCAGCGAGTCGTGCACGAAGAACCGGGCGTTGCCGGTGGCCAGCGTGGAGATCGGCAGGAAGTCCTTGCCGGTCTTCGCGTCGACGATCGCGGCGTGCCGGGAGGTGAAGGTGCCGCGCCGCGAGTCCTGACCGGCGAGGCGGACCGTGACGCCCTGGTGCAGCAGCGAGCCGAACGCGATCAGCTCACCGAAGCCCCAGTCGATGCCGCCGTCGGTGGACATCTTGGCGCGCCGGTCCAGCAGCTGCTGGACCCGCTTGTGCGGGGTGAAGCCCTCGGGCAGCTCGACGTGCGCCTGGCCGACCGCGCGCACCACGCCCGGGTCGACGGCGGTCTCGGTCACCGGCTCCGGCTCCTCCGCGAGCACCCGCGGCCGCGGCGGGGTGCCGGCCGCGTCCCGGGTCGCCTTGAAGACGCCCTCGAGCTTGCCCTGGTAGTCGCGCAGCTGCTCCTCGGCCTCCTGCACGGTGATGTCGCCGCGGCCGATCAGCTCCTCGGTGTAGAGCTTCCGGACGCTGCGCTTGGTGTCGATGATCTGGTACATCCGCGGGTTGGTCATCGACGGGTCGTCGCCCTCGTTGTGACCGCGGCGGCGGTAGCAGATCATGTCGATCACGACGTCCTTGTTGAACGTCTGCCGGTACTCGAAGGCCAGCTTCGCGACCCGGACCACGGCCTCGGGGTCGTCGCCGTTCACGTGGAAGATCGGCGCCTGGATCATCCGGGCCACGTCGGTCGAGTACATC
The DNA here is from genome assembly GCF_000284295.1 of Actinoplanes missouriensis 431. Taxonomy (NCBI): domain Bacteria; kingdom Bacillati; phylum Actinomycetota; class Actinomycetes; order Micromonosporales; family Micromonosporaceae; genus Actinoplanes; species Actinoplanes missouriensis. The sequence continues at coordinate 7,895,013 of NC_017093.1, read as the reverse complement.
GACGAGCGGCTGTACTCCGGGGCGGTGGTGAAACCGACCTGGTTGTTCACGATGACGTGCACCGTGCCACCGGTCCGGTAACCGCGCAGCTGGGACAGGTTCAGCGTCTCGGCGACCACGCCCTGACCGGCGAACGCGGCGTCGCCGTGCACCAGCACCGGCAGCACGGTGTAACCGTGCAGGCCCAGGTCGAGGCGGTCCTGCTTGGCCCGGACGATGCCCTCGAGCACCGGGTCCACGGCCTCCAGGTGCGACGGGTTGGCGACCACGCTGACCGTGGTGGAGTGCTCGCCGTCCGGCGTCGTGTACTTGCCGGTCTGACCGAGGTGGTACTTGACGTCACCGGAGCCGTGCGCCGACCGCGGGTCCATCTGACCCTCGAACTCGTTGAAGATCTTCTCGTACGGCTTGCCGACGATGTTGGTCAGCACGTTCAGCCGGCCGCGGTGGGCCATGCCGATGACCATCTCGTCGAGACCGGCCTCGGCCGACGACTGCAGGACCGCGTCGAGCAGCGGGATCAGCGACTCGCCGCCCTCCAGCGAGAACCGCTTCTGACCGACGTACTTGGTCTGCAGGAAGGTCTCGAACGCCTCGCCGGCGTTGAGCCGGTGCAGGATGTGCTTCTGCTCCTCGGCGTCCGGCTTGGTGTACTTGACCTCGATGCGCTCCTGGACCCAGCGGCGCTCCTCCGGGTCCTGGATGTGCATGTACTCGATGCCGACCCGGCGGCAGTAGCTGTCCCGCAGCACGCCGAGGACGTCGCGCAGCTTCATCTTCTGCTTGCCGGCGAAGCCACCGACCGGGAACGTCCGGTCCAGGTCCCACAGGGTCAGGCCGTGCTGCAGCACGTCCAGGTCGGGGTGCTTGCGGATGGTGAACTCGAGCGGGTCGGTGTCGGCCATCAGGTGACCGCGCACCCGGTACGCGTGGATCAGCTCGACCACCCGGGCGGCCTTGTCGATCTGCCCCTCGGAGGTCCGGGCCACGTCGCGCACCCAGCGGACCGGCTCGTACGGGATCCGCAGCGACGTGAAGATCTCGTCGTAGAAGCCGTGGTTGCCGAGCAGCAGCTCGTGCATCACCTTGAGGAACTCGCCGGACTGCGCACCCTGGATGACCCGGTGGTCGTAGGTGCTGGTCAGCGTGGTGACCTTGCTGACGCCGAGCTCGGTGAGCATCTCGTCGCTCATCCCGGCGTACGGCGCGGGGTACTCCATCGCGCCGACACCGATGATCGCGCTCTGGCCGTTCATCAGGCGCGGGATGGAGTGGACGGTGCCGATGCCGCCGGGGTTGGTCAGCGAGATCGTGGTGCCGGAGTAGTCCTCCATGGTCAGCTCGTTGCGGCGGGCGCGCCGGACCACGTCCTCGTACGCCTGCCAGAACTGCCGGAAGTCCATCGCCTCGCAGCCCTTGATGGACGGCACGACGAGGGTGCGCGAGCCGTCCTTCTTCGCCAGGTCGATCGCGATGCCCAGGTTGATGTGCGGCGGCTGGACCAGGTTGGGCTTGCCGTCGATCTCGGCGAAGGAGTTGTTCATCTCCGGGTGCTCGACGACCGCGCGGATCAGCGCCCAGCCGATCAGGTGGGTGAAGCTGACCTTGCCACCGCGACCGCGGGAGAGGTGGTTGTTGATCACGATGCGGTTGTCGACCATCAGCTTGGCCGGGACCGCGCGCACCGAGGTGGCGGTCGGGACCTCGAGCGAGGCCGACATGTTCTGCACGATCTTGGAGGCGACACCGCGCAGCGGGGTGGTCTTCGCCTCGCCGGTCGCCGCGGCGTTGGCCGACGGCTTCGGCGCGGCCTTCTCGGCCGGGGCGGGCTTCGACTTGGGTTCCGCCTTCGGCGCGGCGGCCGGGGTCACCGGTTTCGGCGGGGCGACCGTGGCCGCGGCGGGCGCGTCAGTGCCGGCTTTCGCGGCGGTCGCGGTGGCGTTGGCCGCCGTGGCCTCGTCCGGAGTCGCGATCGAACCCGATGCCATCGCCGGCTTGTAGTCGGCGAAGAAGTCGTGCCAGGCAGGGTCGACACTGGTCGGGTCGGCCAGGTATCGCTGGTACATCTCATCGACGATCCACTCGTTGGGACCGAAGTCCGCGAGTGGATTGTCCTGCGAAGTCTGCTGCGTCGACACTGCCGCGTTCGCCTCTTTCACCGTGTTTGTCATCACGTGACTGCTCCGTCACGCAGGACGGGTAGGATTCCTCGTCAAGGCTACGCCGTGTATGAGCGCCCTCCATCCGGACGTCCACTCTGTGACCAATCGCCTTGTCAGGTTGCCTGGTGGCGCGGAATGTGAGCACCGTCTCCACGGCGCGGACCTCATCGTCAGCCGACGGCGATCCAGGTGGCGCGCGCGGCGGCCAGCCGGCGCCCGTCCGGTCCGTGCACGGCGGATTCCACGGTCGCCTTCCGGCCGGAGATCCCGGTGGCGGCGCCGACCACCACGCACTCGGCTCCCGGCTCCGGCAGAGCGTCGATCGCCGCGGTGATCCGCCCGAGGACGTAAGGCCGGCCGCCCGCGATCGCGGCCCAGCCGCCGGGGCAGTCCAGCGCCGCCCACACGGCCGGCGCGGTCACCTCGTCCGGGACCGTCCACGGCGCGGCGGTCCGCCCGTCCGGCAGCACCCCCGGAAAGATCCGCAGGCCGTCCGGGTGGTCCGGGCCGCAGACGAAACAGCCAGGGAACGGGTGCCGGGTGAAGCCGGGGAAGCCTTTCGCGGCGGTCACCGCCTCGGCGTGCGGCACCGGCGCGACGCCGACGTCCGGGAAGGAGCCGGCGGACTCCACCGAGGCGACGAGCGTGCCGCCGGCCCAGACCCCGTCGTCGCGCAGGTCGAGCTCGACCTCCAGCGGCGGCGGCACCCGCAGCGTCACCTGTGCCCGCGGCACGCCCGCGGCCTGCGCGAAGACACCCGCGCACCAGCCGCCGTTGCCGGTTCCGGGAGGTCCGTTGTATCGAGCCGGGATCAGCATCCACCGACCCTATCGATCAGCCGTCGCACACGTCGTTCATCAACCGGTCACGCATCGCCACCTGAGCCGACACGCCATCGGCAGCTGTCACCCTTACACAGATCTCATGGCAGTTCTGATGACGGCCGCCGCACCCACCGGGACCAGCGGCTACACGCTCCTCATCGCGGACGACGCGAGCCTCGTCGAGGCCGCGCAGCGACTGCGTCACGACGTCTTCGCCGGCGAGCTCGGCGCCACACTGACCGGGTCGGCCGGTCTCGACAGCGACGAGTTCGACGCGTACTGCGACCACCTGATCGTCCGGGACGACTCGACCGGCGAGGTGGTGGGCACGTACCGGATGCTCCCGCCGCGCGCCGCCGAGCTGGCCGGCCGCCGGTACGCGGACTCCGAGTTCGACCTGAGCGCCCTGCGCCCGCTGCGTGACCACCTGGTCGAGATCGGCCGGTCCTGCGTGCACCCGGACCACCGCTCCGGGGCCGTGGTCAACCTGATGTGGGCCGGTATCGCCCGGTACCTGCACCTCAACAACCTGCGCTGGCTGGGCGGCTGCGCCTCGGTGCCGCTCGGCGACGGTGGCGTGACCGCGGCCGGCGTCCGGGAGCGGATCAACGGCAAGCACCTCTCCCCGCCGGCGCTGCGGGTGAAGCCGCGCCGGCCGTGGACCCCGGCCGAGGGCGTCGCCGGCGACCCCAAGGTGGCGGTTCCGGCGCTGCTCCGCGGATATCTGCGGCTGGGCAGCTGGGTCTGCGGCGAGCCGGCCTACGACCCGGCCTTCGACTGCGCCGACTTCTACGTGCTCTTCTCGATGGATCGCCTGGACCCGCGGTACCGGCGGCACTTCCTGGGCGCGACACGATGACCGGCCCCGCCACGATGACCGGCCCCGCCACGATGACCGGCCCCGCCACGATGACCGGCCCCGCCACGATGACCAGCCCGGCCACGATGACCAGCCCGGCCACGATGACCAGCCCTGCCACGATGACCAGCCCTGCCACGACCTGGCAGCCTGCTTCGGGGTGTGGCGACGACTGCCGTCCCGGTGACGCGTCGCCGTCCACTCCGGTCACCGTCGCGCTGCGGGTGGCCGGGCTGATCGCCGTACTCCTGATGGGTCTGCTGCCGGCGGCGCTGCTGCGGGGCGGCGCGCTGCGGACCCTGCCCCGCGCGATCCTCGCGGTCCTCGGTGTCCGCCTGGTCTGGCGCGGTCCGGCGCCGCGCCCCGGCAGCCTGCTGGTCGCCAACCACGTCTCCTGGCTGGACGTCGTCGCGCTGCACGCGGTCGTCCCGGTGCGGCTGGTCGCGAAGCACGACGTGCGGCAATGGCCGGCGATCGGCGCGACGGCGGGCCGCAGCGGCGCCATCTTCATCGACCGGACCCGGCCGAAATCGCTGCCGCGGACGGTGGGCGAGGTGGCTGCCGCGCTGCGCGCCGGGCGGTCGGTCGCGGTCTTTCCCGAGGGTACGACGTACTGTGGCGCCGAGAGCGGCCCGTTCCGCCCCGCTCTGTTCCAGGCGGCGATCGACGCCGGCGCGCCGGTGGCCCCGATCTCGATCAGCTACGACTCGACCGAGGCGGCGTTCGTCGGCGCCGACACGCTCTGGGCCTCGGTGCTGCGGGTGGCCCGGGTCCGGCGGCTGACCGTCACGCTGGTGGCCGCTCCCGCGCTGCGTCCGGAGAGCGGTGCCGGGCGGGGCGCGCTGGCCCGTGCCGCGCAGGCCAGCCTGGGCGGACGGGCCTATCGCCTGGCAGCGTGACTCTCTCACAGATAATTTTCAGCAACTGTGCAGCGGAGCCGCAGCGGGCGGAGAAAGAATGGCGCCATGGCCGCCCAGACCCAGCCCAAGCAGAGCGAGGCGAAACTGCTCGTCGTCGAGGACGATGCGAACATCCTCGAGCTGCTCTCCGCCAGCCTGCGCTTCGCCGGGTTCGACGTCACCACCGCGACCAGTGGCAGTGCGGCCGTCAGCGCCGCGCGCACCTCCGCGCCTGATCTCGTCGTGCTCGACGTCATGCTTCCCGACCTCGACGGTTTCGAGGTCATCCGCCTGATGCGGGAGGGTGGGCAGCGCACCCCGGTGGTCTTCCTGACCGCCCGCGACGGCACCGACGACAAGATCCGCGGGCTCACGCTCGGCGGCGACGACTACGTCACCAAGCCGTTCAGCCTGGAGGAGCTCACCGCCCGGATCCGGGCGGTGCTGCGCCGCACCACGGCCGGCGAGGAGCAGCCGTCCCGGCTCGTCTTCGCCGACCTGGAGCTGGACGAGGAGACGCACGAGGTCTACCGGGCGGGCAGCCGGGTGCAGCTCTCGCCGACCGAGTTCAAGCTGCTGCGCTACCTGATGCTCAACGCCAACCGGGTGCTCTCCAAGGCGCAGATCCTGGACCACGTCTGGAAATACGACTTCCGCGGCGACGACAACATCGTCGAGTCCTACATCTCGTACCTGCGTCGCAAGGTGGACAACGTGCAGCCGCGACTGATCCACACCCTGCGCGGCGTGGGTTACGTGCTGCGCAAGCCCGCCGTCTAGGCGCGGGCATGAAGCTCGCCGAGCGGGTGCGGGGCGCGATCCCGCTGCACCCGAACCTGCGCAAGATCTCGTTGCGCACCAAGCTGGTCGCCTCGGTGCTGGTGCTGGTCTTCGCGGCGCTCACGCTGATCAGCGCCACGAGCACCTACGCGCTGAACACGTACCTGATCAGCCGGATGGACGACGAGCTCAAGCGGTTCGCGCTGGCCCGGCTCAAGGCCGGCGGCTCGGACACCATCCGGATCGTGCTGCCGTCGGACTACCTGACCACCACCACGTCGGTGAGCGGGGTGGGCCGCACGCGCATCCTGGTCGGCGGGGACTACACCGACAACCAGCTCCCGGAGATCCTGACCGGCGTCGACGAGATCAACAAGCACGACGGGACGCCGTACACGACGAGGTCGGTCGACGGCACGCTGGCCTGGCGGATGCTCGTGGTCCGGACCGACAACGACTCGGCGCTCTACGTCGGTCAGCGCATGTCCGGGGTGGACACGGTGATCGCCTGGCTGGTCTGGGTCGACTTCCTGGTCGGCGGCGCGGTGCTGGTGGCGCTCGCCGCGATCGGCGCGGCGCTGGTCCGGCAGACGCTGATCCCGCTGGTGCAGATCGAGCGGACGGCCGCGGCGATCGGCGCCGGCGACCTGACCCGCCGGGTCCCCGATCCGGAGGAGAACGACGGCGAGCCCACCACCGAGCTGGGCCGGCTGTCCCGCGCGCTGAACGCGATGCTCGCCCAGATCGAGGCGGCGTTCCAGGCCCGCGCGCAGTCCGAGCAGGCGGCCCTCGCGGCCGAGCAGTCGGCGCGCGAGGCGGCTCAGGCGGCCCAGGGTTCCGAGGCGCGGGCGCTGGAGTCCGAGCAGAAGATGCGGCAGTTCGTCGCGGACGCCTCGCACGAGTTGCGCACGCCGCTCACCACGATCCGCGGTTTCGCCGAGCTGTACCGCCAGGGCGCGGTCTCCGATCCGGACGCGGTGGCCCGGCTGGTCCGGCGGATCGAGGACGAGGCGGCCCGGATGGGCCTGCTCGTGGAGGACCTGCTGCTGCTGGCCCGGCTGGACCGGGAGCGGCCGCTCACGCTCGCCCCGGTGGAGCTGCCGGTGCTCGCGCTGGACGCGGTGCAGGCCGCCGAGGCGACCGCGCCGGACCGCGAGATCACCCTCGAGGTGCGCGACGAGCCGGAGCGGCTCGTGGCGTACGGGGACGACGCCCGCCTGCGCCAGGTGATCGGTAACTTGATGACGAACGCGCTGGTGCACACGCCGGCGGACGCGACCGTGACGCTGCGGTTGCACGCCGGCGCGGGCGACACCGCGGTGGTCGAGGTGGCGGACACCGGCCCGGGTCTCGGACCCGAGCAGATGGAACGGGTTTTCGAGCGGTTCTACCGGGCAGACGAAGCACGGACGCGCAACACCACCCGGGAGGCGACCGGCACCGGGCTCGGCCTCGCGATCGTGGCGGCGATCGTCCGCGCGCACCAAGGTTCCGTGGAGGTTCTGTCCGAGGACGGCAAGGGAGCGACGTTCCGCGTCACTTTGCCGACCATAAATCCGGATAAAACCTTCACAGAAAACGTCCAGGAGTAACACAGTTCGGTACGAGTACGACGGGGCAGAGTTAAGCGCATGAACGAGAACGAGACCGACCCGCGGCCCGCGGACGCCGCCGCTGAGAACAGCGCGGCGCGGGTGGAGTCTGAGCAGCCGACCGCCGCGCAGCCGACGGTTGCCGCGCAGTCCGCCGCTCACCAGTCCGCGGCACCCCACACTCCGGCTGCCCCGCCGCAGCCAACCCAGCCGGCCCAGCCCACCCAGCCGGCCCAGCCGGCCCCGGCGCCGAGCCCGTGGGCCGCCCAGCCGGCGACCCACCCCACGTCGGCCCAGCCCGCGTCGGCCCAGCCGGCGTCGGCTCAGCCCGCGTCGGCCCAGCCGGCTTACGCGCAGCCCGCGTCCGGCCAGCCTTATGGCGCGCCCGAGCCGGTCACCGGCCAGCCCTACGCGGCCTACGGTCACCAGCACCAGGGCTACCAGGCGCCGCACGGCTACGCCGGCTACCAGCAGCCCGGTTACCAGGACTACGCGCAGCAGGCGGCGTACTCGTCGGCCTGGCAGCCCGGCGGCACGCAGACCGCCGAGGGCGTCCCGGTCTGGGCCCAGCCCGGCGGCGAGCAGCGGCGTTCCGGCCGTGGCCGCAAGATCCTCCTGGCCGGTGCGGCCGCCGTGGTGATCGCGCTCGGCGCGGGCGGGGTCGGCGCCGCGACCGCACTGGCCCTCGACGACGGCGGCACCGCGCCCAGCGCACAGACCAGCAACTCCTCGGTCACCCGCGTGGTCGACCGCTCGTCGCTCGCCGAGATCGCCGCGGCGGTCCAGGACAGCGTCGTCTCGATCACCACCGGCTCCGGTGAGGGTTCCGGCGTGGTGCTCAGCGCCGACGGCTACATCGTGACCAACAACCATGTGGTCTCGACCGCGCAGGGCGACTCGGTCAACATCATCTTCGCGGACGGGACGAAGGCGACCGCCACGGTCGTCGGCACCGACCCGCGCACCGACCTGGCCGTGGTCAAGGCCTCCGGCGTCTCCAACCTCAAAGAGGCCAAGTTCGGCGACAGTTCGCAGAGCCAGGTGGGCGACACGGTCCTGGCCCTGGGCAGCCCGCTCGGCCTGGAGGGCTCGGTCACCGCGGGCATCATCAGCGCCAAGGACCGCACCATCCAGTCCGGCGGCGAGGAGGAGCAGGAGACCCCGCAGAGCCCGTTCGGCGGCGGCCAGCAACAGCAGCAGCAGTCGTCGGGCACCCAGACGATGACCGGCCTGCTGCAGACCGACGCGCCGATCAATCCGGGCAACTCGGGTGGCGCGCTGGTCAACACGAACGGCGAGGTCATCGGCATCAACTCGGCGATCGCCACCTCCGGGCAGAGCTCCGGCAACATCGGCCTCGGCTTCGCGATCCCGAGCAACAAGGCGGTCGACGTGGCGAACGCGCTGATGCAGGGCAAGAAGGTCAGCCACCCGGCGCTCGGCGTCAGCGTGACCGACGGGGAGAACGGCGGCGCCCTGGTCAGCACCGTGACCCAGAACAGCGCGGCTGCCAAGGCCGGCCTGCAGCAGGGCGACGTGGTGACCAAGGTCGACGGCAAGGCGATCGACGAGTCGGACGACCTGGTGGCGGCGGTTCAGGCCGGCAGCGTCGGCCAGAAGATGTCGATCACGTTCACCCGCAACGGCAGCGAGAAGACCGTCACGGTGACCCTGCAAGAGGCGCAGTAACCAGAGCTTTCCCGCTACGGCGGGTGACGTGACCCGGGGGTGGGCGCGTCACCCGCCGTATTCCTATCTATGCCGTGATTCCGGACCTTTAGCGACCAACGGGCTACTTTTGCCGCCGGGGACTCGCGTTTGCCCAGGCAACCGCCTAATCTCCATTCGCCCTTCGGGTGTTGTCTGGAGTGAGAGGCCCCGCGAGTTGACGTACGTCGAACCCCGGACCAACGTCTGGGAAGCCCTGGCCGGGCGAGCACCCGGGGTGCCGTCCGGACCGGCCGACGCCGGGCTCTGGCACAGGGTCGCCGACCGGCTTGACCCGTCCGGCGCCCGCCCGGTGCTGCGTGCCGGCATCGAGGTCCGGCATCGGGCCACGGTGCGCGGCGGGCGTTACGTCATGCTCCGCTCGCCCGAGGAGGGTGGCCGCGCGTCGTACCTGCGGCTGGGTCCGGAGGAGTACCAGCTCGCCCTGATGATGGACGGCTCGTCCACGGTTGCCCGGCTGGTCGCCGAGTTCGCCCGGATCGCCGGTCGGCTCGCGCCCGACCAGGTCCGCCGGGTGGTCGCCGACCTGGCCGCCAACCGGATGCTGGAAGAGCTGCCGGTGGACGCGTTCCGGCCGCTGCGCGAGATGCGCCGGGAACCGCTGCCGAAACTGATTGGCGGGTCGCTCGCGGCCGCCGCTCGCGGGCGCCGGATCCTCTCCGCCGACGTCGACGGCCTGGTCGGCGCGGTCTACCGGCGGGCGGGACGGCTGCTCTTCACCCGGGTGGCGTTCTGGATCGGGGTGGCCTTCGCGGTCGCCGGGGTGGCGCTGTTCGCGGCCACCTGGCAGCGCGGCAGCCTGTCACTCTTTCTGGTGGGTGACTCCTACCTACTCGGCGCGGTCGTCCTGGTGCTACTCAACGTGGTGGCGCTCGCGGCTCAGGAGTGCGGTCACGCGCTCGCCGCGAAACGGGTCGGGCGCGAGGTGCCGGCCGCCGGCCTGATGCTCAAGTTCGGCATCCCCTCGGTCTTCGTCGACACCAGTGACGTCTGGATGGCGGGCCGCCGTGCCCGGCTCGCGGTCACCGCCGCCGGTCCGGCCGCCGCGCTCGGCCTGGCCGGGCTGGCCCAGGTGATCGGTTTCGCCGTGCCCGCCACCGGTGGCGTGGCGTTCAAGCTGGCGTTCCTCTTCTACCTGCACACGTTCTTCAACCTGAGCCCGCTGCTGCCGCTCGACGGGCACTACCTGCTGATGGACTGGCTGGAGATCCCCGACCTGCGGGCCCGCGCCCTGTCCTGGTCCTCCGGCCGGCTGCGGCTGCGCGGCACCCGCTGGCGGGCGCTGGACCGGGAGGGCCGGCTCGTCGCGCTCTACGCCCTGCTCGGCCTCCTCTGGCTGGCCGTCGCGGCGGGTCTCGGCGGGCGGCTCTGGACCGACCGGGTGCGCGGCCTGACCATCGGTCTCTGGCACGAGGGCGTTCTCGGCCGCCTCCTGCTGATCGCGATGGTGCTGGGCCTGGCCGCCCCGATCCTCTACGCCGTGCTCGGCCGTCTCGCCGGGGCCTGGCGCCTGGCCCGGCAGCGGGCCGCCGAGCGGGACCGGGACGCCGACCTGCCCCGGCGCCTGGCCGCGTTGCACGCCTCCGAGCTGGGCGGCCTGCCCGAGCAAGCGCTGCACGAGCTGGCCGCGCACGCCCGCTGGCGGCACCCGCGGACCGGCCGCCAGCTGGTCCGTTCCGGCGATTCCCCGGCCGGCCTCCTGGTGGTCGCGGACGGCGCGCTGCACGGCCGCCGCCCCGGCGATCCGGGCGGCACGATCCGGCACCACGCCGGTCCGGGCGGTGTGGTCGGCCTGGCCGCCGCGCTCACCGGTCGCGCCGCGCAGCTGGACTGGTTCGCCGCCGCCGGCGCGACGCTGCTCGCGGTGCCGGCCGAGGCCGTCACCGCCGTGGTCGGCCCGATGCCCGGCCCAGCGCCGGCGGAGCGCGCGGAGGCGGAGGCGCTCTTCGCCGACACCCCGGCGCTCGCCGCGCTCGAGGACGACCAGCGTCTCGCGCTGATCACCGCGGCGTACCCGGCCGACCTGGAACCGGGCGCGCCGGTGGTCCTGCCCGGACCCACCCACGCCGTGGTGGTCGAGTCCGGCGTGATCGCCATGCCGGACGGCACCGAGCTGCGGCGCGGCACCCTGGTCGGTCCGGTCGGCGACGGCAGCCCCGGTGCGGTGGCGCAGACCCGTACCCCGGTCCGGCTCTGGATCATGCCGGACGCCTCGGACCTGCCGCCCCTGATCGGCGGAGTGCGTCCCGGCGCCCCGCTGCCGTCGCTGCGGCCGAGCGCGCCCGTCGCGGTCCGCCCCGGCGCCGGTCACCCGCCGCTCGCCGTCCCGCCCGGCCCGCCACCACCGCCCACCGAGTACGACGTGGACGGTCACTTCGAGCGCCGGATGTGGGGTTTCGCCAGCCTGCTGCTGGTGTGCGCCCTGGTCAGCGTGGCACTCAACGTCAAGCCGGGTCCGGCCTGGGCGGAGATGCCGGCCGAGCGGGTGCTGCTCACCGTGGAGCGCGGGCAGACCCTCGCGGACCGGTCCACGATTCCGGCCGGCGGCCGTCGTTATGTCGCGGCCGGAGCGCAGATCCGGGTGCCGGACGCCGGGCAGGCGACGCTGACGTTCCCGGGCGGCGCGACGGTGGTGCTCTGCGCCGGTTCGTCCACCCAGCTGGACCGCGCCGAGGTGGCCCGCGGGCGGACGTCGTCGCCCTCCGGCCGGCTGGCTCTGGGCAGCGGCCGGGTGCTGGCCGACACGACGAGCACCAGCGGCGCGTACCGGCCGCTCGCCCTGACCGTGCTGCGCGCCCAGGGCGACGTGGTGAACGGCGGCCGTTCCTGGTACGCCGCGGACCTGGTCACGGTGACCGTCGCGAAGGGGACGGTCACCGTCGGCGGCGCCGCGAGCCCCGCATCCGGCGAGAGCCTGACCTGTGGCGACGGTGTGGTCGTCACACCGCCGGCGGCCGGTCCGAGCGACGACCCGACCGAGGAGGGCACGTTCCCGGCGGAGCCGAGCGTCTCGGTGACCCCGTCGGAGACCGCCTCCCCGGAGGTCACCTCCACCACCCCGGCGCCGGACCGGACCCGGACGAGCCGCACCCCGGGCCGCGCCGCGACGACCACCCGCCCGTCCGCCACGTCCACGCCGCCGTCGACCCGTCCTACCCCGAGCCGGTCCACCGCCACCGCCCCGACCACGGACCCGACGACCGAGCCGACCGAGGAACCCACCGAGGAACCGACCGAAGAGCCCACCGAGGAACCCACCGAGGAACCGACGGACGATCCCCCGACGACCCAGCCCACCACCGACACCTCCGCCGGCTGACATTCCCCGCCCCGGCGCGGACGAAGGAGGAACCACCGATGCTCTGCTGGTTCTGCGCCGAGGGGGCACGCGCCACGTGCCGGTTCTGCGGGCGCGCGGTGTGCGCGGAACACGCCCGCTTCGGCCCATACCTACTGGAGATCAGCCGCTCGGTGCTCCGCGACCGCGCCGAGGCGCTGGTGGTCGAGGACGCCGTCCAATGCGGCACGTGCCGCCCGCGGCCCCAGCCGGTCGCGATGCCCGAGCTCGATTGACGGGTACGCCCGAAACGGCCCCGCCGCAGCGCTGTGGACCGGCTGGTCCGGCTGGTCCGGCTGGCTTTCAGCGCAGTCGGAGCACTCTGCTGACAGCACTGACCCTGCTGGTTTATTCGGTGGTTAGGCGGCGAGGGTGAAGTTGAGGCGTTGGAGGTGGGTGGTGCGGGTGCGGTTGAGGGGTTTGCCGGTCCAGTAGTGGTCGAGGCGGATGATGTTGATGGCGGTGGCGGCGAGGGTGTGTTCGAGGGTGGTTTTGGGCAGGCCGCGGTAGCGGGCGGTGCGGATGCCGGTGACGTGGGTGGTTTGGCGGATGGTGCCTTCGATGCCGGCGCGGGTGTGGTAGCGGGTTTTCCATTCGCTGGTGTTCTGCTGGGTGCGGTGGGTGGTGGCGGCTTCGTGCAGGTCGCGGGGTTGCAGGCCGATTTTGCGGCGGTCGCTGGTGGTGCAGAGTGGTTTGACGGGGCAGGGTTGGCAGGTGTGTCGGGGCCAGGCGACGATGATGGTGTCGGTGCCGTGGGATTGGGTGGGTGTCCAGGTGCTGCTGGTGTGGCCTTGGGGGCAGACGCTGTGGTGGGTGTCGTAGTCGATGGTGAACGCGGCTTTGTCGTAGCCGTTGCCGGCGCGGGCTTGGGTGGAGTTGTCGGTTAGCAGGGGGGCGATCAGGGTGATGCCGTGGTCGCGGGCGGCGGTGACGAGCAGGTGCGCGGACGGGTAGCCGGAGTCGACCAGGTGTTCGGCGGGGGTCAGGTTCTTGTCGGCGAGTTGCTGGTGGATGGTGGCGGTCATCGCGTTGTCGGCGGTGCTGGCTGCGGTGGTGACCACGTTGGTGATCAGGTTCGGGTGGTCCCCGCGTCCGGTGCTGCCGCTGGCGGTGTGGGGTTCGGGTGGGTCGCAGGTTTCGGTGAGGTGGACTTTGTATCCGGTCCAGGCCTTACCGCGTTTGGTGGCGTAACGGGCGTCGTGTTCATACGGCGAGGCGATCCGGTCTCTGGCCGGCGGGACACCGTCCCCGCTGGGGGCGGGGTCCCGCCGTCGCACCTCCCGCCGGCCGCTGCTGTCGGTGTCGCCGCAGAACTGCTGGATCCAGATCCGGCGTAACGCCTGGACCGCGGGGATCTCGGCCAGCCAGGGCGGGGCGTCCGGCTGGTGCACGGCATCGAGCAGGTGATAGCCGTCGCGGCCGTACTGCAGCAGCAGTTCGTCGCGTCGGGTCTGGCTGGCCGGTAGCCGCAGATTGTCGATCCGGGCGCCGTAAACGTCGAGCCAGGACGCGTCGATCACCGTGGTCAGCCAGTCCGGCGCCGCGGCGGACAACGCTTCCAACGCGGCCCGCACCGTTTCCCCGGCCAGCTCCAGACGGTTGAGCCGGCGGATCGCCGCGAGCACATGCGTGGAATCGGTGCGCTGCCGACCGGCGGCCTTGACCAGCTTCAACGCGGCCAGCCGCTGCAACAACGCGTCCAGCGCCAGACTGCTCAGCTCACCATCGACCAGCCTCGCCCGGAACTCACTGAGCACACTGGCATCGAACCCCGGATCGTCCAACTCCAAACCCAGCGCGTATTTCCAGGTGATCCGGTCCCGGACCGCCTCAGCGGCCTGCCGATCGGTGAGATCCTCCGCGAACTGCAACACACTGACGATCATCAACTGCGCCGGAGAAATCCCCGGCCGTCCCCGCACCCCGAACACAGCCACAAACCGGCCGTCCTCATACACCTGACCCAACTCATCACGGATCCGCGTCGCCAGATTCCCCTTCCGAAACGCCGCCCGCGCCATCCGCGCAGTCTGCTCCGGAACCTCAGGCCACGGCCTTGGCTGCATCGACATGACCACATAACTCCATCGACGGCCATAGGTAACGGACACGCCCACCGAATAAGCCATCAGGGTCAGCACTGAGAGCCAGCTCGACTCGCCCAGCTGGCTCTCAGTGCTGTCGGCCGTCCGATTTGTCCGCGCTGGGCGCCAGTCGGCATCGGCATTTCCACGATCTGCCACCGCATCGCCCCCGGAGGGGGCGGCCAGCGCACACGATGGGCTCGGCTCGTTAAGGGCGGCCAGCGCACACGATGGGCTCGGCTCGTTACGGGCGGGCGGCGCACCGAGGGGGTAGTGGACGCCGCGCGCCCACGTTGATCACATGTCTGGGCTACGGCTCGGGACCCCCGTGCGCGTGCGGGGACGCCGGGGCCGGCGGCGGCGTGAGCCGGCGGAAGGGGCGTCAGTCGCCCGGCCGGGGCGGGACGGATCGGTGCGGTTGGGGAGGGATCAGGCCGTATCGGAAAGGGTTGAGAGGTATCGGAAAAGGTTGAGGGGTCTCGGAAAGCGTGCGGGGGAGGCGATCAGCCGGCGTTGGTGTAGGGGGATGCGGCTGCGGTGATCGCCTTGCGGAGGATCGATTTCGGACGGGCGCCCACCAGAGTGTTCGTCAGGGCGCCGTTGCTGAAGAAGAGCAGGGTCGGCATGGAGTGGACCCGGTAGTCACGGGTGCTCGCAGGGTTGGCGTCTACATCGAGTGTGACGAACCTGACCTCACCGGCGAATTCGTCCGCCAGTTCGGCCAGGACGCGGGAGAGTGGCCCGCACGGCGGGCACCACTGCGCCCAGAAGTCGACGACGACCGGGATCTCCGAAGCCAGCACGAGCTCCGCGAAGTTCTGATCAGTGGCGGTCAGCAGGGATTCATCAGGCATCGGATCTCCCGGTGTTCGATCGCTTGGTTGAGTTGGTCGTGCAGGCGTTGCCGGACGTCGGTGAGCTGGGTGAGGTATCCGTCCACTTCGGCCAGGCGGCGGCGCAGCACGGCGACCGCGTCGGGGCAGACGTGGCCGGCCTCGTTGCCGGCGCGCAGGCACGCGACGAACGGCTTGATGTCGTCGAGCCCGAAGCCGTCGGCCAGCAGGGTGCGGATCTCGTGCACCACGCGGAGCTCGGCGTCGTCGTACTGCCGGTAGCCGTTCGCGTCGCGCCGGGGCCGGACGAGTCCCTGCTCCTCGTAGTAGCGCAGGGTCCGCGGGCTGGTGCCGGCCCGCTCGGCGAGCTCTCCGATCAGCATGCGCCGACGTTATGCCTTCACACCGGCGTCAAGGCAAGATGGGACTCATGGTCAACGGTCCGGTGGCGTTCGTGCTCGGTGGCGGTGGGGTGCTCGGCGCCGTCGAGGTCGGGATGCTGCGCGCGCTGTTCCGGGCCGGGTTCCGGCCGGACGTGGTGGTCGGCACGTCGATCGGCGCGGTCAACGGGGCGCTGGTGGCCGCGGATCCGTCCGAGGCGGTGACCGATCGTCTGCTGCGGCTCTGGACCTCGCCGGAGGCCGCGGCGGTGTACGGCGACTCGCTCGGCCGCCAGATGCGCCGGTTCGCGGCCCGTACCCATCTGCACTCGCCGCGCCCGCTGCGCCGGTTGCTGGAGAGCGAGCTCGGCGAGGGCACGTCGTTCGGTGACCTGAAGATCCCGTTCCGGTGCTGCGCGGCGAGCATCGAGCGGGCCGCCGAGCACTGGTTCGACAGTGGCCCGCTGGTCGACGCGGTGCTGGCCTCCTCGGCCGTGCCGGGTCTGCTGCCACCCGCCGAGATCGACGGCGAGCACTATGTGGACGGTGGCATCGTGAACTCGATCCCGATCGGCGAGGCGGTCCGGATCGGCGCGAAACTGATCTTCGTGCTTCAGGTGGGCCGGGTGGAGCGGCAGCTCAGCGTGCCGAAACGGCCGTGGGAGGTGGCGCAGGTGGCGTTCGAGATCGCCCGCCGGCACCGGTTCGCCCGGGAGCTTGCGGCGCTGCCCGACGATGTCCGGGTGCACGTTCTTCCGAGCGGTGGCGGCGAGGCCCGCGACGATTCCCCCTGGGCGTACCGGGACATGGCCGCGGTCGGCCGCCGGATCAGCCGGGCCTACACCGCGTCCCGCCGGTACCTGACGGCCAACGTGAACCCGCTGCCGGAGCAGTGATGGGCCTGCCGCCGATCTGGGTGCGCCGGGTCGTGATCGCCCCGCTCGTGGTGCTGCTGGCCACGACGCTCGTCACCACGCTGCCGGTCTGGCTGCTGATCGCGCTTGCCGCGTCGCCGTTCGTGCCCGGCCGGCTGCGGGTGCCGCGGCTGGTCTTCCTGATCGTCGTCTACCTGGTCTGGGACGCGGTGGCGCTCGTCGCCCTCGCCGTGACCTGGGTGGCCTCGGGGTTCGGCTGGCAGATCCGCAACGCGTTCTTCCAGCGTGCGCACTATGTGATGACGGGCTGGTTCCTGCGGATCCTGTTCTGGTTCGCCCGCTGGTCGCTGCACCTGACGATCGACGTGGTGGGCACCGATCCGGACACCGCGATCCCCGGCCGCCCGGAGATCGTGGTGAGCCGGCACGCCGGTCCGGGTGACTCGTTCACGCTGATCCACGCGCTGGTCAACTGGTTCGCCCGGGAGCCGCGGATCGTGCTGAAGGCGGCCCTGCAGTGGGACCCGGCGGTGGACGTGCTGCTCAACCGCCTGCCCAACCGGTTCATCTCGCCCGGCCGCACCGGGACGGCGACGCTGGAGGACCAGATCGGCGCGCTCGCCACCGGCCTCGACGACAACGACGCGTTCGTGATCTTCCCGGAGGGCGGGAACTTCACGCCCGGCCGCAAGACGAAGGCGATCGCCCGGCTGCGGGCCAGCGGCCTGGACGAGATGGCCGACCGGGCCACGCACCTGCACAACCTGCTGCCGCCGAAACCGGGTGGCCTGTTCGCGGCGATCGACGCCGCGCCGGACGCCGGAGTGATCTTCGTGGCGCACACCGGCCTGGACCGGATGGTCACGGTGTCCGACGTCTGGCGCGAGCTGCCGATGGACAAACGTCTGGTGATGAGGTTCTGGAGCGTGCCGCCGGAGGAGGTGCCGGCCGGCGAGCAGGAGCGGGTCGACTGGCTCTACGACTGGTGGGCCCGGATCGACGCGTGGATCGACGACAACCACCCGCCGGACTTCCCGCTCCCGCGGCTTCAGCCGCCCAGAGCGCGGTAGACGTTCTCCGGGGCCTCGACGACCGTCGCGGCCGCGGGCGGCTCGGCGTCGACGGTACGGCCGTAATCGGTGTACCGGACCTCGACCGGGGCGATCGTGGTGCCGTTCACGGCGGGCAGCTGCAGCGTCAGCGTGGCGAGCCGGCCCTGCTCGTCGAGCGCGGCGACGAACGGGACGCGCCGGGCCGCCGAGCCGTACCCGTCGATGGTCACCCGGTCCAGGCCGGCGATGCCCGCCGCCTTGGTCAGGTCGACGGTGCCGGAGTACGAGTTGCCGCCGGTGGACCGCACGTCGGTGGTCGAGGCGAGCAGGTTCGCGCTGTCCACCGGGTCGATCCGGCCGGGCCGCAGGCCGACCTCGGCGCCCTCGGGCAGCCGGCTCATGTCGAGGTGGGTCCAGGTGCCGTCCTTGGTGATGGTGGGAATCTGCGCCCAGAGATCCTGCCCGATCAGCAGGGACTTGACGGTGATCTCGGTGTTCGGCCCGCTCGCGGTCAGCTCGGCGGTGCCCTTGCCGCCGGGCGGGTCGAGCAGCGCGGTCATCGTGAAGCCGCTGCCGGCCGTGACGGTCATCGTCCAGCTGGTGTTGCCGAGCGCGGCGGTGGCCTTGCCCAGGGCGGCGGTGGCGGCCGGGTCGGCGGTCGCGGTGACGCTGGGGGCCGCCTCCACCGAGGTGGAGGGCGCGGGTGACGAGGTGTCGGCGTTGGCGCAACCCGTCAGGGCGAGCGTGGCGGTCGCCGTATAAATGGCGATTTTCCGCATTGTGTGTCCCTCCTGGAATGTGACGCCGGTCTATCGTCAGGTTCCCGGAGGGGTGACTTCGCAAACGGACAAGTCCGGCCTCGCGGACGCCCGGATTTCTCGGCGGATCATGTGGCGGGCATGATGGGCCGGTACGCGTTACCCATGGGGAGGACTCGTGAGATTCGAGGTCAGCAAGGTCCTCGACGCCATCGAGGTCCGGCTAACCACTGACCCGGCGCTCGCCCGGGCCGTGGTCGATCTGTCGGAGGTCGTCCGCTACGCGGATCTCGACGGTGGTCGCCCGGCCAGCCTGGTCCGCCTCGGGCTGCTGGTCGATGCGCTCGGTCGTTACGTCGCCGAGGAGAACGTGCCGGTCTACGCGGTCGCGCCGCGCGGCCTCATCTCGGACACCGACCTCACGTCGAACGAGCGGATGGTCGTCCGCCGCTGGGCCGACGACGGCAAGATCGAGGTCGTTCCGCAGCTCGACGACCGGGTGCTCGAGGTGGCCGAGATGCTCGGCCTGCCGGTGCTCACGCGGGACCGGGAGGACCGGTTCCGCGACCGCCGGCCCTGGGTGGCCGATCCCGGCCGCCTTCTCGCCCTGGTGTCGAACCAGGGTGGCCCGACGCTTGTCCCGCGGGTCGGCCGCGGCGAGGTGGCGCCTCCGGTGCCGCGCTCCCCGCTCGGCGAGCGCCTGCTCGCCCGGGTCTGGAGCTGCCCGGCGCCGAACTGCACGAGTTACGGCAGCAGCGGCGACTCGGACAGCTTCTTCTCCGATATGCGGACCTACACCAGCCCGGTCTCCCAGCCGCCGCCCGCGCTGCGGGCCGGCGTGCCGACCTGCCCGCGGCACGGTGAGCGGTTGCGCGACGCCGGCGCTCGGCCGGGCACCGAGGTCTTCTCGGTGCGCATCGACGGCGTGATCCGCCAGCGGTTCGTGGTCTCCGAGGACAAGCCGGTCGTGGTCGGCCGGGCGCCCGAGGGCGGCGACGGCGTCATGCTCGGCCAGTGGCTCAGCGACGACGCCCGCAAGTGGATCAGCCGCGGGCACGTCCGGCTCAGCCTGCGCGGCGAGGAGGTGACGGTGCAGGACGTCAGCACGAACGGCTCGGGCATCCGCCCGGGCGGCTCGTCCGACGACGACGCCCGGCTCTCCCTGAAACGCCAGGAGAGCCGGATCCTCGGTCCCGAGGACGTCGTCGAGCTCTACGCCGGGGTGCACCTCGGCCGCTCGAAGCTGTGGGCGAGCGGTGGCGTGGTGCAGCCGGAGTCGGTGATGGGCGAGGCGCCGACGATGGCGTTCCGCCCGGTCGGCCGCTAGTTCTTCAGGATCTCGGCCAGCTGCGCGAGCGCGTGGTCGAGGTCCTGTTCGGTGACCACGAGCGGCGGTGCGAGACGGATCGTCGAGCCGTGGGTGTCCTTCGCGAGGACACCCCGCTCGGCGAGACGCTCGCACGCCTGACGGCCGGTCATCAGCAGTGGGTCGATGTCGACGCCGGCCCAGAGCCCGCGTCCGCGCACCGCGACCACGCCCTTGCCGATCAGGTCGTTCAGCCCGGCGTGCAGCCGGGCGCCGAGCCGCTCGGAGCGCTCCTGGAACTCGCCGGTGGCGAGCAGCCGGACCACTTCGGCGCCGACCGCGCAGGCCAGCGGGTTGCCGCCGAAGGTGGAGCCGTGCTCGCCGGGTCGCAGCACGCCCAGCACGGCCCGGTCGGCGGCGACGGCGGAGACCGGCACGATCCCGCCGCCGAGCGCCTTGCCCAGCACGTACATGTCCGGGACGACGCCCTCGTGCTCGATCGCGAAGGTGCGACCGGTGCGGCCCAGACCGGACTGGATCTCGTCGGCGATCATCAGCACGTTGCGCTCGGTGCAGAGCTCACGCAGACCCGCGAAGAACCCCGCCGGGGGTACGAGCACACCCGCCTCGCCCTGAATCGGCTCCATCAGCACGGCCACCGTGTTCGGGGTGATCGCTGTGCGGACGGCCTCCAGGTCGCCGTAGGGGACGACCACGAAACCAGGTGTGTACGGCCCGAACTCCGCCCGTGCCTCCGGGTCGGTGGAGAAGCTGACGATCGTGGTGGTGCGGCCGTGGAAGTTGCCGGACGCCACGATGATCTCGGCACGTTCGTCGGCGACGCCCTTGACCCGGTAACCCCACTTGCGGGCCACCTTGATCGCGGTCTCGACGGCCTCGGCGCCGGTGTTCATCGGCAGCACCAGCTCCTTGCCGCAGAGCTCGGCCAGCCCCCGGCAGAACGCGCCGAACTGGTCGTGCACGAACGCGCGGCTGGTCAGCGTCACCCGGTCCAGCTGGGCGTGCGCCGCGGCGATCAGGCCGGGGTGGCGGTGCCCGAAGTTCAGCGCCGAGTAACCGGCCAGGAAGTCGAGGTAGCGGCGGCCGTCGACGTCGGTCACCCAGGCGCCCTCCGCCTCGGCGACCACGACCGGCAGCGGGTGGTAGTTGTGTGCGGTCCAGCGCTCGGCCTCGGCCAGCGCATCCGGAGTACGAAGATCGACGGTGGTCACGAGCGCACCTCCAGCGTGCAGCACTTCGGGCCGCCGCCGGCTTTGCGCAGCTCGGACAGGTCGACCCCGATGGTCTGGTAACCGGCTTTCGTCAGGGAAGCCGTGAGGTCCGTGGCCTGCACCGGCAGAACCACGGTACGGCCGTCGCTGACCGCGTTGAGGCCGAGCACCGCCGCGTCCTGCGGCGTCGCGATGATCGCGTGCGGGAACAGCTGCTGCAGCACCGCCTGCGACCCCGGCGAGAACGCCTGCGGCAGGTACGCGATGTTCGTCTCGTCCAGCACGCAGAGCGCGGTGTCGAGGTGGTAGTACGCCGGGTCGACCAGTTGCAGCGTGATCACCGGGCGGCGCAGCACCTCCTGGGTCTCCGCGTGCGACGCGTGCGCGGTGCGGAACCCGGTGCCGGCCAGCAGCACGTCGCCGGCGAGCAGGATGTCGCCCTCGCCCTCGTTGGTGTGCTTCGGCTCGTGCACCTCGAAACCGCGGTCGCGGAACCAGGACGCGTACGCCGGGGCCTCGTCGGCCCGCTCGGCGTCGCGGAACTGAACCCCCAGGACCCGCCCGTCGACCACGGTGCCGCCGTTCGCGGCGAAGACCATGTCGGGCAGCCCGGGCAGCGGGTCGATCAGCTCGACGGTGTGACCGAGGTCGAGGAACGTCTGCCGCAGGTTCTCCCACTGGCTGACGGCCAGCGCGTTGTCGTACGGTGCCGCCGGATCCATCCACGGGTTGATCCGGTAGGTGACGGCGAAGTGCGTGGGCCGGCACATGAGATACCGGCGCGGCATGGCGGAGGACGTCATGGAAGAAGACGCTATGCGGCATCGACCGACGGCAACCCTGGATCAACCATGCGTCCAGCAGCGGATCGTTGCGTGATCACGGGGGAGTGCGGCGATTCGTTGCACACACGCTTGAGGGACCGGCGAACCGCCGGTCCCTCAGAGCATTGCGGTGTCTCCGGCGAACCGCCGGAGGCTTTCGGGGCGGGACGACGATGAGCCGTCCCGGTTCCGAGGAGGATCGCCGGTGCATCACCGGCGCTGGATGTCAGATACCCGTCAGAATCGCGTCTCAAACTGTGCGTCAAGCCACTGCCGGAGATCGTTCACCGGCTGCATGTCGGTGCCGAGCCAGTTCAGCGAGCCGGTCAGGGCCAGCACGCCGATCACGATCGCGCCGAGCGAGAGCAGCATGCCGATCAGCGCGTCGGTCTTGCCGGCGACGTGCCGCTTACGGGTGGCTAGCAGGCCGCCCAGCGAGAGCAGCAGGCCGAGCGCGGCGACGCCGATGCCGTAACCCATCAGCGGGCCGGAGAGCACCAGCAGGGCACCGGCCACACCGAGGACCAGGCCGGCGGTGGCCATCAGGCTGGCGCGCGGCTTGCGGTCCGCAACCGGCTGGGGGTCGACCGTGGCGCGGCCGGCCGGCGGGCGCTCCTCGGTCACCGCAGCGGCCCGCTCGGACTCGGTACGGGTCTCGGGAAGAGTGCGGGTGGCCGGGATGGTCGTGGTGGTCTCGTCCCGCGGCGGGGTGACGGTGCCGGCCCGCGTCGCGACCGGCGAGCGGTGCGGCAGGCGGTCGTCACGCTGCGTCGTGGTCGTGGTGGGCCGGTCCTCGACCGTGCTATCGGCCGAGGTCTGGCGGGGGAAGGAAGGAATCCTCACGTCAGCACCTCCGAGCAGTTTTCATCAGTGATGACGCGTCTCTATACCCCACCCTGCCGGAAACGACACGAAGGGCACGTGGATGTCACTCCACGTGCCCTTCTTTTGCTGCTGAGGATCAGACGATCGAGGCGCCGGTGTGCACGTCGGCCGTCGTGGTGATCACATGGTCGACGAGGCCGTAGTCCTTCGCCTGCGGCGCGGTGAACCAGCGGTCCCGGTCCGAGTCGCGCTCGATCTCCTCCGGGGTGTGCCCGCTGTGGAAGGCGATCCGCTCGTTCATCACCTGCTTGATGTGCAGCATGCTCTCGGCCTGGATGGCGATGTCCGCGGCGGTGCCGCCGATGCCACCGGAGAGCTGGTGCATCATCACCCGGGCGTGCGGCAGCGCGAACCGCTTGCCGGCCGTCCCCGCGGTGAGCAGGAACTGGCCCATCGAGGCCGCCATGCCCATCGCGACGGTGGCGACGTCGTTCTTGATGTACTGCATCGTGTCGTACACCGCCATGCCGGCGCTGATCGAGCCGCCGGGCGAGTTGATGTACAGCGTGATGTCGCGCTCGGAGTCCTCGGACGCCAGCAGCAGCATCTGCGCGCAGATCCGGTTGGTCACCTCGTCGTTGACCTCGCTGCCGAGGAAGATGATCCGCTCCCGGAGCAGCCGCTCGAACACCTGGTCGTCGAAGGACGCGCCGCCGCCGCGCATGGTCGTGTCAATGCTCATGAGCCCACCTTCTCGCATCGCTGTTCTCGTTTCACACCTTCTCCCAGGCGTGGCGTGACAGCCACTGATTCCCCTCAGGGCGAATCCGCTCTCGGCAGAACCGGGCCGCGGTGGCAATCATCACGCCGAATCCGTGCGGCGTCGCGCGGCGGATACCTTGGTCGCGTGCCGGAGGGACATACCATTCACCGCCTCGCCACACGTCACCGCGAGCTCTTCGCCGGGCAGCAGGTCGAGGTGAGCAGCCCGCAGGGCCGGTTCGCGGCCGGCGCGGCGCTCGTCGACGGGCGGGTGCTGCGCGACACCGAGGCGTACGGCAAGCATCTGCTGCACCACTACGAGGACGACCGGACCGTGCATGTCCATCTCGGCCTCTACGGCAAGTTCGCGGACGGTGAGCTGCCGGCCCCCGCGCCGATCGGCCAGGTGCGCCTGCAGATGACCGGTTCCGGTCACTGGCTGGAGCTGCGTGGCCCGACCGCCTGCGAGGTCCTCGACCCGGCCGCGGTGGACCTGCTGAAGGCCCGGCTCGGCGCCGACCCGCTGCGCGACGACGCGGACCCGGCTCGGGCGTTCATCCGGGTCCGGAGCAGCACCAAGCCGCTCTTCGCGCTCCTGCTCGACCAGTCCGTCGTGGCCGGTTGCGGCCTGATCTACGCCAACGAGGTGCTGTTCCGGGCCGGGCTGTCGCCGGAGACGCCGGGCACCGCGATCGACGAGACGCGCTGGAACGCGATCTGGGAGGACCTGCGGGCGCTGATGAAGGAGGGTGTGGCGCGCGGCCGGATCGACACCGTCCACACCGAGCACACCCCGGAGGCGATGCGGCGGGCGCCGCGCGTCGACCGGCACGGCGGCGAGGTGTACGTCTACCGCCGTCCCGGCCAGCCGTGCCTGGTCTGCGGGACCGATGTGGCCCGCGGACCGCTGGCCGGCCGCAATCTCTACTGGTGCCCGACGTGCCAGCCGGCCGTCAGCGGACCCCCGGCGAGATCACCTCGCCGGGGTCGAAGCTGACGCGGCCTTCTCAGCCGGCCGGGGTCGTCGCCGGCGGGGTGACGCCGGCGGCCGCCACGCCCTCGGGCGCCGCCGGGGACTCCGAGACGGCCGGCGGCGCCGGGGTCGGCGACGTCGGGGTGGCAACCGGCGCCGAGGGCGTCGGAGCCGTCGTCACGGGCGTCGAGGGGGTGGCCGGCGCGGTCGTGGCCGGCGTCGGTGCCGAGCCCGGCAGGCCCACCGTGAAGTTGCTGGTCAGCCACGGCATCAGCTGCTGGTAGGCGGTGGTCGTGGCCGGCTGGTTGAAGTCGTGCGACAGGATGATCGATCCCGGCCGGGTGTTCTTCTTGACCTCGGCCACCACCCGCTTCACGTGGTCCGCGTCGGACTCGCCGGCCGGGTGGTACCAGTCGCGCGGGTCGACGTCCCAGTAGAGCGACGTCATGCCGCTCGAGTAGGCCACGTCGACCAGCCGGACGGTGAAGTTGCCGCCGGGCGCCCGGAAGTAGGGGATCGCCGCGCCGGGCACGGCCGCCCGGATCGCCGCGTTGGTCCGGTCCAGGTCGCGGAGGATCTGCTCCGGCTTCTTCTTGCCGATCTTCAGATCGTGGTCCCAGGTGTGGTTGCAGAGCACATGCCCGGCCTCGGTGATCTTCCGGACCAGGTCGGGGTGTTTCTGCGCCTGCGAGCCGACCAGGCAGAAGACCGCCTTCACCTGGTATTTCGCCAGGATGTCGAGGATCTTCGGCGTCTCGTTCGGGTCGGGGCCGTCGTCGAAGCTGAGGGTCACCGTGCGGGAGCCGGTGGTCACCAGCGAGTTGGCCGGGCCGTCGCCGCGCGGCGCTTTCCGCCCGGCCTGCTGCGCCTCGGAGGTGGGCCGGGTCCGGGTCGGCGTGGCGACCGGACGCTGCGGCGCGGCGACCTGCGTCTCCTCGGGCTCGGCGGCGGGCTCGGTCCACGGGTCCTCGTCGACCGCCGGGGTCGGCGTCGCCTTGGGGTTGGTCACCCGGGACGCGACGGCCTGCGCCGCGGCGTTCATCACGCTTGTCGGCTCGCCGTCCTGCTGCGGGATCGTCGGCACCGAGGCGAGCAGCACGCCGGCGACGACGAGGGTGCCGAGCAGCAGCGCCGGCCGGTTCCGCGCGGCGGCCATCCACTCCTCGACGGGCAGCGTCCCCGGTGCGCGGTGGGCGCCGGTCTGCGCCGAGGGGGTGCGGCGCGCATGACGGGCGGTGCGCGGCTTGCTGCCGCGGGTCCGGCGGGTGGCCCGGGAGGGGCCCGGGACGCTCTCGGCCGACGTCTCCGCCCTGCGGTGCCGCCCGCCTTTCGCGCCGTCCACACCCGACGTCGGTGCTGCTGGGCGCGGGTTGTGCGGAAACATCCGTCATGCCTACCGTGCGGCATGATCGAACGCGATACCGAATCGGTCATCTCACTACCACGTACGGTGATTTCCCCAGGTCACCGTACGTGACTACGCTCAGCAATATCCGCACCGATAGGGGTGTGATCCTTATCGGTCCGGTTCTGTCGCTTTCGTGAGGCGGGCGAGCTCGTCCACCACGTCCGCGACCGAGGCGCCCCGGGCCAGCATGGCGCGCTGCCGTGCCCCACCGGTCCCGCCGGCCCGCAGCCGTCCCATCAGGACCGTCGTGGTCTCCAGGTCACCGTGTCGCTCCAGCTCCGGGCGCACATAGTCGAAGAGCTGCCGCATCAGCCGCCAGGCCGGCCGGGGTTCCCGGGTGGCCATGTCGATGTTGAGCCCTTCCAGCCCGTCGTGCGCGGCACGCCAGTGCGCGGCCATCAGCAGCGGGTGCTCCACGTCCGGGGCCTCGATGCCGTCGCGCACCTCGCGCAACAGGGTCGCGACCAGGCCCCGGGCGAGCGCGGTGAGCAGCATCGCGTCGTCGAGGGTCGGGGTCACGTCGCCCAGCCGGATCTCGACGGTGGGGTAGTTCGCGGAGAGCCGGGCGTACCAGTAGAGCATCCCCTCGTCGAGCATCGCCCCGCTCGCCTCGAGGTCCGAGATGAGCGTCAGGTAGTGCTCGTGCGAGCGCAGGTACGGCGTCGGGCCGACGGTGGGCCAGCGCTCCCACATCATCGAGCGCCAGCTGGCGTACCCGGTGTCGCGCCCGGCAAAGAGCGGGGAGTTGGCGGCGGCGGCCTGCAGCACGGGGAGCCACGGGCGCAAGTGGTTGAGGACTTTGACGCCGGTCTCCGGGTCCGGGATGCTCACGTGCACGTGGGTGCCGCACATGCCCTGACCGGGGGAGAGGTCGCCGAAACGGTCCCGCATCCGGTGGTACCGGGGTTTGTCCACGATCCGCAGGTTGGGCCCGGCGGCCGGGCCGGTGCCGACCGCGACCAGGCGGGCGCCGGCGCGTTCGGCGGCAGCCGCGACGCCGGACCGCAGCCGGGTCATCTCCGCGCGCAGGTCGGCGAGGTCGAGCCGGGGCGGGCTGGCCACCTCGATCTGGCTGCGGTAGTACTCGTGCTGAACGCCGCCCCGGATCTCTTCGGGCAGCTCGGCGAAGACGTCGTCGACCGCCTCCACGGCGCGTGGCTCCGCCGCGTCGACGAGCAGGTACTCCTCTTCGATGCCCAGGGTCAGCAGATCGTGGCGCTCGGCCTCGGCGGCGATGTCCGCGGGGAGCGTGGTCCCCTCGGTGGCGGTGTCCATGGGCCGCCAAGTACCCGTGGGGACGTGCCGCTAAGCATTGACATTCGTACATGTTGACACACCGTGTAACAAGCGTGAAACTGCCGTGAGAGCGCTCTCTCGTCCCCCTCGAAAGGCGTGTGTCCCCATGCGAAGTCTCCGAGTTCTCGCCGCGGCCGCTCTCGTGGTGGCCGCCTCCGTGACGATCGTGACCACGGCCGACGCGGCGGTGCCCCCGCCGCCGTCCGGCATGACGCTGGTCTTCAGCGACGACTTCACCGGTGCCGCGGGCACCGGGCTCAACCGCGGCAACTGGCTCTACTCCGCCGGCACCGGATATCCGGGCGGCGCCGCCAACTGGGGCACCGGCGAGGTCGAGACGATGACCGACTCGACCGCGAACGTGTACCAGGACGGCAGCGGCAACCTGGCGATCAAGCCGCTCCGGGACTCGGCGGGCCGGTGGACGTCCGGCCGGGTGGAGACCCAGCGGACCGACTTCGCCGCGCCGGTCGGCGGCCGGGTGCGGATCGAGGCGCGTATCCAGCAACCGAACGTGACGGGCGCGGCGGCCGCCGGTTACTGGCCGGCGTTCTGGGCCCTCGGCGACGCGGCCCGCCCGGTCGGCGCCACCAACTGGCCGGGCATCGGCGAGTGGGACATCATGGAGAACATCAACGGGCGGTCCAGCGTCTTCGCGGCCCTGCACTGCGGGACGAACCCGGGCGGCCCGTGCAACGAGACCACCGGTCTGACCAGCGGTGAGCGCGCCTGCAGCGGCTGCCTGTCGAGCTTCCACACCTACGCCGTGGAGTACGACCGCAGCACCTCGCCCGAGCAGATGCGGTGGTACCTCGACGGGGTCAACTACTTCACCCTCAATTCGACTGCGGTCGACGCCACCACCTGGAACAACGCGACCCACCACGGCATGTTCGTGATCCTCAACGTGGCGATCGGCGGCGGCTTCCCGGCGGCCTTCGGCGGCGGTCCCACCGCGCAGACCCAGCCTGGCGTCCCGATGCTCGTCGACTACGTGGCGGTCTGGCAGTCCTCCGGCGGCACCACGCCGACCACCTCGCCCACGTCCGGCGGCTCCACCCGGGACGCGTACTCCCGGATCGAGGCGGAGTCCTACAACGCGTCCGCGGGAGTCCAGGTGGAGACGTGCGCGGAGGGCGGCCAGGACGTCGGCTGGATCGCGAACGGTGACTGGCTGCAGTTCAACAACGTCGATTTCGGTACGGGCGGAGTGCGGGACTTCGTGGCACGTGTCGCATCCGGGGCGGCCGGGGGAGTCAGCGGTCTGGTCGAGGTGCGGCTCGACAGCCGGAGCAACGCGCCGATCGGCAGCTTCGCGCTCGGTGGCACCGGCGGATGGCAGACCTGGCAGTCGATTCCGGGCAACGTCTCGAACGTGACGGGCATGCACACGGTGTTCGTGACGTTCAGTAGCGGTCAACCCGCTGACTTTGTGAACCTCAACTGGATCCAGTTCCGACGGTAATACTTTTTAACGACTGATTTTGATGGGTCGTAGCCGCTGACCTGCGGTTGCGGCCCATTGTCGTACCCGAAGATTTTTAAGGATGTTTAAGGCTGTCACTCTTTACTTTTACTGTTAACAGTCCTAAAGATTGATACACCTCACAGTGTGTACGGAAGGACGTCGATGAAGCGCTCCAGATCGGTCATCCTCGCAACGGTCACGGCGCTCGTCGCCGGAGGCGCGGCGACGTGGTTCGCGGGCAACGCCCAGGCCGCCACCGCCTGCGCCACCGCGTGGAACTCGTCCGCCGTGTACGTGAAGGGCAACGTGGTCTCGCTGGCCGGCCACAACTACACCGCGAAGTGGTGGACGCAGAACGAGTCCCCGTCCGTCCGGAGTGGGCAGTGGGACGTCTGGGCCGACAACGGGGTGTGTGAGGGCGGGGTCAATCCCTCGCCGTCGTCGTCCCCCTCGTCGTCGCCCTCCACCTCGCCCTCGTCGTCCCCGTCGTCGTCCCCCTCCTCCTCGCCGTCGAGTTCGCCCTCGACCTCGCAGTCTCCGAGCAACGGGGCGCTACCGGCGCACTTCATCACCGGGTACTGGCAGAACTTCGACAACGGCGCCGCGCCCCTCAAGCTGGCCGACGTCCCCGCCGCCTACGACCTGATCGCGGTCGCCTTCGCCGACGCCACCACGACGGCCGGTGCGGTCACCTTCAATCTCGACCCGGGCCTGGCCACCGCGGTCGGCGGATACACCGACGCGCAGTTCAAGGCGGACATCGCCACCCTGCACGCGCGCGGCAAGAAGGTGATCATCTCGGTCGGCGGCGAGAAGGGCACGGTCGCGGTCAACAGCACGGCGGCCGCCACCGCGTTCGCCGACTCGGTGCACTCGCTGATCCGGACCTACGGGTTCGACGGCGTCGACATCGACCTCGAGAACGGGCTGAACCCGACCTACATGGCGAGCGCCCTGCGGTCACTGCGGGCCAAGGCGGGCAGCAACCTGATCATCACGATGGCGCCGCAGACCATCGACATGCAGAGTCCGCAGTCCTCGTACTTCAAGCTGGCGCTCGACATCAAGGACATCCTCACCGTCGTCTTCACCCAGTACTACAACTCCGGCTCCATGCTCGGCTGCGACAACAACGCCGCGTACAGCCAGGGAACCGTCAACTTCCTGACCGCCCTCGCCTGCATCCCGCTGCAGAACGGCCTGCGCCCCGACCAGATCGCCCTCGGCCTGCCGGCCAGCACCCGGGCGGCCGGCGGCG
Source organism: Actinoplanes missouriensis 431 (assembly GCF_000284295.1). Lineage (NCBI taxonomy): Bacteria > Bacillati > Actinomycetota > Actinomycetes > Micromonosporales > Micromonosporaceae > Actinoplanes > Actinoplanes missouriensis. The sequence continues at coordinate 7,865,498 of NC_017093.1, read as the reverse complement.
GATACGTGGCGCCGTCGGTGGTCAACGCCGCGCTCGACTGCCTCGCCCGGGGCACCAACTGCGGCACCTTCAAGCCCCCGGCCACGTACCCGGGAATCCGCGGAGCGATGACCTGGTCCATCAACTGGGACGTCACCAACGGCACCAGCTGGGCCAACACCGTCGACCCGCACCTCGCCACCCTCCCCTGATCCCCTCCCCTCTCGGAGCGTCCCGTGAAACTCAGCAGGAAGATCGCCGTGATCGCGGCGGTCGCGACGGCCGGAACAGCCGCCGCGGTCCTCCCGATGGCCACCTCGAACGCGGCCGTCGCGTGTGCCCCGGCCTGGAGCGCGAGCGCCGTCTACGTCAAGGACAACGTCGCCTCGCAGAACGGTCACAACTACACCGCCAAGTGGTGGACCCAGAACGAGTCGCCGGCCACCAACAGCTCGCAGTGGGCGGTCTGGGCCGACAACGGCGTCTGCGGTGGCACCACGCCCCCGACCACCCCGCCCACCACCGGGCCGACCACCCCGCCGCCGACGACCGGGACGAAGATGGCGGCCGCGCCGTACATCTACCCGGGCTGGGGCAACCCGCCGGCGCCCGCCACCGTCGTCAACGCCACCGGGATCAAGGCGTTCACCATCGCCTTCGTCCTCGCCAGCAACGGCTGCAACCCGGCCTGGGACGGTTCCACCGGTCTCACCGGCGGCGCGCACGCCAGCACCATCGCGGCGATCCGGGCGGCCGGGGCGGACGTGATCCCGTCGATCGGTGGCTGGAGCGGCAACAAGCTCGGCCCGAACTGCTCGACTCCGGAAGCGCTCGCCGGGGCGTACCAGAAGGTGATCGACGCTTTCGGTCTCAAGGCGATCGACGTGGACATCGAGAACACCGACGAGTTCGAGAACTACGTGGTGGCGGACCGGATCGTTGACGCGCTGAAGATCGTCAAGCAGAAGAACCCGTCGGTGAAGACCATCCTCACCTTCGGCACCACCACGACCGGGCCGAACGCCCACGGCGTCCGGCTGATCCAGCAGGCCAAGGCGAAGAACGCGAACATCGACGTCTTCACCCAGATGCCGTTCGACTTCAGCGGCGGCGCGGACATGTACGCCAGCACGGTCGGCGCCACCGAGGGCCTGAAGAACGTCCTGAAGAGCACGTTCGGGTACACCGACGCGCAGGCCTACTCGCGGATCGGCATCTCCGGCATGAACGGGCTCTCCGACCAGCAGGAGGTGACGTCCGTCGAGACCTGGACCCGGATCCGCGACTACGCCCGGAACAACGGCCTGGCCCGCTTCGCCTTCTGGGCGGTCAACCGGGACCGCGGCTGCGCCGGTGGCGGCGTGGTCTCCGACTGCTCCGGCATCGCGCAGGCGGACTGGGCGTTCACCAAGGTGAGCGCCGGCTTCTGAACCGGCTAGCCGGTTGACGCGCGGTCGCCCTCACGGGCGGCCGCGCGACGCCGTTTGCGCACCTTCTTGACCACCCAGGAGCCGATCGCGATCGCGAAGAACGCCCAGATGGCGTAGTCGAACCAGTGGCTGTACTTCTCCACGTCCTGCCAGCGGTTGCCGAGGGCGTAACCGGCGCCGACGAATAGCGCGTTCCAGACGCCGCTGCCGATCGCGGTGAACAGGACGAACTGACCCACCGGCATCCGGTTCGCCCCGGCCGGGATGGAGACCAGGCTCCGGACCACCGGCGCGCAGCGTCCGAACAGGACGGTGGCCCGCTCGTGCTTCTCGAACCAGCGGTCCGCCTTGTCCAGGTCGTCGAGGTCGACCAGGGGCACCTTGTCCAGCCAGCGGCGCAGCCGTTCCTCGCCGAGGCCGCGGCCGAGCCAGTAGAGCAGCAAGGCGCCGACCAGCGCGCCGACCGTGGCGGCGATCCAGACCAGCACCAGGTTGACCCGGCCCGCGCTCGCCAGGTAGCCGGCCATCGAGAGGACGATCTCGCTGGGGATCGGCGGGATCAGGTTCTCCAGCGCGACGAGCAGGCCGACGCCGATCTCACCGGTCGACTCGATCACCGAGGCGACCCATCCGGTCAGGCCGCCGAGATTTCCGAGATCGCTTTCGGCCATGTGTCGTCCTCCCCTGGTTTCTCTGGTGTTACCCGACAGCCAGCGTACGAACCGCATGGCGTATATACCGACGATCGGTATATGCTGCCGGCATGAGCGATGCGCCGATGCGGGAGCCGACCTTCCTGGTTCTCACTGCCCTGGCCGAGGAGCCCCGGCACGGCTATGCCGTGATCGAGGACGTGTCCGCGATGACCGGCGGCCGGGTCCGTCTCCGCGCCGGCACTCTCTACGCCGCCCTCGACCGGCTGCGCGCCGAGGGCCTGATCGAGGTCGACCGCGAGGAGGTCGTGCAGTCCCGCCTCCGGCGTTATTACCGGCTCACCGCGGCCGGCGAGCAGAGCCTGGCCGCCGAGACCGCCCGCCTGCGCGAGCAGGCCGCGATCGCCGACAGCCGCCTGCGCGCCCGTCGCACCGAGTTCGGGGGAGCGCCCGCATGAGCGGCACGCAGCGGTGGTTGTTCGCTCTCTATCCCCGCGACTTCCGCCGGGACTACGAGGAGGAGATGCTCGCGGTGCTGGCAGCCGAGGGGCGGCCCGGTCCGGGCCAGGTGATCGATCTGGTCCGGTCGGCGCTGGTGGTGCGTCTGCGGCGGGTGCCGGTGCCGGCCGGCCTGCGGCGGGCGGCCGGGGTGGTCCAGCTCTTCGGCGCGCTGTTGCTGCTGGGTGTCGCGCTGCGGCGGATGATCCCGCTGGTCAACCCCATAACGCACGAGTGGCGAGAGTTCGACGCGGTGGATCCGCTGCGGGTGGCCGGGTGGTCGGTGGTCGTGCTCGCCGCCCTTCTCGGGTGGCGGCTTCTGGGTCTCGCCGGCGCCTCGGCCGGGCTGGCCGGAGAGATCGCCGCTCCCGCCCGGTGGTATCTGGACACGCCGGCCATGGTGCTCAACGCCTACTGGCTCATCGTGGCCGCCGCCGTGGTGCTGGTCGCCGGCCTGGTCGCGGCCCGTGGTGCGGGCCGCCCGCGCGGGCTGATCCCGATGCTGGCCGCCGCGGCGCTGGTGGCCTCGCTGGGCCTGCTGAACCTGTGGTCACCGAGCTGGATGCTCGAGGTGCTCCTGCTCGGTGACCGCGCCGCGCCGATCTGGGACGCCGAGACCGTGACGGAAGTTCGCGTCGGAGCCCTGGTGATGCTCGGGGTCGTCGCCCTGGTCGTGTTCGCGGTGATCAGGCAGGACCCCGAGGTGCGCCGCTGGCTGCTGGCCTGGGCCGCGCCGGTGCTGGCCGCGGTGCCGCTGGTGCGTTCCGGCTTCGACGGTTTCGTGGAGTACAACATGCGCCACCCGGAGTCCACCCAGCTCATCAACCCGTTCCAGTGGACCGCGCTGGTGCTGATCCCGGCGGCGGCGTTCCTGGTGGTGTCTCACCTGACCACCCGGTTCGAGAGGTCCCGGCTCACCGAGGGCGCCGGATGAGCGCCTCACCGCTGGAACGCCGCTACCGGCGGCTGCTGCGGGTCTATCCGGCGGGTCACCGTGCTGCCTATGAGGAGGAGATGGTGGGGGTGTTGATGTCCGGTGCCGCGCCCGGCCGTCGCTTCCCCTCCCCGGCCGACGCGGTGGACCTGCTGGGTGCGGGCCTCACGGCCCGTCTCGGCTGGTCAGCCCGGGCACTGCGGGGTCCGGGCTGGCGCGACGCGGCCACCCTCACCGGTTTCGCGCTCGCCCTGATGCTGGCGACCGACGCGATCGACGCCTTCGTCGACGGCCTCCGCGCGTGGCTGTCCACCGGTGGCGGGACGGACGGCTGGCCGGCGATGAGTGCCGGGCGCGGGCTCGGCGTGAGCGGCGGGGACGGGCTGGGCGCCGGCGGTGGGCTGCTGATCGCGGAGCCGGGCATCCGGGCGCTCGCCTGGAGTGCCGTGGCCGTCGCGGCGGTCGCCGGGCTGCGGCGGGTCACCGCGGTCCTGGCCGGGGTGGCGGCCCTCGCGCAGATCGGGACCATCGCGTTCTGGGCCGGCGTCGCGCCCTGGCAGTCGGTGCGTCTCACCTGGACGCCGGCGGTGGCGGTGCTGGTCTTCGGGGCGTTCCTGGCGGCGGCGCCGGGTCGTCCGCCGCTGCGGGTGCTGGGCCGGTCCGGTTCGTGGCTGGCCGGCGCGGCGGTGGTCGCGGTCCTCGGGTGGACGCTGGTGCTCGCCGACCTGTCGATCCCGTTGCCGGCGCCGCTGTCCGCCGAGATGTTCGATTTCTGGTTGCCGCTCGGCCTCGGCGCGGCTGCGGTGACGTGCGCGCCGCGCGGGGTGCGCAGCCGATGCGCGGCCCTGTTCGCGGCGGTGGTCGTGGGGCCGCTGACGATGCTGGCGTGGTGGGACGCGCTGGTGCTCGACGAGGCCACGGCCGGTGTGGCGCCGGGGCGGGTGACGGCCGGTGCGCTCGCGCTCACCCTGGTCCCGCTCGCGGCTCTCACCCTCGGCGTGGTCGGGGGGTGGGGGCGGGCCGGACGTTTCGGCGAGTGGGGGCGAGGCTAAGAAACAGGGGCATGAGTGACCGGTGGTACGAGAACGCGGTTGTCTACTGTCTCGACATCGACTCCTTCGCTGACTCCGACGGGGACGGCTGTGGGGACATCCGGGGGCTGATCGGGCGCCTGGACTACCTGGCACGGCTCGGTGTGACGTGTCTCTGGCTGAACCCGATCCACCCCTCGCCGGGGCGGGACGACGGTTACGACGCGTCGGACTTCTACAACGTGGATCCGCGGTTCGGGAGTCTCGGGGACTTCGCCGAACTGCTGCACGAGGCCGGCAACCGGGGCATCAAAGTCATCATCGACCTGGTCGTCAACCACACCTCGGACCAGCACCCGTGGTTCCAGAGTGCACGGAGCTCGCCGGAGTCGCCGTACCGGGATTGGTATGTCTGGAGCGAGACCGCACCGCCGGACCGTAACCAGGGCATGGTCTTCCCCGGCGAGCAGAACGAGACCTGGAGCTACGACCGGACGGCGAAGCTCTGGTTCTATCACCGGTTCTACAAGTTCCAGCCGGACCTCAACATCAAGAACCCGGCGGTGCGCGAGGAGATCAAGAAGATCTGTTCGTTCTGGCTGCAGCTCGGGGTGGCCGGGTTCCGGATGGACGCGGTGCCGTTCATCATCGAGGAGACCGAGCCGGGCAACCCGAACTCGCCGAAGGACATGAACTTCCTGTCCGAGCTGCGCCAGCACGTGCAGTGGCGACGCGGTGACGCGGTGCTGCTGGCCGAGGCCAATGTGGAGCCCGATCAGCTGGTGCGGTTCTTCGGTGACGAGGGCGGCTCCGGCAACCGGATCCACATGCTGTTCGACTTCATGCTCAACGCGCGGCTCGTGCTCGGCCTGGCGCGCGAGGACACCGAGCCGATCATCGACGCGTTGCGGGACTCGCCGAAACTGCCGGAGGGCGGGCAGTGGGCCACGTTCCTGCGCAACCACGACGAGATCGACCTGTCCCGGCTCACCGCTGATCAGCGGCAGGACGTGTTCGCCCGGTTCGGCCCGGACGAGGACATGCAGCTGTACGGGCGTGGTATCCGCCGCCGGCTCGCGCCGATGCTCGGCAACGACCGGCGCTGGCTGGAGCTGGCGTACGCGCTGCAGTTCAGCCTGCGGGGCACGCCGGTGCTGCGGTACGGCGAGGAGATCGGCATGGGCGACGACCTGTCGCTCAAGGGCCGGGACGCGATCCGCACGCCGATGCAGTGGTCGATGCTGCCGAGCGGCGGGTTCACCAGCGCGGACCCGTCGAAGCTGGGCCGGCCGGTGATCTCCGGTGGCGAGTTCGGCTTCGAGAAGGTCAACGTGACGGTGCAGCGACAGGACCCGCGGTCGCTGCTGTCCTGGTTCGAGCGGATGATCCGCACCCTCAAGGAGGCGCCGGAGATCGGCCGGGGGACCTGCACCCACGTCGACGTGCCGGCGCCGCGTGGCGTGCTGGTGCACCGGGCCGACGCCGCTACCGGAACGATGGTGTTCGTGCACAATCTCGGCACCGAACCGGCCGTGGTCGATCTGGGCAGTCTCGCCGAGGAGGCCGAGCTTCCCAACGACGTGCTGGCCGACCAGGAGTACCCGGAACCCGGCAAGCTGGACGAGATCCGGGTCGAGGGGCACGGTTACCGGTGGATCCGGCTGCGCAGGACGGCCTGATCACCGCTAGAGTCGGGCTCCAGGAGCAGTGAAGATCACACCAGGAGCATCGCTGATGCGTCCCGGAGTCCGTCGGAGGCCGCAATGTCGCAGTCCGTACCCAGCCGGGTGGCCATCGTGACCGGAGCCGCCCGCGGCATCGGTGAGGCCATCGCCCTGAGGCTCGCCAAGGACGGCCTGGCCGTCGCGGTCGTCGACCTGGACGAGGGCGCCTGCGCCAACACCGTGACCGCGATCCACGACGCCGGTGGCACCGCGGTGGCGATCGGCGCCGACGTCGCCGACCCGGCGCAGGTCGCCGCCGCCGTGGAGCGGGTGGTCGCCGAGCTGGGCGCGCCGACCGTGCTGGTCAACAACGCCGGCGTGCTCCGCGACAACCTGCTCTTCAAGATGAGCGAGGACGACTGGGACACCGTGATGGCGGTGCACCTGCGCGGCGCGTTCCTGTTCAGCCGCGCGGTGCAGAAGCACATGGTGGATGCCGGTTTCGGCCGGATCGTCAGCCTCTCCAGCACGTCTGCTCTCGGCAATCGGGGCCAGGCCAACTACGCTGCCGCGAAAGCCGGGATCCAGGGTTTCACGAAGACCCTCGCGATCGAGCTGGGGAAGTTCGGCATCACCGCGAACGCGGTCGCGCCGGGCTTCATCGTCACCGACATGACCCGGGCCACCGCGGCCCGGGTCGGCGTCGACTTCGCCGATTTCGAGAAGGCGGCGGTCGGCGCGATCCCGGTCGCCCGGGCCGGCCGGCCGGAGGACGTGGCGCACACCGTCTCGTTCCTGGCGAGCGAGGGCGCGGGATTCGTGACCGGACAGGTCATCTATGTGGCCGGTGGACCCCAGGACTGAGCTGGCAACTTGCTGAGAAGAGTTACAAAGAAATCATGAACCGACGCATGAGTTCCCGCAGCGTGTCGCTGACCAGCACCTTTCTTCTGCTGGCCGCGGGGGGAGCGGCGGCGTGCGACAACGACGAGTACGTGGACGAGGGTTTCTACTGCGCCGACGCGAACGGTGTGGTCGTCGACGAGGATTACTGTGACGACGACGACTCCTACCATCCGGGTCTCGGCTTCTTCATCTGGCACAGCACGAGCTACGCCAGGGGTTACCCGGTGGGGCACAGGCTGCCGGCCGGTGGGAGCAAGTTCGCCTACAACGACGTGGCGTCGCGGTCCAAGTTCGGGCTGCCGGCGAGCGGCAAGATCAGCAACGGCACGATCAAGACGAGTGTGGTCGGCAAGGGCGGCAGCGGCAGCGGCAAGTCCTCGTCGAAGTCGGGTGGCTGAGGCGTGCGTCGGATCGCGTACGGGCCGGTGCGGGACGGCTGGCGGCTCACCAACTTCAGCCTCGGACTGACCTACAACGACACCGAGCTGCCGGACGGCACGATGCAGTCGTACTGGCAGGAGGGACCGTACTACGACTTCACCGCGGCCGAGATCGAGGAGCTGGAGACGGCCACCTCGGTCCTCTACGAGATGTGCATCGAGGCCGGCGAGTGGATGGTGAAGCAGTGCCCGAGGCGGACCGTCGAGGGCCGTAAGCGGGGCTACTTCGCCTCCATCTGCACCCCGGAGACGTGCTTCCTCGCCAAGATCGGTGTCCCTGAGTACACCCACGAGCAGATCATCCGGACCTGGTACGACGGCGACCCGGAAACGTGGACGCACTACGACAAGGACCCGGACATGCGGCTGCCGATGCAGACGCCGGACTTCTCGCCGACCGTCTACGGCCGCTTCGACCTGTGGTACAACGGCGCCGGCAGCGGCCCGAAACTGCTGGAGTTCAACGCGCAGACGCCGACCTCGCTGGTCGAGGCCGCGGTCGTCCAGTGGCACTGGATGGATCAGACAGCCCTCACCGACCACCCGTGGCGCCAGTGGAACTCCATCCACGAGCGCCTGGTCGGCTGGGAGGCGGTTCCCGGCGAGCCGGGCGACCCCGGCGCGTGGCGGCGCAACATCAATAAGTTGCGCGAGGCCCGGACCTGGCTGCCCGAGAAACCCAAGATCTTCTTTGCGTACGAGACGAGCGAGACGTCCGGGGAAGACCGGATGAACGTCGCGTACCTGATGGCGACGGCGGAGGAAGCCGGCTACCCGGTGGAGCTGATCGCGATGAGCCAGATCGGCTGGGACGTGGCAGGCGACCGCGTGCTGTTCGTCCCGTCGCCGGGCCAGGAGCACCTGGCCGAGCCGATCGACGTGATCTTCATGCTCTATCCGTGGGAGTGGTTCTGGCACGAGGAGGGCGGCAAGGCCTTCTTCCGGAACATGGCCGACCCGGAGAAACGCGGCACGGTCTGGATCGAGCCGCCGTACAAGGCCGCGCTGCTCGGCAACAAGGCGCTGCTGCCGGTGCTCTGGATGCTCTTCGGCGACGACCCGGAGCGGGGGAAGTACCTGCTGCCGTCCTATTTCGCCGAGTCGTCCGCGGCCGCGAAACTGACGTCGTACGCGAAGAAGCCGGTCTGGGGCCGTGAGGGCGGCTCGGTGACCCTGGTCCGGGACGGCGTGCCGATCACCGGTCAGCCGTCCGAGTACGGCGCCGACGGCCGCTACATCGTGCAGGAGCTGCGCGAGCTGCCGTCCTTCGAGTCGCTGGAGGGCACCGTGCACCCGGTGATCGGCTCCTGGCTGATCGACGGCGAGCCGGCGGGTATGGGCATCCGCGAGGGCGTCGGCACCGAGGGCCTGGTGACCACGAACACCTGCAACTTCCTCCCGCACGTGATCGAGGGGAAGAACTAGAGCATCAGGGGCGGTGCCGCCAGATCCACCAGAGGCCGATGAACGGCAGGATCAGCGGCACGTAGCCGTACCCGCTGCCGAAGTGGGACCAGACGGTGTCGTCGGGGAAGGCGACCGCGTCCACGATGCTGAGCGTGCCGACGATCAGCACACCGGCCAGCTCGATGCTGCAGCTGACCAGCGCGATCAGCCGGCCCCGCGGCCCGCCCCGGGCCAGGCCGACGGTGGCCGCGATGTAGACCAGGCCGGCCACCGCGGAGAGCAGGTAGGCCAGCGGCGCCTCGGTGAAGTGGGTGCTGATCTGGACCAGCGCGCGAGCGCTCGCGGAGAGCGCGAAGATGCCGTAGACCATCAGGAGGACCCGGCCGATCCCGCTGTTCAGCGCGGCGTCGCGGGGCCGGGTGGCGGTGGATTCGTCGGACACGGGCACTTCCTCAGACAGCTGTAACGGAGGCGATCTGCTGCAGGCGCAGGATGAGGACCGGCAGGACGAGGGCGCCGATGCCGAGGATCAGGTTGCCCCAGCGGGTCGGCTCCATCCGGGCCAGCACCAGCGCGGTCGGGGCGAACGCCACGGTGGTGAACAGGTAACCGCCGAAGGTGGCGAGCTCCTGCGGCTGGCTCCCGGCGAAGAGGTCGATCACGGCGACCAGGACGAGGACCGTGACCAGGGCGCCGAGCGCCACGGTGGCCAGCAGGTCGGTGCGGCTGGGGGCGCGGTCGAGTGCCGCGCGTGCCAGGTACCACACCGCGAGGATCAGGGCGGCGACGATCGTCACCACCGACAGAGGACCGTTCACCCGGCACAGGTTACTGATGCGGTGATGTGCTGGTAACTTCCGCCTGGCGGAGATCACAGGAAGAACACGAGGTGCGCCCGGTGCGATTCGGATTGTTCGGTACGGGACCGTGGGCTCACCTGGCGCACGCGCCGGCGCTGGCCGCCCACCCGGAGGTGGAGTTCACCGGCGTCTGGGGCCGTGACCCCGGTAAGGCCGCGGAGCTGGCACAGGCACACGGGACGCGCGCGTACGCCGACGCCGACCAGCTGATCGCCGACGTGGACGCGGTCGCGATCGCGCTGCCGCCGGACGTCCAGGCCCCGATCGCCCTGCACGCCGCTCAGGCGGGCCGGCACCTGGTGCTGGACAAGCCCGTCGCGGTGCGCGCCGAGGAGGCCGAGGCCGTCGCGGCCGCCGTCGCCGAACGCGACCTCGCCTCGGTGGTCTTCTTCACCCGGCGGTTCACCCCGGAGCTGTCCGCGTTCCTGACCGAGGCCGCGCAGACCGGCGGCTGGACCGAGGCGCGCGTCGACCACCTGGGTTCCATCTTCCAGCCGGGCAACGCGTTCGGCGCCTCACCGTGGCGCCGGGAGCGCGGCGGCCTCTGGGACGTCGGCCCGCACGCGCTGGCCCTGGTCCTCCCGGTGCTCGGCCGGGTGACCGAGGTGGCCGGGATGGCCGGCACGAGCGACCTGACCCACCTGTTGCTGAAGCACGAGGGCGGCGCCACCAGCCGGCTCACGCTCTCGGTGGACGCGCCGGCCGCGGCGGCCCGGGAGGAGGCGGTCTTCGCCGGCGAGGCGGGCGTGCGGACCGTGCCGCGGGCCCGCTGGAGCCCGGACGAGGCGCTCGGCCGCGCCATCGATCAGTTGCTGACGGCTGCGGGTGGCGGCGCCTCGCCGGAGTGCGACGTCCGGTTCGGCGCGGATGTCACGGCGGTGCTCGCCGCCGCCGAGAAAGCGATTAGCAGCGGTACGACCGTCGCACTCCCTTGATTCTTTTACGGGACGGTGCGTTCGATCGCGGCCGCGCCGTCCCGTTCCAGCTCGGCCTTCGCACGGGCGATGTTCGCCGGCGTCGGGTATTTGCCCTGGGCCACGGCCAGATCTTCGGGATCCCACGACTGCTCGGCCCCGGTCCTGATCAACGGCTTGCCGGGCTGTTCCGAAGTCTCGATGTCGGCCATCGTGATCCCCTTCTTAATTCGGGGGACAAGAAGCGGAAAAGCGAAATCTCGTCCCGTTCCGTACCCGTTTCTTGATCGTAGAACCCGGGTAGCCCGAACTGAGCGCTAACTGGACAGAACCTGCGCGTTACGGATGGACGCTTAGTAGTGAGCCGAATACATTTTTGGCTTGTCACGCCCGTCCGGGCGCGGCGTCCGGCGCGGCCGAGCGGGTGCGCGGCGACGATCCGGACGCGTGCGGGGGTGAGGGGACGCATCGCATGACCGAGTGGGCAGAGCAGTCAAGGGCACATCAGTCGTGGGCACGCCCGTCATGGGGCCGTCAATCATGGGCGCGTGCGCCATGGGTGCGTGAGTGGTGGCCGTGCCGGTCGCGGGAAAGCGGCGTGGCATGACCGCCGGGAGGCCGGCCGCGCTCGGGGGAGCACGGTCGTGACGGGCCGGTGGGACGCCGAGCGGGACGCCTCCGACGCGGCGCGGGCACTGGCCGGCATAGTCGCGTTGCTGCAGTGCGGCACCGTCGGCGACATGGACCGCGACCAGCTGCTGAGCCTCGCCCGCAACGGTGAGCAGTCCGCCGGTCGGGCGGCCGCGTTCCTCCGCGAGCAGCGTGGCGCCGGTGACGGTGAGCTGGCCGCTGTGCCGCCCCGGCTGGCGCCCTGGCGGGACTGGGTGCCGTCCCGGGGCCACCTCTTCGGCGCCGCGGCGAAACCCCGCCCGGTGAACGGCGTCCCCCAGCCGAGGCGCTGCGGCGACCCCGGCGAGTGACAGGCGGCGGCCTCGATCAGGTGATCTGGCGCAGCGTCTCGGAGGGTGATTCGCCGAACCTCTCCCGGTACGCCGACGCGAACCGCCCCAGATGGGCGAACCCCCAGCGGTGCGCCACCGCCGCCACCGTGATCCGCGCCGGGTCGCCCTGGAGCAGCGCCTCCCGTACCCGCCCCAGCCGGACCTGCTGCAGGTAGGTCATCGGCGCGCAGCCGACGTGCCGCCGGAAGCCCTCCTGGAGCGAGCGCACGCTCATCCCGGCGACGGCGGCCAGGTCCCGCACGGTCATCGCGCGCTCCGGCTCCTCGTGGATCGCCTCGACGGCGCGCTGGATGGCCCGGGGCGGACCGCTCGCGGCCGGCGCGACGAGCTCCGCGTGGTACCGGTGCGGGACGCTCAGCAGCAGGCCGCTGAGCACGCTGCTGCAGAGCTGCTCCGCGATGAGTGGCTGGTGGAAAAGGCTGGTCTCGTGGTCCAGCTCGTCGTGGAGCAATCGGATCAGCCGGCTCCAGCTGTGCGCCGGCCCGCCGGTGAGGTCGAAGGCCGGCGCCAGGTCGATCGGTCCCTCGACCGGGTGACCGAGAAGCGCGGCGAGCTCGTCCTCCAGCGCCCAGGGCTCGATGCGCACGTCGAGTTCGGCGGAGTGGGGTTCCTGTCGCAGGTGCAGCCGGTCGCCGGGGCGGAACGCCAGCGCGGTGGCGGGGGTGGCGGTGATCTCCTGATCGTCGCGCTGGGCCCGCACCCGCCCCGCCGTGGGCAGCGTCACGTGGTAACCCCCGGCCTGCGGGGAAACAAGAGTGGCGGAGCCCGTGAAGGTCAGGTGGCCGACGGTCAGGGGTCCGAGTTGGATCACTTCAAGGCCGATCTTGAGATCGGCGCCGTCGGGCGTGCCGACCGACATCGGGGGGTAGAAACGATTCAGGACGTCCTGGGCGCGAGTGGCGTCGACGCTGTCGAAGTAGACGGCTCCCGGCGCCGAGGTGGCGCGGGAAGGGTCATCAACCATGCGGTCCGGCGCTCCATCGCATACGGTGAGTATTCGGTCCAAGTCCGTCGGGAGTCAACGTGGCCGCCACGCAGTGACCGTTACAGCACATTCCGGCCATATGAACTACTCTGGCGTTCCGCGCCTACGTGGCGTAACTTGCAGACCAGCGGATTGTTGTAGGAACGCGGGTTCCGGTCGGCGTCCCAGCGAACGCCCACGACCCTTTTTCTCCGGTCTGCGCACCAGAGTCCCGCGGAAGTCGGTGTTTAGCTTTTCGGCTCGACGCCAGGAAGAGGGCAGCTGTGTATCTGCCGATCACGACCCGCCAGCTGGCCGACGGAACTGTCGAGATCGCACCGAGTGGTGAGATCGATCTGGACAACGCGCACGTGATGCGCGACGCGGTCAACGATGTGCTGACGAGCATGACCCCCAGCAAGATCTGTCTTGATCTGCAACGGGTGATGCTTATCGACAGCATCGGGATCGGCATCCTGGTCGCCTGCTTCCATACCGCGGCCGCCAGCGGCATAAAGCTGGTCGTCAGCCACCCCAGCGCCACGGTCTACCGGCAGCTGTGGGTCTCCGGCCTGGTGGGTCTCCTCGGCTGCGCCGAGCCGCCCTCACCGCGTACCCAGGTGGGTCTTCGCCCCTCCTGAGCCGCAGCGGTGACCAGGGCCGTATAACTGAGCGGTGCTGCGTTCGATTCTGCTGTTCCTGCTGGCCGCGCTCGCCGAGATCGGCGGCGCCTGGCTGGTCTGGCAGGGCGTCCGTGAGCACCGCGGTCTGCTCTTCGCCGGCGCCGGGGTGGTCGCCCTCGGCGTCTACGGCTTCATCGCCACGCTGCAGCCCGATCCGAACTTCGGCCGGATCCTGGCCGCCTACGGCGGTGTCTTCGTGGCGGGTTCACTCATCTGGGGAATGGTCGTCGACCGATTCCGGCCAGACCGGTTCGACCTGATCGGCGCGGCCCTCTGCCTGGCCGGCGTGGCGGTCATCATGTACGCGCCACGCGGAGCCTGACAGAGGGCCGGTTCGCCAGTCCACGGGAAAGCTCAGTCCGCGGGAAGCTCAGTCCGCGGAAAGCTCAGTGCACGGGAAGCGTCGCCGCTTCCTCCTCCTGCTTGCGCCGCTCCTCGCCGGAGAGCGTGGAGAGCGGCTTCTCCTTGATGAAGATCACCGCGATGATGGCCAGGAACGCGATCGGGGCGCCGACCAGGAACAGCTCGGCGGTGGCCGTGCCGTAGATGTCCTGGACCACGGTGACCACCTCGGGCGGCAGCGCCGACACGTCGGGCACCTCGGTGGAGCCACCGGCCTGCGCGCCGAACTTCTCGGCGAACAGCGAGGTGACCTTGTGGGTCAGCACCGCGCCGAGCGCGCTCACGCCGATCGAGCCGCCCATGCTGCGGAAGAACGTCAGCGCGGACGTGGTGGCGCCCAGCTCGGCGGCCGGGACGTCGTTCTGCGCGGCGAGCACCAGGTTCTGCATCAGCATGCCGACGCCGATGCCGAGCACCGCCATGTAGAGCGAGATCAGCGGCACGCTGGTCTTCGAGCCGATCGTGCTGAGCAACAGCATGCCGGCGGTCATGATGATCGAGCCGGCGACCAGGTATCCCTTCCACCGGCCGTGCTTGGTGATCAGCGCGCCGGCCACGGTCGACGAGATCAGCAGGCCGAAGACCATCGGGAGACCCATCAGGCCGGCCACGGTCGGCGACTTGCCCAGGGAGATCTGGAAGTACTGGGAGAGGAAGACCGTGCCACCGAACAGCGCGACGCCCACCAGGACGCTCGCGATGATCGTGAGGGTGACCGTGCGGTGCCGGAAGATGCCGAGCGGAATGATCGGCTCCTTGGCCCGGGACTCGACCAGGACGGCGAGCGCGAGCAGCACCAGGCCGCCGGCCACCATCGCGCCGGTCTGCCAGGACGCCCAGTCGAACTTGTCGCCGGCCAGCGTCGACCAGATCAGCAGCGTGCTGACGCCGGCCGTGATGAGCAGGGCGCCGAGCCAGTCGATGCTGACCTGGCGGCGGACCACCGGCAGGTTCAGGGTCTTCTGCAACAGCGCGATGGCGATCAGGCTGAACGGCACGCCGATCAGGAAGCACCAGCGCCAGCCCAGCCAGGACGTGTCGACCAGGACGCCGCCGATCAGCGGGCCGGCGATGGTGCCGACGCCGAAGACGGCGCCGAACAGACCGGAGTACCGGCCGAGCTCGCGCGGCGGGATCATCGCGGCCATCACGATCAGCGCGAGGGCGGTCATGCCGCCCGCCCCGACACCCTGGACGATCCGGCTGACCAGCAGGATCTCCACGTTCGGGGTGAGGCCGGCGATCAGCGAGCCGATCACGAACAGGCCGAGGGAGAGCTGGATCAGCAGCTTCTTGCTGTACAGGTCGGCCATCTTGCCCCAGAGCGGGACGGTGGCCGTCATGGCGAGCAGCTCGGTGGTGACGATCCAGGTGTAGACGGACTGGCTGCCACCGAGATCGGCGATGATCCGGGGCAGGGCGTTGGCCACCACGGTGGAGGCCAGGATGCTGACGAACATGCCGAGGAGCAGGCCGGAGAGGGCCTGAACGACCTCGCGCTGGGACATGCGGGCTGCGGGTGATGCGACTGTCATGCGGTCCTCGGTTGGGGGTGGGCGAGACCGGCGGCGAGAATGCCGAAGGCCTCGTGGGCGTGCTCGGTGAGTGGTCTTTCCTGCCCGTCGTCGCCGGCCCAGCGCATCACGGCGACACGCACCGCACAGCTCGTGACCGCGGCCACGACCTGCGGGTACGGGTCGTCGGCGGGCAGGCCGGCGCGCTCCGCGACGGCGTCGGCGAACTGCTGCTCGGCGGTGGCGGCCGCGGCGATCAGCAGCGGCAGCAGCTGCGGGTTCTGGTGGATCACCCGCATCCGCAGCAGCCATCTGTCGCGGTCGTCGTGGATCTGCTGGAAGACCGGGGCCAGGGCGTCCAGCAGGGCGTCCAGCAGCGGTTGGTCGGCGGGCCGGTCGAGCAGCTGGGCGCGCAGGTCGGTGCAGCCCTCCAGGGGATCACCGACGAGCGCGTCCTCCTTGGTGGCGAAGTAGTTGAAGAACGTCCGCGCGGACACCCCGGCGGTGGCGGCGATCTCGTCGACCGTCACGCGGTCGGCGCCGCGCTCGTCCACCAGGCGGAGCGCGGCGGTGATCAGATCGAGCCGGGTCTGCCGGCGTTTGGCCTCTCGGAGCACGCGCCCGAGGCTACCGACAATATTGCAGTTTCTGCAAAGTTTAATCGTGCAGCTGAGAGCGCTCGATGTCGGCCAGCGCGGCTGTCAGCCAGGGCTCCACCGGTCGGCCGGCGAGCAGGTCGGTGATGAGCGCCACCGCGTGCCGGGCCAGCACGTCCGGTTTCGGGGCCGGAGCGCCGTCCTCCTCCAGCACGCCGAGCGCGCCGGCCAGCAGCCAGAGCACCACCTGCGGATCCGCCTCCGGCCAGGACCGCACGCAACTCGACAGGGCGGTACGGACGTCGTCGGCGGTCAGGCCGTCCGGGTGACCGTCCTCCAGCAGCAGCCGGACCACCGTGCCGAGGATCAGCCCGGTCTGTGCCGGGTCCTGCGCGGCCAGGTCGCCGTCCGGCTCCTGCCCCTCGCGGACCGCTGCGACAGCGCCGGCCGTGGCCGCGGCGATCGGCCGGGCCGGTGGCGGCAGGTGACGCCAGCTGTTGTTCATGCGGCGACTCTACGGTGGGATGGGTCCACCGCAGGACCGAGGGGAGCGGCCATGACGAGCCTGGACGCGGTGACCGCCTGGGTGCGCAACTACCGCCGGGCGTGGGAGTCCAACGACCCGGACCACATCCGGGACCTCTTCGCCGACGACGCTGCCTACTTCACCGAGCCCTACGCCCCGCCCTGGGTCGGCCGGGAGGCGATCGTCACCGGCTGGCTGGCTCATCCCGACGAGCCGGGCACCACGACGTTCGCCTGGCACCCGCTGATCGTCACCGAGGAGCTGGCGATCATCGAGGCGACCACGACGTATCCGGACCGGGTCTACCGCAACCTGTGGGTGCTGCGGCTCGACCACACCGGACAGGCACGCCAGTTCACCGAGTGGTGGATGCAGGAGCCGTCACCCTGACGGGTGTCACCCGATCGGGATTTCCCGCGCCTTTCGGCACACTGCCTGGGTGGCGGAGGAGCGGAAACTCGGAGGCAGGTACCGGCTGGGCGATGAACTCGGCCGCGGCGGCATGGCCGTGGTCTGGCGCGCCCTCGACGAGGTGCTCGGGCGCCCCGTCGCGATCAAGGTGCTGGCCGGGCGGTACGCCGGCGAGGAGCGGTTCCGGGCCCGGATCCTGCACGAGGCCCGCGCCGCGGCGACCCTCTCCCATCCGAACATCGCGCAGATCTACGACTTCGGCGAGTCCGCCGACGCCGGCGACGACGGACGGCCCGTGCCCTATGTGGTGATGGAACTGATCAACGGGCCGACCCTGCAGCAGCGGGTGGCGCGCGGCCCGATCCCGCCGCGAACGGTGTTCCGGATCGCCGGGGAGGTCGCCGCGGCGCTCGCGGTGGCGCACGCCGACGGACTGGTGCACCGCGACATCAAGCTCGCCAACATCATGGTCACGCCGGGCGGCGCCAAGGTGGTGGACTTCGGCATCGCCGCGGTCGCCGGCCCGGCTTCACCCGAGGACGCACTGCTCGGCACGCCCGCCTATCTCGCACCGGAACGCCTCACCGGCGGCGCCATCGAGCCCGCGTCCGACGTCTACGCGCTCGGGGTGATGCTCTACCGCCTGCTGGCCGGCGTCGCGCCGTGGAGCGTGGAGACCACCACGCAGATGATCAGCGCGCACGTCTACCTCGAACCGCTTCCGCTGCCGAGCCTGGCCGGTGTCCCGGAGACGATCGCCGAGCTGGTCGAGCGCTGCCTCGCGAAGAATCCCGCCGATCGTCCGGGCGCGGCCGAGGCGTCCGAGATCCTGGGCGACGCCGCCGAGGCCGCCGAGGCGCCTGGTGCTCCGCCCGTCGCGGTGGCGGCCCGGGGACTGGCGGGCGGGACGACACTGCTTCGTGAGGCCACGGTCGGCGTGACACCTCGCCTGTCCTCGGGTGGAGCGGACGACCGGCTGGACACGGGAGGGTCGGGTGCGGGTGGGGACGGCTGGAATCCCGTACCCGATCGGTGGTGGAAGCGGAGGAAGGTCCTGGCCGGCGGCGGGATCGCGGCCGTGCTCCTCGCCGCGCCGCTGCTCTGGCCGGAAGCCGGCGGCGAACCGCACGCCGCACCCGGGGTGGAGAGCACGGAGGAGCCGACGTCGTCACCGAGGGTGAGCAAGTCCGCGCCCGCTGCTCGTGGTGTCCCGCGGCCCGCCGCGCCCGTGGTCGATCCCGGGCGGGTGCCGGAGTCCACCGGTTCGCAGGCCCCGGTCGCGTCCGGACCGTTGTCGTCGTCATCGTCGCCGTCCGCGGCTGCGTCCCCCGGCGCGACGTCCGCGCCGGCGTCGAGCCCGAGCCCGAGCGTGCCGCCGGCCACCGCCGACCCGCCGCCCGCCGACGGCACCCGTCTCGAGTCGCCGGGCGGCACGGTGCTGGCTCGCTGCGTCCCGGACGGCGCCGAGCTGATCGCGTGGGAGCCGAATCCGGGGTTCGGCGTGGACAGTGTGAACGCGGGACCCGCGCTGACCACGGCGGTGGTGTTCCGCGGTCAACTGGCCCGGTACCGGATGACCGTGACGTGTATCGGCGACCGGCCCTCGGCGGTGGTGCTCCCACTCTGAAAGCCGCGCGTCGCCGTCGGGTGCGTCGTCACCCTGCGTGGAACTCTGACTAGACTGTCCCGTCACGGCCGGCGAAAGGGACATCGATGACGGCGACCGCCAATACGCTCAGAAGCAGTCTCGCCCGGGTCCGGGCGGCGGCTCGCCGGCGGTTGCGGCCGACCCCACCTCCGCCGCCGCCACCGGTCGCCCCCTCGGTGGTCAACCTCGTGCCGGATCCCGGTTTCCGGGGTGCGCCGGACCGGCCGTTCGAAGCCGGCGGGCTCTACGTCCACTCCCACAACTCGTGCGAGTTCACCGAGGTCCCGGGCCGTCCGGGAGTGCGCGGCGCCCGGGTCGAGGGGGTCGGCGGCAACAACGACACGCACATCGCGCCGGGTGGCCGCAACGCCGTCGGCGAGTTCCGGCTCGGCATGCGGCCGGGCGGCACCTACACCGCGAGCGTCTCGGTCTACCTGCCGGAACCGCTGACCGGCACGCTCAACGCGTCGGCGCTGCGGCTCATCCCGGGCTGCATCGTGGACGAGGCGATGAAGTGGACGCTCGCGCAGTCCGCGCCGGCCCGCAACGAGCACGGCCACCACCGGATCAGCGTGACGTTCACGATCCCCGAGGACGCGAAGGGCGCCTGGATCCGGCTGCACAGCGGCATGTCCGCGGGCAACGGCGTCGTCTACTGGTACGACTACTCGCTCACCGAGACGTCCGTGGCGATCGACCACTTCGACGGCTCGACGCCGGCGACCGAGTTCCACGTCTTCGAGTGGACCGGGGAGCCGGACGCGTCGCCGTCCCGCCGGACGTTGCGGGCCGAGCCCTCCGCGGACCCGGCGGAGATCGCCGCCGAGGCGGTCCGGCTGGCCCGGGCCGGTGTGCTGGACGAGGCCACGTTCCTGCGCAAGCAGCTGACCGGCGACCGGATGACGGCGGCCCGGATCGCGCTCGCGGCGGGCAACGAGGAGGCGGCGCTCAAGGCGCTGCGCAAGGTGACCAAGGCCGGCGACCCGGACGGCGCGGCCGCGTTCGAGCTGGGCCGGCTGGCGCTCGCCGGGCACAAGTGGGCGGCGGCCGAGAAACTGCTGCGCACCGCGGTGACGAAGGACCCCTCGTCGCCGGAGCGTGGTTACGCGCTGGCGTTCGCGTACGACAAGCTCAAGCGCCGTGACGACAGCAAACGGACGTCGCGGGCCGCGCTCGCCCACGACCCGAAGCTGCCGTTCGACGGGCCGGCCGTGCTCGACCTGGACGTGAAGTCGTTCGGCGCCCGCCGGGAGCTGGGCATCTTCGTGGCGGACAACCTGGAGCTGATCCGCACCCAGGCGCAGCAGCGGCTGGACCGGCGGGTCACCAGCACGTTCGACCAGCCGATCTTCGTCTTCTGGGCGCAGGGCTTCGACGCGGCGCCGCCGGTGGTCCAGGCCTGCCTCGCGGCGTTGAAGGCGAACAACCCCGGCTCGCGGGTGCACGAGCTGACCGAGGCGAACGTCGGCGCGTACGTGGACATGCCGGAGGACCTGGTCGCGAAGCTCGGCGGCAACCGCACCCACTTCTCCGACCTGCTGCGGATGCTGCTGCTGGAGAAGTTCGGCGGGGTCTGGGTGGACAGCACCTGCTTCGTCTCCGAGCCGCTGCGGCCGCACATGGACCGGGCGCTCGCGCAGGGGAGCATCTTCGCGTTCAACTACACCGGGCCGTACATCTCGAACTGGTTCCTCGCTAGCCGGCCGGACAGCTACGCCATGCACCTGTGGCGGGCCGCCTCGTTCCTCTGGTGGGAGCAGCGCGGCGAGCTGATCGACTACTTCCTGCACCACCACATCTTCGAGATGCTCCACCACCTCGACGAGCGGTTCCGCGCGGAATGGGACGCCGGGCTGCGGCTCAACTCGAAGCCGCCGCACGCGTTGCAGTCGGTGATGCTCCAGGCGTACGAGCCGGACATGTACCAGACGGTGATGGAGGGTGCTTTCGCGCACAAGCTGCGCTACAAGTACCAGCCGCACGAGCTGCGGAGCGAGTCCTACCTGGCGCGGATCATCCGTGGTGACCTTCCGTAGTTGCACTCTTGCTTACTGTCAGTTATTTACACAGAGATCGTTGCCTGCTTGCCCAGGAGATTCATAGGTTGAATTCTTAACGTTTCCGGCATGCAGAAAGTCATTCGTAACGCGGTCGAGCCGGTGGGGGATCAGGTCTTCGTCGATTCCACCGGCCGGCGTAAGCGGCTGCTCGCCGTCCTCGGTTTCTTCGTGGCATTGTTCGCGGCGCTCTATATCGCCGTGGTCGGCGCCAGCGTGGTGCGGGCCTCGGACTCCGGGCTGTCGACCAAGGCGTCCGTCTCCACGTCGGCCTCGGCGTCGGCATCCACCTCCGCCTCGGCGTCGACTAGTTCGTGAAATCGGCGAACATCTTTGTGAATTCGTAGGTTTCCTGCGCTATCCCGCTGCACGTCGCTTCCACCTCACCGGTCGTGCAACCCCCGTTGTCGCGGTTGACCGACCAGAACCGGACGAATCCCAGCCCCTTTTCCTCGGCATAGTCGAGAAGCGTCTGAGCGTCCGCGGTCTCGGTGATCGGACCGGTGTCGTTGACCCCGATCATCGGCGTCACGCCGAGCATCTGATAGGCCTCGGCGTCACTCAGCGTGGTCCACACCGACTTGACGTCGGCGACCACCGCCTCGGTGGCCGTGGTCATCGAGGCGCCCCAGTCGTCGTTCTCCTCGGTGAAGTTCATCGTCATGGCGTTGACCGTGACGTCCAGGCCGGCGTCCGCGGCGCTCTGCAGCAGCGCGATGCTGGTGTCGGTGAGCCCGAGCACGGTTCCGCCGACCGGCACGGTCAGCGTGATCGCGGTGCCCCGGTCGGTCTGCAGGGTGCGCAGCGCCTGCGTCACGGTCGCGGCGGTGACGGTCTGCTCGATGTCCACGTCCAGGGCGTTGCTGCCGGCCGCGTCCAGGGCCGAGGAGTACGCGGCGGCCAGCTCGTCCGCCGTGCAGACGCTCTCCAGATAGGTGCCGGTGGCCCCGCCGGTCGAGACGATCACGTCACCATCCAGCGCCGCGATCTTCGCGATCTCGGCCTGGACGGTGCTGTCGTCGAGCGCCTTGCTGCCACCCCACGTCGCGGTGCACGTGCCGGCCGTGTCGGCCAGCAGGAACGCCAGCGTGTAGTCGTCCTGACCGGTCTGCTCGGCCACCTCGTCGATGTCCACCGTGCCGCTGACGATGTCGATGTACGGCGCCACCGCGGGAGCGTCAGCGGTGGCCGTGGTGCTCGCGGCGACCGTCGGCGAGGTGGTGGCCGTCACGGTGGTCTCGTCGTCGCCTCCGCACCCAGCAGCGAGCAGCAGCGTCGCGGCAGCCGTGATGCCGGCGATCCGGCGATGTCTGCGGTGCACCTTGGAAGTCTCGCAAAAGGGGCATGCCGAATTCCGGCGCTCAGCGAATCCGATACCCGGCCGATGAGGGGGTTGAGCCAGGTTAAGGGGGTGGCGGGTGACCGTCGAGACGCGCCGGGTGCCCGCCCGGCGGCGCATCCCGGTGCCCCGGCCGCGCTGGATCGTCCTCTCGGTGGTGCTCGTCCTCTTCGCCAGCATCCTCGTGGTCAACGGCGTGGTGCAGGGTGAGTTCGCGCAGGACGGCGCGGTGGAGTCCACCTCGGAGACCGACGAGGTGCCGGACGAGGCGCTCAGCGGTGGCCCGATCATCCAGACCGACGGGACGACCACCACCACGGTCAGCCCCGGGGACCACCAGATCGTGCTGACCTTCGACGACGGCCCGAGCCCGGAGTACACGCCGGAGATCATGGACGTTCTCGAGGAGTACGGCGTACCCGGCACCTTCTTCATGATCGGCTCGGAGATGAGCAGGTACCCGGGCCTCACCAAGGAGGTCCTCGACGCCGGCCACGAGATCGGCATCCACACCTACACCCACCCGGACATGTCCACGAAGAACGAGTGGCGCCGCAAGGTGGAGATGCAGGAGACCCAGTACGCGCTGGCCGGCGCCGCCCAGGTGACCAGCGTGATCTTCCGGCCGCCGTACTCGTCGACGGTCAAGGCGCTGGACAACCCGACCTGGGCCGTGATGGAGGAGATGGGCGAGCGCGGCTATCTCACCGTCGTCAACAACCTGGACAGCCGGGACTGGGAAGCGGACGTCACCAACGACGACATCGTCGAGGCCGTCACGCCGGACGACGGGGCCGGCGCGATCCTGCTCTTCCACGACGGCGGCGGCGACCGGTCCAAGACCGCATCGGCCCTGCGTACGGTCATCCCGTCCCTGCAGGAGGCGGGGTACTCGTTCACCACGGTGGCGGCGCTCACCGGTATGAAGACGGTGAATCCGACGGCCACCACCGGCGAGTGGGTGCTCGGTCTCGGCATCGTCAGCGCGGTCCTGGTCGCCACCAGGGCGACCGTCTGGTTCACCTGGCTGCTCGTGGCGCTCGGCGTGCTCACCGTCCTGCGGCTGGTGATGATGCTGATCCTCGGCCGCCGGCACGCGCGGCGATATCGCAAGGGTGACGCGGTCTGGGGGCCGCCGTACACCGAGCCGGTCACCGTCATCGTGCCCGCCTACAACGAGAAGGAGATCATCGCCGAGACCCTCGGATCGCTGGTGACGAGCACCCATCCGATCCGGATCGTGGTGGTCGACGACGGGTCGGACGACGGCACCGCGGAGATCGCGGAAGGGCTCGGGCACGAGAACGTCACGGTGGTCCGGCAGCCGAACGGCGGCAAATCGGCGGCTCTCAACAACGGCATCGCCCACGCGGACACCGACGTGGTCGTGATGATGGACGGTGACACGGTCTTCGAGCCGGACACCGTACGCCTGCTCGTGCAGCCCTTCGCCGACGCCACGATCGGGGCGGTGGCCGGCAACGCCAAGGTCGCGAACCGGAACTCCATGATTGCCATCTGGCAGCACATCGAGTACGTCGTCGGGTTCAGCATCGACCGCCGCGCGTACGACGTGATGCGCTGCATGGCGACCGTCCCGGGCGCGATCGGCGCGTTCCGCCGGGAGGCGCTGCGCCAGGTCAACGGCCTGAGCGACGACACCCTCGCCGAGGACACCGACCTGACGATCGCGATCATCCGGGCCGGCTGGCGGGTGGTGTACGAGGAGCGGGCGCGGGCCTGGACCGAGGCGCCGTCGACCATGCCGCAGCTCTGGCGTCAGCGCTACCGATGGAGTTACGGCACGATGCAGGCGATGTGGAAGCATCGCCGGGCGCTGTTCGAGAAGGGCGCCGGCGGTCGGTTCGGCCGTCGCGGCCTGCTCAACCTGGCTCTCTTCCAGACCCTGTTGCCGCTGCTCTCGCCGCTGATCGACGTCTTCCTGGTGTACGGCCTGATCTTCCTGAACCCGACGACGACGGTGATCGCCTGGCTCGGCATGCTCGGCGTGCAACTGGTCAGCACGGTCTACGCGTTCCGCCTCGACGGGGAGTCGTTGAAGCCGCTCTGGCGTCTGCCGCTGCAGCAGTTCGTCTACCGCCAGCTGATGTACCTGGTGCTGATCCAGTCGGTGCTCGCGGCCCTGGGTGGCATCCGCCTCGGCTGGCAGAAGCTGCGCCGGACCGGTGGATTGAACGCGCTGATGGGTCAGCGACTGCCTACTGGTGACGGTTCGTCCTGATTCGTTCTTAGCTGATCCATGGATGTCGCACAGCGGAACACCTCGGCAGCCTTCCTACCTTTGCCGGCATGTGCGGAATCGTGGGATACGCCGGCGGACGGCCGGCCCTTGACATCGTGATGGACGGTCTGCGGCGCCTGGAGTACCGCGGCTACGACTCGGCCGGCGTCGCCGTCGTCGACGCCGGCGCGGCCACCCTTCTCACCGAGAAAGCGGCGGGCAAGCTGGTCAACCTGGAGAAGGCGCTCGCCGAACGGATCGACACCGGGTTCGACGTCGGCGCCACCGGGATCGGGCACACCCGCTGGGCCACCCACGGCGGCCCGACCGACCGGAACGCTCACCCGCACGTCTCGGCCGACGGCCGGGTCGCGGTGATCCACAACGGCATCATCGAGAACTTCGCCCGGCTGCGCGCCTCGCTGGAGGCGGACGGGGTCGCGTTCACCAGCGACACCGACACCGAGGCGGCGGCGCATCTGCTGGCCGGCTCCCTGGTCGCGGCGCACGCCGACGAGCTGGCCGGCCCGGCCGCTCTCGCCGAGGCCATGCGGCGCACGGCCCGGCAGCTCGAAGGGGCGTTCACGCTGCTCGCGGTCTCCCCGGACGCGCCCGGCGCGGTGGTCGCGGCACGGCGCAACTCGCCGCTCGTGGTCGGCCGCGGCGACGGGGAGAACTTCCTCGCCAGCGACGTGTCGGCGTTCATGGAGCACACCCGGTCGGCGATCGAGCTCGGTCAGGACCAGGTAGTGCTGATCACCGCTGACCGGATCGAGATCACCGGCTTCGACGGCACGCCGTCCAGCGGGACCGACCTCGTCGTGGACTGGGACGTCGCGGCCGCCGAGAAGGGCGGCTACGACTTCTACATGCTCAAGGAGATCGCCGAGCAGCCGCAGGCCGTCGCCGCCACCCTGCTCACCCGGATGCCCGACCTCGACTTCAGCGGCGTCCAAAAGGTGATCATCGTGGCCTGCGGCACGGCGTACCACGCCGGCATGATCGCCGGGTACGCGATCGAGCAGTGGGCGCGGATCGGCTGCGACGTGGAGCTGGCCAGCGAGTTCCGGTACCGCGACCCGCTGATCGACGAGGGCACGCTGGTGATCGCGATCAGTCAGTCCGGCGAGACCATGGACACTCTGATGGCGCTGCGGCACGCGAAGGCGCAGGGCGCCCGGGTGCTGGCGATCTGCAACACCAACGGCTCGACCATCCCGCGCGAATCCGACGCGGTGCTCTACACCCATGGCGGTCCGGAGATCGCCGTCGCGTCGACCAAGGCGTTCCTCACCCAGCTGGTCGCCTGCTACCTGGTCGGCCTGCGACTGGCCGCCGCCCGCGGCCTCTCGGCCCCCGGTGTCCAGGAAGCGCTGCGGGCGGTCCCGGATCAGCTGCGCACCCTGCTGGAGAGCAGCGGCGCGATCCGGGAACTCGCCTACGACCTCGCCACCGCGCGGCAGGTGCTCTTCCTCGGGCGGCACGTCGGGTACCCGGTGGCGTTGGAGGGGGCGCTGAAGCTCAAGGAGCTCGCCTACATGCACGCCGAGGGCTTCGCGGCCGGCGAGCTGAAGCACGGGCCGATCGCCCTGATCGACGAGGGCACGCCGGTGATCTGCGTGGTCCCGGCGCCCACCGACGCCCTCCACGACAAGATGGTCTCCAACATCCAGGAGGTACGCGCCCGCGGCGCCCGCACCATCGTGATCGCCGAGCAGGGCGACGAGGCGGTCGCCCCCTTCGCCGACGCGGTGATCCCGGTGCCCGCCACGCCGGCGCTACTGGCGCCCCTGCTCACCACGGTCCCGATGCAGATCCTGGCGTGCGAGACAGCGGCGGCCCGGGGCCACGACGTCGACCAGCCCCGAAACCTCGCCAAGTCCGTGACGGTCGAGTAAAGCCGGCCCGGGGACCCGGTGCCCGTGGAACTCGCGTAGCCGGGATCAGGGCACACCGGACCTCGCCTGCGCGGGGATGGGGGCACACGGACGCGTTGTGTGTGCGTTCATCCCGGCTATGGCAGGGGCAGGGGCTCACGATGAGCTTGTGTGCGCCCTCATCCACGCCGGGCGGCGACAGTGTTCCGCGCGAGGCGAGGCAGACCTGCGTGGCGCGCCGCGCTGGCAGAGGGCCGTGCCGACAAAAGGCCGTGCCTGCAGAGGGTCGGGGCCGGCGGTGGGCCGGGCCGGCAGTGAGCCGGGTCGGCGGTGGGCCGGAGGTGACGGCGGGTTGCGCTGGGGCCGGCGGTGGGTGGCTGGACCCGGCCTGGACGGGGTGACGGCGACCCGCCGCCGGGGCCGGCGGCGGGTCGCGCCGGAGCGTGGACGTCAGGGGCGGCCCGGTGGGGACGGGGCCGGTGCGGGTGGGGACTGCCGGTACGCGTACCGGGAAAGGAGCGGAACCGGCAGTCCTGGAACGCGCCCGTCAGGCCAGGTCGAGGGCCTTTGCGGCGATCAGGGCGTCGTTGGCGATGACCGTCGGCGACGGAGCGGTGGAGATCGCCCACTCCGGGTCCTTGAGGCCGTGGCCGGTGACCGTGCAGACGACCCGGGAACCGGCCGGGATCTGGCCTGCCGCTGCCTGCTGCAACAGGCCGGCGACGCTTGCCGCGCTGCCCAGTTCGACGAAGACGCCGACCTCGCGGGCGAGCAGGCGGTAGGCGTTGAGGATGTCACGGTCGGTGACCGCGGAGATCAGGCCGCCGGATGCGTCGCGGGCGTCGAGGGCCTTGGTCCAGCTGGCCGGGTTGCCGATCCGGATCGCGGTGGCGATGGTCGACGGGTTCTCGACGACCTTGCCGTTCACGATGGGCGCGGCGCCGGAGGCCTGGAAGCCGTACATCTTCGGCAGCTTCGTGGAGTTTCCGGCGGCCTGGTCCTCCTGGTAACCCATCCAGTACGCCGAGATGTTGCCGGCGTTGCCGACCGGGAGGCAGTGGATGTCGGGGGCGTCGCCGAGCGCTTCCACGATCTCGAAGGACGCGGTCTTCTGCCCGTGCAGGCGGAAGATGTTCACCGAGTTGACCAGGGCGACCGGGTAGTCCTGGGAGAGCTTGGAGGCGAGCGCGAGACAGTCGTCGAAGTTGCCGTCGACCTGGAGCAGCCGGGCGCCGTGCACGAGCGCCTGGGCCAGCTTGCCGAGCGCGATCTTGCCCTGCGGCACCAGGACGGCGCAGGTGATGCCGGCCCGGGCGGCGTAGGCGGCGGCGGACGCGCTGGTGTTGCCGGTGGAGGCGCAGATGATCGCCTTGGCGCCCTCCTCGACGGCCTTGGAGACAGCCATCGTCATGCCGCGGTCCTTGAAGGAGCCGGTCGGGTTGGCGCCCTCCACCTTGAGGTAGACGTCCGCGCCGACCCGCGACGAGAGCACCGGCGCCGGCACCAGCGGGGTGTTGCCCTCGTGCAACGAGACCACCGGCGTGGCGTCGGTGACCGGCAGCCGGTCCCGGTACGCCTCAATCAAGCCCCGCCACATGGCCTACTCCTCACTCAAGCTGGTGTTTTCGACGCCAAGAGTGCCCCAGTCATCCGATCTCTGGGACCAGCTGCCCACTATTCAGGAACCTTCGACCCGGAGCACGCTGGCGATCGAGCGGACGATGTCCAGACGGGACAGCGACTCGACGGTAGCCGCCAGAGCCGCGTCCGGCGCACTGTGCGTCACGATGACCAATTTCGCGTCATCCGCACGCCCGGATTGCCGGACCGTCGCGATCGAGACCTCGTGATCGGCGAAGACGCCGGCCACGGCCGCCAGGACGCCAGGACGCTCGGCCACGTCGAGGCTGATGTGGTACCGCGTCATCGACTCGCCGATCGGGCGGACCGCGAGCTGGGCGTAGTTGCTCTCGCTCGGCGCGCGGGTGCCGGTGAGCTTGTTGCGGGACGCCGCCACGATGTCGCCGAGCACCGCGCTGGCGGTCGGCCGGCCACCCGCGCCGCGGCCGTAGAACATCAGCGGACCGGCCGCCTCGGCCTCCACGAAGACCGCGTTGAACGCGTCGCCGACGCTCGCCAGCGGGTGGCTGAGCGGGATCATCGCCGGGTGCACGCGGACGCTCACCGAGTCGGCCGTGCGCTGGGCGATGCAGAGCAGCTTGATCGTGCAGCCCATCTCCTTGGCGCTGGCCATGTCGCCGGCCGTCACCGAGGTCATGCCCTCGCGGAACACGTCGGCCGCGGTGACCCGGGTGTGGAACGCGAGCGAGGCCAGGATCGCGGCTTTCGCGGCGGCGTCGAAGCCCTCCACGTCGGCGGTCGGGTCGGCCTCGGCGTAACCCAGCTCGGTGGCCTCCTCGAGAGCCTCGTTGAAGCCCGCGCCGGTGGACGCCATCGAGGAGAGGATGAAGTTGGTGGTGCCGTTCACGATGCCTGTGACAGCGGTGACCCGGTCGCCGTGCAGCGACTCGCGCAGCGGCCGCAGCAACGGGATCGCGCCGGCCACCGAGGCCTCGTAGTACAGGTCGGCGTTGCCCTCGGCCGCGGCGTCGTGCAGTGCGCCGCCGTCCTCGGCGAGCAGCGCCTTGTTGGCGGTCACGACGCTCTTGCCGGCGCGCAGCGCCTCGGTGATCCAGGTGCGGGCCGGCTCGATGCCGCCGACCACCTCGATCACCACGTCCACGTCGTCCCGCTTGACCAGGCCCAGCGCGTCGGTGGTGAACAGCGCCGGGTCGACCGGCAGGTCGCCGCGCTCACGGCCCAGCCGGCGCACCGCGATGCCGACCAGCTCCAGCGGCGCGCCGATCCGGGCGGTCAGGTCGCCGGCCTGCTCGTGGAGCAGCTTGACCACTTCGGTGCCGACGGTGCCGCAGCCGAGCAGGGCGAGGCGAATCGGTGACTTCGCTGGGCTCATCCAACATCCAATGCAAGCAGGTCGTCCTCGGTCTCGCGCCGCACGATGACGCGTGCCGCGCCGTCGCGCACCGCCACCACGGGCGGCCGAGGAACGTGGTTGTAGTTGCTGGCCATGCTCCGGCAGTAGGCGCCGGTGCCCGGCACCGCAACAAGATCTCCGGGCTGCACGTCAGCGGGCAGGAATTCATCCTTCACGACGATGTCCCCGGACTCACAATGTTTTCCCACAACGCGGGCGAGCATCGGCTCCGCCGCGGAACTCCGGTTCGCCAGCGTGGCCGAGTAGGACGCGTCGTAGAGCGCGGTACGGATGTTGTCGCTCATCCCGCCGTCGACGCTCACGTAGGTGCGGATGCCGTCGACGTCCTTGACCGTGCCGACCTCGTACAGGGTGAAGACGGCGGGGCCGACGATGGCCCGGCCCGGCTCGATCGACAGGTGCGGCACGCGCAGCGACGCCAGCTCGCACTCCGACTCGACGATCTTGTTGATCCGCTTGGCCAGGTCGCCGGGCGTGGAGGGGTTGTCCTGCGTGGTGTACGCGATGCCGAAGCCGCCACCGAGGTCCAGCTCGGGCAGCTCGACGCCGCGCGCGTCCCGGATCTGCGCCTGCAGTTCCAGGATCCGCCGGGCGGCCACCTCGAACCCGCTGGTGTCGAAGATCTGCGAGCCGATGTGCGAGTGCAGGCCGCGCAGGTCGAGCACGCCGTCGTCGAGGATCCGCGCGGCGGCCGCGAACGCCGCGCCGCCGGCCAGCGAGAAGCCGAACTTCTGGTCCTCGTGGGCGGTCGCGATGAACTCGTGGGTGTGTGCCTCGACACCGACCGTCACGCGGATGAGCACACCGGGGCGCTTACCCGACGTGCGGGACAACTCCGTCAACCGGGCGATCTCGTCGAACGAGTCGACGATGATCCGGCCGACCCCGGCCTCGAGCGCCCGCTCCAGCTCGCGCACCGACTTGTTGTTGCCGTGGAAGCCGAGCCGCTCCGGCGGGAAGCCGGCCGCCAGCGCCACCGCCAGCTCGCCGCCCGAGCAGACGTCCAGGAAGAGACCCTCCTCCTCGACCGCCCGCACCACGGCCTTGCAGAGGAACGACTTGCCCGCGTAGTAGACGTCGGCGCCCGCGAACGCCGCCTTGAAGTCCCGGCACCGGGCCCGCAGGTCGTCCTCGTCCAGCAGGTACGCCGGGGTGCCGTAGTCGGCGGCCAGCTCGGTGACGCTCACGCCGCCGACGCTCAGGCCACCCTCGGGGGTGCGCGTGACGGTCCGCGGCCACAGCTGCGGGACCAGCGCGTTCACGTCCTCCGGGTTGCGCAGCCAGGCGGGCCCGCGACTGCCGAGGTCGCCGTGCAGGGCCCCGGCCTCGTGTGCGCGCATGCCTACATCCTCTCCGGGGCCGAGACGCCGAGCAGGGACAACCCGTTCGCGATCACCGTACGGGTGGCGTCGTTGAGCCAGAGCCGCGCGCGGTGCCCGTCGGTGATCGGCTCGTCGCCCTTGGGGGTGATCCGGCAGGCCGGCTCGTCGTAGAAGCGGTGGTACGCCCCGGCGATCTTCTCCAGCAGGCGGGCGACGTGGTGCGGCTCGCGGTGCTGCGCGGCGAAGGCCACCGTCTCCGGGTATTCGCCCAGCGTCTTGAGGAGCTCGTTCTCCTTGTCGTGCGCGAGGAGCTCGGGCTTGAAGTCGTCCGTGCGGACGAGCCCGGCATCGGCGGCGTTCCGCGCGACGCTCGCGGTCCGCGCCGCCACGTACTGCACGTAGTAGACCGGGTTCTCCCGGCTCGCGCTCGTCCACAGGTCGATGTCGATGTCGATCGGGGAGTCGCTGGAGTACCGGGCGAGGGCGTACCGGGTCGCGTCCACGCCGAGCGCGTCGACGAAGTCCTCCAGCGTGACCACCGTGCCGGCCCGCTTGCTCATCCGCACCGGCTCGCCGTCACGCACCAGGTTGACCAGCTGGCCGATCAGGATCTCCAGGTTCTTCGACGGGTCGTCGCCGAAGCACGCCGCCATCGCCTTCATCCGGCCGATGTAGCCGTGGTGGTCGGCGCCCAGCATGATCACGACCCGGTCGAAGCCGCGCTTGCGCTTGTCCAGGTAGTAGGCGCAGTCGGCGGCGAAGTACGTCCAGTCGCCGTCGGACTTGCGCAGCACCCGGTCCTTGTCGTCACCGAAGTCCGTGGTGCGCAGCCAGGTCGCGCCGTCCGACTCGAAGACGTGCCCCTGCTCGCGCAGCCGGTCCAGAGCCTCCTGCAGCTCACCCCGGTCGTGCAGGTCCTTCTCGTTGAAGTACGTGTCGAACCGGACACCGAAGTCGGCCAGCGACTTCTTGATCTCGGCGAACATCAGCTCGACGCCGATCTGCCTGAAGATCTCCTGAGGATCCGCTGAATCCAGCACCCCGGGCGACTTCGTGACCACCTCGGCCGCGATCTCGGCGATGTACGCGCCGCCGTACCCGTCCTCCGGCGCCGGCTCGCCCTTCGCGGCGGCGAGCAGCGACCGGGCGAACCTGTCGATCTGCGAGCCCGCGTCGTTGAAGTAGTACTCGGTGCCGACCTCGGCCCCCGCCGTGCGCAGCAGCCGGGACAGCGCGTCGCCGACCGCCGCCCACCGGACGCCGCCGATGTGCACCGGACCGGTCGGGTTCGCCGAGACGAACTCCAGGTTGATCCGCTCACCGGCGAGCTTCTCGGTCCGGCCGTAGGCTGAACCGGCGAGGACGATGTCGCGGGCCAGCACGCCGGCCGCGGCCGCGTCCAGCCGGATGTTCAGGAAGCCCGGACCGGCGATCTCCACCGACTTGATCCCCGGGCGTCGTCCCAGCTCCTCGGCGAGGTCGGCGGCCAGCTCGCGCGGCGCCACCCCCACCTTCTTGCCGACCTGCAGGGCGATCGTCGAGGCGTAGTCGCCGTGCTCGGGGTTGCGCGGACGCTCCACCGCCGTGGTGGCGGGCAGCGCCGCGATGTCGAGACCGCGCGTCTCGAATACGGCACGAGCAGCTGAGAGAACGGTGTCAGCGAGGTTGGCGGGAGTCACCCGGCCATGCTATCGGGGGTAGACTTCGGCGTTCGGCGGCCACCCGAGCCCCGCCCCTTTCTCTCTTTTACGAATCGACGAGGCGCGATGAGCATGAGCACGCCGGGTCCCGAACGGGTCCCGTCCACCGTCAAGGTCGGCAAGACGACCGGCCAGGGCAAGCCGCCCGCCGGCAAGTCCGCGACCAACCGGCCCGGCGGCAACCGCCCCGCGGGCAAGGGTGGCAAGGGCAAGGGCCGCAAGCCGGTCACGCCGGTCAAGGTCAGCGGCGGGCGCAACTGGGGTCCGATCGCGGTCGCCGGCGCCGTCGTCCTCATCGCCGCCGGCATCATCGGCTACGGCGTCTTCGCCTCGGTCCAGGGCAGCAAGCCGTGGGAGGAGCAGACCACCGCGATCGAGGGCGTCGTCGACTACCGCGCCCAGAAGAACCCGCAGATCGACGACCGCACCCACAAGGAGGGTGCGCAGACCTACGTGACCAACCCGCCGGTCGGCGGCGCGCACAACGCCACCTGGCAGAACTGCATGGGTGACGTCTACACCGAGCCGATCGCCAACGAGCACGCGGTGCACAGCCTCGAGCACGGCGCGGTCTGGATCACCTACAAGCAGGGCCTCGCCGCCGACCAGGTGGAGAAGCTGAAGTCGAAGGTCGAGGGCAAGGAGTACACCTTCATGTCCCCGATCGCGAACCTGGACAAGAACATCTCGGTTCAGGTCTGGGGCTACCAGCTCAAGGTCGACAGCGCGGACGACAGCCGGATCGACGACTTCATGCGCGCCACCCGGGTCAAGGCCTCGATGGAGCCCGGCGCGGCTTGCTCGAGCGGCAACACCAGCACCGGACCGATCGCCGCCGGCAGCAACGGCACGCAGATGGACTCCCCGACCGGATGATCTCGGAAGTTCAGCCCTCCGCTCCGGACGCGTCGGCCGACGCGTCCGAGGCGGGCGGCGCCCCGCAACGCCGGTTCGGGTACCTCGCGGTCGCCACGCTCCTCGTTGGCCTGATCCTCGGCATCGGGACGGGTCTGGTCGTCCCCGGTCTCCGCCACCCCGGCGACGACTCGGTCGAGGCAGGCTTCCTGCGCGACATGTCCACCCATCACGCCCAGGCCGTGGAGATGGCGATGATCGCCCACGCCGGCTCCACCAACCCGGATGTCGTGACGCTGGCCGCGGACATCGCCACCACGCAGCAGGGCCAGATCGGCTACATGCAGTCCTGGCTGCGCGACTGGGACCTCTCGCCGACCGGCACGGCCGAGCCGATGGCCTGGATCCCCGGCTCCGACGGTTCGATCGTCAACGGCCTGATGCCCGGCATGGCCACCCCCGAGCAGATGGCCGCGCTCCGCAAGGCCACCGGCAAGGACCTCGACGTCCAGTTCCTCACCCTGATGCGCGCCCATCACGTCGGCGGCGTGCACATGGCACAGGAAGGCGTCGAGCTCTCCGGCAACGAGAACGTCGACTGGATCGCGGAGAGCATGGTGACCGCGCAGCAGGGCGAGATCCAACTGATCGATTCCCTGCTCAAGAAGGCTCAGGCGAGCTGACGGGCGACACCGCCGGAACCGATTGGCGATGGTTCCGGCGGGCCTGCTAGAGTTCTGAACCACTGGGCCCCCGTAGCTCAGGGGATAGAGCGTCGCCCTCCGGAGGCGAAAGCGCAGGTTCGAATCCTGCCGGGGGCACGAGTCGGAGGCGGTTTGTGTTCGCGGAACGCGCGAACCGGGCCGCCTCGTTTTGTCTGCCGGGGGGGGGCCGAGCCCCCCGAACCCCCGCGTTGCGGTGGGCGCGCTTCGACTTTCTCTTGCGCTTTGCGCCTTCGCCTCTGGTACGAGTGGGGCCGTTCCTTTTTTCGTGGTCGTCCCGTGTGGTCCGCGCGGTCTTCGTGGGTGGGCGCGGCCGTTCGGCGGGTTTCGCTACCGGCGGGTGGTCGCCCTGCGAGCCGTCCCGTCAGGGCGTCAGGTCGCGGTCGGGGCCGGGGTCGGAGTTGGCGGCGGTGGTGATGTCGGCCACTGCTTCGCGCAGGAGAATGTCCATCGCCTGGGCGACCACTGACAGCTCCTCAGCTGTGAGGCGGCTGAGGAGGTCGCGCTGCCGGGAGACGCCCGCGGTGATGATGTCCTCGATGACCTCAGTGCCGGCCTTGGTGAGCCCGATGCGGCGTACGCGCCGGTCGTGCAGATCCTCCGTGCGCGTCACCAGCTCTTGCACCACCAGGCGGTCGATCATGCCGCTCAGGGCGGCCGCGCCGACGCCGAGCATGCGGGCCAGTTCTCCGCCGGAGACCGTGCCGTGGCGGGCCAGCAGCAGCAGGATCTTCAGCTGCGACATGGTCAGGTGAGTGGTGAACAGCGGGTCGGACCGGTCATCGGCAAACACGTGCTGCAGCCGGATCTGCGCGCCCATGATGTCTGCGATGAGCTTCTCTTTCTCGCTCAGCGCCTGCTCCTCTGGTGACCTGCTCGATGGTGACGTTCTCATGACGGGACCGCGTCCGTCTGGTTTCGGACGGTACCAGCGGGCCCCGGCCGAAAATCGTTTGTTCGTGTAAGGCAAAATATCAGTATCGACCGAACTTTTCTCGGGGGAGCGCCCATGTCAGGTCTGACACGGCTAAGCCTTAAGAACCGAGGACTCGTCGCCCTGATCGCGATCGTGATCAGTGGCTTCGGGCTCTATGCGATCCCGTCTCTCAAGCAGCAGCTCTTCCCCTCGATCGAGCTGCCGGCCGCCTTCGTGAGCGCGGTGCTGCCCGGCGCCTCGCCCGAGGCCGTCGAGGAGCAGGTGACCAAGCCGATCGAGGACGCCGTCAAGGGGATCGACGGCATCGACAGCGTGACGTCGACGTCACGCGAGAACGTGTCCAGCGTGGTCGTGCTCTTCGAGTTCGGCACCGACATCGAGTCCGCGGTCAACCAGGTCACCACCTCGGTGAACCGGATCCAGTCGCAGCTTCCGGACGACGTCGACCCGCAGGTCTTCGCCGGCGGCACCGACGACATCCCGGCGATCGTGCTCGCCGCGACCGGCGGCTCCGACGAGAGCGACCTGCTCAACCGGCTCAACGAGACGGTGGTCCCGGAGCTCAACGGCATCTCCGGCGTCCGCGACGTGCAGGTCACCGGCGCCCGGGCCGAACAGGTCGTGATCACGCCGGACCTGGCGAAGATGGGCGCGGCCGGGGTCAGCCCGGAGTCGCTCACCACCGTGCTGCAGGCCAACGGCGTCTCCATCCCGGCCGGCGCGGTCGTCGAGGGCGACAAGTCGCTCACCGTGCAGGTGGGCACCCCGATCACCTCGGTCGACCAGCTCAAGAGTGTCTACCTGACCGGCTCCCGCTCCCCGGTGAAGCTCGGTGACGTCGCGACGGTGGAGAGCAAGCTGCCGGCCGCCGAGTCGTACACCCGGACCGACGGGGTGAACAGCCTCGGCATCGCGGTCACCGCCCGCCCGGACGGCAACCCGGTCGACATCTCGCACGAGGTCCGCGACATGCTCGCCGACCTGGAGGCCGACTCCGGCGCGAAGCTGACCGTCATCACCGACCAGGCGCCGTACGTGGAGCGCTCGATCGAGAGCCTCACCACCGAGGGCCTGCTCGGCCTCGTGATGGCCGTCGTGGTGATCCTGGTCTTCCTGCTCAGCGTGCGTTCCACGCTGGTCACCGCGGTCTCCATCCCGCTCTCGGTGCTGATCGCCCTGATCGCGCTCTGGATCGGTGACTACACCCTGAACCTGCTCACCCTCGGCGCGCTCACCATCGCGGTCGGCCGGGTGGTGGACGACTCGATCGTCGTCCTGGAGAACATCAAACGACATCTGGAGTACGGCGAGGAGAAGTCCCACGCCATCCTCGCGGCGGTCAAGGAGGTGTCCGGAGCGGTCACCGCGTCGACGCTCACCACGGTCGCCGTGTTCGCCCCGATCGCCCTGGTCGGCGGCCTGGTCGGACAGATCTTCTCGTCCTTCGCGATCACCGTGACGGTGGCGCTGATCGCCTCCCTGTTCGTGGCGCTGACCGTGGTCCCGGTGCTCGCGTACTGGTTCCTCAAGCCGCCGCCCCCGGGTTCCGACACCGAGGAGGTCCGCAAGGCCGCCGAGGCGAAGGAACTGCGCAACCCGCTGCAGCGCGGCTACCTGCCGGTGATCAAGTTCGCCACCACGAAGCGCTGGACCACGGTGCTGATCGGCGTGCTGGTTCTCGTCGGCACGTTCGCCCTCTCCACCCGCCTGGAGACGAACTTCCTGGACGACTCCGGGCAGGACAGCATCACGATCAGCCAGGAACTGACGGCCGGCACCAGCCTGGCGGCGACGGACGAGGCGGCCAAGAAGGTCGAGGCCATCCTGGCGGACCAGCCGGACATCACCACGTACCAGGTGACCGTCGGCGGCAGCTCGGGCAACCCGTTCGCCGGTGGTGGCGGCGCCGCCACGGCGACCTACAGCGTGGCCCTCGGCGAGGACGCCGACGCCGGCAAGGTCACCGACGAACTGCGCCCGAAGTTCGACGCGCTGACCGACGCCGGTGAGATCAAGATCGGTCAGGAGAGCACGGGCGTCGGCAGCAGCGGCCTCTCCGTCGAGGTGACCGCGGCCGACACGAAGGTGCTCGGCGACGCGACCGAGCAGGTGCGTGCCGCGATGGCCGGGATCTCCGGCGTCACCGACGTGGACACCAGCCTCAAGACCAGCGTGCCGCGTCTCGACGTGGTGGTGAACCGCGAGGCGGCGGCCAAGGCGGGCCTCACCGAGGCGCAGATCGGTCAGGCCGTGGCCGGCCAGTTCCGGGCCGCGCCGGCCGGTGAGATCACCGTCGACGGCGCCAGCCAGGACGTGGTGATCTCGTTCGGCAGCGCGCCGGCCGACCCGGCGGCGCTCAAGGCGCTGCCGCTGACCACCGCCAAGGGCGTGGTCCCGCTGGGCCAGGTCGCCGAGGTGAAGCAGGTCGACGGACCGGAGCAGATCACCCGTACCGACGGGAACCGCACGGCCACCGTCACCGGCACGGTCACCGGGTCGAACCTCAGCGCGGTCAACCAGGACCTCACCAAGCAGCTCGACACGCTCGACCTGCCGGCCGGCGCCGAGTACACCATCGGTGGCGTCAGCGCGGACCAGCAGGAGGCGTTCGCGCAGCTCGGCCTCGCCGTGCTCGCCGCCATCGCGATCGTCTTCATCATCATGGTCGCGACGTTCCGCAGCATCCTGCAGCCGATCATCCTGCTGGTGTCGATCCCGTTCGCGGCGACCGGCGCGATCGGCCTGCTGCTGATCACCGGAACCCCGCTCGGCGTGCCGGCCCTGATCGGTGTGCTGATGCTGGTCGGCATCGTGGTCACCAACGCGATCGTGCTGATGGACCTGATCAACCACTACCGGGCGGCCGGCATGGGCGTCCAGGAAGCGGTGATCGAGGGTGGCCGGCACCGCCTGCGCCCGATCCTGATGACCGCGATCGCGACCATCTTCGCGCTCATCCCGATGGCGCTCGGCCTCACCGGCGAGGGCGGCTTCATCTCGCAGCCGCTCGCCATCGTGGTGATCGGTGGTCTGGTCAGCTCGACGCTGCTGACCCTGGTGCTGGTGCCGACGCTCTACACGCTGGTGGAGAACCGCAAGGAGAAGTCGCGGACGAAGCGGCAGGCCAAGCGGGCCCGCAAGGCCGGCACGCCGGTCGAGGGGCCGGAGGGCGCGGAAACCCCGGAGGCGCCGGCCGGCGACGACGCGCCGCCGGCCAAGGAGGGCGCTCTGCGCGGCTACACCGACCAGTTCGAGGTGCTGAAGATGCCTCGCAAACCGGGTGAAGCCCAGTAACAACGGATAGATCGCCGATACCCGGTCACCCACACGGTGGCCGGGTATCGGCGCTTGTAAGGTCTCTGGGTGCCACCAGCCCTTTCGGTTCTCGCCCGCAACCGTGACTTCCGCCGCCTCTTCTCCGCCGAGCTCGTGGTCTTCGGAGCGGACTGGTTCGTCATGGTTCCGCTGCTCGTGCTCCTGCCGGAGCTGACCGGCAGCGGCGCCTGGGGCGCGATGGTGCTGGCCGTGGACACCGGGATCAACGCGTTGCTGCTGCCGTACACCGGCACGATCGCGGACCGGGTGGACCGGCGGAAGATCCTGGTCGCGGCGAACCTCGCCTCGTTCCTCGCGGTGCTGCTGCTCTTCGCCGTGCAGTCCGCCGCGACCGCACCGCTGGCCCTGGTCGCGGTCGGCGCCATGGCGGTGGCGAAGTCCTTCTACTCCCCGGCCGCCTCGGCCGCGCTGCCGAACGTGGTCGACCCGGAGGATCTGGCCGCGGCGAACACCGTCGCCGGCTCCGCGTGGGGCACCATGACGGTGGTGGGCGCGTCCCTCGGCGGCGTGGTGAGCACCGTCGCCGGCCCGTACGCCTGCTTCGCCGTGACCGCGGTCCTGCTCCTGGCCGGAAGCGTGCTGACCAGCCTGATCCGCCGCCCGCTGCAGACCGCGTCCGCGACCGGTGAGCGCCCGGAGACGCTGCACGCGCTGATCGAGGCGCTGCGCTACATCGGGGCCCGGCCGCGGCTGCGGGCGCTGGTGACCGTCAAGTCGGCGGTCGGGCTCGGCAACGGGGTGCTCACCGTCCTCCCGCTGATCGCGGTGGCGCACGGCGCGGGCGCGCTCGGCGCCGGTCTGCTCTTCGCGCTGCGTGGCGCGGGCGCCCTGGTCGGCCCGCTGCTGATGCGCCCGGTGCTGAACCGTCCCTCCTGGTTGCTGCCCGGTCTCGCCGTGTCCATGGGCCTGTACGGCCTCGGGTACCTCGGCGTCGCGTTCAGCCCCTGGTTCCCGCTGGTGCTGGCGCTGGTCTTCGTGGCGCACTTCGCCGGCGGGACGAACTGGGTGCTCTCCAACTTCGCGCTGCAGGCCGAGGTGCCGGACGCGCTGCGCGGGCGGGTGTTCGCCACCGACATGATGCTGGCGACGCTGGCCATCGCGATCAGCCAGCTCGGCGCGGGCGCGGTGGTCGACCACGTCGACCAGAAGTGGGTCCTGGCCGGCTGTGCCTCGATCACGCTGGTCTACGCGGTCGTCTGGCGGATCGCGACACGCCGCCTCGCCACGCCTCGGCATTCGGGAATACCGGGCCGCGACACCTCCGTTTAGATGATCAAGCCCTAGCATGTGCCGCATGGGCCTGTCCTTCGTCTCCGAACCGGTGTCGGTCAGCACGCCGGCGACAAGCGCCAACCTCGGCCCCGGCTTCGACGCGCTGGGCCTGGCGCTCACGCTCTACGACGACCTCACCGCGACCGTGACCGGGTCCGGCTTCACCGTCGAGATCGAGGGACAGGGCGCGGGCGAGTTGCCCACCGACGAGACGCACCTGGTCGTGCGCTCGATGCTGGCGACCTTCGACGAGCTCGGCGAGCGCCCGCCCGGCCTCGCGGTCAGGTGTGTGAACCGGATTCCGCAGGCGCGCGGCCTGGGCAGCTCCTCGGCGGCGATCGTGGGCGGCGTGCAGCTCGCCCGTGGCCTGGTCAAGAACGGTCTGACGCTGCTCGATGACGCGGACGCGCTGCGCATCGCCGCGCGCATCGAGGGGCACCCCGACAACGTGGCGCCGTGCCTGCTCGGCGGCTTCACCATCGCCTGGACCGAGGGGACCGGCGCCCGCGCGGTGACCCTGGCGCCTGCGGCCGGCGTGCGTCCGACGGTTTTCGTCCCGGACGAGCGAGGGTATACGGCTACCGCTCGTGCCGCGCTGCCGCCGCAGGTGCCGCACGCCGACGGCGCGTTCAACGCCGGGCGCGCCGCGTTGCTCACGCACGCCCTCACGAGTGATCCGTCCCTGTTGTTCCCGGCCACCGAGGACCGGTTGCACCAGGGTTATCGGGGACCGGGAATGCCGGGGACCGCGTCGCTCGTCGCGGCTCTCCGCTCGGTCGGAGTGGCCGCCGTGGTCAGTGGCGCGGGACCGACGGTTCTCGCGTTGACCGAGGTCCCGGCCGATTTCCACCCGGGATCGCACTGGCGCGGCGAAGTGCTGGGCGTGGATGACGCCGGTGCTTGTGTGAAAGGGGGTATGGTGGAACACGCCGAGCGGGGCCCTGTTGCCGCAGGTCGCACGAGTTGACTACGCTCAAGACCTAGCAGTGCTTCAGAACAGCCGCGAAGCAAGCGATCTCTGCGGTTCGGCGCACCCCCGAGATTTCTGGGCCGATGGCCTGTCTCAAACTCTCATCAAGGCACACGCCGGGCAGCAGTCGATAGATCGCTGCACTCGCCGAGACCTACCCGTCAAGCCCTGGCGGGCAGGGATACCGGTCGAGCTGCCGTGCTGCACGAAACTCCCGCGCCGCTGTTGCGAAGCGGGCTCCGAGGGCACCCGGCCCAGGCTGCAGTTCCGGGTGGACTCGGGTATTTTCCGACGGAAGGAATCCATTGAGCGACACCACCGACGTGACGTCGGGTGTTTCTGACGTCGCTGACGGCGCCGGCACCACCGCGACCGCCACGAAGCGCCGCCGAGGCGGCACCGGGCTGTCCGCGATGCTGCTGCCCGAGCTGCAGAGCCTCGCCGCCTCCCTCGGCATCTCCGGCACTGCCCGGATGCGCAAGGGCGAGTTGATCGCCGCGATCACCGAGCGCCAGAGCGGTGGCGGCGCGGCCGCCGAGCCGGCGCCGCGTCCGCGCACCAACGGCTCCGAGGCCGTCGCCTCGGCCCCCGCCCCGGCTCAGGCCGCTCCGGTCGAGACGCCGAAAACCGCAGCCGCCCCGGCCGACAAGGCCCCGGCACAGTCCGAGCAGCCGGCCCCGGCTGCCACCGAGCGTCCGTCGCGGCGCAGCCGGGAGCGTGCCTCCCGGGACTCGGCTCCGCGTGAGTCGGCCCGCGACGCCGCGACCCGTGAGCCTGCCGCTCGCGACTCCGCGAACCGTGAGCCCGCCGCTCGCGAGTCCGGAAACCGCGAGTCCGGAAACCGCGAGTCCGTGAACCGGGAGCCCGCCGAGGCCGTCCCGGCCGCCGTTGCTCCGGTCGCCGCCTCCGCGCCGGCCGAGGCCCCGGCCGCGTCCACTGCTCCCGCCGAGACCACCGAGCGTGGCGAGCGGGGCGACCGCCCGGAGCGTGGCGACCGTCCCGAGCGTGGCGAGCGCAACCGGGACCGGCAGCGCAACCAGCGTGACGGCCAGCGCGATCAGCGTGACGGCCAGCGCGATGGGCAGCGTGACGGCCAGCGCGATGGGCAGCGTGACCAGCGGGATCGCAACGACGCGCGGTCCGACCAGGGCCGGTCCGACTCCGGTCGTGCCGACCAGGGGCACGACGATGACGACGAGGGCGGCGAGGGCGGCCGCCGGAGCCGGCGCAGCCGCTTCCGGGACCGTCGCCGTGGCCGCGACCGTGACGACGACGGCGGTGGCCGTCAGCGTGACGGTGGCCAGCGCGAGGGCCGGGAGCCGCACGTCGCCGAGGACGAGGTCCTCGTCCCGGTGGCCGGCATCCTGGACGTGCTGGACAACTACGCGTTCGTCCGGACCACCGGTTACCTCTCCGGCCCGAACGACGTCTACGTCTCGATGTCCCAGGTGAAGAAGTACGGCCTGCGCCGCGGCGACGCGGTGACCGGCGCGGTGCGCTCCACCCCGCGGGACACCGGTGAGCAGCGCCGGGACAAGTACAACCCGCTGGTCCGCCTGGACACCATCAACGGGATGGAGCCGGACGAGGCCCGCCGCCGTCCCGAGTTCTACAAGCTCACCCCGCTCTACCCGCAGGAGCGCCTGCGGCTGGAGACCGAGCCGCACATCCTCACCACCCGCGTCATCGACCTGGTCATGCCGATCGGCAAGGGCCAGCGGGCGCTGATCGTCTCCCCGCCGAAGGCCGGTAAGACGATGGTGTTGCAGGCGATCGCCAACGCGATCACCCACAACAACCCCGAGTGCCACCTGATGGTCGTGCTCGTGGACGAGCGGCCGGAAGAGGTCACCGACATGCAGCGGTCGGTGAAGGGCGAGGTCGTCGCGGCCACGTTCGACCGTCCGCCGCAGGACCACACCACGGTCGCCGAGCTGGCGATCGAGCGGGCCAAGCGCCTCGTCGAGCTGGGTCACGACGTGGTCGTGCTGCTCGACTCGGTGACGCGGCTCGGCCGGTCGTACAACCTGGCGGCGCCGGCCTCCGGCCGGATCATGTCGGGTGGTATCGACTCGACCGCGCTCTACCCGCCGAAGCGGTTCCTCGGCGCGGCGCGCAACATCGAGAACGGTGGCTCGCTCACCATCCTCGCGACGGCGCTCGTCGAGACCGGCTCGATGATGGACACGGTGATCTTCGAGGAGTTCAAGGGCACGGGTAACGCCGAGCTCAAGCTCGATCGCAAGATCGCGGACAAGCGGACCTTCCCGGCCGTGGACGTCTCCGCCTCCGGCACCCGTAAGGAAGAGATCCTGATGGGCAAGGAGGAGCTGGCGATCATCCACAAGCTCCGCAAGGTGCTCAGCTCGCTGGAGTCCGGCGCGGCTCTGGACCTCCTGCTGGACCGGCTCAAGCAGACCCGGACCAACATCGAGTTCCTGATGCAGATCGCCAAGTCGACGCCTGGCGAATAATCGGTCAAATGAGACAGGGCCTGCCCTATTGGGTGGGCCCTGTCTCTTTCGTCGCACAACGTGTCTGATTGGACCCGCTCGGGACCGTGCGAACCTCCGGTATCAATCCCCTCGATACTCGGAGGCGCTCGATGATCGTGCCCGGTTACCGGGACCACCCCGCCGAGCCCTGGGATCCGGACGCTCCCGCGGATCCCGGCGAGGCCGAGGACTTCCTGCGCCGCTGTTACCTGGAGAACCCGCGACTCGGCCCGGTCGAGCCGCGGCTGGCGATCGTCCGGGCACAGATCGCGGCGACCGGCAGCTACGTGCACACCACCGAGGAACTGGCACACGGCGCCCGGATGGCCTGGCGGAACGCGAGCCGCTGCATCGGCCGGCTCTACTGGCGCAGCCTCGTGGTGCTGGACCGGCGCCGGGCGCGGACCGCTGACGAGATCTACTCACTGCTCGTGCAGCATCTGCAGTCCGCCGGCACCACCGCGATCCGCCCGGTGATCAGCGTCTTCCCGGCGGCGCAGCCCGGTCAGCCGTGCGCGCGGGTCTGGAACGAGCAGCTGATCCGGTACGCCGGTTACCGCTCGGCGACCGGCGCCACGATCGGCGACGGGCGGCAGCTCGGGCTCACCGACGCCGTGCGCGGCTTCGGC
This sequence comes from Actinoplanes missouriensis 431, assembly GCF_000284295.1. Taxonomy (NCBI): domain Bacteria; kingdom Bacillati; phylum Actinomycetota; class Actinomycetes; order Micromonosporales; family Micromonosporaceae; genus Actinoplanes; species Actinoplanes missouriensis. Next base: position 7,822,247 of record NC_017093.1, on the reverse strand, counting down.
TGGCAGGGCAAGGGCGAGGCGTTCGACGTGCTGCCGCTGGTGATCGAGACGCCGGGGGAGGGCATCCGCCTCTACGAGCTGCCGGAGCGCGCGATCCGCGAGGTGCCGCTGAGCCACCCCGAGTTCGGCTGGTTCGCCGAGCTCGGACTGCGCTGGCACGCGGTCCCGGCGATCGCCAACATGCGGCTGACGATCGGTGGGGTGCACTATCCGCTGGCGCCGTTCAACGGGTGGTACATGGGCACCGAGATCGGCGCCCGCAACCTCGCCGACACCGACCGGTACGACATGCTGCCGCTGGTCGCCGACCGGATGGGCCTCGACACCAGCCGCGAGTCGACGCTCTGGCGGGACCGGGCGCTGGTCGAGCTGAACCGGGCCGTGCTGCACAGTTTCGAGCAGGCCGGGGTCAAGATGACCGACCACCACACCGAGTCCCAGCGCTTCATGGCGCACCTGCGCAACGAGGAGAAGGCGGGCCGGCCGGTCCCGGCGGACTGGACCTGGATCGTGCCGCCGATGTCCGGCGGGATCACCCCGGTCTTCCACAGGTATTACCAGGAGATGGATCTGCGGCCGGCGTTCTATCTGGACGAGCCGGCCGCCCGCCGTGCGGCGGGGTGCCCGCGCGGGGTGACCACGCACCCGTAGCGAAACGCGCCGGACGGCCTGGAACGGGCAGGTGGTCGCGCGGCTTCTCGGGGACTTCTCGGGTGCGGTCGGGGAGGTGTCGGGCGTACCCGGGAAGGGTTTTCAGGCGAACTCGTTGAGCGGGAAGTCGTCGCGGCGCCGCCAGGACGCGTCGGTGCGGACATGACCGGGGCGGACCCATTTGAGCACCTTGCGGTCGAACTCGGCGGCGGGGATGCGGCCGGCCGCGCGGACCACGAAACCCTCCGAGCTCTCCGTGTCGCGCCGGGTGGCCCACGCCGCGCGGGCCTCGGAGAGACTGCCGCCGCGGTAGAGGACCGGGACCATCGGGAGCTCCAGGCGTTTCGCCCAGTCGACCGTGTCGTCCCAGCCCAGCAGCGTGTCCGTCTCGTCCCAGATGCCGAAGACCAGGAAGACGCCGGGCAGATCGCGGTAGGCGATGCTGCGGCGGGCCCACATGGACTCGCCGCAGACCCGCCAGTCGTCGGGTATCCGGTGCGCGGTCATCGCCCAGAGCGCCTTCGCCGGGCGGTCCCACGGCTGGGTGCCGGAGTCGAGCGAGCGGGCGAACATCGTGTCGCGGGTGAAGGTGAGGTTCCCGCCGTCCATCTTCTCGGTCACCACGAGCTCGCCGTCCAGCCAGGACAGATCGTGCTGCACCCGGTCGTCGCTGGTGGCGCCGGGTGAGTCCGGGAGGTGGAACGTCCGGGGGTACTTCACCCTAGAAATCTCCCTCCGCCACCTGGAACACCGTCAGGCCGAGCGCCCGCCACATACGTACCACCTGTTGACGGTCGTCGAACACCCCGGTGATCCGCCAGCGGTCCCGGATCTCCCGGTCGAAGATCTCCCGCTTGACGATCGCGTCCTTGCGGCTGTCGTTCTGCGGACGCATGAACAGCGCTTCGTACGGCACACCGACGAACAGCTCCAGCCACGCCTCGGTCTCCGCCCGGCACACCTCGTCGCGCCCCGAGCAGAAGACGATCGCATGACCGGCCGCGTGCATCGCCCGCACCGCCGTGATCACCGCCGGGTTCGGAGCGTCCTCACCCACCCGGTCCCAGTCGTACGGGCTGCGGCCGGTCATCAGCGCGACGGTGCCGTCGATGTCCACCAGCACGGCCTCCGGCAGCTCCGGATCGGGCCGGTAGACCACCCCGGGACCGCCGGGGTCCACGAACGGCACCGGCAGCGGCAGGTTCCGCCCGGCCAGGTAGCGCTCGTGCATCCGGCGGATCCCGCCCTCACCGACCCGCTCGTCCTCCGGCCGCTCGGCGTCGCGCCGCAGGCACTCGTCGAGCGGCACGTCGGTGAAGTCGTGCACCTCGAACGACGCGCCGAACCGGGCGGCCAGCTCGGCCCACTCCCGGACCGTCTTCGCCCGCAGATTGGTGTCGTCGACGATCACGCTGCCGTGCGCCCGCAGCAGGGCCTCGACCGCTGCCCGCTGCGCGTTCGTGACCTGCGCCTCGGCGTGCTGGGTGTAGAGCCGCGCGCCGTGCAGCATGCGGCGCAGGTCGTCCCGGTTGACCCGGACCACGCCGGGCTGCAGCTTGCGCGCGAACGTGGTCTTGCCGGAGGCCGGCAGGCCACGGGTGATCAGAAGTCGTGTCATGGTTCTCCTAAGCGGCCGGCCGTGCCCGCTGCCACAGGCCAGGACGGTAATCCTTGCCGTCGAGCCGCAGGAACAGCTCACCGCGGTACTCGCTGCGCAGCGCCGCCGTCGCGAACTCCTTGCGGCCCCACCCCTCGGGCAGCGCCGCGACGATCTCCGCGAACGCCGCCTCGACCGCCTCGGCGCGGGCCTCGACGGTGGCGGTGAGCTCCGCGGCGACGCCGCGGACCCAGGTGTGGAACTCGTCCGGGAGCGGTGCGGTCAGGGCGTCCAGGTCGCCGCCGGCCGCGAGGATCTCCCACACGGTACGGGGTGTGAGCCCGGTGACCAGGCGGTGCAGCCGGACGTAGTCCGCGTATTTGATCTTCACCCGCTGGTCGGTCTCGGTGAAGTGCACCACCAGGCCCTCGCGCCCGTCCCGCGGCGGCGCGGCGAGCGCCTCGGTCAGCGTCGCGTAGCCGAACGTCTCGACCACCGGGCCCGGCCAGTCCGGGACAGCCGCCGGTCCGGACGTGCGGCCGGTGGCGATGTCGACCGCGCCGAGCAGCACGAGGTCGTCCAGGCCCCGGTAGTCGACGACGATCCGGTTGGCCGGGTAGATGATCTCGACGAGGACCGTCGTGCCGGGCGGCGGGGTGAACGACGCGTAGCGGGTACGCAGCAGCTCCGTCGCGTGCCGCGCCTGGTCCGACGCGAAGGACCCGCGGGTGGCGACCGCCCAGCCGGCGCCGTCGTGGTAGATCACGCCGAGGCTGCCGTCCGCCTTGTCGGTGACCAGGACCGCCGCGTCCGGCCGCATCGCCGGGGCCTGCGACTCCGAGTGGTTGAAGAACTTCGGGAGCGGTCGCGCCGCGATCCGGCCGTCCGCGTCCACGATCAGGCCCCGGCAGGCCAGCGTCACCGGCGACCACGCCGCGCTGTACTGGCAGGCCTCGGTGTAGTTGTAGATCGTGAAGGGCAGCGTGGGGTGGCGTTGCGCCCGGACCAGCCCGTTGCCGACCGCCGCGGCCAGTTCGACCGGGTCCAGGACGTCGTCGAGCAGGGTCATCTCCGGTGCCTTTCGCGAGCGGGAATCATGGGAAGGGCGCTCACGTTAACCAGGGCGAATCCGGTTGCGCCTCCTGATTTCCGGTTGGTACGGCAGGCATGGCAGACTGGTACATCGGCCAGTAGGGGTTCCGGTTCACGCCACGTTCCAGCAGGAATGGCGACCCGGCGACCCGATCATCGAGAGGGACCGAGTAAACATGAAGAGCGGCATCCACCCCGAGTACACGACCACCGAGGTCGTCTGCTCCTGCGGCAGCACCTTCACCACCCGCAGCACCGCCAAGGGCGGCGAGATCCGCGTCGAGACCTGCAGCGCCTGCCACCCGTTCTACACCGGCAAGCAGCGCGTCCTCGACACCGCGGGCCGGGTCGCGAAGTTCCAGGCGAAGTACGCCAAGGTGAACGCCGCGAAGAAGAAGTAACTGCTTCAACGGCGCCCGTCCCGGTCTTTCGGGGCGGGCGCCGTTCGCATTGCGCCGGTGGGTCCGCTTTTCACGGCTTGGAGAGATCGATGAGCAACGACCGTCTGACCATGCTTCTCGACGAGTACGCGAGCCTGGAGAAGCAGATGGAGGACCCCTCCATACACGCCGACCAGGCGCTGGTCCGCCGGGTCGGCCGCCGGTTCGCCGAGCTGGCGCCGCTCTTCGCGGCGCACACCGAGCTGGAGGCGGCGCGCGCCGATCTGGCCGCGGCGAAGGAACTGGCCGCCGAGGACCCGGCGTTCGCGTCCGAGGTCGACGCGGTCGCGGCCGCGCTGCCGGCGCTCGAGGAGAAGCTCGGCGAGATGCTGATGCCGCGCGACCCGAGCGACGCCAAGGACGTGATCGTCGAGATCAAGGCGGGGGAGGGCGGCCAGGAGTCCGCGCTCTTCGCCGGCGATCTGCTGCGCATGTACACCCGGTACGCGGAACGCCGCGGCTGGGTCGTCGAGGTGATCGACTCGCAGGAGTCGGACCTCGGCGGCGTGAAGGACATCTCGGTCGCGGTGAAGACCAAGGGCGTGCCGGAGGGCGGCCACGGCGTCTGGTCCCGGATGAAGTGGGAGGGCGGCGTGCACCGGGTGCAGCGCGTGCCCGTCACCGAGTCGCAGGGCCGGATCCACACCTCGGCGGCCGGCGTGCTGGTGCTGCCCGAGGCCGAGGACGTCGACGTCCAGATCGAGCCCGGTGACCTGCGGATCGACGTCTACCGTTCGTCCGGTCCCGGCGGCCAGTCGGTCAACACCACCGACTCCGCGGTCCGGATCACGCACCTGCCCACCGGCACCGTGGTGAGCTGCCAGAACGAGAAGAGCCAGCTGCAGAACAAGGAGTCCGCGATGCGGATCCTGCGCTCCCGGTTGCTGGCGCAGGCGCAGGAGGCGGCGGACGCCGCGGCCGGTGACGCCCGCAAGGCTCAGGTGCGCACGGTCGACCGCTCGGAGCGGGTCCGCACCTACAACTTCCCGCAGAACCGGATCACCGACCACCGGATCGGTTACACCGCCTACAACCTGGACCTGGTGCTCGGCGGCGAGCTCGACGGGGTGCTCGACGCCCTCGCCGAGGCCGACCGGGCCGCTCGCCTGGCCGGCGAGACCGAGCTCAGCCGACGGCAGTGACGACCATCCGGGTGTCGCGCTGGCAGGCCAGGTAACGGCCCGTCGAGTCGCAGCGCCAGCCCTGCTGCACGTCGGCCGAGGACTGCAGCCGGCCAACCCGGGTGATGTCGCCGGTGGTCAGGTCAAGATGGTCGACCGCGTCGTGTATCGGGCCCTCGCTGTAGATCCGGTGCAGCAGCACGACGTGGTTCCGGTACGCCTCGTACCGCATCGGCCAGCCGATCCCGCCGGATCCGATCTGTTCCCCGGTGGCCGGGTCGAGCACCACCTGCATCGGCGGATCGGCGCCGTCCGAGGCGATCAGCCGGTCGCTGACGGGTGTGGCCCCGCCGCTGCCGCCGCTGCGGTTCCACACCTCGCGGCCGGTGCGCGGGTCCAGTCCGCGCAGCATGGCGCCGTCGGTGAGGCAGAGCACCGGGCCGCATTCGGAGACGTACGAGTACGGGCCCGTCTCTGTCTCCCAGAGCTGTTCCAGGCTTCCCGTGCGGTACGCGGTGACCCTGGCCTTCTGCCAGAAGTTGCGGCTCACCAGCACCATGTCCTCGACTACCGAGAGGTACGTGTCGTCGTCCGAACCGGTCGACCAGGGCAGCGTCCTCTGCCGGATCAGCGAGCCGTCGGCGTAGCGCAGGACGGTGGTCCGGCCGTCGTTCGCAGCGAGGACGATCAGGATCGGGGACGGTCCCTCGTTCCGGACGATCAGGTGCAACGCCCCACCGGCCGGTTGCCGCCAGATCTCGGCGCCGGTGCGCGCGTCCACGAGCCGCACGGTCATGTAGTTGCCGGACGTGTCCCGCTCGGCCAGCAGCACCGAGGCCGACGCGACCGCCTGCGCCTCGCCGGGCACCTTCCAGAGCTGCCGGCCGGTGCGGGAATCGAGGGCGGTGGTGGTCCCGCCGTACGCGATCTGGCCCTGGCTGCCGTCGTCGAACTCGATGTTCGCGAGCTTCTCGTCACCGGGGATCAGCAGCAGGCCGGCCTCCTCGCCCTGATACATCCAGCTGACGTTCCCCGCGGACTCCCTGGTCCAGCGGACGTCACCGGTCGCCGGCTCGTACGCGGTCAGCGCCACCCGGCCGGCCCCGCTGTTCCGGAAGAGGAAGATGCCGTCGCCGCGCACCGACATCGAGTCCTGGTCGGTCATCGGCGTCGACCACACGTCGTGGACCAGCGGCCCGGCGATCGGGCCGCCGGTGCCGAGCAGCAGCAGGCAGGCCAGGACCACGCCGGCGAGCAGGAACCGGCGCACGCTGCGCGGGTTGAACTCGGGCCGGGCGGGCGGTTCCGGCTCGATCGGGACGTTGTACTCACCCAGCTCGATGACGCTCATCGCAGCGCCGCCGTGACTCTCATCGCGGCACCGCCGCGATGACGATCCGGTCCCAGCTGGTGCACATCAGGTATCCCGGCGTGGCCTGGCAGGCCTGCTGGTCGGGCATCGGCTCGAGCGAGCCGAGTAGCGCGGTCCGCCCGGTCCGCAGGTCGAGGCGGGTGACCGAGGTCAACCCGATCGGGTCGCTGGTGGGGCGCAGCAGCAGGACCTCGTCGCGCCAGCGCTGCGACCAGGCGACGTACCCGTGGACGGTCCCGGAGAGCGGCCGCCCGGTGCGGCTCTCCAGCAGCACGTGCTCGGCGCCGTCCCGGTCGTCGGTGAGGATGCGGTCGCCGGTCATGACCGAGCCGTAGATCTCGGGGCCGCGCCACAGCTCCCGGCCGTCCGCCGGATCGAGCGCGGCGAGCCCGGACGGGCCGACGGCGCAGATGACCCCGCCGCAGTCGGTGATCGTCTCGCTCCGCAGCAGCTCGTCCAGGGTCTCCAGGCGGTAGACGGTGGTGCTTTCCCGCTCACCGTCGAAGGCTACGCCGAAGAGCAGGGAGTTCCGGGCGGTGTACCCCGTCGGCGGTAACCGGCGGGTCACCCGGTGAGCGCCGTCGTCGTAGCCGCGGACCGTCACGTCACCGGCCGCGGTCATGGTGATCACCCGGTGCGGCCGGTCGCCGAGCCTCTCGACGACGACCTCCTGAACCGGCGTGGACTCGCCGGTCGTCCAGATCCCGGCGCCGTCCTCCAGCCGGATCCGGGTCAGCGCCGCGACGCCGCCCCGCGGGTCGAACTCCATCAGCATCGCGGAGGACTGCTCGACAGCGTCCATGTGCGGTTCGCCGGGGCGCCGCCAGAGCTCCGCCCCGGAGGTGGCGCGCAGGGCGATCGTGGTCCGGGACGCCTTCGCGGCCGGTCCGTCCGGGTTCCCGGCGGAGGCCGGGTCCGCCACGACCAGCAGCGGGCCGCCACCCGGCGCCGGGTGGATGGTGATCAGGTGCGCGTCGGTGCCCCAGCGCCACAGCCGCCGCCCGTCGTCGAGCGAGTACGCGACAAGCTCGGCCCGGTCACCGCCGGTGATCACGTAGACCGCGTCCTCGGCGAGCACGACGCCCTGTTCCACGGTGCGCGGCGCGATCCAGAGCAGTCGCATCCCGTTCGGCTCCGGCCGGACCGCGCCGCCGCAGGCGAGCGCGACGAGCAGGACGGCGAGCAGCGCGACCGGCCGCAGCCGGCGCCGATCGAACCCGGTGATCCGGTCCGCGGCCGGGTCCGGCGGGCGTTCCGCTGTCACGTCACCGAGCTCGATCACGCTCATCTCAGGTGGGTTTCCGGCTCGCCGCCGCCGCTGCCAGGGCGGCGCTCAGACCGCGGCCGTTGCGTCCCACCTCGGACCAGCCGGCGGCCAGGCCGATCGGGCTGCCGGGGACCAGAGCCTGCCAGTTCTCCGCGTTCGCCGCCGTGCCGATGCGGCGTGCCACCTCGGCCGCCTGGCTGGGCCCGGCACCCGGCAGGACCAGCACGAACTCGTCACCGGCGAAGCGGGCCACGAAGTCACCGCGCCGCATCGTGCGGTGCAGGACGCCGGCGATGCGCTGCAGGACCAGGTCGCCGCAGTGCCGGCCGTGGCGGGCGTTGACGGCGGTGAACCCGACGATGTCGCAGATCCCGACAGCGGCCCGCTCGCCGCGGGCCAGCAACGTGTCCACGTAGCGTTCCAGCTGGCGGCGGTTGGGCAGCCCGGTGAGCGGGTCGACCAGGGTCTCGTCGCCGTACCGGGTGGGGTCGCGGTGGGTCTCCTGGGCGTCCAGGCGGGCGGCCACCCCGTCCAGATAACCGTCACGGAGCTGGTCGATGCGCTGGGCGGCGAGGCGGAACGCGTACCGGTCGGCGGCGTGCGCGGCCGCGTGGTCGCCGGCCGTGGCGTAACAGATGCTGCGCAGCCGGGCCGCCTCCGGCGCGCCGAGCACCTGGGCGGAGACCGGCACGGCCTCCAGCATGGACAGCGCGCGTTCCGGTTTGCCGTCCGCGATCGTGAGGCAGACCGAGCCGAGATGCCGCAGGTCACGGGTCCGCACACTGTCACCGCCGCCGATCAGCCAGGGCGCGGCGTCGGCGCTGGTCGGCTCGCCCAGCGCGGCGCGGCGGGCCAGCGCGTACCCGTAGACCGTGCGGCTGCCCGGTCGCAGCTGGTCGGTGGCGATGTAACGGGAGAGCTCGGCGTCGATGTCGCGCAGCACCCGCAGGCAGCCGTCGGTGTCGCCCTGGTGGTCCAGCCCCACGGCGTTGCGCAGCCGGATGCCGGGCGCCGCGAAGATCTCCGGCACCAGCCCGGCGCTGGCGCCGACCTCGCGGGCCTGCTCGATGGCGGTCAGCGCCTGACCGTGAAATCCCAGATAGGAGTACGCCATGGCGAGGTCGTGCCAGCCCCAGGCGGTCTCCGCGTCCCGCTCCGGCACGGCGGCCAGCGCCCGCGCGGCCTGCACCAGATGGGTGATGCCACGGTCCAGGTTGCTCTGCAGATGCGCGCCGAGCGCGGCGAACGCGTGCATCTGGCCTTTCAGGTACGGGTCGGGGGCCTCACGGACGGCCTCGGCAGCGGCCGCCATCGCGGCGGAGAGCTCGGCGACCCGACCGAGATTGATCAGTGCGCCGAATCGCTGGATCAGCGCGTAGGCACGGGTGGGCGGGTCGGAGCTGGCGGCCAGGACCGCGTCGAGGATCGGAAGGGCCTGCGCCGATCTCCCGTTCTGCTGCAGCTGCCCGGCCCGGCGCAGTTCCTCGACATGTTCCGCGAGCTGGTCCAACCAACCCACCAGGCGCCTCCCACGGCCTCGGCACGCCGACAGGTCACCCGGCCGATTCCCTGCGTGCGCGACGTCTCATGATTATGCCGTGATGCCGAGCCACGAACACCCCCGCGAGAGCGCGGATCGAACCCGTCTGGCGCCCGAGCTGGCGGCGGCCACCGCGGAACTCGCCGCCGCCGGGGTGGCATCACCGCGGGTCGATGCGGAACTCCTGGCCGCGCACGCCCTCGGCGTGCCGCGCGGCCGGCTGCTGATACTCGACACTCTGCGCGCCGACGAGTTGGCACGCTTCCGCGCGCTCGTCGCCGGGCGTGTCCGCCGGATCCCGTTGCAGCATCTGCTCGGCTCCGCCGCGTTCCGGCACATCGAGCTGGCGGTCGGCGACGGCGTGTTCGTGCCGCGCCCGGAGACCGAGCTGCTGGCCGGGTGGGGGATCGAGCACACCACCCGGGGCGCGATCGTGGTCGACCTGTGCAGCGGGAGCGGCGCGATCGCGCTCTCGGTGGCGGACGAGACGAACGCGGCCCGGATCGTCGCGGTGGAGCGCTCACCGGCCGCCTTGCGCTGGCTGCGGCGCAATGCCGCAAACTTCCCTCTGGTACGCGTCATCGAAGGCGACGTGACCGATCCGGATCTCCTCTCCTACCTTGATGGACACGTGTCCGTGGTGCTCTGCAACCCGCCCTACGTGCCCGACGGGACGCCCGTGCCGCCCGAAGTGTCCGATCACGACCCCGCCGAGGCGGTGTTCGGTGGCGCCGACGGCCTGACGATCATCCGGCCGGTGATCGACCTCGCCGCGAAGCTGCTGAAGCCCGGCGGCTGGCTGGGCATCGAGCACGACGACGTGCACGGCGCGGCGGTGCCCGCGCTCCTCGATGCCGACGGCCGGTTCACCGAGGTGACGGCGCACGCCGACCTCACCGGCCGGCCGAGATATGCGACCGCTCGCCGGAAGTAACGGCATGGCAGACTGCACGTCGTGATGCTCTACGACTGCGCCACCGTCGCCGACCGGGACCGTGGCATCGCGGCGGCCGTCGAGGCCGTCAAGAGCGGCGAGCTCGTGGTGATGCCCACCGATACCGTCTACGGCGTCGGCGCGGACGCCTTCACCCCGCACGCGGTCACCCAGCTGCACCACGCCCGCGGCTCCGACCGGCGGGTGCCGCCGCCCGTGCTGGTCGGCTCCCGGCACACGCTGGACGGCCTGGTCTACTCCCTGCCCCGGGCGGCCCGTGAGCTGGCCGACGCGTTCTGGCCGGGCGCTCTCACCATCATCGTGGAGCACTCGCCCAGCCTGCAGTGGGACCTCGGTGACACCGGTGGCTCGGTGGCCGTGCGGATGCCGCTGCACCCGGTCGCGCTGGAGGTGCTGCGCGAGGTCGGCCCGATGGCCGTCACCACGGCGAACAAGCTCGGCTCGCCTGCGCCACGCACCGCCGACGAGGCCCGTGACCAGCTTGAATACACCGTTCGCGTCTATCTGGAGGCCGGCCCGGCCGCCGACCCCGCGCCCAGCACGATCGTGGACGTGACGGGTGACGTGCCACGGGTGCTGCGGACCGGCGCCATCGCGCTGGAGAAACTGCGCGACGTGGTTCCCGACATCGTCGATGGGCAGGCCTGACGTGGCGCCGTTCACCGTCCTGCACGTCTGCATGGGCAACATCTGCCGGTCGCCGATGGCCGAGCGCCTGCTCGACCGCGCGGTCCGCGACCGCAGCGGCGAGCCCGGCCTGGTCCGCAGCGTCAGCGCCGGCACCGGCGGCTGGCACGAGGGCGAGGAGATGAACCCGCCGGCGGCACGCCAGGTGCGCTCGCGCCGCGGCACGCCGGACGGGTTCCTGGCCCGCAAGCTGCGCGGCGACTTCATCGACGAGGCCGACCTGATCCTCACCGCGACCGCCGACCAGTTCGACTACGTGGTGGCGCTGCGCCCGGACGCCGCGGACCGCACGTTCGTGCTCGGCGAGTTCGGCCGGCTGCTGGCCGCGGTCGACGCGGAGTCCCTGCCGCCGGCTTCCCTGCCGGACTCGGACGGCAAGCCCGAGGCCGTGCACACCCGCGGTGTCGCGATCGTCGAGGCCGCGGCCCGGTTGCGCGGCAGCGACGCCCCGCAGCCCGGCGACGACCTGGACGACCCGTGGGGCCGGGGCGACCAGACGTTCCAGCGCATCGGCGACGAGATCGAGGACACCACCGTCCCGCTCGCCACGCTGCTGATCCCGTGATCGTCCGCCCCGACGCCGAGGGCATCCGGCGGGCCGTCGAGATCCTGGCCGCCGACTCGGTGGTCGCGTTCCCCACCGAGACCGTCTACGGCCTCGGCGCGCACGCGTTCTCGGAGAAGGCCGTCGGCGAGATCTACCGGCTGAAGAACCGGCCCTCCTGGAACCCGCTGATCGTGCACGTGGCGAACGTGGCGGCGGCCCGGGAACTCGCCGAGACCTGGCCCGCGGGCGCCGACGAGCTGGCCGCCCGGTTCTGGCCGGGACCGCTCACCCTGGTCGTCCGACGGGCCCGGCGGCTGCCCGGGATCGGCGCCGCGAACGACACGGTCGCGGTCCGGGTCCCCGCGCACGAGGTGGCGCTGCGGCTGCTGGAGGCGTCCGGACTGCCGCTCGCCGCGCCCAGCGCGAACCGCACCGAGAGCATCTCGCCGACCACCGCCGAGCACGTGATGCGCAGCCTCCCGGACGTGCCGCTGGTGCTGGACGGCGGTCCTAGCTCGTGGGGCATCGAGTCGACCGTGCTGGACCTGACCTCGGCGGTTCCCACCCTGCTCCGGCCGGGCGCGCTCGGCCTGCGGGAACTGCGCGAGGTGACCGGCTCGCTGGCCCTGCCGGACGCGGTCGCCGACGGCGCGGCCCGCCCGTCGCCGGGGATGAGCCGGCGGCACTACGCCCCGCGCGCCACCGTGATCCTCTGCAAGGACGTCACGGACGTGGACCCGGCGTCGCTGGCCGGGCCGGTCGGCGTGCTCACCTACGAGGGCACTTCCGGGACGGAGATCCTCTCCGCCGACCCGCGTGAGTACGCCGCCGACCTCTACGCGGCGCTGCACCGGCTGGACGACGCCGGGGTCGCGACGATCCTGGTCCAGGAGCCGCCGCAGACCGAGGAGTGGCTAGCGGTTCGCGACCGGCTGTCCCGCGCCGCGGCGGAATGATTCGGCCGTCGCGGTGATGTTCTTGGCCATGCCGCTGAAGACGATGCCGTGGAAGGGCAGCACCGACGCCCAGTAGAGGTGCCCGGCCAGCCCGCGGGGCAGGAAGATCGCCCGCTGCCGGTACACGCTGCCGCCCTCGCCGTCGGGCTCGGCGCGCATCTCCAGCCAGGCCCGGCCCGGCACCCGCATCTCGGCGCGCAGCCGCAGCAGCGAACCCGGCTCGATCTCCTCGACCCGCCACCAGTCCAGCGCCTCGCCGACCCGCAGCCGGTCCTGGTCGCGCCGCCCGCGGCGCAGGCCGACCCCGCCGGCCAGCCGGTCCATCCAGCCGCGCACCGACCAGGCCAGCGGGAACGAGTACCAGCCGTTCTCGCCGCCGATGCCCTCGATCACCCGCCACAGCCGGTCCGGCGGCGCCTGCACCGGGCTCGACCGCTCGTCGACGTAGAGGCTGCCGCCGGACCACTCCGGGTCGCTCGGCAGCGGCTCGGCGGCGGCGTCCCGGCCGGAGGCGCTGGACCAGCGGGTCTCCACGTCGGCGTCCCGGATCTTGCCGAGGGCCAGGCGGACCGCGTGGTCGAAGCCGAGCGGCGGCTCGGCCCCCAGCATCGTCCGCAGATCGTTCTCCCGGCTCACCGCCTCGTGGATCAGGCTCGCCACCAGCGGGCGGGCGATGGCGTTCGGCACCGGGGTGATCAGCCCGACCCAGTGCGCGGAGAGCCAGGGGCTGAGCACCCGGGTGGGCATGATGATCCGCCGGGGGAGGCCGGCCACCCGGGCGTACCGCCGCATCATCTCGGCGTAGGTCAGCACGTCGGCGCCGCCGATGTCGAAACCGCGGTTCACCTCGGGCGGCAGGCCGGCCGCGTCGATCAGGTAGCGCAGCACGTCCCGGACCGCGATCGGCTGGATCCGGTTGGTCACCCAGCGCGGCGTCACCATGATCGGGAGGCGCTCGGTGAGGTAGCGCAGCATCTCGAACGAGGCCGAGCCGGATCCGATGATCACCGGGGCGCGCAGCACGGCGGTCGGCACCCCGCTCTCCAGCAGGATCCGGGCCACCTCGGCGCGGGACCGCAGGTGCGGCGACGGGCGGTCGCCGGGCGGTGGCTCCGGACCGCCGAGATAGATGATCCGGCGGACGCCGGCGGCGCGGGCGGCGGCCGCGAAGTTGGCGGCGGCCTCCCGGTCGCGCCGCTCGAAGTCGCCCTGCCCGAGCGAGTGCACCAGGAAGTACGCGACGTCGACGCCGTCCAGCGCCGCGGGCAGGGTGTCCGGCTCGTTCAGGTCGGCTTCGACGATCTCCACCCGGTCGGCCCAGGGGACGTCCCGGAGGCGTCCCGCGCTGCGGGACAGGCAGCGGACCGTGTGGCCCGCGTCGAGCAGCCGCGGCGCGAGGCGGCCGCCGATGTATCCGGTCGCGCCGGTGACAAGGCATCGCACAACTACAGACTGTGCCCGCGCGGGCACCCTCCTAAGCCATATGCTTCGAAACGCAGGTCCGCGAGGGGAGGCCAGGTGGGCACCTTCTGGGGTCCGGACTTCGCCGCGCTGGAGCGCGACGATCCGGAGATCGCCACCGTGCTCCTCGACGAGCTGGCCCGGCAGCGGGAGACGCTGCAGCTGGTGGCGAGCGAGAGCTTCACCTCGCCCGCGGTGCTGGCCGCGCTCGGCTCCACGCTGGCGAACAAGTACGCCGAGGGATATCCGGGCAACCGCTACTACGGCGGCTGCGTCCAGGCGGACCGGGCCGAGCAGCTCGCCATCGAGCGGGCCCGCGACCTCTTCGGCGCCGAGCACGCGAACGTGCAGCCGCACTCCGGGGCGTCGGCGAACCTGGCCGCGTACGCCGCTCTCGCCGAACCGGGCGATCCGGTGCTCGCGATGGGTCTGCCGCACGGCGGGCACCTGACCCACGGGAGCCGGGCCAACTTCTCCGGCAAGTGGTTCCACCCGATCGCCTACCGCGTCGACCCGGCGACCGAGGAGATCGATTACGACGAGGTACGCGACCTCGCGCTCGCCCATCGCCCCAAGCTCATCATCTGCGGCTCGGCGTCGTACCCCCGGTTGATCGACTTCGCCCTGTTCCGGGAGATCGCCGACGAGGTGGGCGCCTACCTGATGGTGGACGCGGCGCACGTCATCGGCCTGGTGGCGGGCCGGGCGGTCCCCTCGCCGGTGCCCTATGCCGACGTGGTCACCTGCACCACCCACAAGGCGCTGCGCGGTCCCCGGGGCGGCATGATCCTCTGCCGCGCCGACCTGGCCCGCCGCATCGACAAGGCGGTTTTCCCGTTCGCGCAGGGCGGCCCGATGATGCACACCGTGGCGGCGAAGGCGGTGGCCCTGCGCGAGGCGAGCCTTCCGGGCTTCCAGAGGTACGCTCAGCAGGCCGTCCGGAACGCCCGGGCCCTCGCGTCCTGGCTCGCCGCCGAGGGGATCCGTCCCGTCACCGGCGGCACGGACACTCATCTCGCCCTGCTCGACGTGCGCGAGCTGGGCGTCTGCGGCCGGGAGGTCGAGGCGCGCTGCGCCCGGGCCGGGATCGCCCTGAACAAGAACGCGATTCCGTACGACCCGGAGCGGCCGGCCGAGGCCTCCGGTGTCCGGGTCGGCACGCCGAGCGTGACCTCCCAGGGCATGGGGGAGGACGAGATGCGGCGGATCGCCGGCCTGATCGGGGCGGCGGCCCGCAGCGACCCGTCGGCGCCCGGCGGCGCGAGCGGTCTGGACGAGGTGTCCGCGGAGGTGTCGGAGCTGGTCCGGCAGTTCCCGGTGTACAGGGAGCAGGAGGTCATGGCGTGAGTCGTGGAGAACCGGTGGACGTGGTTCCCTACGTGCCGGATGTCGCGGACGAGGAACCGGACACGCCGCTGCCGGATCTGCCGCCGCTGCCCGCCGACCCGCGCTGGCGGGTGGAGCACCTGCCGTTCCTCTCCGTGGTCTGCATGGCGCTGATCCTCTTCGCGGCGTCCGCCGGCTTCTTCGCCGGTGGCGCTCCGGACGCGCTGGGCGCGGCCGCCGGCGTCCTGATCGTGACGATCAGCTATTCGATGAGCACGCTGGTCATCGCGTGGGCCGACACGGTTCGCCCGGCTCTTCTGATGCCGCTCGGCCTGCTCACCTACACGCTGAAGTACACGCTGCTCGGGGTGATCCTCGCGTTCGGCGTCAGCTCCGACTGGGAGGGCCGGACCGCGCTGGGCCTGGGCATCGTCGCGGGGGTCATGGTCTGGACCGGCGTGCAGGCCTGGTGGATGTACCGGCGAACCGCCCGAAAGTGATCTAGGGCACCGTATAGTTGCTGGTCAGACAGGCTGATCTCGGTCAGGCAACCACGATCCGGTGACCTTCCCCCTCGTGCCGCGTTCCGTTTTGGCGCGACAGGAGTACCGTGTCCTTCCAGTTGCGAGACCTCTGACGCCTGGACAACGACGGTTGTGCGGGGGGTCCCGCTTAGCTTCGTGTTTCCTGCTGATATCGTTCGGGCCGTCATGACCGGCCAAGAACCTCCCCCCGAATCTCGCGGTGACAAAGGTCAGCAACCGCCTCCCGACACGGGAGTGGGCATGACCGCAGTCTCCTATCTCATCGCGGGCATTTTGGTGTGGGGTGGGATTGGTTGGCTGGTTGACCACTTCGTCGGAACCAAGGGCATTTTCGCCGGCCTCGGCGCCGTCCTCGGTGTCGCCGGAGGTGTGTACCTCATCGTGCGCCGGCTCGGCGCCTGACAGGAAGGGCCATGGTGATCGGTCAGTCGACGGTCTTCGCGGCGGCGTTCCCGCCCAGCGTCGAGGACTTCTACCTGCCCAGCATCCTGCCGTGGGGCGAGCACGACAACTACTGGTTCACGAAGGTAACGCTGCTCATCTGGGTGGCGGTCGCGGCGATCATCATCTTCTTCCTGGTGTCCTACCGGAAGCCGAAGCTGGTTCCGACGAAGAAGCAGTGGCTCGCGGAAAGCGCCTACGGCTTCGTGCGCAACAACATCGCGGTCGACATGATCGGCCCGGCCGGCGTGCGGTTCGCGCCGTACCTGACGACGTTGTTCCTCTTCATTCTGGTGAACAACTTCTTCGGCATCGTGCCGCTGATCCAGATGTCGCCGATGTCGCACATCGCGTTCCCGACGGTTCTCGCGGCGATCAGCTACGTGATGTTCATCTACGTCGGCATGCGGCACCACGGACCGCTGAAGTACTTCAAGCACGCCTTGATCCCGCCGGCGCCGTGGTTCATCCTGCCGCTGCTGGTCCCGATCGAGCTCTTCTCGAACTTCATCGTCCGGCCCTTCTCGCTGGCGGTTCGTCTCTTCGCCAACATGTTCGCGGGCCACATGCTGCTGCTGGTCTTCACGCTCGGCGGCTTCGCGATGATCAACGCGAACGCGCTGCTGGCGCCCATCTCGGTTCTCTCCTGGCTGCTCACCATCGCGCTGACCATGCTGGAGTTCCTGGTGATCTGCCTGCAGGCCTACGTCTTCACGGTGCTGACCGCGAGCTACGTCCAGGGCGCGCTCGCCGACGAGCACTGAGCATTACCCCGTCGTACTAGTTACACCCCGTTGTCGTCCCGCGTGACAGTCACGCGAGATACCAGGAGGAACAGAGAATGCTTCTCGCCGACGTTGTTGGTAGCACCGCCGCCATCGGCTACGGCCTCGCCGCCATCGGCCCGGGCATCGGTGTTGGTCTGGTCTTCTCGGCCTACATCCAGTCGACCGCCCGTCAGCCGGAGTCGTCGCGCCTGACCCTTCCGTACGTCTGGATCGGCTTCGCCGTCATCGAGGCCCTCGCCCTGCTGGGCATCGCGTTCGGCTTCATCTGGCAGGGCCAGCTCTGATCTTCGACCTCGACTAGGAGGTTTTAATGATCAACCTTTATCTGGCCGCCGAAGAGGGCGCCAAAGAGCACAACCCGATCATCCCGGTCTGGCAGGAGATCGTCGTTGGCTCGGTTGCCTTCGCGGTGCTCTGCTTCGTGCTGATCAAGTTCGTCTTCCCGCAGATGGAGAAGACGTTCCAGGCACGGGTCGAGGCCATCGAGGGTGGCATCAAGCGCGCCGAGGCCGCTCAGGCCGAGGCGAACGAGCTGCTGGAGCAGTACCGGACCCAGCTCGCCGAGGCTCGTACCGAGGCCGCTCGCATCCGCGACGAGGCCCGGGCCGACGCCGAGGGCATCCGTCAGGACGTGCTGGCCAAGGCTCGCGAGGAGTCGGACCGCATCATCGCGGCCGGCAACGAGCAGCTCGCCACCCAGCGCGCGTCGATCGTGCGTGACCTGCGTTCCGAGGTCGGCACGCTGGCGGTCGACCTGGCCGGCAAGATCGTCGGCGAAGCTCTGGCCGACGAGGCGCGCACCCGTGGCACCGTCGAGCGCTTCATCGCGGACCTCGACTCCGCCGGCACCACCGGTGGGCGGCGCTGATGACGTCGAGCGTAAGCCGCGAGGCCTACGGCGAGGCGTCGGACCGGCTGGGCGCGGAGACCGCGTCCGCCACGGCCGCACAGCTGGCTTCGGTCGCCGACGAGATCCTGTCGGTGGCCGGCCTGCTGCGGGCACAGCCCCGGCTGCGCCGGGCGCTGACCGACCCGTCGCGGCCGGGCGCAGACCGGGCCGAGCTGCTCAAGTCGCTGCTCGCCGGCAAGCTGGCCGAGACGACGGTGAACGTGCTGCGCACCCTGGTGTCCGGCCGGTTCTCCAAGCCGTCCGAGCTGCTGACCGCCACCGAGCGACTCGGTGTCGACACCCTGCTGGCCTCGGCCGAACGGGACGGCAAGCTCGGCGACGTCGAGGACGAGCTGTTCCGGTTCAGCCAGATCGTCGCGGGCGACTCCACCCTGGCCGTCACGCTGAGTGACCCCGGTGCTCCGGTTGAGCGGCGGGTTAAGCTGGTGGAGGACTTGCTGAAGGGCAAGGTCCACGTGGCTACGGGCCGGTTGACCGAGGTTGCCCTCGAGGGCTTCGGCGGCCGCGGGTTCGAGGCCTCGCTGACCCGGCTGGTCGAGCTGACCGCCGCGAAGCGGGACCGCGAGGTGGCGTATGTGACGGTGGCCAAGCCGCTCACCGACGCCGAGGAGCAGGCCCTGGCCGCGAAGTTGTCCGCCATCTACGGCCGTGAGGTCTCGCTGCAGGTCAGCGTCGATCCCGCGGTGATCGGCGGGGTCAGCGTCCGAGTCGGATCCGACCTCTACGACGGCACGATCCTGCGTCGGCTGAACGCCGCCAAGCAGGCGTTCGCCAAATAGACATTTCCCCTCGATAACTCATCGAGAAGGCCCCTCGGCGGCGGCGACGTCCCGAGCTAGACAGAGAAGGCAGAGGATGGCCGAGCTGACCATCTCCTCGGACGAGATCCGGGGGGCGCTAGAGCGCTACGTCTCGTCCTATTCGCCCGAGGTCTCCCGCGAGGAGGTCGGCATCGTCTCCGATGCGGGCGACGGCATCGCGCACGTCGAGGGCCTGCCCTCGACGATGGCGAACGAGCTGCTCGAATTCGCCGACGGCACGCTGGGCGTCGCGCTGAACCTCGACGTCCGTGAGATCGGCGCCGTGGTCCTGGGTGACTTCGCCGCGATCGAGGAGGGCCAGCCGGTCAAGCGCACCGGCCGCGTCCTCTCGGTCCCGGTGGGCGACGCCTTCCTGGGCCGCGTCGTCGACGCTCTCGGTAACCCGATCGACGACCGGGGCGAGATCGTCAATGAGGGCTTCCGCGAGCTCGAGCTGCAGGCGCCGAACGTCATGGCCCGCCAGCCCGTGAAGCAGCCGCTGCAGACCGGCATCAAGGCGATCGACGCCATGACGCCGATCGGCCGCGGCCAGCGCCAGCTGATCATCGGCGACCGCAAGACCGGCAAGACCACGGTCGCGATCGACACGATCATCAACCAGAAGGCGAACTGGGAGTCGGGCGACCCGACCAAGCAGGTTCGCTGCATCTACGTGGCGATCGGCCAGAAGGCCTCCACCATCGCCAGCATCCGGGGCACCCTGGAGGCGCAGGGCGCGCTGGAGTACACGACGATCGTCGCGGCCCCGGCCTCCGACCCGGCCGGCTTCAAGTACATCGCCCCGTACACCGGCTCGTCCATCGGACAGCACTGGATGTACAACGGCAAGCACGTCCTGATCGTCTTCGACGACCTGACCAAGCAGGCCGAGGCGTACCGCGCCGTGTCGCTGCTGCTGCGCCGCCCGCCGGGCCGCGAGGCGTACCCGGGCGACGTCTTCTACCTGCACTCCCGCCTGCTGGAGCGCTGCGCCAAGCTCTCCGACGAGCTGGGTGGCGGCTCGATGACCGGCCTGCCGATCATCGAGACCAAGGCCAACGACATCTCGGCCTACATCCCGACCAACGTCATCTCGATCACCGACGGCCAGATCTTCCTGGAGTCCGACCTGTTCGCCTCGGGTGTCCGCCCGGCGATCAACGTCGGCACCTCGGTGTCCCGGGTCGGCGGTTCGGCGCAGGTCAAGGGCATGAAGCGGGTCTCCGGCCGGCTCCGCCTCGACCTGGCCCAGTTCCGTGAGCTGGAGGCCTTCTCGGCCTTCGCCTCCGACCTGGACAAGGCGTCGCGCGCGCAGCTGGAGAAGGGCATCCGCCTGGTCGAGCTGCTCAAGCAGCCGCAGTACTCGCCGTACTCGGTCACCGACCAGACCATCGTGATCTGGGCCGGCACCACCGGCCAGCTCGACGACGTCCCGGTCGGCGACGTGCGCAAGTTCGAGCAGGAGCTGCTCGAGCACATCAAGCGCAACCTGAGCGAGGTCTACACCTCGATCGAGTCGACGAACAACCTGACCGACGACAACATCACCGCGCTCGAGGGCGCCGTGGTCGAGTTCAAGAAGTCGTTCCAGGGGTCGGCGCAGGCCACCGAGAGCGGTAACTAGGCATGGCCGGTCAGGTACAGGCGCTGCGACGGCGCATCCGCACCGTCAAGTCGACCAAGAAGATCGCCAAGGCGCAGGAGCTGGTCGCCACCAGCCGCATCGCCAAGGCTCAGGAGCGGGTGAACGCCTCCCGGCCGTACTCGGAGGCGATCACCAAGGTCCTGGGCGCGCTGGCGACCAACGCTTCGGTCGACAACCCGCTGCTGGTCGCGCGTGAGCGCGTCCAGCGGGCGGGTGTCCTGCTGATCACGAGTGACCGGGGCCTGGCCGGCGCCTACAACGCCAACGCCATCCGCACCGCCGAGCAGCTGATCGCTCAGCTGAAGTCGGAGGGCAAGGAGGTGGCGCTGTACGTGGTGGGCCGCAAGGGCGTCGGCTACTACAAGTTCCGCAACCGGGACGTGGCCGCCAGCTGGACCGGTTTCTCCGAGCGCCCGTCGTTCGCCGATGCCAAGCGCATCGGTGACGCGCTGATCGAGGCGTTCGCGGCCGGCTCGGGCGAGAACGGCACGTTCGGCCCGGAGAGCATCGCGGGCGTGGACGAGCTGCACATCGTGAGCACCGAGTTCAAGTCCCTGATGACGCAGACCGCACAGGCGAAGCCGCTCGCGCCGGTGCAGGTCGAGGCGCAGGAGGAAGAGACCGGCCTGCGCCCGGCGTACGAGTTCGAGCCGGACGCCGACGAGCTGCTCGACGCGCTGCTGCCGAAGTACCTCAACACCCGCCTCTACGCGGCGTTGCTGGACTCGGCGGCCAGTGAGTCGGCATCCCGGCGGCGGGCGATGAAGAGCGCGTCGGACAACGCCGACGATCTGCTCAAGCGGTACACGCGCGAGATGAACTCCGCGCGGCAGGCTGCGATCACCCAGGAAATCAGTGAGATCGTCGGCGGCGCCAACGCGCTGGCCGCGGCGGGAAGTGATGTGTGATGACTGCTGTTGCTGAGCCCACAAAGGCAAAGACCGGTGTCGGCCGCGTCGTCCGGGTCATCGGCCCGGTCGTCGACGTCGAGTTTCCGCGTGACGCCATGCCCGCGATCTTCAACGCGCTGCACGTTGAGGTCACCCTCTCCGAGGGCACCAAGAAGCTGACCATGGAGGTCGCCCAGCACCTGGGTGACAACCTGCTCCGCGCGATCTCGATGCAGCCGACCGACGGCATGGTCCGCGGCTCCGAGGTCACCGACACCGGCGCGCCGATCTCGGTGCCCGTCGGCGACGTGACCAAGGGCCACGTGTTCAACGCCCTCGGCGAGGTGCTCAACGTCGACCCGTCGACGCTGGACATCCAGGAGCGCTGGTCGATCCACCGCAAGCCCCCGGCGTTCGCCGACCTCGAGCCGAAGACCGAGATGCTGGAGACCGGCATCAAGGTGCTCGACCTGCTCGCGCCGTACGTGCGCGGTGGCAAGATCGGCCTGTTCGGCGGCGCGGGCGTGGGCAAGACGGTGCTCATCCAGGAGATGATCATCCGAGTTGCCCGCAACTTCGGTGGTACCTCCGTGTTCGCCGGCGTCGGCGAGCGCACCCGTGAGGGCAACGACCTCATCCTGGAGATGGACGAGGGTGGCGTTCTGGACAAGACCGCTCTGGTCTTCGGCCAGATGGACGAGCCGCCGGGCACCCGCCTGCGGGTCGCCCTGACCGCTCTGACCATGGCGGAGTACTTCCGTGACGTCCAGAACCAGGAGGTGCTGCTCTTCATCGACAACATCTTCCGGTTCACCCAGGCCGGCTCCGAGGTGTCCACCCTGCTCGGCCGCATGCCGTCCGCCGTGGGTTACCAGCCCACCCTGGCGGACGAGATGGGCGAGCTGCAGGAGCGGATCACGTCGGTCCGGGGCAAGGCGATCACCTCGCTGCAGGCGATCTACGTGCCCGCCGACGACTACACCGACCCGGCGCCGGCCACCACCTTCGCCCACCTGGACGCGACCACGAACCTCGAGCGGTCGATCTCCGACAAGGGCATCTACCCGGCCGTGGACCCGCTGGCCTCCAGCTCGCGGATCCTCGCGCCCGAGTTCGTCGGCGCCGAGCACTACGCGGTCGCCCGTGAGGTGCAGCGGATCCTGCAGAAGTACAAGGACCTGCAGGACATCATCGCCATCCTCGGTATGGACGAGCTCTCCGAGGAAGACAAGGTCACGGTCGCCCGGGCCCGCCGCATCGAGCGGTTCCTGTCGCAGAACACCTACGCGGCGGAGCAGTTCACCGGCGTTCCCGGCTCGACGGTCCCGCTGAAGGAGACCATCGAGGCGTTCAAGAAGATCTCCGAGGGTGAGTACGACAACTACCCCGAGCAGGCCTTCTTCATGTGCGGTGGCCTCGAGGACCTCGAGAAGAACGCGCACGAGCTGATGAAGGGCTGATCGAGCCCCTCTGATCGAGGAAGCCCCGCCGGCGTCTCGCCGGCGGGGCTTCTCCGTGTCCGGACGGTCTCTCTGCGTCCACCCAGCCTGTGAATGGGTTCCGAGGCGGCCGAGTTCGCCTTTTGCTCGGGTATTCTTGGCCGCGCGTTCGCGTGATCCTGCGATCATCCCGGGGTCATTTTCGCCGACGTCCGGTGAGGGTTGGGGATCGGGTGGCTAAGTCTTACAAGCGCCGGGCACCGCTGTGGGCGCGGCTCTCCGCCGTGTTCGGCGCGGTGCTCATGGTGGTCAGCGGCGGCGTCCTGGTCGGTGGCAACGCCCTGATCTCGAAATACACCGGAGCGGTGGACGCCGGGAGCGGGAGCCTGATCGGCGATCCGGCCGCCGCCACCGCGAAGAGCGAGATCAAGGGTCCGCTCAACATCCTGCTCGCCGGCATCGACCCGCGCGACACGAAGACGGCGCCGCTCTCCGACTCGATCATCGTGGCGCACATCCCGGAGTCGATGGACCAGGTCTATCTCTTCTCCATCCCGCGTGACCTCTATGTGGAGATCCCGGCCTTCCAGGCGACCGGCTACCCGGGCGGCAGGTCGAAGATCAACGCGGCGATGTCGTTCGGCAGCTCGGTCGGCAACGGCGAGCACGACGTGAAGCAGGGCTTCCAACTGCTGGCGAAGACGGTCACCAAGCTGACCGGCATCAAGACTTTCGACGCCGGCGCCATCATCAACTTCGGCGGCTTCAAGAAGATCGTCGAGGAGATGGGCGGCGTCACCATGACGATCGACCAGGACGTGAAGTCCGAGCACCTCCAGCCGAACGGCAAGGCCCGCCCGCGCATCCCCGGCTGCGACAAGTGCGCCCACCCGTACACCGGACCGCAGAAGACGTACAAGAAGGGCACCTACCACCTCCAGGCGTGGGAGGCTCTCGACTACGTGCGTCAGCGGTACACGCTGCCCAACGGCGACTACGACCGCCAGCGTCACCAGCAGCAGTTCATCAAGGCCATGGCGAAGCAGGCCATGAGCAAGGACGTCGTCTCCAACCCGACCAAGCTGCTCGCGATCATCGAGGCGGCCGGCGATTCGCTCACCTTCGACGGCGGCGGCAACGGCGTGATCGACTGGGCGATGGCCCTGCGCGGGGTCAACACCGACGACATGACCTCGATCAAGCTGCCCGGTGGCGGCCTCTTCGACGGCGGTAAGTACCTCGGGGAGAAGCTCTCCGGGGATTACGAGGGGTTCTTCCAGGCGGTTCGGGAGGACCGGATCGCCCCGTTCCTGCTCGACCACCCGGAGTACGTCAACGTCAACAGCTGACCCCGTACCACGTCGGCGCGGGCAGCCGTTTAGACTTCACCCGTTCAGGTTCTGCATCCGCAAGGGAGACAGCGTGGCCAACCAGCTGCACGTCGAGGTCGTCGCCGTCGAGGAGAAGGTGTGGACCGGCGAGGCGGAGATGCTCGTCGCCCGGACCACCGAGGGCGAGATCGGTGTTCTCCCCGGCCACTCCCCGCTGCTCGGCCTGCTCAAGGAGCCGTCCCAGGTCCGCGTGAAGCTCGCCGGTGGCGAGCAGCTCACCTACGACGTGGCGGGTGGCTTCCTCTCGATCGACGCGAACGGCGTCACGGTGCTCGCCGAGAGCGCCACGCCGGCCACCCCCGAGTCGCACTGACGCCGACGATGCGGGTTCTGGAAATAGTCGGAATCTGCGTCGTCGCGCTGCTCGCGCTCCTCTTCGCAATCTTCTTCCGCCGCCGGCTGCTGATGGCCGGCGGCGGAACCATCAGGTTGCAGGTCCGGCTCAGCACGCTGGTCCCCGGCCGCGGCTGGTCGCCGGGCCTCGGCCAGTTCGTCGGCGACGAGCTTCGCTTCCACCGCATGTTCAGCCTGGCGATCCGGCCGAAACGGGTCCTCGACAGGCGGTTCATGGCCGTCGAGGAGCGTCGCCTGCCGACCGGGCCGGAGCGCCTCACCATGCCCGGCCACTGGGTGGTCCTGCGCTGCGTGACCGGCGGCGTCCCGCTGGAGATCGCGATGGCGGAGACCACGGTGACCGGTTTCCTCTCCTGGCTGGAGGCGGGGCCGCCGCGCGACCCGGGGGCGCTTCGCAGCCGTCCGGTCTTCGGCCCGCGCCCGAGCGAGTCCTGATCCGCGCTTCCTGACGTGCTCTACCGTCGGGGCATGCGGATCAGAGTGGTCGACGCCTTCACCGAGAAGCCGTTTCAGGGTGCGCCCGCCGGAGTGCTGCTGCTCGACGAGTTCCCGCCGGATGCCTGGATGCAGCAGGTCGCGGCCGAGGTCAACCACGCCGAGACGGCGTTCCTGCACCCGCTGCCCGCCGGTGGGGAAGCCGGTTGGGCGCTGCGCTGGTTCACCCCGGCGGTCGAGGTGGACCTGTGCGGTCACGCCACGCTCGCCTCGGCGCACGTTCTCGCCACTCTGACGCCGACGCCGGAGCTCGACCCGGCGCGGCCGGTGCGGTTCGCCACCCGCAGCGGTGTTCTCACCGCGTCGGTCGCGGCGGACGGCCTGATCACGCTGAGCTTCCCGACCGCGCCGCTCACGCCGGTCGACGCCGACCCGGAGCTGGGCGCCGCCCTGGGGCCGGGCGTGCCGATCGTGGCCGTCCACCACACCGGACCGAACACCGACGACCTGCTGGTGGAGGTCGCCGACGAGAAGGCCGTCCGCGCCGTCTCGCCGGATCTGCGCACGCTGGCGGCGCTCTCCCGGCGCGGGGTGATCGTGACGGCGGCGGCCGAGGATCCGGGTACGGGGTACGACTTCGTGTCCCGTTTCTTCGGCCCGGCCGTCGGCGTCGACGAGGATCCGGTGACCGGGAGCGCGCACACCGCCCTGGCGCCGTACTGGGCCGGCAAGCTCGGCCGCGACGAGCTGGTGGGGTACCAGGCGTCGGCGCGGGGCGGGTTCGTGCGGGTGCGGCGCAGGGGCGAGCGCACCGAGTTGAGCGGCCACGCGGTGACCGTGATCGACGGGACCCTGCACGCCTGAACTCCACACACGGGCGGGAACAGCGCCCGCGTGTGGAAGTCGGGGTGCGGAGAGCGCCTCGACTCCACACGCTCGCGTGGGCGCGGCGCGGGGGCCGGCCGGGCACCGGTAGCCGGCGGTCGCCGGACGGCCTTGCGCCCCGCGCGTGGTCGCGCGGCTTCTCGGGGACTCCTCGGGTGCGGTTGGGGGAGGGCGCTACGCGTACCCGATGGTCAGCGTTTGCCGCCGGGGACCCATTTCACGTCGCCGGTGGGGTTGGCGGCCCTCGAGAGGATGAAGAGCAGGTCGGAGAGGCGGTTGAGGTATTTCGCCGGTTCGACGCTGGTGCGTTGCGGGTCGGCCTCGATCAGGGACCAGGCGGAGCGTTCGGCGCGGCGGGCGATGGTGCGGGCGACGTGCAGGAGGGCCGCGCCGGGGGTGCCGCCGGGGAGGACGAAGCTGTCCAGCGCGGGGAGGGACTCGTTGAACTCGTCGCACCAGCCTTCGAGACGGGTGACGTAGTCCTCGGTGATCCGCAGCGGGGGATAGGCGGGCGGCTCGTCGGAGAGCGGGTTGCCCAGGTCGGCGCCGAGATCGAAGAGATCGTTCTGAATGCGGGACAGGACCGCGCGGATCTCCTCGGGCAGCGCGCCGAGGGCGAGGGCCACCCCGATGGCGGCGTTGCACTCGTCGGCGTCGGCATAGGCGGCGATCCGCGGGGACGTCTTCGGAGCTACCTCGTTGTTGACGAGCCGGGTCTCGCCGGCGTCGCCGGTACGGGTGTAGATGCGGGTGAGGTGGACTGCCATGCGCCCCACCCTACGAGGCGAACCGGGCGGGGGAACCCTACGATGGCCCGCGTGGATGTGATCAGGGTGAAGGGCGGCGCACGGCTTGCCGGTGACGTCGCGGTCGGCGGGGCGAAGAACTCGGCGCTGAAGCTGATGGCTGTCGCGCTGCTGGCCGAGGGTCGCAGCGTGGTGTCCAACGTCCCGCGCATCACCGACATCGCCA
This sequence comes from Actinoplanes missouriensis 431, assembly GCF_000284295.1. Classification (NCBI taxonomy): domain Bacteria; kingdom Bacillati; phylum Actinomycetota; class Actinomycetes; order Micromonosporales; family Micromonosporaceae; genus Actinoplanes; species Actinoplanes missouriensis. The sequence continues at coordinate 7,795,740 of NC_017093.1, read as the reverse complement.
TCATGGCCGAGGTGCTGCGCCGGCTCGGCTGCGACGTGGTGCTCAAGGACGGCGACGCGATCATCGACGTGCCGGCCGAGCCGGGCGCGGAGGCGGACTACGACCTGGTGCGGCGGCTGCGCGCGTCGATCTGCGTGCTGGGCCCGCTGCTGGCCCGGCGCGGATTCGTGCGGGTCGCGCTGCCCGGCGGCGACATGATCGGCTCCCGGGGGCTGGACATGCACGTGTCCGGGCTGGCCCGGATGGGCGCGGAGATCTCCAACGAGCACGGCTTCGTGATCGCCTCGGCGCCGAACGGCCTGCGTGGCTCCAAGATCTGGCTGGACTTCCCGAGCGTCGGCGCCACCGAGAACCTGCTGATGGCGGCGGTGCTGGCCCGCGGCGTCACGGAGATCGACAACGCGGCCCGCGAGCCGGAGATCGTGGATATCTGCGAGATGCTCACCGCGATGGGCGCGAAGATCGAGGGCGCCGGCACGTCGACGCTGATCATCGAAGGGGTGAACGGGCCGCTCAACCCGGTCGCGCACACCACGATCGGGGACCGGATCGTCGGCGGGACGTGGGCGTACGCCGCGGCGATGACCCGTGGCGACGTGACGGTTCACGGTGTGCGGCCGGAGTTCCTGGACATCGCCCTCGACAAACTGGTCACGGCGGGCGCCACGGTCGAGCCGGGCGACAACCGGTTCCGGGTACGGATGGCCGAGCGGCCGCGGGGCGTCGACATCGTGACGCTGCCGTACCCGGGGTTCGCGACCGACCTGCTGCCGATGGCGCTCGGGCTGGCCGCGGTGGCCGAGGGGTCGTCGCTGATCACCGAGAACATCTTCGACGGCCGGTTCATGTTCGTGAACGAGATGGTCCGGCTGGGCGCGGACATCCGTACCGACGGGCACCACGCCGTGGTGAACGGCCGGGAGCGGCTCTCCGGCGCCCCGGTACGCGCCACCGACATCCGGGCCGGCGCCGGTCTGGTGATCGCCGGGCTCTGCGCGGACGGGATCACCGAGGTGGGCGAGGTGCACCACATCGACCGGGGTTACCCGGACTTCGTCTCGGACCTGGCGAACCTCGGTGTCGAGGTGGAGCGGACCGACGTGCCGGAGCCGACGTACGACTTCTGATCAGGCCCCTGATCAGTTCTGGCTGGGCCTTTTGATCAGCTCTGGGCCAGCCTTCGGGCCTCCTCGACCTCTTCGGCGAAGACCAGCACGCTGACCCGGCCGTCGCGCCGGGTCGCGCTGGTCGCTCGGATGCCCGCATCGGCGAGCAGCCGCCGGATCTCGTCGGCGATCTCGGGGTCCTCCGTGACGGCCGCGGGCCAGAGCAGTCCGTAGTCCTCACACTCGGCGAAGATCGACAGACCGTCCGGCTCCCCGCCGGTGGAGCCGGTGGGCTGCAGACCCATGCGCCAGAAGACCGCGCCGAGAAAGCCGACCAGACCGACAGCGATCAACGGTCCGATGAGGTACCAGCCGTCGCTCGTGGCCATGGGCACAGTGTGGCACCGTCAGGCGCTGATTTCTGGGGATTTGCCCCGATCGAGAACCGGGCTGAGGCTTCGTTAAGTAACCCGGTTAGGGTGTGCTTCGAGTCTGTCGACGAAGGGGTGCAACATGGCGGATCGTCTCGCGGTCATCGGTTCCGGTCTGATGGGTTCCGGCATCGCGCAGGTCTCGGCGCAGGCCGGCTGGCAGGTCACCATGCGGGACGTCGACGACGCCTCGCTGGCCCGCGGCATGTCCGCGATCAAGGACTCGCTGAGCCGCTTCGCCGCCAAGGGCAAGATCACCGAGGAGGACGTGGAGGCCACCCTCGCCCGGATCACCCCCACCATCGACCTGGACGCCGCCGCCGACGCCGACGTGGTGGTCGAGGCCATCTTCGAGAAGATCGAGGCGAAGCACGACGTCTTCAAGCAGCTCGACAAGATCTGCAAGGCCGGCGCGGTCCTCGGCACCAACACCTCGGCCATCCCGATCACCCAGATCGCGACCGTCACCGCCCGGCCGGAATCGGTCGTCGGCATCCACTTCTTCTCGCCGGTCCCGATGATGAAACTGGTCGAGCTGGTCCGTGGATACCAGACCTCCGACGAGACACTTGCCGCCGCGCGCGCGTTCGCCGAGGGCGTTGGTAAGACGTGTGTCGAGGTCAAGCGGGACGTAGCGGGCTTCGTCTCGAACCGGCTCTTCTCCGCGCTGCTCGTCGAGGCGATCCAGCTCGTCGAGTCGGGCGTGGTCAGCGCCGAGGACCTGGACACCGTCATGAAGCTCGGATTCGGTCACGCGATGGGCCCGCTCGCCACTGTCGACCTCACCGGCCTCGACGTCATGCTGAACGCGGCCGGCAACATCTACCGCGACACCGCGGACGCGAAGTTCTTCCCGCCGGAGCTGCTCCAGCGGATGGTCACGGCGGGCGACCTGGGCCGGAAGACCGGGAAGGGCTTCTACACATACTGAGATCGGGTACGGGCTGCACCTCCCCCGGAAGCAGCGTGAGCCGTCTCGTGGTGCGCCGGTTTCAGCGCTGTTCCGGAGTTCGAGGCAGAGCGACGATTGCCGGGGAGTCGCCGGCGCTGGCGGCGGCGTGGATGAGAGCAAGCGCCACGCCGGCGTGGATGAGAGCAAGCGCCACGCCGGCGTGGATGAGAGCAAGCGCCACGCCGGCGTGGATGAGAGCAAGCGCCACGCCGGCGTGGATGAGAGCAAGCGCCACGCCGGCGTGGATGAGAGTAAGCGCCACGCCGGCGTCGCATGGACAAGGTCACACGCAACGCCTACGTGGCGATCCATCAACGCCAGGGCCACGATGGGGGCACACGAACCGTTTAGGTGCGCCCTCATCGTGGCCGGCGTGAACTTCGGTGCGCCGCCGTCGCGACAGAGCCGCATCGCGAGCCGCCCACCCAAGCGGGAGCCCACCGTGAGCCGCCGCCGAAGCAGGAGCACACCGCGAGCCGCCCTGTCGTTCGGCGCCGGCCTGGAGATCAACTTAGGCTGAGTGGCATTGCGCGCGGGCGGGCCGTGGATGGGGCAGGTTATGCGGGCGTTGTTACCGCTCTGGGCTACGGCTGGCGTGGGCGAGCCGTAGGTGGGGCGGGTTATGCGGGCGTGATCACCGGCCTGGGCTACGGCTCGGGGGTTCGGGGGAGTGCGAGCCGTCGGTGGCGCAGGTATGGGGCTGCTCACCGTTGGGCTGCGAACGCCAGTGACAACGCTGTTGCGGCTGCCATGCCGCCGAGCAGGGTCAGGCCGATCCCGCCGATGTCGAGGCGGGCGTGCAATCGACGGTGTGCCAGCCAGGCGGCCACCGGCACCCCTGTCGACGGGGCCACCAGGAAGCCGAGCCACCCCATTCCGCGGATCACCACGCCGCCGAACACGTCCGTACTCCCGAAGGTGACCAAGCCGGCGGCGACCAGGCCCGCGAGGGCCGCGCAGAGCGCGCCCACCAGCGGGAGCAGTGGGAGCACCCACCGGGTCAGCCCGTGCCGCGCCGGCCGGGCGGTCACCTCGATCCGCTCGGCGGCCCGCGACAGCAGCGCCCGCGGCGACTGCCGGCCCGGCACGAGCGCACCCGCCCCGAAGCCACCGCCCCCGAAGCCACCGGCGCCCATGCCCGCGACGCCCAGCCCCGCCGGGTCGAGCCCGTGCGAGCCGCCCCCGCCGAAGCCGCCGGCGCCGTCCGTGCCGGAACCGCCCCCGGATCCGCCGGCACCGCCCGTGCTGGAACCGGGCCCGGCCGGGCCGGTGATGCCGTTGGACGACTCCGGGCGGCGCTGCAACGCCACCCGGGGCATCGCCTCGATCGGGGCCGGCTCCGGCACCTCGCCGAGCGCCCGCACCCGCATCCCGCGGGCCCGGCGCAGCTGGTCCCAGAGGCGGGCCGCCTCCCGGTCCACGTCGAGCACCTGGGCGGCGGCCGCGCCTGCCCAGCGGTCGGCGGTGAGCGCGTCGTGTTCGGCGCGGGCCAGCTCACCGGCCGCCCGTGCCGCGTTGTCCTGGTATGCCTGTTCGGCGTTGTCCAGCTCGCTGTCGCGGCGGCGGGACACTTCGGCGAGGGCGCTCACCATCAGCTGGTAGTCGCGGCCCAGGGGCTGCCGGTCACGTGTGGTCACTGTTCACCTCGTACGGGATGATCACTTCGGGTGTGCGGTGTACCGAACGGTCGAAGAAGAGCGCCCGCCGGTTGCGCGGGTACCAGACCGGGCCGCCGGGCTGCGGGTAGAGCGGCGCCAGATCGGCGCCGGCGACGTCGAGCGCGACCCAGGCGCCGATCGCCTCGAAACCGCCGCCCAGGTCGTCGCGGAGCCGGGGTACGGTCCGCCACCACCCGAGCACGTGGGTGCGCCGTTCCGGCCCGGTGTCGAGCAGCGCGCGCAGCGACTCCCGGTGCGCTGGTCCGGCCGCGTCCAGGGCGTACCCGATGACGTAGTGCGGCACGTCGGTGGCGGGCAGGTCGAACGTGACGTCGGCGGCGTCGTACCAGTCGGCGGCGGGCAGTTCGGCGACCAGCCGGGCCGCCGCGCGTTCCGCCTCCGGGGCCAGGCAGATCACGCTGAAGTGCGCGGGACCCTGCGCGGCGAGCGAGAGCGCGGCGGCGGCGAGCACGTCGCCGGCTTCGTCGGTACGGGCGCCGAGCACCGCCAGGTTGCGCCCCGGCATCCGCCCGAGCCGCAGCCGTGCGGGTTGCGCCGCCACGTCGATCCGCTCGCCCAGCACCGCGCCAGGTGACGAGCCGACGGGCGCGCCGGCGCCCGGCAGCCGTCCGGCCGGCCGGTACGCGGCGGGCAGCCGCGGCACCGCGTTGCCGTCGAAGAGCCGCGGCTCCTCGCAGCCGACCGGGCGGGAGCGCCAGAGCCGGCGTTGCAGGGTGCGCCAGACCGTGCGGTCGCCGGCGTCCGGGAGCCGGACGATCCGGTTCGCGCCGGGCGCCCCGGCCTCGGTGTTGACCACGGCGTGGTAGCGCGGGATCACCGCGGGGGCCAGGTTGTCGTCGGTCAGCACCCGGCGGGCCTTGGGCAGCGCGATCCGCAACGGCACGTGGCCGGCGAGCGTCTGCACCCCGATCGTGTCCGGCGAGGCGAGGATCAGGTGTACGCCCTGCGGGCCGCCGCGCCGAGCCAGGTCGGCGAGCAGGCCGGCGGCCTCCTCGGCGACCGCGTCGCGCCCGGTGATGAGTGTCTGGAACTCGTCGATGACGGCGACGATCCGGGGCCAGTGGCCGTCCGGGGCGGCGGCCCGCAGTTCGGCGAGTGAGCCGGCGCCGTGCAGCGAGCGGGCGCGGACCTCCTCGGCGAGGTGCCGCAGCATGGCGAGGCCGAACTCCCGGTCGGCGTTGACGTTGACCCCGGCGAGGCGTACCTGGGGGAGCCAGCTGGGGTCGCGGGAGCCGGGGGCGTACCGGGCGAAGGACACCCCTTCGGAGAAGCCGAGCAGGTAGAGGGCGAGCTCCTCGGGGCCGTACCGGGTGGTGAGCGAGCCGAGCCAGACGTGGATCAGGTTCGTCTTGCCGGATCCGGACGGGCCGCCGATCAGCACGTGCGGGAACTCGTCGCCGAGCGGCACCTCGACCATCGTCCCGTCGGTGCAGTCGCCGATCGGCGCGGGCAGCCCGTGCGCTGCGGACGCGGCCCAGAACTTGGGCGGCTCCAGGTCGCTGAGCCGGGCCGGGGCCGGTCCGGCGTGCAGCCGGTCGGCGGCCGCCTTGCAGAACGCGGCGACCCGGTCGGCGGGCGGCGGCGGGTCCAGGGTGATCGGGAGCGGGCCGAGCGAGTCGCAGAACGCGGTCTGCTCGTGCACCACGACCCGTTCCACGCTGTTGATGTCCTCGACGTCGAGGCCGCGCACGATCAGGTGAACCCCGCCGGCCACCCCGGTACGGATCACCCGGTCGAGCTGGGCCCGCTGGACGGCCGTCATCTCGGCGGCGGTGGCGTGATCGGCGAGCAGCACCACGAGCCGCCACGGCTCGGTCCGCGGTCCCGGCATCCCGTTGATCCGGCAGATGTGCTCGACCAGCTCGTCCAGAAGGGACCCGAATGCGCCGGGGCCGACGAGCGCGGGCCCGAGCGGGGCGAACGGCGCGAGGGTCCCGCCGAGCTGTTCCGGGTCGTAGACGGTGAGCTGCACGTCCCCGGGCCGGGTGCTGCCGAGCGCGCGCAACAGCAGTCCGGTGATCATCTGGTCGAGAACCGGCGCCGGGCCGCTCAGGTGCAGGTGCGCGGAGCCGAGCAGGGGCACCAGCGCGGGCAGGGCGGCCGTCTCCTCGAACGCGATGGTGCCGATCCGCAGCATGCCGGGACGGTCGCCCGGCTCCGGCTCGCTCGGCGCCCACACCCGCCACGGCGCCCCGGCCGCACCGGTGGCGCTGACCGTGGCGAGTCCGCGCAGGTGCCCGGCGAGCCGGACCGCCTCGCTGCGGTACCGCCGCTGAATGTCGTCTCGGGCGGCCTCCCGGGCCGCGGCCAGCTGAGTCAGGCAGGTCGCGTACGCCTCGCGCACCATCCGGTTCCGCTGCTGGGCCTCGCCCCGTGCGGATTCGGCGGCGGCGAGCACCGCCCGTGCGGTGCCCCGAGCCTCGGCGAGTTCCTGCCGGACAGCGGCGACCAACGCGTTGCGGTGACTACCCACGCGCACCCCCGGAGTCCATGTTGGGGGAGTTTAGCCACATCTGCCCAATTCGGGCATTCAGGCGTTGCGTGTCGCCGTGAGGCTCTGTTCCTCCCACAGCCGGCCGGCCACGATCATGGCGGCTTCCTGCTGCCACTGACGGGTCACGTCGCGGGGCACGTACCTGCGGAACCAGTCCACCGCGAGCCGTGCCTCGCGGCTCACCCCGTCCGTGCGCGGACGCCGCGCATAGGGGTTGAGGCCGAGCACGCAGCAGAACTGCAGCACGTTGTAGTACCGCCACTCGTCGGTGGTCCCGAACGGACCCGGCGGGCGCAGTGCCGACACCGACTCCCGCAGCACCGCGCGCAGCTCACGGGCCCGCGCCCGCGGCTGGTCCTCCCGCCCGGCCAGCCGCCGCTCCACCGCCGGCAGATCCGTGAGAGGGCTGCGGGTGAGCCGGTCCAGATCGCCGAAATCGGACAGTGCCCGCCGGGTCAGCCGGAGGAACTCCGGTTCGCTGATGCCGTCCAGCCGGCGGCGCTCGCGGCGTCGCAGCAGCGCGTCCGCGTTGAGGAAGAGCGCGGCCCGGTCCGTCCGCAACGGACCCTCGTCGGCCAGCGCCACCCGGTCCAGCAGGCGCCGGATCCGGCTGCCCAGGCCGGCGACGGCGGCGACCATCGCCAGGATCAGGAACTGCAGGACCGCCACCACGTCGTCGCCGTCCGTCAGCATCAGGGTGACCGCGGCCGGGACGCCGGCCAGCACGGTCACCGCGATCGCTCCGGTCATCGACCGTCGCAGGTCCGGACGCAGCCGCTCACCGGTCTCCACCGCGTGCGCCACCGCGATCAGGTAACCGGCCGCGAGCAGGTCCACGCCGAGCGCCGCGAGCGCCGGGATCTCGGTGCTCGGCGACGGAATCAGCAGCAGGGCCAGCGCCGCCGCGTAGAGCACCGCGAGCATCGTCATCGCGGCCGGCAGCCGGGGCGGGAACACCTGCGCGCGCAGCCGCCACAGCAGCCACAACGCGCCGGCCAGCGGGGTCAGCGCCACCAGCCGGCCGGCCGGCGGCAACGCGATCACCATCGCCAGGAACAGCACCCCGAGCACCAGCGCGCCCCGGTCGATCGGCCGCCGTTCCCGCGGCGTCAGCGGCAGCAGCGCCACCACGGCGCCGGCCCACCCCAGCGCCGGCAGGCAGAGCCAGATCTGGGCGGCCGCGCCGCCGGGTGCGAGGGTCCAGATCACCAGCCCGACGGCGTACGCCCCGAGCGCCGCCCCCGCCCACCGCAGAACCGTCCGTCGTGGATCGCGCCCGACCAGGTAGCAGGCCAGCCACGCGGTGAGGGTGAATGCGGGAACGGCGAGAGCGGGCACCCGAAGAGTCAACCAAAGAGTTGCCGGGTCTCGACAGCCGCCTTTCTCTGCCGTCGTTTCCGGACCACCCAGAACGTGGCCCAGAGCAGCACGCCGAGCCCGATCAGCACCAGGACCGGCAGCACGATCGCCACGATCGACATCACCACGCTGCTGATGTCCTCCGCGGTGCTCGCCACCGGCGCGCCGACCCCGGCCGTTGTCGCGTTCACCACCGGGCGGCTCGCGGCCTTCACCCCGTGCACGCCGAGCGCGATCACCGCACCCGCCACGATCGGCACCCATTGATGCGAGCTGAAGAACGAGCCCGGATCGGTGACGGTGACCGTCTCGGCCGTCGAGCCCGCGCCGAACGCCAGGCCACCGGCGGTCGGCCGGATGAACGTCTGCACCGCGTCGTTCAGGTGGTCGACGACCGGCACCTTGTCGGCCACCACCTCGATCGCCAGCAGAAGGGCGAGGATCGCCAGGGTCCAGCCGTTCGTCAGCCAGGCCCAGCCGGACGGCAGGTCGATCGCGCCGGTGAAACGGGCCAGCAGACCCATCGTCAGCAGAGGTATGTACGCATTCAGGCCGGCGGATGCCGCGAGGCCTGTGCCGGTCAACACTTCGAACACGTTCTCAGCATGGCACCGCCACGCACGTTCCGCCGGGCGGTGCCTGCCCCGCGGCGGAGAACAGGAGGCAACCCCGTCAGGTAGTGTCGTGCGGTGCGTCTGGTCATCGCGAAATGCTCAGTGGACTACGTCGGACGGTTGTCCGCCCACCTCCCGCCCGCCGTGCGGCTGCTCATGGTGAAAGCCGACGGGTCGGTGTCGATCCACGCCGACGACCGGGCCTACAAGCCGCTGAACTGGATGAGCCCGCCCTGCAAGCTGCAGGAGTCTCCCGGTGTGTGGAAAGTGGTGAACAAGGCCGGCGAGGAGCTCCGGATCACCCTGGAGGAGATCTTCCAGGACTACTCGTACGAGTTGGGCGTCGACCCGGGCCTGGTCAAGGACGGGGTGGAGGCGCACCTGCAGGAACTGCTGGCGGCGCACCCGGAGACCTTCGGCGAGGGCTGGACGCTTGTCCGCCGCGAGTTCATGACCGCGATCGGGCCGGTCGACCTGCTCTGCAAGGACGCGACAGGCGGCTCGGTGGCCGTCGAGGTGAAGCGCCGTGGCGAGATCGACGGGGTCGAGCAGCTGACCCGCTACCTCGAGCTGATGAACCGGGACCCGCTGCTGTCCCCGGTGAAGGGCGTGTTCGCGGCCCAGGAGATCAAGCCGCAGGCGCGGGTGCTCGCCACCGACCGGGGGATCCGGTGCGTGGTCGTGGACTACGACAAGCTGCGCGGCATGGACCGCGACGAGCTGACCCTGTTCTGACCGGCCCGCCCCGCGTGCAGGGCTTGGAGGGCGGAGCGCGCCCGAAGCCGACACGGGGGAAGGGCTAGCGGCGGGCGGTCAGCTCGGTGCGGTCCTCGGCCGTGGTGGCGTTCAGGTAAGCGCGGGCGCCCAGCAGCGCGACCCCGGCCTGCAGCAGCACCGACGACCACGGCAGCGGGTCGTCCCCGGCCAGGGCCAGCAGCGCCGGCAGGCCCAGGATCAGCAGGTCCGGGCCGGCGACCGAGTTCACCAGCGGGCCGGTGGAGACCGTGCCCATCGGGGTGTCCAGCGGCAGCAGGTCGTTGCGGACGAACCCGACCCGGGCGTGCCGGACCGCCGCCGCCGCGCCCGCCGGCGCGAGCGCGATGCCGAACGCCCACCACGGGCCGGGCGGGAGGTTGCCGGTCATCTGGAGCAGCGTCAGGGTCAGCGTCCCCCAGATGCCGGACAGCGCCAGCGGCACCCAGAAGCGCTGGTAGATGACCTGTCGCGAGGTGAGGCCGAGCATCCGGGCGAGCACCGGGTTGCCGGCGTCGGTGCGGATCGTGGCGGTCGACGTGCGGGCGGCCACCATCATGCCGACCAGCAGGACGATCGCGAGCAGCCAGTGCGGCGCCGAGGTCAGCAGCAGCGGCAGCGTGGTCGCGCCGAGCAGCCAGAGCAGCCGGGGACCCCGCCGGCCGGCCAGCAGCAGGTCCTGCCCGGTCAGCACCGGGAGCCGGGCCGGCGGGCGGGTGGAGCGCAGGCGGCGGTTCGCCCAGTAGCGCCGTTCCAGCATGTCGGTGACCCAGGACGGTTCCATGCCGAACGCCGCGTCGAACAGGGTGCCGGCGGTCTTGGCGGACTCCAGGATCCGGTCGTTGCGGGTGCGGGCCAGACCCCGTACCAGAAGGGTGAAGCCGGCGATGACGAGGGCCGTGAGCGCACCCGTGAGCGGAACCAGCGACGTGGCCGCGGGCGGGCCGCCCAGCGTGGGTGGCGTCCACCCGGCGGCCTCCGCGACCAGCTCGGCCAGACCGGCGGCGAGCGCCAGCGAGGCGAGACGGTCGAGCACGGCCGGCGAGGCCAGGCGGTCCAGCGGGGCCGGCGAGGCAGCCGTGGCCGAGCGGCGCTGTGCCACCGCGGCGAGCAGGAAGATCAGCAGGCCGAGCAGCGCGCCGGCGGCGACCAGCAGGGTGGGCAGCGCGTCGCGGGCGCCGGCGTGACCGAGCACCGCGAACGCGGCGGCGGCGCCGGTCAGCGCCGCGCCGGCCGCGCCCAGACGCACCGAGGGCAGCAGCAGCCGGCGGCGGCTCACCGGGGCGGTGAGCAGGAAATACGAGGCGGGGCGGCTCAGCGTGGCCGGGCCGAGGCGGCGTAGCGCATGGTAGAGCAGGGCGGCGCAGATCACCGACGCGGAGAGCCCGGCGACACCGGAGAGCGACGGGTCGGCCGGCCAGAAGATCTTGGTGAGCTGGACCTTGAAGACGCCCGCGCCGATCGCCACGCAGAGCACCGCGATGTAGACGTTGCTCAGCGTGGCGCCGCGCTCCCGGTGCGACGCCTGGGTGCCCCGGATCCAGCGCCGGAGCGGGCCTAACGGGACGGCGGACCCGGTCACAGCGAGTCCATCGTGGTCACCGTGGCGCCGGACGCGGCCGCGAACGCGTCGTCGTGGCTCGCCATCAGCAGCGAGCCGCCGGTCGTCAGGTACTCGGCGAGCATCGCGGCGACGGCGGCCTTGCCGTCCGGGTCCAGGCGCTGCTCCGGCTCGTCCAGGATCAGCAGGGAACTGGGCCGGATCAGGGCCAGGATCAGCGTGAGCCGCTGTTTCTGGCCGGACGAGAGCGACGGCGGGATCGCGTCGGCGTGCCCGGCCAGGCCGAACCGCTCGAAGGCCTCGTCGAGCCCGGCGCCGGCCGGGTCCTGGCCGTGCGCGCGGCAGATCAGCTCGGCGTGCTCGCGGGCGGTGAGACCGGGGTACCAGGTGGGCGGTTCCACGGTGGTGACCACGGCACGCCAGAACTCCGGGGTGTCGCCGGGCTCGCCCCCGAAGATCCGGATCTCACCGGCGTCCGGCTGCTGCAGACTGCTCACGCAGCGCAGCAGCGTGGACTTGCCGATGCCGTTCTCCCCGGTCACGCAGATCCCGGCGCCGGCCGGCAGGACCAGGCCGACGTCGACCAGGACCGGCGTGGAGCCGTAGCTGACGTGCAGACCGCTGACCTCGACCGCCGGATGATCCACCCGGACAGACTAGGGCTTGCGTCCGTAGAGAAGTCGCAGGGCCTTGACGATCTGGTTCACCTGGGCGGGCGTCCGCTCGAACGTCATCGCGGGAAGCAGCGACTTCGCCCGGCGGACGGTGATCGCCTTGGCCCGGGCGAACTCGCGCAGCCCGTCCTCGCCGTGGATCCGGCCGAACCCGGACTCGCCGACACCGCCGAACGGCAGGTTGCCCATGCCGACGAAGGCGAGCGTCCCGTTCACCGCGACCATGCCGGAGCGCAGCCGCCGGGCGATCCGGATGGCGTTGCGCTTGCCGAAGACGGCGCCGCCCAGCCCGTACGCGGTGTCGTTGGCCTTCGCGACCGCCTCGTCCGCGTCGCGCACCTTGGTGATCGTCAGGGTCGGCCCGAACGTCTCCTCCCGGATCTCCGAGGAGGTCTCCGGCACGTCGACCAGGACGGTCGGGGAGACGTAGGGCGCCTGCACCGCCGACGCCCCGCCGAGCACCGCCCGGCCACCCTGCGCCAGGGCGTCCTCGATGTGGTCGCGGATGATGTCGAGCTGTTTCGGCATGGTGATCGGCCCGATCTCCGTGCCGGTGCGCAGCTTGCCGGCCTTCTCCACCACCGCGTCCACGAACCTGTCGTAGACCGGGGCGACCGCGTAGACCCGCTCGATGCCGATGCAGGTCTGCCCGGCGTTGGTCATGGCGCCCCATACGGCGGCCTCGGCGGCGGCGTCCACGTCCGCGTCGGCGTCCACGATCAGCGCGTCCTTGCCGCCGGCCTCGATCACCACCGGCACCAGGTTCTCGGCGCAGGCCGCCATCACCTTCTTGCCGGTCGCGGTGGAGCCGGTGAACGCGATCTTGCCGACGCCGGAGCGGCAGAGCGCGCCGCCGACGTCGCCCAGCCCGTGCACGGCCTGCAGCACCGGGTGCTCGGGGACGACCTCGGCGAACGTGTCGGCGAGCCACTGGCCGACGACGGGCGTGTACTCGCTCGGCTTGAGGACCACGGTGTTGCCTGCTGCCAGCGCGCCGCTGATCGGGCCGACCGGCGTGACGATCGGGTAGTTCCATGGTCCGATCACCCCGACCACGCCGAACGGCTGGTACTCCAGGTGGCCGGCGTGCTCGGCGAGCAGCAGGCGGGTGCGCACCTTACGCGGGCCGAGCACCCGTTTAGCGTGCTTGGCCGCCCAGTCCAGGTGCTCGACCGCGGCGGTCACCTCGATGATCCCGTCGGTGACCGGTTTGCCGGCCTCCCGGTGCGCCAGCTCGGCCAGCTCCTCGATCCGCTCGACGAGCAGCGTGCGCCAGCGCAGCAGCCGCACCTTGCGCCCCTCGAAACCGAGGCCCTGCCACCAGACGGCGGCCGCCTTGGCGCGCTCGACGGCGGCCACCACGGCCTTTTCGTCAGAGATCGGTACGCGACCGGCTTCCTCGCCGGTGGCCGGGTTGGTGGAGATGAGCCAGCCGTCCTCGATCACGGGCAGGCCGGGAACGTGAGTCGCCGTCATGTACGGAGTCTAGGGTGATTGTTACTGAACAGTCACTACGTACTCTTGGAGTTGTGAGCCCCCGCCGCAATCGCCCCCTCAAGAAGAAGCACGACGCCGAGGATCCGGGTCCGGATCGTCCCGGTATCACCGAGCAGCGTGTCCAGCAGTACCAGGACGGCGAGTGGATGGTGCGCAACATCTTCGGGCAGGCGGCGGTCAAGACGTACCGGTGCCCGGGGTGCATGGGGGACATCCGTCCGGGCGTCGCGCACATCGTGGCGTGGCCGGCCGACGGTTACGGCGACGAGTCCGACCGGCGGCACTGGCACACCGGCTGCTGGCGAGCCCGGGACCGGCGCGGCCCCGGGGTGGAGCGCTCGCGCAACGCCCCTCGTTATGGTTGACCATCCGACCGCCCCGCCCGAAACGACTGAAGGCCTTCCCAGAATGAGCAACCAGATCCGGGCCAACTCGATCCTGCCCGCGCACCGCGAGGAGATCGAGCTGCACACCGCGGACGGCGTGACCCTCGTCGGTGAGCTGGCCCGCCCGCTCGACCGCGAGCCGGTGGCCACCCTCGTCTGCCTGCACCCGCTGCCCACCCACGGCGGGATGATGGACAGCCACATCTACCGTAAGGCGGCGTGGCGGCTCCCGGCGCTGGCCGGCATCGCGGTGCTGCGCTTCAACACCCGAGGCACCTCATCGGTACGGGGTACGAGCGGCGGATCGTTCAGCAACGCCGTGGACGAGAAGTTCGACGTGGCAGCCGCGATCGAGTACGCGGAGTTCGCCGATCTCCCGAACATCTGGCTGGTCGGCTGGTCGTTCGGCACCGACCTCACCCTGATGTACGGGCTGGACCCCGCGGTGACCGGCGCGATTTTGCTCTCCCCGCCGCTGCGCTTCTCGCAACCCGAGCACCTGGACGCCTGGGCCGCCGACGGCAAGCCGCTCACCGCGATCATCCCGGAGTTCGACGACTACCTGCGCCCGGCCGAGGCGACGGAGCGGTTCGCCGCGATCCCGCAGTGCGACGTGGTGCCGGTCGAGGGCGGCAAGCACCTCTGGGTCGGCGACGCCGAGACCATCCTCGACGAGATCGTCCGCCGGGTCGCGCCGGAGGTGGCCACCCCGCTGCCGACGACCTGGGACGGGCCGATCGAGACGGGCGACATGAACGCGTACGCGGACCGCACCACCGCGGCCTTCAAACCGCTGGACGGCTAACGCTCGTCCAGGCTCGGGACCAGCACCTCACGCATGATCAGCTGGATGGCGGCCACCATCGGGATCGCCACCAGGGCGCCGATCACGCCGAACAGGCCGACCCCGACCAAGGCCGCCACCAGCGCCGCCACGTCGCTCACCTTGACCGAGCGGCGCATCACGTTCGGGTAGATCAGATAGTTCTCGATCTGCTGGTAGACGATGAAGAACACGATGCAGACGACGCCGTCGGTGATCGAGGACGCCAGCCCGACCAGGCTCACCACCACGGCGCCGAGCGTCGCGCCGATCTGCGGGATCAGGTCACAGACCGCGACCACCACGGCCAGGGCGAACGGGTACGCCAGACCCAGCGCCAGGGCCAGGGCGAAGGTGCTCACCCCGGCCAGGATGGCGATCGCCAGCGCGCCCACCATGTACGCGCCGACCTTGGTGAGAATCTCGTCGGTGAGCAGCCGCACCCGCTCGCGCCGTGACCCCGGGACCAGCGCGTACCCGGTCTCCTTGATCCGCTCGAACGCGGCCATGAAGTAGATCGTCAGCACCAGCACGGTGAGGATGTTGAAGACCGTGCCGAACAGCAGCCGGGCGCCGCCGACCACGCCACCGACCGCGTTGCCGACGGTGCCCGCGTTGATCGCGCTCTGCACCTTGTTGACGATGTCGTAGCGCTGGATCAGCTCGTTGACGGTCTCGCTGCGCCGGAAGCTCTCGATCGTGTCGGGCGCGTTGTTGATCAGCTCGGTGGTCTGCGTGACGAGCGGCGGTATCAGCGCGATGAGGCCGCCGACCAGCAGGCCCACGACGGCCAGCGCGACGATCGCGACGGCCAGCCCGCGGCGCAGGCCCCAGCGGCGCAGCCGTTCCACGGCCGGGTTCAGGCCGATCGCCAGGAACAGCGCGATGAAGATCAGGACCAGGATCGAGGCGGCGTTGCGGACGCCGAGGAAGAGCGCGTACGCCAGGATGGCGCCGAGTCCGAAGAGGAATCCGAAGAGGAACGGGCTGCGCCGGTTGAGCGGCCGCCCGGGCTCACCGAAGCGGCCCTCGTCGTCGCTGCCCGAGCCGGTCGCAGAGCCTGTCGCCGGGCCCGTCGCGGGGCCTGTCGCCGGGCCGGAGCCTGTCGCCGTGCCGGTCGCGGGGCCTGTCGCCGGGCCGGAGCCTGTCGCCGTGCCGGTCGCGGGGCCTGTCGCCGGGCCGGAGCCGGTCGCCGTGCCGGAGCCGGTCGCCGTGCCGGTCGCGGGGCCTGTCGCCGTGCCGGAGCCGGCCGCTGGATCGGGGGGAACGGGCTCGTCAGTGGGCTTCACGGCGGGTTTCTCGGCAGGCGTCTCGGACGACACCACCGGACGCTATCGCCGACACGCCCCCTCCGCTACCCGGGCGGAGGAGGCGTGTCGATGATCGCTTTCGGGCTTACACCCGGCGTCGGCCGGGCAGCGGCTTCCGGCTTACACCGGCACCAGCCGGGCAGCGGCCTTCCGCTTACTCGGCGTCGGCCGGAATCCGGCTCGCCTGCGGGACCGTCACCTTCGCCGAGGCAGTGACCTTGGCCGGCGCGGCAGTGGCGGGCGCAGCAGGGGCCGGTGCCGCAGTGGCGGCCGGCACCGACGGGGTGGCCGGCGCCGCGGGCTTCTCGGCAGCCGGTTTCTCGGCGGCCGGCTCGCCCTCCGCGTACCCATCCTGGTCCTCCGGTGAGGCAGCGGCCGCGAGCACCGCCGCGGCAGCCAGCTCGGCCACCCGCTTCGCCTCGCGCTGCACCTGCCGGCGCACCTCGGCCGCGTGCCGCTCGGCGGCCTCCCCGGCCCGCTCGGCCTCGGTGACCCGCTTGAGCTCGGCCTCCAGCTTCTGCTGGGTCTCGCCGAGACGCTGCTGGACGCGCTCGCACTCGGTCTCCGACTCGGCCGCCTGCTGCTCCGCAGCGGCCCGGCGAGCCTCCGCCTCGGCGATCCTCGCCTGCGCGGCCTCCAGATCCCGGCCGGCCTGGGCGATCTTCTCCTGCTGAGCGGCGATCTCCTTGCGTACGGCCGTGGCCTGCTCGTCGGAGCGCCGGAGCACCTCTTCGGCGTACTTGTCGGCCTCGCTGCGCAGGTCGGCGCACTGCTTCTCGACGCCGGACCGCATCTGGCCCAGCTCCTCGATCACCGAGTGCCGGCGCAGGGCCAGCTCCTGGTCGACGGCGGCCTTCAGCTCGGTGGCCTCGCGCTCGGCGGCGGCCCGCTTCGCGGCGATCTCCTGCTGCGTCTTCTCGCGCAGCGCCTTGAGCTCCTGCTCCGACTGGAGCCGGGTGGACTGCACGTAACCGTCCACTTCGGCCTTGGTGCGCTGCGCCTCCTGCACCGCCTTGTCGGTGAGGTGCTGGGCCTCGTTGCGCGCCCGGTTCAGCGTCGCCTCGGCCTCGCTGCGCATCTGCTCGGCGTTCTGCCGGGTCGCGGCCAGCGCCTTCTCGGTGGCGACGCGCTTGGCGGTGTCGGCTTTCTCCTCCTCGGCCCGGCGCGCGGCCAGGGCGATCTCGAAGTCCCGGATGCCGTCGTGCGCGTGCGCCTCGGCCTCGGCCCGGATCCGCTCCGCCTCGGCGAGCCGGCCCGCGATGTCGTCGGTCGCCGACGCCTTGATCGCCTCGGCCTGCTCCTCGGCCAGCGCGAGGATCTGCTCGACGCGGGGGCCGAGGTGCCGGAACGAGACCTCGCCGACCGCGCCGGACTGCCGCCGGACCTGGGTCATCTCCTGCTGCAGCCGCTCGATCTGCGCGCTCATCGCCTGGATCTGCGAGTACGCCTGCTCACGCTCTGCGGCCAGCGCGGCGATCTCGTTCTCCGCCCGGGCTACGTATCGCTCGACCTGTTTCTTCTCGTAGCCCCGGAGGGCGGTCTCGAAGCTCGGTTCGGTGGCCGAGTCTCCGCTGAGACCGAAGATTTCACCGCCGTGCGACATGCTGTCCATCCTCACATACGCATCGTCCCGAGGCGTGTGCATACACACCAGGCTGGCAGGGACTGTGCGGGTAGTTACGAATTGTCCGACCCAGGCTGCCAAGACCCAAGGCTACGCGGCGAAAACGAGCGAGGCCGCACCGGAGAAACTCCGATACGGCCTCGAATCAGCCACGACCGTCCGGCCGTTTCACCGTCGCGTACTCACGGCGGCTCCGCAACCCGGAGACGACGCGTCGAATATCTCAGGAGTTGGTCTGAGCCGTCACCGGCTCGTCACCGGCCTCTGCCTGGTCATCCTCCTCAGCGACCGGCTCGCCGGCCTGCTGTGCGGCCGGCTGGGCGGGCTGCTCGGGGGCCCGCTGCGCCGGCGCCTCGACCGGCTTGGCGGGCTGCTCGGCGGGCTTGGGGGCGGCCGCCTCGGCCACCGCCTTGACCGCCGCGGCGCCGCCGACGCCCGGCACCAGACCGGACAGGCCGGAGAGCATCTGTCCCAGCTGGTTGGTGACCGCGTCCTTCTGCCGGGTGAGGTCCTCGACCTCGCGACGGGCGGCCTGGGTGGTCAGCTCGGCCTCGGTGCGGGCCTCGCTGAGCAGGCGCTGCGACTCGGTGCGCGCCTCGGTGACGGTCTTCTCGGCGAGCGCGCGGGCTTTCTCGACGGCCTCGGCGGCGCTGCGCTCGGACTCGATGCGGCGGCTCTCGGCGCGCTGCTCGATCTCCTTGGCGCGGTCCTCGGCGGCACGGGCCCGCTCCTCGGCCTCGGCCACCATCTTCTGGGTGGCGGCGACCTGCGCGGCGTGCCGCTCGGACTCCTCGCGCTCGGCCTTCTCCCGCCGCTCGGCGATCTCCAGGGCCAGCGCCTGCAGGTCCTTGTCACGCTTGTCACGGGCGTCGGTGAGCAGCTTGGTGGCCTCGGCGCGCTTCTCCTCGGCCTCGCGGGCGGCCTTGGCCCGGGCCTGGGTGATCTCGCGCTCGGCGGTGGCCCGCATCGAGGCGACCTCACGCTCCACGGTCGACTTCAGCTCGGCGACCTCGTGCGCGGTGACCGTGCGCAGCTGCTTGGTCTCGCGGTCCGCGTCGGAGCGCAGCGTGTCGGCCTCGCGACGGGCCTGCACCCGGTTCTCGGCGGCCTCGCGCTCGGCGTGGGTCCGCAGCTGACCGGCCTCCCGCTCGGCGGTGGCCTTCATCGCGGCGGCCTCGGCCCGCGCCTTGTCGGTGATCTCACGTGCTTCGAGGCGAGCCGCGGAGAGGATGCCCTCCGACTCCCGTTTCGCCTCGTTGCGGTGGTCGTTCGCCTGCTCCTCGGCGAGACGCAGGATCTGCTCCACCCGGGTGCCCAGCCCGGAGAGCGTCGGCCGGTTGTTCTCCTCCAGCAGCTTGTTGGAGTCGGCGAGTTTCTGCTCCAGCGCGTTCAGCCGCTGCTCGGCCTGGCGCAGACGACGCTGGGCGTCGTTCATCCGCTGCTCGGCCTCGCCGCGAGCCTGCTCGGACTGGTTCAGCGCGGCGAGCAGCCGGCCGATGTGTCCGTCGACCTGGTGACGGTCGTAACCCCGCAGAACCACGGTGAAGTCGTGCTGCGAGTTAGCGGTCTCGAAGAAGGCCAGGTTCTGATCCTGCTGCTGGGGCATTGCGCCATCCTGGCGAGAAGGGAACGGACATGCAAGAGCGGATGGGCATCCGAACCGCATCGTAGATCAGCTTTGACCAGGACCGTAGCGCGGTACCGGGCCGAACGGATGCGATGCTCGACTCACCGGTCAGTTCGCTCTCCTCCCGCTGTCACCAGCCCAGTCGGGGCTCTGCGCGACAGTGGTCGGTCCGGGTGGGTCGTCGGAGCTGCTCAATGCTCTCGATCCTGCCAGGCCGGTCGGGATGAGTCAGGTCAAATCACCCGACCGGCGTACCCGTCAGGCCGGCTCCACCAGCTCCACCAGGACACCGCCGGCGTCCTTGGGGTGCACGAAGTTGATCCGCGACCCGCCGGTGCCCCGGCGCGGCGTGTCATAGAGGAGACGAAGCCCACGTGCCCGCAGCTTCTCCGCGGCCGCCTCGACGTCGGCCACCGTGTAGGCCAGTTGCTGCAGGCCCGGGCCGCTGCGGTCGAGGAACCTGGCGATCGCCGAGTCGGGGCGCAACGGCGCGAGGAGCTGGATCCGCGGCCCGCTGTCGTCGCCGACCGCGAGCATCGCCTCCCGTACGCCTTGCTCCTCGTTCGTCTCTTGGTGCACACACCGCAAACCCAGGTTCTCGGCATAGAAGGTGATGGCCGCGTCCAGGTCGGCGACCGCGATCCCGACGTGGTCGATGCGCAGCAGTTCGACGCCGGAGAATGTGACATTCTCAGGGGCACTGTTACTCGATGAGACGTCCGTCATGCGGTTAGTCTCGGGCCTGACCCATCGTTAAGGCCAGACGGGTGTCTCCTCAGCACTCGGTCGACGCAGATCGGATCGTGACCGTGACCAGCTCCGTCATCGTCAGTGGCGCCCGGACCCCGATGGGGCGCCTGCTCGGCAACCTCAAGCATCTGACCGCCACCGCCCTCGGCGGTCACGCGATCGCCGCCGCCCTCGAGCGCGCCGGCGTCACTCCCGACCAGGTGCAGTACGTGATCATGGGTCAGGTGCTGCAGGCCGGCTGCGGGCAGATCCCGGCCCGGCAGGCCGCCGTCGCGGCCGGCATCCCGATGACCACCCCGGCCGTCACCGTCAACAAGGTGTGCCTCTCCGGGCTGGACGCGATCGCCCTGGCCGACCAGCTGATCCGGGCCGGCGAGTTCGACATCGTGGTGGCCGGCGGCATGGAGTCGATGACCAACGCCCCGCACCTGCTCACCGACTCCCGGCAGGGCAAGAAGTTCGGTGACGTGACGGTTCGCGACCACATGGCCCTCGACGGGCTCACCGACCCGTGGGCCGGCATCTCGATGGGTGAGTCCACCGAGACCAGCGGAACCGCGCTCGGGATCACCCGCGCCGAGCAGGACGCGTTCGCCGCGCTCAGCCACCAGCGCGCCGCCGCGGCCCAGCGCGAGGGCCGGTTCGCCGAGGAGATCACGGGAGTCCCGGCCGGCGGCCGCGGCGCCACCGGCCCGGTCGACACCGACGAGGGCGTGCGCCCGGACACCACCGCCGAGTCGCTGGCCAAGCTGCGCCCCGCCTTCACCGCGGACGGCACGATCACCGCGGCCTCCGCCTCCCCGATCTCCGACGGCGCCGCCGCGGTGGTCGTGATGAGCAAGGCCAAGGCCGAGGAGCTCGGGCTCACCTGGCTCGCCGAGATCGTCGCGCACGGCAACGTCGCCGGCCCGGACAGCTCGCTGCAGTCCCAGCCGGCCAACGCCATCCGGCACGCCCTGGACAAGGCCGGTCTCGCGGTGGACGATCTGGATCTGATCGAGATCAATGAGGCGTTCGCCCAGGTGGTCATCCAGTCGGCGCGCGAGCTCAAGGTGAGCGAGGAGATCGTCAACGTGAACGGCGGCGCGATCGCCCTGGGCCACCCGATCGGCATGTCCGGCGCCCGGCTCGCGCTCACCCTCGCCCTCGAACTGCAGCGGCGCGGCGGGGGCCTCGGCGCGGCCGGCCTCTGCGGCGGCGGCGGCCAGGGCGACGCCCTCATCCTCAAGGTGCCGGCCGGCGCTCCGGTGACCGAGGCCCCGGCCGCGTGAGCAGATCCCGCGACGTCCCCTCTCTCGTCGCCGCGGCGAGAGAGGGCGATCCGCGGTCCGTCGCCCGCCTGATCAGCCTGGTCGAGAACGGCGATCCGGCGCTGCCCGAGGTGGCCGCCGCGATGGCGCCGTTCGCGGGCCGCGCCCAGGTCGTCGGCCTCACCGGCGCGCCCGGCGTCGGCAAGTCCACCACCACGAACGAGCTGGTCCGGGCGCTGCGCGCGACACGCGCCCGGGTCGGTGTGCTCGCCGTCGACCCGTCCAGCCCGTTCACCGGCGGCGCGATCCTCGGCGACCGGATCCGGATGCAGGACCACAGCGCCGACCGGGGCGTCTACATCCGCTCGATGTCCAGTCGCGGCCAGCTGGGCGGTCTCTCGGCGGCGACACCCCAGGCGGTGCGCGTGCTGGAGGGCGCCGGCTGCGACGTGATCCTGGTCGAGACGGTCGGTGTCGGCCAGGCCGAGGTGGAGATCGCCTCGCTCGCCGACACCACGCTGGTGCTGCTCGCGCCGGGCATGGGCGACGCGATCCAGGCGGTCAAGGCCGGCGTCCTGGAGATCGCCGACGTCTTCGTGATCAACAAGGCGGACCGCCCCGGCGCGGACATCACCTACCGCGACATCCAGGGGATGCTTGCCCTCGGCGAGCGCGGCCCGGGGGACTGGCGGCCGCAGGTCACCCGCGCGGTGGCGGTCAAGGGCGAGGGTCTGGACGACGTGGTCGCCGCGATCGCCAAGCACCGGGACTGGCTGGAGAGCAGCGACAACCTTCGGGTACGCCGTGAGCGCCGCGCCGCCGCCGAGGTGTCCGCGATCGCCCTGGGCTCGTTGCGGGCCCGGATGGGCGACCCGTCGCAGGGAACCACCCTGACCGAGCTGGCCGCGAAGGTGGCAGCCGGCGAACTGGACCCCTACGCCGCAGCCGGCGAGCTGCTGGCCGGCCTCACCTGACGCCTGCCGCGGCTAGCTGCCGAAACGCTTCAGCGTCTCCTCGATCAGGGTACGGTCCCAGGTGAGGCGCCCCGCCTCCAGATCGGCCGTCAGGGCGCGTAGCCAGGCGATCTCGGCGCGAAGCAGGACGACGCGGTACTCGTCCTCGACCAGGAAGAGCCGTGGCAACCCGGGTGGTGCCTGTGCCTCGATGCCGGCGGCGCGTTCCTCCAGCGTGGTGAGCCGCCGGCGCAGCAGGCCGGCGGCCTCGTCCGGGCTGAGCATCGGCAGGAACGCGAGCGCCACCGGGAACTCCGGGAACTCGCGGGCCGGCTCCGGCAGCGTCTCCAGCAGCCACTGCCGCAGGGTGGCCGTGCCTTCCGCGGTCACCTCGTAGACCGTGCGCTCCGGCCGTCCCGCCTCCCGGCTGGTGCCGCCGGCGCGCACCAGGCCGTCCCGCACCAGGCGGTCCAGCGCCTGGTAGACGCTGTTGCGCTGCGCGACGTTGACCAGCTGGTCCTGCCCGCGCTCTTTGATCATCTGCTGCATCCGGTACGGGTGCATCGGCGCCTCCACCAGTAGCGCCAGCAGAACCATCGCGAGGGGGGACCGCTTCATGGCGCTCAGAATAGGCCTTGACGGTTCTTAGTCATGGCATCAATAGTCATTACATGACTAATAAACCGAGAGCTCTGATCGCCGGAGGTGGCATCGCCGGAGCGGTCACCGCCATCGCCCTGCACCGCGCCGGATGGGAGCCCCGCGTCTTCGAGGCCCGCGAGCGTGGCGCCGACGAGCGCGGCGCGTTCCTGACGGTGGCCGTCAACGGCGTGGCCGCCCTGCGTGACCTCGGCCTCGACCCCGAGCGGATGCTGGCGGCCGGCTTCCCCACACCGGCCCTGGCGATGTGCAACAGCCGGGGAAAGCGGCTCGCGGTGCTGCCGCTCGGCGGCCCGGCCGCGGACGGTTCCACGACGACGACGATCCGGCGTGCCGACCTCTACGCGGCGCTGCGGTCAGCGGCGGCCGAGCGCGGCATCCCGATCGAGCACGGCCGCCGGGTCGTCGGCTTCACCGAGCCCGGCGTGACCGTGCGGTTCGAGGACGGCGGTGAGGCGGAGGGGGAACTGCTGGTCGGCGCGGACGGCCTCCGCTCCCGCGTCCGCGCGGCGCTGAACCCGGGCGCCGCCGAGCCCGCCTATCTGGGTCTGCTCAACGCCGGTGGGTTCACCAGCCGTCCGGTCGACGCCGGCGTCCCGGGCCTGGTGCAGATGGCCTTCGGGCGCCGAGCCTTCTTCGGCTGGGTGGTCGAGCCGCCCCACGAGCCGCCCCACGCGCCGCCCCGCGAGCCGCTCCGCGAGCCGGCCTACGAGCCGTCCCACGAGCCGCCCTACGAGCCGTCCCACGAGCCGCCCCATGAACCGGCCCACGAGCCGGCCGCCGGTAGCGGGCCGGTCGCGGAGGATCGGCCCGGGAATCGGGTCTGGTGGTTCGCCAATCCGCCGCGGCGGGAGCCGGTCCGCCCCGGCGAGTTCACCCCGGAGAGCTGGAAGAACTACCTGATCGACCTCTTCGACGGCGACGACCTGCCCGCCGCCGCGATCATCCGGGCCAGCGACGAGGTGCTCGGCCCGTGGAACACCGAGGACCTGCGCCGGGTCCCGGTGTGGCGCTCGCGGCGAACCGTCCTGATCGGCGACGCGGCCCACGCCGTCTCGCCCTCCTCCGGCCAGGGCGCGTCGATGGCGATCGAGGACGCCGTCACCCTGGGGCGATGCCTGGCGGCGACCGGCGACACGGCGGCCGCGCTGGAGAAATACGAGCGTCTCCGCCGTACCCGTGTGCAGAAGGTCGTCGCGCACGGCCGCCGCAACGGCAGCGGCAAGACGGCCGGACCGGTCGGCGCGGCCATCCGGGACGCGATGTTCCCGCTGGTGGCGAAGATGCTCACCCGGAAGGGCGACCCGCAGGCGTGGATCTTCGAGCACCGGGTGCCGGAGATCGTCTGAGGGTGCCCCGGCAGCGTGGCGGACGCCACCGGGGCGGTGGGGGGATCCGCTGACCACTCTCGCGATCGGACGGTCGGCCGGGCAAGAAGCGACAACAGTCAAAGTGGGATGAACAGCTCATGCTGGTCATCGCAACCGGGTCATAGCCTTAATGAACGTTCAGTTCTGCTCTAGGATGTCGGGATGAACGCTGCCGAGATCGCCGCCGGCCGGGAGCGCTGGCAACGACGCTTCGATGCTGCCCGCAAGCGGGACGCCGACTTCACCACGCTCTCCGGTTCGACGGTCGATCCCGTCTACGGCCCGCCGGACGGCGCCGACTACCCGGGCTTCGATCGCATCGGGTGGCCGGGCGAATACCCGTACACCCGCGGTCTTTATCCCACCGGCTATCGCGGCAGGACCTGGACCATCCGGCAGTTCGCGGGGTTCGGCAACGCCCGGCAGACCAACGAGCGCTACAAGATGATCCTCGCGGCCGGAGGCGGCGGGCTCAGCGTCGCGTTCGACATGCCCACGCTGATGGGCCGCGACTCGGACGAGCCGCAGTCGCTCGGCGAGGTCGGCCACTGCGGCGTGGCGATCGACTCGGCCGCCGACATGGACGTGCTCTTCGACGGCATCCCCCTGCAGGACGTCACCACCAGCATGACCATCTCCGGTCCCGCGGTGCCGGTCTTCTGCATGTACCTGGTGGCCGCCGAGCGGCAGGGCGCCGACCTCAGCAAGCTCGACGGCACGCTGCAGACCGACATCTTCAAGGAGTACATCGCGCAGAAGGAGTGGCTCTTCGAGCCCGAGCCGCACCTGCGCCTGATCGGTGACCTGATGGAGTACTGCGCGGCCGAGATCCCGAAATACAAGCCGCTCAGCGTCTCCGGCTACCACATCCGCGAGGCCGGGGCGACCGCCGCGCAGGAGCTTGCCTACACCCTCGCGGACGGCTTCGGGTACGTCGAGCTGGGCCTGTCCCGCGGTCTCGACGTCAACCAGTTCGCGCCCGGCCTGAGCTTCTTCTTCGACGCGCACGTCGACTTCTTCGAGGAGATCGCGAAGTTCCGGGCGGCCCGCCGGATCTGGGCCCGGCACCTGCGCGACGACTACGGCGCGACGAGCGAGAAAGCGCTGTGGCTGAAGTTCCACACGCAGACCGCCGGTGTCTCGCTGACCGCGCAGCAGCCGGTCAACAACGTGGTCCGGACCGCTGTCGAGGCCCTGGCGGCGGTCCTCGGCGGCACCAACTCGCTGCACACCAACGCGCTCGACGAGACCCTCGCGCTGCCCACCGACGAGTCGGCCGAGATCGCCCTGCGCACCCAGCAGGTGCTGATGGAGGAGACGGGTGTGGTCAATGTGGCCGACCCGCTCGGCGGTTCGTGGTACGTGGAGGCGCTCACCGACCGGATCGAGGCCGAGGCCGAGGAGATCTTCGCCCGGATCCGCGAGCTCGGTCACGACGGCAGCGTGACACAGGGCATCCTGCGTGGCATCGAGGACGGCTGGTTCACCGCGAACATCGCCGAGGCCGCGTTCGTCTACCAGCAGGCGCTGGAGAAAGGCGACAAGAGGGTGGTCGGCGTCAACGCGCACACCACCACCGTCGCCAAGGACCTGGAGATCCTGCGTGTCTCCCACGAGGTCGAGGTGGTGCAGCGGCGCGAGCTGGGCACTCGCAAGATCAACCGTGATGGGGTACGGGTCAAGGCGGCTCTCGAGAGGCTGGTCGCGACGGCCCGCACCGGGGAGAACATGATCCCCGCGATGCTCGACGCCGCCCGCGCCGAGGCGACGCTGGGCGAGATCTGCGGCGTGCTGAAGGACGAGTGGGGGATCTACCGCGAGCCGGCCCGGTTCTAGGAGCGCTGTGACGTCCGATATCGGCGGCCTGGTGGCGGCGCGAACAGGCGTTGCTGCGTGCGAGACTAAATAACCATGAGCGACCCACGGACCACTCCGTCGATCTTCACCCGCGGCGCGGTCGATCTCAGCGCGCTGCGCCCCTCGGCGCCGGCCAAACCGGCCGCGCCCAGTGCCCCGGCGACCAGTGCCCCGGCGACCAGTAACCCGGCAACCGGCGCGCCCGCAGCCGCCCCGCCGCCGGCCGGTGTCCCCGGTGCGGTTCCCGGCGTCTCGCCGGAGACCATCATCGAGGTCAACGAGGCCAACTTCCAGTCCGTCCTGGAGCGGTCCCTGACCACGCCGATCCTGCTGGACTTCTGGGCCGACTGGTGCGAGCCGTGCAAGCAGCTCTCGCCGGTGCTGGAGCGGCTGGCCGGGGAGTACGCGGGGGCCTGGCTCCTCGGCAAGGTCGATGTGGACTCCAACCCGCGCCTCGCTCAGGTCTTCCGGGTGCAGGGCATCCCGATGGTCACCGCGGTGATCGGCGGCCAGCCGGTCGAGGGCTTCACCGGGGTGCTCCCCGAGGCCCAGATCCGGCAGTACATCGACGCCGTTCTCAAGGCGGCCGGAGTGAGCGTGGCCGCGCCCGAGGACCCGCGGCTCGACGCGGCCGACGACGCCCTGATGACCGGCGACCTGGACGCGGCCGAGGCGGCGTACCGCAAGATCCTGGCGGAGTCGCCGGCCGACGCGGCGGCCGAGGCCGGGCTGGCCCAGGTCGAGCTCTACCGCCGGATCAGCGGCGCTGACCCGGCGGCCGTGCTCGCCAAGGCCGAGGCGAACCCGGACGACGTCGAGTCGCAGCGGCTCGCCGCCGACATCGAGGTGCTCAGCGGGCAGGCCGCCGACGCGTACGCGCGGCTGGTCCGCCTGGTGAAGCGCACCAGCGGCGAGGATCGCGACGCCGTGCGCAAGCACCTGCTGTCGCTGTTCAGCGTGGCCGGTCCGGACGATCCCGCGGTGGCCGGCGCACGCCGTGCCCTCGCCAGCGCGCTCTTCTAGGGCAGCGCTTCTTACTACTGAGGAAGAGGGGGGCGTCGTGCGCCGCATCGCCGTTCTGGACGCGCCGTCCAATCTCGGCCTGCGCCCGCCGACCGCGACGTCGGTGCCGGGCTGCGCCAAGGCGCCCGGCGCCCTCCGCGACCACGGACTACTGAGCAAGCTCGGCGCCCGCGACGCGGGCTGCCTCACCCCGCCGCGGTACGACCCGGGCGACTGGCGTCCCGGTGACGGCGTCGCCCACGCCGCGGAGATCGCCGCGTACTCGCGGGCGCTGGCCGACCGGATCGGCGCGATCATCGACGGCGGTGAGTTCCCGGTGGTGCTCGGCGGGGACTGTTCCATCCTGATCGGATCCGGCGTCGCCATGCACCGTCTCGGCGAGGCGGTCGGCGGACGGATCGGCCTGGTCTTCGTGGACGGGCACTCCGATTTCCGGCACCCGGGCAACGCGTCCTACGTGGGCGCAGCCGCCGGTGAGGACCTGGCCCTGGTGACCGGTCGTGGTCAGGCCGACCTGGCCGCGATCGAGCGCCGCCGGCCGTACTTCCGCGACGTCGACGTGGTGGTCCTCGGCATCCGCGCCCAGGACGAGTACCGGCTGGACCTGCAGGCCGCCGGGATCGTGACCCGGCCGGTGCCGGCCCTGCGCGCCGAGGGGGCGGCCCGCAGCGCCCAGTGGGCACGCGACCAGCTGGTCGACTGCGCGGGGTACTGGGTGCACATCGACGTCGACGTCCTGGACCCGGCGGTGATGCCGGCCGTGGACGCGCCGGACCCGGGTGGCATCGCCTTCCCCGAGCTGGAGCTGCTGCTGGCCGGTCTGGTCGAGTCGCCGCACTGCCTCGGCGTGGAGATCACCGTCTTCGACCCGGACTACGACCCGGACGGCCGTTACGCGGCGGAGATAGTGTCGGCCGTGACGGCGGGGCTGGCGCCGGTGAAGACCACGGCGCCCCGGCCGGACCTGATAGCGGCCCGCCGTGATCTGGCGACCCCGCAGGTGTCCCCGCTGCTGGACGGCGTGGACGACGCGGCGGCGCAGGACCCGGTGGTGGTGTCGGCGGCCGGGATGGACCCGATCCCCGCCATGGACGACAGCCCCGACCCCATCGCCGAGCCGGACCCCGTCGCTGAGCCGGACCCGATCGCTGAGCCGGACCGCGTCGCTGAGCCGGACTCGATCGCCGAGCCGGACCCGATAGCCGAGCCCGACCTGACCGCTGAGCCGGACCTGACCGCTGAGCCTGACCCGGTCCGCGCGCCGGATCTGACCGCCGCGCCGGAATCGATGGGCGAGCCGGAGGAAGCGCCCGAGCCGGAGACGGTGGGTGACTTCGAGGCTGTGGCTGATTCCGATCAGTTCGAGGAGCCGTCTTCGGGTGATGGCGAGGACGATTTCGCGGAGGACGAGCGCTCCGCAGCGGCGCTCGACGAGGCCGAGGAAGCGCACGAGCCGGACGAACAGCACGAATCGGAGCCGGACGACAGCGAGCACCGGGTTACGGCGTCCGCCGCTGCTCCGAGCGAGCGCCCCGACATGCGGCTGCTGACCAGGCCGCTCGGCTCGGCGCCGCTGCTCGACTCCGAGCCGCTCCCGGCCACCAGGCCCGGCATGCTGCGCCCGCGGCCGCCGCTGGACCCGCCGGCGATCGGCGTCCTGCGGCCCGGCTTCCGCGCCACCGAGTTCCCGGCCGGCGATTTCCAAGGTCCGGATTTCCCGGGCGGCGGAGCGGCCTGAGCCGGCACCGCGCCCGCTGAGCCGGCCCTGCCCGCCGCACGGCTCCTGAGACCGCCGGCGCCGCCGCTGAGACGGCCGGTGCGCTGTCGCACCGGCCGCCTGGGGGTCTCGGGTCGGGTCCTACTTGTTCAGCTCGGTGAGGAAGCGCTTGACGATCGGCACGGCCGCCTCCGAGCCGGCGCCGCCCTTCTGCACCATCACCGCGAACGCCACGTCGTCCTGGTAGCCGACGAACCACGAGTGGGTGTCCTCGGAGCCGTTCTCGAACTCCGCGGTGCCCGTCTTGCCGTGCACCGGTTTGCCGGGGACGCTCTTCAACGCCGTACCCGTGCCGTTGGTGACGACCTCGCGCATCATCTCCCGCAGTGACGCCACCGCCTCGGGGTCGAGCTGCGGCCCGGCCTCGCCGGGTTTCGCCGGCGCCGGGTCGAGGACCAGTTTCGGCGGCTGGAACTGTCCTTTCGCGACGGCCGCGGTGGCCGCCGCCATGGCGACCGGGCTCACCACGGTGCTGCCCTGACCGAAGATCGCGGCGGCCAGTTCGGTCCCGGTGCCGCCGTCGGAGACCTCTCCGGTGTACGCCTCGATGCCCATGTCCCAGGCGCCGCCGAGGCCGAGCGCCGTGGACGCCTCCTGCAGGCCGGCCGCGGTCAGTTTCGGCGCGAGACTGGCGAACGCGGTGTTGCAGGACTTCGCGAAGTCGACGTGGAACGGCACCTTGCCGAGCGCCTCGTCGTGCGAGTTCTTGAACTCCCGCCCGTCGACGGTGAACGTCTTCGGGCAGTCGACGACCGTGTCGGCGGTGACCACGTCACGGGCCAGAACCCCGTACCCGGAAACCATCTTGAATGTCGAGCCGGGCGGGACCTGGCCGGTCAGGGCGGTGTTCACGCCGCCCGCGTCGGGGCCGTTCGCGACCGCCAGCACGGCCCCGTCGCTGACCCGGATCGCCACCATCGAGCTGGGCTGTTTCTCGCCGGCCAGGGCCTTGTCGGCGGCGTTCTGGGTGGCGGTGTCGATGGTGACCTTCACGGGTTTGCCGTCGACCGGGTCGGACTGGAAGATCGGGTCGTCCTCGACGGCGCCGTCGGCGGCCTCCCGGGAGATCACCACGGAGAGGCCGGCGGTGCCGCGCAGCGTGTCGTCGTACTTCTGCTGCAGGCCGCCGTGCCCGGCCTGGTCGCCCACCTTGAGGACGTCCGGACGGGCGTCGATGTCCTCTTTCGTGGCGGCGTCGACGGTGCCGAGCAGGGCGCGGGCGAAGGCGCGGGTCGGCGCGAGCTGCCGGGTCTCCTCGCGGAACACGGTGCCGGGCAGTGGCCGTACCTGATTGCGGACCTTGTTGTAGTCGGCCCGCCGCAGCGTGACCAGGTCGATGAAGGCGCCCGGATCGGCGGCGTCGACCCGGCCCTTCAGTGCGTCCAGGTCCACGTCCACGGCGACCTTCTTGAACGCGGCGGCGAGGCCGTTCTTCAGCTTGGTGAAGTCGGTGATCTTCTCGGGGCTGACCCCGATCACCACTACCTTCTGCGGCCCGACCAGGGGTTTGCCGTCCGCGTCCTGGATGGTGGCGCGGTCCGAGGCGACCCGGCGCAGACGCAGCTTGTCACCGGTGGCGAGATCCGGCTGGACGAGCGCCGGCTCCCAGATGACGGCCCAGTCGTCGCGGCCGGCCTTGGTGGCGCGGACCGTGCTCTGGTACGACCACTCGACCCCGCCGGGCAGCGTCCACTTCACGGTGATCGGGGTGCTGGCGTCGTCCCCGGTGGTCGTGGTCTTCCCGGCGGAGACCGCCGGCGGCGGTCCGGTGAGGTCGCCGTAGAGTTCGCGGATGCCCGTGAGCACCTCGGGCGCGGCGATCCCGCTGCCGCTCGCGGTGACGAATCCGACGTCGTTCAGGTCACCGCTCTGCCAGCCGGCGACGAACGCCGAGACGGCGTCCTCGGGCGGGTCGGCGGAGCACCCGGCCAATCCGCCCGCGGCGAGTACGAGCAGCGCGGCGATCCCGGCGGTGGTGCGGCGCATGACGTTCCTTTCCCCTGGGTAGTTGATCCCCTGGGTAGTTGATCGAATCCCTGGGTAGCTCATCGAACCGTAGTAGGCCAACGCCCGTCATGGTGTCCCGCAGTAGGTGATACGGCGCAAAAGCGCACATCACTCGCTGGCACACCCGGGGTGTGAGAGGTGCCGGGCCGGTCGTTCTAGGCTGTGCTCGACACGTTCGAACCCACAGTGCCGTGGGTGAGGGGAGCGCCGGAGCCATGGCTGTCGCCGACGAGGCAGCGACCGATTCTGATCACACTGTGCCCGATCCTTCGGTGCCGCAGCCCGGACTCGCCCTCACCGGGCGTCTGGGGGCGTCCACCGACTCAGGGGAGCTGGACGAGCCACTGCCGAACGCCGAGAGGCTCGTCGCGCAGGCGGTCCAGCAGGCGGGCGAGGACATCAGCACCGCATCACTGGTCGACCGCTTCTGGCGGTTCGCACCCGACGAGGAGCTGGTCGGCTACACGCCGGACGAGATGTACGCGGCCGCGGTCGAGCACCGCGAGCTGGCCCGCAACCGCCTGCCCGGCGAGGTGAAGCTGTCCGTCACCGAGCCCAGCGGCTCCCAGGGGCACACCGTCGTCCGGATCGTGACCGACGACATGCCGTTCCTGGTCGACTCCGTGATGGCCCTGCTCACCGCGCACAACCTGCAGGTCCACCTGCTCGTGCACCCGCTGATCGTGGTCCGCCGCGAGCCGCTCGGCGCGCTCGCGCAGGTGGAGCCCGAGGTCGAGCCGGACGACGCGATCGACGGCGACCTGGTGGAGAGCTGGATCCGGATCGAGGTCGACCCGGTCCGCCGCCCGGAGGCCCGCGAGCAGCTCACCAACGAGGTGCGCCGGGTGCTCACCGACGTCCGGGACGCGGTCGAGGACTGGCCCCGGATGCGGCAGCGCGCCCTGATGATCTCCGCGGAGCTGGCCTCCGCCACCGAGTCCGGCACCATGCCACCGGTGCCGGACAAGGACGTCACGGACACGATCGAGCTGCTCGAGTGGCTCGCGCACGACCATTTCACGTTCCTCGGCTACCGCGAGTACCACCTGGACGAGGGGGTCCTCAGCGCGGTTCCGGGCACCGGGCTCGGCATCATGCGCGGCGCCAGCAAGCCGCGCCCGCTCGCCACGATGGCGCCCGAGGCGTACCAGCGGGTCCTGGAGAAACGGCTCCTGGTGATCACCAAGGCCAACTCGCGGGCCACCGTGCACCGGTCGGCGTACCTCGACTACATCGGCGTGAAGATCTTCGACGCCTCCGGCACCGTGGTCGGCGAGCGCCGCTTCCTCGGGCTCTTCTCCTCCTCCGCGTACCGGACCAGCGTGCGCCAGCTTCCGGTGGTCAAGCGCAAGGTGATGGAGGTGCTGGAGCGCTCCGGGCTGTCCCCGCGCGGGCACTCCGGCAAGGACCTGCTCCAGATCCTGGAGACCTACCCCCGCGACGAGCTCTTCCAGATCAAGACCGACGATCTGTACGAGGCGGTGATCGGCGTCCTGCGGATGGCCGGCCGCCGCCAGTTGCGCCTCTTCCTGCGCCGCGACGGGTACGGCCGGTTCATCTCCTGCCTGATCTACCTGCCCCGGGACCGGTTCACCACCGGCAACCGGCTGCGCATGCAGGAGATCCTGCTCCGCGAGCTGAACGGCGTCGGTGTCGACTACACCACCCGGGTCACCGAGCGGATGCTGGCGCGGGTGCACTTCATCGTGCGGACCGACCCGGGCGACCCGCCCGGCCACGTCGACCCGAACGAGCTGGCCGAGCTGCTCGCCGACGCGACCCGGATGTGGGACGACGACTTCTCCCTGGTCCTCGAGCGCAAACTCGGCGACGAGCAGGCCAAGACGCTGTTCAACAGGTACTCGGCGGCCTTCCCGGAGAGCTACAAGAACGGGCACACCCCGTACGAGGGAATCCAGGATCTCGCCAAGCTGGAGCTGCTCGAGGAGCCGGGCCAGCTCGCCATGCACCTGTTCCGGCGCCGCCGGCTCGGCGCGGACGGCGTGCCCGAGCCGGACGAGCGGGACGTGCGGTTCAAGGTCTACCGGTACGGGGAGCCGATGATGCTCTCCACGGTCCTGCCGGTGCTGCACTCGCTCGGCGTCCGGGTCACCGACGAGCGGCCGTACGAGATCCGCCGCGACGACGGCGTGATCTACCTGTACGACTTCGGCCTGCTCCCACCGGCCGGCCACCGCGAGCTCGCCGAGGTGCGCCCGCAGGTGGAGAACGCGTTCGCGGCGGCCTGGCGTGGTGAGGCCGAGGTGGACGGGTTCAACGAACTGGTGCTGCGGGCCGGGCTCACCTGGCGTCAGGTGGTGGTGCTGCGGGCGTACGCGAAATATCTGCGGCAGACCGGGAACGTCTTCTCCCAGCGGTACGTGGAATCGACCTTCACCGCCTATCCGGAGATCGCCGGTCTGCTGGTGCGGCTCTTCGAGACCCGGTTCTCGCCGGCGCTGGAGGTGGGCGAGGCGGAACGGGCCCGCCGCGCGACCGGGCTGCGGGACCGGATCACCGCGCTGCTCGACCAGGTGGAGAGCCTCGACCAGGACCGGATCCTGCGCTCGTACCTGACCCTGATCGAGGCCACCCTGCGGACCAGCTTCTTCCAGCGGGGCACCGAGGGCCGGCCCAAGTCGTACGTGGCGTTCAAGCTGGACCCGCAGGCCATCCCGGACCTGCCGCAGCCCCGCCCGAAGTACGAGATCTTCGTCTACTCGCCGCGGTTCGAGGGTGTGCACCTGCGGTTCGGCGCGGTGGCCCGCGGCGGCCTGCGCTGGTCGGACCGGCGCGAGGACTTCCGCACCGAGGTCCTGGGCCTGGTCAAGGCGCAGATGGTGAAGAACGCGGTGATCGTCCCGGTGGGCGCGAAGGGCGGCTTCGTCCTGAAGCAGAAGCCGGGCGACCGGGACGAGGCGGTGGAGTGCTACAAGGGTTTCATCACCGCGCTGCTGGACGTCACCGACAACATCCTGAGCGGCAAGATCATCCCGCCGCAGGACGTGGTGCGGCACGACGGCGACGACCCGTACCTGGTGGTCGCCGCGGACAAGGGCACCGCCACGTTCAGCGACATCGCCAACGAGATCTCGGTGAGCAAGGACTTCTGGCTCGGTGACGCGTTCGCCAGCGGCGGCTCGGCCGGTTACGACCACAAGAAGATGGGCATCACCGCCCGCGGCGCGTGGGAGTCGGTGAAGAAGCACTTCCGCGACCTGGGGATCGACACCCAGAGCGAGGACTTCACCGTGGTCGGCGTCGGCGACATGTCCGGCGACGTCTTCGGCAACGGGATGCTGCTCTCCGAGCACATCAGGCTGGTGGCGGCCTTCGACCACCGGCACATCTTCCTGGACCCCGACCCCGACCCCGCGATCTCGTACGCGGAACGGCGCCGCCTGTTCGACCTTCCGCGCTCGTCCTGGGCCGACTACGACCGTGAGCTGATCAGCGAGGGCGGCGGCGTCTATCCGCGCAGCGCCAAGTCGATCCCGGTGAGCCCGCAGGTCCGGGCCGTCCTCGGGCTCGGTGAGGCCACCTCGGTCAGCCCGACCGAGTTGATGCGGGGGATCCTGACCGCGCCGGTCGACCTGTACTTCAACGGCGGCATCGGCACCTACGTGAAAGCGGCCTCCGAGTCGCACGCGGACGTCGGTGACAAGGGCAACGACGCGATCCGGATCAACGGCGCCGACCTGCGGGTCAAGGTGGTCGGCGAGGGCGGCAACCTCGGTCTCACCCAGCGCGGGCGGATCGAGTTCGCCCGCTCCGGCGGCCGGGTCTTCACCGACTTCATCGACAACTCGGCCGGTGTGGACTGCTCCGACCACGAGGTCAACATCAAGATCCTGCTCGGCGGCGCGGTGACCGACGGCGAGATGACCCTGCCGGAACGCGACGAGCTGCTCGCCGCGATGACCGACGAGGTCGGCGCGCTGGTGCTGCGGGACAACTACGAGCAGGCGATGGCGCTCGGCAACGCCCGGGCCCAGGCGCACTCGCTGCTCCCGGTGCACCGGCGGATGCTCAAGTCGCTGGAGGAGCGGGGCGAACTGAACCGCGAGCTCGAGGCGCTGCCCTCGGACAAGGAGCTCGCCGCCCGGTACGAGACCGGCGAAGGCCTGTCCGCGCCGGAGTTCGCCGTGCTCCTGGCCTACGTCAAGATCAGTCTGGAGCGCGAGGTCCTCGCCGACGAGCTCGTCGACGAGGGCTGGACGGCCGACGTCCTCACCCGGTACTTCCCCACACCGCTGCGCGACCGGTTCGCCGGCCGGATGGCCGGTCACCGCTTGCGCCGGGAGATCATCTCCACGTCGCTGGTGAATGAGGTGGTCAACCGGGGCGGCACCTCGTTCGTCTACCGGGCGATGGAGGAGAGCGGGGCGTCGGCGGCCGACGTGATCCGGGCGTACATCGTGGTCCGCGACGTCTACGGCCTCAAGGAGATCTGGCAGGCCGCCGAGGGCCTGGACAACGAGGTGCCGACCGCCGCGCAGACCGCGGTGCTGCTGGAGACCCGGCGGCTGCTCGACCGGGCGGTCCGCTGGCTGGTCAGCACCCGCCGCTCGCCGATCGACGTGGCCGGCGAGATCGCCAAGCTGCGGCCCGGCGTCGCCGAGCTGATGCCCCGCCTGCCCCACGTCATCGTCGGCGCCGAGCGGCGCAACCTGGAACAGCGGACCGCCGCGCTGACCGGCAAGGACGTCCCGGAGGCGATCGCCGAGTCGGTGAGCCGGGTGTTCTACGGCTTCGGTCTGCTGGACATCCTGGAGACGGCGGCGTCCGTCGGCCGCGACCCGCACGAGGTGGCGTCGGTGTACTTCGTGCTCTCCGAGCGCTTCGGGGTCGACACGCTCCTGTCGCACATCTCCCGGCTGCCGCGTAACGACAGGTGGCAGACGCTCGCGCGGATGGCGCTGCGGTACGACCTGTACGCGGCGCTGGCCGCGTTGACGGCGGAGGTCCTGCAGTCGACGCCGGCGGAGGCGGCCCCGGAGGACCGGGTGTCCGAGTGGGAGCAGGTGAACGCGGCGTCGATCGCGCGGGCGTCGAACGCGATGGGGAACGTGGAGGATTCGCCGGCTGACCTGGCGGCGTTGTCGGTGCTGCTGCGGCAGATCCGGACGCTGGTCAAGACGTCGGCTGCTTGACGGGTCCCGGTGGGGGCGTGGCCGTCCGGGGAACCGGGCGGCCCGCTTCCTGCGTCACGCCCCTACCACCCGCCGGGCTCCGCGAACCCGTTGTCCACATCCCCGCCTCGTCCACAACCCCACCGGCGGCATCCCCGGCGCCCGGCGATCCTGGCCCGCATGACGCGACACATCGACGAGATCAGCCGGCATCAGCGCGGCATCCTGACCCGCGCCCAGGCTCTGGCCAGCGGCATGAGCCCGGACCACCTCCGGCGCCTGTACACGTCCGGCGGCTGGCAACGGCTCCACCGGGGCGTCTACGCCACCTTCAGCGGCCCGGTGGCCCGCCCGGCCCTGCGCTGGGCCGCGGTCCTCGCCGCCGGCCGGGGCGCGATGCTCTCCCACCGGTCGGCCGCCGAGGAGGCCGGCCTGGCCGACGACACACCCGGCCCGATCCACGTCCTCATCCCGGACGAACGGCGCGTCCGCCCGTCCGCCGGCCTGGTGGTGCACCGCGCCAAGGGGACCGCGACGCGTCTGGACCCGGTCCGGCTGCCACCGCAGACCCGGGTGGAGGACACCGTGCTGGACATGGCGTCGGCGGCGCGCTCGGAGGAGGAGGCGATGGCGTGGATAGCGGCAGCCTGCGGTCGTCGCCTCACCACACCGGCCCGGATCGCCAAGGCGCTGTCCGACCGTCCCCGCCTGCTGCGGCGGCGCGACCTGACCGTCCTGCTCGGCGAGGCGGGCGCCGGCGTCGGATCGGTGCTGGAGTGGCGTTACCTGCGTGACGTGGAGCGGGCGCACGCCCTGCCACCCGGCGCCCGCCAGCAGCGTCGCCCGCGTCCCGGCGGAAGCTGGTACGACGACGTCCACTACCTGGAACACGGCGTCCGCGTCGAACTCGACGGCCTGGCGGCACACCCGCCCGAGGGCCGCCGGCGGAACTTCCGCAGGGACCACGCAGGGGTGCGGTCCGGTGAGCGCGTCCTCCGCTACGGATCACTCGACATCGGCGAGGACCCGTGCGGGGTGGCCGCTCAGGTGGCCGGCGTGCTGCGAAGCCGAGGCTGGCGCGGCGTGCCCCGGCAGTGCGGCGCGGCGTGCAGGCTGGATCTCCACGAGGCAGCGGCATAGCGCGGCGGCACGGTGGTGAGCCGGGCGCCGCGACTACTCGGCGAAGTCGACCCGTGCCCGGCCCACCGTCTGCGTCGCGGTTCCTGCTGGTCCCGAGCCGAAGTCCACGACGTCCCCAGATCCACCTGTGACCATGACGCTACGTGATGGACCCCCACCCGGAAACCGCCCAACGCCGACTATGTCCGTTCGGTTAGCCCGTTTCGGGCGGAAGGTGTCGATGAAAACAAATAATGGGGTACGCGCAGATCCGCCGGACAACCGCACCAGCACAGTCCCCGAGAAGCCGCGCGACCACCTGCCACTCAAGGCCGCAGCGCGACCGCCGGGACACGTCAGTGGTCACGGCGTCAGCTCACCGACGTGCTGCTTCGCTCGCCTGGACGGAGCGACCGGACCGCCGCATCAACCGGTTGCGCCGCAGTCGCGGGGCCCGGCCCGGGTGGTGAACGGCAGGGCGGCTCACGGTGGCTCGTGCGTGG
Source organism: Actinoplanes missouriensis 431 (assembly GCF_000284295.1). Lineage (NCBI taxonomy): Bacteria > Bacillati > Actinomycetota > Actinomycetes > Micromonosporales > Micromonosporaceae > Actinoplanes > Actinoplanes missouriensis. The sequence goes on along the minus strand of NC_017093.1, from coordinate 7,758,449 downwards.
GTGGCGGCTCACGATGCGGCTCTGTCGCGAGGGCGGCGGCACACCGAAGCTCACGCCGGCCGCGATGAGGTCGCACGGAAACGGTTCGTGTGCTTCCATCCCGGCCCTGGCGTTGATGAAACGCCACGCAGCCGTTACGTGTGACCTGATCCTGTGGCACGGGCGTTGCGTGTGCCCTGATCCCTGTGGCAAGGGCGTTGCGTGTGACCTCGTCCCCGTGGCACGGGCGTTGCGTGTGACCTCGTCCCTGCGGTGCCGGCGTTGCGTGTGGCCTCATCCACGCCGCCACCGCTGGCGCCGGTACGTCTCGGGCCGGGCCCCGCGACTGCGGCGCGGCCGGGCGATGCGACGGCCCACGGCGCTCCACCCAGTCAACCGAAGCAGCACGTCATCGAACGATCAACTCAAGCTGAGTGGCATTGGCGTCAGCCGGCCAGGTGCAGGGCCTCCGCGGCGGCCCGCCCGTTCGCGAGACTCGCGCCGTGCGTCACCACGAAGGCCGCCACCCCGGCCGGCCGCCAGCTCGACGGCCAGCCCATCTCGACGACGCTGACCTGTCGCGCGACGGCCAGTTTCTCCACGAGATCCCGGGCCGGTGCCGAACTGTGCAGTCGCCGGCCGACGACGACCACGGGCCGGTCACCGGCGAGCGCCGCGACCTCGTCGGCGGTCGTCGACGCCGCGACGAGGTCGACCTGCTCGATGCCGTTCAGGTGTGGGCGCAGGCCCCACGGCACGCGCCCTTCGGCGATCGAGGAGCCGGACACCAGCCGCACGACGAGGGGGGAGGGGAGGGGGGAGGGGGCCCCCTCCACGCGTACCGCCAATCGTGCCGCCGCCGCACCCAGCTCGCCGTCCGATTCCGCCGCCGGGCGCGGCGCAGCCGCCCAGGCGGCAAGCGCCGCGGTTCGCGCCGCGGCACCCTCCAGCCGCGACTGCGCGAGCCGCCCGTCCCGCACCGCCGCAGCGATCTCGAGGGCGACCTGCTCCACCAGCTCCCGTCCGACCGACGCGCCGATGCAGAGCAGGTCGGCCCCGGCGGAGAGCGCGGCCACCGCGGCGAGCGGAATGCTCCCGGCTGCCCCCGCCGCCCCGCGCATCTCCAGGGCGTCCGTCACGATCGCGCCCCGGAAGCCGAGCTCCTCGCGGAGCAGGCCGGTGAGCGCGGCCCGGCTGAACGTCGCGGGCCCGGCCCCGGTGAGTGCGGGCACCCGGATGTGGGCGCTCATCACGGCCTGCGCGCCGGCCGCCACCGCCGCGGCGAACGGCGGCAGGTCCCGCGTGCGCAGCACGTCCAGTGGCACGTCGACGGTGGGCAGTTCGAGGTGCGAGTCGCTGACCGTGGCGCCGTGGCCGGGGAAGTGTTTGGCGCAGGCCGCGACGCCTGTCGATTCCAGGCCGGTGACGGCCGCGGCGGCGTGCCGGGCGACCAGGTCGGGGTCGGCGCCGAAGGAGCGGGTTCCGATGATCGGGTTCTCGTCGGCGGTGTTGACGTCGACGGTGGGCGCGAGGTCGAGGTTCACGCCGGCGGCGGCCAGGTCGCCGCCGATGGCGGCATAGACCCGGCGGGTGAGATCCGGGTCGTCCACCGCGCCGAGGGCGGCGTTTCCGGGGTACGGGCTACCCGCGTGATGCCCCAGCCGGGTGACGTCGCCGCCCTCTTCGTCGATGGCGACCAGCACATCGGGGCGGGCCGTCCGGAGTGTCCCGGTCAGGGCGGCGAGCTGGGCGGGGTCGTCCACGTTCGTCGCGAACAGGGTGTGCCCGGCGAGCCCGTCGGCGACGAGTTCGAGCGCCCAGTCCGGCGCGGTGGCGCCGGGGAAGGCCGCGAGCAGGGTGCGCAGGGCGAGCCGGCGAAGGCCCGGATCGTGAGACATGTTGTCCTTCCGGTGGCGGGAGAGTGGTCCGGGATGCCCGCGACCTGCCATGATCGCTCGGAGTCGATGAGCCACCCTCCGGTCAGGCAACGTCGCCTACCGTTACGCTGCGGCTGCGTGTCGAGCGTCGACACTGTAACAGGAAAGAACCTTTAGTATTAGGGGACAACGCTATGGTCACCCGTCTCCCGGGCACGCCCCGGCTGCTGCGCGCACTCAACGACCGTGCGGCGCTGGACCTGCTGCTCACCCGTGGACCGCTGACGCGGGCACAGCTCGGTGAGATGACCGGCCTCAGCAAGGTCACCGCCTCCCAGCTCGTCGAGCGTCTCGAGGAACGCGGCCTGGTCCGCCGGATTGGCGAGCAGGCCGGTGGCCGTGGCCCGAACGCGCAGCTCTACGCGGTCACCCCCGGCAGCGCGTACGTGATCGGCGTGGACGTCGGCCCGGACTGCGTGGTCGCCGCCTGCGCGGACATCACCGGCACCGTCATCAGCCGTGTCGAGCAGAGCACCAAGGACACCGACGACCCGGTCGGCGTGGTGCACAACGCGGTGGTCCAGGCCGCCGGCGAGGCCGGCACCGATATGTCCTCGGTACGCCGTGTCGTGCTCGGCACCCCCGGACTCGTCGACCCGGAGTCCGGCGAGATCTCCTTCGCCCACGACCTGCCGCGCTGGCACCGGGGCCTGCTCGCCGAGCTGCGCCGGGACCTGAGCACCCCGGTCTTCTTCGGCAACGACGTGAACCTGGCCGCGGTCGCCGAGTCCGGCACCGGCGCGGCCACCGGGGTCAGCGACTTCGCGCTGATCTGGATCGGCCGCGGCGTCGGCCTCGCCACGGTGATCGCCGGCCGCCTGCACCAGGGCGCCACCGGGGCGGCCGGCGAGATCGGCTATCTGCCGGTGGCCGGCGCCGAGGTGCCGCACAACGCGTCCCGCCGTGGAGTGAAAGGCGCGTTCCAGGCGCTGGCCGGCGCCGACGCGGTCAAGGCGATCGGCAAGCAGTTCGGGTTCCGTGGCGCGGAGGCGGTCGACGTGGTGCGGGCCGCCGTCGCGGCCGGTCCGGCCGGTGAGCCGGTGCTCGACGAGCTGGCCCGGCGTCTCGCCCTCGGTGTCGCGGCGACCTGTGTGGTGCTCGACCCGCCGCTCGTGGTGCTGGCCGGCGAGGTCGGCCGGGCGGGTGACACCGCGCTGGCCGAGCGCGTGGAGCGGGAGGTCGCCGCGATCACGCTGGTCTCGCCGAAGGTCGTGGTGACCGGCGTGGCGTCCGAGCCGGTGCTGCACGGCGCCCTGCGGACGGCGCTGAACGCGGTCCGCGACGAGGTCTTCGGCTCGACCACCGACTGAGTAGGTGGTGCCGGGGAACACCACGCCCACGTGGTTGGATGGACGCGTGCTGGAGGCCGCTGTATCCATTCCGCCCGACGAGGACACCGTCATCGCCTTCGACCGCGTCAGCGTGGTCCGCGCGGGCAACTTCCTGATCCGTGACCTGTCCTGGCAGGTTGAGCTCGACGAACGCTGGGTGGTGCTGGGGCCGAACGGCGCCGGCAAGACCACCCTGCTCAACCTCGCGTCCGCCCGGATGCACCCGACCAGCGGCCAGGCGTACGTGCTGGCCGAGAAGCTGGGCCGCACCGACGTGAACGAACTGCGCACCCGGGTGGGTATCACCACCGGCCGGTTCGCCGACCAGGTGCCGCCGGGCGAGAAGGTGCTGGACGTGGTGCTCACCGCCGCCTGGTCGGTGGTCGGCCGCTGGCGGGAGAGCTACGACCCGCTGGACGAGGCCCGCGCCCGTGAGCTGCTCGAACAGCTCGGCATGACGGCGTTCGCCGACCGTGAGTTCGGGACTCTCTCCGAGGGCGAGCGCAAGCGCACCCAGATCGCCCGCGCGCTGATGACCGACCCCGAGCTGATGCTGCTGGACGAGCCGACCGCCGGTCTCGACCTGGGCGGCCGGGAGAACCTGATCGGCCACCTGAGCGAGCTGGCGCTGGACCCGGACGCCCCGGCCATGGTGCTGGTCACGCACCACGTCGAGGAGATCCCGCCGGGCTTCACCCACGCGCTGCTGCTGCGCGAGGGCGTCGCCGTCGCGGCCGGTCTGCTCGGCGAGGTGATGACCGCCGAGAACCTGACCAAGACGTTCGGGCTGCCGCTGGTGGTGGACCGGTTCGGCGACCGTTACACGGCACGGGCCGCCTGAGATGGCGCCCCGGGTCGTCGTCGCCGGCAGCGCGAACATGGACCTCGTCGGGCTGGCGCCGGCGTTGCCCCGGCCGGGTGAAACCGTGCTCGGTGACGATTTCGTGATGGCGCCCGGCGGCAAGGGCTCGAACCAGGCCATCGCGGCCGCGCGGGCCGGTGGCGCGACCACGTTCCTCGGCGCGATCGGCTCGGACGCGTTCGGGGTCACCCTGGGCGCGCGGCTGGCCGCCGCGGGCGTCGACACCGGGCGGGTACGCACGAGCTACGGCGCCTCCGGTGTCGCGGTGATCATGGTGGACCGGGCCGGCGAGAACTCCATCCTGGTCAGCCCGGGGGCGAACCGGACGTTCACCGGCCTCACCGCCGACGAGCAGTCGGTGATCGCCGGAGCCGACGTGCTGCTCTGCCAGCAGGAGATTCCGATGGAGACGGTGCACGCCGCGCTCCGGGCCGGCCGGGCCGGCGGCACCCGCACCATCCTCAACGCCGCACCGGCTCGGGACCTGCCGGCCGGCCTGCTCGACGAGGTCGACCTGCTGGTGGTCAACGAGATCGAGGCGCGGGCCATCACCGGCACGGAGGTTCATGATCCGGCCGGCATGGCGGCGCTGCTGGCGCTGGTGCCGCGGGTGGTGCTCACGCTCAGTGGCTCCGGCGCCCGGTTCGCCGACCGCGACGGCCGGGACGTGCACGTGCCGGCCTTCGCGGTGCCTGTCGCCGACACCACGGCCGCCGGCGACGCGTTCACCGGCGCCCTCGCGGTGGCCTGGGGCGAGGGCCGCGACCTGGTGGACGCGGTCCGCTGGGCCAACGCGGCAGGCGCGGTCTGCGTCCAGCGGGTGGGTGCCAGCACCGCGCTCCCGGAACGCGCCGAGATCGACCGGCTGTACGCGAGCGGGGCGAGCTGAGGCCCTCCGGTCAGGCCAGATCCCAGACCAGCTCGTCGTAGGTGCGGCCGCGCTCGGCGAGGATCCGGATCAGGGCCTCCTCGCCGGCTGCCACGGCGTCCGGGGTGCGGTCGTGCCGGCGCTCGGCGGCCCGCAGCACGCCGTAGAGCTCCTCGGCCGCGCTGATCGCGGTACGCGACGGCACCCGCCGGTTGGAGTGGTAACCGGCCACCCGTCCGGCGCTGTCGTAGGACGGAGTGACGTGCGCGAAAACCCAGTAGTGCGCTCCGTCGGCGGCGAGATTCACCACGTACGCGAAGATCTCGTTCTGGGCTTTGAGGGTGTCCCAGAGCAGCTTGAACACGGCACGCGGCATGTCCGGGTGACGGATCACGCTGTGCGGCTGCCCGACCGCCTCCTCCTCGGTGAGCGCGGACATGCGCAGGAAGACGTCGTTCGCGTACGTGATGACGCCGCGCGGGTCGGTCTTCGTGACGATCAGCTCGCCCTCGCTGAACGTGCGCTCCACCCCGCTCGGCCGGACCAGTGTCGGTTTCATGGTGACTCCGATGGTCCCCGGCCGGCCGGGCCCGCGCGCCGGGTTCGCCGATTCACGCCTCGCGGATCATCGTGACGAACCGCGAGACTTCGCCCTGCAGCACCTCGGCGAGCTGGGACAACCCACCGGACGCCAGGTCCGGTCCGCCGTCCACGGCCCGCGCGATGCCGTCGACGAGGTCGCTCATCTCGCGGATCCGCGCGGTGACCGCCTCCAGGACGCCGATCGCATCGGCCGCCGCCTGCTGGACCGTGGCGACCTGCCGCATGATCTCCTCACTGGACGCGCTCGTCTCGTTCGCGAGGGTCTTCACCTCGCCCGCGACCACGCCGAAGCCGAGCCCGGCGGTCCCGGCCCGGGCCGCCTCGATGGTGGCGTTGAGCGCCAGCAGACGGGTCTGCGCCGAGACCTTGTTGATCAGGTCGACGGCGTGCCGGATCTCGTCCGAGGAGCTGCGCAGCGAGGAGACCGTGCCCAGGCCCCGCTCCGCGTCGGTGACCGCCTCCCGGGCGAAGGAGGCCAGCCCGTTCGCCGAGGCGCCCATCTCGGTGGCCGCGGTGGCGACCTGCTCGGAGACGGTGAGCACCGCCGACTCCAGCTGGTCGGCGAGGCGCAGCCGGCCCTGCGCGGCGTCCGCGAACTCGGCGGCGGTCCGGCTCATCACCTGGTTGGAGTGGGTGATCTGCCGGGCGGCCGCCCGGTACACCCCGTTCAGGCCCTGATCGAGGAAACGCCGGTGGAACCGTCCCGCGGCGGCCGCGGCGGACGCCGCCCCCGCCTCCCGGACGAACGCGTCGACCTGGTCCAGCAGGCCGTTCACCGCCGTCCGCAGGCCGGCCGCCTCGGGCGCGTCGCCGAGCGGTGGCACCCGGGCCTCCATGTCGCCGCCGCGGGCACGGTCGCAGACGTCGGTGACCACGCGAACGGCGTCGTCCAGGGATGCGATGGGAATTCCGGCGTTCCTGCTCATGGTCCCTTCATCGTCCCCAAGACGGACGACGAGGTCCGTGATTTCCGCCGAAGCGGTCAGCGGGACACCCGCCAGGCCCAGGCGATCAGGGGCGCCTGCAGCGGCAGCCGGCCATAGGCGATCGCCCGCCGGGCCGGGGAGGCGCGCCGCCAGTCGGCGGCCATCGTGACGTTGGCGGGGAAGACCGCCGCGAAGAGCGCGGCGGCGGCGAGACCGCCGGCCCGCCGGGTCCGGGGATGTGCGACGGCGGCGGCCACTGCCAGCTCGGCCACCCCGCTGAGGTACGTCCACGTGCGCGGTGATCCGGGCAGGGACCGCGGGACGATCCGGTCGAAGGGCTTCGGGACGGCGAGGTGCAGCACACCCGTCGTGGCGAGCAGGGCGGCCAGGCCCGCGGCGTCCCGCCTCACCGGCGCACGGCCGGTTCGAGAGCCCGCTGGAGTGCCCGGTAGACCCGGCCGAACCGCTGGGCGTTGTCGGTGCGCAGCAGCAGCACGTCGCCGCCCGGCACGCGGCCCCAGATCTCCAGGCTGCGGCTCCCCCGGTCGTACGACCTGTCGACCCGCTCGAGCAGCAGGTCGGCGACGGGCACGACGGCGAGGCCGACCAGGACACCGCCGACCAGGAAGGCGAGCGTGGTGGCGAAGGTGGCCTCGATGACCAGCGCCACGCCGATGGCGAGCACGCCGGCCGCGAGCGGCAGCAGCATGGTGAGCCCGAGCGCGCCGCGCCGGGCGATGACGCCCCAGTCCCGGGCGCCTCGCGTGTACCAGACCCGGATCAGCTCGGGCAGCCGGAAGTCCTGGTTGTTCATGTGGACGCCGGACGATGTGATGAGCACTTCCGGGTCCCGGTAGTACGTCGTCATTTCCCCTCCCAGAGACCCCCCAATGTAATCGGTACCCGGCATAGGCTGTCGGCCAAACGACCCAGCGCGAGGAGGCACGGGTGGGCGAGTTCGTACGGCTCGAGGTGTCCGGTGGCATCGGGACGATCCGGCTCGACCGGCCACCGATGAACGCGGTCAACGTGCGGGTCCAGGAGGAGTTGCGGGAGGCCGCGCAGGCCGCGTCCGCCGACGACGAGATCCGCGCGGTGGTCGTCTTCGGCGGCGAGAAGGTCTTCGCGGCCGGCGCCGACATCACCGAGTTCACCACCGCCACCTACTCGCGGATGGTGTCCCGGGCCGGCGCGCTGACCAGCGCGATCGATACCGTCGCCCGGATCCCGAAACCGGTCGTCGCCGCGATCACCGGGTACGCGCTGGGCGGCGGATGTGAGCTGGCTCTCGCCTGCGACTGGCGGGTGGTCGCGGACGACGCCAAGCTGGGCCAGCCGGAGGTGAAGCTCGGGCTCATCCCGGGCGCCGGCGGCACCCAGCGGCTGGCCCGCCTGATCGGCCCGGCCAAGGCCAAGGACCTGATCTTCTCCGGCCGGATGGTGGACGCCGAGGAGTCCCTGCGGATCGGTCTCGCCGACCGGGTCGTCCCGGCCGCGGAGGTCTACGCGACGGCGCTCGACCTGGTCCGCCCGTTCGTCACCGGCCCGGCGCTCGCGCTGCGCGCCGCGAAACAGGCGATCGACGGCGGACTGGACGTGGACCTCGATTCCGGCCTTGCGCTGGAGTCGCACCTGTTCACCGGGCTGTTCGCGACCGACGACCGGGTGGAGGGAACCACCGCTTTCGTCGAGAAGCGGCGGCCGAAGTTCACCGGCAGGTAGTGGAGGGACCGATACGGGTCCGTCATTGCCTAGACTGCGGTCATGTCCATCGACCAGGGTGGTCCGAAGCGGTACGCCCTCGGCATCGACTTCGGCACCTCGAACACCGTCGCCGTGGCGCGATGGCCGGACGGCCGTGCCCGGCCGATCCTGGTCGACGGCTCCCCGCTGCTGCCGTCGGCCGTCTACGCCGACGCCGCGGGCAACCTGCTCGTCGGGCGGGACGCGGTGCACAGCGCCCGGCTCGACCCGGCGCGGTTCGAGCCGAACCCGAAACGCCGCGTCGACGACGGCCTGGTGCTGCTCGGCGAGCGGGAGTTCGAGACCGTCGAGCTGATCGCGGCGGTGCTGGCCCGGGTCGTCGAGGAGTGGCACCGGGCGGTCGGGCCGTACCGGCCGGAGACCACGCTGACCTGCCCGGCCAGCTGGGGCTCGGCGCGCCGCACCCTGCTCGCCGAGGCGGCCGCGCGAGCCGGTCTGGAGAGCGTCCGCCTGGTCGCCGAGCCGGTCGCCGCAGCGACGTACTTCGCCGAGGTGCTCGGGCGCGACGTGCCGATCGGCTCGGTCGTGGTGGTGCACGACTTCGGGGCCGGCACGTTCGACGCGAGCGTGGTGGCGCGTACCTCGTCGGGGTTCGAGGTTCTGGCCGTGGACGGCCGGGACGATCTCGGCGGCCTGGACGTGGACGCGGCGATCGTGGAGCACCTGCGGACCGACGGCTGGCAGCCGCTGATGGAACCGGCGACAGTCGAGGAGCGGCGCGCCCGGCGGCAGCTCTGGGACGACGTGCGGATCGCCAAGGAGCGGCTCTCCCGGGCGCAGGCCGCGGACTTCGTGGTGCCGCTGCTGGACACCGAGGCGCACCTCACCCGCGAGGAGCTGGAGACGGTGGCCCGGCCGGTGCTGGACCAGACCGTCGAGATCACCCGGAACCTGCTGCGCTGGGCCGACCTGCCGGACGGCCGGCTGGCCGGCGTCTTCCTGGTCGGCGGCGCGAGCCGGATCCCGCTGGTCGCCACGCTGCTGCACCGCGAGCTGGGCGACCCGCCGGTGGTGATCGAACAGCCGGAGCTGGTGGTGGCCGAGGGCAGCATCCTGGCCGGCGCGGCGCTGCTGGCGAGCGAGCCGGCCGCGCCCGGGCCCACCGAGGAGCTGCGGCTGCCCTCGAAGTACCTCCCGGCCGAGAAGGCCGGCGCCGAGCCGGACGGCGCGACGGTCGTGGCCGGCCGGCTCCCGGCCGCCGTGTCCGGCGCCCCGCTGACCGCGGTGGCCGGTCCGACCGAGGAACGACCCGCGGTGACCACGCCGGTCGCCGTGCAGCCGTCGGCCGAGCTGGCCGCCGAGGCCGAGGCGGCGACGGCGCTCGCCGATCGCCCGGAGCCGGCCGCCGACTCCCCGGACGAGGCGGGTCCGGCGGAGGACGGCCCGACAGCGGTGCGGGTGTCAGGCCCGTTCCCGGTTCCCGGGCCGCTCGCCACGGAGAACCTCGGCGAGACCCCGCCACCGGACCAGCCGGCACCGAGCTCGGCCGGGGCGGACCGCCGGGACGAGGCCGCGCCGCTGCCGAAGCGGACGCCGCAGCGGGTCGAGGCCGCCGAGCCGGAGCCGCAGCGGTTCGAACCCGAGCACACGGACCTGCCGCCGCATCTGCGACCGCCGGTCGACCCGTGGCCGCACGCCGACCCGTCGACCTGGCGACCCGATCCGGACGCCACGGCCGCCACTGCGCCGCCGCGGAACGACGGGTGGCCGTCAGCCGTACCCCCGAGGCAGGCCGGACCGGCGCCGCGCGCGACGCGGCAGGCGCCGCCGGTGGTGGCACACGCCCGGCCGATCTCCCCGATGGGCGCGCAGACGCGTCCGGTCTCGCCGGTGATGGGGTCGGCACGCCCGGTTCCGCCGGCGCGGGCGGTCGCGGCCGCGCCGCGTGCGCCGCAGCGACCGCAGCCACCCGGTCCTGACCCGCAGCCCGACCTGCGGAAACGTTCCGGCAAGCAGAAACCGCAGCAGAAACCGCAGCGGAAACCGAAGCGGCGCGGGCGGATGCTGCGGGCGGTGCAGATCCTGATCAGCCTGATGGCGATGGTGGTCGTGCCGCTCGTCGCGCTGGTGCTGGCGTACGGGTACGCGAACGGTAAGCCGCTGCCGCAGGACGCGGTGAACGTCTTCGAGGACATCGCCAGGCTTGTCGGCCTGGGCTGACCGACCGGCGGGGCCGGCCGGCGTGACGGACGGGAGCGGGCATGGGCGAGACGATCGAGGGGCACGGCGGCGAGCTGGCGCTGGCGGCGCTGCGGGCACACGGGATCACCGAGATGTTCACGCTCTCCGGCGGGCACGTCTTCCCCCTGTACGCGGCCGCGCACGACGCCGGTTTCGGCGTCTACGACGTGCGCCACGAGCAGTCCGCGGTCTTCGCCGCCGAGGCGGTGGCGAAACTGCGGCGCCGTCCCGGGCTCGCCGTGCTGACCGCCGGTCCCGGTGTGACGAACGGCATCTCCGCCGTGACCAGCGCCCACTTCAACGGCTCGCCGGTGCTGGTGCTCGGCGGGCGCGCGCCGGCCTTCCGCTGGGGCTCCGGCAGCCTCCAGGAGATCGATCACGTCCCGCTGGTCACGCCGATCACCCGGTACGCCGCGACGGTCCCGGCCACCGCGTCGATCCCCGGTGAGATCGCCGCCGCGCTGACCGCCGCGCTCACCCCGCACCGCGGGCCGGCGTTCCTCGACCTCCCGCTCGAAGTGATCTTCTCAACAGCGGAGGCGCCGCGGCCGGGGGAGCTCGCGATCGCGGTCACCGAAGCCGACCCGGACGACGTGGCCACCGCCGCCGAGCTGCTCGCCACCGCGCAGCGGCCGGTGATCGTGGCCGGCTCGGACGTCTGGAGCCTGGGCGCCGTCGACGAGCTCCGGCACGCCGCCGAGGAGCTGAACGTCCCGGTCTTCACCAACGGTATGGGCCGGGGCGTCCTGCCACCCGGGCATCCGCTGGCGTTCGCCCGGGCCCGCCGGCCGGCCCTGGCCGAGGCCGACGTGGTCGCGGTGATCGGCACGCCGCTCGACTTCCGGCTCGGGTTCGGCGATTTCGGTGCGGCCCGGGTGGTGCACGTCGTGGCCGCGCCGGAGCAGCGGGCCACGCATCTGACGCCTGCCGCCGCGCCCGCCGGTGACCTGTGCCGGACGCTGACCGCGCTGGCCGCCTGGACCGGCCGGCGGGCCGATCATGCGGAGTGGGTGGCCGGGCTGCGGGCCGCCGAGGACGCCGGGAAGGCCCGCGACGCCGCCGAGACGGCCGCGGAGACCGACCCGATCCGGCCGGCCCGCGTCTACGGCGAGCTGCGGCGGATCCTGGAGCCGGACGCCGTGACGATCGGGGACGGCGGGGACTTCGTCTCGTACGCGGGCCGGTACCTGGAACCGTCCCGTCCCGGCACGTGGCTGGACCCCGGACCGTACGGATGTCTCGGCACCGGGCTGGGCTACGCCATGGGCGCCCGGGTCGTCCATCCCGACCGGCAGATCTGCGTGCTGATGGGCGACGGCGCGGCCGGGTTCTCGCTGATGGACGCCGAGTCGCTGGTCCGGCAGAACCTGCCCGTGGTGATCGTGGTCGGCAACAACGGCATCTGGGGGCTGGAGAAGCACCCGATGCGCGCGATGTACGGCTATGACGTGGCCGCCGATCTGACGCCGGGGCTGCGTTACGACGAGGTGGTGCGGGCGCTCGGCGGCGCGGGCGAGACGGTGGAGAAGGCCGGCGAGATCGGGCCGGCGCTGCGTCGGGCGTTCGCGGCGGGGGTCCCGTACCTGGTGAATGTCCTCACCGACCCGGCCGACGCTTACCCCCGGAGCTCGAACCTGGCCTAGCTAGGGCTTCTTTTCGTCTTTTTGTTCGCCATCCGGCTGTTCCTCGTCGTGCTTCTCGGCGGTCTGGCTCTCCCCGGACTGGTTCAGCTCCCGCTCCCAGTTCGCCAGCATCTCGCGCTCCCGGCGGGACTGCTCGACATTCATCGAACGCAGGAACTCCGGGTCGTCATCCGGTGACGAGGGGCGGGCCGGCGCGCGGCGGGCGGCGACCGGACGGCCCCAGGCGAAATAGGCGACCGGACCGGCGATCGGGATGAGAAGGATCACCAGAACCCAGACCGCGCGCGGCAGGTGGCGGACGCGATCCGCGGAGAGACCGCTGATCAGCGCGAGGATCAGCAGGACGAGCGCCGCCGCGGCCAAGAGGATGAACAACCGGACCATGCCGCAATGATGCCCCGCCGGAGCCGGGACGGCGACGATCAGAGCATGACAACCCATCCGGCGAGCGCCGCCAGCGCCACGGTGATCAGCGCGTAGGCCCGGATCGACCGCGGAACGACGGCCGGGACGGGGGCGCGCAGACCGGGAGCGCGGTGCAGGGCGATGCCGACCAGGGCGGCCCAGCAGATCATCGCGCCGGCCGCGGCCAGCCATTCCGGCGGGCCGGCGCCGGGGGAGAAGGCGGGCCGGACGGAGAGCAGCGCCACCGCGGCGGCGGAGAGGCCGGTACGGCGCCAGGCCAGCCGGGTGCGCTGGGGCGCCGCCCCGGGGTCGGTGGCCGCGCCCGGTGTGGGATCAGGCATCGAATACAGAAGATCAGAAGACCTGGACCAGCACGGCGACGATCAGCGCCACCGCGCCGACCGCCACCACCAGCGCGAGCACCGCGGGGAAGCGGGACCGGGGGAGGTCCACGCCGAGCCGCATGGCGCGTTCGGTGCGCGCCCAGTGATCCACGGCGCGCAGCGCGACCAGGCCGCCGAGCAGCAGCAACAGGATGGAGATGATCTCGCGGAGGTGCTCGATCGGGAGCGGCGGCAGGAACTGGGCGCAGGCCAGGCCGCCCGCGATCAGCGCGAGGCCGGTGCGGATCCAGGCGAGAAACGTCCGTTCGTTGGCGAGCGAGAACCGGTAGTCCGGGGTGGTGCCCACCTTCGACGATCTTTCCGGGTCGAACCACAGCGTCAGGTCACCGAGCACGACGCCGATTATTGACCTGCCGGGTCAAGAAGGGGGTGCCACAGGGTGCGGACTTCGTCACTGACGCAGGCCTCCCGGGGGCGGCCGCAGAGGCACCACGGAGAGTCAGGCCCGGCGCGGCCGTGGGACTGAGGCGCCGTTAAGTTGCCGGGTGAGAGATTATGGGGCGTGGGCGGGCTGGTGTCGTCCACGAGTGAGACGTTTTGGCCGGACATGTCGTGACACCTCCTCTGTGCTCACTGTAGCGATCGTGATCGTCTCGTGGGTGAGGTGTGTCACTCTGGGTGGCCGGCAACACGGAAGCTACTGGCGGGTAACCTTGCCGACATGTCCGCCGCGAAGGTGCGAGATGCCGGCGGACGGGCGACCGCAACGGTGCGTTCAATACAGGAGGGTCGTAGGAGCGCGATGAATATCGTCGTACTGGTCAAGCAGGTACCCGACTCCGGTGCCGAGCGCACCCTGAGCGCCGACTACTCGGTGGACCGGGCGTCCTCGAGCAACGTCATCAACGAGATGGACGAATACGCCATCGAGGAAGCGCTGAAGATCAAGGAAGCGCACGGCGGCGAGGTGACCGTCCTGACGGTCGGCCCGGCCGGCGCGACCGAGTCGATCCGCAAGGCGCTCTCCATGGGCCCCGACAAGGCCGTCCACGTTCAGGACGACGCCCTCCACGGCTCCTGCGCGGTCGCCACCTCCAAGGTCCTCGCCGCCGCTCTCGGCACGCTCAACGCCGACCTGATCCTCTGCGGCGCGGAGTCCACCGACGGCCGCGTCCAGGTCGTGCCGCACATGCTGGCCGAGCGTCTCGGCGTGGCCGCCCTGACCGGCGCCCGCAAGCTGACCGTGGACGGCTCGCAGCTGACCGTCGAGCGGCAGACCGACGAGGGCTACGAGGTCGTCACGGCCGCCACCCCGGCGATCGTGAGCGTCTGGGACACCATCAACGAGCCTCGGTACCCGTCCTTCAAGGGCATCATGGCCGCCAAGAAGAAGCCGGTGCAGAGCCTGAGCCTGGCCGACCTGGGCGTCGCTGCCGACGAGGTCGGCTTCGCCGGCGCCACCAGCCAGGTGCTGGAGTTCTCGAAGCGGCCGGCGCGTTCCGGCGGCACCAAGGTCATCGACGAGGGCGACGGCGGCACGCAGCTTGTCGCGTTCCTCGCCACCGAGAAGTTCGTCTGAGCCGGGAGAGGTAGAGGACATGGCTGAGGTATTGGTCGTCGTCGAGGCCGGCGTCAAGAAGGTCACGCTGGAGATGCTCACGATCGCTCGCGGTCTGGGCTCGGTCTCCGCGGTGGTGTTCGGCGAGGCCGACACCGCCAAGCTCGGTGAGTACGGCGCCGAGAAGATCTACGTGGCGTCCGGCGAGGACGTCGAGGGCTACCTGGTCGCCCCGAAGGCCGCCGTCGTGGCCGAGCTGGTCAACCGGGTGCAGCCGGCCGCCGTGCTGCTGGGCTCCACCCAGGAGGGCAAGGAGATCGCCGGTCGCCTGGCGGTCAAGCTGGACAACGGCCTGCTCACCGACGCGGTCGCGGTCGAGGCCGACGGCACCGCCACCCAGGTGGTCTTCGCCGGCTCCACGATCGTCAAGTCCAAGGTCACCAAGGGCCTGCCGATCGTCACCATCCGCCCGAACTCGGTCACACCGGAGCCCGCCGCGGCGTCGCCCGCGATCGAGCAGCTGACCGTCACGGTGTCCGACAAGGACAAGCTGACCAAGGTCGTCGAGCGGGTCGTCGAGCAGAAGGGCTCGCGCCCCGAGCTCACCGAGGCCGGCATCGTCGTCTCCGGTGGCCGCGGCGTCGGCAACGCCGACAACTTCAAGCTGGTCGAGGAGCTCGCCGACCTGCTCGGCGGCGCGGTCGGCGCGTCCCGCGCGGCGGTCGACTCGGGTTACTACCCGCACCAGTTCCAGGTCGGCCAGACCGGCAAGACCGTGTCGCCGCAGCTCTACGTTGCGCTCGGCATCTCCGGCGCGATCCAGCACCGGGCCGGCATGCAGACCTCGAAGACCATCGTCGCGGTGAACAAGGACGCCGAGGCGCCGATCTTCGAGCTCGCCGACTTCGGTGTCGTGGGCGACCTCTTCAAGGTCGTCCCGCAGGCCGCCGACGAGGTGCGCAAGCGTAAGTGAGCCACGTGCTCGCGAACGGCCCGGTGGTTCGCCGCCGGGCCGTTTCGGTTTATTGGGTACGGGCGGATTGTTCCCGTACCCACAGAATTTGACCTTGATCTCGGGCGGCTGGACGGCTGGAGGTTTCCGGCTGAGCACGGCCTAAGCTTGGACGTGATGGCCTACCTGGATCACGCGGCGACCACGCCGATGCTTCCCGCCGCGCTCGACGCCTACGTCGAGGCGGCGCGGGAGGTCGGCAATCCGTCGTCCCTGCATGCCGCCGGTCGCGGCGCCCGGCGCCTGGTCGAGGAGTCGCGCGAGCGGATCGCCGCGGTGCTCGGCGCACGCCCCTCCGAAGTGATCTTCACGGGTGGCGGGACCGAGAGCGACAACCTGGCGGTCAAAGGCATCTTCTGGTCGCGGCGTGCGGCCGACCCCGCGCGCGACCTCGTGGTCGTCTCCTCGGTCGAGCATCACGCGGTGCTGGACGCGGCCGACTGGCTGGGCGCGCGGGAGGGCGCCCAGGTGGT
This sequence comes from Actinoplanes missouriensis 431, assembly GCF_000284295.1. Lineage (NCBI taxonomy): Bacteria > Bacillati > Actinomycetota > Actinomycetes > Micromonosporales > Micromonosporaceae > Actinoplanes > Actinoplanes missouriensis. The sequence goes on along the minus strand of NC_017093.1, from coordinate 7,742,563 downwards.
GACGCTGCCGGTGGACGGCGACGGCCGGGTGCTGCCCGCGGCGGTGGCCGAGCTGATCGCCGAGGCCGGCGAGCGGATCGCCGTGATCAGCGTGCAGTGGGCGAACAACGAGGTCGGCACGATCCAGCCGATCGCCGAGCTGGCCGGTCTCGCGGCCGCCGCCGGCATCCCGTTCCACACCGACGCGGTCCAGGCGGCCGGCCAGATCCCGGTCGACTTCGCGGCGAGCGGCGCGGCCGCGCTCACGCTCACCGGGCACAAGCTCGGTGGCCCGGTCGGGGTGGGCGCGCTGCTGCTGGGCCGGGACGTGGCGGTCACCCCGCTGCTGCACGGCGGCGGGCAGGAACGCGACGTGCGCTCCGGGACCCTGGACACGGCCGGTGTGGTGGCGTTCGCCACCGCCGTCGAGGCAGCGGTCAAGACCCGCGACGAGTACGCGCAGCGCGTCGCCGCCCTCCGTGACGACCTGGTGGCCCGGGTCCGGGCGCTGATCCCCGATGTGATCTTCAACGGCGCGGCCGGGGAGCGGCTCCCCGGCAACGCGCACTTCTCCTTCCCCGGCTGCGAGGGCGATGCGCTGCTGCTGCTCCTGGACGCGCAGGGGGTCTACTGCTCGACCGGCTCGGCCTGCTCGGCCGGCGTGGCCCAGCCGAGCCACGTGCTGCTCGCGATGGGTGCCGACGACGCGCGGGCGCGGTCCTCGCTGCGGTTCACGCTCGGCCACGACAGCACCGGCGAGGACGTCGAGGCGCTGCTCGCCGCGCTGCCCGGCGCCGTCGAGCGTGCCCGCCGGGCCGGAGCGTGGAAGACACCCAGATAGGCTGGTGTCATGCGAGTTCTTGCGGCGATGTCGGGTGGTGTCGATTCCGCGGTGGCGGCGGCGCGGGCCCGTGACGCCGGGCACGACGTCACCGGCGTCCACCTGGCGCTGGCGCGTAACCCACAGACGTTCCGGACCGGAGCGCGCGGCTGCTGCACCCTGGAGGACTCCCGGGACGCGCGCCGCGCCGCCGATGTGATCGGCATCCCGTTCTACGTCTGGGACATGGCGGAGGAGTTCCACGACAGCGTGGTCGACGACTTCGTGAACGAGTACGCGGCGGGCCGCACGCCGAACCCGTGCCTGCGCTGCAACGAGAAGATCAAGTTCGCGGCGGTGCTGGACCGGGCGGTGGCGCTCGGCTTCGACGCGGTGGTCACCGGCCACCACGCCCGGCTGGGCGCCGACGGGCTGCTGCGGCGCAGCGTCGACCTGGCGAAAGACCAGTCGTACGTGCTGGCCGTGCTGACCCGGGCGCAGCTGGACCGGGCGATGTTCCCGCTCGGCGACTCGACCAAGGAGCGGGTCCGGGCCGAGGCCGCGGAGCGCGGGCTGGCCGTCGCCGACAAGCCCGACTCGCACGACATCTGCTTCATCTCCGACGGTGACACCCGTGGCTTCCTGGAGAGCCGGCTCGGGTCGGCCCCCGGCGACATCGTGGACGGGCGGACCGGCGAGAAACTGGGCACCCACAACGGGGCTTACGGCTTCACCATCGGTCAGCGCAAGGGCCTCGATCTGCGCGTCCCGGCCGCTGACGGCCGGCCGCGCTACGTGCTGTCGATCACCCCGGTGTCGAACACGGTGACGGTCGGCCCGCGTGAGGACCTCGAGGTCGACGTGGTCAGCGCCGCTCGTCCGATCTGGCACTCCGCGGCGGACATCTCGGACTGCGAGGTGCAGCTGCGGGCCCACGGCGAGGTGGTCGAGGCCTCCGTGTCGGTGGCCGGTGACGTGCTGACCGCCCGCTTGAAGTCGCCGGCTCGCGGTGTCGCCGCCGGTCAGGCCATCGTCGCCTACCAGCCGGACGCCGACGGTGACATCGTGCTGGGCTCCGCGACGATCACCGAGGGAAGCCGGGCCGCCGTCGATGCCTGATTTCCCCTGGCCGGCCGGTTCCGCCACCGGCATCGGCTCGCTGCCCGGCACCGACATCGACGAGGCGCAGCGGATCGTCTTCGGCGAGCTGCCGCTGCTGCCGCATCTCGCCGAGCTGCCGGGCCGTGGCCCGGGCGCCGACATGATCGGCCGGGGCGCCGGGTTCCTGGTCGAGTTGCCGGTGCAGCTCTACGCCGGCCGCTGGCAGATCGCCTCGCGGCCCGGCAAGGACCAGCGTCGCACGGCTGACCTGCTGGAACGAGACCTGGACCAGCTCACCGAGCAGGGCGACGGGTTCACCGGCACGCTGAAGGTCCAGGCGACCGGGCCGTGGACCCTGGCCGCCGGCCTGGACCTGCCGATCGGCGGCCGTCTGCTGCGTGACCCGGGCGCGGTCCGGGACTTGACCGACTCGCTCGCCGAGGGCCTCCGGCGGCACGTCGCCGACGTGCGCAAACGTGTTCCGGGCGCGACGGTGCTGCTGCAGCTCGACGAGCCGTCGCTGCCCGCCGTGCTGGCCGGCCGGGTGCCGACCGAGAGCGGCCTCTCCGCCTATCGGGAGGTGGACGGCCCGGACGCCGCCACCCGCCTGCGTACCGTCGTCTCCGCCGTCGAGGTGCCGGTCGTCGTCCACTGCTGCGCTCCCTCGGTGCCGCTGCAGGTGATCCGGGACGCCACGGCCTCCGCGGTGGCGCTCGACCTGTCGCTGGTCAAGGACCTCGACCCGCTCGGTGAGGCGATCGAGGCCGGACTGGGCGTCTTCGCCGGCGCGGCGCCGTCGACCGGGACGACCCGGCCGGACGCCAAGGCGGTCGCCGAGCGGGTGAGCACGCTCTGGCGGCGGCTGGGCTTCCCGGCGGCGCGCCTGCCCGAGCAGGTGGTGATCACGCCGGCCTGCGGCCTGGCGGGCGCCTCGCCGGGGTACGCGCGAGCGGTCCTCACCGCGATCACCGAAGCGGGGCGCCGGATCTCCGAGGTGTGACCCCGGGATTTGTCGGTGGGTGGGGCTACGGTGCTCCTAGGTATCCACTGACCAGGGGGTTGCGTTGATCGAGGATCCGACACCACAGGCGAGCGCGCGGCACGCCGAGCTGGCCGACGAGATCCGCGGTCATCAGTACCGCTATTACGTGCTCGACGCGCCGACGATCCCGGACGCCGACTTCGACGTGCTCCTGCGCGAGCTGGAGGCGCTGGAGACCGAGTTCCCCGCGTTGCGCACGCCCGACTCGCCCACGCAGAACGTGGGCGGCACCTTCTCCACGCAGTTCACGCCGGTGCAGCACGCCGAGCGGATGATGTCGCTCGACAACGTGTTCAACTTCGACGAGCTGACGGCGTGGTCCGAGCGGACCGTGCGGGACGCGGGCGGCCCGGTCGGCTTCCTCTGCGAGCTCAAGGTCGACGGTCTGGCGATCAACCTGACCTATGAGAAAGGCCGTCTGATCCGGGGCGCGACCCGCGGTGACGGGCGCACCGGTGAGGATGTGACGCCCAACGTGCGGACCATCCGGGAGATCCCGGAGCGGCTGCTCGGCGACGACGTGCCCGATCTGCTCGAGGTGCGCGGCGAGATCTACTTCCCGGCCGAGGCGTTCGCCGATCTGAACGCGACGCTCGTCGAGCAGGGCAAGCCGCCGTTCGCCAACCCGCGTAACGCGGCCGCCGGGAGCCTGCGGCAGAAGGACCCGCGGGTCACCGCCTCCCGCGGCCTGCGGATGGTGGTGCACGGCATCGGCGCGCGGGAGGGCTTCCACCCGGCGTCCCAGGCGCACGCCTACGACGCGTTGCGGGCCTGGGGTTTGCCGACCAGCACCCGGTGGAGGCTTGTCGACGACATGGCCGGCGTCCGCGAGTTCATCGACTACTACGGCAAGCACCGGCACGACGTGGAGCACGAGATCGACGGCGTGGTGGTCAAGGTCGACGACGTGGCGATCCAGGGCCGGCTCGGGTCGACCAGCCGGGCGCCGCGGTGGGCGATCGCCTTCAAGTACCCGCCGGAGGAGGTCACCACCAAGCTGCTCGACATCGCGGTGAACGTGGGACGCACCGGCCGGGTCACGCCGTTCGCCGTGCTCGAGCCGGTGAAGGTGGCCGGTTCGGTGGTCGCGCAGGCCACCCTGCACAACGAGCAGGAGGTGGCCCGCAAGGGCGTGCTGATCGGCGACACCGTGGTGCTGCGCAAGGCCGGCGACGTGATCCCGGAGATTCTCGGCCCGGTGATGGACCTGCGACCGGCCGACGCGCGCCCGTTCGTCATGCCGTCCGCCTGCCCGGACTGCGGTACCCCGCTCGCCCCGGCGAAAGAGAGCGACATCGACATCCGCTGCCCGAACGCGGAGTTCTGCCCCGGTCAGCGCCGCGAGCGGCTGGGCTACGTGGGCAGCCGGGACGTGCTCGACATCGAGGTGCTGGGCGCGAAAGCCGCGCGGGCGCTGCTCGACTCCGGCGTGCTGCACGACGAGGGCGATCTGTTCGGGCTCACCGAGGAGCACCTGCGTCAGGTGCCGTTCTTCGTGAAACAGAACGGCGAGCTGAGCGCCAACGCCGGCAAGATGCTGCAGAGCCTGGCCGAGGCGAGATCCCGCCCGCTGGCCCGGATCCTGGTGGCGCTCTCGATCCGCCATGTCGGCCCGACGGCGGCCCAGGCGCTGGCGGCCGAGTTCGGGTCGATGACGGCTCTGGAGGAGCTGCTCGCCCGGACGGCGGCCGAGCCCGGGGTGGTGGCGGCGACCGCCGAGGCCGCCGAGAAAGCGGAGAGCGCGGAGAAAGCGGCGAGCGCGGATAGCGCGGAGAAAGCGGCGAGCGCGGAGAAAGCGGAGAGCGGGGAGAACGCGGAGAGCGGGGAGAACGCGGAGGACACCGAGGCTGCGGAGGCCGCGCGGAAGGCCAAGGCGGTCGACCCTCTCGCCGCCGTCGAGGGCGTGGGGCCGATCATCGCGGACAGCCTGCGGGAGTGGTTCACCGTTCCGTGGCACCGGGAGATCGTCGCGAAGTGGCGTGCGGCCGGCGTGAAGATGGCCGACGAGCGGGTCGACTCCGGCCCGCGCCCGCTGGAGGGTGTGACGGTAGTGGTCACCGGCACGCTGGCCGGCTTCACCCGCGACCAGGCCGCCGAGGCGGTGACGTCGCGCGGCGGCAAGGTGAGCGGCTCGGTCTCGAAGAAGACCGGCTTCGTGGTGGTCGGGGAGAACCCGGGCAGCAAGCACGACAAGGCGATCGCGCTGAAGGTTCCGGTGCTCGACGAGGCCGGTTTCGCGGTTCTGCTGGACAGCGGCCCGGAAGCGGCGCGCGAGGCTGCCGAGGGCTGACCGGGTCACCCAGGAGGAGGAATTGGTGCCATTCTGGCGTGGTGGAGGCTATGTCGCTTTAGTAACTGATGGGTAGTTTAGCCTAGAAGGCACCATGTGGATCTATGGTGTAGGCGATCGGTGATCAAGGCCGTCATGGAGGTCGCATGGATGCCGCTCGCCTGCACACGGCCGGCTCGTCCCCCGCCGGCGCGGACGTCACGCGCACGGATGTCACACGCATGGACGCGGGGTGCATGGACACCATGCGTCTGGAGGCCGCATGCCCGGATGGGCCGCACCCGGATGCCCCGCATCCGGATGTCACGCACCTGGATGCCGCGCATCCGGATGTCACGCGGCTCGACCTCATGCGGCCGGATCTCGGCCGGCCGGTCGCCGGCCGTCCGAGCGGCGGCGGTGCCGGCGACGCGGCCGGAGACGACGCCAGGGCGGACGCGCGGCACCGGCGCACGATCATCGTCACGACGATCGGCTCGATCGCCGGCGGCCTGATCCTCTGGGCGGCCGACCCGGGCGCCTTCGCCGGGTTGCCCGCCGCCTTCTGGGTGATGGCCGTCCTGGCGCTGATCGCGGACGCCCGTCCCTACCTGGTCCCCGGGCGCCGGGCCAGCGCGATCATCCTTCCGTCGATCTGCTTCACGTTCGCGATCCTGCTGGCCTGGGGCGGCCCGCCGGCACTGGCGGTGCAGATCGCGGCGGTGACCGTCGCCGGGGTGCGGCTGCGCCATTCCGTCCGCCGTACCGTCCATCTGGCTCTTCAGCACGCGGTCGCGCTCGGCGCGGCCGCCGCGGTCGCCGGTCTCACCGGCCTGCGCATCGGCCCGGCCGAGCTGGGCCTCGCCACCGGCGGGCCGGGCCTCGCGCCGGACGGCTCGGGCCTGGCAACCGGGGCGGCCGGAGCGGTGGGGGCGGCCGGTCCGAGCTGGCGGGACGCCGCCCTGACCTGCGCCGCGGCCGCTGCCTGGATCGCCGCCCGGTACGCGGTGGCCGCCTGCGTGCGCCGCTGGACCGCCGACAGCAAACCGCGCACCCACCGCCGCCGCGGGCGCGCCGATCTGCTCGCCACCGCGGCGCTGCTGCTGCTCGGGCCGATCCTGCTGGTCGCGGCCGTGGTGAGCCCGGCGCTGCTGCCGCTGGCCCTGCTCGCGCTGCACGCCGTGCACCGGATGGTCCGCTGGGCGGGCGAGTCCGAGCGGGCCGCCCGGTTCGACGCGCTCACCGGCCTGCCGAACCGCCGGGCGCTGCAGGCCGCGATCGCGGACCGCTCCCCGGACCGCCGCCGTGCGCTGCTGCTGCTGGACCTGGACCAGTTCCGGACCGTCAACGACGCCCTCGGCCACGGCGCCGGCGACCGCCTGCTGGCCCGGGTCGCGGACCGTCTCACCACCGTGGTCCCGTCCCATGACCTGGTGGTCCGCCTCGGCGGGGACGAGTTCGCGGTGCTCGCCACCCGGGTCGAGGGCCCGGCGTCGGCCCGCCGCATCGCGCAGCACCTGGGTGAAGCGCTGAGCGACCCGTTCCCGCTGGACGGCATGCCGGTGGAGCTGAGCGCCTCGATCGGGATCTCGCTGCAGTCCGGCCGCCGGGACGCCGGCACGCTGCTGCGCGAGGCCGAGGCCGCGATGTACGAGGCGAAGCAGCGCGGCGACCAGGTGGCGGTGCACGGACCGGACGCCGCGCACCACTCCCCGGACCGGCTGGCGCTGCTGGCCGAGCTGCGGACCGCCCTGCGCGAGGACGACGACGGAATAACGCTCTTCTACCAGCCGCAGATCGCGATCGCGACGGGCGAGGTGATCGGCGTGGAGGCGCTGCTGCGCTGGTGTCACCCGCACCGCGGCACGGTCGGGCCGGAGGAGCTGCTGCGGGTGGCCGAGCCGACCCCGGTGATGCGGCTGCTCACCGCCCGTGTGCTGGAGGAGGTGATCGCCCAGCTGGCGCTCTGGCTCGCGGAGGACCGGCCGTTGCGGGCCGCGGTCAACGTGAGCGCCCGTGACCTGCACTCCGGTGACATCGCGGACCGGGTCGGCGCACTGCTCCAGCGGTACGCCGTCCCCGCCGACCTGCTCCAGCTGGAGATCACCGAGAGCGCGCTGATGGCCGACCCGTTCCGGGTGCTGGAGACCACCACGCGGCTCAGCCGGATGGGCGTGGCGATCTCGCTGGACGACTTCGGCACCGGTTACTCGTCGTTGCAGCACCTGCGCCGGCTGCCGCTCTCCGAGGTGAAGATCGACAGGTCGTTCGTGCTGGGGATGGCGACGGACCGGGGCGACGCGGCGATCGTACGCTCGGTGGTGGCTCTCGCCGATTCGCTCGGCCTGCGCGCCGTGGCGGAGGGGGTCGAGGACGAGGCGACCTGGCGGCTCCTGGCCGCCGCCGGGTGTCACACCGCGCAGGGCTGGTTCCACGCCCGCCCGATGCCGGCCGCCGATCTCGCCGAGTGGCTGGCCCGGTACCGGCCGGTCCAGCCCCGGAAAATAGAATCAGGCAAACCGTCGAACCAATAGAGGGGGCAGGATGGCCGCCATCTCCCGCGAAGAGGTAGCGCATCTGGCGCGCCTGTCGCGGCTCGCCGTGACCGAAGAGGAGCTCGATCGATTCGCGGGTCAGCTCGATGTGATCCTGCAGTCGGTCGCCCGGGTCGGTGAGGTGGCCGCGGACGACATCCCGCCGACCTCGCACTCGGTTCCGCTGACCAACGTGTACCGCGAGGACGTTCCTGCCCCGAGCCTGACGCAGGAGGAGGCGCTCTCCGGCGCGCCGGACGCCTACGAGGCCCGGTTCCGGGTGCCGCGCATCCTGGACGAGGAGGAATGACCGTGACCGACCTGACCAGGCTCAGCGCCGCTTCGCTGGCTTCCAAGATCGCTAGCAAGGAGGTGTCGGCGGTCGAGGTGACCACCGCTCACCTCGACCGGATTGCCGCCGTCGACGAGCGGGTGCACGCTTTCCTGCACGTCGACCGCGAGGGTGCTCTGGCGGCGGCGAGGAAGGTCGACAACGGCGAGATCACCGGGCCGCTGGCCGGCGTGCCGATCGCGGTCAAGGACGTGGTGACGACCAAGGGCGTGCCCACGACCGCCGCTTCCAAGATCCTTGAGGGCTGGAAGCCGCCGTACGACGCGACGATCGTGGAGCGTCTGAAGCAGGCCGGCATGCCGATCCTCGGCAAGACCAACATGGACGAGTTCGCGATGGGCTCGTCCACGGAATACAGCGCTTACGGCGCCACCAACAACCCGTGGGACCTGGGCCGGATCCCCGGTGGCTCGGGTGGCGGCTCGTCGGCGGCACTGGCGGCTTTCGAGGCGCCGCTCGCGATCGGCACGGACACCGGTGGCTCAATCCGTCAGCCCGGCGCGGTTACGGGAACCGTGGGTGCAAAACCGACTTATGGTGGCACCTCCCGCTATGGGCTGATCGCCTTCTCGTCCTCGCTCGACACCCCCGGTCCGTGCGGCCGGACCGTGGAGGACACCGCGCTGCTGCATTCGGTGATGGCCGGCTACGACCCGCGGGACTCGACGTCGATCAACGCCCCGGTTCCGGATGTCGTCAAAGCAGCACGTCTCGGCAAAAATGGTGACTTGTCTGGCGTGAAGCTGGGTGTCGTCAAGGAGTTCGCCGGCGACGGGTCCGAGCCGGGCGTTCTGAGCAGCTTCCACGAGTCCCTGGAGAAGCTGGTCAAGCTCGGCGCCGAGATCGTCGAGGTCTCCTGCCCGAACTTCCAGTACGCCCTGCCTGCCTACTACCTGATCGCCCCCAGCGAGGCGTCCAGCAACCTGGCCCGCTTCGACGGCGTGCGGTACGGGCTCCGGGAAGGCGACGACGGCAACCGCTCACTCGAAGAGGTCATGTCGCTGACCCGCGAGGCCGGTTTCGGGGCCGAGGTGAAGCGCCGCATCATCATCGGGACGTACGCGCTCTCCAGCGGTTACTACGACGCCTATTACGGCCAGGCGCAGAAGGTCCGCACGCTGATCACGCGCGACTTCCAGTCCGCGTTCGAGCGGGTCGACGTGCTGGTCTCGCCGACCACCCCGTTCGTGGCGTTCCCGTTCGGATCGCGGACCAGCGACCCGTACCAGATGTACCTCGCCGACCTCTTCACGATCCCGACGAACCTGTACGGCGGGCCGGCCATCTCGGTTCCCTGCGGGCTCTCCGAGGGCCTCCCGGTCGGCTTCCAGATCATGGCCCCGACCATGGCCGACGACCGGATGTACCGGGTCGCCGCCGCGCTGGAGTCCGCTGTCGGCTCGTTCACTCCTCCGGAGCTGTGAGATGACATACGAAGAGATCCTCACGAAGTACGAGCCGGTGATCGGGCTCGAGACGCACGTCGAGCTCGGTACGCGTACCAAGATGTTCTGTGGTTGCAAGACCGACTTCGGCGCCGAGCCGAACACCCAGGTCTGCCCGGTCTGCCTGGCCCTGCCGGGCGCGCTGCCGGTGATGAACAAGGCCGCGATCGAGGCGACGATCCAGATCGGCCTCGCGCTGAACTGCGACATCGCCGAGTGGTGCCGGATGGCCCGGAAGAACTACTTCTACCCGGACATGCCGAAGAACTTCCAGACCTCGCAGTACGACGAACCGCTCTGCGTCGACGGTTACGTCGACGTCGAGGTGGACGGCGTCACGCACCGGATCGGCATCGAGCGGGTGCACATCGAGGAGGACACCGGCAAGACGCTGCACGTCGGCGGCGCCACCGGTCGCATCCACGGCGCCACCGAGTCGCTCGTCGACTACAACCGGGCCGGCATCCCGCTCGTCGAGATCGTCACCAAGCCGGTCCCCGGCCTGGGCGCGCTCGCCCCGGAGATCGCCAAGGCCTACGTCGCCGAGCTGCGCGACATCGTCCGCTCGCTCGGTGTCTCCGATGTGCGCATGGAGCAGGGCTCGATGCGGTGCGACGTGAACACCTCGCTGAACCTGCCGGGGGAGGAGTGGGGCACGCGCACCGAGACGAAGAACGTCAACTCGCTGCGCTCGGTCGAGCGCGCCGTCCGCTCCGAGATCATCCGGCAGGCCGGCATCCTGGACGAGGGCGGCAAGATCTTCCAGGAGACGCGGCACTTCCAGGAGACCACCGGCGACACCCGTCCGGGCCGCTCCAAGGAGACCGCGACCGACTACCGCTACTTCCCCGAGCCCGACCTGGTGCCGATCGCGCCGGACCGGGCGTGGGTCGCGGCGCTCAAGGAGGCTCTCCCGGAGAAGCCGAGCGTGAAGCGGGCCCGTCTCCGCGAGGACTGGGGCATCTCCGAGATCGACATGCAGTCGGTGGCGAACGCCGGCGCGGTCGAGCTGATCGAGGAGACCATCGCCGCGGGCGCGTCCCCGGCCGGCGCCCGCAAGTGGTGGATGGGCGAGCTGGCCCGCCGCGCCAACGAGCTGGACGTCGAGCTGGCCGCGGTCGGCGCGACCCCGGCTCAGGTCGCCGCGCTGCAGAAGCTGGTCGACGACGGCAAGCTGAACGACAAGCTGGCCCGTCAGGTGCTGGAGGGCGTCGTGGCCGGCGAGGGCGACCCGGCCGAGGTGATGGCCGCCCGTGGCCTCGAGGTGGTCAGCGACACCGGCGCGCTCACCAAGGCGGTGGACGACGCGATCGCCGCCAACCCGGACATCGCCGCCAAGATCCGTGATGGCAAGGTGGCGGCCGCCGGCGCTCTGGTCGGCGCGGTCATGAAGACCACGCGCGGCCAGGCGGACGCCAAGGCCGTCCGCGAGTTGCTCTTGGAGCGCCTCGGCGTCTCCTGATTTCCCGGTACGGCCGACGCCCGGTCCCGCGAGTCTGCGGGGCCGGGCGTCTCCGCGTTGACCAGCGGTTTCGTGGGAGCGCTTCCATCGCCCCGGAAACCTGCAACAAACTGCAACTACGTCCTCCCTTGACCAGGGATTTTGTGAGCGACAACATCGATGAATGTCGGTCACTCGCATCCCCTGATCCACGCCCGCGCCCCGGCGGGCGGAGAGGAAGTCATGAGTCTCGTCCTCGGACCCGGCCGCCGATGGGCCGCCGTGGCGGTCACGACGCTCGCCACGGCGGCTCTCGGCGCGGCCGGGCTGGTCACGGCGCAGCAGGCGAGCGCGGCCAGCATCGACCTGAACGCCTACTACGTCCTGAAGAATCAGCACAGCGGCAAGGTGCTGGACGTCTGGAATTACTCCACCGCCGACGGAGCGGTGATCAACCAGTGGAGCCAGAACAACGGCGACTGGCAGCAGTTCAAGTTCCTCGACATGGGCAGCGGCAACTACCGCCTGCAGGCCAAGCACAGCGGCAAGGTCCTCAACGTGCAGGGCGCCTCGACCGCCGACGGCGCGCAGATCATCCAGTCCAACGGCGACCGCAACGCGACAAGCCAGCAGTGGAAGATCCAGGACATCGGCAGCAACATCCAGCTGATCAACCGGAACAGCGGCAAGGCGCTCGAGGTCTTCGAGTGGTCCACGGCAGACGGCGGCAACGTCGTGCAGTACGCCGACCAGAACTTCGCCAACCAGCAGTGGCAGCTCATCAAGATGGGCAGCAGCGGCGGGGGAGGCGGCACCGGCCCGACCACGCCGTGGCCGTCCGAGACCGGCAGCGTGAAGGTGAACGCGACGATCGCCGTACCGGCCAGCGGCCTCGACGGCGGCAACAAGCGCTACTACGGCATCGGGGACGGCGGCCAGAGCGAGAGCCAGGACCCGATGTTCAAGCTCGCCAACGGCGCCACCCTCGCCAACGTGATCATCGGCGCCCCGGCCGGCGACGGCGTGCACTGCGACGGCAACTGCACCCTGCGCAACGTCTGGTGGCTCGACGTGGGCGAGGACGCGGCGACCTTCCGCGGCGGCAGCTCCACTGTCGCGACGGTCGACGGCGGCGGCGCGCGCTCCGCGTCCGACAAGGTGTTCCAGCACAACGGCGGCGGCACTCTGACCATCAAGAACTTCCAGGTGTCGAACTTCGGCAAGCTGTACCGCTCGTGCGGCAACTGCTCCACCCAGTACAAACGTACCGTGGTGATCCAGAACATCCGTGCCACCGCGCCGGGCAGCTCGATCGCCGGCATCAACACGAACTACGGCGACACCGCCACGTTCAGCCAGATCGTCATCGTGGGTGACAGCTCCAGGAAGATCTCCATCTGCGACCGCTTCACGGGCAACAGCAGCGGCAACGAGCCGACGAAGACGGGCTCGGGCCCGGACGGCACGTACTGCCGTTACTCGACGTCCGACATCACGTATTCCTGATCCCCCATCCCAGTCGTGGGCTGCGGGCGGCCAAGGACTCCGGTCACCCGCAGCCCACACCCCCCAGCGCCCATCCCCGGTCGGTCAGCTGGTGGAGGGGGTGGGCGAGGGTGACTCCTCCGGCGCGAGCCCCACGACGTTGCGCTGCATCTCCACGTTCGACTCGCCCGTGCCGCCGAGCTGGATGTCGTCGTACGCCTTGAGCTCGTTGTTCTCGTCGAAATAGAGCACCGACAACGCCAGCGGAGTCGGCTCGTCGTTCTCCAGGCCGCGCAGCCCCGCGCCGCCCGTCGAACCCTCCACCATGAGACGCGTGGTCATCAGCGGCTCGGCCGGAGCGGAGGCCGCCGGAGCCGGCGAGGCGGACGCCGACGGGTCCGGAGCGGGAGCGGCCGGCGCCGGCAGGATCGAGACCGAGCGCTGGTGCCGGTGGCCGGCCAGGACGAGGGGCACCAGGCCGGAGAGCGGCTGGGCCATGGCCGGGTCGTGGACGAGCGCGATGTCGACCTTGTCCGCCGAGCCGCGGACCGTGGCGGCGAGCGTTTCGCCGGAGGCGGTGAGCAACTCCGGGCCGGCGTTGTCGCCGGTCGCCTCGTTGGACTCGCTCTTGTCCGGGGTGAACTGCGGGTCGCCGATGCCGGCGATGGTCAGCCCGTCGACTTCTGTGATCGCGTTGTCGAGGACGACCGCGTTGCGCTGGCGGGCCACGGCGGCCTGGATGGCTGTCGAGTCGTGGTTGCCCCGGACGTAGATGTACGGCACCTGGATCGACGGGATCGAGGAGACGTACGACGTCTCGGCCCCGCTGCCCCAGTCGACGATGTCCCCGGTGTCGATCACGGCGTCGATCTCGAAGGTCTCCACGACGGTCCGGATCAGGCCCCACGACGACGGGTTCAGGTGCAGGTCGGAGACGTGCAGCAGGCGGGTGGTGTTCCCGGCCGGCTCGTAGACGGGCAGCGCCGAGATCGTCGAGTAGACCCGGCTCACATTGCTCACGATCGTCTGGAGCTGTTCCGCGTACCGGCCGTAGTTGTCGGCGATCCGGCGGGCGTCACCGACGACGGCGGGCGCGTTGATGAGCAGCCCTTCGTACCGTGGCTCGCTGATCGCGTCGGGCCGCAGCGTGCCGGCCGCGACGCCGAAGCTGCCCGCCGTGACCACCAGGGCGGTGACGCCGGCCGCCGCGGTGCGCCGGACGTCGCGGAAGACCAGCGCGGCGAGGATGAGCGCGCTGAGGACGGCCAGCCCGAGCGTCCGCAACCCGAGCCGGGACACCCCGTCCACAACCTCGTCGACCGCGCGGTCACCGGCCGAGGTGATCCCGGCCGGGTTGTCGAGCAGCGCTTCGGTACGGCTCTGGTCCAGGGAGCCGAGGGCGACCTTGAGGTGCAGCGGCCCGCGGTGGCTGTCCAGGTGCAGTGAGCCGAGCGGCGGGATGTCCACCTCGGTGCCGCCGTGGACCGAGGGCGCCACCGACATCTCCGCGCTGAACGGACCGACGTTGATGCTCGCGTGCGCGAAGAGCATCACGCCGATCACCGCGCCGACCAGGCTGACCAGCCCGACCGCGAGGGCGGTCCGGATTCGCCGGGTCCACCTGCTGCGCAGGACCCGGCCGGTCAGCCGGGCGGTGGAGCTCAAGCGGCGGCGCCACGCGGGCGGTGTCGCTGCGGTGTCCGGAGTCATCGAGCGCTCACCTGCCCGAATTCGCGCCACGCGAAACAACCGTCAGCGCCACGGGACCGGCTGCCGGCACCGCGGGACGCGGTGACACGGCCGTCAGCACCCGTGAAGCAGCCATCAGCTCCGGCCGGCGCCGCCGTCGGAGAACACCAGACGGATCAGGCGATCGTCCTCCGGACCGGGCTCACCGCCGTCCTCCTGATTCGACGTGCTGACCCAGAGCGACCCGTCCGGCGCGGCGACCAGCGCGCGCAGCCGCCCGAACTCCTCGGTGAGCAGCTCCTGCGGCTCGCCGAGCACGGTCCCGTTGCCGGTGACGGAGAGGACGTAGAGCTTCTCGCCGAGCAGGCACGACGTGGCGACCAGGCTCTCCACCGCGGCCACCCCGCCGCACGACGACTCGGTGGCCGGCCAGGAGACCATCGGGTTCGCGAGTTTCGCGTCGGTGCTGTCGCCGTCGGCTTTCGGCCAGCCGTAGTTGCCGCCCTTGCGGATCACGTTCAGCTCGCTGGTCTTCGGCTGGGTGCTGTCCGTCGCGTACATCTTGCCCGTCGAGTCCCAGGCGAGACCCTGGACGTCGCGGTGGCCGGAGGACCAGACCGCGGAGTTCTTCACCGGGTTGCCGCTCGCCGGCTTGCCGGCCGTGGTGATCCGCAGGATCTTGCCGCCGAGGCTTTTCGGGTCGGGCGCGAGGGCGCCGGTGGGCGTGCCGTCGCCGGTCCCGACGTAGAGCATGCCGTCCGGGCCGAAGGCGAGCGCGCCGCCGTTCTGCTGGGCGGACCGCGGGATGCCGGTGAGGATCGGCTGAAGCTTGCCGTCCACGAGGCTGCCGACGCGGTTGTCACGCTCGGTGGAGTAGTAGACGTACAACGTCTTGTCGGTCTTGAATGCGGGCGACGCGGCGATGCCGAGCAGGCCACCGCTGCCGGACGGGCGCACCTCGGCGAGCCGGTCCATCTCGGTGACCTTGAGACCCTCGGCGTCGGACTCGGGCCCGACCTTGAGGATCCGGGCGGTGTCGCGCTCAGTGACCACGGCGGATCCGTCGGGCAGGAACGCGACGCCCCACGGCACCTCGAGGTTCTTGGCGAGGACGGTGATCGCGGCCTCCCGGTCCTCGCCGCCCTGGCTGGAGGTGGGCGCCGCCGAGGGGCGGGGCAGGTTGGGCGGTGAGCCGGCCTGGTCCGGGCCGGGCGGTCCGAAGCTGCATCCGGTGGTCAGCACCAGAACGGCACCGACCGTCGCGACCGCGGCACGGCCCCGGCGGGAACGCACGACCAGACCACCCCCTAAGATTCCTGCCGACCAGGGTAGCCGTGCGCGCTGAGAGATCCCGGCGATCACTGATCCGTCGCGGGGGTGGCGTCCACCGCCTGGCCGCCGGCGGCCAGCACCGCCGGCAGGTTGTCGCTGGTGACACCGGTCAGGCGGATCACGTTGCCGTTGTCGAGAAGCGCGGAGACCCGGCCCCGGGCGTCCGGCGCGAGCTCGGCGATCCGGCTCCACGGCACCCGGGTGCCGCCGAACAGCGCCCGCACCCGCAGCTCGTCGGGGTAGACGTCGGTGCCGGCCCGATAGGTCCAGATCAGCACAGCGAGCGGGATCAGCAGAATCGGGGCGAGTGCCCACGACGACCCGGCCAGCGGGAACGCGCCGACCAGGGCGATCAGGGCCGCGACGAGCAGGGCGCCGGATTTGCGGACACGAAGGGCGGGACGACTGCGCACGTGCCCATCCTCCCACCACCGCCCGGACCGGGACCCGCAGCACCGCTCGATTTGACCACCGTCGTTGCATGACTGACGATTTCGTTCAAGGCGTTACCCGCTCCGGAGACGCTCGTTGACCGGGTGCCAGTCCCTCCTCACGTAATCCGCCTCTCCCACCCTCCCCGGATCCCGCAGGGGAACACCGCAGAGGACACGCCGTGGCTGTGTCGCACCCCGCGCCGGCCCCGCCCCGAGTTCCTGGCCGGGCGGTCCTGGTCGCTGTGCCGAGCGTCGCTGCCGTGCTGCTCGCGGCCGGCGTCGCCGGCCTGCTGCCGGCCGCGCTCGCGCTGGCCTGTGCGGTGGGTTGCGCCGGTGTGTGCGCCTCCGCCTTCCTCTTCGGTACGGCCATCGACCTGCACCGTGCCGAGCGGGCGTTCGTATCCTGTCGTGGCGCGGGCATCGTCGGCGTCGGCACGGTGGTCGCGGCCGCCACCGCAGCGGTCCCGTGGTGGAACCCGCCGGACGTGACCGGCTGGCTCACCGCCGGCCTGACCGTCGCCGCCGGCTGCTACGTGGCGGGCATCTCGCTGCTGCCGGGCGCCGCGCGGAGCTGGCCGGTCCGGTTGCGGCGGGCGTTCGACGGCGCCGGGCTCGGCGTGAGCCTCGGCTTCGCGGCGTACCTGGTGCCCGGCGTGTCCACCCGGCCGGCCGCGGTGCCGGCGATGCTCATCGCGACCGGCGGCGTCTCGATCGTCACGGTGATCGTGCTGCGCGCCCGGCCCCGCCCGCGCCCGGCGATCTGGTGCGCCGCCGGCTCGGTGCTGATCCTGCTCTCGCTCGGCGTCCTGACCGCTCTGATCGACGCCGGTGCGGACGACTGGCTGCTCGCGCTCACCGGTGTGCCGATCGTCGCCGGGATGACCGCCGCGGCGGTCGGCGGCTCCCGCCGGGATCTGCCGCCGCCGGTGCTGGAGCCCCGCAACCCGGATCAGTACCTGGCGAGCTACCCGCTTCTCGCGGTGCCGGCCGCGGTCGGTGTGCTGGCCGCCGTCTGGCATCTCGCGACCGTGCGCAGCTTCGACAACAAGGCGATCATTTTCGGTCTCGTGATGGTCAGTGTGCTGGTGGTCCGGGAACTGCTCGTGGTGCGCGACATCCGCCGCTACGCCGGCCGGCTCCGGGTCGCCGAGGCGCACTTCCGCTCGCTCGTCGCCGGCGCGACCGACCTGACCCTGGTCCTCGACGAGCAGCTCACGGTCCGCTGGCAGTCGCCGGCCGCGGCCCGGCTCTTCGGCCTGCGCGACGACGAGGTGATCGGCCGCGAGTTCCGGGAGCTGATCCACCCCGAGGACGTGGCGGACGCCCAGGCGGTGATCGGGTCGGTGCTGGCCGGCGAGCACGAGGGCGGGCCACCGGTGCTGGTCAGCGCCCGGATGCGGGACGGCGCCCGGCTCTGGCGTGACACCGAGTCCACCATCTCCGACCAGCGCGGCGTGCCCGAGGTGGCCGCTCTGGTCGTGCACGTGCGGGACGTCGGCGAGCGGGTGCACCTGGAACGCACCCTGCACCGGCTCTCCTACCTGGACCAGCTGACCGGCCTGGCGAACCGCCGGGCGCTGATGCGGGACCTGCTGGCGTACCGCCGCCGCCCGGGCCGCCGGGGCAACGTCATCGTGATCGACCTGCACGGCCTCGCCGAGATCAACAACGCCCGGAGCCGGGAGGTCGGTGACGCGGTGCTGATCGAGGTGAGCCGCCGGATCAAGTCGCTGATCGGTGAGCAGGACGTGCCGGCCCGGCTGGCCGGTGACGAGTTCGCGGTGCTCACCACGGAGTCGGCCGTCGCGGCGTACGCGCTGGCCACCCGCATCGTGACGGTCCTCGGCGAGCCGTACCAGCTGCCCGGCGGGCCGGTCGAGCTGCAGTGCAGCGTCGGCCTGGCGGAACTGGCCGGCGGCGCCGACTCGGACGAGGTGCTGCGCCACGCCGACCTGGCCCGGCAGCGCGCCCGTCAGCTCGGCCTGGGCCGCGTCGAGTGGTACGACACGGACGTGGAGATCCAGCTGCACCGCCGGATGGAGCTGGAGAAACAGTTGCTCGGCGCGGCCGGCCGGGGTGAGCTGGACCTGGTCTTCCAGCCGGTGACGGGTCTGCGCGACGGCCGCCCGGTCGGCGTCGAGGCGCTGCTGCGCTGGCGCCACCCGGAGCTCGGCACGATCCTCCCGGAGGAGATCCTGCCGATCGCGTCCGCGCTCGGCATCACCGCGGAGCTGGACGAATGGGTGCTCGACGAGGCCTGCCGCAGCCTGACCGCGTGGGACGGCGGTGACACCGACTTCTGGCTCTCGGTCAACGTGGGGCCGCGCGAGCTGCTCACCGCGCGTTTCCCGGACCGGGTGGCCGGCACCCTGAAACGCTACGGCCTCACCCCGGAACGCCTGGTCGTCGAGGTCGCGGAGACGTGGATCGCCGAGGACGTCCCGGCCATCGTCGCGGCCCTGACGGGCCTGCGAAAATTGGGGGTACGGGCGGCGCTCGACGACTTCGGCTCCGGCCAGACCTCCCTGTCCCACCTTCGGCGGCTTCCCGTGGACATGCTCAAACTCAGTCAGTCCCTCGTCGCCGGAGGCCCCGACTCGGTGCTCGACGTGGTGGTCAGTCTCGGTCGCCGGCTGGGCCTGGAGATCGTCGCCAAGGGACTGGAATCGGCGGAGGGCATCGAGCGCGCCGCGGCGGCGGGTTGCCGGTACGGCCAGGGTTTCGCCCTGGCCCACCCGGCCCCGGCAGAGCGCATCGAGGCATACCTGGAGACCCACCGGACCAGCTGACCCGCGATTGCCGCCGGCTAGCGGGGCGGGGCGGTGCTTCCCCGGGGGGTCAGGTGGACGCGGCCGGCCTCGACGTTGCCGACCCGCTTGCCGTCGATGGCGTTGAGCAGCTCACGGGCGGCCTGCGCGCCGTAGGCCGAGATGTCCCGGCTCAGCGCCGTGAGCGGTGGGTGGACCAGGCTGCAGAGCGGCGAGTCGTCCCAGGCCACGATCGACAGGTCGCCGGGAACGGACAGGCCCATCTCCTGCGCCACGGCCAGCCCGGCCACCGCCATCACGTCGTTGTCGTAGATGATCGCGCTCGGCCGGTCCCCGCCGATCAGCAGTCGCCGGGTCGCCCGGCTGCCCTCCTCGCCGGTGTAGTCAGCCGGCACGGTGATCGTGTTCTCCAGGCCGAGGGACGCGCAGATCTCGTCGAACGCCTTCGTGCGGACCTGCGTGTGCAGCAGACCGGGGACGCCGCTGACCCGGGCGATCCGGTGGTGGCCGAGGGCGACCAGGTAGCGGACCGCCTCGGTGATCGCGCCGGCGTCGTCGGACCAGATCTGCGCGATGCTGCCGGTGTCGCCGGGACCGCCGATCACCACGGCGGGCAGCTGGAGCTCCTGCAGCACCGGGATGCGGACGTCGTCCTGCCGGATGTCGGTGACGATCACCCCGTCGATGCGGCGCTCGCCCCACCAGCGGCGGTAGACCTCGACCTCCTGCTCGGGGGTGGCCACCACCTGGAGGGTCAGAGCGTACGACTGGGCGCCGAGCTCGGCCTCGAAACCGCTGATCAGCCCCATGAACCAGGGCTCGATGCCGAGGATCCGGGCGGGGCGGCACAGGGTCAGGCCGACGGCGCGGGCGCGAGCGCCGGAGAGCGCGCGGGCGGCGCTGTTCGCGTTGAAACCGATCTCCTGGGCGATCGCGATGATCCGTTTCCGGGTCGCCTCGGAGACGCCGGGCTGGCCGTTCAGCGCGTACGACACAGCGCCTTTGGACACGCCCGCCCGCCGCGCGATGTCGGCGATCGTGGGCCGCTTCACTCGATCTCCTCTGTCCCCACTGCTGCCGAGCTTATCTGGAGCTGAACAGCATTCAACGAACTCCCTCGACCCGGATCGGAAGCTTGATCGGTTCAGTGTTACGGCACCTGTCGAGCAATGTAAACCGGTGATCGCCAATACGTCCGTTTAATCCAGCTTGGCACGGGACGTGATCACGGCTGTAACACGCTATTGACACGCCTCGAATCGACGCCTACCGTTCTGCGAACTTACCCGGTTCAGTGATGCAGCTCTCCTTGATGGAGGTAGTTATGGGACGTTCAGCGCGCCGAGTGGCGGCCGTCGGCCTGGTGGCCGCACTGGCCCTCGCCGGCTGTAGCGGGCAGAGCCTGGAGAACGGCGGCGACGACGCGAGCGGCGACGGCCAGGTCTCCCTGAAGATCAACTTCTGGGGCGACATGGGCCTCGACAAGCTGAAGGCCAAGTACGAGGCCGAGCACACCAACGTCAAGATCGTGCTGAACTCGGGCGAGTACAACGCCCAGCACGAGGACCTGCAGAAGAAGCTGGTCGCCGGCTCCGGCGCGCCGGACATCTCGGCGGTCGACGAGGGCTTCATCGTCCAGTTCCGCAGCCAGGCCGACCAGTTCGTGAACCTGCTGGACAAGGGCGCGAGCAGCTACGAGTCGAAGTACCTGGGCTGGAAATGGCAGGCCTCGCAGTCCGCCGACGGCAAGCAGATCGGCCTCGGCACCGACGTCGGCGGTCTCGCCATGTGCTACCGCACCGACCTGTTCAAGGCGGCCGGCCTGCCCACCGACCGTGAGTCGGTCTCCAAGCTCTGGCCGACCTGGGACGCGTTCATCGAGACCGGCAAGAAGTACACCAAGGCGACCGGCAAGAAGTTCGTCGACTCCGGCACCAACCTGTTCAACCCGGTCCTCGCCCAGCAGCCGGTCGGCTTCTACGACCCGCAGGAGGCGCTGCAGATGGAGGGCGGCCCCAAGGTCGCGTTCGACGTCAGCATGAAGGCGATCGAGGCCGGCATCTCGGCGAACCTCGCCAGCTTCCAGCCGAACTGGGACCAGGGCTTCAAGAAGGACCAGTTCGCGGCACTGGCCTGCCCGGCGTGGATGCTCGGCCACATCCAGGACACCGCGCCCGACCAGAAGGGCAAGTGGGACATCGCCAACATCCCCGGCGGCGGCGGCAACTGGGGCGGCTCCTGGTGGACCATCCCGAAGCAGGGCAAGAACGTCGACGAGGCGTACAAGTTCGTCGAGTGGCTGATCCAGCCGGAGCAGCAGATCGAGGTCTTCAAGACGGTCGGCAACCTGCCGTCGCAGCCGGCGCTCTACAAGGACCCGGCCGTCCTCGACTACAAGAAGGAGTTCTTCACCGACGCCCCGACCGGCCAGATCTTCGCGGCGACCGCGGAGAACCTGAAGCCGCAGTACCTGGGCAAGAAGAACGGCCCGACCCGGGTCGCCGTGGAGAACGTGATCACCCGGGTGCAGCAGGGTGGCCTGGCGCCGGCAGCCGCCTGGGCGGAAGCCGTCAAGGAAGCCGACAAGGCCTCCAAGGCCTGACCCGTCGCTGACCGGCGGGGCTCCTCCTACCCGGTGAGGAGCCCCGCCTCCCGGCCTTTCGACAGGAGTTCCCGTGTCGCTCACCCAGACCCGTCCCGCCCCGCCGGGCGAGCCGAAACACGCACCGCCGCCGCGTTCGCGGTACTGGTGGTACCGCTTCGACACCAAAACCGTCCCGTACCTGCTGATCGCGCCGTTCTTCCTGCTCTTCGCGGTCTTCGGGCTCTTTCCGATCATCTTCAACGCGGTGGTGTCACTGCGGAACTGGCGGATCGACGAGCCGGACAACCGCGGCTGGGCCGGCGGGGAGAACTTCTCCCGCCTGCTGACCGACGACGACTTCTGGAACGCGCTCGGCAACACCTTCGGGATCTTCGTGCTCTCCACGATCCCGCAGCTGCTCATCGCGCTGATCGTCGCGAACCTGCTCAATCGCAAGCTGCGGGCCACCACGTGGTGGCGGGTGGGCATTCTTCTTCCGTACGTCACACCGGTCGCCGCGTCGACGCTCGTCTTCGCGATGTTCTTCGCCCGCGACTACGGCCTGGCGAACTGGTTCCTCTCCCTCGTCGGCTTCGGCGAGGAGGATCCGATCGACTGGCGTGCCGCGAAGTGGAGCAGCTGGATCGCCATCGCCACGATGGTCAACTGGAAGTGGATCGGCTACAACGCGCTGCTCTACCTCTCCGCGATGCAGTCCATCCCGAAGGACGTCTACGAGGCGGCCGCCGTCGACGGCGCCGGGCCGTGGACGCAGCTGTGGCGGATCACCGTCCCGATGATCCAGCCGGTCATCCTCTTCACCGTCGTGCTCTCCACGATCGGCGGGCTCCAGCTCTTCAACGAGCCGATGCTCTTCGACGAGAACCCGGCCTCGGCCAGCGGCGGCTCCGACGGGCAGTTCCAGACCATCGCCCAGCTGATCTACAAGGTCGGCTGGAAGGACCTCAACCTCGGGTACGCGGCAGCGATGTCCTGGGCCCTTTTCCTGATCATCCTCATCGTGGCCGGTGTGAACGCGCTCGCCACCCGACGCCTCGGCGGTGACAAGTGACCACCCTGGTGAATCGGGCGCCGCAGGAGACACGGGGCAACTGGAAGACGTACGCCGCCCTCGCCGCCTTCATGGTGATCTCGGCCTTCCCGGTGTACTGGATGTTCGTCATCGCGACGAGCACCGACGAGAAGGTGATGGGCTTCCCGCCCACCGTGATCCCGGGCGACCAGCTGCTGGTGAACCTCGGCGAGGTCTTCGGCATGCAGAACGTCTACTTCACGGCGTCCCTGATCAACAGTGTGATCGTCGCCGGCGTGGTCACCGCGACCACACTGTTCTTCTGCTCGCTCGCCGGATTCGCGTTCGCGAAACTCCGCTTCCGGTATCGCAACGCGCTGATGTTCGTGGTCATCCTGACCCTGACCGTGCCCAACCAGCTCGGCGTCGTCGCGCTCTACATCCTGATGGCCCGGCTGGACTGGAACGGCACCCTGCTGGCGGTCATCGCGCCCGGTCTGGTCACCGCGTTCGGTGTCTTCTACATGCGGCAGTTCATCTCGCACGCCATCCCGGACGAGCTGATCGAGGCGGCCCGCATCGACGGTGCGCTCACGCTGCGGATCTACTGGACCGTGGTGCTCCCGGCCATCCGCCCGGCTCTGGCCGTGCTCGGCCTGCTCACGTTCGTGGCGACCTGGAACGACTTCCAGTGGCCGCTCATCACCCTGGGCGGCACCGATTTCCCGACGTCCATGGTCGCGCTGTCCGACCTGGCAAGCGGCAACTACGTGATCTACCGGCGGGTCCTGGCCGGCGCCTTCGCCGCCACGGTCCCCCTGGTGATCCTGCTGCTGATCGGCGGCCGCCAGATCGTCCGCGGCATCATGGAGGGCGCCCTGAAGTGATTGCGCCGTTTAGGGTGGGTTTGTGGCTACCCCTGAATTCATCCTGGAACTGCGCAAGTCCATCGGGCACGCTCCGCTGTTCCTCCCCAGCGTCACGGCGGTCGTCTTCGACGAGCGAGGGCGGGTGCTCCTGAACCAGCGGAGCGACGATCGGCGCTGGTCGCTGCTCGCCGGTGTGCTCGAACCCGGCGAGCAGCCGGCCGCCGGTGCGATCCGGGAGGTGTGGGAGGAGACCGCGGTCGACATCGTGTGCGAGCGGGTCGTCGCGGTGGAGGCGCTGGAGCTGCGGACGCTGCAGAACGGTGACCAGGTCCACTGGTTCGAGACCGTGCTGGCCTGCCGGGCGGTGGGCGGCGAAGCCCGGGTCAACGACGACGAGTCGCTGGACGTGCGGTGGTTCGAACCGGACGCGCTGCCGCAACTGAACGAGCGGCAGACGCGTTACCTGCGACAGGCAGGTGACGCGTCCGCCGCCACGTCCTTCCTCAGCTGAGGACTTCCTGTTCCGGGAGCTTGCGGGCTTGATCCGGGACTTGCGGGCTTATTCCGGGACCTTGCGGTAAGCGCCGTCCGACGCGCTGGTCGCCATCGAGGCGTACGCGCGCAGAGCCGCCGACACCGGGCGCTCGCGGTCGACAGGCGTGTACGGCTTCGGGCGCCGCTCCTGCTCGTGCCGGCGCTGGGCGAGGACGTCGTCGTGGACGTTCAGCGTGATGCTGCGGCCGGGGATGTCGATGGTGATCTCGTCGCCGGTCTCGACCAGGGCGATCAGGCCGCCGCCGGCCGCCTCGGGGGAGACGTGGCCGATCGACAGGCCGGACGTGCCGCCGGAGAAGCGCCCGTCGGTGATCAGCGCGCACGCCTTGCCGAGGCCACGGCCTTTCAGGAAGCTCGTCGGGTAGAGCATCTCCTGCATGCCGGGGCCGCCCTTCGGGCCCTCGTATCGGATGATCACGACGTCGCCCTCGACGACCTCCTTGCCGAGGATGCCGGTGACCGCGTCGTCCTGGGACTCGTAGACCCGGGCCGGGCCGGTGAATTTCCAGATCGACTCGTCGACGCCGGCGGTCTTCACGACGCAGCCGTCCGGGGCGAGGTTGCCGAAGAGGATCGCCAGGCCGCCGTCGACCGTGTAGGCGTGCTCGACCGAGCGGATGCAGCCGCCCTCGGCGTCGGTGTCCAGTTTCGCCCAGCGGTTGGTGGTGCTGAACGCCTGGGTGGTGCGGACGCCACCGGGAGCGGCGTGGAAGAGCTCCAGCGCCTCCGCCGACGGCGATTCGCCTCGGATGTCCCACTTGTCGAGCCAGGCGGTCAGCGACGGCGCGTGCACCGAGCGGACCTCCGTCTTCAGGGCGCCACCGCGGTGCAGCTCACCGAGCAGGGCGGGGATGCCGCCGGCGCGGTGCACGTCCTCCATGTGGTACTTCGGGCTGTTCGGCGCGACCTTGGCGAGGCACGGCACCCGGCGCGAGATCGCGTCGATGTCCGAGACGGAGAAGTCCAGACCCGCCTCCCGGGCTGCGGCGAGCAGGTGCAGCACCGTGTTCGTGGAGCCGCCCATCGCCACGTCGAGCGCCACCGCGTTCTCGAAGGCGTCCCGGTTGGCGATCGAGCGGGGCAGCACCGACTCGTCGTTCTTCTCGTAGTAGTCCTTGGCGATCTCCACGATCAGCCGGCCGGCCTCGGTGAAGAGCGCCTTGCGGGACGCGTGCGTCGCCAGCGTCGAGCCGTTGCCGGGCAGCGACAGGCCGATTGCCTCGGTCAGGCAGTTCATCGAGTTCGCCGTGAACATGCCGGAGCAGGAACCGCACGTCGGGCAGGCCGAGCGCTCGATGGTGTCCAGCTGGGCGTCGGTGACGTTGTCGTTGGCGGCGGCGCTCATCGCGTCGACCAGGTCGAGTTTCTCGTGCACGATGCCCTCGATGGCGACCGTCTTGCCGGCCTCCATCGGGCCGCCGGAGACGAAGACCGTCGGGATGTTGAGCCGCAGCGCGGCGATCAGCATGCCGGGCGTGATCTTGTCGCAGTTCGAGATGCAGACCAGGGCGTCGGCGCAGTGCGCGTTCACCATGTACTCCACGGCGTCGGCGATCAGCTCGCGGCTGGGCAGTGAGTAGAGCATGCCGCCGTGGCCCATCGCGATGCCGTCGTCGACGGCGATCGTGTTGAACTCGCGACCGACGCCGCCGGCCTCGGCGATCGAATCGGCGACGAGGCCGCCGAGATCCTTGAGGTGCACATGCCCGGGTACGAACTGGGTGTAACTGTTGGCGATCGCGACGATCGGCTTGCCGAAATCGTCGTCGGTCATGCCGGTGGCGCGCCACAGGGCGCGCGCGCCGGCCATGGTGCGACCATGGGTCGAGGTCCGGGAGCGCAGCTCAGGCATCCCCCCATAGTGCCACCGGCCCCCTGGCGAAATGCCAAGGACGTCCACAGCGCGGGACGCCGGGACTGTTCGAATCGACGATGATCGGGCAGAGTGTGTCCGTGCACTCACCGTCCGGTATGGAGCTGGCGGGTCTCGCGGGCCTGCTCGCCGCGGTGCCCGCGGTCGCCTATCTCGGTCAGTCCGGACGCCGGCACACCGGCGCGGCCCGGCGTGCGCACCTGCTGCTCGCCGCCGGGGGCGCGCTCTCCGCCGCCGGGGCCCTGGCCGGGCTGGCCAGCGCGCTGATCACCGGCGGCGGTCACCATCACCACGACGCGGCGCACGCCCGGTCGCTGGCGACCATGGTCGCGATCGCGATGGGCATCGGCACGCTGACCCTGCTGGCCGGCGCGGTGGCGCTGCCCGGCGCCACCCGCGGCCCGGCCGCCGCGCTGCGTCATGTGCTGGACGGGCTGGTCATCGCGGCCGCGATCTGGTTCGTCGGCTGGGTGCTGATCTCCCGGCCGACCCGGATCCTGGGCGACCTCACGCCGTACCCCTGCCCCGCGGTCCTGCTGCCCGCGGTGCTGGCGGCCCTCGCGCTCGGCCTGACCGCGGTGATGGCGCTGCACGCGCACCGGCCCCGGCGCAACAGCATCCGGATCGCGGCCGGGGTGAGCGTCGTCGCGGTGGCGGCGACCGCGGTCTCCACGGCGATCTGCCGGCAGCGTGACGCGCTGGCCCTGGCCGGTGTGCTGCTGCTCGCCGCCGGGCTGATCACGGTGGCCCTCGCGGTGAAGGCCGCGGACCGTCCGGTCGAGGTCACCGGCGACGTGCTGGAGCGCGGCGGGGCGTACGCGGTGGTGCCGATGCTCGCCGTGATCGGCGCCCTCGGCTATCACCTGACCCGGGGCGGGACGCTCGACGCGCTCGGCTACTTCGGCGCCAGCGTGGTGGGGCTGGCCCTGGTCGCCCGGCAGTACCTCGCTCTCGACGACGTGCGGCGCTACACGGTGCGGCTGCGCCAGCGCGAGGCGCACTTCCGCGAGCTGGCGCACACCGACCCGCTGACCGGCCTGGCGAACCGCCGCGGGCTGCAGCGGGCCCTGCTCGCCCAGGAGCGCGACGACGCCGTGCCGGGCCGTCCGGCGGGGGAGGACCACCGAAGAGCTGTACTGATCGGCATCGACCTGGACGGCTTCAAGACCGTCAACGACATGCGCGGGCACGACATCGGCGACAGCGTGCTCGCCGAGGTGGCCGCCCGGCTGCGGCGCAACCTGCTCGACGGCGACGTGGCGGCCCGGCTCGGCGGGGACGAGTTCGCGGTGCTCATGCACGGGGACGCCGACGAGGCGATGCTCGCGGCGCACCGGCTGCTCGCGGTGCTCGGTGAGCCGTACGAGGTCGACGGCGGCTCCATCTTCCTCTCCGCCAGCCTCGGCGTGGCCGACACCGGTGAGCTGCTGCACGACGCCGACCTGGCGCTGCGCTACGCGAAACAGCGCGGCAAGAACCGGGTCGAGCGCTATCAGGCCGGGTACGACGAGCTGCTCCGCCGGCGCGGCACGCTCCAGGGCGAGCTGCGGCACGCGATCGACCGTGAGCAGCTGCGCCTGGTCTTCCAGCCGGTGGTGGCCCTGCCGTCGATGAGGCCGGTCGGCGCCGAGGCGCTGCTCCGCTGGACCCACCCGGACCTCGGCCCGGTCCGCCCGGACGAGTTCATCCCGGTCGCCGAGGAGTCCGGCCTGATCAACCGGATCGGCGCCTGGGTGCTGGAGCAGGCCGTCGTGCAGCTGGCCGCGTGGCGGGCGGCCGGGCACGACGTCTGGGTCTCGGTGAACCTGTCGCCCAAGGAGCTGCACAACGCCGACTACGCGGCCCAGGTCGCCGACGTGCTGGCCGAGCACAACGTGCCGCCGCAGCGGCTGGTCCTGGAGGTGACCGAGCACGCGGTCGCCACCGACATGGACGAGCTCGTCCGACGGCTCGCCGAGGTGCGGGAGACCGGCGTGCGGATCGCGCTCGACGACTTCGGCGCCGGGTACTCGTCGCTGACCCAGCTGCGCACTCTTCCGGTGGACATCCTGAAGATCGACCACGCTCTGGTGGCGGAGCCGGAGTCGCGGACCGGCACGGCCGCCCCGCTGGTCGACGTGGTGGTCCGGCTCGGGCACCGGCTGGGCCTGGAGGTGCTGGCCGAGGGGATCGGCACCACGGCGCAGCGCGAGGTGGTCGAGGAGGCCGGCTGCCGGCTCGGGCAGGGCTCGCTCTTCGGCTGGGGAGTGCCGGCCGAGCACTTCGAGACCCGGCTCCGGACACTTCAGCCGGTGGGTCCGCGGCCGCTGCCGGCGCCCCGGTCCATTCCGCGCAGTGACGCGCCGGCGCGGAGTCAGGTCGTCCGCCTCGGACCCGGAATGCGGCAGGTCAGAGCGTTGCTGCCGAGCGATCCGGATTTCAAGGGAACCCGCCGTGATCAAAATGTGGGATCAGTTGACTCAGGGCGTGAGATGGGGCAAGGTTAGCCGCATGTGCTTCGCGTCCCGAGTACTTATTTGAGCGCGCTCTCCACCGACAGGAGAGTGCGCTAGGTCCCGTGCATTGCACGTGGGCCTTTTTTGTTGCTCAAGTTTCCGGACGCCCATCCCGAGAAGGTCTGAACAGCCATGACGAGACCCACTCCTGAAACGCTCGCCCATCGAGTCAACCCGGCCACCGTGGCCGCGGCCGCGAACACCGCTCCGGCCGCCGTCTCCCCGGTAGCCACCACCGGCGCCGGCGCGCTCGTCCGGTCGCTCGAGGCGCTCGGGGTAGAGGTCGCGTTCGGCATTCCGGGCGGGGCGATCCTCCCGGCCTACGACCCGCTGTTCGACTCCAAGGTCCGCCACATCCTGGTCCGCCACGAGCAGGGCGCGGGCCACGCCGCGACCGGGTACGCGCAGGCCACCGGCAAGGTCGGCGTCTGCATCGCGACGAGCGGGCCGGGCGCCACGAACCTGGTCACGCCGATCGCCGACGCGTACATGGACTCGGTCCCGATCGTCGCGATCACCGGGCAGGTGGGCCGGCCGTACATCGGCACGGACGCCTTCCAGGAGGCCGACATCCAGGGCATCACGCTGCCGATCACCAAGCACAACTTCCTGGTGCAGACCCCGGAGGAGCTGCCCCGGATCCTGGCCGAGGCGTTCCACCTGGCGGCCACCGGCCGCCCCGGCCCGGTTCTCGTCGACATCCCGAAGGACGTGCTGCAGGCGCAGACCACGTTCCAGTGGCCGCCGACGCTGGACCTGCCCGGCTACCGGCCGACCCTGCACCCGCACGGCAAGCAGATCCGCGAGGCGGCCCGGCTGATCGCCGCGGCCAAGCGCCCGGTGCTGTACGTGGGCGGCGGCGTCCACAAGGCCGGTGCCACCGACGGGCTGCGCAAGCTGGCCGAGCTCACCG
The DNA here is from genome assembly GCF_000284295.1 of Actinoplanes missouriensis 431. Taxonomy (NCBI): domain Bacteria; kingdom Bacillati; phylum Actinomycetota; class Actinomycetes; order Micromonosporales; family Micromonosporaceae; genus Actinoplanes; species Actinoplanes missouriensis. The sequence goes on along the minus strand of NC_017093.1, from coordinate 7,713,550 downwards.
GCATCCCGGTGGTCACCACGCTGATGGGCATCGGCGCGTTCCCCGACTCGCACCCGCAGCACCTGGGCATGCCCGGCATGCACGGCACGGTCCCGGCGGTCTACGCGCTGCAGAAGGCCGACCTGCTGGTCACCCTCGGCGCCCGCTTCGACGACCGGGTCACCGGCAACCTCGACTCGTTCGCTCCGGACGCCAAGGTGGTCCACGCCGACATCGACCCGGCGGAGATCGGCAAGAACCGGCACGCGGACGTCCCGATCGTCGGCGACGCCCGGCACGTGATCGACGAGCTGATCGCGGCGGTCTCGGCCGGTGCCGGCGGCACCGAGCAGTACGAAGCCTGGTGGCGCACGCTCAACGACATCCGCGAGCGGTACCCGCTGGGCTACGAGGAGCCGACCGACGGCAGCCTCTCCCCGCAGTACGTGATCGAGCGGATCGGCCGGCTGGTCGGTCCGGACGCGGTCTACTGCGCGGGCGTCGGCCAGCACCAGATGTGGGCGTCCCAGTTCATCAAGTACGAGAAGCCGGGCACCTGGCTCAACTCGGGCGGCGCCGGCACGATGGGCTACGCGGTCCCGGCCGCGATGGGCGCGAAGGTCGCCAAGCCGGACACCCAGGTCTGGGCGATCGACGGCGACGGCTGCTTCCAGATGACCAACCAGGAGCTGGCCACCTGCGCCCTGGAGGGCATCCCGATCAAGGTCGCCGTGATCAACAACGGCAACCTCGGCATGGTCCGGCAGTGGCAGACCCTGTTCTACGACGGCCGCTACTCGAACACCGAGCTGGGCACCCACAAGCACCGGATCCCGGACTTCGTGAAGCTGGCCGAGGCGCTCGGATGCATCGGCCTGCGGTGCGAGTCGAAGGACGACGTCGACAAGGTCATCAAGCAGGCCATGGAGATCAACGACGCCCCGGTGGTCATCGACTTCACCGTCGGCAAGGACGCGATGGTCTGGCCGATGGTCGCGGCCGGCACCAGCAACGACGAGATCATGTTCGCCCGGGACGTGCGCCCGACGTTCGAAGAGGACGACCTCTGATGACCAACAAGCACACGCTGTCCGTGCTGGTCGAGAACAAGCCCGGTGTGCTCGCGCGCGTCAGTGGCCTGTTCTCCCGCCGGAGCTTCAACATCGACTCCCTTGCGGTGGGCGAGACGGAGAACCCGGACGTCTCCCGCATCACGATCGTGGTCAACGCGGACTCGTCCCCGTTGGAACAGGTCACCAAGCAGCTCAACAAGCTGGTGAACGTCCTGAAGATCGTGGAGCTGGACCCCTCTCAGTCGGTCCAGCGTGAGCTCCTCCTGGTGAAGGTGCGTGCCGATCGGGCGCAGCGCAGCCAGGTGCTCGAGACCGTCGAGCTGTTCCGGGCGCGAGTGATCGACGTCGCTCCGGACACCCTGACGATTGAGGCCACCGGTAATCCAGACAAACTGGATGCGTTACTGCGCGACCTCGAGCCGTACGGCATCAAGGAGATGGTGCAGTCGGGACTCGTTGCCATCGGGCGCGGCTCTCGTTCCATCACCACCGGGCCCGCTCTGCGCGCCGCATAGTTTTCCCCAGAGAGAAGAAGGAAGTTCATGACCGCCGAAGTGTTCTACGACGACGACGCCGACCTGTCGATCATCCAGGGCAAGAAGGTCGCCGTGATCGGCTACGGCAGCCAGGGCCACGCGCACTCGCTGTCGCTGCGTGACTCGGGCGTCGACGTGGTGGTCGGTCTGCAGGAGGGCTCGAAGAGCCGCTCCAAGGCCGAGGAGCAGGGCCTGACGGTGAAGACTCCGGCCGAGGCCTCCGCCTGGGCCGACGTGATCATGGTGCTCGCGCCGGACACCGCGCAGCGCAAGATCTACTCCGAGTCGATCGCCCCGAACCTGTCCGCGGGCAAGGCGCTCTTCTTCGGCCACGGCCTCAACATCCGCTTCGAGCTGATCAAGCCGCCGGCGGACGTCACCGTGGCGATGGTCGCGCCGAAGGGCCCGGGCCACCTGGTCCGCCGCCAGTACGTGGACGGCAAGGGCGTTCCGGCCCTGGTCGCGGTCGAGCAGGACCCGGCCGGCGACGGCCTGGCCCTCGCCCTCTCCTACGCGAAGGCGATCGGCGGAACCCGCGCCGGCGTCATCAAGACCACCTTCAAGGAGGAGACCGAGACCGACCTCTTCGGCGAGCAGGCCGTCCTCTGTGGCGGTACGGCGGCGCTGGTGCAGACCGGTTTCGAGGTGCTCACCGAGGCCGGTTACGCCCCGGAGATCGCGTACTTCGAGTGCCTGCACGAGCTCAAGCTGATCGTCGACCTGATGTACGAGGGCGGCATCTCCCGGATGCGCTACAGCGTCTCGGACACCGCCGAGTTCGGTGACTACGTCTCCGGCCCGCGGGTGATCAATGCGGACACCAAGCAGGAGATGAAGAAGATCCTCGCGGACATCCAGTCCGGCGAGTTCACCCGTCACCTGATCGCCGACGACGAGGCCGGTGGCCCGGAGCTGAAGAAGTACCGGGAGCAGGGCGCCCAGCACCCGATCGAGATCACCGGCGCGAAGCTGCGCGGGATGATGAGCTGGGTGGACCGGCCGATCACCGAGACCGCCTGATTCTCCGCATGTCATGAAATGCCCGGCCGGCTCCCCCCGGCCGGGCATTTCGCTGTCCGGGGGCGGGCGGGTGCCCGCTCGCGGCCTGCCCGCTCGCGCCCTGCCCGCTCGCGCCCTGCCCGCTCGCGCCCTGCCCGCTCGCGCCCTGCCCGCTCGCGCCCTGCCCGCTCGCGCCCCGCCCGCTCGCGCCCCACCCGCTCGCGCCCCGCGCGCCCGCCCGCTCGTGTAGCCCGCCGGCCCGTGCGTGGGTGGCGGCTCACGATGCGGCTCTGTCGCGGGGCGGGGCGGCGGCGCACCGACGTTTGCGCAGGCCGCGATGAGGTCGCACGGAAACGGTTCGTGTGCCGTCATCCCTGCCCTGGCGTTGATGAATCGCCACGCAAGCGTTGTGTGTGGCCTCATCCAGGCGCTTCGCCCAGGCGGGAGAAGCAGCACGCCCCGCACTGCTTCTGATCAGTCCGATAGCCCGGATCACTCCACGGATGGGATCGCCGCACCGCGGGACCCCGTCCGTCCGCCGACGCACACGACCGGGGGACACCCCACGCACCCGGACGAGTGAGATTCGTCAGGAGCGTCAAGCGCTTCACGCCGTGAGTGAACTGAACTTCGGGATGACATCCCTCCGTACCATTCGGCATCGTCGATGAGGCGAGCGCCGATGGGGGCGCGGATCGGATGGAGGACCATGACTGACGTAGTCCTGGTGACCGAGGAACTGGCGGCGCCCGCGATCGGCATGCTGACCGCCGACTTCGAGGTCCGGAAGGTCGACGGCGCCGATCGCCCCGCCCTGCTGGCCGCGCTGGCCGGCGCGGACGCGGTGATCGTCCGCAGCGTCACCCGCATCGACGCCGAGGCGCTCGCCGCAGCCGGTCGGCTGCGTGTCGTTGCCCGGGCCGGGGTGGGCCTGGACAACGTCGACGTCCCGGCCGCCACCGCCCGCGGCGTGCTCGTGGTGAACGCCCCGACCAGCAACATCGTCTCGGCCGCCGAGCAGGCGGTCGCGCTGACCCTCGCGGTGGCCCGGCACACCGCCGCGGCGAGCGCGGCGCTGCGGGCCGGATCCTGGCGGCGGTCCGCGTTCACCGGCGTCGAGGTGCACGGCAAGACCGTGGGCGTGGTCGGGCTGGGGCGGATCGGCGTGCTCTTCGCGCAGCGGATGGCCGCTTTCGGGGTGCGGCTCATCGCGTACGACCCGTACGTGCAACCGGCCCGCGCGGCGCAGCTCGGCGTCCGCCTGGTGAGCCTCGACGAACTACTCCGGGAGAGTGATTTCATCTCGGTGCACCTGCCGCGTACTCCCGAGACGCTCGGCCTGATCGGGGAGAAGGAGCTCGCCGAGGTGAAGCCCGGCGTGCGGATCGTGAACGCGGCCCGCGGCGGCCTGGTGGACGAGCGGGCCCTGGCCGAGGCGCTCGCCGACGGACGGGTGGCCGGCGCCGGCCTGGACGTCTTCGAGACCGAGCCGCTCACCTCGTCGCCGCTGTTCGCCTTCGAGAACGTGGTGGTCACCCCGCATCTCGGCGCGTCCACCGTGGAGGCGCAGGACAAGGCCGGGCTGGCCGTGGCGGAGAGCGTGCGGCTGGCGCTGCGCGGCGAGTTCGTGCCGGACGCGGTGAACATCCGGGCCGGCGGGGCGGTGGACGAGGACGTACGCCCGCTGTTGCCGCTCGCCGAACGCCTCGGCCGGATCTTCACGGCGGTGGCCGGCGGGGTGGCCGCCCGGATGACCGTCGAGGTGCACGGCGCGGTGGTCGCGCACGACGTCTCGGTGCTGGAACTGGCCGCGATGAAGGGGCTGTTCGCGCCGATCGCCGCGGAGGCGGTCACCTATGTGAACGCGCCGCACATGGCCGCTGACCGCGGCGTCGAGGTGGAGCTGGCGACCGCGGACGGCGCGGCCGGCCCGGCCACCCTGATCACCGTGTGCGGCGCGATGCCGGACGGCGGCACGCTCGCGGTGGCGGGCGCCTTCGCCAGCGAGTCCCGGCTGGTCGAGGTGGACGGCTTCGAGCTGGACCTGGCGCCGGAGGGCGTGCTGCTCTTCTTCCGCTACCGGGACCGGCCGGGCGTGGTCGGGACGATCGGCACCACGCTGGGCCGGGCCGGGGTGAACATCGCGGCGATGCAGGTGTCGCGGCGGGCGGCCGGCGGCGAGGCGCTGATGGCCCTCACCGTGGACTCGCCCGTGGCGCCGGAGCTGCTGGCCGAGGTGGCGGCGGAGATCGGCTCTACCCGGGCAGCAGTGGCTGACCTGTCCTGACGGGCGGCGGGTACACCGTGCCGTCCTGGAGGTCCAGCAGGTCGAGGTTGAGCTCGCCGGCCAGCCTCTCGATCGTCTCCAGGACCACATCCGGGCAGCGCTCGTCGAGCCGCATCTGCACGTGGTCGGCGGCGGCGTGCAGCGGCGCGCTGGCCCAGGGCGAACCGGGGGCTGCCGCACGCGGGCCGCGATCCGGGTACGTGCTGGTCAGCGCGTCGTAGAACGCGACGACGCGAGGGTCGGCGGGCCGCTGCGGGTGCTCGCCGCGGGCGCATCGCGCGTTCGCGTCGCGGACGGCGTCCGGCGCCGCCGACGGGGCCATGGCCCACACCACTAGGTCGAAACTCACCGGCGCATGGTGCCACCACCGAGGCCCAGCGTACCGAAACCGTGGGCCGACACGCGGGGGCGCGTCTTGCGCGTCTTTAGTCCGCATCGCTAGCGTTGTCCCTGCCGCACGACCCGGGTGGACCCGTCTTCGGGTGACGCCGTCTGTCGCAGGGCCGTGTGTGTTCCCGGCGGGACCGAACCACGTGTCATCGTCGCAACAGCCCCCGAGCCGTTTGCCGCGGCCCGGGGGCTGTTCCCGTTCCGGTGTCATTTCATTTAATGGGACTCTCGTTCCGTACCTCGGGATAGCGCGCTACCGTGTCCCTGGTTGGGTCGACAGTTGGGGAGTTGTGACGTGAGCGTGGCGCGGATCGCGGTGGTCGCCGGTGACGGTATCGGGACCGAGGTGACCGCTGAGGCCCGCAAGGTCATCGATGCCGTCCTCCCCGGCGTCGACTACAACGAGTACGACCTGGGCGCCCGCCTCTACAACCGGACCGGCGAGGTCCTCCCGGGCGCGATCCAGGACGAGCTGGCCGGCCACGACGCCATCCTGCTCGGCGCGATCGGCGACCCGAGCGTCCCGCCGGGTGTGCTCGAGCGCGGCCTGCTGCTGAAGCTCCGCTTCGAGTTCGATCAGTATGTGAACCTCCGCCCCTCCAAGCTCTGGCCCGGCACCACGAGCCCGCTGGCCGGCGTCAAGCCCGGCGAGATCGACATGGTCGTGGTCCGCGAGGGCACCGAGGGCCTCTACGTCGGCGCCGGCGGCGTCCTGCACCGGGACACCCCCGCCGAGATCGCGACCGAGGAGAGCCTCAACACGAGGCACGGCGTGGAGCGGGTCGTCCGGGACGCGTTCGCCCGCGCCCAGCGCCGCGACCGCCGCCACGTCACGCTCGTGCACAAGACCAACGTGCTGACCCACGCCGGGAACCTGTGGTCGCGGACCTTCGCCGCGGTCGCCGCCGAGTTCCCCGAGGTCACCACGGAGTACCAGCACATCGACGCCGCCAGCATGTTCATGGTGAGCAACCCGCAGCGGTTCGACGTGGTGGTGACCGACAACCTCTTCGGTGACATCCTCACCGACATCGCCGCGGCCGTGACCGGCGGCATCGGCATGGCGGCCAGCGGTTCCGTGAACCCGGAGCGCACCTACCCGTCGACCTTCGAGCCGGTGCACGGCTCCGCGCCGGACATCGCCGGCAAGGGCATCGCCGACCCCGCGGCCGCGATCCTCTCCGCCGCGCTGCTGCTGGAGCACCTGGGCCGCCACGACGAGGCCCGCCGAGTAACCGAGGCGGTCGCGGCTCATGTCGCGTCCCGGACCCCGGGCGCGGCGCTGCGTACCGCCGAAGTCGGCGACCTGGTGGCAGCTGCCGTCTGAGCACGGCTGAAGTCCGTCGATGCCCCGTGCGGTCGTTGTTTTAACGACCGTTCGGGGTAAATTTCATGCGCGACACTACGGGTGCCCGCATGCCCTCAGTCTTTCTGCGAGAAAGCAGGTTCTTTTGTCATGAGCGGTGGTGACAACCTCGAATTCGAGATCCGTCCGAACCCGGCACCCGTAGGCGACGCTGACCGCGCTGCCCTGCTGGCCAACCCCGGCTTCGGCCGCATCTTCACCGACCACATGGCGACCATCCGGTACGCGGACGGCAAGGGGTGGTACGAACCCCGGGTCGAGGCCCGCGCGCCGATCCCGATGGACCCCGCCAGCGCGGTGCTGCACTACGCCCAGGAGATCTTCGAGGGTCTGAAGGCGTACACGCTGCCGGACGGTGGCGTCGCGATGTTCCGCCCGGACGCGAACGCGAACCGGTTCAACTCCTCCGCCCAGCGGATGGCGATGCCGCAGCTCCCGGTCGAGACGTTCCTCCGGTCGCTGCACGAGGTCATCAAGATCGACCGCAGCTGGATCCCCGAGGTCGAGGACGGCAGCCTCTACCTGCGCCCGTTCGCCTACGCGAGCGAGGTCTTCCTCGGCGTCCGCCCGGCCACGGAGTACCTCTACCTGGTGATCGCGTCGCCGGTCGGCTCCTACTTCTCCGGCGGGGTGAAGCCGGTGAACCTCTGGGTCACGCCGGACTTCACCCGGGCGGCCCCCGGCGGCACCGGCGCGGCCAAGTGCGGCGGCAACTACGCGGCGGGTCTGTCGGCCCAGGCCGAGGCCGCCGAGCACGGCTGCGACCAGGTGGTCTACCTGGACGCGATCGAGCGTAAGTACATCGACGAGCTGGGCGGCATGAACGTCTTCCTGGTCCTCGACGACGGCACGCTGGTGACCCCGCCGCTGGCCGGCACGATCCTGCCCGGCATCACCCGCGACTCGGTGATCAAGCTGGCGCAGCGCGACGGCCGCCGCGTCGAGGAACGCCAGGTCAGCCTCGACGAGTGGCGCGAGGGAACCGCCTCGGGCCGCGTCCGCGAGGCCTTCGCCTGCGGCACAGCCGCGGTCATCACCCCGATCGGCGTCGTGAAGAGCGAGAGCGGCGAGTTCACGAACGGCGACGGCGGCCCCGGCGAGGTCACCATGAGCATCCGCAAACAGCTGGTCGACATCCAGCGCGGCCTGGCCGACGACCCCTTCGGCTGGGTGCACCGGGTCCTCTGACCCATTCGGTACGCCATGGAGCAGTCCCCCACCGCCATCGGCCCGTCCCGGGAATGCCGCGCCACCGCGCCACCCCGGTCCGGGCCGTTGCGCGTCTTCCGCTACCGCTGCCACCTCAAGCCCCGCCCGGTCCCGCAGGAGGTCACGAGCCCCGCGCCGGTAGCGAAAGACGCGCAACGGCCTGGACCGGCCGCTTCGGCCGCGCGGCTTCCCGGGGACGGCTTCGGTGCGGTTGGGGGCTGTTCGACGGCGTACTAGATGGGGTTGAGAAGGTGGGCCCGCATGGACGCGATCTCGTCGTCCGTGAGGCCGATCTGTTTGGCGTAGCCCTCGACCGAGCCGTGGAGCGCGCGGAGGTCGGCGAGGAACAGGAGCATGGCCTCGGGCGGGGAGTCGAACATGTGCTCGTTGCCGAGGATCGACTCCGGGCTGGTGCGCAGAAGGTACTCGGTGAGCGGGCGCATCGCCTCGGTGGTCAGGGCGTAGTCGGCGGCGATCTCCTCGTCGCCGACGCCGAGCAGGGAGAGGGCCAGGGCGCAGACCGTGCCGGTGCGATCTTTTCCGGCCATGCAGTGCACGACGACGGGGGCCGCGGAAGGGTCGGCGATCACCCGCAGCGACTCCAGCAGCGCCTCGTGGCCGTCCTCGGCGAAGTTCAGGTAGCGGTCGGCCAGCCAGCGCTCGTGCACGGCGTCCTCGGGGTGGTCGACCTCCTCCCAGTCCACGTGGCGCAGGACCAGGTTGCGGTAGTCCGTGCCGTGCTCCTCCGCGACGCGGCCGAACTTCTCCACCTCGTGCGGACGTCGGAGGTCGATCACGGTCCGGACGCCGAGCGCCGCGAACGCCTCGGCGTCCTGCTCGCCGAGCCGGTGCAGCGAGTCGGCCCGGAAGAGGCGGCGCCAGCGCACCGTCCGTCCATCGAGGCCGGTGTAACCGCCGACGTCACGGAAGTTGTACGCCTTCGAGAAGGGCAGGTTTCGTGAATACGATTCGTCCACCACGCGACCAACTTAGTCTCGAAAAGTGGAACGGCGCTTCCCACGAACCCGGTTAGTGGCATGCTTCATCTCGTGACCCACTCCGTGCTGATTATTCGCACCCAGCGCGCCGGCTGCTGCTGACACTGTCCAGCCCGACGCGCAGACCTCCCGCATCCGCGGGGGGTCTTTTTGTTGTGGTGGGTGACCAACCGAGAGGACTTCCCCGATGGACTACCAGGTGTTCGACACGACGTTGCGCGACGGCGGGCAGCGCGAGGGAATCAGCTACACGGTCGCCGACAAGCTCGCGGTCGCGCGCCTGCTGGACGAATTCGGCGTGGGGTTCATCGAGGGCGGCTGGCCGGGCGCGATGCCCAAGGACACCGAGTTCTTCGAGCGCGCCAAGACCGAGCTCGACCTCAAGCACGCGGTGCTCGTCGCGTTCGGCTCGACCCGCAAGGCGGGCGTCGACGTGGCCGAGGACCCGCAGGTCAAGGCGCTGCTGGACGCCGAGACGCCGGTCGTCTGTGTGGTCGCCAAGTCGGACATCCGGCACGTCGAGCGGGCGCTGCGCACCACCGGTGAGGAGAACCTCGCCATGGTCCGGGACACCGTGCGGCACCTGGTGGCGAACGGCCGGCGGGCGTTCGTCGACTGCGAGCACTTCTTCGACGGGTTCCGCCATGACCCCGCCTACACCGCGAGCGTGGTCAAGGCGGCTTTCGAGGCCGGCGCCGAGCGGGTGGTCATGTGCGACACGAACGGCGGCATGCTCCCGTCCATGATCACGGCGGCGGTCAACGACGTGGTCTCCCGCACCGGGGTGTCCGCTGACCGGCTCGGCATCCACTGCCAGAACGACACCTCCTGCGCGGTCGCGAACACGGTCGCCGCGGTCGAGGCGGGCGTGAAGCACTTCCAGTGCACGGCCAACGGGTACGGCGAGCGCCCCGGCAACGCCGACCTGTTCGCCACGGTCAGCAACCTGCAACTCAAGCTCGGGCTGAAGGTCCTACCGGACGGATGCCTGGAGAAGGCGACGCGGGTCTCGGCCGCGCTCGCCGAGATCGCCAACATCGCCCCCGACACCCACCAGGCCTACGTCGGGGCCGCCGCCTTCGCCCACAAGGCGGGGTTGCACGCGAGCGCGATCAAGGTGGATCCGCTGCTGTACAACCACATCGACCCTGCGGTTGTCGGCAACGACATGCGGATCCTGGTGACGGAGATGGCCGGCCGGGCCAGCATCGAGCTCAAGAGCGCCGAGCTCGGACTGGACCTGGCCGGCCACCCGGAGACGACGACAGCCGTCACCAACAAGGTCAAGGAGCTGGAGGCCGGCGGCTGGTCGTTCGAGGCCGCGGACGCGTCGTTCGAGCTGCTGGTCCGCAGCGAGCTGCCGGGCGCCGAGGTGCCGAAGCCGTTCGAGCTGGAGAGCTACCGGGTGCTGGTCGAGCACCGCGAGGACGGCAAGGTGATCTCCGAGGCGACAGTGAAGGTACGCGTCGAGGGCGAGCGGATCATCGCGACCGCCGAGGGCAACGGCCCGGTCAACGCGCTCGACGAGGCGCTGCGCACCGCGCTGTCGAACAACTACCCGCAGCTCAAGACGTTCGAGCTGACCGACTTCAAGGTGCGGATCCTGGAGGGCAGCCACGGCACCAACGCGATCACCCGGGTGCTGCTGGAGACCAGCGACAGCCGTGGCGAGTGGACCACCGTGGGCGTCCACGAGAACATCGTCGACGCCTCGTGGACCGCGCTTGTCGACGCCCTCACCTACGGTCTGGCTCGTTGAGTTTCTGGAACAGGATGTGGTCCTGCCACTCGCCGGCGATCTTCAGGTAGCGCGGGGCCAGGCCGAACCGGGTGAAGCCGTTGCGTTCCAGGACCCGCTGCGACCGTACGTTGTGGGTCAGCGTCCCGGCTTCCACCCGGTGCAGGCCGTGCTCGGTGAACGCACGGTCGACGACGTCGGCGACGGCGCGGGTCGCCACCCCGCGGCCGGCCGCGCTCTCCGCCACCCAGTAACCGAGGCTCGCCGAGAGGAACGTGCCGAGCACCACGTTGTTCAGGTTGACCCGGCCGACGATCTCGCCGTCCTCGATGATCACGTAGGGGAACGCGGTGCCGGCCCCCAGAAGGTCCACGATCTTCTCCCGCTGGCCGGCCTCGGTGTAGAAGCTGTCCTCGCGAATCGGATCCCATGGCGCCAGGTACGCGCGGTTCGCGGTGAGCAGGGCTGCGAGAACGCCGGCGTCGTCCGGCGTGACCAGCCTGATCATTTCGCCTCCGGGAGAGTGAGGGCCGCGATCACGGCGCGATGGTCCGAATTTTTCACGTTGAAAACGGAAATGTCGTTTACGCCGATCCGCTCGTCGACCAGCACGTGATCGATCGTGACCGGCGGGATCAGGTCCCCGTCGTACGGCCCCCAGGTCCCGATCAGCCCCTCGCCCGTGGTCTCCGCAGCGTCCCGGTAACCCGTCTTGATCAGGTCACGCAGCGGCTTGTGATCGAGCGTCGAGTTGAAGTCCCCGAGCAGGATCCGCGGTGTCCCGTCCGGATCCGCCGCCGGCTGCTCGGCCAGGTCGCTGCGCCACCCGTCGAACGTGTTCGGCACCGCCGGCGCGAGCGGGTGCGCCGACTCGGCGAGCACCGGCGTGGCACCGGGGACCTGGACGGTCGCGTACGCCTGCAAGAAGCGCCAGCCGCCGTTGTTGCGGCGCGCACCCGGATCGCTGACCGGATAACGGGAGTACAGGCCGGAGCCGCTCGCGCCCGCTTCCGCCGCGAACGAGTGGTGGGGCAGCAGCTCGTCCAGGCCGGCCGCGCGCAGACCGTCCCGGGCCGGCTCGGTGAACTCCTGCACGGCAAGGACCGCGACGTCGTTCTCCCGGACCAGCCGCACCACATCGGCCGGGTCCGCGCCGCCGAACAGCAGATTCGCCGTCATCACGGTCAGCGTCACCCCGTCCGCGGGTCCCCGGTCGAGGTTCGGCAGCGCGCGCGGCACGACGCCCATCGCCAGACCGAAAGCGGTCAGCACGGCCACGGCCGCGGCGCCCCACCGCCGGGCCAGAAGCGCCAGCAGGGCGGGGATCAAGGACCAGGCAGCGACGTACGGGGTGAAGGCGATGCCCTGGATCATCCGGCCGCTCTCCAGCCCGAAGGCCCGGATGACGAACCAGACCACGGCCGGGATCACCAGCAGCCAGATCATGAGGGTGCGGGTGATCCGCGGCCGATGGGCCGGGCGCGTCTCGGCAGGCGCGTCGGTGATCGTCATGGCGGTGACGTTAGCGGGAGGCCGCCAGGGGAGCGCCCTGACGGCCACCCGTCTCAGATCTCGCTGTCGACCAGCTCGCCGAACTCGGCCAGATCATCCCGGATGACGGCCGCGTCACCCTCCACCACGAGCGTCAGCCCGTCCACCGACAGATGCCGGGCGGCCGCCTCGGACACCTGCTCGACGGTCGCCTCCAGGTACTCCCGGCGCAGCGTCTCGTAGTAGTCGTCCGGCAGCCCGTGCACCACCAGCGTGGAGAGCGCCCCGGCGATCGCGCCGGGCGTCTGCATCTCCACCGAGAGCTGGCCGGCCCGCCACGACCGGGCCACCTCCAGCTCCGCCTCGGTGACACCCTCGTTCTGGGTCCGGCGGATCTCGCCGAGCGTGTCCGCGACGGCCGGCCCGGTGACCGCGGTCTGCACGCCGGCGGCCACCTCGAAACGGCCGGCGCGGCGGGTCATCCCGTACGAGCCGCGAATGCCGTACGTGTAGCCCTTCACCTCGCGGATCAGGTGGTTCAGCCGGGACGTGAACGCGCCGCCCAGCACCGTCGCCGCGAGGGTCATCGCCACGTAGTCGGGCGTCGCCCGCTCCGGGGCGCGGTGCCCGATCCGCAGCGTCGACTGCACCGAGCCGGGCCGGTCCACCAGGATCGTCCGGCGGCCCTGCCGGACCGGCACGCCGAGCGGGCCCTCCGGGGTCAGCGGGTCACCGGACGTGCCGGCGAACGCGGCCTCGGCCAGCGCGTCCAGGTTCAGCGCGTCCAGGTCACCGGCGACCAGCAGCACACCCGGCCGCAGCATCCACGCCTCGTGGAAGGCGAGCACGTCCTCCACGGTCACCGCGGCGACGCTCGCCGGGTCGCCGTGCAGCGGCCGGGAGTAGCGCCCGTCCGCCGCGAACAGGTCCCTGCGCAGCGCCGCGTCGGCCCGCGGACCCGGCTGGGCCCAGTCCATCCGCAGGGCGGTCACCTCGTCGTCGCGCACCCGGGCGACGTCCGACGGGTCCAGCCGCGGGGTGCGGGCGGCCTCGGCGGCCAGGCGCACGGCGTCGGCCAGCATGGGCGCGGGCGCCGAGACACCCACCCGGAACGTGTCCCAGTCGACCGACGGGGAGAGCTCGGCGCCCAGACCTTCCAGGGCCAGCGCGTACGCCGCCGAGTCGCGCTTCTTCGTGCCCTCCTCCAGCGACTTGGCGAGCACCGTGGCGGTGCCCTCGCGGCCCTCGGTCTCCCGGGCGGCGCTGGCGTCGAGCAGCAGGACCGCGCTGGCCAGGATCTGGCCGGGCAGGTGCGCGGCGATCACGTTGCCGGCCCGTCGGATCTGCGGGAACGTGTACGGCCGGGCCGTCCCCGGCAGGGGCCGTTCGGTGATGAGTGTCATGCCTGCTCACCCTTCGCTTCGGGGATGTAGGTAAGGGTGACGCGGGACTCGGGACGCAGGGTCTCGGCGGCGGCGGCCGCGATGTCCTCGGCGGTCACCGCGAGCCATCCGGCCAGGCGGTCCGCGGCGGCGGCCGGGTCACCGAACTGGGTGGCGTACCGGCCGAGCGTGTCGGCGCGGCCGCCGACCGTGGAGACCTGGCGCCACCAGGCCGTGGTGAGCAGCGCCTTCGCCCGGTTCAGCTCGTCGTCGGTGACCGGCTCGTCGATCAGGCTCTGCATCACCTCGGCGAGACCCGCCTCCAGCGTCTCCACCGGCACGCCGTCCTTCGCGGTCGCCGTGACGATCAGCGGGGCGGGCGCGTGCGCGAGGTCGACGCCGTACGACCCGATGTAGTCGGGCTGGGCGATCCGGGCGCCGTCCGCGAGCCGCTGGTAGAGCCGGCTGCCCCGGCCGCTGCCGAGCACCGTCGCGAGCACGGTGACCGTGTCGTAGCCGGCCGTGCCGAACGGGTAGGTGCGGTGCGACAGGTAGAGCCGCGGCGCGGGCACGTCGGCGGTCACCGTCTCGACGGCCGGCTCGGTCGCCGGGGCGGGCAGGCTGCCGTCCGGGGCGGGCGGGATGTCCGGCACCGCCGCGATCGCGCCGAAGTACTTCTCGGCCAGCGCGAACACCTCCGCCGGCGTGGTGTCGCCGACGACCGTGAGCACACAGTTGTTCGGCGCGTAATACTGCTGGTGGAACGCCTGGAAGGTTTCCAGGGCAGCCGCGTTCAGGTCCTCCATCGACCCGATCGTGGCGTGGTGGTACGGGTGGCCCTGCGGGTAGAGCAGCGGGAGCAGGCGCAGCCAGGCGTCGCCGTACGGCACGTTCTCGTACCGCTGCCGGCGCTCGTTCTTCACCACCTCGCGCTGGTTGTCCAGCGTCTCCTGGGTGAGCGCCGGGACCAGCCCGCCCATCCGGTCCGCCTCCAGCCAGAGCGCCAGCTCGAGGTGCTCCGACGGCATGGTCTCGAAGTAGTTCGTCCGGTCCGGGTTGGTGGTGGCGTTCAGCGAGCCGCCGTTGCCCTGCACCAGCTTCATGTGCTCGGTCTTCTTCACGTGCTGCGAACCCTCGAACATCAGGTGCTCGAAGAGGTGTGCGAACCCGGTCTGACCGGCCGGTTCATGCCGTGAGCCGACGTCGTACCAGAGGTTGACGCAGACGACCGGGGCGGTCCGGTCCTCGCTCACGACGACCCGGAGGCCGTTCGCGAGCCGCGTTGTTTCGATGGGCCACGGATACCCGGTCGTGGCGACCGGTGCGGTTGGTGACGTCACCCCACCAATCTTGCACTGCCGGAGAGCCGCCGATAACCGCGTGGCGCATGATCGTGAAGGGTGGAATGCTTGGCGCGTGCTGGAGGACATCCGGGTGAACGACCGCCTGACCATCCCGGCGGCCGAGCTCTCGTGGCGTTTCTCCCGCGCGAGCGGCCCCGGTGGCCAGGGCGTCAACACCACCGATTCGAGGGTCGAGCTGTCGTGGGACGTGCTCGGCAGCGACCTGCTGCCCCCGGTCCTGAAGGAGCGCGCCGCCGACCGCCTCGGCAACCGCCTCGTCAACGGTGTGCTGACGATCACCGCCTCCGAGCACCGTTCCCAGCTGCGCAACCGTGAGGCCGCCGCGGCCCGGCTGTCCGGCCTGATCGCGGGAGCGATCGCCGCGCCACCCCGCCAGCGCCGCGCCACCAGGCCGTCGCGCGGCGCCGTCGAGCGCCGCATAGCCGAGAAGAAACGCCGCGGCCAGGTGAAGAAGGGCCGCCGCGGCGAGCTCGACTGAGCGTGGTGGGCACCTGACGCGAGAGGGGCGTTACGGCCTTGCGCTGCAGAGGGTCGCCCCGGATCGCCGGGGGACGGCTCGGGTCGGCGAGGGAGGTGGAGCGCGTACCCCCTGGTTTATCGCTGGTTGAAGGGCGCGACGGCCTCGCGGTTCTGGGCGGAGGCGTCGGGGCCGAGGAGTTCCTCGCAGACGCGGATGAGGCGGCTGCGCAGGCCCGCGGCGCGGCGGGCAAGTTCGCGCTGGCGGGCGACGTACTCCGCCTTGCCCTCCGGGGTCTCGATCTTCACCGGGGGATGGCCGTAGGAGGCCAGGTCGTAGGGGCTGGCCTGCATGTCGAGCAGGCGGATCTCGCCGGCCAGGGCGAAGCAGTCCAGGGCCAGGGCGCCGGGGACCGCGGGGCCGAGTTTCTGCGCCCACTTGTGCACGTCCATCGCGGCGTGCAGGCAGCCGGGCTGGTCGAGGTCGACCTGGGTGGCCCGGGTGGGCTGGAGACGGTTCAGACCGACCGCCTCGGGGGTGAAGAAGCGGAACGCGTCGAAGTGGGTGCAGCGGATCGTGTGCTGCTCGACCACCTTGTCGGTCTCCGCCTGGCCGAGGCGCAGCGGCAGCTCGTGGCGGTGGTCGGGGTCGCGGTAGACCATCGCCCACTCGTGCAGGCCGAAGCAGCCGGAGAAGACCGGGCGGGACGCGGTCGCGGTGAGCAGGCCGTGGATGTAGCGCACGCTCTCGCCGCGGGCGTGCAGGAACGCGTCCTGATCGAGTGTCACCACGCCGTCCGGGTGGGTGACGTAGAACTTCCACCCGGCGTGCTCGGCCACCCCGTCGGGTGCCGGGGCGAGGCCCGCGCCCACGCCCGGATGCCAGCGACGCAGCAGCGACGGGCGGGTGTTGTAGTAGTCGTAGAGAAAGTCCTCGATGGCGTGTTTCTCGCCGGCGGCCCGGCGGGCACGGTGGTCAGCGGTCATCTGGTCGGCGCGCTCGGCGTGCGCTCGGGCGAGGGGTATCCAGGTGACCGAGGGCAACGTGGTGGTGAGTGCCCTCACCTGCTTGATCCCCATCGCACCAATGTATATAGCCAAGGCGATCAACACGATCACCGTTTGGCGCGAATGAGTTCCGCCACGGTATGTACGCCGATCGAACCCGTACCGTCATGAAGTACAGCTGCTCAGGTATGTAGTACACCTACTACGGCTTTGATAGTGTGCTGGACATGACAGGCGCGGTCATCGAGGTGCGTGACCTCCGGATGAGTTACGGGCCGAAAGAGGTCCTGGCGGGTGTCGACTTCACGGCACGCCGCGGCGAGGTGCTGGTCCTGCTCGGGCCGAACGGCGCCGGCAAGTCGACGACGATCGAGATCCTGGAGGGGTTCCGGCGGCGCTCGGCGGGTGACGTGCGGGTTCTGGGCGTGGACCCGGCACGTGGCGACGAGCCCTGGCGGGCCCGGCTCGGCGTGGTGCTCCAGTCCTGGCGCGACCACGGCAAGTGGCGGGTCCGGGAGCTGCTGCGGCATCTCGGCGCCTACTACGCGGGCTATTCCGGTGACCGGGAGCGGCCGTGGCCGGTGGACGAGCTTCTCGACGTGGTCGGGCTGACCGAGTCGGCCGGGACCCGGATCGCCCGGCTCTCCGGCGGCCAGCGGCGCCGGCTGGACGTCGCGATCGGCATCGTCGGGCGGCCGGAGCTGCTCTTCCTCGACGAGCCGACGGTCGGGTTCGACCCGGAGGCGCGGCGGGAGTTCCACGACCTCGTGCATCGGCTGACCGATGTGGAGGAGACGACGGTGCTGCTCACCACCCACGATCTCGACGAGGCGGAGAAACTGGCGGACCGCATCCTGATCCTGGCCGGTGGCCGGATCGTCGCCGGCGGGTCGGCCGACGAGCTCGCCCGCGAGGTGGCCGGGGAGACCGAGGTCCGCTGGACCCGCGACGGCCGGCGGTTCGTGCACTCCACGGGTGACGCCACGGCCTTCGTCCGGGAGCTGTTCCGCCAGCACGACGCGGAGATCGATGATCTGGAGGTGCGCCCGAGCAGCCTCGAGGAGACGTACATGAAGCTGGTCCGTGAGGCGGAGGGGAGCGCACGATGACCCGGGTGATCCGGCTCGGTCTGACCCGCGGCGGCGTGG
Organism: Actinoplanes missouriensis 431; assembly: GCF_000284295.1. Classification (NCBI taxonomy): domain Bacteria; kingdom Bacillati; phylum Actinomycetota; class Actinomycetes; order Micromonosporales; family Micromonosporaceae; genus Actinoplanes; species Actinoplanes missouriensis. The sequence goes on along the minus strand of NC_017093.1, from coordinate 7,696,126 downwards.
AGCTGCGGCAGACGCTGACCAACGGCGCCGACCTGTTCGGCTACCTCCTGCCCGCGCTGCTGCTCGTCGGCACGCTGGCGCTGATGCGCGGATCCACCATTCCCGGTACGAATTTTGCCCTCGGCGCGCACACGTTCGTGAGCTCGCTCGGCCTGCTGATCGCGCTGAGCGGCGTGATGACGATGGCGCAGTACCTGGCGATGGACCGGGAGGACGGCACCCTGCTGCGGGCGAAGGCCACGCCCGGCGGCATGGTCGGCTACCTGACCGGCAAGATCGTCGTGGTTGCCGGCGTCGGCCTGATCAGTTGCGTCGTGGTGCTGCCGGGCGCCTTCCTGGTGGACGGGCTGAGCCTCGGCGTGAGCGGCGCGCTGATCCTGCTCTGGCTCGTGCCGCTGGCGTTCCTCGCGACCATCCCGATCGGGGCGGTGCTCGGCTCGCTCTTCGACAACGTGCGCACGCTCTCGATGATGATGCTCCCGATCTTCGGGCTGACCGCGATCTCCGGCATCTTCTATCCGATCACCGCGCTGCCCGGCTGGCTGCAGGGCGTCGCGCAGATCTTCCCGATGTATTGGCTAGGGTTGGGCCTGCGGTCAGCTCTGCTGCCGGACGCGCTGGCGGCCGTCGAGCTGGGCGGTTCCTGGCGGCACCTCGCGACCTTCGCCGTGCTGGGGGTCTGGGCGGCAGCCGGTCTGGCGCTCGCGCCGGGCATCCTGCGCCGGATGGCGCGGCGGGAGTCCGGATCGGTCGTGGCGGCTCGTCGTGAGCGGGCGATGACGCGCATGGGCGTTTGAGGGAGCGATGGGCAGCGAGGTCACGTTCAACCGGATCGCGATGCTGCGCGCCGAGCGGGGGATCTCCCGGCGGCAGCTGGCGGATGCCCTCGGCGTGCACTACCAGACCGTGGGCTATCTGGAACGCGGCGAGTTCAGCCCCAGCCTGCACCTCGCGTTGCGGATCTCGGAGTACTTCGGGGTGCCGATCGAGGTGGTGTTCTCACTGCACCCGTTCCCGCGCCTGGGCGCGACGGCGGAGTCCGCGTGAGAGCGTAGATTTCGAGGGAATCTGCGTTCCTAGAGATGGGGTTACCGTGCGTTTCGCCCGATTTGTTCATGCCGGTGGAGTGTCGTTCGGCGTCGTCGAGGGTGACGGCTCCTCGGGCCTGACGGTGGCCGAGACCAACAGCCTGCCGTTCGAGGAGGTCCGCTTCACCGGTCAGCGGTGGGCGCTCGCCGATGTGCGGCTGCTCGCGCCGATCTTCTCCAGCAAGGTGATCGGGATCGGCCGCAACTACGCCGACCACGCGGCCGAGATGGGCAACGAGGTGCCCAAGGAGCCGCTGATCTTCATCAAGCCGTCGACGTCGGTGATCGGGCCGAACGACGCGATTCGCATCCCCGGCGTCACCCAGCGGGTCGAGGAGGAGGCCGAGCTCGCCGTCGTCATCGGCGCGAGCGGCGCCCGCCGGGTCGACCGGGCCGGCGCCGAGAAAGCGATCTTCGGCTACACCTGCGGCAACGACGTCACCGCCCGCGACCTGCAGCGCAAGGACCCGCAGTGGACCCGGGCCAAGGGGTTCGACTCGTTCTGCCCGATCGGCCCGTGGATCGTCACCGGCCTGGACGTGAGCGACATCGAGGTGCGCTGCGAGGTCGGCCGCGACCCGGAGAACATGGAGGTGCGGCAGATCGGCCGGACCAAGGACATGGTCTTCGACATCCCCAGCCTGATCTCGTACGTGTCGCACGTCATGACGCTGCTGCCCGGCGACATCATCCTCACCGGCACGCCGGCGGGGGTCAGCCAGATCGTGCCCGGCGACACCGTGTCGGTGAGCGTGCAGGGCATCGGGGAGCTGCGTAACCCGGTGGTGGCGCTGGACTGAGGTCCGGGTGCCGGCCGGCGGCAATGGCCGCCACCCGCCAGCGGTTCGCTCGCGGGGTCTTGCCGGGCGGCTAATTCCGTATAGCCTACGGAGATGAGGATCCTGGTCACCGGCGCCACCGGCAACGTCGGCCGGATGGTCGTCGACGAGCTTCTCGCCCTCGGCGCCACGAGCGTCCGCGCCCTCACCGTCGATCCCGCGAAAGCCGCGCTGCCACCGGGCGTCGAGGTGGTGCGCGGCTTCGTGGGGCGGCCCGCCACCCTGGCCTCCGCCCTGGCGGGCGTCGACCGGATGTATCTCGCGCCACACCCCGCCTCCGCTTTCGAGGTGTGCCGGCTCGCTGCCGAGGCCGGGGTACGGCACATCGTCGACATGGCGGGCGCGAAAGGCGAACACTGGCAGGTCGTCGAGGACGCGGTCGAGGCGTGCGGGGTGGCGTTCACGCATCTCGAGCCCGGCGAGTTCATGGCGAACGCGGACCTCTGGGCGCCGCAGATCCGGGCCGGTGACGTGGTGCGGGACGCCGGCGCGGACGTCGTCAACGCGCCGGTCGCCCAGGAGGACATCGCGGCCGTGGCAGCCCGGGTGCTGCTGTCCGCGGACGATCACGCGGGCCGCTCGTACGAGCTGACCGGCCCGGAGGCGCTCAGCCGGCGGCAGAAGGTGGCGGCGATCGGGCGAGCCCTCGGTCGCGACCTGGAGTACGTCGAGGTGGCCGACGAGGAGGCGCGGTCGCTGTTCCGTTCGGTGATGGGCGAGTACGGGGACTGGTACCTCGACGGCCTCACCCAGCTGGCCGCTCATCCGCAGGCAGCGGTATCGACCGTTGCTGATCTGCTGGGCCGCCCGGCGATGACTTACGAAGAGTGGGCACGACGTCACTCAGACCTGTTTCGGTAACCCGATTTGGCGGGCCGGGTGGGCTCAGGTAAAGTTCTCAACGGCTCGGCAAGCCGGGCCAAATGGGGTATGGGGTAATTGGCAGCCCGACTGATTCTGGTTCAGTTAGTCTAGGTTCGAGTCCTGGTACCCCAGCGCTTCTCCTCCCGCGAGGGAGGGGGGTGCTGGAGCTTCTCACGAAGTGCAGCAAGGGGTCCCGTCGTCTAGCGGCCTAGGACGCCGCCCTCTCAAGGCGGTAGCGAGGGTTCGAATCCCTTCGGGACTACATCTGCGAACGGCCCGCATCACATGATGCGGGCCGTTCGTCGTTTCGGCAGGTCATCGGGTGGCACCGTGTCGTCGTCGTGCTGCGCTGCCGTGCCGCCGTGTCGTCGTCGTGCTGCGCTGCCGTGCCGCCGTGTCGTCGTCGTGCTGCGCTGCCGTGCCGCCGTCGCGTCGCCGCCGGTTGGCGGGCCTGCGCATGACGGGTCGGCGGGCCGGCGGGGAGAGCGGCGGCGGCCGATTTCGGGTGCAGGCTGGTGGGCTGATAGAGTTCAGCCCGCCGCACGGGGGAGTTCGCACCGAGCGGCAAGGGTCCCGTCGTCTAGCGGCCTAGGACGCCGCCCTCTCAAGGCGGTAGCGAGGGTTCGAATCCCTTCGGGACTACATCTGAGAACGGCCCGCATCACTTCGATGCGGGCCGTTCTGCTTGCCGGAGACAGATGCGACTCCCGAGCGCCGCAGCGGGAAAAATCGCGGCATGACCGACATCACTGTTCGCCGGATCGACTACGGCTGGTTCGTCCGGCCGGCGACCGAGACCGGCACCGGGTCCCCGCGCGTCGAGCCCACGCTGGGCTATCTGGTCGATCATCCCGACGGCCAGCTGCTGATCGACACCGGCATGGGCAGCCACCCCGAGGTCGACGCCCACTACCAGCCCCGCCGGATCGCTCTGAACGCGGCGCTGGCGGCCGCCGGCACGATCAAGAGCCAGATCCGGTACGTGGTGAACTGCCACCTTCACTTCGACCACTGCGGTGGCAATCCGGAACTGGCCGGCACTCCGGTCTTCACCCAGCGCACCGAGCTGCGGACCGCCCGGACCGTGACCCATCACACTCTGCCGGAGTTGCTGGACGGCGGCCGTTACGAGGAGCTGGACGGCGAAGCGGAGATCCTCCCCGGCGTCCTCGTCGTGCCGACGCCGGGCCACACGGCCGGCCACCAGTCGGTGGTGCTCACCACGGGAGACGGCACCGTGATCGTCGCCGGGCAGAGCCACGACCACGCGACCGCGTTCACGAGTGACGTGCTGGGCGCGCACGCCGGGGTGGGCGAGCAGCCGCCCTGGCTGGCCGGGCTGCTCGACCTGGATCCGCGGCGCATCGTCTTCGCCCACGACAACGCCGTCTGGGAACCCTGATCAGACCGCCTGCGGCACCCCCGGCGTGAGCCACGTCAGCGTCGCCGGGGGGAAGGCCGCCTCGACGCCGGCCCGCCCCTCATGGAAGTGCGACCACCCCTCGTAGTGCACCGGCACTACCCGTCGCGGCTTCACGGCGGCGATCAGCCGGGCCGCGTCCCGGCCGTTCATCGTGTACTTGATCGGGCCGGTCAGCCCGAACCGCACCTCACCCAGATGGACGATCGCGGTGTCGACGGTGAATCGGGACGCCACCTCGCGCACCCCGCCGAAGAGCACCGTGTCCCCGGTGATCCAGACCACCGACGGCGCGCCGGCCGGGCGCAGGGCGAACCCGATGGCGTCGCCCACGATGCCGCGGCTCAGCGGCGGGCCGTGCCGGGCCGGGGTGGCGGTGATCTCCAGAGCGCCGACGGTGGTGGTGGCCCACGGGTCGAGGCCGACGGACGTGCAGAACGGATCGAGCCGCCGGGCGCCGCCTGCCGTGGTCACCACGACCGGCGCCGACGGCAGCAGGGCCCGTCCGGCGTCGTCCAGGTTGTCCGCGTGGTGGTCGTGGGTGAGCAGCACCGCGTCGATCCGGCCCAGCTGGTCGGGCTGCAGCGCCGGCCCGCTGACCTTCACCGAGGACGTGCCGAGGCCGAACGCGTACCGGCGGCCCGGCTCGTCGAAGGTGGGGTCGGTGAGCAGGCGCACACCGTCGATTTCGATCAGTGTGGTGGGTCCGCCGACGTGGGTGATCGACAGGTTCATCGGGCGTGCCGCAGCGCCCAGTCGAGCACCTCGTCCGCGATCTGCTCCCAGCCCTTCTGCGCGGGAAGCAGGTGGGCGTACCCGGCGTACTCCCGGCGTTCGGTGACGGTGTTCGACTTGTAGTGCCTGGCGTTCGACTCCTGGATCGCCGGCGGCATGATGTGGTCCTCGGAGCCGGAGACGAAGAGCAGCGGCGCCCGGTCGTCGTTGTGGTAGTCGACCCAGGTGTCCTGGTGGCCGGGCTGGAAGTTGGCGAGCACGCTGCCCCAGAGGATGCCGCCGTTGGCCGGGATGGCGTACCGCTCGTAGAGGTAGCGGGACTCCTCCTCGGTGAACGTGTTGGTGAACGCGTACTTCCATTCCTCGAAGCTGAGCGGCACCGCCTTGTGCCGGTTCGCCGGGCTCTTCAGCACCGGGAAGGTCGACTTCACCTGGGAGAGCGGCACCACCCGGACGCCTTCGGTGGGCGCCGAGTTCATCGCGACGCCGGCCGCCCCGTACCCGTGGTCGAGCAGGATCTGGGTGAACGCCCCGCCCGCCGAGTGACCGATGATGATCGGCGCCTCGGGCAGTTTCCGGATCTCCTCCTCGTAGTGGGTGATGATCTGCGGCACGGTGACGTTCAGGATCGGCGCGGGGTCCGCGTTGAGCGCCTCCACCTCGACCTCGAAGCCGGGGTATCCGGGTGCGATCACCGGGTGTCCCTTGGCCTCGTAGTGTGCGATCCAGTTCTCCCAGCTCCGCGGCGTCACCCAGAATCCATGGACGAGAACGATCGGTTTCAAGATCTTTACCCCCTGTTGAGAACCTGGCCCGATCCTCATGGGAGCGATCCCGCGCGCGCATCACGTGTCACGCGTAGTCGCGCGTGCAAGCAGCGTGCGATCAGTCCCGCAGCGCCTCCCGGAGCTGCCGCCGCGAGCTGACGCCGAGTTTCCGGAACACCTTGCGCAGGTGGTAGTCGACGGTGCTGGCGCTGAGGAACAGATGCGCCGCGATCTCGGCGTTCGTCGATCCGGCGCGGGCCAGGCGCGCCACGGCGGCCTCCTGCGGGGTCAGGGCCGTCTCGTCACTTTCGGGTACGGGGGAGAGCACACTCTCGCCGAGGGCCGCGAGTTCCTGCCGCGCCCGGTTGGCGAAGGCGTTCGCCTGGACGTCGGAGAACATCTCCAGCGCCCCGGCGAGCTGATCCCGGGCGTCGCGCCGGCGTCGTCGCCGGCGCAGCCACTCGCCGTAGAGCAGCCGGGCGCGGGCCAGATCGCCGTAGCCGGCCGTCCCGCCGAGCAGCTCGATCGCGTCCCGGTAGTGCTGCTCGGCCCGCTCCGGCCCGCTCATCAGCGCGTCGCACCGGGCGAGCAGTCCCCGCGCCAGAGGTGTGTCGCTGGCCCGGGCCGCCAGGGTCAGGTCGGCGTGCGCGGCGGTGGCGGTGGCCCGGTCGCCGGAGCGCACGGCGGCCTCGACGAGATCCGGGAGCGCGTAGGCGTACCGCCGGGGCCGGCCCAGGTCGACGATGCGCAGCAGCGCCTCGCGGGCCGCGCGGTAGTCGCAGCTCGCGTTCTCCAGGACGCCCATGGCGAGCAGCGTGACCGACTGCATGCCGCCGAGGTGCAGCATCTCGAAGACCTGGAGCGCCTGCGGCACGGTCTGGCGGAAACCGTCCGGCGCCCGCCACGCCACCAGCTCGGGGTGGCGCCACACCTGCTCCTGCTCGCCCGTCACACCGATTGACCGGCGGGTCCGCATCCCGGCCGCGTCGTGCTGGTCGGCGTGGTTGAGCCGGCCCAGGGTGGCCTCGGTCATCGCCCCGACGAAGTGCACCAGGTCGAGCGCGTGCAGCGCGCCGGTGCGCCGGGCCGCGCTCTCGGCCCGCTCGATCAGCAGCATCCGGCTGACGTCGTCCCAGAGCTGGTTGGCGAAGTTGATCCCGACGACGAACCTCCGGAGCAGCGTCTCGTCCGGGACGGCCGGGTCGGTGATCGCGGCGACCGCGCGGCGCAGCGCCGGGGCGCCGGTCTCGTATCCGCCCAGGACGAACGCCGCGTACCCGGCCAGCAGCAGCCCGTCCAGCCCGTCCGGGTCGGTGCCGGCCAGCCGGGCCGCCTCGGTGGCGACGACCGTGTAGTCGATCGAGGCGAGGTGCTCGGCGGCGCTGGAGTGGTCGACGGCCTGCACGGCTGCCTGCCGGGCCCGGGCGTGGTCGTCGCCGAACGCCGCGGCCGCCCGCAGGCACAGCTCCGAGGCGTCCCGCAGCCCGGTCGGCGCGCCCACGTTGACGGTGGCGAGCGCCCGGGTGAGCAGGGCGGAGCCGAGCACCGGGCCGGTCAGCAGCTCACCGTCCACGGTGTCCAGCAGCGCCAGGGCCCGGGCCGGCGCGCCGGCGGTCATCGCCGCGGCGGCCGCCTCCACCTGCCGCCCGGCGCGGACGGCGGTGTCCGGGGTGAGCTCGGCGGCCCGGTTCAGGAAGGTGACCCGCGCGCTGTATCCGCCGCGTGCGCCGGCCCGCCCGGCGCGACGCTCCAGCTCGGCGGCGACGTCCTCGTCCGGCGCGGGGGTGGCGGCCGCCAGGTGCCAGGCGCGCCGGTCGGCCTCGGCCGGATCGGTGGTGCCCGCGGCGAGCGCGGCGTGCACGGCCCGGCGCTGCGCCGGCGCCGCGTCGCCGTAGACCGCGGACCGGACCAGCGGGTGCTTGAAGTGCACCGGGGGTGAGCCGGCGATCAGCCGGTCGGCCTCGGCGGGCGCCGCGTCCTCCGGTTCGGCGTCGAGGAGCCGGGCCGCGGCGAGCAGGTGCTCGTCCCGGCCGCCGGCGCCGGCCGCGGCCAGCAGCAGCCAGGTCCGGGTCTCCGCCGGATAGCCGCGGACCTGCGACGAGTAGTGCGACTCCAGGCGGCTGCCGATCGGCAGCGGCTCGGGCAGCGGAGCGGCGCCGCGCCACTGGTCGCCGGTGAGCTCGTGGCCGAGGTCGGTGAGCGCCAGCGGGTTGCCGCCGGTGGACGCCGCGAGGTTCTCGGCCAGGACGAGGTCGAGGTCGCCGGCGACCACGTCGGAGAGGAGCGCGATCGCGGCGTCCCGGGTCAGCCCCTCGATCTCGAGCACGTCGACGCCGGCGAAGACGTCCGTCTCCTCCTCGGTGCGGCGCCTGCCGAAGAGCAGGACCACCCCCTCGGCGTGCAGCCGCCGGGCCACGAACGCGAGAGCCCGGGCCGATTCCCGGTCCAGCCACTGCACGTCGTCGACGACGCAGAGCCGGGGCGTCGCGGCGATCAGGGTGAGCGCCGCGAGGCTGACCAGGTAGAGATCGGGCGGTGGGCCGTCGGCGAGACCGCAGGCCACCTCCAGGGCGGCGCGCTGACCGGCCGGCAGCCGGTGACGCCGGCGCAGCAACGGGAGCAGCAACCGGTGCAGACCCGCGTACGGGAAGTCGGCCTCGGACTCGACACCGCTGACGGACAGGCTCTCGGGCGCGGTGCTCAACGCGTACCGCAGGAGGGTGGTCTTGCCCACGCCGGCCTCGCCGCGCAGCACCAGGGCCGCGCTGTGCCCGGATCGCGCCGCCGTGAGGAGGCCGTCGAGGACCGCGCACTCAGTCTCGCGACCGAAGAGCCGATCATGGAGTCCGAAGAGCCGCACGGCGGCAGCCTATCGGACGGTGATCGATGGATTACAGGCCTGAGAGCCGCTGGCCGGCCCGGACGACCGCCATCGCGTGACGCTCGCCGGGACGGCGGCCGAGCCGTTCGATCGGACCGCTTATCGAGATCGAGGCGATCACCCGGCCGGTCCGGTCGCGGATCGGCGCGGAGACGCTTGCCACACCGGGCTCGCGCTCGGCGACGCTCTGCGCCCAGCCGCGGCGGCGGACCTCGGCGAGGGTGCGGCCGGTGAACTTGCAGCGGGGCAGCAGCGGCATGACCGCCTCCGGCGGCTCCCACGCGAGCAGGATCTGCGCGGCGGAACCGGCCACCATCGGCAGCACCGAGCCGACCGGGACGGTGTCGCGAAGACCACTCGCACGCTCCGCGGCGGCCACGCAGATGCGTTCGTCGGCGCGGCGCAAGTAGAGCTGCGCGCTCTCCCCGGTGGCGTCCCGCAATGCGGACAGCAGGGGCTCCGCGGCGGTCAGCAACACGTCCGGCGCGGCGTTCGCCAGCTCGCCCAGACGGGGTCCCGGGCGCCACCTGCCCTGGGTGTCACGGACCAGCATCCGATGAATCTCCAGGGCCTGTGCCAGGCGATGTGCGGTTGCCCGCGGCAGCTTCGTGCGCTCGACTAGTTCGGCCAGGCTGGCGCCGTCGACGCAGGCGGCAAGAATGACGACCGCCTTGTCGAGAACGCCGACACCGCTCATACTGTGTCCCACAAGCCGAAACATACATTCCAGAATTTAGGATGTCCAGATGGTGGGAGTCACTCCCCAGAGCGGGAAACCCAGGACCCTGGCCGAGAAGGTCTGGGATGACCACGTGGTGCGCACGGCCGAGGGCGAGCCCGACCTGCTCTACATCGACCTGCACCTGCTGCACGAGGTCACCAGCCCGCAGGCGTTCGACGGTCTCCGGATGGCCGGTCGCCCGGTCCGCCGGACCGACCTCACGCTGGCGACGGAGGACCACAACACCCCGACCGGGTACGCGGATCCCGCCTTCAACACCCGCCGCGGCGAGCTGCTCACGATCGCCGACACCGTCTCGCGTACCCAGATCGAGACGCTGCGGAAGAACTGCGCCGAGTTCGGTGTCGAGATCCGTCCGCTGGGCGACGTGAACCAGGGCATCGTGCACGTCATCGGCCCGCAGCTCGGTCTCACCCAGCCGGGCATGACGATCGTCTGCGGCGACTCGCACACCGCCACCCACGGCGCGTTCGGCGCGCTCGCCTTCGGCATCGGCACCAGCGAGGTCGAGCACGTGCTCGCCACCCAGACGCTGCCGCAGGCCAAGCCGAAGACGATGGCCGTCACGGTCGTCGGAGAGCTCGGCCCCGGCGTGAGCGCGAAGGACCTGATCCTCGCGCTGATCACGCAGACCGGCACCGGCGGCGGCAACGGCCACATCGTGGAGTACCGCGGTGAGGCCATCCGCAAGCTCTCCATGGAGGGCCGGATGACGATCTGCAACATGTCGATCGAGTGGGGCGCCAAGGCCGGCATGATCGCGCCGGACGAGACCACGTTCGCGTACCTGAAGGGCCGCGAGCACGCGCCGAAGGGCGCCGACTGGGACGCCGCCGTCGCGTACTGGCAGACCCTCGCCACCGATGCCGACGCCGAGTACGACACCGAGATCATCCTGGACGCCTCGACGATCAGCCCGTTCATCACCTGGGGCACCAACCCGGGTCAGGGCGCCGCGTTGGACAGCGTCGTGCCGAGCCCCGGGGACTTCCTGGACGAGGTCGAGCGGTCCGCCGCCGAGCGCGCCCTGGAGTACATGGATCTCACGCCTGGCACCCCGTTCCGCGAGGTCCCGGTGGACGTGGTCTTCGTCGGTTCCTGCACCAACGGCCGGCTCGAGGACCTGCGCGCGGCGGCCGAGGTGATCCGCGGTCACAAGGTGCACGAGGGCGTCCGGATGATGATCGTCCCGGGCTCGTACCAGGTGCGCGAGCAGGCCGAGGCCGAGGGCCTCGACCAGATCTTCAAGGAGGCGGGCGCCGAGTGGCGCTTCGCCGGCTGCTCGATGTGTCTCGGTATGAACCCGGACACGCTCAGCCCCGGCCAGCGTGCCGCCTCGACCTCCAACCGCAACTTCGAGGGCCGGCAGGGCAAGGGTGGCCGCACCCACCTGGTCTCGCCGCAGGTCGCCGCCGCCACCGCCGTGGTCGGCAGGCTGGCCGCCCCCGCGGACCTCTGAGCAGGGGAGCTTTCAGAAAATGGACAAGTTCGTCACCCACAGCGGCAAGGTCATGCCGCTGCGCCGCTCCGATGTGGACACCGACCAGATCATCCCGGCGGTCTACCTGAAGCGGGTCACCCGGACCGGCTTCGAGGACGGCCTCTTCAACGCCTGGCGTGAGGACCCGGACTTCGTGCTGAACCGGCCGGCCCACGCCGGCGCCACGATCCTGGTGGCCGGCCCGAACTTCGGCACCGGCTCGTCCCGGCAGCACGCCGTCTGGGCGCTGCGCGACTGGGGTTTCAAGGCCGTCATCGCCTCCCGGTTCGGCGACATCTTCCGGGGCAACTCCCTCAAGGAGGGCCTGCTCCCGATCCAGCTCGACCAGAAGATCATCGAGAGCCTCTGGGACCTCGCCGAGAGCGAGCCGGAAAAGCAGATCACGGTCGACCTCGAAGCGCGAGTGGTTCGCGTGGACGACGCCGCCTACGGCTTCCCGATCGACGATTTCAGTCGCTGGCGGCTGATGGAAGGCCTCGACGACATCGGACTCACGCTTCGCAACGAAGAGATGATTACCGCGTACGAGAAGAGCCGTCCCGCTTTCAAGCCGGTCGTCGTCCTTTAGCTCTGTGGTTGCAATTCGCCCCGGCCGGTCGCCCGGCCGGGGCGAATTCGTTGGGACACAACGGCTTTTTTGCCGCGAATGTTTGTGTCTCCAGGTCACAGGGCATACCGTGCGCGCAGAATGGCCCGTGACGGGCCAGTTCTCACGTCCGGGAGGAAAACCGTGAACAAGGCCGAGCTCATCGAGGCGCTCGCCGTCCGACTGGGTGACAAGAAGGTCGCGACCCAGGCACTGGACGCGTTCATCAGCGAGGTGCAGAACGCCGTCGCCAAGGGCGACAAGGTGGCCCTCACCGGCTTCGGCTCTTTCGAGAAGCGAGTGCGCAATGCGCGTACCGCACGGAATCCGCGAACCGGTGAGCCGGTAAAGGTGAAGAAGACGTCGGTCGCAGCTTTCAAACCGGGTAGCGCGTTCCGGGAGCTGGTGGCGAGCGGCAAGCCGGCCAAGGCGGCAGCCGCCGGCAAGAGCACCGCGGCGAAGAAGACGACGGCTGCCAAGGCCACGGCGACCAAGGCCACCGCTACCAAAGCCACTGCCACCAAGGCCACCGCTACCAAAGCCACTGCCACCAAGGCCACGGCTGCGAAGTCGGCGGCCAAGGCGACCGCCAGTAAGGCGACGGCCAGCAAGGCGACCCCGGCGAAGTCGGGCGCGGCGAAGGCCACAGCGAGCAAGGCCACGGCCAGCAAGGCCACGGCGAGCAAGGCGACTGCGAGCAAGGCGACCGCTGCCAAGGCCACCACGGCCAAGTCGGCGGCCGCGAAGAAGACCACGGTCGCCAAGGCCGCGCCGGCGAAGAGCGCGGCGAAGAAGACCACGAGCAAGGCGGCGGCGGCTCCGAAGGCGACGAGCGCCGCTGCCAAGAAGACGGCACGCAAGTCCACCACGCCGGCCCCGGCGCCGGCCCGGGCCCGTTCCGCGTCGTCGCGCAAGGCACGCTGACCGCAGCCGCACCGAAAGGCGTCCACCGCTGGGTGGACGCCTTTCGTGTTCCGGGCCCGCGGGCACCGGGCCGGTCCTACCGTCCGGACATGGGACACCGTTCGACGCCGCGGGGCCTGACCGCGCGATCCGCCCTGGCCGCGACCCTGTTCGCGGTCGCCCTCCTGCCCGGATGGACACTCGGTGGCCTGGCCGAGCAGCGGACCGGCCGGCCGGTGCTGGACTGGCTGATCACCTGCGGCTGGTCCGGGCTGGCCGTCACGGTCTACGCGCCGTGGTGCTCGTACCGGCGGCGGGACGGCTGGCTCGGCGCCGTCCCGCTCTACGGCTGGTACCTGCTCGGCGTGCTGAGCTGGCGGCTCGCGCTGCTGCCCTACCGGGACTGGGATCCCCGGCGTGACGAGCTCTGGCGCGCCCGCTGGCTCACCGGGGACCTGCTCGGTTACTGGCGGGCCGACCTGCCCTCCGGCCGGGCTGTCACAGCCGGGAGGCGCCCAGCAGCCGCTCGCCGGACCAGGTGAGCAGCCAGCCGTCGCCCTTGCGGGTCTTGAACGGCTCCGGGTCGTCGCTGCCGTGCAGCGCGGCCAGCAGCGGCGGCATCACCTTGCCCTGGCTGCAGATCACCACCCGGCCGTCCGCGCGGAGCTGGGCGATCCGGGACCGGGCCGCCGCCAGCCGGGCCGGCAGACCCGCCACGTCGGACGGCTCGGCGAACGCGCCGTCCAGAATGACCGGCTGGGCGCCGAGCGCGGCGGCAAGCGGCTCCAGCGTCTGCGAGCAGCGCAGCGGCGGCGCGGACACCAGCCGGCGCGGACGGAACGAGGTCAGCGTCGCCGCGATCCGGTCGGCCTGCTTCGTGCCCTCCGGGTCGATCGGGCGCAGCTCGTCCCGGCCGTTCCACTTCTTCCGCTCGCCCGCGTGGGCGTGCCGGACCAGCGCGGTCACCGCGGTCACCGGCGGCAGCGACGCCACGTGGTCCAGCAGCTCCCGCTCGCCGGCGTAGGTGAGCCTCTCCCGCGCCGCCGCGAGCGGCAGCCAGGCGAGCTCGTCGACCTCCTCGACGTCCTGCACCGGACCATCCGAGGACGCCAGCATCAGCCAGTACGCCACGTTCTTCGGGCGGCCGCCGGGCAGCACGTAGTCCACGTCGGGCAGGCGCAGCAGCGGGATCCCGGCCGTGCCGGTCTCCTCCTCGACCTCGCGCAGCGCGCCGAGAAGCGCCGGTTCGCCGGCCGTCAGCTTGCCTTTCGGCAGGCTCCAGTCGTCGTAGCGGGGCCGGTGCACCACGCAGATCTCGATGCCGTCCGCGCCGGGCCGGTGCAGCACCGCGCCCGCGGCGAGTTCCTTCTCCGGCATCAGCTCTTCTTGCCGATGACGCGGCGGAGCAGAGCCTCCTGGAGGTGGACCTGCGGACGGCCGGGGGTGCCGGCGTTGCGGTGCCAGACACCGTCGCCGTCCAGGTCCCAGCCCTCCGACTGATCTCGCATCGACAGGTCGAGCACGGTGCGCAGCTCCTCACGGGCCGACGGGAGGGTGACCCGGACCAGCGCCTCCACCCGGCGGTCCAGGTTGCGGTGCATCATGTCGGCCGAGCCGATCCAGTACTCCGAGTCGGCGCCCGGACCGAACCGGAAGACCCGGGAGTGCTCCAGGAACCGGCCGACGATCGAGCGTACCCGGATGTTCTCCGACATCCCCGGCACACCCGGCCGCAGCGCGCACATGCCGCGGATCACCAGGTCGACCTTCACACCGTCCTGAGAGGCGCGGTAGAGGGCGTCGATGGTCTCCTCGTCCACCAGCGAGTTCACCTTGATCTGGACGAGCGCCTCGCCGCCGGACCGGGCGATCCGGGACTGCTCCTCAATTCTTTCGATCAAACCCTTGCGTACGCCGTGCGGCGCCACCAGCAGCCGCCGGTACGTGGTCTGCCGGCTGTACCCGGTCAGCACGTTGAACAGGTCGGTGACGTCCGCGCCAACCTCGGGGTCGGCGGTCAGCATGCCGAAGTCCTCGTAGAGGCGGGCGGTCTTCGGGTGGTAGTTGCCGGTGCCGATGTGGCAGTACCGCCGGATCTGGTTGCCCTCCTGGCGGACCACCAGCGCGGTCTTGCAGTGCGTCTTCAGGCCGACCAGGCCGTAGACCACGTGACAGCCGGCCCGTTCCAGGGTGCGCGCCCAGGCGATGTTGGCGACCTCGTCGAACCGGGCCTTCACCTCGACCAGCACCACCACCTGCTTGCCGGCCGCCGCCGCGTCGACCAGGGCGTCCACGATCGGGGAGTCGCCCGAGGTCCGGTACAGCGTCTGCTTGATCGCCAGCACATTCGGGTCGGCCGCGGCCTGCTCGATGAAGCGCTGCACGCTCGTCGAGAACGAGTGGTACGGGTGGTGGACCAGGATGTCCGACTCACGGAGCCGGTTGAAGACGCTCCGCGGCACCTCCCCGTCCGCCAGCTGCGGATGGGTCGCCGGCACGAAAGGGCGGTCCTTCAGGTCGTCCCGGTCGACCTCGCCGAACATCTGCCAGAGCGCCGACAGGTCGAGCAGTCCGGGCACCCGCAGCACGTCGTGGCTGTCCATGTCGAGCTCGCGGACCAGCAGGTCGAGCACGTGGTCGCTGATCGACGCGGCCACCTCGAGCCGGACCGGCGGGCCGAACCGGCGCTGCGCGATCTCCCGCTCCAGGGCCTGCAGCAGGTCCTCGTCGCGGTCCTCGTCGACCTCCAGCTCGGCGTTGCGGGTCACCCGGAACGCGTGCGTCTCGAGGATCTGCATCCCGGGGAAGAGCTGGTCCAGGTGGTTGGCGATGAGCTCCTCGATGGGCAGGAACCGCACGCCGCGGCTGTCGTTCTGCACCGTCACGAAACGGGACACGTTGTTCGGCACCTTGATCCGGGCGAACAGCTCCGCGGCGTCCTCACCCGGGTAGCGCAGGGCCACCGCGAGGTTCAGCGAACGGCTCGAGATGTACGGGAAGGGGTGCGCCGGGTCGACCGCGAGCGGCGTCAGCACCGGGAAGACCTGCTCCCGGAAGAACGTCCGCAGTCGCCCCTGCTCCGGCGCGTCCAGCTCCTTCCAGCTGACCACCTCGATGCCCTCGGCGGCGAGTTTCGGCCGGACCTCGTCGGCGAAGCAGGCGGCGTGCCGGGTGACCAGGTCGGCGGTCCGCCCAGTGATCATCTCGATCTGGTGGCGCAGCGGGGAACGGTCGCCGCCGCGGACCGGCAGACCCGCGCTGAGCCGCCGCTTCAGGCCGGCGACCCGGACCATGAAGAACTCGTCGAGGTTGCTCGCGAAGATCGCCAGGAATTTCGCCCGCTCCAGCAGCGGCGTGCCGGGGTCCTCGGCGAGGGCCAGCACCCGGGCGTTGAAGTCCAGCCAGGAGAGCTCCCGGTTCAGGAACCGGTCGTCGGGGAGCAGGTAGCGCTCGTCCGGGACGGCCTCCGCCGCGTCGTCGTCGGCGTCTTCCTCGAAAGCCTCGGCTGCCTCGTCTGTCACCACGGTCTCGATTCCCACGGGTTCCGCCTCGGGTTTCACCACGACCTCCATCCCGGTCTCCCGCTCGGGAAGCTGATCGGCGACGGGCTCGACGGTCGCGGCCGGTTCTGACTCCGCGAGTTCCGAGGTGCGGAGAAAGCGGCCGTTCGGGCCACGCCTACGGGGGTCGGGGGTCCGGGGCGGGGTCTGCATGAAGCTTATTCTTGCCGCTTCCGGCGGAACGTGAAACGAACTACTGGGTGATCAATTCAGTCGACTCCGGGAATGGAGACCCGCCGCACGGTACCGTCGTCGCCCGCCTCGACCGTGACCCGCTGCCCGAGGCGCAGCAGCCGCAGACCGGACCGTTGGAACGCTTCAGCTCCGAACCCCAGTTCAGAGCCGTCGTCGAGGAGCAGCGTGCCGCTGCGGGTGCCGGAGTCGAAGGTCGCGACGGTGCCCTGCATAACGCTGCACGCTACCCGGCTCAGGCCGCCGGGGCGCACTCCGCCGTGAGTCCGAGATCACGTAAGAGCTCGCAGGTGCGGCGGCCGGCGCCGAGACTCAGCACGGTGCCCAGGTCGGCGGCGGTGTCGACGTCCTGCCGCAGGCCCGGCCAGTCCCCGGTGAGCGGCGTGGCGCCGGAGCCGGCGTGCGCCTGCGCCGAGTGCGGGCCGAAGAGCGGCCGGAGGGACTCGCCCGGCGGGACCGCGAGCAGCACCGTGCCGGTGCCGGCCGCGTCCGGCACGAAACTGCGGCCGCTCACGCCGCCCAGTGCCTGGTCGAGCTGCTCAGGGGTGAGCGCCGGCAGGTCGCCGGTGAGCACCGCCCGGTACGCCTCCGGGCCCGCGACGTCGTCCGCGCCGAACCGCAGAGCCGCGTTCAGCCCCGCGCCCGGGTCCGGGGCGACCTCGGCGCCGAGCCGGCCCACCGACGCCGCGACGGCGGCGTCGTCGGTCACCACGATCAGCCGGGTCACCGCGGGCGTGGACAGGACCGCGACCACGGTGTCGCGCACCATGGCGAGCGCCAGATCCGGATGCCGGTCGGCGGGCACGGCGCCTCGCAACCGTGTCTTCGCCGCCCTCAGCCGCTTGACCGGGATCACCACAGTCCACTTCCGCACCACCCCGCCAGTCTGCACGACGAGATGCTCGCAAGGCGCCGCCGGTGAGATGGCCCGCGGTTTTCCGACGCCGCGGGGTTTGCGGTGGCGGAAAACCGTGTGTCATCTCACCGGGTATCAGGCGCCTTGCCGCGAGCGGAGCGAAGCCGGTCAGCACTGCGCTTTTGCTTACTCCTGGAGACCCCTGCCTGGTCTCGCCGGTTCTCAGCGGGCATGATTTCTCCGCAGGTGAACAGGTGGAGCGGGTGCGGCGCGGATTCGTCGCCGAACGAGGGACAGGGGAAGCCGTGACGCAGCTCAGGCTCGGATTCTGGCAGCGTGTCGCGGTGATGCTGGTCCTTCCCGTCATGACCGCTCTCACCCGGAAGACCTGGATCGGCCGGGAGAACATCCCGCGCACCGGGCCGGTGATCCTGGTGCCGAACCACGTCTCGCACTTCGACCCGCTGGTGGTCGCCCACTTCATCTACCGGGTTCCGCGGTGGCCGCGGTTCCTCGGCAAGGCCAGCATCTGGAAGGTTCCGGTCATCGGGTACCTGCTGCGCAAGACCCGGCAGATTCCGGTCGAGCGCGGCAGCACCGAGGCGGCCAAGTCGGTGGAGGCCCTGGTCACGGCGCTGAACGAGGGCGGCGCCGTGGTGATCTACCCGGAGGGCACGACCACCCGGCACCCGGACCTCTGGCCGATGCGGGGCAAGACCGGCGCGGCACGCCTCGCGCTGCTCACCGGGGCGCCGGTCGTGCCGATCGCCACCTGGGGCCCGCAGACGATCTTCGACCCGCGGACCAACAAACTGCGTCTGCGGCGTACGCCGGTGACGGTCATCGCCGGGCCGCAGATCGACCTGAGCCGGTGGGCCGGCGCCGCGCCGACCCGCGCGGTGCTGCAGGAGATGACCGACGCGATCATGCTCGATGTCCGGGACCTGCTCGCTGAGATCCGCGACGGCGAACCGCCGGCGCTCTACGAACGGCCCGCACGCCGGGCCTCTACCTCGGAGGACGCTTCATGAGGGCCGCCGTCATCGGATCCGGAGCCTGGGGTACCGCGTTCGCGAAGGTGCTCGGCGACGCCGGATCGCAGGTCACCATGTGGGCGCGGCGCGAGGCCGTCGCTGCCGAGATCCGGGAGCGGCGCGGCAACGAGGGATCACTTCCGGGTGTACGCCTCGCCGAGTCGGTCACCGGCACGACCGATCTGGCCGAAGCCGTGGCCGGCGCGGAGCTGATCGCCATCGCCGTGCCGTCGCAGACCCTGCGCGGCAACCTCGCGGACTGGGCCGGCGCGTTCCCCTCCGACGCCACGGTGGTCTCGCTGATGAAGGGCATCGAACTCGGCACCCTGAAACGGATGAGCGAGGTCATCGTCGAGACGGCCGGTGTCGCCGCGGACCGGGTGGTGGTGGTCTCCGGGCCGAACCTGGCGCCCGAGATCGCCGCGCGGCAGCCCACCGCCACGGTGGTGGCCTGCTCCGACGAGGGGCGTGCCAAGCAGGTGCAGCACGCGCTCGCCACGCCGTACTTCCGGCCGTACACCAGCGACGACGTGATCGGCTGCGAACTCGGCGGCGCCACCAAGAACGTGATCGCGCTGGCCTACGGGATGGCCGTCGCGATCGGCCTCGGCGACAACACCCGGGCGTCGCTGATCACCCGCGGCCTGGCCGAGACGGCCCGGCTCGGTGTGGCGCTCGGCGCCGACCCGCTGACGTTCGCCGGACTGGCCGGCCTCGGCGACCTGGTCGCCTCCTGCTCCTCGCCGCTGGCCCGGAACCGGACCTTCGGCGAGCACCTCGGCCGCGGCGAGACCCTCGAACAGGCGCAGGTCGCCACCCGGCAGACCGCCGAGGGCGTCAAGAGCTGCCTCTCCATCCGCGACCTCGCCCGGGCGAACGGCGTCGAGATGCCGATCGTCGAGCAGGTGGAACGGGTCTGCCACGAGGGCGCCGACCCGCGGGTCGCGGTGAAACTACTGATGACACGAGAGATGAAACCCGAGTGAGCACCCCTTTTTCTGACGGCACCCGTTCCGTGCACGCCGGTCTCCCCGCGCCGGCCGTCGGTGAGCCGTTCCTGCCCGGTCCGGTCTTCGCGGCGCCCTACCACCTGGACCCGGCGACCGGGCCCGGCGAGCACGGGTACGCCCGCACCGAGCACCCGACCCGGGAGCTCCTGGAAGCCGCGATCGGCGAGCTGGAGGGCGGGCCGGCGCTCGCCTTCTCGAGCGGCCAGGCGGCGATCACCGCGCTGCTGCTCGCGGTCCTGCGGTCCGGCGACACGGTCGCGCTTCCGGCGGACGGCTATTTCACGGTGCGGGCGTTCGCCGAGAGCTTCCTGCGGGACCTCGGGGTGACGACGGTCCTGGTGCCGACCGCCGGCCCGTACCCGGACCTCACCGGGGTGCGGCTGGTGCTGCTGGAGACCCCGGCCAACCCCGGCCTCGACGTCTGCGACGTGCGCGCGGTCGCCGCGCAGGCACACCGGGCGGGGGCGCTCGTCGCCGTCGACAACACCACCGCCACGCCGCTCGGGCAGAACCCGCTCGCGCTCGGCGCCGACCTGGTGGTCGCGTCCGGCACCAAGGCGCTGACCGGGCACTCCGACGTGCTGCTCGGCTACGTGGCGGCCACCGACCCGGAGTTGCTCGGCAGGGTGGAGACGTGGCGCAAGCAGACCGGCGCGGTGCCGGGGGCGTTCGACTGCTGGCTGGCGCACCGCTCGATCGCGACGCTCGACCTGCGGCTGGCCCGGCAGAGCCGCAACGCCGAGGCGCTCGCGTCGTTGCTGGTGAGCCGCACGGACGTGACCGGGGTGCGATGGCCGGGGCTGCCCGCCGACCCGTCGTTCGCGGTCGCGTCGGCGCAGATGCGGCGGATCCCCGGGGTGGTCTCGTTCGACCTGGGCACGGCCGAGCGGGTGGCCCGGTTCCTGGACGCGGCACGCCTGGTGTTCGCGGCGACGTCGTTCGGCGGCGTGCACACCACCGCTGACCGGCGGGCGCAGTGGGGTGACGACACGTCGCCCGGGTTCGTCAGGTTCTCCTGCGGGATCGAGGACACCGCGGATCTGATCGCGGACGTGACGGCGGCCCTGGACGCGTCCCGGTGACCGGCACGTTCTCCGCCGACGAGGTGGCGGCTCTCACCCTGGGGGAGAGCTTCTTCCTGGCGCCGGGGGAGCGGGAGTGCCCGTCGTGCGGCGAGCGGCGGCTGCGGGCCTATGTCACGGCACCGGCGAACGCGCGGCGGCCCACGCTGGTCAGCTACGTCTGGTGCAGCGGGTGCGGCAAGTTCGTCGGCACCCGCGCCAAGCACCCGGAGGGGCTGATCTTCTCGGACCCGCTGGCGCTGCTGCCGGCGGACGAGCGGCGCGAGCTGGAGCGCACGGTGACGGGTTTCCTGGCCCACCTGGACTCCCTCTGGAACACGGGAGTCCTGCCACAGACCTTCACCGCGGCGTAGAGGCTGCCGGCCCGGCTTGGAGCCTGCCGGGACGCCGGGGCCGGCGGCGGGTCGCGCCGGCGGAAGGGGCGTCAGTCGCGGGGGCCTGCGGGACGGGTCCGGTGCGGTTGTGGGCTGGTCTGCGCGTAAATCTGACGTTTTTGGGGTCAGCCGTGGGTGGAGACGAAGTCGTGGAGCCAGTTGCGGGGGACCTCGGCGGTGGCGCGGCCGCCGATGCGGCGCAGGGCTTCGCCGGGGCTGACGCCGAGCAGGACCAGGGTCATCACCGCGAGCAGGGTGGACCGGCCGGTGCCGGAGGAGGACTCGGTGACCACGAAGCAGCCGGCGCGGACGTCCTGCGCGAGGCGGGCGGCGAGCGCGACCATCTCGGTGGCCTCCTCCCGCTTCGGCGGCTCGGTGGTGCCCGGGAACGGGATCAGCTCGATGCCGGCGGTATCGCCTGTCGCGTTCGTGCAGACCAGGATCTGCACGCCGGCTCGCGCCAGCGCCCCCAGCTCCGTCGCCGACCACGGATCACCGGACGGGTGCGCCATCGTCGCCAGTTGCCCCGGACCAGGCCCGGCGATCACGTGGAGTGCTGGTGCCATGACCTGTTCGTTCCCCCCGCCTCGGCACATCCCATATTCGGCTTACGCAGAGTAGGGTCACCCCCGGCATGACCGCTAGCGAGAGGCACAGAGAAGAGTGACGACCCCCCGGAAGACCCGCGTCGCGATCGTTTTCGGCGGTCGCAGCACTGAGCACGCCATTTCCTGCGTGAGCGCGGGCGCCATCCTCGGCGCGCTGGATCCGGATCAGTACGAGGCGGTTCCGGTCGGAATCACCCGAGAGGGTCGCTGGGTTCTCCCCACGGGCGAGGCCTCGCAGCTGACGATCCAGGGCCGCACACTGCCGGAGATCACCGAGGCCTCCGGAAGCTCGGTGGTCCTCGCGGCTGACCCGACGGTGACCGAGCTGATCGTCCAGGACGGTCTTCCCTCGCTGGACGGCGTGGACGTGGTGTTCCCGGTGCTGCACGGCGCCTACGGCGAGGACGGCACGATCCAGGGGATGCTGGAGATGGCCGGTATTCCGTATGTCGGGGCGAACGTCTTCGCCTCCGCGGCCGCCATGGACAAGGAGTTCACCAAGAAGCTCGCGGCCGCCGAGGGCATCCCGGTCGGGCCGTACGCGGTGCTCCGCGCCGGCGTCTCCCTGTCGGAAGCGGACAAGGAGCGTCTCGGGCTGCCGGTCTTCGTGAAGCCGTCCCGGGCCGGCTCGTCCACCGGGATCACCAAGGTCACCGACTGGGCGGACCTGGACGCGGCTGTCGCCACCGCCCGGCAGATCGACCCGAAGGTGCTGGTCGAGGCCGCGATCGTGGGCCGGGAGATCGAGTGCGGCGTGCTGGAGGGCGAGGCCGGCGGCGCGCCCGAGGCCTCGCTGCTCGCCGAGATCCACGTGGACGACGCGGACTGGTACGACTTCGAGACGAAGTACCTGGTCGGCAGCCGCTACACGATCCCGGCCGCGCTTTCTCCGGAGATCACCCGTCAGGTCCGGGAGTTCGCGTTGCAGACGTTCACCGCCCTGGACTGTGCCGGGCTGGCCCGCGTCGACTTCTTCGTGACCCCGTCCGGCGAGATCTTTCTCAACGAGATCAACACGATGCCGGGGATGACGCCGACGTCGATGTTCCCGATGATGTGGGCGGCGACCGGCCTGGAGTACCCGAAGGTGGTCGACCGGCTGATCCGCACCGCGCTGCGGCGCGGGACCGGCCTGCACTAGCTGATCTGGTTGATCGGGCCTAGCTGATCTGGCACCCGCTGGGCATCTCGGCGACCGGTTTCGACTTCACGGTCTCCACGATCGTGTCGGAGAACTCGTTCGCCCACTGCGCCGGGTTCTCGTAGGTGTTCGGCACGGTCACCGCCACCGGGACCTCACGGTCCATCGTGGTGACGGTGGCCGCGTCGGCGCCGATCTTCGCGTACCAGCAGACCCGGTTCATGATCAGCAGCTCGGTGTCCATCGGGACGCAGCCGGGGGTCTCGTCCTTGAGCGACTCGCACATGACCGGCGCGGGCACGCCGCAGGAGACCGTGACCGGCGGCTCGCCGTAGGCGGCGTTCTGCTCGGGGCCGGCGGAGACCACCCGGGCCGGCAGCTCCCGGATCGTCGCCGGGAGCTGCGAGGTGACCGCGAGGCAGACGGTGGCGGTACGGTCGTCGAGTTTCGGCGCGTCCATGACGACGGGCGTGCTCGGGATGGCGACCGGCGTGTTGTCCGCTTTTTCGGATTTATCTGGTTGAATTGCGATAAATGCTAGGACACCGACCAGGAGCGCCACCGGAACGGCGATCACGGTTGCCCAGAGGGCGGCTGCTCGGGTGGCCGGGTCCTTGTTCACCATGCTCAGAGGTTTACCACGGAGCAGGTGAGCGTCCTCGTGATGCCCGGCACGTACTGGACCTTGCTCACAATCAGGCCACCGAGCTCGTCGACGGTGTGCGCCTCGGTGAGGACCACGACGTCGTACGGCCCGGTCACGGCGTCCACCCGGACGACCCCCGGTATCTTCTCGATCGCGGCGGCCACGTCACGGGCCTTACCGACCTCGGTTTGGATGAGGATGTATGCCTGGACCACGATCGACTCCTATCCGCCACTGTCGGTGATCCCCGGTCGTGAAACTACCGTACGAAGCGACCCGGGAGCGGGACGCCACCATCGAAGGACTTAGACGTGAGCATCTCCGAAGGCGGCGAATTCGGACTGATCGGCCGAATCGTCTCCCGTCTCGGCACCAGCCCGTCCACCCTGCTCGGTCCGGGTGACGACGCCGCCATCGTGCGCGCCGCCGACGGGCGGGTGGTGGCCTCCACCGACGTGCTCGTCGACGGACGCCACTTCCGCCGCGACTGGTGCGGCCCCGCCGACATCGGGCACCGCGCCGCCGCCGCCAACCTCGCCGACATAGCCGCCATGGGCGCCGTCCCGACCGCGCTGCTGGTGGCCCTCTGCGTGCCGCCCGGCGTGGAGAGTGAATGGGTGGAGAGCCTCGCCGACGGCCTGACCGCCGAGGCCGCGCTGGTCGGCGCGAGCGTCGTCGGCGGCGACACCACCGCCAGCCCGACGCTCACGATCGCGGTCACCGCGCTGGGAGACCTGGGCGGGGCGGAACCGGTCCGGCGCGACGGGGCGCAGCCGGGCGACGTTCTCGCCCTTTCCGGCCGGATCGGGTACGCGGCCGCGGGACTCACCGTCCTCTCCCGGGGGTTCCGGACCCCCAAGAAGCTCGTCGAGGCGTACCGGCGGCCGGCCGTCCCGTACGCGTCCGGCCCGCTCGCGGCACGGCTGGGCGCGACCTCGATGATCGACGTCTCGGACGGGCTGCTGCAGGATCTGGGACACATCGCGACTGCCAGTCTCGTCGCTATCGACGTGCACCGGGACGCGTTCGACGTACCCGACCAGATGCGGGACGCGGCCAAGGCGCTCGGGGTGGACCCGTACCAGTGGGTCCTCGCCGGTGGGGACGACCACCCGCTGGCCGCGACGTTCCCGCCCGGCGTGGCGCTGCCGGCCGGCTGGCAGGTGATCGGCGCGGTGCACGACGGCGAGGGCGTGACGGTCGACCGCAAGCCGTGGACCGGGGGCCTGGGCTGGGACCACTTCCGCTGACGTTGGTTAGCCTGTCCCACGTGTCAGAGATCAAGATCAAGTTGGCGGACTTCGACGACCCGGACGTCCAGCGGCTGGTGACGGCGAACCTGCGGGACCTGTCCGAACGCTACGGCGGCACCGGCGACGACACCCCGATCAGCGGCGCTGACTTCACGCCGCCGAACGGGGCTTTCCTCGTGGCTTCGCTGGACGGGAAGCTGATCGGGAGCGCGGGCTGGCGCCGGCACGGGGCCTCCGACGCTGAACTGAAGCGGATGTTCACGCTGGCGGAGGCCCGTGGTCGCGGGGTGGCCCGCCGCATGCTGGCCGCGATCGAGGAGTCAGCGCGGGAGGCGGGGTGCTCCCGGGTGATCCTGGAGACGGGCGACAAGCAGCCGGAGGCGATCGCGCTGTACGAATCGGCGGGATACGTGCGGATCGAGGACTTCGGGTTCTACGCGGGGCACGAGGGAGTTCTGTCCTACGCGAAGCCCCTGTAGCGCGGACGGCGGTCGCGGTCGCGCCGTTCCGCGGCCGCCGCCGCGCGTCGTTCCGCCGCAGCCGCCGCCGCGCGCCGTTCCACGACCGCGCCGCGTGCCGTTCCGCGGCCGCCGCGCGTCGTTCCGCAGCTGCCGCCGCGCGCTGCTCGTGCTCGTCACGGCGCGGTGGGCGTCGGCGGTGCCAGCTGCGACCGTGGGGCGCGGGTGGGCGGCTCGCGCTTCCCGTGGTAAACGCGTTGTAGCCGCCGAGCTTGAGGGCTCGGCGGCTACAACGATGTAAGACTCAGAGGGTCAGGCGCGCGTGACCTTGCCGGCCTTGATGCACGAGGTGCAGGCCTTGACCTTCTTGGTCGTCCCGCCACCGGCCGGGGTGCGCACCGACTGGATGTTCGGGTTCCAGCGGCGGTTGGTCCGCCGGTGCGAGTGGGACACGTTGTGGCCGAAGCCCGGTCCCTTGCCACAGACGTCGCACACGCTAGCCACGGGATACTCCTGGGTTTGAAACGAAACTGAAGGCACCTGACGAACAACCTCAGCCAGGCAACCCGGCGAGCTTACCCGACTCACCGGGGTAAGAACCAATCGCCCCCGCTCAGGGTGCGTGCCCGGGCGATTGTCGGGGGTGGTTAGTACGATTTTCGCGTGCTGGAGACCCTCGATGCCGCCACGGTCCGTCGCTGGTGCGGTGGTGGGCTGGAGGCACTCCGGGCACACCAGCGTGAGATCGACGACTTGAACGTCTACCCGGTGCCCGACGGTGACACCGGCACCAACCTCGTCCTGACGCTGACCGCGGCCTACGAGGCGCTCGACGAGGAGACCCCGGAGCCGGGCCGCCCGGTCGACCGCCTGATGCGCCGGATGGCACGCGGCGCCCTGCTCGGGGCCAGGGGCAACTCCGGCGTGATCGTCTCGCAGATCCTGCGGGGGATGGCGGACACGTTCGCGACGGTGGTGACGGTCCGGGGGCCGGAGCTGGCGCGGGCGCTGCGGATGGCGACCGACGCGGCATATGCGGCGGTGGCCCGCCCGGTGGAGGGCACGGTGCTCTCGGTCGTGGCCGCGGCAGCCGAGGGCGCCGGCCGGATCAAGTCGGACAACCTGCTGGCGGTGGCGCGCGCGGCGGCCCGGGCGGCCGCGGAGGCGCTGGACCGCACGCCGCAGCAGCTGCCGGTGCTGGCCCGGGCGGGCGTGGTGGACGCCGGTGGGCGCGGACTGTGCCTGCTGCTGGACGCGCTGGTCGATGCCGTGGCCGGCGAGACCGCGGAAGACGGCGGCAACCACGGTGGCAGGGCCGGGGCGGCCGCGGAAGAGGCCGGCGGCAACGGCGTGCGGATCACAGCGGAGCGGACTCCCAACGAGCATGACCGAAATTCCGGAAGTGCCCCGCAAGTCGAATCACGCAAGTCTTGGACAGGCACCCGGACATCCGAGGCCGGTGGCGAGCACGCCGACCGCGCCGGCGGGCCCGGTGCTGATCGCGACGACTGCAGCGGTTACGGCTACGAGGTTCAGTACCTTCTGGACGCCCCGCCCGAAGCCGTCACCAAGCTCCGCGAGACCCTCGACGCCCTCGGTGACTCGCTCGTCGTCGTCGGCACCGGGGACGGCACGTGGAACGTTCATGTCCACGTGGCCGACGTCGGGCCGGCCATCGAGGCAGGGATCGAGGCGGGCCGGCCGTACAAGATCAGTGTGACCAGGCTGGAGGAACGACGGCCTGGACATGATCTCCGGGCCGCGGTGGTCGTCGCCGCGGGTGACGGGCTGACCGCGCTCTTCGAGGGTGAGGGCGCCATGGTCGTGGACCGGAACCCGTCGACCGCCGAGCTGCTCGCCGCGATCGCCGCGACCGGGGCCGGCTCGGTGGTGGTGCTGCCGAACGACGCGAACACGCATGCCGTCGCCACGTCGGCGGCGCGGGAGGCGGCGGCCGGGGGAGTGCAGGTCAGCGTGGTGCCGACCCGGTCGCCGGTGCAGGCGCTCGCGGCTCTGGCGGTGCGTGACCCGCAGCGGCCGTTCCCCGACGACGTGATCGCGATGGCCGAGGCGGCCGGCGCGTGCCGGTACGGCGAGGTCTGCACCGCCCAGCGGGACGCCCTCACGGTGGCCGGCCCGTGCCGTGCGGGTGACCTGCTCGGCCTGGTCGACGGCGAGGTGCACGTGATCGGCAACGATCTGACCGAGGTCAGCCGCCTGCTGCTGGACCGGATGCTCGGCGGCGGTGGCGAGCTGGTCACCTGCGTGCTCGGCGCGGACGCCCCGCCGGACCTCGAGGACCGGATACGCGAGCACACCCACCGGACCTGGCCCTTCATCGAGTTGCAGTGCTACGCGGGCGGACAACCGCGGTACCACCTTCTGGCAGGAGTCGAATGACCACGACCGACACCCCGCTCACCAAGGTGCTCGGCGCGAAGACCGCGAAGGCTCTCGCCGACCACCTGGACCTGCACACCGCGGGGGACCTGATCTACCACTTCCCGCGGCGTTACGACGAGCGCGGCGAGCACACCGACCTGCGCCGGCTGGAGGTGGACGAGCAGGTCACGGTGCTGGCCCAGGTGCAGGGGATCAGTCTGAAACCGTTCCGGGCGCGCAAGGGCAACATGCTCGAGGTGACCATCGGCGACGGCTCGGGCGCGACGCTGACCTGCACCTTCTTCAACCAGGCGTGGCGTGAGCGGGAGCTGCGCAAGGGTGTCTGGGGCCTGTTCGCCGGCAAGGTCACCGACTTCCGCGGCAAGCGTCAGCTGAACGGGCCCGCCTATCAGCTGCTCAAGGCCGACGCCACGCAGGACGACGCGGCGGCCGAGATCGAGGAGTTCGCCGGCGCGCTGATCCCGGTCTATCCGGCGGCGCAGGCGGTGCCGACGTGGACGATCGCGAAGTGTGTGCGGACGCTGCTGGACACGTTTGCGCCGCCGACCGATCCGCTGCCCGGCGACGTGCGGGGCAAGCGCGGCCTGGTCGGCATCGGGACGGCGCTGCGCGAGATTCACCGGCCGAGCTCGGAGGAGGCGCTGTACCGGGCGAAACACCGGCTGAAGTGGGACGAGGCGCTGGCCGTACAGCTGACGCTCGTGCAACGCCGGGCGCGTGCGGCCCTGGCGCCCGGCACCGCCCGGCCCCGCGCGGAGGCCGGGTTGCTCGCGAAGTTCGACGCCGCGCTGCCCTACGAGCTGACCGAGGGGCAGCGTCAGGTCGGTGAGGAGATCGCCGCGGACCTGGCCCGGCCGCATCCGATGCACCGGCTGCTGCAGGGCGAGGTCGGTTCCGGCAAAACCCTCGTTTCGGTACGGGCGATGCTGCAGGTCGTGGACGCCGGTGGGCAGGCGGCTCTGCTGGCGCCGACGGAGGTGCTCGCGACGCAGCACTTCCGCGGGATCAGCGCGCAGCTCGGCGCGCTCGGCCGAGCCGGTGAGCTGGACGGCGACCCGGAGGGAACCCAGCTGACCCTGGTGACCGGCTCGCTGGGCGCGGCGGCCCGGCGTGCGGCGCTGGCCAAGGTCGCGGACGGGACCGCCGGCATCGTGGTCGGCACACACGCCCTTCTGTACGAGGGGGTCGACTTCAAGGATCTCGGGCTGGTGGTCGTCGACGAGCAGCACCGGTTCGGTGTGGAGCAGCGGGACGCGTTGCGCGCCAAGGCGGCCCGGCCCCCGCACGTGCTGGTGATGACCGCCACGCCGATTCCGCGCACGGTGGCGATGACCGTCTACGGCGACCTGGAGACGTCGGTGCTGTCGCAGCTGCCGCGGGGCCGGTCGCCGATCGCGTCGCACGTGGTTCCCGCCCTGGACAAACCGGCCTATCTGGACCGTGCCTGGGTGCGGATCAAGGAGGAGGTACGGGCCGGGCATCAGGCCTACGTGGTGTGCCCGCGGATCGGGGAGGACGACGAGTCGCCTCCGAAAGAGGGTGACGAGGGTGCCCGCCGGCCCCCGCTGGCGGTCACCGAGGTGCTGCCGCTGCTCGAGCACGAGTACCTGAAGGGCCTGCGGATCGGCATGCTGCACGGCAAGATGCCGGCCGAGGACAAGGACAGGGTCATGCGTACGTTCGCCGCCGGTGACCTGGACGTGCTGGTGGCGACCACGGTGATCGAGGTGGGGGTGGACGTGCCGAACTCGACGGTCATGCTGATCCTGGACGCCGACCGGTTCGGGGTGTCCCAGCTGCACCAGCTGCGCGGCCGGGTCGGCCGTGGCTCGGCGCCCGGCATCTGCCTGCTGCACACCGAGGCAGCCGAGGGATCGGCGGCCCGGGAGCGGCTGGACGCGGTGGCCTCCACGACGGACGGCTTCAAACTCTCCGAGATCGACCTGGAGCAGCGCCGAGAGGGTGACGTGCTGGGCGCGTCCCAGTCCGGCAAGCACTCGCACCTGCGGCTGCTCTCGCTGCTGCGCGACGAGAAACTGATCAAGGAGGCCCGGGCGGAGGCGTCGGAGCTGATCGGCGACGATCCCGACCTCTCCCGCTATCCGGCGCTGGCCGCCTCGGTGGCCGCGCTGGTCGACGAAGAACGCGCCGAGTACTTGGAGAAGGGATGATCCTGCACATCTGCCCGCGTGACGCGTGGGATCCGTCAGCCGCTTCCTACGAGGGCGACACGCTCGCCACCGAGGGTTTCATCCACTGCTCACCGCCCGACTGGGTGCACGTCCCGGCGACGGCGAGGTTCCGGGGCCGTACCGATCTCCTGGTGCTGGAGATCGACCCCGCTCTGGTGGACGTGCCGGTGGTCTGGGAGGACGGTGTCCCGCCGTCACCGGACGGGCGGCAGTTCCCGCACATCTACGGTCCGCTGCCGGTCTCGGCGGTGATGACCGTCAGTCCGTACCCGCCTCGCGAGGACGGATCGTTCCCGCCCCTGGGATAGCGAAAAGGGCGCGCCGTGATCGGCGCGCCCTTCTCGTTCTTACGGTTTGTTACGTCAGGCCTTGAAGTTCAGCTTGCGGCGACGGGCCATGAAGAACAGGCCGGCGCCCACGACGAGCAGCAGAGCCGCACCGCCCGCGATGCCACCGGCAGCGGCACCGGTGACCGGCAGCGAGCCGCCGTCCTCGTTGTCGCTCACCGGGGTGGTGGCGACCGGCGTGGTGCTGGTGGTGGCCGACACGGACGGCGAGGCGGACTCGCTGACCGACTCGGACGGGGTCGCCGACGGCTCCTCGGACGGGCCCTCGGAAGGCTGCTCGGACGGGCCCTCGGAAGCCGGGGTGCTCGGCTTGACGGGGGTCTCGCACTCTTCCGGCTTGGTCCAGGTCACGACGCCGTTGGAGGCGGTGATGTCACCGGAGACGGTGACGGCCAGGTTCTCCTTGGCGGGGAAGGTGACCTCGGTGTCCTGGCCCGGCTTCAGGGTGACGACCTTGGCGTCGCCGTTGCCCTGGCTCGGTGTGAAGGTGACGGTCACGTCCTTGCCGTCGCCCGGGTTCTTGACCGTGAAGGTCAGGCCGTCACAGGTGCTGGACGGGGTGAGCACGGCCGGGGTCGGCTGCGGCTTCGGGCAGTCCTCGGGCTTGCTCGGGGTGCCGTTGTAGAGCTCCTTGCCGTTCGCCTTCACCACGATGTTCTTGGCGTTGTCGGCCGGGATCTCGACGGTGCCGAAGTCGTTCGGCTCGATGACGACAGTCTTGGTGAAGCCGCCCTCCGCGGTGACGTCGAAGGTGGTCTCCTTCGTGGTCTGCGGGTTGATCAGCTTGACCGAGGCGGCGCCTGTGCAGTCCGCGATCGGCTCGGCGACGGGCTTGGCGGAGCATTCGCCCTCGCCACCGTTCCACCACTTGAGCTTGCGGTCGCCGTACAGGTCGTTGTCGCTCTTCAGCGGGTTGATGATGCGCTCGCCACGGACCAGGTCGATCTGCGCGAAGCAGCCCGGGACCTCGGCGCCGGAGAACTCCAGCGTGCCGGAGGTGGCGTCCTTCTTGATCTGCAGCGTCTGGCTGTCGAAGAGGTACTGCGGCAGCTTGAAGCTGGAGGACGTCGCCGTGTAGGTCAGCATGTTGACGACGAGGTCCTGACACAGGGGAGCGGGACCGTCGTACTTGACGACGGCGTCCGTCTTGCCCTTCTGCCATCCCGAGACGCTGAGCGGTGCCTTGTCGGCCGAGACGCAGCCGGGCAGCGGCTCGGAGCCGTGGTTCGTGGCGCTGGCGGGGGAGGCGACGCCGATCAGGCCGGTCAGGCCCAGCAGCGCGCCGGCCGCGACGAGCGCGGCACGGCGGAGGGGGGTGGTTCGCAAGTTGTTCTCCAGGGGGAACGAGAGGAGTGACGAAGGGCGCGCCGACGAAGTGATGTCGACGCGCCCCCCGGTTGATGCCGCGCAAGTGTGCGGTGGTACTTACTGCTCAAATCAGGCGGTGAACTTCACCTTGCGGCGACGGGCCAGCATGAAGAGGACCGCACCCACGGCCAGCAGGGCCGCGGCGCCACCGGCGATGCCGCCGGCAGCCGCACCGGTGACGGGCAGGCCGCCGCCGGTGCCGCCGTCGCAGTCCTCGCCGGCCGGCTTCTCCCACGGGACGGTGACGGTCTCGCTGAAGGTCTCGCCCTCGGCGCTGATCGAGATGGTCAGGTCGACCGTGAAGCCCTCGGAGGCGCTGAACTTCTCGCTCTTGGCCTCACCCGGGTTGATGGTGAGGTCGCGCTCCTCGCCCTTGCTCGTCTTGTAGTGCAGGTTGATCGGCAGGCTGTCGGCCGGGTTGTCGAGGCCGATCGTCATGGTGTCGCAGGTGACCTCGAAGATCTCCTTGATGTCCGCGTCGACCGGGATGTCCTCAGTGGGGATCTCCGGCTCCTCGGAGGCGCTCGGCGAGGCCGACGGCGACTGGGAGGCGCTCGGCGAGGCCGACGGCGACTGTGAGGCGGGCGGCTGCTCCCCTTCGGCGGGCGGCGGCTCCTCCTCGGCGGGCGGCTGCTCGGTGGGGGCACAGGCGCCCTTGTCCACGGCCTTGGCGGTCCGCACGTCGATGTCGCCGTGACCGTTGTCGAACTTGGCCTTGTACTCGACCGTGGGGACGGTTCCCGGCTCGGCGCCGGTGATCGTCTGCTTGCCGGTGACGACCGTGCCCGCCGTGTACGGGAACTTGTTCTCGTCCTCGGTGGCGGCGATGTTCGTGACCGTGCCGGCCGGGCTCGGCTTCCACGTGACCAGCCGGTACGGGCGGGGCTCGCCCACGTGCTGGCCGACGGCGTCGAGGTTCCAGGTGACGTTCAGGTCACCGCTGGCGGTCTTGCAGTACTCGCCCGTGACCTCGCTGTGGTGGGCGAAAGCGGGCGATGCGACGACCGCGACGCCGGCGAGGCCGAGGACGGTGCCGGCGGCCAGCGAGCCGAAGCGGCGGAGCGGGGACTGGGGCAGGTTCACGCCATCTCCTGTGTAAGGGGTCAGGAAGGTGCGCACGAGGGGCCCGCATCTGTCGCTTGTGGACGTAGCGACACCTGCGACAACGCCTCCCCGCGTCATCGGCGGGAACGATAGAACGGACCCGCAACGTCGCCCGACCATAGTCACTTCACGAGATCAAAGAAACCGCGCAGGGGCCTCCAAGCCTCTTGATATCAATCCGAGATCTTCCATGCACCGAACGGAACGGTGCCGTCGCGCGTAGTGCCCGTGACGAGGGAAATCTTCACTGGCTGGTGGCTTGACTTTGCTGGTGAAGTAGCGTCAGCGGTGATGACCAGGATTATCGCGGGCCTGCACGGCGGTCGCCGGCTCTCCGCCCCCGCCGGCGCGAACACGAGGCCCACTTCGGACCGTGTGCGAGAGGCGCTGTTCAGCTCACTCGACACCATGACGGACATTTCCGATGCGCGGTTCGCCGACCTCTATGCCGGGTCCGGCGCGGTCGCCCTCGAGGCGCTCTCCCGGGGTGCCGCACACTCCCTGATGGTGGAATCGGATGCCAAAGCCGCACGGGTGATCCGTGACAACGTGGTGGCTCTCCGTGTCGGACCGGCCGCGCGCGTGGTGACCGGAAAGGTGCTGCAGGTCCTCGCCGGACCCCCGGACGGCGGCCCCTACGACGTGATCTTCGCCGATCCGCCGTACGCGTTGGACGCCGACGAGGTGGACACTGTGCAGGAGCTTCTGGTGTCCCAGGACTGGCTCGCGCCGGACGCCGTCGTGGTTTTCGAAAGATCCCGTCGCAGTGGCCCGTTGAGCTGGGTGGACGGTCTTGTCGGAGAGCGCACCCGGCGTTACGGCGAGACCACTCTTTGGTACGGTCGCCGATCATGAGACGAGCGGTGTGTCCAGGCTCCTTCGATCCTGTCACCAACGGACATCTCGACATCATCGGAAGGGCCAGCAGGCTCTTCGACGAGGTCATCATCGGCGTGCTTATCAATCAGTCGAAGGTGGGACTCTTCACCATCGAGGAACGGCTCGAGATGCTGGGCGAGTCCACCGCCCAGTACGGCAACGTCCGCGTCGCCGCGTTCCACGGACTGCTGGTGGACTTCTGCCGGGACCAGGGCGCGGCCGTGGTGGTCAAGGGACTGCGCGCGGTCAGCGACTTCGACTACGAGTTGCAGATGGCGCAGATGAACATCGGGTTGTCCGGTGTGGAAACGCTGTTCATGCCGACCAATCCGCTCTATTCGTTCCTCTCGTCGAGCCTCGTCAAAGACGTGGTCAAGTGGGGCGGCGACGCGTCGGCGTACCTGCCCGACCCGGTGCTCGAGCGTCTGATCAGCCGGCTGAAGCAGAACTGATCGGCTCCGGCGCGCCGAATTCCGGTACGCCGGAGACGCAGTAACGTTCGGGCGATGCTGCAAACGGAGAGGTGAGGAACTGGTGGATCCACTCGATCGGATCGACGAGATCATCGATTTCGTGCAGGACGCGCGCTCCGTACCCATGTCTCGTACGAATTTCATGTTCGACCGTGTCGAAATGATCGACCGGCTCGAGATCCTCCGGTCCGAGCTCCCCTCCGAGCTGCGCAAGGCGGCGGCGGTGCTGGAGGAGCGCGACCGGATCATCGAGGCCGGCCGCCGCGAGGCCGACCGGATCGTCAGCGAGGGTGAGGCCGAGCACGCCCGGCTGGTCTCGGTCAACGAGATCACCGTCTCGGCCGAGCACGAGGGCGCGCGGATCATCGCCGAGGCGCGCACCGAGGCGCAGCGGCTCCGCGAGGAGGTGGACGACTACGTCGACACCGCCCTCGCCAACTTCGAACAGTTCCTGACCAGGGCACTCGCCTCGATAGAGCGGGGCCGTGACAAGATGCACGCGCTCCGCGAGATCGGCACTTTCCAGGGCGAGGACAGTGAGCGGCCTCTCCCCTTCTAAGCGGAGCCCGATTCGACGACGTCAACCAAGCTCAGGTAATGTTTTCGGTCGGCCTACCTATGGCTGAGGAATCACGATGCCCAAGTCACCGCAGAGTCACCTGGATCCCAGGCAGCCGCTTGTCGTCGACACGACGAAACTTCCCCGGCAGCCTGGTGCGACGCGTGCCCTGAGTCGGGTGGTGCCGGCGCCGGCGGACCTCGGTCTGGAGCTGATCTCGGTCCCCGAGGGTTCCGACCTCGAGCTCGATCTGAGCATGACGTCGGTCTCCGAGGGGGTCTACATCAGCGGCGCCGTTCGTGGCTCGCTCTCGGGCGAGTGCGGGCGGTGCCTCAACGAGATCGGCACGTCGTTCGAGGTCTCCATCGCGGAGCTGTTCGCCTACGAGGACAGCACCACCGAGGAGACCACCGACGACGACGAGGTGGGGCGGATGCAGGGCGACCTGCTCGACTTGGAGCCGGCGATTAGGGACGCGATCGTGCTGACCCTGCCGACCAACCCGCTCTGCCGGCCGGACTGCCCAGGGTTGTGCCCCGAGTGCGGGGTGCACTTCGACGACCTTCCGGCCGATCACAGCCACGAGGACGTCGATCCCCGCTGGGCCGCTTTGCGCAACCTGACAGCTGAGTCGCCTGAGGCGGCTGCGCCGCAGCAAGAGCAATATTCTAAGGAGTAGTACCGTGGCCGTCCCCAAGCGCAAGATGTCGCGCAGCAACACCCGCTCGCGCCGGGCCAACTGGAAGGCCACCGCGGTCGTCACCGCGGCGTGCCCCCAGTGCAAGTCGCCGAAGCTTCCGCACACCGCCTGCTCGGTCTGCGGCACCTACAACGGCCGTCAGGTCCTCGAGGTCTGACGTCGTCGCGTGACACGCCCGATCATCGGGCGGGTCGCACCGGAGCGATGGCGAACCATCGGTGCAACGGCTCCCGGACAGCGGACTGTCGGGGAGCCGGGCACCGCGCGGATCGCCGTCGACCTCCTCGGCGGGGACCAAGCTCCCGCCGTCGTGGTTGACGGCGCTCTGCGTGCCGCTCAGGCCGATCCCGCCCTGCACCTGACCCTCGTCGGCCCGGCTGAAGCCGCCGACGCGATCCTCGCTGCCCTCGATCCCGCGGATCGGCAGCGCATCAGCACCACAATCACCACGTCCGGCACCGCCCGGGGCGCGGCCCGCGCGGTCGCCCAGGGGCGCGCCGACGCTCTGGTCTCGGCCGGTGACACCGGCGCCACGGTTCTCTCCGCGGCCCGGGAACTGGGCCGCTGGCCCGGTGTGCGCCGACCGGCCCTCGCCGCGGTGCTGCCCACGGCTGCCGGCCGGATCGTCCTCCTCGACGTCGGCTCGTCCGTCGACCCGGACGAGGAGACCCTGCTGGTGCACGCGGGCCTCGGCGCCGCGTACGCATCAGCGGTTCTCGACGTGAAAAACCCCCGCGTCGGCCTGCTCACCATCGGCACCGAGCCCGGCAAGGGCGATCGCCTGCGCCGTGCCCTCCCTCCGCTGCTGGCCGCCCGGCCCCTGCCCGCCGGTGCGAGCTACGCCGGGCTGGTCGAGGGCGGCGACGTCGTCCTCGGTGCGGCCGCGGACGTCGTGGTGACCGACGGTTTCACCGGAAACATCCTGCTCAAAGGCTTGGAGACCGGTTACGCGCTGGCCGGGCCACCGTTGATCTCCCAGGAGATGCCCCCGCGGGCCGCCGTGCTCCTGGGGGTGGGTGGCACCGTCGTGGTCTGCCACGGCGCGGCCTCCGGTTCCGATCTCGCCGCGGGCATCGCCCACGCGGCGGACCTGCATCGCCGCGCCTCGGTCGCGGCCATCGCCGATCTGCTCAGATACAGCGAGGTATCGCATGATTGACAAGCGTCGCCGTCCGTCCACCGAGCCGCTGGAGGAGGCGTTCGGCATTCCCTTCAAGCCGGAGCTTCTGGAACGCGCGCTGACCCACCGCTCGTACGCGTACGAGAACGGTGGTCTGCCCACCAACGAGCGGCTGGAGTTCCTCGGCGACTCGGTGCTCGGCGTGGTGATCACGTCGGCGCTCTTCCACAACCACCCGGACCTGCCCGAGGGGCAGCTCGCCAAGCTCCGGGCCAGCGTGGTCAACATGCACGCGCTCGCCGACGTGGCGCGTGGCCTGGGACCGCTGGGCCTCGGGCCGCACCTGCTGCTCGGCAAGGGCGAGGAGACCACCGGGGGACGGGACAAGGCGAGCATCCTCGCCGACACCCTGGAAGCGTTGCTCGGCGCGATCTACCTGGAGCACGGGCTGGAGGTCGCCGGCGAGGTGATCCACCGGCTCTTCGACCCGCTGATGCTCGAGTCGGCGAGCCGGGGCGCGGCCCTGGACTGGAAGACCAGCCTGCAGGAACTCACCGCCGCTCTCGGCCTGGGCGTGCCGGACTACGAGATCGAGGACTCCGGCCCGGACCACGCGAAGACGTTCACCGCCTGGGTGGTGGTGGCCGGTGAGCGCTACGGCGGCTCCGAGGGCCGCAGCAAGAAGCAGGCCGAGCAACGGGCCGCCGCGGCGGCCTGGCGAACCCTGACGGACCGTGCGGAGGCTGAGGAATCGGTGCCGGACGTGCCATGATCCCGGGCGTGGAGACGGAGACCATGGTGGCGCATAAAGAGCGCCTCTGGGACAAAGCGGGCGCTGCGCAGGG
Source organism: Actinoplanes missouriensis 431 (assembly GCF_000284295.1). NCBI lineage: Bacteria > Bacillati > Actinomycetota > Actinomycetes > Micromonosporales > Micromonosporaceae > Actinoplanes > Actinoplanes missouriensis. The sequence continues at coordinate 7,659,596 of NC_017093.1, read as the reverse complement.
TGTCGGGACCGCGATCGGCATCCTCGCGCTCACCCGGGCCGGCCAACTTCTCATGATCTGGTGGCTGGGCGGGGCGACCGCCGAGCCACGCAGCGTCTGGGACCGGCTGCTCGTCTGGGACGGCGGCTGGTTCCTGCGGGTCGCGATGGACGGGTACCCGCACGGGTACACCTACGACGCGAACGGCGTGCTGCAGGGCAACGAGCTGGCGTTCTTCCCGGTCTACCCGATCCTGATCCGGCTCGGGGCCGCGATCGGCCTGCCCGCGTCGACCGCGGCGATCCTCGTCGCGTGGCTCGCGTCGATCGGGGCGGCGGTCGCCCTGCACCTGCTCGGCACCAGCCTCTACGGGAAACGGGCCGGCTGGGCCCTGGTGGCGATCTGCTGCTCGGCGCCCGCTTCGGTGGTGCTCTCCATGGCGTACTCGGAAAGCATCTTTCTCGCCCTGGTCGCCGGGATGCTGGTGGCCGCGCATCGGCGGGTCTGGTGGGCGGCCGGCCTGCTCGGCCTGCTCACCGCGCTGAGCCGCCCGACCGGTGCGGCGGCCGCGCTGGCGCTCGCGGTGGCCGCGGTGATCGCCGTCAGGGAGATTCGCAAGGCCGAGAGCCGGTTCGCCTGGGAACCGCTCGCCGCGGCGGCGGCCGCCCTCGCCGGCGTGCCGCTCTACATCGGCTGGGTGGCGTGGCGGGTCGGCGACCTCGACGCCTGGTTCAAGATTCAGACTGCGGGCTGGGGCACCACGTTCGACTACGGTTCCAGCACCTTCGCATTTCTCAAGACCACCCTGCGTACGGGTGACGGCTGGATCCCGATGAGCGTGGCGCTGATCCTCCTGGCCGCGCTGGCCGCCGCCGGGGTCGCGCTGTCCGGGAAGCCGTGGCTGCCCCTCGCGGTTTACGGAGTGGTGGCGATGATCCTGGTGTACGGCCAGGCCGGCTTCTACCACTCCAAGCCGCGCCTGCTGCTGCCCGTACTGTTGACGCTGCTGCCGGCCGCGGTCGCCGCCTCACGGGCCCGTCCCCGGGTCGCGATCCTGTCGATCACGGCGTGGGCGGTGTTCGGACTCTGGTACGGCGCCTATCTGGTCACCGTCTGGCCGTACACGTTGTAGAAAGGTTCTCCACGTGCCTGAGCTCCCCGAGGTCGAGACCGTCCGCCAGGGCCTGTCCAAGTGGGTGGCCGGCCGCACGATCGCCGCCGCCGAGGTGCACCACCCGCGTGCCATCCGCCGGCACCTGCCCGGCGACGCCCACTTCTCCGCGGTCCTGGCCGGTCGCACCATCCTGGACATCTCCCGGAGGGGCAAATACCTCTGGCTGCCGCTGGACTCCGGCGACGCGGTCATCGCCCACCTCGGCATGAGCGGCCAGCTGCTGATGCAGCCCGCCGAGGCACCCGACGAGAAACACCTGCGGGTCCGCTTCACCTTCACCGACGGCGGCCCCCAGCTGCGTTTCGTCGATCAGCGTACGTTCGGCGGCCTCTCGGTCTCCGAAGGCGGCGCCGAGCTGCCCGGCGAGATCTCCCACATCGCCCGTGACCCGATGGACCCGCTCTTCGACGACGAGGCCTTCGTGGCCCGCCTGCGCGGCCGCCACACCGAGATCAAACGAGCCCTTCTCGACCAGACCCTGATCTCCGGTGTCGGCAACATCTACGCCGACGAGGCACTGTGGCGGGCCAAGCTGCACGGCGCCCGCCCCACCGACCAGATCACCCGCCCGGCCGCGAAACGCCTGCTGGCCCACGTGCGCGACGTGCTGTCCGAGGCGATCGTGGCGGGCGGCACCAGCTTCGACGAGCTGTACGTCAACGTGAACGGCGAGAGCGGCTATTTCGACCGCTCGCTGAACGCCTACGGCCGGGAGAACGAGCCGTGCCCGCGGTGCGGCGCCATCATCCGGCGGGAGCAGTTCATGAACCGCTCCTCGTTCAGCTGCCCCCGCTGCCAGCCCCGCCCCCGCCGCTGACAGCCCGCCGCTGACGACCCGCCGCTGGACGATCCGGGACTCCGCTCGCCGACCAAGATCCGCCCCCTGCCGATCGCCGCACCCGGCCGAAGCCGAGATCAACTCAAGCGAAGTGGCGTGGGGGCGCTCGCGAGCCGTAGTGCGCGCAGGTAAAACGGCCGGGAAGCCTGCGCCGGCTACGGCCGGCGTGCGCGAGCCGTAGTGCGCGCAGGTAAAACGGCCGGGAAGCCTGCGCCGGCTACGGCCGGCGTGCGCGAGCCGTAGTGCGCGCAGGCAAAAACGGCCGCGAGACCTGCGCCGGCTACGGCTGGCGTGCGCGTGATGCCACTCGGGCTCACGTTGATCTCCCGTTCGGGTGGTGAACGGCAGGGCGGCTCACGGTGGGCTCGTGGGTGGGTGGCGGCTCACGATGCGGCTCTGTCGCGGGGCGGCGGCGCGCCGACGTTCGCGCCGGCCGCGATGAGGTCGCACGGAAACGGTTCGTGTGCTTCCATCCCGGCCCTGGCGTTGATGGATCGCCACATAAGCGTTGCGTGTGACCGGATCCCTGTGGCACGGGCCTTGCGTGTGACCTGATCCCCGCGGCGCCGGCGTTGGGTGGGACCTCGTCCATGCGGCGGTGGCGTTGGGTGGGACCTCGTCCATGCGGCGGTGGCGTTGGGTGGGACCTCGTCCATGCGGCGGTGGCGTTGTGTGTGACCTCGTCCATGCCAGCGGACGTGACCACGCCGGGACGTCTCGGGCCAGGCCCCGCCAATGCGGCGCGGCCGGTCGGTGCGGCGGTCGGCGGCGCTCCACCCGGGCAACCGGAGCAGCACGTCAACAGAGTGATCAACTTAAGGTGAGTGGCATTGCGGTGACCCCGGCCGGGAGGGGGCGCCGGGGCCGGCGGCGGGAAGCGCCGGCCCGGCGGACGTCAGTCGCCCGGAAGACCGGGTGACGGGATCGGCTGCGGGTGGGGACTGCTCAGTGCGTACCCCGAGGAAGAGAAACACTCACTCGGCCGCGTGCGCCCCACGCCCGGACGTCGCCACGCTGCGACGGGGGCTGAGGTCCGTGGCCAGGCCGAACCCCGCCCCGCGGCGTCCCATCAACCGACGGGCGGCGGTGAGCAGCTCGGGTGGGACGCCGTGCACGATGTGGCCGTCCCCGGGGCGGCTCCCATCGCCGTCCCAGTTCTGGTACGCGTCCCACGGCCCCTCGAACGAGCAGATTCGTACGCCTAAATCCCGATAAAGGGGGTGGGTCGGCACGCCCGGATTCAGCACCACCCGATGCAACCCGCGCCGCGCCGCCAACCTGACCGTCAACGCTACCGGCCCCACCCCGCCCGACCCGGCCGGCGCGCGATCGAGGAACAACCCCTCCACCCCGTCCGCGCGCCAGGCATCCACATCGGTCAGCACGTCGGCCAGGGAGCGGCTGCCCCAGTCCAGGTCGATGCGGCCGAGCGACTGGTGCAGGGTCCGGCGGTCGCCGGGGTGCTCGCGGACGATCCAGGTGTCGGCGTCCAGTTCGAGCGAGGGGGACGGGTGGGCGTAAGGGGGGAACAGTGTCTTCACGGCGTCCTCCGTAGATCGGCAGCGGTCAGGGCGACGATGAGCAGGCCGGCCAGGTGCGCCGCTGCGAGCACGGCGACGGCGGCCGGCAACGGGCCGGCGGATGCGGGCATCAGAGATGAGAGCGCCAGGGATGCGGGCGCCGGCGAGTCCGGAGCGAGGGCGATGATCGCGGCGGCCAGCGGTGGCACGGCGGCGAGGCTGGCGGCGATGCCGGTGCGGCAGCGCGCCGCCAGCAGGAACGTCACGGCGAACACCCCGCCCAGCAGGGTTCCCGCGGCCAGGGCGAGCACGCCGTCCCGGAGTTCGGGGAGCCGGTAGGCGGCGACCGCGAGCCCGGCGCCGGCGGCGAGCGGCGGCAGGAGACCGGCCAGCGTGATCGCGGTGACGTTGCGGAGGTGCCGGCCGAACTCCGCGGAGTCGGAGGCGGAGTCGAGCGCGGCCTCGATCCGGTAGGTGTGCCAGCTGATCAGGGTCTCCAGCACCGGTACGGCGATCAGCAGAGGCAGCGCCGCGGGCAGCGGGGTGACGGCCGGACCGGTACGCCAGAGCAGCATCACGCAGACTGCCTGCGACGCCCCGATGACCACGTAGGACAGCCCGCGCCGGCGATCCGATCCGGTCAGCCGACCGGGTCCGGGGCGGGCGAGCACGGCCGGCCGGAACGCGCGCACCGCCACCGCCACGATCGCGGCGGGCAGCAGCGCGTCGACGGGCGTGGCGGCCCAGGGGACGCCGGCATTGCCCGCGGTGGTGAAAAGGGCGAGCAGCCAGCACGGCACGAACCACAGGGAGATCACTCCCTCGGAGCGGCTGACCAGCGCACACGTCACGCTGCCGAGGGTGATCAGCCCGAGGGCGCCGACGGCGGCGGCGAGCCCGCGGCTCGGTCCGAGCAGCGAGTCCGGCGCGATCCAGACGAGGGCGCACCACAGGCCCGTCACCGCGGCGAACCCGGATCCGACGAGCCGGGCCGCCGCCTCCGGGCCGTTCCGCCGGGCCGCGACAACGCCCATGCTGGTCAGACCCTGTGCCGCGCTCCAGCCGAGCAGCAGCATCACGGCCGGCACCTGCCACGCGACCACGCTCAGCGACGGCGCGGCGGCCACGGCGACGCTGAGCGGTCCCAGATAGAGGCAGCAGCGCACCAGCGCGCCGCCGAGAAAGCCGCGGCGGGCGCGGCGCCTGCTTCTCCTCGGGTACGGGTCGGCGCGCTCGCCCTCCCCGGACGGTGATCCACCCCGTCCCGTGGCGGCCGGCAGAGCGACGACCGCGGCACCACCGCCGGTCGGGTCCACACCGGCCGGGACCGGCGGCGCCGGCTCGGCCGAGTGGCGGCCACCGGCCCGCCTCCGGGGTGGTGCCAGCTCGTCGAACGCGTGCCGGGGATCCCCGCCGGCCGCCCGCCGGCGGGCCCGGTTCCGTGCCGACCGGGTCTGCGTCGCGGGTACGCCGCGTGAAGGCGTGATGGTCATCGGTTCTCTCCGGTCAGCCAGCGCACCGTGGCCGGCGTCGTGGTCCGCGGCGCCGGGACGGCGAGCGCGAGTTCGAAGGCCGGCGCCGGCGGTGGCGCGGCGAGATCGGTGTAGAGCGCGCCGTAGACGCGCACGACCCGGTCGACGGTGAAGTGGCTCATCGCCCGCTGCCGTGCCGCGTCGCCGAGCGTGCGGCGGCGGGCCGGGTCGCGGAGCAGCCCGACGATGGCGATGGCCAGTTCGGACGGTTCGTCCGGCGGCACCAGCAGCCCGGTCGTGCCGAGGGTCTCGCCGGCCGGCCCGACGTCCACACCGACCACGGCCCGGCCCGACATCATGGCCTCCACCAGCCGGTACGGCGGATCGGCCGGTCCCGGCACATGGGCGACGACGTGCCCGGCCGTGTACCGGTCCCGGGGGTCGGCGGGCAGCGGATGCAGCCGTACGGTGCGGCCCAGCCCGGCGCGCTCGATCCGCTGCGCGCAGTGTTCCTCGTGAGCCGCGGTGACCCCGACCAGGTGCAGCACGGTCCCCGGCACGGCGGCCGCCACCTCGATGAACGCGTCCAGCACGAGCGTGAGCCCGCTGTCCGGCCCGCCGCTGCCGGCCCAGACGACGGCCGGCGCCGCACTGAGCTCGACCGCTCCGGGGTAGTCGCGCGGATCGACGCCGGCGGGCACCTGCACCAGCCGTGCCGGCAGCGCGCCGTGCTCCAGCGCCCACCCGTGGTGGTACGTGCTCAACGGCGCGATCAGCTCCGCCTCGGCGTATCCGGCGCGTGCCACCCCGGCCCGGAACCGCCGCAGCACGGTCCGCACGGCGGGCGAGAGCCGGTCCTCGGCGGGCCGTTGCCGGGGCACCGGCGCGCGGGCCTCGGTGAGCAGCAGCGGAACGCCGGTGCGCCACCGGCCGGCCAGGGCGGCGAGCAGGGGCGTGGTCCCGCCGACGCAGTGCACGAGCTCGGCGTCGGGGAGTTCCACGGCGAGCGCTCGCAGGGCGTGCCGCAGCAGGGTGGCGGCGGTGCGCGCGTCCCGCACGCTGAGCCGGGGGAGCGGGGTGGTGTCCGAGCCGGTTCCGGCCTGCCGCTCGCGCCACGCCTCGATCAGGGCGTCGGTGAACGGGACCCCGGCGAGCGGGTCGGGCCGCCCGGTCAGCCCGGCGAGCCGGCGCAGACCGTCACCGAACTCCCCGGCGCCGTGTCCGTCCACGCTCAGCAGCCCGCGGCAGAGCAGCGCCGCCGCTTCACCGGCCTCCTCCGGCGCACGGGGGCGGCGGCGTCCGGCGCGGGCAGTCTCACGGCCCAGCGCGACGGCGTGCGACGAGCCGACATTGAACGGGAGCGGGTACGCCGGCGCGGACGGGAGTTCACGGTCCGTGACGGTCAGCAGCTCGAAGCGGAACCGGCGCAGGCCCTCCACGAGGGTCCGGCACCACCCTCCGAGGGCGTCCCGCCGGTACGGGTACCCGCCGCCGGTGAGCAGACAGATGCGCTCGCGCGACGGGGTTGGATTCACGGTGGGGGCAACGACGCAGCCCGCCGAAGTCACTGGAGCCTGTCGCCTAGGCGACACAATTACGACCCTTTTGCACACATATGTACGCCGTCTTTGCCCGTTTTTGCCCGGAAGGGGCATTGATGCGACGCCGATCCGGCCGGAAAAGCGCCCCGGGCGGGGTCTCAGGTGGGCGCGGCCGCTGCCGATGGGTGGTGTCGACACTGACGCCAGGTCGGGGCGGTCCCGGCTTCCTCTCGGGATGCGGGCCGCTTCACGAAACTGGCAGAAGGCGCATAACCGCAGCTAAACCGTGTTGGTGGCGTGATTCACTGAGAAGAAGCGCGCCACCACGAATGCCTCGGCTTGACGGAGCATGGGTATCGGCGGACTATGGAGGTGTCGCCAGTCGCGCCCACTCACGCCCCGATCCGTTCGTGGCATGAGCTTCCGCACCTTAAGAACTCTGTTGATCACCTGACAGGGTTCTGCGTTCACGCGTGCCCGTGATCGCTGGTGCAGTGCACCGTACTGGGCGCACGTTGGCCGGCCTTTCCGGCAACGCATCACAACGAGACGCAGCGCGTCACAAGGAGTCACGATGGCGAAGGCCCTCTACGGCCACGTAGGTGCGGCGCCCGACCGGCGCCTGCTCGACGAGGTCACCCGACTGCGTTCCAGGGTGCAGTCCCTGGAGTTCGAGGTCACCCGCCTCCGGGCGGAAAATGATCGTCTCGCGGCGGCAGCCGCGGAGGCAGACGATTTCGCGCGGCTGACCGAGCCCGCCCTGACCTGAGCTCCACCCGGCCGCCGGTGAGTCCGCGGGGTGACCTCCCGGCGTTCATCCCCTCGCACCGCTAGTTCGCACGAAGTGAAGAACTAAAGAAAAAGCGCGCCTCCACATTCGTGGCGGCGCGCAGCTTTTTGCCTGACTTTCGCGGTTGCGCGGGACCCTCGGGCGCGGCGTGTCACCGTTCCGCCGATGCTCTGCGGGTAGCCTGCCACCAGCAGACCACCGCCGACCCTCGGAGATCCGTGCACCTCAAGAGCCTGACGGTCAAGGGCTTCAAGTCCTTCGCCTCCGCTACCACGCTGCGGCTGGAGCCGGGCATCACCTGTGTCGTGGGCCCGAACGGATCCGGCAAGTCCAACGTCGTCGACGCCATCGCCTGGGTGCTGGGCGAGCAGGGCGCCAAGGCCCTGCGCGGCGGCAAGATGGAGGACGTCATCTTCGCCGGCACCGCCGGTCGCGCGCCGCTGGGCCGCGCCGAGGTGACGCTCACGATCGACAACAACGACGGCGCGCTGCCGATCGAGTACACCGAGGTCTCCATCACCCGCCGGATGTTCCGGGACGGCGCGAGTGAGTACGAGATCAACGGCAACGCCTGCCGCCTGCTCGACATCCAGGAGCTGCTCAGCGACTCCGGCATCGGCCGGGAGATGCACATCATCGTCGGGCAGGGCCGGCTCGACGCGATGCTGCACGCCAAGCCGGAGGACCGCCGCGCCTTCATCGAGGAGGCGGCCGGCGTCCTCAAGCATCGCAAGCGCAAAGAGAAGGCGATCCGCAAGCTCGACGCGATGCAGGTCAACCTGAACCGTCTCGGTGACCTGACCCACGAGCTGCGCCGCCAGCTCAAGCCGCTCGGCAAGCAGGCCGAGGTGGCCCGCCGCGCGGCCGGCATCCAGGCCGACCTGCGCGACGCTCGGCTCCGGCTGCTCGCCGACGACCTGTACACGCTGCGCACCACGTTGGACAAGGAGATCGCCGACGAGTCGGCGATGCGCGAGCGGCGCGGGCAGGTCGAGGAGGAGAACCGCGAGGTGCAGCGGTGGCTCGCCGACCTGGAGGCGCAGCACGCCGAGGACGCGCCGCTGCTGCAGGCCGCGCAGGACGCCTGGTACCGGCTCTCCGCGCTGCAGGAACGGTTCCGCTCCACCGAGCAGCTCGCCACCGAGCGGCTGCGTCACCTCGCCGCCACCGGAGACGACGAGCGTCCCGGCCGTGACCCGGAGATGCTCGAGGCCGAGGCGGAGCAGGTCCGCGAGCAGGAGGAGGAACTGCGCGAGGCGCTCACCGAGGACCAGATGCGCCTGGCCGAGGCGGTCGAGCACCGCCAGGACCTGGAACGCGAGCTGGCCGCGGCGGAGAGCGCGCTGCGCGCGGCCGCGAAGGCGATCGCCGACCGGCGGGAGGGCCTGGCCAAGCTCGCCGGCAACGTGAACGCGGCGCGGGCCCGGACCAGCAGCGCGGACGAGGAGATCGAGCGGCTCGCGGCGGCGCACACCGACGCGCTGATGCGGGCCGAGGCGGCACAGGCCGAGGTGGACCTGGTCGCGGCCGAGTCGTCGGAGGCCGACCGGGACAACGCCGGCCTGGACGCCCGGCACGACGAGGCGGTCGCGGCGCACGACCGGGCCGCCGCGGTGGTCCGCGAGCTCTCCGACGCCGAACGCGCCGCCGAGAAGGACGCCGCCAGCTGGAAGGCCCGAGAGGAGGCGCTGGCGCTCGGCCTCAAGCGCAAGGACGGCGCGGGAGCGCTGCTCGCCCGGGCCGGTCAGGTGCCCGGCCTGCTCGGCAGCCTCGCCTCACTGCTGACGGTCCGGCCCGGACACGAGGTCGCGCTCGCCGCGGCGCTGGGCGGGCTCGCCGACGCGGTGGCCCTCTCCGGCGTGGACGAGGCGATCGAGGCGATGCGTGCGCTCAAGATCGCCGACGCCGGTCGCGCCGATCTCGTGGTCGCCGGTTCCGCCGGGCCCGGCATGCAGGGCTCGCTCGCGAGCCTGCGCCCCGAGCTGCCGGAGGGCGCGGTCTGGGCGCCCGAGGTGATCGACTGCCCCGAGCAGATCCGCCCGGCGCTCAACCGGGTGCTGCGCGACATGGTGCTGGTGCCCGACCTCGCCGCCGCGGCCCGGCTGGTCGCCGGCAACGCGGAGCTGCGGGCGGTGACGCCGGAGGGCGACGTGCTCGGTGCCTACGCGGCGGCCGGTGGCTCGTCGAAGGCGACCAGCTACATCGAGGTGCAGGCCGCGGTCGACGAGGCGAAAGCCAAGCGGACCGCCGCCGAGCAGGCCATCGCCGAAATCAAGGAGCAGCTCGGCGAGGCCCGGGCCGAGGTGGCCGAGCTCAAGCAGGCGGTGAACCTGGCCGCGACCGAGAAACGGGCCGCCGAGGGCGAGCGGAACGCGGCCGCCCGGCGGCTGGCCGAACTGGGCGCGGCGGCCCGGTCGGCGAAGGCGGAGAGCGAACGGCTCGGCGCGTCCCGCCAGAAGGCCGAAGCGGCCCGGGAGACCGACCTGATGCGCCTCGCCGAACTGGAGGAACGCCTCCGGCTGGCCGAGGACACGCCGATCGACGAGGAGCCGTCCACCGAGGAGCGGGACCGGCTCGCCGCGCTGGTCCCGCAGGCCCGGCAGAACGAGATGGAGGTGCGGCTCGCAGTGCGTACGGCCGAGGAGCGGGTCTCCTCGATCGCCGGACGGGCCGACTCGCTGTTGCGCCAGGCCACCGCGGAACGCCAGGCCCGGGAACGGGCCGCGGCCCGCCGTGCCGCGCGGGCCAGGGGCGCCGAGATCGCGCAGGCGGTCGCGCTCGGGGCCGCCGCCGCGCTGGAACGCGTCGCGGTCTCGCTCGCGGCCGCGGCCGACCACCGCGACGAGCTGGCGATCGCGCGCACCAGCCGGGAGGCGCAGCTCCAGGAGGTGCGCGCAGGAGCGAAACGTCTGGTCGCCGAGCTGGAGCGGCTCACCAGCGAGGTGCACCGCGACGAGATGGCGCGGGCCGAGCAGCGGATGCGCATCGAGCAGCTGGAGGCAAAGGCCGCCGAGGACTTCTCACTCGACGTCGACACGCTGATCAGTGAGTACGGCCCGGACCAGCTGGTGCCGCCGACCCAGGCGGACGTGGCGCAGGCCGAGAAGGACGGCAAGCCGGCTCCCGGCCCGGTGCCGTTCCACCGGCAGACCCAGGAGAAACGGGCCAACAAGGCGGAACGCGACCTCACCCTGCTCGGCAAGGTCAACCCGCTGGCACTGGAGGAGTTCGCGGCCCTGGAGGAGCGCTACAAGTTCCTCTCCGACCAGCTCGAGGACCTCAAGGCCACCCGCAAGGACCTGCTCACCGTCGTGAAGGACGTGGACGACCGGATCCTCGAGGTGTTCGCGTCGGCGTTCGAGGACACCGCGCGCGAGTTCCAGACCGTCTTCCAGGTGCTCTTCCCGGGTGGTGAGGGCCGGCTCGTGCTGACCGACCCGGAGGACATGCTGACCACCGGTGTCGAGGTCGAGGCCCGCCCGCCGGGGAAGAAGATCAAGCGGCTGTCGCTGCTCTCCGGCGGCGAGCGCTCGCTGACCGCTGTCGCGATGCTCTGCGCGATCTTCCGGGCCCGCCCCTCGCCCTTCTACATCATGGACGAGGTCGAGGCGGCCCTGGACGACGTCAACCTGGGCCGGTTGATTACGCTCTTCCGGCAGTTGCGGGAGAAGAGCCAGCTGCTCATCATCACGCACCAGAAACGCACGATGGAGGTCGCGGACGCCCTGTACGGCGTCACCATGCGAGCCGGCGTCACCCAGGTGATCAGCCAGCGCCTCGTCCCCGATCCAACCGCCCCACCCGCCACCCATAACGCGGACTGAAGGCTGACTTCAGCAGAGGAGCAGTAAGACAATGCGCGATCGCGCCCGGGCCCTGTTCATCGACCTGGACGGCGTGCTGCGCCGCTGGGATCCGGCCCCGATGATCGCCGTCGAGGTGAAGTACGGGCTGAAGCCGGCCTCGCTGCTCGAGACGGCGATGTCGTGGGACATCTACCGGCCCGCGATGGCCGGCGAGATCACCGACGCGGAGTGGATGAGCCTGGTCGCGACCCGGCTGCCGCTCGGCGACGACGAGTCGGCCGCCGCGGTGGCGGAGTGGCAGGCGTACCGGGGTGAGGTGGACCCGGAGGCGCTGGCGTTCGTCCGGGAGGTGCGCGCGGCGGGCCGCCCGGTCGCGATCGCCACCAACGCCACCGACCGGCTGCGCGGCGACCTCGACGCGCTCGGTCTGACCGGCGAGGTGGACCTGGTGATCAGTTCGTGGGAGCTGAAGGTGCACAAGCCCGCGCCGGAGTTCTTCACCGAGGCGTGCGTGCTGGTCGGCCAGCTGCCGAGGCACGTGCTGATGGTGGACGACGACGACCGGGTGATCCGGGGCGCGCGCTCGTCCGGCCTGTCCGGGTACCGCTGGACCGGCTCGGAGCACGTGCCGTACCTGCGGAAGGTCCTCGACCTGCCGGAGTGATCGGCATCTTTCCGGGATACGGCTCGCGAGGGGTCCGGGAAAGGATGAGGTGGTGCCACCGCGGCACATCACCTCGAAAGGACCTCGATGTCTCGTCTCGGCAGGATCGTCGCTTCAGTCGGCGGATGTGCCCTGGTTCTCGCTGTCCAGGCCTGCTCGTCCTCCCCGGCTTCCACAGCCGGGACCGCGGCTCCGGGAAGCGTGGCCGCCGCGCCGGCGTCCGCGTCGCCGTCGGCTCCGGCCGCGACGTCAACTGCGGCCACGGCGACTCCAGCTGCCACCACGGCGACTCCCTCCGCCACGAAGACAGCGACCACGGCCCCTGCTGGAGGGCCGGGTGACCTGCCCGGCCTCAACCGGCAGGTGGTCTTCGCGACCGTCGAGTCGGGCGGCGACAAAGTGCTCACCGTCGGTGCGAAGGGCGTGGTCGAGCTCGGCGCCCCCGGTGACAGGTCCCTGTTCGTCGCCGTCCCGGTCCGCCCCGGCGCCGAGAAGTTCCTGCTGAAGACCGGCACGCTGCGGTCCGGCGGCGAGGCGTACTGCCTGCAGGTGCGCTCGCCGGGCGGCAGCAACCCGCTCCAGCTCGCGATCGAGGGGTGCGACGCGAGCGAGAAGGATCAGATCTTCACGTTCCCGGTCGCGGCCGACCGCTCGGGCCGGCACGTCGAGGTGGCCGGGCTGTTCACGCTGGCCGGCGGGACGGATCCCGATGCGATCGTCCAGGAGAGCGGCGAGGGCGACGGCCTCACCAGCTTCACCGTGGTCGACCGGGGCGCGGCGAACATCCCGGCTCTCGACTGATCAGTCCCCGGTGGCGCCGTCGATGCGCTCGCGGATCAGGTCGGCGTGACCGTTGTGCCGCGCGTACTCCTCGATCATGTGGAGGTAGACCCAGCGCACACTGATCTGGCTGCGCCGGCCGGTGAACTCGGAGTCCAGCGAGAGGCCGGCCGCCGCGGCGTCGGCGAGCTCCAGCTCCGCGCGGAACGCGGCCAGGTCGGCCTCGGCGTCGGCCTGCGCGACGTCGTCGAAGTCGCCGTCCGGGTTGTCGGGGGAGCTGTACAGGTCCGGCACGTCCTGGGCGGCCGCCCGCTGGCGGAACCAGGAGCGCTCCACCTCCGTCATGTGGCGCACCAGCCCCAGCAGGGTCAGGTTGGACGGCTCGGCCGAGGCGACCTTGAGCTGCTCGGCGGTCAGGCCGGCGCACTTGCTCAGCAGGGTCTGCCGGTGCCAGTCCAGCCAGCCCTGCAGCATGGCCCGCTCGTCGCCGGTCGTCGGTTCGTCAACGCGTTGCGCCTCGGGCGCGGTCCAGGTAGTCATCGAGATCGATCCTGGTCCACGCCCGTCCCCGCCGCCACCGATTTCAGGAGTGGTAGGTCACCGAGGCCACATCGAACAGCTCGCCGTCCTTCTTGGTGCCCTCGATCGTGACGGTGGCCGCCCGGCCCTCCAGCCGGAGCACGCCGACCGCGTTGCCGAAATACGGCCCGGCGACCCGTTTCCAGCGCAGCGCCGGTTTCGCCACCCCGGCCGACTTGGCCAGCCCGCGAGCCACCCGGGCCACCGCCCGCGACCAGCTGAACCGCATGAGCGGGCGCATCGGCGCGGGTACCTGGTTGTGGATCGGCGAGCACGTCAGCTGCATCACCGGGGTGGCGAGCGGGTGTCCGAAATCGGCACGTGCCACGTACGAGTGATGCACGTCACCCGAGAGGACGCTGATCGAGGCGGGCGCGGCATAGGCGCCGCCCGCGCCGACCCGGTCACCGTCGCCGCCCTCGCCGAGCCGCCGGAACAGCTCGCCGAGCGCGGTGAACGACTTGCCGAACGCCGCCCAGTGCTCCATGTCGAAGGCACGCCGCATGGCCTCCCCGAGCGCGGCGGTGCGCCGGTGGCGGGACTCGGCGATCCGCTCGTTCCACGCCTCCAGATGATGGAGGGCGGGCGGCATGAGCCACGGCAGCGACGAGCCGACGACCAGGTGGTCGTAGTCGCCGTGGGCGCGGTCCAGGAACCAGTCCCACTCGGCGGCCGGCAGCATCGCCCGCGCGCCTGGGGTGAGCACCCGGTTGCACCTGTTGTCGAGCACGACCAGCCGGGTCCGGCCGAGATCAAGGGCGAAGCTCCACTGGTACGGCTGATCGATGTTCTCCGCCGACGCCGGATCGTCCACCCGCAGCCCGAAGTCGCGCATCAGGTCGGTGGCGTCGCCGGCCGTCGACACCTTCTGGAACATCGGGTCCGCGGCCAGCTCGTCCGGGCTCAGGTTGCCCAGGTGCTGATAGATCCAGTACGACGCGAGGCCGCCCGAGATCCGCTCCCGCCACCAGGAGTTCTGTGCGATGTCGGCACGCCAGGACGCCGAGGTGTTCCAGTCGTCGATCAGCTCGTGGTCGTCGAAGATCATCACGCTGGGCACGGTGGAGAAGAGCCAGCGCACCTCCGGGTCGCGCCAGGACTCCAGGTAGAGCTTGGTGTACTCCTCGAACGTGACGACCTGATCCTGCGGGCCGCGGTGCCCGTTGCGGCGACGGCGTTTCAGGTACCGCCGGACCTTCGCCGAGGTCTCGTCCGCATAGACCTGGTCGCCGAGCAGCACCAGCAGGTCGGGACGCTCCATCGGCTCGGCCATCAGCCGCCGGGCGAAGGCGTCCAGCGCGTCCGGCGGCAGCCGCCGGCGCGACGACTCGTGCGTCGCCTCACGGCAGGAGCCGAACGCCAGGCTGACGGGTTGGTCGCGGTCGTCGGTGGCCCGGGTCCGGATCACCGACGGAGGGTACGGGGAACCGGCCGCCGGCCACACCACACGGTCGTCGAGTGTCACCGTGTAGGCCTGGGCCGAGTCCGGTGCGAGGCCGGCCACCACCACGAGCGCGTAGTGATGACCGTACGCACAGAAGGTGGTCGCGGAGCCGGAGGCGCCGCTGTCGGCCTCGACCCGGACCTGCGCCGGCGCGCTGGTCTCCACCCAGATGGTGGCGCTGTCGCCTGTCACGCGTCGCAGCACCGGCCCGATGAGCAGTTGTGCCGTCATCGGAGGACGCCGGGGGATCGCCGCATTCGGATGCCTTCCACGCAGTTCTTTCGAGGGGTGCCCCATCCTCCGTCACGGAGGACCGGAACCGCCAGTGCGCGGCCTCCGCCACGGCCGCACGGCTCATCTGTCAGGATTCGGGCATGGAATACGTGGTCGCCGCAGTGATCCTGCTCGTCGTCCTGGTCGTCGGCGCGGCCGGGCTGGTGGTGCCGAAGCTGCGCCGCCGGGAGCTCCCGCCGCAGTCCAAGGGCTCGACAACCACGCTGGAGCGCCCGCCGGCCGTCCCGACGGTTCCGGAGCAGGAGCTGCCGCCGCTGATCGAGCGGCCGGTCTCGCCCGCACCCGCCCCGCCCGTGGTGGCGGAGGCTCCGGTCGTCGAGCAGGCGCCGGTCGAGGAGGCGAAACCGGAGATCGAGCAGCCGGCGCCGACCGCCGGCCGCCTGGTCCGGCTGCGCGCCCGGCTGGCCCGCTCGCAGAACGCGTTCGGCCGCGGCCTGCTCACCGTTCTCTCCCGGGACCACCTGGAGGAGGAGGACTGGGAGGAGATCGAGGAGAGCCTGATCACCGCGGACGTCGGTGTCGAGGCCACTCAGGTGATCGTGGAGCGGCTGCGGGAGCGGGTCCGGATCCTCGGCACGCGGACCGTCTCCGGCGTCCGTGAGCAGCTCGCCGAGGAACTCGTGGCGGCGCTCGAGCCGGACATGGACCGCAGCCTGCGGACGACGCCGCACGAGGGCCGCCCGGCGGTCGTGATGGTCGTCGGCGTGAACGGCGCGGGCAAGACCACCACCTGCGGGAAGATCGGCCGGGTGCTGATCGCGGACGGGCGTACCGTGCTCTTCGGCGCCGCCGACACGTTCCGGGCGGCCGCCGCCGAGCAGCTCTCCACCTGGGGTGAGCGGGTCGGCGCGGAGACCGTGCGCGGCCCGGAGGGCGGCGACCCGGCGAGCGTGGCGTTCGACGCGGTGAAACGGGGTATCGAGGTCGGCGTGGACACCGTGCTCGTCGACACCGCCGGCCGCCTGCAGAACAAGGTCGGCCTGATGGACGAGCTCGGCAAGGTGAAGCGGGTCGTGGAGAAGCACGGGCCGGTCGACGAGACCCTGCTGGTGCTCGACGCCACGACCGGTCAGAACGGGCTGGAGCAGGCCCGGGTGTTCACCGAGGTGGTGGATGTCACGGGCGTGGTGCTGACCAAGCTGGACGGCACCGCGAAGGGCGGCATCGTCATCGCGGTACAGCGCAAGCTGGGCATTCCGGTGAAGCTGGTGGGTCTCGGCGAGGGGCCGGACGACCTCGCGCCGTTCGAGCCGGCCGCCTTCGTCGAGGCCCTTCTTGGCGCGGACGCGTAGGCTTCGCTTTGCTCGGCCCTCAGCCCGTCTCAAGGGCGGCGGGCGGGGTGGTCGGATGGTGATGAGGGACCCGGGAGGACGTTGGTGACGCAGGAGCCGGTGCGCGAGATACCGCTGCACGGTGGCAACGTCAGCACGGTGTCCCGGATCGGCGACACGGTCCGGCGTAACGCGGGTCCCTGGACCCCGGCCGTGCACGCACTGCTGAACCATCTGGAACGGGTCGGTTTCACGGGCTCGCCGCACGCGCTCGGCATGGACGAGAAGGGCCGCGAGGTCCTCTCCTACCTGGACGGCGAGTGCGGCGAGTACCCTCTGGCCCCGCACTGGGTCACCGAGGAGGCGCTGGTCACCGTCGGCACGATGCTGCGGATGTTCCACGACGCTCAGTACGGTTTCGTTCCCCCGCCCGGCGCGGTGTGGCGCTCGTTCGGGCCGCCGCCACCGGACACCGAGGTGATCTGTCACCACGACGCCGCGCCGCACAACGTGGTCTGGCGGCCCGACGGCACGCTCGCCCTGATCGATTTCGACCTCGCGTCGCCGGGCTCACGGCTCTACGACGTGGCGTACGCGGCGTGGACCTGGGTCCCGCTGTTCAGCGACCGTGACTCGTACACGCTCGGCTGGAAACGGCCGAACCGCCCGCGCCGGCTGCGCCTGTTCGCCGACGCCTACGGGTTGATCCCGCGGGACCGGCACCGCCTGGTCCGGACCATCCGCAAGCGGATCGTCGACCACGTCGAGGGCATCCGCCGGATGGCCGCGGCCGGTGACCCGGCGTTCGTCCGGATCGTGCACAAGGGCCATCTGCGCCGCCCGATGCGCGACCTGCGGCTGCTCGACTACGAGCGGCACACTCTCGAATACGCGCTCCGCTGACGCCTCCGCAGGACTGTGAGAGTTTCTTCACACGTCGGAAACACGCCGTCACTCGCCGGTAATCGCTCGAAGACCGTGTGCGAAACAGCGGCCCGGAATGCTTCGCCGCATCCGGCCAGGGGCGTCGCCGCCACGCTGTGCCGCGAGGGAGGGATTCCTACTTAGGAGGCCAGCGTGCCTGAAGCACCGACGATTGATACCGGCAACACCGCGTGGCTGCTCGTCTCCACCGCGCTCGTACTGCTCATGACTCCTGGACTGGCGCTGTTCTACGGCGGCCTGAACCGGTCCAAGGGCGTTCTGAATATGATGATGATGAGCTTCAGCTCGATCGGGCTCGTCTCCGTGCTGTGGTTCTTCTACGGCTTCTCGATGGCGTTCGGCACCGACCAGGGCAGTGTCGTCGGCAACATCGGTGACTACCTGGGCACCAAGACCTTCCTCGGCGAGGGCGACCTGTGGGGCGCCACCGCGGAGAACCCGAGCGGCACCGGCATCCCGCTCTACGTCTTCATGGCGTTCCAGATGATGTTCGCGGTCATCACGGTCGCCCTGATCAGCGGCGCGATCAGCGACCGCACCAAGTTCAGCGGCTGGCTGCTCTTCGCCGGCGCCTGGGCCACCCTGGTCTACTTCCCGGTCGCGCACTGGGTGTGGGGCGGCGGTTTCATCTACGACCTCGGCGCTCTCGACTTCGCCGGTGGCACTGCGGTCCACATCAACGCGGGCGCCGCGGCCCTCGCTCTGGTCCTGGTCCTCGGCAAGCGGGCGGGCTGGCCGCGTGAGGCCATGAAGCCGCACAACATCCCGCTCGTCGCGCTCGGCACCGGTCTGCTGTGGTTCGGCTGGTTCGGCTTCAACGCCGGCTCCGAGCTGACCGCCGACTCGATCACCGGTCTCGCGTTCATCAACACCCAGCTCGCCACCGCGGCCGCGGTCCTCGGCTGGCTGATCGTCGAGAAGATCCGCGACGGCAAGCCGACCCTGGTCGGCGCGTCCTCCGGCGCCATCGCCGGTCTGGTCGCCATCACCCCGGCTTGTGCCTTCGTCGCCCCGTGGGCGGCCACCCTGCTCGGCCTCGTCGCCGGTGCGGTCTGCGCCCTCGCGGTCAGCCTGAAGTACAAGCTCGGTTACGACGACTCGCTCGACGTGGTCGGCGTGCACTTCGTCGGCGGCTGGATCGGCTGCCTCTGGATCGGCCTCTTCGGTGACAGCTCGGTCAACGCGCTGGTCGCCAACGACGGCCTCTTCACCGGCGGTGGCGTCAAGCAGCTCGGCATCCAGGCGCTGAGCGCCCTGATCGTCACGGTCTACTCCTTCGTCGTCGCCTTCGTCCTGGGCTTCGTCATCAACAAGACCATCGGTTTCCGGATCTCCAAGGAGGCCGAGATCGACGGCATCGACCTCGCCGAGCACGCCGAGAGCGGCTACGACCTGTCGCCGGCCGGCGGCAGCGGTGGCGGCGCCTTCGCGATGGCGGGTCTCAAGCCCGGTTCCTCCGCCGCTCCGGAGACTTCCCCGGTCAGCGAAAAGGTATCCGGTTAAATTCTGATGGCTGCTCCGATGGAAGGACTGAGCATGAAGCTGGTGACCGCGGTCATCAAGCCGTACCAGCTCGACGCGGTGAAGGAGGCTCTGCACGCCCTGGGCGTCGCCGGGCTCACCGTGAGCGAGGTACAGGGTTACGGCCGCCAGAAGGGCCACACCGAGGTGTACCGGGGTGCCGAGTACACCGTCGAGTTCCTGCCGAAGATCAAGGTCGAGGTGCTGACCGACGAGATCGACGTCGAGAAGATCGTCGACGCCGTGATCACGGCGTCGCGGACCGGCAAGATCGGTGACGGCAAGGTCTGGGTCACGTCGGTCGACGACGTGGTCCGGGTCCGCACCGGCGAGCGCGGCCTCGACGCCC
The DNA here is from genome assembly GCF_000284295.1 of Actinoplanes missouriensis 431. Taxonomy (NCBI): domain Bacteria; kingdom Bacillati; phylum Actinomycetota; class Actinomycetes; order Micromonosporales; family Micromonosporaceae; genus Actinoplanes; species Actinoplanes missouriensis. The sequence goes on along the minus strand of NC_017093.1, from coordinate 7,640,629 downwards.
TGTAGACGACATGACGAATCCGTTGAGTGAGCCGCCGGCCCCGCCGGCCCGCCCGGCAGCCGGTGGCTCGCTCAACAAACTGCGAGACCACATCGGCGCCGCTGCCCGGGACGACCGGGCGGCGGCGCTCGACGTGTGGCTGACCGATCTCTTCCCGTCCCACGTTCCAGGCGTCAGCCTGGTCGCGGTGGGCGGCCTCGGGCGCTGCGACTGCGCGCCCTACAGCGACCTCGACCTGGTGCTGGTGCACAACGGCACCGCCGGGATCGACCGGATCGCCTCCGGCCTCTGGTACCCGATCTGGGACGCCCGGCTCGGCCTGGACCACTCCGTGCGTACCCTCCCGGAAGCTCTCTCGGTGGCGCACGACGACGTCAAGGTGGCCCTCGGCCTGCTCGACGCCCGGCACGTCGCCGGGGACGCCGCCCTCTCCGCCGAGCTGATCGCGGCGACCGGCGACCAGTGGCGGCGTACCGCGGTCCGGCTCCTGCCGCAGTTGCGCGAGCTCACCACGTCCCGCTGGACCCAGCACGGCGAGCTCGCCTTCCTGCTCGAAGGCGACCTCAAGGAGGCCGCCGGCGGCCTGCGCGACCTCACGCTGCTGCGCGGCATCGGCCGGGCCGGCATCGCCGACACCATGCGTCCCGCCGTCCGTGCGGCCGGCCTGCGCCTGCTCGACACCCGCGACGCCCTGCACCTGGCAGTCGGCCGGCGGGTGGACCGGCTGGTCGCCCAGGAACGCGCCGCGGTCGCCGGCCTGCTCGAACTGGATGACTCCGACGCGCTGCTGCGGCGGGTCTCCGGCGACGCCCGGACCATCGCGCACGCCGTCGACGACGCCTGGCGCGCGGTCGACCGGCTGCGCAGCGGCCGCCGCCGCGGTGGGCCACCGGCCGCGCCCGGCCGCCGCCCGGTCGCCCGTGACGTGGTGGAGCAGGACGGCGAGCTGGTGCTCGCGCGGACCGCGATCGGCCCGGTGCCGGACCCCAGCCTCTCGCTGCGGGTGGCCGCCGCGGCCGCCGTCGTCGAGCTGCCCATCGCCCGCGCCACCTGCGAATGGCTCGCCGCGTTCTGCCCGCCGCTGCCCACGCCCTGGCCGCCGGCCGCCCGCGCGGCGCTGATCTCGCTGCTCGGCGCCGGCCCGGGCCTGCTGCCGGCCTGGGAGACCGCCGACAGGTACGGGCTGATCGACGCCTGGCTGCCCGAATGGGCCCGGATGCGCAGCCTCCCGCAGCACCACCCGATCCACCGCTACACCCTGGACCGGCACCTGGTGCAGGCCGCCTACGAGGCCACCCGGTTCACCCGGGAGGTGGACCGGCCGGACCTGCTGCTGCTCGGCGCGTTCCTGCACGACGTCGGCAAGGGGCTGCCCGGTGACCACAGCGTGGTCGGCGCGCCGATCGCCGCCGACATCGCGGCCCGGATCGGGCTGCCGCCCGCCGACGTGGCGACCATCGAGAAGATGGTCCGCCTGCACCTGCTGCTCCCGGACGTGGCGACCCGCCGGGACCTGAGCGACCCGAAGACCATCTCGACGGTGGCCGAGGCGGTCGGTGACCCGGCCACCCTGGACCTGCTGCACGCCCTCGCCCGCGCCGACTCGCAGGCGACCGGCCCGGCCGCCTGGTCGGAATGGAAAGGCCGGCTGATGGCCGAGCTGGTCCGCCGGGTGCACACCGCGCTCGACACCGGTGAGCTGCCCGAGCCGCCCCGGCCCGACCCGGAGCTGCTGGAGGGCGGCCTGCCGGTGGTGCACCTGGACGGCGACCGGGTCGCGGTGGCCGCGGCCGACCGGCGGGGACTGCTCGCCGGGGTGGCGGCCTGCCTCGCGATGCACCGGCTGGACGTGGTGGCCGCCAACACGGCGACCGTGAACGGGCGGGCGATCGTGGAGTTCTACACGTCACCACGGTTCGGGTCGCCGTACGAGCCGGTGGCCCTCGCGGCCGACCTGCGCCGGGTCGCCGCCGGCGACGTCTCGGTGACCCAGCGGGTGCGGGCCCGCGCGATGAGCGCGCGGGGCGGCACCGCCTCGCCACGGGTGGTCTGGCAGCGTGCCGCGGCCACCGACGCCGTCGTGCTGGAGCTGCGCGCCGCCGACTCGCCGGGCCTGCTGTACCGGGTGACCTCCGCCCTTGACGAGGCCGGGGCGGAGATCCGGGCCGCTCGGATCTCCACTCTCGGCGGTGACGTGGTGGACGCCTTCTACCTGGTCGGCACCTGGGCCGACCCCGCCGAACGGGACCGCGTGGAGGCCGCCGTCCTGTCCGCCGTCTGACTCCTCTCGTCACCCCGGGCCGCCGCGTCGCGTTGAGCTGATCGACACCGCGGGATACACGGACGGAGAGTCGATGGGCGAGGCGCAGCCGGTCGGACTGCTGGACGATCACGTTACGTTGGCCGGCGCCGGGGCGGAGCTGTCGCTGCCGCACACCGCGATGCGCAACCGTTCCGTGGCGGCGCGGCGGGTTCTCGCCCGTGCGGCGACCGGCGCCTGTTCCACGTTCGAGGAGCTGATCGAGGCGGCGCGGGCCGGGGACACCCGCCGGCTGCGCAGGATCCGCCGCAAGGTCGATCCCGCGCTGCTGGCCGGCCTGGCGCAGACCATCGCGCTGCAGGACGAGCTGCCCGGCGACCGGGAGGACGCGCTGGCGCTGTACGCGCTGATCCGCACCGGTCTCGGCGCGCGGGCGATGCCACCGGCGCACCAGGCCCTGCACGCTCAGCTCGCGTACGCGTGGCAGGGGCCGGCCCAGGCCCGTGACCTGCTCGCGGCGTACCGGCGGATGCCCCGGCCGGCCCGGGAGACCCTGGAGATCGACCTCGCCAACCCGTACGCCGGTGGATCGGTCGCCGAGGAGACCTGGCTGTCCCGGTTCGGGCGGCTCTTCCCCGCGCCCGCGCCGGCGCTGATGGCGGCGCCGGAGCGGCTGCCCTTCGACCGTCTCACCACCGACCCTCCGTCACCGGTGACGGCCGATCAGCGGGTCACTGTGGTGGTGACCGCGTTCCGTCCCGGCGTCGGCCTGATCACCGCGGTCCGCTCGATCGCCGCGCAGACCTGGCGCGACCTGGAGATCCTGATCGTGGACGACGCGTCCGGCCCGGAGTACGACGCGGTCCTGGCCGAGGCAGAGGCGCTCGACGACCGGGTCCGGGTGCTGCGGCTGCCGGAGAACCGCGGCACGTATGTGGCCCGCAACGCCGGCGTCGAGGCGGCGCACGGCGAGTTCGTCACATTCCAGGACTCCGACGACTGGTCCCATCCGCGCCGCGTCGAGCTGCAGATGCAGCCGCTGCTCCAGCGCCCGGAGACGATGGCCACCACCTCGGAGGGGATCAGCGTCACCGACCAGCTGGTGATGACCCGGCCGGGCATCCGGCGCGGGCGGGTCAACGTCTCCTCGCTGCTGTTCCGCCGCGACCCGGTGCTGCGCCGGATCGGCTGCTTCGACGCGGTGCGCAAGGCCGCCGACTCGGAGTTCATGGAACGGATCGAGGCGGCCTTCGGCGCCGGGTCGGTACGGCGGGTGCCGAAACCCCTGGCGCTGATCCGGCTCTCCGAGGGGTCGCTGTCCCGGGCCGAGATCCGGGCCTACTGGATGCATCCGGCGAGGACCGCGTACATGTCGGCGTACCGCTGCTGGCACGCCTCGGGCGGGCCGCTGCGCCGCGAGCCGGGCACGACCGGACGCCCGTTCGTGGCGCCACCGCACCTCACCGGCGGATCGGCGCCACCCGGCTGGGACGTGGTGATCGCCGCCGACTGGCGGTTCCTGGCCGGCGCGCAGCGGGCCGCCCTCGCCGAGGTCCGGGCGCTGCGCGAGGCCGGCCGGTCGGTGGCGATCATGCACCTGGAGTCGCTGCGCTCGGTGGACCGGCAGCGCCGCCTGCTGAGCCCGAGCGTCCAGCAACTGATCAACACCGGTCAGGTGGCGCAGGTGCTGGAGAGCGATCGGGTCGACGCGGATCTGCTGGTGATCCGGCAGCCCGAGGTGCTCCAGTTCGCCCCCGAGGGCGGGTGCGGGCTACGGCCCCGTACCGTCGTCGTGGTCGCCGACCGGGCGCCGCAGCGGGCCGACGGCACCGACCGGCGCTACACGGTGGGCGCCGTCGGCGAGGCGGCCCGGCGGCTGTTCGGGGCCGAGCCTCTCTGGTGCTCGCCGGACCCGGGGATCCGCGCCCTGCTCGGCGCCGCGCCCTTCCCCGCGGTCGTCGAGCCGCAGGACGTCCGCCGCCCGCTGCCCGGCCCGGCCGGCCCGCCGGTGATCGGCGTCGACCTGTGCGACGCGGGGGAGTGGGCCGCCGACCTCGCCGCGACGCTCGCCGTGCCGCGCCGCTGCAAGGGCGCCGACGTGCGGGTCCGCCTGCCGGAGACCCCGCTGCGGCCCGGGACGCTGCCGGTGTCCTGGCTGGCCTACGAGCCGGGCGACCTCGATCCGCGCACATTCGCCGCGCAGCTCGACTTCTACCTGCACTTCCCGTCCGAACAGGCGCCGGAGCTGCTCTCCCGGCCGGCCCTGGAGGCGGCCGCGACCGGGTGCGTGGTGCTCGTGCCGGGACGATTGCTTCCCGCGTACGCCGAAGCCGCCGTCGCCTGTGACCCGGCCGACGTGCCCGCGGTGATCCGCCGTTTCCAGCGGGAACCCCGCCGGTACGCGGAACAGAGCCGCCGGGCCCGCGCGGCGATCGCCCGGGACCACGCGCCGGCCGCGCTGGCCGCCCGGATCAGCGCTCTCACCCCGCGGTCCGCGACACCGGCGCAACGGGTGCCCGCCGCCGGGGCGTAACGGGGTCGTGTCCACCGGCGTTACCGAGGGTGAACGCAGCGATGAGGAGTGCCCGCATGAGTTCCCTGACCCGAATCGGCCGGCGGGTCGTCCGCCGGTTGCCGAGCCTCTCCGCACGGCAGGCGGCCGCCCTGTGCGGCGCCGGTGTCCTCTGTGCCGGTGTCGCGGCTGCCGCGCTCACCGGGCACCCCCGGGTGGCGACCGCCCTCCTCGGCCTGCTCGCCGGCGTGACGCTGGCGCTGCTGCTCGTGGTGCTGCGCCGGCTCGCCGGGGTGCAGAAGGCAGGTCTCGCCGCCCAGCGTGACCTGCGCACCACCGTCGAGGAGATGCAGCGGCGCCTGGTCGCGGCCGTGGAGCGGGAACGGCTCACCGCCGGTGACCGTCATCTCGAGCTCGCCGAGGCGATCGCCCGGGTCAAGCAGGTCGCCGACCGCAAGGCCGGCTCCGCCCAGGTGCTCGGCCTGCCGCGCGAGTTCGAGGCGACCGTCCAGCTGTTCCAGGGTTTCGTGCCGCGCGCGCCGATGCCGTCCTCCGGTGACTGGGCGCTGAACCCGACCGATCTGCTGGAGCTGCTGCACCTGATCCGGATCCGCCAGCCGCGCCTCGTGCTGGAACTGGGCAGCGGCACGTCGTCGGTGTGGATCGCCTACGCGCTGGAGCAGTCCGGCGGCCGGCTGATCTCCCTCGACCACGACGCCGAGTTCGCCCGCCGTACCCGCGCGGTGCTCGCCGCACACGGGCTCACCGAGGTCGCCGAGGTCCGCGACGCGCCGCTCACGCCCGCCTCGATCGACGGCCGCGACTACCCCTGGTACGACCCGGAGACCCTCGCCGACCTGCACGACATCGACTTCGTGCTGATCGACGGGCCGCCCGCGGCGATCGGCGCCGACGCCCGCTTCCCGGCCCTTCACATGATCGAGAAGCGGCTCGCGGACCGGGCCACGCTGATCTTCGACGACGCCGGGCGCAAGGACGAGCAGGCCGCGCTGGCCGCCTGGACCGAGCGGTACGAGGGGCTCACCCGGGAAGGCGAGATCCTCGGCCGGCACGCGGTGCTGGCGTTCGCCCGTCCACCCGCGATGGCCGCCGCGCACGGCTGACAGATGACCACGACGCTCGTGCGACCCGAAGCCCGTCCGGCGCCCGCCGCGGAACCTCCCCGCCACCGGCACCGGGCGGACATCGAGGGCCTGCGGGCCGTCGCGGTGCTGCTCGTGGTGCTCGCCCACGTAGGTGTGCCCCGGCTGGCCGGCGGGTTCGTCGGAGTGGACGTCTTCTTCGTCATCTCCGGCTTCCTGATCACCTCGCTGCTCCGGGCCGAGCTGCTGCGCACCGGACGGCTCGACCTGCCCCGGTTCTACGCGCGCCGGGCCGTGCGGCTGCTGCCGCTGGCCACGCTGGTGATCGCGTCGACGCTGGCGGCAGCGTGGTGGCTGGCCCCGCCGAACAGGTTCGGCGGCTACGCGGCGGACGCGGTCGGCGCCGCCACGTACACCATGAACCTGCGCCTCGCCGACGCCGGCACCGACTACTTCGCCGACCAGGCGCCCTCGCCGTTCCAGCACTTCTGGTCGCTCGCCGTCGAGGAGCAGTTCTACCTGATCTGGCCGGTTCTGATCGGTGCCCTGGCGATCTGGGGACGCCGCCGGCGCTGGCTGCCCGGCGCGGTGCTCTCCCTCGGCACCATCGCCTCCTTCGCCTGGAGCGTGCACGAGCTCGGCCGGGCCGCCCCGTGGGCGTACTTCGGCTCGCTGAGCCGGGCGTGGGAGCTCGGCGCGGGCGCGCTTCTCGCGCTTCTCCTGACCGGTACGCGTACGAAGCGCCCGTGGCTGGGCTGGCTCGGCGCCGCCGCAGTGGTGGCCGCAGCCGTCCTCTACGACGAGGCCACCCCGTTCCCCGGCACGGCCGCCCTGGTCCCGGTGCTCGGCACGATCGCGGTGATCGCAGCAGGCGGCAACCGCCTGCTGGAGACCTGGCCGATGCGCTGGGTCGGCCGGATGTCCTACGGCTGGTACCTCTGGCACTGGCCGATGCTCTTCCTGGCGCCGGCCGGGCTGCCCGCGCGGGCCGGGTTCGCGGCCGCCGCGCTCGGGCTCGCCGCGATCAGCCACCACCTGCTGGAGAACCCGGTGCGCCACCACCGCTTCTGGCAGCCGTACCCGCGCCGCGGCCTGGGCTTCGGCTTCGTCCTGTCGGCCGCGGCCGCCGGACTGGCCGCCTTCGGCATGATCTTCCCGCCGCTGGTGCCGACCGGCGAGGCTGTCCCGGACGCCCGCCGGTTGATGGCCCGGGCCGTCGACCCGGCCGCTGAACTCAAACACATGATCGTCGCCGGGCAGTCGGCCACCAAGGTGCCGGAGAACCTGACACCGGAGTTCGAGACGGCCGCCGGTGAGCGGTCCGCGCCCCAGGACGAAGGCTGCCACGTCGGGCTGACCGGCCCGTTCGCGCCGCAGACCGACTGCGCCTACGCGGACACCGACGCCGACCGCACCGTGGTGCTGTTCGGCGACTCGCACGCGTTGCAATGGTTCCCGGCATTCGAGGACCTCGCGAAGAAACACGACTGGCGGCTGATGGTCTACACCCGCAGCGCCTGCAGCCCGGCCGACCTGGAACTGCAGGAACGCCGGGCGCAGCGCCGCTACACCGAGTGCGACACCTGGCGCCGCCAGATCATCAAGAAGATCGGGAAACTCCGGGCCGACCTGGTCGTGGTCTCCTCAAGCGTCAACTACCGCGCCCTGCTCACCGGCGAGCCGTCCGACCCCGACGCGGTGTGGCGGGCCGCCTGGCGCCGCACCCTCGACCGGCTCCAGCGCGCCGCCGGCCAGGTCGCGATCCTCGGCGACACCCCGTTCCTGGCCGGCGACCCGGCCGACTGCCTCGCCACCCGCCCAGCCGCGATCGGCACCTGCGCGCCGCCGGCCGACATGGTGGTCCTGGAGCCGGGCTGGCGAGCAATCCAGCGAGCCACCGGAAACGAGGTGGGGATCCCCACCGTCGATCCGTTGCCGTGGTTGTGCGCACAGAGGTGTCCGCTGGTGGTCGGCAATCGGCTGGTCTACCGGGACAGCAACCACATGACGTCGGCGTACGCGAGGCTGATCGCCCCGCTGCTGGACCCGAAACTCCCCTGGCACCCCCGCCCAGACCGCTAGCCCTCGCCCCGCCCGACTGCCCGGTCCACGCCGGTTCCGCGCGGCCGCTCGTGCCGGTTCCGCACTCCGCCCGCGCTGCCTTCACCGTTGCCGGCCGTCCCCGCACCGCCCCGGCCGCGCTCACACGACACTCAGCACCAGCCGGACCGGCTGGCGCTGAGTGTCGTGCACTGAGGGCCGGCCGGTCCGGCTGGTGCGGGGTGTTGTCGGTTGTGCGCTGAGGGCCGGCTGGTCCGGCTGGTGCTGAGTGCTGTCTTAGGGCCCATCAGCAGCACTGGTAGCCAGCTGGTCTTGCCGGGCTGGTCGTCAGTGCTCTTGTGCGCCCGATTTGTCCGCGCTGAGAACCAGCCGGCCTCGAAAGCTCGAAGATCCGCGAAGGGGCCGATGCTGGGGTGGTCCCGCATGCTCCAAGATCTGCGAACGGCTCGGCGTCGGTCCGGTCCTGAATGCTCCAAGATCTGCGAAATGGCGGCGCGCCAGCACAAATCCGCAACACCCGCTCACCACGCCCGACCCGCCAACCGTGCCCGACCCGCCAACCGCGCCGGACCCGCCAACCGCGCGCGACCCGCCAACCGCGCCTACCCGCCCGCCGCCGTCAACGCGGCCACCGCCGACCCCTCCACCGGGTCGGGGGTGAGCAGCACGGCCACCGCCTCCGCGAACCGACCGTGATGATGCTCCCGCCGGACGAACTCCAACCCCCGCCTGCTCTGCGCCACCAGCGCCTCCGGCCGCCGGTGCAGCTTCGCCACCGTCCCCGCCACTTCCGCCGGCTCGCAGTACACCGCGGCCGTCCCCAGCAGCGGCCGGTACCGGTGGGGCAGAACCGGCACGCAGCCCGCCGCCAGTGCCGCCAGCAGCTCCGGGTCGAGTGTCGTGGTCCGCTCGTCGGCCAGCAGGTGCAGGTAGAAGTCGAGCTGGTGCAGGAACGCGCGCACTTCCACGTCGGACGGCCGGTAGACCAGCCAGTTCTTCCCTAGTTTGGCGGGTGGTTCGGGGGCGAGGACGCGTACGTCCAATCCGGCCGGTGTGGGCAGCGCCTCGCGCAGGCGCAGCCATTCGGCGGCGATGCCGGCGCCGGGGCGGGCGGTGAGCACCCGGCCGATCACCGGGCGGTCCGCGCGGGGCCCGGTGCGGTGCAGCCGCCAGCGGTCGGGGTCGATGGTCGCCGGCAGGTCGGCCTTGGCCAGCCGGATGCCGAACGGGCCGCCGGCCAGGTGCCGGCGGTCGGCGGCTCCGGCGGGCGCCCACCACGGTTCCACCCCGAACAGGCGTCGTGCTTCGGCCTCGCAGTGGAAGGCCGCCTCCCCCCACGCCGAGTCTGCCTCGATCACGACGCGGTCCGCGCGGATCGCCGAGGGGTATCCGGGTGCGAAGCCGACGAGCGCCGGATCCTGTACGAGGACCAGCCGGGCGGTCACCTCGTCGGAGAGCACGACCTGGTCCACGCGTCCGGAATTGATCATTTCTTGGACGTCCGGATCCAGGTTGGCGGGCCGGCCCGTCACGTTCCGCAGCAGGCTGAGGTGCAGCACCGCCACCGAGCGGCCCGGCACGGCCACGGCACGCAACCGGTCGGCGTGCGGCTCGGCCAGCCCCGGTGGCAACGCGCTCCAGTCCGCCGCCAGGATCACGTCATAATCCCGTACGGGCAGATCGAAGCCCCCGGAGAAGCTCGCGGGAGGGCAGGCCGACGCCGCCAGCGCGCGCTGCGACGACGAATGCAGGGCGAGCCGGCGTGGGACGGCGAAGGCCCGTGCCCCCGGCAACCGCTCCCGCCGGGCCTCCGCGCGCCCGGCGGTCAGCCGCCGGTGCCAGGCCTGAAACGCCGACAGGTATGCGTGCCGCGCCGGATGCATCCACCCGGGCGCGATGTCGGCGCTGGAGAGCGTCCCCGCCCCGAGCCGGACCAGCGCGAGCGGCTCACCACCGAGATGATGCACGGCCGGCCGCCCGAAGACGGCGCGCGCCCGTTCCACGTACTCCGCGTCGGCGCCCTTGCGGACGGTGTCGAGATAGCCGAGCCGCTGCAGCGCGGCCTCCCGGCGGATCATCAGCGAGGACAGGTTGTACGACCGGTGCTCCGGCACGCCGGGCCGGGTCACCGTCAGGTCCTCGGTGACCCGGATGGCGGCCGACGTGGTGGCGAACAGCGTCTCGTCGGCGATCAGCGGCGCCACCTGCCGTTCCAGCCGCAGCGGATGGGACCAGTCGTCGGAGTCCTGGAACGTGACGAACGTGCCGGTGGCCGCGTCCAGGCCGGCGTTGCGGGCCAGGTACGTGCCGCCGTTCTGCGGCATCCGCAGCACCCGTACCCGGGGGTCGAGCGCGGCGGCCCGGTCCAGCACCGCGTCGTGGCCCGGCCCGGAGCCGTCGTCGACGACCAGGATCTCGTGGTTGGTCCAGCTCTGCGCGACGAGCGAGCGGACGGCGGTGAGCAGCGGCAGCCCCGGCCGGTACGTGGTGACGATCGTGGTGATCCGGTGTGCCGAGCCGGCCCGGCCGGCCCGGTTCGAGCGGATCCGGTCGAACCGGGGGCCGATCTCACCGTCCAGGGTGAAGCCGGGCGCCGGCAGCAGACCGAGGAAACGGCCGGTCCAGTCCTCGCCGGTGGTCAGGTCGACGACCAGCGCGGTCCGTACCGGATCGGGGATCTGCGGATAGTCGGCGAGCAGCTTCTCGGTGCGGGTGCGGTCACCGGTGACGAAAGCGAGCTGCGCGTGCAGACCCTGGTGCCGGGGCGCGACACCGGCTGCCCCGGCGGTGCGCAGCAGCGAGTCGAGCAGCACCATGGCGTCGGCCCGGTCCTCGGTCCAGAGGTCCTGGAGGGCGATCACCCGGGCGAGTTCGCCGAAGACCCAGGGGTCGGCGTCCGGGAAGAGGCGGCCCTCGTACGCGCCGCCGATCAGTTCGTCGACCGAGCGCCGGGCGGCGGCGTGGGCGAGGAGCGCCCGTGCCGAGGCCGACCTGGTGTGCAGGGCGGCCGTGGCGGGCCCGTCCGGTGAGCTGTCGCACAGTTCACCCCACTGCCGTTCGAGCAGCTCGGTTCCGTACGCGTCGGGTGTCGTGTGCAGCCTGCGCATGTGCTCCTGCCGGGTGATCTCGCGGTGCCCCGGGGATCAACGGCCGGGTGGGTGGGAGCGTGACGCCGGGCGAGCGCCGTTCGTTGTGGCGTCGTCAGGCACGCCACGCGAGACATCGGAGCTGTTCAATGAGCGAGCACGTCCATGACGTGGCGATCCTCTCGGACTTCCGCTATCCGGGCGGCACCTCGGCCAGCATCGCCGCCGAGGTGCGGGCGCAGGCGGAAGCCGGGCTCTCCACGGTGCTGATCCAGGTGCGCTCGCCGCATCTGAAGCGGGACCGTCCGTTCAATCCCCTGATCGTGGAGTTGCTCCGGGACGGGTCGGCGCACCTCGCGGTGGAGGGCGAGCCGGTGCGGGCGAAGCTGTTCGTGCTCCGCCAGCCACGGATCTTCACGGCCGACCTCGCGTCGGTGCCCCGGGTCGCCGCGGATCGCACGGTCATGGTGCTGAACCAGGCGCCCGGCGACGCCGCCGACCCGGCCCGCTACTACGACTTCGCCAAGGTCAAGGCGCGGATCGAGGGTTACTGCGGCAGTGACGTGGAGTGGGCGCCGATCAGCCCGCAGGTCCGGGCCGAAGTGCTGCGCGCGGCCCCGGACGCAGCCCTGTCCGGCGAGGACTGGCACGAGATCATCGATGTGGCGCAGTGGCGGACCGGCCGCGACGGCCCGGCCGGCGCGGCGCCGGTCATCGGCCGGCACGGACGGCCCGACCCGGTGAAGTGGCCGCGCACCACCGAGGAACTGCTGCAGGTGTACCCGGACGACCCGGGCGTGCGGGTGCGGATCCTCGGCGGCGGCGAGCTGGCCGTCGAGCGGCTCGGCCGTACCCCGGCCGGCTGGGAGATCGTCGAGTTCGGCTCGGTGCCGCCACGGGAGTTCCTCGGCACCCTGGACTTCTTCGTCTACTTCCACGACCCGGACCTGGTCGAGGCGTTCGGCCGCACGATCATGGAGGCGATGGCGGCCGGTGTGCCGGTGCTGATCGGCGAGCACTTCCGCCCGGTCTTCGGCGACGCGGCGCTCTACACCACCCCGGCCGGCGTGTTGCCGCTGGTCCGTGAGCTGCATGCCGACCCGCAGCGGTACCGCGAGGTCGCCGAGAACGCCCGCGCCTTCGTCGAGGACCGATTCGGGTACGCGTCCCACCTGTCCCGCCTTGCCGACCGCGGCGTGCGCCCACCCGGCCCCGGCACCGACGTCGAGGTGCACCGGCCGTCCTCGCTCGTGGTCTCCCGGCGGCACCGGGGCGTGCTGATGGTCAGCGACAACGGGGTGGGACTGGGCCACCTGTCCCGGCTCATGGCGATCGGCCGGCGGCTCCCGGCGGGCACCCCGGCGGTGATCGCCACCCAGTCGCACGGCGCCTCGGTCGCGCACCGGGAGGGCTTCCTCACCGAGTACATCCCGTCCCGCAGCGTGCTCAAGCTTCCCCGGCAGGGCTGGACGGACACGCTGCGCAGCCGGCTCGAGCACCTGATCGACCTGCACGAACCGGCGGTGGTCGCGGTCGACAGCGTCCCGCACGACGGCATCGTGGCCGCGGTCCGGTCCCGCCCGGACGTCACCTGGGTCTGGGTGCGGCGCCCGATGTGGCGGCGCGACACCGGCGCCGAGTGGATCGAGCGGGGCGGGTACTTCGACGCGATCCTCGAGCCCGGCGAGTTCGCGGCCGCCGCCGACGAGGGTCCGACCGTCACCGACCGGGCCGGCGTGCACGCCGTCGAACCGATCACCTATCTGGACCCGGACGAGCTGGCCGAGCCGGTCGCCGCCCGGGAGGCGCTCGGGCTCGAACCGGGGCGCCCGGCCGCACTGCTGCAGCTCGGCGCCGGCAACATCAACGACATCGCGTCGCCGGTCGCCCGGATCGCCGGGCACCTGCGGTCCGCCGGCTTCCAGGTGGTGCTCGCCGAGTCCGCGATCGCCACCGACCCGATGCCGCCGATCCCCGGCGCGCATCTGGTGAAGCTGTACCCGATCAGTCGGTATCTGCGCGGACTGGACCTGGTGATCAGCGCGTCCGGCTACAACTCGTTCCATGAGCTGCTGGCGTTCGGCGTGCCGGCGGTCTTCGTGCCGAACCACGAGACGTCCCTGGACGACCAGGTGAGCCGGGCCCGGTTCGCGGCGGCGGCCGGCGCCGCGCTGATCGTCGAGGATCCGGACGGCGAGGACCTGGACCGGGTGCTGGCGGTTGCGGTGCGGGCCGAGGTGCGGGACCAGCTGAGCCGCCGCTGCGAACAGGTCAGGCCCGGCAACGGCGCCGCGGCGGCCGCCCGCTGGCTCGCCGAGCTGGCCGACCGACGAACCCCCGGAGTATGACGATGCCCGACGTGACAGAGCCCGATGTGACAGAGCCCCACGTGACGACGCCCGACGGCAGTACCGGACTCACCGACCCGGCACGGGTGGACGCGCTGGTCGTCCGGCTGCGCACCATCGAACAGCAGCGCGACGCCTGGCGGTCCCGCTTCGATCAGGTGGCCGGCGAACGGGACGACGAACGGGAGGCGATCCGGCGGTTGCGGGCCAGTGGGTCGTACCGGTTGGGCCGTACCCTCGTGGATCTTGCTCGAAGCCCGCTCGGCGCCTCCCGGAAGCTGGTCCGCAAGGCGCGCCGCAAGCCGGCGAAGCCGGCGAGGCGCAAGAAGGCCGCCACGCCGCCGCTGCCCACCCACCTGTACGTGGCGATCGGGCTGGACCTGGCGGCCCTGCGCGACTTCGTGCTGGCGGTGCGGCGCCGGCTGCTCGTCGAGAACGATCACCGGGCGGTGGTGCTCACCGACGAGCCGGCGTTCTCGCTGCTGCGCAAGGCCGGGCTGATCCTGGAGTACCTGCCGGACCGGCGGACCTGGGAGAAGCACCGGCCGGACCGGCCCTGGGACGGCGTGCTGGCCGAGCGTCTCGCGCACCTCTCCCGCGACCACGGCGCCGCGCAGGTGATCTTCGTCGATCCGGACGCGCCGCCCGGATTGCCGGATCTGCTCTCCGAGATCGACACAACCCCGCCCGCGCACCCGTCGTTGCCTCAGTCGTGACCGCGCAAACCGCACTATTACCGCAGCAGCCGGAGAATCGGTCCGGCCCTCCACCGGATCCGTCGTCCGGGGTCCGGCTCTGGGGGCACGTGCTGCGCCGCTGCCTGCTGCTGCCGCTGATCGTGCTGGCGCCGCTCGTGGCGGTGGCGCCCCGCGGTGACCACCGGTTCAACATCTACTGGCACGGCGGGCTGTTCCTCGACGACCCGCTGCGGATCGTCTCGCACACCATCGGGACCGGGGAGACCTACCTGCGGCTGGGCAACTTCCGGCCGCTCGGGCGGATGCTGGAGAAGGCGCTCGACCTGCTGGTGCTGCTCGGCGCGGAACAGCTGCACCTGTCCCCGGCGATCATGTTGCGACTGGTCACGATGGGCGCCGCGGTGGTGCTGACCGGCGCCGTGGTGATCTTCGCGGAGAGCGTGCTGACCCGCGGGCCGCTGTTCGGTGCCGGGCCGTCGGTGGTGGCGCTGCTGACCCCGTACGCGGTCGCGGGAGGCCTGATCGCCGCCGGGCGCAACAGCACCACCACGCTCTTCGGCGGTCTCTACCTGAGCACCGCCGGGCTGGTCCTGCTCGTCGCCGCGGCGGCCTGCCGGCTGGACCGGCTGCGCTGGTGGCACGCGGTCCTGGCGGTCACCACCGGGGGTGCGCTCGCGGTCTTCAACGAGCCCGCCTACTTCGCCGTGCCGCTGGCCACCGTGGCGGTCCTGGCCCGCGGCCGGTTCGTGCTGGGGCTGCGCGGCCGCCGGCTGCTCACCTCCGGCGGGATGCGCCTCGCCGCCCTGCTCTGGGCCGGTTTCCTGCCGGTCGTCGCGATCGTCCGCTGGATCATCCGGGGGTACTGCGCGGACGGCGGCTGCTACCACGGCTCCGACGTCGCGGCGGACGCCCGGTCGCTGCTGGTGCTGCCGGCCCGGATGCTGGCCTGGCTCCCGCCGGCCCAGTGGCAGGCGGCGACCGAGCAGGCGCGCGGGAACTGGCTCTGGGGAGTCCTGCCGGTCGCCGCGTTCCTGGTTCTCGCGGTGCTCGGGGTTCGTACCCTCAAGGTCCTCTCCGCGGCGTCGCGGCCCGGCGCCGGACCGCTCACCGGCCTGGCAGTCGCCGCCGCCGCCCTGCTCGTCAGCGGTGCGCTCCCGGCAGCGCTCAGCGTCGAGGTGCACGACTACTTCGACATGCGCGCGCTGCTCACCCAGGGCTGGCGGGACTCGGCCGTCACCGCGCCCGCCGGCATGCTGCTGCTCGTGGTCGTGGCGCTGCTCGTGGTCCGCAGCCGGGCCTCGGTCGCCCTGGTCCTGGCCGGGCTGGTGCTCTGCGCGGGCGCCGGTACCGCCGCGAACCGCGCCTACGCCGACGTCTCGGCCGGCTGGGCGTCCTCCCAGCTGGACAACCGGATCGCGCTCGCGGTCGGCGGCTTCGAACGCGGCGCGGCCGGCAACGAGCGGCGCTGCGAGCTGCTCGGCGAGGCGCTGCACAACCTCGACGGCGAGCCGGCCCGCCAGCGCCGCCTCACCGAATCGCTCGACGCCGCCGCCCGCGCGCTGGCCGGCGTCCCGTTCTGCCAGGTGGTCCGATGAACGACCCGCTCATCTCGGTGGTCGCGCCGATCTACAACGAGGGCGACGGCGTCGACCGGTTCACCGCCCGGATCGCCGAGGTGCTCGGCGGCGCCGGACTGCGCTACGAGCTGCTGCTCGTCGACGACGGCTCCACCGACGACTCGTGGTCCCGGATCGCACACCAGTCCCGCCTCGACTCCCGGGTCCGCGGCCTGCGGCTGTCCCGCAACTTCGGCAAGGAAGCCGCCCTGCTCGCCGGCCTGGAGCAGGCGACGGGCGACGCCGTCGTGGTGATCGACGCGGACCTGCAGCACCCGCCGTCGGCGATCCCCGCCCTGGTCCGCCGCTGGCAGGACGGCGCCCACGTGGTCGAGGCCGTGAAACGCAACCGGGCCGGCCAGTCGCTCGGCAACCGGCTCAGTTCCCGCCTGTTCAACTCCGCGTTCACCGGTCTCACCCGGGTCGACCTGGTCGACGCCACCGACTTCCGGCTGCTCGGCCGGCCCGCGCTCGACGCGCTGCTGCGGATGCCCGAGCACTCGTCGTTCTTCCGCGGCACCAGCAGCTGGATCGGCTTCACCCGGGCCACCGTCGAGGTGGACATCGACCACCGCGCCGGCGGGGCGTCCCGGTGGACGCTGCGCGGCCTGTTCCGCCTCGCCGTGAACGGTCTCACCTCGTTCACCTCCGCCCCGCTGCACCTGGTCACCCTCGCCGGGATCGGCTTCGCGCTCTTCTCCCTGGTGCTCGGCGTGCAGACCCTGGTGCGCTGGATCAGCGGGGGATCGGTGGCCGGTTTCACCACGGTCATCCTGCTGCTCCTGGTCACCGGCACGTTCGTGCTGCTCGGCCTCGGGGTGATCGGGGAGTACCTGGCCCGCATCCACGAGGAGGTCCGCGGACGGCCGCGCTACCTGATCCAGGAGCGCTCGGACACCACCGCGCCGGGCGTGCCCGAGCAGTGGGTGGCCGAACAGCATGCCGAACGCTGACCGTCTCCTGCGCTACGGCGTCAGCGGCGGCCTGAGCGCGCTCACCCACTTCGGGGTGGGCCTCGCCGGAACCCGCGTGCTCCCCCCGGTCCCGGCGTCGAGCGCGGGCTTCGCGGCGAGTGTGGTGGTCTCCTACCTGCTTCAGCACAGCTGGGTGTTCCGCTCCGGAACCGGCCACCGGGTAGCCGCCCCACGCTTCCTCGCGGTGACGGCCGCCGCGTTCACCCTGAACGCCGCGGTGCTCTGGCTCGGCGCGGACGTGATCGGCGGCCCCTACCCGGCGGTCCAGGCCGTGGCGCTCGTGCTGATCCCGCTGCTGAACTACGCCATCAACTCCCGCTGGACCTTCACGGGGGTACGGCCCGACCCGTCCCCAACCGCCCCCACCCCGTCCCCCAGCCCGCCGGGCGACTGACGCCCCTTCCGCCGGCGCTTCCCGCCGCCGCCCCCGGCGCCCCGTCCCGCTTCACCCCCGTCCCGCCCTCGCCCCTCACACGAGCCGGGGCGCCACGCCGCGCGCAGACTTGTGGCGCGCAGCAAGCTCGAACCCAACAGGCTCGCTTTGCGGAAGCTCGTGGACGTCCTGGCCCCGCAAATGCCGCAAACCCTCGACGCTCCGTTGTTGTGGCGACCCACCGTGACTAGCCGAGTAAGGCCCGGCGCCCTTCGTGGCCGCAGGGGGATGAGCGCACACACAATGCGATTGTGTGCGCTGGTCACCGCTATAGGAGTGGTGAGAGCACACGAACGGCCAACGTGTGCGGTGATCGCCCCTTCACAGGCGAAACCAGCGGCCACGGCGGTAGAAATCGACACGCCCGCCCGGCGACCACGTTGCGTGCGGAACTGGCGTGCGTCTTACGGTCCCGGGTTGCGTCTTACGGTCCCGGGTTGCGACTTGCGGTCCCGGGTTGCGTCTTGCGTCCCGAGTTGCGACTTGCGAGCCCCGGGTTCGCAGATCTTGGAAACGCCGACGGCAGATGTTGGAAACGCCGATGGCGGCTGGCGCTCAGCGCGGACAAAACGGGTGCGCGACAGCACTGTTGACCAGCCGGGCGGCACGAGCTGGTTAACAGTGCTGTCGGCGGCGTGCTCGGACAACGCTGAGAGCCGGCCGGACCGGCCGGTCCACAGTGTCGGCGCGGCCGCACGTCGGCGCTCGGGAACTCGGGAACTCGGGAGCTCGGGAACTCGGGCGCTCGGGCGCTCGGGAGGGCACGGGGCCGGCGGCGCGCCGGAGAGATGGCGTGGCAGCGCGCCGCGTCCGGACTCCCCGGGACGGGGTGGGTGCGGCTGTGGGAGGTGCCGAGGCGTACCCGGGAAAGCTCAGAGGCGGTGGGCCTCGCGTGCTGTCGTGACGCCGCGGGTGTCGAAGAAGCGTTTTGCGATGCGGGCCAGGTGGTCGGCGTCGTATTCGCGGTGGTTCTGGACCAGGATCACCAGGTCGGCTGAGGCGGCCGCGCCCTCCAGGTCGTCGGTGCGGGAGACCGGGACGCCGCTGATGTCCCAGGTGCGGACGTGCGGGTCGTGGTAGGCGACGGTGGCGCCGAGGGCGGCCAGCTGGCGGGCGAGCGGTGCGGCCGGGGACTCGCGCTGGTCGGCGATGTTGGCCTTGTAGGTGATGCCGAGCAGCAGGACCGTCGCGCCGCGCACCGCCTGGCCGTCCGCGTTGAGCAGATTCTGGGCTCGCCGGGCGACATAGGCCGGCATGGTGGTGTTGATCTCCTGCGCCAGCTCGACGAAGCGGAACGGATAGCCGAGCTTGCTGCGCACGTTGTGGGAGAGGTAGTTCGGGTCGATCGGGATGCAGTGGCCGCCGACGCCGGGGCCGGGATAGAACGCCTGGAAGCCGAAGGGCTTCGTGGACGCCGCGTGGATCACGTCCCAGAGGTCGATGTCGAGTTCGTGGCAGAACCGGGCCATCTCGTTGACCAGCGCGATGTTGACGTGCCGGTACGTGTTCTCCAGCAGCTTCGCGGTCTCCGCCTCACGGGTGCCGCGGGTCTGGACCACCGTCTCGACGAACCGGCCGTAGAAGCCGGCCGCGGCCGCCGTGCATCCCCGCGTGTACCCGCCGACCACCTTCGGGGTGTTGTGCGCGCCGAACACCTCGTTGCCCGGGTCGATCCGCTCCGGGGAGAACGCCAGGTGGAAGTCGATGCCGGCGGTGAGCCCGGAGAGCTGCTCCAGCCGCGGGCGGACCTCGTCGTCGGTGGTGCCCGGGTACGTCGTCGACTCCAGCACCACCAGCATGCCGGGCCGCAGGTTGCGCCCGACCGCCGAGGTCGCGCCGAGGACCGCCCGCAGGTCCGGCCCGTCGCCCTCGGAGAGCGGGGTGGGCACGCAGATCACCGCGGTCCGCGCCTGCGCGATGAGCGTCTCGTCGGTGGTCGGCAGGAAGCCGTCGGCGATCATCGCGGCCACGTCGTCGTCGCTGAGGTCGTCCACGTGGGACCGGCCGTCGCCGAGCGCGCGCACCACCGTCTCGTCGACGTCGAAGCCGAGGACGGAGAGGCCGGCCCGGGTGGCCTGCTGCGCGAGCGGCAGCCCGACGTACCCGAGTCCGAGGATGACGACGTCGTAGCTCATGCGGATCTCCTTGAGAAAAGCTCAGGCGACGGGCGGCAGCGCCACGTCGTCGCGGCCCGGAAGCGGTTGGCGCGGCGCGGCGATGGCCGGCGCGGCCGGAGCCGTCCCGGCGCGTGGCCCGCGCGACTCGAAAGGCGAGACGAACGGCAGGTACAGCGGAAGGAAGTCGGCGAGCAGCGCTTCCTGGTCGGCCACCGCGGCGCTGTCGGTGTCCACGTCGTTCAGGCAGAACGCGTCGGTGTCGCGCTCGCGCAGCAGCCGGGCCAGCCGCAGCGGCGTGACCGGCTCGGCCAGGTCGGTGTAGAGGTAGCGGATCCGGCCCTTGGCGGCCCGCCCGGTCAGGTACGCGTAGTACTGCTGGAGCGAGGAGAGCAGCGACACGTCGTCCGGGTGCCGGAACTGGTGTGCCGCGGTCGACGCCACGTGACCGGCGAACCGCTGCTCGATCTCGGCGATCACGCTGCGCCGGGACGGGTGCGGGGTGTGCTTCATCTTGCGGGTCAGCACCCGGCCGAAGGCCTCCTCGATGAGCCGCCGGTTGTTCTTGGCGGCCGAGTCGGCGGGCCGGTCGCCGGGCGCGTGCGGGGTGAGGTCGACCTGGGCCTTGGACGGGAAGAACTTGGTCAGCCCGCCCGGCGTGAAGAACAGGTCGGGCGTGACCGGCCGGCCCAGGATCACGTCGTCGTTGAGGTAGAGGAAATGCTCGGCGAGCCCGGGGATCCGGTGCAGCCGGGACTCGATCGCCTGCGAGTTGAACGTCGGCAGCGTGCCGGTGTCGCCGAAGATCTCCCGGTGGCTGACCAGCGTGATCCGCGGGTGGTCGCGGTCCAGCCAGTCCGGTGCCTGGTCGTCGGTGACCAGGAAGATCCGGCGTACCCAGGGCGCGAAGCAGTGCAGCGAGCGCAGCGAGTAGCGCAGCTCGTCGCGGCTGGTGTACCGGGAGTCGTTGGTGGCCTGCGGGTTGACCCCGGCGACCCACGGGTTGGCGTCCAGGGCGCGGGCCTTGCGGCGCTGCCAGGCCGGGTCGTCGCCGTCGACCCAGGTGTAGACCACGTCGATCGGGAAGTCGATCCGGTCCGGGTCGACGGCGGTGAAGACCGCGCGGGTGCGGTAACCGGTCACGTCGTCGGGGGAGCTGAACGGTCCGAAGGCCGTCTCGGGTGCGATCACCGCGGGTTCGCCGGCCGGCACCGTGTCGGCCACCGGGTTGCCGCGCGGCGCGATCAGCTGGTCGCCCTTCGCCCGCCAGAACTCGATCTCGCACGCGTAGTCGTCGCCGAGCAGCATGCTCGCACCCGGATCGGTGACCGGCCAGCAGACCTCAACGACGCGGGGTTCGGCGCGCCGGCCGGGCCGCAGCACGGTCCGGAGCCGGCCGTGGTCGCGGCGGGCCAGCTCGCGCAGCAGGGCGAGTGCCCTGTCGCGATCGTTCTCGGTCACCGCGACGGCGGTGCGCAGGGGTGTGGAGGCCGGCAGCCGGAACCAGTCGATCCCGGCCGCGTCGAACGCCCGGACGACCCGGTCCAGGTTTTCCCGGCGGACGGCGACGGGCGCGGCGTCGGTGCTCACTCGCGCCCGGGTGCCGCGCCTGTGGCCCGCCACGGGTGCGGCGTCGAGAGGCATCAGGGTACGGGCTACGCGCAGCCGCCGTTCCGGTGCGACACGGGGCAACAGGTGTCGCTCGGCCGACGTGAAGATCCGTCGCCGGACCGACCAGGGGGTCAGCCGCAGGATCTGCCGCAGGGTCACGCCGTGGTCCTTTCGCCGCATGTCCGCCGACGCGCTTAACGCACCGAACGAGACGGAAGTTGCGGTCTATATCAGGAGTTGCACCCTTTAACTGCGGTATACGCCTTTCGCGGGTGCCGGGTGACCGTTTGCGAGCGGTCCCACCCTTAGGGGAACGGATCGGGGTCACGGCCGATGCGGGCGGTTGCCTCGGGGTTGCATCGTGGAGGGCGCGATCCGACTACGGCAGGAGGCCGAGATGGGTAAGGCAGTGGCGTTTCTGGCAGCGCTGATCGCCGGGGTGATCGTGGTGGGCTGGGTGGTCAGCTCACTGCTCGGCGGCTTCCTGTACTACCTGATCGTGGGCGCTCTCGTGGTCGGCGGCGGGGCGTTCCTCTACAGCCGGCTCAAGCGTTCGCTGGCGCCCGGCACCCGCACCCAGCGGCGGATCGAGGCGGCGGCGCGGACGTACCGCATGCGGAACCGGTGAGCGGTGAGCGGTGCGGTTAGGCTTGCGGCAACGCCAACACCTAGCCAACGGGAAGTCGATCCGTGTTTGACACCTTGAGTGACCGCCTGTCCGGGATCTTCACCAAGCTCCGCGGCAAGGGCCGGCTCACCGACGCCGACATCGACGCCACCGCGCGCGAGATCCGTCTCGCGCTGCTGGAGGCGGACGTCGCGCTGCCGGTGGTCAAGGCGTTCATCGCCAGCCTCAAGGAGCGGGCGCGCGGCGCCGAGGTCTCCCAGGCGCTCAACCCCGCGCAGCAGATCATCAAGATCGTCCACGAGGAGCTCATCACCATCCTCGGTGGCGAGGGCCGGCGCCTGCAGCTGGCGAAACAGCCGCCTACCGTGATCATGCTGGCCGGTCTCCAGGGTTCCGGTAAGACGACGCTGGCCGGCAAGCTGTCCCGCTGGCTCAAGTCGCAGGGCCACCAGCCGCTGCTCGTCGCCGCCGACCTCCAGCGGCCGAACGCGGTGAACCAGCTCCAGGTCCTGGCCGGCCGTGCCGGGGTGGACGTCTACGCTCCGCAGCCCGGCAACGGCGTCGGCGACCCGGTGCAGGTCGCCAAGGACTCGATCGAGCACGCCCGGCGGACGGCGAAGGACATCGTCATCGTCGACACCGCCGGCCGCCTCGGCATCGACGCCGAGATGATGCAGCAGGCCGCCGACATCCGCGCCGCGGTCGACCCGGACGAGGTCATCTTCGTCATCGACGCGATGGTCGGCCAGGACGCGGTGCAGACCGCCGAGGCGTTCCGCGACGGCGTCGGCATCACCGGCGTGGTTCTCTCCAAGCTCGACGGCGACGCCCGGGGTGGCGCCGCGCTCTCCGTCCGGCACGTCACCGGCCAGCCCATCCTGTTCGCCTCCACCGGTGAGAAACTGGAGGACTTCGACGTCTTCCACCCGGACCGGATGGCCAGCCGGATCCTCGGCATGGGTGACGTTCTGACCCTCATCGAGACCGCAGAGGCGGCGTTCGACGAGGATCAGAAGGAGAAGATGACCAGCAAGCTGCTCGGTGGCGAGCAGTTCACGCTGGAGGACTTCCTGGACCAGCTGATCGCGGTCCGGCGGATGGGCCCGATCGCCAACATCCTCGGCATGATGCCGGGCATGGGCCAGATGAAGGATCAACTGGCCGAGCTCGACGACAGCCACTTCGACCGGGTGACCGCGATCATCCGCTCGATGACGCCGCAGGAGCGCACCACGCCGAAAATCATCAACGCGTCGCGCCGCGTGCGCATCGCGAACGGCTCCGGCGTCACCGTGATGGACGTGAACCAGCTGCTCAACCGCTTCGCCGACGCGCAGAAGATGATGAAGCAGATGAGCGGCATGATGGGCCTGCCCGGCACCCGCCGGAAAGCGACGAAGAGCCCGAAGAACAAGCGCAAGGGCACCAAGGGCGGCAACCGTCCCCGCGTGGGCGGCGCCGGCGGCGGGATGCCGGCCGGCTTCCCGGGCGGGATGCCCCAGCTGCCGCCGGGCCTGGACCCGAACGCGCTGGGCGGAGGCGGCATGCCGCCCGGCTTCAAGCTGCCGAAACTCGACTTCAACAAGCTGAACAAGCCGAAGGACGACAATCGCTAGGCGGTAATCGCTCAATGGTGGCATGGCGCTAGGTGCTCAGCGACTAGTACTGTGGGGGTGAATCCCATGGAGGAGGCGTCGATGAGCATCGCCCTGCACGCCGATGTCGAGGAGTTGCTGAAGCGAGACGACCTGACCGTCGACGACATCGCGGACCTTCCCGAGGATCTCCGCTACGAGTTGATCGACGGAAGGCTCGTTTTGTCCCCCCTCGCCCTGCCCATCCATCAGTTCATCGCGCACAGGATCACTGTTGCGGCAGAGGAGCACTGTCCGGAGGACGTGCTTGTCAACGGCGAACAGGCGGTTCTGCTGGACCGGCGCAATGAGCTTCACCCCGACGTGGTGCTGATCCGCGAAGAGGGCGCGGGCAAGTCGCCGGTCAAGCCGGGCGACGTGCCGCTCGTCGTCGAGGTTGTCTCGGAGTCGTCGAAGAAGTACGACCGCGACGGCAAGCTCAAGAAGTACGCCTACGTCGGCATCCGGAACTACTGGATCGTCGACCCGCTGGCCGAGCGCGTGACGCTCACGCAGTTCGCGCTCGGTCCCGGCGGGGACTACCAGCAGCTGCTTGAGACCGATGAGCTGGTCACGGTCGATCGGCCGTGGCGGATCACGCTCGACCTTCCGGCATGGACGCGACGGCGGGACCGGATTCGTGCGGTGGCCCGGCCGGACAACTGAACGGTTGATCAGGTAGGACTGTCCTATGGCGTTGCATGTGCGCGGGACGGTTCTGCCCGACGGTGAGGTCCGGGATCTGTGGCTGGTGGGGGATCGGGTCACCTACGAGCCGGTGGCCGGGGCCGAGACGATCAGTGACGGCGGGTTCGTCGTGCCCGGTCTGGTCGATGCGCACTGCCATCTCGGGATCGCGTACGGCGCGAAGCCGATCGAGAGCGTCGACCAGGCCCGTGAACTGGCGGTGATCGACCGGGACGCGGGAGTTCTGGCGCTGCGGGACGCGGGTTCGCCGTACCCGTACCCGGAATTGGATGACGAACCGGGCGTGCCGCGCCTCGCGCGGGCCGGGCGGCACGTGGCCGCGCCCCGGCGGTACCTGCGGGACATCGGTGTCGAGGTGGCCGGTGACGAGGTGGCCGCCGTGGTGACCGCGCAGGCCAAGGCCGGCACCGGCTGGGTGAAGCTGGTCGGCGACTGGATCGACCGGGAGGTCGGTGACCTGGCGCCGAGCTGGGACGCAGCGACCATGGCGGCAGCGGTGGAGGCGGCGCACGCGGCCGGCGCCCGGGCGGCGGTGCACACGTTCTCCGAGGAGGGCGTGGAGATCATGGTGCGGGCCGGGGTGGACTCGGTCGAGCACGGCACCGGTCTCAGCCTCGATCTGATCGACGAGATGGCCCGGCGGGGGACCGCCCTGGTGCCCACGATGATCAACATTCGGACCTTCGGCAAGATCGCCGACTCGGCGCGGGGCAAGTTCGACGGGTACGCGGACCACATGATCCACCTACGGGACCGGTTCCCGTCCGTGGTGCTGGCCGCGCACGAGGCCGGCGTCCCGATCTACGTGGGCACCGACGCCGGTGGTGGCATCCGGCACGGGCTGGCCGCCGACGAGATGCTCTACCTGCACGAGGCCGGCATCCCGGCGGCGGACGTGCTGGCCTCGGCGTCCTGGAAGGCCCGGGAGTGGCTGGGCTTCCCCGGGCTGGTCGAGGGTGGCCTGGCCGACCTGGTGGTCTACGACGCCGACCCCCGCGCCGACCTGCGCGTGGTGAAGGCGCCGCGCCGGATCGTCCTGCGCGGCGCCGTCATCAAATGATCAGCGGGTGAACCGGTAACGGATCAGCCGGGACTCGTCGACACAGACCAGCGTCGTGGTGCTCCACGCGCAGTTGGCGCCGGCGCCGGGCCGCACCGCGCCGCCGGGGACCTCGCCCAGGACGGTCCGCGTGCCGTCCACGGCCGACACCGCGACGGCCGTCACCCGGGGGCTGTCCCGTTCCACTTGGAAGACGAGCAGGTTCCCGTCGTCGACCCAGCCGAGTTCCGACCCCTGGAAGAGCACACGGCCGGTCTCGTCGCGCAGTGCCGATCCCCGGGTGCCGGTGGTGAGCGTCCGGCCGGCCCGGGCACTGCCGCCGCCGAAAGTGTTGCCTCCCGGTGCCGTCCAGAGCACCCGTGCCGAGGCGACGTCGACCGCCACCAGCGCGGACTCGGTGTCGCTCACACAGATCCGGCCCGGCCCGCACCCGAAGATGTCCTGCGGCTCCCGGCCGGGTTCGAGAGTGTGGATCACCCGGGACGTGCCGTCGTCGCCGAGCACGGCCGTCCGGATCTCGTCGCCGACCGGCCAGACCACCATCCCGTCGTGCACCGTGGTGAGCCCGCTCTGGCTGTTGAGGACCTTGGCGATGCGGTTGCGCACCTCCCCGGTACGGACGTCCCGGATCAGCATCCGGCCGCTCGTCAACTGCTGGAACATGTATCCGTCGCTGAACGGCTGGTTGTTGCTCAGGCCCCAGCTCTGTCTCCCGGACCCGGCGTCAATGCCCGCGGTGAACCTGGGACGGTCGGCGCCGCCCGGCGCCGACCAGAGCCGCTCGCCGGTGCGCATGTCGAGGCCCTCGGTGAGTCCGTCGGCGGCGTGCACCCGCACCAGCACATCGGGGTGGACGACCAGATCGTCGTCGAGCTCGTGGACCAGCGACCAGTGTTCCGCGCCGGTGGCCGGGTCGAGCAGGTGCATGACGGGCCGGGTCGCGGCCTCGCGCAGGAGCACGGTGCCCGCGATCGGGACCGGGATGTCGGTGCCGCCCAGTTCGTCCGGGGTGCTCCAGAGGATGTCACCGGTCCGCTCGTCGGCCGCCACGCCACGGTTCGCGCGGCCGTCGACGCCCGCGCCGGCCGGCACGGAGACGGCGAACAGCCGGCCCTGCGAGAGGACCGGGTGGTTCCAGTATCGGTCGGCACCGAGGTCGAGCGGCTCTCCCAGGGGTTCCAGGCCCCGGATCGGGGAGTTCGGCGTGGCCGGCAGGATCGGCTCGGTCCGATGGCCGCGCTGCCAGGCGGCGGCGCCCACACCGGTGATCACCAGTAGCGTGGCGAGTGCCGCGGCCACGGCCCGGTTGCGGCTGCGCCGGGCGCCGCGCCGCCGCGCCACCTCGGCCGGCGCCACCGGGACCGTGTCGCCGTCCCGGCTCAGGTCGGCGAACATCTCGTCCAGATCAGCGGGCACGGCGAGCTCCTTCCCTGTTCGTCCCGGCTGTCTCGGTCTCTCCTGGGGAGGCGCCGAGCGCGACGGCGAGGCCGGCGCGCCCGCGGGACAGCCAGGACTTGACGGTGCCGGTGGACGCGCCGGTCTCGGCGGCGATCTCGGCGATCGTCCGGTCCATCAGGTAGTGCAGGACCAGCGCCTGCCGATGCGCCGGCGGCAGGTCCCGCATCGCGCGGACCAGCAGCACGGTGTTCTCGGACGGGGGCGGGGCCGGCGGCAGGGGCGCCTGCGCCGCGTCGTGGGCGCGACGCCGGAACACCCGCCGCCACCGGTCGGTGGAGAGCCGGTTCACGACCAGCCGCAGCCAGGCCTCCGGGTCCTCGTATCCGGAGACCCGCCGCCAGCGTTGCCAGGCCCGCGCGTACGCCTCCTGGACCAGGTCCTGAGCGGCCCCGGCGTCACCGGTCAGCCCGAACGCGTACCGCGTCAGCCGCCGCGACGTGTCCCGGTAGAACGCGTCGAAGTCATCGGTCCCCGTCATCTCACCGCACCCTCCGGAGGGTCCGCCCTCTCCGGGGATCAGACACGACGGGCCGCGCCGATCGGTTGCGGGGTCAGCGCTCGAATTTCCAGGTCCACAGCTCGGAGCCGGTCGGGCAGGTCAGGTAGTCGGCGTTCCAGTCGCACCCGCCGGAGATCTCCGGCATCTCGCCGAGGTCGATCGTGCGGCCGTCGACACCGGAGATCGCCCGTGCGGTGAACCGGCCGGTCGCCGGATCGCGGACCAGCGCCAGCACGTTGCCGTCGTCGATGAAGCCGCCCGCGCCGGGCGCCTCGGCCAGCTGACCGCCGTTCTCGTCGAGCACCACCGTCCAGGAATCCGATCCGACCGTGATCGAGGTCGCGACACGCCCGTTGCGGGCCGCGCCGGCTCCCGCCCCGCGCGGTGCCGGAGTCTCCCGGAGGATCCGCCCGTCGGTCACGTCGATCAGCAGCAGGACCATGCCGGACTGCTGCTCCTCGTAGACGCAGAGGCGCCGCGGCCCGCACGGGAAGAAGGTCTGCGCCGCGCCGCGACGGTAGACGATCGCGGAGGTGCCGGCGTCCGTGTCGGTGGCACGGATGCTGATCCGGCCGTCGACCCGGTCGGTGGTGTAGACGATGCCCTCGTACCCGGTCACGCCGCCGACGTCCGGCCGCGCGGCCGGCACGGTCGTGCGCACCCTGCCGGTCCGGATGTCCCTGATCACCACGTCGCCCTTCTCGGTGACCAGGATCAGCCGGTCGTCGGTGAACGGGGTGTCCCGATCACCGGTGCCGTAGGGCGCGAAGTCCGCGCCGTCCGCCGCGGTCCGCATCACGTTCAGGCCCTGGAGCGGGTGGCCGCCGCCGGACGCCGTCCAGAGCTTCCGGCCGGTCACGATGTCGTGTCCGGCGAGATCGCCGCTGCGGAGGTCCACGAGCAGCGCCACGTCGGTGTGTGACAGCACACGCCAGCGGTCGCCGATGGCTGGCGTCCACAGGACCGCGCCGGTGTCCGGGTCGTGGAACCGCCAGCCGTCGTCGCCACGGAGCAGGACGGCGCGGGGTGTCACGGTCAGCGCGGCCGCGGACGGTGGCGTGGCGGCGGTCCAGGTGGTCACGCCGGTCGCCGCGTCCAGCGCCTGCACCCGGCTGTCCGGGGCGCCGGCCAGACCGTACACATGGGTCCCGGAGATCCGGGCGCTCGTCCACGTGGACCCGGCCGGCAGGCGCAGTGGCTCGCCGACCGGCGCCATCCCGCGGATCCGGGCCGGGGTCGTCGCCGGCAGGATCGGTTCGGCGTGCCGCCGCTGCCAGGTCACCACCCCGGCGCCGGCCAGCACCAGCAGCACCGCGGCGGCCGCGGCCAGGGCACGGTTCCGCCGGCGGGCGGCGCCCCGGCGGCGCGCGTCCGCGACCCCGGGCGGGGGCAGCGCGTCGCAGTGCCGGCCCAGTGCCGTGAACAGGTCGTCGAGATCAGCGGACACGGCGGGCTCCTTCCGGTGAATCGTGGCCGAGGGCGGCGGCCAGGCCGGCCCGGCCGCGGGACAGCCAGGACTTGACGGTGCCGGTGGACGCGCCGGTCTCGGCCGCGATCTCGGCGACGGACCGGTCCAGCAGGTAGTGCAGGGCCAGCGCCCGGCGATGCGCGGCCGGCAGCGTCCGCATGGCCCGGACCAGCAGGACCACGTCGTCGGAGGGTGGCGGGACGGCCGGGGCCGGTGGCGCGGACGCGGCGTGGTGGCGGCGCACGAAGAGCCGCCGCCAGCGGTCCGCGGAGAGCCGGTTCACCACGAGTCGCAGCCAGGCCTCCGGGTCCTCGTAGGCGGAGACCCGCCGCCAGCGCTGCCACGCCCGCGCGTACGCCTCCTGAACCAGGTCCTGCGCTTCACCCGGATCACCGGTCAGGCCGTACGCGTAACGCATGAGCCGCCGGGAGGTGTCCCGGTAGAACGCGTCGAAGTCCATCCGTCCCCCGTCCTTGACGTAAAGGGACACGGGACGCCCACCCGCCGGGTTGCATGCCGGCCGAGACTAGGATGTCTCCTCATGGCTCGCGTGCTCACTCCCCGTGCGGAGGACTTTCCCCGCTGGTACCAGGACCTGATCGCCAAGGCGCAGCTCGCCGACAACGGCCCGGTGCGCGGGACGATGGTGATCCGTCCGGTGGCGTACGCCGTCTGGGAGCGGATGCAGGCGGACATGGACGCCCGGATCAAGGCGGCCGGCGTACAGAACGCGTACTTCCCGCTCTTCATCCCGGAGAACTACCTGCGCCGCGAGGCCGATCACGTGGAGGGCTTCTCGCCGGAGCTGGCCGTGGTCACCCACGCCGGTGGCAAGGAGCTCGCCGAGCCGCTGGTGGTGCGTCCCACCAGCGAGACCGTGATCGGCGAGTTCATGGCGAAGTGGGTCGACTCGTACCGTGATCTGCCGTTGCTCTTGAACCAGTGGGCCAACGTGGTGCGCTGGGAGCTGCGGCCGCGCACGTTCCTGCGGACCACCGAGTTCCTCTGGCAGGAGGGCCACACCGCGCACGCGACCGAGGCGGACGCCCGTGAGCACGCCCGTGACATCCACCGCAACGTCTACCAGGCGTTCATGGAGGAGTTCCTGGCGATCCCGGTGATCCCCGGCCGCAAGACGAAGGGCGAGCGGTTCGCCGGCGCGACGAACACGATGACCGTCGAGGCCATGATGGGCGACGGCAAGGCGCTGCAGATGGGCACGTCGCACGAGCTCGGGCAGAACTTCGCGAAGGCGTTCGACATCACGTACTCGTCGGCCGAGCGCACCGTCGAGCACGCCTGGACCACCTCGTGGGGCACCTCGACCCGGATGGTCGGCGGTCTGATCATGGTCCACGGTGACGACAACGGCCTGCGGCTTCCGCCGCGTGCCGCGCCGATCCAGGTGCAGATCATGGTGGTCAAGGCCGGCGAGGGCGTCGCGGAAGCGGCGGGCAAGCTCCGCGACGAGCTCACCACCGCGGGGGTACGGGTGAAGCTCGACGACCGTGCGGACATCCCGTTCGGCCGGCGCGCTGTCGACGCCGAACTGCAGGGCATCCCGATCCGCGTCGAGGTCGGCCCGCGGGACCTCGCGACCGGCAACGTGACAGTGGCCCGCCGGATCGACGGCTCCAAGTCCCCGATCGCGCTCGCCGACGTGACCGGCGCGGTCACCAGCGCTCTCAAGGCCGACCAGCAGCGCCTGTACGACGACGCGCTGGCGTTCCGCGAGGAGCGCACGTTCGACGTGAAGACGCTGGCCGAGGCGCTCGAGGCGGCGCAGACCGGGTTCGCCCGGGTGCCGTGGTCGGCGGTCGGCGAGGCGGGTGAGAAGGAGGCGAACGGCAAGGCGGTGACCGTCCGCTGCCTGACCCGCGAGGACGGCTCGATGCCGGAGTCGGACGACGAACCGGACCTGATCGCGTACCTGGGCCGCTCGTACTGAGCATGGTCTTCCACGCGGGCCGGCCGGTCCTCTACCGAAACTTCTCGGGGTCCCGGCTGGTCCACGTCCGGCCCTGCCGGGTGATCTCCGACGACGACCGCGGGCTGCTCCTCTGGCTGGCCCGCGGCTCGGCCGTCCTCAACGAGACGGCGGTGGACGGCCGCGGCGTGCGGGACATGTCGTTCGCCGACTGGTCCGTCTGTGCCCGCCGCCTGGTCCCGACGACCTGGTCCGGGCCGGGGATCCTGATGTTCCTGCCGGCCGAGGGCGAGCACTCGGTCTGGTTCTTCCGCACCGACGAGGGCGTGTTCCGCGAGTGGTACGTCAACCTCGAGGAGCACGGTGTCCGCTGGGACGACGGTGACGTGGCCGGCGTCGACGTGATGGACCAGGACCTGGACGTGGTGGCCGCGCCGGACCGCACCTGGCGCTGGAAGGACGAGGACGAGTTCGCCGAGCGCCTGGCGCTGCCCGAGCACTACTGGGTGCCGGACCCGGACGCGGTCCGGGCGGAGGGTCGCCGCGTGATCGAGAAGATCGAGGCCGGCGAGTTCCCGTTCGACGGCACCTGGACCGATTTCCAGCCCGGCCCGGACTGGCCCGTGCCACGCGAGGTCCCGCCGGGGTGGGACCGCCCGGCGGCGCGGTGAGACCCGGTTGGGATCCGGCCGGGTTCATCTGGCAGAATGGCTTGTTGGTATCCGGCATGCGTCAGGCGCCCTCTAACCCCTGATCGCACCGCCAGTCCACGAGGCATCGGTCCCGCATCCCCACGTGGGTTCCGGTCGGCTCACCCACGCAGTCATCAGGAGCGAAAACACCGTGGCCGTTAAGATCCGGCTCCTGCGGATGGGCAAGATCCGCAACCCGCAGTACCGCATCGTCGTCGCCGACTCGCGCACCAAGCGCGACGGCCGCGCCATCGAGTACGTCGGCATCTACCAGCCGAAGGAACACCCCTCGGTCATCGAGGTCAAGTCCGACCGCGTTCAGTACTGGCTGGGCGTCGGCGCGCAGCCGAGCGAGGCCGTGCAGCGCATTCTCGAGAAGACCGGCGACTGGCAGCAGTTCAAGGGTCTGCCGGCCCCGCCGCCCCTGCTCGTCGCGCCGAGCAAGCAGAGCCGGACCGAGATCTACCAGGAAGAGGCGAAGGCCGCTGCCGGTGTCGCCGACACCAAGCCGGCCACCACGCCGAAGTCGAAGAAGGCCGCTGCTCCGGAGGTCGCCGAGGCTCGCCCGGCCGACACCAAGGCCGCCGACCCGGCCGAGCCGAACCGCGAGGCTGTCGCCGAGACTGCACAGGACCCGGCCGGTGCCGGCGCCGACGCGAGCTGACGGGGCGCTCCGGCCCGCGCTGGAGCACCTCGTCAAGGGCATCGTCGACAACCCGGACGACGTCCGGGTCCGGCTGGTCGACTCGCGCCGCGGCAAGCGGCTCGAGGTTCGCGTGCACCCGGAGGACCTGGGAACGGTCATCGGGCGCGGCGGCCGGACGGCCAAGGCCCTGCGTCAGGTGATCGGGTCGATCGGCGGTCGCGGCATTCGCGTAGACATCGTCGACGCGTATTAATCGATGCTGCTCGTCGTAGGCCAGATCGGTAAACCGCACGGCATCCGGGGCGAGGTCTCGGTGGTCGTGCGGACCGACGAGCCCGAGGAACGCTTCACCGCCGGGTCGGTGTTCATCACGGAGGTCCCCCGGGACCGCCGGGTGAACGCCGGCCCGGCGGGCGCTCCGGCTCCTGGCGTCCCGTTCGAAGTTCCGAAACAACTCACCCTCGAGTCGATCCGCTGGCATCAGGGCCGCGGCATCGCCGTCTTCGAGGGCATCTCCGACCGCAACGTCGCCGAAGCGCTGCGCGGAGTCTTCCTCCAGGTGGACAGCGCCGATCTGGCGCCGCCGGAGGACCCCGAGGAGTTCCACGACCACCAGCTGGTCGGGCTGCGGGTCGAGTCTGCCGACGGCACGCTGCACGGCACCGTGTCGCGGATCGACCACGCGCCCTCCTCCGACCTGATCGTGCTGAAGAAGGCCGAGGGCGGGACGGCGCTCATCCCGTTCGTCACCGCGATCGTGCCGACCGTCGACCTGGCGGGCGGCCGTGTGATCGTCGATCTCCCGGAAGGCCTGCTGGATCTGTGAAGGTCGACATCATCTCGATCTTCCCGGACTATTTCGCACCGCTGGACCTCTCGCTGATCGGCAAGGCGCGGACGACCGGGACGCTCGACCTCTCCGTGCACGATCTGCGCACCTGGACCTATGACGTGCACCGGACGGTGGACGACAGCCCGTACGGCGGCGGTCCCGGCATGGTGATGCGCCCCGAGCCGTGGGGCGAGGCCCTGGACGCGGTCGCCGCTCCGGGCGCGACCCTGGTGATCCCCTCCCCGGTCGGCAAGCCGTTCACCCAGGCCGACGCGCACGAGCTGGCCGAGCTGGACCACCTGGTCTTCGCCTGCGGGCGGTACGAGGGCATCGACCAGCGGGTGATCGACGACGCGGCGGACCGGATGCCGGTGCGCGAGGTCTCCCTCGGTGACTACGTGCTGTTCGGCGGCGAGGTCGCGGTCATCGTGATCATGGAAGCGATCACCCGGCTGCTGCCCGGCGTGCTCGGCAACGCCGAGTCGCTGACCGAGGAGTCGCACGCGGCCGGCCTGCTGGAGGCCCCGGTCTACACCAAACCGCAGTCCTGGCGCGACCGCGAGGTGCCGGACGTGCTGCGCTCCGGCGACCACGGCCGGATCGCCCGCTGGCGGCGTGAGCAGAGCCTGGTGCGGACCGCGTCCCGGCGGCCGGACATGTGGGCCGCCTACCCTCCGGAAAAACTGGACAAGAAGGACCGGAAGGCGCTGGTCGAGGGCGGATTTCAGATCCCCGGCCAGGATGTGGCAGAGTAGTGAGGTTGCCGTCTCCACCCGCGCCGCGGGGCGAGACGAGGATCTTCCGGAGTTGCAGAAGATCAGAATCACCCGCCGCGCACCGACTTCCGGTGCGCCTCTAGTACGAGGATGCAGCGATGAACACGCTGGACGCTCTCGACGCCCAGTCGCAGCGCACCGACCTTCCCGACTTCCGCGCCGGTGACACGCTCAAGGTGCACGCCCGGGTCGTCGAAGGTAACCGTTCCCGTGTCCAGGTCTTCCAGGGCGTCGTGATCGGCCGCCAGGGTGCCGGCCTGCGCGAGACCTTCAAGATCCGCAAGATCAGCTTCGGTGTCGGCGTCGAGCGGACCTACCCGCTCAACAGCCCGGCGATCGACCGGATCGAGGTCATCACCCGCGGTGACGTGCGCCGGGCGAAGCTCTACTACCTGCGTGAGCTCCGTGGCAAGAAGGCCAAGATCAAGGAGCTTCGGGAGAAGCAGTCCGTCTGACGACCGAGACGGTCCGGCACGGATGGGCGCGGGCGAACTACGCTTGCGCTCGTGCCGGACGGTTCTGGTGAACCTTTCCAGTCCTACCGCCCGTAACTTTCCCTAGCCGGGAAACTCGGGCGGTAGTGCTGTATCCGGGGGCGGTTCGGCCGGGTCGACGGCAGGAGATGCGAAGCGTGGAACCGATGGAAGGCTATCGGCCGTCCCGACGGCGCCGGGGCGTGATCCGGCGCAAGGAGATGCCGCTCTGGCAGGAGCTGCCGCTGCTGCTCGTGGTGGCGTTCTGCCTGGCCGTGCTCATCCGCACCTTCCTGGTCCAGGCGTTCTACATCCCGTCCGGTTCGATGGAGAACACGCTGCTGATCCAGGACCGGGTCCTGGTCAACAAGGTCGTCTACGACATGCGTGACCCGCTCCGCGGCGAGATCGTGGTGTTCCGGGGGACCGACGACTGGGCCCCCGAGGTGACCGAGACGGTCAGCAACACCTTCCTCGCGAAACTCGGCCGCACGATCGGTGACCTGGTCGGCGTCAGCCGACCCGGCGAGCGCGACTTCATCAAACGGGTGATCGGTCTTCCGGGTGACAAGGTCGCCTGCTGCGACGATCAGGGCCGGATCACGGTGAACGGGATCGGCATCGACGAGCCGTACATCGCGGAGGGTTTCAACTCGGACCTGAACCAGCCTCCGATCGCCGGCCAGTGCACCAGCCGCCGGTTCACCGAGGTGACCGTGCCGGCCGGGCAGATGTTCGTGATGGGCGACCACCGGTCGGTCTCGCAGGATGCCCGGTGCCAGGGTCCGGTGCCGATCGAGAACGTCATCGGCCGCGCCTTCGTGGTGGTCTGGCCGAGTGACCGGTTCACCAACCTCACCGTTCCTGACGTGTGGAAACAGTTCGCGGCGGACCATCCGACGGCGGCCGCGGGCCCGGCTGTCCGGCCGCGCGCGGAGGGCCCGATGGTCGCCACCGAGGTGCTGCCGCTTCTGCTCGGTGTTGTTTTATCCGCGCGTTCCGGCATGTCGTTCGTGACTCGACGACGTAGGCTCCGAGCGTGATTGACGAGCAGACCGAAAAGCGCCGCGGCTCGTTCTGGCGCGAACTCCCCATTCTGCTGGGTGTGGCGATCCTCGTCGCGGTCCTGGTGCGCGCCTTCGTCCTGCAGACGTTCTACATCCCGTCCCCGTCGATGGAGCACACCCTCAACGTGTGGGACCGGGTCCTGGTCAACAAGCTCGTCTACGACTTCCGCGACCCGCGCCGCGGCGAGATCCTCGTCTTCAAGGCGCCCACCGAGTGGCAGTCCGGCACCGAGGGCGAGGACTTCATCAAGCGGGTCATCGGCACCCCCGGCGACAACGTCGTCTGCTGCGACAACGAGCAGCGCCTGATGATCAACGGCGTCTCGCTCGACGAGCCGTACATCTACACCGAGTCCGACGGCACCCGCAACCAGGTCGCCGATCAGAACTTCGACATCACCGTCCCGGCGGGCCGGCTCTGGGTGATGGGCGACCACCGCGAGGCGTCCGGCGACTCCCTGGAGCACTACGAGCAGAGCACCGCGACCGATGAGGCCGGCAAGCTGCAGGACGCGACGGTGCCGATCGACTCGGTGGTCGGCCGCGCGTTCACCATCTTCTGGCCGGCCGGGCGGGCCACCTGGCTCTCCGTGCCGGACGAGTACGACGCGATTCCGAACGCCGCCGGCAAGTGACCGATTCGCCGAGGTGCCCCGGAGCGCAATAGGCTTGGTTCCGTGACCGTGATCGACCGCCGTGCCGGGCGCGTCCTGCTGCTCGACCGGGCGGGGCGTGTTCTGCTGCTGCACGGCGGCGACCCGGCCCGTCCCGGCCTGCACTGGTGGTTCACTCCCGGTGGGGGCCTGGAGCCCGGCGAGACGGTCGCTGAGGCGGCGGCCCGCGAGCTCTTCGAGGAGACCGGGTTGCGCGCGGCGGCCGGCGACCTCGGCGAGCCGGTCTGGAGCGAGGTCACCGAGTTCGAGTTCGACGGCAGTCAGTACCGGCAGGATCAGGAGTTCTTCGTCCTGCGGGTGGCCGAGTGGCAGGTCGACACGGCCGGGATGGACGTGACCGAGCAGCTCACCATCACCGAGCACCGCTGGTGGTCGACTGCCGAGATCGAGGCGAGCAGCGAGCAGATCTTCCCGGTCGGCCTGGCCGGCCTCGTGCGCGCTGCCGCTTCGGGCGCCGCCGGCGCTTCGGGCGCTGCCGCTGATGTCGCTGGTGACGCCGCCGGGAAGGATTCTTGATGCTGGCTCCTCCGCGCACGGTGATCCGGCGTGAGGCCGGGCTCTACGCGCTCGAGCAGGCGCTGCAGCGCCGCGGCTTCCGGCACGTGGCCGGCGCCGACGAGGCCGGCCGGGGCGCCTGCGCCGGTCCGCTCGTGGCGGCCGCCGCGATCCTGCCCGAGGGCAAGCGTGGCGAGATCCCCGAGCTGGCCGATTCGAAACTGCTCACCGCCGCCGCCCGGGAGAGGGTCTACGACCAGGTGGTGGCGCGCGCGCTCGCCTGGTCCGTGATGATCATCCCGCCGACCGAGGTCGACGCGCGTGGGCTGCACGTCTGCAACCTGGCCGCGATGCGCCGCGCGCTCGCGTCGCTGACGGTCCGCCCGGATTACGTTCTGACCGACGGCTTCCCGGTGGACGGCCTCGGCGGGCCGGGCCTCGCGGTGTGGAAAGGCGACCGGGTCGCCGCCTGCGTCGCGGCGGCCAGCGTGCTCGCCAAGGTCACCCGGGACCGCCTGATGGTGGAGCTGCACGACAGGTACCCGGCGTACGGTTTCGCCGTGCACAAGGGCTACATCACCGACGACCACACCGCCGCGCTGCGCGAGCACGGGCCGTGCGCGGAGCACCGGTTCTCGTACGTCAATGTGGCCGCCGCATCCGGGCGCGGCAACCGGCCGCCCCGCGCGCGCCGTCCCGCCGGACCGGCCGCGGCGACGCTCTTCGACACCGCTGACGCGAGCACGGCCGCCAATTTCGACGCAGCCGTTACCGAGCCGCTGCTGCTTCCGGAAGCGGCTGAGGGTACCGTCGGCGTGGCGTCGGGCGGACAAGCCTCAGCCACCGGCGTCGGTGGGGGAAGATAAGGGCCATGGAGGGCGAGAAACGATGAGCGCAGAGGATCTCGAGAAGTACGAGACCGAGATGGAGCTGCAGCTCTACCGGGAGTACCGCGACATCGTCCGCCAGTTCTCCTACGTGGTGGAGACCGAGCGCCGGTTCTACCTGGCCAACCAGGTCGACCTGCACGTGCGCAACTCCGACGGCGAGGTGTATTTCGAGGTCGAGATGCACGACGCCTGGGTCTGGGACATGTACCGTCCGGCCCGTTTCGTGAAGAACGTGCGGGTGATGACGTTCAAGGACGTGAACGTCGAGGAGCTGGAGAAGCCGGACATCTCGCTGCCGGACGACGCCGGTTTCGGCGGATAGCGGTTTTCCACAGCGCCGGCCCGTCCACAGGGCCGGTCGCGGGCGGGGTGGCAGCCGGGCACGCTGGCCGGCATGGCGCTTCTCCTCGCTGTTCTGCTGATGCTGCCGCTCGGGCCGGCGCGTGCGGTCGCTCCCGAGCGTCCGGCCGCCTCGCCTGATCCGGTCGTCTCGTCGCGTCAGATCGTCTCGTCGCATCCGGTCGCCTCAGCGCATCGGGCCGCCGTGCCTGATCCGGTCGTCCTGGTGCATCCGGTCGGCCTTGTGCATCCGGTCGCGGGTCGGCGTCCGGCCGTCGGCCTCGGCCCGGTGGCTCGCCTGCGAGCGGCCGCCTATCGGTGGCCGCTGGCGCCGCCGAGCGTGCTGCGGCGCTTCGACCCGCCGCCGGAGCGCTGGCTCCCCGGCCACCGCGGCGTCGATCTCGGAGCGTCGCCGGGCGCCACGATCCGCTCAGCAGGCCCCGGCGTGGTCGTCTTCGCGGGCCGGGTGGCCGGGCGCGGGGTGGTCAGCGTGGCGCACGCGGGCGGCCTGCGCACCACCTACGAGCCGGTCACCGCTACCGTCTCAGCCGGCGACCGGGTCGCGGCCGGTGATCCGCTCGGCACGATCGAAATCGGTCACCCTGGCTGCCCCGAGCCGGTCTGCCTGCATTGGGGCCTGCGCCGCGGCGGCGACTACCTCGACCCGCTCGCCCTGCTCGGCCTCGGCCGGGTCCGGCTCCTGCCCCTCTGAACCCGGCCGTCCGCCCGCCTGCCGCCGATGCCACCCCGGTCGTTCGGCCGTCGCGCTGCCGGTGATGCCATCGCGGTCGTCCGGCTGTCGCGTTGCCGGTGATGCCATCCCGGCCGTTCGGCTGTCGCGTTGCCGGTGATGCCATCGCGGTCGTCCGGCCGTCGTGCTGCCGCCGATACCGGCTGCCCCGGGCCGGGCCGGGCGGGCGCGCTAGCGCTGGTGTTCGGCCAGCAGGGCGGGGAGATGCTCGGCCAGATGGAGGTACTCCTCCGGGCGGTTGTAGACCTGCGCGCTCAGCCGCAGCAACCCACGACCGCCCCACGCGTTGATCGCGGTCTCCGTCGCCAGTTTGTCCGAGATCCGCTGGCGCAGGGCGATCGCCTCCGGCGTGGTCGTCGCGAGTCCCGCGGGCAGCGGCACCACCCGCATCGCGATCCCCGGTCCGCCGGGGACCGGCAAATCGGAGGGCGCGAGGCCGAGGGCCGCACCGACGACCCTCTGCCCGTACGCGGCCAGAGCCGCATTGTGCTCCCGGACCGACTCCCATCCGAGTGTCCGGAGCGTGAAGACGCCCGTGGGCGCCGCCAGCCACGGCGTGTAGTCGATCGTCCCCTGGAATTCGACGGAGAGCGGATAACCCTGTTCCTGCTCCCAGGAGACCACCAGCGGATCGATCCGCCGCCGCCACGGCGCTGAGACGCTCAGCAGGGCCGTCCCGCGCGGCGCCCAGCCCCACTTGTGCAGGTTGCCCACCCAGAAGTCGGCCCCGATCGCGGCGACGTCGACGGGCAGCATCCCGGGCACGTGCGCTGCGTCGACTAGCACCGGGATGTCATGTTCGCGGGCGGCCGCCACGATGTCCCGTACCGGAAAGGTGGTGGCTGTCGCCGAAGCGATCTGATCGACCACCAGCAGGCGGGTCCGGCCGGGCCGCAGAGCGGACCGGATCCGGCTCACCACCTCGGCGTTCGTGGCGCCGAGCGGAATCGCCACGGTGCGCGCGGTGGCACCTGTGCGCCGGCACTCCCGCCGGACCGCCAGCGCCACCGACCCGTACCCGTGATCGGTGAGCAGCACCTCCTCGGCCGGCTCGAAGCGGACCGACTGCAGGACCAGTGAGATCGCGGCGGTGGTGTTCGGCATCAGCGCGCTGCCGTCCGGGTCGGCGCCGAGGAAGGCGGCCAGATGCCGTCGGGTGTGGACCACCCGGTCGAGCAGGCCGGTGCCGTAGAACCGGAGCGGGTTCGCCTCCATCTCGTCGCGCAGCCGTTGCTGGGCGCGCTGCACGGTGATCGGGACGGCGCCGAACGAGCCGTGGTTCAGATAGGACACCGACGGGTCCAGCGAGAACATCAAGCGAGCGCCCGGAATGGACCGGGGCGGATCATCGGCGCTCATGAACGGATCGTACGTCCTCAGGCGCGCGGGTGTGCCTGTTTGAACGCCGCGCGCAGACGCTCGGTCGACACATGGGTGTAGATCTGTGTGCTCGACAGTGAGCTGTGGCCGAGCAGCTCCTGCACCGCGCGCAGGTCCGCGCCGCCGTCCAGCAGGTGGGTGGCGGCCGAGTGCCGCAGATCGTGCGGACTGGTGTGCGGCAGGCCGGCCGACCGTGCCGCGTCGGCCACGATCCGGCGCACCACCGTCGGCTGCAGGCGGCCGCCCTTCACACCGAGGAAGAGGGCGTCCCGGCTCTGTCGTCCGGCGAGTTCCGGCCGGCCCGCCCGCAGCCACTCGTCGAGCGCGTCCCGGGCCGGATGCCCGTAGGGGACGGCCCGTTCCTTGGCGCCCTTGCCGAAGACGCGGACGACCTGCCTTCCGTGGTCGACGTCGGCGCGGTCCAGGCCGCAGAGCTCGGAGACCCGGATGCCGGTGGCGTAGAGGAGTTCGAGGACGGCTCGGTCGCGTACCTCCTCGGGACCGGGCTTCGCCGGATTTCTCGGGGGCGGGCTCATCAGCGCCTCGGCCTGGTCGGCGCGGAGCACCGAGGGCAGGTCCCGGTGGGCGCGCGGGCTGGCGAGCTGGGTGCCCGGGTCGGCGGGGGCGCGGCCGCTGCGGTGGGCCCAGCCGGTGAACGCGCGTGCCGCCGCTGCCCGGCGCGCCTGCGAGGTACGGGCGGCGCCACTGCCCCATCGAGCCGCCAGCCAGCCACGGAGCACCGTGATGTCGAGCTCGGCGAGCGTGGTCCGGCCCTCGCGCACGGCGTGATCGAGCAGCGAGACGACGTCGCCGAGATAGGCGCGCACGGTGTGCTCGGAACGGTTCTCCACGCCGGCCAGGTGGTGCCCGAAGTCGTCCACCGCCTCGCGCAGCTGCGGCGGGAGGGCTTCGTGCAGCAGGCGGATACGCATGCGCCCATTCTCGTCGTACCCCGGGCCTAGCTTCACCCCCATGGCTCGCTGCGCAAGGACGGCTCACCCCGGATCAGCGCGGGCCGACACGCCACGGGGGCGCGGGCTTCTTCCGGGCGGTCAGGGGGTTTGCGGGCGGTTGCGGGCCCACGCGAGGAACCTGTCGTAGAGATCGGGTGGCGCTCCGCCGTCCGCCATCATGTCGTCCAGAGCGTCGTACATCTGCGTGGACAGATAGACCTTGAGCAGCGACGGGAAACCGCGGTACTCCTCCAGCAGACCGGCGCGGGCGGTCGGGCACGGCCAGGGGAGGCCGCAGGCGCGGCAGTCCCACTGTGGTCGCTCGTGCATGTGGTCGCTCGGCGTCATGGCGTCCCTCCGGGTTGTCCTGGGATGTCCCGCCGGTACTTCGCGGGCGAACCCTGATTGGCGCGATGACGCTGCGCCGGTGTCAGATGGCCGGCGCGCCCCACGTTCGACTCGTGGCGCGGCGACCGGGGAGCCGCGCCACCGCCGGCCGGTTCGGCGTCCTCGCCGGTGCGGGCGTCGGGTGGTGGCGGAGGCGGTGGTGGCGGGACCGGCTGCTGTGGAGTGGCACGGCGTGGCCGGGGGAGCGGAGTCGGTGCGGCGGCGGCCCGGGGGACCGGAGGCGGAGGCGGGGGCGGGAGCGGCGCGGCGGCTGCGGGCGGGCGCGGCGGCGGGCGTAATGTCAGCCGGGCGTCGATGCACGGGGCGCGGAGGCCGCAGATGCAGCGCCGCCAGAGCGTGCGCCAATCGCGGCGGTGCCTGGGAGAATCCGGCACCGGGGTGGTAGGCGTGAAGCGACTAGGCATGGAGCCACTTTAGGTTGCTCCGGGACTAGCTGTCTCAGAACAACTTGATTATCGACTAATAGTCTCGCGCCTACGGTCGATCATGTGGGAGTGAAGCCGATCCGCCTCATGGGCGCACACGAGATTCGCATCCGGCTGGGCGGAGTCAGCCGGCAGCGGGCCTACCAGATCACCAGTCGCGCTGACTTTCCGAAGCCTGTCGCAGACCTCGCTCAGGGCAAGGTTTGGCTGACAGAGGACGTCGAAGCATGGATGAAGGTCCATCGCCGCGACCTGGACGACTCCGAGGACTGACCCCGCCCGCGCCGCCTTTTCCGCGGCGTGTGATC
Source organism: Actinoplanes missouriensis 431 (assembly GCF_000284295.1). Lineage (NCBI taxonomy): Bacteria > Bacillati > Actinomycetota > Actinomycetes > Micromonosporales > Micromonosporaceae > Actinoplanes > Actinoplanes missouriensis. The sequence goes on along the minus strand of NC_017093.1, from coordinate 7,599,322 downwards.
CACCGGCCACCCCGCCGGCGTACGGTCGAGAAGTGACCGCCGGCACGGGGCGAGGCCGGCCGAAGTCGTGCGGCGAAGCGTCGGAACAGCTCCGGAAATTCACTCCTGCGGGGCTTTACAGCGCGTCAAGGGCTAGCGCGATGCCATCCTCCCTCCGGACCACCAGGCCGGCCAGCTCGAGAAGCGAGAGCCGCCGTAGCACCGTCCGCAGGTCCAGCCCGGCGGCCGCCGCGAGCTCCTCCGGAGTGGACGTCCCGCGCCGGGGCACCGCCTCCAGGACGAGTGCCGACTCCTCGTCCAGCGCGTCCCGCCGGCGATCCGGGCCGCGTGGCCGCTCGCTCAGGTACTCGCCGATCCGCCCCACCTCCTCGAGCACGTCGTCGGCGGACGTGACCAGCCGGGCGTACGGATTGCCGCGCAGGATCGCGTGGCAGCCCACCGACATCGCCGAGGTCACCGGTCCCGGCACCACCAGCGCCGGCCGGCTCAGCGCCAGCACCCGGCTCATCGTCTGGGTGGCGCCGCTGCGGGCCGCCGCCTCCACCACCACGGTCCCGGCGGTCGCCGCCGCGATCACCCGGTTGCGGATCAGGAACCGGTGGCGCAGCGGCTCCGCGCCGAGCGGCCACTCGCTCACGATCAGCCCGCATTCCACGATCCGCTCGAACAACGCCACGTTGCCGGCCGGATAGGGCCGTTCCACCCCGCACGCGAGGACCGTGACGGTACGGCCCCCGGCCGCCAGCGCACCACGATGAGCCGCCGCGTCGATGCCGAACGCGCCACCCGACACCACGGTCCAGCCCCGGTCCGCGAGCGCGTACGCCATCTCGCCGGCAACATGGGTTCCGTACCCGGTGGCCGCCCGCGCCCCGACGACCGCCACCGACCGCTCGAACGCCTCGTCCAGCGGCAGTCCGCCACGCACCCAGAAGCAGAGCGGTGGCCGGGTGTCCTGATTGACCCGCCCGCCGGTGCGCAACTCCAGCCGCGCCAGGTCCGCCACCCGCCCCGGCCACTCCGGATCCGACGGCACCACGACCCGGGCGCCGAGCTTCTCCCCGCGCCGCAATGCCGCCTCGGCGAACCGTCGCGCGTCCCCGACCGCAGCCCGCGCGGCGGCGGCGGCCCGAAGCCGCCCGTCCGGCAGATCCCCGCGAAGCAGCAGGTCCAGCGTCGCCGCCGCGCCACCCTGCTGAACCAGTCCCCAGACGGTCCGGTTCCCCGGCTCCACCAGCCAGGTGAGAGCCACCCGCGCAAGCCGATCCTCATCCCGGTCGGTCGAGGTCCTCGGAAGGCCGCCCCCTCCCACGCCGGCGTCACCCTCGCCCATACCGATCGCGCCGGGCCGACCTGCGCGCGAACGGTCCTCAGCACGAGGTTCGCCGGATTTGTCGTTTGTGCCGGCCGAGCCGGCATGGGCGTGCTTCTCTGCCCCGGGCGCGGGGCCCAGCTCGGGTTCAGGGTTCGTCGTCATCGTGGTCTCCGTTCGGGGTCGCCGGTCGGTCTGAGTCGGAGATGTCGCCCATGCGCATCTGGAACGCCTCCGCAACGTCGCTCTTCGCGGGGCGGTCACGGCCGTCCAGGTCGGCGATCGTCCAGGCCAGGCGCAACACCCGGTCGAAGCCGCGTGCCGACAGCGCCCCGCGGTCGAGGGCCGCCCTCAGCAACGCGGTGTCGGGCGGCGGCAGCCCCCACGGCCGGCGTCGGAGCGCGGGTCCCGGCACCTCGGTGTTGAGCCGCCATCCGGCTTGAGCCCAGCGAGCCCGGGCGTTCTCGCGTGCCCGGACCACCCGGTCGGCGACGACGGCCGACGACTCGGCCGGCACGGACAGATCGGTGAGTTGAACCGCCCGCAGCGGCTGAACCGTCACCTTGATGTCGATCCGGTCGAGCAACGGGCCGGACAGTTTTCCCAGGTAACGCCGTCTCGCGGTGGCCGGGCAGATGCAGTGCTGATCGCCGGCGGCGGTCGCACACGGGCAGGGATTCGCGGCGGCGACGAGTTGGACCCGTGCCGGGTACTCGGTGGTGCCTCGCGTCCGGGCCAGAACGACCCTTCCGCTCTCCAGTGGCTGGCGAAGGGCTTGCAGCGTGCTGCGAGCGATCTCCGGAACCTCGTCGAGAAACAGGACGCCCTGATGGGCGAGGGACATCGCGCCGGGACGGGCCAGGCCGGGGCCGCCGCCGATCAGGGAAGCCATGCTGGCGCTGTGGTGGGGCGCCTGGAACGGTGGCCTGCGGACGAGCCCGCCGCCGACCGGCAGTATTCCGGCGATCGACTGCAGGGCGGTGACTTCGAGTGCCGCGTCGTCGTCCAGTTCCGGCAGGATCGACGGCAGGCGTTCCGCGAGCATGGTCTTGCCGGCTCCGGGTGGACCGATCAATGCCAGGTGGTGGCCGCCGGCTGCCGCTATCTCCAGCGCATACCGAGCGGTCTGCATGCCGGACACGTCGGCCAGGTCCGGCTGGCGCTGCGGCGGCGAGGGCACCGCGGGTGGTGGGTCGAGCAGGGGTGCGTTCCCCTGTACGAAGTCGACCAGGCGGTGCAGTGACTCGACCGCGCGGACCGTCACGCCCGGGACCACCGACGCCTCGTGGGCGTTGTCCAGCGGCACGATCACCCGGGTCACGCCGGCCCGGGCGGCGGCGGCCACCATCGGCAGGACGCCGCGGACCGGGCGGACCGTGCCGTCCAGGCCGAGCTCGCCGAGGAGCGCGACGCCGGCCAGCCGGGCCGGTGGGAGCTCGCCGGCGCCGGCGAGCAGTGCCGCGGCGATCGCCAGATCGAAGCCGCTGCCGTGTTTGGGCAGGCCGGCCGGGAGCAGGTTCACCGTGATGCGCCGGTTGGGCCACTCCCGGCCGGAGTTCAGCACGGCGGCTCGGACCCGGTCGCGGGCCTCGTGCAGCGCGGTGTCCGGCAGGCCGGTGAGCACCAGGGCGGGCAGCCCGTTGGAGAGGTCCGCCTCCACCTCGACCAGATGGCCGGTCACGCCGACCAGACCGGCGCAGAGCACGCGTGCGTAGCTCATCAGAACGCCGACCTGATGTGTACGACACGGGTGGCGCCCCGTGGCTGCGGGAGGACCTCCACCACGTCGAAGCGGACCTGCTTCGGGCGTACCCCTGTCTCGGCCAGCCATCGCGCGGCCAGAAGCCGCAGCTTGCGAACCTTGCGTCCGCTGACCGCGGCGGCCGGCGGACCGAAGGTCGCCGTGCGCCGCGTCTTCACCTCGCAGAAGACCACGTCGTCGCCGTCCCGCAGGATCAGGTCGACCTCGCCGTCCGGGCAGCGCCAGTTGCGGTCCAGCAGCACGAGGCCGCTGTCCTGCAGGTGCCGGGCCGCGAGTCGCTCGCCGTAGGCGCCGACCGCTCGTCGCTGAGTCGTCATGCGGCGGACCGTGGCACGGCGGCCGGCGGGCCGTCCGGGGCGCTGTGGACGGGGCGCCGATGTGGATTGCCGGCCGATACCCGAACCGGTGTGTTATGCGCCGGGGGATGGCCCGCGGTCCGGTCGGTCACCTACCGTGCGATGACGTGGAACATCGTTACGCCGACGAATCCGAGCCCGGCTGGTACAGCGGGCGCCGGTACGCCGCCGATCCGGAGACGTCCGGCTCGCATTCGCTCGCTGACAACCCCTACGACACCGGGGTACGCAACCGGGCCGTGCCCGAGCAGCGGGACCGGGAGGCGCCGAGCATCCCGATCCGCGGCCCGGAGTACCCGCCGGTGCGGCCGGCCTCGGCGACGCCCGCCGCCCCGGCGTCGCCGTCGCTGCAGGTCCCGGTGCCGGCTCCGGCCCCGACGCCGAGCCCGGCTCCGGCCGCGGCTCCCGCTTCGGCGCCGGCCGCACCGCCCCCGCCGATCGCCGAGCCGACCGCCCTGGTCCCGCCGGTGGCGGCCCGACCGGCCGACGGGGTCTATCGCACCCGCCGCCCGATCTCGTCGGTCGTGCTGACCGCGGTGGCCGTCGTGCTGCTCCTGCCGGCCCTGCGGCTACTACTGAGCGTGACCTTCGCCTCGGACCCGGACGCCCGCGGGATCGTGCCGGCGGCGCTGCTCACGCTGGGACTGGCGCTCAGCGCGGTCGGACTGTTCGCCGCGGGCGGCGGCGCGCCGAGCCGGGACGCCTGGTTGCGCGCCCCGCTGGCGTACCTCCCGGCGGGTTTGATCCTGCTTCTGGCGGCCGGTCTGGCGGTGGCGTGAGGGCCGGCCGGCCCGATCGGGGCCCGCGCGATCCCCTGATCGAGGGTGGCCCAGGTCGTCCCACGGGTTGGCGTATGCTTGTCGACGGCGACCGCCTCGTGCGGTCGACCTCGCGCGCCCTCCGGCCGTGTCGTTCGCCTGGTTTCCAGTGAGCTGTTCCCAGTGATCTGGTTCCCGGTGATGACGGCCGCCGGCGACGGCCCTCCCTGGTCCCGATCATCCCGGGTCCGACTGTGGCCGCCGACCGGGCGCCAGGACGCTTGCCGCCGGCGAGCGTGACAACCAGGGAGACCAGGGAGTAACACCATGGCCGTCGTGACCATGCGCCAGCTGCTGGAGAGCGGTGTCCACTTCGGGCACCAGACCCGGCGCTGGAACCCGAAGATGAAGCGCTTCATCTTCACCGAGCGCAACGGTATCTACATCATCGACCTGCGCCAGACCCTCGACTACATCGAGAAGGCCTACGCGTACGTTCGGGACACCGTCGCCGAGGGTGGCCACATCCTCTTCGTCGGCACCAAGAAGCAGGCGCAGGAGGCCATCGCCGAGCAGGCGACCCGCGTCGGCCAGCCGTACGTGAACCACCGCTGGCTCGGCGGCATGCTGACCAACTTCCAGACGGTGTACAAGCGCCTGCAGCGCATGAAGGAGCTCGAGGCTCTCGGTGACCTGACCGGCACGGCCGCCGGTTACACCAAGAAGGAGACCCTCCAGCTCTTCCGCGAGAAGACCAAGCTCACCAAGACCCTCGGTGGTCTGCGTGACATGACCAAGACGCCGTCGGCGATCTGGGTCGTGGACACCAAGAAGGAGCACATCGCGGTCGACGAGGCCCGCAAGCTGGGCATCCCGGTCATCGCGGTGCTGGACACCAACTGCGACCCGGACGAGGTCGACTTCCCGATCCCGGGCAACGACGACGCCATCCGCTCCGCCGAGCTGCTGACCAAGGTCATCGCCGCCGCGGTTGCCGACGGTCTGATCGCCCGCTCCGGCCGGGGCCGCAACAACAACGCCGACGAGAAGCCCGAGGCGGGCGCCGTCGCCGCCGGCGAGCCGCTGCCCGAGTGGGAGCGTGACCTCTACGAGGGCGCTGAGAAGAAGGCTGCGGACGCTCCCGCGGAGACCCCGGCCGCTGAGACCCCGGCGGTTGAGACCCCGGCGGCTGAGAAGCCGGCCGAGCCCGTCGCGGCCGTTCCCGCCGAGTAATTCGGCTCAGTCCCAGGTGCGTTTCGGCCGCCGTCGCCGCGAGAGCAGCGGCGGCGGCCGAGTTCCGAACTGACATCGAGAGAAGAGTCATGGCTAACTTCACCGCCGCGGACGTCAAGAAGCTCCGCGACCTCACCGGTGCCGGCATGATGGACTGCAAGAAGGCGCTCGACGAGGCGGACGGCGACTTCGACAAGGCCGTCGAGTTCCTGCGCATCAAGGGTGCCAAGGATGTCGGCAAGCGCGCCGGCCGCACCGCCGCCAACGGCATCGTCGCCCACTCCGGCAAGGCTCTGCTCGAGCTGAACTGCGAGACCGACTTCGTCGCCAAGACCCCGGACTTCGTCGCCCTGGGCGACCGCCTGGTCCAGTTCGGCGAGGCCAACAAGGTGGCCGACGCGGCCGCCCTCCTCGAGGCGACCCTCGAGGACGGCAAGACCGTCGCCGACACCATCCAGGACTACTCCGCCAAGATCGGCGAGAAGATCGTCCTCAACCGCTTCACGATCGTCGACGGCACCGTCGCGGTCTACCTGCACCGCAAGGCGCAGGACCTCCCGCCGCAGGTCGGCGTCCTGGTGGAGTACACCGGCAAGTCGGACGAGGCCGCTGACGCGGACGCCCGCGGCGTCGGCATGCAGATCGCCGCGATGCGCCCGAAGTACCTCACCCGCGAGGAGGTGCCGGCCGAGGTCGTCGAGACCGAGCGCCGCGTCGCCGAGCAGACCGCTCGCGAGGAGGGCAAGCCGGAGCAGGCCCTGCCGAAGATCATCGAGGGCCGGGTGAACTCCTTCTTCAAGGACTTCGTCCTGCTCGAGCAGGCGTCGGTCACCGACAACAAGAAGACCGTCAAGCAGCTCCTCAGCGAGGTCGGCATCGAGGTCACCCGGTTCGTCCGGTACGAGGTCGGCCAGGAGTAAGGCTCCACAGCAATGACACGGGAGGTCGGGTACGCGATTCAGCGACCGGCCTCCCAGTCGCATAAGGTCTCTTGCAGAAACTGAAGGGAAGGCGGGTCTCATGACAATGGTGACCGAGCAGTCCGCCACGGTCGACGAGAACCCGCCGGCCATGCGGCCGCGGCGGGTCGTCCTCAAGCTCTCCGGCGAGGTGTTCGGCGGCGGCGCGGTCGGTGTCGACCCCGACGTCGTTCAGGCGCTGGCGCGGCAGATCGCGACCGTGAACCGGCGTGGCATCCAGGTGGCCGTGGTGGTCGGCGGCGGCAACTTCTTCCGCGGCGCCGAGCTGCAGAAGCGCGGCATGGACCGGAACCGGGCCGACTACATGGGCATGCTGGGCACGGTGATGAACTGCCTGGCGCTTCAGGACTTCCTGGAGAAGGAGGGCATCGAGACGCGGGTGCAGACCGCGATCACGATGGCCCAGGTCGCCGAGCCGTACATCCCGCTCCGCGCGATCCGGCACCTGGAGAAGGGCCGGGTCGTGATCTTCGGCGCCGGCGCCGGCATGCCGTACTTCTCCACCGACACGGTGACCGCCCAGCGCGCGCTGGAGATCCACGCCGACATGGTGCTGATGAGCAAGAACGGCGTCGACGGTGTCTACACCGCCGACCCGCGGGTCGACCCGACCGCTCAGAAGCTGGAGAACATCACGTTCCAGGAGCTCCTGCAGCGTGGTCTGAGGGTCGCCGACCAGGCCGCCTTCAGCCTCTGCGAGGAGAACAAGCTGCCGATGCTGGTCTTCGGCGCCGAGGGTGACGACACCATCGTGCGCGCGTGCGCGGGCGAGCGGATCGGCACTCTCATCACCGCGTGAACGTGCGCCCACGTCCCCACATCCCGCACCACCGAAGACAGCGAGGAGGCGAGAAGAGCCGGTGATCGAGGAAACCCTCTTCGAGGCCGAGGAGAAGATGGACAGCGCGGTCGAGCACGCCAAGGAGGAGTTCGCCGCCATCCGTACCGGGCGGGCCACCCCGGCGATGTTCTCGAAGATCCTGGTGGACTACTACGGCGCTCCCACGCCGGTCACCCAGATGGCGTCGGTCGGCGTTCCGGAGCCTCGCATGGTGATCGTCAAGCCGTACGACGCGTCGCAGCTGGGCCCGATCGAGCGGGCCATCCGCGACTCCGACCTCGGTGTCAACCCCAACAACGAGGGCACTCAGCTGCGCATCCATCTTCCGCAGATGACGGAGGAGCGGCGCCGCGAGATGATCAAGGTGGCGCGGGGCAAGGCCGAGGACGGCCGGGTCGCGATCCGCAACATCCGGCGCAAGGCCAAGGACCAGCTGGACAAGATGGTCAAGGACGGCGACACCGGCGAGGACGAGGGCCGGCGCGCCGAGAAGGAACTCGACGACCTGACCCACAAGTACGTCGGGGTCGTCGACGAACTGCTCAAGCACAAGGAAGCCGAGCTCCTCGAGGTCTGACTTCCACCCGTACGTCTGCCCGGTCTTGTGCCTTTGTGCGCAGACCGGGCTTTCGTATGCACGGAACAAACCACCGCTCGGCCCCACTGTTAACCCTTTTGCTGTGCAGTAGGCTCGGGTCCGACTCCTGTCCGGGGGGAGAACACAAGGCAACGGAAGACAGGGCTGTTCGAACACTGATGTCGTACCTCGATCCGCGTGCCGGCCGAGCGCCCGGCGACGACACCAACGTGCCGGCGCCGTACTCGCGCCACCCCCAGCAGACCCCTCAGCCGTGGCCGCCGCAGGAGCACACCCCGCCCACCTGGCCGCCCGCCACCAGCCAGGGCTGGCAGCCGGAGCAGCGGCCCGAGCCGCAGCGGCCTGAGGCCCAGCTGCCCGAGGCCCAGACGGACGCGGCGATCGAGGAGTTGCCCATCACCGAGCAGCCGGTCGCGCCGCGGGGCGCCAAGGGGCGCCGCCGCGCGGGCCGGGGACAGAAAGGCGGCAAGAGCCGCGCCGGCCGCAACCTGCCGGCGGCCATCGGGGTCGGCGTCAGCCTCGGCCTGGTGGTCCTCGCCTCCCTGCTGATCGAGCGGCGGGCCCTGCTCGCCGTGCTGGTCGCCGCGGCCGGCGTCGGCGTCTGGGAGATGACCAAGGCGCTGACCGGCTCGGGCGCCAAGGTTCCGCTGATCCCCCTGGTCGCCGGTTCCGCGCTGATGACCGGCCTGGCCTGGTACGAAGGACCCGACGCCCTGCTGATCGGCCTGCTCGTGACGATCGGGGCGGCGTCGCTGTGGAGCCTCGCCGACGGCGTCTCCGCGGTCCGGCGTGACTTCACCGCCACCGTGCTGACCGCCGTCTACGTGCCGTTCCTGCTGAGTTTCGCGGCGATGCTGGTGCAGCCGGACGACGGCGCCTTCCGGGTGATCTGCACCCTGGTCGCGGTCGTGCTCTCGGACACCGGGGGATATGCGGCCGGCGTCTTCCTCGGCCGGCACCCGATGGCTCCGAAGATCAGCCCGAAGAAGTCCTGGGAGGGTTTCGCCGGCTCGCTGACGGCCGCGGCGATCGGCAGCGGCGCCCTGCTCTTCTTCCTGCTGGACGTGCCGGTCTACTGGGGCCTGCTGTTCGGCGCGGCGATCTCGGTGGTGGCCGTGCTCGGTGACCTCGCCGAGTCGATGCTCAAGCGCGACCTCGGCATCAAGGACATGAGCAACCTGCTTCCCGGGCACGGCGGACTGATGGACCGGTTGGACTCCATCCTGTTCGCCGTTCCGACGGCGTACCTCCTCTTTTCGATCATCTTGCCGAGCTGACCCGGTGAAGGCCGAGCCAGCTATGGGGGACCGATTCGACGGGCGTGGGAGACTGGATACGCCATGACGATTCTTCCGGTCATCCCGATCAGCCCAGACCAGCCCGACGCGGTGAGCACCCGTCGCCGCCCCACCATGCCGCCGAAGCACCTCGCCGACATGGACCTCGCCGCCCGCAAGAGCGCGGTCGCGAGCCTGGGCGAGCCCGCCTTCCGCGCCAAGCAGCTCTCCACCCACTACTTCGGCCGCCTGGTGCGTGACTCCGCGGCGATGACCGACCTGCCGGCGGCGTCCCGCGAGCGGCTCACCGCCGAGCTCTTCCCGCAGCTGCTCACCCCGATCCGGGAGCAGGCCTGCGACGACGGCGCGACCCGCAAGACGCTGTGGCGGCTGCACGACGGCGCTCTGGTGGAGAGCGTTCTGATGGGTTACCCCGACCGGGTGACGGCGTGTGTCTCCAGCCAGGCCGGCTGCGGCATGGCGTGCCCGTTCTGCGCGACCGGCCAGCAGGGCCTCACCCGCAACCTGTCGATCGCCGAGATCGTGGACCAGGTGGTCTATCTGGCCGGCGTCGCGGCGTCCGGAGCGGTCACCGGTTCCCCGCCGCGGTTGTCCCGCGTCGTCTTCATGGGCATGGGCGAGCCGCTGGCCAATTACCCGCGGGTCATCGAGGCGGTCCGGCGCCTCACCTCGCCCGCGCCGGAGGGCCTGGGCCTGTCACAACGGCACATCACGGTGTCCACGGTGGGTTTGGTGCCCGCAATGCGCCGGTTGATAGCCGAACAGCTCTCCGTGACTCTTGCGTTGTCACTGCACGCCCCCGATGATGATCTGCGCGATGAGCTTGTGCCCGTCAACCAGCGTTGGAAGGTGGCCGAGGTGCTCGACGCCGCGTTTGATTACGCGGCACAGACCGGCCGTCGGGTGTCCATCGAGTACGCCCTGATCAGGGACGTAAACGATCAGCCCTGGCGTGCCGACCTGCTCGGCAAGCTTCTGAGCGGCAAGCTGGCCCATGTGAATCTCATCCCGCTCAACCCGACCCCGGGGAGCAAGTGGGATGCCAGCCCCAAACCGGTCGAGCGTGAGTTCGTCCGCCGGCTGCGAGAGGCCGGTGTGTCGACCACCGTGCGCGACACCCGGGGCCAGGAGATCGACGGCGCATGCGGCCAACTGGCTGCGGGCGAGCTGACGCAAGCGAGCGCAGGGGGCGCCGCAGCCGACGCGGAGGTGGCACAGTGACTGGGCGCAGGTCCCAGCAAACGGAGTGGGAGACGTTGTGACGAGTCAGGGGCAGCGTTTCCGGCGGCGTGCGCTACGGCGTGGTTACAAGGTCGACGAGGTCGACGCTTTCCTGGACCGGGTCGAGGCGACCCTGGCGGGCGAGCAGGTGGGCCCGCCGGTCGGTGCGCAAGAGGTGCACGACGTCGTCTTCCGGGTGCGCTTCGGCGGCTACGACGAGTGGCAGGTCGACCTGCACCTCGACCGGGTGGAGCGCCAGCTCGCCGAGTTCGAGGAGCGCGGCGGCCGTCCCGCTCCCGACCCGTTGCGTGACTCGATGCGCGGTGGCCTCTCCGCCGTCCCGCAGGCGCCGCCGCAGGGCCCTCCGCCGGGCATGATGGGTGCCGGTGGCCCCCCCGGCATGGGCGGCGGTCCGGGCATGGGCGGCCAGAGCATGGCAGGGCAGGGCATGGGCGGCCCGGGCCAGTTCGGCCCCGGCCCGGGCGGGATGGGTCAGCTGCCGCCCGGTGGTCCGCAGGGTCCGGGGATGCCCGGCGGCAACCCGGCGATGAACCCGGCCGCGGCCCGGATGGCTCCGCCCACCGAGCGCCTGCCCGCTCCGGTGCGTGACGACCGCATGATGCCGCCGCAGATGCCCCCGCAGATGCCGCAGCGCCAGCAGCAGATGCCCCAGCCCGACCCGTACGGGCGCTACGACGAGCCCACCGGTTACGGCCAGCAGCCTCCGCAGCGCCAGGGCCCGCCGCCCGGTTACGACCAGGGTGGCTACGACCAGGGCGGTTACGAGCAGCCGTCCCGGTACGACCAGGGCGGGTTCGACCAGGGTGGGTTCGATCAGGGTGGGTTCGACCAGGGCGGCTACGACGGCTTCGAGCCGGGCCGGCACGGCAAGACCGACATGACGGCCGAGATCCGGATGCCCGAGCGCGACCCGCGCGGCGGTTACGGAGCGCCGCAGATGCCGAACGCGATGCCGGGCTCCCCGATGCCCGCGGGCGCGCCGATGAGCGGCCCGCCGCAGCAGCAGTTCGGCCCGCCCCCGCAGCAGTTCGGCCCGCCAGTGGGCGAGCCGGGCGGCGAGCTGTACCGGGTGGACCAGCTGCGCCGGACGTTCCAGCCGCGCCGGTTCGGCAGCGGTTACGACCCGATGCAGGTGGACCGGCTGTTCGAGGGCATCCTGCAGGCGATGACCGGCCGCGGCCCGATGCCGGTGAACGAGAACGACCTGGACATGCTGCAGTTCGGCCTGGTGCCGAACGGTTACTTCGAGGCCGAGGTCGACGCCGCGCTGCGCGAGGTGAAGGACATCCTGCTGCGTCGCCGGTGAGGGACAGCAAAAGAGGGGGCCGCCGGCCCCCTCTTTTTCGTGCCCTGGAACTTACTGATCGTTGGGCCGCAGGCCGATCTTGCGCAGCACCGCGTCGCCGACGAGGACGACGATCAGACCGACCGCCAGCACCACGAGCCACACCTTCTCGGTGTTGCCCTGCTGGTTGCCCCAGAAGAACATCAGCAGGACGACGGCCGAGATGATCGCGCCCTTGGTGGCCCGCTTGCGGTTGCCCGGCTTGAGCTGGTCCGGCGCGTAGACCTCTTCGTGGTGTTCCTCGGCAGCCACGGTGGCTCCTCCAAGTCGTGCGATGTCGAGACGTTCTCAGTGTGTCACGGGGTCGCTGGGCGGGACCGGGCAACCCGGCTGTACTTTCGATGGCGGCAAAAGAGCGACACCGCCGAGCGAAGGAGCGACAAGTGCGGATCACCGGCACCGGACACGCGAGCATGCGGATCGACACGGCCGCAGGCAGCATTCTGTGCGATCCGTGGGTGAACCCGGCGTACTTCGCCTCGTGGTTTCCGTTCCCGGACAACTCCCTGCTCGACTGGGAGACCCTGGGGAACGTCGACTACCTGTACGTCTCGCACCTGCACCGGGACCACTTCGACGCGGAGCACCTGAAGCGCTTCATCAACAAGAAGGCCACGGTCCTCCTGCCGGAGTACCCGACCAGCCAGCTCGAGGACGAGCTGCGCGACCTGGGTTTCACCAGCTTCCTGCGGACGAAGTCCGACGAGGTGCACGAGCTGGACGGCGGCCTCAAGGTCATGATCCAGGCCCTGATCAGCCCGACCGACGGCCCGATCGGTGACTCCTCGCTCTGGGTGGAGCACGACGGGATCCGGGTGCTGAACCAGAACGACGCCCGCCCGTCCGACCTGTCCCGCTTCAACGAGCTCGGTCACGTGCACGCGCACATGCTGCAGTTCTCCGGCGCGATCTGGTACCCGATGGTCTACGAGCTGCCGGAGAACGCGAAGACCGCGTTCGGCAAGCAGAAGCGGGAGCGGCAGTTCGACCGCACCTGGCGGTACATCGACGACCTGAAGGCGGACTTCGTCTTCCCGATCGCCGGTCCGCCGTGCTTCCTCGACGACGAGCTGTGGCAGTTCAACGACATCCACGGCGACGAGGGCAACATCTTCCCGGACCAGTCGGTGTTCCTGACCGAGTACGCGAAGGTCGGCGGCACCAACGCCGTCGTCCAGCTGCCGGGCAGCGTGACCGAGCTGACCGAGGGCGGCACGAAGCAGTCGACGACGCACCCGATGCCGGTCGACGAGTTCTTCGCCAACAAGCGGGCGCACCTCGAGGAGATGCGGGAGCGCAAGCGCCCGATCATCGAGGCGGAGAAGGCCTCCTGGCGGCACCCGGAGATCGACGTGCTGGGCGAGCTCAAGAAGCGGATCGAGCCGCTGCTCGAGGAGTCGATCTACCTGGCCAAGGGCGTCGGCGGCCCGGTCCGGTTCGACCTGGTCTCCTACGACGGCGACGAGGTCGAGTCGATCGTGGTGGACTTCCCGGGCAAGCAGGTCCGGCCGTACGCGGACGAGAAGGTGCGCTACCGCTTCCGCACCCAGCGCGAGCTGATCGAGCACCTCATCTTCATCGACGAGGGCGACTGGGTGAACTCGCTCTTCCTCTCCTGCCGCTTCTCGGCCGCCCGGATCGGGCAGTACAACGAGTTCGTCTACGCGTTCTTCAAGTGCCTCTCCGAGGAGCGCCTGCAGTACGCCGAGGGCTGGTACGACGAGCACGAGAAGGCGGTCGACGCCGAGGACATCCAGTTCGGCGACTGGACCGTGCAGCGCCGCTGCCCCCACCTGAAGGCCGACCTGTCCCGGTTCGGCATCGTCGAGGGCAACGTGCTGACCTGCCAGCTGCACGGCTGGAAGTTCGACCTGCCCAGTGGCCGCTGCCTCACCGGCGTCGGCCACAAGATCCGGGCGTCGAAGAACAGCTAGACCGCGAGGTCCTTCAGGATGCGGCGGGCCACGTTGTGGCCCGCCGCGCCGATCACGCTGCCGGCCGGGTGTGCCCCCGCCGATCCCGCGTACAGCCCGTCGAGCCCGGTGGAATACGGCATCCGCTTGTCGAACGCCACGGTGTTGTCGACGTGGTGGATGTGCCCTCCGGTGATCCCGAAGTGCTCCTCGATCCCCGGCGGGGTGAGCGGCATGGCGTCCACCACCAGGTCTGAGGTCCCGGGCGCATACCTGTCGCAGATCTCCAGCAATTTCCGAACATAACCGTCGATCTCGGCGTCCCAGGACGACCCGGCCGGCTGGAACGGCACCGACTGCACGAACAGCGCCGACGAGTGATGCCCCTCCGGGTCCTGCAGCGACGGGTCGACGGTGGTGTGCACGTACCACTCGATGGTCGGCTCGGACGGCAGCCGCCCGGCCTGCACGTCCGCCCACATCTCGCGCAGCGACGCCATCGGCGAGCCGGAGTGCGGCAGCAGGTGGATGGTCGCCCCGAACGGCGACGGGCTGCCCGCCGGCAGGCAGGAGAAGTCCGGCAGGTCCCGCAGCGCCAGATTGACCTTGAGTGTCGTGCCGGTCCGCCGCACCGCGGTCATCCGCTCGGTCAGCGCCGGGGGCAGAGCCCCGTCGGGGACAAGACCCATCAATTGGTACGGGTCACAGCTCCCCACCACGACACGGGCGGCGATCTGACGCCCGTCGGCGAGCACCACGCCACTGGCGGCCCCGCCGTCGACGGTCACCGCGCTGACCCGGGCGTCCGTGAAGAGACGGGCCCCGGCGGCCCGCGCCGCGTCCGCGAAGGTCCGTGAGACGGTTCCCATCCCGCCCTGCGCGATCATCCAGGTGCCGTCCGCCCCGGGCAGCCGGCACATGTTGTGCACCAGGAAGTTGTGCCCGGTGCCGGGGTCGTCCGGGCCGGCGTTGAGCCCGGAGAGCCCGTCGGTGACCGCGTACATGCTGACCAGCAGCTCACTGGAGAACCCGAACCGGCCGAGGTAGGAGGCGACCGATCCCCGTACCAGATCGAGGAAGGTGCTCTGGAGCTGCGGCCGGATGTGGCGGTCGGCGATCTCCTCGACGGACGCCGGCTCCTCCAGCCAGGCCGGCGCGAGATCGGCGCGCAGCGCGCCGATCTCGACGGCGAGGGCCTCGTCGGCCGCGGCGTCCCGGGCCGAGAAGAATTTCTCCAGCTGGGCCCGGGTGTCGGCCGGGTCGCGGCCGAACAGCAGGTAGGGCGAGCCGGCCGGCCCGGGCGTCGGCAGGAAGTAGTGCGGGTCGCGGCGGAGCACCGGGATCGTCAGGTCGAGGGTGCGCAGCAGCTCCGGCGGCATCAGGCCGAGCAGGTAGGACCCGGTGGACTGGCCGAGGCCGGGGACCTTGGCGAAGGGGTGCTCGGTGCGGGTGGCGCCGCCGAGGACGCTCGCGGCCTCGAGCACGATGACGTCGAGCCCGGCGCGGGCCAGCAGGATCGCCGAGACCAGGCCGTTGTGCCCGGAGCCGATGATCACCACATCGGCGCGGTCGGGAATGGGGGTCATGGCGAGCGACACTACCGCGCGAACAGCCCGGGCACCCTCGGCGATTCGTCCGTTAAATACGTCTTGACAGTGTGTGTCACCGTGAACCCGGTCAGTAACACGACATGGAAGAGGTAGAGCCAGAGTCCGGCCGCGACCATCGCGCCGATCTCGGTGAAACCGCCGAACGGGACGCCGAGATCCAGCGGCAGCGAGCAGAACAGCACGGCGCCGTGCAGGAACCCGGAGAGGTTCGCCGCGGTGAACGAGCCGATCAGGATCGTGGCGAGCCACGGCGGCCGGCCCGGCGCCACGTAGCGGAACACCCAGATCACCACAGGGGTGAGCACGATCCAGGTGGCGAGGAACGAGAGCACCACGCCGAGCACCGACCACCAGCCGCCGCGCAGCCACAGGCCGCTCGTCGTCGGCAGCGCCAGGAAGAGCGCGAGCAGCAGCGCGGGCGCGGCGGCCAGCAGCGGCAGCCAGAGCAGCCGGCCGCGCCAGCCGACCAGGGACTCGCCGGGGCGGCGCAGCGAGACGAAGGCCCGGCGCAGCCCTTCGCCGTAGAGGGTGGCCGGCAGCAGGCTGGCGAGCGCGAGCATCGGCGTCAGGTTCAGCCCGGCGTCGATCAGGGACGCGAGCGCCTGCGGCGCTCCGATCTCGTCGGGCAGGGCGGCTATGGTCCGGCCGGTCAGATCCCGTACGCGCTGAGCGCCTACGACCAGACTGGTGAGCCAGACCGCGAGCAGCGCGATCGGCACCACCGCGATCCCGGCGTAGAACGTGATGGCGGCCGCATGCAGCGACACGTCCCGGCCCCGCAGTGGAGCGAACAGTTTTCGCACAATCCCTCCGGTACCCCGCCGGGGCCATCGGATCACGCGGCCCAGCGCCGCGACGGGTGCGGGCGTCCGGGAAGATGGACGCCATGCGCGACCTCGTTCTGCTCGGGTCCACGGGATCCATCGGCACCCAGGCCATCGACATCGTCCGCCGCAACCCGGAGAGGTTCCGCGTGGTGGCCCTCGGCGCGGGCGGTGGCAACGTCGAACTGCTCGCCGCTCAGGCCCTGGAGCTGGGCGTCGAGGTGGTGGGCGTGGCGCGTTCGTCGGCCGTACAGGATCTGCAGCTGGCCTTCTACGCCGAGGCGCAGAAGCGCGGCTGGTCCTCCGGTGACTTCAAACTCCCGCGGATCGTCGCGGGACCGGACGCGATGACCGAGCTCGCGCGGGTCGGCTGCGACGTCGTGCTGAACGGCGTCGTCGGCAGCCTCGGTCTCGCGCCCACGCTGGCCGCGCTGGAGTCCGGCCGGATCCTCGCCCTCGCGAACAAGGAGTCGCTGGTCGCCGGTGGGCCGCTGGTGCGCCGGATCGCCAAGCCGGGGCAGATCGTCCCGGTCGACTCCGAGCACTCGGCGCTCGCCCAGTGCCTGCGCGGCGGCGCCGCGTCCGAGGTGCGGCGGCTGATCCTGACCGCGAGCGGGGGAGCGTTCCGGGGGCGGCGCCGCGAGGAGCTGACCGGCGTCACTCCCGAGGAGGCGCTCAAGCACCCGACCTGGGACATGGGCCCGGTCGTCACGATCAACTCGGCCACCATGGTGAACAAGGCCCTGGAGGTGATCGAGGCGCACGAGCTGTTCGGGGTGCCCTACGACGACATCGAGGTGATGGTCCACCCGCAGTCCGTGCTGCACTCCCTGGTCGAGTTCGCCGACGGCTCCACCCTGGCGCAGGCCAGCCCGCCGGACATGCGGCTGCCGATCGCGCTGGCGCTGGCCTGGCCGGACCGGGTGCCCGAGGCGGCCGCGGCGGTGGACTGGACGCAGGCGCACAACTGGGAGCTGCGGCCGCTCGACGACGAGGCCTTCCCGGCGGTCCGCCTGGCCAAGGAGGCGGGCCGGGCCGGGCGGTGCCTGCCGGCCGTCTACAACGCCGCGAACGAGGAGTGTGTGGCCGCCTTCGTCTCCGGTCGGCTACCTTTTCTGGGCATCGTCGACACCCTGGAACGGGTGCTCGCGGAGGCCCCGGATTTCGCTGAACCGGGTACCGTCGATGACGTGCTTGCCGCGGAGGCATGGGCGCGCGCCCAGGCACAGCGGACGATCGCGACTGTGGCTGAAGGAGCCTGATGCTTTTCTGGCTGGGTGCGGCGGCGTTCGCGCTGACCATCCTCATTTCGGTGAGCCTGCACGAGCTGGGTCACATGATCACCGGCAAGCGCTTCGGCATGAAGGTGACGCAGTACTTCGTGGGCTTCGGCCCGACGATCTTCTCGTTCAAGCGCGGCGAGACGGAGTACGGCCTGAAAGCCATCCCGCTCGGCGGCTTCTGCAAGATCGTCGGCATGACCCCGCAGGACGAGGACGTCCTGCCGGAGGACCAGCCGCGCGCCATGTGGCGGTTCCCGGTCTGGAAACGGACCATCGTGATGTCGGCCGGCTCGATCACCCACTTCATGCTGGCGCTCGTCGGGGCGTACTTCATGGCGATCTCCGTCGGCCTGCCCAACGTGGGCATCGCGCAGACCGCCGAGGCACAGGCCAAGGCGCCCGCGATGATCTACGTGGGCGACTGCATCCGCACCTCGGTCACCGACACCAGCGCCGAGTGCGTGCCCGGCCAGAACGGCGCGGTGGCAGCCCCGGCCAAGGCGGCCGGGCTGCAGACCGGCGACCTGATCACCAAGGTCGGTGACACGACGGTCAGCACCTACGGCGATCTGACCAACGCGATCCGCGCGCAGACCGCCGGACCGACCGTGTTCACCTATGTGCGCGACGGGCGGACCGCCACCGCGACGGTCGATCTGGTCACCGCCGAGCGGACCCCGATCGGTGAGGACGACGGCCCGGTCACCCAGGTCGCGGTGGCCGGCGTGAGCTGGACCACGGACCAGCCGGCCGTTCTCACCTACAGTGCGATCGGGGCGATCCCCGCCGCCGGTGACTTCAACTGGTACCTGGTGGAGAACTCGTTCCGGGCGATGGCGCGGATCCCGGAGAAGATCCCCGCCCTGTGGAACTCGATCACCGGCGACGAGCGTGACCCGGACACCCCGATCAGCGTCATCGGCGCGAGCCGGATCGGCGGCGAGGCGATCGAGAAGGGCGTACCGGAGGTCTTCTGGCAGGTCTTCATCTCGCTGAACATCTTCATCGGCCTCTTCAACCTGCTGCCGCTGCTGCCACTGGACGGCGGGCACATCGCGATCGCCTGGTTCGAGAGAGCCCGGTCCTGGCTCTACCAGCGGCTGCGGCGACCCGATCCGGGGCGTGTCGACTACTACAAGCTCATGCCGCTCACCTACGCGGTCATTCTGATTGGTGGCGCGTTCACCCTGCTGACCGCGACCGCTGACATCATCAACCCGATCACCATCTTCAAGTGAGTTGAGACGTGACTGCTATCAGTCTGGGAATGCCGGCCGTACCCCCTCCGCCGCTGGCTCCGCGCCGCCACAGCCGCCAGATCAACGTCGGCGGTGTCCTGGTCGGCGGCGGCGCCCCGGTCAGCGTCCAGTCGATGACGACCACGCTCACCTCCGACGTCAACGCCACGCTGCAGCAGATCGCTGAGCTCACCGCGTCCGGCTGCCAGATCGTCCGGGTCGCCGTCCCCTCGCAGGACGACGTCGAGGCGCTGCCCGCGATCGCCAAGAAATCGCAGATCCCGGTGATCGCCGACATCCACTTCCAGCCGAAGTACGTGTTCGCCGCGATCGACGCCGGCTGTGCCGCGGTCCGGGTCAACCCGGGCAACATCCGGCAGTTCGACGACAAGGTCAAGGAGATCGCGAAGGCGGCCTCCGGCGCCGGCGTGCCGATCCGGATCGGGGTGAACGCGGGCTCGCTCGACAAGCGCCTGCTGGAGAAATACGGCAAGGCCACCGCCGAGGCGCTTGTCGAGTCGGCGCTCTGGGAGTGCTCGCTCTTCGAGGAGCACGGCTTCCGGGACATCAAGATCTCGGTGAAGCACAACGACCCGGTCGTCATGATCCGGGCGTACCGGCAGCTCGCCGAGCAGTGCGACTACCCGCTGCACCTCGGCGTCACCGAGGCCGGGCCGGCGTTCCAGGGCACGATCAAGAGCGCTGTGGCGTTCGGCGCGCTGCTCGCCGAGGGCATCGGTGACACCATCCGGGTCTCGCTCTCCGCCCCGCCGGTCGAGGAGATCAAGGTCGGTCAGCAGATCCTGGAGTCGCTCGGTCTCCGCGAGCGCGGCCTCGAGATCGTCTCCTGCCCGTCCTGCGGCCGGGCCCAGGTCGACGTCTACACCCTGGCCGAGCAGGTCACAGCCGCGCTGGAGGGCTTCCCGGTCCCGCTGCGGGTCGCCGTGATGGGCTGCGTGGTGAACGGTCCGGGCGAGGCCCGCGAGGCCGACCTCGGGGTGGCCTCCGGCAACGGCAAGGGCCAGATCTTCGTAAAGGGCAAGGTCATCAAGACCGTGCCGGAGTCGATCATCGTGGAGACCCTGGTCGAGGAGGCTCTGCGGCTCGCCGACGAGATGGGCGCCGAGCTCCCCGACGAGCTGCGCGACCTGCTCCCCGGCCCGACAGTGACGGTGCACTAACAATCGATCACGGAATCCGCGGGCGTCGGTGGGCTCGCTGAGAGCCCACCGGCGTCAGAACAACACCGTCGCGAACGATCCCGCCGACACGAACCCGCAGCGCGCGTAGACCTGCCGCGCTGCCACGTTGTAGTCGTTGACGTAGAGGCTGACGGTCGGCGCCACCCGCCGCAGCGAGTCCGCCACCACGGCGGCCATCGCGGCGGTCGCGAGCCCGCGCCCCCGATGGTCCGGGTGCACCCAGACGCCCTGCACCTGCGCGGTCCGCCGGGTGATGATCGCCAGTTCGGCCTTGAAGATCACTTGATCGCCGTCGAACCGTGCGTACGCCCGCTTCCCCTTCACCAGTTCGGCGATCCGCCGCCGGTACCCGCGCCCGCCGTCGTCCTGCAACGGCGAGACGCCGACCTCCTCGGTGTACATCGCGACCGCGGCCGGGAAGAGCTGATCCACCTCGTTCGGCCGGACCAGGCGCACGGCCGGGTCGGGACGCACCTCCGGGTCCCGGTCGGTGACCAGCAGCGGCTGGTTGGGCCGCACGTCCCGGGCCGGCCCCCAGTGGCCGCTGAGCCGGTCCCAGAGGTCCAGCACGGCCTCCGAGCGACCGATGATCGACGAGCAGATCCGGGGCTCGCCGCCGAGCAGATCGGCGAACGCGGCGACCGCCGGCGGGGTCGCGCCGACCGGCACCAGATGCGCGCCGGACCAGATCAGGGACTCGATGCGGCGGGCGGGTTCGTACCCGTAGATGCGCCCGTCGGAACGCCACCAGTTGAGCCCGTGCGAGGCCACGCGCTCGGCGATCTGGGCGCCCGCGTAGGGATCGGCGTCCAGGATCCGCTGGACCGCCGCGCGCTCGGGCTCACCGAGCTGCCGAATGGGCACCGTCAACACAGGTACCACATTGCCAGATCCCCGGGGGCCGACACCTACCGCAACCCCCTGATCCGAAAAAGAGCCGAGGCTTGCAGCCGATCTTTCGGCGATATATCGTCAAAATATCGAAAGGCTATCGCCGACTGAACGGAGAAGATCATGAGGTACGACAACGAGGGTGAGCGCGGGCACGGCATGGGATTCGGTCGCGGTCACGGCCGCGGCGGCTGGGCCTCCGAGGGCCGCAGGCGCGGCTTCGGCTTCCCGCCCGGATTCCCGTTCGGCGGGGGCCCGGGTGGTCCCGGCTTCCCGCCGCACGATTTCGGCGGCGGTCCCCGGCCCCGGCGCGGCGGACGCGGCAGCCGGCAGAACGTGCGGCCCGCGATCCTGGCGCTCCTGCTGGAGCGGCCGATGCACGGCTACGAGATGATCCAGGAGCTGGACGCCCGCACCAACGGCATCTGGCGTCCCAGCCCCGGCTCGGTCTACCCGACCCTCCAGCTGCTGGAGGACGAGGGCCTGATCGAGGCGACGGCCGACGGCGGCCGCAAGAGCTACCAGCTCACCTCCGACGGCCGCCCCGAGGCCGAGGCCGCCGCGCAGAACCCGCCGTGGTCGCAGTTCGGCGCCGAGACCATGTCCCAGGTGCAGGACTTCCGCGACGCGGCGGTCGGCATCATGGGAGCGCTCAAGCAGGTCGGTTTCTCCGGCACCCCGGAGCAGCGTCAGAAGGCGCTCGAGGTGCTCAACGAGACCAAACGCAAGCTGTACGCCATCCTCGCCGACGGCGAGTGAAAACCCCGGGACGGGCGCGCTCAGAGACTCTGGGCGCGCTTTTCCTTTCGGTACGGGCGGACAGCAGTCCCCGAGAAGGCACCGCGACCTGCCTGCCACGAAAGGCCGCTGCGCGTCTTTCGCTACCGGCGGGTGGTCACCCTCAGAGCGGTTCCGTCTGATGCTTGCGTCAACGCCGATTTTCGGACGGGGAGCGCCGGGGTCCGCCTAGTCTGGAGGAGGCCTTGGGTTGGGGGATGAGGTGCTGCGATGAGCAATCCTTCCGATGCCGTGGCGATCGGCCTGCTCGAGGCGGCACCTGATGCGATCATCGGCGTTCATCGTGACGGGTGCATCGCCGTGGTGAACGCGCAGACCGTCCGCCTCTTCGGCTTCGACCGGTCCGAGTTGATCGGCAAGCCGATCGAGCTGCTGATCCCGGAGCGGTTCCGGCGCCATCACCCCGCGCACCGCCGGGACTATCTGCAGGATCTGCGTCCGCGCCCGATGGGTGCGGGAGCGCCGCTCGCCGCCCGGCGCAAGGACGGCTCCGAGTTCCCCGCCGAGATCTCGCTCTCCGCGCTGCCCGCCCAGAACATGGTGGTCGCGGCGGTCCGGGACGTGAGCGACCGGGTGCGCCGCGAGGCCAAGTTCCAGGGTCTGCTCGAAGCCGCCCCGGACGCGATCGTGGGGGTCGCCGCCGACGGCCGGATCAGCCTGGTGAACGCGCAGGCCGAGCGGCTCTTCGGCTATCAGCGCAGCGAGCTGCTCGGCAAGTCGATCGAGGTGCTGGTGCCGCCCGCGGGCCGGCCGGGGCATCCGGAGAAACGGCAGCGCTACTTCGCCGACCCGCAGCCCCGCCCGATGGGCTCCGGCCGGCCGCTCGCCGCGTGCCGCAAGGACGGCTCCGAGTTCCCGGCCGAGATCAGCCTCTCCGCGTTCGAGACCGAGGACGGGGTGATCGTCTCGGCGGCGATCCGGGACGTCTCCGAGCGGATCGAGGCGCAGGCCGAGCGGCAGCGCCTGGAGGCCGAGGGGGAGCGGCTCGTCGCGGCCGCCGAACGCGAGCGGCTGGAGGCGCAGCTTCAGCAGTCGCAGCGGCTGGAGAGCCTGGGTCAGCTGGCCGGGGGAGTGGCGCACGACTTCAACAACCTGCTCGCCGTCATGCTCAACTACACCGGTTTCGTGGCCGAGCAGATCCAGGAGGCCGCCGACGCCGATCCCGGCGGCCCCTGGCCGCAGGCGGGCCGTGATCTGCAGCAGGTGCTCCGGGCCGGGCAGCGGGCCACCGAGTTGACGCATCAGCTGCTGGCGTTCGGCCGGCGGGAGGTCGTCCGGCCCCGGGTGCTCGACCTGAACGTGGTGATCCGGGAGGTCGAGCAGCTGCTCCTGCGCACGCTGGGCGAGCACATCCGGCTGCAGGCGGAGCTGGAGCCGGAGCTGTGGCCGGTGCTGGCCGACCCCGGCCAGATCGAGCAGGTCCTGGTGAACCTGGCGGTCAACGCCCGGGACGCGATGCCCGGCGGCGGCACGCTCACCCTCCACACCGGAAACGTCGAGATCACCGCGGGCGACGACACCGAGGCGCGCCCGGCGGTGGCGCCGGGACGCTATGCCGAACTGCGGGTCGCTGACACCGGCACCGGGATCCCGCCCGAGGTGCTGGAGCGGGTGTTCGAGCCGTTCTACACGACGAAGCCGCCGGGGCAGGGGACCGGCCTCGGGCTGGCGACGGTCTACGGCATCGTCACCCAGGCCGGCGGCACGGCCGACCTGCGGTCCACGGTGGGCGCCGGAACCGTCTTCACCGTGCTGCTCCCGGTCACCGACGAGCAGCCGGCGGCGCCGGCGCCGGCCGCGCCGCCGCAGCAGCTCAAGCACGGCGGGGAGACGATCCTGCTGGTGGAGGACGAGGCGGCGTTGCGGGCGGTGACCGTGCGGATCCTGACCCGCAACGGGTACCGGGTGATCCCGGCCGGCAGCGGACCGGAGGCCCTGCACATCGCGGAGGACCCGGAGTCGGAGTTCGACCTGCTGCTGACCGACGTGGTCATGCCACTCCTGCACGGCAACGAGCTCGCCGAGCGGATCCGCCGCCTGCGGCCCGGCGTACCGGTGGTGTACATGTCCGGTTACGCGCAGCCCTTCATCACCGGGAGCAGCACCCTGGACGCCAGCACCATCCTGATCACGAAGCCGTTCACCCAGACCGATCTGTTGCAGCGCCTCCGCGAGGCGCTGGACAACTGAGGGCGCGCCCGCCGGGTCATGACGGCCGGCTCCGCGGGTCCGGCTACGGTGGGCAGGTAACTCCGTTGGAGTAGGCGGTGCGATGACGGATGACGGACCCCAGGCCACCAGACGCGTCGGACGACGGGCGGTGGCGTCCCCTGGCCGAGGCAGTGGTGGCGCTCGCCGATACGCCGGACGACGAGGCTGCCGTCGATGAGCTTCTGATCGGGATAGCGGTGTCGGCGGCCGATCTGATCGCCGGGGTGGTGTACGCGTCCGTCACGGCCTGGCGGGGCGCGGGTTACACCACGGTGGCGGCCAGCAGTGATCTGGCCCGGGCGGTCGACGACGCTCAGCACGCCGAGGAATCGGGACCGTGTGTGCAGGCCGCGCGGACGGGCGAGCCGGTCGGGGTGCCGGACATCGCGGCGACGATGGCGTGGCCCGGCTTCTACCGCCATGCCACCGCGCTGGGGCTGCGGGCGTCGGTGTCGGTGCCGTTGTTCGCCGGCGGTGGCGTCCCGGTGGGCGTGCTGAATCTCTACGGGCGTGAGCCGTCCGCACTGACCGATCTGATGACCGGGGTTCGCGCGGTGTTCGCCGTGGAGCGGCTGTCGGCGAGCGGCATCGATTCCGGCGCCGACGCCGGTACGCGCCAGCTGCTGCTCGGGCTCGGGCTGGCGTTGGAGATCAGGGTCACGATCCAGCGGGCGCTCGGCGTGTTGATGGCCCACGACGACAGTGATGCCGCGGAGGCCCGTCGCATGCTGACGGAGCGGGCCGCGGCCAGAGGAACGTCCTTGTCCGCGACCGCGAGGCAGGTGCTCGCCGAAGTGGTGCCGAGTCACGGCGTGGCGATAACGGTGACGACGGTTCCGGCCACCGGCGATGCGGTGCTGGTCGTCCTGGACGGCGAGCTGGCCGTCCCGTTGGAGATTGACGTGACCGAGCGGTTGACGGCCGTTCTCGATCAGCCGGCGCGGGTGCTGAACCTGGATCTCACCGGGCTTCGATTCTGCGACCTCGCAGGCCTGCGGAGCCTGCTCCATCTGCGGGAGCGAGCCGTCGCCGCCGATCGTGTGGTCCGGGTCGTCGCCGCCTCCAGCGCCGTGCGCTTACTGATGCAGGTCACTGATACATCGGCGCTTTTCGGTTACTCGCCGGCCTCAGCGGCGGAGAACGGCCCGTCGGAGTGATCGGGTATCGGCTGGCGCAACAGCACCCGGGTTCCCTGTGACGTGCTCGTGATCTCGACGTCGGGGCAGATGCGGCGGATCAGCCAGAGACCGGTGTGCCGGATGTCGCCGGCGGAAGCGTGGGCGCGGATCCGGTAGTCCACGGGCAGCCCGGGACCGTCGTCGCTGATCTCGCACCACAGGCTTCCGTCGTGACGCCACAGCCACAACCGGCCACCGTCGGCGTGTTCTTCGGCGTTCGTGGCGGCCTCGTGGACGGCGAGCAGGAACGTGTCCGCGGCGGAGCCGGACAGGCCGACGCCGGTCATCCGCTGCCGGACGAGCGTCCGGAGCGCCGCCAGGGTTTCCATCGTGATGCGATGGGCCAGCAGGACCGGCGTGCCGGCGCGCCACTCCCGGCTGAGAGGGATGGTGGCGACCACCTCGTCCGCCACGGCGCCCAGGCTGAGGCCGGTCCGGGACGCGTGGCGGCGCAGTTCCTCCCGGGCGGTGTCGACATCGACGCCGAGCAGCTCGGCCAGGATGCCCCGAGCCTGCTCCACGGCGACGCGTCCGCTCAGCACCCGCTGTGCCTGGTTCGCCAGGGTCGTGCGGTAACCCTGGTCGCGCTGCATCAGCAGCCCGATGGTGGAGACGTTCGCCAGCGCCTGCGCGAGGCGCATCTCCTCGGCGGTCAGCCATCCGGGCCGGTGCCGGAACAGGCCGAACACCCCGATGACATCGCCGCGAACCCGCATCGGGAGGGCGACGACCGACCGGAATCCGCCCTCCCGCGCCTGCCGGGCGAACGCCGCCCACCGCGGATCCGGGATGTCCAGATCAGCGTCGGCCACCGTCAGCCCGGTGGCGAAACACCAGCCGGTCGGGGCTGCGGGAGCCTCGAAGAGGTCGACCCAGGTGGTGTACTCCGGTGCGGCTGCCAGCAGCCGCAGCGTGCCACGGCCGTCGGCCACCATCACGCCGGCCGCCTGCGCGTCAAGCAGCTCGATGCACCTGTTCGTCACCGTCTGCAGCAGCTTGTCGACATCGAGATCGGCGACCAGGGTGTCGGACAGTTCGACAAGGAGATCCATGGTTGCCGGGTCCTGAGCTGCGCTCACTGAAAGTCACCTGTCTTCATCGTCGGCCAGGTTGTCGAACCTCAGACGCCGGGCCACCACGTCGGCAGCGATCGCATCGAGGTCGAGTCCAGCGGCGAACGCGTGCGCACGCAGTCGAGCCAGTGCGTCCTCCACCGGCACTCCGGCCTGCACACTGATCATGCCGGTTGCCTGATGCACGACCGCTCGCTGCAGCAGATGATCGCTGCCGCCGGCGGTCAGGGAGTCGTCGCTGCCGGCCTGCGCCGCTGTCTCGACCAGGATGAGTTCGACGACGGCCCCGGCGAGCACGAGCGCGTCAGCCAGAGTCCGATCGGCCAGATCGCCCGGCGTGTCGCGGTACAGATCCATGACGCCCATCCCGGTCTCGCCCACCTGCAGCGGCAAGGCGAAGACCGCCTGAGCGCCGGCCAGCACGGCCGCCGGGGCGAATGCGGGCCACTGCTCGCGCCACAGGGTCGCGTGGAGATCACCGGCCAGAACCGGACTCGCCGTGGCGTAGGCATCGCGGCACGGTCCTTCGCCGAGAAGGAATTGCAGTTGCTCCACCCGGGCGCTCACCGCGTCACTGGCATAGCGCACCTGCTGGGTCTGGGGAGTCATCACTGTGACTCCCACGCCGCCGATGCCGGGAAGGCTCGACAGGCACGCGCGGCACAGGCCGTCGATATCCGGGCCGTGGGCCGCCAGCAACTGTTCTATGCGCAGTCGATGTCCGGGGTCATCCACATCGATCACGGCCGACTCCGGACACACGTAGACACCAGGATGTCGCCATGACGAAACCTCCGGCCCTGCCCCGCGAGTGGTGGCCCGGCTTCGGATCCGGCGTCGTGATTCACCGGCATCCCATCGGGCCAGCCCGCCGGTCGCGGCAGATCTCCTCCTAGCTTACGCCGGTGCGGGCGGGCCCGGCTCCACGGCGTTTCGTGTCCCGCGTGAGCGGAGCGCGGAGCGCGGCACGCCCGGCCGGGGTCGTGAGTGCCTCCGGCGGTGCGGCGCGAGCCGACCAGCGGGGCGAATTGACACTCCTGGCGCGCAGCGGGAAGGTCGTCTGGCCCCGCTGCCGCCGGCCGGCGCCGGGCTGACGTAAGGGCGCGGTGCCGTGCCGCCCGGTCAGGCCGGGCGTCCCAGGGCGGTGATCAGCTCGGCGAGGGCCGCGGCACCACCGCGTTCCAGCTCGGGAGTGGGCATCAGGGCCATCACCGGGACCGTCACGCCGGCGCGGGCGTACGCCTCCACCCGGCTGCGGCACTCGTCGGGCGAACCGTGCACGATCAGCTCGTCGACGAGCGAGTCCGGGATGGCGGCGAGCGCGCCCTTGCGGTCGCCGGACTCCCAGGCCCGCCACATCGGCTCCAGGACCTCGGAGCGGCCGAGCCAGCGGTGGAACGCCGCGTACGCCGGGACGGTCAGGTAAGCGGTGATCATGCGACGGCCGACCGTGCGGGCGTAGCCGGCGTCCTCGGTCGGGATCACGAAGATCCGGGCGGCGACGTCGAAGCCCGGGCCGGCCTCCTTGGTCTCGGCGAGCGCGGTCGCCACGTCGGTGGCGGCGAGCCAGTTCAGGATCACGCCGTCGGCCTCGGCGGCGGCGAGCCGGAGCATCTGCGGGCGCAGCGCGGCGAGCATCAGCGCGGGCGGGGTGGCCGGCGGGCGTTCCAGGCGGAAGCGCCGGACGGTGAACGTCGCGAACTCCTCGTCGACGACCTCGCCGGCCAGCGCGGACCGCAGGAAGCGGAGCACGTCGCGGCTGCGGGCGAACGGCCGGCTGAAGTCCACCGCGTTCCAGTCGCCGACGACCACCGGGGACGAGGCGCCGATGCCGAGCTGGAAACGGCCCGGGGCGGTCTCGGCGAGCGCCGCGGCGGTCATCGCGAGCAGCCCGGGGCCGCGGGTGAAGACCGGGGCGATCGCGGTGCCCAGACGCAGCCGGGGCTCCCACGCCGCGGCGAGCGTGAGTGGTGTGAACGCGTCGGTGCCGTTCACCTCGGCCGACCAGACGTCGGTGAATCCGGCGTCGGCCAGAGCCGTGTACACGGCAGCGTGATCGGCGAGCGGAACTCCGCCGAACGGCACGGTCATGCCCCATCGCATCGACATGCCCATGATCCTGCCGGTCGATGTGGCGTGATGTCCACCACCGGAGGATGGCGACGCGTACCGGGGTGGGTATGTTTTTGAACTGACCAGTCAGTTTAAAAAGGGGGCCGCCATGACGGTGCTCACCGCCACCGGCGCCGGCGTCCGGCATCGCCGCCGCTGGCTCGTCCAGGGACTCGACCTGCGGGTCGAGGCAGGTGAGACGGTCGCGATCATCGGCCCCCCGGGCAGCGGACGCACCTCCGCGCTGCTCGCCCTGGCGAGGCGGCTGCGGCTCTCCGCCGGCACGGTCGAGATCAGCGGTACGGCGGCGCTGGGTCATGTGCCCGGCGTGGAGGAGCCCGAACCCGTCTTCACGGTGGCGGAGCACATAGTCGAGAGGCTCACCCTGCTGGGCCTGCCGCGCGCCGGCGACGTGCCGCTGCACGGGCTGGATCCGGCGCTGCGGGGGCGGGATCTGACCCCGTACCAGAAGCAGGTCCTGGGTTTGACTCTCGCGGGTCTGAACCGGCCGTCGGTGATCGCGCTGGACGGGGTGGACGCCGGCCTGGACGCGGCGGAACGCGAAGCGCTCCGAGGGCTGGTCGGTGAGATCGCGGCGAGCGGGGTGGCGGTGCTGGTGACCGGGCGCGAGGCCGATCCCGTGCTGGTGGACCAGGTGGTGACGCTGGACGACCCGCAGACCGGGGAGCCGGGCCGGGCGACGGTGGTCCGCACGACCGAGCCGGTGAACGCGGAGGCCGAGCCGGTGGACGTGGAGGCCGAGCCCGCGGAGGCCGAGCCGGTGGACGCGGAGGTCACGGCATGAACACTCTGAGGCTGGCCGGATACGAGCTGCGGCGCTTCCTGCGCAGCCGGCTGACCACCGCGGCCGTGGTGGTGCTCGCGGTGATCCCGCTGCTCTACGGCGCGCTCTATCTCTACGCGTTCTGGGATCCCTACGGGCGGCTCGACCACATCCCGGCGGCGCTCGTCGTGCAGGACTCGCCGGCCGAGGCGGCCGACGGCACGACCGTCCGGGCCGGGCAGGACCTCGCCGACGAGCTGATCGACCGGGAGGTCTTCGACTGGCACGTGGTGGACGCGGCCGCCGCCGAACGCGGGCTGCGGGACGGGAAGTACCAGATCGAGCTGCTGATCCCGGCCGGCTTCTCGAAGGACCTGGCGACCGCGCCGGACGCGGACAGCACGCCGCGGACCGCTCAGCTGAGCGCGGTGAGCGACGACGCCACGAACTACCTCTCGGGAGTCTTCGCGCGGACCGCCTTCGACGAGGTGCGGGCGGCCGCGGCGTCGAGCGCCTCGGCGCGCTACTTCGACCAGATGCTGATCGGCTTCACCGACCTGAAGAAACAGACGTCGCAGGCCGCCGACGCGGCCGGGAAGGTGCGCGACGGATCCGGCAAGCTGGAGGGCGGCGCCGGCCGGGTGGCCGGTGGCATCGACGACGCCGAGGCCGCGACCGGGAAGCTCGCGAACGGCATCGACCGGGCCGGTTCCGGCGCCGACCGGCTCGCGGACGGCCTGAAACAGCTGGAGTCGGGGACGAGCCGGATCGCGTCCGGCACCGCCGAGGCGGCCCGCGGCACCCGGCAGCTGGCGGACGTGGTGGACGGCGCGGCGGACCGGATCGAGCCGGTGCTGCGGGAGAACGCGCGGACCATCGAAGAGGCGGCCGACGACGTCGCCGCCGGGGCCTCCGCGCTGGCGAAGAACGTCGGCGCGATCGACGACGCGGCCGACCGGGCCGTGGCGGACGCCCGGAAGCTGCGCGGATATCTGGACTCGCTGCCGGACGAGACCCCCGGTGTCGGCGACGCGCGGGAACTCGCCGACACCCTGGTGACCGACGCCGAGCGGATCCAGGCCCGGATCGACGCGGCCGACCTCGACGCGCTGCGCGCCCGCCTCACCCGCGTCGCGGCGGACGCCCGCGCGGTCGCCGACGCCGCGCCGCACCTGGCCGGCGACGTGCGGAAGGCGCGCACCCGGGTCGACGCGCTCGCGAACGGGCTGGACGAGCTCGCCACCGGCGCGAAGAAGCTGGACACCGCCACCGGCACGCTGTACGACGGCGCCACCGACCTGCGCGGCGGGATCTTCAAGTTGTCCAGCGGCGCCCGGCAGATCGACGACGGGCTCGCGACGCTCTCCGACGGCGGGCATCAGGTCGCGTCAGGGCTCACTCAGCTGACCGGCGGGGCCGACCGGCTCGCCGACGGGCTCACCGACGGCGCCGGCAAGATCCCGGCGTACACCGACACGTCCGAGCGGGCCGGGGTCCTCGCCGACCCGGTCTCCCTGGACCGCGTGGTCCGGCACCCGGCCGCCACCTACGGCGTGGGCTTCGCGCCCTACTTCCTGGCGCTCGCGCTCTGGGTCGGCGCGATGATCAATTACATGCTGCTGCGGCCGCTGAACCGGCGCTACCTGGCGTCCGGGGCGCCGCCGCACCGGGTCGCGCTGGCCGGCCTGCTGCCCGGCGTGGCGATCGGCGGAGTCCAGGCCACCCTGCTGTATCTGGTGGTCCGGTTCGGTCTCGGCCTCTCCCCGGTCCACCCGGTCACCACGTTCGGGCTGATGCTCGGCACGGCGGCCGTCTTCGCGGCGATCATCCAGCTGCTCGGCGCCGCGCTCGGGCCGGTCGGCCGGGTCGCCGCCCTGGTCCTGCTGATGCTCCAGCTGACCTCGTCCGGCGGCACCTACCCGGTGCAGACGTCACCCGGCTTCTTCCAGGCGGTCCATCCGCTGCTGCCGATGACGTACGTGGTGGAGTCGATGCGTCACGCCATCGACGGCGGTTCGAGCGCGACCGTCACGCACGCCGCGCTGATCCTCGCCGGGTTCGGTCTGGTGGCGACACTGCTCACCGTGGTCCTGGCCGGACGGCAGCGCCGGATGCGTGCCGCGGACCTGCACCCGGAACTGGTGCTCTAGGGTCGTGGGCGTGCAGACGGACGGACGGAGCCGCCGGCGGGAGGACACCCGTCAGCGGCTCTTCGAGGCGGCCGTGGAGCTCATCGCCGAACAGGGTTTCTCGGCGACCACGGTGGACGACATCGCGCTGCGGGCGGGCGTCGCCAAGGGGACCGTCTACTACAACTTCAAGTCGAAGACCGAGCTCTTCGAGGAGCTGCTCCGGCACGGCGTCGGGCTGCTCACCGACGAGTTCCGGGCCGCGGTCGACGGGCTGCCGCCCCGGGACGCGGTCCGCGCCCTGATCCGTGCCCAGCTGGAGTACATCCGGCGTTACCGGGCCTTCGCCCAGCTGCTGCTCTCCGAGATGTGGCGGACCAACCGGGAGTGGCAGCAGACCCTGATCCTGCTCCGCGAGCAGGCCATCGGAGTGATCGCCGAGACCGTGCGGTCCGGCGTCGACTCCGGCGACCTGCCCGCCGAGCTGGACGTGCGGGTGGCGTCGGCGGCGCTCTTCGGTGTCGGGCTGGTGGTCGCGGTGGACTGGCTGGTGTTCCAGCCCGACCGCGACATCGCCGACGTGGAGGAGTCGCTGCTGGCGATCGTCCGCCGGGTCGCCTGAGCCCTGTCGCCTAGGCGTTCTTCCAGGCGGTGGCGATCGTGGTCTTCTGCCGGGTGCGCATCAGCGAGCCCTGGTAGATCCGCGAGCCGGCGGCCAGCAGCAGCAGCGCGGTCACCGCCAGGATCAGCAGGGACACCAGGGGCTCCCAGGCCGCCGCGTCGCCCTTGAAGAGCCGGATCGGCATCGCGATCGGCGACGAGAACGGGATGTACGACAGGATCTGCTGCGCACTCGCGTTGTCCTGGAGGAACAGCACCGCGAAGAACGGGATCAGCACCGCCATCTGCACCGGCGACGAGGTGCTGGTGATCTCCTCCTGCCGGGAGGCGAGCGCGCCCACCCCGGCCCAGACCGTCGCCAGCATCAGGAAGCCGAGCACGAAGAACGGCAGGAACCAGGCGAGTGTCGGGCCGAGGGCGTCCACCACGCCGGTGTCGACGTCGGTGACGCTCATGCCGACGAACGCGACGACAGCGAGCAGGGCTATCTGGCCGAACGCGAGCAGTGTCATCGCGGCCACCTTGCCGGCCAGCAGCGCCCGGACCGGCACGCTCGACACCAGGATCTCGACGATCCGGGTCTGCTTCTCCTCGATCACGCTCTGGGCGATCTGCAGCCCGTACGTGTACGAGGTGAGGAAGAACAGCATCGCGAGGATCGTCGGGATCAGGACCATCAGGAACGGGTCGATGTCACCCGGGTCGAGCAGACGCACCGGCGGGGCGACGCTGAGCGCGCTGACCACGTCGTTCGGCGGGTCGTCCATGGCGAGCACCTCGGGGCCGGGGACCACCGCGGCCTCGACCTCGCCGTCGCGCAGCAGCTTCTCGGCGGCAGCCGTGTCCGGGACCTCGACGACCTCGAACTCGGCCTGGCGCAGCGGTGCCGTGGCGGCGGGCTCGGCCACCGCCACCTTCGTCGGCCCGCCGCTGATCATCGTCGGCAGGATGATCGAGGCGAGCACGACGACCAGGAAGAACGCGGTGCTGTAGAGGAACGCCTTGTCGCGCAGCTTGGTCCGGAGCTCGCGGCCGGCGACGAGCCGGGTGGCCTCGAACGTGGTCACTGGATCACCTCTCGGAAGATCTCGGCGAGGGAGGGGCGGACCGGGCCGAACGCGTGCACCGGCCCCCGGTCCAGGGCGGCGCGGAGGATCGCCTGGTCGTCGGTCTCCGGCGCCAGGTCGACGACGGCCCGCGGCCCGTCCAGCTCGACCAGGGTCACGCCGGGCACATCGCGCAGCCAGCCCGCGTCGGCGCCCACCTCGATCGAGTAACGCGGCTGGGCGTACTGGTCACGCAGGTAGGCGCGGCTCCCGGCGGCCCGGATCGTGCCGTCCGCGATGATCACCAGGTCGTCGCAGAGCCGTTCCACCAGGTCCAGCTGGTGACTGGAGAAGAGCACCGCGGCGCCGGCCGCGGCCCGCTCGCGCAGCACCGCGACGACGTTGTCCGCGGCGAGCGGGTCCAGGCCGGAGAACGGCTCGTCGAGGACGAGCAGCTCCGGGTCGTGTACCAGGGCGGCGGCGATCTGCACCCGCTGCTGGTTGCCGAGCGACAGCTTCTCGACCAGATCCCCGGCGCGCGGCGCGAGCTCCAGCCGGTCCAGCAGCGCGGCGGTGCTGGCCTTCGCGTCGGCCGTGCTCATCCCGTGCAGCCGGCCCAGGTAGACGATCTGCTCGGCGACGGACATCTTCGGGTAGAGGCCGCGTTCCTCCGGCATGTAGCCGAAGCGCTGCCGCACCTCACGGGTGATCGGGGCGCCGCGCCAGGTGGTCGTCCCGGACTCGGCGCCGAGCACGCCCAGGATGATCCGCATCGTGGTGGTCTTGCCGGCGCCGTTCGCGCCGACGAAGCCGGTCAGGCGGCCGGCGTCGACGGCGAAGGACACGTCCTTGAGGACCTGCCGGTCGCCGAAGGACCGGTTGACGGCATCGACGTTGAGGACGGTGGTCATGCGGTAAACGCTAGGGGCCGCCGACCTCGATGTCGTCCGGCGCGAGAACGTCATCCCTGCGAAGGACGCACCACCCCGAGCTCGTACGCCAGGACCACGGCCTGCGTCCGATCCCGCGCGCCGAGTTTCATCAGCACCCGGCTCACGTGCGTCTTCACGGTGGTCTCCCCGAGCCGCAGCCCGGTCGCGATCTCGGCGTTGGTGGCGCCGCCGGCGAGCAGCACCAGCACCTCGTGCTCGCGCGGTGTCAGCTCGTCCAGGCGGACCACCGGCTCGGGCGTGCGCTGGCGGGGCGCGGTGAAGCCGGCGATCACCCGGCGGGTCACGGCGGGGGCGAGCAGCGCGTCGCCGGCGGCTATCACGCGTACCGCCTCGGTCAGCGCCTCCGGTGTGCCGTTCTTCAGCAGGAACCCGCTGGCACCGGCCTGCAGCGCCGCGAACAGGTAGTCGTCGCGGTCGAACGTGGTGAGGATCAGCACCGACGGGCCGCCGGCCGCGGCGATCCGGCGGGTCGCCTCCAGGCCGTCCACGCCGGGCATCTCGACGTCCATCAGCACGACGTCCGGCCGCAGGCTCAGGGCCAGGTCGGTGGCCTGCGCGCCGTCCGACGCCTCGCCGACGACGGTGATGTCGTCCTCCATCTCCAGGATGACCCGGAAGCCGGTGCGGACCAGCGCGTGGTCGTCCGCCAGCAGGACCCTGATCGTCACCGCGACTCTCCCGCCATGCTCAGCACGGGCGTGAAGGGCAGGCGGGCCCGGACCCGGTATCCGCCGCCCGGCCGTGGACCGCTCTCCAGCTCTCCGTCGTGCACCGCGACGCGTTCCCGCATGCCGATGATTCCCATCCCCCCGGATTTCTCTGGCTTGTCGGACGTGCCCCGCCCGTCGTCTGTCACGTCCACCTCCACCAGGCCGCTCAGGTAGCGGACCCGGATGTCGAGCGTGCGGGCGTGCGCGTGCTTCAGCGCGTTGGTGACCGCCTCCTGGACGATCCGGTACGCGGTCTGCGACACCGAGTCCGGCAGCGGCACGGGGTCACCGAAGACCGCCGAGTGAACGGTCAGGCCGGCTTCCCGCGCGCTCTCCGCGATCTGCGGGATCCGGTCGACGCCGCTGGTGGCCGCCTCCGCGGTGGCGCCCGAGGCGCGCAGCGCGCCGAGCATCCGGCGCAGCTCGTCCACCGCGGTCCGGGCGCCCTCCTCGATCGCGGTGAGCGCGGTCCGCGCCCGCGCCGGATCCTTGTCCAGCGCCCGCCGGCACGCCGACGCCTGGATGCCCATCACCGACACGTGGTGGGCGACCACGTCGTGCAGTTCCCGGGCGATCCGCACCCGCTCGCGGATCACCGCCCGCTCGGCCTCGGCGGCCTGCGCGGCGCGCAGCTCGGCGGCCTGCGACTCGACCGTGTTGAGCCGGCGCGCGGCCTGCCAGGCGGCGTCGCCGACCAGGTAGACCGAGCCGAAGAAGATGACGTTGACGAAGTAGTTGTTGAAGACCAGCGACCAGAGCACCGGCAGCTCGCCGGAGGCGCCCTCGAACGACTCGCCGTGGATCTCGTCCCACTGCGTCAGGAAGGCGACGGTGAGCCAGCCGAACATCGCCGCGATGATGCCGAGCCGGAGCGTCCGGGCCCGGCGCCGGACCGGTCCCCACGCACCGAGCGTGTAGATCGCGGCGTACAGCGCGTACGTCGTGACCTGCTGCTCCTGGGCGCCGCGGACCTGGCCGCCGATGAAGAGCGCCGACATGATCAGTGCGACCGCGTCCGGCCGCTGCCGCCGCCAGGCCAGCGGCAGCGTGGTGGCGACCGCCCAGGCGATCTGCTCGGCTCGGGCCGGAGCGTCGTCGGTGTGCAGCATGCCGACGCTGCGGGAGAGGAACAGGTTGAGCACCGCGACCGCCGCGACGCCGATGCCGATCCACAGATCTGCTTTCCGCTGCGCGGGCGTCGGGCCTGGCCTACGCCACTCTTCGATGTTCCACGATGGCATGGGGTGACCATCGCATGGATGAGGCTGTCAGTTCACTGAGGGGGTCAACCGGCGGCGGCGGGTCTGGGTGGGGATGGTGGCGTCCTCGTCCGGTCCCGGCGTGCCGCCGAGCTCGGCGATCCGCCGGTGCGCGGCCGCCAGACGGTCCTCGAGGGTGACGATCCGGCAGGCGGCGGCGAGCGGGAAACCCTCGTCCAGCAGCCGGCGAACGCGGGCCGCGAGGTCGAGCTGATGCCGTGAGTACCGACGGTGGCCCCCGGAGGAGCGTCCCGCCGCGATCAGCCCGGTCTCGTCCAGGCTGCGCAGAAAGGCCGGGGTCACGCCGATCAGCTCGGCGGCCCGGCCCATGGTGAACGCCGGTTCATCGCTCGACGAGGTCATGCGCTCCCATCCGGGGCCTCTCCGACGTGGTCCAGGGCCCCGGCGGGTAACCGGGGCCCTGGCTTTTCAATTCTTGTGCCGATCATTGTCGGCGCATGTGGTCGACCTGCTGCGTGCCGCTAGCGGTCGGCCGGAGTGATGGGCATCGGCTGCGATCACCTCTTGTCGGGCCGGGGACGTTGCGATTACGCGTTGCTGCGGTATCTCGTCCTCCTCCTCCAACTCAGCGACTGTGCCAGTTGCTCACCGGCCTTTCGACCGGCTCCGTCGGCCGTGACCGACCACCCGAATGTAATCCTCTCCGGCCCGGATTTCTAGACTCGCCGCTGTAGATTTTTTCGGAAAAGGTCTGTCTGACCAGCGATTATGCTGTAGTCGGTCGATGCCTTCCGGAGTAATCGCGTTGCCCGCGGACGGGGGCGGTGCGAGCCTTGAGGGGCAAGCGCGGGCCGCTCGGACGGCCCACCTTCGCGGCGGTGCGGGGCGCGGTCACCTCTCTCTTCGGCGCGCCCCCCACGCGCAAGCGCCCGCCCTGCGCCGCCGGCCCCCAGCAAGAGCGCCGCCGCTCCCCAGCAAGAGCGCCGCCGCTCCCCAGCAAGAGCGCCGCCGCCTCTCCGCAAGAGCGCCGCCGCCCTTTGTGGACCGTTTCGGCACAGCCGGAAGCGATCAATTAACCCTTGTCATTGACGCCCGTAACACGACGGCGAGATCATCACGGCAAGCGTGGTCCAGGTCACACCGGGCAAGGGAGCACTCAGATGAGCGCTGATCCAAGAATCGCCCCCACCTCCGACGAGGAACGACTCGCACAACTCGGTTACAAGCAGGAGCTGCACCGCCGGCTCTCGGGCTTCTCCAACTTCGCCGTCTCCTTCTCGATCATTTCCATCCTGGCCGGAGCGATCACCTCGTACGGGATCGCCATGGCCGCGGGCGGTCCGATCGCCATCACCCTGGGCTGGCTGTTCGTCGGCATCATGGTGACCTTCGTGGCGCTGGCGATGGCCGAGGTCTGCTCGGCCTATCCGACCGCCGGCGCCCTCTACTGGTGGGCCGCCGCGCTCGCCAAACGGAACAAGGCCGCCTGGGCCTGGTTCATCGGCTGGTTCAACTTCCTCGGCGAGGTCGCGGTGACCGCGGCCATCGACTTCGGCGCGGCGATCACCACGTCGGCGTTCCTGAGTCTCACCTTCGACATGGAGGTGACCACCGGCCGGACTTTCCTGATCTTCCTGCTCATCATCGTCGTGCACGGCCTGCTGAACACGTTCGGCGTGAACCTGGTGCGGGTGCTCTCCGACGTGAGCGCCTGGTGGCACCTGGTCGGCGTGGCGGTCATCGTCGGCATCCTGGCGATCGTGCCGGACCAGCACAAGCCGATCTCCGAGGTGTTCTTCGAGGTGCAGAACGCCACCGGCTTCACGTTCGCCGGGGCGGGCGTCTACGCCGTGCTGATCGGTCTGCTGATGGCGCAGTACACCTACACCGGTTACGACGCCTCGGCGCACGTGGCGGAGGAGACGCACGACGCCGCCCGGGCCGCGCCGCGGGGCATCGTGATGTCCGTGGTGGTCTCGGTGCTGGCCGGCTTCGTGCTGCTCTTCGCGATCACCTGGTCCATCCAGGACTACGAGGGCGCCCGGACGAGCGATCTCGGCCTGCCGCCCGCACAGATCTTCATCGACGCCGTAGGCCACGACCTCGGCACGTTCCTGCTGTTCATCTGCATGGTGGCGCAGTGGTTCTGCGGCATGGCCTCGGTCACCGCGAACTCCCGGATGTCGTACGCGTTCGCCCGGGACGACGCCATCCCCGGTTCCCGGATCTGGAAGAAGGTCAACACCCGCACCGGTACGCCGACCAACTCGATCTGGCTCTGCGTGAGCCTCTCGATCCTGCTGGTGCTCCCGTCGCTCTGGAACACCACGGCGTACCTGGCGGCCACCTCGATCGCGGTGATCGGGCTGTACATCGCCTACGTCGGACCGGTCCTGCTGCGCCGCCGTCTCGGCGCCGAGTTCGAGGCCGGCCCCTGGAATCTCGGAAAGTGGAGCGCTCCGGTCGGCTGGATCGCGATCGTCTGGGTAGGTGTCATCTGCGTTCTCTTCGTGCTGCCGACCGCGAGCCCGATCAGCGCGTCGAACTTCAACTACACGATCGTCGCGGTGGCAGTGGTCCTCGGGGCGGCCACGATCTGGTGGTTCGCGAGCGCCCGCAAGTGGTTCACCGGGCCGAAGCAGAACCTGATCGAGAAAGCACATCACGGCGAGCAGATCGACTGATGGGATGACGGACATGGATCTCGAGGAGCTCGACGTCTCGGTCGCCAACGGCAGCATCGACACGGTGCTGCTGGGTCTGACCGACATGCAGGGACGATTGCAGGGCAAGCGGCTGCACGGGCGCTACTTCATGGACGAGGTGGTGTCCGGCGGCAGTGAGGGGTGCAACTACCTGCTCGCCGTCGACGTGGACATGAACACGGTCGACGGGTACGAGATGTCCTCCTGGTCCACCGGCTACGGCGACTTCGTGATGCGGCCGGATTTCCGCACGCTGCGCCGCGTCCCGTGGCAGCCCGGCACCGCGTTGGTGCTCGCCGACCTGTTCGACACGGCGGGGGAGCCGGTCGCGCCGTCACCCCGGCAGATCCTGCGCCGCCAGCTGGACCGGCTGGCGGCGCACGGGCTGACCGCGTACGCGGGCACCGAGCTCGAGTTCGTCCTCTACCGGGACAGCTACGAGGAGGCGTTCACGAAGAACTACCGGGACCTGACCCCGGCGAACCAGTACAACGTGGACTACTCCCTGCTCGGCACCGCCCGGGTGGAGCCGCTGCTGCGCCGGATCCGCAACGAGATGTACGGCGCGGGCCTGGTGCCGGAGAGCGCGAAGGGGGAGTGCAACTTCGGTCAGCACGAGATCGCCTTCCGGTACGCGGACGCGCTGACCGCCGCCGACGGGCACGTGATCTACAAGAACGGGGCCAAGGAGATCGCCGCGCAGGAGGGCATGGCGCTCACCTTCATGGCGAAGCCGAACGAACGGGAGGGCAACTCCTGCCACATCCACTTCTCGTTACGGGGCGAGGACGGGCAGTCCGCGATGCTCGGGGACGGACCGGCGCACCTGAGCGTGACCGGGCAGCGGGTGCTGGCCGGGCTGCTCGCCACGATGCGGGAGTTCAGCCTGCTCTTCGCGCCGAACATCAACTCGTACAAGCGGTACCAGCCGGGGTCGTTCGCGCCGACCGCGATCCGGTGGGGTGTCGACAACCGGACCTGTGCGCTGCGGATCGCCGGGCACGGGCAGGGGATGCGGGTGGAGAACCGGGTGCCGGGCGGGGACGTCAACCCGTACCTGGCGATCGCGGCCCTGGTCGCGGGGGCGTTGCACGGCATCGAGAACGAACTGTCACTGGAGGACGAATTCGTCGGGAATGCGTATCACGATGCGGATGCGACACGAGTGCCGGGGACGCTCCGGGACGCGGCTTTGCTGTGGGCCGAGAGCGGAATCGCCGGATCGGCGTTCGGCAGCGATGTGGTCGCCCACTACGCGAACATGGCGAGGGTCGAACTGGCCGCTTACGACGCGGCGGTCACCGACTGGGAGTTGCGCCGTGGGTTCGAGCGTCTCTGAAGGGATGATCAGCACGTGACAGAGGTGATCAACCCGTCGACCGGGGCGGTGCTCACGACCGTACCGTCGCTGGATGCGGCCGCGACCGACGCGGCGATCGGACGTGCGCAGAAAGCGTTCCCGGCCTGGCGTGACCTCGCGCCCGGTGATCGGGCGCGGCTGCTGCGCCGCTTCGCGGCGGTGGTGGACGAGCACATCGAAGAGCTCGCGCAACTGGAGGTACGCAACGCGGGACACACGATCGGCAACGCGCGCTGGGAGGCGGGCAACGTCCGGGACGTCCTGAACTACTACGCGGGCGCCCCGGAGCGGCTCTCCGGACGGCAGATACCGGTTCCCGGCGGCATCGACGTGACGTTCCACGAGCCGCTCGGCGTGGTCGGGATCATCGTGCCGTGGAACTTCCCGATGCCGATCGCGGGCTGGGGTTTCGCGCCGGCGCTGGCGGCCGGGAACACCGTGGTGCTCAAGCCCGCCGAGCTGACCCCGCTCACCGCGATCCGCCTCGGCGAACTGGCGTGCGAGGCCGGCCTGCCGGAGGACGTCTTCCAGGTGCTGCCGGGCAAGGGCAGCGTGGTGGGCCAGCGGTTCGTCACGCACCCGGCGGTCCGCAAGGTGTGTTTCACCGGGTCGACCGAGGTCGGTAAATCGATCATGGCGGGCTGCGCCGACCAGGTGAAACGCGTGACCCTGGAACTCGGTGGCAAGAGCTCCAACATCGTCTTCGCGGACGCTGACCTGGAGGCGGCGGCGGCGGCGGCGCCCGGCGCGGTCTTCGACAACGCGGGCCAGGACTGTTGTGCCCGGTCGCGGCTCCTGGTCGAGGCGTCGGTCTATGACAGGTTCCTGGCGCTGCTGGAGCCGGCCGTCAAGAAATTCCGGGTATTGGACCCGTCGAGCGACATGTCGGAGATGGGCCCGCTGATCTCTTCCGGTCAGCGGGACGTCGTCGCCTCCTATCTGGACGGCGCCGATGTGGCATTTCGCGGCACCGCCGACTTCACGGACGGCTGGTGGTTCCCGCCGACCGTCCTGCTGGCCGGCTCCGAGCGGGACCGGCACTGGCGCGAGGAGATCTTCGGCCCGGTGCTGAGCGTGCTGCCGTTCCGCGACGAGGCCGAGGCGGTGCGGCTCGCCAACGACACCGAGTACGGCCTGTCCGGCTCGATCTGGACCCGGGACGTCGGCCGCGCGCTGCGGATGTCGCGAGCCGTGGAGACCGGCGCGCTGAGCGTCAACAGCAACTCCTCGGTGCGGTACTGGACGCCGTTCGGCGGGATGAAGCAGTCCGGTCTGGGCCGTGAGCTGGGCCCGGACGCGCTGCTGTCGTTCACCGATGTGAAGAACGTGTTCCTGGCTATGGGAGAGTGACAGTGGAGCGTTTGCAGGACCGGATCGCCGTGATCACCGGCGCCGGCAGCGGTATCGGACTGGCGACGGCCCGGCGGTTCGCCGCCGAGGGCGCCCGCGTCGTCGCGGTCGACATCTCCGAGGAATCCGGCAAATCCGTGGCGGACGAGGTCGGCGGCGAGTTCGTCGCCTGCGACGTCAGCGACGAGCAACAGGTCAAGGCGCTGTTCGACGGGGTGGTGGAGCGCCACGGCCGGGTCGACATCGCGTTCAACAACGCCGGCATCTCGCCGCCCGACGACGACTCGATCCTGGTCACCGGCCTGGACGCGTGGGAGCGCGTCCTCAAGGTCAACACCACGAGCGTCTTCTTCTGCTGCAAGTACGCGATCCCGCACATGCAGCGTCAGGGCAAGGGCTCGATCATCAACACCGCGTCGTTCGTGGCGCTGCTCGGCGCCGCCACCTCGCAGATCGCCTACACCGCCAGTAAGG
This sequence comes from Actinoplanes missouriensis 431, assembly GCF_000284295.1. Taxonomy (NCBI): domain Bacteria; kingdom Bacillati; phylum Actinomycetota; class Actinomycetes; order Micromonosporales; family Micromonosporaceae; genus Actinoplanes; species Actinoplanes missouriensis. Next base: position 7,557,912 of record NC_017093.1, on the reverse strand, counting down.
GCGGCGTGCTCGCGATGACCAGGGAACTCGGTGTCCAGTTCGCCCGCGAGGGCATCCGGATCAACGCGCTCTGCCCCGGCCCGGTCGCCACCCCGCTGCTGATGGACCTGTTCGCGAAGGATCCGGACCGGGCCGCCCGGCGTCTCGTGCACGTCCCGATGGGCCGGTTCGCGGAACCGGAGGAGATCGCGGCCGCCGTCGCGTTCCTGGCGAGTGACGACGCGTCGTTCATGACCGCGAGCCAGTTCGTGGTGGACGGCGGGATCACCGGGGCGTATGTGACTCCGCTGTGATGTTTCGAGACCCGCCACGGTGGGGAAGGACTCCTCAAACGCCCAGTTCAACAAGGTGTGAGGGGTCGAATCCCCGCCCGCACGGGTCGATCCCCGTGTCGGTGGGACAGAGGGGCCCCGTGACGCGGCGCCGGTTCTCCGGCGCCGCGCGCCTGTGATTACGGTGGTGCGATGCGTCCGATCATCGGCATAACGTCCTATGTGGTCCCGGCCACCTGGGGCGTCTGGCAGAACCTTCCCTCCACCCTGGTGCCGCACGACTACGTCGAGGCCGTCACGCTCGCCGGTGGCCGGGCGGTCGTGCTGCCGCCGGACGACCGGGACGCCGGCGTCCTCCGGGCGCTCGACGGGCTGCTGCTGGCCGGCGGGCCGGACGTCGACCCCGCCCTGTACGGCGCCGCGTGCGAGCCGCTCACCGAGGTGCGGGCCGACCGGGACGCCGGTGAGCTGGTGCTGCTGCGCGCCGCGCTCGACGCCGATCTGCCGATCCTCGGCGTCTGCCGGGGGATGCAGCTGCTCACCGTGGCGGCCGGCGGATCGCTGCACCAGCACCTGCCGGATCTGCTCGGCCACGAGCGGCACCGGCCCGGCCCGGGGGTCTACGGCGAGCACGAGGCGGCGTTCGCCCCCGGCAGCCGGATCGCGGACCTGATGGGCGAGGACCGGACGATCCACTGCTTCCATCACCAGGGTGTCGCCGACCCGGGGTCGCTGACCGTCACCGGCTGGGCGGACGACGGTCTGCCCGAGTCGGTGGAACACCCGGACAGGCGATTCGTCCTCGGCGTTCAATGGCATCCGGAATACCGCCGGGACCAGCGCCTGTTCGGCTCATTGGTGGACGCGGCACGAGTCGGGATGAAGGAGAACAGCACCGCATGCGCAGACCGCTGATCGGCCTCACCTCATACGCTCAGCACATCCAGTACCAGCGTAACGAGTTGATGGCCGCGATGCTCCCGATGACCTACGTCAGGGCGGTGCACGCCACCGGCGGCCGGGCCGTGCTGATCACCCCGGACGAGCCCGGCGTCGACGTGCTGGAATCGCTCGACGGCATCGTCTTCACCGGTGGCGGCGACATCGATCCGGTCGCCTGGGAGGCCGACCGGCACCCGGCCACCGAGGTCGACGAGGTCCGGGACGCCTCCGAGCTGATGCTGATGCGCGCAGCGCTCGAGGCCGATCTGCCCGTGCTGGGCGTCTGCCGGGGCATGCAGGTGATGGCGGTCGCCACCGGCGGCTCACTGCACCAGCACCTGCCGGACCTGGTCGGGCACGAGCGGCACCGGGCCGCGGCGGGCACCGACCCGCTCGCCGCCGGCGCCTCCGACTACGGGCGGCACGACGTGGTCGTCGACGAGAGCAGCCGCGCGCATCAGCTCTTCGGCCGCTGCCTGACCGTCAACTCGTTCCACCATCAGGCGGTCGCCGATCCGGGTGAGTTCGTGCCGGTGGGCTGGTGCCCGGACGACCGGGTGGTGGAGATCCTGGAACACCCGGGGCGGACCTTCGCGCTGGGCGTGCAGTGGCACCCGGAGCGCACCTCGGACCTGCGGGCGTTCACCGCGCTCGCCCAGGCCGCATCGGTGGGTGCGATCATTCCGGCATAGATGTCGGGGAGGTCTGTGTTGGGTGGCCTGCGGAGCCGGTTACGTCTCGCCTTCGAGCGAGGCGGTGAGATGGGCGCGCGGATGTCCGCCCTGGACTGGTCCGGCTCCCCGGCCGGGGAGCCGGCGACCTGGCCGGAGGAGCTGGTCGGCGCGGTCGTCACGATGCTCGCCTCCCGGGCCCAGATGATGATCTGCTGGGGGCCGCGGTACGCGACGCTCTACAACGACGCGTACCTGATGACCCTCGGCGACAAGCACCCCGGCAGCCTCGGGCGACCGGCCGCCGAGGTGTGGCCGGAGAGCTGGGACGAGCGACGCCGGCTGCTCGACCGGGTGATCACGAGCGACCGGGCGTTCTACGCGCCCGACCACCCGTTCCTGTCCGAGCGCTACGGGTTCCCGGAGATGACGTACTTCGACGTCTCCTACGACCCGATCCGGGACAGCCGGGGCGAGCCGCGCGGGGTGCTCTGCGTCGTCACCGACACCACCCGGCGGGTGCGCAGGGAGCGGCGCAGCCGTACCCTCGCCGCCCTGGGCAGGCGGCTGACCGCCGCGCCGGACCAGCGCACGCTCGCCGCCGAGGCGGTCGCGACGCTCACCGGCGATGAGGACGACGTGCCGTTCGCCGTGCTGCGGCTGGACGAGCCGGACCCGCACCCGGCGATCCGTGCGGTGATCGAGAGCGGGCTGCCCGGCCGGGTGCCGCTGGCCGAGGTGACCGATCCGCCGCCGTCCGCGGCCGGCGACGCGCTGGTGCTGCCGGTCGCCGGGGGCGCGCTCGTCCTCGGGCGCAGCCGGTTCCTCGCCCTGGACGACGAGTACCGGGACTTCTTCGACGCGGCGGCGGCGCAGATCGCCGGGGCGCTGCGGGACCGGTCCGGCCGAACCCCGGTCGCCGACGACACCGCCGTGCTGCGCGAGCACGTCTCCCGGCTGCGCGGGCTGGTCGACGTGGCGGCGGCGCTGAACGCGGTGCCGACCACCGCCGAGGTGCTCGACGTCGCGGCCCGGCACGTGCTCGCGATGACCTCGGCCGGCCGGGTGGTGGTGACCGCGCCGGACGCGCGGGCCGAACAGGACGGCGGCGCCGCGCCGGCGGCCGAACCCGACGTGGTGCTGCCGCTGCCGGACGCCGCCGGGCCGCCGCTGGGCGAGCTGCGGGTCTGGGACGGCGCCGGCGGACCCGCCGAGCCCGCGGTGCTGATCCAGCTGGCCCGGCTGATCGGGCTGCGGCTGGCGAACGCCCGGCTCTACGAGACCGAGCACCGGATCGCCAGCACGCTGCAGCACAGCCTGCTGCCGCCATCGCTGCCGCGGGTGCCGGGCGCGATCGTGGCGAGCCGGTACGTGCCGGGCAGCAGCGAGGCCCGGGTCGGCGGCGACTGGTACGACGTGATCGCCGCTCCGGACGGCGAGCTGTTCCTGGTCATCGGCGACGTGGTCGGCAAGGGCGTGCAGGCGGCCGCCGGCATGGGCCAGTTGCGCAACGCGCTGCGCGCCTACGTTCTCGAGGGCTTCGACTGCGGCGCGGCGCTGACCCGGCTGAACCGGCTCGTGGACACCCTCGGCCGCCGTCAGTTCGCCACCGTGATCTGTGTGGCGTTCGACCCCCGTACCCGGAGATTGCGGTTCTCCTCGGCCGGACATCCGTCACCGATCGTGGTGGCGGGCGGCGAGCCCGGCGATTTCCTCTACGCCGCCGCGATGGGACCGCCGATCGGCGCCCTGGGCAGCGTGACCTATCCCACCCGGGAACATCAGCTGCCGCCCGGCAGCCGGCTCCTGCTCTACACCGACGGCCTGGTCGAGGACCGGCACCAGGGCATCGACAGCGGGCTGGCGGAACTCACCGTGGACGCGGCCCAGCCCACCGAGCACGTCGAGGACCTGCTCGACCAGCTGCTCGGCAAGGCGTCCCGGCACGACCGCCGGGACGACATCGCACTGATCGCGCTGGAGGCGACCGAACACCGCGAGTTCGTCCTGCGGCTGCCCGCCGCGGCGGACCGGCTCACCGTGCTGCGCCGCCGGCTGGAGGACTTCCTGGCCGCACACGCGGTGCCGGACGACGACGCGTTCGACCTGGTGGTGGCGGTCTCCGAGGCGGCGGCCAACGCGATCGAGCACCCGCTCGACCCGGCCGAGCCGGTGATCGTGGTGGAGGCCTCGCTGACCGGTGACGCGGTGCTGGTGACGATCCGGGACACCGGCCGCTGGCGGCCGGCCACCGAACCCGGTTTCCGCGGGCGCGGGCTGGCGCTGATCGGGGCGCTGACCGAACTCTCCGTGCATCGATCCCCGGAGGGGACCGCGGTCACTCTCCGGCGTCCGCTGCGTCCTGCTTGAGCCACGGCTGGTCGCCCAGCCCGGAGATCTCCAGCACCCGCAGCACCCGGGACGACGGCAGGACCACCAGCGCGTCCTGGTAGTGCTCGGCGATCCGGATCAGGGCGTGGATGGCCGCGGAGTCGAAGAACGTGACGGCACGCAGGTCCACGGTGGCCGCTGCCGTGCCCGGCAACGCGGCGTCGAACATCGCGTCGGCCGTCGCCATGTCGACCTCGCCGGTCACCGTGACGGTGACGTGGTCGCCGTCGACCACCCCGATCACCGAGAAGTCTTGATCCACGGGATCCAGGTTTCCACAGGGGTCCGAGGGCGGCAAGAACGGGGCTGGCAGGCGGATAGGCTGTGTGCATGTCCGTACGTGCCCCTCTCCAGCCGGGGAAGCAGTCGCCGTGGCGATCGGTCCCGGCACAGATCGTCCGCCCTGAGTACGTGGGGAAGAAGAAGCCCCGTGAGTGGCGCGGATCCCATGTGCAGACACCGGAGACGATCGAGAAGATGCGGGTCGCCGGCCGGATCGCGGCGCAGGCCACCCAGCTCGCCGGCGAGCACTGCAAACCCGGCGTCACCACCGACGAGATCGACCGCGTGGTGCACGAGTTCATCCTCGACCACGGGGCGTACCCGTCGACCCTCGGTTACAAGGGTTTCCCGAAATCCTGCTGCACGTCACTCAACGAGGTGATCTGCCACGGCATCCCGGACTCGACGGTGCTCGAGGACGGCGACATCATCAACGTCGATGTCACGGCGTACCTCGACGGCGTGCACGGCGACACCGACGCCACGTTCTGCGTGGGCGAGGTGAGCGACGAGGCCCGGCTGCTCGTGGAGCGCACCGAGGAGGCGATGATGCGCGGCATCCGCGCGGTCGCGCCGGGCCGCCCGATCAACGCGATCGGCCGGGTCATCGAGGCCTACGCCCGCCGCTTCGGGTACGGCGTGGTCCGCGACTTCACCGGTCACGGCATCGGTGAGACGTTCCACTCCGGGCTCTACGTGCCGCACTACGACAACCCGCGGCTGGACACCGTCATGGAGGTCGGCATGACCTTCACCATCGAGCCGATGATCACCCTGGGCACCCATGAGTACGAGATCTGGAAGGACGGCTGGACGGTCGTCACCAAGGACCGCAAGTGGACGGCCCAGTTCGAGCACACCCTTGTCGTGACCGAGGACGGCTACGAGATCCTCACCCTGCCGTGACCCGGCCGGTCGAGCACCATCACGCCGACGTCTCCGGTGGCTGGCTGCGCGCCGCGACGTTCGGCGCGATGGACGGCCTGGTCACCAACATCGCCCTGATCGCCGGCGTAGGCGGTGCCGGCTCGGGCCGGCACACGCTGATCCTCACCGGGGTCGCCGGTCTGGCCGCCGGCGCGATCTCGATGGCGATCGGGGAGTACACGAGCGTCCGGACCCAGAACGAGCAGGTCGCCGCGGAACTGGAGAAGGAACGGCACGAGCTGCGTGTCAACCCGGAGGGTGAGGCCCAGGAGCTGGTCGAGGCCTGGACCGCCCGCGGTCTCCCGGAGCCGCTGGCCCGCCAGGTCGCCGACGTGCTGAAGGACAACCCGGACCAGGCGCTGCGGGTGCACGCCCAGGAGGAGCTGGGCGTGGTGCCGGACGAGCTGCCGAGCCCCTGGACCGCCGCCGCGTCCTCGTTCGTCTGTTTCGCGGTGGGCGCCCTGATCCCGCTGATCACCCTGCTGCTCGGTCACGACTCGCTCGGGGCCGCGCTGACGGTGGGTGGCATCGGGCTGTTCATCACCGGCGCGGTGGTGGCGCGGCTGACGGCCCGGCCCTGGTGGCGCGGCGGTCTCCGGCAGCTGCTGCTGGGCGGCGCCGCGGCCGCCGCGACGTTCCTGATCGGTGTTGCTTTAGGAACCTAAGGGGTACGGGTGTGGCCGTCCCGCGAATCCGACCCGTCCCCGTGAAGCCGCGCGACCCGGTGGGTGGGCACGGCCGTTGCGCGGACTACGGCTACCGGTGCCGGGTCGGGCTCGCGGACGCCCTCTCAGTCGAAGAGCTCGCCCAGCGTGCCGTCGACCGGGCGGCCGCGGGCGGTCAGCTCCTCCGCCTGATATTTCAGGATCGCGTCCAGCTCCTGCATGTCCGCCATCGCCACGCCGGTGCGTTTCACGGCGTCGGCGTCGTTGCGGAAATGGGTGCGGGTCAGCAGGCCGGTGACCATCGCGGCGTGGATGCGCGCATCGGCCATCAGGACCAGCGCGGTGTCCGTGTCGTACCACTGGGTGAGCCGGACCGCGCGGGCGTGCGCGTTGCTGGCGAGCGCCCAGTTGTCCCGGGCCAGGCGGGTGAACTCGACCGGCCGGGCCTCGGAGAGCAGGGTCAGGTGGGCGTCACGCTGGTCGATGAACCACTCGTCCGGGTCGAAGAGCGGCAGCGTGGTGAGGAAACCGTCGGCGAGCAACGGCCAGCGGGCGGTGAGCTGCCGGGCCTGGCCGAGGCCGTCCTCGGCGGTGACCACGGACAGCTCGACCGGGACGCCGTCCACCTTGCGGCGGGCCGGTTTCGGGCCGGTCCGCGGCCGGTAGGTGACGACCACCATGTTCACGTCGCTGGACTCGGCGTCGTCGCCGTGCGCGACCGAGCCGCGGACCCCGATGGCCTGCACCTCGGCGGCCCATCGGTGCTGGATGACGTCACGCAGACGGATCGCGAGCGCCCCGCGGACCGATGTGGTGTCGAGCTCGCCGATCACCCCGCCATTCTGTCAGCTGGGGCGTCCCGGAAAAGCCATGGTGAGGGGGTTGGTGCCGGATTCCTTGCGCCACGTTGTCGCACGAAGTGCCGAGTCGGTCATAGCCGACAGCGCGGCCTTGCGCTGGGCGCTCTGGGTGACCGGCAGCACCGCCCGCCAGGCCTGGGCCACCCCGTCCTCGACGTGGACGGCCAGCTTGAGCGCGCTGCGGCGGTTGGTGACCTCGAACGGGAGCCGGTAACCGGCCGGCGCGGGCGCGGCGCTGGCCTTCAGGCTCTCGAGCTGGCTGACCAGGTAGTCGCGGCGCTGCCGGTGCACCTGCTCGGAGTCCCGGGCGGCCTTCACCTCGCTCTCCTGGGCGAGGTGGACACCGATCAGGCCGTAGGCGTAGATCGCGGCCTCCTCGGCGGCGAGCGCGGCGGTGAGTTGCTCGTTCATGAGGAGTCCCTTCAGCGCAGCGCGCTCGCGTGGGTGGCCCGGCAGGCGGCGATCGAACCGACGAGCGCGGCGCGTTCCGCCGGCGCGGCCAGGCAGGCGGCCACCGCCGTCTCCTGCGCCGCCAGCTCTTGATCGCGCAGCTGGGCGAGGGACTGCGCGGCGGGCCCGGCGGCCGACGGTGCGGCGGCGGCGCCGGACGGGAGGGTCGCGCCGATCAGCCGGGCGAGTTCGGCGGCGTGCGCCCGGTGGTCCTCGGCGAGCGGGGTCAGCCGTTCGCGCAGATCGGCCTGCGCCTGGATCGCCCGGTCGTAGGCTGAGGTCAGAGCCAGCGCCTCGTCCAGGACCGGCTGCAGCGGGTCCGGGGCCGGCGCGGGCTCCGGCTCGTCGTCGAAGAGGCCACAGCCGGCCAGCGTGGTGGCCGCCACGATCGCGCCGGTCGCGGTCAGTATCCGTCGGCGTGTGTGTCCCGAATCGCTCATCCGCACCGGGCCAGTCAACACCATCACCCGAAGGGCGTCCGGCACGGGCCGCTGACCTGCGGATGGGATGGAATCGGTGCGGCGGCGCTCCGCCCGGGACGCGGGCGGGTTACGCTCAGCGTCAGCCGCGGGGCCGAATGCTGCCCGGCGGCATATAGTCGTTCCAGCGCAAAGCTAACGAGAGGTCGAGCCCGATGACGCAGCGTGGTCGCGCCGGGGCCCGGCCCGGTGGGCGCCCCGGCAGTAGCCGTACCCGGCCGGATGCCGAGCCCCGCACCCCTTCGGTCCCCCGCGTCGATCTGACCGCGGCCCGTGCCCGGGTCCGCGAGGTGATCGAGCCGGTGGTCACCGCCGCCGGTTACGACCTGGAGGACGTGAACGTGTCCCGCGCCGGTCGCCGGCACGTGGTGCGCGTGCTGGTGGACACCGACGGCGGGATCAGCCTGGACGACGTGGCCGTCGTGTCCCGGGCGATCTCCGACGCGCTCGACGCGGCGGAGGAGTCCGGCGGCGAGCTGCTCGCCGGGGAGTACCAGCTGGAGGTCGGCTCGCCGGGTGTGGACCGGCCGCTGACCGAGCCCCGCCACTGGCGCCGCAACACCGGCCGCCTGGTCGCGGTGAACGGCCTGATCGGCCGGGTGATCTCGACGGATGACACCGGCGTGACGCTGGACGTGGACTCCGCGACCCGCGAACTTGCCTGGACCGATCTCGGGGCCGGAAAGGTCCAGATCGAGTTCAAGCGGATGGACGAAGCCGAGTTCGACGATACCGATCTCGGCGATGACGACGAGGAAGACGAAGGGGAGGGCGAGGAGTGAACATCGACCTCGCGGCGCTGCGCGCCCTGGAGCGCGAGCGGGAGATCCCGTTCGACACGATTCTGGCGGCCATCGAGACCGCGCTGCTCACCGCGTACCGGCACACCGAGGGCGCGGAGAGCCACGCCCGGGTGGAGATCGACCGCAAGAGCGGCGTGGCCTCCGTGCTGGCTCAGGAGCTGGACCCGGACGGCACGGTGGTGCGTGAGTGGGACGACACTCCGCACGACTTCGGCCGGATCGCCGCGATGACCGCGAAGCAGGTCATCCTGCAGCGCCTCCGGGAGGCGACCGACGAGCAGCACTTCGGTGAGTACGCGGGGCGCGACGGCGACCTGGTCACCGGTGTGGTGCAGGCCGACGCGGCCCGTGCCGAGAAGGGCATCGTGATCGTCGACCTGGGCAAGCTGGAGGCGGTACTGCCGCAGTCCGAGCAGGTGCCCGGCGAAAGCCCGTACCAGCACGGCTCCCGCATCCGCTGCATCGTGGTGCACGTGGCGAAGGGCTTCCGCGGCCCGCAGATCACCCTGTCCCGGTCCCACCCGGCGCTGGTGAAGAAGCTGTTCGCCCTGGAGGTGCCGGAGATCGCCGACGGGACCGTCGAGATCGCCGCGATCGCCCGGGAGGCCGGCCATCGCACCAAGATCGCGGTGCGGTCCACGGTCTCCGGCGTGAACGCCAAGGGCGCGTGCATCGGGCCGATGGGCCAGCGGGTCCGGGCCGTGATGAGCGAGCTGAACGGCGAGAAGATCGACATCATCGACTGGTCGGAGGATCCGGCACAGTTCGTCGGCAACGCGCTCTCGCCGGCCAAGGCGCTGCGGGTCGAGGTGGTCGACGCGGCCACCCGGACGGCCCGGGTGACCGTGCCGGACTTCCAGCTCTCCCTGGCCATCGGCCGGGAAGGACAGAACGCCCGGCTGGCCGCCCGGCTGACCGGATGGCGCATCGACATCCGGCCGGACAACGAGCCTGCCGGAGTCTCGGAGCGTGATGCGGCAGAGGCGGGGAACTGACCGGATACGCGTTCGCCGCGATCGAGGGGTAGACTTGGTACCGGTCGGCCCGACGCGAACCTGCGTCGGCTGTCGTAATCGCGCGCCGGCCGCATCATTGCTGCGGTTCGTCGCGGCTGGATCCGGGGTTGATCTCCGGCTCCTGCCCGATCCGAGCCGCCGACTGTCGGGCCGGGGAGCGCATCTGCATCCCGACCCGGCCTGCTTCGCGCAGGCAGAGCGGCGTCGCGCCTTCGGGCGTGCGCTACGTCTCACCGGTGTTGCTGACACCGAGTTGCTTGCCGAGCACATCCGTTCGGTCTCCGTGCCGCACGGACCCACCGATGACGAGGCGTCAGCGCCTCGTCACGACCCAGCAAGGTAGGACGACTCAGATGAGCACACGATGAAGTCCCTGAAATGACCAGGCTTCTAGTGCACGAGTGAGGTCTGTGCGGGTACTGCTCGCACGACCTCGAAGTGAGGAGTGCAGTGCCAGGCAAGGCCCGCGTTCACGAGCTCGCCAAAGAGCTCGGGGTCGACAGCAAGACCGTTCTCGCCAAGTTGAAGGACATGGGCGAGTTCGTCAAATCCGCGTCCAGCACCGTCGAGGCCCCGGTGGCCCGGCGGCTTCGTGGCGCCTTCGAGAGTGGTGGATCCGCCGCATCGTCGGCACCCTCCGCTCCGGCGCCCAGTCCCTCCGCGTCCAGCGCGCCGGGTGCCACCTCGGCCCCGCGCCCGGGCCCGCCGATGGGCCGGCCTCAGCCGCCCCGTCGTCCCGGCCCGCCGCAGGGTGGTGCGCCCAGCGCCGCCCCGACTTCGCCGGCTCCCTCGCCCGGGCAGTTCGCCCGGCCGAAGCCGGTGCCCGGCCGTCCGGGCCCGACGCCCGGTCCGGTCGCCAAGCCGGCCAGCGCACACGACATCGAGGTGGCGGCCGCTGAGGCCCGCGCCTCGGCGTTGAAGGCCGAGCAGGAGGCCGCCGTCAAGGCGGCGCAGGCTGCTCAGGCCGCGCGCACCGCCCGGGACGCCGAGCGCCGGCAGCCGCCGGCCGACGGCGGACAGCGTGGCTCCGGCCCGCGCCCGGGTCCCGGCATGGTTCCGCCGCGTCCGGGTTCGCCCGCGGCCGGTCGTAACAACCCGGGTGCCCCCGGTGGCGGCCCGCGTCCCGGCCCGGCCGGTGGCGCTCCCCGTCCGCCGGCGCGCGGCCCGGGCAACAACCCGTTCGGTGTCTCCGGCAACGCCGCTGGTCAGCGGCCCTCGCCGGCTTCGATGCCGCGTCCCAACCAGCCGGGCATGCCGCCGCGGCCGAGCCCTGCCTCGATGCCGCCCCGGCCCAGCCCCGCGTCCATGCCGGCGCAGCGTCCGGGTCGTCCCGGTGGCGGTCCCGGTGGTGGCGCTGGTCGTCCCGGTGGTCCCGGCGCGGGCCGTGGTGGCCCCGGCGGTGGCGGTGGCGGTTACCGCGGTGGCGGTGGCGGCGCCGGTGGTGGCTTCCGTCCCGGTGGCGGCGGTGGCGGCGGCGGTGGCTTCCGTCCCGGTGGCGGCGGTGGCGGCGGCGGTGGCTTCCGTCCCGGCGGTCCCGGTGGCGGTGGCGGCGGCCCGGTCGGCGCCGGTGCTCCCGGACGTCCGGGTGGCGGCGGTGGCCGCGGTCGTGGCGGTGGCGCGGCGGGTGCCTTCGGGCGTCCCGGCGGCCGGCCGACCCGTGGCCGCAAGTCGAAGAAGCAGCGTCGTCAAGAGTTCGACAACCTGTCGGCTCCGCAGATGAGCTCGGGCGCGCCCCGCGGTAACGGCCAGGACATCCGGCTCTCCCGCGGCGCGTCGCTCTCCGACTTCGCCGACAAGATCAACGCCAACCCGGGCTCGCTCGTCCAGGAGATGTTCAACCTGGGCGAGATGGTGACCGCTACCCAGTCGGTCTCCGACGACACGCTGCTGCTGCTCGGTGAGCACCTGGGCTTCAACGTCGTGATCGTCAGCCCTGAGGACGAGGACCGTGAGCTGCTCGCGCAGTTCAACATCGACCTCGACGCCGAGGTGGCGGAGGACCGGCTGGTCACCCGGCCGCCGGTGGTGACCGTCATGGGTCACGTCGACCACGGTAAGACGAAGCTCCTCGACGCGATCCGCAAGACCAACGTGGTCGCCGGTGAGGCGGGTGGCATCACCCAGCACATCGGCGCCTACCAGGTCGTGGTCCCGCACCAGGGCGAAGAGCGTGCGATCACCTTCATCGACACCCCGGGTCACGAGGCGTTCACCGCCATGCGTGCCCGTGGCGCCCAGGTGACCGACATCGTCATCCTGGTGGTGGCGGCTGACGACGGCGTGATGCCGCAGACGGTCGAGGCGCTCAACCACGCCAAGGCCGCCGAGGTGCCGATCGTCGTCGCGGTGAACAAGGTCGACAAGCCGGACGCCAACCCGGAGAAGGTCCGCCAGCAGCTCGCCGACTACGGCCTGCTCGCTGAGGACTACCAGGGCGACACGATGTTCGTGAACGTGGCGGCCAAGCCCGGCATCGGCATCGACGACCTCCTCGAGGCCGTCCTGCTGACCGCCGACGCGGCGCTCGAGCTGACCGCCCCGATCGACGGCCCCGCCCAGGGTGTCGCGGTCGAGGCCCACCTGGACAAGGGCCGCGGCGCCGTCGCGACCGTCCTGGTGCAGAAGGGCACGCTGCGTGCCGGCGACTCGATCGTGGCGGGTGGCGCGCACGGCCGCGTCCGCGCCATGCTCGACGAGAACGGCAAGCAGGTCACCGAGGCGGGTCCGGCCCGTCCGGTCCTGGTGCTCGGTCTCACCTCGGTGCCGAGCGCGGGTGACACGTTCCTCGCCGCCGAGGACGACCGCACCGTGCGGCAGATCGCCGAGCAGCGGCAGGCTCGCCGCCGTGCGGCGACCTTCGCGAACTCGACGCGTCCGAAGTCGATCGACGAGATGATGCGCGACATCAAGGAAGGCGAGCGGGCCACTCTCACGCTCGTCATCAAGGGTGACGGCTCGGGTTCGGTCGAGGCTCTCGAGGACGCGCTGTTCAAGATCGAGATCCCCGAAGAGGTGCAGCTCAAGGTCATCCACCGCGGCGTCGGTGCGATCACCGAGAGCGACGTCAACCTGGCGTCGGCCTCGTCGGACCAGGTCGCCACGATCATCGGCTTCAATGTCCGGGCCTCCAACAAGGTCAAGGAGATGGCCGACCGCGCCGGCGTGGAGATCCGCTACTACAGCGTGATCTACCAGGCCATCGAGGAGATCGAGGCGGAGCTCAAGGGTCTGCTCAAGCCGGAGTACGAAGAGGTCGAGCAGGGCACGGCGGAGATCCGCGAGGTCTTCCGCTCGTCCAAGATCGGTCTCATCGCCGGTTGTATCGTCCGGTCCGGCCTGATCAAGCGGAACGCCAAGGCCCGGATCATCCGCGAGGGCACGGTCGTGGCGGACAACGTCACGATCAGCTCGCTGAAGCGGTTCAAGGACGACGCCACCGAGGTCCGTGAGGGCTTCGAGTGTGGTCTGACTCTCCAGGGCTACGGTTCGCCGCAGATCGGCGACGTGATCGAGACCTTCGAGATGCGCGAGAAGCCGCGGGCGTAACGCTCACGGATCAGTGAAACGGCCCCCGGTGCTCAGGCACCGGGGGCCGTCGCTGCAAAATGGCAGCCATGTCCCGGTATGCCTTGCTGCTCGCTCCGTCCGCCAACCGCGTCTACGCGGATCAGGCCTCTCGCATGTCCCTCGCGGAGCTGGCCGCCTTCGGCCCGGTGCTCTCCTCGTCCCTCGACGAGATCGACGTCGCGGTGATCGGAGGCGTGGAGTATCTGACCTTCACCGCCGACCTCACCGTCACCGACGTTTCCTACATCTCTAATCTGTCGTCGGCGTACGCGCTCTTCGAGCAGGTCGACGACCTGCTGCGCCCGCTCACGCTCACGCCGCTGGCCCGGTACGACAGTGACCTGATCACCATTCCGAAGTACGCCGGCAAGACCAACGAGCAGTTCACCAAGCTCGTCCTGAACCTCACGCTGCTGGCCTCCGCCTCCGCCACCCGGATGCTCGACGGCGGGCTGACCGTCCTGGACCCGCTCTGCGGGCGCGGCACCACACTCAACCAGGCCCTCATGTACGGGTACGACGGTCTCGGCGTGGAGATCGACGGGAAGGACGTGGAGGCGTACAAGCTGTTCCTGCAGACCTGGCTCAAGCGCAAGCGCCTCAAACACTCCGCCGAGCTGGTCCCGATGCGCCGCCAGGGACGCCGGGCGGCCCGCCGGCTCGAGGTGACGATGGCGCCGAGCAAGGACGACCACAAGTCCGGCGCGGTGCAGAAGGTGACCGTGCTGAACGCGGACACCACCCAGCTCGACGGCCTGATCCGCAGCAACGTCGCGGACGTGCTGGTGGCCGACCTGCCGTACGGCGTGGCGCACGGCAGCTACGACGACGGCGGCGGCATCTCCCGGCGGCCCCTGGACCTGCTGGAGCGGGCGGTGCCGCACTGGCTGCCGCTGCTGCGGCCGGGCGGCGCGATCGGCCTCTCCTGGAACACCAAGGTCGCCAAGCGGGAGCTCGCCGAGGACATCCTCCTGGCGAACGGCCTGGAGATCGTCGAGCACCTGCCGCTGGAGCACCGGGTGGACCAGGGGATCGACCGGGACGTCCTGGTGGCCCGGAAAACCGGCTGACCGGCGCAGATCACCGGCGTACCCTGCTCGCTGATGTATACCGAGACCGCAGTCTTCGACCTGCTCCTGCCCGGTGACTCGCGTTCGCTGAAGCAGAAGCGCTCCTACGTCCGCCCGATCATCGCGATGCTGAAGAAGTACGAGGTGAGCGTCGCCGAGGTCGGTTTCCACGACCTGCACGGCCGGGCCCAGATCGGGGTCGCCGCGGTGGCGGCCGAACCCTCACAGGCCCGTGCCGTGGTCGACACCTGTGAGCATCAGGTGGCCGGCCGCCCCGAGGTCGAGTTGCTCTCAGTGAAGCGACGCTTGTACGGCGAGGACGACTGACGTAGGTAGGCTTCAGCAGTTAGGGCGGGGGCGATTCTGACCCGCGGGAACCATTGTCGGAGGTGGGCGAGATGTCGGATCCGGCCAAGACACGGCGGCACGCGGAGCGTGTCCGTGAACTGGTGGCTTCGCTGGTGCGGGAGATCAAGGATCCCCGGCTCGGCATGGTGACGATCACGGATGCCCGGCTCACCGGAGACCTTCGCGAGGCGACGGTCTACTACACGGTGCTCGGCGACGTGACCGAGCAGGCCTCGACCGCGGCGGCGCTGGAGAGCGCGAAAGGCATGCTGCGCAGCCGGGTCGGTCACGCGCTGGGCCTGCGGCACTCGCCGAGCCTGGCGTTCGTCCTGGACAACGTCCTGGACAACGTGAAGGAGATCGACGATCTGCTGGAGCAGGCGCGGCATCGGGACCAGGAGGTCCAGCGGCTGGCCGCCGGGAAGAAGTACGCCGGCGACGCCGACCCGTACAAGAGCGACGACGACGAGTCCGAGCCGGTGGGCGCCGGCGAGGATCAGGGGTGAGTCCGTCCGCCGAGCAGTGGGCCGCCGCGGTTGCGGCGGTCCGCTCGGCCGGTCCGGACGACGAGGTCCTGCTGATCTGTCACGTGAACCCGGACGGGGACGCGCTGGGCAGCATGCTGGGCTTCGCTCTCGGGCTGCGGCGGCTCGGGCTGACCCGGATCCGGGCGACGTTTCCGGGTGACTTCACGGTGCCCGAGCCGTACGCGGGGCTGCCGGGTCTTGATCTTCTGGTGCCGGAGGCGGACGCCTGGCCGGACCCGGACCTGGTTCTGATCTTCGACGTGGCGAGCGAGTCGCGCCTGGGCGGGCTGGCCGACCGGCTGGCCGCGCCGCGCAGCGTGGTGCTGGACCACCATGCGTCGAACACCGGTTTCGGCGAGGTGCGCCTGGTCGATCCGCGGGCCGCGGCCACCTCGGTGGTCGCCGAGCAACTGCTGGAGCGGCTCGGCGTGCCGCTGGACGCGGAGATCGCGGAGTGCCTCTACGTGGCGCTGGCGACCGACACCGGCTCGTTCAAGTTCGACATGACCACCGTCGCGGTGCACGAGCTGGCGGCCCGGCTGATCGCCACCGGGATCCGGCCGGGGGAGATCTCCCGCCGGATCTTCGACAGCCGTCCGTTCGGGGCGATGAAGCTGACCGGTGAGGTGCTGGGCCGGGCGATCCTGGACCCCGCGGCGGCCGGTGGGCGCGGCATGGTGTGGACCTACGCCACGCTCAGCGACCTGGAGCGGTTCGCCCAGCCGCCCTACGTGCTGGACACGCTGATCGACCCGGTCCGCTCGGTGGCCGAGGCGGACGTGTCGGTGGTGGTGAAGGAGATCGGCGCACGGGAGTGGGCGGTGTCGCTCCGGAGCAAGGGCGCCGTCGACGTGAGCGGCGTGGCGGTCTCCCAGGGTGGTGGCGGTCACCGTCTCGCGGCCGGTTTCACCGGTTACGGGGAGGTGCGTGACGTGGTGGACGCGGTGCGTCGCCGACTGGACGATTTCCTGAACTGACGTTTGTTTGCGCAGTTGACTGGGGCTCACCCGAACGGGTCGGGCCCCTTCGTCGTTGTCCCGGATGGCGGGATCCGCCCAACGGCCGGCCGAGTGAACGTTAGTTTGGGACCTGAACGGTGATTTGGTTTCACGCGGCCGCCACCACCGCCTCTCCGTGAGACCTCGAGCCACCCGGGTCCACCGGCCCGGGCCGGTGTCACCTCCGCCAGTGTCCGGCGATCCCGGACCGGCCTTCTGTGACGCCCCGCTCGACCGATTCCGGGCGCCCGCTCCGCGCGGCGCGCCCACACCCACCGTGGAAGGATTTCCTCTCATGGCTGCCAAGCCCAAGCCACAGCCCAAGCCGGCCGACGACGCCCGCGAGCAGGCGCGCCGCGCCCTGCAGGCCTCGCTGGACACGCGCCAGTAAGACATCTGCGGCGGGCGGGCATCATGGACCACCATGAGCCCGCCCTCCACCGCGACACCCCGGCGGATCGCCGCCCTGGCCCTGCCCGCACTGGTGGTGCTCGCCGCCGAGCCGCTCTACGTGCTCGTCGACACCGCCGTCGTGGGCCACCTCGGCTCGGTCGAGCTCGCCGCGATCGCGGTCGGCGGGACCGTGATGTCGGTCGCCGCCTGGTTCGGCACCCTGATGGCGTACGGGACGACCGGCCGTGCCGCCCGCCGGTTCGGCGCCGGTGACCGACCGGCCGCCGTCGCCGAGGGAGTGCAGGCGTCCTGGCTGGCGCTCGGCGTCGGTCTGCTGCTCGCGCTGCTCGGCCTGATCGGGGCCGGTCCGGTCGCGCACCTGCTGGCCGGTGACGAGCAGATCGCCGACGCCGCCGCCGGCTGGATGCGGATCGCCGCGTTCGGCGCGCCGGGCCTGCTGCTGGCCGCGGCCGGCAACGGCTGGATGCGCGGGGTGCAGGACACCCGCCGGCCGCTCGGCATCGTGCTGGGCGCCAACGTGCTCTCCGCCGTGCTCTGCCCGATCCTGGTCTATCCGCTGGGGCTCGGGCTGACCGGCTCGGCGATCGCCAACGTCACCGCGCAGACCGTCGGCGGCCTGCTCTTCCTGTTCGCGCTGGTCCGGGAGACCCGCGCGCTGCGGCCGATCCCGTCGATCATCGTGCGTCAGGTGGTCCTCGGCCGTGACCTGCTGATCCGTGGTGCGGCGTTCCAGGCGTGCTTCCTGTCGGCCACCGCCGTGGCGTCCCGGTTCGGGGTCGCCGCGGTCGGGGCCCACCAGATCGGCCTGCAGCTCTGGTTCTTCGCCGCGCTGGCCCTGGACGCGGTCGCGATCGCCGCGCAGTCCCTGGTGGGGGCGGCGCTCGGCGCGGGTGACGCGGACCAGGCCCGGGACGTGGCCCGCCGGGTGACCGTGGCCGGCGGCGTCGCGGCGGTGGTCCTGGCCGCCCTCGCGGCGGCCGGGGCGCGGGTGATCCCGGGCTTCTTCACGCCGGATCCGGCGGTCCACGATCAGGCGATGATCCTCTGGCCGTGGTTCGTGGGGCTGCTGCCGTTCGCGGGGGTGGTCTATGCGCTGGACGGGGTGTTCATCGGAGCCGGTGACGTGGCCTTCCTGCGTAACGTGACGATCTTGTCAGCGGTTCTCGGTTTCCTGCCCGCCATCTGGCTCGCCTATGCGTTCGACCTTGGCCTCGGCGGGGTGTGGGCCGGACTGGGGTTGTTCACCTTCGGACGGTTCGTGCCGCTCGTCTGGCGCTGGCGATCGCCGCGATGGGTGGTCCTCGGAGCCGCCCGGTAGCGTCCGGCCGGGGAGGGAGGCGGGCTGCGCCCGGCTCCCGAACCGGACGCTAGGGTTTTGCGGTGAACACGGACGGACTGATCGTGGTGGACAAGCCGGCCGGGATGACGTCGCACGACGTCGTCGCCCGGATCCGGCGGCTGGCGAAGACCCGGCGGGTGGGGCACGGCGGGACGCTGGACCCGATGGCGACCGGCGTGCTGATCATCGGGGTGAACCGGGCGACCCGGCTGCTCACCTATGTGATCGGCGCGTCGAAGAGCTACGCCGGGACGATCCGCCTCGGGCAGTCCACGATCACCGACGACGCCGAGGGCGAGATCACCGCGCAGACCCCCGCCGGACATATCGACGATGATGCGATAAACGAGTCGCTGAGAACGCAGCTCGGCGAGATCGATCAGGTCCCCAGCGCGGTCAGCGCCATCAAGATCAAGGGAGTCCGGTCCTACAAGCGGGTCCGCGACGGCGAGGAGGTCTCGCTGCCGGCCCGGCGGATCACCATCTCCCGGCTGGAGGTCCTGGACATCCGCCGCAGCGGCGACGTGATCGATGTGGACATCGACGTCACCTGCTCGTCCGGGACGTACATCCGGGCCATCGCCCGCGACCTCGGCGCCGCGCTCGGTGTCGGCGGCCACCTGACCGCGCTGCGCCGGACCGCCGTCGGCGAGATGACCCTGGACGCCGCGGCCACCCTGGAGCAGCTCGAGGAGCGTGCCCCGGACGTGGTGTCGCTGCCGATGGCGGAGGCGGCCCGGCGGGCGTTCCCGCAGCGTGTCGCGACCGCCGAGGAGACGAAGGTGCTGCGGCACGGTGGTCCGCTGGCCGCCGCCGGCATCGAGGGCCCCTACGCGGTGTTCGACCCGGACGGCATGCTCCTCGCGATCGTCAGCGAGCGTGGCGGCAAGGCCAAGGCGGAGATCGTCCTCGCCCCGGCGTGAGTCGATACTGTGTCACCGGAAGGGAGTTCTTCGATGCAGCGTTGGCGGGGCTATGAGTCGGTGCCTGGTGGGTGGGGGCGGTCGGTCGTGACGATCGGCGTCTTCGACGGCGTGCACCGCGGGCACCAGGCGATCATCGGGCACGCGGTGAAGCGGGCGCACGACCTCGACCTGCAGTCGGTGGTGATGACCTTCGACCCGCACCCGGCCGAGGTGGTCCGCCCCGGCTCGCACCCGGCGGTGCTGACCGAGCCGGTCCGCAAGGCCGAGCTGATCGAGGAGCTCGGTGTGGACGCGCTCTGCGTGGTGCCGTTCACCCCGGCCTTCTCCCACAAGGAGCCGAACGAGTTCGTCCACGACGTGCTTGTCGAGGCGCTGCACGCGGCGGTCGTCGTGGTGGGGGACAACTTCCGGTTCGGTCACCGGGCGGCCGGCGACGTGACGATGCTGGAGACGCTCGGCCGCACGTTCGGATTCACCGTGGAGGACGCGCCGCTGGTCGCCGAGGACGGGCTGGTCTTCTCCTCGACCTACATCCGCAGCTGCGTGGACGCCGGTGACGTCCGGGCGGCGGCGGCCGCGCTGGGCCGGCCGCACCGGCTCTCCGGCGTGGTGGTCCGCGGTGACGCGCGCGGCCGGGAGCTGGGCTACCCCACCGCGAACCTGATGGTCCATCGGTACGCCGCGGTGCCCGCCGACGGCATCTACGCCGCCTGGCTCACCCGCACCGGGGAGAATGCCGGGCGGTGGCCCGCGAGCGTGTCGATCGGGACCAATCCCACGTTCTCCGGCACCGAGCGGCGCGTCGAGGCGTACGTGCTGGATTTCTCCGGTGACCTGTATGGTGAGCGGGTCAGCCTAGATTTCGTCGCGCACCTCCGTGAGCAGCGCAGATACGACGGCATCGAGCCGTTGATCGCGCAGATCCAGACGGACGTCGAACAGACCCGGGTAATGCTCGCGTGACCTGCTGGTAGGGTGGAATGGTCGTTGGAATATCCGACACCGGTCCCGCCTGCCTGCCCGACGCCGCGGGTCGCGGGGTAACCGTGCAATCGGCAACACAGAAGTCCGGAGAATATGGCGCTCGATCAAGAGACCAAGAACAAGATCATCGGTGAGTACGCGACCAAGGACGGCGACACCGGTTCGCCCGAGGTTCAGGTCGCGATGCTGACCAAGCGGATCGCCGACCTGACCGAGCACCTCAAGGTGCACAAGCACGACCACCACAGCCGGCGTGGCCTGCTGCTGCTGGTCGGTCAGCGTCGCCGCCTGCTGAACTACGTGCAGAAGAAGGACATCGCGCGTTACCGGACGCTCATCGAGCGTCTCGGCCTGCGCCGATAGCGTGACCTTGGGGGCGGCCGCTGGTCGCCCCCAAGGATTTCCACCCCACGGACCCGCGCGGCCTAACCGCCCAGCACCGGTCCTCGGTAGTGGTTCCCAGGCCCTCGTCCTGGGCACTTCGATCGAAGACCGGCCTTCTGAACCGCGCTGTTGACCGCCGGGTCCTCGACGAAGGAGTACCGCACTTCATGACAGAGCAGAACACCGCTCTCGGCACCGAATCCCGCACCGCCGTCATCGACAACGGATCGTTCGGCACCCGCGAGATTGTCTTCTCCACCGGCCGCCTCGCCAAGCAGGCCGCTGGTTCGGTGATCGTCCAGCTGGGCGACACCACCGTCCTCTCCGCCACGACCGCGAGCAAGCAGCCGAAGGAGCACTTCGACTTCTTCCCGCTGACCGTGGACGTCGAGGAGCGGATGTACGCGGCAGGCCGGATCCCCGGCTCGTTCTTCCGCCGGGAGGGTCGTCCCAGCGAGGACGCCATCCTCACCTGCCGCCTGATCGACCGGCCGCTGCGCCCGTCGTTCACGAAGGGCCTGCGCAACGAGGTCCAGGTCGTCGAGACCATCCTCGCGCTCGACCCCTCCCACCCGTACGACGTGGTCGCCATGAACGGCGCCTCGCTGTCGACGAAGCTGTCCGGCCTGCCGTTCAGCGGCCCGATCGGCTCGACCCGGGTCGCGCACATCGACGGCCAGTGGGTCGCCTTCCCGACCATCGAGGAGCTGGAGCGCGCCACCTTCGACATGGTGGTCGCCGGCCGGGTCGTCGGTGACGGCGATGTCGCGATCATGATGGTCGAGGCCGAGGCCACGCCGAACGCGGTCAAGCTGATCGCCGGTGGCGCGACCGCGCCGACCGAGGAGATCGTGGCGAGCGGCCTCGAGGCCGCCAAGCCCGCCATCCGCGAGCTGTGCCGCGCGCAGTCCGAGCTGGCCGAGATCGCCTCGAAGCCGGCCGTCGAGTTCCCGGTCTTCCTGGACTACCAGGACGACGTCTTCGCCGCCGTCGGCGAGGCCGTCCGGGCCGAGGTCACCGAGGCTCTGAAGATCGCCGGCAAGCAGGAGCGCGAGGAGTCCCTCGACCTGGTCAAGGCGAAGGCGCACGAGCTGCTCGACGAGCGCTTCGAGGGCCGGGAGAAGGAGATCAGCGCGGCCTTCCGCTCGATCACCAAGTCCGAGGTCCGGCAGCGCGTGCTGCGCGACCAGGTCCGCATCGACGGGCGTGGCCCGCGTGACATCCGCCCGCTGACCGCGCAGGTCGGCGTGCTGCCGCGGGTCCACGGCTCGGCGCTGTTCGAGCGCGGCGAGACCCAGATCCTGGGTGTCACCACGCTGAACATGCTGCGCATGGAGCAGGCGCTGGACACTCTCGCCCCCGAGAAGACCAAGCGCTACATGCACAACTACAACTTCCCGCCGTACTCGACCGGTGAGACCGGCCGGGTGGGCTCGCCGAAGCGCCGCGAGATCGGCCACGGCGCGCTGGCCGAGCGGGCGCTGGTCCCGGTCCTGCCGTCGCGTGAGGAGTTCCCCTACGCGATCCGCCAGGTCTCCGAGGCCCTCGGCTCGAACGGCTCGACCTCGATGGGCTCGGTCTGCGCCTCGACGCTGGCCCTGCTCTCCGCGGGTGTCCCGCTGAAGGCGCCGGTCGCCGGCATCGCGATGGGCCTGATCTCGGACGAGGTCGACGGCAAGACGCAGTACGTCGCGCTCACCGACATCCTCGGCGCCGAGGACGCGTTCGGCGACATGGACTTCAAGGTCGCCGGCACGGCTGAGTTCGTCACCGCGCTGCAGCTCGACACCAAGCTCGACGGCATCCCGTCGGACGTGCTGGCCGGTGCCCTGCAGCAGGCGCACGAGGCCCGCGCGACGATCCTCGGCGTGATGACCGCCGCCATCGAGGCCCCGGCCGAGATGAGCGAGTACGCGCCGCGCGTCACCAGCGTGAAGATCCCGGTCGACAAGATCGGTATGGTGATCGGCCCGAAGGGTCAGACCATCAACGCGATCCAGGACGAGACCGGCGCCGACATCTCGATCGAGGACGACGGCACGATCTACGTCGGCGCGACGAACGGCCCGGCCGCCGAGGCCGCGGTCGAGCGGATCAACGCGATCGCCAACCCGACGCTGCCGAAGGTCGGCGACAAGTTCCTCGGCACCGTGGTGAAGACGGCCGCGTTCGGCGCGTTCGTCTCGCTGCTGCCGGGCCGCGACGGCCTGCTGCACATCTCCAAGGTGGGCGACGGCAAGCGGGTCGAGAAGGTCGAGGACTTCCTCAACGTCGGCGACAAGGTCGAGGTCTCGATCGCGGACATCGACGCGCGCGGCAAGATCTACCTGGACAAGGTCCGCCCGGAGGGCGAGGAGGCGCCGGCCGCTCCGGCCGCTGCCGCCGACTCCGAGGGTGGCCGTCCGGAGCGCGCGCCGCGCGAGGACCGTGGCCCGCGTGAGGGTGGTGGCGAGCCCCGCCGCCGCCGGTCGCGCCCGTCGGGTGACCGTGGCGAGCGCCGCGACTAAGTGACAGCGAACAGCAACCGCGGGCCGGCCGAAAGGCCGGCCCGCGTTGTCCCCCGGACCACCACTCTCCAGGACGGCATCAGAAAGACCATCCTGCCGAGTGGCCTGCGCATTCTCACCGAGGCCATCCCCACCACCCGCAGCGCCTCGCTGGGGATCTGGGTAGGCATCGGTTCCCGGGACGAGACGCCAGCGCTGCACGGCGCCTCGCACTTCCTGGAGCACCTGCTCTTCAAGGGGACCCACAAGCGCACCGCGCTGGAGATCTCCGCGGAGATCGAGGCGGTGGGCGGCGAGACGAACGCCTTCACCACGAAGGAGTACACCTGCTACTACGCGCGGGTGCTCGACGCCGACCTCCCGCTCGCGGTGGACGTGCTGGTGGACGCGGTCGCCGACTCGCTGCTGGAGCCGGCCGACGTGGAGACCGAGCGCGGGGTGATCCTCGAAGAGATCGCCATGCACGAGGACGAGCCCGGCGACGAGGTGCACGACGTCTTCGCCGAGGCGATCTTCGGCAACCACCCGCTCGGCCGGCTGATCTCCGGAACGCCGGAGTCGATCACGCCGATGACCCGGGACCAGATCAACCGGTTCTACCGCAAGCGCTACACGGCCCCCGAGGTCGTGATCGCGGCGGCCGGCAACCTGGACCATGCCACGGTGGTGAAGCTGGTCCGCAAGGCTCTCGCCGGCACCCCGCTGGACACCGGCGCGGCCGAGCCCGCGGCGACCCGTCCCTCGGATCGTAGGGTCCGCGTCGCCCGCGGCAAAAAAGTGATCGTGCACCGCGACACCGAGCAGGCGCACATCGTCCTGGGCGGCCCCGGACTGGGCCGGCACGACGAGCGCCGGTTCGCGCTGGGTGTGCTCAACAACGTGCTCGGCGGCGGCATGTCCAGCCGGCTCTTCCAGGAGATCCGGGAGAAGCGAGGGCTGGCCTACTCGGTCTACTCGTACGCCAGCCAGCACGCCGACGCCGGCCTGGTCGGTGTCTACGCGGGCTGCGCGCCGGCGAAGGCCGGTGAGGTGCTCGACCTCGTCCGGACGGAGCTGGACCGGGTCGCCGAGCAGGGCATCACCGCCGAGGAACTGGCCCGCGGCAAGGGCATGGTGAAGGGCTCGTACGTGCTGGGCCTGGAGGACACCGGCTCCCGGATGAGCCGCCTCGCCAAGTCGGAGCTGCTCCACGGCGACATGATGGGCGTCGACGAGCTGCTCGCCCGGGTGGACGCGGTCACCGTGGCCGAGGTCAACAAGGTCGCCGCCGAACTCTTCTCCGGCGAGCGTTCGCTGGCCGTGGTGGGGCCGTTCGGCGAGGACGACTTTCCGGCCTAGTTACCCTTGGACCCCGTGACGACCCTCGAGACCCCGCCCGAGACCCCCGCGACCCCGCCGCCACCGGAACTCCGGAAGCGGCGGATCATCGGGATGCTGATCTGGGCGGTGGTCTTCTCCGTCGGGGTCTACTTCGTCGGCGTGCCGACCAGCGACCCGCTGATCGCGTTCGGCTGGCTCTGGCTGGCGACCATCGCCTGGCGCAACTACGAGCCGTGGCGCACCCACCTGCGGTTCCTGCGGGACTGGCTGCCCATCGCGCTGCTGCTGGTGATCTACAACGTGTCCCGCAGCTTCGCCGACGACCTGTTCAAGCCGCACGTCACCGAGCTGATCGACGCGGACCGGTGGATGTTCGGCTGGTTCATGGACGGCCAGGTGCCCACCACCTGGCTTCAGCAGCACCTGTACGAGCCGAACGTCACCCCGTGGTGGCTGGCGGTCGTGACGATCGTCTACTCCTCGCACTTCCTGACCGTGCCGACCATCGCGGTGATCCTCTGGATGCGCAACCGGGCGACCTGGGGCCGGTTCATGCGCCGCTGGATCACCCTCTGCGTGTTCGGCCTGATCACCTACTTCCTCTACCCGGCCGCGCCGCCGTGGTGGGCCTTCAAGTACGGCTACCTCCCCGAGACCGTCGTGCGGATCTCCACGAAGGGCTGGGACGTGATCGGCCTGCACGGCGCCGGCAACACCCTGAACGCGCTGCAGGTCTCCCAGTCGAACCCGGTCGCCGCGATGCCGTCGCTGCACACCGCCTGGGCCATGCTCGCCGTCGCGTTCTTCCTGCCGATGGTGGCGAAGAAGTGGTGGCCGCTGCTGCTCGCCTACCCGCTCGCGATGACGTTCACGCTCGTCTACACGGGCGAGCACTACGTGATCGACGTGCTGGTCGGATGGGCCTACGTGGCGGCCGTCTTCGTGGTCGTGGGGCTGGCCGAGCGGTGGTGGGCGGCCCGTCGCCGTACGTTAAGTTGACGGTGTGACAGACGTGCCTGAACCCATTCGTGTCGGCGTTCTCGGTGCCCGGGGCCGCATGGGCCTCGAGGTGTGCAAGGCGGTCGACGCCGCCGACGACCTCGAGCTGGTCGCCATGGTCGACCAGGGTGATCTGCTCTTCAGCGCCTCCGACACGGGCGCTCAGGTTCTCGTCGACTTCACCAACCCCGACGTGGTGATGGACAACCTGCGCTGGGCGATCGAGCAGGGCATCAGCGTGGTCGTCGGCACGTCCGGTTTCACCGAGGACCGGCTGGAGCAGGTGCGCGGCTGGCTGGCCGCCAAGCCCGGCGTCGGCGTGCTGATCGCGCCGAACTTCGGCATCGGCGCCGTGCTGATGATGCAGTTCGCCGCCCGCGCCGCGAAGTACTTCGAGTCAGCCGAGATCATCGAGCAGCACCACCCGCGCAAGCTCGACGCGCCCAGCGGCACGTCGATGCACACCGCCAAGGTGATCGCCGAGGCCCGCGCCGCGGCCAACTGCCCGCCGATGCCGGACGCGACGAAGGAGGAGCAGCTCGGCGCCCGCGGCACCGACATCGACGGCGTGCGCGTCCACTCGGTCCGCGCGGCCGGCCTGGTCGCGCACCAGGAGGTGCTCTTCGGCACCACCGGTGAGACGCTGACGATCCGGCACGACTCGCTGGACCGCTCCTCGTTCATGCCGGGCGTGCTGCTCGCGGTCCGCCAGGTCCGGCAGCGTCCGGGCCTGACCATCGGACTCGACGCCCTGCTGGACTGATTCCCGGGCTGGACTGATTACCCGGGCTGGACTGATCACGGGCTGGACTGATTGCGTGAGGTGGCTAGGTTGTCGTCGATGACCGAGCTGACGACGACCGGCCGCCGGGCACGGGTCCTGGCGACCGTCGCCGGGCTCGTGCTCCTGCTCGCCGGCACTTTCTGGGGCCAGGACGACGACTTCCCGTTCGGCCCCTTCCGGATGTACTCGACGGCCCCCGACCCCAACGGCGCGGCGAAGGACACCCGCGTCGAGGGCGTTGACGTAACCGGCGCGGTCGTGCCGATCACCGAGGCGAACAGCGGGATCCGGCGTGCCGAGATCGAGGGCCAGCAGTCGGCGTACCAGGCCGACCCGTCCCGCCTGAGCCGGGTCGCCGACGCGTACGCCGAGCACACCCCGACCGCCCCGGCGCTGCGCGAGGTCCGCATCGTGATCCGCTGGCACCTGGTCGAGCACAGCCGTCCGACCGGCACCTGGACCGACGAGGTCATCGCGGATTGGGTCCGCCCGTGATCACACGCTGGCTTTTCGAACCGGTCCCGAAGGGTCGCATCGCCTCCTTCCGTACCCTCGTCTATCTCTTCGTCGCCCTCGACCTGGTGGTCTTCACACCGTGGGTGCGCTCGCACGCGAACACCCCGGGCGAGCTCTACGAGCCCCTGCTGATCGGCCGGCTCCTGCACCTGCCGACACCGGGACCGCTGCTGGTGTGGGGCATCTTCTGGACGTTGTTGACCCTGTCGCTGGCCGCCGCGACCGGCCGGGCGCCACGAGCCCTCGGCTGGGCGGTCTTCCTGCTCTACTTCGAGTGGATGATCATCGCGATGTCCTACGGCAAGGTCGACCACGACCGGATCGGCCTACTCGTGGCCCTGGCCGCGCTGCCCACCGCCGGCGCCGCCCGGCACGGCGATCAGGACCGGACATCCGCCGGCGGCTGGGCCCTACGGGTGACCCAGATCGCGGTGATCTGCACCTATTTTCTGGCCGCGTTCGCGAAACTCCGCTTCGGTGGCCTCGACTGGTTCACCAGCTCGGTCCTCGCCCAGGCCATCATCCGCCGAGGCACCGACCTGGCCGACGCGATCGCCTCAGTGCCCGGACTGCTGATCGCCGCCCAGATCGGCATCATCGCGTTCGAGCTGCTCAGCCCCCTGGTCTTCGTGGTGCCTCAGCGCTGGCGCAACGCCGTCGTGGCCTTCTTCTACTCCTTCCACGTGGTCACCTTCTCCACGATCACGATCTCCTTCGCCCCGCACCTGGTGGCGATGGCGAGCTTCCTCTCCCTGGAACGCATCCGCCCGATCCACTGGCTACGCACCCGCAAACCCCCATCGGGTACGCCCGAAACCCTCCCCAACCGCACCACCCCGTCCCCAGCCGACCACCCCTGACGCCCCTCCCGCCGGCGCATCCCGCCGCCGCCCCCGGCGCCCCCTCCCGCCCCGGCTCCGTCGCCCCGCCGGTCCGGTTGTACCGGCGACAAGCGCCACGGAGCCGTAGCCCACGCATCCAAAGAGCCACCGATCGGCGCGCCCGGTCGACCATGCTCGCGCCCGCGGAGCCGCGACGGCGACCAACGCACGCGATCGGCTTGCGTGTGCGGTCATCGCCATGAGCGCGCGATGTCGTGAGTTCCGTCCTACGGTCCCCTCTTGCAGATCTTGGAAACGCCGATGCCGGCTGGCGCTCAGCGCGGACAAAACGGGCGCGCGACAGCACTGTTAACCAGCTGGGCGAGGTGAGCTGGTTACCAGTGCTGTCAGCAGCGTGCTCGAGCTGCGCTGAGAACCGGCCGGACCGGCTGGCCCGCAGCGCTGAGAACCGGCCGGACCGGCTGGCCCGCAGAGCTGATCACCGAGCTGGTCCACGGCGCCGGTCCAGTGCCGCCAGTGCCGGTCCAGTGCCGCTCCAGCGCCGGTCCAGTGCCGGTCCGGTGCTGGCGCGGCACCGGCTCAGTGCCCACGACCGCAGGGCAGCGCCGGCCTACCGCTGACGACAACAGAAACAGCGTCGGCGATAACTGGACAGCCGCTGCCCGCCGGACATATCGGATTTGTCACTGCGGTCGGAGATTCGCTTCTCGTGCCGGCCCCACCTTCACACACTGGGTCGCATCCGGTCTGAGTGTGGAACCGGGGTGCGGATCGCGCTGAACTTCACACGCTGGGTGGCTGGTCGTCGTGCGCCTGAAAAACAGGGCGCTCAGCCCGTGGCGGGAGCCGCCGAGGGTGAGTGGGCAGCGGTAGCGAAACTCGCCGGACGGCCTGGACCCGGCAGATGGTCGCGCGGCTTCTCGGGGACGGGTCCGGTGCGGTTGGGGGAGTTGTCCTTCCGTACCGGGAAATTATGGGCGTGGGCGGACTGCGCACGCCGCTGTTCCGCCGGGCATGAGGTGCCTGTGATCTGCCACCCACTGGTAGGCCGGCCAGGCCAGACGGCTCACCGGGCGCAGCGTGAGGGCCGATCCGGGCAGTGACCAGAATCGGCCGGCGTCGCGCAGCAGGAGGGCTATCGCGTCGGGGCCGGCCGCGGTGACGCCGTCGGCGCCGACCCACTGGACGGCGGCCTCGCACTGCTCGACGGTCAGGCCGAGTTTCGCCAGGTCGGCGAACTGCCAGGGGATCACCGTGGCGGTCGTCGGGATGCGGCGCTCGATGAATTCGGCGCACAGGGAGCAGAACGAGCAGTCGCCGTCGAAGACGAACGTGGGCAGTGTGGTCGTCACGATGGTCATTCTCCGCCGGTGTCTCCGGAACGCTGGTGGCAGGGGGCGGTCGGCTGCATGACCCATCGGAGGATGACGAAGTGTCAGCGGGGAGCGCCGATCGGGGACCGGTGCTGATGCTGTGGGGCGACAGCGTGACCGAACATGGGATGAGGAGGCGCGGTCCCGACCGATAGAAAAGTGTCACTGCGACCGCAGGAACGGATCTCAGGACGGTGGTGGTCACTCTGCCTCTTCCGGAGCCGGTCACGGGCAGCTTCGCGAAGCATCTCAGCCCGGAGGCCTATAAGGTGCTGGTGGACGCGGGCGTCCGGCAGACCTACCCGGCCGGGACGCCCCTCTTCCACCAGGGCGACCCGACCCGGCACGTGATCCTGATCGAGGACGGCTGGGTGAAGGTGACCGCAACCTCGCGGCGCGGGTGGACCGCTGTGCTGGCGCTCCGCGGTCCCGGTGACATCGTCGGTGAGATGTCTGCGCTCGACGGGCGGCCGCGGATGGCGACCGTCGCGACGCTCACCGAGGCGACCGGGGTCGTGATCCTCAGCGACCGCCTCGACGCCTGCATCGTGAAGGAGCCATCGGTAGCCCTCGCGATCTCCCGGCACCTCGCCAACAGTCTGCGGGAGTCGGATCGGCAGCGGATGCAGTTCGGATCCAGCAACGGTGACGGCCGTTTGATCGTCTTCCTGGTCGACCTCATGGACCGGACCGGAAAGCCGGAGCCCGGGGGCGCCGTCCGCATCGAGCTGGGCCTCTCCCAGCAGGACCTGGCTTCCTCCGTCGGTGTGTCCCGCGAGGTGGTGGCGCGCACCATGCGGGTGCTCCGCAGCCGCAAGACCGTGCAGACCGGGCGTCGGCTCATCGTGGTTCTGCAGCCGGACGTGCTGCGCGCGCTCGGTCGTTCTGTGTCGATGTCGACAGAGGCACCGTGACGATCGACCGGATGCGCACCCGAGCGGACCGTCAGCCTGAAGGCATGAATCAAGGAATGGTGGGCGCGCCGACCGCGCCGGTGACCCGCAGCGACGCCTCGGCCGAGGTCCGGCTCACCCGGCGGCTGATCGCGGAGACTCGGGAGGAGGTCCGGCGGGCCGACGCGAAGGCAGCGCAGTGGCTCTCCATCCTGGGCGCCGGGACGGCCGGCCTGATCGCGCTCTGGGGGGTTCCGCTGGAACGGGCCTGGCCGGTGGCCGGCGCGCCGGCCGGGATGGTGCCCGCCGGCCTGATCTGCGTCGCGCTGGCGGCGGCCGCGTTCGCGCTCGCCCTGTTCCCGCGGACCCGGGGCGCCTCGGACCTGGAGTTGATCGCCTATTTCGGACACGTGTACCGCCTGCGAGACCCGGACCGGGTCCGCCGCTGCCTGGAACAGGCGGCCGGGGACACCATGGCCGGGCTGGTCAGCCAGTTGTGCTGGCTGAGCCGGCTCGCGGTGCTGAAGTTCCGCTGGATCCGGGCCGGGACGGTCTTCGGCATGCTCGCCGCCGTCCTCTTCCTCGCCGTCGCCCTCTGACGTACCCCTCTGGCGTCCCCTCACCTGTGTGCCGAAGCCATCCGGGAGGAGTGTCCCTTGAGCGACATCGAGCCCTGGCCGCAGACGTCGTTCGTCGGGCGGTTGCCGGCGCTGGACCGGAGCGACCTCGTCAAGCTCGGCGGGTTCGAGGCCTACAACGGCGGGGTGTACATCCTCCACCAGGGCGAGCCGGGCAACCACGTCTTCGTGGTGCACTCCGGTGAGGTCCGGATCATGGTGTCGAAGCTGGGCGGGGGTCAGCACCGGGTCGCCTCCTGTACGCGCGGCGATCTGCTGGGCGAGGTCGCCCATCTGGACCGGCGGCCGCGGTCCGCCTCCGCTGTGGCGTATCGCCGCGTGCTGGTGCAGCGGCTCGCGGGTGAGGTCTTCGACAGGTACCTGGACTCGCACCCGCGTGCGTACCGGGTGCTCGCCCGCTCGCTGACCGAGCGGCTGCGTGCCGCGGAGAACCGCTTCGTAACCGCCTCGGCGGACGTCGAAGGGCGCGTTGCGGTTGCTCTCTGTGACTATGTAAATGCGGTGGATTCACATTCACCGGAACCCGAGCGGGTGTGGTGCACCCAGGGCGACCTGGCGATGCGTGTGGGTGCATCGGCCGTGTCGGTACACCGGATTCTGCGCAAATTCGCAGGTCTGGGCTATTTGGAGACTGAACACCGATCGATCTTGGTGAAGAACCTCGCGGCGATCGAGAAGATCGCGGGCATCCGGTAAATCTTCATCATTTGATGAAGATCAGCTGGCGTCGGTCGGGGTTGGTTACTGAGAGTTGAACCTCCATCGTCTGAGGATCAAGGAATTTCCATGTACGAGGAAACTCTTCCCCGGCCCGGCACTGCCGTGTCGTCGGACATCGTCAGGTCCAGCCCCGGAGGCTACCCACGGCACTCGGAACTCGGACTCGCGGCCGAGGAGGCGATCGGCGCAGCTATCGCCGCGGCGGGGCAGCCCGGCGAGTGGGCCCGCAGCAGCCGCGGCGACGGCGAGATGAGCGTGGCGCCGGCCGGCGTCGCCCCAGCGACGCTGCTCGCCACGGCTCTGCCCCGGCTGGCGGCCGCGCTGGTCCGGTACAACGGCAACAAGACGAAGGAACACCAGCTCCGGCTCCGGCTGGGCCTCGACTCGGGAGACATCCAGGTCGACGCGCGGGGGGTGCCGCGCGGCGGGGACCCGCTGGTGATCGCCGCCCGGCTCCAGGAGCACCCCGCCAACCGGGAGGCCATGACGGCGGTGCCGGACGCGCCGATCTGCGCGCTGGTGTCCGACACGGTGTATCAGCGGGCGGTGCCGTACCGGGCGCTGGGCCTGGACCCGCGGCATTTCCGGCGCTTGGAGCTGAGGATCGAGGGCCGGGAGCAGATCGCCTGGTTGTACCTGCCGGGGTTCGAGCCGCCGGATGTGGACGGGGCGGTCCGGGCGCAGGTCGCTCACGAGGTGGTCCGGGCACCGGCAGCGGACGAGGCGGGGCGGGCGCCGGTCGGTGATCCGAAGCCGAAGCCGGCGGCCCCACCCGGTGGAGTCCGTATCAAGCGCAGCTCCGGCATCATCGTCGGCGACTACGGCACGGTCCATCAGTACCGGGGCGGGGCCGAGGAATGAATCCCGAGGAGGCCGCGCCGCCGCCGGACGAGCCGGCGGCGAAGGAACCGGCCGAGCAGCCCGCCGAACCGGCTGTTCAGGCGCCCCCGGTCGCTCCCCGTCAGGCCGCGCCGGCCGGCTCCCACCAAGCCGAGTCGGCCGGCTCCCATCAGGCCGCGCCGGGCGGCGACAGGTCTGCTTCGAACGCGGCGGACCAGAGCTGGACCAGCCAGGGCGAGCAGCCCGAGGGGGCCCGGTCCGACCACGACTTCAAGACCGCGATCAAGAACAGCAAGGGCATCATCGTCGGCGACAACGCCACCATGACGGTGATCGAGCTGCCGGACGGCCGGCAGGTCACCGCCCTGCGCTATCACCGGAGCGCGGCCCAGCTCACCGAGGCGGATCAGACGTTCGTCCAGGTGCCGAATTTCGCGGAGTTCGTCACCACGTTGCGGAACGAAAGGGTCGTCTACGAGTGCGGCGAGCCCGGCACCGGGCGGCGTTTTCTCGCCGAGCGGCTTGCCGCCAGGGCTGCGGCCGGACAGGAGGTGCACGGTGTGCACTTCCCGGAGAAGGGTGTGTCGCTCGTCGACCTGGCCCGGCAGGACGACCTGCTGGTCCCGGACGCGGGTGTGGTGCTGGAGCTCGCCGATCCCGGCACCGTCACGCCGGCTCTGCTGGACACGTTCGCGACGCTCGCCGCGGCCGTGAACGCGTACCTGGTGATCATCGGAACTCAGGCCGGCTCGAGCGGTGCGTCGCTGAGCCGTTACGAGATCCGGCCCGGCTTGCCGGACCCGGAGTCGGTGCTGCGCCGGCACCTGGGGTTCGCGCTACGCCGCCGGTCCGCGTGCGTGGGCTCGTGCACGGTCTGTGGTGGCGCATGTCACCCGGATTTCATCGAACGGGCCCTGGACCTGCCGGAGATCAAGGAGCAGCTGGAGACCCATCCGCGCCCGGCGTCGGTGGCCGATCTCGCCCAGGCGCTGTCCTGCTGGGACGGCGAGCAGGGCTCGCTCGCGGCAGTGCTCGGGCGGATTCGCGGCCGGGCCCGGGACCTGGCGTTCACGCTTGTCAAAGGCGGCCGGAAGGACACCTCGGCGCCGATGGAGCCGCGGCGGCAGGCGGTGCAGATCGCGTACGCGGCTTTCGTCGGCTACACCCTGGCCGACGTCTTCCACGTCGGGCAGCAGCTGTACGAGATCCTCTGGGCGGAGCAGAACAGTGAGGCCGACCCGGACCGGGTGATCTTCGACGGCGGCGTGGAGGAGATCCTCAGCGTCCCGGACCAGGCGAGCCTGCTCCGGTTCGACCCGGCCGACCGGCCGCGCCGGGTCCGGTTCGTGGACGTCCGGATGCCGTTCGACATCCTGGACGTGGCCTGGAACGACTTCGACCAGGGCCGCCCACCGGTACGCCGGTGGCTGGACCGGCTGGTCCGCCAGGAGCGGCCCGGCATCCGGCTGCGGGCGGCCTCGGTCGCCGGGTGGCTGGCCGCGCACGACTTCGACGAGGTATGGCGGGAGCTGATCCGCCCGTGGGCGCTGTCCGAGTCGGGCGACCTGCGGCAGGCCGCCGCGTGGGCGGTGGACACGGCCACCGAGGAGGACCGGCTCCTCGGCCCGATCCGGAGCCGGGTCCGGGAGTGGGCACGTGCCGCCCGGAACAGCCGGTTGCAT
This sequence comes from Actinoplanes missouriensis 431, assembly GCF_000284295.1. Taxonomy (NCBI): domain Bacteria; kingdom Bacillati; phylum Actinomycetota; class Actinomycetes; order Micromonosporales; family Micromonosporaceae; genus Actinoplanes; species Actinoplanes missouriensis. Next base: position 7,524,483 of record NC_017093.1, on the reverse strand, counting down.
GACGCGGCGGCCCGGGCGTACGGGACCCGGCTCGGCGAGTTGTTCGTCCGCGAGGCGCTCGACGACCTCCACCTCCTCGCTGCTCGCGCCGACCTGAACGGCAGCGCATCGATCGCCCGAACCATGCAGCGCCTGTACCTGAACCACCCGGCGGAGATTCGCGAGGAACTGCTCACCTGGATGCGTGACGACCTGTACCGGATCCAGGTGCACGCGGCCCGCTCGCTGATCCTCATCGCGGTGCTGGCCGGGGAGGCCCCGCGGTCGCAATGGCCGCGGTTGCTCGCCGACATGGCCGCGGACCGCGGCGGCGCCGACGCACTCGTCGAGCCGTGGCGCGCCGCGCTCGCCGGCCCGACCACCGGACGCCGGGCCTGGTGGGTCCTGCACGCCTGGCTGCGCCGCGCGGACAGCGACGGGGAACTGCGGAAACTGCTCCTCCCGCTGTGCGCCGAGATCTTCAAACCCCCGCTGGACGGCCGGGCCCGATTCACCCTGCGCCAGTGGGCGCGGGAGTGCAGGTCCGCCCGTGAGCTCCTCACCTCGCTCTGACCCCTCGTCAGCTTCCGACCCCTCAGGAGTAGTTCACATGGCACAGCAATCGTGGTGGAGGCGGTTCCGCACCTGGCTTGCGGGCCCGGACACCGGACCCGACCGCTCGGCCCTGCCCGAAGTGCGGCACCGGCCCAGCACTCCGGGCGACGCCGTCCCGGTCCTGTCCAAAGGAGACGTCTACGAGTTCCAGGTGATCGCGGACCTGGAGTGGATCAGCTCGGTGATGGACCACAGCGAGCTGGTCCGGCAGTCCGTCGAGTACACCCCGGCCGCGCACGACGAGCTGCGGCGGCGCGTTTGGCGGATCGGCCGACAGTTCGACCCGGACGCCGCCGACGCGGCCGAGGAGCGGATGCGGGCGGAGGCCGCCGAGTGGTGCTACGACACCGATCGGGGGCAGATCCGGTGTGTCGCCGAGATCCGGGTCCGGCCGGACGAACGGGTCCGGGAGCATCTGGTCCCGTACGCGCTCCGCCGCATCGACCTGAACCAGGAGACCGAGATCGGCAACCGCCGGGCCGAGATGGTGGAGAACCTCGTCACCCGCTGGCGGAAGGTCCTCACCGAGCTGGGCGTCAGCCCGATCACGGTGGCCGCGGCCCAGCTCACCGACCGCCATTTCGCGGAGATCCTGGATCTGCTGGCCGCCAAGCGCCGGCAGCAGGGCCAGGATCTGGTCGACGTGCTCGGCCAGGCCGCCCTCGACCACCAGCAGCTCGGCATGTTCGAGTTCGCCGAGATGTACGCGTCCGCCGCCGCTGCCTTCGTCAGCCAGCTCGGCGAGGAGGACAAGAAGTTCGTCCGGGACATCGTCGAGGCCGAGCTCACCGCGGGGCGGTCGTGATGGCCCGGTTCGGAAGGGCGCTGCTGGTGCTGGCCCTGCTCCTCCTCGCCACGACGGCGGCCGCCTGCGACGACGACGAGGGGCCCGACTGCGACCGGATGACCGAGCGGCAGCGCCCGGAGAGCGGCGTGACCGCATTGCTCGCCGACGTCAGCGCCTCGGTGCGGGGCGGCACCGGACGCCCCGACTACACCGCCGCGCTGACCGCACAGATCGAGGCGGCGGTGCAGCGCGGCGATCACGTCTACATCGGTACGTTCGACGGCAGCTCCTCCAGCGTCCGGTGGACCGCGGAGAAGAAGCTGACTTTCTCGTTCGCGAACCGGGAGAAGAACCGGGAGCTGGATCGGGCGGAGTTCACCGACTGCCTCAAGGGCTGGCTCGGCGAGGCGACCCGGAGCGAGCCGGAAATGGGCGGCACCGATGTGCTCGCCGGGATCTTCACCGGGGCGGACGCGGTCAAGGACGCCGACGCCGGCCCTCGCACCGTGGTGGTCGGCACCGACGGCCTCAGCACCACCGGGTGCCTCGACCTGACCGGCGGCAACGCCGGCAAGCAGGCCTTCGTCGACAAGCTGATCGCGACCTGTCCGGTGCGGGACGGCTGGGGCGATCGGCTCGCCGGCGTCAGCCTGATCATGGCGGGGGTCGGGCATGCCGGATCCGGGCAGTCCGCGCTGGCTACTGGGCACGTCTCCTTCCTCGGCGATCTCTGGCGCCGGGTGTGCGAGACGGCCGGGGCCGCGCTCTGCGACGTCTCGACGCTCCCGGTCGCGTCGTCCGGCGAGGCGGGCGCGGACGGCCTCGCCGCGGATCCGGACGTGCCGTTCGTGCCGGACGCCGGTGCGCCGGACCTCGACGAGGTGACGAGTGTCCGGACCGATCTGTTGTTCGACACCGACTCGGCGGTCGTCCGGCCGGAGGGCCGGGCCGCGCTGCAAGGGCTGGCCGTCCGGATGCGGACGTCACAGGTCCAGGCGGTCAAGGTGATCGGGCACGCCGACCGGCGGGCCACGGACCGGCACAACCTCCAGCTGTCGAAGGACCGGGCGGCTGCGGTCGCGAAGGTTCTGACGGACAGCGGGATCTCCGGGGTGACGCACGACGGCCGAGGCGAGCGGGACGCGACGTGTCCGGCGGAGAAGCAGTCGTGCCTGCAGCGGGACCGGCGCGTCGACATCATCGCGACGACGGTGGAGGGCTGACCGGTGACCGATGTGGTTCCCAGCGGCGCGAACGGCCGCCGCTACGCGCCGGTGCCCTGTCCACGCCGCTCCGGCGGCACACTGCCGCTGCTGGGTCAGGTCGCCGCCGAACCGGCGAAGTACGAGCCAGAGCAGCTCTCCTACTCGGAGTCTGCGCTGATCAACCGGGCCACCCGGGCCGCTGACGAGAGCCTCGCGAGTGCGTACACCACCATCCGCGAGGCAGCCGACCAGCTGGTACGGGCTTGGCACGACGCGGGTGCCGCGCTGCAGCGGCTCGCCGGGCTGCGCTCCGAGCGGCGGCTGGCCGAGGCCGGTCGGCGACGCCGTGAGGTACTGGACGACCATCGGCACGACGGCCCGGAGGATCGTCGTTCCCGTCCCTGGTGGCTCGCCGCCCCTGTGGTGTGGGGGATGATCCTGGCGAGCGCGCTCTACGATTCCTACTTCTTCGCGACCACGTTCCAGGACGCGCTCGACCTCGAGGAGAACCCCTCGCTGTGGGAGACGATGGTCTCCTACGTCCCCGGCGTGGGCATCGCGATCGCGCTGATCATCTCCGGCACGCTCCTCGCCTCGCCGTGGTTCCGGCACCGGGTCCGCGCCGAGCGCCGGCCCGAGCGTGGGCCGCTGAGCTGGCGCATCGTGTTCAACCGGGTGTTCCGGGTGTGGCGGCCGGACACCCAGACCCGATCGGAGACGGATCTGCCCTGGCCCAGCTGGCCGCTGCCGGTGTTCTTCGTGCTGATGGTGTCCGGCGTCCTCGGATACTGGGCATGGCTGCGCGGCCAGGGCATCCGCGACGACAGCCTGCAGTGGCCGCTCGTCGCGTTGCTGCTGCTCCTGACGATGTCGGCGATCGCGCTGAAGGCGATGTCGCACAATCCGTTCGCGGACCGGGAGCGCGCGTCCCGGCGGGGTCTGGAGTCGGCCACGGCCCGGCGGGGCACACTCGAGGCCGCCGCACGTACCGAGGTCGCCCGGTGCAGCGCGGCCTGGTACCACCTGGAGGCGACGACCGAGGAGGCGGCCGCGGCGGCCCGCCGGTGCCTCACCGAGGCATGGGCGCAGATCGCCGAGGAACGGGAGCGGCACCAGCGCGCCGGCGCGATCGCGCCGGACTTCGCCACCGGAGCACCGGACGCCGACATGCTGGCCGGTGCCCAGTTCTACGCCGGGCTCGCCAACCCCCGCCTGCGCGTCTACGTGCTGGAACAGGGCCGCCGGGTGCTCGACGAGCACCAGGTCATCGTGCTCGAGAAGCGGCTGGACGGCCTGCTCGGCGAGCTGAACCAGCAACTCGACGCGGCGCTGCGGGAAGGAGGAGGGCCCGGGACTAGTCGTCCGTGACCGCGACGTGCAGGCGAACCTGGGGTACGAGCATGTCGTCCACGTCGAGCGCGCGGGCCGCTCCGTCGGGTTCCCAGCCGGTCGAGCCGAGGAACTTGCGCATCACCTCGTCGGCCTCGTACGCCCAGGCCACCGCCGACCGGAACTGATCAGAACGCCAGTGGTCGACCATGGCGGCGAGCAGGCGGCTGCCGTGACCGCGCCGGCCCCAGCGGGGTTCGATCAGCAGGTCGGTGACCGCGGCGACGTCGTCCGGCAGTGGTTTCTCGGTGGGCGCGAGGGCCTGCTCGTCGGCCGGGCCGGACGCGGCGAAACCGACCACGGTCTTGGACGTCTCGCTCTGCTCGACGGCGATCAGGACGCGGTGCCGGGCGGAGGGCGGCGCGGTGATCGCCTCGGTCCAGCCGCGCGCGAGGTACGCCTCGTCGAGGTTCGCCAGCACATGCGGCGGGAACATCCGGCGGTACGCGGTACGCCAGGTGGAGAGTTGGATGCGGGCGATCTCCGGGGCGTCCTCGGGACGCGCGGGGCGGACGAAGCCGAGAGCCATGGCCGCAACTTTGTCACACCCCTGTCCTAAGTTGCTTCACGTGGCTGTCCCCGATTCGCTCACCGTCGCCCAGGCCCGCCGGATCACCCTGGCCGCGCAGGGTTTCACCGATCCGCAGCCGGGCGCCGCGGCCGGCATGCGTCATCTGCGGCGGGTGCTGTCGCGCCTGCACCTGATCCAGATGGACTCGGTGAACGTGTTGCAGCGCGCCCACTTCATGCCGCTCTACAGTCGCCTCGGGCCCTACCCGGCGGCCCTGCTGGACCGGGCGGCCTATCGCAGGCCGCGGGAGCTGTTCGAGTTCTGGGGGCACGAGGCGTCGCTGATCCGCACCGATCTCCAGCCCTATTTCCGCTGGCGGATGGCGCGGGCCGGCGAGTTCGCCTGGGGCAACATGCGGCGGATCGTCGCGGAGCAGCCTGAGCTGGTGGCCTGGGTGCTCGACGAGGTGCGCGAGCGCGGTCCGATCACGGCCGCCGAGATCGAGCACGACGCGCCCCGCAGCAAGGACCACTGGGGGTGGAACTGGTCGGTGGTGAAACAGGCGCTGGAGTGGCTCTTCTTCACCGGCCAGGTGACCGCCGCCGAGCGGACCAGCTCGTTCGCCAGGCGTTACGACCTGACCGAGCGGGTGCTACCCCGCGAGGTGCTGGAGGCGCCGGCCCCGGCTGACCCGTTCCGGCACCTGGTGGAGCTCTCCGCGAGGACGCTCGGTGTCGCCGCCGAGCCGGAGCTGCGGGACTATTTCCGCCTGCCGGCCAAGGTGGTCAAGCCGGCGATCGCCGAGCTGGTGGCGGAGGGGACGCTGCTGCCGGTCACGGTCGCCGGGTGGAAACCGCAGGCCTACCTGCATCGCGACGCCCGCCTGCCGCGCTGGGTCCGGGCGCGGACGCTGGTCAGCCCTTTCGATCCGCTGATCTGGGAGCGGGGCCGGACCGAGCGGCTGTTCGACATGACCTACCGCATCGAGATCTACGTTCCCAAACCCCAGAGGGTGTACGGATATTACGTGCTCCCGTTCCTCCTCGGCGACAGGTTCGCCGCCCGGGTCGATCTGAAGGCCGAGCGGCGGACCGGTGAGTTGCAGATCCCGGCGGTCTGGCGGGAGCCCGGCGCCGACCCGGAGGAGACGGCTGACGCCCTCGCGGCGGAGCTGGCCCGGCTGGCCGGCTGGCTGGGGCTGACGAGCATCGGTGTGCCCGAGCGGGGTGATCTGGCCGGGCCGCTCGCCGAGGCTCTGAAACGCGAGCCGGGTGTACCGTGACGGCCATGAGCAGTACGACCGGCCTGCCGCCGTGGCTGGCTGACGAGCCGGTGCAGGGGCCGCCGATCCCGCCGGAGTGGGTGTCCTATCGATATCCGCCGCCCCAGCAGGACCGGATCACCCGGTTCGTGGAGCGGGTCGCGGTCCGCTCGCCGATCTGGCTCGCCCCGGTGGCGCTGCTCGCCTGCATGGGTGCCGCGGCGGGTTACACGCTGGTCAGCGACCCGATCTCGTCGGAGGCCGGCGCCGAGCCGACCTGCATCCTGAAATACCTGACCGGCTTCGTCTGTCCGGGCTGCGGCGGCACCCGCGCCGCCTGGTACCTGTTGCACGGCGACCTGCCCGCGGCGGCCCGGCACCACGCGATGTTCGTCTTCGCGGTGCCGTTCCTGCTCTATCTCTACGTGGCCTGGGCCGGGCGCCGGCTTTTCAATCTCCGGTTGCCGCAGTTGACGATCAGTCCGGCCGCGATGATCACATTCATGGCGGTCTGGGGTGTCTGGAGCATCCTGCGTAACCTTCCCTGGGCCCCGTTCACCGCTTTCTACGTGTGACACCAGCGTCCGATAGGTTGTCAGGTATGACGCACGACCCGCGGCCCTTCGGACGGCTGCTGACCGCCATGGTGACCCCGTTCACCCCGGACGGATCCCTGGACATCGAGGGAGCGGCACGATTGGCCGCGCACCTCGTCGACGAGCAGCGCAACGACGCTCTCGTGATCAGCGGGACCACCGGGGAGTCGCCGACCACGACCGACGCGGAGAAAGAGACGCTGCTGCGGGCCGTGATCGACGCCGTCGGTGACCGTGCCACGGTGGTCGCCGGGGTGGGCACCAACAACACCGCGCACACCATCGAGCTGGCCCACGCCGCGGAGAAAGCGGGCGCTCACGGCCTGCTGGTCGTCACGCCGTACTACAACAAGCCGCCGCAGGCCGGCGTCGAGCGGCACTTCCGCGCGGTCGCCGACGCCACCGGACTGCCGATCATGGTCTATGACATTCCGCACCGGGCCGGCACGGCGATCGCCACCGAGACCATGGTCCGGATCGCCGAGCACGAGCGGGTCGTCGCGGTGAAGGACGCCAAGGGCGACCTGATCGCCACGTCCTGGGTGCTCTCCCGGACCGACCTGGCGTACTACTCCGGCGACGACGCGGCCACGCTGCCGCTGCTCTCCATCGGCGGGGTCGGCCTGGTCGGCACGTCGACGCACTTCACCGGTGTGCTCGCCAAGGAGATGATCGAGGCCTTCGAGCGGGGCGACAACGCCACCGCGCTGGCCCGGCACCGGCAGGCTCTGCCGCTGTTCACCGGAATCTTCCGCTCGCCGGGGACCATGCTGGTCAAGGCCGGTCTGAATGCTTCCGGGCTGCCCGCCGGCCCGGTCCGCTCGCCGCTGGTCGACGCGGGCGAGGACGAACTGATCCAACTGCGCAAGGACGCCGCCGCAGCCGGCATCGAGCTCTGACAGGAAGAAGGCGAATGAGTCAAGCTCACGTGGAGCTGGGTCCGCCACCGCCGCTGCCGGAGGGCGCCCTGCGCGTCGTCCCGCTCGGCGGACTCGGCGCCATCGGCCGCAACATGACGGTCTTCGAGTACGACGGCAAGCTGCTGGTCGTCGACTGCGGGGTGCTCTTCCCCGACGTCGAGCAGCCGGGCGTCGACTTGATCCTGCCCGACTTCGCACCCGTCCTCGATCGGCTCGAGGACATTCAGGCGATCGTGCTGACCCACGGGCACGAGGACCACATCGGCGCGGTGCCGTACCTGCTGGCACACAAGCCGGACATCCCGCTGGTCGGCTCCGAGTTCACGCTGGCGCTGATCGAGGCGAAACTCGCGGAGCGGCGGCTGGATCCGTACACGCTGACCGTCCGGGAGGGGCAGCGGGAGCGGCTCGGCCCGTTCGAGTGCGAGTTCTTCGCGGTGAACCACTCGATCCCGGACGCGCTGGCCGTCGCGATCCGCACCCCGGCCGGCCTGGTGCTGCACACCGGCGACTTCAAGATGGACCAGGTCCCGCTGGACGGCCGGATCACCGACCTGGCCGGTTTTGCGCGGCTCGGCGCCGAGGGTGTCGACCTGCTGCTCTCCGACTCGACGAACGCCGAGGTCCCGGGCTTCGTGACCCCGGAGCGCGAGATCGGCGCGGTGCTCACCTCGATCTTCGGCAAGGCCCGCGGCCGGATCATCGTGGCCAGCTTCGCCTCGCACGTGCACCGGGTCCAGCAGGTGATGGACGCCGCCTGGGAGTACGACCGCAAGGTCGCCCTGATCGGCCGTTCCATGGTCCGCAACATGGGCATCGCCCGTGACCTGGGTCTGCTGCGCATCCCGGACGGCCTGCTGGTCGGCCTGGACGAGGCGACCCGGCTCCCACCCGACGAGATCGTCTTCATGTCGACGGGTTCGCAGGGTGAGCCGATGAGCGCCCTGGGCCGGATGTCCACCGGCGACCACCGGCACATCACCATCGAGTCCGGCGACACCGTGGTGCTCGCCAGTTCGCTGGTGCCGGGCAACGAGACCTCGGTCTACCGGGTGATCAACCAGCTGGCCCGGGCCGGCGCCACGGTGGTCCACAAGGAGACCGCGAAGGTGCACGTCTCCGGGCACGCGCCCGCCGGCGAGCTGCGCTTCCTGCTCAACGTGGTCCGGCCGAGCAACCTGATGCCGGTGCACGGCGAGTGGCGGCACCTGCGCGCCCACGCCCAGCTCGGCATCGAGACCGGCGTCGCGCCGGACCGGGTGGTGCTCTGCGAGGACGGCGACGTGGTGGACCTGGTCGAGGGCCACGCCCGCGTGGTCGGCCGGGTGAAGAGCCGGTATGTCTACGTCGACGGCCTCGCGGTCGGCGACGTCAGCGAGTCGCTGCTGACCGAGCGGCGGATCCTCGGCGACGGCGGCTTCATCGCGGCCACCGTGGTGATCGACTCGGTGACCGGCAAGGTGGTCGGCGAGCCGAGCGTCTCGGCGAAGGGCTTCAGCGAGGACCCGGACGCGTTCAGCCCGGTGATCCCGTTGCTGACCGCGGCGCTGCACCGGTCCGCCGAGGACGGCATCACCGACCCGCACCAGTTGCAGCAGGTGGTGCGCCGGACGGTGGGCCGCTGGGTGAACGACGCGTACCGCCGCCGGCCGATGATCGTCCCCACCGTGGTGGAAGTCTGACCGGTTTTTCAACCATTCTCGGCTGAGTTGCGTACCTCCAGTCACCGGTGCCGCCCCCACGGCACCCGTGGCGGAGGGAGTTCTCCAGATGCAGCGCAGACCGATCGCCGTGGCGGCGGCGGTAGTGGTGGCGGCCGGGGCGGCCGTGGCCTTCACACTGCCGTCGCTGGCCGGCACCAACGAGCCGGACGCGTCGTCCGTGACCGCCGGGGGAGTGTCCCCGGATCTGCTCGCGGCGATGAAACGCGACATGGGCCTCGACGGGGACCAGGCGCGTACCCGGCTCGCCCGGTCCGAGTGGGCCGGTGGTGTCTCGGCGACGCTCGCGGCGCAGACCGGTGAGGACTTCGGCGGCGCCTGGCTCGCCGACGACGGCACCACGCTGAAGGTGGCGGTCACCGACTCTCGGGCGACCGCCGCGGTCAAGGCCGCCGGCGCGGTGCCGGTGCTGGTCAAGCGCAGCGAGGCCGAACTGGACGCGGCGAAGACCAAGCTCGACGCCGCGGTCGGTGACGCGGACGACGTGACCGGCTGGTACGTCGACGTCGCCACCAACAGGGTCGTCGTGGTGGCGAAGCCGGGCGCGAAGTCGGAGGCGCTGGATCTCGCCGAGGACGCCGGTGTGCCGGCCTCCGCGGTGACCGTGAAGATCAGCAAGGCGCAGCCGAAGCCGCTCTTCGACGTGCGGGGCGCCGACCCGTACTTCATCGACATCGGCGGCGGGCAGGCCCGCTGCTCGATCGGTTTCTCGGTGAAGGGCGGCTTCGTGACCGCCGGGCACTGCGGCGCCGAGGGCACGCGGACCACCGGCTTCAACAACGAGGCGCAGGGCACCGTGGAGGCGTCGGTCTTCCCGGGCGAGGCGGACATGGGCTTCGTCGCGGTGAACGGCGACTGGACCCCGCGCGCGGTGGTCAACGACTTCCGGGGCAACGAGCTGCCGGTCGCGGGCAACACCGAGGCCCCGGTCGGCGCGGCCGTCTGCCGGTCCGGTTCCACCACCGGCACGTTCTGCGGCACGATCCTCGCGAAGAACCAGACCGTCCGGTACCCGGAGGGCGCGGTGACCGGGCTCACCCGTACCGATGTGTGTGCCGAGGGTGGCGACTCCGGCGGCCCGTGGCTCTCCGGTGACCAGGCCCAGGGTGTGACCTCGGGTGGATCCGGTGACTGCACGGCGGGTGGCGAGACGTTCTTCCAGCCGCTGAACGAGATCCTGGCGACGAACAACCTGACGCTTGTCACCTCGGGTGGAGGTGGTGGCGGCGCCGCGGAGCCTCCCGCCGCCGAGCCTCCCGCTGCCGGGACGAACGCCTGCGATGCCCTTCCGGTCCAGCGCGAGGGTTCGATCGCCCGTACCGGGGCTGCCCAGGTGCAGCCGGACGGCGGAGCCTACCGGGCCCGGGCCGGCACGCACACCGCCTGCCTGGCCGCCCCGGACGGCGCCGATTTCGACCTGGTGCTGCAGCGGCAGAACAGCCGCGGGCAGTTCCGCACGGTGGCCCGGGCCGACGGTGACGGGGACAAGACACTCACCTTCGAAGGCCGTTCCGGCACCTACCGGTACGTGGTCGTGTCGGCCAGTGGCACCGGCGCCTACCAGCTCGGCTTCAACGTCTCCTGACGTACGTGCGTGAGGGGGCCCGTCGCTTACGCGGCGGGCCCTTTCAGTTCGCCCAGCGACTCGCCCAGCCGGCAGCCGGTGGCGATGCCGCAGAGCAGCACCTGGTCCAGCTGCTCGGGGGTCACGCCGCGTTCCCAGTCGGACGAGACCTCGCCCACCACGATCGCCTGGCCGTCGTCGGTCACCTGCACGTACGCCTTGGGCCACAGCTGGTCGCGGTTCCAGGCGTTGCAGAACTCGTACAGCTTCGGCACGTCGTCGACCGAGAAGACGTGCTGCATCATCGCCCGGATCTGCAGCATCTCCTTGTTCTGCCCGAGGCGGAAGAAGTAGATGAGGTTGCCCTGGAAGTTGCCGGCGATGTCGCCGTCGGCATCGACGAAGTACGCGAAGCCGCGCGCGTCGAGGGCGGCCTTGATCATGTCGTTATCGAGAGACTGCACGGCATAAGACTATTCGCCCAGAAAGCGAGAAGCTGTCACGGTGCGCCTTCTCGGCGGAATGGCCCGCGCGGGCTACCGTGACATCCATGGCGGGCCGTACTCCTCCGGCGAGCCGGGGTCGCGCCGCGTCCACGCCGCGCGGCGCCGCTACCAACCGTGCCCGTCAACCGGCGGCTCGTAAGCCGGCCGCGCGCACCGGTGCCACCCGCAAGGCCACCGCGCCCCGCAAACGCCCGGTCGCCCGGCGCTCCACGGCGGGCGCCACCCTGGCGACCGGCCTCGGCCGCGGCGTCGGTGCGCTCTGGATGGGGATGGCGCACAGCGTCGGCTGGGTCTTCCGCGGGGTGGGCCGGCAGGCCGCGACCGCGCGCAACATCGACCCGGAGCACCGCCGCGACGGCGCCGGCCTGCTCCTGCTCGGCTTCGCGATCCTGGTGTCGGTGGCGGTCTGGGCGAACAGCGGCGGACCGGTCGGCACCTGGCTGGCCGACACCATCCGGCTCTTCCTGGGCAGCCTGTCGGCGCTCTTCCCGCTGCTGCTCTTCTACGGCGCGATCCGGCTGATGCGCGAGCCCGCCGATCCCGACCACCGGGGGCGCACCCTGGTCGGCTGGACGGCGATCATCATCGCCACCGCGTCGCTCATGCACGTCTCCGGCCGGCCGGCCGACGACCTGGCCATGGACCAGGCCGGTGGGCTGCTCGGCTACGGCATCGGTGGCCTGCTGGAACGCGCGGTGACCGCCTGGGTGGCCGTACCGTTGCTGGTCCTGCTCTTCGTCTTCGGTTTCCTGGTGATCACCGCGACGCCGATCGCGCGGATTCCGGACCGGATCGTGCAGGTCATCGATCTGGTGTCCGGCCGTGCCGCGCCCCGCCAGCCGGCCGCGGTGATCGACGAGGAGGAGGACGAGGCGCCCGCCCCCAAGCCGCGCCGCCCGTCGCCTCGTCGCCGCCAGGCCGCGCTCGCCGATCCGGTCGAGGCCGTCCCGATCCCGGTGGACCCGCCGGACGACTTCGACGAAGAGATCATCCTGCACGACACGGTGCCGCTGCCGAAGCAGCCGGCCGCCGGCCGGAAGAAGCCGCCGCCGGAGCACTCGCCGATGCCGCCGACCCGGGCCGAGCAGCTGGAGATCTCCGCGCTCAACGGCGACTACCGCCTGCCGCCGGCGAACATCCTGGCCGCCGGTCCGCCGGCGAAAGCGCGCAGCCGCGCCAACGACGAGATCATGGCAGCACTCACCGGCGTCTTCGAGCAGTTCAATGTGGACGCGTTGGTCACCGGCTTCACCCGCGGCCCGACCGTCACACGGTACGAAGTGGAGATCGGTCCGGGCACCAAGGTCGAGCGGATCACCCAGTTGTCCCGGAACATCGCGTACGCGGTGAAGTCCCCGGACGTGCGGATCCTCAGCCCGATCCCGGGCAAGAGCGCGGTCGGTGTGGAGATCCCGAACACCGACCCGGAGAACGTGTCGCTCGGTGACGTGCTGCGCTCCCGCGCTGCCGCCGCGGACCACCACCCGATGCTCGTCGCGCTCGGCAAGGACATCGAGGGCGGGTTCGTGGTGGCGAACCTGGCGAAGATGCCGCACATCCTGATCGCCGGCGCCACCGGCGCGGGCAAGTCGAGCTGCCTGAACTCGCTGCTGGTGAGCCTGCTGACCCGGGCCACCCCGGACGAGGTGCGGTTGCTGCTGGTCGACCCGAAACGGGTGGAGCTGACCGCGTACGAGGGGATCCCGCACCTCGTCACGCCGATCATCACGAACCCGAAGAAGGCCGCGGACGCCCTGGAGTGGGTGGTCGCGGAGATGGACAAGCGGTATGACGACCTCGCCGCCAACGGGGTGCGCCACATCGACGACTTCAACCGCAAGGTCCGCAGTGGCGAGATCACGGCGCCGCCCGGGGTCGAGCGGGAGATGAAGCCGTACCCGTACCTTCTGGTGATCATCGACGAGCTGGCCGACCTGATGATGGTGGCGCCGCGCGACGTGGAGGACTCGGTCGTCCGGATCACCCAGCTGGCCCGGGCCGCCGGCATCCACCTGGTCCTGGCCACCCAGCGGCCGAGCGTCGACGTGGTCACCGGCCTGATCAAGGCGAACGTGCCGTCCCGGCTGGCGTTCGCCACGTCCAGCCTGGCCGACTCGCGGGTCATCCTCGACCAGCCGGGCGCCGAGAAACTGCTCGGCCGCGGTGACGGCCTGTTCCTGCCGATGGGCGCCTCGAAGCCGGTGCGCATCCAGGGCGCCTGGGTGGACGAGAAAGAGATCCACTCGGTCGTCAAGTTCTGCAAGGACCAGCGCGAGCCGGAGTTCGCCGAGGGTGTCACGGACGCGCCGCCGAGCAAGAAGAAGGAGATCGACGAGGAGATCGGCGACGATCTCGCCCTGCTGATCCAGGCCATCGAACTCGTGGTGACCAGTCAGTTCGGCTCGACGTCGATGCTCCAGCGCAAGCTGCGGGTCGGGTTCGCCAAGGCGGGCCGCCTGATGGACCTGATGGAGACCCGCGGGATCGTCGGCCCGTCCGAGGGGTCGAAGGCCCGGGACGTGCTGATCAAGCCGGACGAGCTGGAAGAGACTCTCGCGTCGCTGCGCGTGGACTAGGGAAGACCTGCCGGAAGCTGAAGGCCTCGGCGGTCGGGCCGGCGGCGGCCAACCGGCCCAGCCGGGAGATCCCCTGGCGCAGCGTGGGGCGCTTGCCGGCCGGGATCCACCACAGCACCAGCGCCGTCTCGTGCCCGTGCGGAACGAACCACTCGCGGCGGCGGCGCAGGTAATCGAGGTGTTCGCTCTGGTAGGCGTATGCCCGCAAGTGCTCGACCGATTCCCAGACCGAGAGCGTGTAGATCCGCATCGGGTCGGTGGGCGCGGCGATCGTGCCGTCCCCGTTCTCTCCCTCGAGCCGCCAGACGAAGCCGGGCGAGCGGTCGGCCAACGCGTTCATCAGGCTGAGGCCGGCGACGAACTCGGCCATCGACGGGTCTTCCAGCGGGGCGAGCAGCCGGGCGGTGTTGATCTGGGCCAGGTGGAAGTCGGTCATGACCTCAGCTCACCAGCCCGGCCTTCTAAAGTCAATCAGTTTGCTTTTTAGACAACGTCACGCAGCACCGGCCAGGCGCCGCGTCCATCCGGGCGGTCCACTCGCTGCCCTCCACGATCCCCTCGACGAGTGCCAGGTTCATCCCGCAGATCAATGGGGGGAACTGCTCGGCGAGCTGGTGGAAGGGGCAGTTCCGGAAGATCGCCGTGTGGTCGGAGAAGTCGGGCTCGTAGCCGAGCGCGGACAGGTCGCCGAGTGAGCGGCCGTGTGCCCGTGCCACCTTCGCCAGGGCCTCGTCCGCCCCGAGCCGCTCCAGGGTCTCGGCCAGCAGCCCGGCGGCGGTGCGGTAGGCGCGCGGCGGCACGCTGACCGAATGCTCCGCCGCGGTGAGGTGGTAGAGCTTGGCGGGACGCCCGGCGCCGGGGCCGGTCCGGCCCGACCGGCGGGCGTACGACACCTCGAGCAGTCCCGCGTCGACCAGTTTGTCGAGGTGGAAAGCGGCGAGCGACCGGCCGACGCCGAGCGCCTCGGCCACCTCGTCCCGCCCGATCGGCGCCGGCCGCGCGTCCGACACGGCGCGGTATGCGTCCCGCCGTACCCTGTCGGTGAGCGCGGCGATGGCCGCGAGGTCTTCCGGGTTCGTCACCCGGCAATCGTATTGCTAACCGGCGTTGGCGCTAGAGAGCCCCGGAACAGGCGGCCGACGAGTGTGGCGAGCGCCGCGAGGACCAGCAGCGTGAGCAGCCGCAGATCCACCGGCGCCGGCTTGGCCTGCACCAGATAGGTCTGGTAGGTGATGATCGACGCGGCCTGCACCAGCACCGGGACGAACCAGAGCTTGCGCGGCGCCCAGAACGCGGCGACCACGGTCAGCACCTCGGCCAGCATGAAGTACCGCTCGTGCATGCCCGGCAGCAGGAACGGCGCCATCAGCGCGGACGCCGCCGCCAGGTAGACGACGTGCTCGGTGTCGAGCTCCACCCGGCGCGCCAGGAGCAGGAAGACCAGGGCGAGGAACGCGGCCACGGCGAAGAGCACACCGGCGGTACGGACCATGTCCAGGTACTGCGGCGCCGGGCGCAGGAAGGAGTAGATGCTCGGCGCGCTGTAGGTGAGCTGCGGGAACTTGCCGGTCTGGTTCGCGTAGATCAGCATCAGCTCGCCGAACGGCCGCCCGGCGAGCCACGCCGGCACCGCGAACAGCACGTAGGCCGCCGGGATGGTGATCACGCACCGCCACCGCAGGCGGCCGGTCAGCAGCAGAGCGGCGAGAACCGGGAAGAGGAAGATCGCCTGCAGCTTGAAGGCGAAGGCCACACCGATCAGCGCGGTACCGACCCACGGCCGGCCGCGGAGCAGGTAGTAGAGCCCGGCCACCGCGAACGAGCTGTAGATCGTGTCGCACTGCCCCCAGTACGCGCCGTTGAGCACGACGGTCGGCAGCAGCAGCACGGTGAGCCCGGCGAGCAGCGGCATCCGCCAGCCCGGACCGCGCAGAGCCACGATCCGGGCGGCGTAGACCGCCAGCACGGCGTCGAAGACCACCGAGCCCAGTTTGATCCAGGCCAGGACGTCGAGCGGCGTGTGCTGGGACAGCCAGACGAAGCCGGTGAGCAGGTAGAGGTACGGGACGTTGTAGTCCGCGAACTGGAATTTCAGCGCGGCGAAGCCACCGTTCTCCGCGATGAACCGGGTCCACGGGTCCAGGTACCAGAGCCAGTCGTAGGTCTCCAGTCCCAGCCCGAGAAGGCGTACCGCGACAGCCACCGCGACCAGCGCGATGGTGAGCAGCAGCTCCGGCGCAGCCCGTTTTCTTTCTCCGTCCAACGTCGCTCCCCGTCAGCGCGATCGACACAGATGGACGGAAGATACCGGTACCAGCGTTTTCGGGCGCTCCTGCGAGAGCTAGGTCTCACTCAGACGGGCTGCGGGACCCGGGCCGTCTCCTCCACCGGCGCGGGCGTCGGTGCCTCCGCCTGCACCGGTACGGGTGGATCGGGCTCCCGGTCGTGGCGGAGCAGCCGGGACGCGGTGGCGACCAGCGCCGCCCCGGTGAGGAGGGCGAGGATCCGCAGATCGACGACCTCCGGAGTGCCGAAGAGGTAGTCCTGGTACTCGGCGAACGTGGCCGCCTGGGTCAGCAGCGGCACGTACCAGAGCTCGCGGGGCAGCCAGAACGCGGCGACGACCGCCAGCACCTCGGCCTGGAAGAAGTACCGCTCGTGCATGCTCGGCAGCAGGAACGGCACGAGGATGCTGAACGTCGCGAAGAGCAGCACCGTGCCGGTCCGGTCGAACCGGATCCGCCGGATCAGCAGCACGCAGATGACGACCAGCACGGCGGCGACCGCGAGCAGCGAGCCGGCGGTCCGGATCGTGTCGAGCTGCTCGCCGGGCCGGACGTACGCGTAGATCGACGGCGCGCCCAGTGTCAGGCCGCCGTACTGGCCGGACTGGTGCAGGTAGATCAGCATGAGGTCGCCGAACGGCCGGCCGGCCAGCCACGCCGGCACCGCGCAGAGCAGGTAGACCGCCGGGATCGTCAGCAGGTGCCGCCAGCGGATCCGCCCGGCCAGCAGCAGGGTCAGCAGGGCCGGGAAGACGAAGATCGCCTGGAGTTTGACGGTGAGGCTGAGCCCGAGCAGCGCGACGCCCCACCAGGGCCGGTCCCGCAGCAGGTGGTAGAGCCCGGCCAGGGTCAGCGCGGTGTAGATCGAGTCGCACTGGGCCCAGTAGGCGCCGTTCAGCACGACGGTGGGGAGCAGCAGCACGCTCACGGCGGCGAGCGCCCGGATCCGCCAGTCCGGCCACCGCAGTCCGACGATCCGCCCGGCGTAGTACGCCATCACCACGTCGAACGCGACAGAGGTCAGCTTGACGAGGAGCATCATGCCGAGCGGGGAGTGGGTGGCGAGCCAGGTGAGCGCGGTCAGGACATAGAGGTACGGAACGTTGTAATCGGCGAAATCATGCGCGAGGGCGTCGAATCCGCCGTTCGCCGCGATGAATTGCGCCCACGGCCGCAGAAAGCCCTCGTAGTCGCCGGACACCAGGCCGAACCCCAGGTAGCGCAGGGCCCCCGCGATGACGGCCAGGGCTAGAATGAGCGTTACTTCCGGGAAAATCCCCCGATTTCGGAATGGCTGCACAAATCGAGAAATCTACCTGGGTGACATTTACCCCACGTATTGACCTTGATGAACAATTCGTGTTCTGCGGGTTACCGGCCGAGCGGACGAAGTCGGTGCTTCAGAAGGCCGCTAACCTTACGGGGTGTCTGCAACCCCTTCTTCCCGCCGCGTCGCCCTGCTGACCCTGGGCTGCGCCCGTAACGAGGTCGACTCGGAAGAGCTCGCCGCCCGTCTCGACGCCGGGGGCTGGGAGGTGGGCACCGACGCCGAGGGCGCCGACGTGGTCGTCGTGAACACCTGCGGCTTCGTGGAGAAGGCGAAGCAGGACTCGATCGACACGCTGCTCGCGGCCGCCGACACCGGCGCCAAGGTGGTGGCCGCCGGCTGCATGGCCGAGCGGTACGGCAAGGAGCTCGCCGACAACCTCCCCGAGGCGAACGCGGTCCTCGGCTTCGACGACTACACCGACATCACCGACCGGCTCGACGCCGTGCTGCGCGGCGAGAGCCTCGACGCGCACACCCCGCGGGACCGCCGCGAGCTGCTCCCGATCACTCCGGTGGAGCGGCGCGCCGCCAAGGTCGTCGTCCCCGGTCACGCCACCGTCGACGAGCACACCCCGGCCCACCTGCGCACCGTGCTGCGCCGCCGGCTGGACACCGGCCCGGTGGCGTCGCTCAAACTGGCCAGCGGCTGCGACAGGCGCTGCTCGTTCTGCGCGATCCCGGCGTTCCGCGGCGCCTTCGTCTCCCGCGACCCGCAGGAGCTGCTCGCCGAGGCGGAGTGGCTGGCCAAGACCGGCGTCCGCGAGCTCGTCCTGGTGAGCGAGAACAGCACGTCGTACGGGAAGGACCTGGGCGACCCGCGCCTGCTGGAGAAACTGCTGCCGCAGCTCGCCGCGGTCGACGGCATCGTCCGGGTGCGCGCCAGCTACCTCCAGCCCGCCGAGACCCGCCCCGGCCTGGTCGAGACGATCGCCACCACGCCCGGCGTCGCGGCCTACTACGACCTCTCCTTCCAGCACTCCAGCGAGACGGTGCTGCGCCGGATGCGCCGGTTCGGCTCCACCGAGCGCTTCCTCGAGCTGCTCGACTCGGCCCGCAGGTTCGCGCCGCAGGCGGGCGCCCGGAGCAACTTCATCGTCGGCTTCCCCGGCGAGACCAAGCAGGAGTACGAGGAGCTGGTCCGCTTCCTCAACGAGGCCCGGCTCGACGCGATCGGCATCTTCGACTACAGCGACGAGGACGGCACCGAGGCCGCCGGCATGACCGGCAAGGTCCACCAGGAGACCGTCCAGAAGCGGTACGAGCGGATCACCGCGCTTGCCGAGGAGCTGTGTGCCCAGCGCGCCGAGGAGCGGATCGGCGCCACCGTCGAGGTGCTCGTCGACACGATCGAGGGCGACGAGGTCGAGGGCCGCGCCGAGCACCAGGCCCCCGAGGTCGACGGCTCCACCACGCTCGTCGCCGGGGAGAGCGGCGTCGACCTGTCCGCCCTGCGCCCCGGTGACCTGGTCCGGGCCACCGTCACCGGCACCGAGGGCGTCGACCTGATCGCGGTGCCGGTGGAGATGATCTCGGCAGCGCCGGTGGCGCGGTGACCAACGAGCCTGCTCCGGTGCCCGCGCCGCGCGTGGTGTCGCTCTACAACGCGGCGAACGCGTTGACCGTGGTCCGGATCGTGCTCATCCCCGTCTTCGTGGCTCTGGTCATCGCGTCCGAGATGACCGACCCGGACTGGCGGATCGCCGCCTGTCTGGCGTTCTGCGTGGCCTCCGCGACCGACTTCGTGGACGGGTGGATCGCCCGCCGGTGGCATCTGGTCACGTCGTTCGGCAAGGTCGCCGACCCGATCGCGGACAAGGCCCTCACCGGTACGGCTCTGGTGCTGCTCTCCGCCTACGACCACCTGCCCTGGTGGGTCACGATCGCCATCCTGGTCCGCGAGTGGGGAGTCACCGCTCTGCGGTTCTGGGTGATCCGGTACGGCATCATTCCGGCCTCCCGGGGTGGCAAGCTCAAGACCGGGCTGCAGATCGTGGCGATCGCCTGGTACCTGTGGCCGGTTCCGGAATCGGCGCGCCTGATCGGGGTATGCCTCATGGGCGCCGCGCTCGTGGTCACCGTGGTGACCGGGGTGGCGTACCTGGTGGAGGCGTTGCGCTTGCGGGCGGGCGCACGGCGGTAGGAGTTCGTGGTGGAGATGTCAGTGGCCGCGGCGGCAGCGGTGCACCAGCTCGTCGAGCGGCATGAGACGCTGGCGACCGCCGAGTCGCTCACCGGTGGCCTGGTGGCCGCCACCATCGTGGAGATCGCCGGCGTCAGTTCGGTGTACCGAGGGGGAATGGTGGTCTACGCCACCGAGCTCAAGGCGCGGCTCGCCGGCGTACCGGAGGAATTGCTCGAAGAGCGGGGGCCGGTGGACCGGGACGTGGCCGCCGAGCTCGCGTCCGGCGCCCGCGAGCGCTGCGGCGCGGACTGGGGCCTGGCCACCACCGGCGTCGCGGGCCCGGAGCCACAGGGCGGCAAGCCGGTCGGCCTGGTGTATGTCGCCGTTTCCGGCCCGGGGGTCGCCGAGGTGCGCGAGCTGCAACTCGACGGAAACCGGGACGCCGTCCGCACCGAAAGTGTGACGGCCGTCCTGCAATTGCTCACCGACGCTCTCCGCGCCACACCGGCTCGCGCCTGAACTGGGAATTCTCCCGGTCCCATGATCGTTGTCCGGATAGGCCGCCGGCCGGTGGGTCCGGGAATTCGGCGGGGCGGGATGTCGGCATGGCTCGCGCCAGGTACGGTTGCGGGAAGCCTCCGGCGTATGCCGGCGGCCCCGCCCGCAGGAGGAGGTGCCATGGTCCTGCTACGCCGCGTTATCGGCGACGCACTTCGGGCGCGCCGGCAGGGACAGCACCGCACGCTGCGCGAGGTGTCGACAGCTGCGAATGTGAGCCTGGGATACCTGTCCGAGATCGAGCGCGGTCAGAAAGAGGCGTCCAGCGAGCTGCTCGCGGCGATCTGTGACGCGCTCGGGGCCCGCCTCTCCGAGTTGCTCAGTGAGGTCAGCAACACTCTCGCCCTCGCGGAGAACATGGAAGGCGTGCTCGTCCCGGTCGAGGACAAGGCGACGGATGGAAACGTCTCCGTCTCGGTGCGCCAGGACTCACCGCTGAAAGCGACGCTGCACGCGACACGGAAGAAGCGGGACGTCGTCTACGCTGCATGATCATCTTTTCGGGGGCGCACCGGGCGGGTTCCGGTGCGTTTCTGTGTCTGCGGCACGTGTCGTCCGGCCCGGGGGAGCGTAGCCTCGAAGCCGGGGGAGAACCCTGAGATCCCCCGTAGGACACGTGACGTCACTGGCGTCGGGCTGACACGATGGGGTTCGCGCCACCGAGGCTCACCGGGCCGAGGCAGCGCGTCCGGCGGAGCGACATTTGAGGGGACACCACGAGATGGCGAATCCGTTCGTCAAGGGCTGGCATTACATGATGGCGCTCTTCGGCGCGAAAATCGATGAATACGCCGACCCGAAGGTTCAGATCCAGCAGGCCATCGAGGACGCCCAGCGACAGCACCAGGCGCTCGTGCAGCAGGCCGCGGCCGTCATCGGCAACCAGCGGCAGCTCGAGATGAAGCTGTCCCGGCAGATGTCCGAGGTCGAGAAACTGCAGGGCATGGCCCGGCAGGCGCTCGTGCTGGCCGACCGTGCCCGCGCCGGTGGCGACGAGGCCGAGGCCCAGAAATACGAGGCGACCGCGCAGACGCTGGCGACCCAGCTGGTCTCCGGCGAGCAGTCGATGGAAGACCTCAAGACCCTGCACGACCAGGCGCTCGCCGCGGCCGGCCAGGCCCGCAAGGCGGTGGAGAACAACGCGATGGTGCTGCAGCAGCGCATCGCCGAGCGCTCCCGCCTGCTGAGCCAGCTCGAGCAGGCCAAGATGCAGGAGACCGTGGCGAAATCGCTCGAGTCGATGTCGCAGCTCGCCGCGCCGGGCAACACCCCGTCGCTGGACCAGGTGCGCGACAAGATCGAGGAGCGCTACGCGAACGCCATGGGTCGCGCCGAGCTCGCCTCCAACTCCGTCGAGGGGCGGATCCTGGAGGTGCAGAAGTCCAGCCTGGACCTGGCCGGCTCGTCCCGGCTGGAGCAGATCCGGGCCAGCATGGCCGGCGAGAAACTGGGTGGCACCGCGGCGCAGCCCGCCGTCGGCCAGTCCACCCCGCCGGCCGCCGACCCGGCCAGCGTGGCCCGGCTCGACGAGATCCGCGCCAGCATGAACCAGAAGCGGGGCGACACCACCGCTGCCGGCTGAGTTCGGGGAGGACTGACGGGTGGACGAGCGGACCAGGTATTTCCGGCGGCTCAAGCGGCTGCGCGGCGCGGCACGCCGGTGGAGCGTGCTCGGGGCGGGGTTCACCGGCGCCGCGGTGGTCCTGACGCCCTACGCGGGGATCGGCATCGCCGACGCCGCGTGGGCGGCTGCCGCCGGCGGCTCGGCCGTGCTCGCCTGGTTCCGCTGGAGCGACCACCGGGAGCTCGCCGCGACACCCGCGCCCCCGCCGCCGCCCCCGGCGATCGGCTCGCCGAAACTGACGGCCGCGCTGGAGCGCATCCCGGCCGGCCGCACGGTCCTGCAGGAGGTCCGCCGGCAGAAGAACCGTTACGCGCTGCGCGGCTCCGCGATCGCCGACAGCTGGGACCGGCTGGACCGCGCGTCGCAGACCATGGCGGGCCTCAGCGGCCTGCTGACCGGGCTCGGCGAGCCGGCCGCGATCGAGGCGGCCGGCGCCGAGCAGTGGCTGCGCGAGCTGGGCCAGCGGGTGGCGAGTGTGGAGCGGGCCATCCCGCTGAGCCACCCGGACCGGCGTGAGGTGCTGGAGCGCTCGCACGCGGGTCTGGCCGAGCAGTTCACCGAGGGCGTGCTGGAGTACGAGAACCTCGTCGCCGCCGCCGCGAGTTACGTCGCGGAGGACGGGCATCCGGTCGCCGACAGCCGCCACCCGGCGTACTTCGGTCTGATCGAGGCGGCCGACCGGCTGCGTGGTTTCGCGGAGGGCCTGGCCGAGCTGCGGACCAACGAGATCAAGATTCCGTCGGAGCGGGCTGGCAGCGCGGACACCAGTAAGTGACGCGCTCGTCCTGCTCGGCTTTCTGGATGGCGCTGCCGCAGCGGCGGCACGGCTGGGCCCGCCGGCCGTAGACATAGCTGGTCTGCCCGCGCCGCAGCGAGCCGGTCGTGGTCTGCGTCCACCGGCCCCGGTTGGACGCCACCAGTTTCTGCGCCATCGTGACGGTCCCCAATAGATCCTGCACCCGCTCCACCGGCGTCCACGGCCAGAGACCGCGCAGGAACAGCGTCTCCGCCTTGTAGAGGTTGCCCACACCGGCCAGGTTCCGCTGGTCGAGCAGCGCCTCCGCGATCGACGCCGACGGTTTCGCGCTGATCCGGCGGACCGCCTCCGCCGGATCCCAGTCGGCGCCGAGCAGGTCCGGGCCGAGATGACCGACCAGTTTCTCCTCCTCGGCGGTCGGGATCAGCGTCACCTCGTGCAGGTGGTACCCGACCGCCACCGACCGCGCGGTCCGCAGCACCACCCGGATCAGGTGCGCCGGCCGGGCCGTCCAGCGCTCCCCGGGCGCATAGGCACGCCAGGCCCCCTCCATCCGCAGATGCGAGTGGAGGGTCATTCGTGTGGTGCCTTTCGTGAGGCGTAGCAGCAGGTGCTTCCCGCGGCTAGCCGACTCGGCCACGGTCCACCCGGTCAGGTCGGTGGTCGCCAGCCGCGGCACCCGGAAGTCCGACCCGGTCAGCACGTCACCGCTGAGCGCCTTCTCCAGCACGCGGGCGGTGTTCCAAACGGTGTCCCCTTCCGGCATGCCTCCATTCTTAATCGGTTCTCCCGGCGGCCGCGCGCTGACATCTCTTAATCGGTTTTCCCGGCGGCCGCGCGCTGACATCTCTTAATCGGTTTTCCCGGCGGCCGCGCGCTGACATCCTGGCGCGCATGGACTTGGACATCGCCCCGCTCGCCGGCCGCACCGCGCTCTTCGACGAACTCGAGGGCGGCTGGCCGGTGTTCATGTCGAAAGACCCGACAGGCGTCTTCTACTACCGTCACTTCGAGGAGTTCTGGCCGGAGTTCACGCTGCTCGCGGTGGACCGGAAGACCGGCCGCGCGGTCGCGAAGGCACACGCGGTGCCGCTCTCCTTCACCGGCGACATCGCCGACGGGCTCCCGGAGACCGGCTGGGACTGGGCGATCCGCACCGCAGCCCTCGACCGCCTCGCCGGCACCAAGCCGACGATCGTCTCCGCCCTGGAAATCATGATCCGCCCGGACCTGCGCGGCAGCGGCCTCTCCGGCGTCATGCTGAGCGCCATGCGCGACAACGTGGCCCGGCTGGGATTCACCGACCTGATCGCGCCGGTCCGGCCGAGCGGCAAGACCGCTCAGATCACCAAACCCATTGACGTGTACGCCTATGAGCAGCGTCCCGACGGCCTCCCGGTGGACCCGTGGCTGCGGGTCCACGTGCGTGCCGGCGGCCGGATCGTCAACGTGGCGCACCTGAGCATGGTCTACGGCGGGACGCTGGAGCAGTGGCGGTCGTGGACCGGCCTGCCGTTCGACACGACCGGCCCGGTGGAGGTGCCGGGGGCGCTGTCACCGGTCCATTGCGACGTGGCCCAGGACCACGCCGCCTACGTGGAGCCCAATGTCTGGATCCACCACCGCATCTGACCCGGTCGCCGTGTTGTCCTGCGGCCCCTATCGGCGCTCGGCGATGCGGATCATGTCGCCGGGGCGGACCGACAGGACCACGACCGCGCGGCCGTTGTTCACCGCGATCGCCACCCGGTCCGCGGAGTCCGCGAAGACCAGCAGCTCACCGGCGTTCACGTCGGCGAACGTCGTGCCGCGCCGTGCCCGCACGTTGCCGTTCAGGGTGAGTTCCGGTCCCAGGCCGGACAGCATCGATCCGCCGGCCGCCAGCTGCACGTTGCCGAACCGGTCGACGGTCAGCACCTCGGCCTCGATCCAGCCGTCCCCGATCGTCACGACAGGGTCCGGAAGGCGTACCAGATCGGGGGTTGCCACGGACGGCCCGGCATCCGCGGCAGGCGCGCCCGCCGCCAGCCGGGCCGCGGCCGGCGCGAAGAGGTCACGGCCGTGGAAGGTGCGCGAGACGTCGCCGAGCGTCCAGTCCTTGTTGCTCAGCTCGTGCGCGGACTCGATCCCGCCGAGCGCCTCGGCGGCCCAGATCAGCAGGCCGTTGTCGGGGCCGACGAGCAGGCCGTTCGGCGTGGTCAGCACGATGCCCCGGCGGGCCGTGCCGACGCCCGGGTCGACGACCGCGAGGTGCACCGACGGCGGCAGGTAGGGGGCGGTCTGCGCCAGCACCGCCGCACCCCGGGTGACATCGGCCGGCGGTACGTGGTGGGTGACGTCGATCACTCGGGCCTGCGGAGCGACCCGTGCGATCGAGCCATGGCAGGCCGCGACGAAACCGTCGAACGTGCCGTAATCGGTCGTAAAGCTGATCCATTCATAACCGGCCATGGTGCTTCACGTTACTGCCTGTGCTTTCCAAGCGCGGGGCAGGCACGCCGCCATCGTGGCAGTGTTGATCCATGCGTCTCGTGATCTTCACCGAACCCCAGCAGGGCGCCAGCCACGACGACCTCCTGCGGGTGGCCAAGGCTGCCGAGGACAGTGGCTTCGACGGATTCTTCCGCTCGGACCACTACGTCAAGATGGGCGACGTGTCCGGCATGCCCGGCCCGACGGATGCCTGGATCACCCTCGCGGCGCTGGCCGTGCAGACGTCCCGGATCCGGCTCGGCACGCTGGTCAGCTCCGCCACGTTCCGGCTGCCCGGCCCGCTGGCGATCGCGGTGGCCCAGGTCGACGCGATGAGCGGCGGCCGCATCGAGTTCGGCCTCGGCGGCGGCTGGTTCGACACCGAGCACCAGGCGTACGGCATCCCGTTCCCGCCCGTCGGCGAGCGCTTCGACCGGCTCGAGGAGCAGCTGGAGATCATCACCGGCCTCTGGAAGACGCCGGTCGGCTCGTCGTTCTCCTTCGACGGCAAGCACTACCAGCTCACCGACTCGCCGGCGCTGCCGAAGCCGGTGCAGTCCCCGCTGCCGGTCGTCATCGGCGGCCACGGCAAGAAGCGCACCCCCGCCCTCGCGG
Source organism: Actinoplanes missouriensis 431 (assembly GCF_000284295.1). Classification (NCBI taxonomy): domain Bacteria; kingdom Bacillati; phylum Actinomycetota; class Actinomycetes; order Micromonosporales; family Micromonosporaceae; genus Actinoplanes; species Actinoplanes missouriensis. The sequence continues at coordinate 7,499,091 of NC_017093.1, read as the reverse complement.
CCCGCTACGCCACCGAGTTCAACGTCCCGTTCTCCAAGATCGAGGACCTGCCGGCCCAGTACGACCGGGTCCGCGCCGCCAGCACCGCGATCGGCCGCACCACGCCGCCCGACTTCTCCGCCGCGGCGGTCCTCTGCGTCGGCCGCGACGACGCCGAGGTGCGCCGCCGGGCAGCGGCCATCGGTCGCGAGGTCGAGGAGATGCGCGAGAACGGCGGCATCGTCGGCACGCCGGCCGAGGCCGTTGAGATCATCAAGCGGTACGGCGAGGCGGGCGCGGGCCGGTTGTTCCTGCAGGTGCTGGACTTGTCCGACATTGATCACGTCGAGCTGGTGGCGTCCGAGGTGGCCCCGCAGCTGTAGCGAGCGCGATAGCCGGAGGGTGCCGACGGCAGGGCCGAGCGGCGGTCGCTCGCCGCTCGGCACCCGCCGTTCGTCGCGCGGCACCCGCGGCACGACCCCGCCCGTCAGGCCGGCCGCGCCCCAAGCGAGCCGCCCCGGATCCCTCGCCTAAGCGCGCAACCGCAACCCCCGAGGCGTAGCCCTGAACCCCGCCGCCGTCAACGCGTCCCGCAGCGGCGAAGCATTGACCGACTCCCCGTCCGCCCGCTCCACCGACAGCGCCCCCAACGCCCCCGACCGCACCGCCGCCGCCAGCGACTGCCCGGCCGCGACGAGTGCCTCCGGATCGTCGGTGAACGACAGCAGGGTTCGCCCGCCCCGCTCCACATAGAGCACCACGTCCCCGCCGACGAGGACCACGAGCGCGCCGGCTTTGCGTCCCGCCCGATGACCGGCCTTGGCGACCGGCTCGCCGTCGCCGCTGTCCACCACCCGGTCCGGCCAGGGCAGGGCAGCGCCGTACGGGTTGGCCGGATCAGTGGCGGCCAGCACCACGGCGCCCGGCCCGGTCCGCTTGGCGAGCTCGGCGGGCTCGGCGAGGGCACGCAGCCGGTCCACCGCACCCGGCACCGCGAACTGGGCCGCCCCGAGTCCCTCCACGAAGTAGCCCCGCCGGGCCGCCCCGCGTTCCTCCAGTGCGGCCAGCACCGGGTAGACGGCAGCGAACCCGCCCGTGACGCCTTCCGCCATCACCGCCCCGCGGGTCACCACCCCGTGCCGTTCGAGCAGCAGGTCGGCGAGCGCGGCCGCGCGCCGGGTCGGGTCGAGGTCGCGGTCGGGCAGCCGGGACCAGCGGCCCACCATGTTCAGCGGGCCGGTGCGCGACGGCATGGCCGGGCGGCCCGGACGCCGGTAGCGGGACCGGGCCGGCGCGGCTTTCGCCCGGTGCGCTCCGCTGCCGCCGAGCAGCGCCCGCACCGGCGCGAGCGTGTCGTTGGTGAGATGCCCGGCCCAGACCAGGTCCCAGATCGCGGCGGCCAGGTCGGTGTCGTCGGTGGAGCCGACCCGGTCGGAGAGCGATCGGAAGAACAGGGCCTGCCCGTCGCCGAGCGCCTCCAGCACGGTCTGGTGCAGTGGCGTGGCGGCGAACTCCTCGTCGGGTGGGGGGAGAAGCAGCGGGGCGCTGTCCGCGTACGCCAGGGTCACCCACCCGTCCCCGCCGGTGATCGAGCCGGACCCGGCCCACAGCACCTCGCCGCTGGCGCACAGTTCGTCGAGCTGCGGCGGTGCGTAGTCGGCCACCCGCGCGGGCAGCACCAGCCGCTCCCACGCCGAGGCCGGCACCGCCACGCCCTGCACCTGCTCGATCGCGGCGGCCACCGCGTCCACGCCGCGGGCGTTGCCGCCGACCTGCTGCCAGCGGGGGAGAAACGCGGCGAGCACCCGCGGCGGCACCGGCTCGATCTCGCGGCGCAGCGCGGCCAGCGAGCGCCGCCGCAGCATGCGCAGCACCTCGGCGTCGCACCACTCGGTCCCGGCGCCGCCGGGGGAGAACTCGCCGGAGACCACCCGCCCGGTCGCGCTGAGCCGTTTGAGCGCCTGCTCCACGACGAACACCCCGAGACCGAAGCGCGCCGCGCAGGTGGCGGCGAGGAACGGCCCATGGGTACGCGCATACCGCGCCACCAGGTCCCCGAGCGGATCCGTCACCGACTCCAGGTAGGCCTCGGGGATGCCGACCGGCAGCGCCACCCCGAGCGCGTCCCGATAGCGCCCGGCGTCGTCGATCCCGATCCACCGCTCCTCGCCGGCGACCCGGATCCGGATCGCCCGGCGCGCGCTCTCCAGGCTGATCGCCCACTCCTCGGGCGCGCCCCGCGACGCCAGCTCGGCCGCGGACAGGTCACCGAGCAGCCGCAGCAGCTCGGCCGTGTCCTCGGCGTCGCGTGGTGTGCGCTGCTCGGTGTGCCACTGCAGCTGGGCCTCGGTCTCGGCGACCACGCCCGGATCGAGCAGCTCCCGCAGGTCGACCCGGCCGAGCAACTCGCCGAGCAGGGTGGAGTCGAGGGCCAGCGCGGCGGCGCGCCGCTCGGCCAGAGGAGCGTCCCCCTCGTACAGGAAGGCTCCGACGTATCCGAAGAGCAGTGACCGGGCGAACGGGGAGGGCCGCTGGGTCTCGGCCTCGACCAGGCGGACCTTGCGCCCGGAGATCTCGCGCATCAGCCCGGCCAGGCCCGGCACGTCGAAGACGTCGCGCAGACACTCACGGGCGGCTTCCAGGGTGACCGGGAAGTCGGCGAACTCGCGGGCGACGTCGAGCAGCTGCGCGGACCGCTGGCGCTGTTGCCAGAGCGGCTGGCGGCGGCGCGGGTCGCGGCGGGGCAGCAACAGCGACCGGGCGGCGCACTCACGGAACCGGGACGCGAAGAGGGCGGACGTGCCGACCGACTCCTCGACGATCTGCGCGATCTCCTCCGGGTCGAACGCGACGAGGTCGGCGCCGGGCGGCTCGTCGGCGGTGTCCGGCAGGCGGATCACGATGCCGTCGTCGGAGGGCATGACCTGGCCGTCCACCCCGTACCGCTCGGAGAGCCGGCGGCCGATCGCCAGTGCCCAGGGCGCGTTGACCCGTGCGCCGAGCACACAGTGCACGGTCATCCGCCAGTCGCCGAGCTCGTCGCGGAACCGCTCGACCACGATGGTCCGGTCGTCCGGCAGGTGGCGGGTCGCCTCACGCTGCTCCCGCAGGTACGCCACGAGGTTGCCGGCGGCCCACTCGTCCAGCCCGGAGTCGCGCAGCGTGGCCGTCGCCTTCTCGTCGCCGGCCCGGGCGAGCCCGCGCAGCCGGGCCCCGATCGCCCGGCCCAGCTCGATCGGCCGGCCGGGGGAGTCGCCTTTCCAGAACGGCATCCGGGCCGGCGCTCCCGGCGCGGGGGAGACCAGCACCCGGTCGGGCGTGATGTCCTCGATCCGCCAGGACGTGGACCCGAGGAGGAAGACGTCACCGACGCGTGACTCGTACACCATCTCCTCGTCGAGCTCGCCCACCCGCGAAGCCCGCTCCGAACCGGCCAGGAAGACCCCGAAGGTCCCCCGGTCCGGAATGGTGCCGCCGCTGGTCACGGCGAGGCGCTGGGCGCCGGGCCGGCCGGTGAGCTCGTCGGTGCCGCGGTCCCAGACCAGCCGGGGGCGCAGCTCGGCGAAGGCGGTCGACGGGTAGCGCCCGGAGAGCATGTCGAGGACCGCGTGCAGCGCCGAGTCGGGCAGCTCGGCGAAGGGCGCGCACCGGCGCACCAGCGCGGCCAGCTCGTCGACCTGCCAGGCGTCCATCGCGACCATCGCCACGATCTGCTGGGCGAGCACGTCGAGCGGGTTGCGCGGGTAGCGCAGCTCCTCGATCGCGCCCTCGCCCATCCGCTCCGCCACCACCGCGCAGGAGAGCAGGTCACCGCGGTGCTTGGGGAAGACCACGCCCCGCGAGACCGCGCCCACCTGGTGCCCGGCACGGCCGATGCGCTGCAGCCCGGCCGCGACCGACGGCGGTGCCTCGATCTGCACCACCAGGTCGACGGCGCCCATGTCGATGCCGAGCTCCAGGCTGGAGGTGGCGACGACGGCCGGCAGGGTGCCGGATTTCAGCGCCTCCTCAATCTGTTTGCGCTCCTCACGGGAGACGCTGCCGTGGTGGGCGCGGGCCACCACGGCAGGTGCGCCGACGGTCGCGCCGGCCTGCGCCATGACCGCGGCGGGCATCGTGGTGACCACGGGGACGGGCTCCCCTGATCGCTCCACCACCAGCTCGTTCAGCCGGGCGCAGAGCCGCTCGGCGCCGCGTCGCGAGTTCGTGAAGACGATCGTGGAGCGGTGCGCCTCGATCAGGTCGAGGACCCGCTCCTCCACGGCCGGCCAGATCGAGGGCGTGTGCCGCCCGCCGCCCGGGTCGTCGGCGTCGAGGTCGGGGACCTCGTCGAGGCGGGTCATGTCCTCCACCGGGACCTCGACCGAAACCTCGATGGTCTTGGCGCTGGGTGGCTGCACGATCTCGACCGGCTGGGCGCCGCCGAGGAACCGGGCCGTCTCGTCGATCGGCCGGACCGTCGCGGAGAGGCCGACCCGCTGCGCCGGACGCTCCAGCAGCGCGTCCAGCCGTTCCAGGGAGAGCGCCAGGTGCGCGCCGCGCTTGGTCGCCGCGACCGCGTGCACCTCGTCGATGATCACCGTCTCGACGCCGCGGAGCGAGTCGCGCGCGGCCGACGTGAGCAGCAGGAACAGCGACTCCGGCGTGGTGATCAGAATGTCCGGCGGGGTGCGGGAGAAGAGCCGTCGCTCCTCGGCGGGGGTGTCGCCGGTGCGCATCCCCACGGTGATCTCGGGTGGGGGCAGGCCGAGCCGGCCGGACGCCTGCCGGATGCCGGTCAGCGGCGCCCGCAGGTTGCGCTCCACGTCGACCGCGAGCGCCTTGAGCGGGCTCACGTAGAGCACCCGGCATCGCCGGCGGGCCTCCTCGGGCACCGGCTCGCGCGCCAGTTTGTCCAGCGACCAGAGGAAGGCCGCGAGCGTCTTGCCGGAGCCGGTCGGGGCCACCACCAGCGCGTTCCGCCCCGCTCCGATCGCACGCCACGCTCCGGCCTGGGCGAGCGTGGGCGCGGCGAACGCGGCCGTGAACCACTCGCGGGTGGCCGGACCGAACGTTTCGAGCACCTCTCGCATGCCGACCATCCTCTCTCGGGGGTCCGACAATTTCTGGGTACGGGCGGAGCCAGTCCCGAGCGGCGACCGGGTGATCGTCGTTCCGTGGGCGGTCTGTGCTGATTATCCTGATACCCGACGTGATGGGTGGGTGCCGATGGCGGTCAGGCAGATGCTCGTCGCCGGCCGGTACCGTCTTCTGGAGCCGGTCGGCGCCGGGGGAATGGGGCGCGTGTGGCTGGCCCGCGACGAGATGCTCCACCGGGACATCGCGATCAAGGAAATCGTTCCTCCTGACTGGATGAGCGGCGCCGAGCAGGACCGTCTTCGTGAGCGCACCCTGCGCGAGGCCCGCAGTGCCGCCCGGCTCAGCCACCCGCACGTGGTCCGGGTCTACGACGTCGTGCACGCCGACGGCATCTCCTGGATCGTGATGGAGTACATCCCGTCCCGCTCCCTGCACCAGGTCCTGCACCAGGAGGGCCCCTACGACCCGGCCGGCGCCGCCCGGATCGGCCTGGCGGTGCTCGACGCGCTCGACGCCGCGCACCAGGCCGGCGTCCTGCACCGCGACGTGAAGCCGCACAACGTGCTGATCGGCACCGACGGCCGCGTGGTGCTGACCGATTTTGGTCTCGCCACCTTCGTCGATGACGGCACCGTCACGATGCCCGGCCTGATCGTCGGCTCCCCGCAGTACGTCTCACCGGAGCGCGCCCGCGACGGCGCCTCCACCGTCGAGTCGGACCTGTGGTCGTTCGGCGCGACTCTCTACGCCGCCGTCGAGGGGCACTCGCCGTACGCCCGGGAGACCGCGATGGCCACCCTCGCGGCGCTCGCCACCGAGCCGCCCGACCCGCCGGTCCGGGCCGGGCCGCTCACCCCGATCCTGGCCGGCCTGCTCCGCTACGAACCCGCTGACCGGCTCACCGCCGCCGAGGTGGAGAGCCGGTTGCTCGCCATCGTCGCCTCGGACCACCGGGACAGCCCGCTGGTGCCGGGACAGCGCAGGCCCCGGCGCTCGCCGGTCGAGGAGCCGGCGAAACCCGACGAGGAGCCGTCCGGCGAGGTCTGGTTCGTGGCCGCGCCGGAGCCGGCGCCGGACGACGAGCCGCTGAGCGTCGGCGACTGGCACTCCCAGGACTCCGGCCTGGTCTGGTCCGGTCCTTCAGCGCCGGCGCTGAAGGACCGCAGTCCCTCAGCGCCGGCGCCCGAGCCGCCGGCCGAGAAGTGGCAGGACATCCCCGAGACCGGAAATGATCCGTTCCTCACGGGCGTGATCACGCTGTATGGGGGCCCGCTTACCGTACGGGGGCCGGTGCGAACGCCCGAAATCGCGGAAATTCCGGTAGCCAGAGAAAAGCCCGAAAGCCCGGCAGAGCCCGAAAGCCCGGCAGAGCCCGAGACCGCGGCAGAACCCGAGACCCCGGAGAGGCCCCCGCCCCCGGAAAGGCCCGTGGGCAAGGCGCTCCTGCCGGTCATCGTCCCCCCGCAGGCCGCGCCGATCCCCGTGCGCCCCGCCCGTGCGCCCCGCCCCAAGCTGATGATCGCCGCCGTCCTGGTCCTCCTCCTCGCCACGGGCCTCCTCGCCGGCCTGCTGACCAGGGACGACACCCCCGGCACCGTCGTCCTGCCGCCGGCTGACACGGTCCTGCCGTCCCTGAAGCCCTCAACGGGAGACCCGGCGCCGAAGCCGACAGGCAAGCCCGCGCCGGCATCCAAGCCCGCGCCGGCATCCAAGCCCGTGCCCACCTCCCCGCAGGCGGAATCCCAGCCGATCACCAAGGAGCCGGTGGCCTCACGGAAAGCCACCCCGCGCCCCGGCGGCTTCTCCCCGATCGTCTGCGACGCCGCCCCACCGGCAGGGCTCCCCGCCACCCCGCAGAAGGGCGCCGCCCGCGGCGTCAACGGCTGGACCCTGCAGGCCGGATGGTCCTATTTCACCGACGGCTCCGGTTTCCACCTGGCGGTCCCGGACGGCTGGACCTATCAGCGGATCGGCACCCTGTACTGCTTCCGCGAACCGACCGGCGCCCGGACGATGAGCCTCGACACCGGCCGTGACCCGGCCCTCAGCCCGGTGAAGGCCTGCCGCGCCGAGGACCGGCGCCTCCGCAAAGAGGGCAGAATCCCCGGGTACGCCTCACTCGGCGTCGCCGCCGTGCCACTGCTCCACCAGGCCGCCGACTGGGATGTCCGTTACCGCGACGACGGGACGCTGCGCCGGGTCAGCACCCGATGGCTGACGGTCGGCGACGACGCCTTCGCCATCGGCTGGGCCACCCCCGACACCGACTGGGCCACCCACCTCGACGAGCTCCGGATGGTCCGCACCACGTTCTACACCGACCACCCGCCGGACCCCGCCGACGCCGCCCGCCGCAGCTGAGACGGGAGCGGAGACCTGAGGCGAGATCTGAGGGACCGGGTCAGCCCGCGCTCGCCGTCGCCAGCTTGATCCCGAACCCGACGAAGAGTGCGCCCACACCCGTCGAGGCGCCCGCGGCCAGTCGCCGCCGCTGCTGGAACTGCCCGGCCATGAACCGCCCACCGAAGATCAGCGCGCTCAGGTACAGCAGGCTGAAGAACTGCACGACCGCGCCGAGCACCAGGAACGACAGCGCCGGATGCGGGTACCCCGGCTCGACGAACTGGATGAAGAAGGAGATGAAGAAGAGGATCGCCTTCGGGTTGAGCAGGCTGATCACTGCGGCCCGCCGGAACGGGTGCTGCAGCCCCGGCATGTCCTCGGTGGTGACGGTCGTGGCCCCGCCCCGGTTCCGCCACCGGCCCCACGCGCTGCGGATGATGTTCACACCGACCCAGAGGAGGTAGGCGGCCCCGGCGTACTTCAACACCAGGAACAGCGGAGGGTACGTGTTGAGCAGCGACGCCACCCCGGTTGCCGACAGGATCATGAGGACCGCGTCGCCGAGGAACACCCCACCGGCGGCCAGGTAACCGGCCCGCACACCGCGCCGCGCCCCGACCGACAACACGAAGATCGAGTTCGGCCCGGGCAGCAGGATGATCGCCACCACGCCGAGCACGTAGGTCCAGAAGTCGGTGATGCCCAGCACTGTCATGCCTCTCGCGTCGCAGCCGCCAGACGATCGCGCAGCCGCTGCGCTGCGGCCGGCCACTCGTCGGCCGTCATCGCGAACATCACGGTGTCCCGCCAGGTGCCGTCGGGCCGCCGCCGGTGCCGCCGGATCACGCCGTCACGGCTGGCGCCGAGGCGGGCGATGGCACGCTGGGAGCGCTCGTTGCGGACGTCGGTGTACCAGAACACCCGCTCGGCGCCGAGCACGTCGAACGCCCGCTCCAGAAGGAGCAGCTTCGCCTCGGTGTTGACCCCGGTCCGCCACCATTTCCGGCCGACCATGGTGTAGCCGATGGCGACGGCCTTCAGCTCCGTGTCGATGTCGTGGTAGGTGGTGAGGCCGACCACCGTACCCGTCGTGGGGTCGATCTGTGCCCAGGCGCAGCGGTGCCCCTGCCATTGCCCGCGCAGGAGCATCGCGACGACGTCGGCGACCTGCTCCGGCCGGTCCGGCCGGGCGACCGGCATGTGCTGCCAGACCTCGTCGTCGGCGAGCGCCGCGAACAGGCCCGGCACGTGACCCGGCGTCAGCGGCTCGAGCCGCACATGCTCGCCCTCCAGCACGACCGGCGTCTGCCATGCCGACGGCGATCCCGGCAGGTAGGCCGGGGGCGCCTGGGTCACCCCGGCGTCGGGCTCCGGCGGGCCGGCAACGGTACGCAACGGCAGGACGCCCGCCCAGTACGGCAAGTCCAGGTCCTCGGGCTCGTCGCCGACCCCGCCGGAACGCACCCGGACCGACACCTCGGCGAGCGGGAGCGCCAGCAGGCTGGTCTGCGCGAGCTCGCGCCGGTCGCCGGGCCGGCTGTCCGCCGAGCGCCCCGGACCGACCTTGTCGGCGATGGCGGTCAGCACCCGCGCCTTCTCCGCCTCGTCGGTCACCGGCCGGGCGGCGCCGTGCACGACCACCGAGCGGTAGTTGGCGCTGTGGTTGAACTGGGATCGCGCGTAGACGATCCCGTCCAGCAGCGTGACCGCGACGCAGAGCGGGATGCCCTCGCCGCGGGCCGCCAGCATCATCCGGGAGCCGGTGGAGCCGTGCAGGTAGAGGGTGTCGCCGACCCGGACGTGCAGGTTCGGGAGGACGCAGGGCTCACCGTCCACGACGAAACCGACCGCGCAGTCGAGCGCCTCGTCCAGAATGGCGTGAGCGAGCTCCCGGTCATACCGCATCTTGTGGCGGCTGCGGGTGGCGGTGGTGCGCTCGGTCGGCTGATAGAGGTCGGTCATCGGTGGGTCTCCTTGCGGGGAGCGCTGTACTAGTACAGAATCGCATCTGTGGCAGAACAGTATCAGGTCGATGGCCGGAGCGCCGCCGAGATTTCGGCGAGCATCGAGGCGGGCGTGCTGCGCGGCGACTGGGTCTTCGGCGCCGCGCTGCCGTCGGTGCGGGTGCTGGCCGACGCGCTGCACGTCAGCCCGGCCACCGTGTCGAAGGCCTATCAGGAGCTGCGCCAGCGCGGCGTCGTCGAGACCGAGGGCCGGCGCGGCACCCGGGTGCGGTCCCGGCCCGCCGTCGCGATGCTCCGCGCCGACCTCGCGCCACCGGTGCCGGCCGGCGTCCGCGATCTCTCGTCCGGCGAGCCCGACGTGCGCCTTCTGCCCCCGCTCGGCCCCTCGCTGGCGGCGGTCGCCGCCGAGACCGGCCCCCCGCAGGGCTATGCGTCGGCGGTCACCATGCCGGAGCTGATCGACGCGGCCCGCCCCCGCCTGCTCGCCGAGGGGGTGCCGGTCACCGGCGCGTCGATCGCCGTGACCGCCGGCGCCCTCGACTCGATCGAGCGACTGCTCACCGCCCATCTCCGCCAGGGCGACGCGGTCGCGATCGAGGACCCGGGCTGGGGCGGCCTGATCGACCTGCTCGCGGCGCTCGGCCTGCGCCCGCTCCCGGTCGCCGTCGACACCGAGGGGATGGACCCGGAGGCGCTGGACGCCGCGCTGCGGTCCGGCGCGCGGGCCACGGTGATCACGGTCCGCGCGCAGAACCCGACCGGCGCCGCCGTCTCCGAGCCCCGTGCGGCCCTGCTGCGTGAGCTGCTCACCGCCCATCCCGGCGTGCTGGTGATCGAGGACGACCACGCCGCCGAGCTGGCCGACAGCCCGCCGCACTGCGTCGGCCCGGTGACCGGTTCCTGGGCGTTCGTCCGCTCCGCCTCCAAGCCGTTCGGCCCCGACCTGCGGATCGCGGTGATGGCCGGCGACGAGACCACGGTGGCCCGGGTGGTGGGCCGGATGCGGATCGGCATGGGCTGGGTCTCCACGATCACCCAGCGGCTGCTGCTGCGGCTGTGGCGCGATCCGGAGGTCACCGAGCAGGTCGCCGAGGCCGCGCGGGCCTATGCCGCCCGGCGCGAGGGCCTGCTCTCCGCCCTGCATGCGCAGGGAGTTCCCGCCTTCGGCGAGACCGGGATCAACGTCTGGGTCCCGGTTCCCGACGAGCTGCGGGCCGTCTCGTCGCTCCGCGACCGGGGGTACGGTGTGGCCCCCGGTTCCCTTTTCCGGATCCGCTCGGCCCCCGGCATTCGCATCACGGTCAGCACCCTGTCGGCTGAAGAGATCCCATTTCTGGCCGAAGCGGTCGCCGCCTCCGTCCGTACCCGGGGGGTGGCTCTTCCGTTCCGTTGATTCTCGTCCCCCGGAAGTGTCGCGGGGGACGGCATCCTGTCGGACCCCGGGGGTAAAACGGTGCCCATGTCATCGACCGAGGCGCCACCCGGCGCGCAGCAGTGGGTGCCGCCGCAGCCCCGCGACATCGCCGAGCTGAAAGCCGCGGCAGCCGGTTGCCGCGGCTGCGAGCTGTTCCAGGACGCCACCCAGACCGTCTTCGGCCGCGGCGCGGAGGACGCGCGGATCGTCTTCGTCGGCGAGCAGCCCGGCGACGTGGAGGACCAGCACGGCCTGCCGTTCGTCGGCCCGGCCGGGCGGCTGCTGCGCGAGGCGGTGGACGACGCCGGCATCGATCCGGCCCAGCTCTACATCACGAACGCGGTGAAGCACTTCCGGTTCGAGATGCGCGGCAAACGGCGGATCCACCAGACGCCCGGCCCGACGCACATCACCGCCTGCCGGCCCTGGCTGGTCGCCGAGTTCTCCCGGCTCCAGCCGGAGCTGGTGGTGCTGCTCGGCGCCACCGCGGCGAAAGCGCTGCTCGGCCCCTCGTTCCGGGTGACCCGGTCGCGCGGTCGGCTGATGCCGTGGCCGGCCTCCGCGCAGCACCCGGAGGACTTCCCGGTCGCCGAGATCCAGGCGCTCGCGACGATCCATCCATCGGCGGTGCTGCGCGCCGACAACCGGGACGCGGCGTACCGGGGGCTGGTCGACGATCTGAAGGTGGCGGCGACCGTTTGAGTACGCTCGTACGGTGCGGTTGACAGAATTCTGGGGGCGGCTCGAGGAGTCGTTCGGGGCGGCGTATGCGCGCAGCATCGCGACGGACCAAACTTTTTCGGCGCTCGGCGGGCGCACCATCGACGAAGCAATAACTCAGGGTGTCGAGACCGCCACTATCTGGCGTGCAGTGGTGGCGGCTTACCCCGATCGGGTGCCTTCCCGCCTGCGCTGACGCGTTTTTCGTACGCTTGTTCTGGCGTGTCGCTCGATCGTCGTACAGGTGTTCGGCTATTGTCCACAGCGGCTCGGCTATCCACAGGCCCGGGTGGGGCAGGAGATTTTTGTCGTACCCACCGCATACCGTGTCGGCCGTGGTGAACAGAAGCTCTTCGGCGAAGACCGCGAACGCGAAGTCGAATATTGGGGTGGCGGCAATGGCAGGTCCGGATCGGGAAAAGGCGCTCGAACTCGCGCTGGCACAGATCGACAAGCAGTTCGGCAAGGGGTCCGTGATGCGGCTCGGGGAGCGGCCGGTCGTGCAGACCGCCGTCATCCCGACGAGCTCCATCGCTCTCGACGTGGCGCTCGGCGTCGGCGGCCTGCCGCGAGGCCGCGTCATCGAGGTCTACGGTCCCGAGTCGAGCGGTAAGACCACGGTCGCCCTGCACGCCGTGGCGAACGCGCAGAGGGCCGGCGGCATCGCGGCGTTCATCGACGCGGAGCACGCCCTCGACCCGGACTACGCGCGGGCCCTCGGCGTCGACACCGACGCTCTGCTGATCTCCCAACCGGACACCGGTGAGCAGGCCCTGGAGATCGCGGACATGCTGATCCGCTCCGGCGCGCTCGACATCATCGTCATCGACTCGGTGGCCGCTCTCGTGCCGCGCGCCGAGATCGAGGGTGAGATGGGCGACAGCCACGTCGGTCTGCAGGCCCGCCTGATGAGCCAGGCGCTCCGCAAGATCACTGGTGTGCTGAGCAACACCGGCACCACCGCCATCTTCATCAACCAGCTCCGCGAGAAGATCGGCGTCATGTTCGGCTCGCCCGAGACCACGACCGGTGGCCGCGCGCTGAAGTTCTACGCCTCGGTCCGCCTCGACGTGCGCCGCATCGAGGCCCTCAAGGACGGCACCGACGTGGTCGGCAACCGGACCCGCGTCAAGGTCGTGAAGAACAAGGTGGCCGCGCCGTTCAAGCAGGCCGAGTTCGACATCATGTATGGCAAGGGCATCTCGCGGGAGGGCTCGCTCATCGACGTCGGCGTCGAGCAGAGCATCATCCGCAAGTCCGGCGCGTGGTACACGTACGACGGCGACCAGCTCGGCCAGGGCAAGGAGAAGGCGCGGGAGTTCCTCAAAGAGAACCCCGACGTCGCCGCCGAGATCGAGAAGAAGATCCTGGAGAAGCTCGGCGTCGGCCAGACCGCCGGCGACGCCGCCGGTGGCCCCGAGCTGCCGCCGGTCGACTTCTGATGCGGTGATCCGCCATGCCAGGACGACGTGGTGCGCGGTCCGGGCGAGGGTGGGATGCCATCCCGCCCCGGGCCGCTGACGCCCCGCCCGCTGACGGCTCACCGCCGCTGACGGGTCGCTACTACCTCGGCGGCTCCCCGGAGCGGGACGCCGAACTGCTCGCGGGCGATGGCTCTCCCCGCGGCGACGACCCCGATCCCACCGGGTCGTCGCGGGGCCGCAGTGGCCGGTCCGCCGGGCGGCGGCGAGCTTCCCGGGGCTTCGGTGGCCGCGACATCAACGACGAGGGTGCCGGCCCCGGCGACCGTGGTTTCGGTGGCCGCGACATCAACGACGAGGGTACCGGCCCCGGCGGCCGGGGTTTCGGCGGCCGGGAGGGCTCCGGGCCGGGGAAGGCCGCCGACCCACGGACCGAGTCGGAGGTCGCGCGCGAGATCTGCCTGCGCCAGCTCTCGGCGCGTCCGAGGACCCGTGCCGAGCTGGCGAAAGCGCTGGTCCGCAAGGGCATCTCGGACGAGGTGATCGCCGAGGTCCTCGACCGTTACGACGAGGTCGGCATCATCGACGACGCGGCCTTCGCCCGGGCCTGGGTCTCCAGCCGGCATCACGGCCGGGGTCTGGCCCGGCGAGCGCTGGCGAACGAGCTGCGCCAGCGCGGCGTCGACGCGGAAGTGGCAAGCGTCGCCCTGGAGGCCGTCGACGACGAGGCCGAGGCCGACGCCGCGAGGGCCCTGGTCGACCGCAAGCTGCGAACCGCCACGGGCACCCCCGACGCGGTCTTCCGTCGCCTGGTCGCGATGCTGGCCCGCAAGGGCTATCCGGCGGGCGTGGCCATCCGAGCGGTGAAGGACGCCTTGGCCGCCCGTGACGCGGAGGCCGCGGAGTTCGCCGACGCCATCGACCCCGACGCCCTGGCCGGAAACGCCGACCCCGACGCCTGATACCGCGCCGGGCGGCTCCCCGCGCCCCCCGACTCCGACGCCGGCGACTCCTGGTGCCGGGAGCCCGCGCGGGCGGCTCGCGCCGAGATATCCGCGCGGGCGGTTCTCCGCGCCGTGACATCCGCGCGGGCGGCTCTTCGCGCCGTGATGCCCGCGCGGGTGCTTCCTGGCGCGCGGCCGCACTGCGGGGCGGGCCGATCTTCGCGCCGTGACATCTGCGCGGGCGGTTCCTGGCGCCGCAGCCGCACTGCGGGGCGACTGCCTGCGGCCGCGCGTCGGCGTGACCCTCCGTGCGCCAGCCGAGCCGTTCCTCCGCCCACCCGGCGGACCGAACGCGGACCTTGGACCTCCGGCGCGCCCGCCTCCACCGGTCCGCCCGGCCCCATCCCGGCCCTACTCCGGCGCCGGACAGCAGAGCGCACGGTTGATGGCGATACCGGGAGCTCTCACCGATATAGTCCTGATGTGAAATTCGTGGCGTTCCCAGCAACCCCCACGAAGACCACCCCCGGTGCCACAGCTACACACGGTTGCGGCAAGGGCGATAATGAACAGGGCCTCGGTTGCGACTCGGTAACGATGATCGAGGCGTCATCACACGGTACGTCGGAAATGCCCGGCGCGATCGTGAGCTGGGCGTAAGCACGTCTGTGCCCTACGTCCTATCCGCTGCCGAATCATGAGTCCTTGACCGAAGCGGTGCTCGCGACCTAGCCTCGCGTTACACAAGGTTTGTTCGACCATCGCAAGCAACAGTCACAACATAGATCGCATTACATTACGGCATCACTTGAACGCTTCATCCGTGCCAGCCGATGCCATCACCGGCCGCGAGCCACGCGGGCGGCGACGGGACATATCGGCAGCCGACCCACAACTCCACACACTCTGACCCGAACGGCGAGCAGCCGGCCCGGCAGGAAGAGGTCCGGCATCCTGATCACATGGGGTGACGGTCGTTTCCGGCCAGGCGGGTGATGCTCACCTAGGCGCGAGCCGGCCATAAGTACCCCAAAGCCCGCACGACGGCGCAACTGAACACCGCACGGCAGGCACATGCCGCGCGGCGGTGCCAGCGACTCGGAAACGCTGAGCACCGCGGAGGCAACCAGGGCATCCGCCCGGGCTGCCGCTGTGCCGCACCGTCGAAACGCCACACCGGGCCGCAAGCGCCAAGCCGCCCAGGCCCAAGCGCAAGCAAGCGCCCTCCAGAGGCAACCGCGGAGGGCAACCGCGAGCAAGCGGCCCACGAGGGCAACCGCGAGCGGGCGGGCCGACCCGCGCAGGCCGCGTAAGGGCGGGCAGCGAAGGGCAGGCCGCGAAAGGGCAGGTCCAGCGGCCGCAAGCCGGAACCGGCATGCCGGCGCAACCGGCATGCCTGTCGCCGCCGTGAGGGTCAGAGACTGGAAGGCCGGGAAAACCGGCGGCGAAGCGTTTCGCCCCCATGCCGTCCGCGATCACTGCCTTGGTCGGGCATCCCGCAGGATGGCCGCGCGCGTAGACCACCGCGCCGGCGGCGAAGGGAGACGCGGCGAGATGACCCCCCTGGACTGGGTGCTCGTGATTGCTGTCATCGTGCTCGCCGCGTCGGTGATAGCCGGGCTCGTCCTCGGGGCGCGGGCGCTGCGTCAGATGCAGTCCGAGCGCCACGACGCCCACGAGCGGCAGGAGCTGGAGGTCGGCGCCGCCCAGGCGAAGATCGCCGACGCCAATGCGAAGGCCGCGTCGGTACGCGCCGAGACCGCCGCCGCCAAAGCCGAGGCCGGCGCCGCCCGAGCCGAGGCCCGCCGTGTCCTGGAGGCCGCGCACAGCGAGGCCGACACGATTCTGGAGCACGCCCACCGGCAGGCCGAGGCGGATGCCGAGCAGCTCCGTACCGCCGCCCGCCGTTCCGGTGAGCGTGAGGTCGCGCTGCTCAACGCCACGGTGAAGGAGCAGGCCGCGGAGGTGGAGCGCCGGGCGGCCCGGATCGACGAGCGGGAGCGCCTGCACGGCGAGGAGGTGGAGCGCCTGGTCGAGCGGGAACGCCGGCTGGCCGCGCTGGAGAGCGATCTCAACACCAGGGAGGCGACGCTCACCAAGCGGGAGGTGGAGATCGCCCGGGTGGAGGAGACGAAGCGCCGGGAGCTGGAGCGGATCGCCGCGCTGACCGCCGACACGGCCCGGGCCGAGCTGATCGAGTCGATCGAGGGGCAGGCGAAGCGCGAGGCGGCGATCCTGATCCGCGACATCGAGACCGAGGCGAAGAACACCGCCGACACCCGTGCCCGGCACATCGTGGTGGACGCGATCCAGCGGATCGCCAGTGAGCAGACCGCGGAGAGCGTGGTCAGCGTCCTGCACCTGCCGAGCGACGAGATGAAGGGCCGGATCATCGGCCGGGAGGGCCGCAACATCCGGGCGTTCGAGTCGACGACCGGGGTGAACCTGATCATCGACGACACTCCGGAGGCGGTGCTGCTCTCCTGCTTCGATCCGGTACGCCGGGAGGTGGGTCGCCTCACCCTGGAGAAACTGGTGCTGGACGGCCGGATCCATCCGCACCGGATCGAGGAGGTCTTCGACAGCGCCAAGAACGAGGTCGAGGTCCTCTGCGACCGGGCGGCCGAGGAGGCGCTCGTCGACGTCGGGATCACGAACATCCATCCGGAGCTGGTGAAGCTGCTGGGCCGCCTGCGATACCGCACGAGCTACGGCCAGAACGTGCTGAAACACCTGGTGGAGACCGCCCACATCGCCGGCATCATGGCAGCCGAGCTGGGGCTGGACGTGCCGACGATGAAGCGGGCCGCGTTCCTGCACGACATCGGCAAGGCGCTCACCCACGAGGTGGAGGGCAGTCACGCGCTGATCGGCGCGGACCTGGCCCGCAAGTACGGGGAGCACGAGGACGTGGTGCACGCCATCGAAGCGCATCACAACGAGGTGCCGCCGCAGACCATCGAAGCCGTGCTGACCCAGGCGGCCGACGCGTGTTCCGGCGGTCGACCCGGCGCACGGCGGGAGAGCTTGGAGGCGTACGTGAAACGCCTGGAACGCATCGAGGAGATCGCCGGCGGCAAGGTCGGGGTGGAGAAGGTCTTCGCCATGCAGGCGGGTCGCGAGATCCGGGTGATGGTGCGGCCGGACGACATCGACGACATCGGGGCGGCGGTGCTGGCCCGCGACGTGGCGAAGCAGATCGAGGAGGAGCTGACCTATCCGGGCCAGATCCGCGTCACGGTCGTCAGAGAGTCCCGCGTCACGGAGCTGGCCCGGTAAAGAACCGTGCGGATCAGTCGCCGGCGGCCTCACCGGTCTGGGTGAGCCCGGCCGGAACCGGCTGGCCCGTGGCCCGGGGCGCACGGCCGCTGCGCCGGGTCCGCCGCTCCAGCCACCCGGCCAGCGCCGTGAGCGCGGAGTTCACCAGGATGAAGATGATCATGACCACGATCGCGGCCTGCACCACGTTGCCGAAGTTCGCAGCGACGTTGTTGACGCCGAACTGCAGCAGCTCCGGGTACGAGATGATGTAGCCGAGCGCGGTGTCCTTCACCAGGACCACCATCTGGCTGACGATCACCGGCAGCATGGACCGCGCGGCCTGCGGGACGAGGATCTCCCGCATCACCTGGCTCTTGCGCATGCCGACCGCGTACGCCGCCTCGCTCTGCCCGCGCGGCACCGCGAGGATGCCGGCCCGGAACGCCTCGGCCAGCACCGACCCGTTGTACAGGGTCAGACCGATCACGACGGCCCAGAAGATCGACATCGGCTGTTCGATGATGAACGGCAGGCCGTAGAAGATGAAGAACATCAACAGCAGCAGCGGTACGGCCCGGAAGAACTCCACGACCGCGCCGGCCGGAATGCGCACCCACCAGTGCTCGGAGAGCCGCCCCACCGAGAACACGATGCCGAACGTCAGCGAGAGAAGCATCGCGACCGCGGCCGCGCCGAGGGTGTGCAACAGACCGGGGACGATGTAGTCGGTCCACGTGCTGGCCTCGGTGAACGGCTTCCAGAGCGCCGCGTCCCACTGGCCCTTCTCGTCGAACTTCGCGTAGATCCAGTAGAGCAGCCCGAGCAGGGCCAGCCCGAAGACCACGGTGAGGATCGCGTTGCGCCGCTTGGCCCGGGGCCCGGGGTGGTCGTAGAGAACAGCTTCCACACTCATCGCTTCACCGCCAGACGGTTGGCCAGCCAGCTGAACCCGTACCCGACGGGGATCAGCACCGCCGCGAACGTGCCCGCGAAGACCAGGAAGATCGGGATGACGGCGTCGCCGTTCGCGTTGATCAGCTCCTTCATCGCGTTGGACGACTCCATGAGCCCGATCGTGCCGACGATCGTCGCGTTCTTCGACAGGGCGATGAAGATGCTGCCGAGCGGCGCGATCACGGCCCGGCCGGCCTGCGGCAGGATGATCATGGTGAGGGTCTGCCGAAACGACATGCCGATGGCGCGGGCCGCCTCGGCCTGTCCCGCCGGGACCGTGTTGATGCCGGAGCGGATCGCCTCACAGACGAACGCGGCCGTGTACACCGAGAGGCCGATGACGCCGAGCCAGTAGTTGTTCAGGTCGATCTCGTCGGAGACCGAGAACCCGAGCGTCGAGAAGAGGCCGAAGTAGCAGAAGAAGATGATCAGAGTGAGCGGCGTGTTCCGGAACGTGTTCACCCAGGCCGCCCCGAAGCCGCGCAGCACCGGCACGGGCGAGACCCGCATGGCGGCGAGGAGCACGCCGAGCACGAGCGCGCCCACCGTGGAGGCAGCGGTCAGCTTCAGGATCCAGAGGAACCCGGTCACGTACACGTCGACGTTGTAGGGATCGGAGAAGACGTCCATCGGCACCTTCAGGCAAAGGGAGAGCGGAGCCGGGGGACCCGGCTCCGCTCATCTCAGGAAATTCAGGAGCAGTTGGTCATCTTGGTCGTGTCGAGCTCCGGCGCCGGGGTGCCGCTCTTGCCGAGCGTGTTGTCCCAGGCGGCCTTGTAGGAGCCGTCCGACGCGGCGGCCGTGAGGATCTCGTTGATCTTCTTGCAGCCTTCGCTGTCGTCCTTCTTCAGACCGATGCCGTACGGCTCCTCGCTGAACGGCTTGCCGACCACCTTGAACTTGCCGGCGTACTGCTCCTGCGCGGCGTAGCCGGCGAGGATGATGTCGTCCGTGGTGACCGCGTCCACCTGGCCGCCGGCCAGCGCCGTCACGCACTTGGAGTACGAGTCGAACTGCTGGAGCTGGGCGTCCTTGTAGTCCGACTGGATCCGCTTGGCCGGGGTCGAGCCGCTCACCGAGCAGACC
Source organism: Actinoplanes missouriensis 431 (assembly GCF_000284295.1). Classification (NCBI taxonomy): domain Bacteria; kingdom Bacillati; phylum Actinomycetota; class Actinomycetes; order Micromonosporales; family Micromonosporaceae; genus Actinoplanes; species Actinoplanes missouriensis. The sequence goes on along the minus strand of NC_017093.1, from coordinate 7,479,926 downwards.
TTCTTGCCGGCGAGGGCCTCCGGGCCGGTGATCGTCGAGTCGACCGGCACGAGCAGGTCCTGGCCGGCGATGTAGTACGGCCCGCCGAAGTTGACGACCTTCTTGCGCTCGTCGTTGATCGTGTAGGTGGCGACCACCAGGTCGACCTGGCCCTGCTGGATGTACGGCTCACGGTTCGCCGAGACGGTGGTCTTCCACTCGATCCCGCTCTCCTCGACACCGAGGCCCTTCGCGATGATCTTGCCGATCTCGATGTCGAAGCCGGTGTAGCTGGAGCCGGTCTGCAGGCCGAGACCCGGCTGGTCGGCCTTCACGCCGATGACCAGCTTCTTGTCGCCGGAGGCCTTGCCGACGATGCCGGAGGCGCCGCCGGAGCTGCCGGCATCGCCGTCGTCGCCGCCACAGGCCGCCACGGCGAGCGCCATGGTGAGCGCGCCGAAGGTGGCTGCCAATCGGGTGATGCGCATGTTTACGCTCCTCGAAACAGGGGTTCTGGACAAATGCGTCAGATATGTCAGTGCGTGAGGATCTTGGAGAGGAAGTCGCGGGCGCGTTCGCTCTTCGGATTCGCGAAGAACTCGGCCGGAGGCGCCTGCTCGACCAGCTGACCGTCGGCCATGAAGACCACCCGGTTCGCCGCGTGCCGCGCGAAGCCCATCTCGTGGGTGACCACCACCATGGTCATGCCCTCGCGGGCGAGTGAGGTCATCACGTCGAGGACCTCACCGACCATCTCGGGGTCGAGCGCGCTGGTGGGCTCGTCGAAGAGCAGCGCCTTGGGCTGCATGGCGAGCGCGCGTGCGATCGCGACGCGCTGCTGCTGGCCGCCGGAGAGCTGAGCCGGGAACTTCTCCGCCTGGTTCGCGATGCCGACCCGCTCCAGCAGGCCCATGGCCCGGTCGCGGACCACGGCCGGCTTCTCCTTGCGCACCTTGACCGGCCCCAGCATCACGTTCTGCAGGATGGTCTTGTGCGCGAAGAGGTTGAACGACTGGAACACCATGCCGACCTCGCTGCGCAGCCGGGCCAGCGCCCGGCCCTCGGCGGCGAGCGGCTGCCCGTCGAACGTGATCGTGCCGGAGTCGATCGGCTCCAGCCGGTTGATGGCGCGGCACAGGGTGGATTTGCCGGACCCGGAGGGTCCGATCACGACCACCACCTCGCCGCGCGCGACAGACAGATCCACGTCCTGCAGCACGTGCAAGGGTCCGAACCACTTGTTGACGCTCTCCAGCACGATGAGTGCTTCGTCTGTCACCCCTGGTCCATCCACTCGTTGTCGGTTCACTCGAATGGACACACCCTAGGGGGCGGTCAGTATCGGATCGTGTCGAGAATGGTCACGGAGCGGTAACACAGCCCGTGCCCGGTGGGAGAGGTGTAAAGCATGGTGGACATGGCGGACGGCCTCTGGAACTGGTGTGTCGCCCGGCGTCTGGACGCCGACCGCGTACGGGGAGCGTTGGCCGGCGCCCTGGAACGAGGGGTCGGCGAGATCGAGAACGCGCTGCCCGGCGACCTGATGGCGGACGTCTATCACGTCGGTGGCGACTTCCCGACACTCGTCGACGTCTATCTCGCGCCCTCCGAGCTGGCCGAGGAGACCATCGCGAGCGCCGTCGCGGTCCGGCTGCGTGCCGCGGTCCTGCTCCCCGACGACACCCTCAACCCCACCCGGTACGTCCTGGCCGAGCCGGACGGGACGCTCCGTCCGGTGCACGTGACGGAGACCGAGACCGACGACGGGCCGGAGCGCCGCGAGGTGCGGCCGTGCACCGGCGCGGATCCGGTGTGCGCGGTGGAGAAGGGGTGTGGCCGTTCCCGGTTCAAGCCCGACCCGACGCGGGAGCGGCCTCCGCCGGGTTAGCGGGTAGCCTGGTCAATTGCCATGACTACCGAAATCCAGGGCAGCGCCCGCACCTACGACGTGCGCACCTACGGCTGCCAGATGAACGTGCACGACAGCGAGCGGATCTCCGGCCTGATGGAGGACGCCGGCTATGTGCGCGCCGCGACCGCGGACGCGGCGGACGTCGTGGTCTTCAACACCTGCGCGGTCCGGGAGAACGCCGACAACCGCCTCTACGGCAACCTCGGTCACCTGCGCCCGACGAAACTGAAGAACCCGGGCATGCAGATCGCGGTCGGTGGCTGCCTCGCGCAGAAGGACCAGGGCGACATCGTCAAGAAGGCGCCCTGGGTCGACGTGGTCTTCGGCACCCACAACATCGGGTCGCTGCCGGCCCTGCTGGAGCGCGCCCGGCACAACGACGAGGCGCAGGTCGAGATCCTCGAGTCGCTCGAGGTCTTCCCCTCCACGCTGCCCACGAAGCGCGAATCGACGTACGCCGGATGGGTCTCCATCTCGGTGGGCTGCAACAACACCTGCACGTTCTGCATCGTCCCGTCGCTGCGCGGCAAGGAGAAGGACCGCCGTCCCGGCGACGTCCTGGCCGAGGTGCGCGCGCTGGTCGCCGAGGGCGTCCTCGAGGTGACCCTGCTCGGGCAGAACGTGAACTCCTACGGCGTCGAGTTCGGCGACCGTCTCGCGTTCGGCAAGCTGCTGCGCGCGACCGGCGAGGTGGAGGGCCTGGAGCGGGTCCGTTTCACCAGCCCGCACCCGAAGGATTTCACCGACGACGTGATCGCCGCGATGGCCGAGACGCCGAACGTCTGCCACTCGCTGCACATGCCGCTGCAGTCCGGCTCGGACCGCGTCCTCAAGGCGATGCGCCGCAGCTACCGCCAGGAGAAATACCTCGGCATCCTGGACAAGGTGCGCGCCGCCATGCCGGACGCCGCGATCACCACGGACATCATCGTCGGTTTCCCCGGCGAGACCGACGAGGACTTCGAGCAGACCCTCGAGGTGGTCCGCCAGGCCCGCTTCTCCAGCGCGTTCACCTTCCAGTACTCGAAACGTCCCGGCACCCCCGCCGCGACCATGGAGGAGCAGCTGCCCAAGGCCGTGGTCCAGGAGCGTTACGAGCGCCTGATCGCCACCCTCGAGGAGATCACCTGGGCGGAGAACAAGAAACTGGTCGGCGAGAAGGTCGAGATCCTGGTCGCGGTCGGCGAGGGCCGCAAGGACGAGCGCACCGGCCGGATGAGCGGCCGCGCCCGCGACGGCCGCCTGGTCCACTTCGCCACCGGCACGACCACGCCGCGCCCCGGAGACATCGTCGAGACGGTGGTCACCTACGCGGCCCCGCACCACCTCAACGCCGACGGCGACCCGCTCTCGCACCGCCGCACCCGAGCCGGCGACGCCCACGAGGCCGGCCGCGCCCCCAAGCTCAAGGGCGTCTCCCTGGGCCTCCCCACGATCGGCGCCCCCGCCCCTCTCCCGCCGGCCCAGGGTTGCGCCCTCTAAAATCCCGACATTTTACGCGCACCAAACTCCCAGAAGCATCGACCACTCCCGCCCAGCAGCCACCTGACGGCCCCTTCCGCCGGCGCACCCCGCCGCCGGCCCCGGCGTCCCCTCGCGCGTGTGGACCTGAGGCGCGGTCCGCGCCCAAGTTCCACACGCGGGGTGGTCGCCCGGGTCGTGTGTTGATTCGGGGCGAGCTCCGCACCGAACTCCACGCGCGGTTTCAGGCGGGCTGGGTGGAACGGATGGCCGCTCTGAGGTGGGTCAGCAGGGCGGCCGTGCCCGGGGGATCGGGCGGGGCGCCGGCCAGCGCGACGGAGATCCGGCGGCTCGCGTCCGGCAGCGGGACCACCCGGACCCGGGGATGGCGATGCGCGGCCAGCGCCAGCGCCGGTAACGTGGTGGCGCCGAGACCGGCCGCGACGAGCGCCTGCACCGCCACGTAGTCGTCGGTGGTGAACCGGATGTCCGGCGTGAACCCCTCGGCCGCGCACGCGCTGCGCAACCGGCCCTGGCAGCGCTCGCAGCCGCCGATCCACGGCCGGTCCTGGTGGTCCGCGAGCCGATCCCCGTCCCACCCCGGCGGCACGATCAGGTTCGTCTCCTCGTCCAGCAGATGCTCATGGCGTAACCCGTCCGGGCCCGGCTCCCCGGGGAACGCGAACACCACCGCCGCCTCCACCTCGCCGCTGCGCAGCAGCCGCACCGCTTCCGGCGGCTCGGCCTCGGTGAACCGCAGATCCACCTCCGGGTGCGCCCGCGCGAACGTCGCCGCCGCCACCGGGACGAACGTGCCGAGCGCCGACGGGAACGCCGCGAGCCGCACCCGCCCGCTGCGCAACCCGGTGTGCGCGGCGAGTTCCGCCTCGGCGGCGGCGAGCCGGCCGAGGATCTCCTCGGCCCGGTCGGCGAGCAGGCGGCCGGCGTCGGTGAGCCGCACACCCCGGCCCACCTTTTGCAGCAGCACGCTCCCGGTCTCGGCCTCCAGCCGGGCCAGGTGGTGACTCACCGAGGGCTGGGCGTAGTGCAGGGCGCGAGCGGCCGCGGTGACGGATCCGTGCCGGGCGACCGCGACGAGCACGGTGAGCCGGGTGACGTCGAGCATCGCCGCAACCTATCAATCGCTTCTATAGGTACGCCAGGACTTTGACATTGGACCTATGTGTCATTGGCGACTGATGATCAGCAGCATGGAACTCACCCTCGCCGACGTGCGCGCCGCCCGGACTCTGCTCGCGGATCACCTGCCGCCGACGCCGATCTGGTCCTACCCGCTCGTGGACCGGGCCACCGGCGCCAGCGTGCTGATCAAGCACGAGAACACGCAGCCGGTCGGAGCGTTCAAGGTGCGTGGCGGTTTGACCCTTCTGTCGCAGATGACAGAGGCGGAGCGCCGTCATGGCGTCGTCACCTACTCCACCGGCAACCACGCGCAGTCCCTGGCCTACGCGAGCCGGGTCTTCGGCGTGGACTGCACCGTGGTCATGCCGTCCGGCACGCCTGTCGCGAAGGCCGAGGCCGTCGAAGGCTGGTCGGCCACCGCGGTGCGAACCGGAAATTCGCTGGAGGAGGCCGAACGCCACGCCCGGAAGATCGCCGAGGAGACCGGTGCCCGGCTGATCAGCCCCGGTGACACGCCGGAGCTGCTGGCCGGGGTCGGCACCCTGTACCTGGAGATCCTCGAAGCACACCCGGACCTGGACGCGATAGTCGTGCCGATCGGCAGCGGCACCGGCGCGGCGGCCGCGTGCGTGGTGGCCGAGGCCCTGGCCCCGAACTGCGCGGTGATCGGCGTCCAGGCGTCGGCGTCGCCGGCAGCGCACGACTCCTGGCGTTCCGGAACCCTCGTCGCACGGCCCAACCGGACCGCCGTGGCAGGTCTGGCCACCGGCCGTGGATACGCCCTGCCGCAGCGGCTGATGGCCGGCCGGCTCAGTGACTTCCTGCTGGTCACGGACGAGCAGATCACCGACGCGCGCCGGCTGCTGGCCACTGCGGCGCACACCCAGGCCGAGGGCGCCGGCGCGGCGTCGATGGCCGCCGTCATGGCCCACCCGCAGCACTTCGCCGGCCGCCGGGTCGCCGTCGTCTGCACCGGGGGAAACGCCGACATGTCCGAACTGTCGACGGTGGCGAGCGAAACCGAACGGCAGGGCGGGACCGAGCGGCAGGGCGGGACCGAGCGGCAGGGCGAAACCGAACGGCGGGGAGAGAAGAGCCCGGCCATGCACCGGTAGCGAAACCGGCCGGACGGCCGGGACCCGGCAGCGAGGCCGCCCCGGACTCTCGGGCGCCTCTTGTCATCCGTACCGGAAAGGAGAAGGCGGCGGACCAACGGCCCGCCGCCTTCTCCCGCAGCTGAGGTCAGTTCGCCTGCTCGGCGAGAGCGAGGAACTGGCGCTTCGACGCGAGGGCCTGCTCGGCCTCCTTGATCCGGCGGTTGTCGCCGGCGGCCTGGGCGCGGGCGAGACGCTGCTCGGCCTCGGCCACCTGGTCGCGCATCTGACGCAGCAGCGGGTTGTCCTGCGGGCTGGTCTTGCGCCAGGCGGAGTCCATCGCCACGCGGATGCGCTCCTCGGCGGCCCGCCAGCGGCGGTCCAGCGAGGCGGACGCCTCACGCGGAACCCGGCCCGCCTCGTGCCACGCGGCCTGGGCGTCACGCAGCTTGTTCTGCGCGCCGCGGGCGTCCGCGTCCACGTCGAGGGCCTCGAGCTCGGCGAGGATGGCCTGCTTCTTCTCCAGGTTGCCCTGGTACTCCGCGTCGCGGGCCGAGAAGACCTCGCTGCGCCGGGTGAAGAACGCGTCCTGAGCGGCCCGGAAGCGTTCCCAGAGGCGCTGCTCGGCCTCCTTGGCGGCACGGGGCGCCGCCTTCCACTCGGTCATCAGCTCCTTGAGCCGGTTCGCCGTGCTCGACCACTCGGTCGAGTCGGCGAGGCCCTCGGCCTCCTTGACCAGCTCCTCCTTGGCGGTCTGCGCCTGCTTGCGCTGACCGTCGAGGGTGGCGAAGTGCGCGCCGCGGCGGCGGGTGAACCCGTCCCGCGCGGTCGCGAACCGCTTCCACAGCTCGCCGTCGGTCTTCTTGTCGACGCCGCGGATCGTCTTCCACTCGTCGAGGATCTCCTTGAGGCGGTCGCCGGCCGTCTTCCAGCCGGTCGCCTCGGCGGCGATCTTCTCCGCTTCCTCGACGAGCGCGGTCTTGCGCGCGAGCGCCTCGGTGCGGGCCACCTCGCGGGCGGCGCGGGCCTCGCCGGCCTTCTCCTCGGCGAGGGCGGCGAGCCGCTCCAGCCGGGCCGCCAGGCCGTCGATGTCACCGACCACGTGAGCCTCGTCGAGCGTGGTGCGCAGACGTTTCACACTGCTCAGCGAATGTGAGGCGTCGGCGGCGCCCGACTTGAGGCGAGCCTCGACGAGGTCGACCTCGGTCACCAGGTCGGCGAATCGGCGAGCGAAGTGCGCCAGACCCTCCTCCGGCGTACCAGCCTGCCAGGAGCCGACCACCCGGTCGCCCTCGGCGGTCTTCACGTACACGGTGCCGTCGGCATCCACGCGCCCGAAGGCCGTCCAGTCGTTCATCAGCTCATCCTCGTTCTCCCGGCGCCGCCTGTCCCGTTTCCGGGACCCACGGCCACCGCCATAGCGCAGTGAATGCCAACTCTCCCACGGGCATTCTTTCTCGCGCATTGTCACAGGTCCAACCCGGTCCGGGGAAAGCTCCCGCGAGCGACCGTGACACAACGGTGTCCTACGGTGGGCCGGTGCCGTCCCGAGCAGGTCATCGAGTGGTCACCGTCGTCGGTCCGACGGCGGCCGGCAAGTCCGCACTGAGCATCGCTCTCGCCCATGAACTGGGAGGTGAGGTGGTCAACGCCGACTCCATGCAGCTGTATCGCGGCATGGACATCGGCACGGCCAAGCTGAGCGTGGCGGAACGCGAGGGCGTTCCGCACCATCTGCTCGACATCTGGGACGTGACCGAGCCGGCCGCGGTCGCGGAGTACCAGCGGCTGGCCCGCGCGGCGATCGACGACATCCTGGGCCGTGGCCGGGTGCCGCTGCTGGTGGGCGGGTCGGGTCTCTACGTGCGGGCGGTGCTGGAGGACTTCGCGTTCCCGGGGACGTCGCCGGAGATCCGTTCACGGCTGGAGGAGCGGCTCGCCGCCGAGGGAACCGCCCCACTTCATGCGGAATTGTCGGTCAAGGACCCGGTGGCGGCCACCAAGATCCTGCCCTCCAACGGCAGGCGGATCGTCCGGGCCCTGGAGGTCATCGAGCTGACCGGTAAGCCCTTCACCGCGGCCCTGCCCGATCCGGTGCCGGTCTACGACGCCGTGCAGATCGGGGTCGACCGGGACACCGCCGAGCTGGACGAGCGGATCGCGCTGCGGGTCGACCTGATGTGGGCGGCCGGCCTGGTCGACGAGGTCCGCGGGCTGACCGGCATCCGGGACGGCCGGACCGCCTCCCGCGCCCTCGGGTACCAGCAGGCCCTCGCGCAGATCGACGGCGTGCTGACCGAGGCCGAGGCGAAGGACGACACGGTTCGCGGCACCCGCCGGTTCGTGCGCCGGCAGCGCTCCTGGTTCCGGCGCGACCCCGCGGTCACCTGGCTGGACGGCGCCGCGCCGACGCTGGTGGCCGACGCTCTGGCGGCTGCGCGATGATGGGCGGCGTGCGTTTCACCAAAGGACAGCGTGTCACCGAAGGACAGCGTGCCACCGACGGATCGCGTGTCACCGAAGGACTGCGTTTCACCAAGGGCCATGGGACCGGCAACGACTTCGTGATCCTCCCCGACCCGGACGGCGAGCTCACCCTCACGCCCGAGCTGGTCGCCTCGCTCTGCGACAGGCGCCGGGGCATCGGCGGCGACGGCGTCCTGCGGGTGGTCCGCAGCGCCAAGCACCCGGAGGCCGCCGGTTCCGCCGGCCAGGCCGAGTGGTTCATGGACTACTGGAACAGTGACGGCTCGATCGCCGAGATGTGCGGCAACGGCGTCCGCGTCTTCGTCCGCTACCTGCTGGAGAACGAGCTCGCCACGCCCGGCCCGGCGGGCCTGCCGGTGGCGACGCGAGCCGGGATCATGGTCGCTGTGGTCGGCGCGGAGACGATCCGGGTGCGGATGACGACCCCCCGGGCGTACGCGGGGAGCACCGCGACCGTCGGACCCCTGACCGTCCCCGGAGTCGCGGTGGACTGCGGCAACCCGCACCTGGTCTGCGGCCTGCACGACGGGGTCGCCCTCGGCTCGCTCGACCTGACCCGGGAGCCGCTCGTCGACCCGGCGGTCTTCCCGCACGGGGTGAACGTGGAGTTCGTCGAGCCGGGCGAGCCCGTCGACGGCGTGGACGGGCACGTGCTGATGCGGGTGCACGAGCGCGGCTCGGGCGAGACGCTCTCCTGCGGCACGGGCGCCCTCGCGGTCGGCGCGGTGGCCCTGCGTGACCGCGGGCTGGAGACCGGCTCGATCGCGGTGGACGTGCCCGGCGGCCGGCTGATCGTGACCGCCGACGAGGCGGGGGACTGGTGGCTGGAGGGCCCGGCCGTGCTGGTAGCCACGGGCACGGTGTCCTGATGCTCCATCGCGTCGCCCACCGCGGCTATGCGGCGGCGGCCCCGGAGAACACGCTGCCCGCCTTCGAGGCGGCGGTGCGGGCCGGCGCCACGATCGTCGAGTTCGACGTGCGGGTGACCGCCGACGGCGTGCCCGTGGTGATCCACGACCGCACCGTCGACCGCACCACCACCGGCCGCGGCCGGGTCTGGGACCTGCGCTGGGACGAGATCGCCGAGCTGGACGCGGGTGTCCGCTTCAGCCCGGCGTTCGCCGGCGCCCGGGTCCCGTCGCTGGCCGAGGTCCTCGACCTGCTCCGCCCGGCCCCGCCCGAGCTGCTCGTCGAGATCAAGAGCCCGGCCACCCTGGACGAGGTCAAGACGGTGATCGCCGAGCTGGCGTCCCGCGACCTGGTGGAGCGGACGGTGGTGCAGAGCTTCGACCCGGACGTGCTCCGCAAGGCCCGGGAGATCGCTCCTGAGCTGCGCCGCGGCCTGCTGCTGTTCCGCTTCGACGCCGAGACCGTGTCCCAGTGCCGGGACCTGGGGGTGGCGCTCTGCAACCCGTCCGTGGTGGATGTGCTGCAGGGTGCGCCGGTGGTGGCGGAGCTCGCCGCGGTGGGCGTCGGCGTGATGCCGTGGACCGCCAATGACCGGGCGCATTGGGGCGCGCTGGTGGAGGCGGGCGCAGCCGGCCTGATAACCGATTACGTGGGCGAACTGACCGGCTGGTCCACCCCGTAGCCCACGCCGCGGCCTTGCCGCCGCGTCGCCCGCGCCGTGCCACCGCCTTGCCCACGCCCTCCACAGCGTCGCCCTCGCCGCGTCGCCGCCTTGCGCGCGGCCCTCACCGCGTCGCCCTCGCCGCGCGGAGGAAGGCGCGGGCGACGCGGGGACCTGGGGGACGAGCGGGCTAGAAGATGCCCTCCGGGGCCTTGTCCAGCTCCGAGTCCGGCGTCGCGGCCGGGTTCGACGGCGCCGGCACCCCGCGCACCACGGCCCGGATCGCCGCCGCCACGGCCGGCGTCACCCGGCTGTCGAAGACGCTCGGGATGATCACCGTGGGGTTCAGCTTGTCCTCGCCCACCACGTCGGCGATCGCCCGGGCCGCCGCGAGCGCCATCTCCTCGGTGAACTCCTCGGCGCTCACGTCGAGCATGCCGCGGAACACGCCGGGGAACGCCAGCACGTTGTTGATCTGGTTCGGCTGGTCGGAACGGCCGGTCGCCACGATCGCCGCGTGCTTGCGGGCCTCGCGCGGGTCGACCTCCGGGTCCGGGTTGGCGAGCGCGAACACGATCGACTTGTCCGCCATCTTGGCGATGTCCTCGCCGGTCAGCAGGTTGGGCGCGCTGACGCCGATGAAGACGTCCGCGCCGACGATGGCGCCGGGCAGGTCACCGGAGTAATCGCTCTTGTTGGTGTGCTCGGCCAGCCACTGCCACGTCTCCGACATGTCGGGCATCCCGCGGTGCAGGGCGCCCTTCCGGTCGTACGCGATGATGTCGCCCACGCCCTGGCGCAGCAGCAGTTTCATGATCGCCGTGCCGGCCGCCCCGGCGCCGGAGACGACGACCCGGACGTCCTCCAGACGCTTGCCGACCACCCGCAACGCGTTGGTCAGCGCCGCCAGCACGCAGATCGCGGTGCCGTGCTGGTCGTCGTGGAAGACCGGGATGTCCAGCAGCTCGCGCAGCCGCGCCTCGATCTCGAAGCACCGCGGCGCCGCGATGTCCTCCAGGTTGATCCCGCCGTACGCCGGAGCGATCGCCTTCACGATCGCGACGATCTCGTCGGTGTCCTGGGTGTCGAGCACCACCGGCCACGCGTCGACGCCGCCGAACCGCTTGAAGAGGGCGGCCTTGCCCTCCATGACCGGCATCGCGGCGGCCGGACCGATGTTGCCGAGCCCGAGGACCGCGGAGCCGTCGCTGACCACGGCCACGGTGTTGCGCTTGATGGTGAGCCGGCGGGCGTCGGCGGGGTTCTCGGCGATCGCCATGCAGACGCGCGCCACACCCGGCGTGTACGCCCGGGACAGCTCGTCCCGGTTCCGCAGCGCGACCTTGGAACTGACCTCGATCTTACCGCCGAGGTGCAGCAGGAAGGTCCGGTCGGAGACCTTGCGGACGTCGACGCCGTCCTGGTCCTCGAGCTGCTTGACGACCTGGTCGGCGTGCGCCGCGTCGGCGGTGTCGCAGGTCAGGTCGACGATCACATGTGTGGCGTCCGAGTCGACCACGTCCAGTGCCGTGACGATCGCGCCGGCCTCGCCCACACAGGTGGTGAGACGGCCGATGGACGAGGCGTCAGCGGTCACTGCGATGCGAATCGTGATCGAGAATCCTGCGCTCGGCAGGCGGGTGGTCACCACGGTGTCCCCTTCGACGTCAAGTGGCTGTCTCTCCGTATTGTCGCTCTTGCGGAATAGCAGGCGCCGTCGCGGTGGTTACTCAATAGTCAGTTTCAAACTGCCAGAACGTCCGGCCGGGTTATGTGGATGCGCGCAGAGGCGTGACGTGCCACGATCGGGCCGGAGGAGGTCACTTTTGCGAAACACCTACCAGGCACCAGTGCTGGACGAGCCCGACCTGACCACCGGTGAGCTCGAGCTGGAAGAGCGTCATTCGCTGCGGCGTGTGGCGGGTCTCTCCACGGAGCTGACCGACATCACCGAGGTCGAGTACCGCCAGTTGCGACTCGAAAGAGTGGTGCTGGTCGGCGTCTGGACCGAGGGAAGTGTCGCCGACGCGGAGAACTCGCTGACCGAGCTCGCCGCGCTGGCCGAGACCGCCGGTTCCCAGGTGCTCGAGGGTTTGATCCAGAGACGTAAACAACCCGACGCGGCCACGTTCATCGGTCGCGGCAAGGTCGACGAGTTGCGTGACGTGGTGCTCAGCACGGGCGCCGACACGGTCATCTGCGACGGCGAGCTGTCCCCGTCTCAGCTGCGCAACCTCGAACAACAAGTCAAGATCAAGGTCGTCGACCGTACGGCGCTGATCCTCGACATCTTCGCCCAGCACGCGAAGAGCCGCGAGGGCAAGGCCCAGGTCGAGCTGGCCCAGCTGCAGTACCTTCTGCCCCGGCTGCGCGGCTGGGGTGACTCGCTCTCCCGCCAGGGCGGTGGCGCCGGCGGCGGCTCGGGCGGCGGCGGTGTCGGCACGCGTGGTCCCGGTGAGACGAAGCTGGAGACCGACCGTCGCCGGATCAACACCCGGATCGCCAAGCTGCGGCGTGAGATCAAAGCCATGAAGACGGTACGGGAGACCAAACGCTCCCGCCGTTCCGCGAGCGGTGTCCCCGCCGTGGCGATCGCCGGTTACACCAACGCCGGCAAGTCGAGCCTGCTGAACCGGCTGACACAGGCCGGCGTGCTGGTGGAGGACGCGCTCTTCGCCACGCTCGACCCGACGACCCGGCGGACCGCCGCGGAGGACGGCCGTGTCTTCACGCTGTCCGACACGGTCGGTTTCGTCCGGCACCTGCCGCACCAGATCGTGGAGGCGTTCCGCTCCACGCTGGAGGAGGTGGCCCAGGCCGACCTGGTGGTGCACGTCGTGGACGGCGCCCATCCGGACCCGGAGGGTCAGGTCAGCGCGGTCCGTGAGGTGCTGGGCGAGGTCGGCGCCGACCGGATTCCCGAGCTGCTGGCGGTCAACAAGGTCGACGCCGCCGACGAAGAGACGATCCTGCGGCTCAAGCGGACATGGCCGGACGCCGTTTTCGTCTCGGCGCGGTCCGGAGCGGGCATCGACGAGCTGCATGCGGCCATCGCCGAGCGGCTGCCCCGTCCCGCCGTGGACATGATGGTCCTGGTGCCGTACGACCGGGGCGACCTGGTGGCCAGGGTGCACCGGTCCGGTCAGGTGCTGCAGTCCCGACACCTGGACGACGGGACCGAGCTTCGGGTCCGGGTGAGCGAGGAAATCGCCGCTGAGCTGGAGGCTTTCCGGCTGTGAGGGACGACCTTCAAGATCGCTCTCACCAGCGTTGATCCACACGTAATACCGGGGGGCGACGCCGCGTGCGACACTGTGCGGATGCGGCGTCTCGTCTTCTCGATCATCGTGGCCATGGGCTTCGTGATGGTCGGTTCCTCCAGCGCGTCCGCCGAGGACCCGACACCCGCGCCGACGGTGAGTGCCAAGGCGACACCCGGCAAGAAACTCTGCAAGATCGTCGACAAGCGGCTGGATGAGATCTCCGGGCTGGTGGCGACGGACGACGGTTACGTCGCGATCGACGACGGCACCACCGATGAAGCCAAGCGCAAGATCTTCTTCCTCAACAAGAAGTGCGTCGTCACCAAGGAGCAGGAGTACAGCGGCGACGGCCCGAAGGACCCGGAGGACATGGTCCTCTCCGCGGACGGCAAGACGATCTGGATCGCCGACATCGGTGACAACGCGGTGCGGACCGAGGGCGCGGACCCGCGCAAGGCGGTCGCGGTCTGGAAGATGCCGGCCGACGGCGGGAAGAAGCCGACGCTGTACCGGATGACCTACCCGGGCGGTGACAACCACGACGCCGAGGCCCTGCTGATCGACGGCGACGGCCTGCCCCTGGTGATCACCAAGGAGATCGGCGCGACGGCCGGGGTCTACAAGCCGTCCGCCGCCCTGGTGGCGAAAAGCACCGCCGGCGTGCCGATGACCAAGGTGGCCGACCTGAAGGTCAACGCCACCGAGACGGCCGGCAACGCGCTGGCCCGGATCGGCAACAAGACGATCACGGGTGGGGCGGTCGCCCCGGGCGGCGCCAAGGTCGTGCTCCGGACGTACACCGACGCGCTCGAGTGGGACGTGGAGAACGGTGACGTGGTGGCGGCCCTGAAGAAGGAGCCACGGACCACCGGCCTGCCGAACGAGCCGTTCGGTGAGGCGATCTCGTACAGCCCGGACGGCAAGTCCTTCATCACCGTCTCGGACATGAACGGCGATCTGAAGGTCGCCAACAACATCCGGGAGTACACGCCGGCCACCGAGGTCGCCGCGATCTCGAAGAAGTCCGGCCAGGACAGCTCCGGCGCCGCGTGGTACACCGATCTGGACAATCTGACCTATCTGGTCGCCGGCGTCGGCGGGCTCGGCCTGCTCCTGGTGGCGGCCGGTGTCTTCGGCATCGTGCGGTTCCGCAAGTCCCCGCGGGCGACCGCGGCCTCCGAGGCCGACGACCTACCCGGCGGCCTGAACACCGCCGACCCGGAGACCGAGCTCATCGGCGTCGGCGGGCTGCCGCAGCGCGCCCCGGCGTACGGGCGGCCGGGCGGGGGAGCCGGCCCGGTCTACGGCGGCGCCCAGGCCGGTCCGCCGCCGGGCGCTCCGGGCCCGCAGCGCGGTGGCAACGGCGTCTACGGCGGCGCCCCGGCGGGCGCGCCGGCCGGAGCAGCAGCAGGAGGCGGCGGGCAGTACGGCCGGCCCGCCGGTCAGCAGCCCCCGCGAGGCCCGCAGCAGGTTCCGCCGCGTGGTCCGCAGCAGGGCGGTGGCCCGCGGGGTCCGCAGCAGGGCGGTCCGAAGCAGGGCGGTCCGAAGCAGGGCAGTCCGAAGCAGGGTGGTCCGAAGCAGGGTGGCCCGCGTGGTCCGCAGCAGCAGCCGCGCGGTCCGCAGCAGGTTCCGCCGCGTGGTCCGCAGCAGGGCGGCGGTCCGCGGGGTCCGCAGCAGGGTGGTCCGCAGCAGGGCGGCCCGCGTGGTCCGCAGCAGCAGCCGCGCGGTCCTCAGCAGGGCGGTGGCCCGCGGGGTCCGCAGCAGGGTGGCGCCGGTCCGCGCGGCCCGCAGCAGGTCCCGCCGCGTGGACCCCAGCAGGGCGGTCCGCGGGGTCCGCAGCAGCCGCCGCGCGGTCCCAAGCCGCCGTCCGGTCGCGGCGGCGGTGGCGGCGGTGTCTACGGCGGTGGCGGCGGCCGCCCGGACGACCGCTGACACGAGAGCAGTGCGGGACCGCAACCCGCGTGCCGCGCGACAGCTGACGCGCGAGCAGCGCGGGACCGCAACCCGCGTGCCGCGCGACAGCTGACGCGCGAGCAGCGCGGGACCGCAACTCGCGCGCCGCGCGACCGCTGATGCGCGAGCACCGCCGGTCAGGCGCCGCGTGATCCGGCCGGTAGGCGTCAGCAAGCACCGAGAAGGGTCGGCCCCAGACGGGGCCGGCCCTTTCGCCGTTCTCGGCTCAGACGCGGCGCAGGACGGCCACGACGCGGCCCATGATGGTGGCGTCGTCACCGGGGATCGGGTCGAACGCCGGGTTGGCCGGCATCAGCCAGACGTGCCCGTCGCGCTGGCGGTAGCTCTTCACGGTGGCCTCACCGTCGATCATCGCGGCCACGATGTCTCCGGCCTCGGCCGTCGGCTGCTGGCGGACCACGACCCAGTCGCCGTTGCAGATCGCCGCGTCGATCATCGAGTCGCCCTTGACCTCGAGCATGAAGACGTCGCCCTCGCCGACGAGCTCGCGCGGCAGCGGGAAGAAGTCCTCCACGGTCTGCTCGGCCAGGATCGGGCCACCGGCGGCGATCCGGCCCACCAGCGGCACGTAGGCCGGCTGCGGCCGGGCGGCGCGCAGCGCATCGTCGTCGACCATCTCGCCGGGCATCCGGACGTCCACGGCGCGCGGCCGGTTCGGGTCGCGGCGCAGGTAGCCCTTGGTCTCCAGGGCCTTCAACTGGTACGCCACGCTGGACGGGGAGACCAGTCCGACGGCCTCGCCGATCTCCCGCACGCTGGGCGGGTACCCGTACCGCTCCACCCAGTCGCGGATGAACTCCAGGATGCGCCGCTGCCGTGCGGTCAGGTCCGGGGCGACGACCTCGGGGGCGTGCCCGACGGGGGTGACCGAGCGCAGCTGGGGCGCGTCAGCGCTGCGGGCCCGGCCCGGTGAGCGGCGGCGGATGCCGGCCGGGGCGGCGGCCTCGCCCCTCTTGACGGACTGCTGCCCGGGTGTTTGCTTCGTGCGGTCGTCGGTCGACACGTCCGCCCTCCCTGTCGGCCAGTGCCTTCCGGCACGTGGTGCGTCGCGGAGCCGGACCGACGCTGTGGGGATGACGTTTGCCCGGCTGACCCCTCTTGACGGGAAACCGTAATAGGGACATGCGACATATTCAAACATCTGTACGATCTTTCTCCGGCGTGTCGCGCCCGAGGACTCGACTTCCGTACGCGTGTTCTGATAGACCGTCGTACGGGCGTTCTATCGAACGGGTGTCCGAGAGAGGGGTCGTCATGGTTTCCAGTGGGATGCGACACGCGGCGCCGCCCGTGCGACTCACCCGGCGTGGCCGCGTCGTGCTGCTCGGTGTCTATCTCCTCCTCGCGCTCCTCGCGAGTGTCGTGTTGTTCACTACTGCGTCGCAAGGCTGACCAGCGCCGTTCGCTGTCCCTTCGTGGTCACCGGACGAGTGGGGTGTCCGGATCTCCGGCGCGTCACGTCACCCCCACCCGCTGCGGCGAGTGATCGTGGCATCACCCCTGGTGGTGAGCTTGAAAAACCCGGCGCGTCGGCATGCTGCTGAACTTGCGCCGCCGTCTGCCGGGGCATAGCGTTGACCCCAACATCTAGTGGTTACACGGATGCAAGTCATCCACAGGTTGGGTTTCCCTCTCCCCGGTTATCCACATGCCGTCCACAGCCTCGCATCGGTCCTGACCGAGGCGAAGCTGTGCTTCTGCGTGTCTGCGAGCCGGTTCGGGGGAATCCGGAGGGGGTCCGCGGTGCGCTGCCCGTATTGCCGTCACGCCGACTCACGCGTGGTCGATTCGCGTGAGGCCGACGACGGTCAGCTGATCCGTCGCCGCCGGTCGTGCACCGAGTGCGGCAAGCGGTTCACCACGGTCGAGGAAGCGGTCCTCGCGGTGGTGAAGCGCAGTGGCGTCACCGAGCCCTTCAGCCGGACGAAGATCATGAGTGGCGTCCGGAAGGCCTGTCAGGGCCGTCCCGTCGACGAGGACTCGATCGCGCTGCTCGCGCAGCGGGTCGAGGAGACCGTCCGGGCGCGGGGAGCTGCCGAGATCCCCAGCCACGAGGTGGGCCTGGCGATCCTCACGCCGCTGCGTGAGCTCGACCAGGTGGCTTATCTCCGGTTCGCGAGTGTCTACAAGGCGTTCGATTCTCTGGACGAGTTCGAGAAAGAGATCGCCGCGCTCCGCGAAGCACCCGCCGTCAGGGAACCCGGGACGCGACACGCCGTCGCGCCGCGGTCCGGCGCGCGGGCACCAAAGCTCAACGGCTGATCACAGCCGACATTCAGCTACACCTTTCCGCGGGTACTACGAGGGGGAGCACATCCTTATGGCCGGAGACGGCATCACAGCAGGTCGCCAGCGCAGCCGGACGAGCGGCGCGGGCGCGGCGACCAGGGGGCTGCGTGTGGAGCGGGTGTGGACGACGGAGGGCGTTCACCCGTACGACGAGGTGGAATGGGAACGCCGCGACGTCGTCATGACCAACTGGCGTGACGGCTCGATCAACTTCGAGCAGCGTGGCGTGGAGTTCCCGGCGTTCTGGAGCGTGAACGCCGCGAACATCGTCACGACCAAGTACTTCCGCGGAGCGGTCGGCACGCCGGAGCGCGAGGTCTCGCTCCGCCAGCTGATCGACCGCGTGGTGAGCACCTACCGCAAGGCGGGCGAGGAGCACGGCTACTTCGCGTCGCCGGCCGACGCCGAGGTCTTCGACCACGAGCTCACCTGGATGCTGCTGCACCAGGTCTTCAGCTTCAACTCGCCGGTCTGGTTCAACGTCGGCACCAAGTCGCCGCAGCAGGTCAGCGCGTGCTTCATCCTCTCCGTCGACGACTCGATGGACTCGATCCTCGACTGGTACAAGGAAGAGGGTCTGATCTTCAAGGGTGGCTCCGGTTCCGGCGTCAACCTCTCCCGGATCCGCTCCTCCAAGGAGCTCCTCTCCTCCGGCGGCACCGCGAGCGGCCCGGTCAGCTTCATGCGCGGCGCCGACGCCAGCGCGGGCACCATCAAGTCCGGCGGCGCCACCCGGCGTGCCGCGAAGATGGTCATCCTCGACGTGGACCACCCGGACATCGAGGAGTTCGTCTCCACCAAGGCGCGCGAGGAAGACAAGATCCGCGCGCTGCGGGACGCCGGCTTCGACATGGACCTGGGCGGCGCCGACATCGTCAGCGTGCAGTACCAGAACGCCAACAACTCGGTGCGGGTCAGCGACGAGTTCATGCGGGCGTACGAGGAGGGCACCGAGTTCGGCCTGCGCGGCCGGCTCAACGGCGAGGTCATCGAGACCATCGACGCCAAGAAGCTCTTCCGCGGCATCGCCCAGGCCGCGTGGGAGTGCGCCGACCCCGGCCTGCAGTACGACGACACCATCAACGACTGGCACACGAACCCCGAGACCGGCCGCATCACCGCGTCCAACCCCTGCTCGGAGTACATGTCGCTGGACGACTCGTCCTGCAACCTCGCCTCGCTCAACCTGATGAAGTTCCTCCGCTCCGACGGCGGCTTCGAGGTGGAGAAGTTCGTCAAGAGCGTCGAGTTCATCATCACCGCGATGGACATCTCGATCTGCTTCGCGGACTTCCCGACCGAGAAGATCGGGGTCACCACCCGCGCCTACCGCCAGCTCGGCATCGGGTACGCGAACATCGGCGCCCTGCTGATGGCGTCCGGCCTGCCGTACGACTCGGAGGCCGGCCGTGGCGTGGCAGCCGCGATCACCTCGCTGATGACCGGCACGGCGTACCGCCGCTCGGCCGAGCTCGCCGGCATCGTCGGCGCCTACGACGGCTACGCCCGCAACGCCGACGCCCACCAGCGGGTCATGCGCAAGCACGCCGCCGCGAACGACGAGATCCGCCCGTCCGGCGCCGTCGCCACCGAGATCGTCCGTGAGGCCACCAAGCAGTGGAAGAACGGCAACAAGATCGGTGAGAAGAACGGCTGGCGCAACGCGCAGGCGTCGGTGCTCGCCCCGACCGGCACCATCGGCCTGATGATGGACTGCGACACCACCGGCATCGAGCCCGACCTGGCCCTGGTCAAGTTCAAGAAGCTGGTCGGCGGCGGTTCGATGCAGATCGTCAACCAGACGGTCCCGCGCGCGCTGCGCACCCTCGGTTACCCCGAGGAGCAGGTCGAGGCGATCGTCGAGCACATCTCCGACCACGGCAACGTCGTCGACGCCCCCGGCCTCAAGCCGGAGCACTACGCGGTCTTCGACTGCGCCATGGGCGAGCGGGCGATCGCGCCGATCGGCCACGTCCGGATGATGGCGGCCGTGCAGCCGTTCATCTCCGGCGCGATCTCGAAGACGGTCAACATGCCGGAGACGGCGACCGTCGAGGAGATCGAGGAGATCCACTACCAGGGCTGGAAGCTCGGCCTCAAGGCGCTCGCGATCTACCGCGACAACTGCAAGGTCGGCCAGCCGCTCTCGGCCGGCAAGGGCACCAAGGCCACCGCGACCGCGCCCGCCGCGGCCGAGGAGCCCAAGGCGGTCGAGAAGGTCGTCGAGAAGGTCATCGAGTACCGGCCGGTCCGCAAGCGCCTGCCGAAGAAGCGCCCGTCGGAGACGGTGTCCTTCTCGGTCGCCGGCGCCGAGGGCTACCTGACCGCGTCGTCCTACCCGGACGACGGCCTCGGTGAGGTCTTCCTGAAGATGTCGAAGCAGGGCTCCACCCTGGCCGGCGTGATGGACGCCTTCTCGGTCGCCATCTCGATAGGCCTGCAGTACGGCGTCCCGCTGGAGACGTACGTCGCGAAGTTCACCAACATGCGTTTCGAGCCGGCCGGCATGACCGACGACCCGGACGTGCGGATGGCCTCCTCGGTGATGGACTACATCTTCCGTCGCCTGGCGCTGGACTTCCTGCCCTACGACACCCGCGCCGAGCTCGGCATCTTCACCGCGAAGGAGCGCACCGCCCAGGCCCAGGCCGAGGCGGCTGCCGAGGCCGCCACGGTGGACCTGGCCGGCATGGCCGCGTCCGCTCCGGCGCCCGCCGCTCCGATCGCCGCCACCCCGGTCGTCTCGTCCGCGGTCACCGTGGCCGAGGTCGCCGAGGCGAAGGCCGCGCCGGCCCCGGCACACCAGGCCGGCTCGTCCACCGAACTGCTCGAGGTGGTCACCGGCCACGCGGCCGACGCGCCGCTCTGCTTCACCTGCGGCACGAAGATGCGCCGCGCCGGCTCCTGCTACGTCTGCGAGGGCTGCGGCTCCACCTCCGGCTGCAGCTGAGCGAGCACCTGACGGATGCCTCCCACCCGGTCCGGGGGGAGGCATCCTGCCGTCCGGGCACGGTTGGTTGATCAAGTGGGGCACACTGCATCGCGTCCAGACATCGGCGAGGCGGGGACCACGTGCGGAAGACTGATGCGGTAGCCGGTGGGCTTGTTCAATCTCTCGGGATCTGGCTGGCGGTCCTGCTGGCGATGCCGTTCGTGCGGAACGTCGCCGTCGCGTGGTCGCTCGCCGGCGCCGGGCTGCTCGCGGTGATCCTGCTCGGTCAGTGGCACCAGCGCCGGTCCCGGCGGGACAGCGCGGTGGGCGCCTTCACCGGCGCCGTGCTCTGGCCGGCGCTGATCGGCCTGGCAATCGTGGTGATCAATATAGTGTCGATGTCACTGTCCGATTTCGAGTAAATTCGAGAAGTGGCAGACGTCGATCAGCGCCTGAACTCCGCCAAGGTCGCCGTCGGCGTCGCGTTCGCGATGAACGGTTTCGCCTATGCCGGCTGGCTCTCCCGGGCGCCCGCCGCGCAGGACGCGCTGGACATTGTCGGTATGCGCCAGGCGCTGCTCGTCGTGCTGGGCGCCCTGGCCGTCGGCCTGGCCGCCTCGGGCGCCGCAAGGCCGCTGAAGCCCGCCGCAGGCGACATCCCTGCCGCCGGCACTCCCGCCGCCGGCGACCGGAATCGATCAGCGGTGCTGGGCCAGGAAGTCGCTGATGACTGAGGCGAGCACGGTCGGCTGCTCGATCACCATGGCGTGCGAGGCGTCGGCGAGCGACAGGTAACGCAGGTGCGGCACCGATCGCGCCTGCTCCACCAGGAACCGGCGGTGCGCCTCGTACAGCTCCGCGAACGGCTCCTGCTCGGGCAGGCTGCGGGTCGGCAGCACGACCAGTTCCGGGCAGGTGGTCGCGGCGTACACCGGGCTGAGGTCCAGCGAGTTCATCAGCGCCCGCAGCTCGGCCGTCGCCTGCGCGGACGGACGGATCGAGGTCTCACCGTCCACATGCACCAGATTGCGCCGGAAGCCCTCGATCCAGACCTTCTCGTTGGCGCCCATGTCGCGGGCCGCCATCTGCTGGCGCTCCACCAGGTCGGGCAGCTGGTCGGCGGGGATGACCTGGCCGGCCGTGGCCTCGATCGCGTCGAAGACGGCGTGCAGCCGGGCCAGCTCGCCGATCGCCTTCTCCTCGGGCAGGCCGGGCAGGTGCGCCGGGGAGGTGGGCGGCGGGTTGCCGTCGAGGCTCACCACGCCGGGTGTCTCCGGGTGCCGCTGGGCCCAGAGGGCGGCGATCATCCCGCCCAGCGAGTGCCCGGCCACCGCGGGCCGGTCGAGCTCCATCTGTACGCACACGGCGGCCAGGTCGGCGAGCGCCGCGTCCCAGGTCCACGGGCCGTCGCCGGAGCGGCCGTGGCCACGCAGGTCGACGGTGATCACCCGGTGCCGGGGCCGCAGCGCACGGGCCAGCGTGGTCATGTGCGCGAGGTTCGCCCCGGCGCCGTGCAGGAGCAGCAGCGGCGGCTGGTCGCCACCGAAGTCGCGGACGGCGATGGGCAGCTCGCCGGCGTCGATGAGGCGGTCGTTGATCATTGAGGCTCCCAGTGCCTTGTGTGGCGGCGCCCAGCCGCCCTCAGAGCGGTGGCGGATCGGTCGATGACGGGTCGGAAGGGGGCGGTGGCCCGGTCAGCAGGCGGTCGCGGACCGCGCTGACCGGAACGCCACCATCGGGATGACGGGGCAGACGGCCACGGCGCACAAGATCATGTACCCCCTGGCGGCTGATGCCGAGCATGGCGCCGGCCGTTGCGTAGGACACCGTCTCCGCATAGGGATGACCGACCCGGCGCACGACGGCCTGGCCGAGCGGCGTGCGCCACCAGTCGGCCGGCGGGGCGAACGCGTGCTCCTCCGGATAGAGCGTCGCCATCAGCCGGGCGAGCGTGCGGACGGCCGTCGCGTCGTCGCTGTGCTCGATGGTGTCGGCCCACGCCGCCGCCCGGTGGCGCAGCACGGTACGCAGCCCACCGGGAATCCCGTCGTCCTCCAGCAGGATCTCCAACGGGTCGAGCAGGCGCACGTCGACGAGGCGGAGCAACTGCTCGGCGAGGGCGTCCATACGCCCATCCTGCGATACTTGACAGGGGTCGTCAAGTTGAACGGACAGTGATCGCGATCCCGGGCCTTCCGCTCCTGCCCCGCGCCCAATAAGGTGTGCGCGGACTCGGGAGGATCTCAGTGCGTACGCGTCTCGCCATGCCGGCCGTCGCCGTGCTGCTCGTCGTCTCCGGGTGCGGTCCGCGCGATGAGAAGCCCGCCGCGGCATCGCTGCCCCCGGTGGAGGTCGTGGCCCCGCCCGCCGCTTCCGCCGGTGGCGCCTGCATCCTCTGGGACTGGGCGTTCATCGAGGAGAGGATCGGCGTCACGTTCTCGGTGGCCGCCTCCGGCCAGGTCGACGAGACGTCCACCTGCGTGGTGCAGAACATCGACGAGGAGTGGCCCGACTTGTCACTCTCCGTCGTCGATACGACGAAGGTGGACGCCGAGATCTTCCTCGAGGAGCGGATGCCGGCGAAGGCGACCAAGCTCAAGAAACTGGGCAAGGCCGCCTATCGGCTGACCGGCAAGGCCAAGGACGGCCACGGGCCGACCGTGGAGATCGGCTGGCTGAGCGAGGCCAAGCAGCTGCAGACGCTCAAGTTCACCTTCGAGAAGGGCGCCGACGCGGCGGCCGTGAAGGCCATGAACGGCAAGCTTTTCGCCCTGGCGCAGGCGATGAACACCACCGACGGATAGGCGTCCGGCCCCGCAGGGCTGGACGCCTTCGCGCACGGTCCGGCCCTCGGCGGGCCGGACACGCCTCAGTGCGCCGCGACGAACACCCGGGACGCCACCTCACGCGGGAGGCGGATCTTGTCGCCGGACTTGTCGATGGTGACGCCGTCCCGTTCCTGGGCGACGGTCACCGTCGTACCCGGATCGATGCCGGCGGCATGCAGCTGGCGCAACACATCCGCGTTGGTCTGCACGCTCTCGCAGATGCGCTGAACCACGACGCTGCCGGTCAGGCCCGGGAAGGCCAGATTGCGCTCGCCGTGGCTCACCGCCGCGTCGATCTGGCTCTCGTCGGGCGCGCCCAGCTCCTCCAGCCCGGGAATCGGGTTCCCGTACGGCGAGCGGGTCGGCTTGTTGAGCAGCTCGTAGACGCGTTTCTCCACGGAGTCGCTCATCACGTGCTCCCAGCGGCAGGCCTCGTCGTGGGCCTCCTCGTAGGGCATGCCGATGACGTTGACGAGCAGAAGCTCCGCCAGCCGGTGCTTGCGCATGACGGCGACGGCGTTGGCGCGGCCCGCGTCGGTCAGCACCAGATGACGGTCACCCTCGACGGTCAGCAGACCGTCACGTTCCATCCGGGCGACGGTCTGGCTGACCGTGGGACCGCTCTGGTGCAGGCGTTCGGCGATGCGGGCTCGGAGTGCGGGCACACCTTCTTCCTCGAGTTCGAGGATGGTGCGCAGGTACATCTCGGTGGTATCGACGAGATCGTTCACGATGCGGGCCTCCCAGCAGCGATAATACCGCGCGGCGGGGGGTTGACATCCGCCCCGAGCAAGTGCCCGGTGACCCTACCCGACTGCGGAACAGGTGTGCTAACGACACGTCGTCCCCGACCGGGGGACATCGGTCATGGGACCATGTCCACATGGCGGACGAGACGACGGCGGTCGTTTGGGACAGTGCCCTGCTCGACTACGACATGGGCGACCATCCGCTCAATCCGGTACGGGTCGAACTGACCATGGCGCTGGCCAGGGAACTCGGCGTGCTGGACCGTCCGGCCGTCCGGATGGTCACGCCGCGCCCGGCAAGTGAGACCGATCTCACGCGCGTGCACCGGGCGGACTATCTGGACGCCGTACGCCTCGCCCCGATCGATCCGTTCTTCACCGGCTGGGGCCTCAACACCCCGGACAACCCGGTCTTCGACGGCATGCACGACGCGTCGGCGCGCATCTGCGGCGCCTCCATCGCGGCGGCCGAGGCGGTCTGGACCGGCGCGGCCCGGCGCGCGGTGAACGTCTCGGGCGGCCTGCACCACGCGCTGCCGGCCCGGGCCTCCGGATTCTGTGTCTACAACGACCCGGCCGTGGCGATCGCGTGGCTGCTCGAGCACGGCGCCCGGCGCATCGCGTACATCGATGTCGACGTCCATCACGGCGACGGCGTGCAGGTGGCGTTCTACAACGACCCGCGGGTGCTCACGGTCAGCCTGCACGAGACGCCGCTCGCGCTCTTCCCGGGTACGGGGTTCGCCGACGAGATCGGCGGGCCGGACGCCGAGGGCACCGCGGTGAACGTGCCCCTGCCCCCGGGCACCGGCGACGCCGCCTGGCTACGGGCCTTCCACGCGGTCGTGCCGTCGGTGGTCCGCGCGTTCGACCCGGAGATCATCGTCAGTCAGTGCGGCGCCGACGCGCACCTGCTCGACCCGCTGGCCGACCTGAAGCTGTCGGTGGACGGGCAGCGCGCCGCGTACGTGGCGATCCGCGCGCTCGCCGACGAGCTCTGCGACGGCCGCTGGGTGGCGACCGGCGGCGGGGGGTACGCGCTCGTCGAGGTCGTGCCCCGGGCGTGGACCCATCTGCTCGCGGTCGCCAGCGGGGAGCCGCTCGCCCCGCAGACCCGGACGCCGCAGGGGTGGCGCGAGCTCGCCGCCCGGCGCTGGCCCGGCGTGCCGGTGCCGGAGACGATGTCCGACGGCGTGCCGCCGGTGCTGGAAGAATGGGCGCCGGGGACCACCGATCCGGTGGACCGGGCGATCCAGGCGACGCGGACCGCGGTCTTCCCCCTGCACGGCCTGGACCCTCACGACCCCAGGGACTGACGACGTGGAGAACTCCGCCATCCCGCGAAGCGCGGACGTCCTGCTGGCCGACGGCTCGACCGCGCACCTGCGCCAGATCCGCCCGGAGGACGCTCCGGCCATCGTGGACTTCCACTCGCGGATGAGCGACCGCACCCGTTACCTGCGCTACTTCTCGCCGTACCCGCGCATCCCGGAACGTGACCTGCAGCGTTTCGTCAACGTCGACCACCGTGACCGGGAGGCGTTCGTGACAGTCGACGCCGACGGCCGGATCACCGCGGTCGGGCGGTACGAGCGACTCGGCCCGGACTCGCCGGACGCCGAGGTCGCGTTCGTCGTCGAGGACGCGCACCAGGGGCGGGGCATCGGCTCGGTGCTGCTGGAGCACCTGGCCGAGGCGGCCCGGGAGAACGGCGTGACCCGCTTCGTCGCCGAGGTCCTGCCGGAGAACGGTGGCATGCTGCGGGTCTTCGGCGACTCCGGTTTCCAGGTGCAGCGCCAGTACGCGGACGGCGTCGTCCACCTGGACTTCCCGATCGCGCCGACCGAGAAGTCCCGAGAGGTGCAGGAGTCCCGCGAGCACCTCACCGAGGCCCGCTCGATCGCGCGGCTGCTGGCGCCGAGGGGCATCGCCATCTACGGCGCGAGCGCCAGCGGGCAGGGAATCGGCGCCGCGATGCTGGGCAACCTGCGCGACGGCGGGTACTCCGGTGCCATCGTCCCGGTGCATCGCACCGCCGACCGGGTGGCGGGGCTCCCCGCGTACCGGAGCGCCTCGGAAGCCGGTGTCCCGATCGACCTGGCCCTGATCGCCGTGCCTGCGGAGGCCGTTCCGGAGGCCGGGACGGACGCGGCTCGCGCCGGCGCAGGTGGCGTGGTGGTGGTCTCGGCGGGTTTCGGTGAGACCGGTCCGGAGGGTGCCGGCCAGCAGCGACGCCTGGTGGAGGCGGCCCGCGCGGCGGGCCTGCGGGTGATCGGCCCGAGCAGTTTCGGGATCGCCAACACCGATCCCGGCGTCCGGCTGAACGCCACGCTCTCGCCCCGGCTGCCGAAAGCCGGGCGGGTCGGCTTCTTCGCGCAGAGCGGCGCGCTGGGCGTGGCGCTGCTGGCCGAGGCGGACCGGCGTGGCCTGGGACTGTCCAGCTTCGTGTCGGCCGGGAACCGGGCCGACGTCTCCGGCAACGACCTGCTGCAGTTCTGGCGCGACGATCCGGGCACCGACGTGGTCCTGCTCTATCTGGAGACGTTCGGCAATCCGCGCAAGTTCGCCCGGCTGGCCCGCCGGATGAGCCGGGTGAAGCCGGTCGTGGCGGTGGCCTCGGCGACCCGCCCGCCCGGGCTGGCGGGTGACGCGCCGGGACCGGACGCGAACGCGGTGACCGCGCTCTTCGCCCGTTCTGGCGTCATTCGCGTGGACACCGTTCAGGAACTTTTCGACGT
This sequence comes from Actinoplanes missouriensis 431, assembly GCF_000284295.1. Taxonomy (NCBI): domain Bacteria; kingdom Bacillati; phylum Actinomycetota; class Actinomycetes; order Micromonosporales; family Micromonosporaceae; genus Actinoplanes; species Actinoplanes missouriensis. Next base: position 7,453,507 of record NC_017093.1, on the reverse strand, counting down.
CGGCATGATCCTCGCTCACCAGCCGTTGCCGTCCGGCCGCCGGGTCGCGGTGGTCGGCAACTCCTCGGCGCTGGCCGAACTCGCGGTCGTCGCCTGCCGCGCCGCCGGGCTGACCGTGGCCGGCGGATACCCCCGGGACGTCAGCCCGCTCGCCACCGCGCACGATCTGGCCGACGCGCTCGCCGACGCGGCCGTCGACCCGGGCGTGGACGCGCTCGTCGTGGTCTTCGCCCCGCCGGTGCCCGGACAGCACGCCGACGAGGACGCCGACTTCGCCGCGGCGCTGGCGAGCGTGGCCCTCGCGGGCGAGAAACCGACCGTCGCGACGATGGTGTTCGGGCAGGTCCCGGCGCGGGTGCCGGCCTATCCGTCGGTGGAGGAGGCGGTGCGGGCACTGGCCCGGGTGGTCAATTACGCCGACTGGCTGCGGCGCCCGCCGGGCGTGATGCCGCTGCTGTCCGATGTGGACCCCGTGGCGGCGGAGACGGCCGGCGACGCCACCGAACTGCTCGACGCCTACCGGATCCCGGTCGTGCCGTCCACGCTGTCACACTCCGCCGATGAGGCCGTCCTGGCGGCGGGCGAGCTGGGATACCCGGTCGCGCTCAAGGCCGCCGGCGGTGGGTTGCGCCATCGGATCGACCTCGGCGCGGTGCGCCTCGCGCTCGGCGACGAGGACGACGTACGGGTGGCGTACCGCGAACTGTCCACCGCCTTCGGACCGGACGTGCTCGTGCAGACCATGGTCCCGCCCGGTGTGGCCTGCCGGATCGAGGTCGTCGAGGACCCGGCGTTCGGCCCGGTCGTCGGGTTCGGCTTGGGTGGCGTGGCCAGCGAACTGCTCGGCGACCTCGCCTGGCGGGCCGCTCCGCTCACCGACCGCGCCGCCGAGGCCCTGGTGGACGAACCGCGGGCGGCGCCGCTGCTGCACGGTTACCGCGGCTCGACGCCCGTTGACCGGGACGCCCTGATCGACCTGCTGCTGCGGGTCGGGCGGATCGCCGACGAGCACCCGCGGGTCCGGTCGCTCACGCTGAACCCGGTGCTGGCCCGGCCGGACGGTTACTCGGTGCTGCACGCGGCCGCCGAGTTCGGCGACGCGGGTGTCCGCCCGGACACCGGTCCCCGGCGGTTGCGCAGCGCCTAGAAACGGCGCCGGGCCGGTCCCCGCTTCCCCCGAAGCGGATCGGACCGGCCCACGCCGTACTGCGGAAACGTCAGGACGCGTAAGCCTCGAGGCGGGACGCCCGCTCCGGGTCGCGCAGCTTGAGCATCGTCACCTTCTCGATCTGGCGGATGCGCTCGCGGCTCAGGCCGAACTCGCGGCCCACCTCGTCCAGCGTGCGCTGCCGGCCGTCGTCCAGGCCGAAGCGCAGCCGGATCACCGCCGACTCCCGCTCGGAGAGGGTGGCGAGCACGATTTCCACCTCGCTGCGCAGCTCGCCCTGGGCCACGCCCTCGCCGGGCTGGTTCGGGTCGACCGCGGCGACGAAGTCACCGAGGGCGCTCTCGCCGTCCTCGCCGACCGCCTGGTCCAGGCTGACCGGCTCCCGGTCGTACGAGATCAGCTCGATGACCTGGAACTCCGGCACGTCCATCGCGGTGGCGATCTCGGCGATGCTCGGCTCCCGGCCGAGCGAGACGGCGAGGTCGCGGCGGCAGCGGACCATGCGGTTGACCTGCTCGACCATGTGCACCGGGATGCGGATGGTGCGGGCCTGGTCGGCCATGGCGCGGGTGATGGCCTGCCGGATCCACCAGGTGGCGTACGTGGAGAACTTGTAGCCCTTGGTGTAGTCGAACTTCTCGACCGCGCGGATCAGGCCGAGGTTGCCCTCCTGGATCAGGTCGAGGAAGGCCATGCCGCGACCGGTGTAGCGCTTCGCGATGCTCACCACGAGCCGCAGGTTCGCCTCGAGCAGGTGGTTCTTCGCGGCCTTGCCCTCGGCGACGATGACGGCGAGCAGGGGCGCCAGCTCGGCCGGGGCGGCGGAGAGTTTCTCCTCCGCGTAGAGCCCGGCCTCGATGCGCTTCGAGAGGGTGACCTCCTCGACGGCGGTGAGCAGCCGCGTGCGGCCGATGCCGGGACCAGGTCAGCGGAGACTCCGCGCTCGTCCGTCGCGTCCAGGTCGGCCAGTGCCTCGACCCCGTCGGTCTCCTCGACCACGACCTGCTCCGACGCCTTCATCTCCAGGACCACTTGAGTCCCCTCCCCGCGATTAACGTCTCGTGCGTACCAGCCGCTTTCCGTGCCGGTGAGAGCAAGCTTCGTCGCTGGCGCGTTAAGCGGAGGTGAGGCCAGCCTCCAGGTGGCATGAATCAGGGAGAACCCTGACGTCGAGAAGCCGACAACCAGGGCTTGCCGGGCGCCGATACTGTTCTTGCACCGAGAAAGGGTGATCACCGTGGTCTTCAAACGCATGATGCAGGCGCTGGGTGTCGGTGGGCCTTCGGTCGACACCGTGCTGGCGAACCCGAACACCTACCCGGGCGGCTTCCTGGAAGGGACGGTTCACGTGGTCGGCGGCGATCACGCGGTCGACATCGAGTACCTCGCGATCGGGCTGATCACCCGGGTGGAGGTGGAGAGCGGCGACAGTGAGTACCAGACCGACCAGGAGTTCCACCGTCAGCGGCTGACCGGCTCGTTCCGGCTGGAGTCCGGCGCCCGGCACGACGTCCCGTTCCGGTTCGAGGTCCCCTGGCAGACCCCGATCACCGAGGTGTACGGGCAGCACCTGCACGGCATGACGATGGGCCTCACCACCGAGCTGGAGGTGGCCCGCGCCGTCGACAAGTCCGATCTGGACACGGTGGCCGTGCACCCGCTCCCGGCTGAGGAGCGCATCCTGGAGGCGCTGCTGCGTCTCGGTTTCCGGTTCAGCCGGGCCGACGTGGAGAAGGGCCGGGTCTACGGCGTGGACCAGCAGCTGCCGTTCTACCAGGAGATCGAGTTCTACCCGCCGGCGGCGTACGCGAGCGGCATCAACCAGCTCGAGCTGACGTTCCTGCCGACGCCGCAGAAACTGCAGGTGGTGCTCGAGCTGGACAAGCGCGGCGGCCTCTTCACCGAGGGGCACGACTCGTTCGGCAGCTTCGACGTGGATTACGCCACCGCCGACCAGATCGACTGGACCGGCCGGCTGGATCAGTGGCTGCGCCAGTCCGCCCAGCGCCGCGGGATGTTCTTCTAGGAGCCTAGTAGTGCTTTGTCATGATCCGCGTCGGCGGGCTCGTTTCCGTTGCGGGAACGGGGTTCGGCAGGTCGGGCATGCGCCGATGAGGTAGACGAGCAGGAGTTGCAGGCGTCGGAGTACGGCGTAGAGGGTCATTCCGGCGCATGGGTTTTTGGGTCGAGGCGTTGCAGGGTGAGGAAGATGTGTGCCGCGGAGACGAGGGTGACGTGGTGGTGCCATCCCTGCCAGGTGCGGCCTTCGTAGTGGTCGAGGCCGAGACCGGTCTTGACTTCGCGGTAGTCGTGTTCGATGCGCCAGCGCAGTTTCGCCCAGCGGATCAGGGTGCGTCTCGCGGTCCGGGCGGGTAGGTCAGAGAGCCAGTACTTGATCGGCTCCGGGTTGCCGGGCGGCCATTCGGCGATGAGCCAGGCCTCAGGAGGGTCCTCGCCGCGGTGCGCGGACAGCAGGGTTCGCCCGGCCGGACGGACCCGGGTGAACACGAAGTGCGAGGACATCAGGAGCGGACGGCCGCCGCGGCTGCGGGAGCCGGGTCGCCAGGTCACTCTCCGGGCTTTGCCGGTGCCGGTGGTGATCAGTTCGGTGAGGGTCGGCGCCGGCTGCTGGTAGCGGGGCGTGGGATAGGAGCCGACGCCGGCGTAGTCCCCGGCCGTGCGGATCGTCGAGGCCGGGTAAGCGGTGAGCCTGCCGCTGACCTGCACCAGGTGGGGCAGCCCGCGTTCGGTCAGGGCGAGGCGGAACTCTGCGGCGTCGCCGTAGCCGCAGTCGGCCACGATCAGCGGCGGGCGATGTCCCCATCGCAGCAGTTCGTCGATCATGTCCAGGGCGAGGCGCCACTTCTCCCGATGGGTCACGTCGTCGCTGATCCCGGCGCGGCGGCGACGGTTGTGGACATCGCTGGTGGCCTTGGGTGAGGCGGGATCCCAGGACTCCGGCAGAAACAGTCGCCAGTCCACGGGGCAGGATGCGGTGTCGGTGACCATGCTGACGCTTACGGCGATCTGGCAGTTGGTGACCTTGCCCGCGGTGCCGGTGTACTGCCGGGCCACACACGGCGAAGCGGTGCCGCATTTGAGCAGGCCGGTGTCGTCGATGGCCCATGCCGTCGGGACGATCGCCTGGTCGGCCAGCGCGGCGATCCGTCGCCGGACCGGCTCGACCTGCCACGGACTGTTGGTCACGAAGTGGTTCAACGCCTGCTCATGCACGCCCTGCAGCCGAGCGGCCATCGGCTGGATCGACTTACGCCGTCCGTCGATCATCAGCCCTTGCAGATACGCGGCCGCACGATCCTGCCAGCCGGCCCTGGTCAGCGAGGCGAACACGTCCGACGCGAACTCGGCCAAGTCGTCACGCAACCGGTCAGCCTCAGCAACGTCCATACCTCAACGACAGCAACCCACCGTCAACAAGTCACCATCAGCCACTCGAAAGTGACAAAGCACTACTAGAGCTCCAGCAGGACCGTGCGCGGTCCGACGTTGACGCTCTCCACGAGCATGTGCGCCCGGAAGCGGCCGGTGGCGACGGTCGCTCCCCGGGCGCGCAACGCGTCGACGTACGCGGTGATCAGCGGCTCGGCGATCTCGGCCGGCGCCGCCGCGTTCCAGGTGGGCCGGCGACCCTTGCGCGCGTCGCCGTAAAGCGTGAACTGGCTGACCGCCAGCACCGGCGCGTTCTCGTCCGAGGCGGACCGATCCCCGTCGAGGATGCGCAGCTCCCACGTCTTGCGGGCGAGTTCGGCCGCTGTCGCCGGGGTGTCGTCGTGCGTCACGCCGACCAGGACGAGCAGGCCGTCCTTGATCTCGCCGACGACCTCGTCGCCGACGGTCACGCTCGCCCGGCTGACCGTCTGCACCAGTGCCCGCATCGCACTCCCCGTCGTCCCGGCCGCCGCGTGGTCGCGGCAGCCGGATGACGGTATCCGACCGGCTCAGCCCGCCGCGTCGCTGGTGTATTCGTCCTCGGTGCGCAGCGCGCCGGTGGTGGCGTCACCGGTCGTCGTGTTGGCGACCCCCGGTCCGGTACGCGCGTGCTGCGGGAAGCTGGCCGGCCCGGCGGTGCCACCGGTCGTGGTCATGATGCCGCCACCGGCGGGCGGCGGACCGCCGTCGCGCAGCTGCTCGGTGTCGGTGCCCGCGTCGTAGGTGCTGGACAGGCCCGGATCGCCGTCGGAACCCTTCTCCGGACGGTACGTGCTGGGCTCGTCGAGCGCACCGGGACCGTAGTCGCCGGCGATCTCCGCTTCGGTACGGCTCTGAGAGTCACTCATGGGCCGCGATTGCCCCGCCCGGCCGCCGGTAAACGTGGGTGTGCGCCAGGAAACAGCGAAATGGGTGGATATTACCCTGGCGTTCGCTCGTCCGGTGCCAGGATTTGCCTGGTCGGAGGGGCCGTCTTCCACATGTTCCGGCGCTGACCGGACGACGCGCTCCCGATCGCGGCGACTCGAACCGCACCCCGCATGCGCCGGATCGACCGTACTCAGATGGGAGTTCACCCATGCCCCTCACCAGCACCTCCTCCGGGCGCACCACCGAGGCCTCCCGGGCCCGGCCGGCCGCCGCACCCGCTGCCGCGCGGCCCGCGCCGGCCCGGGGCGGCGACGCCGACGCCGGCCGGCGCCAGGCCCGTTCGGTGGCGAAGCAGCAGCAGTCCGCGGAGCGGATCGCCGCCGCCACCGCCGAGATCTCCGCGCAGAACGCGCAGGCCGCCGAGGCTTCCCGGCAGCTCTCCGAGACCATGCAGCAGATCGCGGCCGGCGCCGAGGAGGCATCGGGCGCGACCCAGCAGAGCCTCGCCGCGATGAACCAGGTCGAGGAACGGGCCGAGGGGCAGGAGACGACCACCCGGCAGGTGGCCGAGCTGAGCCAAACCCTCCAGAACCTGCTCAACGAGACGCTGATCGGGATCAACACCCTGCTCGCCAATGTCACCAGCGCGTCGAACCGGCAGACCACCTCGGTCGCGAAGATCACCGAATTGGAGAAGCAGGCCGACGAGATCGGCGAGATCGTCAAGACCGTCGCGCACATCGCCGACCAGACCAACCTGCTGGCGTTGAACGCCGCGATCGAGGCTGCCCGGGCCCGGCAGCACGGCAAGGGCTTCGCTGTGGTCGCCGACGAGGTGCGCACCCTGGCCGAGACGAGCGAGCGCAGCGCCCGGCAGATCCGCGACCTGATCGACGAGGTGCGCAGCAGCGTCACCGAGATCGCCGGGGCGGTGCAGACGTCCGCCGAATCGGCCCGGGGCGAGGCCGACAAGGGCAAGACCATCAGCTCGCAGTTGGAGACCATCCGGGCCGACATGGGCACGATCATGGCTGGTGCGGTCGAGATGGCCACCGCGGCACAGCAGGCCCGGCGCTCGGCAGGCGCGGCCAAGGCCCGCTCCGAGGAGATCGCGGCGGCGGCCGAGCAGCAGTCCGCGGCGTGCGAGGAGTCGCTCCAGACGGTCGCGCAGCAGACCCAGGCCTTGCGGCAGAGCGAGCAGGCCGCCGATCTGCTGGCCGAGGTCTCCGAGACGCTGCGCAACAGCACCGACATCGCGAAGAGCGCCGAGGAGGTCGCCTCGTCGGCCGAGGAGCTCTCCGCCGCGGTCGAGGAGATCACCCGGGCGGCCAGTCAGATCAACGTGGCGATCAACGAGATCAACGCGGGCGCGCGGACGGCTGCCGAGAAGGGGCAGCAGACCTCCGAACTGGTCAGCCAGATCGAGACGGGCGCTCAGCTGTCGGTGGAGCGCGGCGGATCAGCGGCCGAGCGCTCGGACGGGATCCTGGAATTGCTGGCCGCGAACAAGGAGTCGGTCGACTCCATGATCGACGCGATCGGGCAGGGCGCCCGGGAGGGCATCGAGAACGTTCGCAAGGTCACCGAGCTGGAGCAGATCTCCCGCCGGATCGACAAGATCGTCGATGCCATCGCGAACGTCTCCATCCAGACCAACATGCTCGCGGTCAACGGGTCGGTGGAATCGGCGCGGGCCGGCGAGTTCGGCAAGGGCTTCGCCGTCGTCTCCACCGACATCCGCAACCTGGCCCGTGACTCGGGGGAGAACGCCGACCGGATCAAGGACCTGGTGAAGTCGGTGCAGGACCGGATCGTGGAGGTACGCGGCGATCTGGAGGAGACCAGCCGGCTGTCGCTGGCCGAGGCGGAGTCCGCGAAGGCCACCACCGCACGTCTCGAGGAGATCCAGCGCGACATGCAGCAGGTCCGCGCGGGCAACGTCGAGGTCAAGGAGTCGGCGATGCAGATCGCCAGCTCGCTCGGTGAGGTCAAGATCGGTCTCGAGCAGATCGCCACGGCCGCGAACGAGGCCGAACAGCTCGCCGGGCAGGCGTCAACGGCGGCCCGGGAGCAGGCGCAGGGCGCCGAGGAACTCGCCGCCGCGGTCGAGGAGATCGCCGCGCTCGCGGACGAGCTTCAGAACGCCGGCTGACCCACGAAGGGGGAACCGCCCGATGGACACCGACGAGGAGCTCGGCGCCGACGAGCTGGACGACGAGAACACGGACTATGTCACGTTCGACATGGCGGGGGAGCGGTACGCCTTCCCGATGCACCGGGTGCAGGAGATCATCCGGATGCCGGCCGTGGTGAAGGTGCCACTCGGCCCGCCGTCGCTGGAAGGCCTGGCTAATTTGCGGGGCCGGGTGCTGCCGGTGGTGAACCTGCGGGGCTGCTGTTCCATGGAGCAGGCACCCCACGACGAGACGACACGGGTGATCGTGGTCGACGGCGGAGTGCCGCTCGGCTTCGTGGTCGACCGGGTGGCGAGCGTGATCAGCATCGATCCGCAGGCGCTCGAGCCGGCCGAGTCGGTGCAGTCCACGGTCCGCTCCGACGTGCTGGTCGGCGTGATCAAGTCCGACGACGGCGACATGACCACGGTGCTTCACGTGGACAACCTGATCGGCAGTCAGTTCTCCCGGCTCTCCGAGCGGGGCAGCCGGGACACCGCCGCGACGGCCCGGGTGCCGGGCGAATCGGACGGGGACGCCGAGTCGGACGACACCCTGGAGCTGGTCAGCTTCGCGGTGGAGGGTCAGGAGTACGCGCTCCCGATCGAACAGGTGCAGGAGATCGTCCAGGCGCCCGAGTCGGTGAGCCATGTGCCGAACGCCGGCAGCCGGGTCCTCGGCGTGATCGACCTGCGCGGCCGGTTGCTGCCGGTGGTGAGCATGCGGCGGGTCTTCGGCCTGCCGGTCACCCCGCTCGCGCCGCAGAACCGGATCGTCGTGGTCTCGATCGACGGTGGCGTGGTGGGCGTGGTGATGGACACCGTGCGTGAGGTGCTGCGGGTGCCGCATCAGCTGGTCGCCCCGCTGCCCAACGTGGTCGAAGGTGAGGGCCGTAAGAGCGAGGTCGAGTCGGTCTGCCGCCTCGAGGACGGCAAACGGCTGGTCTCAGTGCTCAGCGTGAACCGGATGTTCGACTCGCCGGAGGTGCGCAACGAGATCGCCGACTACCGCGACGAGAACGAGGAGATGGCTGTGGAACGGGACCGGTCCGAGGCCGACGACGGGCGCGGCGACGAGGAACTGTTCGTGGTGTTCCGCCTCGACGACGAGGAGTACGCGGTCGACGTCGACACCGTGCAGGAGATCATCCGGGTGCCGGAAGCGCTCATCCGCGTACCCAAGTCGTTTGATTTCGTCGAAGGCCTGGTCAATCTGCGCGGAACCGTTCTCCCGGTGGTCGACCTGCGGACCCGGCTCGGGCTGGGCCGCACCGAGCGGGACGAGCGGCAGCGCATCGTGGTGCTGATCATCGGTGGGGTGCGCACCGGGTTCATCGTCGACTCGGTCGCCGAGGTGGCCCGGGTCGGGCGCAACGTGCTGGAACCCGCCCCGGAACTCTCCGCGGAGCAGGCGCGGGTGGTCTCCCGGGTGGCGAACCTGCCGGACCAGCAGCGGATGCTGCTGCTCGTCCAGGTGGACCAGCTGCTCGCGGCCGAGCAGGCCGATCAGGCTGCCGAGCTGTGCGAGGCGATCGTCGACGAGGCGCTCGTCGGCGTGTGATCGGAGTCTGCCGTGTCATCAACCTCCGTCCTGGTCGTCGACGACTCCGCGCTGATGCGGCGGGCACTCAAGGGGATCCTCACCGACACCGGCGAGTTCGACGTGCACACCGCCCGTAACGGGGTGGACGCGCTGGAACAGCTCGGACGCCTCAAGCCGGATGTGGTGACGCTCGACATCAACATGCCGGAGATGGACGGGATGACCTGCCTCGCCCGGATCATGGACGAGCAGCCGACCCCGGTCATCATGGTCTCCTCGCTGACCGAGCACAACGCGCTTGTCACGCTGGAGGCGCTGGAGCTGGGCGCGGTGGACTACGTCCCGAAACCGGGCGGCACCGTCTCGCTCAACATCGAGGACGTCAGCGCCGAGCTGGTGACCAAGGTCCGGGCCGCGGCCCAGGCCCGGCTCAAACGGGCCGGTGGGCTGACCGCCCGGGTCCGCGCGCAGACCCGGCAGGTGTCCACCGCACCGCCGCCGCGACGGCAGCCGGGCAAGGTCGGCGCCGTCGACCTGCTGCTGATCGGGTCGTCCACCGGTGGCCCGGCGCTGCTCTCCGAACTGCTGCCCAAGCTGCCCGGCACGCTCGGCGCCCCGGTGGTGGTGGCGCAGCACATCCCGGCGTCGTTCACCGCGGCGCTGGCCCGTCGCCTGGACGAGATCTGCGCGCTGCGGGTGCACGAGGTCGACCGGATCATGAACCTGCAACGCGGCAACATCTACATCGGCCGGGGCAACGCGGACGTGGTGGTGGCCCGGCGCACCGACGGCCTGATCGTCAAGAGCGTGCCGGCCGCCGCCGAGTACCGCTGGCATCCCAGCGTGGACCGGCTGGTCGGCTCGGCCCGGCGCTACATCGACCCGGAACGGCTGGTGTGCGCCCTGCTGACCGGAATGGGCGATGACGGCGCCACCGAGATGGCCGCCGTCAAGGAGGGCGGCGGCCGGACCGTCGCCGAGTCCGAGGAGACAGCGGTGGTCTGGGGCATGCCGGGCGAACTCGCCCGGCGGGGTGGCGCCACGGTCGTGCTGCCCTCGTACGAGATCGCCGACCAGTTGGCCGACTGGGTCCGCTGAACGCCGAGGAAGGGTGATCACGATGGGACTCGTCCGCAAGAAGGCAGCGGAGCAACCCGAGGACGTCGCGCCGGAGAGACCGTCGGCGGAGGCGCTGCGGGCTCAGCTGGACGACCCCGACCCGGACTGCCGGCGGGAGGCCGCGCTGGGTCTGGAGGGCGACGAGGAATCAGTGCCGCACCTGCTCACCCGGATGACGGTGGAGACCGAGACGAACGTACGCGACGCGATCCTCACCACGCTCGCGGCGCACGACAACGAGACCGTGGCGGGCAGCCTCGCCGTCCACCTGGCCAGCGACGACGCGGCGCTGCGCACGGCCGTCGCGGAGGCGCTGGCGACCATGCCGAGGTCGATGCCGGCGCTGCTGCCCAGCCTGCTGGTCGCGCCCGACCACGACGTCCGGGTGATGACCGCGATGGTGCTGGCCGACCTGAACCATCCGGACACGGCCGCCTGGCTGGTCCAGATGATCAGTGAGGACCCGCATCCGAACGTGGTGACCGCGGCGATCGACGCGCTGCTGCCGGTGGCCGGCCCCGAGCACGCCGCCGTGCTGGAGGAGGCCGTGCGCCGCTTCCCGGACGATCCGTTCCTGCGATTCACCGTTCAGGCGGCCCTGCCCCGTCTGGCCGGGACGGCGTGATGGCGAGCGCGCCCGCCACCGGGGCCGGTCTCTCCGACGCCGACTTCGTCCGGTTCACCGAGTACTTCTACAAACGCACCGGGATCCACTTCACCTCGGCGAAGCGCTACTTCGTGGACAAGCGGATCGAGACTTGCGTACGGGAGTCGCCGTACGACACGTTCAGCGGCTGGTTCGCGGCGCTGCGGGTGAACGAGAACACCGGCATGCTCCAGGACCTGATCAACCAGTTGACCGTCAACGAGACGTACTTCCTGCGCGAGGACTACCAGTTCGACGCGATGCTCAGCACGGTGCTGCCGAACGTGCTGCGTGACCGGGGCGGGCTGAACCGGATCGTCGGGCCGGTCAAGATCCTTTCGTTGCCCTGCTCGACCGGCGAGGAGCCGTACTCGATCGCGCTGCGCCTGCTGGAGGAGTGGGACCAGATCGACCACGTCGACGTGGAGATCCACGGCGCCGACATCGACAGCGAGGTGCTCGCCAAGGCGGCGCACGCCAGCTACAACGATCGCTCGGTGCAGCGGGTGCCCAAGCCCTGGCTGAACAAGTACTTCACCCCGGTCGGGTCCGGGCGGTACCAGGTCGACGAGGGCATCCGCAGCGCGGTGACGCTGCACCGAGTGAACGTCTGCGACACGATGGCGATGCGCGCCTTCCGCGACTTCGACGTGGTCTTCTGCCGCAACGTGCTGATCTACTTCGACGAGCTCTCCAGCCGCCGGGCAGCCGAGAACCTGTACGGCGCGATGCGTCCCGGCGGCTACCTCTTCCTCGGCCATTCCGAGTCGATGAGCCGGATCTCGCCGATCTTCACACCCACCCGCCTGGCGGAGGGCATCGTCTACCAGCGACCGACCGGAGCGAAGTGATGACCGATACCGAGGCGCCGCCCCGGGTGCTCGTCGTCGACGACGCCGCCACGGTGCGGCTCTACCACAGCAGCCTGCTGCTCGAAGCCGGTTTCCAGGTGGATGAGGCGGCGAACGGCCTGGAAGCCGTCGAGGCGGCCATGGCGACACCGTTCGACCTGTTCGTGGTCGACGTGAACATGCCGAAGATGAACGGCTACACCTGCGTCGAGAACCTGCGTTCGGAGACCGTCGCCACCGACGCGCCGGTCCTCATGATCAGCACCGAGGACCGCCCCGGCGACGCCGACCGGGCGTATGCGGCCGGCGCCAACCTGTACCTGGTCAAACCGGTCACCGGAGAACGGCTGATCCGGATCGCCACCATGCTCACGGCCGGGAGGGGCACACCGGCATGAATCCGTTGCTCGCACAGTTCCTCGCCGAGGCGAACGACCTGCTCGCCTCGGTCGACGAAGGCCTCCTGCACCTGGAGCGCGATCCCGGCGACGCCGAGCTGGTCAACGAGGTGTTCCGCGCTGCGCACACCTTCAAGGGCTCGTCCGGCCTGTTCGACTTCCCCGAGCTGACCCGGCTCACCCACGCGGCCGAGGATCTTCTGGACGCGGTACGCGGGGGCCGCCTCGCCCTCGACTCCGGCATGACCGACGACCTGCTCGCCGCGTTCGACCTGATCCGCGGCTGGCTCGCGCACGTCACGGCGCACGAGCGGCTGCCCGCCAGCGCCGGCAACGACGCGGCCGGGCTGATCACCAAGTTGCGGGCGCCGCTCGGCGGTGAGCCGGTCGCGCACACCGCGGCGACCGCGGCCGCGGGCATCGCCGTGATCGATGCGGCGCCCGAGTGGCTCGCGTGGTTCGACGCCGAGTGGCTCACCGAGACCGCGACCTGGCTGGAGACCACCACCTCGACCATGCGGTTCGTCCGCTACACCCCGGACGCGGACTGCTTCTTCCGGGCCGAGGACCCCATCCATCTGGTACGCCAGGTGCCCGGTCTGGACAAGCTCGGGATCGTGCAGCCCGAGCAGTGGCCCGCGCCGGAGGAGTACGACGAGTACGTCTGCCTGCTCTCCTTCGTGGTCGCCACCCGGGCCGGCATCGGCGAGCTGGAGTACCTGTTCCGGTACGTGCCGGACCAGGTGCAGATCGTCGAGCTGGACGGCGACGCGATCACCCGGCATCTCAGCGGCGAGCCACCGCTGAAGGTCGAGGAGAAGGTCACCATCGCGGTCACCGAGGTGATCGACTCCGAGCTGGCCGCCGACGCCCGGTCGGTGCTCGCCGCGGCCCAGCGGACCCTGGAGATCAATCCGGTCGAGGGCGTTCAGTTGCGGTCCGTGGCGCTGGCCGTCATGGCGGCGGCGCGGGCTCTGGGCGTACCCGAAGATCTGACCGAGGCCGACCGCGCAAGCGTGAGCGAAGCGGTGGAACGTCTCCTCGCCGAGGCCGCGCCGGCGCCGGTCGGCACCGTGCCGGTGGCAGCGGCCGCGTCCGCACCGGTGGCCGCCGCCGGACCGCCCGCCGAGCCCACCGGCCGGGCCGACGACCCCGGCGGCCAGGTCGGCACCCGGGTGCTCAAGGTCGACCAGGAGAAGGTGGACCGGCTGATGGAGCTGGTCGGGGAGCTGAACGTCGCGAAGAACGGCCTCACCTTCCTGGCCGACTCGGCCGAGGAGGAGTTCGGCAGCCGGGTGCTCAGCCGGCGGATCAAGGACCAGTACGCCGGCCTGCACCGGATCGCCGAGGAACTCCAGTCCGCGGTGATGGACGTGCGCATGCTGCCGCTCTCGGTGGCGTTCGGCAGGTTCCCGCGCCTGGTCCGCGACCTCAGCCGCCGGCTCGGCAAGACCATCGAGCTGGTCACCGAGGGCGAGGACACGATGGCCGACAAGGACGTCATCGAGGCCCTCGGCGACCCGCTGGTGCACCTCGTGCGCAACAGCCTGGACCACGGCATCGAGCCGTCCGACGAGCGGACCGCGAGCGGCAAGAACCCGGCCGCCCGGCTCACCCTCGCGGCCGTGGCCGACGGCGACGCGGTGATCGTCGAGGTCTCCGACGACGGCCGGGGCGTCGACCCGGTACGCGTCAAGCGCAAGGCGTACGAAAAGGGTCTGATCTCCGAGGAGGAGCTGGAGTCGCTGAGCGACATCGAGGCCGTCGACCTGGTGTTCCGCCCGGGATTCTCCACCGCCGATCAGGTTTCGGATCTTTCCGGGCGGGGAGTCGGGATGGACGCGGTGCGCGCCAGCGTCGAGAAGCTCGGCGGCACCGTGACGATGCGGTCGAAGCTCGGGCAGGGCACCTCGACCCGGTTGCGACTGCCGCTCTCGATGGCCGTGACGCAGGTGATGGTGGTCAGCGTGGCCGGGCAGCGGTTCGGCATACCGGTCGACCTGGTGGTCGAGACGGTACGCGTGCCGGCCGCCGAGATGGGCCGCGTGCTGCACCAGGACGTGGTCGTGATGCGCGGCGAGGTGGTGCCGGTGCTGGACCTGGCGCGGGCGCTGGACATGCCCTGGGCCGCTGATCCGGACGCCGACCGGGCGATCCTCGTGGTCAGCGTCAACGGGCAGCGGGTGGGCCTGCTCGTCGAGCAGTTCCACCGGGAGGTGGACGTGATCCTGAAACCGATGGAGGGCCTGCTCGCCTACGCCGACGAGTTCTCCGGCACCGCGCTGCTCGGCGACGGCCTGGTGCTGCTGGTGCTCAACATGAAGGAGGTGCTCGGCCTTGCCGCTCGAGTTGCATGACGACAGCGCGACGCTCGTCGGCGTGGTCACCGTCGACGAGGTGGAGCAGCTGGCCGGCTGGCTGCGGGCCGCCAAACGACCCCGGGTCAGCCTGAGCAGATGCAACCATCTGCACACCGGCGCGCTCCAGGCCCTGCTGCTTTTCAAACCGAAGATTTCTGCAGCACCGAAAGACGCCTTCCTGGCGACGCAGGTGCTGCCACTGCTCAACGGGAGCAGCGGCACAGCCGGTAACAAGGGGAGCGAACCACCATGACCACCGTGATGCTCGTCGACGACTCCGCGACCATGCTCATGAGCCTCAAGTCGATCCTCACCAAGGCCGGATACACCGTGGAGACCGCCGGTCACGGCAAGGAGGCCATGGACAAGCTCGCCAAGGGCGTCAAGCCGAACCTGATCATCAGCGACGTCAACATGCCGCAGATGGACGGGATCACGTTCGCCCGCGAGGCGCGCAAGGCCCCCGGCATGCGATTCACCCCGATCCTCATGCTGACCACCGAGTCCGAGCAGTCGAAGCGGACCGAGGCGAAGAACGCCGGCGCCACCGGCTGGCTGGTCAAGCCGGTCGGACCGGACCAGCTGCTCGGCGTGATCAAGCAGGTTCTGCCCGGCGCCTGATCCCACGGCTCTTCTCGCTTTGGAGGTACCGCATGCCAAGCCTTCTCCGCAGGCTCACCCTCTCTCCGGCCGAGCAGCCGGAGCAGCAGGGTGTGCGCGGGGACGTCGTGGCCGAGGCGCTGGAGCCGATCCCGGCGTTCTGCGAGGTGGTCGACGGCCACATCCGCGACGTGATCGAGCAGACCGGGGAAGCGGCCCAGGCAATCGTCGAACAGCTCGTGAAGGTCGACTCCCTGGCCGAGGTGATGTCCGGCGACGTGGCGCAGCTCGCCGGCACCCTCTCCCGCACCGAGAGCGAGCTCAGCCAGGTCAGCTCGTCCAACGACCAGCTGGTCGGCCGGCTCATCGCCTACTTCCTGCACCGCGACTTCCAGATCCGGGCCCTGGTGGACCAGATGCGGGAGCTGAACCAGCACGTCACCCAGATCGAGGAGGTCAGCCGGGCCACCAACATCCTCGCGCTCAACGCCATGATCGAAGCGGTCCGGGCAGGTGAGGCGGGTGAGGGCTTCTCGGTCGTCGCCGACGAGGTCCGCAAGCTGGCCCACCGGTCGTCCGAGGCGGCGCACGGCATCGGCAGCAGCATCGCCGACCTGACCGCCAAGCTCGACTCGGTGCTCTCCGACGACAGCCAGTTCGACCGGAGCGAGGAGATCCCGGCGCACACCGAGGAGACGGCGATGACCCGCCGTCTCGGCGGCATCGCCAACGCGCAGCGCGAGATGTCCGAGATGGTGACCGGCATCCTCAAGGACACCGTCAGCGCGGCGACCCAGGTGCAGCGCAGCTCCGACGCGCTGATCTCGGAGACCACCGGCGCGGTCGGTCACGTCCAGTTCCAGGACATCAGCCGTCAGATGCTGGAACATGTGGCTGAGGCGGTCACCGACGTCTCCCGGCAGGCCGCCGACGTGAGCGCGTACGCGCGTGGCGACCTCACCGAGGAGGAGTTGCGAGCCGGCGCCATCAACGTGGAGAGCCTGCAGGCGAAACACGTGATGTCGCGTCAGCGGACCACCCACGCTCAGCAGACCGGTCAGGAGGTCCAGTCCGCTGCCGAACCGCTCATCGAACTCTTCTGACCACGAGACCGCCACGAGACTGCCAGCGAGAGGTGCCCGGCGATGGCTCGCATCGAGAATTACGGCCACGACATGCCGACCGAGCAGGACGCCGTCAAGGCCCTGGCGGACCTGATCGGCCCGCAGATGGCCGAAGGGCTGTGGACCCTCGCGGTGCAGGCGCTCGGCATGCGCCGCCCGGTCACGTCGCCGGCCGAGCTGCGCCGGGTGGCCGAGCACGTGATGGAGGTGGGCGAGCTGAGCCGGGTCGCCGGGCGCTCGCTCAAAGTCCGGATCATCACGTACGAGGCCCTGGCTCGCACGGTGCCGTCGTGATCTTCACGCGCTATCCCGAACTGCACGACCCCTCCCGGCTGCGCGACCTGGCACGCGTAGGCCTGGACCGGGAGACGCCCCGTGCCTATCTCACCGAGCTCGTGGAACAGGTCGCGGTGGCGATGGACACCCCGTTCGCCGTGATCACCGGCCTGCTCACCGACGCACAGGTCTTCCTCGCCGGGTACGGCCCGATCCCGGCCTGGCTCGGCGAGGCCGGCGGCACCCCGATCGAATGGGCGTTCTGCACCCCGATGCTGCGCAACCGCGCCGCCCGGTACGTCAACGACTTCACCGCCGACCCGGAATTCCGGGACAACCCGCTGGTCACGATCGAGGGCGTCCGCTCCTACATCGGCGCTCCGCTGATCTCCGGCCGGGGTGGGGTCCTCGGCAGCATCTGTGGCCTGGACCTGCGGCCCCGGGAGTTCGGCGCGGACCAGCTCCGCGTCGTCCAGGAACTGGCCGAGGAGGCCGCTCGCCGGCTGGAGGCCGACGCCGCCTCCAGCTCCGCTGACTGAACGCCGCACGCGGGGGAGCGGACCAGCAGTGTGGGTTCACGCACCCGCCGGCGCCGGATCGGCAGTGTCGGATCGCGCACGCGTGGGACTCGCCGACCCGCCGCCCGGGTGAGGTAGGAAGATGAGCGCATGTCATTCTCGCTGCCCATCGACGCCGAGGCGAACGCGCTTCTGGACCGCGACCCGCTCGCCGTGCTGATCGGTCTGACCCTCGACCAGCAGATCACCATGGAGAAGGCGTTCACCTCGCCGCACGTCCTGGCCCAGCGGCTCGGGCACGTGCCGACCGCCACCGAGCTCGCCGAGTTCGACCCGGAGGCGTTGCTGGCGATCTTCTCGGAGCCGCCCGCGCTGCACCGGTTCCCGAAGGCGATGGCCGCCCGGGTGCAGGAGGTCTGCCGGGTGCTGGTGGACCGGTACGACGGCGAGGCGGCGAACCTCTGGGCCGGCGTCGGGAGCGGCGCCGAGCTGTACCAGCGGATCTTCGCGCTGCCCGGGTTCGGCAAGCAGAAGGCGCAGATCTTCGTGGCGCTGCTCGGCAAGCAGTGCGGTGTGCAGCCGGCGGGCTGGCGGGAGGCTGCGGGCGGCTACGGCGACGCGGACGCGTACCGGTCGGTCGCGGACATCGTCGACGAGGAGTCGCTCGGGAAGGTCCGGGCGTACAAGAAGCAGGTCAAGGCCGAGGCGAAAGCGGCGAAGGGCTCCTGATTCGCGGGCCGGCTGGCCGGAATTCCCCGGACGGTGGGAGGATGGCGGAGTCGATCGGAGTCCGCGCGTGAAAAAGCAACCGGTGTTGATCACCGATGCCGCTCGCAGCCAGGGCGACCAGCTCCGAAGCCGGGAGATCCGTTACGTCACGATGATGGGGATCCGGGCGTTGTGCCTGATCCTCGGGGGCGTCCTGATCAGTCTGCGGGTGCCGCTGCTGGCGCTCTGGCTGATCCTCTGCGCCGCCGGGATGGTCTTCCTGCCCTGGGCGGCGGTGCTGATCGCGAACGACCGCCCGCCGAAATCCAAGGCCGAGCGGGCGGCCGACGCGGCGGCGCGGGAGGACTACCGGCGGGCGCTGATCCAGGCCGCCGCCGCGGAGCAGACCACCCCGGAGCCGATCATCATCGACGCCGAGATCGTGGAAACGAACGAGCCCGCGGGCAAGAACGAGCGCAGACCCGGCTAGGAACGAACGCAGACCCCGGCCAGGAACGAACGCAGACCCGGCCGGCTAGGACGGCCGCGCTCCCAGGACAGCGACCGCACGGGCGCCGAGTTCAGCCCCCGCGGCGAGCGCCTCCCGCGGCGACGCCCCGGAACACCGGGCCGCGAGCAGACCTGCGGCGAAGGCGTCACCCGCGCCGGTCGGATCTTTCATGGGTACGGCCTGAGCCCGCCCACCGACCTCCGACCCGTCCCGCCCGCTCCACACCGCGCCGGCCGCCCCCTGCTTCACCACGGCCGCGTGCACGTGAGCCGTCAGCCGCCGCGCCTGCTCACCGGGGCTGCCCGGCCCGGCCAGCACGTCCGCCTCGTCCGCGTTGCACAGCAGCAGGGCGGAACCCCGTACCCAATCGAGGAAGGCGGAAGCGCCCACCGACCGTAACGGGGCCGCCGAGGCCGCGTCGACGCTCACCGGAAATCCCCGCCGGGCGGCGGCCGCCAGGGCCGCCAGGCCGGCGTCCCGGGACCCGGCGTGCAGCAGCGGATAGCCGGAGAGGTGCACGTGCGTGCCGTCCGGCGCGGCGTCGACGACCGCTGTCACGTGCGCCGGGCCGAGCAGCAGCGACGCGCCCCGATCGGTGATCATGGTGCGTTCGCCGGCGCTGGTCAGGACGACGACGCTGCCGGTGGCCGTGCCGGGGCAGACCTGCACCGCGCAGCGCACGCCGCCGTCGGAGAGCTCGGCGACCCGGTCCCGTCCGGCGGCGTCGTCACCGACCGCGGAGACCAGCGTGACCGGGTGCCCGGTGTGGGCCAGCCAGGCCGCCGTGTTCGCGGCCTGGCCACCGCCGCCGACGCGGATCGCCGCGTCGGTGTCCGAACCGGGCTGCACAGGGCCGTCGTGTTCGACGAGGACGTCCGTGACGAGATCCCCGACGACGATGATCATGGCGCGGCGAAGCCGACCGGGCCGGCGGACCCGCTGGTCGCGGCGACCGCGATCCGGGCGGCCAGCGCCGAGTTGCGCAGGATGATCCGGATGTTGGTCTCCAGGCTCTTCCCCTCGGTGCTGGAGTGGAAGTGCGACAGCAGGAACGGGGTGACCGCCTTGCCGGTGATGTTCTGCTCGGAGAGCAGGCGCAGGCCGGACTCCAGGGTGCGGTCGTGCAGCTCCGGGTCGAGTTGCTCGTCCCTGGGCAGCGGGTTCGCCAGCACCAGCGCGCCCTCGGTGACCCGCTGCTCGTCGCGGGCCCGGATGAAGTCCGCGACCTGCTCCGGCGAGTCCAGCTGCCAGTCGACGTCGAAGCCGCCGTCGGTGATGAAGAAGCCGGGGAAGCGGGTGGTTCGGTAACCGGCCACCGAGACGCCGAGGGTCTCCAGCCGTTCCAGGGTGGCGCCCACGTCGAGGATCGACTTCACGCCGGCGCAGACCACCACGATCGGGGTACGGGCCAGAGCCGTCAGGTCGGCCGACTCGTCGAAGGTGACGCTGGCCTCCCGGTGCACGCCGCCCAGGCCGCCGGTGGCGAACACGCCGATCCCGGCCGCCGCGGCGATCGCGCTGGTGGCCGCCACGGTGGTGGCGCCGTCGGCGCGCCGGGCCGCGGCGATCGCGAGGTCACGGACGGAGAGCTTCGCCACGTCCTGCGCGAGTGCCAGGTGCTCGACCTGCGCGTCGTCCAGGCCGACGACGATCTCGCCGCCGATCATGCCGATGGTGGCCGGCTCGGCGCCGTTGTCCCGGACGGTCTGCTCGATCTCCCGGGCCACCCGGAGGTTGTCGGGGTGCGGCAGCCCGTGCGAGATGATCGTGCTCTCCAGGGCCACCACCGGCCGGCCGTCACGGCGGGCCCGGGTCACATGGTCGCCGTATCGAATCGCGAAGTCAGTCACATGATCACCGTACGGGTCCTGGTTATCGCCTTGTCGTTGGACCGACCCGGCGTGAGGTGTCAGACTTGCTGGCTGAGGTCCTGCGTTGGATCGGTCCCGCGTTGCATTCCTGAAGGGCAGATAACCGTGAGCACCCAGATCCTTGAGCGTCCGGAGACCAAGGACGCCGATACCGGTCCGGAGATGTTCCATTACGTGCGCAAGGAGAAGATCGCCGAGAGCGCCGTCATGGGCAACCTCGTCGTGGCCCTCTGCGGCGAGACCTTCCCGGTGACCAAGTCGCCGAAGCCGGGCTCACCGGTCTGCCCGCAGTGCAAGGAGATCTACGAATCCATGAAGGTCTGATCAAGGCGTGACGGGCGGATACGGCCTGCTCGTCGCGGACCTGATCGGTGTGGCGGTGTTCGCCGCCTCCGGCGCCACGGCCGGCGTCGCGAAACGCCTCGACCTGTTCGGGGTCGCGTTCGTCGGCTTCGTGGCCGCGCTGGGCGGCGGCATCCTGCGGGACCTGGCCATCGGGTCGGTCCCGCCGCTGGCGTTCGCCGACTGGCGGTACGCGGTGACCGCGGTGGCGGCCTCGCTTGCCGCGTTCTGGCTCCATCCCACGCTGAACCGGCTCCGGCGCACCGTGCTGCTGCTGGACGCCGCCGGGCTGGGCCTGTTCACCGCGACCGGCACTCTCAAGGCGATCGCCGCCGGCGTCCCGCCGGTCGGCGCCTGCCTGCTCGGCATGCTCACCGCGATCGGCGGCGGCCTGGCCCGTGACCTGCTCACCGGGGAGATCCCGGTGGTGCTCCGGCGCGAGATCTACGCGGTGGTCGCGCTGGGCGGCGCGGTCCTGGTCACGGTCATGCACCGGATGGGCTTCACCGGCCTCCTCCCGCTGGTCGGCGCGGCCGGCCTGATGACCGGGGTACGCCTCCTCGCGCTCTACCGCAAGTGGTCCGCGCCGGTCGCGGCGCCTCGGTTTTGAGCCTTTGGTCGCAGCCTTCCGACACCCGCCCGGCAACCGGCCGCCGCTATGCTGGTCGAAGCCTCCGCGCCCCAGATCGCGGGGGTTTTTCCGTGAGTGAAGGGATCCTCGCAGCTTGAGCCCGCCTCTGCCGAACCTGGAGATCTTCCCGCCGCTGCGTGCCTGGCAGCGCAAGGCGATGGTGACGTACCTGCGCCGGCAGTCCGAGGACTTCATGGCCGTGGCGACGCCCGGTGCCGGCAAGACCACGTTCGCCCTGCGGATCGCGGCCGAGATGCTCGCCGACGGCACCTGCGACGCGGTCACCGTGGTCTGCCCGACCGAGCACCTGAAGACCCAGTGGGCGCTCGCCGCGGCCCGGGTCGGCATCCAGCTCGACCCGAAGTTCCGCAACGCCGACGTGCACTCGTCCCGCGACTTCCACGGGGCGGTGGTGACGTACGCGCAGGTCGGCATGGCGCCGGCGGTGCACAAGCGGCGCACCATCACCCGGCGCACGTTCGTGATCCTGGACGAGATCCACCACGCCGGTGACTCGCGGAGCTGGGGTGACGGGGTCAAGGACGCGTTCGAGCCGGCGGTGCGGCGCCTGCTGCTCACCGGGACCCCGTTCCGCTCCGACGAGAACCCGATCCCGTTCGTCACCTACGAGCGGGGTCAGGACGGCATCCAGCGGTCCCGGGCCGACTCGGTCTACGGGTACGGCGACGCGCTGAAGGACCGGGTCGTCCGGCCGGTGCTGTTCATGGCGTACTCCGGGGAGACCCGCTGGCGGACCAACGCCGGCGACGAGCTGGCGGCCCGCCTCGGTGAGCCGATGACCAAGGATCTGGTGGCGCAGGCCTGGCGGACCGCCCTGGACCACCGGGGCGACTGGATGCCCCAGGTGCTGCGGGCGGCCGACGCCCGGCTCTCCAAGCTGCGCGAGCACGGCATGCCGGACGCCGGCGGCCTGGTGATCGCGAGCGACCAGCAGTCCGCCCGGGCGTACGCGAAGCTGCTGCACGACGTGACCGGGGAGTCCGCCACGATCGTCCTCTCCGACGATGAGGGCGCCTCCGGCCGGATCGCCGCGTTCGCCGCCTCCGAGCAGCGCTGGATGGTCGCGGTCCGGATGGTGTCCGAGGGCGTCGACATCCCGCGCCTGGCCGTCGGTGTCTACGCCACCAGCGCCTCCACCCCGCTCTACTTCGCCCAGGCGATCGGCCGGTTCGTCCGCTCCCGGGTGGAGGGTGAGACCGCCACGGTCTTCCTGCCGAGCGTGCCGCACCTGCTGGGGCTGGCCAGCGAGATGGAGGAGCAGCGCAACCACGTCCTCGGCGCGCCGAAGGAGAAGGACGGGCTCGACGACGAGCTGATCGAGCGGGCGCAGAAGTCCGAGGACGCCCTCGGCGACCTGGACAAGCAGTTCGAGGCGCTCTCCGCCACCGCCGAGCTGGACCAGGTGATCTACGACGGGACGTCGTTCGGCACCGGCGCGCGCAGCGGCACCGCCGAGGAGCTGGACTACCTGGGCCTGCCCGGCCTGCTCACCCCGGAGCAGGTGACCGATCTGCTGAACAAGCGGCAGGCGGAGCAGCTGGCCGCGCAGAAGCGGCAGCAGCTGGCCCAGCCCGCCGCGCCGGTGCCGGAGCAGCGGGAACCGGTCGCGCCGATGAGCGCGGGGGAGCGGCGCAACAGCCTGCGCCGCCAGCTGAACACTCTGGTGGCGGCCCATCACCACCGGACCAACCTGCCGCACGGCAAGATCCACGCCGAGCTGCGCCGGCTCTGCGGGGGGCCGCCGAGCGCTCAGGCGACGATCGAGCAGCTCGAGGAGCGGATCGCGACCATCCAGACGCTCTGAGGGATTACGGCCCGCAGCGGGCCGCTCAGAGGGTCTTACGCACAAACAGAAGGGCACCTCCTGGCTGGAGGTGCCCTTCTTGCGCGTCTCTGTGGGGGACCGCTGCTGCTAGTTGGTGGAGTTCGACATCATGACAGCGCCGCGCCAGGTGAATTCCGGATCGGCCGCATAGTGCACGGCGATCTTCACCAGGTCCTCGGCGTACCGGTTGGCGTGGTGGCCGCAGAACACAAGATCGCCACCGCCTGCCAGGGTCAAACGGAGCTTCCCGGCTGCATTGCAGCGGTCGCACCGTTCATCGGCTGCTAGACCGGCCAGGCTTCCCGCCGGCGGCGTGAGGGTCGGGGTCATCGCCTTCCTCCTCTGTTCGTCACCGATGAACATGTTCCTCGGCTACTGCTCACTCATCGTGCAACACCCTGCACCGTTGCAGCCTTCCCGATGTGCCCCGGGGGGACCGAGGTCACACCGTTCGTTCTGGCTAGTGTGCCGTGATCCAAGGGTGCCACGTCAACGATCACTTCTGCACAACGGTCTGATCACCACCCGTTGATGTACGGGTGGTGACCATTTGGACACGTAATGTTGACTGAATACCCTAGTCCAGGTAGTCGCGGAGGACCTGGGACCGGGACGGGTGCCGCAACTTCGACATCGTCTTGGACTCGATCTGACGAATCCGCTCCCGGGTCACGCCGTAGACCTGGCCGATCTCGTCCAGCGTGCGCGGCTGGCCGTCGGTCAGGCCGAAGCGCAGCCGGACCACGCCCGCCTCCCGCTCGGAGAGCGTCTGCAGCACCTGCTGGAGCTGGTCCTGCAGCAGCGAGAACGAGACCGCGTCGACCGCGACGACCGCCTCGGAGTCCTCGATGAAGTCACCGAGCTGGCTGTCGCCCTCGTCGCCGATGGTCTGGTCCAGCGAGATCGGCTCACGCGCGTACTGCTGGATCTCCAGCACCTTCTCCGGCGTGATGTCCATCTCCTTCGCCAGCTCCTCCGGGGTGGGCTCGCGGCCCAGGTCCTGGAGAAGCTCGCGCTGGATGCGGCCGAGCTTGTTGATGACCTCGACCATGTGCACCGGGATGCGGATGGTGCGGGCCTGGTCGGCCATGGCGCGGGTGATGGCCTGCCGGATCCACCAGGTGGCGTACGTGGAGAACTTGTAGCCCTTGGTGTAGTCGAACTTCTCGACCGCGCGGATCAGGCCGAGGTTGCCCTCCTGGATCAGGTCGAGGAAGGCCATGCCGCGACCGGTGTAGCGCTTGGCCAGCGAGACCACGAGCCGCAGGTTCGCCTCGAGCAGGTGGTTCTTGGCCCGCTCGCCGTCCCGGTTGATCCACTTGAGGTCGCGCTCGAAGTTGCGCTCGAGCGTCTCCTCGCCCTCGTCGGCGGCGCGCAGCCGCTCCGCGGCGTAGAGGCCGGCCTCGATCCGCTTGGCGAGCTCGACCTCCTGCTCCGCGTTGAGCAGCGGAACCTTGCCGATCTGCTTGAGGTACGCCCGGACCGAGTCGGCGGAAGCGGTCAGCTCGGCGTCGCGACGCGCCTGCTTGAGCGCCTCGGACTCCTCGTCGTCCCACTCGAAGTCGCCGTCGGTCGCCGAGCTGGCGGCGTCGGTGGCGGCAGCCGCGACCATGGCGGCCGGCTCCTCCACCACGACGTCCTCGATCTCGGCGGCGAGCTCTTCGGGATCGATCTCTTCGCCGGGGCCCTCGCCGGGCTGACCCGGAGCGGCCTTGGTGGCGGTCTTCTTGGCCGGCGTGGCCTTGGCGGCCGCGGTGGCCTTGCGGACCGGCGCCGCCTTCTTGGCGGGGGCCGGCGTGCCGCCGTCAGCGGCCGGTGCGGCCTGCTTCGGCGCGGGCGCGGCCTTCTTGACGGGCGCCGTCTTCGCGGTGGTCGCCTTCGACGCCGGCGTTGCCGAGCGGGCGGCGGCCACCTTGCGGCGGGTGCTGGCGGAGCCGTCGACGACGACGGTGATGCCGGCGTCGACGAGGCCGCGCAGAATCTTCTTCGCCTGAGCCGGGTTCACCGCGGCTGACTCGAGGGTATGCGCGACCTGGGCCGAGGTGAGTTGCCCGCCCGCACCCTGAGCATGGGTGATCAGGGCCTCGGTGAGAGAGCGAACGTCGGCACCGTTCTGGTGGGCTTCTGTCACGAATGACCTTCCGGAGGCGATGAGGTTGGGCACGGCCAGGGTCCAGCGCAGCACGCGGGGGCGAGAGTTGCTGGGGTCGGTTTGGGAGCCCCCGGGACCCGGACCGTCCCGCAGGCGAGTGTCCGTGAAGCGTGGGCAGGGGTGAATTGTAGCGCCGCCGACCGAGATCCTCCGCCCACAGCACGCCGCCGACGCTCGACGACCTCGCCGAAGACGCCGGTTGCGGCCCCGGAAGAGCCCGGCAGGAGAATGCTAACGGCGGAAAGGACCCACACGTGAGTGAGATTTTGACGGACGAGTTGTTGGCGATCGCGGTCCGCGTGGCCAGGCAGGGCGCCGTCACGGCCCGCCGGATGCGCGACGAGGCGATCGGCGACGTGGAGACCAAGAGCACCGACACGGACGTGGTGACCGCGGCCGACAAGGCGGTCGAGCGTCAGGTGATCGAGGCGCTGCTGGCCGAGCGTCCCGGCGACGGCGTGCTCGGCGAGGAGTACGGGGACTCGGCGACGGTCGCGCCCGGCGCCGTGCGCTGGATCCTGGACCCGATCGACGGCACCGTGAACTACCTCTACGGCCTGCCCCAGTACGCCGTCTCGCTGGCCGCCCAGGTCGACGGCGAGGTGGTCGCCGGAGTGGTGATCAACGCGGCCACCGGCGACGAGTGGACGGCCACCCGGGGCGGCGGGGCGTGGCGCGCCGGGCACCGCCTGACCGGCTCCGTCCGGACGACGCTGGACCAGTCCCTGGTCGCCACCGGATTCGGGTACGACGCCCGCCGGCGCGAGCACCAGGGCGCCGTTCTGGCCCGTTTGATCACCCGTGTGCGTGACATTCGGCGGCTGGGTGCGGCAGCACTCGACCTCTGCCTCACCGCGGAGGGCAGTCTGGACGCCTACTTCGAGAAAGGCTTGAACCTGTGGGACCACGCGGCGGGCGGCCTGATCGCCGAGGAGGCGGGGCTCGTCGTGGGCGGGCTGTCCGGTGCGCCGGCCGGCAAGGAGATGCTGGTCGCGGCGCCACCGGCGCTCTTCCCGGTTCTGCACGACGTCCTGGTGGAGCTGGACGCGGCGGGTGGTCCCTAGGGCGTGGCAGGCGGTCCCTGGGCCGGGGTCAGTCCCCGTCCTTGGCGGCCTCGGCGGCCGGCTTGAGGCAGGAGCCCGGCGGCAGCGTGGGCTCCCCGATCTCGACCAGCGACTGGTTGACCTCGGTGGTCGTGGCCAGCTGCTGGAACTGGTCGCCGATGACGACGTCGATCACCGCGCCCTTGCGCTTCGGGTCGTACGTCATCTTCGACTGCGCCAGGAAGTACGCCCGGAGCAGCTGGGCCCGGCCGACCGCCTCCGGCCCGTACTTGATCTCGGCGACTTCCTTGAACTTCGTCTTGCTCTTGGCCGGGTCCTTGACGGTGAAGCGCCGGTTCTTGAACTCGTTGGTGACGCTCTCCGCCAGGCCGGCCCGGTTCGTGCCGTTGAGCACCTTGATGGTCACCTCGGCCGGGTCGTCCGGAAGCAGGACGTCGGCGAGCGGGGCGCCCGCCGGGCAGTCGCTGCCGTCGGCGAGGTCGCCCTGGGTGTCACGCACCAGCGCGACAACGACGAAGACCACCGCTGCCA
Source organism: Actinoplanes missouriensis 431 (assembly GCF_000284295.1). Taxonomy (NCBI): domain Bacteria; kingdom Bacillati; phylum Actinomycetota; class Actinomycetes; order Micromonosporales; family Micromonosporaceae; genus Actinoplanes; species Actinoplanes missouriensis. The sequence continues at coordinate 7,426,755 of NC_017093.1, read as the reverse complement.
CGGCGAGCACGCCGACGAGGACGAGCGCTCGGACGCGGGCAAAGCTCATGGGGTTGGCTCCAGGGTCGGACGAGGGGCCCGGGTAAGGTCGCCGGGCCTGTCGAGAGGTTAGCGTCTGTCCGCCAGGCGCGCGGAAACAGGGAATGCTTCCGGCGCGCCGACAATGATCCAGAGGCCGGTGCCCCTACTTTGATGTCGCCTCAGTCACATCGGGAACAATGTGCCGCCGTAGCGCGTACAAGCCTGCCGCAACAGCGGTAAGGTTCCGCGCTCGCCGGACCTGGTCCGGGTGTCAGAAATCGTCCAGCGGAACCGGGAACCGAAACCCTGTCCTTGGCGTTACAAACGCACAAGCGACACATCGATACAGGAGAGTGAAAACCGATGGCCACCGACTACGACGCCCCGCGTCGCGATGAGGTCGACCTCGGCGAGGACAGCCTCGAGGAGCTCAAGGCCCGTCGCGCCGACTCACAGTCGGGCGCAGTGGACGTCGACGAGGTCGAGGTAGCGGAGAGCTTCGAGCTGCCCGGCGCCGACCTGGCCGACGAGGAGCTCACCGTCAAGGTTCTGCCCATGCAGACCGACGAGTTCCGCTGCTCCCGCTGCTTCCTGGTGCACCACCGCAGCCAGTTGGCGACGGAGCGCAACGGGGAGCTGATCTGCCGCGAGTGCGCCTGAGCGCACTCGCCGCAAGTCCGCCGGCACCCGATCGCGGCATGACGCGGTCGGGCACAAGGCGTTCGCCACGGGGGTTTGATACGGGGTTTGACCCTGGGGCGTGACCGGGAACTCATACCGGGAACGCCCGACGGGAAGGACGACGATGAACCACGCGGATCGTGCGACCGAGCCCGCAGACGCGGCTGGGTCCGGAGCCGAGTTCGACGCTGTCCGTGACTCGCCAGACAAAAACGAAATAACGGATAAATTCGCACAACCCGGTTCCGATGTCGAACTGGGCCGCACCGTCGCGGCCCTGACCTCGGACGAGCTGGAGCCGGCCGGCCGCCGGCAACTGCTGGGCCGCCTCGTGGACGAGGTGCGCGACCGCGGTGTGGGCCGCCTGTTCCGGCCCAGGGCCGCGCTGCGCTGGATGGCCGACGCGGTGGTCGACGTGGCGCCGCGCATCCCGGTCCGCGACCTGGAGACGCTGCGCCGGCACTTCCCCGGGCTGGACGACGAGGAGCTCGCCGAGCGCCTGATCCGCAACGCCGCCCGGGCCACCGCCGGGGTGGGCGCGGCGGGCGGCGGGGTCGCCTCGGTCGAGTGGGTGGCGACGCCGACGCTGCTCTCCGCCCCGGTCCTGCTCGCCGCCGAGACGGTCGCCGTGGTCGCCATCGAGATCAAGCTGATCGGGGAGCTGCACGCCGTGTACCGGCAGCCGATCGACGGCGGGGTGCCCGAGCGGGCCATGAAGCTCGTCGAGTCCTGGTCCGGCCAGCGCGGGGTGAACCCGATGCTGCCCGGCGTGGGCGTGGCCGCGGTGCTCGGCACCGCCGCCCGCAAGGAGCTGCAGAAGACCCTGCTGAAGCGGTTCGGCCGGAACCTGACCACGATGGGCCCGATGCTCACCGGCGCGGCGGTCGCCAGTTACCTGAACCGGCGGGCCACCCGCGCGGTCGGCGACAAGGTCCGCGCGGACCTCAGGAAGACTGCTCCGCCCGCTCTCGGCGGCTGACCTCGAGCAGCACCGTCGCGAGCTCGACCGGCTTGCGGGTGCTGACCACCCAGTACGGCGTGGGGTCGGCCGGGTCGTCGAGGACCACCTGCACGGCCGTGGAGATCCACGGGCGTTGCACCACGAACGCGAACGGGTGGGCGCCGACGCCGAGCGCCTCCCGCTTGCCGGCCGCGTCCAGCGCCACCACGTCCGAGATCACCGCGACCGGCAGCCGGGCGTCGTCGACCTGGAACTCGGTCGGCGTGACGGCGATCCGCAGCCGGTTCAGCGGGAGGAGCAGCAGGACGCTCAGCGGCACCAGCACCACGAACGGGAGCCACCAGGGGATGTCCGGCAGGCCGAACGTCAGCTCAGCGGCGAGGATGGTGCCCGAGAGCAGCGCGGCGGGCCAGGCCCACCACGGGAGGCTGAGCCGTTCGCGATGGGCCGCGCGGGTGCGGGCCGGGGACTCGGGTGTCACCCTCGAAGGGTACGGCGCGCCTCCGATGCCCGGCGCGGCAGGATGGCAGGGTAAGTGCGCCCGGTTGACCCGTCAGGAAGGCTCGACGTGACTGACCCCGTCGTCCAGGTCCGCCTGCTCGACCCCGATCTGCCCCTGCCGGCGTACGCGCATCACGGTGACGCCGGCGCCGACCTGGTCGCCGCCGAGGAGGCCGAGATCGCCCCGGGCGCCCGCGTGAAGGTCCGGACCGGCCTGGCGATCGCCCTGCCGGACGGTTTCGTCGGGCTGGTCCATCCTCGTTCCGGTCTCGCCGCTCGCCTCGGGGTGACGGTCCTCAACGCGCCCGGTACGGTCGACGCCGGTTACCGGGGCGAGATTCTGGTGAACCTGATCAATCACGATCGGGAGAACACCGTCAAGATCTCCCGTGGCGACCGGATCGCCCAGCTCGTGGTCCAGCGGGTGGAGCGGGCGGTGTTCCACCTCGTGGACACGCTCGACGACACCGCGCGGGGCGCCGGTGGGCACGGCTCGACCGGCGGTCACGCAGAGCTGGCCGGGCACGACAAGCAGGACTGAAACGGAAGGTGGCAGTGATGTTCTCCCGTAAGCGCGATGCCGCGAAGCACGTCCGTGCGGCCGACGCGCCGCCCTCCGCGGCGCTCGCGAGCAGCCTGGCCGCGGGCGGGGAGGCACCCGCGCCCGAGTCCGGCCCCTGGGACGCCAAGCACGCCCCGGAGGGTGTGCAGCGGCTCGACCTGGGCAGCCTGCAGATCCCCGCGATCGAGGGCGTCGAGGTCCGGGTCCAGGCCAACCCCGAGGGCGGCGTCGAGCAGGTGGTGCTCGTCGACGGCGAGAGCGCGCTGCAGCTGGGCGTCTTCGCGGCGCCGAAGACCGAGGGCATCTGGGACGAGGTCCGTGCCGAGATCGTCGCGGCGATGACCTCGGACGGTGTCGCGCCGCAGGAGGTCACCGGTAAGTACGGGACCGAGCTGCGCGCCCGGGTCACCACCCCGGAGGGCCCGGCCGACGTCCGTTTCGTCGGTGTGGACGGCCCGCGCTGGATGATCCGCGCGCTCTACCAGGGCGCCGCGGCCGCCGATCCGGGCCGCGAGGGCGTGCTCGGCGAGGTGCTCTCCGGCCTCGTCGTGGTCCGCGACAACGAGCCCCGCCCGGTCCGTGAGCCGCTGCCGATGCGGCTGCCCAAGGAGATGGCGCAGCAAGGTCAAGCCGACGCGCCCGCCTGACGTACCGTGGGAGTCATGACCACCGGTCTTCGCGGTTTCCTCAACCGCCTCACCGCCAGCGACTCCGAGCTGGATGCCGAAGAGCTGCAGCGGGACAGCGCCAAGTGCGGCGCGGTCCCGGCCGGCGCCTGCCGGCGCGGGCAGGTCGTTTCGGTGTCCGGCCGGTTGCGGACGGTGGCGTACACTCCTCGCACCAACCTGCCCACGCTGGAAGCCGACCTCTGGGACGGCAGCGACGTGGTCACGCTGGTGTTCCTGGGTCGCCGGTCGATCCCCGGCATCGAGCCGGGGCGCCAGCTCACCGCTCGCGGCCGGATAGCGATCCGGGACGACCGTAAGGTGATCTACAACCCGTACTACGAGCTGGAGGCGCCCCGGTGAATGGCAGCGAGCCGCGCCACGCCGCGCACGAGTCGGTCGAGGAGCGGATCGCTGAGGAGATCGTCGCCGAGCACGATCTCCACCCGGTGCCCTCAGCGAAGGACGCGGAGGAGGACGCCCTCCCGTCGATGAGCGAGCAGATCGCCGAGCAGCTCGGCGGTGTGCGCGGCCTCATCGAGTCGAGCCTCCCGGTGCTCGCGTTCGTGATGCTCAACGTGCTGCTCGGCGACTCGGTGGCCGGTCTGGAGAAACGTCAGGCGCTGCTCTGGGCGATCATCGGCTCGGTCGCCACGGCGCTTGCCATCGGCGGGTTCCGGCTGGCCCGCAGGCAGCCGGTCCGGCACGCGGTGAACGGCTTGTTCGGCATCGCGCTCGGCGCCTGGCTGGCCTGGCGCACCGGCGACGCGAAGAACTTCTACCTGCCGGGCATCCTGCTCACCTTCGGCCAGGCCGCGGTGCTGCTGGTCTCGGTCTTCGTGCGCAAGCCGCTGATCGGTTACGCCTGGGGGATCATGGCGAACAAGGGGCATCAGGACTGGTTCGGCAACGCCCGGCTGTTCCGCGCCTTCCAGTGGCTCACGCTGCTCTGGGTGGCGTCGCTCTGCGTGCGCGCCGGCATCCAGTTCTACCTCTACGCGATGGACGCGGCGAACGCGATCGGCATCGTCCGGATCCTGGTGAGCTGGCCGCTCTACGCCGGCACCTTCGCCTTCACGGCGTGGGCCATCCACCGGATCACCAGCGCACAGAAACGCGAGGCCGCCGCCGTCTAGGCGGATCAGGCCGCGGCGCCGAGCACCACGGCCCGGATCTGCTCCTCCACCTCGCTGGTGCAGACGAAGATCAGCTCGTCACCGGCCTCCAGCGGGTCGTCCGGCGTCGGCACCATGACCCGCTTGCCGCGCAGGATCGCGACCAGGGCCGCGTCCCGGGGCATCGGCACGTCGCGGATGGGCTGACCCTCGTACGGCGCGTCGCGCGGCAGCGTGATCTCCACAAGGTTCGCCTCGCCCTGCCGGAACGTCATGAGCCGGACCAGGTCGCCGACCGTCACCGCCTCCTCGACCAGCGCGGCCATCAGGCGCGGCTTGCTGACCGCCACGTCGACGCCCCACTGCTCGGTGAAGAGCCACTCGTTCTCGGCGCGGTTCACCCGGGCCACCACCCGGCCGACCGCGAACTCGGTCTTGGCGAGCAGCGACACCACCAGGTTGGCCTTGTCGTCGCCGGTAGCGGCCACCACCACGTCGCAGGAGGCCAGGTCGGCCTCCTCGAGGCTGCTCATCTCGCAGGCGTCGGCGAGCACCCAGCGGGCCTGCGGCACCCGTTCCGGGCAGAGCTGCCGCGGCTGCCGCTCGATGAGCATCACCTCGTGCCCGTTGCCGATCAGCTCCTGAGCGATCGACCGGCCGACGTTGCCGGCCCCGGCGATGGCGATCCGCATGGTCAGTGCCCTTCCTTGTCGGCGCCCTGCGCGAGGTCCAGGACACTTCCGACGGTCTCGTCGGTGACCAGCATGAAGACCTGGTCGCCGTCCTGCAGCACGGTGGAGGGCTGGGCCAGGGCGCCCATCCCGAAGCGCATCAGATAGGCGACCCGGGCGCCGGTACGCTCCTCCAGCGCCCGCACCTGCTTGCCGACCCAGTCCCGGTGCAGCGGGGTCTCCACGATGCTGACCACGCTCGTGGGGTCCCGGAACACCTCGACCCGGTCCTCGGGGACCAGGAACCGGAACATCCGGTCGGCGGCCCACCGGATGGTCGCGATGGTGGCGATGCCGAGCCGCTCGTAGACCTGGGCCCGCCGGGAGTCGTAGATCCGGGCCACCACCCGGGACACCCCGAACGTCTCCCGGGCCAGCCGGGCCGAGATGATGTTGGAATTGTCACCGCTGGAGACGGCGGCGAACGCGTCCGCCCGCTCGATGCCGGCGGCCCGCAGCACGTCCCGGTCGAAGCCGATGCCGTTGACGGTGACACCGCCGAAACCGTCGCCGAGACGCCGGAACGCGTCAGCGTTCTGGTCGATGACGGCGACGTGGTGTCCCTGCGCGTCCAGCTTCTGGGCCAGCGTGGAACCGAGCCTGCCGCACCCCATGATCACCACGTGCACGGTTCATGCCCTCCCATCGACTACCGACCTCTGTGAGCCTGCCATGTGCTCCTCGGCTCCGGTGTCCGGGGCGGCATACGCGGATCAACGTCCGGCCGTACCCTTGGCACTCGTGGCAAGTACCACCTCTCTAGCCAAGCGGCTGCTTCTCGGCCGGCCGTTCCGCTCGGACAAGCTTCAGCACACGCTGCTGCCCAAGCGGATCGCCCTGCCGGTGTTCGCCAGCGACGCGCTCTCCAGCGTGGCGTACGCCCCCGACGAGATCCTCCTGACGCTCTCGATCGCCGGCGCCGCCGCCTACGTCTATTCGCCCTGGGTGACGCTCGCGGTCGCGGTCGTGATGGTGACGGTGGTCGCCAGTTACCGGCAGAACGTGCACGCGTATCCGTCCGGCGGTGGCGACTACGAGGTCGCCACCGTCAACCTCGGCCCGAAAGCGGGTCTCGGCGTCGCCAGCGCGCTGCTGGTCGACTACATCCTCACGGTGGCGGTCTCGGTCTCGTCCGGGGTGACGAACCTCGGTTCGGTGGTGCCCTGGGTCGCGGAGCACAAGGTCGGCATCGCGATCACCGCGGTGCTCCTGCTCAGCGCGCTCAACCTGCGCGGGCTGCGGGAGTCCGGGACCGCGTTCGCGGTGCCGACGTACCTGTTCATCATCGTGATCGTCGGCATGATCCTGACCGGGCTGTTCCGGGTCTTCGTGCTCGGTGACGACCTGCGGGCGCCGAGCGCCGACCTGGTGATCGCCGCGGAGGAACACCATCTGACCAGCTTCGCGTTCGCGTTCCTGCTGTTGCGGACGTTCTCCTCGGGCTGCGCGGCGCTGACCGGCGTCGAGGCGATCTCCAACGGCGTGCCCGCGTTCAAGCAGCCGAAGAGCAAGAACGCCGCGACCACGCTGCTGCTGCTCGGCGGCCTCGCGATCGTGATGCTCTCGGGCATCATCCTGCTGGCCCGCGCCACCCACCTGCAGTACGTCGAGGACCCCGGCCTGCAGATCATCTCCGGGCCGGCCGACTACGTGCAGAAGACGGTCACCACCCAGATCGCCGAGACGGTCTTCGGCAACGGCTCGATCCTGCTCTACCTGGTCGGCGCGGTGACCGCGCTGATCCTGTTCCTGGCCGCGAACACCGCGTTCAACGGCTTCCCGGTGCTCGGCTCGATCCTCGCCCAGGACCGGTACCTTCCCCGCCAGTTCCACACCCGCGGCGACCGGCTGGCGTTCAGCAACGGCATCGCGTTCCTGGCGATCGCCGCGATGGTGCTGATCGTGGCGTTCCACGCCGAGGTCACCAAGCTGATCCAGCTCTACATCGTGGGCGTCTTCGTGTCGTTCACGCTGTCCCAGGCCGGCATGATCCGGCACTGGAACCGGCTGCTGCGGACCCAGCGTGATCCGGAGCGCCGGCGGCAGATGATCCGCTCCCGGGCGATCAACACGTTCGGCATGGTGCTCACCGGCGCGGTCCTGATCGTGGTGCTGATCACCAAGTTCCTGCTCGGCGCGTGGATCGCGATCGCCGCCATGGTGGTCATCTACGGCGTCATGCTCGCCATCCACCGGCACTACACACGGGTCGCCGAGGAGCTCAAGCCGACCGACGAGCGGCCCATCCTGCCGTCCCGCAACCACGCCGTGGTGCTGGTCAGCAAGGTGCACCAGCCGACGCTGCGCGCGGTCGCCTACGCCCAGGCCACCCGCCCGGACTCGATCACCGCGGTCACCGTGAACGTCGACGACCAGGACACCCGGGCCATCCAGGCGGAGTGGGAGCGCCGGCAGATCCCGGTGCCGCTGACCGTCGTCGACTCGCCGTACCGGGAGATCACCCGTCCGATCATCGACTTCGTGAAGAGCGTGCGCCGGGCCTCGCCCCGGGACGTGGTCACCGTCTTCGTTCCGGAATACGTGGTCGGCCGCTGGTGGGAGAATCTGTTGCACAACCAGAGCGCTCTGCGGATCAAGGGCCGGCTGCTCTTCGAGCCCGGCGTGATGGTCACCAGCGTGCCCTGGCAGTTGCGGTCCAGCCAGGACCGTGACCTGGACCGCCTGGACCGCGGCCTGACCCGGGCGCCGGCGCGGGGTCCGCGCAACCGCAGCGAGCCACCCGCCGACCAGCCCGGACCGGGTGAGTCCTCATGATCGAGAGCTACGAGATGACCGACGATCTTGTCGAGGGTGACCGGGTCGAGGTGACCGTGGGCGCTCCGGCGCACGGCGGGCACTGCGTGGCCCGGCTCGGCGGCCCGCACGGCCGAGTGATCTTCGTCCGGCACGCGCTGCCGGGCGAGCGGGTCACCGCCGAGATCACCGAGCTGCACAAGGGTTACCTGCGCGCCGACGCGGTGGAGGTCCACGAGCCGTCGCCGGACCGGGTCACCCCGCCCTGCGCGTTCGCTCACCCGGGCGGCTGCGGTGGCTGTGACCTGCAGCATGTCTCCGCCGACGCGCAGCTGCGCTGGAAAGCCGACGTGGTCCGCGACCAGCTCACCCGCCTGGCCGGGATCAACCCCGAAGATCAAGACAAGATTTTTGTACGCGTGGAGCCGTTGCCCACCGCACCCGACCGTCCCGCCACCTCCGGTGACCGGGCCGAACCGGACGCGGAGCGACTGCTCGGATGGCGCAGCCGGGTCCGTTACGCGATCGACGCCCTCGACCGCCCCGGCCTGCTCCAGCACCGGTCGCACCAGGTCGTCCCGATCGACCGCTGTGTGATCGCCCACCCCGCCGTCCAGGAGCTCGACCTGCTGTCCCGCACCTGGCCGGACGCGGACGCGCTGCAGGTGGTCGCCTCCACCGGCGGCGACGTCGCGGTGCTGGCCCGCCCGGCCGGATCGTCCGGCGGCACGGCGGCGGACGATCTCGGCGACGCCCCGGCCGGTGGCACGCTGACCCGCCTCTCCGGTCCGGGCGAGGTGACCGAGATCGCCGGAGGGCGGGCCTGGGCCGTACCCCCGGAAGGGTTTTGGCAGATCCACCCGGCCGCCGCCGACACGCTGGTGGACGCGGTGCTGACGATGCTGGAGCCGGCGCGGGGCGAGGTCTCCTGGGATCTGTACGGCGGCGCCGGCCTCTTCGCGGCGGCCCTGGCAGCCCGCACCGGAGCGCGGACCACCGTGGTCGAGTCGTCACCGGCGGGCGTCGCCGCGGCCCGCCGGAACCTGGCCGGCCTCCCCGAGGTCGAGGTGGTCGAGGCCAAGGTCGACGCGGCCCTCTCCCGCCGCCGCCTGACCGCCCCGGTCGACCTCGTCGTCCTCGACCCACCCCGGGCCGGCGCCGGCGCCAAGGTCGTCCGCGCGGTGGCCGCAGCCACCCCGCGGGCCGTCGCCTACGTCGCCTGCGACCCGGCAGCCCTGGCCCGGGACCTGAAGACCTTCCGGGCCGAGGGCTGGGCCCCGGTCGAGATCAGAGCCTTCGACTGCTTCCCGATGACCCAGCACGTGGAGTGCGTGGCCCTCCTGCACCGGGTGTGATCACCCCCACCCACCCTGACGTTCAGTCTCGGCAAGAGCACGTAAGCAGGGGGGCGACCCGCAAAACGCCGCCGGTGAGTTGGACGCTGGTTTGCCGACGCCCGCGGGGTGTGCGGGTGGCGGGAAACCAACGGCCAACTCACCGGGTCAAAAGGCCGTTTTGCCGCGAAGCGGAGCCAGCTGGCTCAGCCGGCGCGTTCGGCGGCGCTCACCGCGTTGCGGAAGAGCATCGCGACCGTGGTCGGGCCGACGCCGCCGACGCGGGGGGTGATGGCGCCCGCCACCTCGGCGCAGGACTCGTCGACGTCCGGGAGCAGGCGGCGGCCCTCGTAACGCACGCCCGCGCCGATCACCACGGCCCCCGGCTTCACGTGCTCGGGCTGGATGATGCCTGGTACGCCGGCGGCGGCGATCAGGATCTCGGCGCGCTGGGTGTAGCGCGGCCAGTCCTTCACGCCGGTGTGCACCACGGTGACGGCGGCGTTCGCGGTGGGGCGTTTCTGGGCGAGCAGCATGGCAAGCGGGCGGCCCAGCGTGGCACCGCGGCCGAGGATGACGACCTCGCGACCGGAGATCTCGACGCCGTGGAAGGCGAGCAGCGCCTCGATGCCGGCCGGGGTGCACGGCAGCGGCCCGGGCAGCCCGACCGCGAGCCGGCCCATGTTGAGCGGGTGCATGCCGTCGACGTCCTTGTCGGGGTCGAGCGTCTGCAGCGCCGCGTCGTAGTCCAGGTGGGCCGGGATCGGGTACTGGATGAGGACGCCGTGCACGTCCTTGTCGTCGTTGAAGCCGGCGATCACCCGGAGCAGGTCGGCCTGCGTGACGTCGCCGCTGAGGTGCTCGTGCGGGGAGGAGAAGCCCAGCTCGGCGGCCTGCTTCTGTTTGATCCGGATGTAACCGGCGCTGGCGTCGTCGTCGCCGACCAGGATGGTGGCGAGGCTCGGCTGGACGCCGCGGTCCTTGAGCGCGGCGACCCGCTGCCGGACGTCGGCGAGCACGGACTCGGCGACGGGAGCGCCGGGAAGAAGACGAGCGGACATACGCGTGACCCCCGCGGGAGCCCAGGCGGTCGACTCTCCGCAACGAGCTCCCCGATGGTTGAACCATCCCCGTGCCGCCAGTCGCTGCGTGACCTCCAGGATGCCCGACCATCGGTACGGCCGGCCAGCCGGGGTGACCGGTTGCGAGGATGTGGAGGTTGTGTGGAGGATCGGCATCGGCCGTTCGCGTAAGGTGCGCCACGGCGGAGCACCGATAGACTGCTCCCTCATGAGCGACTCCCCCTCGACCCCGGCCGGCCTGCTGGCGAGCATCACCGAGCCCGGTGATCTCAAGCGACTGACCCCGGAGCAGCTGACCCTGCTCGCGGCCGAGATTCGTGACTTCCTCGTCGCCAAGGTGTCGCGGACCGGCGGCCACCTCGGTCCGAACCTCGGCGTGGTCGAGATGACCCTCGCGATGCACCGTGTCTTCGACTCACCGCGCGACAAGATCCTCTTCGACACCGGCCACCAGTCGTACGTGCACAAGATGGTGACCGGCCGTCAGGACGGCTTCGACCTGCTGCGCCAGCGGGGTGGCCTCACCGGCTACCCGAGCCAGGCCGAGAGCGAGCACGACCTGATCGAGAACTCGCACGCCTCCACCGCCCTGTCCTACGCCGACGGCCTGGCCAAGGCGTTCGCGCTGCGCGGCGAGGAGCGGCACGTGGTGGCCGTGGTCGGCGACGGCGCGCTGACCGGTGGCATGTGCTGGGAGGCGTTGAACAACATCGCCGCCACGAAGAACCGGCTGGTCATCGTCGTCAACGACAACGGCCGGTCGTACGCGCCGACCATCGGCGGCCTGGCCGACCACCTCTCCACGCTGCGGCTGAACCCGGGCTACGAGAAGGTGCTCGACCTGGTCAAGGACGCGCTGGGCCAGACGCCCGTGGTGGGCAAGCCGGTCTTCGAGGTGCTGCACGCGGTCAAGAAGGGCATCAAGGACGCGGTCAGCCCGCAGCCGATGTTCGAGGACCTCGGCCTGAAGTACATCGGGCCGGTGGACGGCCACGACCAGCAGGCGATGGAGTCGGCGCTGCGCCGCGCCAAGGGCTTCAACGCCCCGGTGATCGTGCACGCGGTGACCCGCAAGGGCTACGGTTACCTCCCCGCCGAGCAGGACGAGGCGGACTGCCTGCACGGTCCGGGCGCGTTCGACCCGCAGACCGGCGCGCTGACCGCGAAGCCGTCGCTGAAGTGGACGAAGGTCTTCTCCGAGGAGCTGGTCCGGATCGCCGACGAGCGGCCGGACGTGGTGGGTATCACCGCCGCGATGGCCGAGCCGACCGGCATCGCCGCGCTGGCGAAGAAGTACCCGGAGCGGACCTACGACGTGGGCATCGCCGAGCAGCACGCGGCGACGAGCGCGGCCGGCCTGGCGATGGGCGGGCTGCACCCGGTGGTGGCGGTCTACGCCACGTTCCTGAACCGCGCGTTCGACCAGGTGCTGCTCGACGTGGCGATGCACCGGCTGCCGGTGACGTTCGTGCTGGACCGGGCCGGGATCACCGGGCCGGACGGGCCGAGCCACTACGGCATGTGGGACATGAGCGTCTTCGGCGTGGTGCCGGGCCTGCGGATCGCCGCCCCGCGGGACGCCGAGACCCTGCGTGAGGAGCTGCGGGAGGCGGTCGCGGTCGACGACGGCCCGACGATCGTGCGCTTCCCGACCGGCTCGGTCGCCCCGGCCACCCCGGCGCTGCGCCGGGTCGGCCAGATCGACGTGCTGCGCGAGGACGAGAGAAAAGACATTCTGCTGGTCGCGGTCGGCTCGTTCGCGGGCCTCGGTCTGGACGCCGCGGAGCGGCTCGCCGAGCAGGGGTACGGCGTGACCGTCGTTGACCCGCGCTGGGTCCGCCCGGTGCCGATCGAGCTGACCGGCCTGGCCGCGGCCCACCGCCTCGTGGTGACCCTGGAGGACGGCGTCCGTACCGGTGGCGTGGGTGACGCGGTGGCGAGCGCCCTGCGGGACGCGGGCGTCGCGGTGCCGCTGCGCGACTTCGGCGTGCCGGTCGGCTTCCACCCGCACGGCACCCGCGCCGAGATCCTCACCGCCCTGGGCCTGACCGCGCAGGACGTCGCCCGCGAGGTGACCGAGACGGTGTCCCGCCTGGACGCCGCTCCGGCCGGGGAGGCGACGGCCGCGGTCTGATCGATCGGCCGATGGGCGATCTCGTTATCCAACCGTTACGTTGGATGGATGGGTGAGCCAGTCGTCATCGATCTCGGGCTGGATCGCGGGGAACCGGAGACATATGAGCAACCGGGGCGGCCGACCACGTCGCCCTGGTTCGCCCCGGCGCTCCTGACCGTTCTCGTGCTCCTGCTCGCCGGGGCGTCCGGGCCGCTGCGCCGGCCGCCGGCGCTCACCCCGCTGCTGAGCATCCCGATCGCCCCCGGCGAGCCCTACGCGATCACCGAGGGCGGCCGGTTGCTCGCCCAGACCGGCGCCACCCTCAGCTCGTACCATCTGCAGAGCGGGGAGCTGCGGTGGAGCGTGCGGCAGGACATGCAGGTCTCCCGGCTGCGCACCGCGGCCGGGATGCTGCTGCTGCGGCCGTTCGGGCGGTTCGCGGTCGGCACCACTGCCCTGTCGCTGTCGACCGGCGGCCACCAGTGGCGCAACCAGCACAACGTGATCAGTTTCGCCGGCACCTCGCTGCTGTTCGCCGTCGACGACGTGCGGACCAGCTCCGGGCCGGGCCGCCGGGTGGAGAACACCGTCCAGGTGATCGACCCGGTGATCGGCGACGTCCGCTGGCAGCTCCACCTGCGCCGGACCGCGGTGCTGCTCGGGGTGCCCGGCCCGGCCGACACCGAGCCCCGGACGCTGCTGATCGGCGACGACCAGGTCGCCGACCTGTACGACACGGCGAACGGCCGGCATCTGGCCTCCCGGAGGTTCCCGGCCGCCGACTACGACCCGGACAACCCGGTGGTCGCCGGGGGCACGCTGCTGCTGCGCCATCCCGGGCCGTCCGGGACCGCGATCTCCGCCTACGACCCGGCGGATCTGCGGCCGCTGTGGACCGTGACCGTGCGGGGCACCGACCGGGTCGTCCCGTGCGGCCTGCTCGCCTGCCTGATCGGCCAGTACGGCGTCCGCGCCGTCGACCCCGCCACCGGGGATCACCGCTGGCAGCGCGGTGACTGGCGGACCGTGGAGCAGGAGGGCACCGCCCTGGTCGGATACGCGGGGCAGGACCCGGTCGCGCTGGCCGACCCGCAGACCGGCGGGACACTGGTGGACCTGTCCGGCTGGGACCTGGTGCCGGGCAGCCCCGGTAACGGGGAGTTACTGGTGACGCGGGACGCCTCCACGAGCACGCGTACCATGGTCGCGATCGCGGCGCCGGACACCCGGCGGCCGCGGCTGCTGGCGGAACTGCCGGCCGGCACCGGCGGCTGCCAGTCCGCACCGGAACGGCTGGTCTGCCGGTCGTCCTTCGGTGAACTGGTCGTCTGGGCCTACCGGACCGCGGCGGGCGCCGGCTGACGACCGCTCACGTGAAGGGTTTCGGTGTGACGCTGATCGACCTGGACCGCGTCCCGGAGCCCGGCCCGGCGGCCGGCCTGCGCCCGCCGCCCCGGCGGTACCGGCACGCCGGCCTGCTGCTCGCGGCGGTCCTGCTGATCACGCTGGGTGGCGCCGCGCCCGGTGCCGCGGTCCGCTGGCGTTACCTGGGCCTGGCCGGGCCGATGGACGTTGTGGAGATGCCGCTGCGGCTGGCCGGGGGAAACGCCTACACCGCCTCGTCGCGCGGCATCGCACGGGAGCTGACCGCCTGGCGGCTGGACCCGGAGCCGGAGCGGCTCTGGACCAGCGCGGTGCCCATCGGCGCGGAGTACGAGGTCGGTAGCGGCCTGTTCGGCGGGGTGACGATCCAGCAGGCCGCCGACTCGGTGCTGGTCTCCGAGGGGTACACCACGACCGCCATGGACGTCGCCACCGGCCGGATCCGGTGGACCATGACGAACTCGCTGACCCTGCTGGACTCCGGCGGCACCGGTGTCGTGGTGGAGCGCGTGTTCCGCCCCGGCACCGAGTACGACCAGGCCTCCGGCGATCCGGGTGCGCTCTACTTCTCGGCCACCGGCGTGCCGCACACCGAGCCGCCGCTCCGCACCGAGGTGCGCGGTGTCGACCTGGTGACCGGGAAGACGTTGTGGACCGCGGCGCCCGGCGGTTCGGTCACCGTCGACCCGGTCCCCGGCACGCCGGCCGCCGTCCTGATCACGTCGTCGCAGCGGCTCACCCTGCTCGCCGGGGCAACAGGGGAGACTCTCGCCGAGGCGGCGCTGCCCGAGCGGGACGGCTCCGGCCCGTCAAGCGGCGCCGTCGCCGGCCAGGTTGCCCTGGTCGGCTACGAGACGGCCGGTGTGCAGGCCGGCTACGACGTCCGGACGCTGCGCAGGCTCTGGGAGCACCGGGTGCCGCGGACGCCGGGCGAGATCCCGGTCTGCCTCGGCGTGATCTGCTCCGGGCCGCTCAGGGAGCAGTCCGTGCTGGACCCGGCCACCGGCGAGCCGGTCTGGCCGGTGACAGCGGAGATCGACCTGGAGATGCGGGCCGGAGCGGTGCTGGAGACCCAGACCCACACCGACGTGCCGGTCCGGCTGGCCGACCCGCTCACCGGCCGCACGGTGGCCGACCTGACCGGCTGGGACATGGTGGTGGCCCAGGCGCCGGGGTCGTCACCGGGCGAGGCGCTGGTGCTGCGGCGTGACCACGATGCCGGCCGTTCGCTGTTCGGCGTGGTGCTGCCCGGGCATGCCGAGGTCCGGGTTCTCGGCGCGGCCGAGACGGCGAGCGCCGAGTGCGCGGCCGACGAACGGCACGTGGTCTGCCGGGATGAGCACGGACTGGGCGTCTGGGCGTACCGGATCTGACCCTTCAGGGGGCACACTGAAGTCCCTGCGTGCGGGGAGCCCGGTGTGAGCCCTGTGCTGATCGATCTCGGCGAGGTGCCGCGCGGCGAGTCACTGGCCCCGGCCGTTCCGGCCGAGGCGCCGCCGGTGCCGTCCCGTGTGCTGCTCGCGATCCTCTCGATGATCCTGGTGGTGGGTCTGGGCGGGGCCGTCCAGCCGGACCGGCCGGCGCCGCCGGCGATCGTGCCGGCCGCCCAGGGCGACGTGCTCCGGGTGGTCGGCGACCGGCTCTACGTGATCGGCCGGCAGACGTCCCCGGGCGTCCGCGTCGTCCGGTCCCTCTCGCTGCCGGACGCGCGACTGCTCTCCTGGCACCTGGTCGCGCTCACCGGCGAGATCCTCGACGTGGCCGCCGCCGGTGACATGCTGCTGCTCAGCGTCCTGAACGAGCGAACCTCCCGGTTCGGCACGATCGCGCTGCGGGCGACCGACCCGGACCCGGTGTGGCGGCTCCCGGTCCTGGTCGAGGGCGTCTCCCCGGCGGACCGCCTGGCGCTGGTCCGGGAGGAGGACGACACCGGGTTCTGGTGGCGCGGGCTGGACCTGGCGACCGGGGAGGTGCGCTGGAGCCTGCGCCAGCCCGGCGACGACGTGATGTCGCCGTCCACGCACGGCGGCGCCTACCCGGACTGGCTCTACCAGCTGACCACGGACCGCCGGCTGCTGGCCTGGGACACCCGGACCGGTCGGCTCAGCGCCACGCGGAACATCCCGGAGCGCGGCCCGGAGACCCTCTCGCTCTGGCCGGCCGGCGACATGGCGCTGATCGGGGCGCGCAGCGACGGCACCACCGGGTACGACGCGACCGAGGGCCTGCGGCAGCGCTGGCACAGCGGGGTGAACCTGAGCTGGTACCGCAACCCGAGCCCGTGCGGCGACCTGATCTGCGCGTTCCTGCCGCAGCGCGGAATCATGGTGATCGACCCGCGGACCGGGCGGGAACGCTGGTCCTCGGACCGGTGGAACTACGCCGAGCGGGTCGGCGGTTATCTGGTCACCGGGCTGCCCGGCACCGCCTTCCCGGAGCACTTCGTGCTCGACCCGGCCACCGGCGACGTGCTGGGCGAGGCGGGGCGCTGGGAGAGCGGCGGGCCGGGGCCGGAACCGGACACCGCGTACGTGCGGCGGGTGGTCTCCGGCGAGGACCGGGTCTGGTACGGGGTGCTCGACATGCGCCGGATGCGGATCCGGGTGTCCGGGGTGGCCGACCGGGTCGCCGGTGACTGTCACTTCGCCGCGGGCGCGCTGATCTGCCGCCGGCTCGACGCGTCGGTGGGCGTTTGGCGGCTTGATTAGGCTTTGGGCATGCGCGTGCTGGTGGTGGAAGACGAGCGGAACCTGGCGGATGCGATCGCCCGCGGGCTGCGCCGCAAGGGGATGGCGGTCGACGTCGCGTACGACGGCTTGCAGGGCCACGAGATGGCCTACGTGACCCGGTACGACGTGGTGGTGCTGGACCGGGACCTGCCGGGCATGCACGGCGATGAGATCTGCGCCGAGCTGGTCGCGTCCGGCGCCCTGACCCGGGTGTTGATGCTCACCGCCAGCGGGACCGTCGCCGACCGGGTCGAGGGCCTGGAGCTGGGCGCCGACGACTACCTCGCCAAGCCGTTCGCGTTCGAGGAGCTGGTGGCCCGGGTGCAGGCGCTGGGCCGGCGGGCCACCCCGGCCGCGCCGCCGGTGCTCACCGTCGGCAACCTGGTGCTCGACCAGACCCGCCGGGTGGTGACCCGTGGCGGCGTGCCGATCGAGCTGACCAACAAGGAGTTCGGCGTCCTGGAGGAGCTGGTCAAGGCGCGCGGTGGGGTGGTGTCCACCGAGGAGCTGCTGGAGCGGGTCTGGGACGCCAACACCGACCCGTTCACCACGACCGTCCGGGTCACGATCAACACGCTGCGTAAGAAGATCGGCGATCCGCCGCTGATCGAGACGGTGGTCGGCGCGGGTTACCGCGTGCCCGAGCCGGTCGTGGCCTCGTGACCGTCTACCTCGGCGCGAAACGCCGGGCGCTGGGCCTCAGCATGCGACCCACGCTCCGCCTGCGGCTGACCCTGCTCAACGGCATCCTGTTGATCGGGGCCGGCGCGGTGCTCGTGCTGCTCGCCTGGCTGCTGGTCAGCGAGTCGCTGCACCCGGTCGACGACCTGCGGGCCGGCTCGACCGTGACGCTGAGCGACGGCAGCACCCGGGAGGCGCTGGCCTGGCAGACCGACATGGTCGCGCAGGCGTCCCGGGAGCTGCTGGTGAACGGCTTCAGCGCGCTCGTCGCGATCGGCATCATCGGCATCGCCGGGGCGTACGCGGTGGCCGGTCGCGCCCTGCGCCCGCTGCACAGCGTGACCCAGACCGCCCAGCGGCTCGGCGAGGAGACGCTGGACCAGCGGATCCGGTACTCCGGGGCGGACGACGAGGTGGCCGAGCTGGCGCGCACGTTCGACGCGATGCTGGACCGGCTGGCGGCCGCGTTCGAGTCGCAGAAACGGTTCGTGGCGAACGCCTCGCACGAGCTGCGCACCCCGCTCGCGGTGATGCGGACCGAGATCGACGTGACGCTCAGCGACGACGAGGCCGATGTGGCGGAGTACCGCCGGATGGCGAAGGTGGTCCGCAACGCCTCGGAGCGGGCGAACGGCCTGGTCGACGCGCTGCTGGTGCTGGCCCGCTCGGAAGCACAGTCCGGCCGGCGGCTGGTCCGCAAGGTCCCGGCCGACCTGGCGACGAGCGTCTACAACGCGCTCTCCGCGGTCAAGGCCGAGGCGGAGCGGCTGAAACTGGACGTCAGCACCGACCTGCAGCCGGCCCCGGTGGTCGGTGACCCGAGCCTGCTGGACCGGCTGGCCGGCAACCTGATCGAGAACGCGATCCGTTACAACCATCTGCTCGGCCGGCTCTGGCTGCGCACCGAGTCGGTGAACGGGCAGACCCGGCTCGTCGTCGGCAACACCGGTTACGAGGTCGAGCCGGCCGACGTCCCGGGACTGTTCGAGCCGTTCCAGCGGGGCGGCTGGGAGCGTACCGGGTCGCGGGGGTCGGGGTTGGGTCTCTCCATCGTCCGGGCGGTCTGCGACGCGCACGGCGGCACGGTCTCCGCCGTGGCTCAGGAGGGCGGCGGGCTGGAGGTCACCGTGACCCTGCCGGCCGCCGACACCACGCCGGTCGTGACGGCCAGCGTGAGCGTCCCGCGCCGGCCCTGAGCGGGTCACGGCCGGCGCGGCGCACGTCAGCTCTTCTTCTCGATCTCCGCACGGAGCTTCGGGAACTCGGTCTTCACCTTCGCGGCGGTCTTGAAGTACCACATGACCATGCCGATGCTGCCCTCGTCGGCCCAGCTGCAGACCGCGACGTCGATGTCGGACGCGTTGGCGGTGCCGCACTGGGCCTCGCCGCCGAGGTCGCCGGTGCCGGCGTCGGAGAGGTTCTTGACCTCGAGGCCGCCGATGCCGATGCCGGCGAACGTGCCGTTCAGCGCCGACTTCGGGTCCGGGACGTCGGTCTCGACACCGATCGCGATGACGATGTCCTGCTTCTCGATCTTGCCGTAGAACGCGCCGAACGACTTGCTGCCGGGGTACCCGGAGGCGAGGCCGTCCTCGAGCTCCTTGGTGATGCCGGCGAACTGGCCGTCGGTCAGCTTCGGGCGGCCGCCGAGGGTCTTCGGCTCGACGATCGTGATGGTCGAGGCCTTCTCGGTCGGCTGCGGGTCGGTCGTCTGGGTGCCCGTGGTCGGCTCACTCGTGGTGACCGAGTCGATGGTGTTCTGGGCGTCCTCGACCGCGTCCTTGCCGATCAGGTAGAGGCTCGTGATGCCGCCGATGCAGAGCACCAGGAACACCGCGACCGAGATCAGCACGATCGGGAGGACCTTGGACTTCTTCGGCGGGGGCGCCGCGGGATATCCGGGCGGCGTGCCGTAACCGGGCTGGCCGTAACCGGCCTGGTCGTACCCGGGCTGGCCGTAACCGGCCTGGTCGTACCCGGGCTGGCCGTACCCGGGCTGGCCGTAGGGCGGCTGGCCGGGTGCCTGGCCGGGCGCGGGGTAACCGGGCGGCGGCGGATATCCGGGCTGACCCGAGACGGGCTGACCCGGGACCGGCTGACCCGGGACGGGCTGGCCGGAGGCGGGCGGGCCCGAGAAGGGCGGCCCGGAGGCGGGCGGGCCGGAAGCCGGCGGCCCGTAGGACGGCGGTCCGTAGGGCGACTGATCCGGGTTCGGCTGCCCGTAGGGCGGCTGATCCGGGTTGGGCGGGCCGTAAGGTGGCTGCGACATCAACACTCCATGATCGGGGTTGTCGCAGCTTATCGAGGGTATTGCGGGTCTGCCCAGGAGGATTCTCACAGGCGGGTGACAGCAAGGAGCCCCCGCCTCGGCGGGGGCTCCTCACGATCAAGCCGGCACGTTCGCCACGCCGGGGCGCAGGAAGCGCTTGCCGGTGACCCGCTCGGCGGTGCCGCTGCGGTCCAGGTACGGCGTGATGCCGCCCAGGTGGAACGGGTATCCCGCGCCGAGAATCATGCACAGGTCGATGTCCTGCGCCTCCGCGACCACGCCCTCGTCGAGCATGATCCGGATCTCCTCGGCCAGGGCGTCGAGGGCCCTCTGGCGTACCTCGTCGGCGGTCAGCGGGCTGTCGCCGAGCACCAGGGCCTTGGCCACCTCGGGGTTGATCTCGTCGTCCACGAGCAGCGGCTGCCCGAGGTCGACGATCGTCTTGAGGTTGGCCGAGTCCACGAACCGGTCCGGGAACGCGGCATGCAGCGTCTCACCCACGTGGTACGCCACGGCGGGACCGACCAGCTGCAGCAGCGCGACCGGGCGCATCGGCAGGCCCAGCGGGTCGAACGCCTCGTTCACCACGTCGAGCGGGGTGCCGGCGTCGACAGCCTTGAAGACCTCGCTGGTGAAGCGGGTGAGCACCCGGTTCACCACGAACGCCGGGGCGTCCTTGACCAGCACCGAGGACTTCTTCAGCTGCTTGCCGACCTCGAACGCGGTGGCGAGCGTCGCGTCGTCGGTCTTCTCGCCCTTGATGATCTCCAGCAGGGGGAGGACCGCGACCGGGTTGAAGAAGTGGAAGCCGACGACCCGCTCCGGGTGCTCCAGGCCGGCCGCCATCTCGGTGATCGACAGCGAGCTGGTGTTCGTCGCGAGGATCGCCTCGGGCTTCACGATCTTCTCGAACTCGGCCCAGATCTGCTTCTTCAGGTCGAGGTTCTCGAAGACCGCCTCGATCACGAAGTCGGCGTCCGCGAAGACCTGCCGGTCGACCGAGCCGCTGATCAGGCCGCGCAGCTTCGCCGCGGTGCCCTCGTCCATCCGGCGCTTGCCGACCAGCTTGTCGATCTGCTCGTTGACGTAGGCCACGCCCTTGTCGACGCGGGCCTGGTCGAGGTCGGTCAGCACGACCGGGACCTGGAGGCGGCGCAGGAAGAGCAGGGCCAGCTGGGAGGCCATCAGACCGGCGCCGACGATGCCGACCTTGGTGACCTTGCGGGCGTTCTCCCGGGACGGCACACCGACCGGCCGCTTCGCGCGGCGCTGGACCAGGTCGAACGCGTACAGGCTGGCGCGCGACTCGTCACCCATGATCAGGTCGGCGAGCGCCTCGGTCTCGGCCGCGGTGCCGTCTTCGAAGGACGACTCCTTGGCGAGGGCGAGCAGCTCCAGGGCCTTGTTCGCGGACGGGACCGCGCCGTGCAGCTTCTCGTCGAGCTGCTGCTTGGCGAAGAACAGCACCCCGTCCCACATGTCCTTGTCGACCTCGGGACGCTCCACCGTGACGTCGCCCTTGACCACGCCGGCCGCCCAGGCGAGCGAGTCCTCGAGGAACTCGGCCGGCTCGAAGAGCGCGTCCGCGACGCCCAGCTCGCGGGCCTGCTTCGGGCGCAGCGTCTTCTGGGTGAGCGGGTTCTGCAGGATGACCTGGGCCGCCCCCGGCACGCCGATCAGGTTCGGCAGCAGCTGGCTGCCGCCCCAGCCGGGGATCAGGCCGATCGCGACCTCGGGCAGGCCGAGCGCCGCCGCGCCGCCGGAGACCGTGCGGTAGTGGCAGTGCAGGGCGACCTCGAGGCCACCGCCGAGCGCCGCGCCGTTGATGAACGCGAACGTCGGGATCTCGCTGTTCTT
Source organism: Actinoplanes missouriensis 431 (assembly GCF_000284295.1). NCBI lineage: Bacteria > Bacillati > Actinomycetota > Actinomycetes > Micromonosporales > Micromonosporaceae > Actinoplanes > Actinoplanes missouriensis. Next base: position 7,405,313 of record NC_017093.1, on the reverse strand, counting down.
GAGCCGCGCGAACACCCGGTGACCGAGTTCGCCCAGCGCCACGGCCTGGTCGCGGGAGCTGATCAGCGGCATGCCGGTGATGTCCGCGCCGACACAGAAGATGTACGGCTTACCGGTGATCGCGATGAACGCCGGCGCCGCCGCGGTCGCCGTGGTGATCGCCTCGTCCAGCGACTTCAGGCCGGCCGGGCCGAAGCTGTTCGGCTTCTTGTGGTCGAAGCCGTTGTCCAGCGTGATCAGAGCGGCCTGCTTGTCGAGGCCGGGCACGCTGACCAGGCGGACGAGGGCCTTGGTCACTACCTCGTTCGGGTTCTCGATCACTTCGCGAAGCCTTCCCAGTTCGGGTTCTCCCAGATCACGGTGCCACCCATGCCGATACCGATGCACATGGCGTTGAGGCCGTAGCGGACCTCGGGGTGCTCCTCGAAGTGACGGGCCAGCTGGGTCATCAGCCGCACGCCGGAGGAGGCGAGGGGGTGACCGATGGCGATCGCGCCGCCCCACGGGTTGACCCGCGGGTCGTCGTCGGCGATGCCGTAGTGGTCGAGGAACGCCAGCACCTGGATCGCGAACGCCTCGTTCAGCTCGAACAGGCCGATGTCGTCGATGGTGAGACCGGCCTTCTTCAGGGCCTTCTCGGTCGACGGGATCGGGCCGTACCCCATGATCTCCGGCTCGACGCCGACGAACCCGTAGGACACCAGCCGCATCGCGACCGGCAGGCCCAGCTCACGGGCGGTCGCCTCGTCGGCGAGGACGGCCGCGGTCGCGCCGTCGTTGAGACCGGCGGCGTTGCCCGCGGTGATCCGGCCGTGCGGGCGGAACGGGGTCTTCAGCGTGGCGAGCTTCTCCATCGAGGTCTCGCGCGGCGCCTCGTCGACGGTCGCCAGGCCCCAGCCCTGCTCGGCGCTGCGGATCGCCACCGGCACCAGGTCCGGCTGGATCTTGCCGTTGGCGTACGCCTTCGCGGTCTTGATCTGCGAGTTCAGCCCGTACCGGTCGGCGCGCTCCTTGGTGATGTGCGGCAGCCGGTCGTGCAGGTTCTCCGCGGTCGAGCCCATCACCAGGGCCGACGGGTCGACCAGCTTCTCGGCGAGGATCCGCGGGTTCGGGTCGACGCCCTCGCCCATCGGGTGCCGGCCCATGTGCTCGACGCCGCCCGCGATCGCGATGTCGTACGCGCCCATCGCGATGCCGCCGGCGACGTTGGTCACCGCGGTCATGGCGCCCGCGCACATCCGGTCGATGGCGTAGCCGGGAACGGTCTTCGGCAGGCCGGAGAGCAGCGCCGCCGTGCGGCCGATGGTCAGGCCCTGGTCACCGGTCTGGGTGGTGGCCGCGATCGCGACCTCGTCCACCCGGTCGGTCGGGAGCTGGGGGTTCCGCCGAATCAGCTCTCGGATGCAGCGGATCACCAGGTCGTCGGCGCGGGTCTCGGCATACATGCCGCCCGCCTTGCCGAACGGGGTGCGGACGCCGTCGACGAAGACGACCTCGCGTACTTCACGGGGCACAGCAAGCCTCCTTGCGGGCGTGAACCCTAAGCGTGCCAGGAATGCTACTCGCCGGTAACTAGGCCCTGCCACCGCATCGCGAAAACGTCACAGCTCTGTTTCCGCCACGTTCCCCGAGAACCCGAAACCCCAGGTCAAGGTCAAGATCCATGTCGCATCCGGGTGGTGGCCCCGAGGAGTGCACCCGAATTCCCCACGCTCGACGGCAGCACCCGCGGCGCGGCCGTGCTCTCCGCGGCTCACGCCTGTCCGGGATGTGGCCACACCCGCAACGGGTGTGGCCACAAAAGCGACGAACGCGCCTGATCGGCGGTCGGCTCAGTCTGCCGGGTCGGGGGCCGGGAGGGCTGTGGCGAGCTGTTCGGCGATCAGGCCCACCTGCCAGTTCCGGGCGCCGAAGCCGCGCAGCGTGTCGGCGACCGTCTGGGAGGTCACCTCGTCCGGTGGCGACCAGGCCAGCCGGCGGATGAAGTCCGGGCTGATCAGGTTCTCCGGCGGGAGGTTGTGCTGCTCGGCGGTGCCGACGACCACGGCGCGGCACCGGGCCAGCCGGGCCGCGGCGATCGGGTCGCGCTCGGCCCAGCGGTGCGGCGGGGGCGGGCCCTCGACCGGCTGGTTCACCGGCAACGCGTCGTCCGGCAACGCCCGGGCCTGGTCCAGCGCGTCGAGCCAGATCCGGGCCAGCCGGCGCACCGAGCGGCCACCGAACCCGGGGATGCCGAGCAGGGTGCGCTCGTCCTTCGGGTCGGCCTCGGCGGCCGCGATGATCGCGGAGTCGGGCAGCACCCGTCCGGGGGCGGAGTCGCGGCGGGCGGCGACGCCGTCACGGGCGTACCAGAGGGCGCGCACCCGGGACTGGGCCCGCGCACCCCGTACCCGATGAATGCCTGACGTCCGCCGCCAGGGATCGGGACGGACTCGCGGCGGCCGGTCGGCGCTCGCGACGAGCGCCGCGAACTCCTCGGCGGCCCAGGCGGTCTTGCCCTGGCGTTCGAGTTCGGCGGCGAGCAGGTCACGCAGGTCGGTGAGGAGCTCGACGTCGAGGGCGGCATAGGTGAGCCAGGAGTCCGGCAGGGGACGGGTCGACCAGTCCGCCGCCGAGTGGTGTTTCTCCAGCGAGTAGCCGAGCAGCTGCTCGGTGAGCGCGGCCAGGCCGACCCGCTCGAAACCGGCGAGCCGGGCGGCCAGTTCGGTGTCGAACAGGCGGCGCGGTCTGAAGCCCAGCTCGGCCAGGCACGGCAGGTCCTGACTCGCGGCGTGCAGCACCCATTCGGACTCGGCGAGCGCGGCGTCGAGGGTGCGCAGATCGTCCAGCGGCAACGGGTCGATCAGGACGGTTCCGGCGCCCGCCCGGCGCAGTTGCACCAGGTAGGCGCGCTGGGTGTAGCGGTAGCCGGAGGCGCGCTCGGCGTCCACGGCGACCGGTCCGGTCCCCGCCGACATCCGGGAGACCACATCGGCCAGTTCGGCCGAGGTCTCCACCGGACGAGGGGTTCCGTCGCGCGGGGCAGTGAGAGGGGTCGATGCGGGACCGCCAGAATTCGGGTCGGGCGGCACGGAGTGCGGTCCGTCCCCTGCTGTGTCCGGCGCGTCCCGACGGCGCAGGGGTGCTTCGTCGGTCACTCCGTAACCGTACGGGGGCGACGCCCTTGCCGTGCGCAGCCGGGGTCCGGCGCGTCGATTCTCGATCTTCGGCGGGACTCTGGGGCGGGACTCAACCGCGCGGCGATTTCGTGCGTATCACTACACGCAGCGCTGAAAATTACGGAGGCCGCGCCGGATGAGCCCATACGAACCCTTCACCCCCGCCAACGGCTATGACCAGCGTCGCGGGGAGTGGGCGGCCCCCGAGCAGCAGCAGTGGTTCCAGGAACGGCAGTGGGATCAGCAGCAGCAGTGGGACCGGCAACAGCAATGGGATCAGCAACAGCAATGGGATCAGCAACAGTGGTACCCGCAACAGCCGTCCTATCAGCAGCAGACCTACCCCGATCCGGTTCCGGCGGCAGCCTCCACCCCGGCCGCCGCCCCGATCGCCCGCACCGGTCGCGGCCGCACGGTGGTCATCGTGCTGGTGGTCGCGCTGCTCGCGGTCTCCGCGTGGCAGGCGTTCCGGGTCGAGGGCATGATCCGCAGCAGCAACGATCTCGCCACCGCGGTCTCCGCCGAGCAGGGCCGCAGCCAGGAGCTCGAGAAACAACTCGCCACCGTCTTCGACCCGGAAGGGATCGCGGCGGCCGTGCTGCCGAGCGTCTTCCGGGTGCGGGCCGGCGACTTCACCGGCACCGCGTTCGCGGTCGGCAGCACCGATGACGGGCGCACCAACCTGTTCACGAACTATCACGTGGTCGAGGAGACGTTCGAAAGCGGCGACAAGTCGGTGTCGCTGGAGCGGGGCAACACCCGGATCGAGGCGACGATCGTGAAGGTCAGCGCGGGCAAGGATCTCGCGCTGCTGCGCACGTCCCGTGAGATCAAGGGACTCGGGGTCGCCACCGACGACGTGAAGCCGGGCCAGCAGGTGGTGGTCGTGGGCGCGCCGCTCGGGCTCGACGACTCGGTCACCACGGGCGTGATCAGCGCGTACCGGCCGGACGACGCGGACGGCCCGACGATCCAGTTCGACGCGCCGATCAACCCCGGCAACAGCGGCGGCCCGGTCGTCAACACCAGCAAGCAGGTCGTCGGCATCGCCACCGCGAAGGCACGCGACGCCGAGGGCATCGGCCTCGCCATCCCGATCGAGACCGCCTGCGACACCCTGGGCTCCTGCGGAAAAGGCTGAATCACAGGGTACGGGGACGAACCGCCCACACCGACATGACCCGTCCCGTGGCTACCGCGCGACCACCTGCCACGCAAGGCCGCTGCGCGCCTTTCACCCCCGGTGGGTGGTCACCCCGCGCGGCCGGTCGCTGAGCGACACCACCCCCGGCGGGGGCAGTCCCGCCGTCGACGCCAGCATCGCGCACCAGCCGCGCAGGTGGGCGCCGAAGTCGTCGGAGGTCGGTGTCCAGGACGCGCGCACCTCCAGATCCGCGGTCGGCTCCGGACCGGCCAGCTCGCCGAACCGGGTCGACGCGGTCTGCGTCACGGTGCCGCCGATCGCCGTGTACGCCGCCGCGTAGTGCTCCAGCCCGTCGGAGAGCCAGCTCCAGGCCACGGCCGGCAGCAGCGGGTCGGTGGCCAGGTCCGCCTCCAGCTCCGCGGTGATCAGCGTGACCAGGCGCAGGGTGCCGTGCCACGCCTCGTGGCCGTCCGGCTCGTGCAGCAGGATCAGCCGCCCGCTCGCCACCTCGTCCTCGCCGCGCAGCACGGTGGCGCTGAGCGCGAACGCGTACGGGGCGAGCTTCTGCGGTGGGGTGATCTCCTCGAGGAGGATCTCGGACCACGGCGAGTCCACGCGCAACCCGGCGACGGCGCGGGTGAACGCCTCGGGGGCAGCGGAGGGGGACGCCATGTTGGCAGACTAAGCCGATCTCGGGGCCCTCCGTGCTCGGCACGCCGCCGGGGAGGAACACTGCCGTGGCACCATGAGCCGGTGACCGTTCTCGAAGCTTCCCCCTTTGTCCGGGCGTGTCGCGGCCTTCCGGGCCCGCACACGCCGGTCTGGTTCATGCGGCAGGCCGGGCGTTCGCTCCCCGAGTACCGCAAGATCCGTGCGGGGGTCGGCATGCTCGAGTCGTGCCGCCGTCCCGATCTGGTCACCGAGATCACCCTGCAGCCGGTCCGGCGGCACGGCGTCGACGCCGCGATCCTGTTCAGCGACATCGTCGTGCCGGTCGCCGCGGCCGGGATCGATCTGGACATCGTGGCCGGCACCGGCCCGGTGGTGGCCGAGCCGATCCGGTCCGCGCCCGACCTGGAGCGGCTGCGCCCGATCACCCCGGACGACGTGGACTTCGTCGCCGAGTCGGTGCGCCTGCTCGTCGCCGAGCTCGGCAGCACGCCGCTGATCGGTTTCGCCGGCGCGCCGTTCACGCTGGCCAGTTACCTGATCGAGGGTGGGCCGTCCCGGACGTACCTGAAGACCAAGGCCATGATGTACGCCCAGCCCGACCTGTGGCACGCGCTGCTCGGCCGGCTCTCCGAGATCACGCTGACGTTCCTGCGTACCCAGGTGGACGCCGGGGTCAGCGCGGTCCAGCTCTTCGACTCCTGGGCCGGCGCGCTCTCCGAGGCCGACTACCGGCAGTACGTGCTGCCCCACTCGGCCGCGGTGCTGAGCGGGCTGGCCGGCGCCGGGGTGCCGCGGATCCACTTCGGGGTCGGCACGGCGGTGCTCCTCGAGGCGATGGGCGAGGCCGGCGCGGACGTGGTGGGCGTCGACTGGCGTACCCCGCTGGACGTCGCCACCAAGCGTCTCGGCCCGGAGAAAGCCGTCCAGGGCAACCTGGACCCGGCGATCCTCTTCGCCGGCTGGGAGACCGTGGAGCGGGAGACGCGCCGGGTGCTCGCGCAGGGCGCCGCCGCTCCGGGTCACGTCTTCAACCTGGGTCACGGTGTGATGCCGGAGACCGACCCGGAGATCCTGACCCGCCTGGTCGCCCTGGTGCACGAGGTGTCCGGCCGGTCCTGACGGCTGCCTCGGCGGGCCGTTTTCCGTCCCGGCGGGATTAAGGACTTGTGTCCCTGGCCGCCCGGGACACCGGCCTGGAAGGGTTGCGTCACAGCCGGCCGACCCTGGGTGGGCGGAGCCGGGCGGACCTGGGAGTGTGGGAATCGTGCGGAAGCGGATCGCGGTCATCGGTGGCGGCATCGCCGGGCTGGCGGCTGCCGTGCGCCTGCGGGAGCAGATCCCGGAGGGCGCCGACATCGTCGTGTTCGAGCAGAGCGGCGCCCTGGGCGGCAAACTGCGCACCGGTGAGCTCGGTGGTCTCACGGTCGAGCGGGGCGCCGAGTCCTTCCTGGCCAGTGGCCCGGACGGGGCCGACTCCGCGGCGGTGACGCTGGCCCGCCGGCTCGGTCTCGGCGACGCCCTGGTGCACCCCGCGCGACAACCCGCCGCGCTCGCGATCGACGGCCGGCTCACCCCGATCCCGGGTGGCACCCTGGTCGGCGTCCCCGGCGACCTCTCCACGCTGAACGGCATCGCCGACGCCGATCCCGCCGCCGATCAGGATCTCGGCCGCCCGCTGCTCGGGCCGGACGAGGACGTCGCGGTCGGCGCGCTGGTCCGCTCGCGGTACGGCGCCGAGGTGGTCGACCGGCTGGTCGACCCGATGCTCGGCGGGGTCTACGCGGGCCGTGCCGACCAGCTCTCGCTGCGGGTCACCATGCCGCAGCTGGCCCGCACCGCCGAGACCGAGCACACGCTGCGCGCCGCGGTCCGGGCCGCCCAGGCCCAGTCCCGCCGGGTGCCGGGCAGACCGGTCTTCGCGGCCGTCGACGGCGGGATGAGCCGTCTGGTCTCCGCGGCAGCGACGGCGAGCCGGGCCCGGATCAGCCTGGGGCTGCCGGTGCGCGAGCTGATCCGCACCGCCACCGGCTGGCGTCTCGTCCTCGGGCCGGCGCCCGCGCCGCGGACCGAGGACGTGGACGCCGTGGTGCTCGCCGTCCCGGCGAAACCGGCGTCCCGGCTGCTCGCCGAGGTCGCGCCGGCGGTGGCGCAGGCGGTCGGCACGCTGACCTACGCGAGCGTCGCCCTGGCCGGCCTGGCGCTCCCGCCGGGCACCGTGCTGCCCGAGCTCTCCGGCTTCCTGGTTCCGCCGGGGGAGGGCACGCTGGTCAAGGCGGCCACGTTCTTCACCCGCAAATGGCCGCACCTGGACCGGCCGGGAGGTCCGGTCGTGGTGCGCGCCTCGCTGGGCCGGGCCGGCGAGGAGGACCGCCTGCAGCTCGACGACGCCGCGCTGCTGGAGTGGGCCCGCCGCGAGCTCGGCGAGTTGCTGGACCGGGCCCGTCAGGAGCTCGGCGAGCCGGCCGGCGCGCCGCTGCCGGCGCCGGCAGCGTCCTGGATCCAGCGGTGGGGCGGCGCCCTCCCGCAGTACGCTCCCGGCCACGCCGACCGGGTCGCGGCGGCCCGGGCCGCGCTGCCGCCGGGTCTGGCGCTGGCCGGGGCGGCGTTCGACGGTGTCGGCATCCCGGTGTGTGTGGCAAGCGGCGAGCGCGCCGCGGACGATGTGAGCAAGTTCTTGGAGGAAGCATGAGCGAGCAGACCAACGCGGCGCGGATCAACGAGCTGAACGCGACGATCCGTTACACCATGTGGTCGGTGTTCCGGGCCGCGACGCCGTTGCCGGCGCTTCGCGAGGACCTGGCCGGTGAGGTCGACGCGCTCTTCGAGCAGCTGTCCGGGAAGGACGTGACGATCCGCGGCACGTACGACGTGTCCGGTCTGCGCGCCGACGCCGACGTGATGATCTGGTGGCACGCGGCGACGCCTGATGCGCTGCAGGACGCCTACGGGCTGTTCCGCCGCACCGCGCTCGGCCGGCACCTGGAGCCGGTGTGGTCGCAGATGGCGCTGCACCGCCCGGCCGAGTTCAACCGCAGCCACCTGCCGGCCTTCCTGGCCGGCGAGGAGGCCCGCGCCTACATCTGCGTCTACCCGTTCGTCCGCTCCTACGAGTGGTACCTGCTGCCCGACGCCGAGCGCCGTCAGCTGCTGGCCGAGCACGGTCAGATGGCCCGGCCCTACCCGGACGTCCGCGCCAACACGGTCGCCTCGTTCGCCCTCGGCGACTACGAGTGGATGCTCGCCTTCGAGGCCGATGAGATGCACCGCATCGTCGACCTGATGCGCGACCTGCGTGCCTCCGGCGCCCGCCGGCACGTCCGCGAGGAGGTCCCCTTCTTCACCGGCCGCCGCCGCTCCGTCTCCGAGCTGGTCACCAACCTCCCCTGACCGCGTGTTCCCGGCGTGTGGAGTTCGGGTGCCGGAGCGCGCCCTGGTTCCACACGCAGGAGTGTGCCGGGGCGGTGGGCGCACGCGAACCGTTACTGCGTGCGGTGGTCGCCCCGCCGGTGGCAGTGTTCGGCGGTTCGGTCCGGTGATCACGATCGGTCGGGGGCCTGTCGCTCGTGCCGCCAGGTCACACCCGTGATCGATTGGACCTGAGTGGCGTGCGGTGTTCCCGAGCCGTAGTTCACGGGCGTTCAACGTGCCTGGGCTACGGCTGGCGGTGCCGCAATGCCACTCAAGCTGAGTGGCATCGGTGCCCTGTGTGGGGAGCCGGCGCGGCAGGCCGGGGCCGGCGGCGGGAAGCGCCGGCCCGGCGGACCGTCAGGTGTGCGTCATTCACGGGGCCGCGCTGCTGCGGTTGGGAGCGGCTCCGGGCGTACCTATGCGGGTTTTGCCATGGGGATGTGTGGAATGCCGTCTTCGAGGTATTCGGGGCCGGAGGGGGCGAATCCGAACGTGGCGTAATAATCGGCCAGGTGGGCCTGCGCGTGGAGGACCGCGGGCCGGTTCCCGATCACGGTGAGCGCCTCGGTGATCAGCCGGCCGGCCAGGCCCGCGCCCCGGGCGTCCTTCGCGGTGACCACGCGGCCGATCCGCTCGGCGTCCGGGTCGCGCAGCACGCGGAGGTACGCCCGCACCTCACCGCCCCGCTCGAACCACAGATGCCGGGTTCCGGGCTCGGTGTCCCGGCCGTCCAGTTCCGGGTAGGGGCATTCCTGTTCGACCACGAAGACGTCCACGCGCAACCGCAGGATCGCGTAAAGAGTTGTGGTGTCGAGATCGCGGAACGAGGCCACTCGCAGCTCATCGTGTGGTTCAGGATGCATCGGGACAACATACGCGGCGTGTCCTGACCTTCGGGGCATTCCTGCCGTTGTACGGATGAGGCACCGCTTTGTGGAGGACGCCATGATCAAACGCAGCAAGCTGTTCGGCAACAAGACACGTGTGACCTTCAGCCTGCCGGCGGACGAGCCGGCCGGGCGGGTCAGCGTCGTCGGCGACTTCAACGACTGGGAGCCCGGCCGGCACGAGCTCCAGGCGCGGCGCAACGGCACCCGCACCGTGAGCGTGCCGCTCGACCCCGGCCACTACAAGTTCCGCTATCTGGCGAGCGACGGCGTCTGGCTCGACGACGAGCAGGCCGACGTGGTCGGTCCGAACGGCAGTGAAATTCGCCTATAAGCGTTACAGCCGGCCGCCCGGGGGGATCTGCTGATCGGTAAGCAGCTCACCTTCGAGGAGGAACCGTGGCAGACGTCAAACTGGCGATCATCTACTACTCGTCCACCGGCACCATCCACGGCATGGCGGAACGCCTGCGGGAGGCGGGGGAGAAGGCCGGGGCCGAGGTACGTCTGCGTCAGGTCCCGGAACTCGCCCCCGAGGAGGCGATCGCCTCGAACGCGGCGTGGAGCCAGCACTTCGACCGCACCAAGAACGAGCCGAAGGCGACTGCGGACGACGTGGTCTGGGCCGACGGTGTGCTCTTCGGCACCCCGACCCGGTACGGCAACGTCTCCAGCCAGCTCAAGCAGTTCATCGACACCCTGGGCCCGCAGTGGGGGCAGGGTCTGCTGGCGAACAAGGCGTACGCCGGGTTCACCGCGTCGATGACCGAGCACGGCGGCCAGGAGTCCACCCTGCTGGCGCTCTACAACACGATCTACCACTTCGGCGGCATCGTGGTGGCACCCGGGTACACCGACCCGCTGAAGTTCGCCGACGGCAACCCGTACGGTGTCTCGCACGTCACCGGCGGTAACAACGACGCGCCGCTCACCGGGGTGCAGCACGCCGCTCTCGACCACCTGGCCACCCGAATGGTGACCATCGCCGGGAAGCTGCGCGCCTGAGGATTCGCTACGGTTTGGGCCATGGCCGTCGACACCCAGTACGAAGACCTGCTCCGGCGGGTGCTGCACACCGGAACACCGAAGACCGACCGGACCGGGACCGGCACCCGAAGTCTCTTCGGCGAGCGGCTGCGCTACGACCTCTCCCAGGGCTTCCCGCTGATCACCACGAAGCGGGTGCACTTCAAGTCGATCGCGGTGGAGCTGCTCTGGTTCCTGCGCGGCGACACCAACGTCGCGTGGCTGCACGAGCAGGGCGTGACGATCTGGGACGAGTGGGCGGACGAGTCCGGGGAGCTGGGGCCGGTCTACGGGCACCAGTGGCGGTCGTGGCCCACGCCGTCCGGCGAGGTCGACCAGATCTCCGAGATCCTCGACACGCTCCGGAAGAACCCGGACTCGCGTCGCATGATCGTCTCGGCGTGGAACGTCGGTGACCTGCCGAAGATGGCGCTCGCGCCGTGCCACGCGATGTTCCAGTTCTACGTGGCGGACGGCAAGCTCTCCTGCCAGCTCTACCAGCGCAGCGCAGACCTCTTCCTCGGCGTGCCGTTCAACATCGCGAGTTACGCGCTGCTCACCCGGATGGTCGCGGCGCAGGCCGGCCTCGCGCCCGGCGACTTCGTCTGGGTCGGCGGGGACTGCCACATCTACAACAACCACGTGGAGCAGGTCACCGAGCAGCTGACCCGGGAGGCGTACCCGTTCCCGGAGCTGGAGATCGCCGAGCGGCCCAGCCTCTTCGAGTACGCGTACGAGGATTTCACGGTGGTGGACTACCGGCATCACCCCGCTCTGAAGGCGCCGGTCGCGGTATGAGGAATCCGGCATGAGCGTGCACATGATCTGGGCGCAGGCGCGGAACGGGGTGATCGGCGCGGCCGGTGACATCCCGTGGCGGCTCCCCGGCGAGCAGCGCCTGTTCAAGGAACGGACGATGGGCTCGACAGTGGTGATGGGGCGGGCCACCTGGGATTCGCTCCCGGAACGGGTCCGCCCGCTACCGGGCCGCCGTAACGTCGTACTGACCAGGGATCCCGGCTGGAAGGCCGAGGGCGCGGTGGTCACCCACTCCCCGGAGGAGATCACCGAGGACGACTTCTGGGTGATCGGCGGGGGTGGAATCTACGCCGCGTTCCTCCCCCGGGCGGAGCACCTGGTCCGCACGACCATAGACTTCGATGCGGAAGGTGACACGTTCGCGCCGGATCTCGGTCCGGAGTGGGTGGTGTCCTCGTCCACCGGCTGGATCACGGCCGAGACAGGTCACCGTTACCGGATAGACGACCTGGAGCGGCTTGACTTCCACACCGGTGACACCTTCCATTAGCGGATCTGCGGTACCTTCTGCGACCATTGGCTGGCGAAGATCGCTCGCGTTCCGCGGGCGCACGTAAGCCTTTTCACTTCAGAGCCAGAACCTGGGGACGGCAAATGTCACGTGACTTCGTGCTCAACTCACTGACCCTGTCGGTCGTGACGCCGATGTACAACGAGCGCGAGGCGGTGGACCACTTCGTGGCGCGTCTGCGTCCGGTGCTGGACGGCTTGGGCGTCACGTACGAAGTGGTCGCGGTCGACGACGGCAGCCGGGACGAGACGGTCGAGCGGCTGCTCGAGCTGCGGGAGGACTGGTCCGAGCTGCGCGTGGTCAAGCTGCGCCGCAACGTGGGCCACCAGTCGGCGCTCGCGGCCGGCCTGAAGTCCGCCCGCGGGGAGTACGTCGTGAGCATCGACGCCGACCTCCAGGACCCGCCGGAGACCATCGGCGACATGCTGGCGAAGGCGCGCTCGGAGAACCTGGACGTGGTCTATGGCGTCCGCAGCGACCGCAGCACCGACACGTCGTTCAAGCGCAACACCGCCGGCGTCTACTACTGGCTGATGCGCAAGCTGGTCGGCCCGCACCTCAGTGACCAGGCCGGCGACTTCCGGCTGATGAGCCGCGTGGTCGTGGACACCCTGAACGACCTTCAGGAGCAGCAGCCGGTGTACCGGCTGGTCGTGCCGTCGCTCGGTTTCGCCAGCGGCGAGGTGACCTACGTCCGGGCAGAGCGCGTCGCCGGCGAGACCAAGTACCCGCTCACCAAGATGATCAAGCTGAGCGTGGACAGCGTCACCAGCTTCTCGGCGGCGCCGCTGCGGGTCGCCACCTGGCTCGGCCTGGTCACCTTCATGGTGTGTCTCGGTTTGGTGGTCAGTGGGATCGCGGCGTGGGGCTTCGGTGTTACCGTGCCGGGCTGGACGTCCCTCTACATCGCCGTGCTGCTCCTCGGCGCGGTGCAGCTGATCTGCCTCGGGCTGCTCGGCGAGTACGTGGGGCGAATCTACGCAGCGACCCAGAACCGTCCGAAGTTCCTGGTCGCGTTCGACACGGATGAGCAGGAGCCGATGAGCACGAAGCCGGAGGCCGTCTCGATCGAGGCGGCGGCTGTACCGACGCAGTTGGCGACGCATCGGTGACATGACCACAGAAGTCACCGACACCCCACGAACTGAAGAAACCGGACCGGCCACCGCAGCGGTGGCCGGTCGTCGGCGCTTGGTTCTGCAAAGAGCATTGCTGTCTCCGGGCTGGCTGGCCCTGATCTTCACGCTCGCGGTCACCGCAGTGACGATGAGTTACTACGGCGTCGGCGAGCGGGCCCAGCTCGCGTTCGCGGCGTACTCGCTGGGCTGCGTCACGCTGCCCGGCACGCTGATCTGGCGCGCTCTGCAGGGCCGCTCCGGCTACCTGCCGCTGGACGCCGCGTTCGGCACCGCCGCGGGCTTCGCGGTGGAGCTGCCGGTCTACATGCTGGCCCGTCAGGCCGACCTGCCGTTCGCGGTGCTGGCCTGGCCGATCCTCACCGTCGTGGCGTTCGCCGCGGTGCCGAGGTTGCGCCGGTTCTGGCGCGGCAACGGCGAGCGGATGCCGCTGGGCGCCTCCTGGTCGGCCGCGCTGGGCACGTCGTTCATCCTGATCAGCGGCGCGCTCACGGTCTTCCGGTGGAACCCGCTGAGCGGGCGGAACTACGGCGCCATGCACGTGGACTTCCCGTTCCAGTTCGCGCTGGTCGGCGAGTTCAAGCACGACGTGCCGCTGAACACCCCCTGGGTGTCCGGCGTCGAACTGGTCTACCACTGGTACGTCTATGCCCACGGGGCGGCGGCCAGCTGGATCAGCGGCGTCGAGCCGCAGGTGCTGATCATGCGGCTGCTGCCGGTCCCGATGATCGCCGTCTTCCTGCTCGCCGTGATCGGCCTGGTGCACCGGATCACCGGTCGCTGGTGGCCGGGGAACGTCGCGATCCTGCTGATGCTCGTGGCCGCGGTGACCGTCCCGTCCGGCTGGTCGGCCAAGCCGATGGACGCGATCGTCTTCATCGACAACCTCTGGGTCAGCCCGACACAGACGTTCGCGGCGTTCTTCGCGATCGTGGCGATCTACGTGCTGTGCGGGATCTTCCAGGCCCCGGAGGGCGCCGAGCGCCGCCGCCCGGTGCCGTGGATCGTGCTGGCCGTGCTGATCGGCGCGATGGCCGGGGCGAAGGCCACGTTCGTACCCATGCTGATCTGTGGTCTGCTGCTGGCTCTCTTCTTCCGGCTGGTGCAGCGCAAGCGGCCCGGACCGGAGCTGCCGGCGCTGCTGATCTCGCTCGGCTGGCTGGCGTTCGCGCAGCTCATCCTCTACGGCTCCGGCTCGCAGGGCACCGAGGTGAACCCGCTGCAGACGGTGAAGTACTCGGTGCTGGGCCGGGCGGTGATGGGCACCCAGAACGCGCTCAACGACTGGGGCACGCTCGCCGCGCTGACCGGCATCTCGCTCGGCGCCTGCCTGCTCGGCTGGGCGAGCATGGCCGGCCTGCTGCGCCGGGGCTGGCGGACCGACCCGATCGTGCACGTGATGCTCGGATTCGCGGTGGCCGGACTGGGCGCGCTGTACATCCTGGCGCACCCGGGCATGAGCCAGACCTACTTCGGCCGTTCGGCGACCCCGTACCTGGGGATCCTGGCCGCCCTGGGCCTCGCCGCGCTGCTCCCCGCGGGGAAGCGGGCGCCGGGCCGGTTCTTCGCCGTGGCGGCGCTCGGCGCGGCAGGCGGCGCTGCCGTGCTGCTGGTCATCCGGGCGACCGTGGGGGAGAAGGGGCCGGTCGAGCCGCTCGCCGGCTTCACGGTGGAGCAGGCGACCCGTCCGTACCTGGTGCTGCTGGCCGCGATCGCCGGCCTGGTGGCGCTGGTCGTGGTGGTCGCGCTGCTGGTCAAGCTGGGCCGGGCGCAGGTGCTGGCGGTCGCCACGATCGCGGTGACGGCGATCGCCGTGACGAGCGGTGTGGTGACGAACCGGAACGTCTGGGACGCGCTGACCTCCGGGAAATCGCAGCGGGACCTGGTCTCCGACACCAGCGTCATCGCGATGCCGCGCGGTGCGATCAAGGCGGGGCGCTGGCTGCGGGACCACTCGCATCCGCGCGATCTCGTCGCCACCAACAGCCACTGCCGGCAGGGGTACAGCCCGTGCGACAGCCGGGACTTCTGGCTGGCGGCGTTCTCCGAGCGGCAGGTCGTGCTGGAGGGCTGGAGTTACACCGAGCCGGCGTTCTCCACCGGCGGGCTCTGGGACCGGACGCTGTACCGCAGCACGTTCTGGGACCCGGCCCTGCTGCAGCGCAACGACGAGGTCTTCACCGACCCCACCGCGGAGCGGGTGAAGGACTTCACCGCGCAGCACCGGGTCCGCTGGCTGGTCGCGGTCGGCAGCGTGCCGGTGCCCGACCCGGACCGCAAGGGCGAGGTCTGGGCCAGCCCGGAGCTGGCCCAGTTCGCGACGGAGCGTTACCGCGCGGGTGACGTCACCGTCTATGAGGTGCGCTGAACCCTATTTCGGGTCCAGCCGGATCGACAGGCTGTTCACACAGTGGCGCGTGTTCTTCGCGGTGAAGCCCTCACCGCGGAACACGTGGCCCAGGTGTGAGTCGCAGCGCGCGCACCTGATCTCCACACGGACCATCCCGTGGCTGCGGTCCTCGATCTCCTTGACCGCGCCCGGGATGGCGTCGTCGAAGGACGGCCAGCCGCAGTGGCTGTCGAATTTCGTGTCGCTCGGGTAGAGCTCCGCGCCGCAGGCGCGACAGTCGTAGATGCCCTCGGTCTTGGTGTCCACATATTCGCCGGTCCACGGCGCCTCGGTGCCCGCCTCACGGAGCACCCGGAACTCGGCCGGGGAGAGGCGGATCCGCCACTCGTCCTCGGTGGTCGGCAGCGTGGTCTCATCGGTTGCCATGTGTCAACCGTACGTCGCACCCGGCGTGCGCCGGAGGTGAGAACGATCCCGTTGAGCTATCTATGAAAGCTGCATCCCCGGCGACGTTCCGGCCGACCTGGCAGCAGGCTCTCGGCCACGGTCTCTATCTGGGCGCGCTCAGCGCCGTGGCGGGTGTCACCGCCGCGTTGATGGTGACGCTGGCCTGGCCGGACGGTGGCGGGCCGCCGGGGTGGGCGTTCGCGGCGGTGTTCACGGTGCCGCTGCTGCTCGGCGCGATCCTCGGTGTGATGGCGGGACGGCGCACCGGGGTCGAGGTGGGCGCCCGCGGGATCCGTACCTCGTCGGTCTTCGGTGAGGGTGTGGCGCCCTGGCACCGGGTGGTGGACCTGCGCGCCGAGCGGCGCGGCCGGCGCACCGTGGTCGCCGTCTACCTGGACTCCGGGACCAGCGTGCAGCTGCACGCACCGTACAGCGGAGGCCTCTTCGCCGCGGACCCGCAGTTCGAGCTCAAGGTGTTCGCTTTGTCTCATTTATGGAGGAGTCACCGTTTCGGTGGTCTTCCTAGTTGAAGACCCGCCGAGGGATGTTTCCGGGTAAAACGGGCAATCCCCGCTAAGCTCCCGTGCGACCATGGAACGTACCTTCAGCGACAGAACGGATACTCCTCTCATGAGCTTCTCGCGTCGGCTGACCGCCGGGATTCCCGCGGTCGGCGTCACCGTCCTCGCCGCTCTGGCCCTCAGCGGGTCGCCGGCCACCGCTGCCACCGATGCCGCGCAGGCGGCCCGGCCGGGCGCCGTGGAGAGCTCCGCGCCGGCCGCCACCCGCGGCGCGGACGACTACAACGGCGACACCGGAGCCGAGCAGCCCGCCACCGCGCCGCCGGCGGCGGCCACCGCGACCTCCGACACCACCGGTGGCACCCGCGGCAAGCCGGGTTACGGCGGGGAAAGCCCCACCACGGCGCCGCCGGCCACCACCCCGCCGACCACGCCGCCCGGCACGGTCCAGGCCACCCCGCCGGCCGGGGTCAGCTCGGAGACCGCGTCTCCGGCGCCGGCCGTGACCACCCAGGGCGCCGGCGTCAGCTCCGGGAGCACCCTCCCGGTCACCGGCGCGCCGCTGGCCGGGACGCTCGCGCTCGGTGGCCTGCTGGTCGCCGCCGGGGTCGGCGCGGTCCTGTACACCCGGCGCCGCCGCGCCTGATCCGTCTTCTCGGATGTCACCACCGAAGGTCGCCCGCCGGGTGGCCTTCGGTGCTTTTGCGGGCAGCCCGGGGACGCGGCGGGGCATAAGGTCGGAGCATGCCGAAAGCCGCCGCGGAAGAGATCGAGATCGCCGGCCACACCGTCCGCCTGTCCAGTCCCGACAGGGTGATGTTCCCGAGCCGGGGTTTCACGAAGCGGGACGTCTTCGAGTACTACCTCGCGGTCGGCGACGGCATCCTGCGCGCTCTGCGGGACCGCCCGACGACACTCCAGCGCTTCCCGGACGGTCTCGACGGGGAGACGTTCTTCCAGAAACGGATCCCCACCCGCGGAGTCCCCGACTGGATCCAGACGGCAAAGATCAAATTCCCGAGCATGCGTACGGCCGACGAACTGTGCCCGGCCGACCTGGCGCACGTCGCCTGGGCCGCCCAGATGGGCACCGTGGTCTTCCATCCGTGGCCGGTGCGCGGCGCCGCGCCCGACAACCCGGACGAGCTGCGCGTCGACCTCGATCCGCAGCCCGGCACCGGCTTCGGCGACGTCGTGGCGACCGCCGGCGTGGTGCGCGAGGTGCTCGCCGAGCTGGGCTGGACCGGTTACCCCAAGACCTCCGGCGGCCGGGGCGTGCACGTCTACGTCCGGATCGCCCCGCGCTGGTCCTTCGTCGAGGTGCGGCGGGCGGTGATCGCGCTGGCCCGCGAGGTGGAGCGGCGCAACCCGGACGGCATCACCACCTCCTGGTGGAAGGAGGAGCGCGGCGAGAAGGTGTTCCTCGACTACAACCAGATGGCCCGGGACCGGACGATCGCCTGCGCGTACTCGCTGCGCGCCAACGCCCGGGCCACCGTCTCCGCACCGGTGACCTGGGACGAGCTGGCCGATGTGGAGCCGGACGACTTCGACCTGCGGACCATGCCGGCCCGGTTCGCCGCGTCCGGTGACCCGCACGCCGCCATCGACGCCGTTCAGCACGACATCACCCCGCTGCTGGAGTGGTCCGAGCGCGACGAGAAGGCCGGGCAGGGTGACCTGCCCTATCCGCCGGACCACCCGAAGATGCCGGGTGAGCCGCCGCGGGTGCAGCCCAGCAAAATCAACAAGGCGAACTGGTCATAGCGCCAGCTTGAAGCCCTCGTGCGAGGCGGTGAAGCCGAGCCGCTCGTAGAAGCGGTGCGCGTCCGTGCGCCGCTTGTCGGTGGTCAGCTGGACCATCCGGCAGCCGCGTTCGCGGGCCCGGTCGACGGCCCAGCGGATCAGCTCACCGCCGAGGCCCCGGCCGCGCCGGTCGGAGCGGATCCGGACCGCCTCGATCAGCAGGCGCTCGCCGCCGCCCCGGCTCAGCCCCGGGATGAAGGTGAGCTGGCAGGTGCCGACCACCTCGTTCCGGTCCACCGCGACGATCAGCTCGTTGCGGTCGTCGGCCTCGATCGCCTCGAACGCCGCCCAGATCGCCGCGTCCACATGCTCCGGCACCGTGCCGTACCCGCGCTGCCGGGTGATGTCGTCGTCCGCGAGCAGATCGAGGACGGCGGGGACGTCGGCGCGTGTGGCTATCCGGAATTCCATGATCCCTACCCTGTCACGGGCTGTCGCGCGCCTGCCGCCTCGGGCACCATGGCCCTATGCATGTGCTGCTCACGCTGCCGCGATGGGCCTACCGCGGTGTTGTCTGGCTGGCAAATTCGCCCAAGACGCTGTTGATCGCGTACTCATTGCTGATCGTGGTCTGCGGTTCGTTGTACCACTTCTTCGAGGACAAGTCGTTCGGCGACTCGATCTGGTGGGCCGTGGTCACGGCGTCCACCGTCGGTTACGGCGACATCTCACCGTCGACCGTGCCGGCGCGCTTCATGGCCGCCCTGCTCATCTCGATCATGGTGCTCTTGGTCATCCCGCTGATCACCGCGCATTTCGCCAGCAAGCTGATCGTGGACACGGACGCGTTCCGGCACGAGGAGCAGGAGGAGCTCAAGGCGAACCTGCGTCAGGTCCGGAAACTGCTGGAGGAGATGGCCGCCCGCGAGGGGATCAGCGTGCCGGACAGCGCAGCCCCTCCTGAGGCACCTTCAAGTCGATGAGATAGTCGTCCACCGCGTCGACGATGCACGTCGTCGACGGGTACGCGGTGTGGCCCTCGCCCTCCCACGTCAGCACATGACCCACGTCGGGCCCGAGCATGTTCGCCAGGTCGGCGGTGTTCTCGTACGGCGTGGCGGGGTCGCCCGTCGTGCCGACCACCACGATGGCCGGGGCGCCCTTCGCCGCGCCGGCCGGGTACGGATCGCGCTCGCCGCGCCAGTACGCGCAGGGCAGCATGCCGATCGCGAGAGCCGCGCCGAACATCGGGTACTTGGCGCGCCACTCGCCCTGCAGCTTGCGGATCTCGGCGACGGTCGGTGCGTCGTCGGTGTCCGCGCAGTTCACCGCGAGGTTGGCGTCGAACATGTTGGTGTAGGTGCCGTCCGGCTTGCGTTCGGCGTACTGATCGGCGAGCTTGAAGATGTCCTCCGCGTCCCCGGTCTGCAGCGCGGCGATCGCCTTGGCGAGGGTGATCCAGCTGGACTCGGTGTAGAGCGAGGAGATCAACCCGTAGAAGACCCAGCCGGGTGTGGCGTCGCGGCCGTCGGTGCCGCGTACCGGTGCGGTCTCCGCCTTGGCCAGCGCGTCGGTGACCGCGCCTCGCGCGTCGGGCGCGATGGGGCACTTGGCCGGCGTCTTCGCGCACCACGCCGTGAAGTTCGCGAACGCCCGCTCGAAGCCCTTGGCCTGCGTCTCGGCGCCCTGCACATAGTTCTCGGTCGGGTCGATCGCGCCGTCCAGCACCAGCGCCCGCACCTTCTCTCCGAAGAGCTGGGCGTAGGTGGCGCCGAGCAGCGTGCCGTAGGAGAAGCCCAGGTAGCTGAGCTTCTCGTCGCCGACCGCCGTGCGCAGCGCCTCCATGTCGCGGGCCGCCTGCTCGGTGGAGAAGTTGGGCAGCTGGTCGCCGTACTTCGCGGCGCAGCCGTCGGCGATCTTCTTGTTCAGCGCGGCGATCTTGTCGAAGTCGGCCTGGCTCACCGGGTCCGGATCGCCGCCGAAACTGGCGTCCTGATCGCGGTCGGCGATGCATTTCACCGGGTTGGACCGGCCCACGCCGCGCGGGTCGAAGCCGACGATGTCGAACTTGTCGGTGATCTCGGTGGGCAGGCCGCCGAGGGCCTGGCCGAAGGAGAGGTAGACGGCGTAGTCGATGCCCGAGGCGCCGGGGCCGCCGGGGTTCAGCAGCAGCGATCCGATCCGGTCACGCTGGCTCGCCGACCGGATCCGGATCATCGCCACGTCGTAGGTCTCGCCGCTGTCCGGCTCGTTCCAGTCACGAGGAACCGGCACCGAGGCACAGTCGTAGGACATCCCGCGCGCGGCCTGTCCGACCAGCTCGCGGGGCACGTCCGGGCAGGGCGTCCAGTCGGCCGTGCCGCTCGCACCCGGGCTCGTGCCGGCGCCGCCCGGGCGGGCCGGCTCGTCCGCCCCGTTCGGCGCGAACGCGGGCAGGGTGCACCCCGACAGCGACAGGACGAGCACGGCGAGGAGTGCGACGAAGCGGCGATCCACACGACGACCCTATCCGGTCCTCCGCGGCACGGCGGTCAGCGACCGTTGAGCACCTCGGCGAGATCGAACCGGACCGGCCGCTCGAGCTGGTCGTAGGTGCAGGTGGCCGGGTCCCGGTCGGGCCGCCACCGTTCGAACTGGGCGGTGTGCCGGAAGCGGGCGCCCTCCATGTAGTCGTAGCGGACCTCGACCACCCGCTCCGGGCGCAGCGGCGTGAACGACAGGTCCTTGCCGTTGTTCCACCGGCTGTACTCGTTCTTGCGCGGGGTGCGCTCGCCCTGCTCGTGCGCGGCCCAGTTCCAGGGGTGCCCCTCGAACGTCGTGACCAGAGGCTGCAGCTCGGCGAAGAGCTCCTCGCGGACCTTCATCGGGAAGGAGCCGATCACGCCGACCGAGACGAGCACGCCGCGCTCGTCGTGCAGGCCGAGCAGCAGTGATCCGATCCGGTCAGGGCCGGACTTGTGGATCCGGTAGCCGGCGACCACGCAGTCCGCCGTCCGCTTGTGCTTGATCTTGAACATGACCCGCTTGTCGGGCTGGTAGACCAGGTCCCGTGGCTTGGCGATCAGCCCGTCCAGACCGGCGCCCTCGAACTGCTCGAACCAGCGCCGCGCCTCCGCCGTGTCGTCGGTGGCGGGGGTGACGTACACCGGCGGTTTCGCGTCCTTCAGGGCCTCCAGCAGGCGGGCCCGGCGCTGGACGAAGGGCAGCTCGGTGAGGTCCTCGTCGCCGAGCGCCAGCAGGTCGAACGCCACGAAACTCGCCGGCGTCTGCTCGGCGAGCAGCCTGACCCGGCTGGCCGCCGGGTGGATGCGCTGCTGGAGCGCCTCGAAGTCGAGGGTGTTCCGCTCGGTGTCGGCGACGATCACCTCGCCGTCGATCACCGCCCGCTCCGGGAAGTTCGCCAGGACGGCGGTCACCACCTCCGGGAAGTACCTGGTCATCGGCTTCTCGTTGCGGCTGCCGATCTCCACCTCGTCGCCGTCCCGGAAGACGATCGACCGGAATCCGTCCCATTTGGGCTCGTAGACCTGGTCGGGTGGGATGTCGGCGACCGGTTTGGCGAGCATCGGCTTGACCGGCGGGCTGAGCGGAAGCTGCATCCGCTCAGTGTGCCCGCAAAATCGTTTCCCGGAAGTCCCTTTACTCGTCCCCTGGGGCAGGGTTCACCATCGACCGCATGGCTTCCTCTCCCGCTTCTGCACAGATGACCATCGGCGAGTTCGGGCGGCGGGCCGGGCTGTCGGTCAAGGCGTTGCGGCTCTACGAGGCGTCCGGGCTGCTGCCACCGGCCGAGGTGGACACCGCCAGCAGCTACCGGCGATACAGTGCCGCCCAGCTGGACCGGGCCGCCCGGATCGGCCTGCTGCGCCGTCTCGGCATGCCGCTCGCCGTGATCGGCGAGGTGCTCGACCTGCCGGATGCCGAGGCCGGCAAACGGCTGGACCGCTGGTGGGCGGGGGAGCAGGCGGCGTTCTCGGCCCGGCAGGAGAGTTACACCTGGTTGCGGAGCCGTCTGGCGCACGGTGACGAGCCGGAGCGGAGGTACCCGGTGCGGATCGGGCTGCGGCCGTCGCACAAGGTCGCCACCCTCCTCGTCGACGTCGACCAGGAGAGGCTCGTGCCGGCCATGGGCGAGGCCGAGTGGGAGATCCGGCGCATGCTCGAGGAGCAGCGGGCCACCACCACCGGTGAGCGCTGGGTGATCTACCACCGCGCGGTCACGCCGGAGAGCGAGGCGCCGATCGAGGTCTGCATCCCGTTCACCGGCTCGGTCGAGCCGGTCGGCAGGGTCGCTCTCCGGATCGAGCCGGAGCGCCTGGTGGCGTTCGCCGAGGTGACCCGGGACGACTGCTTCTACCCGCGCATCACCCAGGCCTACGAGGCGGTCCGCGAGCACGTCACCGCGGCCGGGATGATCCTCACCGCGCCGCCCCGCGAGATCTATCTGGACAGCTGGGACCGGTTGACCGGCACCGATCCGTTCGTGCACGTCGCCCAGCCCTTCGAGGGGTGAGAGAGATGGACTACACCCGGCAGACACGCTTCTCCGACCCCGGCCGGCACCGCGACCGCCTGACCGCGCTGCCCCGTGACGTGGCGGGCATCGGCGCGGTCGCCCGCAACGTGCTGGTGCACTACCGCGCCTCCGGGCTGGACTTCCCACCCGACCGGCTCGCCGAGATCGACAACCGCTGGGTGGAGCGCATCCTCGACACGGTCCGCTTCGACGGGCCGCTCGGCACGCCGTGCCCGGCGGAGCAGCGCGTGGTCGGCTGCTGCCGCGACTTCACGCTGTTCACGGTGGCGGCGTTGCGGGCCCACGGCGTCCCGGCGCGCAGCCGGGTCGGGTTCGCCGACTACCTCGAGGAGGGCTTCCACGTCGACCACGTCGTGACCGAGTGGCACGACGGCTCTCGCTGGGTCGCCACCGACACCCAGCTCAACCCGGCCGCGGGCTACCCGGTGGACGTCGCCGACGTGCCGCTCGGTCCGGGCGGGCTGCGCACGGCGGCGCAGGCGTGGCGCGCCTTCCGGCGCGGTGAGGACGACCCTCAGACGTACGGGGTGGGCGCCGGCGTGCCGATCCGGGGCCCGCTGATGATCCGGAGCTATGTGCTGCTGGAGCTCGCTCACCGGATGGGCGACGAGGTGCTGCTCTGGGACCTCTGGGGTGACGAGGCGGCATTCGTCGAGTCGCTGGGCCCGGCGCCGCTGGCCGAGTCCTGGGCGGCGCTGCCGCCGTCGTGGCCGGGGGACGGGCCGGAGCTGATCGACGAGATCGCCGACCTGCTGGTCGCGGCGGACGGCGGCTCTCTGGTCGCTGAGCGGACGCTTGCCGAGCGCTATGCGTCCGACCCGCGCCTGCGACCCGGCGACGTGGTCAGCTGTCATTCGCCGCGGGGCGTTCGTTACGAGGTCGACCTGCGGTCGCGGGCGCCGGCCGGGGCGTGAGCCGCTTTCCTGCCGGGTCCTGGGCTCGCTCGAGAGCTCAGCGGACCAGCAGGTCGGCGAGCCTCTCCAGCTCGGCGGCCGGGTCCTCGGCGAGGCCCATGTGGACGGGGCCGGCCCGCAGGATGGTGCTGCGCGGCGCGACGAGCCAGCGGAACCGTTCGCCCAGTTTCATGCCTGCCGACGGGCCGCCACCCGCGCAGGTCCGGCCCCACGCGGCCAGGGCGGCGCCGATCGCCGGCACGTCGGCGGCCGGGTCCAACGCCCGCAGCCGGTCGGGGTCCAGGTGGGTGCGGGCGTCCAGGAAGTCCTGCCGCTGGCAGTACAGGACGACCCCGACGTTGATCAGCTCACCCCGCTCGATCCGCGGGACGGCCTGGATGACGGCGTACTCGTAGGGGATCTTCACGGCAGCCACGCCTCCGGCTGCGCGGCGCGCTGAGAAAGGTGGTCGAAATACGCTTTCCGGTCGCCGTCCTCCAGCCACTCGTCCGGCACCAGCGCCAGCACCTCGGTCAGCAGCTCCGGGGTGATCCGCTCGGCCAGCCGCGGCCCCTCGGTCGCCAGCTCGGTGGCGAACTGCTTGAGCACGTGGTCGTCCCAGCGGTAGGGGCGGTGCACCACAGCCGCCGCCCGTGCCCAGTTGTGGTGGAAATAGAGGGTGGCCCCGTGATCGATCAGCCAGAGCCCGCCGTGCCAGATCAGGAGGTTCGGATTGCGCCAGCTGCGGTCGACGTTCTCCACGAACGCGTCGAAGGCCACCACCCGGCTGGCCAGCCCCGGCTCGACCGGGTGCGCGTTGGGGTCGTAACCGAGCGAACCGGGCAGGAAGTCCATGCCCAGATTGCTGCCGGCGCTCGCCTTGATCAGCTCCTGGACCTCTTCGTCCGGCTCGGCGCGCGCCACGATCGGATCGAGTTCCACCTTCGCCAGGTCCGGGACCGGCAGCCCGAGCCGCCGAGCCAGCTCCCCGGCGATCACCTCGGCGACGAGCGCCTTGGGTCCCTGCCCGGCCCCGCGGAACTTGACCACGTAGGTGCCGAGGTCGTCCGCCTCGACGACGCCGGGGAGGGAGCCGCCCTCGCGGAGCGGAGTGACATACCGGATAGCAGTGACCTCACGAAGCACGCCGCCAACCCTACGGCCGCCCCGAGCGTGCCGGCGGCGCGCCCCGCTCTCCCGCCGTCACCGACTCCGGTTCCGGCCCGCGCCGGGTCCGGTCCGCGCGGTTTCCGGTCCGCGCGGGTCCGGCACGCGCCGGGTTTGGCCTGCGCCTGGCCGGTCCGCGCTGTCGCCGGCCCGGCCGCGCGTCACCCGGTCCGGTCCGCGCGTCACCCGGCCCGACGCCTGCCGTGTCGGGCCGGGTGACTTCGGCCGTCAGGCTTCCGGGCCCTGGCGGCGCAGCTCGTCGACGCGGGTCATCGCGTTGCGGAGATCGCTGAGCCAGTCCTCGGTATGGCGGCCGACCAGCTTGACGCACCAGGCCAGCGCCTCCGAGCGGGAACGGGCCACGCCCGCGTCCACCAGCGTGTCGAGAACCTGGCGTTCCGGCTGGCGCAGTCGCGTCATCACCGGCGCGGACAGGTGGGTGAACAGTTCGGACGTGTCGCCGCAGCGCGCGCCCCAGGCGACCTTGCGCTGGTAGCGGTGCTCCACCTGCCGGGCGACCCGGATCCGGGCATCCCGGGTGTCCTCCCGGAACTGGGCGATCCGCCCGGCCTGCCCGGCGGCCCGGTCGGCCTCGGTCGCCTCGGCGGTCATCTCCGGCTGCGGCAGCCGGCCCCAGATGATGATCTCGTCGCGGTCCACGACCACCTCGGGCGGCTCGGTGAACCACCCGTCCGGAATGGCGCCGGTGATCCAGGCGGGGGCGTCGTCGGCGTTCGGCGGCTCGGTGCGCCCTCCGGGCGGACTCATTCGAATACGCATGCCAGCCTCCTAAGCAACTTACGTGATTACATGCTTACACCGTTGCCTGGGCAAGCCGCTAGCAGTGTTCACGCTGAGCGAAGCCGGGCTGCTTGCAGCGGTCGGAGGGCGGCCGTGACGGAGAGCCGCTAAATCATGAAAAATCGCTCTCAGGCGGGCGCAAAAAGGGTCCGAGCCGCGCTCTGAACCCCAAATTCCACACGCACATACCAGCCTCGGTCACGTGTGAAGCCGCCCCAACTCCACACGCAGAGCGGGCACTCGCGGCGCGTGTGGATATGGGGGCCAGGGTCCGCGCCTCAACCTCGCGGGGCGGCTCGGTGGAGGGGGGAGGGCTTCGGGCGTACCCGTCAGTAGGGGTTTCCGGTGCCTGGCAGGCGGCCTCGCAGGAGGCCTCCCATCCGCCCGGGCATGTCGGGGTCGGCGCGCAGCGGCGGGCTTTCCGTGTGCGCGCGGCCGGCGAGGCCGGCGACCAGCTCGCGCAACGCGGAGATGGCGTCGGTACGCGGGCGCCAGCCCAGTTCGGAGACGGCGCGGTCGCAGCTCATCAGGGGGGCCTTCAGCGCCAGCTTGACCCAGCCGCGGTCCACCGGTTGCAGGCGCAGCCACCAGCTCAGCGCGGCGGCGCCCTCCAGGGCGACACCGGGAACCGGCACCGGCAGGCCGCGGAAGGCGCGTGCTGCCGAGTCCGGGTCGAGGACCGGGCCGGCCGCGAGGTTGAAGGCGCCGTGGACGTCGGACGAGAGGATCGACAGGTAGGCCTCGGCCACGTCGTCGGCGTGGACCGCCTGCATCCGCAGGTTCGGGTGGGCGGGAATCAGCGGGATCCAGCCGAAGCGGAGCAGGCGGGCGGGGAGCAGCGGGCCGGCGAAGTAGCGGCCGATCTCGGTGCCGGCGTCCCGCTGGAAGATCAGGCCGGGGCGTACGCGGACCACCCGCAGCGTGGGATGGTCGGACTCGATCTCGTCGAGCATGCGTTCCACGAGAGCCTTGTGCCGGCTGTACGACGATTCGAGCACACCGGCGCGCCGCCAGTCCTCGGTGACGTACGCGTGCTTCGGCCCGGGTGAGTAGACGCCGACCGAGGACGCCTGGACCAGCGACGGCACACCGGCGCGCAGCACTGCCTGGAAGATGGCGCGGCTGCCCAGCACGTTCGTGCGGTAGAGCCGGCGCTGGTCATGACTCGGCTGGATCTGCCAGGCCAGGTTCACCACGGCGTCCGCGGTCGCGAAGATCGGCGTGAGGAGTTCGGTGGCGGACTCGTGCCCGACGTCCACCGAATGCCATTCGACGCCGGTGCCCCGTTGCTCGGGAAGTCGCCGGCAGATTCCGACTGCCTCGATGCCGGGTTCGGTGCGGAGCCGGCGCAGCAGGGCGGTTCCGGCGTTGCCGCTGGCACCCACGATGACTACACGCATGCGTTTCGCGTACCCCGTCAGCGCGGGTTGAACCAGGTTTTAGCGGTAATCGGCCGGTGTCAAAGCGTGTCGGCGGGGCGTGACCGGGGCGGAAAGGTGGCGCCGCGCCCGGCGGCGCCACCTTTGCGTCAGCGCTTGTTGTGGTACGCCTCGACGATGTGGCTCGGGATGCGGCCGCGCTCCGAGACCGGGTGCCCGTTCTTGTTGGCCCACTCGCGAATGGCCTGGTTCTGGTCGCGGCTCGACCGGCTGGAACTGGCCGGGGCGGCACGGCGGGCGGTGGACGGAACCACACCGGCCCGGCCGAGACGGGTGGCCGCGGAGAGGAACGGCTCGAGGGATTTCCGCAGCTTGCCGGCGTTCTTCTCGGACAGGTCGATGGTGTAGTTCACGCCATCCAGCCCGAATTCGACGGTGCGGTCGGCCTCACCGCCGTCGAGGTCGTCGGTGAGAAGAGTAATTACCTGCTTGGCCATGTGGTTGTCGCTCCTGTAGCGAAGTCATTCGGGTGGACAGCGAATCGTCGTCGTCGCATTCATTCTGTCGCGCACGCGGTATCGAGTGCAAATTGCCCGTTCTGGCATGTCGCAATGGGAGGGCTCTTTTGCTGGCTGGGAATGTGCGGTACCTTCGCATGTGGGAGCGCTCCCAGGAGTCTAGGGGTGTCGATGGGACTCTACCTGCGCGCCTGCTCATAGACCCGAGCCGCCTCGTCGCCGATCCTCCGGTGCCGGGGCGGTTCGTCCATTTCTTTTCCGGGATCAAGAATTTGATCTTGGGTCATTCGGCTGAAGGAGAAGCCGCGTTGAGCGGAAGGGAAGCCGGGGCGAGGCGAAGGGAAGCCGCGTCGAGCGGAAGGGAAGCCGGGGCGAGCCGAAGGGACGCCGCGTTGAGCGGAAGGGAAGCCGGGGTGAGCTGAAGGCGAAGCCGGTGGAGGTGACGGGTCAGCCGGATCAGACGGCCACCGACTGGGTGTTACGAAGCCACGCCAGCACCTCGGTCGGCCCCAGCGGACTGCTGAACAGATAGCCCTGCCCCAGCGGGCATCCCATCTTCACCAGCAGATCCCGGTGCGCGGGCTGCTCGATCCCCTCGGCGACCACGACAAGGCCCTGGGACTGCGCCAGATTGACGATTCCGCTGACCAGGGCCATCGGCTGCTGACTCGTCACCATGTCGTCGATGAACATCTTGTCGATCTTCACGACGTCGATCGGGCGCTGGCGGAGATAGCCGAGCGACGAATACCCGGTGCCGAAGTCGTCGATGGCGATCCGGATGCCCATGTCCCGCAGAATGCCGAGATCGGCCCAGATCTGTTCGTCGTCCTTCACCAGCAGGGTCTCGGTGATCTCCAGCATCAGGCTGTTCGCCGGAACGCCGGTGCTGGTCAGGGCGGCGCGTACCTGATCGACGAATCCGGACTCGCGGAACTGCCGGACCGACACGTTCACGCTCATGTACGGCGCCTGCCCGGCCGGCAGGATCCGGCGCCACTCGGCGGCCGTGCGCAGCGCCTCCTCGAGCACCCACCGGCCCATCGGCAGGATCAGGCCGCTCTCCTCCGCGACCTCGATGAACTGGTCCGGCGTGACGATGCCCCGACGCGGGTGGTGCCAGCGGACCAGCGCCTCGAAGCCGACCGCCGTGCCCGCTGCCAGGTCCACGATCGGCTGGTAGTGCAGCAGGAAGTGACCCTCGTTGACGGCGTGGTCGAGCGCCGAGCGCAGTTCCAGGCGTTCGACCATCTCGGCGTGCAGGTGCGCCTGGTAGCGGCGCCACTGGTTCTTGCCGGCGCCCTTCGCGACGTAGAGCGCGAGGTCGGCCTGGCGGAGCAGCTCGTCGGCGTCGTCCGCCTCCGGCGTGGTCGTGATGCCGATGCTGGCCGCCGGGTAGAGGGGTTTGGCGTCGGTCTCGACCGGCTGGGCGAAGGCCTCGAAGATCCGGTTGGCGGTCTCCTCGACGGCGCCCGGGTCGTTGACGTTCTCGACCAGGGCGGCGAACTCGTCGCCGCCGAGCCGGGCCGCCGTGTCGTCGGCCCGCAGCGCCCCGGCGATCCGGTGCGCCACGGCGATCAGCAGCTGGTCGCCGACGGCGTGGCCGAGCGTGTCGTTGACGATTTTGAAGTCGTCCAGGTCGATGAAGAGCACGCCGACCACCGAGCCGTCCCGGGCGCCGCGGGCGAGGGCGTGCTTGAGCCGGTCGTTGAAGAGCACCCGGTTCGCCAACCCGGTCATCGCGTCGTGGAACGCCTGGTGGGTGAGCTCGCGTTCGAGCTGCCGCTGTTCGGTGACATCGCGCATCGTGACGACGAGACCGGCCACCGTCGGCTCGGCGCGCAGGTCGCGGCAGTGCAATTCGAGCAAGACCTCGGTACGGCGGTTGCCCCGCGCCCGGAAATCGAGTTGCTGCTGCAACTGGTCACCGCCGCGGACGGCGGTCAGCACCTCGGACAGCCGGTCCCGCTCACCGGGATGGATCACCTCGGGGAGCAGCGCGCCGGTCGGGTCACCGCCGAAGACGCCGACCGCGGACGGGCTCGCGTACCGGATCCGGTCCCGCTCGTCGATGATCATGATGACGTCGGCGGTGTTCTGGATCAGCGTGCGGAAATAAGTCTCGCTGTTGCGCCGTGCCACCTCCTGGCTCAGCGCTATCCGCTCCAGGGCCAGCGCCACCTGGCCGGCGAGCACCTCCACCGAGCGCTGCAGCTCCAGCAGCGCCCAGGTCGGCGCACCGACGTGCAGCACGCCGAGCAGCGGGTCGCCGGTCGGCCGGTCCTTGAGCACCATCGGGCAGCGCAGCGTCTTGTTGAACTGGCTGAGACGCACCGCGACCGCCCAGTCCACGTCCCGGGTGGAGACCAGGCGCGCGGCAGTGCCCGTCGCCCGGTCCACGGCGGCCTGCGCGGCGGCCTCCGGTGACTGCGGCTCGGCCTGCACGATCGTCACCGCGAGGACCACGCCGTGCGGCGCGTCGCCGGGGATGAGCTGGGCCACCGCCGTACGCACGGCGAGCCCGACCGATTCGGTGTCGGCGGCCGAGACGAGGGCCGCGGACGCCTCCCGCAGGCCACGCTCGCGCGCCATCACCTGCCCGTGACTCGTCATGATCCCGGCCATCCGGGCCAGCACGAGCAGCAGCATCAGCATGCTCAGCGCGGCCACCACGGTCAGGCCCGCCACCTGGCTGTCCCGGTACATCTTGACCAGCAGCACGGTCGGCGCGACCAGGGCGGCGAGCGCGAGCAGCGCGAGCCGCCCCCGGCTGGTCTCGACGGGCGGCTTCTCGCCCGGGCGGGTCAGTTCGGCCATCGACGGGATCAGCGCGGCCAGCCCGGCCGCCATGTAGAACGCGACGTGCCCGACGGCCGGGTGCCGGGCCACGTCGGCGACCAGCATCGCGAACACCCCGGCGCCGAGGCAGTGCCCGGGCGCGACGAGCCGGCCCGGCATGGTCGCCAGCCGGATCAGGAAGCCCAGGCAGAGCAGGTCGGCGAGGGGCATGGCCAGGTCGGCCCAGGTGTCGGCGGTGGAGCCGTCGAAGCGGGGCCCGACCACGAACGTCCAGATCAGCAGCGCCACCCCGGCGGTGACGGTGAGCGCGTCGAGCAGCCCGGCCCGGTCCCGCGCCGACTCGGTGCGGCGGCGGACGAAGAGCCCGAGGGCGACCGCCAGCAGCAGGTACGCGACGAGCAGCAGCACCGTACCGGCCGGTTCCAGCCAGACCAGCCGATCGGTGAGGAACGCGGGTGCCGTGGAGGCCGCGCCACCGGCCGCCGACAGGCCGACCGCCGCGGCGAGCAGCCACCAGGGCCGGGTGTCGTCCGGCTGGCGGCCGCGCATCCCGGCGACCACGGCGGCGACCGCGGAGGCGCCGGCGAGCAGGCGCAGCGGGCTCTGCAGTCCGGGTTCCAGCACCAGAACCACGACGAGGACCGCCATCCAGACGCCGAAGAGGGCGGCGGACCACCTGCTCGGCATCCTGCTCCCTTCGGGCGGCCCCGGTGAACGGCTATGTCGGCCTGATCGGCCCGATCGCCGTGAGACTGAGCGAGAGCGGCACAATCGGGAGGTGCTATCGGAGTTCCTTCACGCCCACACCAGGCTCGCGCCGGTTCCCTTCGTCCCCGAGATCGCGCTGTGGCAGGCCGAGGAGCCGATCGCGCTCTGGGAGGCCACCGAGGCGGGCGGCTCGTCGCAGCCCCCGCCGTTCTGGGCGTTCGCCTGGGCGGGCGGGCAGGCCCTGGCCCGGCACGTGCTGGACGACCCGGACCTGGTCGCCGGGCGCAGCGTGCTCGACCTGGCCACCGGTTCCGGCCTGGTGGCGGTCGCCGCGGCGCGGGCCGGCGCGACGCCGGTGACCGCGAACGACATCGATCCGTTCTCGCTGGCGGCGGCCGCGGCCAACGCGACCGCCAACGGCGTCGAGGTCCGGACCGTCGAGGCGGACCTGCTGGACAGCGACGAGAAGTACGGGGTGGTGCTGGCCGGCGACGTCTTCTACAGCCGGGAGATGGCCGGGCGGGTGCTGCCGTTCCTGCGCCGGGCGGCCGGGCGGGGGTCGCTCGTGCTGGTCGGCGATCCGGGGCGGGCCTATCTGCCGGAGGGTCTCATCCGGCGGGCGGTCTACGAGGTGCCGGTCTCCGAGGCGCTGGAGAGCGTGGCGATCCGCCGCACCACGGTCTGGCAGGTCACCTGAATTCCACACGCACCTCGGGTGCGGAGCGCGCCCGGAATCCCCACGCGGGATCTCATGGGC
Organism: Actinoplanes missouriensis 431; assembly: GCF_000284295.1. Classification (NCBI taxonomy): domain Bacteria; kingdom Bacillati; phylum Actinomycetota; class Actinomycetes; order Micromonosporales; family Micromonosporaceae; genus Actinoplanes; species Actinoplanes missouriensis. The sequence continues at coordinate 7,373,929 of NC_017093.1, read as the reverse complement.
CGGCGGCGGGGGACGGCCGGGAGGCCGCGCCTGGCCGGTTGCGCCGGTGGGTCACGGGACCTCGGCTGCCCGTACCCTCAAAGGAGCGCGAGCAGGCCGAATCCGTCTTGGATCTCGGTGTCCGGTTCCGGCCAGCCGGTCGGGTCCTCGCGAGCGGTCCGGCGGGAGATCATCAGGATGGCGCGGCCGATGTCGGCGCGGCGGGCGCAGAGCACGTCGCGGCGGCGGCTGTCGCCGATGAACCAGCAGTTCGCGGGGGAGACGCCGAGGGTGTCCGTGGCGTTCCAGATCATCTGCGGGTTGGGTTTGCGGACGCCCGCCTCGTCGCTGTAGATCTGGGCGGCGAAGAGACGGCCCACGCCGGATTTGTCCAGGAAGTCGCGATGCGCGGCCCCGGCGAGCGTGTTGCTGACGACCGCCATCGGGATGCCGCGTTCGGTGAGGGCCGCCAGCGCCTCCGGAATGCCCGGCCGCAGATGCCAGCCGTCCCGCCAGGCCCAGTCGTAGCTGAGACGCGGCACGGCGGTCCGCACCCGTGCCTGCGCCTCCGGCGGCCAGTCACCGATCACGAAGCGTTCCCAGACCTCGGCCTGGGGCAGCTCGTCCGGCCAGTCCTCGTCACGCCACCGGGCATAGGCCTCGGCGCCCGCGGTGAGCGACCGCTGGATCTCGCCGGGGGTGAGCGCGCTCTTGATCACGTTGAAGACGCGCAGCACCAGCTCCGGCGGGGCGGCGCGCTGCGGCGGGGAGTCCGCCAGCACCCCGCCGAAGTCGAACAGCACGGCGTCCGGCGTCATCGCTGACCCAGGGTCCAGGCGCGGACGCCGCCGACGATGCCCGCGGTGTTCGGCACCACGACCACATCGTCGCCCATCCGGGCCAGCTGCGTGGCGGTGATCAGGCGGCTGTTGCCGCCGCCGAGATAGACCCGATCCCAGAGGAAGACCGGCCGCAGGCCCTCGATCACGTTGCGCACCCGGCGCGACCAGAGCGCGTCGCCGAGGCGGCGGCGTTCATGTTCACCGATGTACGTGTCGTAGGACATCCCCCAGCGCACCGGCGCCTGCGACATCTCCAGGTGCGGCGCCAGCTCACCGCCGTCGAAGAGGGCGCAGCCCAGCCCGGTGCCGAGGGTCAGCACCAGCTCGCAGCCGGTGCCCGCGACCACGCCCGCGCCGTGCACCTCGGCGTCGTTGAGCACCAGCGTGGGCAGCCCGAACGCGTCGGCGAGAGCGGTCCGCGCGTCGAACCCGCGCCACGCCTCGAACAACTCCGGGTCCACCCTGGTACGCGGGCCGCTACGTGTCACGTAGTGCGGGGTCGCCACGACCACGCCGTGCCGGATCATGCCGGGCATGCCGACGGTGACCCGATCGGCGTTCGGCAACTGTTCGCCGAGACTCACCAGAGTCTTGACGAAGAGTTCGGGAGGCAATGGGTACGGTGTCGGGACCCGGATCGGGTGTGCCCGCATCGTGCCGGCCTCGTCGAGGACAGAGCCCTTGATGCCGCCGCCGCCACAGTCAATCGTCAGGGTGAAAGCCACGCGGCCAGTGTGCATGTCGACCACCTCCCGGACACAACAATTGTGACGGGCGCGCCGTTAACCCGCTTCCTCCGCCCAGACCCGCCAGTTGTCGAGAACGCCGTGCAGAGCGGGTGTCAGCCAGCCCGGCGCGGATCTGCGGAACACCCCGGGGTCCATCGATCCGGCGTCCGACGGGAGGGCCCCGACCAGGTGCGGGACGAGTTCGCCCAGGTTGGCCCAGTGCACCAGCTCGGGATCGTGCGGCCAGGCGCCGAGGATCACCCGCGCGTAGACGCCGCGCCGGTGCAGCGCCTCCAGGGTCAGCGCGGTGTGGTTGAGCGTGCCGAGTCCCGCGCGCGCGACCACGATCACATTCGCGCCGAGCGTGGTGGCCAGGTCGGCGAACGTCCACGGCTCCCCGGACGGCCGCAACCCCATCGGCACGAGCAGGCCGCCGGCGCCCTCGACCAGGACCAGGTCGTGTTTCTCGGCCTCGGCGCGGATCGCGTCGACCGTTTCGAACAGGTCCAGCGCGGCCTGACCGGCGACTTTCGCGGCGGCCAGGGGCGCCAGCGGCTCCGGGTACTCGGCGAGGGTCCGCACGGTCTCCGGACCGGCCAGCCGAGTGATCACCTCGGCGTCGGTGGGCGCGCCGGTGGCGATGCCCGTCTGACCGGGTTTGATCACGGCGACCCGGAGGCCCGCCGCCTGCGCCGCAGCGGCCATCGCGGCGGTGGCGATGGTCTTGCCGACCTCGGTGTCGGTGCCGGTGACCAGGATGATCCCGCGCCACTCGTGCGGTTCGGCCCGGGCCGGGGCGGGTTGCGGCTCGCCGGTCTGCGGGCTTTGGCCGGTCTGCGGGCTTTCGCCGGTCTGCGGGCTTTCGCCGGATTGTGCGGCGAGTTCGTTGCCGATCTCGGCGGCCAGCGCCTCGCCGTCGACCTCGGCCTCGGTGAGCGGCTCCGCCGGGCTCTCGCCCGGTTCCTCGATCGGCAGGGCCGGCGGGTCCGCTTCCGGCTCGGCGGGCGGCGCGGTCGCGGTCAGCGGGGGTACGGCCGGAGCCCCGTCCCGGTGGGCCTCGCCCGCCGGCGCCCCGGCCGGATGCCCGTCGCCGGGACCGTGGCCGCCGCTGTGCCCGGCACCGTGGCCGCCGCTGTGCCCGGCACCGTGGCCGCCACGATGGCCGCCGCCGTGCGCGTGCAGCGGATCGTCGGTGACCCGCTCCCGAGGCGGCGCCGCGACCGGCAACCCGTGCCCCCCGCTGCGCCCGTGCGGTGGCGCTCCGACCGGCAGGCCGTGCCCGCCGCTGCGCCCGCGTGGCGGGGGAGCCAGCGAGATCCCGGAGTAGTAGGTGCCCGAAGGGGGATCGGCGGTCATGGTGCGCACTCCACGATCACGTTCAGGGCGCGGGCGAAATCCGCCCCGTCGACGCCCGCGTTCAAGGTCAGCCGGAGACGTGAGCTGCCGTCCGGCGTCGAGGGGGGCCGGAAACAGCCGACCGCGACGCCACGGTCGCGGCAGTCGGCGGCCCACGCGACCGCCGCCTCCGGCCCGGGCGCCGGCACGGAGAGAACCCCGGCCGCCGGATCGGGCACGGGGTAGCCGGCGGACCGCAGCCGGGCGGCGATCTCCGCCCCGCGCGCGGTGAGCACGGCACGGCGGTCGTCGGCGTCGGCGGCCACCCGCACGGCGGCCAGCACACCGGCGACCACGGCCGGCGGTGGCGCGGTGTCGTAGATGAACGTGCGCCCGGTGTCGACCAGGTGCCGGATGAAGGCGGCCGGGCCGGCCACCACGCCGCCGGCGCCACCGAGGGCCTTGGAGAGCGTGGCCGTGACCAGCACGTCCGGCAGACCGGCCAGGCCCGCCGCGGCCACCCCGCCGGCGCCTCGGTGACCGAGCAGGCCGAGCGCGTGCGCATCGTCGACGATCAGCAGCGCGCCGCGCGCCGAGGTCACCTCGTGCAGCGCGGCCAGCGGGGCGAGGTCGCCGTCGACCGAGAAGATCGACTCGGTGACCACCGCGGCGCGGCCCGGATGGGCGTCGAGCAGGGCAGCGACGGCGGCCGGGTCGTTGTGCGGCGCGACGGCGGTCCGGATCCCGGAGATCTTGCAGCCGTCGATGAGGGAGGCGTGGTTGTACGCGTCCGACACGACCAGGTCGCAGACCGCGCCGACGGCTCGGACCACCGCGAGGTTCGCCAGGTAGCCCGAGGAGAAGACCAGCGAGCTCTCCGCGCCGAGCCAACCGGCCAGTGCGGACTCCAGCTCGGCGTGCGGGCCGGTGGTGCCGCGGACCAGCCGGGAACCCGTCGCGCCCAGCCCGAACGCGCTCAGCGCGGCCCCGGCGGCGGTCACCACCTCCGGGTGAACCGACAGCCCCAGGTAGTCGTTTCCGGCGAGGTCGACGACGCCGTCGCCGGCTGCCCGGGGGCGCAGCTGACGGGTGAGCCCCGCCTTGGCCCGCTCGCGGGCCAGGCGATCGATCGCCTCCAACCAGCCGGTCAAGACACCCCCAGAGATCGCGAGAACCGGAAACTACCACCCACCACCGACAGTCCTGTCCGGGCCGGGAACTCTGTAGGGTACGGGCATGCCAGACATCCTCGACCGCGCCCGGACCAAGGTTCTCGACGGTGGCACCGGCCTCTCCGAAGCCGAGATCCTCGAGGTGCTCCGCCTGCCGGACGCTGATCTGCCGGCGTTGTTGCAGCTGGCACACGACGTGCGGATGAAATGGTGCGGTCCCGAGGTCGAGGTCGAGGGCATCGTCTCGCTGAAGACCGGCGGCTGCCCGGAGGACTGTCACTTCTGTTCGCAGTCGGGACTTTTCGCGTCTCCGGTACGCGCGGTCTGGCTCGACATTCCCTCTCTAGTGGAGGCTGCGAAGCAGACCGCGGCCACCGGCGCCACCGAGTTCTGCATCGTGGCCGCCGTCCGCGGGCCGGACAAGCGGCTCATGGAGCAGATGCGGGCCGGCGTCAAAGCGATCAAGGAAGCGGTCGACATCCAGGTCGCCGCGAGCCTCGGCATGCTCACCCAGGAGCAGGTCGACGAGCTGGTCGAGATGGGCGTGCACCGCTACAACCACAACCTGGAGACCTGCGAGTCCTACTTCCCGAACGTGGTGACCACCCATTCGTGGGAGGAGCGCTGGAGCACGCTGAAGATGGTGCGCGACTCCGGCATGGAGGTCTGCTGCGGCGGCATCCTCGGTCTGGGTGAGACGGTCGAGCAGCGTGCCGAGTTCGCCGCGCAGCTGGCCGAGCTCGACCCGCACGAGGTCCCGCTGAACTTCCTCAACCCCCGTCCGGGCACGCCGCTGGGCGACCGCCCGGTGGTGGAGGGCAAGGACGCGCTGCGCGCGATCGCCGCCTTCCGGCTGGCGATGCCGAGGACCATCCTGCGGTACGCCGGGGGCCGCGAGATCACGCTGGGCGATCTGGGTACGCGGGACGGCCTGCTCGGTGGCATCAACGCGGTGATCGTCGGCAACTACCTGACCACCCTGGGCCGGCCCGCCACCGCCGACCTGGAGCTGCTGCAGGACCTGAAGATGCCGGTCAAGTCGCTGTCCGCGACGTTCTGACGATGTACTGCGACCGCTGTGGGCGACCGGCCGCGGAGGGCGACCACGCGGCCTGCGCCTCCGCCCGCGAGCTGGAGCCACCGCGCTTCTGCCCGGAGTGCCGCCGCCGGATGAAGGTCCAGGTCGTCCCCACCGGCTGGACCGCGACCTGCGTCGAGCACGGGGCCCGCAAGGGCTGAAAAGCCCGCAGGGCTTGAAGTAAGCCCAGCCACTGCTCCTGTCAGGTGGCGGCACTCTGTTCGGGAGTGTCGCCACCCATGGGTGGCGACACTCCCGAACAGAGTGCCGCCACCCCTCTCACCCGTCACCCTGAGGTGGCAGGAGCTTTTCTTCCGGCGGCCGGCAACGTCACGCTGACCAGCGAGCCGTCGCGCTCGATCGAGCCCGCCCCGATCCGCCGCAGGGTGCTCAGCATCGCCACGTTCTCCGCGCCGGTGTGCGCGACGATCGCCGCGGTTCCGGAGCGCTCGGCGTGGGCGTGCAGCCGGCGCAGCAGGGCCGTGCCGAGCCCGCGCCGCTGCCAGCCGTCCTCGACGAGCAGCGCCACCTCGCCGAGGTCGCCCTCGGTCACCAGGTTCGCCATCGCGATCACGGCGCCGGCCGGGGTGGTCGCGACGAGCGTCACGCCGCCGGCCGGTTCGAGCAGCTGGCGCAGCCGGGAGTCGCGCGGGGTCGCGCCGCTCAGGTACCTGTCGTGCAGCGTGGCCGGCGAGCAGTTCTCGTGCAGCTCCCGGACGGCGGCCAGGTCGTCCGTGGTGGCCGGGCGCACCACCAGCTCGGCGCCGTCGGCCAGCAGCAGCGTGACGTGCTCGTGCCGCTGCCGCACCACCGCGCCGGCGATCTCGACCAGTGTCTGCGCCCGGGCGTACTCGGCGGGGGTGAAGGCGGGCAGGGCGCGGAGCACCTCGTACGTCCCGCCGGCCGGGTCGGCAAGCGTCATCCGCCCGCCGTGGAAGCCGGGCTGCTCGCCGTGCGAGCCACCGCTCGGCCGCCACCGCACCTCGGTCGCGTCGAGCAGCGCCACCAGCGTCTCGCCGAGCGTGTCCGGCTCGTGCACCAGACGGCCGGCCAGCGCCAGCGCCCGGGTCGGCTGGTCGGCCAGCCCCTGCGCCTCGGCCCGGGTGACGAACGCGTCGCGGCCGCGCCCCTTGAGCACGGCGGCCATGATGTCCGCCTCGGTGAGCGAGTCCGGCGCGTCGACGAGGAAGTCGTCGACGGCGCCCTCCTCGGTGGTGTGCACCTGGACGGCGAGGATGTTGACTGATCGCAGAGCCAGGCTCGCGGTCAGCACGGAAAGGTAGCCGGGCCGGTCGTCGACCGTGGCTCGGATCCGCCACAACGCCATGCGGGGCACTCCTCTCGGCGCGTCGGTCACTCGATGTCCGTACTCAAGGGTGCCCCGGCGTTGTTACCCGAGTGTTGCCTCAAACGCGATTTCCGGGTTAGAACGATCACAGCGAGTCACGGTCGTCACACCACGTCTAGATGCGCGGGCGTGGTCGCCGTGTCCAGCCGGTCGCCGAGGATGACGGCGGCGGCGCGGACCAGCTGGGCGACCCGGTCCACCTCGGTCACGTGGAAGGCGGCGGCCGGCAGGTCGCCCTCGTCGCTGCGGGCCACGAGCAGGACGAGTCCGCCGCGGCCGAACGGGGCGACCGCGTACCGCGCGCCACCCGGCTCGGCGAACGGGCGGGCCCGCAGCGGGGTCACCTCGGGCAGGCGCAGCGGGGAGGGGGCGCGCCAGCTCGCGTACACCACCTGCGGCTCGCCGGCCGCGCCGCCGGCGCCGTTGCGTGACGCCCAGTCGGCCGGGACGATCGCGGCGGCGGCCCAGTCCGCGGCGAGCAGCCCGGGCACCGCGTCGACCAGGGTGGCCAGGCCGTCCGCCGGGTTCGCGGCGACCTGCGCGAGCAGCTCCGCGTCGTGCCCGCCGTTGACCGGCGCCCCGATCGCCTGCCACACGCCGTCGACCTGCACGCCGGGGATGGCGGCCAGGCCGGCGAGGAGTCGTTCGACGCGCGCCGCGCCCGGCCACACGACGGTGAAGTCGTCGACGGCCCGGCCGCCGAGTCGTTCCAGCACCACGACCTGGACGATGTCCGCGCCGGCGACGCCGAGGGTGCGGGCGACCTGTCCGAGGGCGCCGGGACGGTCCGGCAGGGTGACTCGTACCCGCAGCAACATGAAACTCCTCCCGTCGCGGACGGCCGGTGCCGCCGTCCTGGGACCAGCGTGCCGACCGGGCGTTTCCGACCCGTTGCACCGCCGTGTCCCGCCTGTCAAGCTGCGATAGTGTCGGCCGGCGTGACCGATATGCACGCCTGGCCCGCCCCGCTGACCGAGCTCTACCCGCGCGAGCCGGACCCGGCCCTCAGGGTCAACTTCATCGCGAGCGCGGACGGTGCGGTCACCGTCGAAGGAGTTTCCGCCGGGCTGCAGGGCCCGGGCGACAAGGAGGTCTTCGACACGCTGCGGATGGTCTGTGACGCGCTGATCGTCGCGGCCGGCACGGTTCGCGCGGAGAACTACGACGCGTTGCGGCTCACCCCCGCGGCACGCGCCTGGCGGACGGCCGCGGGCCTGCCCGAGTTCCCGCTCATGGTGATCGTTTCCGGCAGTCTCGACCTCGACCCGGACCAGCTGATCTTCTCGGACGCGCCGATCCGCCCGATAGTGATCACCCACAGCCGGGCCCGGGCCGCGGACCGGCTCACCGAGGTGGCCGAGGTGGTGGCTCTCGGTGACGACCGGGTCGATCTGGCGGCGATGGTCCGCCTCCTCCACGAGCGCGGCGCCGGTCAGCTGCTCTGCGAGGGCGGTCCCGGCCTGCTCGGCTCGCTGATCGCCGCCGACCTCGTCGACGAGCTCTGCCTCACCGTCGCGCCGCTCCTGGTGGGTGGCGGCGCGGGCCGGATCGCCCACGGCCCGGACGGGCCGGGGCGCCGGATGCGGTTGCGGCACGTGCTCACGCGCGAGGACATGCTTTTCCTGCGTTACGTCCGAAAAGCCCGATGGGGTACGCCCTGAGCGCCTGACCCGGGAAGCCGGCCGGCCCCCATCGACCGATCCGGGTCAATCGGTTCGGTCCCGGGGCGCGCCTCCGCGATCTGATCAAGATCTTGTGCATAACTCTGTGGATGGACACCAGAAGTTGTGGAGAGCGAACGCGACGGGCATTTTGTCGTACACCTGAGGCACCATGATCCCCGTGTCTGACGAAGCTGAGCTCCTCCGCGGCGGAAAACTGAATGCAAACCCGGAGGTGGACCCAGTCGGACGAGTGCTCGGTACAGCCGATGCCACCCCGTTGCAGTTCTGGACGGCCGTGGCCCCCGGCTCCTACCTGCAACTCGACGACGTCGTGGTGACCCAGCGTGACCTGCCGGACCGCGAACCGGTGACGATCGCCGGCGTGGTGACCCAGGTCCGGGCCCGGCACGAGGGGGCCCAGTTCGACTCGGACGTCTTCGCCATCGCCGACGGCACGCTGCCGGCCATGGTCCAGGAGGCCGCCGAGATCACCACCACCCGGGTCGACCCGGAGCTCTACGTGCCGCCCGCGCCCGGCGCGATCGTGCACCGGGCCAGCGGCGAGGCCCGGGACGCGGCGCTGCACTTCGACCGGATGGAGCGGCGGGTCCCGATGGGCACCGGCCGTGACGGCGTGCCCGTCTTCCTGAACGCGGACTTCCTCGACGGCACCCGCGGCGCGCACGTGTCTATCTCCGGCATCTCCGGTGTCGCGACCAAGACCAGTTTCGCGACGTTCCTGCTCTACTCGGTGTTCCGGTCCGGTCAGCTCGGGGCGGACGGCGCCAACGCGCGTGCCCTGATCTTCAACGTGAAGGGCGAGGACCTGCTCTTCCTCGACCACCCGAACACCAAGCTCGACGACAAGACCCGCGAGGCGTACGCGCTGCTCGGCCTCCCCGCCGCACCCTTCCCGGACGTCCGGGTCTACGCCCCGCCCCGCCCCGGCGACTCGTCCGGCGCGCCCGATGTGAGCAGCCGGCTCACCGGGGTCGACTCGTTCTACTGGACGCTCGCCGAGTTCTGCGAGAACAAGCTGCTGCCGTACGTGTTCGCCGACGCCGACGACGAGCGCCAGCAGTACACGATGGTGGTCCACTCGGTGACCGCCCACCTGAACCGGTACGCGGTGCCCGCCGAGGGCGGCGTCAGCATCGACGGCAAGCGCATCGGGTCGTACCAGGATCTGGTGGACCACGTCGTCGAGCAGCTCACCGACGACGAGACCCGGTCCACCTGGGCCGGCAGTGCGGTCAACATGGGTACTGTCAACGCGTTCGCCCGCCGGCTGATCGGCAGCAAGCGTGACCTGTCCCGGCTGATCCGCGGCGACCTGGCGAGCCGCCGCCCGCACCAGATCAAGACCGCGGCGAGCGCCCAGGTGACAGTCGTCGACCTGCACAACCTGCCGGACCGGGCGCAGCGTTTCGTGGTCGGTGTGACGCTGAAGACCGAGTTCGAGGAGAAGGAGAAGTCCGGCACCGGCCGGCCGCTGCTCTTCGTGGTCCTCGACGAGCTGAACAAGTACGCGCCGCGCGAGGGCAGCTCGCCGATCAAGGAGGTGCTGCTCGACATCGCCGAGCGCGGCCGCTCGCTCGGGGTGATCCTGATCGGCGCCCAGCAGACGGCGAGCGAGGTGGAGCGCCGGATCGTGACGAACTCGGCGATCCGGGTGGTCGGCCGGCTCGATCCCGCCGAGGCGTCCCGGCCGGAGTACGGCTTCCTCCCGCCCGCGATGCGCCAGCGCGCGCTGCTGGCCCGGCCCGGCACGATGTTCGTGAACCAGCCGGACATCCCGGTGCCGCTCTGCGTCGAGTTCCCGTTCCCGGCCTGGGCGACCCGCAAGTCGGAGTCCGGCCCGCCGCCGGCCGAGACGCTGCGCTCGATAGTCCAAGGTGCCGACCCGTTCGCCGTGGTCGGCGGCGGCGGCCGTTCCGACGACGACATCCCCTTCTGAGCGTTCTAAGGTTTCGCGATGCGCATCCTGCACACCTCCGACTGGCATGTCGGCAAGGTCCTGAAGGGCCGGAACCGGCACGAGGAGCACATCCGGGTCCTCGCCCAGGTCGTCGAGATCGCCCGGGCGGAGCGCCCCGACCTGGTGATCGTCGCCGGTGACCTCTACGACACCGCGGCACCGACGGCCGACGCCACCCGTCTGGTGACGCGGGCGCTGTCCGCGCTGCGCAAGACCGGGGCGCGGGTGGTGGCGATCGGCGGCAACCACGACAACGGCGCGGCGCTCGACGCGCTGCGGCCGTGGGCGGACGCCGCCGGCATCGAGCTGCGAGGCTCGTTCCCCCGCGCGGAGGACGTCGGCGACCTGCTGATCGAGGGGATCACCGAGGGCGGCGAGCGCTGGCGGCTGGTGGCCCTGCCGTTCCTCTCCCAGCGCCTGGCGATCCGGGCCGCGGAGATGTACGACCTGACCGCCGCCGAGGCCAACCAGACCTACGCGGACCTGGTCGCCCGGCTGATCGCCAAGCTGAGCGCGTCGTTCGCCGAGCCCGGCCCGGACGGGCGCGGTGTGGTCAACCTGCTCACCTCGCACCTGACGATCGTCGGCGCGAGCACCGGCGGCGGCGAGCGGGAGGCGCACACCATCATGGGGTACGCGGTGCCGGCCACGGTGTTCCCGCCGAACGCGCACTACGTGGCCCTGGGGCACCTGCACCGCGCCCAGCAGATCATCTCGCCGTGCCCGACGCGGTACAGCGGCAGCCCGCTCGCCGTCGACTTCGGCGAGGAGGAGAACGTCTCCTCGGTCGCGATCGTCGACGTCTCCGCCGACCAGGCCGCCCGGGTCCGCGACGTGCCGGTGACCTCGGCGCTCACCCTGCGGACCGTGCGCGGGACGCTGGAGCAGCTCGGCACGGTGAACCTGCCGGACGCGTGGCTGCGTGTCCTGGTCCGGGAGACGCCCAGGCCGGGGCTGCGCGAGGACGTGCAGGAGCTCCTGCCGAACGCGCTGGAGGTGCGCATCGATCCGGACATGCTGCCCGACACGTCGCGACAGCGGTCGGCGGAACGGGCCGGCCGTTCCCCGCGCGAGCTGTTCGGCGACTACCTGGACAGTCGCGGCAACGCCGAAGAGGGTGTCCGCGAGCTCTTCGACGAGCTGTACGACGAGGTGAGCAGCAACCAATGAGGCCACTGAGGCTCGACATGGCCGGATTCACGGTGTTCCGCGACCCGACCACCGTGGACTTCACCGACGCCGACTACTTCGCCCTGGTCGGCCCGACCGGCTCCGGCAAGTCGACGGTGCTCGACGCGATCTGTTTCGCCCTCTACGGCACGGTGCCGCGCTGGGGTGGCACCCGGGGGATCGGCAACGCGCTCGCCCCGTCGGCCACCGAGGCCCGGGTGCGGCTCTGCTTCGAGTCGGCCGGCGACCGGTTCGTGGCGACCCGCGTGGTGCGCCGCGACGGCCGGGGCAACGTGAAGACGGCCGGCGCCGGGCTGCAGCTGATGCCGGCCGGCTTCGACGTCACCAAGCTCGACACCGGCATGGACCTGGAGGACCTGGGCGAGGCCCTGGCCGGCACCCCGGCCGAGATGGACGCCGCGGTGCTCGACGCGGTGGGGTTGCCGTACGAGCAGTTCACCAGTTGCGTGGTGCTCCCGCAGGGGCAGTTCGCCGACTTCCTGCACGCCAAGCCGGCCACCCGTCAGCAGATCCTGGTGAACCTGCTGGGTCTGCACGTCTACGAGAACGTGCAGGTCAAGGCCTCCGAGCGGGGTAAGGCCGCGGAGGCCAAGCTGTCCGTGGTTGAGCAGCAGCTCGAGGCGCTGGCGGATGCCACCGACGAGGCGGTCGGCGCGGCTGCCGAGCGGCTGGAGCGGATGCGGGAGCTGACCCGGGCGGTGGAGCTCGCCGTGCCGGGGCTGCGGGCCGCCCGCGAGGCGGAGAAATCCGCGGTGGCGGCGCGGGACACGATCGACGCGGAGCTGGCGGCGCTGAAGTCCGTGCGTACCCCCGATGGGCTTGCCGAGGCGACCGGGGCGACCACCGCGGCCCGTGCCGCCGCGGAGCAGGCGGCGCGGGAGGTGCACGCGGCCGAGGAGGCCGAGGAGAAGATCCGCGGCGAGCTGGCGGCGGCGGGCGACGCCGGGACGCTGCGGCTGACCCTGGACCGGCACACCGAGCTGCAGCGACTGGCCGAGCAGGAGGACTGGTTCGCCGGCAAGGTGTCGGTCGCCGAGGTGGAGTACCGGGACGCACACGCCGCCGCCGAGCTGGCCCAGGCCGAGCACACCGGCGCGCAGCAGCTGCTCGAGCAGGCCCGCCAGGACTACCGGGACGCCCAGCAGCGCGACCGGGCGGCGGCCCTGCGCGGTCACCTGGTGGCCGGTCACGAGTGCCCGGTCTGCGAGCAGACCGTCACGGTCGTCCCGGAGGTGCCGAAGGAGTCGGCGGTCCGGCTGGCCGAGGCGGCCGGCGCCGCGGCGAAAGCGGCCGCCGAGTCGGCGGCGGCGCGCTGGCGGGAGCGCGACGCGGTGGCCCGCAACCTGGAGAGCGACCTGGAGCGCAAGCGCGGCCAGTACGAGCACCACCTGTCCCGTCTCGCCGAGGTGCGCGCCGCGGTGTCCGGTCTGCCGGACGTGGAGGCGGTGCGGTCCCGGCTGGCCGATCTCAGCCGGCTGCAGGGCCGGCTCGAGGAGGCGGCGGCCGCCGTGCGCGCGGCCCGGGAGGCGCAGCGCAGGGCGCAAGCCGGTGTCCGGGCCGCCGAGGAACAGCAGCGGACGGCGTGGCGCACGTTCGACGCGGCCCGCGACGGACTGGCCCGGTTCGTGCCGCCGCCGGCCGACCGGGACGACCTCGCCGCCGCGTGGCAGGCCCTGGTCGGCTGGGCCCGCGGTGAGCACGAGACCCGGCTGACCGGGCGGGCCGAGGCGGACGCGGCGGTCACCGCCGCGCACGCCGCGACGGTCCGTGCACACGGGGCGATCGTCGACCTGTTCACCGAGGCGGACCTCACGGTGTCCTCGGTGGACGCCGAGGCCGGGCTGATCCGGGCCGCCGCGGTCGCCGCCGAGCGGGCCGAGGCGGCCTGGCAGCGTCTGACCGAGCGGCGCCAGCAGGCCGGCGACGCCGCCGAGCTGCGCAACCGCCTGCAGCAGCAGGGCCGGGTCGCGAAATCGCTGGCCGGGCACCTGCGGGCGAACAACTTCGAGCGCTGGCTCCTCGAGGAGGCCCTGGACCTGCTGGTCGACGGCGCCTCCGGCATTCTGCGCGAGCTCACCAACGGGCAGTACGAGCTGATCCACGACAAGGGCGAGTTCTTCGTGGTGGACCACCACGACGCGGGGCTCAAGCGCGGCGTGCGCACCCTCTCCGGCGGTGAGACGTTCCAGGCGTCGCTGGCGCTCGCGCTCGCCCTCTCCGAGCAACTGGCCGGGATGAGCACGACCGCGGCGAGCCTGGAGTCGATCGTGCTGGACGAGGGCTTCGGCACCCTGGACGCGGCCACCCTGGACGTGGTCGCCGCGACCCTGGAGAACCTGGCGGCCCGCGGCGACCGGATGGTCGGCCTGGTCACCCACGTGCAGGCGCTCGCCGAGCGGGTGCCGGTCCGGTTCGAGGTGCACAAGGACGCGCGGACCGCGCACGTCGAAAGGGTGGGCATGTGACCAGGGTGTTCGTGGACGCGTGGGATCCCTCCTACGGCTCGTCGTTCGAGGGCGAGGGCGGCGGCGACGGCCCGTCGTCCTCCAGCTCCCAGCAGGTCGACGTGGACGTGGAGGTGCCCGCCGCCGAGTGGGCGCCGATCGACGTCCCCTCGTCGGTCCGCGCCCCGGACGTGGTGTTCCTGGTCGACGGCGTGCGCCGCAACGACGCCGGGTTGTGGACGGCCGAGGAGGACGGCACCTCGTACGCCGGTCTCGCCGCCTCCTACGCGGCCGGCGTGGTCCGCTGCGACCTGGGCCGGGGCGTCGCCGAGCTGGCCGGCGCGCGGGTGGCGCGCGGCCTCTTCACCGCGAGCCCGTCGGTGAGCGACCTGGTCGCCGGCTCGGTGCGTTACGAGGTGCACCGGGTCAGCGGCACGGGGGAGGCGAGCAAGCTGCCGGCCGCCGTGCAGCCGCCGCTGACCGCTCTGGAGATCGAGATCTCGGCGGCGGCCCGGGACGGCGGCACGGACGGCGCCGACCTGCTGATCGTGGACGGTCCGCTGCGCAACAGGCGTCAGCTGCCGCGCACCATCGGCTACGTGAAGACCCAGCAGAAGCAATATCTGCCGGCGGCGCAACAGGCGGTCGTGCCCCGGCTGCGGCCGGGACAGCGCACGCCGGTCTTCCAGATCCTGTCGGTCTTCGGTGGCTGGACGTGGTACCTGCGGCTGCCCGGTTCGTCCGGCGCGCCGTGGTCGGGCGTGGTGCGGGTGGAGTGCTCACCGGAGCTCAGCCCGGACCAGGCGATCGAGCTGGCCGACCTGTCCGGCGCGACACTGCCACGGCTCGCGTCGTCGGCCTACAAGGATCCGCGGGCGCCGCAGAACCTGGTGCCGATCGCCGGGCTGGAGCGGCGGCTGCGCGGGATGCTCGGTGACGCCCGGGTGCTGCACCGCGCGCTGGCCCGGGAGACCGCCCGGACCCGTCTCACTTCTTGATCTTCAATCTCGGTACGTGGGACCGCGTGTGTGCTCGTGCACGGTCGCCTTTCCAGAACGCGCGAAGTTGACCATCGGGGGCGTCCGGGAGGATGATCCGAATAGGAGCGGAGAAGCGCTCCAGCAGCGCCATCGGGGAATGGGAGCGCTCCCGGCAGGGTGGTCACAGGATAGGGCCGAGTGGCATTAACGGGTCACCCGAACGGTTCTCGGACCCCGCCTTTCACCACTTGTTACGCGATCCTGTCAACGCTACGAAATCGTAGGTTCACGCTACGAGATCGCGCTCTCCCGCGTCCGAGAGAATTATTCTCAGGACCATGTCTACGTTCGGTTGTCACTGAGTATCATTCCGCCTTACCTGGCGTCCGAATCGTCGTAGATCAATACGGAGGGTGATCTCCGACCGGTGCGCCTTCACGATCACGATCGCAGCGGAGGACCGTTGAGACCGAGTGCCCCGGAAAATCTCGCGCCGGCTTTGATCCCGGCAGGGCCCCCCAGCCGTACATCAGGCGACGGGGAAAGGTCCGGGCGGAGGTATCGATGCATGCGGTGGCCGAGGATCGGCTCGCGCCGGAGAGGGTGCGTGTGATGGCACGGCAACACTCCGGTGGTAGGTGGCAGGCTCTCGACGGTGGCAGCCACTCCCGCGACGAGGGCACGGTGATCCCGCGGCAGGCGCCGCGGCACGGAGCCACTCCGAGCGGCAGTCCCAGCCACGAGGACACGCTGGTCAAGATGCTCTACGAGGAGCACGCGGGCCCGCTGCTGATGTTCGTGCTGCGGCTGACCGGCGGTGACCGGCAGCGCGCCGAGGACATCGTGCAGGAGACCCTGCTGCGGGCCTGGCGCAACGCGCACCGGCTCGGCGCGCAGGGCCAGCAGTCCCTGCGTCCCTGGCTGGTCACGGTCGCCCGGCGGATCGCCATCGACGAGCACCGCAGCGCCAACGCCCGTCCCGCCGAGACGTACGATCGAGAGCTGGAGAGCTTCCCGACCACGTCCGACGAGACCGACAAGGTCCTGCAGTCGATGACGGTGTCGGACGCGCTCCGGCAGCTGAGCCACTCGCACCGGGAGATTCTGATCGAGACGTACTTCCGCGGACGGACCGTCCCCGAGGCGGCGGAGGCGCTGAACCTCCCGCTCGGGACGGCCAAGTCACGGGTCTACTACGCTCTCCGGGCTCTGCGGTCGGCTCTCCAGCAGCGGGGGGTGACGGAATGACACCGGATCAGCACTACGACGGCATGACGCAGGACCAGCACTACGACGTCGCGTCGTACGCGCTCGGCATCCTCGACGACCGGGGCGCTGCCCAGTTCGAGGACCACCTGATCGACTGCCCGCAGTGTGCGTACGAGCTGGAGTCCTTCGTCCAGGTGGCGGACGTGCTGGCGACCGTCGACGCGGAGGCGCTGGTCGCCGCCGAGCAGTCCGAGCGCGACGGCCAGCTGCTCAACAGCATGCTCCGCGAGGTGCGGACCGAGCGGCGCAAGGCGAACAGCCGCCGGCTCTACTCGCTGGCCGCCGCCGTCGTGATCTTCGCGATGCTCTCGATCGGCGCCCTCTTCGCCGGCGGCGCGTGGCTCGGCGACGACGCCACCGCCCCGGAGACCGGCGCGCAGAGCTCGAGCAGCCAGCTCGACCCGCTGCCGAACTCGGACGGCGTCGGCCTGGGCGGCACCCCGCTGCCCGGCGAGCCGTTCAGCGGCACCGACGCCCGGACCGGTGTCGCGATGGCGGTCGGCCTGGAGAAGAAGGACTGGGGCACCCAGGTCTCCTTCGCGGTCTCCAACATCACCGGCCCGAAGAAGTGCGGTCTCTACGCGGTCCGCACCGACGGGACGGCTGAGCTGCTCGCCAGCTGGGACATCGGCGAGAAGGGCTGGGGCACCGCGGAGAACCCGTCGCCGCTGCTGCTGCAGGCCGTCACCGGCACCGCCCGTGACGACATCGCCCACCTGCAGGTGCAGGAGATCACGGCGAACGGCCCGGGGGAGACCCTCGTTCGCGTTCCGTGACCGTCTGATCGCGTTATGGCCCGGCCGCTGATGCGGCCGGGCCATTTTTCGCGGAACGGTCATGTGTTTACGTATGCGGCGTCCGGATGGTTCAACGGAAATTTCTCCAATTTGATCGAGCCGAATGTTCAACCGTCCCCGCACCCACTCCGTACTACAGCCCGGAAATGGCAGCGCCATTAATCAGCTGGAGGGTCAGTGGTACCGGAGAAGCGGAAGTTGATGGTTGTCGGTGCAGCGCTCGCGGCGGTGGTCGCACTGCCCGGCTGCGCCCCGGCCGGATACGGCAACGCGGCTGCCGACTACGGCAACGCGGCTGAGCCGGCCTCCAACGAGGTCGCCGCGTCCCCGGGCGCGACCGCCGAGGCCGACCCGGAGTCGACCGCGGAGGCGGACCCCGAGTCCACCGCCGAGGCCGCTCCCGGCGACGCCGAGGCGAACACCCCGGAGATCAGCGAAGAGGTCGCCACGACGCAGCTCACCGCCACCAAGGTGGCGAAGATGGGCGAGACCGTGCAGGACGAGGACGGCTTCGTGCTGTACCGGTTCGACAAGGACTCGGACGACCCGGCCAAGTCGAACTGCAACGGCGACTGCGCCGAGATCTGGCCGCCGGTGGTCACCAACGACGGCAAGCCCGCCCTGGACGGCGTCGACGAGAAGCTGGTCGGCACGGTGACCCGCGCGGACGGTACCAAGCAGCTGACCCTGAAGGGCTGGCCGCTCTACCGCTACATCGGCGACAAGAAGCCGGGTCAGTGGAAGGGCCAGAACGTCAGCGGCACCTGGTTCGTCATCACCCCGAAAGGCACCAAGAACCTGACCTGCCTCCCCAAGATCTCCAAGCCGGTCGCGCCGCCGGCGGACGACGAGGCCGACGCGGACGCGGGCGGCGAGGAGTCCGCGGACGCCGGCAGCGACTACAGCTACTGATCGCCTTCGACCGAGGTTGGGAGAGAGAGATGAAGGCCCGTCGTATCCCCCGGTGGTTGGTCGGCACCCTGGCACTGACGCTGGCGTTCCTGCTCGCGCCGGCCGGGGTGGCGCACGCCGACGACGTCCCGATCCCCCCGAACACCGGCCTGACCGACCGGGGCGCCGGCGTGGTGACCGCCGCCGACCGTGACTTCGTCATCAAGGTCCGGCTCGCCGGGCTCTGGGAGGTCCCGGCCGGCAACATGGCTCAGGAGAAGTCGGAGAACACGAAGGTCGCCAACATCGGCCGGGAGATCGCCAAGCAGCACGTGGCGCTCGACAACCTGGACCGCGCGGTCGCCAAGAAGCTCGGCATCAGCCTGCCGAACGAGCCGAACGGCGACCAGCAGGCCTGGCTGAACGAGATGCGCACGGCGCCCACGCCGGCCCAGTTCGACCAGATCTTCATCGACCGGCTCCGGGCGGCCCACGGGAAGATCTTCCCGGCCATCGCCACGATCCGCGCCACCACGCGCAACGACTCGGTCCGCAAGCTCGCCCAGCAGACCAACCAGTTCGTGATGACGCACATGACCCTGCTGGAGAGCAGCGGCATCGTCGACTACGCGGCGCTGCCCACCGCGCCCGCCCCGGCCGCCGCCGCGGGCCAGGGTCCGGTCCCGGTCGACAACCAGATGCTCGTCGCGGCCACCGAGGGCGGAAGCATCCCGGGCCTCAGCAACACCGTCATCCTGCTCGTCCTCGCCGCCGCACTGGTGGTCGGGGTTATCACGACCATGCGCATCTTCCGGGCGCGCTAGGTCTCGAATCGCCCACGGCGACCAAGAAAGGTGTCACCCCATGCGAAGGTCCAAGTACCGGCGCGCCAGTTCCCCGACGTGGTTCAGCGGTCGGCGCCGCATCATCGCCGTCGCGGCCACGCTTGTCGCGTTCGGCGGCATCGTGACCGTCACCCAGGTCTCGAACGCCAGCACCGACCGCACCACGAAGAGGGCCCTCGCCGCCTGTGACGACCTGGCCGCCCCGAACAAGGTCGACCTCTCCACGGAGACCCGGCGGGGCACGTACACCACGAACAACGGCCGGGTCACGCAGCACGCCGACGACGGCGCCGGCGACGTGGCCACCGCTGCCCAGGTCCGGGCCCGGTGCCGCACGTGGGTGATGAACAACGTCGCCGACGAGGAGGGCGCCGCCGAGGCGACCACGCAGGCTCGCCGCCGCGGCAACGGCGGCGGGAACAACAACGGCGGTAACAACGGCGGCGGGAACAACAACGGCGGTAACAACGGCGGCAACAACAACGGGGGCAACCCCAGCGCCGAGCCGTCGGAGGAGGCCAGCCAGCCCGCCGGTGAGGAGACCAGCGCCCCGCCCGCCGGTGAGGAGTCCCAGCCGCCGGCCGAGGAGGAGACCACGGCTCCGCCGGCTGAGGAGACCCAGCCGCCGGCCGAGGAGGAGACCCAGCAGCCCGACCCGCAGCCGACCCAGGGCCAGACCACCCCGCCGCCCGGCGCCGGTCTCGGCATCCTGACCAACAGCTGCGAGACCAGCGACCTGGAGGCGCACGACGGCTTCCAGAAGGGCAACCGGTGCGTCTCCACCGAGTTCGGTGAGGTCGGCGCGGCCGCCAACAACCCGACGCTGCTGATCACCCGGGCGCCCCGCCAGGTCAACGTGAACACCCCGTTCACCCTCCAGGTCAGCACCCGCAACCTGATCCGGGACCGCTTCCTCGCGGCCGGCCAGGGCGGTTACTACGTGGAGAGCAGCGTTCTGCAGGGCGGACTGGTCCGCGGTCACTTCCACACCGCGTGCCGGATCCTGCAGAGCCAGAACCAGGCTCCGGCCCCGGACCCGGTCCCGGCGTTCTTCGTCGCGACCGAGGACAGCCGTGGCGGCGCCACCCCGGACACGGTCTCCATCCAGGTGCCGGGTCTGCCCGAGGCGGGCACGTTCCAGTGCTCCTCGTGGGCCGGTGACGGCTCGCACCGCACGCCGATGATGGAGCGCGCCAACCAGACCCCCGCCTTCGACTCGGTGCGGATCCGCGTGCGCGGCTGACCGTACGACCACCAGACGCGGAGTACACCGCCGCACGGCGTCGCCGAACCGGACCTCGCGTCCGGGACCCCCCTTCGGCGCAGCCGGCCGTCCTTTCCCCTGCCGGACGGAAACGCGACGGTCGCCCGGCCACCACCGGGCGGCACTCCGCACCGGGTGACCGGACCTTTCTCGGGTGTCCGGTTCACCGCCCGATGGCCCTGACCCCGGAGCAAGGTCAGGGCCATCGGCCTGCCCGGATACACGTTCGGAGTGGCATAGTGGCTCGGTGACCGTGACCCGCCGGATGACGCCGCCCGAGCGTTACCACTTCGGTGTCTCGGTGCGGCCGCTGCTGGTGCCGAAACACGATCCGTGCGGCGTCCTGCGGGACGGCGAGCTCTGGATCGCCTCGCGGACCCCGGAGGGGCCGGCCACCCTGCATCTGACGTGCACCGCCGGCGAGCTGGTCGCGACGGGTCACGGCCCGGGCGCCGCCTGGATCGTCGACCGGGCCGACGCGATCGCCGGGCTGCGCGACGATCTCACCGGCTTCACCGAGCTGGCCGCCTCGAACCCGCTGGTCCACCGCCTGGCCAGGACGTTCGCCGGAGTGCGCCTGCCGGCCACCGGTCAGATCTTCCCGAGGCTGCTGCGCGCGATCCTGGAGCAGAAGGTCACCGGCAAGGAGGCGCATCGGGCGTACCGTGCGATCTGCCGGCATCTCGGTGAGCCGGCGCCCGGCCCGGTCGATCTCGTGCTCCCACCCGATCCCGCCGCGATAGCGGCGACGCCCTACTGGACTTTCCACCCGTTCGGCGTGGAGCAGCGGCGCACGCAGACCCTGCTGCGGGCCGCGACGGTCGCGGCCCGGCTCGACGAGTGCACCGGCGCGGCCGAGGCGACCCGCCGGATGACCGCGCTGCCCGGCATCGGCCCGTGGACCGCCGCCGAAGTGGTGCGGTACGCGTTCGGCGACCCGGACGCGGTGAGCGTCGGCGACTTCCACATCCCGAACACGGTGGCCTGGGCGCTCGCCGGTGAGGCCCGCGGCACCGACGAGCGGATGCTGGAGTTGCTGGAGCCCTTCCGCGGTCACCGGGGCCGGGTCTGTGACCTTTTCGCGCTCGGTGGGATCGGCGCGCCGAAATTCGGCCCGCGGATGCCGATCCGGTCGTTCGCCCGGTTCTGAGGCAATCCGGCCCGACTGACTTCCTGTGCGACGTTCAGCGTGCTGAGGACATAGGCTGACGTCCATGACAGCGTCGTCTAACGCCTACGAATATCTGGACAACGTCGGGCCTCGGGACAGCGAGGAGGCCCGTCTCGCGGCGGTACGCCGGTACCGCATGGTCGACCAGCCGGTCGAGGACGCCTACGACCGGATCGCCTTCGTGGCCGGCGCCATCTTCGAGACGCCGATCGCGACGGTCTCGCTGGTCGAGCAGGACCGGGTCTGGCTGGCCGCGTGCCAGGGCCTGCCCGGTGTCCGCGAGGTCGGCAAGGAGCCCGGCCTGTGCGCGTCGGTGATCGCCCAGGATGACGTCTACGTGATCAACAACGCGGCTGTGGACCCACGCACGCTCGATCATCCGCTGGTCCGGGGCGAGCTGGGCCTGCGCTTCTACGCCGCCGCGCCGATCCGCACCCACGACGGTTACCGCCTCGGCACCGTCAACGTCATCGACAGCCGGCCCCGGGACGCCGGCCAGCGCCAGCTCAAGGCGCTGGAGCACCTCGCGGCGATCGTCGCCGACGAGCTGGAGCTGCGCCTCATGGTGATCCGCAGCGCCGCCGCCGAACAACGCATGCGCGACACCGTGAACTGATCATCAATGCTGGGTATTACACCGGCATGATCTGGAACTTTGCCCGCAAAATGATCCTGACCGCCATTCTTGTCCCCCTCGGCGCGGCCGGCGCCCGCAAGCTCAGCGACACCATCGAGCGGCGTCGCGGCGCGAGCCGGGGCACCCGTCTGCTCCGCCAGGGCGCCGACACTCTGCAGAACACGTTCGGCCGGAAGAAGCGCCGCCGTTTCGGCTTCCGCTGATTCTGGGTAACGGCGGCGACATGCGTACCCCCCGCAGAATCGCCGTCGTTGCCCACCAGCGGAAGAACCTCGGTGGCGGACTCGATGAACTGCGCCGGCGAATCACCGGCAAGGACGTCGAGGAGCTGCTCTGGTTCGAAGTTCCGAAGAGCCGCAAAGCCCCGAAGAAGGTCCGCGAGGCGATCGACGCCGGTGTCGACCTGCTGATCGTCTGGGGCGGTGACGGCATGGTGCAGCGCTCCCTCGACGTGCTCGCCGCCGAGAAGGGCGGCAGCAAGATCCCCGTGGCGATCATGCCGGCCGGCACCGGAAACCTGCTGGCCGGCAACCTCGGTATTCCGACCGATCTGGAGAAGGCCGTCGACATCGCTTTCCACGGCGAGCGACGCAGCCTCGACCTGGGCAGACTCGATGGCGAGCACTTCGCGGTGATGGCCGGCGTCGGCTTCGACGGCGCCATGATCAAGGACGCGGACGGCGCGCTCAAGGACCGCCTCGGCAAGCTCGCCTACGTCTGGACCGGCATCCGTCACGTCAACGGCGAGGCCACGCACGCGAAGATCAAGGTGGACGGCGCGGACTGGTTCGACGACGAGGCCAGCTGCGTCCTGATCGGCAACGTCGGCACGATCACCGGCGGCATCCGCGCCTTCGACGACGCGGTGCCCGACGACGGTTGGCTGGACGTGGGCGTGGCCACCGCGCAGGGCGCGCTGCAGTGGGCGCGGGCGCTGGGCACCATGGCGGTCGGTCGCTCCGACAATTCCCCCTTTGTCCGGATGACCCGGGCGCAGCGTATCGATGTGAAGCTGGATTCCAAGCTGGAATACGAACTCGACGGCGGCGCCCGCGCGAAAACCCGCAAATTCACGGCATCGGTCGTGCCGGCAGCGGTCAAAGTCTGCGTGCCATCCGACTCAAAGTCAGAATCAAAATCGTGATGTCGTAGCTGAGCGGGGGTTCAGACCGTCGCTCACGCCGAGGGCCCGGTGTGGCTCGCTGGCCGCTGACGCGTCCAGATCGCGAGCCACACCGGGCGACCTGCGTGAGTGGTTGCGCTTCTTCGGCGTGACACTCCGAAAGCACTGACGAATCAAGTGACCGATAGGCGACAGATCGGTTCGTATCCGTCCGTGCACGGGCGTTTCGTTCCTGTCGGTATTCGCCCCTGAATCCTCTGGATTGTTCCCGCGGACCGCGCCCAGACTGGCTGTTCATCGCTTCGTCTGAGGGGGTCCACATGTCATACCCGAGCATCGCCGCACTCCTGCTGAGCGAGGGCCGCCCGCTGCCACCCGCCGCGCCGTACGTGGGCGCCGCACTGACCGTCGGCGGCGTGCTGGCGGTCGCCTACCGGCTGGGGCGCACCCACGCGGCGTGGCACGAGGTCACCGCCGCCAAGCACGCCGTCCGCGCCAACCGCCGGGTCGCGTGGGGGCACACCATCCGATTAACCGCCGGCATAGCGATAGTCCTGGTCGGTCTGCTGGCCGCCGGTTTCAACCTGGCCCGCTGAAACGTCAGCCGGTCGTCTCGACGCGCGCGATCAGCAGCTTCAGGCGGTTGATCTCCTCGGCCAGCGCGGTCGTGCCGGCCGGGGTCAGCGTGACCCACGTGCGGGCCCGGCGCCCCTCGTAGCCCTTCTCGACCTCGATCAGCCCCGCCCCTTCCAGCACGCTCAGATGCTTGGAGAGGTTTCCGGCGGTCAGGTCGAGCTGGGTGCGCAGATAGCCGAACTCGACCCGTCGTGCCTCGTGCGCGATGGTGAGGATGCCGAGCCGGACCCGCTGGTGCACGACGTCGTCCAGCCCGAGGACGGGGTGGTCGGCGTCCGGGTCCGGGGTGTCGGTCACGGCGCTCACCGCCGCCGGCCGGCACGGGCGAAACCGAGCGCGCCCAGCAGCAGCACGACGCCGGCGGTCAGCTGGGGAATCGCCATCCCCGCACGGATGCCGAAGTGCGGCGAGGCGAAGCCGTCGTTCATCGGCAGCACCAGCAGCACCAGAGCCAGGTAGCCGGCGGTGAACAGCAGCAGCGCCGGATTGCGTTCCAGCCAGGCCAGCACCAGCAGCGCCACCCCGATCATGCCCCACGGCATGACAAGCCGGTCCAGCACGAAATACCAGTACGGAAGTGGGCCGTCCGGGTAGGGGTGACTCCGGAAGTACAGATGCACGGCCAGCCACGCGGCGGGGAAGACGAGGGTCGTCACCGCGCCGGTGATCGCATAGGGCAGCACCCGGGTGCCCAGCCCCCGCGCCCGGGCCGCCCGCAGGTAGGCGACGGCGATGATCCCGTAGGCCACCACCATCGCGAGCGGCCAGTAATAGAGCATGCCCTGGCGCGAGAACGTGCAGCCGCCGTCGGCGTGGCAGTCCACCTGCATGCCGAACCAGTCGAACGGGATGGCGAGCAGCGTCGTCACGCCCAGCACGAGCAGCGCGGCCCAGGTCATCCGCTGGTCGACGCGCACCCGGTGGGCCAGCGCGCGCACCTCGGCCAGCAGCCGGCGCGGGTCGCCGTCGGCAGGTACCGAATCAGTAGTCATGCCAACAGGTTTCCATCGCCAACCAATAGGCGCTAGTGATCGATGAAAGTTGGCACACTCAGCGCTCGGTCCCCGGCCTTGCGGTCCCCTGGTTCGCAGATCTTGGAAACGCCGATGCCGGCTGGCGCTCAGTGCGGACAAACCGGGCGGCCGACAGCACTGTCAACCAGCCGGGCGAGACGAGCTGGTTACCAGTGTTGTCAGCAGCATGCCCGGGCAGCGCTGACCACCAGCCGGACCAGCGGGACCACTGGGACCGGCCGGACCAGCCGGACCGGCCGGACCGGCCGGTCCACAGTGTCGGTTCGGCGGCTTTGATCACGCGAACCGGGCGCCGCCGACACGCGGCAACGCTTAACTGCGCGGCACGGGCCCGCCTGTGCCTTCCGGGTTCGCTGCGCGCCCGGACTTCACGCGCTGGCAGGAGCGGCCGGCGTGCGTGCGGCTTTCGGGTGCGGGGCATGCCCGGACTCCGCACGTTGTGGGGAGCGCGAGCGGGCGGGACTGACCGGACTCCGCACGTTGTGAGGGACCGCGGGCGGGCGGGACTGAGAGGAGAAGGGCGCAACCACTCACGCACGTGGCCCGGGGCCCCGGCGCGCGGTCTGGGCGCGCCAGCGCCCAGCGCGCCGGCCCCGGGCACCTCGGCGGGAGCAGCGGTCTGCACCACCGCCGAAGCTACGACATCGAAGTTCTTCAGGCGATCTGCTGCCACCAGCCGTCGACGGGCGGCGGGTTGTCGACGTCGACGCGCTCGCCGGGGCGGGGGATGGCCAGGGTGACGCCGCGTGCCTTCGCCTCGCGCCAGGTGCGGTCGGCGGGCTCCGGCCAGTCGTGCAGGGCCAGGTTGAACGTGGCCCAGTGGACCGGGATCATCAGGCCGCCACGGACGTCGACGTGCATGGCGACGCCGTCCTCGGGGAGCATGTGGATGTCGGGCCAGGCGTCACCGTAGGCGCCGACCTGGACCAGTGTGGCGTCGAACGGGCCGTGCTCGGCGCCGATCTCGGCGAATCCGGGGAAGTAGCCGGTGTCGCCGGAGTAGAACACTTTGCGCGTCGGGCCGTTGATCACCCAGCTGGCCCAGAGCGTCTCGTCCCGGCTGAAGCCGCGGCCGGAGAAGTGCCGGGCCGGGGTCGCCACCAGCTCGACGCCGTTGACCTTGGCTTTCTCGTTCCAGTCGAGCTCGATGATGCGGGTCGGCGGCACGCCCCATCGCTCCAGGTGGGCGCCGACGCCGAGCGGCACCAGGAACGGCGCGGCCTGCAGGTCGACCAGGTTCTGGATCGTGGTCATGTCGAGGTGGTCGTAGTGGTCGTGAGAGATCACCACGGCGTCCAGCGGGGGCAGCTCGCGCAGCGGCAGCGGCGGTTCGTGCAGGCGGCGCGGGCCGGTGAGGCGGGACGGGGAGCAGCGGTCGCTCCACACCGGGTCGAGCAGGATGCGCCGTCCCTCGATCTCGACGAGCGCCGAGGAGTGCCCGAACCACGTCACGTGCAGCCCGGACGCGTCCTGCCCGGGCACCGGCGTGACGAGCGGGATCGGCTGGTGCGGGTGGCGCGCCTCGCGGCCGGTGAGCGTCGCGGCGGCGACCTTCGGCATCGAGGTGGCCGTGATCATGGTGGCCGGCACGGTGTTGCGGAACTTGCCGCCGGAGAACTGCGGGGACTCCTCGATCCGGGCGCGGCGCTCACCGCGGGCCCGGGCCCCGAGCTGCGCGGGGACGTCACGGGCGGCCCACACCGCCGCGGCGCCGAGAGCAGCCAGAGCCAACACGGTACGGGTACGCGGTCGCTTCGCCATACCCACCAGTTTGACCGCCCCCTGCCGTGCCCGGCCACCACGTCCGGCATGAAACACTCGCCGCGTGACGCTCGACACCCTTCAGGCTCAGCAGCAGCTCATCATCCGGCAGCGGATCCGTTTCATGGTCAACCAGTACGAGGTGCACGCCGTCTCCCCGGACGGCCGGGAGGCCGGTGTGCTGGCGTTCGCCCAGCAGAAACGGCTCGCGTTCAAGGAGCAGGTGACCCTCTACACCGACGACACCAAGCAGCAGCCCCTGCTCGGCTTCAAGGCGCGGCAGGTGATCGACCTGGGCGCGACCTACGACGTGACGGACGCGTACGGCCAGCCGATCGGCCTGTTCAAGAAGAGCTTCGCGGCGTCGCTGCTGCGCTCCACCTGGGTGCTGGAGCAGCCCGGGTACGGCGAGATGACCGGCCAGGAGCGCAGCATGCTGGTGGCCGTCCTGCGCCGGTTCATCGACTACCTGTCCTGGCTGCCGTACCACTTCGACTTCACGATCGCGGGCCGCCCGGCGTTCTCGGTGGTGCGCAAGTGGGGCCTGCGGGACCGGTTCGAGGTGTCGATCCACGACCCGAACCTGGACCGCCGCCTGATCGTGGCGATGGCCGTCGCGCTGGACGCGCTGCAGTCGCGCTAGCCGGCCCCGGTAACCTGCGCGGATGGACGATCCCCGTGCTCAGCGCCTTTTCGGCGACAGTCTCGTCGCTCCCGGCGACCTCGCGTCGAGCCCTTTCCGGGTGGACCGGGACAGGATCGTCAGTTCGCCGTTCCTCGCTCGCCTGGCCGGTGTCACCCAGGTGATCAGTCCGGGCGGGGCGGGCCTGCTCGTGCACAACCGGCTCACCCACAGCCTCAAGGTGGCGCAGGTGGGCCGGGCCATCGCCGAGCGGGTCCGCGCGTCGGACCCGGATCTGAGCGACAAACTGGGCGGCTGCGACCCGGACGTCGTGGAGGCGGCGGCGCTCGCCCACGATCTGGGTCACCCGCCGTTCGGGCATCTGGGCGAGCGGGTGCTCGACCAGCTGGCGCGGCATCGGCTGCGGCTGCGGGACGGGTTCGAGGGCAACGCCCAGTCGTACCGGATCGTGACCAGCACCGAGGTGCGCGGCCAGGCGACGATCGGGCTGAACCTGACGAACGCGGTCCGGGCGGCGATCCTGAAATACCCGTGGACGCGGCGGGACCACCCCGACCCCCACCCGCGTTTCATGGACCCGGCGCCGCGCGGCGCCTCGATGGTCCCGGACGATCCGGACGGCGGGTCGCTGAAGTTCGGGGCGTACTCCACCGAGATCACGGACATGCGGGCGGCCCGGGCGCCGTTCGCCGGGCGGGTCGCCGACTGGCAGCAGACCGTCGAGGCGTCGGTCATGGACACGGCCGACGACATCGCGTACGCCATCCATGATCTCGAGGACGTCCACCGGGTCGGCGTGCTGCAGCAGGGCGCGGTCGCGACCGAGTTGATGGCCTGGCAGCGCTGGGGCGCCGAGACTGATCTGAACCGGGCAGGCGGCGCCATCGAGTCGCTGCGCCGCCAGCTGCACCGCAAGGACGGCTGGATCGCCGACGACGACGCTTTCGCCGGTGCCGTGGAACTCGTCCGCGCCGAACTCGTCGACGGTTTGCTGGCCCGCCCGTTCGACGGTTCGATAGAGGCCGAGGCCCGGGTCGCCGCCTTCTCCGCGAACTGGACCCGCCGCCTCGTCGACACCATCGAACTGATCGGCCAGCCCGCGATCCGAAGCGGTCATGTCCAGCTGTCCCGTGCGCAGTGGCACGAGGTCCAGATCCTCAAGTTCGTGCAGAACCGCTTCGTCCTGGAACGCCCCGATCTGGCCCTGCACCAGCGCGGCCAGGCCCGCCTCCTCGCCTCCCTCGTCGAAGCCCTGCTCGCCTGGCTCACCGACCCCGACGAGGAGCAGCGCCTCCCCCGCCGCCTCCGCGACCTGGTCGAACTCGCCGAGGCCGAACTGCCCATCGGCACCCCGGAACGCCTCACCCGAGCCCGCGGCCGCGCCGTGATCGACTTCGTGGCCGGCCTCACCGACGGCCAGGCGGTCGGCCTGATGGAGGCCCTCTCCGGACGCTCCCGCCAGCTCTGGACCGACGCGTTCGTCCTTTAGAACCAGATGTCGTAGCTTCGGCGGTGGTGCGGACCGCTGCTCCCGCCGAGGTGCCCGGGGCCGGCGCGCTGGCCGCTGGCGCGCCCAGACCGCGCGCCGGGGCCCCGGGCCACGTGCGTGAGTGGTTGCGCCCTTCTCCTCTCAGTCCCGCCCGGTCGCGCTCCCCACAACATGGGGAGTCCGGGCATGCCCCGCACCCGGAAAGGCCCACGCGCGCCCGCTCTCCGCAGCGTGTGGAGTTCGGGCGCGGGCGAACCCGTGAGCCACACGCGGGCCCCATGCCGCCTAGTTAAGCGTTGCCGCGTGTCGGCGGCGCCCGGTTCGCGTGATCAAAGCCGCCGGACCGACACTGTGGACCAGCCGGTCCGGCTGGTCCACAGCGCTGCCCGAGCATGCTGCTGGCGACACTGGGAGCCAGCTCGTCTCGCCGGGCTGGTTAACAGTGCTGTCGGGCGTCCGGTTTGTCCGCGCTGAGCGCCAGCCGTCGCCGCCCTTTCCAAGATCCGCGACTCTCCGGGGCCGCGCCCCTGGCCACGCCCTCCGGGTCCGTGCCCCCCCGGGGGCCGCGAACCCCCGGGGGGCACGGAACGCAGCCGAGCAGTGGGGGCGGCCTCCCGCGGAACGCGGCTGGCGACGGGGCGCAGCTGGCAACGGGGCGCAGTCGGCAGTGGAGTGCTTCGCTGGCGGCGGTCGGTGCGCGCAATCCGCTTGAGTGCGGTGTCAGTGGCGCCCGGGGAGACGGTGTTCACGGTGATGCCGCGGGAGCCGACACCCCGTACCCCCACCGCATCTGGCGTGAGACGACGGCTGCGCCGAGCACGCCGGTCACCGCCCGGCCCGCGCCGGTCACCGCCCGGCCCGCGCCGGTCACCGCCCGGCCCGCGCCGGTCACCGCCCGGCCCGCGCCGGTCACCGCCCGGCCCGCGCCGGTCACCACCCGCCCGCGCCGGTCACCACCCGCCCGCGCCGGTCACCGCCCGGCCCGCGCCGGTGATGTCGATGACCAGCGCCGGCATGTTGATCGGCAGCACCCGGTGCCCGATCGGCGCGTCGCTGCGGATCCCACCGTAGGAGAGCAGCCGGGCGTGTGGCCGGCCGGTGACGGTGGAGCACGGCGTGCCGACCGGTTCGAGCGGCAGCGAGTGGATCATCGTGGGTGCAGTCGCAGGGCGGTCGGCGCGTGGGCCGGTACGGCGGGGAAGTGGGGCGGGACCGGGGCGAGCCGGCGGTAACCGCTTCCGGGTGCCGGGCGCGGGTCCTCGTCGCCCTTGTTGGGCCAGAGCGACATCGCCCGTTCCGCCATGGCCGTGATGGTCAGCGAGGGGTTGACCCCGAGGTTCGCCGGCACCGCCGAGCCGTCCACCACGTGCAGCCCGGGGCAACCCCAGACCCGGTGGTACGCGTCGACGACCCCGGACGACGCCGACTCCCCGATCGTGGCCCCGCCGAGGATGTGCGCGGTGAGCGGGATGTTGAAGATGTCTCCCACGGTGCCGCCCGGGTAGCCGCCGATCCGGTCGGCGAGACGGCGGACCGCCTCGTGGCCGACCGGGATCCAGACCGGGTTGGGCTTGCCGTGCCCGAGCGAGGTGGTGAGCCGTCCGCGACGGGTACGCCGTACGGTCAGCGAGTTGTCCACCGACTGCATGACGAGCGCGATGATGGTCCGTTCGCTCCACCGCCGTACCGACAGGGAGTGGGCCAGCACGACCGGGTGCCGCAGCGCCTGGCCGAGGAACCGCAGCGGCCGCGGGATCCGGCCGCCGCCGTCCACGAGCAGGGTGGAGAGCAGGCCCATCGCGTTGCTGCCGGGGCCGTAGCGGACGGGTTCGATGTGGGTGTCGGGGTCGGGGTGGAACGACGACGTGATCGCGATGCCCCGGGAGAAGGGCTCGGCGGGGACGTCCTTGACGGCGGCGCCGAGCAGGGCCTCCGAGTTGGTACGGGTCAGCTCACCCAGCCGATCCGACAGCTGCGGCAGCACCCCGGTGTCTTTCATGGCGTGCAGCAGCCGCTGGGTGCCGAGCGCCCCGGCCGAAAGGATCACCTGATCGGCGGTGAACGTTCCCTTGGTGGTCTCCAGGCGCCAGCCCGGGCGCAGCGAGGTCACCTCGGTGTCCGGGTGCACCACGGCGCCGGACCGTTCGGCCAGGTAGAGGTAGTTGACGTCGAGCCGGTTCTTCGCGCCGACCTTGCAGCCGATCATGCAGTTGCCGCACTCGACGCAGCCGGTGCGGTCCGGGCCGGCGCCCCCGAAGTACGGGTCGGGCACGGTCTTGCCGGGCTCGCCGAAGTAGACGCCGACGGGGGTGCGCCGGAACGTGTGCCCGACGCCCATGTCGTCGGCCACCTGCTTGATCACGACGTCGGAGGGGGTCATGGTGGGCTGCTCGGTGACGCCGAGCATGCGCGACGCCTGGTCGTAGAAGACCGCCAGCTCGTCCGCCCAGTCGGTGATCCCGGACCAGTGCGGGTCGGCGAAGAACGGCGCCGGCGGCCGGTAGAGCGTGTTCGCGTAGACCAGCGAGCCGCCGCCGACGCCCGCCGCGGAGAGCACCATGATGTCCTTGAGCAGCGTGATCCGCTGCATGCCGCGCATGCCGAGGCGTGGGGCCCAGAGGAAGTTGCGCAGGTCCCAGGAGGTCTTGGGCAGTGTCTCCGGGGTGAATCGGCGGCCGGCCTCGAGCACGCCGACCCGGTATCCCTTCTCCGCCAGGCGCAGGGCGCTGACGCTGCCGCCGAAGCCGCTGCCGACGACGACGATGTCGTAATGCGTCATCGCATCACTTAAGCATTACCGGCGAGTAACCGGAAGGGTCAGCGGCGATAGATGGTGATCGAATGGCCGACCTGATCGATCGGGGTGCTCGACTCGATCAGGCGCTTGAGGCGGCCGGTGGCGAGGGCCGCCCGCGAGTCGGAGACGACGAGCAGGCCGCGGACCTGCTGCTCGGGCACGTCAAAGGGGTCGCCGGCCACGATCCCGTAATAGGACGGGACGCCGGCGCCCTTGTAGACGAGCCAGACCTTCTCCTCCGGGTACGCCGTCCGCAGGCGCGCGCTGAGGCGGGGCAGGTCCTGTCCCCAGTCGACGTTCGCGTCATGCAGGTTCTCGTGCGTGTGCGAGGCCCCGCCGAACGCGATATTCGAATAAGGGATGTATGTCGGGAATGTCAGCATAGATCCGGCGGCGACCGTAGCCACCAGCACCCCGGCCCCGATCTTCGCCCAGCGCCATCGCAGCAGCGCCACCGTCCCGGCCGCCACCCCGAGGAAGAGAGGCAGGAAGATCACGTACCGGGTGCCGAAGTTGCGGGCGCCGGTCATCGTGACCAGCAGCAGGACGGCCGAGACCGGCAGCAGATAGAGAGCCGCCGCCCGCAGCCGCGGCAGCGCCAGCATGGTGATCGCCCCGGCCGCCCAGAGCGCCAGCATCCCGAGCGGTGTCTTGATCAGCAGCGCGACGGGCATGTAGTACCACGGCGACCCGCGATACGCCTCACCCAGCAGGAACCCGTTGAACTGGTTGTTCTCGAACCCGAACTGGATCAGCATCCCGTCCCGGTAGGCCTGCGGGAACGGCAGCAGATCCACCGCCAGCCCTTTCAGCCCGCCGGGGTGCGCGAGGTTCGCCGGGGCGGTCCACCGCAGCCGCGGATCGACGGCCAGATAGCAGAGCCAGACCACCGCGGCCGCGAGCACGCCCACCGCGAGCGCCGCGCCACCGGCCAGCAGGATCCGACGGCGCCGATCCGGGCGGTCCGCCTGCGCTTTCCACATGGAGACCCCGGCGAGCACCACCAGCAGGGGTACGGCGGGAAGCACGCTCATCCGGGTGGCCAGTGCCGCGCCCAGTGCCGCCCCCGCGAGAGGGAGATACCGCAGTGGCCGCCGGCGGGCCCGCCACGCCGTCCAGAACGCGACCAGGAGCAGCCCGGCGGCCGGCACGTCCAGGGTGGCCAGCGAGCCGTGCGCGATCAGGTCGGGGGAGAACGCGTACAGGGTGAGGGCGATCAGCCCGCCCACCGGCCCGGCCAGGTCCCGGGCGAACGCCAGCACCACGAGCCCGAACAGCAGCGTCAGTAGGATGATCGGCAGCCGGGCCGCCAGCATCACCCGGAAGGGGTTGTTGCCGTTCTCGTAGAGCAGGTGCCGGCCGAGCCGGGTCTGGTTGCCCTGGAAGGCCGGGTCCAGCTTCGCGCCGGCGAACGCCAGACCGGCCGCCATGACCAGCTTGCCGAGCGGCGGGTGCTCCGGGTTGTAGCGCAGGCTGTGCTGCTGGCGGTAGACCTCGGCGGTGGCGACGTAGACCGGCTCGTCGATGGTGGGGGACTGCTGCACCGCGGTGGTGACCATCGCGAACGCCATCTGCCCGAGCAGCGCGACGACGGCCAGCAGATACAACAGGCGGCGTCGCGGCATCGCGCCAATCTAGCCGCCCGAGTTCAGAGATCCACGGTTCGGGTGGCGACCAGGCCGCGGTTCGGGTCGCCGGTCATCGAGGGGATCTCCAGCGGCCAGCCGCCGGCGAAGCAGGTGTCGGCCGCGAGACTCATCGGGGCGGCATGCCGGCCGTCGCCGGGCAGCACCAGCTGGGCCGCGTGCACCGCCCGGCTGTCCCGGTAGACCTCGAAGTGCATGTGCGGCCAGTGCCCCGCGGACTCGCCCGGGAAAGCGCTGGGGAAGGCCACCCAGCCGGAGGTGTCGCTGGTCTGCTCCCCGCCGGACGCGCGGTCGCAGTGCCACAGGTTCACCCGGTACCCCGGCACGGGCCGTCCGGAGTTCGCGCTCATCAGGCGCAGCTTCACGGTGAGCGGCACGTTCTCCCGGTTCATGGCGGTCCCCTTCGTCAGCCGGCGCGGTCGGCGTCCGGCACGTTTCCGTTCGGCACGGCGCCGGGGCGGTGGATCGCCGGCCGGGTGCAAAACAGGAGCACCCCCGGCCGATGACCGGGGGTGCTCCTGGAAGGCGCTGTGACTCAGACGGTGGTGGGCACGCCCGTCGGGGTGACGCCGGGGGCGGGCATCTCGGCCGGGATCGGCGGCGCCTCGGCCTGTGCCTGCCGTGCCGCGAACGCCGCCTCGGCCGCCGCCAGCTTGGCCGGGTGCTGCTGGCAGGCGCGGAGCAGGCGCAGGATCAGGAACAGCTCGAAGGTGAGCAGTCCCGCGCCGGCCAGGATGGTGACCGGGATGACCAGGCCGAGCAGCGGGCCGACGATGAAGACGAACATCTCGTACTCGATGCCGCTGAACAGGTGCGTGCGGATCCGGTTGCTGCGCAGGGTGTTGCCCACCCGGCGGCGCAGCGACGGCGTGCCGGCCGGCGCGGCGGGCGCCTCCTCGGCGGCGGTCGCGGCAGCCGGGTCCCGCGGCGGCTGGAGAGCTTCGATCTGCTCCCGCATGAACCGGCGGACCTTCGCCATCTGCTGGCCGTTGAGGTACCGGAAGAGGTCGAGGAAGACCGCGACCGACATCATCCAGAGGTACGCGACGTTGTCCGTCTGCACGTACTGCCCGCCGAAGAGGGCGACCGCGCAGAAGAAGACCCGGACCCGGTCGAGCACGAAGTCGAGCCACTGCCCGAAGATCGTGCCGGTCCCGTTCAGCCGGGCGATCTTGCCGTCCATGCAGTCGACGACGAAGCTCAGGTGGAACAGGAGCGCGCCGGCGGCCAGCGCCCAGCGGTCCCCGATGGCGAAGAAGACCATCGCGCCCACGCCGATCACGGTCGCGAACAGGGTAAGAACGTTAGGCGTGATCCACCGGTACGGCGCGACCAGACGCACCAACCGGGACGCCAGCGGGTCGACCAGAAGCACGGTCCACCACGCGTCAACCGGCTTGTAGGTCCGCTCCCGGATCTCCTGCAAGGTCACCTTCACGCGCGGCACTCTAGACCTTAATCCTATGCAAACACCAAATAAAACGCCGGTACCACAAGGGCCATCACCTGCAGTGACGCTGCTTTCGCCCTGCGGTGATCGCCGCCGTGCCGCCGACGGAGTCTGCGGCCGCCGCTGAACAACTCAGGCGCCCGCGCCCACCCGGAAATCGGATGAACCGTATACGTCGTCCGGCCCTCGGGCCGGTCCATAGACTTTACGCCCACCGGCCACAGGAGGCCTCCTTTCCCCCTTGATCAACGAGGGTGCGCCGGTACCCCGTACGGAAGAAAGGGCCGGAGGTTCACGCCCGGAGTGAGACGCACGTCCCGTTCGGGCGGCCCGATGCCGGGGTATCGCAGATCCGCTGGAGGAAACGGGGCGGGAGGCGCGGGGATGTTCGGGACGAAGCAGACGGTTGCGGACCAATTTGTCGAGGTTCTGGTCCAGGCCGGGGTCGAGCGGATCTACGGGATCGTGGGGGACAGCCTGAACTCGCTGAGCGACGCCATCCGGCGCAGCGGGGCGATCGAGTGGGTGCACGTGCACAACGAGGAGGCGGCGGCGTTCGCGGCCTCGGCGGAGGCGCAGCTCACCGGCCGGCTCGCGGTCTGCGCCGGCAGCTGCGGACCGGGCAACACGCACCTGATCCAGGGCGTCTTCGACGCGCACCGCTCGGGCGCGCCGGTTCTCGCGATCGCCTCGCACATCGTCTCCACCGAGATCGGCACCGGCTTCTTCCAGGAGACCGACCCGAAGCAGCTGTTCGGGCAGGCCAGCCACTTCACCGAGCTGGTTTCCTCGCCGGAGCAGATGCCCCGGATGGCCCGGGTGGCGATCCAGGAGGCGGTCGGCAAGCGCGGCGCTGCGGTGCTGGTGATGCCCGGCGATGTGCTCTCCCAGCACGCCGTGAACGAGACCGGCACGGCGCACCGCGCGGCCGGCCCGGTGATCGGCGCGCCGGCGCCCGAGGTGATCGAGGAGCTGGCCGAGCGGATCAACCAGGCCGAGACGGTGGCGATCTTCGGTGGCATCGGCGCGGCGGGCGCCCGCGACGACGTCCTGCAGCTCGCCGACGTGCTTGCCGCGCCGGTCGGGCACACCCTGCGGGGCAAGGAGTCGCTGCAGTACGACAACCCGTTCGACGTCGGCATGTCCGGCCTGCTCGGGTACGGCGCGTGTTACCAGGCCAGCCACGAGGCGGATCTGCTGATCCTGCTCGGCACCGACTTCCCGTACCGTCAGTTCCTGCCCGGCAAGAACACCGTCCAGGTCGACATCGACCCGTCCCGGCTGGGCCGGCGCACCCCGCTCGACCAGGGCGTCGCGGGTGACGTCGGCGCGACGATCCGGGCGTTGCTGCCGAAACTGAACCGCAAGAAGCGGGACTTCCTCGACCGGATGCTGGCGAAGCACAACGAGGAACTGGAGCGGGTGGTCGGCGCGTACACGCACGACGTCGAGCACCTCACGCCGATCCACCCGGAGTACGTCGCCTCGGTGCTCGACGAGGAGGCTGCCTCGGATGCGATCTTCACGGCCGACACCGGCATGTGCTGCAGCTGGATCGCCCGCTACATCACCCCGAACGGGCATCGCCGGCTGCTCGGCTCCTGGGTGCACGGCACCATGGCGAACGCGCTGCCGCAGGCGCTCGGCGCGCAGAAGGTCTTCCCGGAGCGGCAGGTCGTCTCGATGTCCGGCGACGGCGGGCTCGCCATGCTCCTCGGCGAGCTGCTCACCGCGAAACTGCACAACCTGCCGGTCAAGGTCGTGGTCTTCAACAACTCCAGCCTCGGCATGGTCCGCCTGGAGATGCTGGTAGCCGGCGACCCGCCGTTCGAGACCGACCACGCCGCGGTCGATTTCGCGGCCATTGCCCGCGGCGCGGGCATCCTGGGGGTACGGGTCGAGAAGCCGGCCGAACTACGCCGGGCGATGCGGGAATTCCTGGATCACGACGGGCCCGCGGTGCTCGACGTGGTGACCGACCCGAACGCGCTGGAGCTCCCGCCGCACATCACCAAGGAGGAGGCCGCCGGGTTCGCGCTCGCTGTCGGCCGGACCGTGCTGGGCGGTGGGGTGGGCCAGATGCTGCATCTGGCCCGGACCAACCTGCGGAACATCCCCCGCTAGTTCCCGCGCAGGTCCGCCCCGACCTCGTGGAGGTGGCGCAGCGCCTGCGCGTAGGACTCGGTGAGGCTGGTCATCTCGTACGGCACACCGATCTCCGCGCAGTACCGCTGCACCACCGGCTGGGCCTTGCGCAGGTTGGGCGTCGGCATGGCCGGGAACAGGTGGTGCTCGATCTGGTAGTTGAGCCCGCCGAGCGCCGTGTCGACGAGCCACCCGCCACGGACGTTGCGGGAGGTCAGCACCTGCTTGCGGAGGTAGTCCTCGGTGCCGTCCGGGTGTGGCATGCCCTTGTGGTTGGGGGCGAACGTCATGCCCAGGTAGACGCCGAAGACCGCCTGGTGCACCACCAGGAACGCGAGCGCCTGCAGCGGGCTGAGCACCAGCGCCAGGGCCGCGAGGTAGGCGACGATGTGCACGGCCAGCAGCGTGCCCTCCAGGACCGGCCGCTTCACCGTGCCGTTGCGCAGCGCCCGGACGCTGTCCTTCTTCAGCGACAGGCCGAGCAGGGTGAGCAGCGGGAAGAACAGGTACGCCTGGTACTTCGCGATGAGGCCCCGCGCGTTCTCGGCGTTCCAGACCAGCACTCCCGGCCCGACGTCCGGATCCAGGTCGTCGTGGTTCGGGTTGGCGTGGTGCTTGGTGTGCTTGTCCATCCAGTAGCCGTAGGACATGCCGATCGCCAGGTTGCCGGCGATCAGGCCGGCCCGGGCGCTCGGCTTGTTGGTGCGGAACACCTGCCGGTGCGCGAGGTCGTGCGCCACCAGGGCGGTCTGAGCGAACACCACCGCCAGGAAGACGGCCACCGCGAGCGTCCACCACGAGGCGCCGACCAGGAAGAACGCCGTCCAGCCGCCGATCAGGGCGAGGGCCACGCCGGTCAGGCGCGCGGCGTAGTAGGCCGGTCGTCGCCGGAGCAGGCCGGCCGCGTTGATCCGGCGGCTCAGCTCCGCGAAGTCGCTGCCGGTTGCTCGTGTCTCCGCTGTCGTCGTCATGGGTCTCAGCCTCCCGCCCGCGCGCGCGGTGGTCAGGAGTGCCAGACCCCCTGCGGTGGTAGGGCTGGCACTACCGACACGCTGGCGGCCGCGGGCCAGGATGAGGACATGGACTCGCGTGACTGGATACGGGACGGCGTCCGCGCCGTGGCCGGCGGCGTGCTCAGCGTGGCCCTGGCGATCACGAACATCCCGCTCTTCGTGCTGTTCGTGGTCTCCCTGGTGCTCACCCCGGTGCTCGGCATCGGGCTGGTGCTGCTGCCGCTGGTGACCGCGCTGATCCGGCTCCGGGCCCGGCTGTCGCGCCGGCTCGCGGCGACGTTCGGGATGCCGATCGCCCGCCCGTACCGGCCGGCGCCGCCGTCCCGCGGTCTGCTCGTCCGGTACCGGTGGATCATCACCGACCCGGCGACCTGGCGGGACTTCGCCTGGTTGCTGCCGGGCGCGGTGGCCGGGCTGGTGCTGGGGGTGCTCTCGCTCGCCGTGCCGCTCTACGGCGTCGAGGGCATCGTCCTGCTGCCGCTCTGGATCTGGCTCGGCACCGGGGAGTACGGCTACGGCGTGATCTGGCCGATCGAGACGGTCGGCCAGGGCTTCCTGTCCCTGCCGCAGGGCACCGTGATCCTGGCGATCGGGCTGGCGATGGCGCCCTATTTGCGGCGCGCCGACGCCCTCCTGACCCGGCTCTTCCTGGCCCCGACCCGCAACGCCGAGCTGCGCCTGCGGGTCAGCCACCTGACCACGACCCGCGCCGAGAACCTGGACTCGCAGGCCGCCGAGCTGCGCCGGATCGAGCGCGACCTGCACGACGGCGCGCAGGCCCGGCTCGTCTCGCTCGGGATGACCATCGGGCTGGCCGAGGAGATGGTCGAGGCCGATCCGGCGATGGCCCGCAAGCTGCTCGCCGAGGCCCGCGAGACCAGCTCGGACGCCCTGGTCGAGCTGCGGCACCTGGTCCGCGGCATCCACCCGCCGGTGCTCGCCGAGCGGGGCCTGGAAGGCGCGGTCCGGGCGCTGGCGATGGCGCTGCCGATCCCGACGAGCGTCGGCGCGGCGGTGCCCGGCCGGCTCGACACGCCGGTGGAGTCCGCCGCGTACTTCGCGGTCGCCGAGGTGCTGGCGAACGCGGCCCGGCACAGCATGGCGCGCAGCGTCCAGGTGCAGCTCTGGCACAGCGACGGGAAACTGACCATGCGGGTCAGCGACGACGGCCTGGGCGGGGCCGATCCGGCCGGCGGGACCGGCCTGCGGGGTATCGAACGCCGTCTCGCTGCCTTCGATGGCACGATGAGCCTGTCCAGCCCTCCGGGCGGACCGACCGTCGTGACCATGGAGCTGCCGTGCGCGTTGTCATCGCCGAAGATCACGCCCTCCTCCGAGACGGCCTGACCAGGCTGCTGGAGGCGTACGACTTCGAGGTGGTGGCGGCGGTCGACAACGGGCCGTCGCTGCTGCCGGCCCTGGTGGAGCAGAAACCCGACGTGGCGGTGGTGGACGTACGGCTGCCGCCCACCTTCACCGACGAGGGCCTGCAGGCGGCGATCGCGGCCCGGGCGGCGGTGCCCGGCATGCCGGTGCTCGTCCTCTCCCAGCACGTCGAGCCGCTCTACGCCCGTGAGCTGCTGAGCGACCGCAAGGGCGGGGTCGGATACCTGCTCAAGGACCGGGTCTCGCACGTGGCCCA
This sequence comes from Actinoplanes missouriensis 431, assembly GCF_000284295.1. Classification (NCBI taxonomy): domain Bacteria; kingdom Bacillati; phylum Actinomycetota; class Actinomycetes; order Micromonosporales; family Micromonosporaceae; genus Actinoplanes; species Actinoplanes missouriensis. The sequence continues at coordinate 7,334,937 of NC_017093.1, read as the reverse complement.
GTTCATCGACGCGGTGCGTCGGGTGGCCGCCGGTGGCACCGCGATGGACCCGGAGGTGGTGGGCCAGCTGCTGGCCCGGCACCAGCCGCTGGCCGCGCTGACCGCGCGCGAGCGGGAGGTGCTCGGGCTGATGGCCGAGGGCCGGTCGAACGGGGCGATCGCCGGGAAGCTGTTCATCGGGGAGAAAGCGGTCAGCAAGCACATCAGCAGCATCTTCACGAAGCTGGGCCTGCCGCCCTCGGACGACGATCACCGCCGGGTGCTGGCGGTGCTGGCGTACCTGAACGTCTGAGCCCGCTCCGGTAGGTTGCGGACATGACATTGCAGCGAAAGTTGTCGATCCCAGCCCTAGCTCTCGTCATGCTCGGCAGCACCGGCTTCACCCCGGGACCGGGCCTCTCCTGGCAGCTCACCGACACCGGGTCGACCGCCCGGTTCCGCGGGCTCGCCCCGGTCAGCTCCACGGTCGCCTGGGCCGCGGGCTCGGCCGGAACCGTGCTGCGGACGATCGACGGCGGCCGGTCCTGGTCCTCGGTGGGCCCGGCGGACGCGGCCGCTCTGCAATTCCGCGACATCGAGGCGTTCGACGCGCGGACCGCCGTCGCCCTCACCATCGGCGCCGGCGAGGAGTCCCGGGTGTACCGGACCTCGGACGGCGGCCGGACCTGGGACGAGTCGTTCCGCAACACCGACCCGGCCGCGTTCTACGACTGCCTCGACTTCTCCGGCCGCAGGCACGGCCTGGCCCTCTCCGACCCGGTCGGCGGGAAGTTCCGGATCCTCGCCACCCGCGACGGCGGCCGCACCTGGCAGGTCCGGCCCACCGGCGGCATGCCGGCCGCGCTGCCCGGCGAGTTCGCCTTCGCCGCCAGCGGGACGTGCCTGGTCACGCAGGGGCACAACGCCTGGTTCGCGACGGGTGGCGGATCGGTCTCGCGGGTCTTCGCCTCCCGGGACGGCGGCCGGAGCTGGAGGGTGAGCGAGACGCCGATCCCGGGAGGCCCGAGCGCCGGCGTCTACGGCCTGGCGTTCCGCGACGGGCGCCACGGGCTCGCGGTCGGCGGCGACTACGTGACCCCGGAGGCCGCTCCGGACGGCGCTGCGGTCAGCCGGGACGGCGGGCGGCGCTGGACAGTGTCCCGCACGGTGCCGGGCGAGTACCGCTCCGGCGTCGCGTGGACCGGGCGCCGGGGTGTCGCGCTGGCGGTCGGGCCCACCGGCAGCGACGTCTCGTTCGACGGCGGGGTCAGCTGGCGGCGCTTCGACGGGGGCAGCTTCGACGCGGTCGCCTGCGCCACCGACGGCTCCTGCTGGGCCTCCGGCGAGGCCGGCCGGATAGCCCGCCTGAAGCGCTGACCCCAGCTCCACACGCAGGCCGGGCCGACCGCCTGCGTGTGGAGTCGCGGCACGGAGCGCGCCCGGATTCCACTCGCGTGGTGGGCTAAGCGCCTGTGTGTGGAGTTGTGGCATAGAGCGCGCCCGAGCTCCCACGCACGGCGAGCGCCAAGCCGGTGTGTGGCACGGCACTGATCGGCGGGATGAAGCGTGCCGGAAACAAGGGCGTACCACACTATGGGATATGCAGTCTCCGCCGCAGCTCGCTGTCACCGTCGCCATCACCCGCCGTGCCGATCCGGCACGGGCCGCCGAGATGGCCGCGTGGGTGCGCGCCGGCGCGTCGCTGGCCGAGACGTTCCCCGGATTCCTCGGCACCGGCTGGGTACGACCCGAGGTCGGCTCCTCCGAGTGGCACATGCTCTACCGCTTCGCCGACGCCGAGGCCCTGCACGACTGGGAGGAGTCCGCGCAGCGCCGCTGGTGGCTCTCCTCGGCCGAGGGCTTCGTCGAGCACACCCGGGTGGAGCGCCGCACCGGGATCGAGGGCTGGTTCGACCCGCCCCGGGAGCTGGCGGTCGACGAGCCGGGCCCGGCGCCGGCCGCGCCGCCGCGATGGAAGCAGGCGGTCACCATCTGGCTCGGGTTCTTCCCGGTGAGCCTGCTCTCCGCGTACCTGCTGGCGCCGCATCTGGGCGCGCTGAACACGGTGCTGAAGACGCTCGTCAGCACGCTGGTCCTGACACCGATCATGACCTACCTCGTGCTGCCCCGGGTGACCCGTCTCCTGCAGCCCTGGCTGAAGCGCTAGCCGAGCAGGGCCCGCAGTCGCAGCGTGTCCGAAACTGACCAGCCCGGCGGCGGGGCCAGCGCGGCCCATCCGTCGACCGTTTCGGACTTGTAGACGTGACCGTGGCCGGTCGGCGCCTTGTTCGCGAAGAGCAGGTCGCACGAGGTCTGCCAGAACGTGACGCCCGGGTACCAGTGCATGGCCGGGGTGACGTCCGGCCCGCGCTCGCCGGTCAGCCACTCCGGCTTCTTCCAGAACAGATCCCAGCTCCACCAGACCACCGGGTCCGTCGCGTTCTGCAGGTAGACCACCTTCGGGCGTTCGGCGGCGGGCGCGCGCAGGGTCGCCGCGTTCTCCGCGAACTCGATCGGCAGGTCCGGGTAGATCGGGTCCCAGACCGGGCTGCCGGCGGCACGCTCCTCGGTCAGCTGCCGGTGCACCGGGTTCGCGAACGTCGGCCCGAGCAGCAGCGCGCCGTCCGAGCCGGCGGCCAGCGCGGCCGCCGAGCCGAACGTCTTCTCCAGGCCGTACGTGCCGAGGCTCTCGCCGAAGAGCAGCAGCTTGGGCCGGGTGGCCTCGGGCATCGCCGCCCACCGGCCGCGCACCGCGTCGATCAGGGCGGTCGCGCTGCCGACCACGTCCGACCGATCGCCCCAGAACGAGATCCAGCTCGGCATGTAGGAGTACTGCATGGAGATCAGGGCGGTGTCCCCGGCGTACATGTACTCCAGGGAGCGGGTCACCTTGCCGTCCACCCAGCCGGTCCCGGTGGGCGTGACGATGGCGATCACCGCGCGGTCGAACGCGCCGGTGCGGTCCATCTCGCGGACCGCCAGCGCGGCCCGCTCCTCGACGGTGTCCGCCGAGGTCAGACCGGCGTAGACGCGGATCGGCTCGCGCGCCGGCCGGCCGGCGAACGCGGTCAGCTCGTCGATGCTCGGCGCGCCGGCGACGAACGCCCGGCCCTGCCGGCCCAGCGAGTCCCAGGCCACCAGCGACCTCGGGCCGCCGGAGCGCAGCGACGACGTCGGCACCATGACCCCGTTGCCGGTGCCGCTGTTGACCACCGCCGCGGACCGGTCGGCCATCGTGACCAGCTGCGCCATCACCAGGCCGTCCAGCGCGCTGTAGCTGAGCAGCGCGACCACGACGGTGCCCGCGCAGTAGGCCGCGCGGTTCGGGACGACCTGCCGGAAGACCAGGGCGAAGCCGTGGGTGGCGAGCCGCAGGCTGCGCGCGACGAGCAGGATCACGGCGAAGGCGAGCAGGCCGACGCCGAGCGTGCGGGCCACGTCGTACTCCTGGGCCTGGGGCATGCCGAGCCGCACGCGAAGCTCGCGCTGCCACCGGGTGCCGAGCCAGAGGAAGAACAGGAACAACAGGGGTACGAGCGAGAACAGCGCCCGCCACGCGAGCCGGACCGTCCGCTCGCTGAACCGCAGCCACACCCGGACCAGCGCGCCGATCGCGGTGCCCAGCGCGTAACCCGTCGCCGCGGTGATGCCGGCGACCACCCCCTGGAGGAACCAGGCGCGGGGGAGCAGCGACGGGGTGAAGGCGAGGCAGAAGAAGACGGCGGCGAACGCGGCGCCGGTGAGGGTGAGGCCGGTCCGGACGATCCGGCGGCCCCGCGGCGCGCCCTGATCCCGTGGCGCGTCCTGAACCGGCGAAGGCGCCCGGCTCTCCGGTGATCGCCGGGGTGCCGGGATCCGGGCACGGAGTGGGGTGAGCCACCCCGGAGGCGGCGCGACCACCTGTCTGCGCATGCGGTGCTCCGTTCATCGACGACGCACTGTTGCCTCCCCATCATCGTGGGTCGATGACCGGAAGCGCCGCCCCCTTTTCCCCGAGTTCTTCCCTGGCGAAGCCCCTAGGTGGGATTCGTTCAGTCCGTGTTCGGTCTGCCGATCAGATGCACCGAGGAGGGACGGAATGCGCCTGCGTAACTGGATCGCGGTGGTGGTCAGCGTGTTGCTGCTGGCTGCCGCCGGAGTGATCGGCTTTCTGGTGAACCGGTCGGCGCTGCGCGCGGCCGACACGGTGCACCGCGCGGACAGCAGCGCGCTCGGCACGAACAACGGCACGCTCACCGGTCAGCTGCAGGTGAACTCGGCCGCCGAGCTCTCCTCGATCCTCGCCGAGCACGCCCTGCACCTGGGCCGGGACAACGCGGCGGACCGGGGGACCCTCGCGGCCGCGGCCGCGAAGAGCACCACCTTCCAGTACGGCCTGCTCACCGCCGACATGGACGGCAACGTCCTCACCTCGAGCCGCAAGTCGGGGCTGCCGGCCGCCACCGATGCCGGCTGGGCGCCGATGAAGGCCCAGCTGACCCAGGGGCAGGCCGGTTTCTCCAGCGTGATGACCGCGAACGGGACGACGCTCGCGGCGGTGGCGGTGCCGATCCAGGTCAACGACTCGGTGATCGGTTACCTGATCGGCCTCAACCAGGTCGCCAAGACGTCGCTGCAGACCTACCTCGTGCGACTCTCCACCCAGGCGCACCGGACCTTCGTGGTGGACAGCGCCGGCGTGGTCGGGGCGTCCAGCGACAGGGCCCTGATCGGCACCCGGATCGACCCTGCGGTCAGCGCCGCGCTGGGTCCGGACGGGGTGCGGTTCGTCGAGTACCGGTCCGGCAAGACCGACATGATCGCGATCGTCTACGGCGGCCTGCCCAGCGGCTGGTCCTACGTGCGTACGCAGACCAAGTCCTCGTTCGACGGTGTGGTGCACGCCCGCAGCCAGACCCTGAACCTGACCCTGCTCGCGATGCTGCTGATCGGGGTGGCCGGCATCTCGGTGCTCGGCTACCGCACCCAGGTCCAGCGGCGTCGCGCCGACGAGCGGTTCCAGGCGCTGATCCAGCACGCGCCGGACCTGGTGTCGGTGCTCGACGGCCGGGGCCGGATCGTGTTCAGCAGCCCGAGCTCGCAGGCCGTCCTCGGCTTCAAGACCGGCGCGCTGATCGGGCACAGCGTCTTCGAGCTGATGCATCCGGATGACGAGCCGGAGATGCGTGAGCGGCTCAGCCGGCTGCTCGACGAGCCGAACGGCGCGATCAGCCTGCAGTGCCGGATCCGCTCGGCCGGCGGCGAGTACCGCTGGTTCGACTTCACCGCCTCGAACCAGCTGCACAACCCGTCGCTGGACGGCGTCGTGATCAACGCGCGGGACGTGTCCGAGACCAAGGCGTTCCACGAGCGGCTGGCGCACGAGGCGCAGCACGACCCGCTCACCGGCCTGCCGAACCGCCGGCGGATGCAGGACGCGCTGGGCTCGTCGCTGTCGGATGCCCCGGTCGCCGTGCTCTTCGTGGACCTGGACGGATTCAAGCCGGTCAACGACGCGTACGGGCACGAGGTCGGCGACGAGCTGCTGCGTCAGGTGGCGGACCGGCTCACCGCGTGTGTCCGGGAGACCGACGTGCTCTCCCGGGTGGGCGGCGACGAGTTCGTGGTCCTGATGCCCGGCGTGCTGTCGGAGAAGGACGCCGCGACGATGAGCGGCCGGATCCGGTACGTCCTGGAGCTGCCGTTCCGGATCGCCGGGCAGGAGATCCGGATCGGCGCGAGCATCGGCGTGCACCTCGCGCCGGCGGCCGAGAACCCGGATGCCGCGCTGCGCGCCGCGGACCACGCCATGTACGCGATCAAGCACGCCGGCGGCAGTCGCCGGACGGGCGGCGAGCGCGGCCGGTCGGGCAGGCACCGCGCGTCGGACTGAACTTAGTGCACACTGTGTGCAAGGAGTTTTTCCGACGAACGGTGGTGGCTGCGGTGTCCAAGGTGCTCTCCCAGCGAGATCTCGCGTTCCTGCTCTACGAATGGCTCGATGTGGAGTCGCTGACCGCCCGGGAGCGGTTCGCCGACCACTCCCGGGAGACGTTCGACGCGTTCCTGGAGGTCTCGCAGCGGATCGCCGAGCGCGACTTCGCGCCGCACAACCGCAAGAACGACCTCAACGAGCCGACGTTCGACGGCGAGCGGGTGGAGATCATCCCGGAGGTGGCGAAGGCGCTCAAGGTCTTCGCCGAGTCCGGGCTGATCGCCGGGACCGTGGACGCCGAGCACGGCGGGTTGCAACTGCCGCTCGTGGTGCAGCGGGCCTGCTTCCTCTGGTTCCAGGCCGCCAACACCGGCACGTCCGCCTACGCGATGCTGACCTCGGCGAACGCGCATCTGCTGCTCACCCACGGCACCGAGGAACAGATCGCCCGGTTCGTCCAGCCGATGATCGAGGGCCGGTTCACCGGCACCATGTGTCTCTCCGAGCCGCAGGCCGGCTCGTCGCTCAGCGACGTGACGACGAGGGCCGTGAAGTCCGGCGACGCCTACCGGGTCACCGGCAGCAAGATGTGGATCTCCGGCGGCGACCACGAGCTCAGCGAGAACATCATCCACCTGGTGCTGGCCCGGGTCGCGGGCGCGCCGCCCGGTGTCAAGGGCCTGTCGCTCTTCATCGTGCCGAAGAAGGACCTGGACACCGGCGAGCGCAACGGCGTCACCCTGGCCGGGCTGAACCACAAGATGGGGTACCGCGGGACCACCAACACGGTGCTCGCCTTCGACGACGCGACCGGGTACCTGGTGGGCGAGGAGGGCCGCGGCCTCCAGTACATGTTCCACATGATGAACGAGGCGCGGATCGGCGTCGGGGCCGGCGCGGTCGCCCTCGGTTACACCGGGTACCTGCACGCGCTCGACTACGCCAAGGAGCGCACCCAGGGCCGGCCGGTCGCCGGCAAGGACCCCGCGGCCCCTCCGGTGCCGATCATTCAACATCCCGATGTACGGCGGATGCTGCTCGCCTCCAAGTCGTACGTCGAGGGGGGTCTGGCTCTGATCCTCTACGCCGCGAAGCTGGTCGACGAGTCGTCGCCGGAGAACGACCTGCTCCTGGACGTGCTCACCCCGATCGTCAAGGCGTGGCCGTCGCAGTGGTGCCGGCTCGCCGACGACCACGCCATCCAGATCCACGGCGGGTACGGCTACACCCGCGAGTACCCGGTGGAGCAGTTCTACCGGGACAACCGGCTCAACTCGATCCACGAGGGCACCGACGGGATCCAGGCTCTCGACCTGCTGGGCCGCAAGGTGACCATGAAGGGCGGGGCGGGACTGGGCCTGCTGCTGGACCGGATCCGGGAGACTGCCTCGGACGTACCCGATGATCTTGGAAAGCCGGTGGCGGAGGCGGCGGATCGCCTGGCACGGACCACAGCGAAGCTGTGGGCCTCGGGGGACGCGGAGCGGGCGCTGGTGAACGCCACGGCGTATCTCGACGCCGCCGGGCATCTGGTGATCGCCTGGATCTGGCTGGAGCAGTGGCGTGCCGCGGACGGCAAGGAAGGCGACTTCTACGAGGGCAAACGCCTGGCCGCGCGGTATTTCGTGACCCACGAGCTGCCCCGGATCGCGCCGATGCTGGACCTGCTCGACACGGGCGACACCCTTCTTCTGGACATGAAAGAGGCGTGGCTCGGCTAGGTTTCATGGCATGGCCGCGAAAGCCACTGTCATCGAAGCCGGCGACTACGACGTCCGCGTCTCCAACCCGGACCGGATCTACTTCCCGGAGCTCGGCGCCACCAAGCTCGACCTGGTCGAGTACTACCTGGCGGTGAGCGACGGGATCGTCCGGGCGCTCCGCGAGCGACCCTGCATGCTGCACCGCTTCCCGGACGGCCTGTCCGGGGAGAAGGTGCACCAGAAACGCGTGCCGAACGGCGCACCGCCCTGGCTGGAGACGGTCCGGGTGAAGTTCCCGCGCTACAACCGGCACGCCGACGAGCTCTGCGTGACCAAGCCGGCCGACGTGATCTGGGCCGTGCAGATGTCCACCGTGGAGTTCCATCCGTGGAACTCCCGGCGGGCGGACACCGAGAGACCGGACGAGTGGCGGATCGATCTGGACCCGATGCCGGACTGCCCGTTCGACACGGTCCGCACGGTGGCCGGCGTGGTCCACGAGGTGCTCGACGAGCTGGGGATCACCGGGTACCCGAAGACGTCCGGCGGCAAGGGACTGCACGTCTACGTCCGGATCGAGCCGCGCTGGGGCTTCTCCGAGGTGCGCCGGGCCGCCCTCGCGTTCGCCCGCGCGGTGGAGAAACGGGCGCCGGACGACGTGACCACCACCTGGTGGCGCAAGGACCGGGACCCGAAGTCGCTCTTCATCGACTACAACCAGAACGCGCGGGACCACACCATCGCCAGCGCGTACTCGGTGCGTGGTGTCCCGTCGGCGACCGTCTCCACCCCGGTGCGCTGGGACGAGATCCCGGACGTGGAGCCGCGGGACCTGACGATCCGGACCGTGCCGGCCCGGTTCGCCGAGCTGGGTGATCTCCACGCCACGATCGACGATCAGGCGTTTTCCCTGGACACGCTGCTGGAGTGGGCCGATCAGGAAGGTTTATCGACTGATGACGATGGGTAGGGCGCTGCGATGGCCCTGCTCTCCGCGCTAGACCGCGAGCACACCGTTGCTCCGCCGGGATACAGCCGCTGGCTCATCCCGCCCGCCGCGCTCTCGGTTCACCTGTGCATCGGCCAGGTGTACGCCACAAGCGTCTACAAGAACTCCCTGGTCCAGCACTTCGACACCAGCCAGACCGCGGTCGGCGTCATCTTCAGCATCGCGATCGTGATGCTGGGCCTCTCGGCCGCGGTCGGCGGAACCTGGGTGGAGGCGAACGGGCCGCGCAAGGCGATGTTCGTCTCCGCCGCGTTCTGGGCGTCCGGCTTCCTGATCGGCGCGCTCGGCATCGCCACCACCCAGCTCTGGCTGCTCTATCTGGGGTACGGCGTGCTCGGCGGGATCGGGCTCGGCATCGGGTACATCTCGCCGGTCTCCACGCTGATCAAGTGGTTCCCGGACCGGCCCGGCCTCGCCACCGGCCTGGCCATCATGGGGTTCGGCGGCGGGGCGCTGATCGCCGGGCCGCTCTCCCGGCAGCTCATGTCGTTCTACGACAGCGGGTACGACCCGAATGTCGCGACCTCGGTGGCCGACGGCAGCGCGCTGACCGCGCTCTTTCTCACCCTGGGCATCGGCTACTTCGTGATCATGATGTTCGGGGTGGTCAACATCCGGGTGCCCCGGGACGGGTGGCAGCCGGAGGGCTGGGACCCCGCTTCGGTACGGGAGAAGCCGCTGGTCACCACCGCGCAGGTCTCCGCCGCGAACGCGATCCGCACCCGTGCCTTCTGGCTGCTCTGGATCGTGCTGTTCTGCAACGTCACGGCCGGCATCGGGATCCTGGAGCAGGCCAGCCCGATGATCCAGGACTTCTTCCGGGACGGCGGCACGTCGAGCGTCGCGGTCTCCGCGGCGGCCGGTTTCGTCGGCGTGCTGTCGCTGTTCAACATGGCCGGCCGGTTCGCCTGGTCGTCGACCTCCGACCTGATCGGCCGCAAGCCCATCTACATGCTCTACCTCGGTGGCGGCATCGTGCTCTACGCGCTGCTGGCCCTGGTGGGGCCGGCCGCGACGCCGCTGTTCGTGCTGCTGGCCGGGCTGATCCTGTCGTTCTACGGCGGCGGGTTCGCCACTGTTCCGGCGTATCTGCGGGACCTGTTCGGGACGTACCAGGTGGGTGCGATCCATGGCCGGCTGCTGACCGCCTGGTCCGCGGCCGGGGTGGCCGGACCGCTGATCATCAACGGGTTCCTGGACGCGCAGGGCAAGCCGGGGACGCTGACGGCGGACGCCTACCGGCCGGCGCTGTTCACCATGGTCGCGCTGCTCGCCGTCGGTTTCGTCGCGAACCTGCTGGTGCGACCGGTCCCCTCGAAGTACCACGAGGAAGCCCGTGAGGAGGTGAAGACGGCATGAGGCTCTTCTTCTCCTGGGCGCTCGTCTCCGTCCTGCTCGGTTACGGGATCGTCCAGACCGCGATCACTGCCGCGAAATTGTTCCAGTAGTGCTCTCCCGCACGATCAGCTTGTGCGGGGCCCGCAGTTCCAGACCGGGTGGTGGGGTGCTGCTGCCGATCCGCAGCAGCAGGCGCTCCACCGCCGTGGTCGCGATCCACTCCTTGTCCGGCGAGATCGTGGTGACGGTGGGGTTCGAGTACCGGCCGTCCTCGATGTCGTCGTACCCGATCACCGCGACGTCCTCGGGCACCCGCAGGCCGCGCGCGAGGATCGCGTGGATGGCGCCGAGCGCGACCAGGTCGCTGTAGCAGAAGACCGCGTCCGGCGGGTTCTCCCCATCGAGCAGGTGGGCCATGGCGCGGGCGCCGTCCGGCCGGTTGAACCGGGGCGTGCCGATGATCAGATCCTCGTGCACCGGGCGGCCGCGGCCCTCGTGGGCCTGGCGGAACCCGCGGGTGCGCAGTTGCGCCGCCTCACCCGTGGCGTAGGGCTGGTCGCCTATCGCCGCGACCCGGCGCCGGCCCAGGTCGAGCAGATGCTCGGTGGCCTGCCGGGAGGCCGCCACGTCGTCGATGCCGATGTGGTCGAACGTGCCGTCGCTGGTCCGCTCGCCCAGGATGACGAGCGGCAGGGCCGGGTCCCGGTCGGCGAGGGCCTGCTGGTCGAGGCCGAGCGGACTGAAGATGACCCCGTCGAAGAGGAGCCGCCGGGAGCCGTGGGCGATGAAGCCGCGCTCGTGTTCCGGGTCGCCGTCGGTCTGGTCGATCAAAACGTTATAGCCGCTGATCCGGGCTGCCCGGATGACGCTCTGCAACAACTCGGCGAAATAGGGCGTATCCAGATAGGGCACGACCACCGCTATCTGGCCGGATCGGCCCTGCGCCAGGTTGCGCGCGAGCACGTTCGGTCGGTATCCGAGTTCGTCCACCGCGCGTTGGACGCGCTCTTTGGTACGCGCAGTGACATTGGCGTAGCCATTGACCACGTTGGAGACGGTTCGGCTCGATACGCCGGCCAGCTCCGCGACGTCACGCAGAGTGACTTCTCGACGCATTGTGCCCCCCTCTGCCCGCCTCAAGTTTCCGGCAGGTTACCCCTTGCCGTCGATAAGGCGTCCGTGCATGCTGTCTTTTGCAGCGCTGCAAAAGCGTAGCAAGAAAACTACATCGGACTTCAGAAACTCTTCTGGCGTGCGAAGTTCGGCCTAATGGCCGACCCCCGGTGTGCCAGCACCGGAGGCCGGCTCTCTGAGCCCTGAACGGGCTCAGAACTGATCAACTGGACACACGTCTACTTGTCTGTGAGGACCCAGTGAACCTCAGTAAACTTAGCGCACAGCGTGTCACGCGGCGATCGGTTGTGGCGGCGGTCGCTGCCGCGTCCCTGGCGCTGACCGGGTGCGGCAGCGGCGACGAGGCCACCACGACGGAGAAGCCGACCGGCCCGGTGACCATCAAGGTGTGGGCCTGGTACCCCGAGTTCCAGGGCGTCGTCGACCTGTTCAACAAGACCCACAGCGACATCAAGATCGAGTGGACGAACGCCGGTGCGGGGCAGGACCAGTACACCAAGCTGCAGACCGCGCTGAAGGCAGGCAAGGGCGCGCCCGACGTGGCGATGCTCGAGCTGCAGGAGATCCCCACCTTCCAGCTCACCAAGCACCTCGTCGACCTGGGCAAGTACGGTGCGAACGACGTCAAGGGCGACTACGTCGAATGGGCCTGGAAGCAGGTCAGCACCGGTGACTCGGTCTACGCCATCCCGGTCGACGCCGGTCCGATGGCGCTGCTCTACCGCGAGGACCTCTTCAAGCAGTACGGCTTGACCGTCCCGACCACCTGGGACGAGTACAAGCAGCAGGCCGAGAAGCTGAAGGCCGCCTCCGGCGGCAAGGCCTTCATGACCGACTTCGGCGCCAACGACGGCGGGTTCCTGACCGGTCTCATGTGGCAGGCGGGCGCGAAGCCGTACGCCTACGACATCGCGGACCCGTCGAAGATCGGCGTGAACGTCAACAGCCCCGAGGCCAAGAAGGTCGTCGAGTACTGGGAGGGCATGGTCAACGGCGGTCTCGCCGACACCAAGGCCTACGGCACCACCGACTTCTACAACGGCCTCGGTTCCGGCAAGTACGTCACCTACATCTCGGCCGGCTGGGGTCCCGGTTACCTGCAGAGCATCGCCGAGAAGACCAAGGGCAAGTGGAAGGCCGTCCCGCTGCCGCAGTGGACCGCCGGCGCCAACGCCCAGGGTGACTGGGGCGGCTCCTCGTTCGCGGTGACCGACCAGGCCAAGTACCCGGACATCGCCGCCAAGGTCGCGATGGAGCTCTTCGGCGCGAAGAACACCGACGCCTGGAAGATCGGCATCGACAAGGCGTACCTCTTCCCGACCGCCACCCCGATCCTGGAGTCGGACGCGTTCATGAAGAAGGAGTACGAGTTCTTCGGCGGCCAGAAGGTCAACGAGGTCTTCGTCCCGGCGTACAACGCGATCGGTGAGTTCGCCTGGAGCCCGTTCAACAGCTACAACTTCAACCAGATCACCACCGGTCTGAACCAGGCGATCGAGAAGAAGACCCCCTGGTCGGCCGCGCTGGACACGGCGCAGGAGAACATCAAGACCTACGCCACCCAGCAGGGCTTCAAGGTCCAGTAATGACTGAGGTCCGTAACGAGCCCGCGGCCGCTCCGGCGGCTGCGGGTCTCCCGCCCCGATCCGGCGCCCGGTCGACGGCCGGCGGCGGCAGGAAGCGGAAGTGGAATCTCCGCGAGGCCGCCACGGGCTGGCTGTTCGTCCTGCCGTTCGCGGTGTTGCTGGTCGCCTTCCTGCTGCTGCCGATGGCGTACGCGTTCAAGATCAGCCTGTACCGCTCCACCCTCGTCGAGGGTGAGGTCTTCGCCTACTTCGACAACTACAAGCAGGCGTTCGACGACCCGCTGGTGCGCGAGGGCGTGGTCCGGGTCCTGATCTTCGGGTTGATCCAGACTCCGCTGATGATCGGGATCGCGCTGCTCGCGGCGTTGCTGATCGACGCCGCCACCTCGCGGTTCTCCCGCTTCTTCCGGCTCGCGGCGTTCGTCCCGTACGCCGTGCCGGTGGTGATCGGCACGCTGATGTGGGGCTTCCTCTACAGCGAGAACGTCGGCCCGCTCAGTGGCCTGGTGAACGTCGACTTCCTGTCCGGAAGCACGGTGCTGGCGTCGCTCGGCAACATCGTCACGTGGCAGTGGGCCGGTTACAACATGATCGTCCTGTACGCCGCCCTGCAGGGCCTGCCCCGGGAGATCTACGAGTCCGCCAAGATGGACGGCGCGGGCCAGGTGCAGATCGCGCTCCGGATCAAGACGCCGATGATCTCGTCGGCCCTGGTGCTGGCCACCCTCTTCACGATCATGGGCACGCTCCAGTTCTTCACCGAGCCGCTGATCCTCCAGCCGCTCAACCCCGGGGCGATCACCCAGCACTACACGCCCAACCTGTACGCCTTCAACCAGGCGTTCTCGTTCCAGCAGTACAACTACTCGGCGGCGATCTCGTTCCTGCTCGGCGCGGTGGTCTTCGTCGGGTCGTACATCTTCCTCTTCGCCACTCGGAAACGGAGCGCGCTGCGATGAGCACAGAGACGCAGGCACGCCGCGCCGGGAGGGTGACCGGAGGCAGCCTCGCCGCCCACATCCTGATGGGACTCCTGGCGCTCTACTTCCTGCTGCCCTTCTGGTGGCTGGTGGTGGCCGCGACCAAGAGCAACGACGGCCTCTTTCAATCGGCGCCGCTGTGGTTCTCCGACTTCCAGCTGATCGAGAACCTCAAGCTGGTCTTCACCCACGAGAACGGCATCTACCTCACCTGGCTGCGCAACTCGGCGTTCTACGCCGTGGTCAGCGGCATCGGCGCGACCGTGATCTCGGCGCTGGCCGGTTACGCCTTCGCCAAGCTGCGTTTCCCGGGGCGCGGAGCCCTCTTCGCGCTGCTCCTCGGCCTGATCATGGTGCCGGCGACGGCTCTGGTGCTGCCGACGTACCTGCTGCTGGCGCAGGTGGACCTGGTCGACACGATCTGGGCGGTGATCCTGCCGTCGCTGCTGAACCCGTTCGGCGTGTACCTGCTGCGGGTCTACGTGCACGACTCGATCCCCGACGAGATGCTGGAGGCGGCCCGGATCGACGGCGCCGGCGAGTTCCGGGTCTTCACCAGCGTCGCCCTGCCCGCGATGCGGCCCGCCCTCGTCACCGTCCTGTTGTTCACCATGGTCGCCTCCTGGAACAACTTCTTCCTGCCCCTGGTGATGCTGAGCGACAACCAGCTCTATCCGCTCACCGTCGGCCTGCGTACCTGGTACATGTCCGCGACCCTCGGCAACGGCGGCGCGGCCCTCTTCAATGTGATCGTGGTCGGGTCCCTGGTGGCCATCATCCCCCTGATCACGGCCTTCCTGATGTTGCAGAGGCACTGGCGCGGTGGCCTGACCATCGGCGCCGTCAAGTAGCCCGCGGCATCTCTTCTTCTTGGTAAAGGGATCGAAATGCTCCATGCGCGTGTCGCACTGAATCCTGCCTCCGTGGTGGCGCCTGTCAGCCGCCGCACCTTCGGCTCCTTCGTCGAGCACATGGGCCGGTGTGTCTACACCGGGATCTACGAGCCGGGACATCCGCTCGCCGACGAGGACGGGTTCCGCACCGATGTGCTCGCCCTCGCCCGCGAGCTGGGCGTCACGATGGTGCGCTACCCCGGCGGCAACTTCGTCTCCGGATACCGCTGGGAGGACGGCATCGGGCCGGCCGATCAGCGTCCTCGCCGCCGGGATCTCGCCTGGCGCAGCATCGAGACGAACCAGGTCGGCATCGACGAGTTCGCCAGGTGGGCCGAGAAGGCCGACGTCGAGATCATGTACGCGGTGAACCTCGGCACCCGTGGCGTGCAGGAGGCGCTCGACGTGCACGAGTACGTCAACCACCCGGAGGGCACGCACCTCTCCGAGCAGCGTCGCGCCAACGGCGCGGAGAAGCCCTACGGGATCAAGATCTGGTGCCTCGGCAACGAGCTCGACGGCCCCTGGCAGACCGGGCACAAGACCCCCGAGGAGTACGGGCTGCTCGCGGCCGCCACGGCCCGCGCGCTGCGATCCGCCGAGCCCGATCTCGAGCTCGTGGCGTGTGGCAGTTCCAGCTCGACGATGCCGACGTTCGGCTCCTGGGAGTCGACGGTGCTGGAGCACGCGTACGAGGTGGTCGACTACGTGTCCTGCCACGCGTACTACGAGGAGCACGACGGCGACCTCGGCTCGTTCCTGGCCAGCGCGGTCGACATGGACCACTTCGTGAACAGCATCGTGGCCACGGCGGACGCGGTCGGCGCCCGGCTCAAGAGCAAGAAGAAGATCAACCTGTCGTTCGACGAGTGGAACGTCTGGTACCTCTCCCGCTTCCAGAACGCGCCCTTGCCGAAGGAGTGGGAGGTCGCCCCGCGAGTGATCGAGGATCAGTACAACGTCGCGGACGCGGTGGTCGTCGGCAGCCTGTTGATCTCGCTGCTCCGGCACAGCGACCGGGTCACCGCGGCCTGCCAGGCGCAGCTCGTCAACGTGATCGCCCCGATCATGACCGAGCCCGGCGGACCGGCCTGGCGGCAGACCATCTTCCACCCGTTCGCCCGGACCGCCGCGCTCGCCAAGGGCGACGTGCTCCGCCTGGAGATCCAGAGCCCGGTGTACGAGACCGCCCGGTACGGCGAGGCACCCGTGATCGACGCCGTCGCCACCCACGACCCGGCCACCGGCGACGTGGTGGTCTTCGCGGTCAACCGGGACCAGGAGCAGCAGGTCGAGTTCGCGATCGACCTGTGCGCGTTCGGCGCGGACCTGACCGTGGCGGAGACCTGGACGCTGACCGACGACGATGTCCGGGCCTGCAATACCCGGGACGAGCCGGAGCGGGTCACGCTGCGCGCGCTGGACACGGTGAGCGTCGCGGACGGGGTGGCGACCCTGGCCCTGCCGCGGGTGTCCTGGTCGGCGGTGCGGCTCACCCGCGCCTGAGACTCCGGCCGGGCCGCGCGGTGTTCGTTGATCTCCTCTTCCCACCGCGTGGCCCGGCCGGGCCACATTCCGGAAAACTGTTATCGGGCGCCGTCGAAAAACGTCCGCCCGATCCGACATTAAAGCGACCTTAAACAGCGCGCTTTTCCGGTGCCGCCCTTTGAATAATGGCGATCGTCCCCGATCGTTCCGCCTTCGAAGGGTGGCACCCCCATGCCCCGGAAAAGAAAGCCCCGGACGCGAAGTCTCATTCTGGCCGCTGCGGCCACCACGATTGCGCTGGCGACCGCCTGGATCGCCCTGCCGGCCTCGGCCGCCGCGCCGACGGCGAGCCTCCGCACGGTCTCCGACTGGGGGAGCGGCTGGCAGGACGAGGTGACGATCAGCAATACCGGCGCCTCCACGATGACATCGTGGAGGGTGGAATTCGATCTGCCGGCCGGGTCGGCGATCGGCAGTTTCTGGGATGCGGAGATGACCGCTTCCGGAAGTCATCGGACCTTCACGAACCGGGCGTGGAACGGCGCGATTCCGGTCGGCGGGACGGTGACGTTCGGGTTCGTCGGCAGCGGCGGGCAGCCGATGAACTGCATGCTGAACGGCGCGCCCTGCGGCAGGTCGCCCGAGGCGACGGCGCCGGTAGCGGCCGCGCCCGGCGGTGCGAACCCGACCAGTCCGGAAAAGGGGGAAGGGCGCCTCCCGCTGACCGTCACCAACGACAGCGGCCGCCCCGAGGCCGTCCACCTCTACGTCCTCGGCACCGACCTGACGACCGGCAAGCTCGGATACGCCGACAAGTCCGGCACGTTCACCGCATGGACCGGCGGCGCCGCCGTGCCTGTCCCGGCCCCCGACGTCGCCATCCCCGGCCCGCGGAACAACGCCTCCACCACGATCGGAATCCCGGAGAACCTGTCCGGCCGGATCTACTTCAGCTTCGGCCGCAAGCTCGACTTCCGCCTCTCCGGCGACGGCCTGGTGCAGCCGGCGCCGTGGGCGGGCGGCGACCCGAACCGCGACGTCCTCTTCGACTGGAGCGAGTTCACCCTGAACGACTCCGGTCTCTGGCTGAACAGCTCGCAGGTCGACATGTTCGCGGTCCCCCACGTGGTGAGCGTCAGCAACGGGAGCCGGACGAGGGCGACCGGCGAGCTGAAGCCGGGCGGCCGGCAGAAGGTGATCGACGCGATCGCGGCGGATCCGGCCTTCGCCAGGAGCGTGGTGAAGGGGTCCGGCGGCACGGTGCTGCGCGTGCTGGCGCCGGGCAAGGCGGCCGACGCCGGACTGATGAGCCCGTCGTATCTCGACTCGTACATCACGAGCGCGTGGTCCGCCTATCGCGACCGGACGCTCACCGTGGCGCCGTTCACCGATCAGCCGGCCGTGAAGTACCGGGGACGGACCAGCGGTGACGTCCTGAGCTTCACCGACACGGCGGGGAGGACCGTCGCGTCGTTCACCAAGCCCTCGACCGCGAACGTCTGGGGTTGCGACGGGGCTCTCGCGGCGCCGAACGACGCCGTGGTCGGCCCGATCGCCCGGACCCTGTGCGCGGCTCTCCAGCGCACCACCCTGGGTCGCCTCGACACCCAGCCGAGCGGTACCGCCACCGACTTCTACCAGGGCGAACCCGCCAACGTCTACGCCCGGGAGATCCACGCGAACATGGTCGACGGCAAGGCGTACGCGTTCGCCTTCGACGATGTGCAGAACCAGGAGTCGCTGGTGCACGACGGCGATCCGCGAGCGGCCGGGATCACCCTCACCGCGTTCTGATCCGACGGCTATCGATGGAGCCCACTGTCTTACACGGTGGGCTCCACACCCGCATTATGGGATGAATCACCCGTCACTCACGGAACCGTCTCGCCGGGATCGATCCGCTGGTCGCGGCCTGTTCCGGACGCGCGGATCCCGGCCGTCGCCCCCCGACGCGACCCGATCAAGTTTCCAACGCGAGTCCGGCCGGTTAGCCTCCCCTCAGTTAGGTAAGGTTTACCTTATTAGTGGAGGCCACGTTGGAGGGGTTCGCGTCCCCGCATCTGTTCTCCGGGTCCACGCTCGACAGTTACACGTCGGGTGTCTGGCACGCCTCGGCGTTGCTGGCGGACCGGGTGAAGGCAGTGCGGCAGCCGTACTCCGGTGCATCGGTCACCGATCTTCAGGCTCAGGTCGACGCGGTCGACCTGGATCGACCGCTCGGTGACACCGGCGCCGCGTTGCACGAGGTCGCCCGGCTCTATCTGGACAACGCCATCTGGTTCCACGAGCCGACGTACGTGGCGCACCTGAACTGCCCGGTAGCCATCCCCGCTCTCAGCGCCGAGGTGCTGATCTCCGCCGTCAACTCCTCGGTGGACACCTGGGACCAGAGCGCGACCGGCACCCTGATCGAGCGCCGGTTGATCGACTGGACCGCGGGGCGCATCGGGTTCGGTCCCGGCGCTGACGGCATCTTCACCAGCGGTGGCACCCAGTCGAACCTGCAGGCGCTGCTGCTCGCCCGCGAGGAGACGCTGGCCGGCCTCGGCGAGCCGCGGGACGCCGTGCTGTCCCGCCTGCGGATCTTCGCGACCGCGGAGAGTCACTTCAGCGTGGTCAAGTCGGCCGGCATCCTCGGCCTGGCCGCGGACGCCGTGGTCGCTGTCGCGACCGACGGCGACGGGCGGATGGAGCCGGGCGCGCTGGCGGCGGCCATCGACGGGGTACGCCGTGACGGCTCGATCCCGATGGCCGTGGTCGCCACCGCCGGCACGACCGACCTGGGCCGGATCGATCCGGTCGCCGTGATCGCCGGGATCTGCGCCGAGCAGGCCATCTGGTTCCACGTCGACGCCGCGTACGGATGCGGTCTTCTGGTCTCCACCCGCCGCCGGCACCTTCTCGACGGCATCGAGCAGGCGGACTCGGTGACCGTCGACTTCCACAAGAGCTTCTTCCAGCCGGTCAGCTCCAGCGCGATCGTGGTGCGCCGGGGCGAGACGATGCGCCGGATCGCGGTGCACGCCGACTACCTGAACCCACGCACCGCGACGGTGCCGAACCAGGTCGACAAGAGCCTGCAGACCACCCGCCGGTTCGACGCGCTCAAGCTCTGGATGACCCTGCGCACGATGGGCTCCGAGCAGATCGGCGACATGTTCGACACCGTGGTCGACCGGGCCCACCAGGCCTGGGAGCACCTGCGGACCGACCCCGACTTCGAGGTGCTGACCGAGCCGACGCTCAGCACGATCCTCTTCCGGTACCGCCCGGGCCCGATGAGCGTCGAGGCGTGCGACGAGCTGATGCCGCGGCTGCGGCAGGAGCTGTTCCGGGACGGTCAGGCGATCGTCGCCGGGACCACCGTGGGCGGCCACTACTGGCTCAAGTTCACCCTGCTCAACCCGAACACGACGATGGGCAACCTGAAGGACGTGCTGGACCTGATCCGCGGGATCGGGGTCCGGCTGAGCTTGCCGGGAGAAAACCCGAGAGAACCGATGACCGGCGAGACGACTACCGCGGCGGTGATGGCCTGATGCGTACCCATGACTTCGTGGCGATCGGCGTCGGGCCGTTCAACCTCGGCCTCGCCGCGCTGACCGCCGACCTGCCCGACGTGGACGGCGTCTTCCTCGAGCAGCGGTCCGAGTTCGACTGGCACCCCGGGCTGATGCTGGACGGTGTCACGATCCAGGTGCCGTTCATGGCGGACCTGGTCACGATGGCCGATCCGACCTCGCGGTTCTCCTTCCTGAACTACCTCAAGCAGGTGGGCCGGCTCTACCCGTTCTACATCCGGGAGAACTGGTTCCCGCTGCGCGCGGAGTACAACGAGTACTGCAAGTGGGTGGCGAAGCAGCTGCCGTCGATCCACTGGGACACCCGCGTCGACACGGTCACCCACGACGGCGAGGCGTACCTCGTGCACACCGCGACCGGGGAGACGTTCCGGACCCGCAAGCTGGTGCTCGGCATCGGCACCGCCCCGCGCGTCCCGGCCGTGGTCGACCAGGGCCCGTACGTGCACAGCGCCGACTACCTGCCGAACAAGGCGAAACTGCAGTCCCTCGACTCGATCACGGTGATCGGCAGCGGGCAGAGCGCCGCCGAGATCTACCTCGACCTGCTCACCGAGATCGAGACGTATGGCTACCACCTCAGCTGGATCACCCGGTCGCCCCGGTACTTCCCGATGGAGTACACGAAGCTGACCCTGGAGATGACCTCGCCGGAGTACATCCGCTACCACCAGGCGCTGCCGCTGGAGACGCGTGACCGGCTCGGCCGGGAGCAGCGCAACCTCTACAAGGGCATCAGCGCGGACCTGGTCGACGCCATCTACGACACGCTCTATGCGAAGAGCCTGAACGGGCCGGTGCCGACCACCCTGATCACCAACACCGCCCTGGAGGGCGTGATCTGGGACGCCGTGGAGCAGCGCTACACGCTGGCGCTGCACCACGCCGAGCAGGGCAGCTCGTTCACCGCGACGACACAGGGCCTGCTGCTCGCCACCGGGTACGCCCCCCGCGTCCCGTCCTTCCTGGATCCGGTCCGCGACCGGATCCGCTGGGACGCCAAGGGCCGCTTCGACGTGGCGGTCGACTACGCGGTCGACGTCACCGGCAACGAGGTGTTCGTGCAGAACGCCGAGGAGCACACGCACAGCGTGAACGCCCCCGACCTCGGCATGGGCCCGTACCGCAACTCGGTGATCCTCAAGGGCATCACCGGTCGCGAGATCTACAAGATCGAGCAGTCGATCGCCTTCCAGCAGTTCGGCGCCCCGACCGCCGACATCCCCCGCCAACTGGTGACGTCATGAACCTCGTACCCCTTGATCTGGACCGCGACCTGGACCTTCTGCACGCGTGGGTGACCCACCCGCGCTCGCACTTCTGGGGTTTGCAGGGCGCCACCCCGGAACGTGTGCGCGCGGAGTACCAGAAGATCGCCGACAACCCGCACCACCACGCGTGGCTCGGACGCGACGACGACGGCGCCCCGCTCTTCCTCGCCGAGACCTACGACCCGGCGCACAGCGAGCTGGCCGAGCACTACGAGGTGCGGCCCAGTGACATCGGCATGCACGTGCTGGTGTCACCGCCGACCCGCAAGCGGTCCGGTCTCACCTCCGCGGTGATGCGCGCGGTGATGGACTTCTGCTTCGCCGACCCGCGGATCAGCCGGGTCGTGGTCGAGCCGGACGTGCGCAACGAGGCGATCGCACAGAAGAACGCCGAGGTCGGGTTCGTCGAGGAGCGGCACGTCACGCTGCACGACAAGGTGGCCCGGCTGAGCTTCTGCACCCGTGCCGCGTACGAGATGAGCGTCCCGCACCTGAACCCGGCGACCATGGAGATCGCGAGCCGGCGGCTGATCGCGAAGGCGCTCGCCGAGTTCAGCCACGAGCGGCTGATCGCGCCGTCGCCCGTCGGGGACGGCCGTTACCGATTCGGCGATCTCGAGTTCACGGCCCGTCGCCTCCCGATGGAGCACTGGATCGTCGACCCGGCCTCCCTCGAGGGTCCGCTCGACGCGCTCGACTTCATCTCCGGCCTGCGGGAGACCCTCGGCATCCCCGAGCAGCTGCTCGGCACGTACCTCGAAGAGATCTCCGCGACGCTCGCCGGCACCGCCTGGAAGCTGACCCACCGGCGGGAGACCGCCGACGAGCTGGTGCACGCCGGCTTCCAGGCCATCGAGGCCGCGATGACCGAGGGCCACCCCGGCTTCGTGGCGAACAACGGCCGGATCGGTTTCGGCCTGAAGGACCACGAGGCGTTCGCCCCCGAGGCCGGCCGCCCGGTCCGCCTGCGCTGGGTGGCGGTCCTCAAGAGCGAGAGCATCTTCGTGTACGACGGGGACGAACGCTCGCACTACCTCGCCGAGTTCGGCGCCGCCCAGCTCGACCACTACGAGCGTCAGCTGCGCTCCCGCGGGCTGAACCCGGACGACTACCGGTACCTGCCCGTGCACCCGTGGCAGTGGGAGCACAAGCTGGCGATCACCTTCGCCCCCGAGGTGGCCCGCCGCGCGATGGTCCCGCTCGACGAGAGCGCCGACCGTTACCGGGCACAGCAGTCGATCCGCACGTTCTTCAACATCGACCGGCCGGACCGGCACTACGTGAAGACCGCGATCGCCGTGCAGAACATGGGCTTCCTGCGCGGGCTCTCGCCGAAGTACATGCAGGTCACGCCGCCGATCAACCAGTGGGTCGCGGACCTGGTGCACGGCGACGAGGAGCTGCGCGCCTGCGGTTTCGAGGTGCTGCGGGAACTGGCGTCGGCCGGGTACACCGGGGACGCGTACCACCGGACGGGCACGCCGAGCGCGTACACGAAGATGCTCGCCGCGCTGTGGCGGGAGAGCCCTCTGCCACGACTCGCCGCGAACGAGCGCCTGGCCACCATGGCCAGCCTGGTGCACCGCGATCGGGACGGGAACGCGCTGGTCACCGCGTTGATCCGGGAGTCCGGGATCAGCGCGTCGCAGTGGGTGGCGACGTACTTCCGCGCCTATCTGCGGCCGATCGTGCACTGCCTGCTCCAGCACGACCTGGCGTTCATGCCGCACGGCGAGAACCTGATCCTGGTGCTGGAGAACCATGTGCCGACCCGGGTGTTCATGAAGGACATCGGCGAGGAGGTGGCGGTGATGAACGATCAGCCGCTGCCGCCCGAGGTCGAGCGGATCCGCATGATCACCTCGGTCGAGCTGAAGGAGCTGGCGCTCTTCACCGACGTCTTCGACGGGTTCCTGCGGCACCTCGCCGGCATCCTGGACAGCGACGGCGTGCTCTCCTGGGCCGAGTTCTGGGCGCTCGCCGGCGACTGCGTCCGCGAGCACGCGAAGGACCACCCGGCGATCGCGGGGCGGCTCGACCTGCTGCGGCCGACGTTCGCGCACTCCTGCCTGAACCGTCTCCAGCTGCGCAACACCCTGCAGATGGTGGACCTCGCCGACCAGGAGAGCTCGCTGATCTACGCGGGTGAGCTGGAGAATCCGATCGCCGGATGACTGTCTACCGCGACGACTACGGGATCCCGCACCTGCGGGCCGGCTCGGTTCTCGAACTGGCCCACCTCCAGGGGCGGGTGACCGCGAAGGATCGGGGCGACCAGCTGCGCGTGGAGCGGCTCCGATCGGAGGGCCGGCTGGCGTCCCTGGCCGGCCCCGACGAGCTGGAATGGGACGTCTTCGCCCGCCGGGCGCGGCTCGACGACACCGCTCGCCGGTGTTTCGCGACGCTCTCCGGCGAGACCAAAGCGTTCCTGTCCGCTTATGCCGACGGGGTGCGGGCCGGCGGGATCGAGTGGCATCCGTGGTCGTCGCTCGGCGTCTTCCAGGTGCATCACATCCTGTTCGGGACCTTCCCCAACAAGATGTGGCGCGCGCACGTCGAACGTACCCTCGGAACCTCCGCTCTGCCCTGGTTCGCGATCGAGGGGCCGGGCGGCTCGGGGAGCAACGCCTGGGCGATCCCCGGTGAGATCGCTGGTGATCCGCACCGGCTGCTCGAACTTCCCGGTGTCTACCAGCAGATCCGCCTGGCCTGCCCGGAGTTCGACGTCGCGGGCCTGACCTTCCCGGGCGTCCCCGGCGTGCAGCATTTCGGTCACGCCGGGCCGGTGGCCTGGGCGATCACCAACGCGATGGCCGACTACCAGGACCTCTTCATCGAGGAACTGCGCGCGACGCCGGCGGGGCTCGAGGCCCGCGGCGCGACCGGCTGGGAGCCGGTGGTCACCCTTCAGGAGACCATTGCGGTACGGGGTTCCGACCCGGTCGTGGTGGACATCGCGGAGACCGATCGCGGGCCGGTGATCGCCTTCGCTGACGCGGCGGGCGCCGGTGTCTCCGTCGTCTCCGGTGACTCCGTCGTCTCCGGTGGCGCCGCGGCTGCCGGTGTCCCCGGTGTTGACGCAGGGGGGCCCGGCCTCGCGGGTCCCGCGCTCAGCCTGCGGACGCCTGCTCGGGCCGGCTCCGATCTCGGCTTCGACGTCCTGCTGCCGCTGCTCCGGGCGACCACCGCGGACCAGGTGGCCGACGCGCTGTCCCACTGGGTCGAACCGGTCAACAGCGTCCTGATCACCGACCGCACCGGCCGGGTCGTCCAACTCGCCGCCGGCCGGGTGCCGGTGCGCGACGACCGGAACCGCTGGATACCGGTCCCGGCCTGGGACCCGGCCTACTCCTGGCAACCCGGCTGGGCGCCGATGGCGCGGTTCGACGTGGACACCGCGGTGAACGCCAACGACCGGCGGCCGGACACCGCGGAGCACGGCATCGACTTCGCCCCGCCGTCGAGGGCCCGGCGGATCCGCACCCTGCTCGACGCCGGTGTGCCGCACGAGCGGATCCAGATGGACACCTCGATGCCCGCCGGTTCCGCCGAGGCCGGCCGGCACGAGGCCTGGCGCTCCGCCGTGGCCCGCGCCCTGTGGGACCGCCCGGAGCTGAAGCCGCTCTTCACCGACTGCGGTTACGACCCGCTCTTCGCGCCCTGGACCGACCCGCGCGGGCGGATCGGCCACGCGCTCGACGGGGTGCTGCTCGGTCTCGGCCTGGACCCCGCCACGCTGGTCGACCCGGCCTCGGTCGAGTCGTCGCCGTGGGGCGAGCGGCACCTGCTCCACCCGATCCAGCTGCCCACGCACGAGGTGGCGTTCCCGGACGTCCCGCTCTCCGGGTCCCGGGACTGCGTGCTGAACACGTCGAGCGTCACCGGGGTGAGCGACAGGTGCCTGCGCGGGCCGGTCGCCCGGTATGTCTGGGACGTCACGGATCGGCAGCGCAGCCGGTGGGTGGTGCCGTTCGGGGCGTCCGGCGATCCCGCGTCGCCGCATTTCGTGGATCAGTTGCCGCTCTGGACGTCCGGCGACCTGGTTCCGCTGGTCACCGACTGGGACCGTCTCATGCCCGATCTCACCTTTCCGGAGTAATCATGATCGTCTTTTCCGAGAAGCTCCCCGGCCTGGGCGAACTGATCATGGTCCGGCTCGACCCGCACGCGCACGCGGAGCTGATCCACAGCTGGGTGACCAAGCCGCGCAACCGGTACTGGGGCATGGGCGGGCACACGGTCGCCGACGTCGAGGAGATCTACGCCTTCGTGGACGGGCTGACGACCCACCACGCGTACCTGCTATTGCTGGACGACGGCCCGATCGGCATCTTCCAGACATACGAGCCGGAACACGACCCGGTCGGCGAGTGCTACCAGGTCCAGCCCGGCGACTTCGGCCTGCACCTGCTGCTGGACGCCGGCGACCGGAACCTGCCGCACGTGACGAGCGTCGTCTTCCCGGCCCTGCTGCGCCACCTCTTCACCGACCCGGCGCACCGGCGCATCATCGCCGAGCCCGACATCCGCAACGAGAAGATGATCGCCCGCCTCCAGCGCGAGGGTTTCACCCTCGGCCCCGAGATCGACCTGGGCCACAAGACAGCCCAGCTGACCTTCCTCACCCGCGCCGCCTTCACGGCGAACACCTGACCGCGCCCGCCGAGGTCACGATCGACCGCATCCGGAACTCCCGCCGAAGCCCGTGCGGCGTCCCGCGGTCCCCGGGTGCGCAGATCTCGTCGTCGCAGATCTTGGAAATGGCAAGGCCGGCTGGCGATCAGCGCGGACTCACGGGAACGGGCGTTTCCACGTGCGCGGTCGCCTGGCTTCGCGGCATCGCGTCCCACGGGCGGTGAGCGAACACGAACAGCGAGGGCCGCCCGCCGGGGGCCGGTCGGGCCTAGGGTGGCGGGCATGGAGTTCCGGGCGGAGTTGCGGCGGACCGGTGGGAGCACCACCGGGTTTCTGGTGGCCGACGAGGTCGTGGACGGGCTCGGTGGCGGCGGGCGGCCCAAGGTGGTCGTGCGGGTGAACGGGTTCGAGTTCCGCTCCTCGATCGCTCGGATGGGCGGTGAGTACTGGCTGGGGGTCAGCTCGGAGCGGCGGGCCGCGGCCGGGCTCGAGGGCGGGCAGACCTACGACGTCGAGGTGGAGCTGGACAGCGCGCCCCGGACCGTCGAGGTGCCGGCGGACCTGGAGGCGGCTCTGGTGCTGGAGCCGCACGTGAGAGCTTTCTGGGACAGCCTGTCGTTCAGCAACCAGCGCTGGCACGCCGAGCAGCTCACCTCGGCGAAGACCGAGGAGACGCGGGCGCGCCGGCTGGCCAAGTCGCTCGACCTGTTGCGGGCCGGCAAGGCACGCTAGGACGACTCGCTACGACGTGGGGCGGTAAGCGACCTCCGGGTCCAGCAGCCTCACCCAGGAGGGGCGGTAGGGCGGCAGGCGGGCGTCCATCTCCTCCTGGAGGTTGGTGCGCCACGGGCCGGACACGCCGTCGTCGTGCCACCAGGGCGGCCAGGAGTCGTACCGTCGCTCGATCGTGACCCCGGTGGCGGTGGTCTCCACCCGGAGGAAGAGCCAGCGGCCGTAACGGGGGTCGGACTCGGCCCGGCGCAGGGCCCGGACCAGCTCGGTGAGCGCCCGGAACGCGGCGAAGCGTTCCTCGTCGGGTCGGTCTGCCGGCGGGCGCTCGCCGGGCTGTGAGCTGAAGCTGGTGGCGTCCGCGTAGGCGAGCAGGGTGCAGCGGCCGTCGCCGTGCGGCGCGCGGTCCTGCAGCCAGGAGACCAGGGCGTCCAGTTCGCCGGTGGCGGGCGGCGCGGGGCGGCGCAGCTCGGCGGCGTCGTGCATGGCGGCCCAGACGAGCCGGTCGTGTTCGCCCTGGCTGAGCCGGCGGACGCGGCGCATCGGCGGGCGCTTGCCGGGCGCGATCCGGGGCGCGCGGGTGCCGGGGAGCAACCCGCCCCGAGCCGCGACGCCGAGCGCTGCCTCCCCGTCCGCCACGTCACCGAGAAGTGCCTCAAGGTCCGCGGTGGTGAGCTCCGCCCGTACCCCGGCGGTGAGCAGGATTGACGCGGCCTCGCGCGTGCCCCCGGGGATCATCGCGCTCAGCGCGGTGATCGTCTTCTCCGCGGTGAGCAGCGGTGCGAGCAGATCGGTCATGCCGTCGAGCAGGCCGTCGCGGTACCGCACCCGGGACCAGCGGCCGCTCTCGTGCCAGATCACGAAGCCGAGCCGGTCGTTCTCGGCGAGCGGGGACAAGTCGGCCCAGGGCAGCCAATCCGGGGCGCCGGTGAGCAGGTCGAGCGGGGGATCGGTGTGCGTGGTGGCGCTGTGCTCACGGTGGTGGCCGTAGAGAACGGCTCGCCGGCCGTCGAGCAGGGCGAACCGGGCCCAGCCACCGTCGCCGTCGTCGTGCGTGGCGCCACGGTCGTCGATCGACCACACCGCGGCACGGCCGATGCTGGTGAGCGCGGCGCCGAGCGTCGCCCAGCGGGTCCAGAGCAGTCCGGGCGCGGGCAGGTCCACGTCGGTCAGCATCTGTCCACTGTGCCAAACGCGAGTGGGCAACCGTCACCCCGCCTCACCGGTTGCGGCTCCGTTGCCGCCGGGTGCGGTGCGGGTGCGGGCGGTCAGGGGCCCCGGGAGCAGGCCGAACGGACGGGTGCGACTGACCCCGACCCAGAAACGGATCATGCTTACCCACGTTTTCGGCACCCTCGGTGCGGCCCTCTCCATGTCCATCGCCTGGCCCCAGGTCTACCGCTCCTGCGTGCGCCGCCGCACCAGCGGACTGTCGGCCACCGCATGCATGCTGGGTGTCGTGATGCCGGCCGGGTGGGTGACGTACGGTCTGCTGATCAGTGACCCGTTCCAGGTGGTCACGAACGTCGTCGCCGCCTCGACCGGCCTCGCGATCCTCCTCGCCCTGCTGATCACCCAGCCGCGGCTGCGGTCTCCCCGGGCGCTGCTCACCAGCGGCGCGATGGCCGGCGGTGTGCTGCTGGCGATCCTCGGCATCGCCGCGCTGGCCGCGTCCCCGCAGGTCAGCGGCCCGGTCGCGGCCGGGATCCTGGGCACCGTGCTGGCCGCCGTCTCGTTCGTGTCGGCGATCCCGCAGCCGCTGTCCCTGCTGCGTGACCGCACCCAGGACCTCTCCGGTCTCTCCCCGCTGCGCTGGCGGCTCGCGGCGGCGGCGTGCGCGTCGTGGCTGCTCTACGGCCTGGGCACCGGCCAGCCGGCGGTCTGGGCGTCGGCGCTCGTCGGCCTGACCAGCTCCCTGGTCGTCAACGGCGTGCTGTTCGCCCGCCGCCCCCGCCGCACCCGCGAGGTCGCCGCGGCGACCGTGTGCTGGCGGCACGACGTGATCACCCGCAGCCTGGCGACCGCCGGGATCTGACCGCAGGGATCGCAGGGCCCGGCTCCGTGCTGTCGGGCTGTGGTTTGAGGTGTGGAGCGCTGTCGGTGGCACGGACCGAACGGGGGGTGGCTGGAAGGCCGCCCCCCTCGCCGGTTCAGCGCCAGGCGTCCAGTGTGGTCGTCCCGAGCCGTGCGCCCGCGCCGGCCACCAGCGCGTCCACCGGGACGTCGGCGCCGAAGAACGGCTTGCCGTCCGAGGTGACCCGCTGACCGGGAGCGGCCAGCCGGCGGCCGATCTCGTCGAGCGCGATCACCTCCGGGCCGGCCACCTCGACCGTGCCGTTCACCGGTTCCGTCTCGGCAGCCTCGGCCAGGAACGTCACCACGTCGGCCAGCGCGATCGGCTGCACCCTGACCGGTGCCAGCCGGATCTCGTCGCCGGACGTGTTCGCGCCGAGGATCGGGCCGAGGAATTCGAAGAACTGGGTGGCCCGGACGATCGTCCAGTCCACGCCGCCGGCCTTCACCGCCGCCTCCTGAGCCAGTTTCGCCCGGTAGTAGGCGAGGTCGGTGGCCCGTTCCATCCCGACGATCGAGAGCACCACGTGGTGCCGTACGCCGGCCTTGCTCTCCGCGGCGATCAGGTTCTCCGACGACACCCGGAAGAACTCGGTCGCCGCGGTCTCCTCCTGGGTGGCCGGGTTTGTCACGTCCACCACGACGTCCGCGCCGTCGAGCGCCTCCGCCAGTCCGTCGCCGGTGATGGTGTCGACTCCGGTCGACGGCGATGCCGGCACCGCCTCGTGACCTCGGGCGCGCAGGGCCTCGACGAGCAGTTTTCCGGTCTGCCCGGTCCCGCCTACCACTACAACCTTCATCGCTGCTCCCTAGCAGTCGCTTCCGCACGGTGGTCGGAAGAGGGACGAGCCGGCGGGCGAAGGTGTGACAGTGACGGCGGTCACCGGCGGCCGCGGGGCAGTTCCCGTTCGGCGGCGGCGAGCCAGTCCAGCGCGTACTCCAGGTCGGTGGCGGCGGCCCGCCGCTGGTGGGAGCGGTCGGATCGGGCGGCTGCGGCGCAGGCTTCCAGTCGCCGGCCGAGCGAGGTGTAGAGCTGCCGGTCGTCGATCCGCGCCGGTCCGTCGGCACGCCGGCGGGCGCGCAACAGCCGGCCCGAGCCGGGCAGGGCTGCGAGCGGGGCCGGCCGGGTCGTTCGCCGATAGCGTCCGGCGGCACGGTTCACCGCCTCGCCGGCCTGGCCGAGCCGGGCGAACCCGACCCGGTCGGGACGGTCGGCGACCCAGTCCCGGCACTGCGCATCGAGGATCACCGTGGACAGCTCCCGCCGGATCCGGGCCAGCTCGGGCGCCACCGGACCGGCGAGCGGCGTGGCGTCGCCGGAGAGGGACATCTCTTCCTTGCCCGAGACATCGGACTTGCCGGAGATGTCGAAGAGGTATCGCTCCAGGCAGTCGAGCGCCTGGCAGAGCAGCAGGTCCGCCCCGGCGAGCCGCCGGGTCACCGGATCGGTCCGGGCCGCGAGCCGCAGCTCCGGCGCCGTCCAGCGATCCGCGCCGACGTGTCGCAGCACCGCCGAGACGAGCCGGACCCGGGCCTGCTGCAACTCCTCCGGCACGCTGATCAGCCCCGGCCGCACCGGGGTGTGCCAGGGGACGGCCGGCGCGGGCAGCCGGGCCAGCCGCCGCCGGCCGGCCACCATCCGTGCCCGGTGGGCGGCCCACGGCGTGACGCCGGCCAGCGCGACGAGGATCAGCGCGGCGGCGGCGACCATCCCGGCGACGCTCGCCCGGGCCAGGCTCGCGGTGAGCAGCACCGCGCCGATCGACGCGGCGCCCAGCGAGAGGGCCCGCACCCCGGTGGCGGCGCCGGCGCCGGCCGCCTCGGTCAGCAGCGTGTCGATCGCGGCGAGCCGGGCACAGGCCGACCGCACCCAGAACTGGCCGATCTCGTTCGCGCTCGTCACCTCGGCGAGGCCGTGCGACACGAGCGCACGGATCGCGGCCAACTCGGCGTGCAGCGCGTGGCCCGGCATGACCCGAGCCTCGCACCGACAGGCGCCGATGCGGATCCCCTCAGGGGTGTCGTGTTTCAGCCTCGGCGATGGCGCGGGTGACCGCGTGCACGCCGGCGACCCGGTCGAGCGGGCCCAGCGGGGGCGCCGGCGGCCGATTCACCATCACCACCGGGATGCCGAGCTCGCGGGCCGCCACCAGCTTGGCGTCCGGGCCGCCGCTGTCCTTGGTGACCAGCACGTCGATCCGGTGCCCGGCCATCAGCCGCCGCTCACCGTCCACCGTGAACGGTCCCCGGTCCAGCACCACGTCCAGCCGCTTCGGCGCGACGGCGTCCGGCGGCTCCACCGAGCGGGCCAGGAACCAGCACTCGTCGAGCTCCGCGAAGGCCGCGATGCCCTGCCGGCCGGTGGTCAGGAAGACCCGCCGGCCGAGCCGGGGGATCACGGCGGCGGCTTCCCCGAGGGACGCGACGCGGTGCCACACGTCGCCCGGCGAGGCGGTCCAGCCCGGTCGGTCCACGACCATCCGGGGTACGCCGAGACCCGCGCACGCCACCGCCGCGTGCTCGCTCATCGTGGCCGCGAACGGGTGTGTCGCGTCGACCAGGACGTCGATCCGCTCGCCCCGCAGGTACGCGATGAGCCCCTCCACCCCGCCGAACCCGCCGATCCGCACCTCACCGGCGGGCAGCAGCGGTTCCCGGGTCCGCCCGGCGAGTGAGCTGACCACGTGGTGTCCCTCGTGGACCAGCAGGCCGGCCAGCCGCCGCGCGTCGGCAGTGCCGCCGAGCAGCAGAACCCTCATGACCGGCAGCGGCTCGCCGAGTAGAGGTGGCTGTCCGGGAACTGGCCGGCGGTCAGCGCCGCGCCCACCACGATCACCGCGGTCCGCTTGATGCCGGCCGCGGTCACCCGGGCCGCGATGTCGGCGAGGGTGCCGCGCACGATCAGCTCGTCCGGGCGGCTGGCCCGGGCCACCACGGCGACCGGGCAGTCCGCGCCGTAGCTGCCGGTCAGTTCGGCCACCACCGCGTCGATCCGCTGGACCGCGAGGTGCAGCACCATCGTGGACCGGCTGGCGCCGAGCGTGGCGAGGTCCTCGCCGGGCGGCATCGCGGTGGCCCGCTCCGCGGTCCGGGTCAGGATCACGGTCTGCGCCACACCGGGAACCGTGAACTCCCGTCCCAGCGTGGCCGCGGCCGCCGCGAAGGCCGGCACACCCGGCGTCACGTCGTACGGCACGCCGGCCGCGTCCAGCCGGCGCATCTGCTCGGCGACCGCGCTGAACACCGACGGGTCGCCGGAGTGCAGGCGGGCCACGTCCTTGCCGGCCTCGTGGGCGGCGACCATCTCGGCGATGATCTCGTCGAGGTTCAGGTTCGCGGTGTCCACCAGCCGCGCGCCGGCCGGGCACGCCTCCAGCAGCTCGGGCGGGACCAGGCTGCCGGCGTAGAGGCAGACCGGCGCGGCGGCGAGCAGCCGGTGCCCGCGCAGCGTGATCAGGTCGGCGGCGCCCGGTCCGGCGCCGATGAAGTGCACGGTCACTGTGTTCCTCCCGAACCGAGCCCCGGCACCACCGACCAGATGGTGACCGGCATGAACGAGCGCCAGCCGGTGAAGCCGCCGACCGGCGAGCCGCGCTGCACCGCGACCCGGGTCAGCTCGCCGCCGTGCTTCGCGTAGCCGGCCGCGACCACCGCCTCGGACTCCACGGTGACCGCGTTCGCCACCAGCCGGCCGCCGGGCCGCAGCGCCGCGAGACAGCGATCCAGGACCCCGTCGCGGGTCAGGCCGCCGCCGATGAAGATCGTGTCGGGCGCCGGCAGGCCGTCCAGCGCGTCCGGCGCGCGGCCGTGCACCACCCGCAGGCCGGGCACGCCGAGCGCCGTCGCGTTCGCGGTGATGGTGGCGATCCGTTCCGCCGACGACTCGACGGCGATCGCCCGGCAGGCCGGGTGGGCGCGCATCCATTCGATGCCGATCGACCCGGATCCGGCGCCGACATCCCAGAGCAATCCACCCGGTACGGGGGAGAGCGCCGCCAGTGTCACGGCTCGCACCTCCCGTTTCGTGAGCTGGCCGTCTCCCGCGTACACCTCGTCGGGAAGGCCGGCCACCCAGGAAGCCGGCGGCCCGTCGCCGAGCTCGATCGCAACCACGTTGAGCGGGTCGCCGGGCGGGACCACCCACCCGTCGGCCGCGCCGGCGACCACCCGCTCGGCCGGGCCGCCCAGCTGTTCAAGAACGGTCACCGCCGCCGATCCGTAGCCGCGCTCGACGAGCAGGCCGGCGACCTCGGCGGGGGTGTGCGCGCCGGCCGAGAGCACCAGGATCCGGCGGCCCGGATGCAGCCACCGGGCGAGCGTCGCGACCGGCGAGGTGACCAAGCTCACCACGTCGGCGGCAGCCAGGTCCCAGCCGAGCCGGGCCGCCGCGAGCGACACCGACGAGGGGTGCGGCAGGACCCGGATGCGGTCCGGGCCGAGCACCCGGGCGAGCGTGGCGCCGATCCCGTGGAACATCGGGTCGCCGCTCGCCAGCACGGCCACGGCCCGGCCGCGTTCCGCCTCGATCAGGCCGGGCAGGGCCGGGACCAGTGGGGACGGCCACTTCTCGCGGCGGGCGGTGACGGTGTCCGGGAGCAGATCGAGCTGACGGGCGCTGCCGAAGACCACCTCGGCGGCAGCGAGAGCGCGATGGGCCGTACCGGAAAGGTCTGACCACCCGCCGGCGCCGACGCCGACCACCGTGACCACTTCCGGGTTGCTCATCGGCTGAACCTATCCCGATGAGGTTCGGAGGAATTTTCCGGAGGGCCGTTGAGCCAACCGGCGGCCGGACGCGTACCCATCCCTGACGGCTCCTCCTGCGACCGGGCCGTCACGTCAGCCGCAGGGGTGGCAGACGCCGAGAGACGACTGCTAGCAGGTGAGGACGATGGCCATACCGGCCTTCCACGCTTCTCGTGAGCGGCCCGACGACGGATACGACGGATACTTCGCCGATCTCCGCAACGACGACCGTCCCAGCTGGGACAACCCGTCGATGCCGCCGTGGCCCCCGCAGTCACAGTGGCCCCAGCAATCCGATGCGACGGACCCCTATCGGCGTGGCGACATCGTGGTGGAGTCGCTCACCGATCCGACCGGCTGGAAGGCCGGCGCCGGTGTCCCGATCCCCGACGACCGCCCGCCCGCCGAGGCGACGAGCGGCAACCGGCTGCTCACCGTGTTGCTGTTCTTCTCCGGCCTCGCGACGAGCATCTCCCTCTGGCTCTTCAACACCCAGGCCGGCGCGGTCAGCGACACCACCAGCATGATGCTGGCGGCCGGGCGGATCACCGGCGTGGTCGGTGGTTACCTGCTCTTCATCCAGCTCCTCATGATGAGCCGGGTCTCCTGGCTGGAGGAATGGGTCGGCTCCCGTGACCTGCTGCGCTGGCACCGCTGGCTCGGCACGTCCCTGTTCACCGCGGTCGTCGCGCACGTCGTCTTCATCGTCTACGCGTACTCGCTCACCGCCGGCACCGGCGTCGTCGAGCAGGGCTGGACCGTGATCACCACGTTCCCCGACATGATCAGCGCGACCGTCGCGACAGGTCTGCTGGTCGTGATCGCGCTGAGTTCCCTGCGATTCATCCGCACCGTGCTGCCGTACGAGCTCTGGCATCTCCTGCATCTGTCGAGCTACGCCGTGCTGCTCCTCGGCTACGCCCATCAGATCTCCGCCGGCGCCGACATGAGCGGCAGGTTCGCGTCGGTCTTCTGGCCGGCCCTCGGCTGCCTCACCCTCTCCGCGCTGATCTGGGGCCGCGTGGTCGAGCCGCTCTGGCTCAACGCCCGGCACCGCTTCAGCGTCGCCGAGGTGGTCGGCGAGGGCGCCAACACGTTCTCGATCTACATCGAGGGCAAGCGCCTCGAGAAGATCCCGGTGCAGGCCGGCCAGTTCATGCGCTGGCGGTTCCTGACCGCCAACGGCTGGTGGCAGTCGCACCCGTTCTCGCTCTCCGCGGCGCCGAACGGGCAGTGGCTGCGGCTCACCGTGACGATCGCCGGCGGGCACACCGCGAAGCTCGCCACGATGCGGCCGGGCACGCCGGTCTGGGCGGAAGGACCGTTCGGCACGTTCACGGCGCAGCGGCGTACCCGGAGGCGGGCTCTGCTGATCGCCGGCGGCAGCGGCATCGCGCCGATCCGGGCGCTGCTGGAGGACATGCCGCCGGACACGATCGTGATCTACCGGGCCAGCCGCCCGGACGAGCTGGTCTTCCGTGCCGAGCTCGAGGAGCTCGCCGAGCAGCGGGACGCCTGGGTGCGCTACATCGTCGGCGGCCGCAACGACCCCGGCCCGCAGCGCCTCTTCACCCCGGAAGGCCTGCGCGGCCTGGTGCCGGACGTGAACCGGCGCGACGTCTACCTGTGCGGCCCGCCCGGCCTGGTGAACACGGCGGTCGGCACGCTGCAGGACCTCGACGTCCCGAGCAGCCAGATCCACCTCGACCCCTTCGAGTTCTGATTCCCTGGGAGATTCGCGATGCGACGTAGTACCGCAGCAGCCGTCGGGACCCTCACCGGCGCGGCCCTGATCCTCGGGGTACGCCTGAGCGTGCAGCCGCCGGACGCGCCGATCGCCACCGCGCCGGTCGCGCAGGAGGCCGCCACCGGCGACGATCCGGAGGCTGCCGAGCCGTCCCCCTCGGCGAGTAAGAAGGGCTCGTCTTCGTCGGACAAGAAGGCTTCTTCGGACAATTCGGGTTCCTCGGACAAGAAGAAAGAAGAAGCCCCGGCCGAGGAGGAGGCCGGGCTCAAGGCCGGCACCTACAAGGGCAAGGCCGTGCAGAACGAGTACGGCACCGTGCAGGTCACCATCAAGGTCAGCGGCGGGAAGGTCAGCGCGGCGGACGCCACGTACCCCACCGACGGCTTCAGCGGGACGATCAACCCGAACGCGGTGAAGCAGCTCAGCGAGGCGACGCTGGCGGCGCAGAGCGCGGACGTGGACGCGGTCTCCGGCGCGACCTTCACCAGCCAGTCGTATGTCACCTCGCTGCAGGCGGCGCTGGACAAGGCGGGCGCGTAGGGTCCAGTTTCGTGCGCCACGTCGAGCAGGTCATGGGTACGGTCGTCAGCATCGAACTGGCGGACGAGCTCCCCGAGTCCGAGTTGTCGGGTCTGGTGGAGATGACCTGCTCCTGGCTGCATGAGGTGGACGCGCGGTTCAGCACCTACAAGCCGGACAGCGAGGTGTGCCGGTTCCGCGACGGCGCGCTGGCGCTCGAGGACTGCTCGGCCGACCTGCGACTCGTGCTGGACCGCTGCGCCGACCTGTGGCGCGACACCGACGGGTACTTCGACGCCTACGCCGGCGGGAAACTCGATCCGTCCGGTTACGTGAAGGGCTGGTCGATCGAGGTGGCCTCGCAGCGCCTCGCCGAAGCCGGGTCGCGGCGGCACTACCTGAACGCCGGCGGCGACATCCGGATGCGCGGGACCGGCCCCACCGGCGGGCCCTGGCGGGTCGGTGTCCGGCACCCCTGGGAAGCCGGCAAGCTCAGCTGGGTGCTGGCGCTCACCGACGGGGCGGTGGCGACTTCCGGCACGTACGAGCGGGGCGCGCACGTGGTCGACCCACGCACCGGGAAACCGGCCACCGGGCTGCGCTCGGTCACCGTGGTCGGCCCGGACCTGGCGGTCGCCGACGCGTACGCGACGACCGCGCTCGCCATGGGTGAGGCCGGGCTGTCCTGGCTCGCCGGGCGGGTGGCCGGCGGTTACGAGTCGGCGGCCGTGACCGACGACGGGCGGGCGTTCACGTCCGCCGGACTGCCGGTGGCCTGATCATGACTCCGGCCGGCCTGTCAGGCCCGGCGTGACTCTCGGGCCGGCTCCCGGCCACGGTCCGGGCGTCTCCGCGGGCCGGCTCGACGGCGTGACCTCGGTCCGGTAGGCGGTCAGGCCGCGCGCCCGGTAGTTCGCCAGCGCCGCCGGGCCGTCCAGGCTGCAGGTGTGCACCCAGACCCGGGAGATCGGCGTCTGGTGCGGCCAGCGGTCCGCCAGGCGCCACGCCCGCCGCAGCCCCTCGGTCAGCAGATGCCCGCCGAGGCCCAGCCCGGCGAACTGCGGCAGCAACCCGAAGTACGCGATCTCCACGGCGCCCGGGTGCCGGCCGTCCAGCTCCACGTACCCGGCCGGCGTGCCGCGCACCGACGCCACCCAGGTCTCCACCCCCGGACGGGTCAGCCAGTCCTGCCACTGCGCCCAGGTCCAGGACAGCCGGTCGGTCCAGAACCAGTCACCGCCCACCGCCGTGTAGAGGAAGCGGCTCAGCTCCGGGCTCGCCACCTCGGCCCGCCCGACCTCCACCGGCACGCGCGGTTCCCGCCCCGGCTGGATCTGGGCGGCATCGGTCTGTTCCAGGTACCAGGTCGTCAGCTCCACGCCTGGATCCTGGCGTGTTTCCCCAGCTCGCGACACGCCGGGGTACCCCGGTTTGGCGGGCGGCGAGGGGACCGGCTAATGTTTTCCTCGTCGCCGGGGCAGCCCGGAGACACGCGGACGTAGCGCAGCTGGTAGCGCATCACCTTGCCAAGGTGAGGGTCGCGGGTTCGAATCCCGTCGTCCGCTCGGAGAGGCCTTCTTCCACGGGGCCAGCTCGGTGGAGTGGCCGAGAGGCGAGGCAACGGCCTGCAAAGCCGTGTACACGGGTTCAAATCCCGTCTCCACCTCGCATTTTTGTGCGCATTGCCAGGGCGATTGGCGCAGCGGGAGCGCGCTTCCTTGACACGGAAGAGGTCACTGGTTCGATCCCAGTATCGCCCACCAGTGTTTATGCAGATCAACGGCCCGTTATCAGGATCCTGGTAACGGGCCGTTGGCGTTTTCGCTCCTTACTCTGGGGGCGCTTCAAGGTGATGCGGGATTCGGATGTCGAGCGCGATCCCGTACTCGTTGTGGTCGCGGCGTCAGCCACGGTGGTCCCTGCCTCGCTGGTGGCCGATGGAGGGACCATGATGGCCGCCTGGCGCAACGGGTCGGGATGTCCACACGCGTGATTCTCCAGCAGGCTGTCCTGGACGCTGTCGCCGCCGGGACTTCCGCCGAGGTCTCGCTGAGAGAGATTCGCAATGCATTCGTGGAAGCGAGAGCGCACGAGGAGAACTTCGACTGGCGTTACTACCTCGTGCGCTACGCCGCGATGCGCGAGGGCCCGTCAGGCATCTACGCGAGCGTCGGCGGTGCGATGGGCTACCAGATCTGCATGCTCAACAAGACTCAGATGAACGGCCGCTACCGCGACCCTTACCTCAGCGCCCTGGTCCGTGAGGTCGGGGCTTTCGGGGAACCCGTCTTCATCGGCGGCTACCCCGAATACTCCCGGTGGATGGCTCTACCCAAGAGCGGCACCGGGCTATGCAACGCTCCGAACGGTTTCATCCTGAGGCCTCCACCGAAGGAGGAGTTTCTCGATGCCTTTCGACGGTTCTGCATGGACTTCGGCGTCGATGAGCGGCTGACCCTGGCGATCCCGCAACGGCTTCGTAGCGGCCGCCAGGTGGACACCGAAGATCGCGTTCAGGCCGGGGCGCAGTTGCTGCGTGACCTTCTGGCGGCGGGTCTCTAAGCAGTACATCCGCCGCGGAAGGAGGCGATGCGGCACCCGTACTCTGCCGCTGATCGGGCGTTGTCGGCAATGACCCGGACAGGACGGCGGGTGCCCGGGCGTACCGATGAGCGGACGTCCTGGGAACTGAAGGTGCGATCATCGGCGGTTGTGACAAACAGCGGCGGTTTCGCATCGATGGGTGCGGCTCTGGGGCAGGTGGTTGCACCGTCAGGCGCTGTGGTGCTGGCCTGCGCGGGATTGCTGGACGAATGGTCGGAGCTCGGCGAGCCATTGTCTGTGCGTGCGATGTCGACGGCGGGGTCTGGCGGTGCGTGCATACGAGATTGGCTCGCCGAGGCGGTGGCCGTGCCGGCTGGGCCCGGATCGTTAGCGATAACCGCGGATACCAGGGCCGGGGCCTACCGGCCGATCGACACGGGCGACGCGATCGCGGTGCT
Source organism: Actinoplanes missouriensis 431 (assembly GCF_000284295.1). Taxonomy (NCBI): domain Bacteria; kingdom Bacillati; phylum Actinomycetota; class Actinomycetes; order Micromonosporales; family Micromonosporaceae; genus Actinoplanes; species Actinoplanes missouriensis. Next base: position 7,296,610 of record NC_017093.1, on the reverse strand, counting down.
GAACATCGACTTGGGTCTGCCTTTCTCTGCAGTGTCGGCCGGGAGCGGACCGGCGTTACTGGGCGATCTGCCGGTGGATCGGTGCGGAACCGTCATCGGTGACGCCCGGGCGCTCGACTCCTGGGTCGGGTTCATGCACGGCGATCAGGGCGTCGATGGGCTCGCCGATATCCGGATCTGGGGCAAGGGCGCGCAGGAAGCATGGGAACACTTCGATGCCCCTCGCATTCTCACGGCCCCCGGCGATGACAGCCATGGTTGGCTTGACCTGCCGGTCGAGATTGCGCGGGAGCGGGCGGCAGCGATCAACAGGTGGGCCAGCGCTCAGGATCACTACCCGCATATGGCGCATGTCGACCTGCACAGCCATCACCATCTCGGATGGCGTGCGGGCTGGCAGCACCCTCTCCGTGCTGGAGTAATCGAGGTGGCGGGCTGCCCGATTCTCTTCATTGCTTGGTCCCCGCTGGAACTTCAGCGCTTCACCGGAGGGCGGTCAGCTGGGCAGGTCTATCCCGTGACTCTCGAAGACGTCGACGGCCGGGCCACACTTCGCTGGACCATTCCACCCCATTTCCAATTCGACGAGCAATCGCTGTAGTCGCGTCATCGCACCATGATGATCCAGTGGAGTGCCGTCCTCATCTAGCCGCGATCCGCTCCACTCGCTGCGGCATTGGCTGATTTTGGTCGGTATGGTCCGGCATGATCATGCCGTGACGGCATCTGCTGACGACTACCTCTGGTTCATCGAGGAGTACCCGCTCGGCCTCAACTTCTGTGCCACGCTGGTGCGCGCGCTCACCCCCGATGAGGTGATCGCCGCGCTCGGGGGCTCCGAAGCCGTCGACATCACCGGCGCTCGCCGGCTCGCCGGTGCTGCCGAGCAGGTCGGTTATCCCCATTCGATGGGGGAGGACGGGGTGTTCCACGCCGACCTCGACACCGGGCTCGACTTCATCGCCGCTGGTGACCTTGGCGGCTGGACGCTGATCGTCGAGCCGAACGGGTTCCGGTGTTCCACCGAGGAATCCGCCGCGCTGCTGTCCGCGAAGGGTGAGCTCGTCTCGTTCTACTTCAACGAGAACACCGCCCCGGTCCTGCGGTGGGCCCGCGACGGCGTGACCCTCGTGTCGTTCGATCCGTGCGGGGGAGCCGGATGGCGGGAGGGCAGCGAACCGGACCGGCTGGTGCCGGCACTGGCGTCGCTGGGCTTCGACCTGAGCACGGAGGAGATCGACCCGGCCGATCCGCGCTGGCGGTACGACGAGAAATGGCAGGCGCGGGCCCTGGCCCTGATGGAGCACCTGACGGGCGTACCGATCACATCCGATCTCCTGGAGAGCGCGCGGTTCCGGTGTGCCGCCGTGCCCGACGAGCACGCGCTGTCCTGGATGCGGGCCAACCCCGGCCGGATCGGGCCGCTGACGGTGGAGGAGCTGGCGGTGCAGGCGCGGGGATGGCTGACCGCCTACGCCGCCGATCCGGATCGCGATGGCGCCGTGGCAGCCCGGGATCGCACGCTGGTGGCCACCCGGAGGAAGCGCCCGAAGAAGACGCGGTTGGAGAAAGCCCTGAAGCGGGCCAACCCGGTTCAGGAGTACGACCGGAAGCTGCCGGCCGCGCTCGGCGCCGCCGATACCGACACGCTGCGGGCGGTGGTTCTCTGGGCGGCCGAGCGGGCGGTCGCCGTGGCGGGGCTCAGCGTGATGCCGTGGGCGTCCGAGGCCCTGGAGGCGTTACGGGCGCAGCGTCCTCTGCCGCCGCCCTTCAACCCGAAGGCGCAGTATCAGGCGGAGGTCTGGGAGTTGCTGGAGCAGGCTCCGGTCACCTGGACCACCGTGCGGGTGCCGGGGAACCCGCCGCTGGAGATGTCGCAACAGCATGTGGCGCTTCCCGCTCTGATCGACGCGGGGGACCGGGACCCGCTGGTCGCTGCCCTCAACGTCGTCTTCGCGAGCGCGGTGGCCCACGGCGAGCCGGCGCACCGCGCGTTTCTCGCCGCGCTGTGGAAGCAGTTCCCGCAGCTTCAAGCGGCGAAAGCCGGCCCGGACCTACGTCCCGAGTGATCGGCTACCGCCTTCTTGTATGCCGCCTCCTGCCGTTCGGCCAACTCGGCGATGCGAGCGTCACGCGGGACACGTCTCGCGACGGTGACGACAGCTTTGTCGCTGGTCACCAATGTCGCCCAGTCGTATTGCTCGCGCCCCTGATAGAGCACGGCGGCCCGGGACGCCCAACCGTCGTGCTCACCGTCCGCCGGGCGCCATGGTCGTCACATCCGTACATCCAGGCGCGCAGGTCGGAAATATCGGTTATCGCGTGCTTTGCTCGATGTCCGGGCCGTTGCCGGTCTGGCGGGCCTGCCTGGCTGCGGCGTCGAGCTGCCGGTTGCGGCGTGCCTGCGTGAGGAAGACGATGAGCCCGCCTCCGGCGCAGACGGCGGCCGCCCACAACCAGGACGCGGCGTCCCACTTCTGTACCAGTGCGACGACGCTGACGACTGCCATCGCGGCGACGGCGAGTAACGCGCCGCTCCACGGCGACTTCACCGCGCCGGTTCCCTCTGCCATGTGCTTGTCCCTACGAGATCTCGGCTGGTTCGTCATCGTACAAACCCGCCCGGCCGATCCTTCCACGATCGGCCGGGCGGTGACGGCTCGGGTCAGACGGCGAAGCCGCGGTGACGGCGGAAGAGCTTCTTGAGCATGAAGACGGTCTGGAGAATGGTGAAGATGTAGAGGATCGGCCAGCCCAGGCTGAGGATCGCGGACTGGACGCTGATGCTCTGCTGGCTCCAGGCGTAGATCGAGGCGCCGATGATGGCGAGCAGCACCACCAGCGGCATGACGTAGGCGGAGCCCTTGCCCTTCTCCGCGTTGGCTTGGGCCGCCCAGTTGTCCTTGTCGGTCTGCGCCAGGAACTGCGTCCAGGCGGAGACGAAGTGCCCCATCCTGATCCACATGTACAGCTCGGCGGGGAACGCCAGCGCGGCGTAGAGCAGGTCGGACGCGCTCTTGTCCTTCATCGCCAGCGCCAGGCGCAGGTTGAGCAGCATCGCCACCGCGGGTGGGATGAGCCAGATCGGGTTGAACACGAAGGCGTCGATCGACAGGGACGCGACAAGCAGCAGGATGAAGCCGAGCCGCGAGCCGATGTTGAACACCATCGCGATGTTCTCGTACCAGCGCAGCCGCAGGTTGGGGTGCATCGGCTGACCCTTGTTGTCGCCCCGCTGGCCGGGCCAGAACAGGTCGATGGCGCCGAAGTTCCACTTCACCTGCTGGCCGTGCAGCGCGCGCAGGTTGGTCATCGGGCCGACGTACGCGCGGGCCGAGGCGCTGATCTTGGTGCTGTAGCCGGCGTCCTTGATCTGGAGCGACAGCTTGCTGTCCTCCACCTCGCTGTCCCGGACCCAGGGCGCCTGCTGGTGGTGGCGGACCATCACCATCTCCAGTGCCCGCATGCTGAACAGGCTGCACTGGCCGCCCAGCACGGCCATGTTGCGGCCGCGGAGCAGGTTGTCCATGTTGAACGCGCCGAACTGCGCCCGCTGGCCGGCGATCAGGAAGCGCGCCATCAGGCCCTTGTAGCGGCTCTTGTCGATGCTGTAGATCGCGCTCAGCCCGCCGATCCGCGGGTCGTCGGTCATCTCCAGCTCGAGCCGCTCCACGCAGTCCCGGGCAAGGGTGGTGTCGCCGTCGACACCGAGGATGTAGTCGTAGCCACGGGAGAGGAAGTACCCGTAGTTCAGCGCCCCGACCTTCTTGTCGGGGTTCACGCCCATGTCATGGACGTGGACGGTGGTGACGAACTCTTCACCCTTCACGGTACGGGTGTGCCGGCCCTCGAAGCTGCGGGCGATCTCGGGGGTGTCGTCGTCGGTGTTGTTGATGATGACGTGGATGATGTTCGGCAGCCGCGTCTGGGCGAGGATGCTCCGCAGGACATCGCCGATCGTCTCCTGCTCGTTGTAGCAGGGGATGATGCAGCTGATCGTCGCGTGCCGGGGTGTGGCGGCGGCCGCCGCGGCGAACTCGCCCGAGGTGGTCTCCACCGCCTCCAGCTCGGCCAGCGCGGGTACGGGTGGCAACGCCAGCGGACCCGCTTTGGCGCTGCGGGGCAGCAGGATCTGACGGTCGGTCGCCCGGCGCAGGCCGGGACTGGATTCGCTCACTGAGTGGCGCCCTTCGTGATCAAAGGCAGGGTCAGGGTGTCGAGGGCCGTGGAGCGGTAGTAGCTGTTCGACTTCGGGGTGGTCTCCACCAGGAGATCCATCCGGAAGGTCAGCGTGAGCGTCGTTGCTCCGGTCGTCGCTGCCGGCAGCGTCACCACGGTGTTGTAGGGATAGGGCGGGGTGATGTCGAACGACCCGCTGTCGGTGGTGACGTCGACCCGTGCCGTGCCGTCGTCCTGAGTCACCTGGAACGTGCTCACCTTGACCCGGTGCTTGCTGTCGGCGTCCTCGATGTGGGCGGCCACGTTGAGCGTCTTGGCCGACTCGGCGGTGTAGAGCTTCGCGTTGTCGGAGGTCCAATAGTTCAGCGTGACGGTGAAGTTGCCCTGTTTGAGGCGATGGGTCACGGTGCCGGTGTCCAGCGGGCCGCTCTCGCGTTCCGGCTTCTTCGCGGCGGCGTCCTTGCCGGTCGCCGCGGCGGAGGGTTTGGCGCTGGGGCTGCTTGTCGAACTGCCGCCGAGCAGCGGTTTGCTGCTGCTGGTCAGCTCCTTGAGGCTGCTGCAGCCGCTGAGACTGCCGCAGAGCATGACCGCTGCCATGCCGACTGCCGCACTTCGGGGGAGGTGCACGGGTGACCCTTCGCTCTTCGACCGACGACTGGGGGGTGAGCGCCTGGTTGCAGCCAGGGTTCGGCGGATCCTGTCGGCGGCGTGATAGCGGAGTTGAGAGTTCGCCGACTCATTCACTGCGGGGGATGCCGGTCCGGGCCGGATCACCTTTCCTGGACTGCGAGGAAGAGCCCTTGGACGAGGACGGTGAGCATGGACACCGCGAACAGCAGCGGTTGGGTGATGTGGGCCGGCATGGCGGTCGCCGCCGCGCTCGGCGCGGTGGCCGGAGCGGTCGCGGTGTCGGCGAACGAGGAGCCCGCGGCGGGTAACCCGGCGGCGTCGCAGAGCACCGCCGAGACGTGCGCGGCGACCGAGGTGGCCGAGAAGACGCTGCCGTCGGTGGTGACGATCTCGGCGTCGAACGGTTCGACGGGCGGCACCGGATCCGGCGAGATCATCCGTAGTGACGGCTACATCCTCACCAACAATCACGTGATCTCGGTGGCGGCGAACGGCGGCGAGGTCGGTGTGCTCTTCAACGACGGGCGGGGAGTGCCGGCCACCATCGTGGGCCGCGACCCCAAGTCCGACCTCGCGGTGATCAAGGTCGAGGGGGAGTCGGACCTGCCGGTCATCGCGTTCGGCAGCTCCGAGGCCGTACAGGTGGGTCAGCCGGTGGTGGCGCTCGGCGCGCCGCTCGGCCTCTCCAACACGGTCACCGCCGGGATCGTCAGCGCGCTCGACCGGACGATCGAGGTGCCCGGTGACAACGGGGAGACGGCGCTGCTGGTCTCGGCGGTGCAGACCGACGCGGCGATCAACCCGGGCAACAGCGGCGGGGCGCTGGTCAACTGCGCGTCCGAGCTGATCGGCGTGCCCTCGGCCGGGGCGAACATCCCGGACCCCGACGGCGGCGGTGGCGGCGGCGGGGACATCGGGCTCGGGTTCGCGATCCCGGTCGACCACGCGAAGGCGGTCTCCGACGAGATCATCGAAACCGGGACGGTCACCCACGCGTACTTCGGGGTCGAGCTGATCACGGTTCCCCAGGCGCAGGGCCGGGCGGGTGGCGTCTACATCCGATCGGTGGTGCCCGGCAGCCCGGCAGCACAGGCCGGCCTGAAAGCCGGCGACGTCATCACCGCGATCGACGGCAGCCCGGTGACCACCACGAACGACGTGGCGGCGGTGACCCTGACCAAGAACCCCGGCGACACGGTCACGGTGGATTACACCCGCAGCGGTCGACCCGGCTCCGCGACGGTGAAACTGGGGGCCCAACAGTGATCAGCGCGTGAGTTTATCGTCGACGCATGGCCCAGGGATTGATGACGCCCACTCGCTTCCGCGCCGACGCGGACTGGTCGGAACGGGCTGCCCGCCCGCTGCGGCTGGTGGCCGGGCCCGGCACCGCGCCGACCGGGGAGGAGCTGGCCGAGCTGCGGGCCGGCCTGAACCGGCGGGACGAGGCGGCCGCCGAGCTGATCCGGACGGTCACGCCGAACGAGCTGCACCGCATGTTCGCGGCCGGGACCCTCGACGGGCCGTTCTTCGACCGCGTGCGGGAGCGGCCGGACTGGGTCGACGACCGCTTGCTGGAACGCGGCGCCGAGGCCTGCCGGGCGTTCGGGATGGACGCCGGACTGGTGCTGGCGTACGGATCGCTGCTCGGCGGCTATCGCACCGCCGCCGCGCTGGAGCCGCTCGTGCGTACCGGAAGGCTGGCCGGCGGCGAAACGCTGCGCCGGATCAAGGAAACCTCGCTCTGGTGGCGGGCGGTCACCGCGCCCGGCGGTCTCCGGCCGGACGCGGAGGGGTTCCGGATCACCCTGCACGTCCGGGTCATGCACGCCCTGGTCAACGCCCGGCTGGAGGCCGACCCGTCGTGGGACCACGAGCGGCGCGGCCTGCCGATCAACCAGTACGACCAAGCCAGCACCCTGGGCGTGTTCAGCACCAGTTTCCTGCTGCATCTACGCCTGCTCGGCGTGCGGATCTCCCGTGACGACGCGGCCGCGGTCATGCACCTGTGGAGTTACGTCGGCTGGCTCATGGGCGTCGACGAGCAGTGGCTGCCGCACACCGAACGCCGTGGCCGGCGGCTGCTCTACCACTTCCTGTCGAACGACCCGCCGCCGGACGACAACAGCGTCGCCCTCGCCCACGCCCTGATCCACATGGCCGACGATCTGCCCGGCGGCCGGTGGCGGCGCTGGTGGGAACGGGAACGGGCGCTGTCGGTGAGCTGCTGGCTGCTCGGCCCGGCCGCCATGCGCGACCTCGGCCTGCCCTACCGCCTTCCCTGGTACGGGGTGTCGCGCGTCCTCGCCAACCTGGTGCTCAGCCACGGAGCTGGCCGGCTGCCGGGCGGGCGGGCGTTCCTGCTGTCCCGCGGCGAGCGGCAGGCGGAGGCGCAGTTCCACCGCTGGGGCTGATCGTGTGTGACGATCGGTCGATGGCTGACCACTTTCAGGTACGCATCGCGGTACGCGGCTACGAACTCGACGTCCAGGGGCACGTCAATCAGGCCGTCTACCTGCAGTACGGGGAACACGCCCGCTGGCAGTGCTTCCAGGCTGCGGGGGTGACCCCGGAGGTGCTGGTCGCGGCGGGATGCGGGCCGGTCGTGCTGGAGACCACCATCCGGTACCTGAAGGAGCTGCGCTCCGGTGACGAGGTCGACGTGGACTGCCGGTTCTTCTGGGGCGACGGGAAGACGTTCCGGGTGGAGCAGGACTACACGCGGGTGGACGGGACGCCGGTCGCGGTGGTGACCGGGGTGGCGGGGTTGATGGACCGGCAGAGTCGCCGGTTGGTGCCTCGGGCGGCGGAGCGGCTGCGCGAGATGTCGTCCGACCCGAGCGTCCTGGGCCTGTAACGCGTTCGGTGACGGAGAAGGCGGCGTGACCCGGGGGAGTCACGCCGCCTTCGGCTCCGGGCGGTGAGATGGATCAGGTGCCGGTGCCCTGGCCGGTGGAGCCCTGCTGAGTGCCCTGGCCCGTGGCGCCCTGCTGGGTGGTGCCCTGATCGGCCGTACCTTGATCGGTTGTGCCTTGGTCTGTTGTGCCTTGGTCTGTTGTGCCCTGGTCTGTGGTGCCTTGACCGCTTCCGAAGCCGCCTTGGCCGCCACCGAAACCGCCGCCTCCGGGGAAGCCGCCTCCGCCGCGCATGCCGGTTCCGGGGCCGCCCTGCTGGACCGTCACGCCCGGGGTGGACGAGCCGTCGCCGGTCGCGGACATGATCCCGGCGGTCAGGCCGGAGCTCGCCACCGCGGTGAAGAGGACCGCCGCCGCGAGGACGACTTTCGGGCTCTTCGTGAACCGCTCCTTGGCGGAGATCTTGGACGGCGGCATCCACGGGGGCGGGACGTCCGCGCCCGCGGCCGGCGGGACCCAGCCGCCGGCGGGCGGCTCGCCGGGATCGGCCGGCGTGACCTCTCCCCGCGGCTCGGTGATGATCTCGGTCACCGTGGTGGGCGATTCGGTGGGAACGTGCTGGGACGACGGAGCCGGCACGACGACGGCTGTCGGCTCGTCCTCGGGTCCAACTGCCGCCGCGGGTCCAGCTGCCGCCGCGGGGACCGCCGGCTCCGTGCTGACGGACTGTTCTTCCTGGTCATGCGTGGTCATCAAGGCTCCTCGACTGGTCACCGAAGACAAGCGTCGGCACCCCGGTTGTGCGGAGTCTGTGATCACAGTGAGGGTCGGCTGTGGTTGATTGCCACCCGCCGCAAGTGCCGGCCCGCGGTAGCCGGACCGCCGACGCCGCACCCGTCCGCACGGTGCGGGAACTCCGCTGCGTGACGGTTCTTCCGACCTGACGGCGGAGCGCCACGGCTGCCCGGGCGTGGGAGATTTGTCGCCGTGTTCGACGATTCTTTGCAGGCGTATAACGCCGGCCACACCGATGGCACCGCCCGGCACAGCGACCAGGCGCAGGCCGATCACCCCGAAACCGGCCCCGATTACCGCGTCGGCGTCGTGGACGGCAGCATCGCCGCCTTCCAGTCCGAGCTCGCCGCCGAGATGCGCCGGATCCTCGGCGACCCGCGATGAGGGGACCCGCTTTGTCAACAGGGGCAGGCCTCGGCTAAGGTTTCATCCGTCGCCGGGAAAGACTCCGGGGGCGTGCGGACGTAGCGCAGCTGGTAGCGCATCACCTTGCCAAGGTGAGGGTCGCGGGTTCGAATCCCGTCGTCCGCTCGGAGAAGGCTGTTGCTGATCCTTGCATCGGCCGCCTCGGTGGAGTGGCCGAGAGGCGAGGCAACGGCCTGCAAAGCCGTGTACACGGGTTCAAATCCCGTCTCCACCTCGCATGACGAGGGCGATTGGCGCAGCGGGAGCGCGCTTCCTTGACACGGAAGAGGTCACTGGTTCGATCCCAGTATCGCCCACCAGCTATTTACGCTGGTGAGGGGCCATGTTCGGCACCTCACCGCGCTGATAAGCGCGCTCTTGTTCCCTCAGCTTTCCCTCATGGCTACAAGGGTGATCTATTTTCTTGGATCTGGGCGTTCTGCTCTGGCAGAACGCTGTGCGCCAGCGGCATTCGCTCGAACCTTTGGGCCGCCTCCCGACCCGTTTGAACGGCTGCGCGGGGGCGGCCGCTCGGCGATTCTACGGTCTCACGCTTTGCGTCGGTGGCTCTGGACATACGTGTGCCCCGGCGGCAGCGAGCCGGCGACGACCTGAGCTTGCCGTACCGCCTCTTCGTAGAGTTCCAGTTGTGCTTGCGAGGCTTCGGCTCCGTCCGGTAGGCGGCGGACGAAGCCCTGGACGACGTGTGCTCTGCGCGCCCGGGCGTCAGTGGAGTTGGGTCCCTGGGATCTTTCGTCCAGGGGCACTGGCGTCGGTTGGAAACGCAACATTGGGACTCGTGCCCGGCCTGGACGGGGCGGGCAGTGCGGTGTGCCGTCCACGTCGACGCTGCCCTCGACGCGGCTGAGAAGACCTCTTTGGAGGAGCCGGTCCACAACCCGGTGCAGTTGATCGGCCCGACGGCCGGGTATGCCAAGACGTCGGCAGTTGGCGATGAGCCCCTGCTCCGCGATGATCACTGAGCCGTCGGTCCGCAGATGCCCGAGCACGCGCAGAGTCCGCAGCACCCATCCTTCGTTGGTGAGATCGGGCGTGTCACGATCCTGGTCGGAACCGGGCGCGAGTTCCCGGATCACCGTCCCGGAGTGGTAGCGGTCGAAGAACGCGACACCGTCGACCCGGACCGGCGGCCACAATGTGCTGGTCTTTGCCGCGACGGACGATTCGGCCAGCGCCCATTTGAGGGTGAGGATGACTCCGGGCGGTAGGTCCGAGGGCCAGTCCAAGCCGGTGAGCTCCCATTCGCCGGCCTGGTGCCGCAGTCGGACCTGCTGCTCGACCGATCGGCGCGTCCGGGAGCCGCCGTTGTAGTCCAGCCGCAGACTCAGCGGCGTGCTGTCTCTGGTGAGCGGCAGTGTGATTTCCGGGATCGGGCACCAGCCGCCACGCAGGTGCAGCCGGTGCAGGATGACCTGCCAGACCGCCGGTGGGCCGTCCGCCTGCGGGCGGCGGATCCATTCCACCAGCTCGACTGATTCGGCACCGACGTCCACCAGGCTGGCGGACGTGGAGGGCTTCGGATCCGGTGCGGGCTCCATCGGCAGCGGTGTTGGCTCGGCGGCCAGCGGTGAGGGCTCGACGATTTTGATCGCCGGGTCTACGAAAGCCGTCGTGCGCTGGACCTCGGCAGCGATCCCTCGGGCACAGCCGGAGCAGGGATGCGGAGACGTCGTCTCGGGACACTCCTGGCGGTGTCGGGCGCACGCCTCCCATACCACGGCTGCCAGGTCCGGCCACTTCTGCGCCACCTCGGCGGCTGCGGCGTTCAGGCATTCCACCCGTATCCGCTGCACTGTATTGCTGTGATAGGCCGCGAAGCACCGGATCTGCAGCTCCTTTTCGGCATGCGCAGCGATCTCGCTGAGCGCACATCCGACGGCATACAGCCGGCAAGCCTCGCGAAGCTCCGCTGCGGCCGTCCGGCTCCGTCGGTGACGCGGCATGGCTTCCAGCCGGCTTTTGATGAGCTCACGGTGCTCGCGGAGCTGTCTCGTGACCCGTTTGGAGACCGCGTCCCACCGGGAGGTGATCGCTTCATGAGCGGGCAGGGGGCTTGCAGCCTTGAGGCTCGCGATGACGTGGTCGGCGAAATCCGGGTTCGGCAGGGTCAGTAGCCGGCTGACGTCCGCCGGCATCGGGGCCAGGAGGCCGTAGCCGGCCATCCAGTCGCCGAAGTCGCGGCCCGGCTTGTCGATGGCGTGCGGACTCAACTGCCGTTGCTGTAACACACCCGTCAGCGCTTTCGCGAAGGTCTTGCCGGCCAGGTGCCGCATGACGAGCGCTTCGAGGGGGCCCGATGCGGCTTCGCCGGAATCCGCGTCGGTGAGCCGACGACCGACCCGCGCGGTGAGTGCCTTGTCGGCCCTGTTGTGTTCGGCGGCCAGGTTCACCGCGCCACGTACTCGCTCGCCTCCTAGCAAGCTGTTCGCCAGGATCTGTCCCTCGGCGAAGACCGCCGCGTACCGGAGAGCAGCAACCCGTACGACGCCAGCACTATTGCGCCGGATCGTCTCCTGCTCGCCCGGAGTGAGGGAATCCCCCTGGGCCCGCCGGTACAGGAGTTCGCCGAGCCCCACGGCTGGATGATCTTGCTGCACGTTGCGACGATAGCGACTCTCGCAGGGTTCGAAGTATCCGCTGGTCAGACGAAACGGTCCTGGCGCCCGGTTCGTGCAGGCAGCGGTCGCGGTGTCGGTCACGTCGGTGTGGCCGAAGCGAAGCTCCCGGCCGCGCCACTTCAAAAGCATGATGACGACCATCATGAGGTCGTCATCATGCATTGCTGGCAGCCAAGTGATCTCAGGAACGCATCACTTGTCACGGTTTTCGTCGGCTTCGCCATTGCCCGCGGCCACCGCTGCCTCGAACTCTGCCTGGCTCAGTGTTGCGATCTTCTTGGAGACCCGCCGAGCCAGTTCGGTGCGGTCGACGCGGAACAGGTGCCCGTAGACCCGCCGCGTCATCTCCACGGAGACATGGCCCATCTGCTCCTGGATCTCGTAGTCGCTGGCGCCGGAGGCGATCAGGATCGAGGCGGCGATGTGCCGCAGCTCGTGAACGGTGTAGTCGATGCCACTGAGGTCACGGGCCTTCCTGAGCTTCTTCCGGAAGTGCCCGTAGGACATGTAGCCGCCGGTTTCGCCGGGCAGCAGAAGGCTCCACCGCTCATCGAAGGGCTGGTTCGGTGGACGCTTGACACCGCGCGCTTGACGGCGCTGTTCGCGGGCTGGTTCGAGTGCCAGACCTCGGCGACGGATGGCCTGGAGTCGTTCGATCACGGGAACCGCCTGGTCGACGATGACGATCGACCGGGTGGCGGCGCGGGTCTTGCCTGCAGTCTTTCCATCCTTCGATCGGCGGACCTCTCGGCGGCCGCCGGACTCTGTTGCGGTCGCCCGCACCAGAATGACCCGCTCAGGCAGGATTACGGCCTCGTCGTCCAGAGCGGCGAACTCCTCCCAACGCAGGCCGGTGTAGGCCGCGAGCCGAAGAATGTCGCCACGACCCTCGCCGTTGGGACCCGTCAGGTCTCTCGTCCACCGAGGCAGCAACCACTCTGAGTCGAGTCGGGCCGCGAGACCCTCCATGCTTCTGATCGACACCTGAAGCGACTGCCGACGGCTGCTCGTGGCCTCCCAGGAGGAAGGGACGAGTTCGGCGATGTTGGTGCTGAGGTATCCCATCACTTCCGCGTCGCGGAACATCGCCTTCACCGTATTGGCGACGGACTGGCGAGTATGGCTGGCGACAGCTTCGCCGTCCTTCCGCTTCAGGCCGGCGATCAGATCCATCAGGTCCTGGGTCGTGATGCTGGACAAACGGCGACGCTTGCCGAGACCCGGCACGATGTACCCGGTGCAGAGGGCGTACCTGTTCGACCAGGTCGAGTATGGGCGAGTAGTTCCGTCGAACTTCTCGGTCGGCTGGATCTTGTACTGGTAGTGCTCGAGCCACTTCGTCGTGAAGTTCTCTACGGTCGTGTTCTTCGCGCCGTCTGCCGGGCGAACGGAGCGAGCACTGATCTCCTGCTCAAGACGGACCAGCTCACGCCATGCCTCGTCTTCCGTGCCGTAGAACGTCTGCTCAGGCTGCCCACCAGTGCGCGGGTCTCGTACCCGCAGTCGCCAGCCCAGTCGGCCCAGCGCATCAGTGCGCTGGCGTCGAACTTTCGCGCCGGGGTTGTTCAGGTCCGGGACAGTCTCCATGTACTGGTTCGGTTTCGCTGCCACTTTTCGCTCCGCTTGGCCGTCGATGATCGAGGCCCGAGCGGGACTTCGTTGTCCTGGTGTCTCGGGCTGGCGACGACCGTTCGCGGCCAGCCCGATACGTCACTCACCTTGCGGCGGACACGGAGACAGCTGTGGAGTTGTAGAACGTGGGGACGCTTTCCCGTCGAGCGGGTTGGGTTCCACCCCGACGGCACTGGTATTGCACCGTTGCCGCACCCGAGGACGATGGCGCGCATCGCGGGGGCGGGGACCGTCGCCGACGTGAACGAGGAGAGAATCTCTGTCAAACAGGCGGCTGGACTGCTGGGCGTGTCGAAGTACGTCGTGTATCGGATGATCGATGAGGGGATCCTGCCCGCCTACCGGCCATCCCCTCGGAGGACCTGGCTGAGGCGAGAAGAGGTGCTTTCTGCGATTGAGGTGCCGGTCAAACCGAAACCGAAGTTCCCGGTGGTGCCGCCGGAGGTGGAGGGCCTTCCGGCGTCCGGGCGGCCCGAGGTGCTGGCTCGGCGCACCGCGAAGGAACCACCTGCGAATCTGTCCGGACTCAAGGGAAATGCGGCGGCATACGCTCATCTCCTGAGGTAGAACGGCATGCGCTTTCGGTGCGATCTCGTGCCTCAAAGCAGCGGCGGAAGTGCTGTCCGAGCGTATCGCTGCGAGAATGCGGCGATCCCCTTTTCTCGCAGCGGGTTCCGCCAGTCCAATGCTTCCCAACTGGACACGATGTTCATCATCTCGTAGACGCAGACGAGGGTTTGGGGAACATGTTTTCCGCACGTGCATGTCTTGCCGATGATGTGAGACAGCAAGCGAATGGCTGTTCTAGTTCTGAGGTTGCACGAGAAATCGAAATGAATGGAGTCGAGCATGTAGCCGACGATCTGCGCTATCGGCGCCTCGGACTGGTCCCATTCTCGCCACGGTGTTGAGGGATGATCGTCGACGGCGCCGGTCTCACACCGGCGATCGGGGGTGAGATCGGCATCGGCCTGGAGGATCTCGTTCGCGAGCACCTCGGTTTCGACCTTGTTCAAGCTGATCGGCTTGCCGCGTGCCCATCGAAGGTAGGTGCGTGCTACGACATCGCGCAAGCTTGGCTGCCCAGGCTCGGCCGCCGTTGTCAGGCACGGGATACAAATCCAGCCCGGGTCGCCATAGCGGCTGACATTCCTTGGAAGTCGACCAATCGAGTCACCTGGCGAGATCCCGGCGCGGCATGTTGCACAGATGGAACTGTAACGTGCCGTAATGCGCGTTCCCGGTGATGACGATACGGACTTTCGGCGGCGTTTTGTCGGAGGACTTCCTCCCGCACGACCTTCCGTCTCCTCTTGTAGATCTGTTTCCGTGGACATGACAACTCCCGTCGCGACATGCTTATTCATTTCGCCATGAAGAGCGCGCGGTGCCGAGGCCTTCAAGGCTCGTCGCGCACTTCGGAGCGACCAGATCAGCTTATCGCAAGATGATGCACTTTAGTGCACTGTGGGCGGCATGTCGTTCAAGTACTGCATTCGGGGAAGATGTGCCGTTTGTGCGTAGGGGCGATCTACGGAGTTGCGAGATTCAGCGGCTGCGTGGCGGAGATGTCATGTCCGCAGGCTGAGTCAGCTAGCGTGCCCAGCGGAACGGACACCGCGTGGGCGATCGCGTGGAGCGTCTTGACCGTGCAGGATTTCCGGCCCTGCTCGATGTCGACGATCATCCTGCGGGAGACCCCAGACCGCGCCGCTAACCCGTCCAGGGTTAGGCCGGCGGCTTGCCTCGCTGCGGCAACTGCTCGCCCGAGTGATGCGGCGTCGTACGGGAAGGGTTCCTTCGCCGGGTCTTCATCGAGATCACGCAAGAAGCTGCTCCATACGACCGGTGCCCGGTGTTGTCTGCACCGTCATCGTACGGGGTGTCGGATCTGGAGAATCTGTACCCGAGAAAGCGGTGCCCGGACCGAGTCGCTCGCCGAGCGAAGCATGGGCAGTCCGAACCGGACGACATGGAACAATGATCCTGTTCTGGCATGCCGGTCTTCCGGAGCACCTGGAGGCGCACCATGACGGATTTCGACCGACTTTGGCAGACCCTTGCCGACGAGTTGAAGGACGTCGTCCGCCGGTACCGGGAACGCATCGCGACGTTGCCGGTGACGACCAAGCCTGACAAGACGCTGCTCACGGCAGCCGACGTCGAGATCGAGCGGCTGATCTCCGATCGCATCCGAGAGTTCGACCCTGACGCCGTGATCATCGGGGAGGAGGACGGACGGGACGATGAGCGCGCCGAAGTCGCCGACCCAGGCAAGTTGCTCTACGTGATCGATCCCATCGACGGCACCGCCGAGTTCGTACGACCGGATCATCGCGAGTTCGGCTCGGTCGTCTGCGTACTCCGGGAGTACCGGCCCGTCGCTGCCTTCATCCTGGCGCCGGAGATGGGTGTCGGCGGAACGCCGTTGCTGATCACCTGTGACCAGCCGACCGGCAGTGTGCGAGTCGACGGCTCCGAAATCGGTCAGCCGAGCTCGGTGGCTGGTCCACGCTGGGCGTCGGTGACCCGCAGCAGCGGCACCGAGCCGCGTGGCTTCGAATCCCAGCTCCAAGCGGCGGGCTTCCAGCTCAAGACGCGTACCACATCGCAGACCATGGACATGGTCAGAACCGCCATTGACCTAAGTCCATACTCTGATGCTGTCCCAACGCACTTCGAGATCTTCTACCGCACCAGGCAGAAGATCTGGGACGGACTTGCCGGAATCTGCCTCGGCGAGACCGTTGGTCTCCGTGCCGCTGACCGCGGCGGAGCTGCCCGGGTGCCCGTGGACGTAGCGACACTGCGCCAAGCCGAGCCGACCTTTGACTCCACCATCCTCGGACCGCCGGAGGCCGTCGAATGGTTCTTGAAGCTCATGTGACCGGACCGCAGCGAGACTCGAGCGTCCTGGTCGACGTCACATCGATCATCGGGGCCGAGGACTTCATCGTCTCGCAGAACCAAGGCGCCGCGCCCGAGGACCCCTTCGCGCGCCAGTGTTTCGTCGAGCTGATCCAGTCTTTGATCTTCATGTCGACGGTCTACGTGGCCCATCCGACCCTGCCGAACCCCCGGCCCGAGGACTACGGCGAGCAGCCGCGACTGCTGCGCGCGTTGATGCGAGCCGAACTTCTGCATCCGTTGCGCCTCGACGGCCAGCAGTGGGCGGTAGCCGCGGACGCCGAGGCCGGCGCCTTGCGGGATCTGAAGAGCCCTCAAGGGACGCGCAGCGTGATGCAGTTCGTCGACCAGGCGCTGATCTGCGATCAAGCTCAGCCCAGCCGGCGCAACAGCCTGTCGCGTCGTATCGGAGAGTGGTCCGACTTCCAGGCCCGGAAGATCCGTGTTCCCGGACACCACACGGATCGCATCACCACGTCCGACGGCATCGAAGACGACGACTACGGACGGTGGGCGCGGGCCGCCGCGCTGACGCTCGAAGGATCCCTTGAGCGGGTCGCATCCGCCGCGGAACAGAAGTACCTGATGGCCAACCTGGTGCGCGGCCTGAAGTACAAGGTGCGTGCCGAAGTGGCTGGTACGTGCTACCAAGCGCACCCGATGCGTCGAGATTTTTCCCTGACGTTCCAGCTCAACCAGGACCACACCGACAACGGCTCCGTGCTCGACCTGATCAAGTCCGTCCGGGGAATCCACAGATCGCTGGCGGAGGCGGCCGGCGCGCCCCAGTCTCACCGGATGCGGCTCCTGGAGCTGGAGCTGCCACTGCTCGGCGGCCGGCTGTGGGATTCCTCGGAGACTATGCAGAAGGCGGATCCGGACTGGCTCGAACTGGTCGTCGAACGCGTCCGGGACTACCGGGAAGACGCCGCCGAGCTGCGCGCAACAATCATGCGGTGCGTCACCGATGAAGACCTCTTGCGGGTCGCCCGAGACATCGAGGAGGTCAAGGAGCAGCTGCTCGATCGTCTCGGGTTGCGACGAGCCGAGGCGTCTCCGATAGAGCGCGAACTCGTCGACGACGTCGCCTCGGTGGTGCAGGTGGCGACCGGCGTGCCCAAGGTTTCCGGGCTCTGGTTCGGGACCAAGGCGATCGGTCGGCAGATGGCCCAGTTCCGCATCGGTGGCCAGCCCTATCAACAGTTCCTGTACCGGGAGTTCGTCCGGGCATGGAAGGCGGCCGGCCGGTAGGCGGTCACGCATGTTGCTTGCCGGCGTTCTCCCCTGGGGCGTCGCTGCGGTCAGAGTTGCGCAGTCGGTTCATGTTGATGTGCTGCTCCAGCCTGTACGCAATCCACGTTTCAGCGGAGACCAACTCGGCATGGGCTCGCTCCTTGGCCGTCGCGTATACCTCGTCGTCGAGATCCAACGTGACGAACACCCTGCTCACTTGCTGCTCCTATGCACTGGTCGTGATCAACGTGTGTGACTTCTCTCCTGTGGTGCACCTTAGTGCACTCATGCAACGCTGGCCCGCGTTCGGCAATCCGGGCGGGTGGATCTTCGACGGCGCTGAGCATGGTTAGCTTGGAGGCCGCGTGATGCACTATAGTGCATCGTCGTGCGGATGCCGGAGGAAACGCCGAAGACGGCAGCGCACCATGCTGCTCAGTACGACTTCGCGGAACTTGGAAGAGCCGTGGTGCGTGCACGGGAGGCCGCTGGCATGACAATCTCCGACGTCGCCGAGAGTGCGGGACTGCCTGAGCCGCTGCTTGATGACCTCGAACGTGGTCAGGGAGACGTCGATCTCGAAGTTCTCCATGCCATCGCGCATGTCCTGGGCGTCGGCGTCGGCGTGTTGATCGTCTCGGGTGAAAGCGGCCAACAGCTGTGATGCGGATGCCCCGGCGAACGGCCGGGGCATCCTGGTGGCGCTGGTGGTCAATCGACGATTGCCATTGGCACCGCTGGCCCGATGGGGACGGTCTGCACCGCATCCCGCAATGAGCCCTTGGGCGATGTTCGGTTGAACGATCTCCCGTAGATGGCCGGGAAGACGATCGTCTGCCACTTCGGGTCGGCGGTGTTTGGCAGCCTCCAGCAGGTGCTACAGATAACGCCGTATCCGCTCGCACTCACCTCGGGGTAGAGCGCGACGAGGTCGCACAACCCCTGCTCGCAGCCGTGGGTGCAGGAGATGAGTTGAACACGGTCCGACCGCTCGCCGACGTATGCGAGGTATCGCGGGCGTTCGAACCCGAGGCCGTAGCGGCTGGTGGGAAGGACGAGCTCGCGTACGACGTCGGCTGCGACACCGGCGTACCGCGCGATGGATTTGATCTCAAGCCCTCGGCCGTCGCTGCGCACTCCCGGGAGCCCGAGGGTGGCGATCAGTTGCCGCACGAGGGTGGTGTCGTCCGGGCTCGCGGCGTTGCCCCATTGAAGGCCGGGGTCGCGGTACGTAGCGAGGATGTGTTCGCGCCATGCGGTCGGATACGCGGCGAGCTGGGGCATGTCCGTACCGGTGACGTCGGCGTAGACGACTTGCCTGACTTCCGGCAGCGGATGGTCCACGAGAGCGCACCGCGCGCCCCGGGTTGACACCTGGTGCGAGGACAACCACGGCATGATGTGCCGGTTGAGCAGCGTCTTCCGGTTGAGGTCGGCGGTGACCACGGCATTGAGGGGCAGGCCCTTGGCGAAAACGGTCTCGGCCGTGGCACCCTGGGCCACGGCCCCTCGAAGGCCCGTCATTGGCCTCCTCGTCCGCACGTCGCGGACGCGGCCTCGAATGTCGATCTGGACGACACCCCCGGGTAGGACGGGTACGTCGAGCTTGACCTCGTAGTTCGCCCAGTAGCCCTCTGTGTCACGGCTCGCCTGGACGTTCCAGCTGTGGAGATGCGCGTCGGCGAGTTCGCCGAGCGCGGCCGGGCCGGTTCCGTTGTTGGACGCGGCCCGCTGGAGCCCTGCGACCAGGTATGCGGTCGTGGACAGGTTCACGTTGGCGGTCTGCGCGCGCTCCGTCTGCTGGTCGAGATCTGCGGCTCGCTGCCGCAGCGTCTCGGCTTCCTGGCGGGCTCGGCGCGCATCAACGGCGTGGCTGCTGGCGTCCTTGCGGTACTCGGCTGCCTCCTCCTCGTCACCATCCTCGGCCGCGAGCGCCGCACTGGTACGAGCCCCACGAGCAGCGCGCTCCGATTTCTCGGCAGCCTGGTCGGCGGCTTCCGCCCTCGCGAGCAGCCCGGCACGCACGTGCTCGGTGCGATCCGTCGACTCGGCGCGGAGAACCGCACTGGCCGGAGCGAGACGCGCTGGATCGATCTGTGCGGTGACAGCCTCGCCGATGCGGTGCGCGAGGTCGCCGCAGAGGGCGTTGAGGTTGAGCGTGGCGAGGATGCACTTCTTGGGCTGGGCGAGCTCCCTGGTCCAGCCCGGCGAGGTCCCATCGGCCGGCTTGTTCCTGCCGAGAAGAACCATGTTCGCCCGCCCGTTGTTGTTCATTCGGGCGATCAGGGTCGCCTCCCGGCCGTCGGCCAGCTCCCAGGTGCCGAAGCCCTGCAAAACCCGTCGCTCGGTCCGGACGTGGGCCAGGCCGCCGGTCGGCTTCCTACGCCTTCCGATCGATCGAAGCAGACGGCCGGCGGACAACCGGAGGATCTCGTCGGGTATGCCGAACCGAGGCATCTCCTGGCCAGTGCCGGCGTCAATCGGCCACGGCCAGCGTGCTTCGAGGTAGAAGACCCCTTTCTCGTCGTAGTCGTCGGCGTAGTGCGGCGTCAGCCCGGCCAGTTCGAGGCCGCGACCACGGATGTCGTTGACGACCGCCCGTAGCAGCATCCCGGTCCGGAGCAACTCAGGACGGGCGATGACAAGGCGCTGCTCGTAGGTGAACAGCTCAGCCGGATCCTCGCCGCTCTCGTAGGCGACGATCGTGGCCTCGTCGGGCGGCGTGGGGCGAGGAATGCCGGAGGGCCAGTGCGCCTGGAACACCGTGAGCGCCGCGTCGTACGCCCGGAAGGTGTCGCCCACCGCGGCCGCGAAGTCGAGGTCGTACCGCTGGCCGCTTCTGCGGCTCATTACCCCGTCTTTCTCGAACTCGGCGAGAGCAGTGCAGATCGACTCGTAGGTCTTGCCCTCGGCGTGCATGGCGTACGCGGCGGCCAGCGCTGGCGCGTTGGCTGCGACCGCGACCGGGATGAGGCCCTTCGTCTTCACACGGCGTTCCCGACCTCGCTTGTCCTTCTCCAGTTCCCATCCGTAGGGCATCTGGTCCTCGGCCAGCGCGGCACCACCGACCTGCATCGCCATCAGCCGTGAGCCGAGCAGCTTCCGACGGCGTTCCGGGTCATCTTCGGAGCCGACCGCGCCGAGCAGCTTGAGCGCGGTCCGGTCAGCCTTCTCCGCCAGGGTGAACGCGGTGCCGCCCAGGCTCATCCGGATGCCGCGCTCGTGATGGCGCCGCATGATGATGCTCCAGTTGACGTTCTCCCGAGCTGCTCGAGTGATGTCGTCGGCCCAGCGGCTGACCTGCAGGTTGCGAAGCTGATTGGTCACCGCCAGCACCAGCGAGGTGTACGCGTTCTCGTTTTCTCCGTCCGGCCGCTGAATCTGCCGTTCCACGGCGGACAACTCGACACGAAAGAAGACGGTCTTCCCGATCACCACGAAGGCTATGACCGGTCGCCGGTCGGTCAAGGTGTGGTGGAGGTCAGCAAGGCTGAGCCACTGGATGCCGTACTCAGCACCGGCAGCGACGCTCTCGAAGGCCTCGGCGGGCAGCGCCCGGTAGGCAGCGACATCCGGGTCATCGGGATAGTGAGCGCAGTGCCGTGCGACCTGGCTCTCGATGCCGCTGCCGTCGTTCACGCTGTAGCGGTCCCAGTGCACGCACGTGCACTCGTTCGCGATCTCCAGCCGTAAGGCGAGCGGCCGGTAGACCTTCTGCGCCGTGTACAGGGATTCCAGACCTGTCATCGTCAGTACTCCTTCGTGGGGGTGACGACGGCAACCGTGCGTGTCTGGTCAAGGAAGGCACTCATCTGATGGAGAACTCCTAAATAGTTGAAACCAGTGACGAGTTCTACGAGCACGGCATCTCCCTGGAAATCACCGGGATGACGGCTTCGAGCAGCGGCAAAGTGCGCGGGTCGAGGTTGTGGAAGGCCTCGTGGTCGAGGGCAGCCATGCGGTCTACCTCGGCGCGGAAGGTGGCCACGGCGGCGTTGTTCTTGACAGTGGCATCGGTACGTGGGTGTTCAGTCATGTCCGCGGACCGTTCCGCCGGTTCGCGATCGCGCCATGAGGTCGGTTCAACCGCGCGTCCGTGAGCACCAGTCAACGGAAGGCTGCCCGGATGTTCACTCCTTGTGCCATCGAACCGAGGCCGTGAACCAGACCGACGAATGTCGGCGTATCGATAAAGCATGAGGCTCAGGAATCCGGCCACGGTACGGCGGGCGGTGACGGCTACAGCCGCCACAGCGATCATCGTCAGTCTGGCGTCGCCGTCAAAGGCTGCACCATCACCGGCCGCTTCGACCGGCGCGGACATCACAGTGGTGGCCGGCAGCGGTGATCGCGGGGCCGCAAAGGATGACGTTGCGGCATCCCAGACGCCGATGAATAACCCGACCGGAATCGCGGTCGGACCGGATGGCACCGTGTATGTGAGCGACAGCGGCAATCATGTGGTACGCGCGATCAGCACGAACGGCACTATCCGCACGGTCGCGGGGACCGGGCGGGACGGCGCGGGCGCACCTGAGCCGGCGGTCGGCGCGAAGGCGACGGACGTGCCGCCCGCCTTTCCCAACGATCTCGCGGTCGGCCAGGACGGGACGGTGTTCATCGCCGATGGGCGAACGGTCCGGGTGTACGCGCTCGCGCCCGACGGCACCATCTCGGTGCGCGCCGACGCAAGTACGGGGAACGGGGTCCTGCCGTCGCCGATGGGTGCCCCGAGCGGGTTGGCGGTCGCCCCGGACGGCACGCTGTACATCGCGGATCGCGCGAACTACCAGATCATCGCTCTCGGCCCGGACGGCTCGGTACGACTGGCCGCCGGTGGCATGGGCGGATCGGTGACAGATTCGAGTGGCCTGGCGACCGAGACACCGGTTGGTCCGGTCACCGGCATCGCGGCCGACACCAGTGGCGACCTATGGATAAGCAGCGCTTCTGCTCTGCTCCGGCTGAGCGGCACCACCCTGACCAAGGTCACCGAACCAGTGGGCAGTGTCGCGACAGTTTCCGCCGGCCGTGATGGGGTCTACCTCGTCGACCAGCAGGAACGTGCCGTCCGCCGGCTCACCCGCGACAACCGGGTCAGCACCGTCGCGACCTTCGCCCCGACCCAGCAGCCGATCCTCTGGGCTGCCGCGGCCGCAGCACCGGACGGCCCGATCTACCTGGTGGACAACGCTGCCAATCGCGTTCTGGCGGCGGGAATCGGTTCGGCAGCCAGCGACGGGACGGCGCAGGGGAACAACCGGGTGTGGTGGCCGTACGCCGTCGGTGCAGTGGCGCTGCTTGCCGTCCTGCTCATCGGGGCCTGGGTGGTACGTCGCCGACGGCCCGAATCCCACTGGAGAACAGAGACTGGAGCGGATCATGCCTGAGGTGACCGGGGCGACCTGTACGTGCTCTGGCGCGTCGGTGAGGTGCATCTACCGCGGGTCGCCGACGTTTTCTACGACGCGAACCGCATGCTCGGCGGCAATGCCACGGGAAGCACCCGTCAGGCGTTCCGGCCCAACGAGGCCGCTTACCCCGGGTCGTCGTTCCTGACGAGCTCGGTCGGGGCCGCCTGGGAGGAACTGTGCGTCGAGATGCAGTTGATGATGGAGCAGATCGGCACCACGGTCCTCGACACCGGCCGCGGAGTGATGAATGCCGCGCACGCCTTCGAGGAAGCCGACCAGGCCAACGCCAACCTCCTCAACGACTACCTCCGGGATCCCGCGAACCACAATGCCGAGGACCCGCTCGCCAACCCGCCGGCCAGCTGGGCCACCGACTATCCCGGCATGCCGTACGGATCCTGGGACACCACGCCAGCCGACCAGCAGAGATGAGGAACCATGAGCAACCTGGCCCGGACTCCGGCTCACCTCGTCGGCAACGCGTTCGTCTCGGCCCTGACCGGCAAAGCGGCGCAACTCCGTGACGCCTTGATTCAGCAGACGCTCAAGGACTATGCCTCCTGGGAACGATCCATCGACGAGAACGTCGTCAGACGGCACCCCGAGCTGCGGATCGGAACCCAGGACTACCTGCAGGAGGTCGAAGCATTCCGGGGCCGCATCGGTGACGCCTTCGATTGGGTCGTCCCCGCTTTCGAGACCTTCGTGACCCCCGACCCGGACGACGTCGACCCCGCCGTCGAGATGCTGGGGACGATCCAGGGCTGGTTCGACGGCGACGTCGACACCGCGAACAACTGGACCGGCGCCAACCCCGCCCTCGAGCGAGTGAACCTCTTCGGCACCGAGATGATCGCCGGGTGGAAAGGGTCATTCACCGACAACTTCATCGATCATTTCGTGACGCCACTGGCCACCGTCCTCCCGAACCAACGGAACCTGGCTCAGCAGGTCCAGGAGCAGCTCACCTGCAACAAGGTCATCTACATCCAGCGGCGGCAGTCAGCGATGGATCTACTCGACACAGCGCTCTACGCCACCCAGAACCTCGACAACGAGATCGACGCGGACGCGGCGAAGTGGGCGACCATCGCCGCTGCGGCGGTCGGCACCACGCTCGGCCCGTTCGTCGCCGGCTGGGGCATCGGTCTGGCGCTGATGCTGGACGCCGGTGGCACCATCGCGCAGGGGCTCGTCCCGGACAAAGAGGAGAAGAAAGCGATAACCCGGTTCAACATCGGAGGCCGAACGACAGCCGACGTCGCCGCGAACATCACGACCGCGATCAGCGCCCTCGAACGGGACACCTACTCCCAGGAACAGCAAGTAGCAACCGCGCTACGCGACATCACCCGGGTCATCGAAAGCCTCCGACGCCCATCCCTGGTCTCCAACACCTCGGGCCCCTTCTCCTTGGAGAGGTCCGCACTCGCCGACGCCACCGCAGCAGAACTCACACGAAACATGCAGCCCAAGAGATAGAAGGTATCTACCAGAGCGGTGCTTGCCGACTGTCCGGTTGTCGGCTGCTCGCCTTGCCCGAGCGAGACCTGCGACGGCTGGCCGATGACCAGGACGGCCGACGTCTT
The DNA here is from genome assembly GCF_000284295.1 of Actinoplanes missouriensis 431. Lineage (NCBI taxonomy): Bacteria > Bacillati > Actinomycetota > Actinomycetes > Micromonosporales > Micromonosporaceae > Actinoplanes > Actinoplanes missouriensis. Next base: position 7,272,332 of record NC_017093.1, on the reverse strand, counting down.
GTCGTATCGCTGAACACGCCGAGGCTGACCGACTTCTGCTGCCTCAGCGAACTTTCGATCTCGGCCTTGATGAGTTCCGTCGCGACGCCGACGGTCCCGACCGCACCCACTGCGACGAGTTGGGCGAACATCGTGCTGGTCAGATGATCCTTGAAGGTGTCTTGATCAAGATACTTCGGCGATTCCGGGCGATCGAGATACCGAGCGACCTGCTCGCGTGGCATACACATCCCCGAGATCATCGATGTGCTGTCGACGTCCAGGCTGTCGAGCCGGCAGATCTTCACGAAACTGGGTGTGGGCACCATCCGGTAGTCGCTGCCGGGATACTGCGGGTGGCAGCGGGCATCGAGCGCACGCATGACCTCGAGTTGGTCGTGGAAATGGCTGTCGACCCGGCAGCGCCAGCGCTGATCGTCGAGAACCAGTCGCTTGTACTGGACCAAGACGAAACTGTGCCGTTGCCGATGGTAGTAGATGAGGTCGGTGCCGAGCCTGGTCTCGATCGGCCAGCGGTTGACGTTCATGATCTCGAGCGTTCGCCCATAACTGTCCTCGAACAACCGGACCGCGAGGCGGTCGTTGCTCTTCCGGCTCCAGCCCAAGAACGTGTTCGCATCGTGCTCGACCATGGGGTCTTCGCGAGGCGTGACGCCGTACATCGGAGGTAGGAAGGAGTCGCGATCATGGATGTCGCCGATCTCGTCCTCGGCGAGGAAACCGCCTGCCGGTGCCAGGTCCGGCGCGCCGGTGAACGCGCAGAGTGTGGCGAGCGAATCCCGCTCCTCTGCCAGCGCCTCCTTTCTCGGTACGGGTAGATCGATGTCCCGGATTCCGTACAGCGCCCCGAGGACGTGTTCGAGGCCGGGGTTCTCGTCCACGAGAATCCTGAGTACGGTCTCGCTGGCTTTCGGCGTCAGTCGACCCTGCTTCGCGAAGGGGCGCTGCTGGTCAGTCCGGAGCTCTACTCGGAGACGACTGACCTCGACCGGGCGTCTGAGCCGAGTCAACCGCCGCAGCTGAAACATCCAGCGGAGATCGTCAGCCCGGTTCTCCTCGTAGACGCCGGCTACGAACTGCACCGACCCCTGATACAGAACCAGTACGACCGGTGCGCTGACCCGTTCTGTTCCGAGGAAGGAGATCTTGCTGTCACCGTCCTCGTGTCCGATGGCGCGGCCGTCGGCGACGTCTCGAAGATGGTTGATGACGGTGTCATCGGCGAAAACCGTTCCCAGCTGTCGACCCATGGTGCCTCCCCGCATCCGGTCGATGTCGCTGTATCAAGGTGCCGTGGTCGTCCACTCGGTAGCGAAGGTCTCCAGCTGGCGCAGGACCAGGTCGACGGCTGCGCGCTCGTGGTCCGGCGGATAGTCGTACTTGACCAGTACCCGGCGGATGAAGTTGCGCAGCTTGGCCCGGACCGGCTCGCGGGAGTACCAGTCAACGGTGATCTTGGCCCGGATGGTGGCGACGATCTCGCGGGCGATCTTCGCCAGCTCGTCGTCGCCCATCACCGCCTTGGCGAGGTCGTGCTGCGCGACGGCGTCGTAGAAGGCCAGCTCGGGAACGGTGAGCGGCGGATCGAAGTGCTCGCCGCGCCGGGCCTCGGCGGAGACCTCCTTGGCCATCGCGACCAGTTCGGCGATCAGCTGAGCACTGGTTAGCTGCTGCTTCATGTACCGGGTCATCAGCGCCTCCAGCCTGGCTGAGAAGCTCTCCTGGCGGACCACGTTGTGCTTGGTCACCTCGCGCATCTTCTGCTGGATCAGCCGGCGCAGTGCCTCGGCGGCTAGATGCGGGGTCTCGGAGTTCTCCAGCCGCTGGACGGCCGCCTCGTTGAGGTCGGTGATGTCCAGCCGGCCGAGGCCGGCCTCGGCGTAGATGTCGGTGATCTCGGCGGCGTCGACCGCCTCCGCGGCGAGCTGCGCGAGATACCACTGCACTTCGGCGGTACGCGGGAGGCCCTCCGCCTCACGGGCCGCGGCGTCCAGCTTGACCATCATGATGCGTACGGCGGTGAAGAACTGGATGTCGCGGCGGAGCCGGTCGAAGTCGTCCGCCCGGTCGCGGAAGTCCCGGCTGTTGGCGCAGATGGCGTGGAACTGTTCGAGCCTGCTCGACGACTCCCGGAACCGCTTGTGCAGCGGCTTCGCGTCGCCCTCGACCTTGTTGCCCGGGGTCAACGGGTTGCGCAGGAAGTTGGCGGCCTGGTGAACGGCTTGGATCCAGCGCTTGTTGTTGCTCAGGTCGGCGAGGAGTTTCTCCCACTTCACCGGCGCTAGCATGGCGTTGAGGACCGCCACCTCGTTGTACACCTCGCTGATGGCGCGGTCGATCTCCCGGCCCAGGGTCTGGTCGTCCTGGTCGGCCGAGCTGTACTCGGTGAGCGCCTTCCTCAGGTTCTCGGTCAGCGGGGCGTAGCCGACGAGCAGCCCGTCCTTCTTGTTGCGGAAGCGGCGGTTGACCCGGGCGAGCGCCTGCATCAGGTTGGCGCCGCGCATCGGCCGGTCCATGTAGATGGTGTGGATCGGCGGTGCGTCGTAGCCGGTGAGCAGCATCGAATGGACGATGAGCAACTCCAGTTCGTCATCCGGGTCCTTGGCACGGGCCTGGACGGTCTTGCGCTGGGAGGTGCGCAACAGGTGCGGGTGGAAGATCGCGCCGTCGGTGGGCAGGGTGCTGAAGACGATCTTCATCTTGCCCTTGTCGACCGCCTGGTCCGCCCAGTCCGGCCGTAGCTTCTTGATGGCGTCGAAGACGCTGACGCAGATCTCCCGGGTGGCGCAGACCAGCATGGCTTTACCGGGGCCACCGAGCTGAGGCGATACCAGTTCGCGCCGTGCCTCCCAGTGCGCCACGAGGTCCTCGGCGAGTGTCTGGACCCGGTCGGGTGCTCCGTAGATGATGTTCATCTTCGCCGCGAACTCCGCAGCCCTGCGGCGTTCCGCGTCGTCCAGGCCGGCCGACGCGGTGTCCGCCTTCTCGTCGAGGTCCGCCGGGTCGACGTCCGGCGGGAACGACACCGGGATGATCCGCGGCTCGTGGTAGACGCGGACGGTCGCCTCGTCGTCAACGGCACGCTTGAGGTCGTACGTGTCGATGTACTTGCCGAAGACGTCGCGGGTGTCGCGGTCCGCCTCCGAGATCGGGGTGCCGGTGAAGGCGATGAAAGTGGCGTTCGGCAGTGCGTCGCGCAGGTGACGGGCGTAGCCGTCCAGGTTGTCGTAGTGACTGCGGTGAGCCTCGTCGACGATCACCACGATATTGCGCCGGTCGGACAGCAGCGGGTGCGAACGCCCGGCCGCCTTCTCGTCCGCGGTGAGCCCGAACTTCTGCAACGTCGTGAACACGATGCCGCCGGCGTTCCGGGTGGACAACTTGTCCCTCAGATCGGCCCGGGTGGCGGCCTGCTCCGGCGCCTGACCGAGCAGCCGTTCGCTGTCCGCGAACGTGTCGAAGAGCTGGTCGTCCAGATCGTTGCGGTCCGTGATCACCACGATCGTCGGGTTCTTCAGCAACGGGTGGCGGGCGGTCAGCGCGGTGGTGCACACCATCTCCTCGGACTTACCGGAGCCCTGGGTGTGCCAGACGACGCCTGCCTTGCCGTCACCCTGCGCCGCCCGCACGATCTCCTCGACGGCCTTGGTGACCGCGAAGTGCTGGTGCGGCTTGGCGATCCGCTTCGTCTTGGAGGTGAAGTTGACGAAACCCGCGGTCAGTTCGAGAAACCGCCGTTGCTGGAACACACCGTTCAGCGCCACGGCGAGGGCCTCTGGGCCGTCGTACTCCGGCGCGGTGGTGTCGATCCGCTGGCCCTCTTCGTCGATGTTCCACGGCGCGAAGTGCTCGTACGGAGTGAACGGGGTGCCGTACTTCGCGGTGACCCCGTCGGAGATCAGGCAGAGCACGGCGTGCCGGAACGCCAGCGGGAACTCGTACAAGTAAGTCTGCAGCTGGGCGTGGGCACCGACGAGAGTGGCGTTCTCGTCGGTGGCGTTCTTCAGCTCGATGACGGCGACCGGCAGCCCGTTGAGATAGAGCACGATGTCGAACCGGCGCTGCCGGTCGCCGTCCACCACGATCACCTGGCTGATCGCCCGGTAGGTGTTGCCGAGCGGATCATGCAGGTCGGCGAGGCGGATGGTGGGAGCGTGCTCGGCCCCGTACCCATCGGTGTACGAGACCGAGCGAATGCCATCGACGAGCCGCTCGTGGGCCGCACGGTTCTCAGCGAACGCCTCACCGGAGGCCACGTCGACAGCGGCGCGCACCGCGTCGGCCACCGCGGCTGGCGGCAGCTCGGGGTTGAGACGTTCGATCGCGGCCCGCAGATCCTTCATCAGTACGAGGTCTGCCCAGTCACGTCGCTGCTCGGAACCAGGCGCGAAGTCCTTGCCGTCACCTGGCTCCCAGCCGATAGTGCCCAGTTCCTCCAGAGCGATGGCCTCCCAGTCAGCCTCGCTCATTCCCGTGCTCTGCCCCATCTCAACCCTCCCCATGATTTGTCTACTGAACGGTCTCTTCAATGACCCTTTCGGCGTTTTCGATTTTCAAAAGCCCCGAGATTAGATCTGGCAAGAGTGTGTTCCTGAGCTGAGTCAGCAGCTCCGATTCGGCGATGCCATGATGCACCTGCTCGATTAATGGACGTGCTATTTCGGCGAAACGCTTGACGGTTGACGGCTCGGCCCAAGGAACCTCGAAATCTGCAAGATCACTCCATCGGGTGCGAGGCATCCTAGTGCCATCGCTCCTAGCTGTCGCATGGGCGATCACTTCGTCGCTGGAGAGCGACATCAGCAGCCATGGCAGGTATTCCGGCATCAAGGGGCGGACGACAAGAATGTCGGTGGAGCACAGGCCGTCTAGGGGTGCCACGCCCACTTTGTGGAAGTATGGTCTGAGTTTGCCGAAAAGAACGTCGCCGTGGGTGAATCGATTCTTCTGGCTTGTGACATCGGCCGAAGAGCCCCAGCTATTGATCCATACGGATTTTCGTGGCATGTGCTCCAACCCGATGTAGGCGGCCTGAGCGGACTCGCCCGGCCGAGCGCCATCTTTGACTAAAGAACCGATGGCGGAGATCTTTGCCTTACTCTCATTGCCGCTTAGTTCTTCGTAGTGCGCTCGCAGCAGGGCCTCGGCGGTAGTGGCAATGCGGTTGTTGACCGCGATCTTGTCATCCAGGGCGCCGAGTGTCGTGGATATCGCATGCTGCTCGTGCAATGAAGGGACTTTGAAGGAGTATTCGGTTATCCTGCTGGGGCTCGTGTGGCGGACGGTGCTTCCGGTCGCGGTCGCGAGGATGTGCTGGCGATATCTCTTCGTCATTAGCACGTAGTAAAGGAATCTCGGAATCGCATCCTGGCTCCGCAGTTCGACCAGCCCTATGCGCTGGTTGTGCAGGTAGGTCTTACCTTCCGGCACCAATGCTGGATAGCCTAGCGTGTCGCCAGTCTTACTGAGGTCGGTCATGGTGACGACGAGATCACCAGCGGAAAGCGTGAAGCCTTCGATTTCGGGGCCGAAATAAGTGCGAGGCTTGCCGTCCTTGAAACCGCCGCCGACGGCAAAGTTTCCAGGTGTTACAAGAGTGGGATATTTTGGATCATCGCCAAAATACTCACCCTTGAATGCATATCCGTGCTTGATGGTGACTAGGTCGCTCAGCTTCCGCTCAATCCAATCAGACATTGATCCCTCCAAGCTGCTCACGAATCAGAGCTTGGATCCGAGACGACTCATCGAAGTGCGCGTAGAGATCTTTTGTGAGGCGCTCGATGCGGTCCGCTGGCGGTTCGGCTTCCGACTCCTCCTCCCCTTCAGTCGCACCTACGTACCAGCCGGGCGTGAGGACATGATCGAAGGCGCCTATTTCGTCCAGCGTTGCCGAGTAGCAGAAGCCGGGCACGTCTTGGTACGCCTGGCCTTTGGCCTTCGCGGATTTTGTGCCACGCCAGGAGTGGTACGTGTCGGCGATCCTGGACAGGTCAGTATCGGTGAGTATGCGCTCGGTGCGGTCGACCATCGTGCCCGATGCCTGAGCATTGATGAAGAGAGTTTGGCCGCGTCGGTCTGTCAGTGCCCGATTCCCCTGCGATGACTTGTCTTTGGTCAGGAACCACAGGCAGGCCGGGATCGCGGTAGTGCGGAACAGATTCGGCGGCAGAGCGACCATGCAGGCGATCAGGTCCTGTTCGATCATTTCTCGACGGATTTCGCCCTCGCCGGACTGCTTCGATGACATCGAGCCGTTTGCCAGGACTACGCCAGCACTACCGCGGTCGCCGAGCTTGGAGACCATGTGCTGGAGCCAGGCGTAGTTGGCGTTGCTCTGGGGCGGGACGCCGTAGCGCCAGCGCTGATCGGTCTCCTTTCTCGCCCAATCACTCATGTTGAATGGTGGGTTCGCCATGATGAAGTCGGCCTGCATGTCAGGGTGTTTGTCTTCGGCGAAGGTGTCCGCCCAGCGGTCGCCGATGCCCTTGGGATCCATGCCGTGGATGGCGAGGTTCATTTTTGCCAGTCGCCAGGTGCGCTCGTTCGCCTCCTGGCCGTAGACGGCGATGTCGTGAGTGTGGTCGCGACCGGCGTGAGCTGCGACGAACTTGCCGGCCTGCACAAACATGCCGCCGGAGCCGCAGCACGGGTCGTAGACGCGGCCCTCGTACGGTTCGAGGATCTCGACGATCAGCTTGACCACGCTGGCGGGGGTGTAGAACTCGCCCGCCCGCTTGCCCTCGGCGCGAGCGAACTTTTCCAGGAAGTATTCGTAGACCTCGCCGAGAACATCCTGGGCCGAGCGCTCGCCGTGCCCGGTGAACCGGGCATCACTGATCAGGTCGACGAGTTCTTTGAGGCGTTTTTGGTCGACGTTGTCCCGGTTGAAGATCTTGGGCAGGACACCGATCAGCGGCGGGTTTTCCCGCATGACCGCGTCCATCGCGTCGTCGAGCAGCATGCCGACGCCGTTGGGTGCGTTCTCAACCAGGTAGTCCCAGCGCGCGATCTCCGGTACCCAGAAGACGTTCTCCGCGGTGTACTCGTCGCGTTCGTCGAGGAACTCGGCACGCCGGTCCTCCGGCATGTCGGTCAGTTCCTCGGCGATCTGGGCGCGGCGCTCGGCGAACGCGTCCGAGACGTACTTGAGGAAGACTAGGCCGAGGACGAACTCCTTGTACTGGGCGGCGTCCATAGAGCCGCGCAGTTTGTCCGCGGCCTTCCACAGGATGTCCTGGATCTGCTTGGTACTGGACATGCCGGGCAGTTCGCCCTGTCCAGTGGCGCGCTTGCGTGGGGGCACTGGTGATTCCGTTCTCTCGGTCAGGAGTTCGTACCGTACAAAGTCGTCAGGGTGCCGTCGGCGAAGCCGGATACGGCGAGTTCTCGCATTTCGTCCAGAAGGTCGAGCTGTCGTTGGAGTAGACGTTCACGCTCGGCGATGCGGCCCAGTGCGACGTCGAGGCGGTGGGCCTCTTCTCTCGTCAGGTCAGGGACCGTCACATCGTGCAGCCGTGGGCCGCGGACGGCGCTCGGGCTACGGGCGGTGTTGCGGGCAGTGTCGAGCAGGGCCTTGAGCACGCGTGGGGTCAGGGCGTCGCCCTTCTTGATCCGTAACCCGCGCGCGGGGAACTCGATGACCGAGACCCCCTCCTCGTCGAGCAGCACACCCCAGTGCGGGACGGTTGTCACCACCAGATCACCCGGTTCGGTGAGGATGGCGTGCGGGTACTCGGCGGCCAGGGTGAGCCGGTCGATCCATCGTCGCGGGCGCTGACCGGTTGCCTCGGCGGCGCCGAGTACCCGGTAGGTTCCGCGCGGCCCTACATGCTCGGGCAACAGCCGGTGCCCAGGTAGTTCTCGCAGGCGGCCGGCAGTTCGCAGACTGCGAAGGCTGACCTCCGTTGGACGCTTTCCGTGATGTTGGACGGCGGCGGTGTCGAGAGGGCCGTTCTCATCCTTGTACTGATGCGTCGCTTTCTCGGCATCGGCGAGTCGGCGCTCGACCTCGCCGATGAGCGCGGGACGGTCCATCGCGAGCTGAGCGCGCATGGTGACCGAGGTCGGCCCGGGAAGCCGTAGTGCGCTCCCGTTGTTCAAGCCGAGTTCTTCCAGGAGGACGATGCGGCCGGTACGCGGATCGTGCCCGTCGCGGCGGATGCCCTCGGCGCGCCACAACACTATGTCTCCGGCGGCGGCCTCGACGACGCGATCGTCGAGGGCCTTACCGCTGAGGTCCGCGAGCAGTAGAAGACCCTTGGTCGACGGCACCGGGTCACGGGTGAGCACCCACAGCGCCGCGGGATACCCGGGTCGGCCCGGGTATGTTCCGCCGGGAAGGCGCACTACCGCTTCGACGAGACCGCCTTCCAGTAAGTCCCTCCGGCGTCGGATCGCCTTCGGTTCACGTAGGTCGTCGACCAGGCTGGCAGCCGGGCCGACAACCACGGCTGTACGACCACGGCCGAGTCGGTCCGTGATGTCGCTGATCTTGTTGAGGTCTTCAGACGGGTCGCGGGATTCGGTCGGCTGATAGGGGAGTCGAGTCACGATCACGTCGGCTTCGGAGAAGTCGTCGTTCAGATCGTCAGCGCGGACCTCGACCTGATACTCGGGAACGCCGGCGAGCAGGAGGCGACGGCGTACCAGACGGGCGAGAACCGGATCGGGCTGCACCGCGTTGACGATCAGCCGGTCCGGGTCGAGGTCGGGTAGGAGCGCGGTCAGTAGGTCGCCGGATCCCGCGTAGGGGTCGGCGATGCTGATCAAGCCGTCCTCGGTCAACCGGCTCGGCACGTCGACAGCCTGCCGGATCAGCGTGACCAGGTGGGGGGTCAGCGTGTCAGTGTCGAGCTCCGGCCAGCCGAGGCGAGCAGCGCTGCCGAGAAGGAACTGATGAGCCCGCCCAGCGTCGTAGGCGCCCTCGATCAGTTGCTCGACCATGCCCGGTAGATCGGCCAGTGCGGGTGCTTCCTGGAGATCCGAGAGGATGAACTCGTCGTCCGGATCGAATCGTTGAGCCGCCTTCAGTGGATCGGGCGGCAGGATCCGGCCGGACATCTCACGTAGGCAGAGGGCGGCCCCGAGTGACAGCACCAGCTTTCGGCCGCCGTGCTCACGGCCGTACGTGCTCAGGGTGTGCAGAGCGCGCTCGGCGCGTAGGGTCTCCGGATCGGTGTTGCCGAGTCTGCGGTCCAGAAGCCAGGCGATGACCTCATCTGCGGGGAAGAGGAGCTGACCGCCGGGGCTGGAGACCGGGGCCGGAAAGTCGAGGTGCCGGCGCCGCCAGGTCGACACCACCGGCCGTTCGACCTGGGCCAGCTGGGCGATCTCACCCGACGACATCAACTCGTCCGTCATCCTCTTCACCTCCTTCGTGACCAACAGGCTCCACAGTAGTCATCGTCGTCCCATAGTCAAAGGCGATGTCGGTAACCCGGGTTATCAGCTCCGTGACTCGACGGGAATAGGCGGCCACGGTCTTCTTGGTGGGCCGCATCCCGATCACGACACGGAGTCCGCCATGACATATCCGCAGAATCCCGCCACCCCGTCCGGCTGGACGCCTCCGGCGCCGATGCCGGCACCGGCCAAGAAGCGCAAGTGGCCGTGGATCCTCGGCGGGCTGGTCGGTCTGATGCTGATCGGCTGCATCGGCGCGGTCACCTCCGGCGGCACCGACACGGCCGAGCCGGCCGACGGGTCGCAGGCGACTACCGCGGCGGAAGGGCCGGCCGCCGTCGCGCCCAAGAAGACCGAGAAGGCCAAGGACGACACTCCTGGCCTGAACCACCCGGCCGCCGACGGCGACTTCCAGTTCACGGTCACCGGCGTGAAGTGCGGCGTCAGCAAGGTCGGCACCAGCCTGCTCGGGCAGGCGGCGCAGGGCCAGTTCTGCCTGATCAGCGTCCAGGTCAAGAACATCGGCAAGGAGGCGCAGACGTTCCTCGACTCGGCTCAGAAGGCGTACGACGCGAAGAAGGTCGAGTACTCCGTCGACTCCAGCGCGGCTCTCTACGCCAACGGTGACCAGCAGATCCTCTTCGCCGAGATCAACCCGGGCAACACGGTCAAGGGCAAGCTCGTCTTCGACGTGCCCGAGGGCCCCAAGCTCACCAGCCTGGAGCTGCACGACTCGCCGTTCTCCGGCGGCGTCCGGGTGTCCCTCAAGTGATCAGGCGCCGTGCCGGTTCAAGCCAGCCGGACAGCCGGTACGGCGCACCAACGAACGATCGAAGTAGAGATGACGATCAAGGAGGACACCCCATGACGACAGACAACACCGACGAAACAACATCGATGGCCGCTGAGGCTGGGCATCGAGCCCTCAGCCTCCTGAACAAGGCGATCGATGTCCAGACTCCGCTGGTGCGCAGGAACATCGCTCGGGCCCGCCAGCGGAACCCCGAGGCGTCCCCGGCGGAGGTGATCCGAAATCTGGAGCGGATGTACGTCAGCGCTCTGACGGGGACGGGTGCCGCGGTCGGAGGAACCGCGGCCGCGCCCGGCGTCGGCACGGGTGTCGCGTTGGCGCTGTCCGCCGCCGAGGCTCTCTCGTCTCTCGAGCTGAGCGTGCTCTTCGCGCTCTCGATCGCCGAGGTTCACGGCGTGCCCATCGACGAGATCGAGCGCCGCCGGACGATCGTGATGGGCATCATGCTCGGCGGCTCCGGGTCCAAGACCATCACCAAGGTCGCTGAGCGTACGGGGCAGCATTGGGCCCGGCAGATCGTCGCCAAGGTGCCCGTCGAGACGTTGCACCGGATCAACGGAGTCCTGGGAAGGCACTTCGTCACGAAATACGGGACCAAGCAGGGAATCATCGTTCTCGGCCGAGTGGCGCCGTTCGGCATCGGCCTGGTGATCGGTGGTGCCGCGAACGCAGGCCTTGCCACCCTGGCGGTGCGAGCCGGCCGACGTGCATTCGGCCAGGCCCCCGCATCATGGTCGGACTGACACGGAGTATCTCGCCGACTTTCAGCTGTGCCCAAACCATTGCTTTGGGCCAGCTGTGATCCCCCGGACGGCCGAGAACATCCCCGTAAAGGCGGGCAGCGGTAGCCGTTGTGTCACGTCTAGTGTTCTGGGCCGTTCCCATGTTCGCCCGTGCCGTTTCCGATCAGCAATCCGGCCGCACCTTCGTGCCAGCCGGTGATCGATGCTGGGTCGGCGGGCTTTCGCCGCCGGGGGCGCGACGGCGACTCTTCGGGCCGGATGACTGCGCGGATCCGTCACATCCGCCCTGACCGGCTTCCCTGCGCCGAGTAGGTCCGAGCGCCCGTCCTGAATGCGTAGGAATCATCGCTTTGAAGGGAACTCTGTCTTGACCACCGCTCCAGCGAGTCGCCTGGACCGCGCGATCCGACTGTTCGAGTTTCTCGCCCGGGCGCAGCAGTCGGTGACGACGGCCCCGAGAACCGTGGACGGGTACGAGGTCGCCTGGACCCGGGACATGCCCCGGCACCCGGCGGTGCATTTTGCGCACTGGGATGTGGTGCCGGAGCCGGGTGCCGAGATCGGGCACGTCGATCGTCTCGACCGGGTGCGTCCGCCGGCGCCGAGTTCCGAGGTGGCCCGGTGGCTGGAAGCCGGGTGTGACGACCCGGACGTCGTGCCGAAGCTCGCACTGGAGATCCCTGGTCCCGTGCCGGAAGGCGAGGACGCCGAGCCGGAGGTGTTGCTTCTGGCCGATCATCCGCGGATCGTGCCGGCATATGAGCGGTGGTTGATCGGCTGGACGCAGTGGGCAGACCGGGAACGCGTCGAGAAGCCGGTGCGCGACGCCTATGGAGCCCTCTTCGCGATGCAGGCTGAAGCGGCCAGCAACCCGGAAGAGAAGGAGCTGGTGCTCGCCGTCGGCTGCCTGGTCTGGAAGCCGGCCGATCACCCTGTGGTGCGGCGGCATCTGATCACCGTTCCGTTGCGTATCGACCTGGATCCAGCCAGCGGCACGCTGCACCTGACCGCCGCCGAGACAGTCGATCCGCTGCGTCTCGAGCTCGACATGCTGGACTCCGGCCTGACCAGGTCACGGCACATCAGCGAGGTTCGGGAACTGGCGCGCACCTACGCGCATCACCCGCTCGATCTGGCGGCGATCGGCGAGGTGCTGCAGCGGGTCGCTAACAGTCTCGACCCGGACGCGGTCTATACCGAGACGGAGAATCCCGGCCGGGCGGCGGCGCCCACCGCGGAAGTCACGCTGGCACCCGCCGTGGTGCTGCGCCGGCGCAATCACGGTCTGGTTGAGGTGCTGGAGCGGATTCGAGAGCAGCTGATCGACGCCGAGAGCGTGCCCGAAGGCGTCCTGCCGCTGGTCGACCCGGACCACCGGCCGCCGACGGTGGCCGATCCGGCACCGGGTGCGCTGGTGGCCGTGGACGACGAGGTCTACCTGCCGCTGCCGGTGAACGACACGCAGTTGAAGATCGTGCAGCGGGTGGACCAGAACGCCCAGACGCTGGTGCAGGGTCCGCCGGGCACCGGTAAGACCCACACCGCGGCGGCGCTGCTCAGCCATCTGCTCGCCCAGGGGAAGCGGGTGCTGGTCACCGCGCAGACGGATCGGGCGCTCAAGGAGGTGCGGGCGAAGTTGCCGGAGGCGATCCGGCCGTTGTCGGTGGCCGTGGTCGGCGCGTCCCGCGAGGACATGGCCGATCTGAAGGTCGCCGTCAACACCATCTCGCAGCGGGCGATCGACTTCGACGGCGATGCGTCCGTACGGAAGATCCAGCACCATCTGGACGCCATCGACCGTTTACGGCGCAGCCGCAGCCTGCTGCACCGGCGCATCGTCGACGTCCGGTCGGCCGAAGTGACGAAGCACGAGCAGGGTCCCTACCGGGGGACGCTCGCGGCGATCGCTACAGCACACAACGCCGACGAGAAACCGTACGGATGGTTGCGGCCGTTGATCCCGGCCGAGCCCGCGGATCAGCCACCACTGGCCGCCGCGGAGATGATCGAGTGGCTGCGACTGCTGCGCGATGATCGGCTGTCGGCCGACGAGCCGGCGGCGCAGGAGGTTCTGGCCGACCCGGCAACGTTGCTGCCGCCGGCCGACTTCGCGGCAGCCGTCGCGGCTGAGAGCCAGGCGCGTGCCGATCATGAGGCGTTTCAGGGTGGCCGGGGGCACGCGGCCTTCGCCGCTGTTCGGGCCATGCCACCGGGCGACCGCACCGTGCTGCGGCAGGAACTGCATCGGCTCGCCGACACGGCTGACGACCTGGCTCGGCGCCGGGAGGTCTGGATGGCCGATGCCCTGGCCGATGTCGTCTCCGGCCGCGGCCAGGTCTGGTGGAACCGCGCCACCCAGCTGCAACAACTCACCCAGCAGGCACAGCCGCACGTACAGGCCCTCGGCTTCACCTCGGTCTGCTCGACCGGTCCCGATCTGGCCCCGCTGGTGGCCTTGGCGCGACACCTAAGGGAACATCTGAACGCCGGCGGCAAGATCAAGATTGCGGCGGACGGAACGCCGGTCCTCGGTGTACTGGCCGCCAAACCGGTGAAGGCTGCCCGAGACCTTTTCGCCCACGTACGCGTCGACGGAAACCCGCCCACGTCCGTCGCCGCGATCGACTTCTTCCTCGCCTGGACGGAGGCCGGCCGGTTGCTGGCGGCTCTCGACCGGGCCTGGCCAGCCAGCGTCGTCATTCCGCCGGAGGACACTTTCGACGAACGGCTCACCTGGCACGTCACTGAACTTCACCAGTTGAATCGCGTTCTCGCCCTCGGGGCGGATCTCGCCCAACAGGACCAGCGTCTCGCCGCCTGGCGCCTGCCCCGCCCGGAATGGGCCGACCTCTCGGCCGTACGGTCCTATGCCGCGCTTGTCGACGCGGCGGCCACCGACGACCATCTGCTCGTCACGCGGGCCGCCGTCGACGCCGCGGTGGAACCCGTCGCCGGCCTGATCCACGACCCTGCTGTCTCGCCGGTGGTGCTCGCCCTGGCGAAAGCCGTCGTCGACCGGGACGTCGACGGGTACGCCGTCGCCGTGCACCGGCACGCCCGTCTGATCGAGGCACGTGGACAAGGGCAGTACCGTGACCGGCTCGGATCCCGGCTCCAGCGGGAAGCCGCCCGGGTTCATGAAGCGATCGCCGCCCTTCCCGAGGACGACGTGTGGGATGACCGTCTCGCTCGTTGGGAGCACGCGTGGGCCTGGGCGGTCACTGGTGTGTGGCTCGGTAATCGGCAGGTGGCCGACCTCAACCGGCTTCAAACCGAGATCAGCGAGGTCGAGCAGACGATCCGCCACCACGTCGAGGAGCTGTCCGCCGAGCGGGCCTGGCGGCACGCTGCGTCTCCGTCGCGGATCAGCGGCTCTGCCCGGGCCAACCTGTAGCAGTACGGGCAACTCGTCCGTGGCCTGGGTAAGGGGACCGGCAAGTATGCCCACCTGCGCCGGGCGGAGATCCGCCAGGCCATGGACCGCTGCCGGTCGTCGGTGCCGGTGTGGATCATGCCGATCTACCGGATCGCCGAACAGTTGCAGGTCCAGCCCAACATGTTCGACGTGGTGGTCGTCGACGAGGCATCCCAGGCCGGACTGGCCGCGACCTTCCTTCAGTACCTGGCTCCGAAGATCGTCGTGATCGGCGACGACAAGCAGGTCTCCCCGGCCGCGGTCGGCGTGGATCAGCAGCACCTGCGTGATCTCGCTTCCCAGTATCTGTACGACGACCCGTACCGGGCGTCGTGGCAGGACCCGAAGCGCAGCTTCTTCGACGAGGCCAAGATGCGTTTCACCGGCCTCATCGCGCTGACCGAGCACCGCCGCTGCGTTCCGGAGATCATCAACTTCTCCAACCGGATCGCGTACGAGCCGGAGAACATCCGCCTCATCCCGGTTCGCCAGTACGGCGCCGACCGTCTCGAGCCGATCAAGCCGGTCTTCGTGGAGACCGGCTACGTGCGGGGGACGACCGGCAAGGTGAATCCCCCCGAGGCCGAGGCGATCGTCGAGCAGATCGTGGCGTGCGCACAGGATTCCCGCTACGACGGCCTGACCTTCGGCGTCATCTCCTTGCAGGGCACGCATCAGGCCAACCACATCCAGCGGCTGCTGCTGGAGCAACTGGACCCGGCCGAATGGGAGCGACGAGACCTGCGCTGCGGTGACTCGGCCGATTTCCAGGGTTCCGAGCGTGACGTCATGTTCCTGAGCATGGTCACCGCCGTGGAGCCCGGGACGCGTATCGGTGTGGCCACGAGCGAGATGTACATGCAGCGCTACAACGTCGCCGCCTCCCGGGCCAAGGACCAGATGTGGATCTTCCACTCGGTCCGGCCCAGCGACCTGGGCAACCCGGAGGACCTGCGCCATCAGCTTCTGGACTACTGCTACGGCGTATCCGCCCGTCCCTCCGCACTTGAGGGCGTCGACCTGCCCACCGACGTGCCCGAGGACCGGCGGGTCGCCCCGTTCGACTCGCTTTTCGAGCAGCGGGTCTACAACCGGCTGGTCGGCCGCGGATTCACGGTGGTGCCGCAGTACGAGGCGATCGGCTACTCGATCGACCTGGTGGTGGTCGGCCCGCACGGCCGGCTCGCCATCGAATGTGACGGCGACGCCTGGCACGGCCCAGATCGCTACGAGGCAGACATGGCACGCCAGCGGGAACTGGAACGCTGCGGATGGGAGTTCTTCCGGATCCCCCAATCGGCCTTCGTGGTGGACGAGGCTTCCGTGCTGCGCGACCTGTGGGCTGCCCTCGAGCGACGCGGCATCCGCCCGTCCGACTGGTCTGAGCCGGCCGAGCCCGCTGCCCTGGTGGTCGCGCCGCCCAGGCCCGCCGATCAAGGTGCGCAGGCCGTCGCGAGTCGTCCGGCGGCTGTCCTGCCGCCGAGTGAGTCGGCGCCGACAGCCCCGATCGCGCCTGCGCCGCTCCCGGCAACTCCCTCCACGCCAGCCGTTCCGAACGAGTCCGTGCCAGATAGCGAGCCGTCGAGCACAACCGTTGCGGATGTCGAACCGCGGGTCGAGCCACAACGGGACTCCGTGCCGCCGGTACCTCCGCTGCCGGTCGTGGAGACGCAGCGCCGAGCATCCACACCGAGTAATCAGGAGATCCAGCCAGGGGTGTGGCGTGTTCCCCGGCCGGACGGCAGTGGGGCCACAGAGGCTTCCACCTGGGTCGGGTCGTTCGTTCTCGAGCCGTACCGGACCTATCAGGGTGCGGCACCACGCCCGAACGATCCGGCCCCGTCGGGAATGCGTGAGGCACTGCTCGCCATCGTCGATCGTGAAGGACCGATCCTCGGTGAGCGGCTGCAGAGTGCGTACGTCAGAGCCGCCGGTGGCCAGCGCGTCACCAGGGTGTCGGCGAGCGCCATCAACAAGGTCATCACCGCAGCGGTCCGCCGCGGACTGCTCATCCAGGACAACCCGCTGCGAGATCCCGGCATCCAGCCATGCACCTACCGGCTGCCGAGTCAGCCTCGGCTGCTGCTGCGGACCCTGGGCCCACGGGTCCTCGACGAGGTGCCACCCGCAGAGCTCGCCATGGTCATGGCCGTCCATGCGAGGCGACTCGGATGGGACAACCGTGAGGCCGTCTTCCGGGCAACGCTGGAGACCTATGGTCGCAAGTCGCTGACCGAGGTGGCGGCCTCTCGGTTGAGCAGGGTCGAGAGCGTTGCGCGCAAGCTCGCGGCCGACCCGCGGAACTGAGGCATCTATTTGATGGCATCGGGAACGAGGGCCTCAAGTCCACGTACCCGGTGCCATCAGCGGCGCAGGTACCAAAAGTTTCTATCAAGCTGATAACCGAGGTTATCGCAAACTTTGTCGATAGATAAATGAATCCCGTGTTCTCCTGTTTCACCGAACGGCAAGCGATGTCGTTCGATCGACAGGGGAACTTCGATGACTCTTCCGCAGAATCCTTATCCGTTTCCGCAGCCCGTGCCCCAGCCGAAGCGAGGCAGGCGCATCTTCGTGATCGCCGGGGCCGCGGCTTCCGTCATGGTCCTGTTGTGCTGCGGCGTGGGCCTCGCCGCGATGAACGGTGAGGAAGAGCCTTCGAAGCTAGGGGCCGTCTCGGTGCCGAGTACCGAGCCGGTCAAGGCCACGGCGACGCCCGAGGAGCCGACGGCAGCAGCCACGACGGAGCCGGTCGCGACCACGACGCCAACCACCACCGAGCCCGCGGTCGCCAAGCCGCGGGTGATCAAAGGGCGTGGTGACGACGTGGTGGACATCCCGCCGCTCACCGATCTGTCGGTGGTCGTCTTCGACTGCCGGTGCTCCAGCAACACCGTGCTCAAGAGCGACGGCCCGGAGTCGCTGCTGGTCAATGAGATCGGCGCCTACAAGGGCAAGCGGTGGATCAACCTCGAGGACGGGGCGCAGACCACCCAGCTCGAGATCGAGGCGGCCGGCCGCTGGACGTTGACGATCGGGTCCGTCGACCAGCTCGCCACCAAAGCCGCCTCCGGTAAAGCGTCCGGCAAGGGCGATGACGTCGTCGTGCTCGGCGGCAACGCCACCAAGGCGAAGATCACCCACTCCAAGGGGTCGTCGAACTTCGTGATCAATGCCTACTCCCTCGAAACCGGTGAGGGCGGCCTGCTCGTCAACGAGATCGGTGGCTACTCCGGCACCCGGCCGCTGCAGGCACCCGCGCTGGTCGAGGTGACCGCCGACGGCAAGTGGACCATCTCGCCATCCTGACCAGCTCGTTCCGCTAGATCCACCGCGTTCCACAGCTCCGCCCGCACCACTGACCGCAACACCGCTCTGCCGCGAACAGAGCATCAAACCGGCAGTAAACAGGGGGTCCTCATGGACGACGCAATCACGCTCTACCACGAACTCACCGACCGGCTGAGCGCTCACGGCGCAACCGGCCCGGAGACCGATCTGGTCCTCGCAGCCTTCCGAGGCGAGGAAACTCTCGCGGCCGTCATGCGCGGCGAGGCGCTGCCCGATGTGCCCGTCGGCTCGGCCGAGTCCGACGACGCGCCGGAGGTCTTTCTGGAGTCGGTGGAAACCACCGGTTTCCGGGGAATCGGCCCGCACACCGCACTCCGGCTCAAGCCCGAACCGGGTCTGACCGTCATCGCCGGCCGGAACGGCTCCGCGAAGTCCAGCCTCGCCGAATCGATCGAGTACGGCCTCACCGAGGACTCGCCGCGCTGGTCGCAGCGCCCGGCCATCTTCCGTGAGGGATGGCGCAACGTGCACTACACCGGCGAGCGCTCGATCGCGGTGAAGCTGCGGTCCGCGTCGAGCGGGCAGCCGGTCGTCATCCGTCGCGCCTGGGGCGTCGGCGAGACCGACCTGGCCGCCTCGACTATGAGCGTGACCCGCAACGGCGCCACCGTGCCGCCGGAAGACCGGCCCGAGTGGCTGGGCCCGTCAGATCGGTTCCGTCCGTACCTGTCCGCCCGGGACCTGGAGCGGGTGATCGGTGCCAAACCCACCGAGCTGTACGACTCGATCGCGCCGATCCTCGGGCTGGCGCCACTCTCCACCGCCAGCGCGCGGCTCCAGACATTGCGTAAGGAGCGCGACGATCGGGTGGTCGCGCTGCGCGGTGCGTTCAACGATCTGCGTACCCGGCTCGAAGGCATGGACGACCCGCGAGCTGCTGAAGCCGTACGGCTGCTGGGGAAACAGGCTGCGCGGGCGAACCTGGCGGCGCTCGCCGACCTGGCTGCCGGAGAAACCGGTGGAGTCGACGCCCATGCGGCGTCAGCCGCGCGGCGGCTCGCCGAGCTGGAACTGCCGGAGGTCGGACACACCCTGCGTGAGCTGGCCAAGGCGCAGGAGTCGGTGCAGCAGCTTGCCCGGACCGAGACGGCCGTCGGGCATCGGGTGGCGGACCTGCTCTGGGGTGCCCTGGAGATGCACCGGGATCAGGGCGATCGGTCGTGCCCGGTGTGCCAGGTCGGTGTCCTCGACAGCGCGTGGCGGGAAGGCGCCGAGCAGGAGGTCAGCCGGCTGCGCTCTGCCACCGCGACGGTGCGTGCCGCGACCGATCGATCGGGTGAGCTGCTGCGGCAGGCGCAGGGCGAGATCAACGACGTACGCCGGATGCTGGACCCGGTCGTGGCGGCTCTTGCTTCCGTACTGCCTGATCAGTGCGCGGCAACCGACCAGGCTCTGGAGGTACTGGCGGTCGACCAGGTTTCCTGGCCGGCCGTCTCGGTAGCCCACCAGCGGCTGAGTACGGCCGCGGCCGAGTGGCTGGCCGGTCGGCATGACGCGTGGCAGGAACCCGGCGCCGCGATCCGCCGGTGGGTGGAGGACGCCCAGGTCGTCCGGGCCGAAGCCGACGAGCTGGCGCTGCTGACCAAGTCCCGTAACGCCCTGACCGCGGTCGCCGACCGGATGCGTGACGACCGTTTCCAGGCGGCTGCCCAGCAGTCCCAGCACATCTGGGAGCTGCTACGGCAGGAGAGCAACGTCGCGATGGGCGAGATCAAACTCGGTGGCACCAACACCCGGCGGCGGGTCGACATCTCGGTGGCCGTCGACGGCACGGACACCCCGGCGCTCGCGGTGATGAGCCAGGGCGAGTTGCACGCGTTCGGTCTGGCGCTGTTCCTGCCCCGGGCCTGCGCCGACGCGAGCCCGTACCGGTTCGTGGTGATCGACGACCCGGTGCAGAGCATGGACCCGAGCAAGGTCGACGGGTTCGCCGAGGTGTTGCGGGAGGTAGCGCGTACCCGGCAGGTCGTGGTGTTCACTCACGACGACCGGCTGCCCGAAGCGATCCGGCGACTCGGCATCGACGCCGACGTCCGCGAGGTGAGCCGGCGTGAAGGCTCGGTCGTCGAAGTCCGTAAGAATCTGTGGCCTGCCAAGCGCTACCTGGAGGACGCCCGGGCGGTCGCTCGCGACAAGGAGATCCCGGAACAGGCGAGGCGGCTGATGGTCGCCGGGTTCTGCCGGTCCGCACTCGAAGCAACGGCGATGGACCGCTATCGAGCAGCGCAGTATGCGGCGGGCACGCCCTTGCGAGAGATCGACGCAGCCTTGGGTACGGCTCACAGCGTCCAGGACAAGTTGACCCTTGGACTGTTCGGAGACCCGAGCCGCCGTGGGGACCTCTACGCCCAGCTGAACCGCAGCCGGGTGCCGCGGGCCGTCGACACGGTGAAAGCCGTGGCGAAGGCGGTGCATGGGCACTGCGACATGGACAGCATGGACATGGTCGTCGCCTCCGAGCTGCTGGTGGCGAGGCTGTCATGAGCGCCTGCCTGGAGACCGCCGACCGGCTGCTGACCACCGTCATCCGTGGCGCCCGGGGATGCTGGCCGCGAGCCTGCGCCTGGCTGCTGCGGTACGAACTCGAAGCCGCCATGGACCGCTACTGGCAGCGGGCGTGCTCGGAGATCGGGCAGGCCCACGCCCAGCGACACAAACTGCTCCTTCTCGGCCACTACGCCGGCGACGAGATCGGGCGGCGGGCCAGCTACCTGTGGTGGGCCCTGTCCCGGGCCGGGCACCACCACGCCTATGAACTCGGCATCACCGCCACCGAACTGGCGCGGCTCCGGGCCGAACTGGTCGACGTCATCACGCTTCTCGACACACAGGAGGTCCGGTAATGCAGAAACGCGACTACGCCTTCGTCCTGCTCGGCGTCGAGGCGTTGGCCTTGGTAGGGGTGATCTACTACCTGGTGACGCTCGACTTCATGAGCCTTGCCTGGGCAGCTTCGATCGCCGTCGCCCTCCCGGCCTGGGTACTGGCCGTGAAGGCTCCGACCACGTGCGGAGTGACCACCCAGAAAGGCGGGCGGTGCAGTCGCAAGGTCAACGGCGTGATCTTCGGCTGCAGCCAGTCGGAGCACGTGTGGGCGAAGTTCTTCGCCCGTTTCGGCTGGCACCGCCAGGCGGACCCGAACACACCCGGTGCGCGTGCCGGCAGGCTGCCGACCGGAGGCGAGGGCGTCGAGGTGGTCACCGTGAAGATCGCCGAGGATGGGAAGAGCACGGCGGCGTTCTGGCTGGCGCTGACGGCGACACTGTGCGCCCTCACGAGCGCCACCGTCGATGTCACGAACTTTCTCCGTGACCGGCAGGAACCGAAACCACCGGCCGCCACGGCCACCCGATGATGGTGGGCTGCCGGATCGACTCCGGCAGCCCACCGGTACGAACCTCTCTTGATGTTGCCCAGGACGACGGTTCTCTCGCGTCGTCGATATCAGTAGGCTCGGCCGGAGCCACGACTACGAATGGCGGAGAGCGTGACAGAGCAGTTGCAGGTGCCGGTCTGGACCCTGGCCACGAACCCCGAGAAGGTATCGCAGGCGGTTCAGCTTCCTGTAGCCCAAGAGGGGATGACGTCGGAGCGACTGGCCGGGCTGCGGCAGGCGCTCGCCGCGTTCCTCGATACGCCGCTCGTCACGGTGGAGGCTTATGCCCTTCCGCCGCAGACGCACTTTTCCGGGGGAAAGCTTCTCGACGCGGCTTCGCCTCTCGCGCTGGAACTCCGGAACCTGCTGAAACTGCCCGCGGATGCCCCCAAGTCCTCAGAGACGCTGTACCGGATGGTGGTGCCGAGGCGGCTGGCAGCGCAACTCGGTAAAGGATTGGTCCGCTCCATGCCGTCCAAGGAGGTCGCCGGCGGGATTTACGGCGGCATCCTCGGCAAGGCGGGCATCGTGAAGAACGCGACATTCGTTCCCGTCGCTACCGAAGCGTCCTCCGCTGGAGCCACCGCGGTCATGAAGAATGGTGTGAAGGCGGTGACCGGAGCTGCCGTGGTCACCGCCGCCTCGTCCTTCATCTTGCTCGCCGTGGCTACGGCCGCGAGCGTGCACGCCGAGGAGCAGCGCCGTAAGGCCATGGAGCGGGTCACCGAACTCCTTGAGGAGTTGACTGCGCAGAACCTCGACGAGGAACGTGACCGCCTCAACGGCGCCACCAGAGCCGTCGAACGAGCGGCTGCACTACTGCTCGACCGGGGTGAGGTCGGGCATTCGCTGGGCCTGGACTCTGCGGTGCACACCATCGACACCGCCATCGAAGCAACCATTCGGCGGGCGAAGGCTTGGCGAGCCAGGCTCGAGGGGTTCCCGTCCGAGGGCGTGGAGGTCGCCGATCTTCTCGAGGCTTTCCCCGGTATCGATCAGCCCAACGGTGCTTTCCGCACCGAACTCCGGCTCGCCATGCTGGCCATCGCCACGAAGCGGCGCGTTGCGGTCCTCCAGGCTGTGGACCATGCCCAGAGATCGCCGGAGCTCGACTTCCGCCGTTTCACCGAGGTACTCCAGGACGAGCAGCGAGAGGTGGACGAACTCCAGGGCGACCTGCGTACGCTTCTGGTCGACATGGCGGCGCTTCAGCTCCGTGCACCGACCAGGAGCTTCACCGATCGCCTGTTGACGCAGGGCGAGGTCAACACTCTGCTCGCCTGGCCCGGCCGGCTGAAGCAAATGGTCGATGAGGAGTCGGTGGCTGCCTCGGAGCTTCCCGACGTCGAGATCGGCCTGGTTCAGCAGGCTGACGGGAAGGTGCTGGTGCTGCCAGCGGAGGCGTTGCCGCGCGACTACGCTGCCTGATCATCACCCGGTTCGCGTCACCACCCAGAGAATCCCGTTCGGATTCCTGGCTGCGGGCATGATCACGAACGGTGCGTAGCGCGGCGGCGAAGTCGCTGCGTCCCGGTGCAGTCATCGGGAAGCGTCCGTAGCGCTGGCGACGTGTCTCGTACGCTCTCGTTTCGGCCGAAGCGGTGCCGGACGTTCGGTGTAGCCCTGGGAAGCGCGGTTTACCCCTTTCCCTCCGCCACTGCAGTTCGTCGGTCCACCAGGCGTAGGCCTCCCGTTCGAGCTGATGGCGGAGCCGACGTGCCAGGCCGACGCCGTCGAGGTTGAGGTCTGCGGCGGCGTCCGTCAGCGAGCGATCCGTGGTGTGGACGCTGTTGCCGATGACCTCGGCAAGACCGGCTTTCCGGAGCCGACTCAGATGCGCTCGGACGGTCCTGGTCGTGTATCCGGTCCTGCGGTCAGATCCTCGACGCTGGCGGCTTCCTGCAGCGTGGCCCCATGGGTTCGGGCTGCGTGATGACCAAGGCCTGCTCCTCGTGAAGTCCAGACATCAGATCGGTTGTGCTCCAGGATCGTGCGGAGTGCACCCGGAGAAACCCTGGGGGCGGGTTCCCTTGTGTTCCACCTGTGCACGAGACATGCATCCCGATCGAAGCGAAGCCGCCGTTCGACGGATTGGTCAGCTGCCAGATCGCCGCATCGTTTCCGGATGCCGCTGCGACGCAGACCAGCCAGGTGCACCCGAAGCCGTCGGGCTGCGACAGGCGGCTCAGCGCTCGGGAGACGGTCGCCACTCCAAGGCCCGCCAGCTCGGCGACCCGGCGCACACTCGCGCCCACCTGAGCTCGGTTGTGATCCAGTACGAGCAGGCAAACGGCATCGAGCACCAGTCGGTCGGCTGGTCCTGCCTGGCGGGCCCAACGGCTCGGCGCCACGGAGTCTGCCATCGCCTGCACACTGGCGACCAACTCGAGGAGGCCCTCGTCCGGTTCACCGGAAACGCCTCGCAACATGCCGACGACGGCGTCGACGGCCTTGGCCCATTGGCGGGTCAGCATCGCGGCCACCGTTTCGGGCGAGCGGGGTACCCGAGGGCCTCGGCCGGCGCCACGTGATGACCGGAGATGCTCCAATCCGTGGGCGGCGGGATCGCGGAGGAGTTGCGTGACGTCGTCGGCGCTGTAGCGGGCGATGACCAGGCGTGTGAGGCACCGCCAGGTGATCGGGTTGGCGTCTGCACTGGCCGGGATGGGCGAATACAGCAGCTCAAGCGTCTCCGGGCTCAGTTCCAGCCGGGTTCCAGCGAGCATCGGGTGCCCGTTTTCTGCGACGACGAGGCGTTGTCGACGTTCGTCATCCACAGCCCCGTGCTGGTCGTCACGAACTGTGGGCCAGCCCGTGGACGTGGCTGTAGGCAACGCGTCCATCAGTGCGCTGAGCCGTTCTGAAGGATTGCCGCCGCGCAGGATCGCGATGGCGTCGGCAACCGACCACTCCGGCAGGAGTTCGGACATACCGCCGCGCCGATGAGGTGCACCGATAGGCCGTACGCATCCCGTCTTGGGGTTACTCAGGCATCCGGGGTCGAGCGCGGGAATCACTCTCGGGAGCGTGGTACCGAGGCGGCGGACCTGTTCGGCGGTCAGCCCGTCGGGCCATGCTGACCAGATGTGCCGCCCGCCGCCCGGGCCGCTGGCTGCGACGATGTAGGCCACGCCGGCGGCGTCGAGCAGAGCCCGCAGGTGGTGGCAATCGTCTTCGACGTCGCCGAGCTTGGCATCGAGGTCGAGGTCGAGGGCGAGTAGACGGTAGCGGCTGGCCCAATCGGCGAGATAGATGGCGTACGGGACTGAATCCTCGCCTGGTCTGATCTCGGAGATCTCAGCGGAGCTGTAGGAGTGGTCGCGCCGCCGGTCGATGCGGATCGAGCGTCGTGGCATGAGATCGCGCCACGTCGCCCACCACCAGGCGCTGGTGTCAACTGGATCGGAGACGCCGGGGCGTCGGGCCGGTGCCGCGGTCATCGCGGCAGCCGGGCGGTTCGGAAGTCGGGCACCCGGCGTACCGTCCGGCGGCCGTGGGTGCTGTCAATGAGCTCCGGTGGTTACATCGCGATCCCGGCTGCCGTCATCTGGACAGCAAGGTAGCCACAGTCTTCGAATCCATCCGGTAGCCGGAGAGGTAACCGGAGGGCGGATCAGGACCCGAGCGATGGCGGTTGCCGATCTTTGCCGAGGTGATGTGCCCGGACGCTGGGGCCATCGATCGGGCGACCAGGGTGACGGGGCAGGCCGCTGTCGCGATTCCGCACTGTCATCGCCTCACTGCCGTAGGGAAGGATGGTTGCCATGTTGGTGGCTGGGGCGGCTTGGTCGGCTAAGGCTGATAGCCCGGAGGACACTGGTCGGCAGCCGCTCGCGGTGGAGGCGGTGACAGCCGCGCACGCGTCCGAGCTCGTGCCAGCGGTGATCACGACTACACCGCACGCTCGCTATCTCTCCCTGCACGCGCGCATGGCCGTCGAGGCGAGTCGGCGTGGGTGGTCGACCGACGATCTACCCGCATTTCGGCAACTCCTGCGACGTTGTGAGGTCATCCTGGCTGCGGTTTCCTTACGCCACGACGCCGTGGACAGGGAAGTCCATCAACGGCGCGCTGGCAAGCGGAGACCGCACGGAGTGAACACGATCGCCCAGGCATTAGACGGCTCCGAATCGATCGATCTTGACGAGCTGTCCCGCGCTTACAGCGTCGTTGCCAACGGTTTCTACGGGACTTACGGCGGTATCGAAACAGCGTTGGGATTGATCACTCCGGAGGTTCTCCCGGCACCGGGCCCTGCCGCCGAGCCTGAAGCTCTGGGGGCGCTGGATCAGGCCATTGAACTCGCGCTGGGCGGTGACGTACTGAGTATGGCGGACCTGGACGGCGCCGTCGGGGTCTGCCTGTGTCAGGTCAGCGCGAAGACGGATGGCGCCAGCTTGAGGCGGGCCTATTTCGGCACCGATGTGCCCGACCCGGATCTGGCCGCTGCCCATCGAGCAAGCGCGGCTGTTCTCACCAGGGCCGTTCACGGTCAGCCGGTCGACGACAACATCGACCTCATGATGGACCGGTTGTGCTGCTTCACTTCCGACCTGCCGCAGATTCTGGGCGGAGCGAACCTGGATCATGCCATGCGCTGGCGTGGGGCCTTGTTACGCAACTGGTCGGTCTGGGCCTGGCGGCTGCTGTGGGCGAACCTCGTCGCGCCGTTGAGCGGGACGGGTACCCGCGAGGATGCGGTCGCGGTCTTCGTGGCGGGTCTTCCTAGCGTCCGGGTGCGGCAGGCGTTGCGGGATGATCTTCCTCCGACCGTGGACGGCAATAGTGGTTTGCAGCCGGTAGAACACGACTTGAACGACGAAGTCGGCCAGGCCGGCGGCTGGTCTGTGCTGCAACTGTTGCGGTTGCTCGCTGTCGGCGCGCGCCGTGCCGACGAAGTCGACGGCCTGAGCCGGGAAGCGTTCCTGCGGTACGACCAGACCGGAATGGGGCCGGTGTGGTTCCGCGGTTGGATCGACGACCATGCTGATATTCCCCTGCCAGATGCCGCTCGATCGCTGGCGATTGCGATGTTCAACCGGGCAGAGAAGGTCAGCCGGGACAAGATGCAGTGGACCCGCACGGGGCTGCGAATGCCGACCCGGCTGCGTGTCGTCGGTGATCGGCTGCGGCTGGAGGGCCGCGAGGGAGACGCACCGGCGTCCCTACGGCTGGACACCTTCGCCAGCGTCCTGCTCCAGCTCGGCGTACTCGATGTCTCGGACGACGGCATGACATGGAAGCAGGGTCCGTACGGAACCGAGTGGAGCCCAGGTTCATGACTTATGACCTCACCGGGGCACCGCCGCCGCGGATCCTGCAGAAGCTGCCGATCGCGGACCCCGAGGAGATCCTGGTCCTGACCTACACCAGCGACCTTCCGTTCTTCGAGGACGTGTGTGTACGGCAGGCGCGGGCCCGTGGCGCGCGCGTCACGATCGTCTACGACGCGGGGCACGTCGAGCCGGGATTCGCCGCCGGTGGCGGACCGCTCACCGACTATGTGCCCGTACCAGTGCAGTGCCGCTCCGGCGGCGCGTTCCATCCCAAGTTACTGGTCGCGGCATCCGCCGACGATGCTTTGATCTCGATCGGCTCCGGCAACGCCACCTCGGCCGGCTGGCATCACAACGCCGAGCTATGGACGCATCTACGCATCGACGGTCCCACCATCCCGACGCTGGTGGAAGACCTCGCCGCATGGCTCCGTCGGCTCCCCGACCGGTTGTGGATGGAGCCGCTCGGCGTACAACGGCTGCACCGCGTCGCCGATCTGTTGACCACCCGCCCGAGCCGGCCGGAACCGGACGAACCCTGGCTGATCACCAATGACCAGGTGTCGATCATGGACCAGCTGCCAATGCCGGATCATCCCGTCGACCGACTGGGCGTCGCATCACCGTTCTTCGACCCGCCTGCCGATGCCTTGACAACCCTGATCACCCGGCTGCGGCCTGACAGTCTCGAGGTCCTCCTCACCCGTGACGCCCAGCTCGACTCCGGCCGCTTCGAGCGGGTGCTGGACCGTGTCGGCACCGTTCGAGTCGCCCAGCCGAGGACGTCGCGCTACCACCACGGCAAGGCGCTCGAATGGTGGTCCGGACCTGCCGGCGTCCTGGTCACCGGCAGCGCGAACTGCACCCGCGCCGCGTTGCTGCGGTCGATGGATGACGACCGCGGCAACTGTGAGCTGGCGCTCCTGCAGGAGATCGTCGAGTCGGTTGTCGACCTGGTCGACGCCGAGCAGAAGGATCTCGACGATCTGTTACTCCGAGAACCGGGCCGGGAAACCGAGCCGAACCCCGCCATCCGGGTGCTGACCGCCCAGATCCTCACCGACCCCGACCGGATCGAGATCACCATCCTGGTGACCGCCGGTACGGCACCCGATCACTTGCTCATCGACGTCGCAGGCGAGACGCACACCGCAATCCGCGCCGCGAATAACGACGCCATCCACACCTACCGCCTTGATCACAGTCCCGGCACCCTGTCCCGATCCGTCACGGTCCGAGACGACAGCGGCGCTGCTCTTGGTGCCGCGCTCGTCACTGACGTACACAGTGCGTTGGCCCGGGTTCGGCATCCATCGCCGCTGGAGCAACAATCGCTACCCGAACTGCTGGGTAGCGAGGAACAGATGCAAGCGCTGCTCGACGCGCTGCGCAGACTCGCCGAGATCGTCCCTCCCCGCCCCGATGAGGAGGAGACGCCGCTCAGTCGTCGGCGGCGCCGAGCGCGGGTGGAAGAGGACATCCGCCGCGCGGTCGGGTCCGGGCTGCTGAACCTTGCCCTCGGACGCGATCGCAACGAGGCCTCAGCCGGAGGTAACGACGGCGGCGAACTCAAAGGCGATGAAGGCGAGCCCGATCGCAAAGACCTGGAACAGTCGGCTTCGAAGAGCATGACTCCTCCCCTGAGTGCGGCAGCCGCGTTTCAAGCCCAGACCGAGAACCAGCGGATGAGAGCGCGGGCGTGGTTCCGACGCCTCGTTGAGGAATCCGCCGAATGGCCGCTCGGGGCACAGTTGGCGTCGTACCGAAGCCTGTTGATTGCCGTTGGGGGTGGCCTCTGGCCCTACCCTCAAGATTGGGCCTGGTTGGTTCATGACGGCCTGGACAACCTGTGGGCTGCCCCGGAGGACAAGTCCCTCGCCGTTGAGCACGGCGCCCTCGCTGTCATCGGGCTGCTCGCCATTCGGCATGGGACGCTGTCCCAGCCCGATGATCCGGGCCTGGCTGCCGGCTTCAAGAGTTTCCTGGCCGCCTTCCGTGACTGGCGGGACTGGGCACTCGACGTGAACCTCGAAACCATCGAGAGGTACGCTTACCAGCTCAGCGGCCACACGCTCGGCCCCAGGTTCACGGCGGTGAACATCCGATCCGACCTTGAGTGGCTGTTGGCTCGCCGTGAAATCGATGATGCCCTCGATCAACTCGATGACATCAGTGACTCGGCGGATTTCACCACCGACGGTACGGTGGTCGTTCAGGTAAGAAAGAATCCGAAGCGAGCCGTACTCCTTGTGCTCGATCGGCTCCGAAAGTTTCCGGACACCCACGTCATCGCCCACTTCAACGGCGAGGTTCACGGTTGGTGGAACGGAAGACGACTGCTGCTTGCCTGGCCGACCCCCACAGGCTGGCGTGCCTCGGTATGGCACAACCTGTTCACGGGCATCGTCGGCTACGCCGGAAGCAGTCCGTTGCCCGCTGCCTCGGAGAGCGCCGCTGTGACCGATCCGGCTGAAGCGTGGACCAAGTTCGGAAGCCGCTGAGATTCACTCGGCCAGAAAGAACAAGCACCGGACCGGCAGGGCAGAGGACGACTCGATCTCCGGCCAGATGTGCCTCCAGCCTTTGAACCAGGCTCATTACCCCGTCGGGCTCGGCGGACTGATCTGTGTCGTTCTCTCCGCCGAGATCGCGGAGGAATGGGTGCCGTTTTAGTAGTAATCAGGCGGTTACGAGGGAACGGGTTCCGATCGAGGGAACGACATAGGATCTTCTGCTGTCGTCGCAAGTGGCGTGACACCTCGGGCCGAGTTCGCCGGGGCGTGGATTACTCATCCGCCGCATGGTGTCTGTAGACCGATCCACGTGCTCTGAACGCGGGATCGATCGATTATCCAGGCAAGATACGATCACCGTCACCTATGCGGATGCGATGTGATCCACCGGAGCGTGAGTCATGACTGCCGACGGCACGGTGGCGGCCGAGATCGCGACTGAGCAGGAGTACTTCGATCGCGCTGCAGGCGAGCGCGAGCGTAGGCGCCGGGCGGTCGCTGATATCCCCGGCGCCACTGCGAACAAGGGGGCGGCACAGCGCGCAGCCCGCTATGTCGAAGCGCGTCTCGCGTCGATGGCGGGCCCGCTGGATCAGGTCGCGATCGGCCGGATCGACACCGATCTCGGCGAACGCCTCTATGTCGGTCACGAACTCATCCGTGACGAGGCCTCCAGCCTTCTCGTCACCAGTTGGAAGTCTCGGACAGCCGCGGCCTACTACAAGGCCAAGCCGGCTGATCCACTCGGTGTGCGCCGCAAACGGGTCTTCCGGTGCACCGGAAACCGGGTCGACGGATTCGCAGACACGGTGTTCGATGACGTCCCAGAAACCTCGGTCGACGCCGACGGCGCCTGCCTTCCGCACCTGGACGACGCGTTGTTGACCGAGTTACAGGCCTCGCGCGGGTGAACTACGGAGCATCATCGCTACTATCCAGGCCGCCCAGTATGAGGTGATCGAGGCCCCGCTGAACCAGTTGACGGTGATCCAAGGTGGTCCAGGCACAGGCAAGACCGCGATCGCACTGCACAGGGTGTCCTGGCTGCTGTACAACCATGACGAGCTCGACGCTGAGGACGTGCTGGTCGTGGGGCCGAACAGCACGTTCGTCCGCTACATCGAGGATCTGCTCCCCGATTTGGGGGACGACGTCGCCCACTTGGCCATCGGCGACTTTCGTCCAGACATCCGTCCGAGACCCCAGGTGCGCGGGAGAGAGAGCGAGAACGTCGCCGCGCTCAAGGGCGATGTGCGGATGGCTGGGCTCCTGGCCTGGGCACTGATGCAGGGAGTCGAACGACCTTCTGCGGTGAAGGCGTGGGAGGCCCAGGTGAACGGCCGGACATACACGTTCGATGGCGCGGGACTCGTCGCAGCGGTCGACGACGCGTTGCAGGCCGGGACCTACCAGCAGGCGCGGCTGCGGTTGTGCGGCTGGTTCCGAACCGAATGTTCCAGGAATGGCACCTGGGTCGACGAACAGGACCCGATGGCTCTGACCGGGCAGATCATGCCCGAGATGACGGCTGCGGCGTTGGTTCAGCGAGTGCTGAACCGTGCGGATGAGTTGCAGGGCGTCAGCGCGGGGAACTTCACCGCCGAGGACCTCCGCCAGATGTGGCGGGAACCTCGACCGTCGGCCCAGGAACGTTGGACCTTGGCCGACATGTTCCTCCTCGACGAGGCGGACGAACTGATCAACGGCTCGCCGCAGCGATACCGTCACATCGTCGTCGACGAGGTGCAGGATCTGTCACCGATGCAGCTGCGGGCTCTCGCGCGGCGCTCTCACGGGTCGATGACGGTGGTAGGTGACATCGCGCAGTCGACAGGCCTGTGGTCACGTGACGACTGGGACGACCTGCTCTGCCACCTGCCGGATCGCCTTCCTGTCGGTTGGCACGAACTTCGTTACGGCTATCGCGTACCTCGGCAGATCCACGAACTCGCGGCGAGCCTTGCGCCAGATGTCGCCCCTGGTGTCGAACCGCCCCAACCGGTTCGGGAGGCCGACGAGGAGCCGTTCTGGTGTGAACTGGACGAACAAGCCTTCGCCGCACAGTTGGCGAAACGGGTTGTTCACCACCTGGACGACGATCTGGGCGTGGGTGTCGTCTGCCCCGCATCTCGGCGGCAAGCCGTCGAGGCCGCGTTGACCGATGCCCGCATCGACTGGGGCGACGCCGACCGTGCCGAACTCGATGCCGACACCACGGTGGTCAGCCCGGAGAACGCCAAGGGCCTGGAGTTCGACGTCACGGTAGTCGTCGACCCCACCGGCATCCTCAAGAACGACGACGGTAACCGCGGTGACAGGTTGCTGTACGTAGCGCTGACCCGAGCCACACAGCGCCTCGACGTCATTTCCATTGCTCCGCAGCCGGCCAGCGCCTCTCCGGAGAACTCGCCGCGCCGAGTGGTAGGTGCTGAGCAGGCTGAGAACACAGAGACACCGCCGCCCACCGCGGTGTCCGTGGAGCCGGTCACCGCGGCCGACGCCCTGCAGCGCCAGGTGGTCGGCCTCATCGTCGACGACATCATGGGGAGACTCAGCCTCATCGCCCCACATCTGTGGCAGCCCGTCCTCGATGAGGTCGCCGCGAGGTTGGGCAGGACACGCTCGGACACTTCATCGAGCTGAGAGGGCGCCCCTCATCGCGGCCCTCGGCGGGCTGTCGGAACTCTGTCGAAGCCTGGCGACGCGGTTGGCATTGAGGGAGTGAGGGATTCCCTCAGCGCCGACGACGAGAGATTCCCTCAAGATTCCCTCAGCACGTCCCGCGCGAGGCGCAACTTAGCGCCATGAGCAGCCACTTCCAAGCGCTATAACAGTTCCCTCGTGAGCTGTCAAACTCCTTGGTCAGCAAGTGTCCTCTTCCTTGACACGGAAGAGGTCACTGGTTCGATCCCAGTATCGCCCACGAGCTTGGGGCGTCTCTGTCTGCGGAAAGCGCAGACGGGGGCGCTCGTTTTGTCATTGCGCGACTTCGTCGCGCGGCGGGGGCTTCGCCACCCGCGGCCCCCTCTGCCGGGGGCGGGCTTCGGCGGTGGTTGCGGGGAAGGTGCATCACGTTCAACCCCGCTTCGGTACGGGCGGAGAGCTGCTCTGTGACGCCTGAAAGCCCCGCTGGTTGGCGGGGCTTTTCGCGGTTTGGGCGGCCGGTGATCGAGGGCTGAGGCTGTCGATCACCGGCCGGGCTGCCGGGGCTGGCGTCAGCCGATGCCGATGTTGTTGTGCGCACTCACCGGCATGTAGTAGCGGTTTCCGTCGAAGACGGCGTCGTAGCCGTTGACCAGAAGGTTGGCCAGCGACTGCGGCGGGGGGATCGGGCCGTTGCGGCACTCGGCCCAGCCGTTGAGGTCGGTCGTCGCCTCGCACATCGGGAACCGCTCCCCGGTGGTGACGAAGTTGACGATCAGGTTGGGGACGGGACGTCCGCCGACCGTGATGAACCGGGCCCGCAGGCCGAGCGTCTCCCGGGCGATGATGTCCATGGTGCCGTAGTAGGCAGTCGCGATGAGACGCTGCCGCTGGAAAGTGGGTGCGGCCTGAGCCGGCGCCGGGTTCGCTGCGACAAGGGCTGCCACAGCGGCCGCGGCGGCGAGCCACCGCTTGGTCATGTGCTTCATGGCGCAGAAAACTAGGCGATCCAGCGACCCAACGCCAAAACGCCGCACTCACGAGTGGCCGATGACTACCGAATCGGGTCAACATTCGTAACCCTTTCCGCTCCGGGGCGTTTCCTGCGCGTCGAGCGACGTTGCCGGTGGCATCGCGAATGAGTGGCGGCGAGATGTGCTGTGAATCATCAACCCGCCCCGACACCTTCCGAATGCCGCTCCGTTGAGTAGGAGTGAACCGCGCCTAAGAAGGATATCGAGGTTTATTCAAAGAATGAATTGATAGATATGTTCGGCTTCGTGAGCCGCCGGTGATGCCGGTGAGTATCAGCAGCTCAGAGCAGTGCTGAACCCATCTGGGTGACGCCATGGGAAGGATCTTCTTCATCGAGATCACATGCTCTAGCTTCTTGTACGATCAGGCTGCGACGTCCGGGGAAGAGTCCCGGAAGGCGTCAGCCCTTGCTCATTAGCGCCACCGCCGGCGGTTGTTCATCGGCGAGGTCGGCGCTTTTCTGCTCTCTTTCCGGTCGGGCCTAACGGGTACCGCAAGCATGGGGACATCAGTGGATATAGCGATCGTCGGCCTTTCCTGCCGTTTTCCGGGCGCTCGCGACGTTACCGAGTTCTGGACGAACTCGTTGAACGCTGCTCATCATTTCCGGCCGGTTCCGGCCGAACGGTGGAATCACGACAGCTTCTTCTCGACCAACTACCGGGACAAGTACTCCACCTACACCGACCGGGTGGCGTTCCTCGAGGACGTCGAGCAGTTCGCGGCTCTGCACCACCGCGTTCCGCCGCGCCGGGCGAAGGCCATGGACCCGCAGCACCGGCTGCTCGTCGACCTGGCCCGGGAGGCGGTGCAGGACGCCGGCTGGGAGCGGAGCGACTTCGACCGCGCCCGTACCGGGGTCTTCGTGGGCCTGAGCTCGTCGGACTACCGGGAGATCGCCGGGGCCCGGATCATGGCGACGATGCTGGCCGACGGCTCGCTGCCGGCCGGCTCCTACGACGAGAGGCTGCTCGCCGCGACCGCCGAGGCGGCCGCCTCGATCGAGCCGCCGCAGTCGTTCTCGCTCGCCGGCAATCTGCTCAACATGGCGCCGTGCACGGTGTCCGAGCTGCTCGATCTCGGTGGCCCGTCGTTCGCCGTGGACGCCGCCTGCTCCTCCGCGCTCGTCGCCCTGCACGAGGCGATCAACCACCTGCGCACCGGCTCCTGCACCACGGCGCTGGTCGGCGGCGTCTTCATCAACATGACGCCGAGCGCGCTGATCGGCTTCTCCCGGGTGGGCGCGCTCTCCTCGGACGGCGTCTGCCGGCCCTTCGACGTCCGCGCCGACGGCTTCGTCCTCGGTGAGGGCGGTTCGCTCGCGGTGCTGCGCCCGCTGGACGACGCGCTCGCGGCCGGCGACCGGATCTACGCCGTGATCAACGGAATCGGCACCGCCAACGACGGGCGCGGCGCCGGGCCGATGACACCGTTCCCGGAGGGTCAGGAAGCGGCCATGCGTGCCGCGTACCGGGACGCCGGGCTGGAAGCCGGCGCCATCGACTTCCTGGAGGCGCACGGCACCGGCACGGCGGTGGGCGACCGGGTCGAGGTCGAGGCGATCCGCCGGCTGCGCTCGGACGTCACCGACCGGCCCTGTTACCTCTCCTCCGGCAAGGCCACCATCGGGCACACCATGCCGGCCGCCGGCGCCGCCGGGATCATGCGCGCCGCGCTGGCCCTGCACCACACCACGGTGCCGCCGCAGCCCGCGATCAACCAGAACCCCAACCTGCCGCTGTCCGCCGCCGGCCTGTCGATCACCACTGCGCCGCGGGAGTGGCCGGAGATCCCCGGTGACAAGCGTCGCGCCGGGGTCAACTCGTTCGGGTTCGGCGGGACCAACGTGCACGCGGTGCTGAGCGAGGCCCCGAGCCCGCTGAGCCTCGGCGAGGACACCGGCGAGGAGGGCCGGCCGTGGATGGTGCTGATCACCGCGGGCACCGTCGACCTGCTCTCCACGTACGCCCGGCGGCTCTCCACCATGGTCTCCACCGACCCGGCCCTGACGCCCGCCGCAGTGGCCCGGACCATGGCCACGCGCGAAGCGCTCCCGGCTCGCCTGGCCGTGATGTGCCGGACGCGAGCGGAGCTCGCGGCGCGTCTGGCGCTCGCCGCGCAGGAGCTCGGCGCCGGCGCTCTCGGCAAGCTGGGCCCCGGCCTGTACGCGGCCGAAGCGCCCCTGGAGGAGGAGGACCGCAAGGTCGCGTTCCTCTTCCCCGGACAGGGCTCGCTGCGCCCCGGTGTGCTGCGTGACCTGGTCGAGCGGTTCCCGCTCTTCGCCCGGTACGCCGGGCCGCTCGCCGACACCGTCGACAAGCGCACCGGCACCGCGGTCTCCGACCTGCTCTGCGAGAACCCCGGACCGGGCGCCGAGGCGCAGGTCAGCGACACCCGGATCTGCCAGCCGGGTCTCGGCATCGCCGGGATCAGCATGGCCCAGCTGCTCGCCGACTGCGGTGTCACGCCGGACGTCGCCCTCGGCCACAGCGTCGGCGAGCTGGTCGCCGCCGTGTCCGCCGGCGCGCTCACCCCGGACGACGGCCTCGACTTCCTGATCGAGCGCGGCGCCGCGGTGACCTCGGGGGAGGAACCGGCGCCCGGCACGATGGCCGCGATCAAGGCCGACGCGGCCGCCTTCGAGGAGCTGCGCTCGGGCATCCGCGGGGTCTGGGCGGGGTGCTACAACCACCCGGCGCAGACCGTGGCGAGCGGGCACCGGGACGCCGTCGCGCACCTGCTGGATCGCTGCCGTACCCGTGGGGTGTCGGCGGTCGAGCTGCGGGTGTCGCACGCGTTCCACTCGCCGCTGCTGGCCGAGGTGGACGGCCGGATCGCCGAGTACACCGCCGACCTGGCGGTCCGGACACCCGGTGTGCGGTTCGTGTCCAGCGTCGACCCGGAGGCGGCGGCGGAGCCGGACCAGCTGCGCGCGCTGTGGAGCCGGCACATCTCGTCGCCGGTGCTCTTCCGTGACGCCGTCGACACGGCCGCTGCCGCGGGCGCCCGGATCCTCGTGCAGGTCTGCGCCGGCGACGCCCTGCTCGGCATGGCCGCGCAGATCCCGTCCACTGCGCGGCTCAGCAAGATCGCGCTGATGCCGTCCGAGCCGGACGACGGGTACGCGCTGCTCGAAGGCCTGGGACGGCTCGCCGTCGCGGGCGTGCCGGTGGACCTGACGCCGTTGTTCAGCGGTCTCGGCGTACCCCTGCTGACCCTGCCGCCGTCGCCGCTCGCCACGCAGTACTACTCGATCCGCCGGACCGCCGAGGAAGCCGGTCCGATTCCCGTCACCACCGCGCTGGAGCGCCCGGCGCTGCCCGCCGGAGAGCTCGACCTACGCCTGCCGGAGCGCTCGGCGCTTCCGGTCGCCACCAGAAATGGAGATCCGACGCCAGTGAACGACGTCATTTCTTTGATGCGGGAACAGCTCGACGTTCTGCGCAACATCGGTGTGGAGCCGATCCGGGCCATCAGCACGCCGGCCATCGGCGCGCCGGCCATCGCGGCGCCGGCCATCGAGCAGGCCGCACCTGTCGTCCGGGCGGTCCAGGAGCCCGAGCCGGTGGCCAAGCGGGCCGTGGTGCCGGCGCAGAAGACCGGGCCGAACGACGTCGGCGCGATCGTCGGCGAGCTCGCGAAGATCATCGGTTCGATCAGCGCGTACCCGTCCGACCTGGTCCGTGCCGAGCAGTCGTTCGCCGACGACCTCGGGTTCGACTCGATCATGATCTCGGAGCTGCTCACCGCGATGCGGCGGCGCTGGCCGGACGTGGACGTGGACCCGGCCGACATGTTCGAGGTGCACAAGGTCGGCGACCTGGCGCAGCTGCTGTCCGCGGCGCTCGGCGGCAACAGCACGCCGGCCGTGGCCTCGCCGCCGCCCGCGCAGCCGCAGCACGCCGCGCCGGTCGTGCCGACGCCGGAGCGTGCCCTGGTGGCGCCGCCGCGCAAGGAGGTCGCCGACGTGGCCGCGCTGCCCGAGGTCGTGGAGTTCCGCCAGCGTGGCGCGATGATGGAGCGGATGGTGCAGGTCGCCAACCCGTACTTCATCGTCCACGAGGCCGGGATCGGCCGGGCCACCACGGTCGGCGGCCGGCAGCTGATCTCCTTCTCCAGCTACAACTACCTCGGCCTGGCCGGGCACCCGATGGTCGCGTACGCGGTGAAGGAGGCCGTCGACAGGTACGGCTCCTCGGTCTCGGCGGCCCGGATCCTCTCCGGCAACCGGGCCCTGCACGACGAGCTGGACCGGGCGCTCGCCGAGTTCGTCGGCTGCGAGGACGCGATCACCATGATCGGCGGTCACGCCACCAACGTCAGCGTGATCGGCCACATCGTCGGCCCCGAGGACCTGATCGTGCACGACGCGCTCGCGCACGACAGCATCCTGCAGGGCTGCCGGCTCTCCGGCGCCAGCCGCCAGCCGTTCGCCCACCAGGACTACGCGGCCCTGGACGAGCTGCTCACCACCACCCGTGACCGGTACCGCCGGGTGCTGATCGTGGTCGAGGGCGTCTACAGCATGGACGGCGACATCTGCGACCTGCCGGCGCTGATCGCGCTCAAGAAGAAGCACGGCGCGCTGCTGATGGTCGACGAGGCGCACAGCATCGGCGTGCTCGGCGCCCGTGGCGGCGGCGTCGGCGAGCACTTCGGCGTCGAGCGCACCGACGTGGACGTCTGGATGGGCACCCTGTCCAAGTCCCTGGCGAGCTGCGGCGGTTACATCGCCGGCCGGCACGAGCTGATCGACTACATGCGGTACACGCTGCCCGGTTACATCTTCA
Source organism: Actinoplanes missouriensis 431 (assembly GCF_000284295.1). Taxonomy (NCBI): domain Bacteria; kingdom Bacillati; phylum Actinomycetota; class Actinomycetes; order Micromonosporales; family Micromonosporaceae; genus Actinoplanes; species Actinoplanes missouriensis. Next base: position 7,234,974 of record NC_017093.1, on the reverse strand, counting down.
GCGCCGGCATGAGCCCGGCGAACGCCGCCGCGGCGCTCGCCGCCCTGCACATCCTCCGCGAGGAGCCGCAGCGGCTGGCCGCGCTGCACAACAACGCCGGCACGTTCCTGCGGCTCGCCAAGGAGGCCGGGGTCGACACCGGAAGCGCCGTCGGCACGCCCGTCGTCCCGGCGATCACCGGTGACTCGATCAAGGCGCTGCTCCTCGCCGACATGCTGTTCCAGAACGGGGTCAGCGCGAACCCGATCCTGTACCCGGCGGTCAAGGAGAAGATGGCCCGGCTGCGGTTCTTCGTGACCGCCGAGCACACCACGGACGACATCGAGAAGACCGTGGACCTGCTGGCCCGCCACCTCGACCCGGCCACACTGTCCCAGTCCGTGTGAGCGCGGAATGACATCGGTAACCCCGCGCCCGGTCACCACCGGCCGGCGCGTCCCGACCACCGGCCCGGCTACCGGGCCGGTGGTACGGCTCGTCACCCGCCGCCCCAAATCGGTCCTGATCACCGCGCTGCTGATCGCGGTGGCCGCCATCGTGTTCAGCGGTGACCTGGTCGGGGCCCTGAAGACCGGCGGTTTCGACGATCCGAGCTCGGAATCGGTACGGGGACAGAAGTCGCTCGCCCAGCACTTCCACGCCGCCGACCCGAACCTCGTCGTCATGCTCGAGAAGCCGGGCGGCGACGTCGACGACCCGGACGTCCGCACGGTCGCCGACCAGGTGACGCAGCGGCTGACCGGGACCGAGGGCGTGAGCGTGGTCGGCTCGTACTGGGCCGGCCGGGCGCCGCAACTGGCCGGGCGGGACCGGGACAAGGGCATCATCCTGGCCCGGGTCGACGGCGACGAGGACACCAGCGCCGCACGGGTGAAGGACCTGCACGAGCTCGCCGGGCACACCGGCGCGGTGACCGTCGGGTTCGGTGGGATCACCCAGGTCAACAACGACATCAACGCCCAGGTCACCGAGGACCTGGCGCGCGCCGAGGCGATCGCGGTGCCGATCACGCTGATCCTGCTGCTGCTCGTGTTCGGCACGGTGTGGGCGGCCGGGGCGCCGCTGCTGATCGGCCTCTTCTCGATCGTCGCGACGCTCGGCACGCTGCGGTTGCTGGCGGTCTTCACCGACGTCTCGGTCTTCGCGGTGAACATGGCGACGGCGCTGGGACTGGGCCTGGCCGTCGACTACAGCCTGCTCTTCGTCTCCCGGTACCGGGAACAGCGGCTCCGCGACCCGGACAACATCACGGCGCTGGCGGCGACGATGCGTACCGCCGGGTCGACCGTGGTCTTCAGCGCGGCCACCGTGGCGGTCGCGCTGTGCAGCCTGCTGGTCTTCCCGCAGTACTTCCTGCGGTCGTTCGCCTACGCCGGGATCGCCGTCGTGATCGCCACGGTCTGCGCCGCGCTGATGGTGCTGCCGGCCCTGCTGGTGCTGCTCGGGGACCGGATCGACAGGTGGCCGGTGCTGCGCCGGCGACCGGCCGCCGGCGGGCACGCGCCGTTCTGGGGACGGGTCGCCGCGGAGGTGATGCGCCGGCCGTTCCGCAGCGCCGTACCGGTGATCCTGTTCCTGATCGCGCTCGCGATGCCGTTCACCCACATCAAGTTCGGCATCGCCGACGACCGGGTGCTGCCCAAGGACGCGGAGAGCCGGGTCGTCGCGGACGCGCTGCGCACCGAGTTCGCCGGGACCGGCAGCGGCGCCACGGTGATCGTCGCCGACGGCTGGGGAACCGGCACCAACGGCATCAAGCGGGCCGCCGTGTACGCGGCACGGCTCTCCCGGGTCGAGGGGGTGAGCCGGGTGGACAGCATGGCCGGGACGTTCGTGCACGGCGTCGCGACCCCGAAACTGATCACGATGCATCCGCGGACGTACGCGTCCGGGAAGCTGGCCACCTATTTCTCGGTGCTCACCGACGTGGAGCCGTACTCGGACGCGGGCGCCGACCTGGCGCGTGCGATCCGTGCCGTGCCGGTGCCGGCGGGAGTCCCGGTCATGGCCACCGGCCCGGCCGCGCAGCTGGTCGACATCACCGCCTCGATCGGCGGACGGCTGCCGCACGCGCTGATCCTGATCGCCTGCACCACGTTCGCGCTGCTGTTCCTGCTCACCGGCAGCGTGCTCCTGCCGCTCAAGGCGCTGGTGTTCAACCTGCTCACGATGAGCTCGGTCTTCGGCGTCGCGGTCTGGATCTTCCAGGACGGCAACCTGTCCGAGGTGCTGGGATTCACCGCGACACCGCTGACCGTGGCGATCCCGGTGCTGCTGTTCTGCGTGGCGTTCGGGCTCTCGATGGACTACGAGGTGTTCGTGCTGTCCCGGATCATCGAACGGCATCGGCAGGGCGCCGATCTGCGTACCGCTGTGGTGGAGGGCCTGTCCCGCAGCGGCCGGGTGATCAGCGCCGCCGCCGCGATCCTGTCGGTGTCGTTCCTGGCCATGCTGGTGTCCGGGGTGTCGTTCATCCAGTTCTTCGGGCTCTGCGCGGCGCTGGCGATCATCCTGGACGCGCTGCTGGTCCGGCCGGTGCTGGTGCCGGCGTTCATGCGGCTGCTCGGCCGCTGGAACTGGTGGGCGCCCGGGCCGCTGCGGGCCCTGCACGCGCGGATGGGCCTGCGCGAACACGGCTGAGGTCGAGGGGGTCCGGCCAGGACCGACCGGTTTTTGTCGGACCCCTCCGATAGAACTACGCCCCATGAGCATCCCCTACGAGCGCCGCAGCTCGGCGCCCGTCATCGAGCCAGTGCGATCGCGGAAACTGGCGAAAGTGCCCTTTCTCGAGCTCGCCGAGGGCCGCTTGCAGGGCGTGGTGTCGAGCGGGTCCGACGTCTCCCGGGTCTACGTCTCCTCGATCACCGCGGGCGATCACGGCCTGAGCTGCAACACCAACAACAACCGCCCGTGCGGTGGCCTCAGCGGGGCCTACCCGTGCAACCATCTGCGCTCGCTGCTGGCCGAGGCCACCCTGCAGTACGGTGCGGCGCGCGTCGCGCGTTACCTGAAGGTCGAGGTCGTCGAGGGCGCCGACCTGATCACCGGCCTGCACCCGGTCGCCGCGCCGAACCGGGCGGCCGAGGTGTTCAGCAGCTTCCTGCGGCACCTCTCCTACCTGGAGCTGCCGGCGACCACCGACCCGCTGCCCGACCTGCAGTGGTTCCCCGCGGCCGGGACGGTGCGCTGATGCTCGCCGACGCCCTGCGCGCCCGCCCCGCCGGGCTGAGCGAGACGCTGGTCCTGGTCGACGGCCTGGACGACGTGCTCGTGCACGGCCTGGCCCGGATCGACGAGGAGCGTGCCGCGTCGCTGTCGGCGCTGGCCGCCGCGTTCGCCGGCTCACCGCTCGCCGGCCGGGTGACCGACTCGATCGGCAAGATCGTCGCCGGGACCGTCACCGACGAGCACCTGGCGGTGCTGGCCGGCGCGCGCACCGCGCTGCTCGGCGCCGCGCACGACGCCCTGCTCGGCACGCTCGCCCGCAAGCGGCTGCCGTCGCCCGCCCCGGTCGAGGCCCCGGCCCTCGTCGCCGGCGGCAGCCGCTCCTGGCTGCGCGAGCTGGCGATCGCCGGGTGGCGCGGCGTCGACCACGAGCTCGCCGCGGCCGGCTCGCCGGCCGTGCAGGCACTGCTCGCCGATCCGGCGGCCCGCCGCCTGGCGGTGCTGCTCGACGGGTTCGCCGCCGAGCTCCGCGCCGCCGCGCCGGTCGCCACCCTGGACCGTGTCCCGGCCCGGCGCTGGGCGGACCTCTGGACCCGCGCCCTGCTGCTCTCCCAGGACGGGTTCCCCGCCGATCCCGGCGAGCCGGTCGACGGGCGGTTCCTGCTGCTCGGCGCCGACCTGCACGAGCACCCCACGATCTTCCAGGCGCAGGCGCACGGCCTGCTGGAGACGGCCGGCGGCGAGGTCCGCCTGGTGCGCGCCGCGGTGGCCGCGCCGAAGGTCGAGACCATCACCGGCCCGTCCGCCTGGCGCATGCTGGCGGCGTTCCCGATCTTCCGGGCCGCTCTGGCCGAGCACCGGTCGGTCGAGGTCAGCGGCCTCGTCCTGACCGGCGGCGGCGACCTGATCTGGGACGAGTCGCAGGTCACCGCCGGTGAGCCGGCCGACCCGTTCGCGACCGCCCGGGTCCGGCTCGACGCGGCGGCGGCAGCGTCCCTGCCGCCGCTCGACAGGCATCCGGCCGCGATCGCCGAGCCGGTGCTGCTGGAGGGTTACACCGCCGGCCCGGACGGGCTCGACCTCGGCGGCGTCACGCTGGCGCTCGACCTGGACCGGCTGCCCGCCGCCGGCCCGCTCACCCCGGCCCTGGTCACCGCGTCCACCGCCTGCCTCGGGCTGCTGCGTTGGGACGCCGGTCGATGGGCGCTCCAGCCGCTCGCCGTGCAGGCCACGGTGAAACGGAAAGCGGTGGCGGTGCACGCCGGTGACTGGGCGCTCGGCCCGCTCGACGCGAAGGCCGCGAAGGCGGAGGCGGTCGCCGGCACGGCCGTCGACGTGCTCCGCGAGCGCGCGGGAAGGCTGCTGCGCAAATGAGCACCGCGGAAAATCGGCGTCAGGTGCTGTACTGGCGGCTGCTGGCCCGGCTCTTCGACCCCGAGGAGCAGGCCGCGCTGGAAAACGGCAGCATGGCGATCGTCGACGACCTGGACCTGCCGGCCGCGCTGCTCGACCCGGCCGTCTCGGTCGACACGGTGGTGCAGCGCTTCCCGCACCTCGAGGCGGAGTTCGACGGCCTGCTCAACGGGGCGGGCGACGACCGGGAGGGCGAGGTCCGGCGGGCCGCGCTCGTCTCCAAGCTGCTGCTCAACGTCTTCGGGACCGGCTCGGGCAACGTCACGGCCGGTCAGCTGGCCCGCTGGCAGTCGGACGCGGGCTGGTTCGAGCGGTCCCTCGGCTGCACCCCCGGCTCGTTGCGCGGCCGCGCCGCGGCCGCCGGCGCGGGCGCCCCGTCAGCGGGAGACGGACCGGCGGGCGCGGGCTCGCCGGGCGGCACCTCCCCGGACGGCACCTCAGCGGGTGGCGCTTCCCCGGGCGGCGGGACCGGCGTCGGGACCGGGCCGGGCAACGGGTTCGACGGCGACCTCGCCCCGGTGCTCGCCGCCATCGAGGCCGACCTGGTCAGCCGGATGCGGCTGCGCGAGGTGCTGGCCGACCCCACCCTGGCCAAGCAGCTCACCCCGAGCATGTCGCTGATCGAGCAGCTGCTCCGCGACAAGGACAACCTGGACGGTGTGGCGCTGGCCAACGCCAAGGCGCTGATCCGGCGTTTCGTCGACGAGGTGGCCGAGGTGCTGCGCACGCAGGTGGCCCAGGCCAGCACCGGGACGATCGACCGGTCCATCCCGCCGAGACGCGTCTACCGCAACCTCGACATCAACCGCACGATCTGGAAGAACCTGCCGAACTGGGATCCGGCGGAGGAGCGCCTCTACGTCGACCGGCTCTACTACAAGCAGACCGCGAAACGGATCACCCCGGCCCGGCTGATCGTGGTGGTGGACCAGTCCGGCTCGATGGTCGACGCGATGGTCAACTGCACGATCCTCGCCTCGATCTTCGCGGGGCTGCCCAAGGTCGACGTGCACCTGATCGCCTACGACACCCGGGCGCTCGACCTGACGCCGTGGGTGCACGATCCGTTCGAGGTGCTGCTGCGTACCCAGCTGGGCGGCGGGACGGACGGCACCGTCGCGCTCGACCTGGCCCGGCCGAAGATCGCCGACCCGCGCAACACCGTGGTCGTCTGGATCTCCGACTTCTACGAGTGGAAGGAACAGGCCGTCTTCGACGGGATGGCCGCCATCCACCGCTCCGGAGCCCGCTTCATCCCGGTCGGTTCCGTCAGCAGCGGCGGCCAGCAGAGCGTCAACCCCTGGTTCCGCCAGCGCTTCAAGGACCAGGGCACGCCGGTGCTGTCCGGTCGCATCAAGAAGCTCGTCACCGAGCTCAAGAACTTCCTCGCCTTCTAGGAGACACCCCATGAGTGACATGCTGCGCGCCCCCGCCGAGATCAAGTACGCCGAGGAGCTGGACTGGCTCGAGTCGATCGACGACGGCCCGAAACCCTTCTCCTGGCGGCTCAGCCCGAAAATGGTGCGCCTCTTCATCCTCGGCTCGGAGCGTGCCGACGGCCTCGATCGGGAGGTCAGCCAGAAATGGTTCGGTGACCGGAGCTTCGTCGAGCGGTCCATCGTCACCCTCGCCTCCGACCGCGGCCTGCTGCTGATCGGCGACCCGGGCACCGGCAAGAGCTGGCTGGCCGAGCTGCTCGCCGCCGCGATCAGCCGCAACTCCACGCTCGTCGTGCAGGGCACCGCCGGCACCACCGAGGACCACATCAAGTACTCGTGGAACGTCTCGATGGTCATCGCGAAAGGCCAGTCCCGCGCCTCGATGATCCCGTCGCCGATCATGACGGCCATGGAGGGCGGCGTGATCGGCCGTTTCGAGGAGCTGACCCGCTCCACCAGCGACGTGCAGGACGCGCTGATCTCGATCCTCTCCGAGAAGTACGTCTCCATTCCCGAGCTGGACTCCGACAACATCGTCTTCGCGAGGCCGGGCTTCTCGATCATCGCGACGGCGAACAGCCGGGACCGGGGCGTCAACGACCTCTCCTCCGCGCTCAAGCGCCGCTTCAACTTCGTCCGCATCCCGGTGGTGACGAACAAGAAGAGCGAGGCCGAGATCGTCCGGTTCCGCACCGAGGAACTGCTGCGCCGGCACAACATCGAACTGGAGGTCCCGCCGACCCTGCTCGACGTGCTGCTGCAGAGCTTCGCCGACCTGCGCGCCGCCGCCGGCTCGGCGACGAGCGACGAGGAGCGCCTGGAGTCGGCGCTCTCCACCGCCGAGCAGATCGGCGTGCTGGAGGACGCGATCCTGCACAGCAACTTCTTCGGCGCCGCCGCGCTCAGCGCCGAGACCCTCGCCGGCTCCCTGGTCGGCTCGCTGGCCCGGCGCAGCCCGGAGGACCTGGCGATCCTCAACAAGTACTGGCACGGCGTGGTCGAGCCGCGCAGCCGGGAGCAGGGCGGGGAGTGGGACGGCTTCCTCGAAGGCGGCCGCCAGGCGATCGCGACGCTGTCGTGAGCCGGCCCTTCGACGCGCTGCGGGAGCAGCTGCTCGGAGCGGCCGAGGCCCTCGCGGACGGCCCGGCGGCCCTGCCGGAGATCCTCGCCGGGATGGTCGACGACGTCGACCACGCGTTGCGCGAGCCGCTGGAGATCTTCCCGGTGTGCCACCACTCGCCGGCTTCGGCGCTGGCGATGGCCCGCCGCCTGCGGGAGAAACAGCCCAAGGTGATCTACCTGGAGCTCTGCGAGGACCTCGCGCCGCTCCTCACCGAGCTGCGGAACTGCCGGCTGCCGGTGGCGCTGCAGGCGTTCGCCTCCGAGCTGGAGGGCTTCGCCAAGGAGTCCGCGCCGCTCAGCGTGGTCGCGCCGATCACCGAGGCCTCCGCGGAGTACCAGGCGATCGCGTACGCGCTGGACACCCCCGGCGTCGAGCTGGTGCTCGTCGACAGGTCCACCGACCACGTCTTCCAGTGGCAGCCGGACGTCTCGTCGTCCGCCGGTGCGGACGAGCCGCAGGGTGAGGACGCTCTGCACGGTGACGCGGTCGGGGTGGAGATCGGCGACCTGCGCCCCCGCTTCGCCGAGCTGGAGGAGCACCTGCTGCACCACGGCCGGGTCCGGCACTGGTCCGAGTGGTGGGAGCAGTATGTCGAGCAGCCGCTGGCCGGGGCCGATCACGACACGTACCGGCAGGTCATGGTCATGATCGGCAGCCTGTTCCGCAGGCTCGCGCCGCACGACAGCCGGCGTTTCGCGAGCGACGAGGACCGCGAGCGCTACATGTGGACCCGGATCCGGGAGCACCTCGCGCGCAGCGGCGCCGACCGGGCCGACTGCCTCTACATCTGCGGCGCCTTCCATGCGTCGAGCCGGGTCCCCGAGGCCGGCTCGGAGCCGGGAACGCCGGACTTCGCGATCACCGAGCGGACCGCGACGACATGGCTCTACGGGCTCATCCCGTCCAGCCACTCGGCGATCGAGGCACAGTTCGGGCTGGCGCCGGGCTCGGTGTCGATCGCGGCCGCCGCCTGGCAGAAATCGCTGCTGCGGACCCGGGTGAAACCGTTCTCGCTGGCCGGCCAGAAGAAGAGCGGCCGGAAGAAGGCCGCGGCGCTCCCGGCGCCGGCCGCCGCGGGGCCGGTCATCGACCAGCTCAGCGGCTACCTCACCGGGCCGGCGGCGCTGGACGCCCTGGACGAGGAGGAGCTGCGCGGCTGGTGCGTCGACATCGTCCGGCTGGCCCGCCGCAACGGGTACCTGGCGAGCACGGCGGACGCGATCGCGGTGTTCGAGACGTCGGTGCTGCTGGCCGGGATGCGCGGGCGGCGCAGGCCCACGCCGTACGACTTCCAGGACGCGGCGGTCACCTGCATCGAGAAGGAGACCGTGCCGGGACGGCGTGACGTGCGCCGTCTCTGCGAGATCCTGCTCGGCGGCGACCGGATCGGCCAGGTGGGGTACGCCGCGCTCCCGCCGCTGGCCCGCGACGTCTACGACCGTCTCGCCCCGCTAGGGCTCAACCTCGAACAGCGGACCATTCAGCGGGCCCTGCTCGACCTGGCCGCGCAGCCCGAGCTGACCGCCTGCTCCCAGCTGCTCTGGATGCTGCGTTACCTGCTGCCCGACCAGGCGGTCCGGCCGATCATGGGTTCGCGCCGGCTCGGCGAGAAACACATCCAGGAGAGCTGGGACCTCGACCTCGGCCGCCACCAGCGCACCATCATCGAGCTGGGGTACGAGGGCGTCACCGTCGAGCAGGTCCTGGAGCAGCGGCTGCGCCGATCCGCCTGGGACCCGAAAGCCACCGCCGCCACCGCGCTCAAGGCCGTCGAGGACTCGCTGCTCTTCCTGCGCAGCCCGCGTCTCACCGACGAGCTCGGCACCCGGGCGGTGGAGCTGCTCGCCGCCGAGCGCACGGTCGACGACGCGCCCGCCGTGCTGCGCCGCATCCGCCGGCTGATGGCCCATTACCGCGCTACCGAGCCGGCGCTCCCGGCCTGGTGCGAACGATTCGTCACGGAGGGATACGCGCACTACTGCACCCTGCTGCCGACCGCGTTCGTGGCCGACGACACCGGCGTGCGGCAGGTCGGCGCGATGCTCGGATTCCTGTTCAGCATGGAGAGCCTGGCGTTGTCGCTCGGCTGCGACCGCACCCAGCTGGAGCTCGCGGTCCGGCAGTCGCATCCGGAGGCGCCGGCGAAAGTGGCCCTGCTCTGGGCGGCGCGCCACCAGCTGGGCGCCCTGCCGCTCGCCGACCTTCGGGTACGCGTCGACGAGCTGCTCGCCAATCCGCTGGTGGTGCCCGCGGTCCCGCAGTACGTCAGCGGGTTCGTGCAGGCGCTCGAACCGGTGCCGAGGCTGGCGCCGTTCGTGGTGGAGACCCTGTCGAAGGCGTTCGGGCGGCTGCCCGACCCGGTCCTGCTCCCGTGGCTGCCCACGCTGATCACGACGCTGAGGTCGCAGGCCGCCGAGCTGGTCCCGGTGCTGACCCGGGAAGCGGGCCGCACGTTCCCGGCGACCCTGGCCGGCATCGACGCGTGGACCCCGCCGTGGAAATCCCGCCCGGCGCCGGCCGCGGGCGCGCCGGCCGCTCCGGCGGCCCGTGGCGGTGGCCCGGCCGGGGTGCTGCTGGCGACTCACCCGGAGGCGGCGGACGGGGTATCGGCCCTGCTCGGCATCGCGGGGGAGTGGTCGGTGCCCGCCGCGACCGTGCCCGGCTCGGCCGCAGCCGATCTGCTCACCCGGCACTCGGAGACGGCGGAGGCGGTGGCCATGCTGATCAACGCCTGACCGGGTGCTGGGCCTCGGCGGCGGGAAGCGGGGCTGCATGTGCCGCCTCCCGCCGCCGAGAGCTTCTCCGGGCGCGATCGCGCCCGGCTCAGTTGACCGCGCAGGCGGTGCCGTTCACGGTGAAGGCGGCCGGGACCGGGTTGCTGCCGGTCCAGCTGCTCAGGAAACCGACCGTGGCGGACCCACCGGGAGCGAGCGTGCCGTTCCACGACGTGTTGGTCACGGTGACGGTGGCCCCGGACTGGATGACCGAACCGTTCCAGAGCTGGGCGATCCGCTGCCCACCGGTGAACTGCCAGGCCAGCGACCAGCCGCTGACCGCCGCCGTGCCAGTGTTGGCGACCTTCACCTCGCCCTGGAACCCGCCCGGCCAGCTCCCGGTCACCCGATATGTCACGGAACATCCCGCCACCCCGACCGACGGCGACACCGACCCGGACGGCGAGACCGACGCGGACGGCGAGACCGAAACGGACCCCGACGGCGACACCGACCCGGACGGCGAGACCGACGCGGACGGCGAGATCGACGCGGACGGCGAGACCGAAACGGACGCCGACGCCGACGGTGAGACGCCGATCTTGGACGGGTCAACGACCCCCCAATACGCCGGCTTCGCCTGTAACCGGGTGTCGAACAGCAGCGGCGCGTCCTTGCGGGTCACCGGGAACGTGTCGAGCCACGTATTGTCGTCCGCCAGCCCCCACAGCGTCACCGAGGTGATCTCCGAGGCGTACCGGCGGAACAGCGCGAACATGTCGCGGTACACGTACGCCTGCTGGAGAAGCCGATCAGCAGGCGGCGCCGGAAAGCTCTCCCCGCTGTTCGGATAGATGCTCACGTCCATCTCGGTGACCTGCTGCTCCACCCCGAGCGGCACGAACTTCTGGATCATCGCCTCGGTCTCGGCGAGCGTAGGCCAGCTGACGTTGATGTGCATCTGGTGCCCGACGCCGTCGATCGGCACGCCCTCCGCACGCAGCTGGGCGACCAGGGCATACAGCTTGTCGCGCTTCGCCGGGACGTTCGTGTTGTAGTCGTTGATGAACAGCTTCGCGTCCGGCAGCACCTCCCGGGCCACCCGGAACGCGGTGCGGATGTAGTCGAGACCGGCCACGGTGTACCAGGTGCTGCGCCGCAGCCCGTCGGACTGGTTCTCGTCGATCACCTCGTTCACCACGTCCCAGACCGCAATCGTGTCGCCGTAGTGGCCGGCGACGTTGCGGATGTGGTTCTCCAGCCGGGCCAGCAGCAGTTCCTTGTCCTCGGCGGTGGCGGTCATCGGCTGGCCGTCGGCGCCGGTGAACACCCAGGACGGTGTCTGGTTGTGCCACACCAGGGTGTGCCCGCGGACGGCGAGACCGTTCGCCGTCGCGTACGCGATCAGCGGGTCGGCCTGCGCGTAGGTGAACGTGTTCTCGCTCGGCTCGGTGGCGTCCCATTTCAGGGCGTTGCCGGGGGTGACCGACGCGAAGTGCCGGGAGAGCAGCCGGCCGTGGTCGCCGACGATCTCCGCCCCGGTGATCGCGGCGCCGACCGGGAACTCGTCGACCACGTCCCGTACCGCCGGGATGCCGGTCTGGATCGGCAGCGCCGGCACGTAGGACACCGTCACGTCGTCGATGGCGAAGTCACCGGTCGCCGACCCGGTCTCCACATAGATCCGCAGGAAGTCGACGTCGGTCGCGAGCGTGTACCGGCCGGTCAGGTTCACCCAGCCGCCGGCCGTCACCGCCGTGTTGCCGACCACCTGGTCGTAGGCGGCGACACCGCCGCTGCGCCGCTCCACGCTGAGTCTCACGTTGTCCGAGCCGGACGTCATCCGTACCCAGGCGGAGATCGTGTAGGCGGTGCCCTTCTCGACCACGCCGAGCACGTCCAGGGACGGCCCCTGCCAGGTGGCGGTGCGTCCGGTGACCGCGAGACTGCCCGCGCCGCCGTGCGCGACGGCGGTGCTGTGCGCGACGGTCTCGGCGGCCCGCCCGGTCCAGCCCTGTGCGCTGCCGTCCTCGAAGTCGCTGGTCAGCACGGTGATCGGGACGGGGTCGTCGGCCGCGCTGGCGGTGCTGGTGGCGACGGTGACTGCGGCGAGAGGAGCCGCGACCAGCAGGGTGGTCACGGCCAGCCGCGCGAGTGCGCGCATCTGCGTGGTCCTTCGCGTTCGGGGGTACGCCGGGAAGCGTTCGGGGATGCGGGAAGCGTTCAGGGATGCGGGAAGCGTTCAGGGATGCGGGAAGCGTTCAAGGGGTACGCGGGGAGCCGTTCGGGGTATGCGGGTGACGAAGTGATGAACATCGTTACATGGGAGCGCTCCCGGAACAACGAGTAACGCGACGGACTCCGGCGACGCTCACCAAGTGGCACCCCGAACAGGAAGGCCCGACATGCGACCCATCGACAGCGACGACATTCTCCCCGGCGTAACGGCCACCAGCGGCGCCTGGCCGTACCAGTTGCGTCGCTGGCTGCGGCGCTGGCGCGCCCGCCGGTGAAGTCCCGATCCCCGCTATGAGCAGGACATCGCACAGGTGCGAATCCGTAGATAGCTGACAAACCAACTCGACCCGAGTCGTTATTACCTTGTATAAACCCATTTGCGTACCGGAAACCGCCAGAAGACTCATGGCGAATTCCTAGGAATCGCTTTTAGATTCAAGGAATGGAGAGTCTGGCGGTCGTGTCGTGATGACCGTGCTCCGCCCGGAGGGAAACGACCCGACCCGGGGGGAGCCGGCGAGAACGGAGAAGCCGGATAGCGCGCCGACGCAGGAGGAATCGGAGAAACGGGCAGCCCGGTGGAACACGCCGGAGCGGCGACGCATGGTGCTCCTCGGTGCGGCTCTCGTCTGGGCCGTGGCGATCACCGCGTTCGTCCTCGTACCCGATCGGGGTGAAACCGGCGACCGTGCCGCAGCCGCCCCGTCGGCCTCGCCCTCCGCCTCGGCCGCGCCTCTCACCGTCGCCGAGGTCTCGCAGGCGCTGACCCCCTCGGTGGTGCTGATCGAAACGACCGGCCACGACGCGCAGGACCGTCTCGAGGCCGGCAGCGGCACCGGCGTGATCGCCAACGCGGACGGCACGATACTCACCGCGCTGCACGTGGTCGACGGCGCTGAGTCGATCCGGGTCACCTACGCCGACGGCACCCGCGCGGACGCGCGGATCGCCAGTGAGAGCGCCGAGCAGGACATCGCCACGATCACCCCGGGCAAGCTGCCGGAGACGCTGGTGCCGGCCGTGCTCGGCGGTGGCGTGGCGGTCGGCGACGACGTGGTGGCGATCGGCAACCCGCTCGGCCTGACCTGGAGCACCAGCAGCGGCGTCGTCTCCGGGCTGGACCGCAAGCTCGACCGTGACAGGTCCGCCGACATCGCCGGTCTGATCCAGTTCGACGCGGCGGTCAACCCGGGCAACTCCGGCGGACCGCTGATCAATACGCGAGGTCAGGTGGTCGGCATCGTCGTGGCGCTGGCCAACCCGACCGACGCGGGCACCTTCATCGGCATCGGTTTCGCGGTCCCGATCGGCGCGGCCCTCGGTGGTGGCGGCGAAGGCGACGGACAGGCACCGCCACTCTGACGACACAAAGGACGGACACCCCACATGAGCTGGACCGACGCACCGGCGGCCACGGCCGGCCCGATCGAGAAGGTGCTCTACGAGGTCAAGAAGACCATCGTGGGCCAGGACATCCTGCTCGAGCGGCTGATCGTGGCGCTGCTGGCCCGTGGGCACATCCTGGTCGAGGGCGTCCCGGGGCTGGCCAAGACGCTGGCCGTGAAATCGCTGGCCGAGGCGATCGGCGGCGACTTCCACCGGGTCCAGTTCACCCCCGACCTGGTGCCGGCGGACATCGTCGGCACCCGGGTCTACCACCAGCCCACCGGCGAGTTCCAGGTGCAGCTCGGCCCGGTCTTCACCAACCTGCTGCTCGCCGACGAGATCAACCGGGCACCGGCGAAGGTGCAGTCCGCCCTGCTCGAGACGATGCAGGAGCGGCAGGTCACGATCGGCCGGGAGACGCACAAGCTGCCGGACCCGTTCCTCGTGATGGCCACCCAGAACCCGATCGAGAACGAGGGCGTCTATCCGCTCCCCGAGGCGCAGGTCGACCGCTTCATGATGAAGGTGGTGGTCGGGTACCCGTCGCAGACCGAGGAGTTCGTGGTGGTCGAGCGGGCTCTCGCCCCGGCCGCCGTGATCCAGAAGATCATCAACCCGGGGACGCTTGTCGCTCTGCAGCAGGAGGCCGACCGGGTCTACGTCGACCCGTCGCTGATCGACTTCGCGGTCCAGCTCGCCCACGCCACCCGTGAGCCGGGCCGGGTCGGGCTCACCGACCTGGCGCGTTACGTCACGTTCGGCGCCAGCCCGCGCTCGTCGATCAGCCTGGTGCTCGCCGGGCGGGCGCTTGCCTACATCCGGGGTCGCGAGTACGTGGTGCCCGAGGATCTCAGCGATCTCGCGCCGGACGTGCTGCGCCACCGTCTCGTGCTGTCCTACGAGGCGCTCTCCGACGAGGTCACCCCCGACCTGATCATCTCGAAGATCCTGGCGAACCTGTCGTTCCCCGAGCCGCGGGGCCGCTGAGGTATGGTCACCGCCCCTGATCGGCTGCTGCGGCGCCTCGAGTGGAAACTGGGGCGTCGCCTGGACGGGCGTCTGCAGGGCGCGTACCGCACGGTGTGGCACGGCACCGGACTCGACTTCACCGACCTGCGGGCGTACACGCCGGAGGACGACGTCCGGCACATCGACTGGAACGTCACGGCGCGGACCGACGAGCCGCACATCCGGCAGTACACCGAGGACCGTGAGATGACCGCGTGGTTCGTCATCGACAGGTCCGCCTCGATGCGGTTCGGCGGCCACGACGGCAAGTCGTCGATCGCCGCCGAGCTGGCGGTCAGCCTGGCCCGGCTGGTCGCGCAGGGCGGTAACAGGGTGGGCGCGATCCTGTTCGACAATCTTGACAAAAAGGTTGTTCCGCCCAGAGGTGGGCGTGATCAGATTCTGCGGCTGGCGCGCGAGCTGACGAGCCGGCAGCAAACCCGAAAAATCGGTGCGACAACTGATCTGTCCGAAATGCTGAGACTGGCCGCGACCACCACATCGCGGCGGCGCAGCCTGGTCTTCGTGATGTCCGACTTCATCGGCGATCCCGGCTGGGAGCGGTCCCTCGCGATGCTCACCCACCGGCACGAGGTCGTGGTGATCCGCATCGTCGACCCGGCCGAGCTGGAGCTGCCCGATCTCGGTCTGGTGCTCGTCGAGGACGCCGAGACCGGCGAGCAGGTCCTCGTCGACACCAGTGATCCGCTGCTGCGTGGCCGGCTCGCCGAGCAGGTCGGCGCGCGCGAGCAGGCCCTCGCCGAGGGCATGCGCCGGGCCGGGGTGAACCCGCACCGGGTCACCACCGACCAGGACCTGCTCGCCGTGCTGATCGACATGGTCAGGCGGTCCGGGCGATGAGCTTCCTCTACCCGCTGCTGCTGGTGGTCGCCGTGGTGGTGACCGGGGCGGCGATCTACGCGTACCTGATGGTGCAGCGCCGCCGCGCCGCCGCCCTCGCCGCGGCAGGCTTCGGCACGATGGTCGGCGGCGGTGTGCGGCGGCACCTGCCCTACGCGCTGCTGCTCGCCGCGCTGCCGATCATGCTGGTCGGGCTGGCCCGCCCGCAGGCCGAGGTGTCGGTGCCGAGGGTCTCCGGGACCGTGCTGCTCGCCTTCGACATCTCCAACAGCATGTCCGCCACCGACGTCGCGCCGAGCCGGCTCGGCGCCGCGCAGGCCGCTGCCGCCGGATTCGTCGAGGGGCAGCCGGACACGGTGGACGTCGGCGTGCTGGTCTTCGGCGACCAGGCGCTGCTCACCCAGGAGCCGACGGACGACCACGCGGCCGCGGTCGCCGCCATCCAGCGGGTCAAGGCGAGCGGCGGCACGTCGCTGGGCCAGGCCATCCTGGTCGGCCTCAGCACGATCACCGGCAAGCCGGTGTCGGTGGACGCGCCGGCCGCAACGGATCTCGGATACTGGCCGTCGGCGACGATCGTGGTCTTCTCCGACGGCGAGGAGACCGGCGGGCCGGACGTGCAGGCCGCCGCCGAGCTCGCGGCCGCCGCCGGGGTGCACATCCAGACCGTGGGTGTCGGCACCGCGCAGGGCGGCACCGTCGAGGTGGACGGCTTTCAGCTCGGCACCGCGCTCGACGAGTCGCTGCTCACCTCGATCGCCCAGGTCACCGGCGGCACGTACCACGCGGCAGGTGACGCCGCCGCGCTCGCCGACACCACCAGGTCGATCGACCTGCGGCTGACCACGCAGAAGGAGCCGCTCGAGCTGACCGCGCCGTTCGCCGCGGCGGCCCTGCTCCTGCTGACCCTCGGCGGCCTGCTGAGCACCCGCTGGCACGGAAGGATCGTCTGATGTCGCTGAGCTGGCCGTGGGCACTGCTCGCGCTCGGAGTCGTGCCGTTGCTGCTCGCCGTCCGGTGGTGGCTGAACCGGCGCCGGAAACGAACCGCGATCACCGTCTCCAGCGTCGCGCTGATCCGCGCCGCGCTGCCCGGCCGGACCGCGTGGCGCCGCCGGATCCCGGTCTACCTCTTCCTCGCCGGCCTGCTCGCGCTGGCAGGCGCGGTCGCCCGGCCGCAGGCGTCCATCGCCGTGCCGTCGAACGACACCACGATCCTGCTGGCCATCGACGTCTCCGGCTCGATGTGCAACACCGACATCGCCCCCAACCGGCTCGCCGTCGCCACCGACGCGGCCCGCGGCTTCGTCGAGACCCAGGAGGGCGAAACCAAGATCGGGCTGGTCGCCTTCTCCGGCATCGCCGGCCTGCTGGTCGCCCCGACCACCGACAAGCAGTCCCTGCTCGACGCGATCGATACCCTCAAGACAGCCCGTGGCACCGCGATCGGCCAGGCCATCCTCACGTCCGTCGACGCGATCGCCGAGATCAACCCGGACGTGGCGGCCACCGGCGTCGACCTCGGTGACATCGCCCCCTCCCCGCAGCCACAGGACTACGAGCCGGACACCATCGTGGTCCTCACCGACGGCTCCAACACGACGGGCGTCGATCCGATCACCGCGGCCCAGGAAGCCGCCGCCCGCCGCCTGCGCGTCTACACGATCGGTTTCGGCACCACCGACCCGCAGCAACTGGTCTGCACCGCCGACCAGGTGAGCGGCGCCGGGCCGTTCGGCGGCAACGGTTTCGGAGGCGGCGGCAACGGAAGCGGCAGCGGCTTCGGCGGCGGCGGTTTCGGCGCCGGCCGAGGCGGCGCCCGCGAGATCGACGAGGAGGCGCTGACCCAGGTCGCCGACCTCACCGGCGGCCGCTACTTCAAGGCCGAGGACGCCGAGCAGCTCACCGACGTGCTCGCCGACCTGCCCCGCGAGTTCGGCCTCACCAAGCAGAACGTGGAGATCTCCGTCTGGTTCATGCTTGTCGGATTCCTGCTGGTCACCAGCGGCGCCGGCCTGTCCCTCTGGTGGAACAGAGGACCTTCGAGGGTACGGGCGACACCCACCCTGGTCCAGGCGACACCCACCCTGGTCCAGGCGACACCCACCGTGGTACGGGCGACACCCACCCGACCGCACCCGAGCCGTCCCGCCCCTCCCGGCGACTGACGTCCGTTCCGCCGGCGCTTCCCGCCGCCGGCCCCGGCGTCCCGGCGAGCCCTCACCGGTCCCGCCGGCCCACCAGCCCTCGGTCCTGGGCCGCAGACCTCACGTGGACGGGCCTGCGGCCCAGGACCGGACAAGGCGTTTTCCCCACGCTCCGGGCGTGCGGCTGCGTGTGAAGTTGCGGCGCGGAGCGCGGAGGGTGCCCCAAGTCCCCACGCCGGATCAGCACTGACCGCCGGCTGGTCCGGCTGGTGCGTAGTGCTGCCGCGCTGAGTGCCAGCTGGTCCGGCTGGTGCGTAGTGCTGTTCGGAGCGTCTCGGGACAGCACTGGGAGCTGGCTCACGGCGGCCGGCTGGCTTTCAGTGTTGTTCAGGGGGCGGTGGGACGACGCTCAGCGCCAGCCGGCGCGCGGATTTCCACGATTCACGGGCGGATGGGCGGATGGGCGGATGGGCGGACGGGCGGCCGACCGCGCGACTATCACGTGACTCACGTATCGGGACATGAACTGCGCCAGATGCCATGGGAAGGGGTGCGGAGAGTGCCCGGAATCTCCACGCACGGTGGGTGCCACGGCTGTGTGGGAGTCGGGGTGCGGCGCTAACCGGAAATCCACAGGCGCGGGGTCACAGGGTGGGGAGGGCGGTTACCCGTACACGATGGGGTGGTGTTTATGATCTTGCCGCGTGATCCACAGGAAACTGTCCTTTGTGGCAGCAATAGGATTGATCGCCGCGAATGTGGCGCTGGGGGCCTCGCCCGCCCGAGCTGACGAAGTGCCGGAGACCCGGGTCGAGCCTCCCCGGGTCGAGCTGGTGCTCGACGTCAGTGGGTCGATGCGGGCCGCGGACATCGACGGGGCGACCCGGATCTCGGTGGCGAAGCAGGCCTTCAATGACGTGGTCGACGCGCTGCCGGAAACCACGCAGCTCGGCATCCGGGTGCTCGGCGCGACCTACGGCGGCGAGAACAAGAAGGTGGGTTGCAAGGACACCCAGCAGATCGTCGAGGTCGGGCCGGTCAACCGGGTCGCCGCCAAGAATGCCATCGCCACGCTGAAGCCGACCGGGTTCACGCCGATCGGGCTCGCGCTGCGGAAGGCGGCCGAGGATCTGGGTGACACCGGCTCGGTGCGGCGGATCGTGCTGATCACCGACGGCGAGGACACGTGCACGCCGCCGGACCCGTGCACCGTCGCGCGTGAGCTGGCCGCGCAGGGGACCAGCCTGGTCGTCGACACGCTCGGCCTGACCCCGGACGAGAAGACCCGCAAGCAGCTGGTCTGCATCTCGACCGCGACCGGCGGAACCTACGCCGCCGCGCAGAGCGAGGAGGAGCTGACCGACCGGATCCAGCAGCTCGTGGACCGCGCCGCGCAGCCGCCGCCGGTGCAGCCGGCGACCGTGGCCGGCGCCGAGGACTGCACGAAGGCCCCGATGCTGGCCGCCGGCGTCTACACCGACCGCGAGCTGATCGGGGAGCACCGGTACTACCGGGTCGCCGTCCAGCCGGGTCAGGAGCTGCGCGCCTCGGTGAGCATCGCCCTGGACCGTGAGCTGAACCGTGACTACGGGGTGCTGCTCAAGGCTGCCACCGAGAACGGCCGGGAGCTGGTGCGCGGGGTGGATGCGGGCAGTGGCCGGGCTGACGTCCTGTCCACAGGTCTGCGCTGGTCGGGAAGCACACAGGAATCCGAAATCTCGGAAAAGCCGGAGGGCGTCTGCCTCGTCGTGAGCAACTCCTTCGCCTCCCGTACCGCCGCCGGCGCCCCCGGCATGCCGCTGGAACTCAGCATCGACCTGGTCGACGCCTCCCAGACGCCGGACGCGCCCGGACTGGGCCGTGGCTTGCTGCTGCTCTTCGTGCTCGCCGTCGCGGGCCTCATCGCCGGTGTGCTCGCCGGCTGGCTGACCCGCTGGTGGGTCGCCACCTGGAGGGAGAACTGACATGCGTCGCTTCCACGCATCCGCGGCGATCGCATCCGCTGCGATCGCCCCGCTCCTGGCCGCGTCACCAGCTCTCGCCGCCGACCCCTCACCCGCCCCGAACGTCAGCAGCGCCGGCACCTCGTTCCTCACCGCGGTCGGGATCTCCCCGCAGCAGCCGGTGAAGGTGGACGCGGTGACCGGTGACTACCTCTACTGGTCGTTCAGCGCCTCCGCGGGGGAGAACCCCACGCTTGCCGCGACCGTCGCGCTGCCCGGGAAGGGCCGGACCGGCGCGCAGTCGTGGACCGTGGAGGTGTTCGACGGGTTGCGGCGGCGACAGGCCTGTGTGGCCGGCGAGCAGAGCCCGGTCGCGGACACCGGCGCGACCGCGGTGACGCTCGGTTGCCAGTTGCGGCAGGTGCGGAGCTGGGCCGAGCCGTGGGACGGTGACCCGCTGCCGGGCACCTACTACGTGCGGCTCTCCAGCACCGATCTGCCGGAGCAGGATCTCGGCCTGCCGATCGAGGTCGACCTGACGCTCACCGCGCCGAAGGGTGACACCGGTGCGGATCAGGGCGAGCTGGAGGCGCCGCTGGTGCCGAACAACCGGCCGGGCGAGGTGCTGACGGCTGCTCCGGTGGCGTCGCCGTCGGCGGAGCCTGCCACGTTCTCCGCGGACTGGGTGCCGGAGTTCTCGTCGCGCTGGGTGTGGACGGTCAGCGGCGGTGTGCTTGCCGCGATCGCCGGGCTGATCGGTTTCTCCTGGACCCGCCGGCGTCGCACCGCCTGATCCGTACTGCACAGGGCCGTCTCCGTCGCGTTCATCAAGCGTGGCGGAGGCGGCCCAGCGTGTGTCCGGTGGCCCGTTTGCAGAGGTGTTCGGCGCGTTCGTAGGAGAGACGGCGGCGCCCGGTGACCGGGCAGACGTCGTGCGCCGCGGGTGGGCGGCCAGGTCCGGGCCGTCGTTCGGAAAGAAACACCGGCCCCCGGGTACGGCCGGAGATCAGTTCCGTCAGCAGCCGGGCCGAGGCGGATCGCCACGTGACGTCACCGCTGTGCGTCCGCCGGCCGTCCAGGTCCAGATCCTCGATGTCGAGGGCGAGAACCGTGCCGATCGGGGCGCGTGACTCCCTCAGTAGAGTCCACAGTGTCAGCTCCCGGAGCGGGGCGGCGATCGCGAGATCAACCGCGGCCGGGCGCTGACTCTTCGGGACATGTCGGGTCTCGAGCCCGGTGGCCAGTTCCGGAACCCCCGCCCACGTGACGAACGACCGCACCGCGGCCACATGCCGGTTCCAGCTCCGCGGCATCACGTCCGCCCAGTGCAGCGCGACCATCTCACTCACCCGGGCCGCGGTCAGCCCGCCCAGCGGGGTGCGATCACCGAGCCGCCGCAGCGTCTGACCGTACGCTCGGGCGGTCGCCGGAGCGAGCCCCGACGCCAGGAACGCGGTGATCGCCTCGCCGAGCAGCGGCCCGGACGCCGGCGGCTCACCGAGGGCGGCCGCGCGACGCAGCAGGAAGTCCCGTTCGGCGGTGTTCGCGGCCAGCGCCGCGGCCTGCTCCAGCTCGTGCCGCGCCTCGGCGGTGCGGCCCAGCCGTTCCAGCAGGTCACCGCGGACACTGGGCAGCAGGTGATAGCCGGCCAGCCGGCGGTCGGCCCGTAACTCGTCGATCAGGGTCAGCCCGGCCCGCGGTCCACGCGCGAAGCCGACCGCGACCGCCCGGTTCAGCCGGGCCACCGGTGTGGGCAGCAGCGTGACGAGCGCGTCGTACAGGGCGGCGATCCGCGCCCAGTCGGTCTCCTCCGAGGTGCGCGCCTGCGCATGGCACACCGCGATCGCCGCCTGCAGCACGTACGGCCCCGGCGGCCCGCCCGCCTCCCGGGCCCGCAGCATCGCCGCGAAGCCGCGCCGGATCAACAGTTGATCCCAGCGGCCGCGGTTCTGCTCGTGCAGCCGGACCGGCTCGCCGGACGGTCCGATGCGCGCCGCTGACCGGGACTGCTGGATCTCCATGAGCGCGACCAGGCCGTGCGCCTCCGCATGGTCCGGCGCCAGCCCGGCGAGCAGCCGCCCGAGCCGCAGCGCCTCCAGGCAGAGGTCGGCGCGGATCAGGTCGCCGCCGGATGTCGCCGCGTAGCCCTCGTTGAAGATCAGGTAGACCACTTCGAGGACCGACGTGAGCGCCGCGGACGGTTCGTAGGCCACCCCCGCCTCGGCCAGGGTGCGTTTCGCGCCGGCGATCCGCCGTACGATCACCGGTTCGGCGACGAGAAAGGCCCGGGCGATCTCGGCGGGGCTCAATCCGGCGACCACGCGCAAGGTGAGTGCCACCCGGGCTTCCGCCGGGAGTACGGGGTGACAGGCGGTGAACATCAGCCGGAGCACGTCGTCGCCGGCGGGTTCGGCAGCCTGCTCCGCCTGATCGGAGAGCGCCTCCTGCCGGCCCGCGCGCCTCAGGTGGTCGACGGCCCGGCGCTTCGCGATGGTGAGCAGCCACGCGCCCGGGTTATCCGGCACACCACCGGCCGGCCACTGCTCGAGCGCCGCGACCAGGGCGTCCTGGGCGAACTCCTCGGCGAGACCGACGTCGTGGACCATCCGCAGGAGCCCGCCGACGATCCGGGCGGACTCCTGCTTCCAGACAGCGCCGGCCGTCGCCGCGGCGTCGATCATCCGAAGACCTGGTGGACCACGCTCTCCCCGTCCCCGACGATCTTCCGGAACCGGCGGCCCAGCTCGATCGCCTCCTCCCGCGACCGGACCTCGATCAGGGCGAAGCCACCGATCGCCTCCTTGGCCTCGGTGAACGGGCCGTCGGTCACGGTGATCTCGTCGCCCTCCGAGGTCAGCTTGAAGCCGGCCGGGTCGAGCCCACCGGTGGCGAGCAGCACGCCGGACGCGGTCAGCTCCTCGACGAACGCGGCCATGTCGGCGTAGAGCTTCGCGTCCGGCTCGGTGCCCTGGGCCTTCTGGAACATCAGGTAACGCATGACGCTTCTCCGTTCGATCGGTGTGCGGTTCTGCCTCAGCGTCGGCTCGGCCCATGTGACAGGTAATTGCAGCATTACCTGTCACATGACGCCAGACGACGACGGGGCAGAAGCGTCGATTGACCGATCGAAGGGGAACACCATGACCACCGTCGTCGCACCCGACAGCACCCTTGTCGCGTCCCGTGTCACCGTTGCGTCACTGATCGTCGCCGGGCCGCTCTGGGCCGCCGTCTCGATAGCTCAGGTGGTAACGCGGGACGGGTTCGACCTGATGCGGCACCCGCTCAGCCTGCTCAGCACCGGTGCGCTCGGCTGGATCCAGATCGCCAACTTCGTGCTGGCCGGAGCGCTGCTGATCGTCGGCGCCGCCGCCCTGCCAGGACGGTGGTCACCCCGGCTGATCCGGGCCGCCGGCGCCGGCATGATCGCGGCCGGGGCGCTGGTGATGGATCCGGGCAGCGGTTTCCCGGCCGGCACTCCCGACACCGTGCCGTCCACAATGAGCTGGCACGCCATCGGGCACATGGCAGCCGGCACGGTCACCTTCACCACCCTGATCGCGGCCTGCTACGTGCTGGCGCGGCACTACTCGCGTGACGGATCACAGGGCATGGCGCTCGGCGCGGCGCTTGCCGGGACGGCGTTGCTGGCGGGAGACGGCTGGGCGATGTCCGGCGGCTCGGCGGGAACACTCACGCTCGCGGTCGGCGCGATCACCGCGATGTGCTTCCTGTCCGTCGCCGCCCTCAACCCCCGCCCGTGACGCAAAGCCGCACGTTTCGAGCCGGGCCCGTCGCTCGTGTTGAGCCCGGGCCCGTCGCTCGTGTTGAGCCCGGGCCCGTCGCTCGTGTTGAGCCCGGGCCCGTCACTGGTGTTGAGCCCGGGCCCGTCACTGGTGTTGAGCGGGCCCGGCCGCACGTATTGAGTTGAGTTGAGTTGTCAACACGTCAACTCAACAGGTCGCTTCATGTTGACGACACGTGTTGAGTTAACGGGACGTGTGTTGAGTTGACGGGACGTGGGGTGAGTTGACGGGGCCTGTTGTGAGTTGACGGGGCCTACTGTGAGTTGACGGCACGTGTTGAGTTGACGGGGCGTGCGGTTCGGGCATTTGGTGGCTATGTCAACGCGACTACCCGTCGGCGGCGGTCACGGAGGGCTCGGGGCTAGAGGCGCTGCAACTGGGTGACCACCATGGCTATCGCGAAGAAGCCGTAGAACGCGATCGCCGCCAGCATGCCGATCAGGCGCCAGCCGCGCAGGCGGATGGGGGAGGGGAGATCACGCGTGTTGAGGCGGACCAGCAGGATCGAGTAGAGGAGGGTGACCACGGACGCGGCGCAGGTGGAGACGATCAGCAGGCCCAGCGGCTGGGTGAAGCCGGCCAGCAGGATGATCGAGCCCAGGAAGATCTCGGCCCAGACGACGGCCAGGTAGAGGCGGGACTCGGTCCAGCGGGTGGAGTTCGTCAGGTAGTTGCGGCGCAGGAAGTCGGAGGCCAGGCGGCCGATCACGTCGAGCAGGCCCATCGCCGCGGCCCAGAGGGAGACGCCGGCGATCGCCAGGAAGAGCAGGCGCAGCCAGCCGCCCACCTCGGCGGAGAAGATGTCGCCCTGGATGCGCAGGAACGACGGGTCGGACTTGAGGTCGTCGCGGCCGAAGAGCGTCTCGTAGGCGAGCAGGCTCATGATGCTGATCGTCACGAAGCAGACCGCTACGAACGTGGCCAGGTGTTCCACGTTCGCCCGCTTCCACCAGACGTTCCAGCGGCTCAGGGACGTGTCGTTGATCGGGAACTGGTAGCGGTCGGCGCCGGCCGCCTCCTCCTGGCCGGTGATCGGGGAGATCAGGCGGGGGACGTGGGCGCCCATGCCGTAGCGCTTGTCGCGGATCCAGTTGCTGAGCACCAGGTTGTGCACGCCGCCGGCGCCGGCCGCGCCGATCGCACTGAGGATCAGAGTGAACGTGATGCCGTCCGGGATCTGGCCGAACTCGGTCACGGTGGCCTTCGCGCCGTCGCCCCAGGTGGTCAGCGAGATCACGAAGACGACCACGACGGCCAGGAAGAAGAGGGTCAGGGCTACCTTGACCGTCTCGACCCGCTCGACCGTCTTGTAGATCACTTTGGACACGGTGAGCAGGGCGCCGACGAGCACCAGGCCGGTCACGGTGATCCAGACCGGGTCGCCGCCACCGAACAGGTAGGTGAAGACCGTCGAGCCGCTTGTCGCCCAGCCCGGCCAGACGTACTGGAAGGCGCCGGACAGGCAGATGATGATGCCCCAGCCCTTCCACCAGCGGGAGAAGCCGGCGAGCGCGGTCTGCCCGGTGGCCAGCGTGTAACGCTCGATCTCCATGTTGATGACGAACTGCACGGCGAGGGTGGTGAAGGCGAGCCAGAGCAGGCCGAGACCGCCGATCGCGGTCAGGTACGGCCACAGGATGATCTCGCCGGCGGCCATGCCGATGCCCACGGCGACGATGCCGGGGCCGACCATGCGACGCAGGGACAGGGGTTCGGGGAGTTCCCGGGTGGTGGATTCGGTCAGCATGAGAACGCTCCCTTTCAGGTGCGTTGCAGGAGGAGGACGTCGAGGTGCCGCAGCATCCGGGGGATGTCGGGAGCGATTCCGGTGAAGAGCTGGAACGCTGCGGCTGCCTGGTAGGCGCACATCGCCGTGCCGCCGAGCGTCCGCAGTCCGGCGGCACGGGCGGCACGCAGCAACTCCGTCTCGACCGGCATGTAGACGATGTCGGCGACCCACAGATCGCGGTGGAGCAACTCTGCGGGCAGCGGGATTCCGGGGTGGTGGTGCATGCCGACCGGGCTGGCGTTGACCAGGCCGTCGGCGGTGGTCAGCGCGGCCGGCAGATCGTGGGCGGGGGATTGCCCGAGTTGAGCCGATAAATCGTTACTTTTCTCGGTGTCGGGGTCGATGATGGACAGTCTCGTGACGCCGAGCTCCAGCAGAGCGTGCGCCACCGCCGCCCCGGCCCCGCCGGCACCGAGCTGCACGACGTGCCCGAGGGGCACATCCGGCAGGTGGGCGCGGAAGGACCTGGCGAAGCCGTACGCGTCGGTGTTGTGACCGAACCGCTTGCCGTCGCGGAACACCACGGTGTTGACCGCGCCGATCGCCTCCGCCTGCGGTGACAGGTCGTCGAGCAGCTCGATCACCTGCTGCTTGAAGGGATGGGTGATGTTGAGCCCGGCGAAGCCGTCGCGTTCGGCGTCGTCGAGGGTGTGGCCGAGGGTCGGCGTGTCGAAGAGCGTGTAGGTGAGGTCGAGGCCCGAACTGCGGCCCTCGGTCTCGTGCAGAGCCGGGGACAGCGACGTGCCGATCCCCGCCCCGACCAACCCGCACCGGCAATTCGCCATGTCACGCCCCTGGGCCGTCTATGTACTAACTGGTACGTTAGTTATCGGGTGTGACGGGGACCACTGTCAAGGCCCACGGCAGACTTGCCCACATGACGCAGGAGAAATCGATGCCGGCCGTGCCCTCGTTGTCGCCAGGACGGCGGCGTGACGCCGAGCGGACCCGTGCCGAGCTCCTCGAGGTGGCCACCGACGAGTTCGCCGAGCGGGGCTACAGCGGCGCCCGGGT
The DNA here is from genome assembly GCF_000284295.1 of Actinoplanes missouriensis 431. Taxonomy (NCBI): domain Bacteria; kingdom Bacillati; phylum Actinomycetota; class Actinomycetes; order Micromonosporales; family Micromonosporaceae; genus Actinoplanes; species Actinoplanes missouriensis. Next base: position 7,208,929 of record NC_017093.1, on the reverse strand, counting down.
CGACGAGATCGCCAACCGGACGCGCACCACCAAGCGGATGATCTATTACTACTTCGGCGGCAAGGAGCAGCTCTACCTCGCGGTGCTGGAACGGGCCTACGCCGAGATCCGTGCCGCCGAGCGGGCCGTCGACGTCGACCACCTCGACCCGGTCGCGGCGCTGCGCCGGCTCGCCGAGGTCACCTTCGACCACCACGAGGCCCACCCCGCCTTCATCAAGCTGGTCGGGGTGGAGAACGCCCAGCACGCACGGCACATGCGGCACGTGGCCGGGCTCGTCGACCTGAACAGCTCGGCGGTCGCGCTGCTCGACGGGGTGCTGGAGCGGGGGCGCCGGGACGGGCTGTTCCGGTCCGGCGTGGACGCTCTCGACGTACACATGCTGATCAGTTCGTTCTGTTTCTTCCGGGTCGCCAACCGGCACACGTTCGGGGCGCTCTTCGACCGGGATCTGCTCGATCCGGCGCGCAGGGAGCACTACCGGACCATGCTCGGCGACCTGGTGACCGGGTATCTACGGGAGGTGTGATGCGCCGTTCCATCGCGACGGTCTGCGTTTCCGGCACTCTGGACGACAAGCTCACCGCGGCGGCCGCGGCCGGCTTCGACGGCATCGAGATCTTCGAGAACGATCTCGTGGTGTCGCCGATGTCGCCGGCCCGGATCCGGTCCCGGTGCGCCGATCTGGGGCTGACGATCGAGCTCTACCAGCCGTTCCGGGATTTCGAGGCGGTCCCCGAGCCGATCTTCCGGGCGAATCTGGAGCGGGCGAGGCGCAAGTTCGCGGTGATGGAACAGCTGGGAGTGTCGACGATGCTGGTGTGCTCGTCGGTGTCCCCGTCCGCTGTGGACGACGACGCTCTGGCGGCGGAGCAGCTGCGGGCGCTGGCCGACCTGGCGGGCGGCAGCGGGATCCGGGTGGCCTACGAGGCGCTGGCCTGGGGCCGGCACGTCTCGACCTGGGACCATTCGTGGCGGATCGTGCAGCTCGCCGATCATCCCGCGCTCGGGCTCTGCCTTGACTCGTTCCACGTCCTCTCCCGCGAGGCCGACCCGGCCGGGATCGCCGGCATCACGCCCGGGAAGATCTTCTTCCTGCAGCTCGCGGACGCGCCGCAGCTGCGGATGGACGTCCTGCAGTGGAGCCGGCATCACCGGCTCTTCCCCGGACAGGGCGCGTTCGACCTGCCGGAATTCGTCCGGCTGACGCTCGCCGCCGGATACGACGGCCCGCTCTCCCTCGAAGTGTTCAACGATGTCTTCCGGCAGGCCGATCCGGCGCGGACCGCCGTCGACGCGATGCGGTCGTTGATCGCCCTGGAGGACGCGATAGCCCCCGGTCTCCCCGACTTCCCGGACCTTTCCGGGTACGCGTTCGCCGAGTTCGCGGTGGACGCGAGCTCCGGGCCGGAACTGCGCGCCGCGCTGCGCGGGCTCGGGTTCGCGCACACCGGGCAGCACCGCACCAAGCCCGTCGAACTCTGGGAGCAGAGCCGATGCCGGATCGTGCTGAACAGCGCCGTCACCCGCCCGCAGGCCGCCACGATCAGCGCCTTCGCCGTGGCGTCGGCCGATCCCGCGCAGTCGTTGCAGCGCGCGGAGGCCCTGCTCGCCCCGGCCCACCCGAACGTCCGGGAACCCGGGGAGGCCGAACTCGCGGCGATCACCGCGCCGGACGGCACGAGCGTCTTCGTGACCGGGGACGGCGACGAGTGGCGCGACGACTTCCTGGACACCGGCTCGACCGTGCCCGGCGCCGGGCTGCGGGAGATCGACCATCTCGGTCTGGCCCAGCCGTTCGACCACTTCGACGAGGCGGGACTCTTCTATCACTCCGTGCTGGGACTGACGCCGTTGTCCACCGAGGAGTACGCCGCGCCGTTCGGGCTGATGCGGTCCCGGGCGCTGAGCAACGCGGGGCACCGGCTGCGGCTGGCGCTGACCGTGGCGCTGCTGCGGCGCGGGGAGTGGGCGCCGGCGGTGGCCGACCCGCAGCACGTCTCGTTCGCGACCGCGGACATCTTCGCGACCGCGGCGGCGCTGGACCTGGGGATGCTCGTCGTTCCGGACAACTACTACGACGACCTGGCCGCCCGGTTCGGGCTCGCCGGGGAGTTCGTGGACGCGCTGCGGCGGCACGGGATCCTCTACGACCGGGATGCCGCGGGCGGGGAGTTGCTGCACCTCTACACGCCGGTGCTGGGCGGCCGGGTGTTCTTCGAGATCGTGGAGCGGCGTGGCGGATACGCGCGGTTCGGGGAGGCGAACGCGCCGGTGCGGATGGCCGCCCAGCGTCATCGGCGACTGGCGGGTGGGGTGAGCTGGACCCGGCAGCCGTAGCGAAAGACGCCGGACGGCCGGAAGTGACGCCGGGGTCGCGGTGGACTCTCGGGGACGGTTCGGACTTTTCGGGGGAGGTGCAGGCGTACCCCTGGAATGTCAGCGGAAAGCGGCGTGACCTGTCAGCGCCTGGCCGACCACCAGTGTGTGGATCTCGGAGGTGCCCTCGTAGGTGAGGACCGACTCGAGGTTGTTGGCGTGGCGCAGCGGTGAGTACTCGAGGGTGATGCCGCTGCCGCCGAGGATGGTGCGGCACTCGCGGGCGATCGCCAGCGCGGTGCGGACGTTGTTCAGCTTGCCGACGCTGATCTGGTGCGGCTTGATCGCCCCGGCGTCCTTGAGCCGGCCCAGGTGCAGGGCGAGGAGCAGCGACGTGTTCAGGCCGACCGCCATGTTGGCGAGTTTTTCCTGGGTGAGCTGGAACGCGGCGATCGGCCGGCCGAACTGGACGCGGCTGTTCGCGTAGTCGAGCGCGGCACGCAGGCTGTCCCGGGCGGCGCCCGCCGAGCCGAAGATGATGCCGAACCGGGCCTCGCTGAGGCAGCCGAGCGGAGCGCCCAGTCCGCGCGCCTCGGGGAGCCGGGCGGAATCGGGCAGGCGGACCTCGTCCAGGATCAGCTCACCGGTGATCGAGGCGCGCAGGGAGAGTTTCTGCTTGATGGTGCGGCTGGTGAACCCGGGAGTGCCGCGCGGGACCAGGAAGCCCCGGATCCCGTCCTCGGTCTGCGCCCACACCGTCGCCACGTCGGCGATGCTGCCGTTGGTGATCCACATCTTGGTGCCGGTGAGTATCCAGTCCCCGCCGTCGCGGGTCGCCCGGGTACGCATGTTCGCCGGGTCGCTGCCGAAGTCCGGCTCGGTCAGGCCGAAGCAGCCGATCGCCTCGCCGGCCGCCATCCGAGGCAGCCATTCCTGCTTTTGCTCCTCGGAGCCGTACTTCCAGATGGAGAACATCGCCAGCGAGCCCTGCACCGAGACGAAGCTGCGCAGACCCGAGTCGCCGGCCTCCAGCTCCAGGCAGGCCAGGCCGTAGGCGACGGCGCTCGTCCCGGCGCAGCCGTACCCGTCCAGGTGCATGCCGAGCAGGCCGAGCTTGCCGAGTTCCGGCGCGAGCTCGCGGGGGAACGTGCCGGCCTCGAACCACTCCGCGACGTGCGGCCGGACCCGGTCGGCGACGAACCGCCGCACCGTTTCCTGAATCTGCCGCTCCTCGTCGCTGAGCAGGCCTGTGACGTCGAGCAGGTCGAGCGGATCGGTGCCAGGTGTGTGCGTCGTCATCACCGGATTCTGCCCTGCCGGGGGATCAGCGTCCTCCCAGCGACATGAACTAGCCTCAAGATCATGACGGTGGTGAACGACTTCATCGACCCGGGCGTCCGGGACGCGATCTCCGATTTCCTGGGGGACGTGGAGTCCGAGCTGCGCGCCTCGGTGGTCAGCCCGGAGCCCCTGGTGTCCGAAGTGGCGGCCCATCTCGTGGAAGCCGGCGGCAAGCGGTTCCGGCCGCTGGTGGTGGCCCTCGGCGCCCACTTCGGCGCGGCGGACCGGGCCGCGGCGATCTCCTCGGCGGTGGTCATGGAGCTCACCCACCTCGCCACGCTCTACCACGACGACGTGATGGACGAGGCGCTGATGCGTCGGGGCGCGGCCAGCGCCAACTCCCGCTGGACCAACTCGATCGCGGTCTACGTGGGTGACTATCTGCTGGCCCGGGCCGCCTCGATGGCGGCGGACCTGGGCGAGGAGGCGGTGCGGCTGCAGGCCCGGACCCTCGCTCAGCTGGTCCGCGGCCAGCTCGCCGAGACGGTCGGTCCGCGCGGCGACGACCCGATCCGGCATCACCTGCGGGTGATCGAGGACAAGACCGCCTGCCTGATCGCCACGTCGGCCCGGCTCGGCGGGATGGCCGCCGGGCTGCCGGGCCCCCAGCTGGCGACGCTTGAGGCGTTCGGCACCTCGATCGGGATCGCGTTCCAGCTCTCCGACGACCTGCTCGACATCGCGTCGGACTCCGAGCAGTCCGGCAAGACCCCCGGCACCGACCTGCGCGAGGGCGTCCCGACGCTGCCGGTGTTCTACGCGCTCGAGGCCGCCGACACCGGGGCCGACGCGCGGCGGCTCAAGGAGCTGCTCTCCTCCGGTCCGCTCGTCGACGACGCGCTGCACGCGGAGGCGCTCTTCCTGCTGCGTGAGTCGGCCGCGCTGAAACAGGCCCGGGAAACCGTTCACGGGTACGCCGAGGAAGCGCGCCGGCACGCCGCGGCTCTGCCGTCCGGGGCGGCCCGCCGGACGCTCGACGGGCTCTGCCACTACATCGCGGACCGGAGCGGCTGACCGTCCGCCGTTTCAGTGATACCCGTCTAGCCGTGCCGTGCGTACGGTGACGGGATGGCCGGCCTCCTCGAGCGCCTCAACCCGGGTGACCACGCGTGTCTGGTCGCCGGTGACGAACCGGCGCTGACCCGCAGCGTGGCCGCGTACGTCCGAGCCGGCCTGCACGCCCGTCAGCGCGTCCTCTACCTGGGCGGCGGCGAGAACCGCGGCGGCGAGAGCGTCCTGGCCGAGCTGGCTGAGCAGGGCGTCGACGTGCGGTCGGCGGTCGCGGCCGGCCGGTTGCGGGTCACCCCGGCCGCCGGGGAGTACGTGCACGGCGGCGCCTTCGACGTGGAGGCCGCCGTCGACCACTGGCGTACCGAGGCCGAGCGGGCCCGGGCCGACGGGTTCCGCGGCCTCCGGGCGTTCGGCGACATGTCCTGGGCGGCCCGGTCCGGGCGCACCGCGATGCTGCCCCACTACGAGGCCCGGGTGAACCGGCTCTTCGCGGAGGGGTTCGCGATGGGCGTCTGCCTCTACGACCGGCGGCTCTTCGGGGCGAGCGAGCTGCGCGACATCATCCGCTCGCACCCCTGCACGATCACCGCGCAGACCCATCCTGAAGGTGTGCCGCTGCTGCGGGCGGTGCGGGTCGGCACGCCGGAGGGCATCGGGGTGCGGCTGGAGGGCGAGGCCGACCTGTCGAACCGCCGGGCCCTGCACGTGGTGCTGGAGCATCTGGCCGAGGAGACCGGCGAGACGCTGATCGTGGACGTCGCCGGCCTGCGGTTCGCCGACTCGGCCGCCGTGCGCACCCTGCTGGGGATCGCCGGGGGCGGCCGGCGGCTGCGGATGCTCGGCTGTTCCCCGGTGCTGCGACGGCTGATGCTGCTGCACGGCGCCGGGCCGCTGGTGGAGTTCCTTTAACCGCCCGCATCGCCTGCCGATGGTGCCTATGACGGCTTTTCCGGCCGTCAGGGCGCCAGGGGGAGAGGGATGCGCGGCGAACGGGCCGACGACGGCTTCACCATGATCGAGACGATCATCTCGATCGCCGTGATCTCGATCGTCATGCTCTCGCTCACCCAGTACTTCACGCAGACCATGCGGATCAACAACTACCAGGGTGACCGGCTGGCCGCGATCGAGGTCGCCAACAGCGCCATGGAACGGGTCCGCGGGCTCAAGGTCGCGGCCATCGTGAGCGGCCGGGACCAGGCGAGCGTCGCGTACCAGTGGGATCCGGCCCGTGGCCTGATCGATCCGGTCGCGGGCCTGCTCGATCAGTCGACCATGGTCTACGACACGGGTGCCACGGACCAGGCCGACGTCGCGGCGCAGGCGGCGTACGCCGACAAGCCGGCCGGCGCCGCGCTGCCCACCACCTGGACCGTCGTCACCGTCGACGGGCTGCCCTACCAGCAGCACTTCTACGTCGGGGCGTGCGAGCGGCTGCCCGGGGTGAGCGGCGACTGCGTGAAGAGCGCCGGGAGCGGGCGGACCATCCCGTTCTACCGGGTGATCATCGCGGTGACCTGGAAGGGGAACACCTGCACCGACGGCGCCTGCTCGTACGTCACCTCGTCGCTGATCGGCAGCGAGACCGAGGAGCCGATCTTCAACACCAACGAGGGCGCCACCGCGCTGGACATCGCCGACCCCGGCACGCCCGTCAACGACGTGTCGGTGCCGATGTCGAAGACCTTCACGGCCGAGGGCGGAGGCGGTGGGTACGTCTGGACGGTGAGCACCCTGCCCACCGGTCTCACCCTGGACTCCACCACCGGAACCGTCAGCGGCACACCGACCACGGTGAAGAGCACCACCTCGATCCGGCTGACCGTCACCGACGCGTACGACCAGCAGGACTACGTCACGCTGACCTGGGTGATCCGGGCCCTGCCGACGCTTAACAAGATCAATGCGGTGACCACCACGGGCGGTGTCGCGGCCTCGGTGCCGTTCACGGCGAACAACGGGGCTTCCCCGTACGCCTGGACCGTCACCGGTCTGCCGGCCGGTGTCACGCTGACCGGCGCCAGCACCGCCAACGCCAGCACGGCGGCGACCCTGACCAGCACGAACACCGTCACGGGTACGCCGACGGCGGTGGGGGTCCACACCGTCAGCGTGACGGTGACCGACGCGTACGGGCAGACCGCCGCACAGTCGTTCACCTGGACCGTGCCGGCGCTCTCGATCACCACCAGCTCGTTCACGACCGTGCCGGCGGGCACCGCGATCTCTGCGGTGACGCTTGTCGCGGCCGGGGGCATTCAGCCGTACACGTCGTGGACCGCGACCGGGCTGCCGACCGGGCTGACGCTGAACGGCACGACCGGGGTGATCAGTGGGACGCCGACGGTGGCGAAGAACTACCAGGTGACGCTCACCGTGACGGATACCGCGAAGAGCACGGTGAGCAGCGCTAAAGCGATTTCCTGGAAGATTTCATGAAATTTCGGGATGAATCGGGTGTGACGCTCATCGAACTCGTCGTCTCCATGTCCATCATGCTGATCATGATGGCGATGGTCACCGGCGGGATCGTGGAAATCTACCGCTCGGTCGGCCGCACCGACGCCGAGACCGAGGCGCAGACCCAGATCACCGCGGCGTACTCCCGCCTCGACAAGGAGGTCCGGTACGCCCGCGGCGTCAGCAAACCGGCCACCCTCGACGGCGACTACTACGTGGAGTACCAGGTCGACCTGGACGAGGTCACCACCTGCGTCCAGCTGCGGGTCGACACCGGCGTGGCCGAGCTGCAGCGGCGCACCTGGGTCAGCGGCACCGACCCGCCGTCGCCGACCGCCTGGACCACCCTGGCGAGCAACGTCACGGCCACCACGCCGTTCACCGTGAGCGCGGTCGACATCGAGTCGCTGACCGGATATCGCTACCAGCGCCTGCGGTTGCTGGCGACCGTGACGGTCGGCTCCGGGCCGAGCGCGTCCAGCCGGGTCACCGACGTCACGTTCACCGCGCTCAACGCGACGAACCCGAAGAACACCGAGAACACCTGTACCGAAGGCCGGGGAGTGTAGTCATGCGCAGACTCGTCGCGCCGATCGACGAGCGCGGCTCGATGCCGATGGCGATGGTGGTGATGATCGTCGGGGTCAGCTTGAGCGCGCTGCTCACCACCATGGTGCTCGGCCGGATCCAGAGCGGTGTCACGTCCAGCCGGCAGCTGCTCGCCCTGCACGCGGCGCAGGCCGGTCTCGACGTGGCGCTGGCTCATGTCCGGGGCGCGGTGTCGACGGACGACGAGGGCGAGGAGAGCGGCGACCGTACGCTGCTGCCCTGCGATCCGATGGCCGGGGCGGTCGGGGCCGGCAACGCCGGGACCTATCGGGTGGAGGCGCGGTACTACCTGATCGACCCGCAGGGCAAGTCCGACACCTGGCGGTCCGAGAACATGATCTCCTGCCCGTCCGGTGGTGCGCCGCAGGAGGTACCGGCGTATGCCCGGTTCACGGCGGTGGGCACCTACGCCGACAAGGACGGCACGGTCAAGCGGAAGCTGAAGGGGACGTACATTCTGCACACCACGAACGCCAACATCTACGGCGGTCTGGTGCACTCCAACGGCTCGGTGGACCTCTGCATCGCGGCCGAGTCCGGGGACCCGGCGGTGGGCAGCGCGGTGACCATGCAGCCGTGCAAGTACGGCGCCGTGGCGCAGACCTGGGCGTACGACAACCTGCTGAAGTTCGTGCTGATCTCGTCGCAGAAGCCGGCCCGGCCGTCCGGCATGTGCCTGGACGCCGGCACCCAGGACACGGGCACCGCCGTGGTGATGCAGCCGTGCCAGGACACCAAGCCGTCGCTGTACCGACAGCAGTGGAGCTTCAACGACAACTCGCAGCTGGTCGGCGCGAAACTCGCGGACGGGTCGGACGTGTCCGGCAACTGCTTCCGGCGTACGCCGGACAACACCGTCGGGGCGGGCATCGTGATCGCCACGTCGAGTTGCTCCAGCTGGGCGCCGGACAGCGCGGTCGGCGCCGGCATGGCCAACTCGCCGACCGGCGGGCAGGCGATCGGGCAGCTGGTGAACTACGCCCAGTTCGGCCGCTGCCTGGACGCCACCAACAAGAAGCCGGACTGGCCGCACATGATCGCCTGGCCGTGCAAGCAGAACCCGAACTCGGCGAACGTCACCTGGAACCAGCGGTACACGCTGCCGGCGCTCGACTCGGCCAAGGAGGGCAGGGCGAACAACTACGCCAGCGGCCCCATCACCACCACCGTCCCTGCCACCAAGACGGAACCCGCCGCCACGTACTGTCTGGAGAGTCCGGGCTCGGTCGCGGTCGGCCAGTACGTCCGCACTCTGGCCTGCACCGGCAGCACGCTTCGCCAGACGTGGACCGTTTACGGTCAGACCGATCGCTACGCGACCAGTTACCAGATCGTCGACGGCTCCGGGAAGTACTGCCTCCAGCCGCGCAGCCAGTCGGCATCGCCCACCGACTACTTCAACGCCACCAACCAGGTCGCCAAGATCTATGTCGGGGTGTGCGACGGCTCGACCCTGCAGAAGTGGAACGCCGACAAGAACGTGATCGCGGCGCTCGCCCTCAAGGACGTCGACGAGGACGAGTCGCCGAACGACTGAGGAGTCCCAGGGCGCACCCCGCGGCGCCTCCCCGTCACCGACCGTGGCCGTGGACAACGCCCGCCGGCAGATCCGTCAGTAGAAGTCGCCGTAGACGTCCAGCGCCGGGGACGACGCGGTGGCTGCCCGGGCCCGGTAGGTGTCGCCGCCGGCGTCACGGTTCTCCGCGGGGTGGGTGTACTTCGCCGTGAACGTGTAGGTCCCCGGCTCCAGGGCGTCGGCCGAGGAGAGGACGAACCGGTACAGGACGGCGTCGGCCTCCTCGGTGACCGAGGTGGTGACACTGCCACCGGGTGTCTGCTTCGTGGCGCCGCGAACGGCCAGGCCCTCGGTGCGGGCCACCCGGATGACCACGTCGAGCGAGGTCAGCTGCTCGGTGGTCTTCAGGGTCACGACGCTGGACCCGTCGACGACCGAGCCGTCCGACCAGAGTGGACCCTGCTCGACGCGGGTGTCACGGGGTTGTGCCGTGGTGGGCGCCGGCGTCGCGGCGCTCGGTTTCCGCGACGGGGACAGTGACGGCGACGGTGGCAGTGCCGGCGACGGTGACAGTGATCGCGACAGCGACGGCGACGGTGAGAGCGACGGCGACGGGCTCGCGGCCGAGGGTTCGGTGCTCGGCTCGCCGGTCGTTTCCGCCGTGGGGGAGACCACCGGCGCCGGAGCCGGCGGCGCCGCGTCGTCGCTGCCGGCCAGGGCCCAGTTCGCGAACCCACCCCCGGCGAACAGCGCCACGACGGCGGTGGCCGCGGCCGCCATCCGTACCCGCGGACCGCGCCGCGCCGCACGACGGCGGGTGACCGGCGCGGAGGTCGCGGCCATGGTGATCCGGCTCAGCATCGCGTCGCGGTCCGGCTGGTGAGCGGCCGCCTCCGCGCGCAGGGCCGCGCGCAGGTCGTCATCGGAGAGCCTCATCGCGCCGCCTCCCAGCCGTCGATCCGTGCCACGCCGCCGTCACCGAGCAGGTCGGCGAGTTGCTTCGCGCCGCGCGACGTGGCGCTCTTCACCGCGCCGACCGAGATCCCGAGGATCGTGGCGACCTCGCGTTCCGGCAGGTCGAACGCGTACCGCAGCACCACGCACGCGCGCCGGCGGTGCGGAAGCCGGCGCAGGGCGCCGCGCACGTCCAGCACGGCGGAGACATCACTTTCCCGGGTACGCCGTAACGACTCGAACGACAACAGACGCTCCCGGCCCCGGCGGCGGACCCAGTTGCGGGCCAGGTTCATCAGGATGCCGTGCCCGTAGGCCGCCGGATCGTCGGCCGCCGTGACCCGGTCCCAGTGCCGCCAGCACTCGGTGAGCGCGTCCGCCGCCAGATCGTCGGCGACGTCGGACTCCCCGGTCATCAGGAACGCGAGACGTGACAGCGAGGCGTGGTGCCGCTCGAAATACGCGCGGAACGCGTCGTCACGCATGGCGGCTCCCCTCCTGATCAGCCCCGGACCGGCAGACGTTAGAGATCCGGAGCAGCAGAAGGCAAGCAGGTGAGACCGGTTTATCAGTGGTCCGGCGCGATCACCCCGGGACCGGGCTCGGGCCGTACCCGGTCAGTGGTCCTTGGCGACCGGGACCGGGGCGACCCGCCAGATGCGGGCGGCGTAGTCGGCCACCGTGCGGTCGGCGGAGAAGAAGCCGCTGTTCGCGGTGTTCATCACGGACATCCGGGTCCAGCGGTCCTGGTCGCGCCAGGCGCGTTCGACCTCGTCCTGGCAGTCGACGTAGGCGCGGTAGTCGGCGAGCGTGAGGTACTCGTCGCGGCCGAGCAGGGAGTCCGCCACGTCGTGGCCGACGCCGCCGAAGAGGCCCGCGTTGATCGCGTCGAGGGCCTCGCGCAGCTCCGGGTCGCGCTCGTAGTGCTCCCACGGGCGGTACCCGGCGATCTGCAACTCGGCGGCCTGGAACGCGTCGAGTCCGAAGAGGAAGAAGTTCTCCTCACCGACCCGGGCCCGGATCTCGATGTTCGCGCCGTCCAGCGTGCCGATGGTGAGCGCGCCGTTGAGGGCCAGCTTCATGTTGCCGGTGCCGGACGCCTCCTTGCCGGCCAGCGAGATCTGCTCGCTCAGGTCGGCGGCCGGGACGATCCGCTCGGCGAGGCTGACGTTGTAGTTCTCGGCGAAGACCACCTTCAGGTACGGCGAGACGATCGGGTCCGCCGCGATCGTGGCGCCGACCGCGTTGATCAGCCGGATGATGTTCTTGGCCGCGTGGTAGGCGGGCGCCGCCTTGCCGGCGAACAGTACGGTCCGCGGCACCCAGTCACCCCCCGGATTGGCCCGGATCCGGTGGTAGAGCGTGATGATGTGCAGCAGTTTGAGCTGCTGGCGCTTGTACTCGTGGAACCGCTTGATCATGACGTCGGTGAGCGAGTCCGGGTCGCCGACGGCCAGGTCGACCTTGTTGGCCCGCTTGATCGCCCGCCAGCGCTCCAGGAACGACGCGTCACCGGCCAGCGAGCCCAGCTCGGCCAGCCGTTCCAGGTCCATCAGCCAGCCGTCGTCGCCGAGCCCCTCGGTGATCAGGTCGGAGAGCCGGGGGTTCGCCAGCTTGACGAACCGGCGGGGCGAGATGCCGTTCGTGACGTTCTGGAATTTCGCCGGCCACAGGTCCGCGAAGTCGTTGAGCACGGTCTCCCGCAGCAGTTTCGAGTGCAGCTCGGCGACGCCGTTGACCGCCTCGGTGCCGACCACGGCGAGGTTCGCCATCCGCACCCGGCGCTCCGGGTGCTCGCCGATGATCGACATCCGGCTCACCCGGGCGACGTCGCCGGGGAAGCGCTCCTCGACCTCGCGCAGGAACAGCATGTTGATCAGATAGATGATCTCCAGGTGGCGGGGGAGCAGCCGCTCGAAGACGTGCACCGGCCAGGTCTCCAGGGCCTCCGGCAGCAGCGTGTGGCAGGTGTACGCGAACGTGCGCCGGGTGATCGACCAGGCCCGGTCCCAGTCCAGCTCGTACTCGTCCACCAGCAGCCGCATCAGCTCCGGGATCGCGATCGTCGGGTGCGTGTCGTTGAGCTGGATGACGGTCTTCTCCGGGAAGTCGTCCCAGCCCTCGTTGCGCAGCCGGAACCGCCGGATGATGTCCCGCAGCGAGCAGGAGACCAGGAAATACTGCTGCTTGAGCCGCAGTTCGCGACCCAGCTCGGTGCTGTCGTCCGGGTAGAGGACCTTGCTGATGTTCTCGGCGCGGACCGCCTCCTGCACGGCCTCGGCGTACTGCCCCGCGGAGAACCGGCTCAGGTCGAACGAGGCCTCGCTGCCCCGGGCCCGCCAGAGCCGCACGATGTTCACGGTGTCGGTGCCGTACCCCGGGACCAGCATGTGGCTGGGCTCGCCGAGCACGATCTCACCGGGCACCCACACCTTGCGGGTCGACGATCCCGGCACCGGCTCGGTGTGCCCGTAGAAGCCGACGGTCTGCCTGTCGTCCGGCGCCGGGAACTCCCACGGATTGCCCTGGAAGGCCCAGTCGTCCGGGCCCTCCGCCTGCCCACCGGCGGCGAGCGACTGCTTGAAGATGCCGAAGTCGTAGCGGATGCCGTAGCCGACCGCCGGGATGTCCCGGGTCGCCATCGCGTCCACGAGACAGGCCGCGAGCCGCCCCAGGCCGCCGTTGCCGAGACCGGGCTCGACGTCGAGCTCCTCGATCTCCTCCAGCGTGAGCCCGAACGACTTGACCGCCTGGGCGGCGATCTCCCCGGTGCCGGAGTACAGCAGGTTCTGCTCCAGCTGAGCGCCGAGCAGGTATTCCGCGGAGAGGTAGTAGACCCAGCGGGGGTTGCTGGCGTAGTGGGCTGCCGCGGTCCGCGCCCGCCGCTCGGCGAGATGATCCCGAACGGTCAGCGAGAGCGTCTCGTAGGCGTCCCGCATGCTCGCCGACTCGACCGTGGTGCCGCGCCGGAAGTAGAGGTTGCTCAACAGGTCCTGCTGGAACTCATCGACGGTCCTGCCCAGTTTGCGGAGACCGATGCCCTGTCGAAGATCCATGCCGCCATTGTGCCGCGTCCGCGTTTCAGATCGACCCCGTTTCGCCCCCGCAGTGGTCCCGGGAGGCGTTTCACTCACGCTTTCCCCCACATTCCGGTACGCCCGGCCGGTCCCCGGGCGCTGCCGGGTGGCACACTTCCCCCGTGCTCGAGAAGTTGCTGCCGTCTGCGGCGTGTGTCGCCGAGGCGTTCTCCGACGATCCGAGCGAGCCGGCCTTCCCCGGTGAGGAGGACCTGCTGGCCACCGCGGTGCCGGGCCGGCGCCGCGAGTTCCTCACCGCCCGCCGCTGCGCCCGCGAGGCGCTGGAACTGCTCGGGCATCCGCCGGTGGCGATCCGGCCCGGTCCGCGGCGCGAGCCCCTCTGGCCGGACGGCGTGGCCGGCAGCATCACGCACTGCCTCGGGTACCGGGCCGCCGCGGTGGCCCGCCGCGCCGACGTGGCGAGCATCGGCATCGACGCGGAACCGCACGCCCCGCTCCCGCCGCGGGTCCTGCCGGCGGTGACCACGGCCGGTGACCGGGACCGGCTGGCCGAACTGGGCCGGGCCGGCCCGGACGTGCACTGGGACCGGCTGCTCTTCAGCGCCAAGGAGTCGATCTACAAGGCGTGGTACCCGCTGACCGGCCGCTGGCTGGGCTTCGAGGACGCGGAGCTGACCATCGATCCGGTCGAGCGCACGTTCACCGGGCGCATCCTGATCGACGCGCCGTTCGACGATATGCACGGCCGTTTCCTGATCGAGAACGGTCTCGTGGTCACCGCCGTCTGTCACTTCGGCTGATCGGCCCCCGCCGGTCCCAGGTGGTCCGCAGCGCGTGCGCGAGCAGCGGCAGCGCTCCCGGCTCATAGCCGTCCTGGTGACCCTCGCCCAGGTCGTGCAGGAGGTGGTCGGGCAGGGCCGGCTCGACGCTGAGGCCGGCGTGCTCGGCCGGCTCGACCACGGCCCGTCGGATCGCCGCGGCGCTCAGCGGGCCGAGCACCAGGTGTCCCGCGGCGAGCACGGCCGCCAGCGGCGGGAGCCCGGCGCAGGTCGGATAGAAGTCGGCGCACGGAGCACCCGGGAGGCCTCCTCGTGCAGCGCGCGGCGGGCGTCCCGAGCCCCGGATCGGTGACCGGCGCCACCGCCGAGGCGGTCAGAAGTGCCAGAATCGCGTACGGGCTGGCGGCGCGGATCCGGTCCGCCGCGGGCCCTCCGCCGTTCCGGATCCAGGCGCGCACACCTGCCCTGGCCTGCTCGGCCGCGGTTCCCGGATCCCGTTCGCGCACGATGGCCGTCCCTCATGGACGTCGATGTACCTCGAATTCCTCATGATGGCACCCTCGCGCGAGGGGGTTACCGTGTCAGCGTGGCGAACGCCGTAAGCGACACTGCCCCTACGGAAAGTGCCGACCCCACCGAGCGTATCGACATCGTCGGGCGTCGACCTATCGCCTGGTGGCCGGTCGGTCTGATCGCGGCAGCCTCGACGCTGCTGCTCCTGATCACCGCGAGCCGGTACGACTACCACCGCGACGAGCTCTACTTCCGGATGCTCGGCGCCCATCCTCAGTGGGGATACGCCGACCAGCCGCCGTTCACCCCGCTGCTCGCCCGCCTCGGCATCGAGATCTTCGGGGACACGGTGTGGGCGATGCGGGTGCCCTTCGCGATCATTCTCGGCCTCACGGTCGTGCTGACCGCGATGATCGCCCGGGAGGCCGGCGGCGGGCAGACCGCCCAGACGATCGCCGCGGCCGGGGTGGTGAGCGTCTTCCCGCTCACCGCCGCGCACGTCGGCTCCACCGCCGCGCCCGACCTGCTGGTCTGGCTCGGCGTGATCTTCTTCGTGATGCGGGCGCTCCTGCACGGCCGGGAACGGGCCTGGCTCGCGGCCGGCGTGACGGCCGGGCTCGGCCTCTACAACAAGCACCTCGTCGTGCTCCTGCTGGCCGCGCTCGCCGCGGGACTGCTGATCGCCGGTCCTCGGCACGTGTTCCGATCCCGCTGGCTCTCCTCCGGCGTCGCCGCTGCCGTGCTGGTCGGCCTGCCGAACCTGATCTACCAGGTGGTGAACGGGTTCCCGCAGGCCGACATGGCCGCCGCCATCGCCGCGAACAAGGGCGACGAGTCGCGGGTCATGCTGCTCCCGTTCCAGCTCGCGCTGCTCATCCTGCCGCCGGTGTGGATGGCCGGCCTCGTCGCGGCTTTCCGGGACCGGCGGCTGCGGTGCCTCGCGCTCGCGTACCCGATCCTGCTGATCCTCGTGCTGGTGAGCGCGGGCCAGCCGTACTATCCGCTCGGCCTGCTGCTGGCGCTCTTCGCGATCGGGGCGGCGCCCGTCGAGCGGTGGATGGCCGGCCGGCGGTGGCGGCTGATCGCCGTCGGGGCGAGCATCCCGGTCTTCGCGATGCTGTCGATCGTCTCGTCGCTCCCGGTCATCCCCGAGGACGATCTGGGTGGCAGCTTCGTGGCCTCGGCGAACACCACGGTCGCCGATCAGATCGGCTGGCGTGACTACGTCTGGCAGATCGGCACCGTCTACGCCGGGCTCTCCGCCACCGATCAGAGCCGGGCGGTGCTGTTCACCGGGAACTACGGCGAGGCGGGGGCGCTCGACAGGTACGGGCGGTCGCTCGGCCTGCCGGAGGTCTACAGCGGGCACAACGAGCTGCACAAGTACGGCCCGCCGCCGGATGGGAAGACCGTGGTGCTCGCGGTCATGCAGGCTCCGCCCCGGCAGTTCGGCGACTGCGTGGCCAAGGCGCGGCTGACGAACGCGGCAGGGGTGGAGAACGAGGAACTCGACGCCCAGGTGTACGTCTGCCGCCTCATCGAGCCGTGGAGCCGGATCTGGCCGTCGGTCCAGCACTACGACTGACCCCGCAGGCGGCTCCCGCGTGCGTGTGGGGTTCGGGTGTGGAGCCCGCCTCGACTCCACACGCGGGGGTGGGGGTCAGATCTGGCGGTCCCGGCCTGCGTAGACGCCGGCGATGATCTGGGGGATCGTCAGAGCCAGCATCACCGCCAGCGGCGCCCGCCAGCCGTCGGTCGCGTCGTGCAGGGCACCGATCACGAACGGGCCCGGGATGGCGATCAGGTAGCCGATGCCCTGGGCGAACGCGGACAGCTTCACCACGGTCCCCGGGTGCGAGCCGCGCAGCGCGATCATCGTGAGCACCAGCGGGAACGCGGTGTTCGCGACGCCGAGCAGCACCGCCCACAGCCACGGCGCCGCGGTCGGCGACCAGAGCAGACCGGCCCAGCCGGCGATGCCGAAGAGGCCGAGGCTCAGCGCGATCATGCTCTGGCTGCGGATCCGGCCGGCCAGCGCGGAGAGGGCGAAGCCGAGCGGCACCCCGAGGAACGAGGTGGTCGCGAAGAGGACACCGGCCGTCCCGGCCGAGATCCCGGCGTCCCGGTAGATCTGCGGGAGCCAGCCGATGATCACGTAGGCGGCGGTGGACTGCATGCCGAAGTACACGGCGAGCGCCCAGGCGACCGGGTGCCGGCTCACCCGTACCGGAATCTGGTTGTGATCGTGATTGCGGGTTTCGGTCCGGTCGCGGGCGAGCAGCAGCCACGGCGGGAGCGCGACCATCGCGGCGAGGGCCCAGCAGGCCAGTCCGAGACGCCAGTCGTCGCCGAACGCGCCGGTCAGCGGGACCGTCGCGGCGGCGGCCGTGGTCGCGCCGATGTTCAGCGCGACCGTGTACAGGCCGGTGACGGTGCCGACCTGATCCGGGAAGCGGTCCTTCACCACCGACGGCAGCAGCACGTTGACCAGCGCGATCCCGGCCAGGGCCACCGCGCTGAGCAGCAGGAACACCGCCGAGTCGCCGGCGTAGGGCCGGGCCGCGAGACCGAGGGTGAGCAGCACCAGGCCGCCGAAGATCACGCGAGCCGCGCCGAAGCGCCGGGCCAGGCGTGGCGCCGCCAGGCCGATTGCGGCAAAACACACCACGGGTACGGAGGTGAGCAGTCCCGCCACCGTCGTCGACATGCCGAGACCGACCCGGAGCTCGGTCAGCACCGGCCCCACGCTGGTGACGGCGAGCCGTAGGTTCACCGCCGCCAGCAACAGCGCGGTCAGTAGAAACAGCCGGCCCTGGCGGCGCGAGACCGCCTGCTTTTCCCGTAATGCCACCGAAACATCATGGCCCTGGTGAAGGGCCTGATGCGCGGCCAGGTGTGTACGGTCACATCGGCCGGCCGGTGCTTACACCGCCGCTTTCTCCTGCTCGCGCTCGGTCTGCTCGTTGAAGTCCCGTTTGCTGGACTGCCAGCCGTCCTCGTTCATGCCGTTGCGCCAGTAACCCGAGATGGAGAGCTGGTCGAGCGTCATCCCCCGCTCCAGGCGGAGGTAACCGCGGAGGTCACGGACGAAGTTCGCCTCGCCGTGCACGAACGCCTGCCCCCGGCCCTCCGGGAGGGCCGCCCCGCGCACCGCGGGGCAGAGCAGGGAGCCGACCGGGCGCGCGCCGCGGTGCAGCCAGGTGATGTCGGCGTCCGCCGGGGTGGGGAGTTTCTGCTCCTCGTCCGGCCCCTCGACCTCGAGGAACGCCCGCACCCGAGCGCCCTCGGGCATGCCCTCCAGGGTGGCGGCGATGGCCGGCAGGGCGCTCTCGTCACCGGCGAGCAGGTGCCAGTCGGCGTCGGTGCTCGGCGTGTAACCCCCGCCCGGCCCCATGAAGCGGAACGGGTCGCCGGGCTTGGCGTGCGCGGCCCACGGGCCGGCGATGCCGCTGTCGCCGTGGACCACGAAGTCGACCCACATCTCGGGGATCTCGGGGAGCCACTTGCGCACCGTGTAGGTCCGGACGACCGGCCAGGTGTCGCGTGGCATGGTCTCCCGGATCACGCCCATCTCGAACGGCTCCGGGTAGTCCACTCCCGGCTGCGGGAAGAGCACCTTGATGTAGTGGTCGGTGAACTGCCCAGCCTCGATGCGGGTCAGAACGTCACCACCGACCACCACGCGCACCATGTGCGGGGTCAGTTGCTCGACCCGGGTGACCACGCCCTGATGGGCCGGTCGCGCTGGCCTGTTCGCCATACTTCACCTCACTGCCGGTGGGACGATCTCGCTCGGCAGGTAAGGCTACCCTTCATTTCGGTGATCTACCGCTCCGCGTGCTGGTGATTGTGTGTTTTTACCCCGGCACGCGAAAAGGTGGGCCGGGTGGCCCACCTTTTCGTCGAACTGCTCGATCAGCGCCAGGTGTTGCGCGGGCGGTTGCGGATCAGCGCCGCCGCGATCAGGCCGACCAGCAGGAGCACCGCGCCACCGCCCACCCAGGCGATGTTGTTGGCGATCAGGCTGATCGGGCCGCTCTCCTGAGCCGCGGGCGGCTCCGCCTGCGTGGTGTCGGCCGGGACGTACTCGATGTCGTCGGGGGCGCCGTCGTCGCCGGCACCGGTCCCGTTCTCGTCCTCGGTCGTGGTGCTCTCGGCCGACTTCGAGGCCTTCGGCTTGGCGGCCTTGGTGGTCGCCTCCGGGGTGGCCTCGGTCGCCTCCTCCGAGTCCGCCGTCCCGGTGGACCCGGCGTCGGACTCGGTGTCGGTATCGGTGGCGGTGTCGTCGGTGCCGGTGGACCCGGCGTCGCCGGCCTCGTTCGTCGTGTCTTTGTCGTTCGTGCCCTGGTTCGCGTTCTCGTTCGACGAGGAGTCGTCGTCGTTCGAGCCGTTGCCGGCGCCGTCCGCGCTCACGCCGCCGTTCCCGGAGCCGGAGTTCGCGGTCGTCGTGTTGGGGCGCGGCGTGGAGGTGGTCGTCTTCGGGGTCGCGGTGGCGGCCGGCTTGGTCGCGGCCGGCTTCGACGGCTTCACGGCGCCGCTGTTGGTGTTGTTCCCACCGGTGTTCCCGCCGCCGGCGTTGTTCCCGCCGTTGTTGTTGCCACCGCCGCCGTTGTTACCCCCGCCGTTGTTACCCCCGCCGTTGTTGCCGCCGCCGTTGTTGCCGCCTGCGGCGCGGACCGTGATCCGGACCGAGTCGAGTGCCGGCGTCTGGTTGGCGCGCTCCATCATCGGGATGCGGTGCGAGCCGTCACCGGCCCACGACGAGCACTGCGCGGTGCCCTCCTCCGGCAGCCCCGGCACCTGGATCGTCACGGTGTCCGGGTCGGCGCCGCCCTGCCGGTCCTCGGTGGCGACGAAGAACGCCGGAACCGGAGCCGACTCGGGCGCCTCGTCGGTGCTGGTCAGCATCCGGCAGGCGGTGTGGAAGTGGCCGCGGACCAGGCCGTTCTGCAGGACGCTGCTCTCCACGTAGTACCCGCCCTGACCGGCCGCGAGGAACCGGTCGCGGATCAGGTTCCGGGTGCTCACCCGGAGCGTGAACGGCGTGGCCGGCGCGACGTTGCGGGGCGCCTCGGTGATCAGCAGGGTCGGGTTGTTGGCAGCCGCGCCCACTTCACCGAACTCGGTGGAGACGCAGCGGTTGCCCTTCTGGAAGCCGTCGTGCGCCTCCAGGTCGCTGTCCACACAGGTGTCGGTGAGGATCGTGAGGTTGTTGCCGACCACCTTGCCGGCGCCGCTCTCGCCGGCCCTGGTGCCCGGCGTGTCCTCGGCGTACGAGAACTGGGTGAATCCGATGACACCGCCGACCGCGGCGAGAACTGCTCCGGCGGCCAGAAGCCGGGTGCGTCGCATGACGAGACCTTCTTTTCCCCAAGTTCCCCGGAATCGGACGCCGGTGGCGGCGCCGACGCCCAGACGTTAAGAGCCGCTCTCACAGAAATCAATTCCGCGCAGAAACTTGAGCCATTCTTATGCCGAACTTAAAGAAAAAATATGGGTCCGACCTTGAACCCTCCGCATCCTCCGAACGGATGATGCCCCGAGTTCACGCGATCGTGCTGCTACGACGCTGAACTGGGAGGTTACAAGACCGCCAGGCGGGGCGGTAGCTCCTTAACGGGACCAGAGCCCGCGAGCCGAATATACGTCGTGAAGCACGTCGATGCGGTCGGTCATGATGCCGTCGACACCCATATCGAGCAGCGTATTCATCATTTCCGGGTCGTCGATCGTCCAGATGTGCACGGCGAGACCCACCCGGTGCAGATAGGCGAGGAATCGCGGAGTGAGCACCTTTATCCGGCCGTGCCGCACCGGGATCTGCGCGGCCACCGCCGAGACCGGGGGTCGCAGCGGGATCCGCGCGGTCGCGGCGATCCGGAGCCGGGCCACCTCGCCCATCCCGAGCGAGGTCGCCACCCGGGGGCCGGCGAGCGCGCGGACCCGGGACAGCCTGCGGTCGCTGAACGAGGCGAGCAGGACCCGGTCGAGAGCTCCGGAGCGGCGGACCGCCTCGACGGCCGGCTCGACGACCGCGTCGGATTTCACGTCCACGTTGAACCGGACCTGCGGCCAGGCGTCGAGCACGTCGTCCAGCCGGGGCACCACGGCGGCGCCGCCGACCCGTACCGTCTCGAGGTCTGCCCAGGTCATCTCCGCGACCCGTCCGGTGCGCCCGGCGACCCGGTCCAGCGCCGCATCGTGGATCACCACGGGTACGCCGTCCGCCGTCGCGTGCACGTCGGTCTCCACGTACCGATAGCCGAGATCGATCGCCCGCCGGAAGGCCGCGGCGGTGTTCTCGTCGCCGTCCGCGGCGCCACCGCGGTGTGCGAAGGCCAGCGGCCGCGGCGCGTCCAGGTACGGATGATCCACGCGAGCAGTATGGCGGGCTTTGTTGCGCATAGGTAAAAGACTCATCGGCCCATTGACCGGCGCCACTCACGTGAAGATCCTGTGCGGGGAACCCGGAGCGTGCGCGGAGAGGAGGTAGCAGCGGTGAGAACGTGTGTGGTGCGGGAGAGCACCATCAGGCGCCGTCGCGTGACCCGGCGGTTCGGCGCCCGCCCGCGGACCCGGTTGCGGATAACCCCGCGCTGGCCGCGTCTGCGCTGGTCCGCGCGGCTGTCCCAGACCCACTGACCGATGCCGGGACCGAGGGTCGTCATCATCGGCGCGGGCATCGCCGGTTGCGCTCTCGCCGACGAGCTGACCGGTCGCGGCTGGACCGACGTCACGGTGCTGGAGCAGGGCCCGCTGTTCACCACCGGCGGATCCAGCTCGCACTCGGCCGGCGTGGTCTCCGCGATCAGCCCGTCGCGCACCCTGTCCCGGCTGGCCCGCTACACCGTGGAGAAATACGCCGCGCTCGGCTGCTTCGCGGCGGTCGGCGGCCTGGAGCTGGCGACCACGCCGGAACGGCTCGTCGAGCTGCACCGGCGGTCCGGTTTCGGTCAGGCCGCCGGGATCGGTTCGGCGGTGATCGACCCGGCCGCCTGCACGGCGCTGTTCCCGCTGCTCGACCCCGAGCGGATCCTCGGCGGGCTGCACGTCCCGGCGGACGGCACGGTCGAGCCGGTGCGGGCCGCGCAGGTCCAGGCCTCCCGGGCCGCCGCGCGCGGCGCCCGGTTCGTCGGCAACGAGCGGGTGGTGGAGATCCTCCGCACCGGCGCCCAGGTCGCCGGGGTGCGCAGCGCGGACGCCGTGTACCCGGCCGACGTGGTGGTGAGCTGCGCGGGTTTCTGGGGCCCGGCGATCGGCGACCTGGCGGGCGTGCCGGTCCCGCTGCTGCCGATGGCACACCAGTTCGTCCGAACCACGTCCGTGATCGGTGCTGCGACCGGCGGGACGGCCGGTCTGCCGATCCTGCGGCACCCGGATCGAGGGCTCTACGCCCGTGCGTACGGCGACCGCCTCGGTGTCGGCTCCTACCGGCACGAGCCGATCCCGGTCCGGCTCGAGGACCTGCCCGGCGACGCGCACCCGGCGATGCTGCCGTTCAGCTCGGACGCCTTCAAGAAGTCCTGGTCAGCCATGACCGAACTGATCCCGGGCCTGCAGCGGACCGCGCTGGAGGAGGCCTTCGACGGCGTGCTCGCGGTGTCCGCCGACGGGTTCCCGCTGCTCGGCGAGTCACGCGCGCTGCGCGGCTTCTGGGTGGCCGGGGCGATCTCGGTGGCCCACTCGGCCGGCGCGGCGAAGGCCCTGGCCGAGTGGCTGGTCGACGGCTACCCCAGCATCGACCTGCACGAGTGCGACCTGAACCGGTTCGATCCGGCCCAGCTGTCACCCGCCTACGTGCGGCGGCGGGCGATCCGCGGTTACGCCGAGACGACGGCCATCGCGCACCCGCACGACCCGCCCCCGGTGCGCAACCTGCGGCTCAGCCCGTTCCACCCGCGCCAGGCCGAGCTGGGCGCGGTGTTCGGCGAGGCGTACGGCTGGGAGCGGCCCCTCTGGTACGCCACCAACCCGCCCCCCGAGGAGATCCGGCCGCGTGACGACTGGTCGGCGCGGCACTGGTCCCCGGTCGCCGAGACCGAGGCCCGGCAGACCCGCCGGCGCGTCGCGCTCTTCGACCTGACCTGGCGGACCAGGATCGAGGTGACCGGCCCGGTCTCCTTCCTCACCGCGCTGACCAGCAGCGACGTCGAAAAGCCGGTGGGCGCCGTGACGC
The DNA here is from genome assembly GCF_000284295.1 of Actinoplanes missouriensis 431. Lineage (NCBI taxonomy): Bacteria > Bacillati > Actinomycetota > Actinomycetes > Micromonosporales > Micromonosporaceae > Actinoplanes > Actinoplanes missouriensis. Next base: position 7,186,213 of record NC_017093.1, on the reverse strand, counting down.
GTGCCCTGCTGCTCGACCCGGCCGGCGGGATCCGTGGCGACCTGGTCGTGGCGCGGCTCGCCGAGGACCGGTTCCTGCTCGGCGCGGGCGGGCCGCTCGACCTGGACCTGCTGGCCCGGCAGGCGCCGGCCGGCGTCACGGTCCGGGACGTCACCGGCGGCACCTGCGGCGTCGGTCTCTGGGGACCGCGGGCCCGGGAGCTGGCCGGTGCGCTGGCGCTGACCGAGGGGGAGGGGTTCCTCGGCATGGTTCCGGCGACCGTGCTGCGACTCTCCCCGGTGGGCGAGCCCGGCTGGGAGATCTACACCGAGGCGCAGTACGGGCTGCGTCTCTGGGACACGATCTGGGAGGCCGGGCGGGAGGCGGGACTGGTCGCGGCGGGCTGGCTGGCCTACGACAGCCTGCGGATGGAACACGGCCGGCGCGTCTGGGGAACGGACATGGCCTGCGAGGACGACCCGTACCAGGTGGGGTTGGAAGCTCTGGTGCGGCCCGGCGCGCGGCCGGCGACGCTGCCGGACCGCCGCCTGGCCTGCCTGCGTCTCGACGACACCGGGGACGTGCCGGTGGGTGGCGAGCCGGTGTACGCCGGCGGCTTCGCGGTGGGACAGGTGACGAGCGCGGGGTACGGGTGGACGGTCGGCGCCCCGATGGCGTTCGCGTGGCTCCCGTCGGCGCTCTCCGTGCCGGGGACACAGGTGGAGGTCGGATACTTCGATCGCAGGCTTCTCGCCACCGTCGCCGCGGAGCCGCTCCACAACCCGGAGCACGACCGCTTGAGGCGTTAGAAGAAGGAGCACCGCCGTGCCCGCTTACGATGTGATCGTTGTCGGTCTCGGGGGCATGGGCAGTGCCACCGTCCACCAGCTGGCGGCCCGGGGGCACCGGGTGCTCGGGCTGGAACGGTTCGGGCCGGGTCACGATCGGGGCGCCAGCCACGGCGGCTCCCGGATCACCCGGCAGTCCTACTTCGAGGGCCCGGAGTACGTTCCGTTGCTGCTCCGGGCGTACGAGTTGTGGGAGCGGCTGGCCGCCGACTCGGGCCGGGACGTGATCACGCTGACCGGCGGGGTGATGGTGGGCCGCCCGGAGTCGCGGACCGTCTCCGGCGCCCTGCGCAGCGCCCGGCAGTGGGGCCTGGAGCACGAGCTGCTCGACGCCGCCGAGCTGCGCCGCCGCTTCCCGACGATGGCTCCGGCGCCGGACGAGGTGGCGCTCTACGAGGCGAAGGCGGGGTTCGTCCGTCCCGAGCGGACCGTGCTGGCGCAGCTCGACCTGGCCGAGAGGCACGGCGCTGACCTGCGCTTCCACGAGCCGATGGAGTCGTGGCAGCCGGACACCGGCGGCGGCGTGCGGGTGCGGACGGCGGCCGGGGAGCACACCGCCGGCCAGCTGGTGATCACGCCGGGACCGTGGGCGCCCCGGCTGCTCGCCGACCTGGGGGTGCCGGTGAACATCGAGCGTCAGGTCCAGCACTGGTTCCAGCCGCGCGGCGGCGTGACGCCGTTCCTCGCCGACCGGCATCCGGTCTACATCTGGGAGCCGGCCGAGGGCAGCCAGATGTACGGGTTCCCGGCGATCGACGGGCTGGACGGCGGCGCGAAGATCGCGTTCTTCCGGCGCGGTTCGCTGACCACGCCGGAGGATCTGGACACCACGGTGCATCCGGACGAGGCCGCCGAGATGGCCCGCGGCGCCGGGGGGATCCTGCCCGATCTGCCGGGGACGTGGCTGCGCGGCGAGCCCTGCCTCTACAGCACCACGCCCGACGAGCATTTCGTGATCAGCCGGCATCCCGGGCACGACGCGGTGACGGTGGCCTGCGGGTTCTCCGGGCACGGGTTCAAGTTCGTACCGGTGGTGGGTGAGATCGTCGCGGATCTGGCGACGACCGGGACCACCGGGCACGCGATCGGGCTCTTCGATCCGGCGCGGTTCGGGAAGGCGTCCGCGTAACGCGGGAGAAAACAAACGGGGTAATTACCCCAGACTCGGACACACGACTCCTTGGTCTGCCCTACCTTAAGCCAGGTCTGACTCGGGCATATCAACTGAAATGGAGCATGTCGTGCGTTCGTCGAGACTCGCGCGGGGCGGCCTCCTGGCTGCCGCCCCGCTCTCCATACTTGCCGCCGCGAACGCGGGCGGAGTTCCCGCCGCCGACGGCATTCCCCTCCCGGCACAGGGCACGGGCGACGTGACCGCGCGTCAGGACGTCCACGACCGGACGGTTCCCGCGCCGCTCTCCTGACCAGCCGGAACCCGCGTCGGGCACGCCCGATTCCCGGCACCTGCCCGAGCCAGGCCTGCCCCAAGTTCCAGGCCTGCCCGTTTTCAGACCTGCCCGATCCACCCTGCCCGATCCACCCTGCCCGATATCCTGCCCGATCGGAGACAGCTGATGCCCACGGTCAACCGTGTGCTTTCCGACGAGACCGGCGCCGAGCGGACCATCGCCGAGCCGCATGCCAGGCCCGAGTCAACGAGAACCGAGCCATCCGGAACCGAGACCACCAGGAGTGAATCCGCCGGGACCGAGACCGATCGCACCGACCCGGTCCCGGCCGAGCCGGTCGGCAACGAACCCACGGTCAGCGTGATCGTCCCGGCGCTGAACGAGGCCCGGAACCTCCCGCACGTGTTCGCACGGCTCCCGCAGGTGGACGAGATCGTGCTCGTCGACGGCGGGTCCACGGACGACACCGTGGCCGTCGCCCGCCGGCTGCGGCCCGACATCCGCGTCGTCCGGCAGAACCGCCGAGGCAAGGGAAATGCTCTGGCCTGCGGTTTCGCTGCCGCAACGGGCGACATCATCGTCATGATCGACGCCGACGGGTCGACCGACCCGCTGGAGATCCCGAGCTTCGTGCAGACGTTGCTCTCCGGCGCCGACTTCGCGAAAGGCTCCCGGTTCTCCGCGACCGGGGGCAGTGCCGACATCACCCGGCTGCGCCGGGCCGGCAACAGGTGCCTGAGCCTGCTGGTCAACGTGCTCTTCGGCACCCGGTACAGCGACCTCTGTTACGGCTACAACGCGTTCTGGGCCCGGCACCTGGAGGTCTTCGACCTGGACCACACGTCGCCCGCGCCGGACACCGCGGACGGCCGCCTCTGGGGCGACGGGTTCGAGATCGAGACGCTGCTGAACCTGCGTGCGGCCCGGGCCCGGCTCGACATCGTCGAGGTGCCCAGCTTCGAGCACTCCCGGATCCACGGGGTGAGCAACCTCAACGCGCTCACCGACGGGATGCGGGTCCTGCGGACCATCGCCCGCGAGTGGCGGCCGCGCCGGACCGCCCGCGGCGCCGCGGTGAAGCCGGGGCCGGTCGAACAGAAGAAGGCGCCTGTCGGATGAGGGTCGGTGTCGTCTCGAACGCGTACCACCCGGACATCGGCGGGGTGGAGACCCATGTGAAGCGTCTCTGCGCCGGCCTGATCGACGCCGGCGACGACGTCGAGGTGATCACCCAGCACGCCGCCCGGTCCGTGGAGACCGTCGACGGCGTGCTGGTCCGGCGTTTCCCGCTCACCGTTCCCGCGGGCAACTACCGCCTGTCACTTCCGCTCTGGCGGTGGTTGCGCATCCATGCGCAGGAGTACGACGTCCTGCACGTCCACAGCTATCACGCGCTCGCCGCGCTCTGTGCCGCACTCGGCAACCCCGGGACACCGATGGTCTTCACGCCGCACTACCACGGGACCGGGCACACCCGGTTCCGGGCCGCGCTGCACCCGCTCTACCGCCCGTTCGGGCGCATCGTCCTGAAGCGATCCAGCGCGGTCGTCTGCGTCACCGCCGCCGAGCGTGACCTGCTGCTGAAGCACTTCCCGGACGTCGCCGACCGGACCGTGGTCATCCCGAACGGCACCGACCCGCGCCCGCCGCTGCCCCCGGCGCCACCGCGGATCGGCGTGCCGGCCCAGGTCCGCCGGATCCTCTGCGTCGGGCGGCTGGAGCAGTACAAACGGGTCGACCGGGTGATCCGGGCGATGGCGCACCTCGGCCCGGACCACCGGCTCGACGTGGTCGGCACCGGACCGGCCGGCGCGCAATGGCGTCAGCTCGCGGCCCGGCTCGGCCTCGCCGGACAGGTGGTCTTCCACGGCCGCCTCGACGACGCCGCGTTCGCGTCCTGCCTGGCCGGCGCGTCCGCCGCGGTCTCCGCCTCGGCGCACGAGGCGTTCGGGCTGTCGGTGGCCGACGCGCTCGCCGCCGGGCTGCCCACGGTCGCCGCGCCGATCCCGGCGCACCAGGAGGTGGCCCGCCTCGCCGGGGACGGCGTCTGGCTGCGATACGCCGATCCGGACGACGAGGCCGACCTGGCCGCCGCCATGATCGAGGCGACCACGGCCGGGCGTCGACGCCCGGCCACGCTCCCCACCTGGGACGACGTGGTCGGCGGGATCCGCGACGTCTACACCGCCGTGACAAGCCGACCGGCGACCGCGGGGGCCGTCGGCCGATGAGTGTGACCACGGCCGGTCGGTTGTCCCGTGCCCGTGTTCCCCGCGGCGGTCTCGCCCGCGACGACGCGCCGGGCTTCTCCGGCGGCGTCCGGGAGACGGCCTGGTGCGCGGCGACGCTCACGGCCGCCGCGGCGGCCGGTGCGGCCGCGCTGGTGGTCGCGTACCGGCGGGCCGAGTGGGGGGAGCCGGGCCAGTTCGCCTTCTTCTGGGCGGGCATGGTGCTCTTCACGCTGCCGGCGGCCTATTGGGGGGTACGCCGGAGCACCGCTCCCCGGCTGCGCCTCGCCGTGCTCGCCGGCTACGCGTGCTTCACCTACCTGCCCAAACTGTTGCGCAACCCGTCCGGCCCGCTCTACCACGACGAATACGCGCACTGGGGCCAGGCACACGACATCCTCCTGGACGGCCGCCTCTTCCAGCAGAACTCGATCGTCCGGGTGATCGGCGACTATCCGGGCCTGCACGCGACGGTCTCCTCGATGGCGGCGCTCACCGGCCTCACCGTCTGGCACGCCGCCCTGCTCGTGCTGATCACCGCGCACGTGCTGCTGGTGCTCGGCGTCGCGGCGGTCGCCGGCCAGCTCTGGCCGGATCCCCGGATCGGTGTCGCGGCCGCGTTCGTCTACAGCCTGAACAGCTCGTTCCTGTTCTTCGACACCCAGCTCGGGTACGAGTCGCTGGCGATCGCGGTGCTGGTCTGGGCGCTGGCCTGCGCGCTGCGGGCGATGCGGTCGTCCCGCCGGGGCGTCCGTATCGGCTGGTCCGCTGTCGCGCTGCTGCTCGCTGTCGTGACCGTGGCGACCCATCACCTGACCGCGATCTGGCTCACCGGGATCCTCGGCCTGATCGCGATCACCTGCACGCTCCGCGGCGGCGAGCTGATCGGTGTGGCCCGCGTGGCATGGGGACTCGCCGCCCGGACCGGCCTGATCACCGTCCTCTGGATGGCGGCGATCGCCCCGCGGACCAGCAGCTATCTCGATCCGTACCTGGGCCGGGCGCTCGGCCAGTTCGGCGGGCTCGCGGGCGGGGGATCGGGCGGGCGGACGCTGTTCAGCCAGTCGATCGCGCCCTGGTGGGAACGGGCCACGGCGTACGCGGCACCGGGCTTCGCTCTCCTCGTGATGACCGGGGCGGCCGCGCTCTGGTGGCGGCGCAGACGCACCGCCGATCCGCTCACCTCGGCCGGCACGGCAGCGATGCTGCTGGTCGGCGCGTTGTACTTCCCGGCCACGCTGCTGATCCTCACCCCGGCCGGAGCCGAGGGCGCGCGGCGTTCCTGGGCGTTCAGCTACCTCGGCATCGCCGTTGCCGCCGCCCCCTTGATCATCGCACTCCTGGACCGGCGACGGCGCGTTTTCGCAGGTTATCTGCTTCTGACCGGGTGTGCGCTGATGCTGGTGGGCAACAACGCGGCCGGGATGAACCCGTCCTACCGGTTCCCCGGCCCACCGGTCTTCGGCTCGGACACCCGGGCCGCCACCCCGGAGGTTCTCGCGGCCGCCGCCTGGCTCCGGGAGACGCAGGGACGGGAGATCCGGCTGGTCGCGGACAGGTACTCCGGGCTGATCTTCGGGTCGTACGGCGAACAGCAGCCGACGACCGGGTCCGCCACGTTCCCGACCTACGACCTGTACCGCGCCGGGCCCGGCCGGCCGATCTCGGCGGCGCTGCTGGAGCAGCTGCGCAGCTGGCGGTTCGAGTTCCTGGTGGTGGACCGGCGGATGGCCGAACAGGTGCCCGACATCAGGATCTATTTCGAGACGAACGAGCCGATCCCGCACGACGGCCGGCCCGCGTTCACCAGGGCCCAGCTCACCAAGTTCGACACCATGCCGTGGCTGATCAAGATGTACGACGGCCCGCACGTGGCGATCTACCGGTTCGACTTCGGCAGGCTCGGCGCGACGACCCGTGGGAGCGTGCGATGACGACGATCCGGCTCGCGCTTCTGGCCGCCGCCGGCCTGGCCATGACACTGGCGGGCAGTGGGCGGGTCGCGGTGGCGGCGCCGTTCTGCCTGGTGGCGCTCCTGACCACCGGGGAGCTGCTGCTGCGAGCCCTGCCCGGCCCGCCGGTGCCCGAGGCTCCTGGCGTGCCCGGGGCTGCTGGTGTCCCCGGGGCTCGGCTTGCGCTTGCCGCGCTGGCGGGGCTGGTGACGTTGCCGCTGGTGGCGCTCGTGCTGCATGCGATCGGGACGCCGGTGCGAAGCGTGCCGCTGGTGGCCGGGATCGCGGTGGCCGCGACCCTGGCGACTGCCGGTGCGCTGCTGCGTGAGCGATGGACGGCCCGTGCGGCGGCCACGGCGGGTGACGACGCGGCGGGTGACGGGGTGGCGGTGGCTGCGGGGCGGCGGTCGTGGGTGGGTGACGGGGTGGCGGTGGCTGTTCCGGTGCTGCTGGCGGTCGTCATCGGCGGGGTGGCCACCCGGGTCTACGTGGCGTCGCCCCGGCCCGAGCAGCCCGGATATCTCAGCGTGGCGCTCAACGGATGGGCGGCGGGGATCAGTGCGCCGGTCACGGTTCCGGTGCGAGGGCTGGCGGTGCCGATCCGGGTGACGAGCGCGGGTCTGGCGACGGTCACCATCCCGTTGCGGCTGCGGGTCGGCGGGCGGCTGATCACGGCTCGGCCGGTGACGGTGGGAGCGGACACGGTGCGGTCGCTCACCGTGAACCTGCCGGCGCTGCCGCCGGACGGGTGCCTGCGGGCGGTGAGCATCAGCGTGGGGTCGACCAGCACCGGGTTCTACGCGCGCGGCCCGGTCCGCGGCGCCCGGGTCACGGCCGGCGCCCGAGCTTCGATCACCGGGCCGGGGGCCGGCGCTCACCGCCTGCCGATCGCCCCCGGAACGGTGGCCCCGGGAGCCACGGCGCGCGGAACGGCTACGCGGGGGACGGTCACCCCGGGGACTGCTGCTCGGGGGGTGGGCGCTGCGTGGACGGGCGCCGGCGTTCGGGGGCGCACGACGTGCTGATCAGGACGGCCCGGCGGCTCCGGGACGACTCGCTGGCGCGGAACAGCCTGCTCATCATGGCCACCACGGTGGTCAACGGCGGGCTCGGCTACCTCTACTGGATGCTGGCGGCCCGGTGCGTGCCCGCCTCGGAGATCGGCACGGCCACCGCGCTGATCTCGGCGGCCACCGCGGTCAGCATGATCGCGCAGCTCGGCGCCGGGCACATGTTCATCCAGCGGCTGCCCGGCGCCGGCCCGGCCCGCTGGTCACGGATCGTCAGCGGTGGCCTGATCTTCGCCGCGGCGGCCACCGCGGCGGCGGCGACCGCGGCCGCGCTGATCGTGCCGCGGGTCGCCGGGAACTTCGGCTTTCTCGCCGGGCTGCCCGGTCTGGCCGCGCTGGTCTGCGCCGCGGTCGCGGTCACGCTCACGACGTTGCTGGACAACGTCTACGTCGCGCATCGGGCCGGGCACGGCATGCTGGTCCGCAACCTGGCCGTCGCGGCCGGCAAGATCCTGGCGCTGCTGGCGATCCTGAGTCTCCCGGGCGGCGGCGCGGGCTGGGCCGAGGCCGTGCTGCTCTCCTGGACCCTGCCGACGTTGCTGGTCAGCGTCCTGACCGTGATCGTCGGGCCGGGGCGGCTGCGGCCCGGCGCACGGCTGCGACCAGCGGGAATCCGGTCCGAGCTGCCGCACCTGTGGACCGCGCTGACCGGCCATCATCTGATCAACCTGGCGCAGGCCGGCCCGGCCGCGCTGCTCCCGGTGCTGGTCACGGCCCGGCTCGGCTCGGACGCCAACGCGCACTTCTACCTGGCCTGGATGACCGCGTCGATGCTGTTCATGGTCTCGCCGGCGGTGGCGTCCGCGCTCTACGCCGAACGTACCAACGCGGCGCGGGCCGGCGTGGGACGGGCCGCCGTCGTGGTGCTGGCCCTGGTCGGCGCGCCGGCGCTGGTGCTGCTCGCGGCCGGTGACGCGATTCTCGGCATGTTCAGCGCCGGATACGCCGCCGAGGGTGGCCTGCTCCTGAAGATCCTGGTGGTGGCGGCGCTGCCGGACGCGGTCACGAATCTGGCGGTGGCGCACTGGCGGTCGCGGGGCGACTTCCGGCGCTGCCGCCGGCTCAACGCGGTCCGGGCCGGGGCGTGCCTGCTGCTCACCTGGTGGCTGCTGCCGGGGCTGGGGGTGACCGGTGCCGGCGTCGCCTGGCTGGCCGGCCAGACCACGAGCGCGCTGCTGGTCGCGGCGCTGGCCGGGCGTCAGAGGTTCGGGCGTCAGAGGCTCGGGCGTCACGGGTTCGGGCTTCGAGGGCTCGGACCAGGGGCGTCGGAGACAACCTCGGGGGCGGTGGCTCACCGGAGGCGCCAGGGGACGGCCACCCGTGCGGTTGGGGAGCCGGTGCCCGTACATCTCGAAGGTGAGAAGGACCGGCAGAGAGCCGGCGGCAAGCCGGGGGGTTTCCAGTGAGAATCCTGCACCTTTCCAACCTGTACGCGCCGGTCATCGGCGGGCTGGAACGGAGCATCGCGACGAGCAGCGAGGCGATGGTGCGACGCGGGCACGAGGTCACCGTGCTGACGCTGGCGACGCCTGCGGCGCCGCACGACGAGGAGATCAACGGGGTACGGGTGGTGCGCGTCCGCAGTGTCGCGAGCACGATGCTGCCCCGGCTGAACGCGGATCCCGCCAAGCCGTTCCATCCTACCCTTCCCGACCCGCTGACCACCGCGGACATCGCGCGAGTGCTCCGCACGAACACGTTCGACGTGGTGCACAGCCACGACTGGCTGATGTACAGCTACCTGCCGCTGCGGTTCGGCCGGCTCGGGCTGCCGCACGTGCACACCGCGCACGACTTCGGGCTGACCTGCGTGCGCAAGACGTTCTCCCGCAACGGGCGTCGCTGCACGTCAGGGCCGAGCCTGGGCCGCTGCGTCGGCTGCGCGAGCGCCCAGTACGGCCGGCCGCGCTCGGCGGTGCTCACCGCCGGGCTGCGGGCGCAGCACCACCGGGGGATCGACACGCTCACCGCCATCTCGTCCTCGGTCGCGTCCGCGCTGAACCTGGCCCGGCTCCCCGGTGAGCTGCCGGTACGGGTGATCTCCAGCCTGGTGCCGGACGGCCTGGACACGCTGGCCAGGCAGACGCCCCGGCCGGACTGGCTGCCGGACGAGCCCTACCTGCTCTTCGTCGGGCAACTCGGCCCGCACAAGGGCATCGACGTGCTGTTCACGGCGTATCGGCGGCTGGTGTCCTCGGCATCGGCCCTGCATCCGGCCGTGCCCCGGCTGGTCTGCCTCGGCGCGCTGCGGCCGGACACCCCGCCGGTGCCGCCCGGCGTGGTGGTCCGCCACGACGTGCCGCACGCGCAGGTCATGGCGGCCTGGCACGGCGCCGCAGCCGGCGTCGTCCCGTCCCTGCTGGAGGGGATGGGCCAGGTCGCCGTCGAGGCGATGCTGGCCGGCGCGCCGCTCGTCGCATCGGCGTCCGGCGGCCTGCTCGACGTGGTGCACGACGGGGTGGACGGGCTGCTCGTCCCGCCCGGCGACCCGGATCTGCTGCACACCGCGCTGCTGCGCGTGCTCACCGACCGTGACCTGGCCGGACGGCTGCGCGCCGCGGGCCGGGAGCGCGGGCTCGACTTCACCGCTGCCCGCGTGGTTCCCGAGATCGAGGAGGTCTACCGTGACTGCATCGCCAACGCCACCTGACCAGCCCTGTTCGGATCAGCGGACTCGCATCCTCGTGGTCGGCTCGGGCTGGCGGTTCCTCTCCGGGATCAGTTATTACACCTGCCGGCTGAGCAACGCGCTGACCTCGAGACACGACGTCGGCGTGATCCTGATGCGCCGGCTGCTGCCGGCCCGGCTCTACCCCGGCCGGGAGCGGGTCGGTCACTCGCTTGCCGACCTGCGCTACGAGCCTTCGGTACGGGTGTTCGACGGCGTCGACTGGTTCGCCGTGCCGTCGCTGTTCCGGGCCGTGCGGTTCCTCCGCTCCTACCGGCCGGACGTGCTGGTGCTGCAGTGGTGGACCGGCGCGGTGCTGCACTCGTACCTCGCGCTGGTGGCGGCGGCGCGGTCACTCGGCATCCGGGTGGTGGTGGAGTTCCACGAGGTGCAGGACACCGGCGAGGCGCGGCACGCGTGGGCGGCCCGGTACGTCCGGCGGTGCATCCAGCCGCTGCTGCGGCGCACCGACGGGGTGATCGTGCACTCCGCGTTCGACCGCAGGGCGGTCACCGAGTCGTTCGGCATCGGTGCGACGCCGGTCGAGGTGGCGCTGCACGGGCCGTTCGACCATCACGAGCCGGTGGCGCGGCGGGCCGGCACGCCGGGTGTCTGCCGGCTGCTGTTCTTCGGGACGATCCGGCCGTACAAGGGCCTGGAAGACCTGGTCGAGGCGTTCACCGGGCTCGGGCCGGGATACCACCTGACGATCGTGGGGGAGACCTGGGAGGGGTGGACGCTGCCCGGCGAGATGATCCTGGACTCGCCGGTCCGGGACCGGATCACGTTCGTGAACCGGTACGTCGCGGACGCCGAGGTGAACGACTTCTTCGCGGGGGCGGACGTGGTGGTTCTGCCGTACCGGCGCAGCTCGGCCAGCGGGCCGCTGCACATCGCGATGAGCCACGGGGTACCGGTGGTGGTGACCGCGGTCGGCGGCCTGGTGGAGGCCGCCGACCGGTACAGCGGGACGGTCTTCGTGCCGCCGGCGTCACCGGCGGAGCTCGCGCTCGGCATCACGCGTGCCGCCGGCCTGACCGGCCGGCGGCACGCGGATCCGTCGTCGTGGCAGTCGACGGTGGACGCCTACGACCGTTTGATCGCCCGGATCGGGACGGTTCAGGAGAACGACACGTCGTCGAACCAGACCGCCCCGGAGTTGTCGCCGGACTTGAGGTGAAGCTGGACGCTTGTCGCACCGGCCGGGGCCGTCGCGTCGATGGTCAGCTTCGTCCAGTTGCTGTCGCCCGGCGCGACGGACTTCGACGACACCTGGCCCAGCCACTTGTCGTTCACGTCGAACCAGCTCAGCGCCATCTCGTTGGAGCCGGTCACGTCCCGGCCCATGGCCCACGCCTCGGCGTGCCACTTCTGGCCGGGCAGCACCGGGGTGACCGGCGCGGTACGCACCGACGGCAGCCCGCTCCTGCTCCGGCCGGTGTCCGAGAAGCGCGCCGACCCGGAACCGGTGCGCGCGACGTCCCGGACCCGGACCGCGGCGCCGGCCTCGGCCAGGTACGGCCGCCACGGCGAGCTGGTCGAGGCTGCCTCGAACCCGAGGTCCAGCACGCTGTTCGTGATCGCGCCGCCGGTCCAGGCGGTGCGGACCACCGAGGCGGCCGCCTTCGCGGTGCCGTCGGCGCGGTACAGGCCGTACTTGTACTGCGCGGGCAGCTTCGAGACCTGCGAGTTCGACGGGATCGCGCCGTTGTGGAAGTCGCTCAGCGTCCACGGCGCCACCGAGCCGACCTGGGCGACCTTCGCGGCCGCCAGGACCCGGGCCAGGAACGCGGCCTGCTCACCCTCGCTGGCCGACGCGGTGCTGAGGCCGGTCTCCCCGATCACGATCGGGGAGGGGGCGACCGCCGCCTGCGCCTTGCGGATCTCGGCGAGGGAGCGCTCCGAGTTGCCGTAGAAGTGGAAGTCGTAGTAGTCCAGCGGGGTGCTGCGCAGGCTCGACTTGATCTTCGCCATGGCGGGGGCGCCACCCTGGGCGTCGACCGAGAGCGTCAGCGGCATCCGCGGGACGGCCGCCCGGATCGCCGGGATGATCTGCTTGGCCCACGCGACGGCGGCGGCGTCGTTCGGGTTGAACTCGTTCTTCACCTCGACCGTGATGACCCGGGGGTCGGTTGCGTACGGCTTGAGCACGGCCTTCGCCCAGGCGGCGCTGCGGGTCACGTCGGTGTATCCCGCCCACCAGTCGAACAGGGTGAGCTTGACGGTCAGCCCGTACGAGTCGGCGATGCTGACGAACTTGCGCAGCTTCTCGGTGTACTCGGTCTTCGGCGTGGGGTAGCCGAACGCCTGGGGGAACACGATGAGACGGACACTGTCGGCACCGAGCGTGGCGGCCTTCGCCATGTCAGCGTCGATCTTGTCGCCGTTGTAATTCGTCCACATCGCCGACCAGCCGGCGTCGGACGGGTAGTAGTTGATCGTCTTGGCGGCGAGCGTGGCGTCGAGCCGGCTCTTCAGCGTCGCGACCGTCTGACCCTGAACCTTCACCGCCGGGCTCTTGACGGCCGGGCTCTTGGTGGCCGGGCTCTTGGTGGCTTTCACGGTGGTCGCGGTCTTCGGGGCCGGGCTCGGCTTGGTCGCGGCCGTGGCCTCCCCGGCCGGCGTCACGACGGCAAGGAGCAGCGAGGATACGACGATCGCTGCGCGGCTGCGAACAGTCTTCACGGGAGGTCAGCCCTTCACTATCTCGTCTATCGGTCTGACCACTCCTTTCGGTCGGGTACTCGGGTGACCGGAGACTTCCGTCGATGCAGTGCGGTTGCGAGGTGGGAGCGGACCGGTGCATGCTCTTCATTCCCCGGTCCGCGGCCGATGGTGGGCGGCGTCACTCCGCCGGGTACGTCCTCGGGGTGTAGACCGCTGTCGTCCCGTCGCCCCTGGTCACCGCGCGGGTCTGGGACGAGCCGACGATCAGCAGGCAGCGCATGTCCACGGTCGCCGGGTCGAGGTCGCCCAGCGTGGTGACCCGGACCGACTCGGCCGGACCGCCGACGTCCCGGCCGACCACCACCGGAGTGTCCGCCGACCGGTGCTCCAACAGCAGTTTCTGCGCCCGGACCAGCTGCTCGGTGCGGGTCTTCGAGGCCGGGTTGTAGATCGCGATCACCAGGTCGGCGGCGGCCGCCGCGGTGAGTCGTTTCTCGATCACCGACCAGGGCTTGAGCCGGTCGGAGAGGGAGAGCGTGCAGAAATCGTGGCCGAGCGGGGCGCCGGCCCGGCTCGCCACCGCCTGCGCGGCGGTCAGGCCGGGAACGATCCGGACGCCGACATCGCGCCACTGCGGGTCCTCGGCGGTCTCCAGCACCGCCGCCGCCATCGCGAAGACGCCCGGGTCACCGGACGAGACCACGGCCACCCGGCGGCCCCGTTTCGCCAGGTCCAGGGCGAACGCGGCACGCTCGGCCTCGACCCGGTTGTCGGACGGGTGCCGCCGCTGCCGGGGGGTCACCGGCACCCGGTCCACGTAAGGCCCGTACCCGATCACGTCGTCGGCGGCGGCGAGGGCGGCCTGCGCCTCCGGCGTGAGCCAGTCGCGCGGGCCGGGCCCGAGGCCGATCACCGTGACGCCGCCGGTCCGCTCCTCGGCGGCGTCTCCTCCCATGAACGCCGCCGCGGCCGGGCTGGGCAGGAGCGCCAGCGAGAAGTACGGCACCGTCTCCGGGTCCACCTCGCTCAGCGGCCCTGACCGTTCCCGATCAGTGGTGGCGCGCTCCACATACCACGCGTCGGCCAGCCGGCCGGAGCGCTCCAGGGCCTCGCGGACCCCGGTGAACGTGCGGCCCAGCTTCATCACGGCGGCCGAGTCCGTGGTGGACAGCCGGGTCGCCAGCTCCTCCGGCGGGAGGGTGCCGGGCAGCACGGTGAGCACCTCGTCGCGCTCCATCAGCGGGCGGCCGAGGACGGCGGAGGCCGCGCTCACCGACGTCACGCCGGGGACGACAGTCGTCTCGTACCGGTCGGCGAGGCGCTTGTGCATGTGCATGTAGGAGCCGTAGAAGAACGGGTCGCCCTCGGCGAGCACCACCACGTCACGGCCGGCGTCCAGGTGCGCGGCGAGCCGGGCGGCCGCCTCGGCGTAGAACTCGTCGATCGCGCCCTGGTAGCCACCGGGGTGATCGGTCCCCTCGGTGGTCACCGGGTAGATCAGCGGTTCCTCGATCTGCCCGTCCCGGAAGTAACCCGCGGCGATCGCGCGGGCGTTGCTGCGGCCGTGCCGGGCCGCGTGGTACGCCACCACGTCGGCCGCCTCGATCAGCCGGGCGGCCTTCACCGTGACCAGCTCGGGGTCGCCGGGGCCGAGCCCGACGCCGTAGAGCCGGCCGGGCGGTGTCGCGTTGGTGGTATTGGCGCTGGTCGTCATGTGCCTACTCATTTTCCGATGCCAGGGCGTTGATGGCGGCGGCGGTCATGGCGCTGCCTCCGCGCCGCCCGCGCACGATCAGGTATTCCAGTCCGGAGCCGGCGAGCGCCTCCTTGGACTCGGCCGCGCCGATGAAACCGACCGGGATCCCGAGCACCGCCGCCGGCCGGGGCGCCCCCGCCTCGATCATCTCGAGCAGGCGGAACAGCGCGGTCGGCGCGTTGCCGATCGCCACCACGGCGCCCTCCAGCCGGTCACCCCAGAGATCCATGGCGGCGGCGCTGCGGGTGTTGCCGATCCGGGCCGCGATCTCCGGCACGGCCGGGTCCCGCAGCGTGCAGATCACGTCGTTGGCGGCGGGCAGCCGGGCGCGGGTCACGCCGGAGGCCACCATCTCCGCGTCGCAGAGGATCGGGGCGCCGCCGAGCAGCGCCTTCCTCGCGGCGGTGGCCACGCCGGGACTGAACCGTACGTCCTCGACCAGGTCCACCATCCCGCAGGCGTGGATCATCCGCACCACGACGCGGGCCACATCGGACGGCAGGCCGCTCAGGTCCGCCTCGGCCCGGATCGTGGCGAACGACCGCTTGTAGATCTCAGCGCCGTCGCGCACGTACTCCATCAGGGCCTCCTCGCTGCCGCCACGACAGCTCCAAGATCGCGGCGGGGGTCAACGGTGTCGGTGTCGGTGTCGGTCGCGGCGCCGGCGTCCGGGTGGGACACCCGGTAGCCGACGGGGGTGGCCTGGACCTGGACGTGCCGGCCCGCGGGGCTGCCGCACGCCCGCGCGCAGCCGACCCAGTGGACCGGGAGGCCGTCGACGAACCGGGCGGATCGGGTGGCGTCGGCCCGGACGTCGGCGAGGGATTTCGCGCAACCGGGGCGGCCGGCGCACGCGGTGACACCCACCCACGGCGAGTCCGCCGCCAGTGCCAGACCGGAATCGATCAGCTGGTCCGCCCACGGTGCCGCGTCGGCGCGCGGGAGGTCGGTCACCAGCACGCCGCGCCACGGTGTGATGACGAGCCGGGTCGCCTTCTCCAAGACCTTCATGGGTACGCCCCCGAGCCGCCCGAGGGGGACCAGCGCACCCACCGCGACGAGCGGGGAGCCGGGTTGGTCAAGCACACCGAGCAGATCCCCGGGCTCCAGCACCTCGACCGGCGTGGCGGGTTCCGGGTCGCGCGGGGCGGTCGTCGCGGCGGCGGCGGGCTTGCCGTGCGCCTCGGCCGCGTTGTGGGCGGCGGCCGGTTCGTGCGCGGCGGCCGGGTCGTGGGCGGCGCGGACGCGGGCGGTTACGCGGGAGGGGCCGTCGGTGAGCTCGCGCAGACGCCAGGCCGCTGGGCCGCCGGAGCGTTGTGCTTCCCGCTCGGCGAGGAACGCGTGTGCCGCCGCCAGCATCGTCGGGACCACGGCGTCCTCGTCCACGCGGATGCCGGTGTCGTGGCCGCCGAGCCGGATCACGAACCGGCCGCCCGTGCCGGTGCGGGTAGTGCCACCGGCAATCGTGCTGCCCGTGGCGGTGCCGGCGGGCGACGTGCCGGCGGGGACGGCGGTGACGTCGGCGGCTAGGGGGACGTGTCCGATCGCGAACAGGAACTTGCCCGGGAGCCCGGACAGGGCGGGGTCGCCGATGAGAGCGGCGTCCAGCCGGGCGACCAGGGCGCGGATCACCGGGCCGGCCAGCACGGGCGCGGCAATGTTCCGTACCGCATCGTGGGTTGCCGACGGCAGGAGGCCGGCGGCGCGCAAGCGAGCGGCCAAGGTCTCCGCGTCCTTCGCTTGCACGCCTCTGACCTGGAGGTTCGCTCGGGAGGTCAGCTCCAGGAAACCGTCGCCGAACTGCTCGGTCAGCTCACGCAGGGCCCGCAGCTGCTCGCCGCTCAGCACGCCGGCGGGCAGGCGGACACGCGCCAGCAGCCCGTCGGCCGCGGCATGCAACCGCAGAGCGCCGGGGCAGGCGTCGGTGTCGGACTGCCGGAGGGGTGTCACGGCCCGGATACTACGGGCGGCCACCGACAGGACCACATCCTCGGGTCGCCCTCCGGCTGTATCGGCTCGGCTGTACTGGGACGGCGCGGCTGGATCGGCTCGGCTGGATCGGCTCGGCTGGATCGGCTCGGCTGGATCGGCTCGGCTGGATCGGCTCGGCTGGATCGGCTCGGCTGGATCGGCTCGGCTGTATCGGTGATGTCACCCCACCTTGACGGCGGGCCGGAGCGTTCGGAAAGGTGGGAGCTCTACGAGCGGCGAAGCCGCGGAGGAAGCCGGTGCGAATCCGGCGCGGTCCCGCCACTGTGACCGGGTTCTGTGCCCGGAAGTCAGGAACTCCGTTCGCCGTGATCCCAACGACTCCGGGGCGCGGACCCCGAGGGGGAGCGCAACGCGTGTTTCTGCTGCTGTCGACGTCCGACACCGACCTGCTCAGCGCCCGGGCCAGCGGCTCGGCCTGGCGGCTGGGCAACCCGGCCCGGACCTCGGTCGCCGATCTTCCCGCCCTGCTCGACGGCGTCGACCTGGTCGTCGTCCGCATCCTCGGTGGCCGCCGTGCCTTCCAGGAGGGCCTGGACTCCTTGCTCGCCGCCGACGTCCCGGTGGTCGTCCTCGGCGGTGAGCAGGCCCCGGACGCCGACCTGATGAAACTCTCCACGGTCCCGGCCGGTGTCGCGGCGGACGCGCACGTCTACCTCGCGCAAGGCGGTGCGGAGAACCTCGCCTCGCTGCACGACTTCCTGTCGGACACGGTGCTGCTGACCGGCAACGGGTTCGCGCCGGCCGTCGAGGCGCCGCAGTGGGGTGTGCTGCCGCGCGCCGCGTCCGAGGGCGGGCCGGCGACCGTGGCGGTTCTCTACTATCGCGCCCATCACATGGCCGGGAACACGGCGTTCGTCGAGGCGCTCTGCCAGGCGATCGAGGCGAAGGGCGCCCGCGCGCTGCCGATCTTCACGGCGTCGCTGCGGACCGCGCCGCCGGAGCTGCTGGCCGAGCTGCGCACCGCGGACGCCCTGGTGGTGACCGTGCTCGCGGCCGGTGGCACCAAACCGGCGACGGCGGGCGCCGGTGGCGACGACGAGGCCTGGGACGTCGGCGTGCTCGCCGACCTGGACGTGCCGATCCTGCAGGGACTCTGCCTGACCAGCTCGCGGGCCGCATGGGAGGCGAGCGACGACGGGCTGTCGCCGCTGGACGCCGCCACGCAGGTGGCGATCCCGGAGTTCGACGGGCGGATCATCACGGTCCCGTTCTCGTTCAAGGAGATCGACCCGGACGGGCTGTCGGTCTATGTCGCCGACCCGGAGCGGGCCTCGCGGGTCGCCGGGATCGCGGTGGCGCACGCCCGGCTGCGGCACGTGCCGCCGGCCGAGCGCAAGATCGTCCTGATGCTGTCGGCCTACCCGACCAAGCACTCGCGGATCGGCAACGCGGTCGGCCTGGACACGCCGGCCTCGACCGTGGCGCTGCTGGACGCCCTCTCCACGGCCGGTTACCGGATCGGGGAGTTCGGCTCCTACGACGGCGACGGGCTGATCCACGCGCTGATCGCGGCCGGCGGGCAGGACCCGGACTGGCTGACCGAGGAGCAGCTCGCGGGCAACCCGGTGCGCATTTCTGGCATTTCGTATAAATCGTGGTTCGACACTCTGCCCGAGGACTTCCGGCATCGCGTCGCGGAGCATTGGGGACCCGCTCCGGGTGAGCTCTACGTCGACGGCGGCGACATCGTCCTGGCCGCGCTGCGCGACGAGAACATCGTGGTCATGGTCCAGCCGCCGCGCGGGTTCGGCGCCAACCCGGTCGCGATCTACCACGACCCGGACCTGCCGCCGTCACATCACTACCTGGCCGCGTACCGGTGGATCGCCGACGACTTCGGCGCGCACGCGGTGGTCCACGTCGGCAAGCACGGCAATCTGGAGTGGCTGCCCGGCAAGAACGTCGGCATGTCCGCCTCGGACGGCACCGACGCGGCACTCGGTGACCTGCCGCTGATCTACCCGTTCCTGGTGAACGACCCGGGCGAGGGCACGCAGGCCAAGCGCCGCGCCCACGCCACGCTCGTCGACCACCTGATCCCGCCGATGGCGCGCGCCGAGTCCTACGGCGACATCGCCCGCCTGGAGCAGCTGCTCGACGAGCACGCGAACATCGCCGCGCTCGACCCGGCGAAACTGCCGGCGATCCGGGCGCAGATCTGGACGCTGATCCAGGCCGCGAAGATGGACCACGACCTCGGGCAGTCACAGCGCCCCGAGGACGAGGAATTCGACGACTTCATCATGCACGTCGACGGATGGCTGTGTGAGGTCAAGGACGTGCAGATCCGGGACGGGCTGCACGTGCTCGGCGCGGCCCCGGCCGGCGAGGCGCGGATCAACCTGGTGCTCGCCATGCTGCGGGCACGGCAGATGTGGGCCGGGAAGGTGGCCGCGCTGCCGGGTCTGCGGGAGGCGCTGGGCCTGGCCGAGGACGCCTCCACGGCCGAGACCGACGCGGTCGAGGAGCGCGCGCGGGCGCTGGTGACCGCGATGGAGGAACGTGGCTGGCCGGCGGAGGTGCCCGCTGACCTGGGCACTCCCGGCGATGAGTCGGACGAGGTGCGCCGGGTTCTCCAGTTCGCCGCCACCGAGATCGTCCCTCGGCTCGCGAAGACCACCGACGAGATCACGCACGTGCTGCACGCGCTCAGCGGCGGTTACGTCCCGGCCGGTCCGAGCGGCTCCCCGCTGCGCGGCCTGATCAACGTGCTGCCGACCGGCCGCAACTTCTACTCGGTCGACCCGAAGGCGATCCCCAGCGCGCTCGCCTGGGAGACCGGGCAGGCCATGGCGGACTCGCTGCTCGACCGCTACCGCGCCGACCACGACGGCGCCTGGCCGAAGTCGATCGGCATCTCCGCGTGGGGCACGAGCGCCATGCGTACCGCCGGCGACGACATCGCCGAGATCCTCGCCCTGATCGGCGTGCGGCCGAACTGGGACCCGGCGTCCCGGCGGGTCACCGGCCTGGAGCCGATCTCGAGCGAGGAGCTGGGCCGGCCCCGGATCGACGTGACCGTGCGCATCTCCGGGTTCTTCCGGGACGCGTTCCCGCACGTGGTGGCGATGCTCGACGACGCGTTCACGATGGTCGCGGCGCTGGACGAGCCGGACAACTACGTCCGCGAGCACGCGCTGCGCGACCAGGGCGAGCACGGCGACTGGCGGCGGGCCACCATGCGGATCTTCGGGTCGCGGCCGGGTGCGTACGGCGCCGGGATCCTGCCACTGATGGACAGCCGGAACTGGCGCGACGACGCCGATCTGGCCGAGGTCTACGCGGTGTGGGGCGGTTTCGCGTACGGGCGGGACCTGGACGGCGTCCCGGCGCGGCCGGACATGGAGAACGCGTACCGGCGGATCGAGGTCGCCGCGAAGAACATCGACACCCGCGAGCACGACATCGCGGACTCCGATGACTACTTCCAGTACCACGGCGGCATGATCGCCACGGTTCGCGCGCTCACCGGCAAGGCGCCGGCCGCGTACATCGGCGACTCCACCAACCCGGACCAGGCACGGACCCGCAGCCTGACCGAGGAGACCGCCCGGATCTTCCGGGCCCGGGTGGTGAACCCGCGCTGGATCGCCGCGATGCGGCGGCACGGCTACAAGGGCGCGTTCGAGCTCGCGGCCACGGTCGATTACCTCTTCGGGTACGACGCGACGGCCGGCGTGGTGACCGACTGGATGTACGAGCAGCTCGCGGCGAGTTACGTGCTCGACCCGGACAACCAGAAGTTCATGCGGGAGTCCAACCCGTGGGCGCTGCACGGCATCAGCGAGCGGCTGCTGGAGGCGGCCGAACGCAAACTCTGGGAGTCACCCGAGCCGGAAACCCTGGCCGCGCTCCAGCAGCTCTACCTGGAGACCGAGGGCGAGCTGGAGGACGGCCCCGCCTAGAGTCGGCGCCTGCTGCCGCGTCGTCACGTTGATGCGGTTGAAGAGGTTGCTGGTGGCGATCCACAACACGATCGCCACCAGCTCCGTCGCGGTAGCCATGCCGCCGGAGGCGGCGGTGCGCCTGGGGCGGTGTCGGCTGAGGGTGTCGGCTGAGGGTGGTGTCGGCTGAGGGTGGTTTCGCGGCTCGGGTCAGTCGTCGGTGGTGGGGCGGCGGCGCAGCAGGTAGGTGTCCATGATCCAGCCGTGGCGCTCGCGGGCCTCGGCGCGGGTCTTGACGATCTCCTCCGCCACGTCGGCGACCCGGCCGGACGCGAGCAGCTCGTCCTCGGTGCTCACGTAGGCACCCCAGTAGATCTCCGCCTCGGGGTGCGCGGTGAACGCCTGCTGCGCGTCGAGCATCACGACCACGTCGTCGACGCCCTCGGGCCAGCCCTCGGCGAGCCGCCGGCCGGTGGTGATCTGGAACGGCTGGCCGACCCGGTTCAGCCCGACGCGGTGCTTCGCTGCGAGTGCGGACACGCTGCTGATGCCGGGGATCACCTCGTACTCGAAGGTGGCCTCGCCCCGCTCCAGGATCTCGTCGAGGATCGCGATCGTGGAGTCGTAGAGCGACGGGTCGCCCCAGACCAGGAACGCGCCGATCTCGTCCTCCCGGAGGTGCTCGCTGATCAGCTCCTCGAAGACCTGGGAACGCCGGTGCCGCCAGTCGGCGATCGTGCCGGTGTAGTCGGCCGGGGTGCGGTCGCGGTCCGGATCGCGGCCCTCGACGATCCGCTTGTGCGGGTGCGAGTAGGCCCGGATGA
Source organism: Actinoplanes missouriensis 431 (assembly GCF_000284295.1). Taxonomy (NCBI): domain Bacteria; kingdom Bacillati; phylum Actinomycetota; class Actinomycetes; order Micromonosporales; family Micromonosporaceae; genus Actinoplanes; species Actinoplanes missouriensis. The sequence goes on along the minus strand of NC_017093.1, from coordinate 7,164,936 downwards.
TCCGCTCGCGCAGGTCGACCAGGCTCTGCTTGGCCTCGCCCTTGTCGATCAGGAAGAACACGTTGGTCCGGCCGATCGCCTTGGCCGCCTGGAGGGTCAGATGGTCCGGGTCGCCGGCGCCGATCCCGATCACGTAGATCTTCCGCATGGGGAAGAAGTCTGCCTCAGTCGCTCAGGAGGGGGACCGAGGGGGAGAGGTTCCGCCCGATCATCGCGGCTCGGCGCAGCGAGCCGGCCCCGAAGCGGTCGCGCACCCGGTCCACCGCCGCGTCCAGCCCGCCCGGGTCCGGCCCGTCCGAGCCCCGCCCGCCCTGAGCCGGCCTGCCCTGATCCGGCCTGCCCTGATCCGGCCTGGCCGAGCCCGGCCTGCCCGGGTTTGTGGTGGCGCTGTCGAACGGCAGCTCCAGCTGCACGTTCCCCTCGCCGTCCAGGTTGCTGACCGCGACGCCGACGAGAGTGAGCCCGCGCTCGGCGATCAGCGGCCGGGCCTCGCGCAGCAGGCCCTCCGCCGTACGCAGGATGGCCTCGGTCCCCATCGTGGCCTTGAGCAGGCTGCGGGACCGGGTGGCCCGGCTGAAGTCGGCGAACCGCAGGCGCAGCGTGACGGTCCGCCCGGCTCGGTGCGCCCGGCGCATCCGGCGGGTCACCCGGTCGACGAGGGCCGCCAGTGTCGCCACCACGTGCTCCTCGCTGTGCGAGCCGTCCCGCCGGGAACCGGCGCCCAGCGCGCACTGCGCCCCGATCGAGCCGCGGCGGTGGCCGGTGTCGACCCGGCGGGGATCGCGATTGTGGGCGAGCGCGTGCAGGTGCCGCCCGGCGTGGGCGCCGAGCATCGACACGAGGGCCGCCTCGCCGATCCGGGCCACGTGCCCGACCGTGTGGATCTGCCGCTCGCGCAGCTTGCCGGCGGTGACCGGGCCGACGCCCCAGAGTTTCTCCACCGGCAGCGGGTGCAGGAACGCGAGCTCCCCGCCGGGCGGCACCACCAGCAGCCCGTCCGGTTTGCCGGCGCCGCTCGCCACCTTGGCCAGGAACTTGGTGCCGGCCACGCCGACCGTGATCGGCAGCCCGGCCCGCTCGCGCACGTCGGCGCGCAGCCGTTGCGCGATCTCCACCGGGCCGCCCCGGATCCTGCGGAGACCGTCGACGTCGAGGAACGCCTCGTCGATGGAGAGCGGCTCGACGATCGGGGTGGTGTCGTCGAAGATCTCGAAGACCCGGCGGCTGGCCTCCGCATAGGCCGACATGCGAGGTGGAACCACGATCGCCTGCGGGCAGAGGGCCCGGGCGCGGCCCAGAGCCATCGGTGTGCGGACGCCGAACGCCTTCGCCTCGTAGCTGGCCGCCAGCACCACGCCGCCGCCCACGAGAACGGGCCGGCCGCGCAGCGCGGGGTCGTCGCGCTGCTCGACCGACGCGTAGAAGGAGTCCAGGTCGGCGTGCAGGATCACGACCCAAACACTAGTACACGTGTGCTAATCGTGGTGGCCGCCACGATGGCTGGAGATGACCCTTCCCGCTGAGTAATTTGAGGGAATCCCGAGGCGAGATTCTCGGTTAGAGAAGTTGAGTCACCCACGCTCAAGCCTTGAGGAGCCACCCATGTTGCTCAGTACACCCACCGTGCGCGACCTCGAGCGCCTCACCGCCCGCGTCTACGCGACCCGCGAGTCCGGTGCCCGTCTGGACGCCTACCGGCGTGACGACACGTTCTTCATCGACATCGACCTGCCCGGCATCGACCCGGCCACGATCGACATCACGGTCGACGGCAAGGTGCTGACCGTCCGCGCCGAGCGCAAGCGGGCCGGATCGGACTCCGGTGGCTCGGACGTGCAGCTGCTCGTCGTGGAGCGCCCGATGGGAAACTTCTCCCGTCAGGTCCAGCTCTCCGAGAAGCTCGACGTGGACCGCCTGGAGGCCCGGCACGACAACGGCGTGCTGACCCTGCGGATCCCGGTCCTGGAGCAGAAGCCGCGCAAGATCGAGCTGGTCAGCGCCTGATCAGCCGAAAAGCCTGATCAACCGAGAACCTGATCAGCCGAGAAAAGGGCCGCGTCACGCGGCCCTTTTTTTCATCGGGCGAACTGCAGCCAGTTCACGTTGACGAACTCGCTATCGTCCGGCGCCGTGAACGTCACGAAAACCGTGTGCACCCCGGTGATCGGCTGCAGCGCGGCGGTATCGGTGCGCCACCGCTGCCACCCACCGGTGTTGCTCACCGAGACCTCGCCGACCGGCGGGTTGTCCTTGCTGTCGAGGCGGATCTGCACCCGGCCGGTGACACCCGAGTCCGACGACAGCCGGAGCCGCGCCTTCGTCGCCGCCACCTGCCCGAAGTCGAGGTTGTCGAACCGCAGGTGGTCGTCCCGGGTGATCCAGGCGGTGTTCAGGCCGCCGCCCTCGTCCTCGGTCTCCTGCGTCTGGATGCCGGCGAGCTCGGTCGCCGACTCGGCCTGCATCACCGGGTACTCGACGGCGACCGGTGCCGGCGTGGTCGCCTCCGCAGCTTCCGTGGTCGGCGCGGCGGCACTCGACGCGCCATCGGTGCTCGACTCGGTGCCGGCGCTCGACTCAGTGCCAGTACTCGACGTGGTGCCGGTGCTCGACGCGGGAGCGCCTGCCGAAGCGGCGACAGCCACCGCGGGGACGACATCGGCCGGGGTGTCCTGCCAGCGGCCGATCGCGTAGCCGACCAGCACCAGGCCGACGCCGCCGAGCGCGGTCAGCAGCCGGCGACGATTCGTCCACGAGCGGGTGCGGTAGACACTGGGAGGTCGATGATCCACCGCAACAGGGTAATGAGTCAGCGCGGGGCGAGTTCGGTGAGGATCTCTTCGGCCAGCTCGGCGGCGGCTTTCGGGTCCGCGTCCGGCCCGCCGATGCGGGGATCCCAGTTCGGGTCGTAGAAGAGCTCGGTCGCCCCGGCCTCCGCGTACTGCTGCGCGCCTTCACGGATCTGCGCCCACGTGCCGGACAGGGGACCCGAGTGCAGGACGCCGCGCACGACGATGCGTACCCGGGAAGGGTCTTTTCCGGTCTCCTCGGCCGCCGCCCGGACGATGCGCGCGCCCCGCGCGATGTCCTCGATGCCGGCCCGGCTGCTGCTCACCCAGCCGAGGGCGATCCGGCCGGCCCGCCGCAGCGCGACGTCCGCGGTGCCGCCGAGCAGGATCGGCGGACCGCCGGGCTGAGCCGGTCGCGGCGCCATCTCGCTCGGCGGGATCTCGTAGAGGCTGCCGGAGTACGACGACGTGCCACCGGCGAAGAGGGTGTGCAGGACCGTCAGGTACTCCTCGACCCGGCGGCCGCGCGGGTTCGGGTTCGAGCCGGTCGCCACGAACTCCGGCTCCGACCAGCCGGTGCCCAGGCCCAGGTCGAAGCGTCCGCCGGAGAGCAGGTCGAGGGTGCTCACCTGCTTCGCGAGGTAGGCCGGCGACAGGTACGGCAGGTTGATCACCGAGACGCCGAGGCGGATCCGGGTGGTCGCGGCCGCCGCCCAGGTCAGCGCCACGGTCGGGTCGAGCACGCTGCGATAGACCGGTGCGAGGTCCTGGTCCTGGCCGACGAGCAGCCGCTGGAACGCCCACAGACCGGAGTAGCCGAGCTCCTCAGCACGGCGGGCGATCGTGGTGATCGTCTCCGGCCGGGCCCAGGCGCCGGAGACCGGACATCCGAAACTGATCAGCATGCCTCGCAACCTATCCTGCGGTACGGGACCCGCGCGTCACACCGGTGCGCCCTCCATGAAGAGCCGGCCGGCCTCAGCGGCGGGGACCGGGCGGGAGAAGTAGTAGCCCTGCGCGTACGAGCAACCCATCTCCCGCAACGCTGCCAGCTGGCCGAACTCCTCGATGCCCTCGGCGACGGTCGCCATGCCCAGGCTCTTGCCGAGCCGCACGATCGTGTCGGTCAGCGCCGTGTCGTCGGCCAGGACGCCGAGGCGTTCGACGAACGAGCGGTCGATCTTCAGGGTGTCGACCGGGAAACGGCGCAGGTACGCGAGCGACGAGTACCCGGTGCCGAAGTCGTCGATCGCCAGGGTGAGCCCGAGGGCCTTGAGCCGGACCAGCTGCTCCAGGTTCGCCTCGGTGTCGGTCATCAGGACGCTCTCGGTCATCTCCAGGCAGAGCAGGTCGGCCGCCATGCCGGTGTCGGCCAGCACGGCGGCCACGGTCTCGGCGAGGTCGGGCTGGTCGAACTGGCGTACCGAGACGTTGACGGACATCTTCAGGGGACGCCCGCCGGCGGCCCGGCTCCACTCGACGGCCTGCCGGCAGGCCTCGTGCAGGACCCAGCGGCCGAGCGGCACGATCAGGCCGGTGGCCTCGGCGATCGGGATGAAGTCCAGCGGGTTGATCATGCCGCGGGTGGGGTGCGGCCAGCGGACCAGCGCCTCGAAGCCGACCACCTCGTGGGTGGCCAGGTCGACCGTGGGCTGGTAGTGCAGGCGCAGCTCGCCGCGTTCCAGGGCGCCGCGCAGGTCGGACTCGAGCTCGAGCCGCTCGATCAAGCCGTCACGCATCTGCGGGCGGTACCCGGCGTAGACGCCGCCACCTGCCGCCTTGGCGTGGTGCATGGCGAGGTCGGCGTTGCGCATCAGCTGCTCGGCGCGCTCCCCGAAGCCCGAGCCGGAGCCGGAGCCGGAGGCGGAGTCCGAGGCGGAGTCCGAGGGATCAGTGATGGAGGAGGCGTTCGCCAGGCCGATGCTGGCGCGCACGTGGATCTGCCGCTCGCCCGCCACGATCGGCGCCTCCAGGTCGCTCAGGATCCGCCGGGCCACCGCCTCCGACCCGTCCTCGTCGAGCAGCACCCCGAACTCGTCCGCGCCGAACCGGGCCACCACGTCGGTGTCCCGCACGCAGGACCGGATCCGGTCGGCGACCTGCACCAGCAGCTGGTCGCCGGCCAGGTGGCCGAGGCTGTCGTTGACCCGCTTGAACCCGTCGAGGTCGAGGTAGAGCACCGTCACGGCGTCGGACACCGAGAGAGCGGCCGCGGCACGGTCGCGGAACAGGGCCCGGTTCGCCAGCTGGGTGAGCGAGTCGTGGTACGCCTCGTGCACGAGCTGTTCCTGCAGCTCCATCCGCTCGCTGATGTCCCGGGTGTTCAGCACCAGGCCGCGTACGTGCGGATCGTCCAGCAGATTCGTGATCGTCATCTCGGCCTGACGGGTGCGCCCGTCCCGGTGCCGCACGGTCAGCTCCAGGACGGTGGCCGCGTGCGGCCGCCCGCTGACCTGCCGCAGCGCCTGGGCCAGCCGCATCGCTGACTCCGGGTCGAGCAGCTGGGTGAGCCGCCGGCCGGTGAGGAACCGGGGCGAGTATCCGAAGATCCGCTGGACCGACTCGCTCTGGTAGATCACGTCGGCTTCCGGGCTGACCACCGTCACCACGTCGGAGCTCTGCTGGACCAGCGCGTGGAACTGCTGCTCCCGGGCGTAGAGCTCGGCCGTCCGGTCCGTGACGCGCTGCTCCAGGTGACGGGTCAGGTCGCGGTTCTCCAGCTGGGTGAGCAGCTGCCGGCCGACGATCAGCAGGATCAGGAACGACCGGGTGTACGCGACGAACGGGTGGCTGTGGCCGGTCGAGATGTGGAACAGCACGCTGGAGGCGAGCGCGGCCAGCACCGCGAGGTAGGGCAGGAGTACCGCGCCGCTGCGGACGCCGCCCGGCAGGTCGATCGGCTTGACCGCGGGCACCCGGGGACGCAGCGCGCCGGCGACGATCAGCCCGTAACCGGCGAGCCAGCCCAGGTCGAGCAGCCGTCCCACACCGTCGTCGTGCACCAGCCCCAGGTAGGCGTACCCGATGTCGGAGATCGCGAAAGCCAGCATGCCGGCGCCGAAGAAGGCCAGGTCGGCGCCGCAGCCGTTGCGGCGGCGCTGCTGCGGCAGCATGTAGGCGGCCATCGTGGCGATCACGATGTCGCCGAGCGGGTAGAGCAGCGTGATGTAGAACGACAGCCCCACCTGAGCGTCCGTGATCAGCCCGGAGACGAAGACCCAGGCGACCAGGACGAGCGAAGCGGCGATCATGAGGCCGTCGAGCACGCTGCGGATCCGGTTCGCGAGCGGCTGCGAGCTGCTCGGCAGGATCAGCAGACCGGCCGGCACCAGCACCGCCATCGCGATCAGCGTGAGACTCGGGGTGACCGGCCCGGCCTCGATCGTCGGGCCCGTGTTCAGCAGGAACCGGAACTGACCGCCGCCCCAGCAGAGCAGGCCGGCGGCGAGGGTGGCCCAGCCCCAGCGGGAGCGCCCGGTGAACCGGCGGGACCGCCACAGGCAGGCCGCGGCCGCCGCGGCGGCGGCCAGCGGCAGCGCGGTGAGCGCCACGATCCGGTCGCTGCCCGGGTCGCCGGCCGCCAGCAGCACGACGACCAGGGCGAGGAGCGCCACGATCAGGGCGCAGACGCGCGCCCATCGGCGCCCTGCGTCGGAGCTGAGTGCCATCGGAGCCTCCGGTTCGCCACCGTGAGTGGGGTGGTCATCCGGCGTATCGGGCAGCAGAGACCCCGTCTGAGAGAAATGCCGATCAGATCAGCCCGTCCTCGAACGCCACGATCACCAGCTGCACCCGGTCCCGGACGCCGAGCTTGGCGATCGCCCGGGTGACGTGGGTCTTCGCGGTCAGCGGGCTGATCACCAGCTGAGCGGCGATCTCGACGTTGGAGAGCCCGGTGGCGACCAGCCGGACCACCTCACGCTCGCGGTCGGTCAGCACGGCGAGCCGGTCCCCGCCGGGTGGCTCTCCACCGGGCATGCCGGCCGCCGGGACCGGACGGTGCGCGAACTGGCCGACCACCCGGCGGGTGACGCTGGGGGAGAGCAGCGCGTCCCCGGCGGCGACCACGCGCACCGCGTTGCGCAGGCCGTCCGGGTCGATCTCCTTGGTCAGGAAACCGCTGGCCCCGGCAGCGAGCGCGGAGAAGACGTACTCATCGGTCTCGAACGTGGTCAGAATGATGACCTTGCAGTCCGGTAGGTCCCGGAGCAGCGTCCGGGTCGCCGCGATCCCGTCCATGCCGGGCATCCGGATGTCCATCAGAACGACATCGGGCTTGAGGGTACGGGCCGCGCGTACCGCCTCGTCGCCGGTGGACGCCTCGCCGACGACGTCGATGTCCCGTCCGCGGCGCAGCAGACTGCGGAAACCGGCCCGGACCAGGTGCTGGTCGTCGGCGAGGAGAACCGTGATCGTCATCAGTCCGCCAGGATGGGGATGCCGGCCCGTACCGTGAATCCGGTCTTGCCCGGACCTGCCGTGAGCGCGCCGCCCAGCGCGGCCACCCGCTCCCGCATCCCGGCGATGCCGTGCCCGTCGACGATCGAGCCGTCCCCACCCGACCCGTCGTCCTGGACATCCACCACCACCCGCGTCGGCGAGTAGCGCAGCGTCACCACGACTCGTGTCGCTCCGGCGTGCCGGACCGTGTTGGTCAGTGACTCCTGCACCACCCGGTAGACCGCGGTCGCGACCGGCGCCGGGACGTCCGCCGGATCGCCGAACTCGGTCACCGACACCTTCAGCCCTGCGGCACGGACCTGATCGGCCAGCCCTTCCAGGCTCTCCAGCGCCGGCACCTCGCCCTCGCGCAGCACGCCGACCAGCGACTTCAGATCGGTCATCGCCCGGTTGCGCACCTCTTGGGCGAGTTTCATCGAGGCCCGCGCCTCCTCCGGCTCGGCGTCGAACGCATCCAGCGCCACGTTCAGGTGCACCCCCACCACAGCGAGGGTGTGCGAGACCACGTCGTGCAGGTCACGGGCGATCTCCACGCGCTCCTCCGCCCGCCTGCGGCGAGCGTCGATCTCCCGCTGCGACTCGTCCTGAGCGATCCGGTGGGCGACCTCGTGGCGCCAGCGCACCGAGTTCCGGTACGCGGTGACGCCCGCCAGCACCGCAGCCAGCCAGAGGGCCTCCCCGCCCAGGCTGCCGAGCACCCAGTCGGCGGAGCGCTGACCGGCCGTCGCGTCCCAGAGCGCGAACCAGACCACCGCCACCGAACCGGTGACCGCCGCGAACCGCAGGTGCCCGGCGAGCACCACCGCGACCAGGGCGGCGGTGACCGGCCAGACCGCGCCGCTGTGGACCAGCAGGGCGCCGCGCATCGCGAAGACGCCGCAGAGGGAGAGGATCAGGATGCCCCGGGGCCAGCGCCGCAGCCCGAGCGCGAACAGGGCCAGCCAGCAGGCGAGCGTCCCCGCGAAGATCGCGTTCTCGAGGCCGCCGCCCCGGGTGACATCGCCGCTGAGATTCACGTCGCCACTGAGGTGCATGTCGCCGCCGGTGACGGCGATCCCGGCGGGGACGCCGACCAGTGTCAGCGCGGCCGCCACATAGGTGAAGTTCTTCGTCAACATGTCCGGGACGCTAGGGCCGCCGGGCTGGTCAGCGCGTCGTCCTGCGGCTGTCACCGGGGTCTGCTCCTCCCGCGTACGGGCTACACCATTCGATGTATGTCCCTTCTTGGCTAAGGTAGCGGAGTGACCGCCGCGGAACTGCTCGCCGCCTCCGGCCGCTTCACCATCGCGCCCGGACTGTCCGAAACGGAAATCTCCGATATCGAGCGCGAGTTCGGCTTCACGTTCGCGCCCGACCACCGCGAGTTCCTCGCCGCCGGCGTCCCCACCGGCGTCGGCTGGCCGGACTGGCGGTCACCCGACCGCGCCGGGCTGCGCGCCGCCCTGGCCGCCCCGGTCGAGGGCGTCCTCTTCGACGTGGCCGAGAACGATTTCTGGTACGAGGGGTGGGGTCCCGCCTTCGGTGACCGCCTCGCCACGGCCCGCGCCGGCCTGCTGATCGCGCCCCGGATGATCCCGCTCTACGCGCACCGGTACCTGCCGGCCGTGATAGCCGGGCATCCGGTGCTCTCCATCTACCAGACCGACGTGGTCGTCTACGGCGCCGACCTGTGCGACTGGCTGAACCGCGAGTTCGCCATCGGCGAGCCGGCGGCCCGGCGGGTCCGCCCCACCGCCCCGTTCTGGAGCGCCCTCATCTGAGGGCTCAGCCCTCGGCCTCGCGTTTGGCGCGGGCTCGGCGTTTTCCCTCGTGCATGGCCTGCACTCGGGCCACCGGGATGGTGTGGCCCTCGTCGATCAGGCTCTTCTCCAGCGGCTGCGGCGCCGGCAGCGCCTCGGCCCACGGATCACGGTCGCCGAGCAGGGCGGGCACGGTGTGCAGGGTGAAGTCGCCGGGCGACACGTCGTCCAGGTCCGCCCAGCCGACCGGGAAGGACACCGGCACGCCGGGCCGGATGCGGGGGCTGTAGGCGGCCGCCACCGTCGCGCCGCCGGCCCGGGTGGCGTCCAGGAAGACCTTGCCGTGCCGGTCCTCGCGGATGAACGCCGTGGTGGCGAGCTCGGGATCGAGTCGTTCGGCGCGGGCCGCGACGGCTCGCTGGGCGGCTGCCACGTCGTCCGGCGCGGTCTCCGGCGCGAGGGGCACGAAGACGTGCACGCCCTTGGAGCCGGACGTCTTCACCGCTCCGGTCATGCCCGCGTCGGCGAGCACCTGGCGCACCAGCCTGGCGGCCTGCACCGCGAGCCGGAAGCCGGTGATCGGGGACTCGTGGTCGTCCGGCGGGTCCAGATCCATGATCAGGTGGGTGGGGTGGTGCGAGCCGGCGAGGGTGAGGCCGGGGTGGTACTCCACCGCGCGCTGGTTGCCGAACCAGATCAGGGTACGGCGGTCGTTGCCGAGCGCGTAGACGACCTCGCGGTGGGAGGCGTCCGCCCAGATGCTGGTTCGCGGGACCCACTCGGGGGTGTATTTGGGCAGGTTCTTCTGCATGAAGGTGTCCCGACCATCCGGCTTGGTCTGTTCATCCGGCTTGGTCTGTTCATCCGGCTTGCTCTGCTCACCCGGTTTGGTCTGTTCATCCGGCTTGGTCTGGCGGCCGTGTTTGGGCAGGACGCGGATCACCGACAGCGGGCGGTCGCGGAGGACCGGGATCATGCGGCTGGACATCACGTCCAGGTAGTCCACGAGGTTCCGCTTGGTGGCGCCGGCACCGGGGAACAGCTCCTGATCCAGGTTGGTCAGCGGCACGCCGTGGCGCTCTTCACCCGTACCCTTTTTGCTGGTGCTCGTGCCGCGTTTTTCCGCCATCCGCCCATCGTGCCGGAAATCCGGGCGGCTCGCCGTCCGCCCGGATCCGACCGGGTTACTCCTACTCCTGCTTGATGAACTGGTTCGCGGCCGCGATGAGGTCCTGGTGGAGCGCGGTGGTGCTCCTCTGGGTGGTGGAGTAGGCGCTGAGCGCGTTGTTCACCGCGTTCTGCCAGGCCTGGGAGCAGGCCGAGCCGTGCGCGCACGACGGCACCGGCGTCGCCGTCCTCCAGTCCTCCATGGCGGACTGCTGGTAGGAGGAGAGCACGGTTCCGGCCGGGGTGATCGCGTCGGTGCGGGCCGGGATCGAGCCCTTGGCGGCGTTGAACGCGCCCTGGCCCTCGGCCGACGCGACCGTCTTGAGCCAGCATTTCGTGCCCTCGGGGTTGGGCGCGCCCTCGGCCAGCACGAACGAGTCGGCCAGCCACTGGAAGACCTCGCCGTTGCCCGGGAAGGTGAACCAGTCGTACGCCTTGAAGCCCTTGGCCTCCAGGTCGGCTGCCTCCCAGTCGCCCATCACCTGATAACCGGCCTTGCCGTCGATCAGCAGCCGCTCAGCGTCCGGCCAGTCCATCGCGTCGCGGTCGGCATTGCTGTAGCTCACCAGCTTGCCGAAGTCGCGGATCCCGGTCGAGACCGCGCTGCTGCTCCAGCTGGTCTCGCCGGTGAACAGGCCGGAGAACTTCTCCGCGCCCAGCTTGCTGATCAGCACCGCCTCCAGCAGCATCAGCTGGGTCCAGTCGCGACCGAGCGCGAGCGGTGACTCGATGCCCGACTTGCGCAGCTTCTCCAGGTCGCGCAGGAACGCGGTGATCGTCTTCGGGGTGGTGTGGATGCCGGCGCCGGAGAGCACCTGCGGATTGGTCCAGACCACGTTGGCGCGGTGGACGTTCGCCGGAACCGAATAGATCTTGCCGTTGACCGTCAGATCGTCGACCAGGCCCTCGGGCAGAGCCTGGCGCAGGCCCCAGGCGTCGTACTCCGCGGTCAGATCCTGCACCTGACCGGCGTCGATGTGGTCGGTGAGCTCGGCGCCGGCGTGCACCTGGAACGTGTCCGGCGGGTCGTCCTGCGCCAGGCGGGCGGTGAGCACCTGTTTCGCGTTGATGCCGGCGCCGCCGGCCACCACGCCGTCGGTGAACTGCTGGCCGGGGCAGTCCGCGGTGAAGCGGCTGACCAGGGCGTCCAGACCGGCCTTCTCGCCGCCCTCGGCCCACCAGGTGAAGACCTCCACCGTGGCGGCGTCGGTGTCGTCGCCGGCGCTGCAGGCGGCAGCCGTCAGCAGCAGGACGAGCCCCGCCCCGGCCGCCGTGAGCCGGGCCGCCAGGGAACGGCGAGTGGAGCGCATGCCAACCCCAATCATCCAAGTTCACCGTTGTCTTGTGGACAACTGGGAGTACCGTGCCGCTCGGCGGGCAAAAGTGTCAACTCATGACCTATCGTGGCAGTCGCCCGCAGAGTGGCCATCCGGAATGTGACCTCGGCGGATGTCGTAGAGCCCCTGGTTACCCTGCAGTAGAGATCACAATCCAGGGCGTCCGCCAGGCAAAATGTCGCTTTCCAGGTGGGTGTCACGGGTTGAGCCTGTGAGCTAATTCGTTCGGGGTAGGTCAAACGGGCCATAGCTCGCGGTCTATCCACATCGTCACAATCGTGGCATGACCGCTCCGGGCGACCTATTGATCCTCTTAGTCCTGCTCGCCGCGTTCACGGCCTGTTGCGGGTACACCGCGGGGCGGGTCCATCAGCGGCGCCGCCACGGCGCGGATCGGGCCGCGGCCTATCGGGAGGGGTACGCGACGGGTACGCGGAGCGTGTTCAGCATGGCGACCCGGACGGCGGCGGGGCGGTCCGTGGGGCGAACCGTTGCCGGGCGGGCCTCAACGGGAAGCACCTCAACGGGGAGCGCCTCAACGGGAAGCACCTCAGCGGGGAGCGCCTCAGCGGGGAGCGCCTCAGCGGGGAGCGCCGGAAGTGCCTCGGCCGCCGCGTCGTCCGAGGGGCGGCACATGGTTCCGGACGAGCTGGTTCGGGCGGCCACCTATCGGCTGCCGCCGGATCGCGTCGCTCGCGCCCAGGTGCCACGGCCACGCGGGTCCCAGCCGCGCGGGTCCCAGCCGCGCGGGTCCCAGTCACGCGGGTCCCAGCCACGCGAGTCCTAGCCGCTGTCAATGCTGCGATATCGCGCCATGCTGCAATATCGCGCCCGGCTCAGGATTTCGCGGCTTCGACTGCTTCCTGCAGGCCACGGGCGGCCAGGCGGTCGGCGCGTTCGTTCTCCGGGTGCCCGGCGTGGCCTTTCACCCAGTGCCAGCGGACCTCGTGCCGGCGGACCGCGGCGTCCAGGCGCTGCCACAGGTCGACGTTCTTCACCGGCTGCCGGGCCGAGGTCTGCCAGCCGTTGGCCCGCCAGCGGGCCACCCACTTCGTGATGCCGTCCCGGACGTACACGCTGTCGGTGTAGATGTCCACGCTGAGCGGCGCCCGGTTCAGGGTCTCCAGCGCGCGGATCGGCGCCATCAACTCCATCCGGTTGTTGGTCGTCGGGTTGGCCTCGCCGCCGCAGAGGTCCTTCTCGGCCTTTCCGTACCGCAGGACCGCGCCCCAGCCGCCCGGACCGGGATTCGGCACGCAGGCGCCGTCGGTGTAGATCTCCACGGAGACGGGGCTGCTGCTCATGCGCGCACCCTACCGTCGGGGATGATGGGCGTGAGCCATTGCATCCTGCTGGACCACCGTGCCGGGTCTTTTCAGGGACGCGCCGTAAGGTTGCGGGGGCGGCGATTCCAGAAAATCCTGATGGGGCGGGAGCTCAATGGTGGGTGGCGACGGGGCCGCGGCGGTCGAGATCTCCGATGTCGTGGTGCGCTACGGCGAGACGACGGCCGTCGGCGGAGTGTCACTGAGCGTGCCCCGGGGGCGGGTGCTGGCGCTGCTCGGCCACAACGGAGCGGGCAAGACCAGCCTGCTGCAGGTCTGCGAGGGATTCCGGCGGCCGGACGCGGGCCGGGCCCGGGTGCTCGGGCTGGACCCGGTCGGCGACCACGACGCGCTCATGCCCCGGCTCGGGATCATGCTGCAGTCCGGCGGCGTCTACCCGTGGGCGGCGGCCGGCGAGATCCTCCAGCTCTTCGCCTCGTTCGCGGCGAACCCGCTCGACACCGGCATGCTGATGGACCGGCTCGGCCTGCGGAAAGTGGCGCGCACCCGGTTCCGGCGGCTCTCCGGCGGCGAGCAGCAGCGGCTCAGCCTCGCGGTGGCCCTGGTCGGCCGTCCCGAGCTGGTCTTCCTCGACGAGCCGACGGCCGGGATGGACACCGAGGCCCGGCACACCACCTGGCAGCTGATCGAGGAGCTGCGGGCCGACGGCGTCTCGGTCCTGCTCACCACCCACCTGCTCGACGAGGCCGAGCGCCTCGCCGACGACGTGGTGATCATGCGGTCCGGGCGGGTGGCGGCGACCGGGACACCGGCCGAGCTGACCGCGGCGGCCGGCATCGACCTGCTGGAAGTGCGCGCCGACCCGGGCATCGACCTGGCCGGGCTACGGGCCCTGACCTGCCCGGAGGGGCAGCGCACGGTGACCGAGGGCTCGCCGGGGGAGTACGCGATCGCCGGTGAGCTGGACACCCGTGCGCTGGCCGACGTGCTGGGCTGGTTCGCGGGCGTGGACGCGCACGTCACCGCCGTGAGCAGCCGCCGGCGGACCCTCGAGGACGTCTACCTCTCTCTCACGGCAAGCAACAACCCCGCTGCCAACAATCCTGCTGCCAACAACCCCGCTAACCCCGTTGGAGCGTCGCAATGAGCGCCGGAACCTTCACGCCGGCGCCCGGCCGGGCACCCATGCGGACGATCATCGGCAAGCAGATCCGGATGGAACTGCTGCTGACCGCCCGTCGCGGCGAAGCAGTGGTGCTGGCCATGGGCGTACCGCTGCTGGTGTTGCTCGGAGCGGGCCTCTTCGAGGTGACCAATCTGCCGACCGATGACCGTCTCGGTTTCGTGGTTCCCGGTGTGCTCGCGCTGACCGTGATGTCCACGGCCTTCACCGGCCAGGCGATCACCACGGGGTACGAGCGGAGTTACGGCGTTCTCAAACGACTCGGCGCCTCGCCGCTGACCCGGCCCGGCCTGCTGCTCGCCAAGACCGCCGCGGTGCTGGTCCAGATCGTGCTGCAGGTGCTGGTGCTCGCGGCGGTCGGCTTCGCGGTCGGCTGGCGTCCGCACGGTGACCAGCTGCTGCCGGCGATCGCGGTGACCGTGCTGGCCGCCGCCGGTTACAGCGGCCTCGCGTTGCTGCTGGCCAGCGTCCTCAAGCCGGAGACGACGACCGGCGCCGCGACGCTGATCTACGTGCTGATGCTCTCGGTCGGCGGGATCATGTTCGCCGCTCCCGACCTGGGCGCGGCCGGTTGGTTCCTGCTGCCGCTGGCTGCGCACGCGGAGGCGTTGCGGGACACCCTGCTGTACGACGCGTCGGTCCCTGTCGCGATCTGGCTCAGCCTCGGTCTGTGGGCAGTGGTCTGGCTGACGGCCGCCGCCCGCAACTTCCGCTGGGAGTAAGAGTCCGGCTCCGCCGGTTGCTCTGTCCATGGGTTGCTCTGTCTAGGGATTGCTCTGTCCATCGATCGGTTGACAGCCGATGACGGCCGGGTGGTCGTGTCGCCGGGGTGCCTCCGGACGGCACGATCAGTGCATGGAAGCAATCGAAGTAACTGGGCTTCGTAAGACGTACAAGGACCGGGAAGCGGTCGCGGGCGTCGACCTGGTCGTGGCCCGCGGCGAGATCTTCGCTCTGCTCGGGCCGAACGGCGCCGGCAAGACCACCACAGTGGAGATCCTGGAGGGTCACCGGCGGCGGACCAGCGGGGACGTCCGGGTGCTGGGCGAGGACCCGGGCAAGGCGGGATCCGCCTGGCGCAGCCGGATCGGGATCGTCCTGCAGGACGCGGACGACGCCGCCGACCTGACCGTGCGGGAGATGGTCCGGCACCTCGGCGGGTTCTACCCCGACGCGCGGCCGGCCGACGAGGTGATCGAGCTGGTCGGCCTCACCGCCAAGCGGAACAGCAAGATCCGTACCCTCTCCGGTGGTCAGCGTCGCCGCGTCGACGTGGCGCTCGGCATCGTCGGCCGCCCCGAGTTGCTCTTCCTCGACGAGCCGACCACCGGGTTCGACCCGGAGGCCCGCCGGCAGTTCTGGGATCTGATCCGGCACCTGGCCGGCGACGGCACCACGATCGTGCTCACCACCCACTACCTCGACGAGGCCGAGGCGCTCGCCGACCGTCTCGTGGTGCTGGCCGGCGGCCTGATCGTCGCCGAGGGAACCCCGGCCACGCTGGGCGGGCGGTCCGCGGCGGCGGCCCGGGTCCGCTGGCGGGAGGACGGCGTGCTCCACGAGGAGCAGCACGAGGACCCGACCGAGCTGATCCGCCGGCTGGTCGCGACGGGCGCGGATCTGACCACGCTCACGATCAGCCGCCCCACCCTGGAAGACATCTACCTGAGCCTGATCGGAGCCACCCGATGAGCACCATCACCATGAGTGTCAGCCGCGGACAGGTAGAACTTCTGCAGTTCGTCCGGGACAAGACGGCGCTGATCTTCACGTTCGCGTTTCCCGCGATGCTTCTGCTGCTCTTCGGCACGATCTTCGGCGACGACTACACCGACAGTGGCGTCAGCGCGAGCCAGGTCTTCACGGCCAGCATGGTGGCGTACGGGGTGCTGAACACCGCGTTCGTGACCATGGGCTCCGGGCTCGCACTGGACCGGGAGGACGGGACGCTCAAGCGCCTCCGGGGAACGCCGATGCCGGTCTCGGCGTACCTGGTGGGTAAGGCTCTTCTGGTTCTTGTTCTCAGCCTCGCCGAAGCGGCGCTGCTGATCCTCATGGGCGTGCTCGTCTTCGACATGCCACTGCCGCCGGCCGATCACTGGATCACGTTCACCTGGATCTTCCTGCTCTCGGTGATCGCCTGTTCGCTGCTCGGCGTCGCAGTGAGCGCGCTGGTCCGCAACGCCCGCAACGCCGGCGGCATCCTCAACGTGCCGGTGGTGGCGCTGCAGTTCGTCTCCGGCGTGTTCATCCAGCCGATGAGCCAGCTCCCGGAGTGGCTGATCTCGGTCGCGTCGATCTTCCCGGTGCGGTGGATGGCGCAGGGCTTCCGGTACGTCTTCCTGCCCGCGTCCGCCGAGAGCCAGGAGCTGAACGGGTCGTGGGAGCTGGGCCGGGTCGCGTTGGTGCTGGGAGTGTGGTGTGTGGTCGGATTGGTGCTGTGCCTGATGACCTTCCGGTGGAACAACAGCGAGAAATGAGCTCCCCGGAAGCGGTATCTGGTAGTGCGGGCTTGGGAAGTACGGGTGCGGGAAGTACGGGTGCGGGAAGTACGGTTCCCGCCACCTGGATCTGGGATCTCTACTTCGCGGTGATCGCGGCTGCTGTGCTGGCCGCAGTCGTCATCGTGGACGGTTTCTCGTCGCTGGAGCGGGGCGTGGCACTGGCCGCCCTGACCGCGATGATCGTGCTGCACGTGGTGATCGGCCGGCCGCTGATCCTGCGGGACTATCCGGACAACACCAGCCGGGTCGTCCTGCTCGTCCAGCTCACGCTCTTCGCGATCGCCATCTTCGCGGTGCCGCTCTCCACCTGGCTGATGTTCGCGGTCATCCCACTGATCTTCCAGATGGTCACGGTACGGCTCGCCATCGTCCTGATCGTGGTGACGAACCTGGTCCCGCCGGTGGCCGACCTGCTCAACGACCCGGAGGGCAGCGTCGGGCTGGACCTGGTGATCGCGGCGATCTCCACCGGCGCCGGCATCTGCATGGGTCTCTGGATCATGCGGGCGCTGGCGCAGAGCGACGAGCGGGCCGCCCTCATCGTCGAGCTGGAGGCGAGCCGGGCCGCGTTGGAGGCCAGCCGGGCGGAACTGGCGCGGCTCTCCCACGAGGCCGGGGCGGCGGCCGAGCGCAACCGGCTGGCCGGCGAGATCCACGACACCCTCGCACAGGGCTTCACCAGCATCATCACGCTGGTCCAGGCCGCCGACCCGCAGCTCGCCGACGAACGTCTGGCGCTCGCCGTGCGTACCGCACGGGAAAACCTGGCCGAGTCGCGGGCACTCATCGCGGCTCTCTCACCCGCCGCGCTGGCTTCCGCTTCACTTCCCGAGGCGGTACGCCGTCAAGCTGCCCGATTCAGCGAAGAGGCGGGTGTGCCGTCCACGGTCCGGGTGACGGGTGAGCCCCGTGACCTACCGACGCGGGTGGAAGTGGTGCTGCTGCGCGCGGCACAGGAGGCGCTGACGAACGTGCGGCGGCACGCCGGGGCCACCGAGGTCGGTGTGGTGCTCGCCTATGCGGCGTCGAGTGTGCGGCTCGTCGTCCGGGACGACGGGCGGGGCTTCGACCCGGCCGGCGTCCGGTCCGCGGGTGGGGGTGGCTTCGGGCTCTCCAACATCCGGGCGCGGGCCGCTCAGGTGGGTGGTCAGGTGGCGGTGCGTAGTGGTGGCCCGGGTGCTGCTGCTGCCGTGGGTGGGGCTGCCGTGGGTGGGTCTGCCGTGGGTGGGGCTGCCATGGGTGATGCTGCTGCCGTGAGCGGCACGATTATCGAACTGGAGATTCCCGCGTGATTCGGATCCTGCTCGTCGACGATCACCCGGTGGTGCGGATGGGGCTGCGCGGCATGCTCGACGCTGAACCGGACCTCACCGTGATCGGGGAGGCGTCGTCGGGCAGTGAAGGGGTGGCTCTGGCGCTGGCCGAGCGCCCCGACATCGTGCTGATGGACCTGCGGATGCCGGACGGCGACGGGGTGGAGGCGACCGCGCAGATCCTGGCTGGTCAACCCCGTGCGGCTGGGGCCGGTCCGGCTGGGTTTGGTGCCGCTGAGTCCGGGGGCGGCTCGCCCGTGCGGGTCATGGTGCTGACCACTTATGAGTCGGACCGGGACATCCTGCGGGCCATCGAGGCCGGCGCGTCCGGATACCTGCTCAAGGATGCGACGCCTGCCGAGTTGGCCGACGCGGTCCGGGCGGCGGCGCGGGGGGAGACGGTGCTCGCGCCGAGCGTCGCGTCGACACTGGTGCGTCAGGTCCGTACCCCTGCTCCTCCCGCTCTTTCCGCCCGGGAGACCGAGGTGCTGAAGCAGGTGGCGGCCGGGCTCACCAACGCGGAGATCGGCAAGCGGCTGTTCATCTCGGAGGCGACCGTGAAGACGCACCTGCTGCGGATCTTCAACAAGCTGGGGGTGGCGGACCGGACGGCGGCGGTGACCACCGCGATGCGCCACGGTCTGCTCTAGTCCTTTCCGCTGGCTCTCTTTCCGCTGGCTCTCTTTCCGCTGGCTCTCGTTCTGCTGTCTCTCTTTCTGTTTCTCTCCTTCTGTCTTGCTGTTCTCCTGTCCCGCGGGGGACTGCTGTGCTAGTTGAGGGCGATTCGACTTAAAAACCCGTTCTGCCGGTAAGGGGACGATAGGCCGGTTAGATTACGGAAGGCGCGACCTCTTGCTGGAGCACGATTCGGTCCTGTCGATTCAGTCCTGTCGATTCAGGGTTGTCGATTCGGGCTTGTCGATGGTCCAGCATTGCGCTGCTCGAACCGGTTCCCCGGTGCCTGAGCGGCCCCTTCGACGGCCGGCAGGCGCGGTACCCGAACAGGCAAACCCGTCGCGAGGCGGGGACGCAAAGCTAGGGGCCTCCCCGAACGGAGGTAGCCCAGCCGCCGAAGGAGAAAGAAACACATGCGCTATCCACAAGCCCATGCGGCCAAGAGCGGCTCGATTCCGTTCGCGCTGCGTGGTAAGAAATCCATGCGGACCGCCCTGTCCGTTGCCGTCGCGGGTGCCATCGGCCTCGTGCCGGGTGTGTTCATCGCGACGCCGGCCCTGGCAGCGGCCGGTGACTACTCGATCGCGGCTGGATCCGGCACCGAAGGTGGCACGGTCAGCCTGCGCATCACCCGAGCGGGCAAGGCCACCGCCAACGACCCGGCGTTGCCGGCGGAGAAACTGACCTGGTCGACGATCGCTGACGACACCCCTCAGGCGAACCAGGCCACTCCCGGCACCGACTTCACCGCTGTCGTCAACGCCGCGGTCAGCTTCCCGGTATGGGACAGCACATCACCGCAGGTCAAAACCATCACCGTGGCGACGAAGCAGAACACCGTTGACGAGGCCGACAAGACGTTCAAGGCCTCCATCGTGGCCGTGGTCGCGGCATCGGACAACACGACCCCGACAGCCGCCGCCATCAGCCCCGCCAACGCTGTCGGCACGATCATCGACGACGACAGCCCGACCTACACGCTCATCGCGACCCCGGCCGCGACGGTCCGGGAGGACGTCGCCAGCGTCAAGGTCCGGGCGACCATCCCGACCGCGACCGTCGGCGATGTCACCATCCCGATCAAGACCGAGGACGACACCGCCAAGGCAGGGCAGGACTACGACGAGTTCGACGCCGACCTCACCATCACGGAGGGTGCCACCTACGGCGAGATCACGATCGACCTGATCGATGACGACCTCGACGAGGACGACCAGCAGAGCTTCTGGGTGAGGGGCTTGGCGGGCACCAATGTCAGCGGGACCCAGTCGACTCGGATCAACATCCTGGACGACGAGGCCACCTCGAAGATCACGCTGGACGCGCCGGTCGGCGCGGCCTCGGAGGGTAACCCGCTGGTCTTCCCGGTGACCCTCGACCCGAAGTCGGAGCGAGCGGTCTCGGCAAGCTGGTCCACCGGAACGGCGAAGCCGGCGACCGGGCACGGCGTGGCGGCCGCGGGCACTGACTTCACAGCTGTCACCAACGGCACGGTGGCGTTCGACGCGGACTCCGCCACGCCGAAGGCGCCGATCAGCGTCAGCACCCTCACCGACAGCATCGACGAGGCCGACGAGGACCTGGCGGTCACGGTCTCGAATGCCACGAACGCCACGATCGTCAGCCCGAACACCCGCAACGGCACGATCACCGACGCCGGCACCACGCCGGGGCCGCAGGTGGAGCTCGTGCCGGGTGATGTAATGGAGGGCGGGGTCGGCACGCCGCGGTCCCGGACCTTCACGGCGCGCCTGACCAAGGCCTCCGGCCAGGAGCAGAAAGTCCAGTACGAGGTCAGCTCGGGCATCTCTGGCACGGCCACGGCGGACGAGGACTTCACCGCCGTCGCACCCGGCGCCCGCACGATCCTGACGTTCGCGCCCGGTGAGACGGAGAAAACCTTCACCGTCGACGTCATCGGCGACGACATCGACGAGGGCGACGGCGAAACCTTCGCGATCACCTTGACCGACGCGCACATCAGCCGCTTGCAGGCGGGCAAGGCACTCGGCGAGAACACGATCACGATCAAGGACGACGACGACAAGCCGACGTTCCGGTTGACGAACAAGGCCATGACCATCCCGGAGGGCGACGGCCCTTCCGCGGCGCTCCTCGAGGTTCGGCTGTCGAACCCGAGCGCCGAGGACATCGACTGGGTCGTCGAACCGGCCACCGACCCCGGCACCGCGGTCGAAGGCGGCGCGGGCGCCGGCTCGAACGACTACACGGTGCTCGGCCCGGTCATGGGCGCCGGCACCATCGCGGCCGGAGACACCACCGGTTACGTGCTGGGCATCATCAACGGTGACAGGGTCTTCGAGGCCGACGAGACGGCCCGCTGGACAGTGGGGCTCGACGACGCCGAGACCGACGCGACCGGAGTCACCGAGACCGGCATCCTCACCATCAAGAACGACGACATGCCGCCGGAACTCGTGGTCGACAACGCGACGGGCGAGGAAGGCAAGACCATCGCCCTGACCGGCACCACGGCGGGTGTGGCGCAGGGCGAGACACTGCTCAACGTCAGCCTGGCGGGCGCTGCGAACGGGGGTCACCAGGCGGCCTCGGCCACTGACTTCGCGCCGCAGTCGTTCGTCGTGAAGATTCCGGCGGGTACGCCGGCCGGCGCCACGATCCCGATCGGCGACGTGCAGATCACCGAGGACGAGCTGAAGGAGTCGAGCGAGACGATCCGCGTCTCCGGCACCGGCTTCAGCGGCACCGGTTCGGTGAAGGACGGCTGGATCACCATCGCGGCCAGCGATGGTGGCGAGCCCGGTCAGCCCGGTGAGCCCGGCGAGCCCGGCGAGCCGGAGCCCGGTGCGCCGACCGTCTCCACGCCGAGCGCCTCGCTGAACGGCGGCGGTACCGCGACGATCACCGGTAAGGCCGCGGCGAACGCCCGGGTCGAGCTGTGGGGTGTGCCGTTCGGCTCGGACGAGGAGCCCAAGCGGCTCAAGGCCACCACGGCCAACGCGTCCGGCCAGTACTCGCTCACGCACTGGATCGGCCAGGGATACATCTTCCACACCAGGGTGGGCGACCTGAAGTCGAAGGAGATCGCGGTCCGCGTCAAGCAGAACCCGGTCTTCACGCTGACCTCGCCGAGCAAGGGTTCCTTCACGGTCACGGTCACCGGTAACCCGAAGGCCGCCGGGCAGGACATCATGGTCCAGAGCTACGTCAGTGGCGCCTGGAAGACCGTCTACAAGGGCAAGACCGGCAGCAACGGGGTCTACACGCGCACGGTCAAGCTGGACAGCGGCAAGGCGCTGACGATGCGGGGATTCGTCGCCGGTGACACCGGGATGGGTCTGCTGGGCAACTACAGCACCGCCAAGAAGGTCACGGTGAAGTAAGTCCTCATCTTCGGACTACAGAAAGCGGGGGTGGCCGACCGGCCACCCCCGCTCTCTTGTTCCGCTCCGTCCGCTTCCGCTCAGTCGGTTTCCACTCAGTCCACTTCCACTCAGTCCACTTCCACTCAGTCCACTTCCACTGCGGCCTGGGCGAACTGGGCCGAGTAGAGCCGGGCGTACGCCCCGTCCGCCTCGATCAGCTCCTCGTGGGTGCCCTGCTCGACGATGCTGCCGTTCTCCATCACCAGGATCACGTCGGCGTCGCGGATCGTGGAGAGCCGGTGCGCGATGACGAAGCTGGTCCGTCCGGTCCGCAGCGTGTTCATGGCCCGCTGGATCAGCACCTCGGTACGCGTGTCCACCGAGCTGGTGGCCTCATCGAGGATCAGGATGCTCGGCTCGGCCAGGAACGCGCGGGCGATGGTGATGAGCTGCTTCTGGCCGGCGCTGACGTTCGAGCCCTCCTCGTCGATCTTCGTGTCGTAGCCGTCGGGGAGCATGCGCACGAAGCCGTCGACGTGGGCGGCCTCGGCAGCCCGCACGATGGCCGCGGTTTCCGGGCTGTCCGCCCCGACCACAAGATCTGGGCTGCTCTTAAACTCTGGACCCGTCTTGAAATCGGGGCTGGTCTTAAAATCGGGGCTGAGCTTGAAATCAGCTCCGTACGCCAGGTTCTCGGCGATGGTTCCGCCGAAGAGCCAGGTGTCCTGGAGGACCATGCCGATCTGCTCGCGCAGCTGCTCACGGGGCATCGTTGCGATGTCCACACCGTCCAGCGTGATCCGCCCGCCGGTCACCTCGTAGAAGCGCATCAGCAGGTTGACCAGGGTCGTCTTGCCGGCGCCGGTCGGGCCGACGATCGCGACGGTCTGGCCGGGCTCGACCGAGAGCGAGAGGTTCTCGATGAGCGGCTTGTCCGGCAGGTAGCGGAACGAGACGTTCTCGAAGGTGATCCGGCCCCGGACCTTCCCCGTCGCGGGCATGTCCACGGGCTCGGGGTCGGGACTCTGCTCCGGCGCGTCGAGCAGGGCGAACACCCGCTCGGCCGAGGCCACGCCGGACTGCACCAGGTTCGCCATGCTGGCCACCTGGGTGAGCGGCTGGCTGAACTGCCGGGAGTACTGGATGAACGCCTGAACCTCGCCGAGCGACAGGGTGCCGGACGCGACCCGCAGGCCACCGACGACCGCGACCAGCACATAGTTGACGTTCGAGATGAACATCATCGTGGGCTGGATCAGGCCGGAGATGAACTGGGCACGGAAGCTCGACGCGTACAGATGGTCGTTGTGCTCGCGGAAGGTCTCCGCGGCCTCCTTCTGCCGTCCGAAGACCTTGACCAGCGTGTGCCCGGTGAACATCTCCTCGATGTGGCCGTTGAGCCGGCCGGTGGTCTTCCACTGGGCGACGAACTGCGGCTGGGACCGCTTGCCGATCATCGTGGTGAGCCAGATCGACACGGGCACGGTGACCAGCGCGATCAGCGCCAGGAGCGGGGAGATCCAGAACATCACCCCGAGTACGCCGACGATCATCAGCAGAGCCGTGACCAGCTGTGCGAACGTCTGCTGAAGGGTCTGCGCGATGTTGTCGGTGTCGTTGGTGGCGCGGCTCAGCACCTCGCCGCGCGGCTGCTGGTCGAAGTAGGAGAGCGGCAGCCGGGCCAGCTTCGCCTCCACCTGGTTGCGCAGGTCGAAGACGGCGGTCTGCACGACCCGGGCGGTGAGCCGTCCCTGCAGGACGCCGAACACCCAGGCGAACACGTAGACGAGCGCGACCCAGGCCAGCACATGCGACAGCCGGGTGAAGTCGATGCCCTGGCCGGGCACCGCGTCCGATCCGACGAGGACGTCGGCGATGCCGTTGTCGCCACGGGCACGCAACCCGGCGACCGCCTCCTCCTTGGTGACCCCGGCCGGGAACATCCGGCCGATCACACCATTGAAGATCACGTCGGTGGCGTGGCCGAGCAGGTACGGACCGAGCACCGAGAGGGTCACGCTGGCGATACCGAAGGCCAGCACCGCGCCGACCAGGGCGCGCTGCGGCTTCAGCAGTCCGAGGAGGCGTTTCGTGGAGCCCTTGAAGTCCTGGAGCTTCTCCGGCGGTCCACCCGCCATCATCATCCGGGCGGCCGGCGGTCCACCACCCATGGGCCGCGGTTGCGGGCGGTTCTCTGGAGATGTCATCGGGTGACCGCCTCCTTCTCGGTGAGCTGCGAAAGGACGATTTCCCGGTACGTGGGGTTGCTCTCCATGAGTTCGTCGTGCGTCCCCGTGCCGACCACCTTGCCGTCGTCCAGCACGATGATCCGGTCGGCGTCGCGAATCGTGCTGACCCGCTGCGCCACGATCACGACGGTGGCCTGCCGGCCGCCGCTCGACTGGTTAGTCTCACCGGTCAGATTCGTCTCACCGGTCTGGTTCGTTTCAGCGGTGAGGTTCGTTCCAGCGGTGAGGTTCGTTCCAGCGGTCAGGTGTTCGGTTAGTGCGGCACGCAGCGCGGCGTCGGTGGCGTAGTCCAGCGCCGAGAACGAGTCGTCGAAGAGGTAGATCTCCGGCCGGTGCACCAGCGTGCGGGCGATCGCGAGCCGCTGCCGCTGGCCGCCGGACACGTTCGTGCCGCCCTGGGCGATCGGCGCGTCCAGCCGGCCCTCCATCGCCTCGACGAAGTCCTTCGCCTGCGCGATCTCCAGGGCCTCCCAGAGCTCCTCGTCGGTGGCGTCCGGATTGCCGTAGCGCAGGTTGGACGCGATCGTGCCGGTGAACAGGTACGGCCGCTGCGGGACCAGGCCGACCGTGCGGGCCAGCAGGTCCGGGTCCAGCTCGCGGACGTCCACACCATCGACCAGGACCGAACCGCTCGTCGCGTCGAAGAGCCGCGGCACGAGGTTGAGCAGGGTGGTCTTGCCGCTACCGGTGCTGCCGATGATCGCTGTCACCTCACCGGGACGTGCTATCAGACGTACCCCCGAAAGCACCGCGGCCTCAGCCCCCGGATAGCGGAAGTCGACGTCCCGGAGCTCGAGTTCGCCGTGCCGCGGAAGCGTGGTGATCCCGGTGCCCGACGGACCCCCCGTGGGCGGCGTCACGCTGGAATCGGTGTCCACGACCTCCTTGATGCGCTCGGCGCACACTTCGGCGCGCGGGATCATCATGAACATGAAGGTGGCCATCATGATCGACATGAGGATCTGCATGAGATAGCTGATGAACGCGGTGAGCTCGCCGACCTGCATGCCGCCGGAATCGATCCGGTGGCCGCCGAACCAGACCACCGCGACGCTGGAGATGTTCACGATCAGCATGACCGTCGGGAACATCAGCGCCATGATCCGGCCGACCCGGAGCGAGACGTCGGTCAGATCGGCGTTCGCGACGCCGTACCGTTCCCGCTCGTGGTCGTCCCGGACGAACGCCCGGATCACCCGGATACCGGTGATCTGCTCGCGCATCACCTGGTTGACCCGGTCGAGACGGACCTGCATGAGCCGGAACAGCGGGCGCATCCGCGCGATGATCAGGCCGACCACGGTGATCAGAATGGGCACGATCACCAGCAGCAGCGAGGAGAGCGGGACGTCCTCCCGCAGCGCCAGCACGATGCCGCCGACGCACATGATCGGCGCCGACACCATCAGCGTGAACGTGAGCAGCACCAGCATCTGGATCTGCTGCACGTCGTTGGTGGTCCGGGTGATCAGCGAGGGCGCGCCGAACTGCCCGACCTCACGGGCGGAGAACGTCTGGACCCGGTCGAAGATCGTGGCGCGCAGGTCGCGGCCGACGGCCATCGCGGTGCGGGCGCCGAAGTAGACGGCGACCGCCTGGGCGGAGATCTGCAGCACGGTGATGCCGAGCATGCTGCCGCCGATGCGCATCACGTAGCCGGTGTCGCCCTTGACCACGCCGTTGTCGATGATGTCGGCGTTGAGCGCGGGCAGGTAGAGCGTCGCCAGCGTCTGCAGGAACTGGAAGAGCACCACGAGGGCGATCGCAGTTCGGTACGGACGCAGGTGGACGCGAAGTAGTTTGATCAGCACGGTGTCTGATCCCCCCGGTCCGTTTCGGTGTTGTGGGTGTGGGTGTCGGTGTGGGTGTGGGTGTCACTGCTGGCAGGGCTGTCGCCGGTCAGGATGGTGCGGGTGTCATCGCTGGTCAGGATGCCGTCGAGCAGTAGTGCGGCCAGGTCCTCGCCGTGGAACGTGCCCGGCTCGCCGAACGGGCCGAAGGCGTCGGCGCCGCAGTGGAGCAGGAGTATCCGGGCGGCCCGATCGGGGGAGACGCGGAGGCGGGCGGCGTCCGGCACGAAGATCTCGGCGACCGCGGCGTGGAGTTTCTGCCGGGACGACATCATCCGCTGGTGAGCGTCCTGATCGTGCCCGGCCGGTTTGCCGGTGCCGGGCTCGGGCGGGCTCAGGATGAGTTTGCGGGCGGCGCTCATCAGGTGGGCGTGCTCGGTGAACCTGGCGTGGATCAGTTCGGCGGTGCGGGCGACCCTGTCGCGCAGGTCCGTGGCAGGATCGATGGCGGCGAGTGCGTCAAGCGTGTACTGCGGGTCCAGCGCCTTGATCACTGAGCAGACCACGAGCTGGCTCTTGCTCTCGAAGACGCCGAAGATCGTGCCCTCGGCGACGCCGGCGGCGTGGGCGATCTGACGGGTGCTGACGTCCAGGCCGTGTTCATGCAGCAGAGGGATGGTCGCCGCGATGAGAGCTGCCCGGCGCTCCTCGGGCGCCATGGCGGGGACGCGCCGGCGCCGGTTCTCGGTGCTCTCAGTACGGGTGATCTCAGTACTGGTGATCTCAGTGCGGGTGCTTTCGGTGCCGGTGCTCTCCGGGCCCGTGGTGGCTTCCGTGCCGGGCGTGCTCTGCATGTCGGTCACTGTAATGAGCGAGCACTCACTCATCCACTGACTTTTGTCACGGGCGTGGTTTTTGCTGTAGGCGTGCCCTTTGCTGTAGACGTGGTCTTTTTGCTGTAGACGTGGCCTTTTGCTGTAGACGTGGCCTTTTGCTGTAGACGTGGTCTTTTGCTGTAAGCGTGGCGTCGAACCGGATCGGGTGAAGGGGCGTATCTACAGAACGTGAGCAACGAAAAGCCGTACCGGCGGGTTGTCAGGCACCTGACCACCGGTTTCGCAGCAGTCCTGGTTTTCCTGGCACTGATCGTGCCCGATCAGATCTTCCGGCTGCCGCCCGGAAACTCGGTCTTCACTGCTCTCCTGCGCGTCCCGGTCGAGGCGCTGATCGCCGGAGCGATCCTGCTCCTGCTTCCGGATCGGGGGCGTCTCGGCCGGGTCCGGCGACCCCTCGCCGCCACGCTCGGCGCGCTGCTCGGCCTGCTCACCGTCGTGAAACTGATCGACATCGGGTTCTTCGCCGTTCTCGCCCGCCGCTTCGACCCGGCCCTGGACTGGATCCTGGTCGACGACGGCTTCAACTTCCTGACCGATTCGGTCGGCAAGCCCGCCGCTATCGGCGCGGCCGCCGGCGCCGTCGTTGTCGCCGTCGTCCTGGTCGCCGGGATGACGTGGGCCGTCCTGCGGCTGAACGGGGTCCTCGGCACCAACCGTCCCGGGCAGCGGCGTACCTGGGCGGTGCGCGGACTCAGTGCGGTGGCCGCCGCCTGGATCGCCCTCGCGGCGCTCGGCACCCAGCTGATCGGCGGCATTCCGGTCGCGTCGCACACCGCCGCCGAACTCGCCGCGCACACCGCGCTGGCGCTGCCGAACGACCTGCGTGACCGGAAACGGTTCGCCGAGGAGGTCGCGGTCGACGCATACCGTGGCCGGCCCGCCGACCAGTTGCTCACCGGGCTGCGGGACAAGGACGTGATCATCTCGTTCGTGGAGAGCTACGGGCGGGACGCGCTGGAGAACCCGCAGTTCAACGGCGCGGTGCTGGACAGCCTCACGGCGAACAGCGCCCGGCTAGCCGAGGCCGGCTTCGCGGCACGCAGCGGGTACCTCACCTCGTCCACGGCGGGCGGCGGCAGCTGGCTGGCGCACGCCACGTTCCTGTCCGGGCTCTGGATCGACAACGAACAGCGCTACCGCAGCCTCGTCTCCTCCGACCGGCTCACCCTGACCAGGGCGTTCGGGAAGTCGGGGCACCGCACGGTCGGTGTCGAGCCGGGCATCACGTTCGCGTGGCCGGAAGGGCAGTTCTACGGGTACGACCACATCTACGACTCGCACACGCTGGGCTACAACGGGCCCGCCTTCAGCTGGTCCACGATGCCTGATCAGTACGTGATGTCGGCGTTCCAGAAATTGGAGTACGCGAAGCGCGACCGCAACCCGGGCCGGCTGCTCGCGGAGATCACGCTGACCTCCAGCCACACCCCGTGGGCGCCGGTGCCCAGCATGGTCGACTGGGACGCGGTCGGCGACGGCAGCGTGTACGGCCCGATGGTCACGGGCGCCGAGTCACCGCAGAACCTGTGGAAGCAGAGCGACCGGGTCAGGAGCGAATACGCCCGCTCGGTTGCGTACTCGCTGGACAGCCTGCTCGGATACCTCACCCGGTACGCCGACGACGACATGGTGATGGTGTTCCTCGGCGACCACCAGCCGGCGCCGGTCGTGGTCGGTCAGAACGCCACCCGCGACGTGCCGATCACGATCGTCGCCAAGGACCCGAAGGTTTTTGATCGGATCGCCTCATGGGGCTGGAGTGACGGGCTGAAGCCGGCCCCGGATGCTCCGGTCTGGCGGATGGACACGTTCCGGGATCGGTTCCTCGCGGCGTACGGGCCGGAGGGGGATCCGCACTGACATCCGCACTGACATGACGTCCGCACTGACATGACGTCCGCACTGACATGACATCCGCACTGACATGACATCCGCACTGACGTTTCTTCCGTGGGCTCTTCAGCCTTTCTCCACCCTGGACCGGCCGGCCACGACGCCCCGTGGCCGGCCGGTTCGCCCTTTGCGTACGAGGCGGTGACTGTCCGGGCTCTCCGGCTGGACGCTCAGCCGACGATCATCAGCCGACGATCATCAGCCGACGATCGTCAGTCGACGATCTCGATCACCTGGCCGGCGGGCAGGCGGGGCGTGCGGGGCGGCGCCGAGTGCGCCGGGTCAAGGCTGCCGAGCCGGAGCGCGAGGAACGGGTAACCCACGTCACCGAGCATCCGCCGCAGGGCGAACCGGGTGGACGGGATCTCCACGGGACCGCTGAGCGGCAGGAGGCTCACCGCCTGCTCGGCGGCGGTCAGCCACAACCGGCTCAGCGCCTCGCCGCCGCGTAGCCAGTCGACGCCGTCGTCACCCGTACCGTAAAGAACCGCGTATGTTGCTCCGCGGTCGTGCCCCTCGCCGGCCGGAAGCGTCCCAGGGGCCTGGAAGTCGCGCTCGGCGACGGTGGTCAGAGGCAACTCCTCGGGAAGTGCGGAAGCCGGGATGCCGGTGTCGTCCGAGCGCTCGCCGCCGACCCAGGTCGCCATCTCGGCGCGCAGCCGTTCGTCGGTGTCCTGAGCCTTCTGCGCGTGCTCCACTGCCACCGCGAGTTCGAGAACCTGGTCCCGGTCGAGGACGTGCAGGCGGGCGCCGGCCTCCTCGGCTGCCTTCACGAGGAAGGACAGCGTGCTCTCCGGGATCGCGTCGTCGGTGACCGTGCGGCGGTCGGTGCGCCGGACCTGCAACATCTGGAAGTGCCGGGTGGCCTCGGGGCGGATCGCCTCCCGATCGGTCGGCTGGATCACCGCGAGGGGTTCGTCCACCCGGCGTCCCGGGCTTTCCTGTTCTGCCGGGCTTGCCTGGTCTGCCGGGCTTGCGTGGTCTGCCGGGCTTGCGTGGTCTGCCGGGCTTGCCTGGTCTGCGGGGCTTGCCTGGTCTGCCGGGCTTTCCGGGCGGGTCACCTCGTAACGCCAGCCCTCGGCGTCGAGCGCGACCTGGGCGTGGTGCAGGGCCGTGCCGCAGCTGAGCAGCAGCATCCTGCCCTCCGGGTCCTGCTCGGTGAGCTGCCGCTCGGCGACACCGAACAGCTCCAGCCGGCCGTCACGCACCACCCAGCGCCACGGCTGCGTGTTGTGGATCGAGGGAGCGAACCGGGCGGCGTCAGCAGCCTGCACCAGAGCTTTCTTGACCTCTTCCGCGTTGCTCATGACCCCAGTATTCCCGGAACCATGGCCTCCTAGTACGGCCTTGCGACCCTACCCGCGACCCGGGTTGCACTCGGTTACCAGTGCTCGGGGGTCCCGGTGCTCGGGGTGCCGGTGCTCGGGTGCCGGTGCCCTGTTCTTTAGTCTGCCCGGGTGTTCTCTATTGATCTCGGCGACGGTGCTCAGCTGCGGCCGCTCGAACCCTGGCAGGCCGAAGAGTTCCTCGCGCACATGGACCGGGCCCGGGACCTCGTGGACCCGTGGATCCCGTGGGCCAGCATCAGCACCGATCTGGCGACCGCGACCGCGACGCTGCAGCGCTATGCCGACAAGCAGGCCGCCGACACCGGGCGTCTCTTCGGGATCTGGCATCAGGGGACACTGGTCGGGGGCACCATGTTCGTGGCCTTCGACGCGGTGTCCGGGAACTGTGAGATCGGCTGCTGGCTGGAGCCGGCCGGCACCGGTCACGGGCTGGTCACCAAGGCGGTCCGGGTGCTGATCGACTGGGCGTTCCGGACGCGGGGGATGCAGCGGGTGGAGTGGCACTGCGATCCGCGGAACGGGGCCAGTTCCAATGTCGCGCGGCGGCTCGGGATGGAACTTGAGGGGACGCTGCGTTCCGCGTACCCATGGAAAGGCACCCGCCGGGACACCGAGATCTGGGCCATCCTTGCTGGTGATTGGGTTGCTGAGTAGTTGAGGGCTGGGGCGTGAATGAGGGCTGGGGCGTAATTGAGGGCTGGGGCGCTGAGTAGTTGAGTTCGATCATGTTGCCGGAGCCGTCCCTCTCCCTTCGCCGGGAGGACGGGCGGGATGTGCCGCTGCTGGTGTGGCGATTTCCGGAGCCGCTGCTCGCGGTGTCGACTGCTGTTCACGGCGGCGGGGTGGGGCCGCGGGAGTGGCTGGTCAACGCGAGCGTGCCGATGTCGTACTCCCGGCCGGATCCGGACGCGCACCTTCGTGAGATCGCCGTCGAGGCCGGTCTGGACGGGCCCGGGATCGGGCTGATGACCGGGGTGGACGTCGCGGATGTCGTGTCCGCCCGTGCCGGTGTCCTTCGGCGGGACGGCGTTCTTGGACGGGACGGCGTTCTTAGAGAGGACGGTGTTCTTAGAGGGGACGGTGGGGTTCAGGTCTGGGCAACGGTGGGGCTGGGCGCTCCGATCGCGGCCGCTGATCCGTCCGCCGAGGGGTTCGAGCACCCTGCTCCGGGTCCGGGGACCCACCCTGCTCCGGGGACCCACCCTGCTCCGGGAACCGTCAACATCGTGGTTTGGGTGCCGCAGCGGCTCGCGGACGGCGCGCTGATCAATGCGGTGGCCACCGCTACGGAGGCGAAAGCGCAGGCGATCGCCGAGCTGGGTCTTGCAGCGACCGGGACGGCCACCGATGCGGTCGTCGTGCTGTGCCCGCTGGACGGGCCGGTTGCGGCTTACGGCGGTCCGCGGTCGCTGTGGGGTGCGCCGATGGCCCGGGCGGTGCATCGGGCCGTGCTCGACGGCGGGGCGGTGAACCTGGCGACCGGCCGGTCGTGGTCCGATCGGCATGATCAGAAGTAGCCGATTTCATGATCAGGGCCTGAGCACTCCGGTGTCCGTGAGGATCCGCTGGGCCGCTCCCTCATGTAAGTAGTCGACGAAGAGCGCCGCGTTCGTCGGATCCGCGGACTTCTCCAGCACGGCGACGCTCAGGCGGCCGCCGGCGAACGTCTCCGGCTTGCCATGAACGGCCACGTCGCTCAGGGTCCGAGCATCATCCGTGACGAGCACGTCCCCCGGCTCGCCGCCGGCTGCCTGCCGGGTCAGGCTTCCACTTCCGGCGTACGTCATGAGCACCTCTACCTGCGGATTCCGGGCCTGAAAATCCTCACGGATCGTGTCGAACGCTTCAGTCAGGGAGGTGGAGGCGAGCACTCTGATCTGGCCGAGTGCCTCGGGAGCGAGGCTGGTTGCGGGGTTGCTGCTCGTAGTGCTGGTGCTTTCGTCAGCGTTGCGGCTGTTTGGTCCGTCTCCAGTTGGTGCTGTTGCGCAGCCGCCGAGGACGAGAGTAGCTAGGACAAAAGTGGATAGGACGAAAGTGGATAGGACGAAAGTGGCTAGGAAAGGGAGCAGTCTGGTCGATTTCACCCTGGCGCCTCCTGTCTGCAGGGGGTCTGACGGTCGGGTGCTGCTTTCGGTGCCACTCGTGGCTGAATCTTCTGTGGGCGATCCTGCTGTGGGGCGATCCTGCTGGGGGGCTGATCCTGCTGTGAGGCTGAATCTTCTAGCGGGCTGATTCTCTTGCCGGCTGACTCTTTGCTGGGCGGCCGCTCAAGGCTGTCGCTCTGTGGGCGGCATCCCGTGCGGGTGACGAAACGGCATAAAGCGCTCCCCGTTAGGGCGTTGCGCACGTCACTCGTACCCCGCATGCTGGGGGCGTGCCAGACCGCATCGCTGAAGTTACCGCCCTGCTCGCCGAGGTGCTGGCACCGCGCGCCCCGCTCACCGTGATCGTCGACGGGGGTGATCCCGGCGCGGCGGCCGTGTTCGCCTCCCGTCTTGCCGCGGCGTTCCCGTCCGCATCGCGCGCCTGGAGCATCGACGCCGTGCTGGGCCTGACCGGTCCCGGCGGGGGAGCTTCGGACTCGGCGCTCAACGTGCTGGAACCGGCGACCGACCGTGTCCTCGTCTTCCTCCGGGGCGGGCCCCGCCACCGGTTCGCCGAGGGCGACGGTGAGCGGCGCGCCCAAGTCGTGATCGACAACCGCGACCCGGAGTGGCCGGTCATCCGGCAGATCGATCCGGACCTCGCTGAGCCCGACCGGTGGTACCTCTCCGAGGGCCGCGCCTTCTTCGCCGCGAAGGCCGCCGATTGGGACAGCAAGTTCGGCGATGACATGCCGCGGTATGCGGAAGCCGTCCGGCTGGCCGGAGTTCAGCCCGGTCATGTCGTTCTCGACATCGGCTGCGGCACCGGCCGCGCGTTGCCGGCGCTCGCTGCAGCCGCCGGCCCGACCGGGCGTGTGGTCGGTCTCGACTTCACTCCCGACATGCTGGACGCCGCCCGCAAAGCCGGGCGCGACGAGTGCGCCAC
The DNA here is from genome assembly GCF_000284295.1 of Actinoplanes missouriensis 431. Lineage (NCBI taxonomy): Bacteria > Bacillati > Actinomycetota > Actinomycetes > Micromonosporales > Micromonosporaceae > Actinoplanes > Actinoplanes missouriensis. Next base: position 7,131,931 of record NC_017093.1, on the reverse strand, counting down.
CCTGCTACTGGGCGATGCTCGCCGTCTCCCCGTCGCTGACGCGGCGGCCGACGTGCTCTTCGCTGCCGGTCTGGTCCACCATCTTCCGGACCCGGCGGCGGGCCTCGCCGAACTCGCCCGGGTCACTCGGCCCGGTGGCACGCTGGCGATCTTCCACCCGACTGGCCGCGCGCAACTGGCGGCCCGGCACGGGCGGACGCTGCGCCCGGGCGAGCCGATGAGCAGTGAGCGGCTCGGTCCGCTGCTGGACGGGTCAGGGTGGGCGTTGCAGAGCTATGAGGACGTGCCGGATCGGTTCCTGGCGCTCGCTACCCGCTGTTCCTGAGCCCTCGCCGAAGTTGCTCTCGGCGGATCAATCTCGCCGGGTCACTCTGGCCGGGTCACTCTGGCCGGGTCACTCTGGTCGGGTCAACATCGCCGGGTCAATCTGGCCGGGTCAATCTCGCCGGGTCAATCTCGCGGGATGTGATCCCACCGGATTGACCCCCTCGGACACCCCCGCGCCAGCACGGCGTTTGGTTTGGGTGATTTGGGCGAGGGTTCAGGTTCTGTGGAAGAGGGCTTAACGCGGCTTCGGGCGTACGGGATTGTCGTACGTGTGTTCGAAGATTGTGGGCATGAAGGAGTTCGTGGCTCAGTTGACCACCGCGGCGGCGGAGTGTGGCGCCACGCCGATGTGGCCGCTGTCAGAGGATGATCTCCTGGCCTTCCTGGATGCGGTTCACAGTGCCGAGCAGATGCTGCGAGCAGCCAAGGCGCATGCGGTTCGTGAGATCGAGGGGCGGGGGATTCCCGCCACCCAGCAGGCGCCCACGCCGGCCGCCTGGCTGCGGAACCGTCTGCGGATCAGCGCCGGCGCAGCCGCCGGCCTGCTGCGGCAGGCGCGGCTGCTCGATGCCGACCCGGCGCTGAATGAGGCTCTCACCGGTGGCCGGGTGAACACTGATCAGCTTGATGTCATCGCCCGGGTGCTCAAGACGCTGCCGACGGGTCTGGACGCGCCGACCCGTGCAGAGGCTACGGCGACCCTGATCGAGTGGGCGCCCGACCTGGAGCCGGTCCAGCTGGGCTACGCGGGTCGGCGCATTCTGGAGCATGTGGCGCCCGAGGTGGTGGACGCGGCCGACGAAGCCGCGCTGCGCAGGGCCGAGCGCGATGCGTACGAGCAGCGGTTCCTCACGTTGAGCCCGCTCGGTGACGGCCGGGTCCGTGTGCGCGGCATGCTCGATGCCGAAGCCGCGGCCGTCGTCACCGCTGCGATCGATCCGCTCTGCCGACCGGCCGGAGCCGCTGCCGAGCTCGCGGAGGGCGGCACGGCGCGGACTCCCGGGCAGCGCCGCGCCGACGCCCTGACCGACGTGTGCCGGCTGGTCCTCGCCGGCGGTGAGCTCCCCGCCAACGGTGGTGACCGTCCTCAGATGGTCGTGACCGTCGGATTCGACGCGCTGAAGCAGCGGCTCGCCGGCGGGGACTGCGACACCGGCGAGCCGCTCTCACCGGCGACGGTGCGCAAGCTGGCGTGTGACGCCATGGTCCTGCCGCTGGTTCTCGGCGGAGCAGGTCAGGTGCTCGACGCGGGTCGCAACCGACGCCTGGTGACCGGACCGTTGCGGCGCGCGCTGGTTGCCCGCGACCGTGGCTGCACGTTCCCCGGCTGCGATCGTCCCGCCCGCTGGTGCGAAGCCCACCACGTGGTTCCGTGGTTCGAGGGCGGCCCCACCTCGCTGGACAATCTGGCGCTGCTCTGCGCGCATCACCATCACACCATCCACGGCGATCTCCATGGCGATCCTCAGGGAGATCTACAGGGAGACGTAGAGGGAGATGGTGCCGGTAACCAGAGTGGTTGGCAGGTGACGATGGGGCCGGACGGCCATCCGGAGTATCGACCGCCGGCATGGGTTGATCCCGAACGAGCGCCTCGAACCAATCCCTACCACCGAACCAATCCTCCTCATCGACCCGATCCCCACCATCGGCCCAATCCTTACCCTCGGCGAAACTGAGGGTTGCCGGCATGATTTCGGCAGCCGTGCGTCTCGCGCTTGGCGTCAGCGGAGCGTTGCGAGGTGCTTCAACTCGGCGGTCAGCAGCGTGGTGAGGAAGTCGTGACGCTCGCCGGTCGGCGGGATGCCACGGCTCGGCGCCTCGGTGATCATCAGGACGTAAAGATGGATGCGATAGAGGGCCAGCCGGATGCGGGCACTCGTGTCCCAGGGTTCCGTCCGGGCGTAACCGGCGAGGAACGGATGGTCAGGCTCATCTTCGATGCGCCGGAACAGCGCCGGAGACACGAAGTCCAGTAACGGGTCGCCATAGAGGTAGCGCTCGCCGTCGACTATGCCTGCGAGGGCTGTGCCGCCGAGGGCTGTGCCGGCGCGGACTGTGCCCTCGAGAGCTGTGCCCCCGAGAACTGTGCCGACGGGAACTGTGCCGGCGGGAACTGTGCCGGCGAGTGAGCCGGGCGGCGTGCGGTCCGCGGGGCCCGTCGGCGGGGCTTCCGGCGCGACGAGCACGTTGCCGTCCCAGAGGTCGAAGTGCAGCAGAGCGGGACGGGTCACCGCGGAGAGCACGTCGTGGTGCCGGCTCACCACCCCGTCGAGCGGCGGAAGTGGCACGTTCCAGAGATCCGCGTCCGCGCGCAGGGACTCGACCATCGCGTCGAAGGCGGTCGGCCAGTCCGTGCCGGCTGCCCGGTCGCCGGTGTAGCCGAAGCGGGTGCCGGTGATGGCGTGCACCTTCGCGACGGCTGCGCCGAGCTGCCGCCGGGCTTCGGGCGAGTCACCCTCGGTGAGCGGGCGGCCGGGCAGCAGGGTCGTGATCACCCATTGCGGCTCGCTGCCGGCTGGAGAGGTGGCCAGGACTTCCGGCACCGGTACGGTCGGTGCGTGCTTGCGGACCAGCCTGAAGTACTCGGCTTCGGCGGGGAGCAGGCCTTGCTCGTACCCAAGAAGGCGAGCCGCCGGCGGAGGTCCCACCTTGACCACCGCCTGTCGGCCGTCGCGGAGGGTGACTCGCCATACGGTGGCGAAGCTGCCACCGGCCAGTTCGGCGCCGTCGATGACGGTCGTGTCGAGGCCGGCGCGAACCAGCGCGGCGATGTCGTCGAGCGTGAGCGATCGCTGAGTCGGGCTGCGCATGACGAGTATTGAACCCAACGCGCGCACCGAACCCGAAGCGTGCACTGAACCCGAAGCGCGTACCGAACTCGAAGCGCGTACCGAACTCGAAGCGCGCACTGGACCCGAGCGCCCACCGAACTGAAGCGCGCACTGAACCTGAAGCGGGCACCGAACCCGAAGGGCGTACCGAACCCCAAGGGACTTCCGATGCCTAAGCGCGCAGCGAAGTCGAGCGCGCACTGAATGTGGGTTTTCGTGAACTCGGGCGCCGGCCGAACGGGTGGAATGCGTGGCTCGGAGCGTGCGATGAGCCCATAGCGCGGCTGTCCCTAAACGGGCATCGCGGCGAAAAGGCGCAAGAGACGGCGAAGCGGGCTGGGAGCGTGTGCGCCGCCACGGTTGGGACTGTCGCCGAAGCGGGAACGGCGTGCGAGGCTGCATAGGGTTGGAAGAGAGCGGGGAGCAGCCGTGGGAATGGTCAAAGTCGTGGGTCTCGTGCTGCATCCGCGCCGTGACTGTGGTTCGGCGGTCGACGCCATCGTGAACTGGGCGGCCGAGCGGGGTGTCACCGTGCTCGGGCTGCCGGACGAGATCACCCGGATCGCGTGCAGCGCGGTGCCGGTGCCGGCGGAGGAGATGGTGGAGCGGGCCGGCCTGCTGGTCAGTCTCGGCGGCGACGGGACCATGCTGCGGACGATGCGACTCGTCGAAGGGCGCAAGACTCCGGTGCTCGGCGTCAATGTCGGACGGCTCGGATTCCTCGCCGAGGTGGACCTTCCGGACCTGGGTGACGCGCTGTCATCGATTGACGAACATCGGTACACGGTGGAGTCGCGGACCGCGGTGCGGACCACGCTGCCGGACGGTCGCGAGGTGTCCGCGTTCAACGACGTCGCTCTCGTCCGGGTGCCGGGGCACGGACTCGCCGCGGTCGGGATCCGAGTCGAGGGCCGTGGATTCGTCAACTACGCGGCGGACGCGGTGATCGTCTCCACGCCGACCGGCTCGACCGCCTACAGCTTCTCGGCCGGTGGTCCGATCGTCTCGCCGAACGTGGAGGCACTGATCGTCAGCGCCGCCGCTGCGCACTCGTCGTTCAACCGTTCCCTCGTCCTGGACACTTCCGAGCACCTCGCTCTCGACGTGCTGCCGACCAGCGGCCGGCTCGCGATCGAGGTCGACGGCATCATCGAGGGGTATGCGGAGCCCGGGACGCGCCTGGAGATCCGGCCGGTGCCCGCAGCGGCACAGGTGATCCGATTCGGGCGTACCTCGTTCTACGAGCGGGCGCGCCGCAAGCTGCGAGTCGAAGGCAGCGCTCAGGTCGGTGCGCCGGATCAGGGTGACGCGGTCGTCGTGGACAGCTTCGAACTGCAGCGGTACGAGGTGCTCCTCGGTGGCGAGGTCGCCGGGGTGCTGCACTACCGGCGTCACGGCGACCGGGTCGAGCTGTTGCACACCGAGGTTGACCAGGCCTTTTCCGGGCGGGGACTGGCGGGGCGTCTGGCTGCGGCCGCGTTGAAGGATGCCCGGGCGCGGTCGACCCCGGTCGTCGTCACGTGCCCCTTCGTGGCCTCTTACCTGGAACGCCACCCGGAGCTCACCGACATCGTAAAGGCCGGCACCGCGGATGCCAGCCTTGCCGATGCCAGCCGCGCGGAGACCGACGCTGCTGGACCGGTCTCCTAGAGCCGGTCCTAGAGCCTGCCTCCTAGAGCCTGCCTCCTAGAGCCGGCACACCCGATCCACCGACCCGAGCCGACACCGTAGAAACTCCCGGACTCACCCAGAGCTGAGGTACTGAACATGGGCCAGCCCGCGATCCTCACCGTCGACGACGATCCCTCGGTCTCCCGTGCCATCGCACGCGACCTGCGCCGCCGTTACGGCGACCAGTACCGGGTCATCCGGGCCTCCTCCGCGTCCGAAGCCCTCGACGTGCTGCGGGAACTGAAGCTGCGTGGCGGACGGGTCGCTGTGATGCTCGCCGACTACCGGATGCCCCAGATGAACGGCATCGAGTTCCTCGAGCAGGCCATGGATCTGTTTCCGCACGCGCGCCGGGCACTGCTCACCGCGTACGCGGACACGGACGCCGCGATTCAGGCGATCAACGTGGTCGACGTCGACCACTACCTGCTCAAGCCGTGGGATCCGCCGGAGGAGAAGCTGTACCCGGTCCTCGATGCGCTGCTCGACGCATGGCAGGCGACCGGCGACACCGAACTCCCGGATATCCGAGTTGTCGGTCACCGGTGGAGTGAGCCGTCGTACCAGATCCGGGATTTTCTGGCGCGCAACCTGGTCCCGTACAAATATTTCGGCGCCGATGAGCCGGAGGGGCGCCGCCTGCTGGAGGCGGCAGAGGTCGGGCCGGAATCGGTCCCTCTCGTGGTCACCGCTGATGGGCGGGCGCTGTCCCGGCCGACCGTGCAGCAGGTTGCCGAGGCCGCCGGGCTCTCCACCACGCCGGGACGCGACTTCTACGACTTGATCATCGTGGGTGGCGGTCCTGCCGGTCTGGGCGCCGCTGTCTACGGCGGCTCCGAAGGGCTCAAGACGCTGCTGGTGGAGCGGCAGGCGGTCGGCGGGCAGGCCGGGCAGAGTTCCAGGATCGAGAACTATCTCGGCTTCCCCGACGGGATCTCCGGCGCCCAGCTCACCGAACGCGCGCGGCGGCAGGCCGACAAGTTCGCGGCGGAGACGCTCAACACCCGTGAGGTGGTCGGGCTCCGGGCCGACGGCTCCGCGCGGACGCTGACCCTCGCTGACGGCCGGGAGATCTCCGCGCACGCGGTGCTGCTCGCCACCGGCGTCTCCTACCGGCCGCTGCTGGCCGAGGGCGTCGCCGGGCTGACCGGTTCGGGCGTGTTCTACGGCTCGGCGTCCACCGAGGGGCCGGCCTGTGCCGGGACCGACGTCTACATCGTCGGCGGGGCGAACTCTGCCGGGCAGGCAGCGCTTTTCTTCGCCAAGTACGCCCGGAAGGTCACCCTGCTGGTGCGCGGTGATTCGCTGGAGAGCTCGATGTCCTACTACCTGATCCAGCAGCTCGCTCAGATCGAGAACATCGAGGTGCGTACCCGATGTGAGGTGATCGGCGCGCACGGCGAAGGGCACCTGCAGGCGATCACCATCTGTGACAGCAAGGACGGTACCAAGGCCACCGTGGAGTGCGGTTACCTCTTCGTGTTCATCGGGGCGGAGCCGCGTACCGACTGGCTCGGGGACATCGTGGCCCGCGACCAGAAGGGCTTCATCCGCACCGGGCCGGACCTCGTCGCGAACGGGGATCGTCCGCGGGGATGGGATCGGGACCGGGATCCGTTCTACTTGGAGAGCAGTGTCCCCGGCATCTTCGCCGCCGGTGACGTCCGGGCCAACTCGATCAAGCGGGTGGCTTCGGCGGTCGGCGAGGGAGCGATGGCGGTGGCGCTGGTTCACCGTTACCTGGAGGCCCAGTGATTCCGGAGTTGGGCGCGAGCCCGGTAGCTGTGGGGACGCGTCGTATGGGCAGGAGCGCGGCAGCCGGTACTGGACCAGCCGGTGCAGGACCAATCGGTTCGGGGCCAGCCGGTACTGGGCCAGCCGGTTCAGGGCCAGCCGGATCAGGGGCAGTCGGTGCAGGAGCGCAATCAGCATGGGAGCGCGGTAAGTCATGACTACGGAGACAGAAGAGATCCGGCTCGAACCGTGTGAGCCCGGTGCGCTCACCCCGGAAGAACTGCGCACCCTGTTCCTCTTCGAGAAGCTGACCGGTGACCAGCTGACCTGGCTCGCCGAGCACGGCTGCACCATGCGCGTGCCCGCCGGTGGTCTGGTGCTGCGCGAGGGCGACCCCGCCGAGTCGTTCTTCGTGCTGCTCAGCGGGACGGTGGCACTCACCCGGCGGGTCGGCCAGGACGAGGTTCAGACGACCCGGACCGAGCAGCGTGGCGTCTACATGGGAGCGACCCAGGCCTACCTGCGCGACGATGGAGTTCCGCGTAAGTACATGGCGTCGATGCGGGCGCTCTCCGACAGCGAGTTCTTCATGCTGTCCGCCGAGGACTTCGGCTGGATGATGCGCGAGTGGTTCCCGATGGCGATCCACCTGCTGGAGGGCCTGACGCTGGGGATGCGGAGCACCCAGGCAGCGATCGGGGAACGGCAGCGGCTGGCGGCGCTCGGCGCGCTGTCGGCGGGCCTCATGCACGAACTCAACAATCCGGCCGCGGCCGCAGCCCGGGCCACCGGAGCGCTGCGGCAGCGTGTCGCCGCGATGCGGATGAAGCTCGGCAAGCTCGCCGCCGGCAAGGTCGCCCCGGAGCGGCTTACCGCGTTGCTCGAACTCCAGGAAGAAGTCATCGAACGGGCCGCCAAGGCGCCGGTGCTGACCGCGATGCAGACCGCCGACCTGGAGGACGAACTCGGCGACTGGATGGAGGAGCGCAAAATCACCGGTGCGTGGGACGTCGCGCCGGTGTTCGCTCAGGGCGGCATCGACACCGCGTGCCTCTCCGAGATCGAGCAGCGACTCGCCCCGCAAGCTGCGGGCTCCCAGGCGGCGGGGTCCCAGACTGCGGGGTCTCGGGCGGCAGGGTCCCAGGCTGCGGGGTCTCAGGCTGGAGGGTCTCAGGCGGCAGGACCCCAGGCTGGAGGGCTTCACGCGGGGGAGCCTCAAGCGACTGTGGGGGAGTTGCTCGACCAGGCAATCCACTGGATCGGGTACGCGCTCGAGACGGAACAGCTGATGACCGACATCGAGGACGCCACTGGTCGGGTGTCCTCACTGGTGTCGGCCGCCAAGCAGTACTCGCACCTGGACCGGGCCGCACACCAGTGGATCGACGTGCACGGTGGCCTCGACAGCACTCTGGTCATGCTCTCCCACAAGGTCGGCGAGGGCGTGCGGGTGGTCAAGGAGTACGACCGTACGCTGCCGCAGATCCCGGCACACCCGGCGGAACTGAACCAGGTGTGGACCAACCTGATCGACAACGCGGTGCATGCGATGGGCGGGCAGGGGACGCTCACCATCCGGACGTATCGCGAGGACGAGCATGTCGTGGTGTCGGTCGCGGACACCGGTCCTGGGATGCCGCCGGAGGTGCGTAAGCGGGTGTTCGAGCCCTTCTTCACCACGAAACCGGTGGGCGAGGGGACCGGCCTGGGGCTGGACATCTCGTACCGGATCGTGGTGAACGGGCACGGCGGGGACATCTCCGTGGAGTCTCAGCCGGGTGACACGAAGTTCCTGGTCAGGTTGCCGCTGGCCGAGCCTGCTTCAGCGTGAGTCAGTCCGCTCCGGCGGGTAGCAGAGGGCCTCTCTCACCGGAGGCTCTCTCACCGGAAGCTCTCTCACCGGAGGCCCTTTACACCGGAGGCCATTCACCACAAGCCCTTCACCGGAACTTCGTTGGAAGGCCTCTTATAGGAGACCTCGGACGTAGGCCGCCTGACCGGCATGCTGGGCGTCGTCGTCGATGATGCTGACGAGGCGGACGCCCAGCGTGACCGGCGGGTCCCACTTCTCGTCGATCACCCGGTCCAGGTCGGCGGGGGAGAGATTCTGGAGAAATTCCCGCGTACGGGCGTGCACCGCACCGTAGTAATCGGCCAGCACCCGCCAGCTCTGCGGCGTCACGGCGGCGACCTGCTGGGGCGAGTGGCCGTAGCCGCTGTCCGACGGATCCGCCTTGAGACCGAATCGCGGTGCCCAGTCACCGGTGAGGTAGACCTGGTCGGCTTCGAGCAGTTCGGCGACGTGGTCGTCCTGGACGCGGGTGAGGTGCCAGACCAGCCAGCCGATCGGGTTCGCGCCGGGCTTGGGCGTCCAGCGGAGCTGCTCCGGCGTGAGGTCACGAACGGCGGTGTCGACGAGTTCGGGGAGACGGCCGTGCGCTTCGATCAGGATGTCCTTGGCGTCCATGGTCAGTGAGTGCCTTCCTGAGTGGGTTCCCGCTGCTGACGATCACATTGTCCGGTGTGCTGTACCCCGCGGGCGCTCAGCTACCCGACGCCCGGTTACGGCGATTCGCCGCTGACACCCTGATTCGACGATCCCTGATCCGCAGAACCCTCGTTGCCTGAGCCTTCCTTCCCGGAACCCGTGCCCGTTCCGTCGCCGGAGGTCGGGCCGGTGTCTGGAGCGGTGGTCGAATCCGGCGCGGGGTCGGTGCCGCCCGTCGGCTCGGTTGTCCCCGGCTGCTGATTGCCTGTCTGCGGATCCTGGGTGCCGGGCTCCTGCGTTCCAGGGTCCTGGGTGTTCGAGTCTCCGGTGTTGGAATCGCTGGTCTTGGAATCGCTGGTGTCTGAGTCTCCGGTGTCTGAATCGCTGGTGTCTGAGTCTCCGGTGTCCTTTTGATCTGCCGGGGTCTTGTTCTCGGTGTCGTCGGTCTTTGAGGAGTCACCGCCGTTCCCGATCAGGTGGGACACGGTGGGGCGGCTGCCGTTGCCGCCTCGGGTGGCGTCGGCGACTGACTTGCCGGCGATCAGTTCTGCCGTGGTCAGCGCGCCCATCGCCAGTACGAACAGCGCGCCGGCTACCAGGCCCACGCGCTTCCAGCGGATCTGCCGGCTCTCCCCGGACGGCGGCGTCTGAGCGGCGGCCACCTCAGGTGTACCGACGGCGGCCGGAGCCGTTATGAAGGCGGACTGCAGCTTCTTGGTGCCGCGATCCAGGTAACGGTGGTAGATCTCCGTGCCGATCGAGCTGATCAGGCTCGCCACCGCGGCACCGATGAGCGTGCCCGCGACGCCGAGGAAGGATCCGACCACGGCGGCGGAAACGGCAGCCAGAGTGCCGGCGATGGTCTTCGGGACGTCGATGCCCGACCAGATCCGAGCCTCGGAGCCATCCGCCAGCGGGGACTGCTGCGTGGGCTGGGCCTGCTGGGTGAACTGGGCGTGCTGCGTAGGTGCGGCATGCTCGGAGGACTGGGCATATCCCGAGGGCTCAGCACGCTCCGGAAACGCGACTCGATCGGTCAGGACGGCGTGCTCGTGCAGGGCGGCTTGACCGTGCAGGGCGGTTCGTTCCTGCGGGGCGACTCGATCGGGCGGGGCGGTTTGATCGGGCAGGGCGGTTTGATCGGGCAGGGCGGCTCGCCCCTGCAGGGTGGCGCGGTCGGGAACGTGGACGCGGTCGGTCATTTCCCTCCTCCGAGGACGTCAGGGGTGTCAGGACCAGCTTCTGGCCTTTACCGCCCGTCCCCGGACTAAACCTCTCCCCGCGCCGCCCGCCGGGAGGCATCAGCCGCCCTCGAACGCGTCGGACTCACCGCTGACGCGCCAGCTCCCGCCGCTCGGCAAGGACCTTCAGCAGCGGGCGGATCACGATGCCTTCCTCCTGCTCCATCTTCTGGCGGGCCAGCCGCCGGGTCCGCAGGATGCCCAGAACACCGATCGCCGCGACGGCGAACTGCACCGACATCGCCACCCGGAAATCGTCGATGTGATAGTCCGCACTTCCCCCGGTACGGGCGTCCAGGATCAACCCGATCAACAGGATGGTGAGCAGCGACGCCACGAACCCGCCCACGTTCACGACGCCGGTCGCGGTGCCGAGGCGGCTCGGCGGGTTGAACGTCCGCGCGTAGTCGAAGCCGATCATCGATCCCGGACCGCCGAGGCCGAGCGCGACGACGAGCAGCACGAGCAGCGGCATCGGGGCCTGACCGGGCCAGGCGATGACGAGCGCCCACGCGCCCATGTTCGCGGCGACGACTCCGAGCACCAGCAGTGAACGGCGCAACGGGTACCGCTGGGTGAGCATGCCGAGCACCGGCCCGGACGCCATGCCGGTGAGCACGAACAGGATCAGCAGCGAGCTGGCGGCGCTACGGCTCAGTCCTTCGCCGGCGATCAGGAACGGCACGCCCCACATGAGCGCGAAGACCGTACCGGTGAATTGGGTCGTGAAATGCGTCCACAGCCCGAGTCGGGTGCCGGGGTGCCGCCACGCGCTGCTCAGATCGGAGCTGAGCCGTTGCCAGGTGACGGCGCTGCCGCTGTTCATCCGGCGTTCCGGTGTGTCGTGCAGGGCGGCGAACGCGACGAGCGCGACGAACACGCCGGCGCCGGCGGCGCCGACGAACGCGGTGGTCCAGCCCGGACCGGCGAGCAGGGCAGCAAGGGGTACGGCGGAAAGCAGCTGACCGATCTGGCCCACGATGCCGGTCACCTGGGTGAGCACGGGCACCCGCCGTGCGGGGAACCAGTGCGGCACCAGACGCAGCACGCTGATGAACGTCATGGCGTCGCCCGCGCCGACCAGCACCCGCGCGACGACGGCGCCGGTCATGTCGTCGGTGAAGGCCATCAGGGACTGCCCGGCCGCCATCAACAGCGCGCCGGAGAGCACCAGCCGCAGTGATCCGAATCGGTCCAGCAGCATGCCGACGGGGATCTGCAGGCCGGCGTAGACGAGCAGTTGCAACACCGCGAAGGTGGCGAGCGCGCTCGCGCCGATGTCGAACCGGTGCTGCGCGTCCAGCCCGGCCACGCCGAGCGAGGTGCGATGCAGGACGGCGATGACGTAGGCGGCGAGTCCGGCGGACCACACCGCCCAGGCCCGGGTTTCGGGACGCAGGGGCATGATTCGCCTTCCGTAACGGGATACGTGCCCGTCAAGCCTTTCTCGCCGCCAGCCACACAGCAACGTGCGTTTGTTCACTGCCCTGATAACTAAGATCCAAGTAACCAGGCTCAAGTAACTAAGGCCCAAGTAACCAAGGCTCAAGTAACCAAGGCTCAAGTAACTAAACCCGGGTGCTCAAGCGGCCGCCCGCACCAGATGCTCGTCGAGCCACTCCAGCACCACCCGCAGATATTCCGCCCGGGACGACCGGTGCAACAGCTCGTGTCCCTCGTCCGGGAAGAGCAGGTACCGATGCTCCACCCCGCGAGCCGCCAGAGCCGCCACCACCTGCTCGGCCTCGATCACCGGAACATTGCTGTCGTTCTCCCCGTGAACCACGAGCAGCGGCGCCCGCAACTGATCGATCCGCTTGATAGGCGACAGATCCCGCAACAGGTCCGCGTCATGCACCGGATCCCCGTACTTGCTGACCGCCGCCGCGGCGATCCACGGCTCGGTGTGCTCGTAAAAAGTCTCAAAATTGGACATGCCGCACACATCAACCCCGACCGAGAACAGCGAGGGGAACGTGGTGAGCGCCGCCAGCGTGAGATATCCGCCGTAGGAGCGCCCCATGCACCCGACCGCCCCGGCCACACCGATCTTCCGCAGGTGCTCCACGCAGGTCCGCACGTCCTCCACGGCCGCGTACCGCCGGTCTCCGTTGTCCGCGTCGACGAAGCTCCGCCCGAACCCCGACGACCCCCGCACATTGGGCGCGAAGACGGCGATGCCCCGGTTGACGAGCGACTGGAAGAGCGGCCCGTGCCCCGGCCGTTCCTGAGCCTCGGGCCCACCGTGCAACCAGATCACAGTCGGATAGGGCTCAGCAGGATCAGACGCAGCGGGATCAGACGCAGCGGGATCAGACGCAGCGGGATCAGACACAGCCGGATCAGACACAGCCGGATCAGATACAGCCGGATCAGATACAGCCGGATCAGACACGGCTAGATCAGACACAGCCGGCCCGGAACCCGCAGGGCGTGGACGGAACAACCATCCGGTCAGCGTCACCCCGTCATGCGCCGAAAAGATCTCCAGCGTCGGCCGTACCGCATCGGGCGACGCCGCCTCCGCGGACACCGCCTGTACCTGGCCCGTCTCCCGCGACCACACCCAGACACCGTGCGGCTGCCCCGGCCCCTCCGCCGTGAACGCCAGCGTCGACCCGTCGAAACTCCACGCGAGCTCACCGATCACCAGACCCGGCAGCGGCGCGATCAGCCGCGGCACGCGATCCCCGTCGTGGTCCAGGCCGATCAGCGCGACCTCCGACTCACCGCCGCGCACGTTCCACAAAACCGCGGAGGTACGGCCATCGGCCGTCACCGCGAAGTTCTCGACCTCCCCGGGAGACGTGCCGACCGGCTGGTTGCCACGCAAGGCCGACCTGACGCCGCCGCCCGAGTCGGTGGTCCCTCCCGAAGCCGACCCGGGCCCTTCCCCGGTCAGCGCCTCCACCGCGTCCCCGTCGACCCGGAGCAGCACCGGCAGCTCACCGTCCTGACTGAGCGCGTACACGCACCCGCCGCCGGGGCTGAACACCGCCCGCTCCCCGCGCGTCACCGGCTTCTCGATGCCACTGGAGAGTTCCCGCAGGACGATGTCCCGGCTGCCGCGCGGCCCGTACCGGAGAAGCGCGAAGCGCCCCGCCGGGTCCACGTCGAGGAGCGCGAGAAGGTCGCCCTGCGCGATCACCGTGCGGGTCTCCGCGACCACGTCGACGAGCACTGCCGTGGTGAGGTTCTCGGTGAGCGCGAGGACCGGCCGCCCGGGCAGCCACCGCATGTTGTCCGCGGTGTCCGTCCCGAAGCCGCCGACCTGGTGCAGATCGGTGCCGTCCGGCCGGACCAGCCACACTTCGTGCCGTGGCGCGCCACCGGGGGTGATCTCGCAGGCGAGCCAGCCACCGCCGGACGACCAGCGCACCGCGGCGACCGGTTCCGGCCCGGTGTCGACGCGGAACGTCAGCTCACTGCCGACCGGCTGCACCCAGACTGCCGGGACGCCACCGCGGTCCGAGACGTAGGCCATGTGCCGCCCGTCGGGGGAGAGCGCCGGCGACCAGTTGCCGGCGACCTCCGATTCGGCGGGTTGCGAGTTGACCGGTTGAAGCCGGGCCTGATGAGACCCGGCCTCACCGGATGGAGCCGGCGAATCGGCCCGGGAGGACCGGGACCCGGGGGAGCCGCTCCACCCTTCCGGCAGCACGGTCACGTCGGCACGGCGGAGCTGACCACCCACTAAGAAATCTCCTCAGATCCCGTTTTCCTGCAACCACATCTCCAGCAGCGCGAGCTGCCACAACTGGTTCGCCCCGAGCGTCGTGCGCGGCGTGTTCGGGTCGGCGAGCAGCGCGTCCACGTACTCGGTCCGGAACAGGCCCCGGTCCCGCGCGGCCCGCGCATGCAGCGCGTCGCGCACCTTCTCCAGCATCGGGCCTTCGAGATGCCGGATGCCGGGCACCGGGAAGTACCCCTTCGGCCGGTCGATGACCTCGTCGGGAACGAGGCCGCGGGCCGCGTCCTTGAGCACCCCCTTGCCGTCCTGCGCCAACTTCACCTCGGGCGGGCAGGCCGCCGCGAGTTCCACCAACTCGTGATCCAGGAACGGTACGCGCGCTTCCAGGCCCCACGCCATAGTCATGTTGTCCACCCGTTTGACCGGGTCGTCGACGAGCATCACCTGTGAGTCGAGGCGCAGTGCCGCATCGACGGCCGTGGTCGCCCCCGGTCGTCCGAAGCTCGCCCGGACGAACGCCAGCGAGGGATCATTCTCGGCCAGCCACTCGGGGTTGAGCTGGCCCGCCAACTCGCTGTGAGGCCTGTCGAAGAACTCCTTCGCGTACGCCTCGACGGCCCTGTCCCGGGGCACGCCGCCGAGGGGCGGATACCAGCTGTAGCCGGCGAAGATCTCGTCCGCACCCTGTCCCGATTGTACGACCTTGACCTGCTTCGCCACGTCCTCACTGAGAAGGTTGAACGCGATGCAGTCGTGGCTGACCATCGGTTCGCTCATCGCGGCCACGGTCCGCTCCACGGCCGGCAGGAAACGGTCCTGTCCGATACGGATCTGGTGGTGCTCGGTGCCGAACTTCGCCGCGATCAGGTTGGAGTACTCGAACTCGTCGCCGCTCTCCCCGCCGGCCGCCTCGAACCCGATGCTGAACGTGGTCAGGCCGGTCTGCCCCTGCTCGGCGAGCAGCGCCACGATGAAACTGGAGTCCAGGCCGCCGGAGAGCAGCACGCCGACGGGAACGTCGGCGACCATCCGCCGTTCCACGGCCAGCCTCAGCCTGTCGCGCACCGCTTCTGCCCACTCAGCTTCGGCCCACTCAGCTTCTGCCCACTCGCCCTTACTGAGCGATGGGGTACGGGTGAAGCTCGCCTCCCAGTACACCCGCTCCGTGGATGTCCCGTCCGCACGGATCACTCGCACGGTGGCCGGCGGCAGCTTCCGCACCCCGTTGATGATGGTCCGCGGCGCGGGGACCACCGAGTGGAACGTCATGTAGTGGTGCAGCGCCACCTTGTCGATGCTGGTGTCAATGTGATCCTCGGCCGGCCCGCCCCCTGTCGACCGGCCGGCCGCCAGCAGAGCCGGGAGCGTCGACGCGAACCGCAACCGTCCCGGCGTCTCGGCCAGGTAGAGCGGCTTGATCCCGAGACGGTCCCGGGCCAGCGTGACGGTCCCGCTGGCGTGCTCGGCGATCGCGAACGCGAACATGCCCAGGAAGTGCGTGACACAGTCGGCGCCCCAGCGGTGGTACGCCTTCAGGATCACCTCCGTGTCCGACGTGGAGAAGAACGTGTAGCCGTACCCCTGGAGCTCTTCTCGCAGCTGCCGGTAGTTGTAGATGCACCCGTTGAAGACCACGGTGAGCCCGAGCCGCTCATCCGTCATCGGCTGCGCGCCGTTCTCGGACAGGTCGATGATTTTCAGTCTCCGGTGACCGAACGCCACCCGCTCTCGCGCCCACAACCCGTCGCCGTCCGGGCCCCGCGATTCGAGGCACGGCAGCATCCGGCGGACCGCGTCAGTGTCCGCGGCCCGGTCGCCGAAAACCAGCTCGCCGGCGATCCCGCACATGTAACAACCTCCCTGTTGAAACCGTTCTGTTTGAGAAAGAAAACTCAGCCCAATAACCCAGTCAGCCCAATAACCCAGTCAGCCCAATAACCCAGTCAGCCCAGCAACCCAGTCAGCCCAACAACCAGGTGTCCTTCGACCCGCCGCCCCGCGAGGAATTGACGATCATGCTTCCCGCCGGGGCCACCCGGGTCAGCGCCGCCGGCGCGACGGTGGAGTGCTTGCCGGTGAACACGAATGCCCGCAGGTCCACGTGCCGCGGTGCGAGCCGGTGACCGTCGAAGACCGGATGCGTGGAGAGCTGCACCAGCTCCTGAGCCACCCACCGGTGCGGCGCCGTCTGGATCTGCCGGCGCAGCGCGTCCAGCTCGTCGGCGGTGGCGTGCGGTCCGATCACGATCCGGTCGCCGCCGTACCCGTCGACCGGCTTGCAGACCAGCTCGTCCAGGCGGGACAGCACCTCCACCCGCTGGTCGGGCAGTCCGCAGAGGTAGGTACGCACGTCGGCCAGGATCGGCTTCTCGCCCAGGTAGTACTCGATCATCCGGGGCACGTAGGCGTACACCGCCTTGTCGTCGGCGATGCCGTTGCCCAGGGCGTTCGCCAGCACGACGGTGTCGGCGTGCAGCGCGGACACCAGGCTCGGCCCGAGCGGCATCCCGTCCGCGCCGGGGGAGTGCACCAGGCTGTCCTCGCCCATCCGCAGATAGATCACGTCGACCGGGTAGCGGTGGCCGTCCCGCAGGCGCCACACTCGCGGCCCCCTGCGGCCGCTGTTCACCCCAAGCCCATTCACACCAAGCCCATTCACCCCGAACCCATTCACCCCGGGCCCTTCGTCCACGAAGAGTTCGGTGCTGCGGACCACGGGCACCTCCATGGCCTCGGCGAGCATCTTGTGCTCGAACCACGCCGAGTCGTCCGGCCCCTGGCTGAGCACCACGAGATGCGGATCGTCGCCGGCGGCCGGGCCGGCCGCTTCGAGCAGTGCCCGCTTCAGCAGCTTGGGCGTCTCCTCGACGGACACCAGGCCGGCCGGGCGGGGCAGCTCGGGCAGGACACTCCAGGTCAGACGGCGGTTCTGCATCGCATAGGCGATTCCGGACGGCACCCGCAGGTTGTCCTCCAGGACGCGCCACTCACCCGTCGTCGAGTCCTTCACCAGGTCGACGCCGGCCACCTGGGTGCGCACCGCGCGGCGCCGGATCAGCGCGCCGCTCGCCCGCAGCTCCGGCGACCCGTTGACCACCCATTCCGGGATGACCCCGTCGCTCACGATCTGGCGTTCGCCGTACACGTCGGTGAGGAACGCGTCGAGCGCCTGCACCCGCTGGGTGAGACCGGTCCGCAGGTGTCCCCAGTCCGCGGCCGGCACGATCCGCGGCACCAGGTCGAACGGGAACAGCCGGGTAGCTGCCTCGCCGGCCACGCTGAACGTGATCCCGCGGGCCCGCTGCTCGTCGTCCCGCTTGTCCTCCCGCTGCCGCAGACCGCTCGCTCCGAGCGCGGTGAGCACCGGCAGCATCCCCGCGTAGGCCGGTTCCACCCGCCCGTCCGGGAACGCCTCGTCCCCGGCTGCCCCGTATGCCTCCAGGCTCGGCGCATCGGGCAGCACTCCGGACAGCCCAGCACTGGCGGGAGCCGCCCCGCCGTTCCAGGAGGTTTCCCCGCGGGTCTCGCTGACCAGCATGTCCACCACGTCGGCGAGCCGGCCGCGACGGCCCAGCGCGCGACGCTGCCGCGCGGCCGAGCTGCCCCGGCTCAGCGCCCGCAGCGACAGGTCGTAGACCTGTTCCCAGTCGCCGAGTTCCTCCAGTTGCGGCCGCAGTTCGCCGATCAGGCGCTCGACCGCCACCCCGGCCGGCACCGGAACGGGGGAGCGCGGCAGATCGAGCAGGTCACCCTCCAGCCCGGACCGGGCGGCCCGCCACATCGCGGCCCGGTGCAGCGGCGGCCGAACGGGCGGTATCGGCCCACCAGCACCGTTCAGCAGCGGATCGTTCAGCAGCGGGCCGTTCAGCCGCGGGTCGTTCAGCCGCGGGTCGTTCAGCAGAGCGCCGTTCGGGACAGCGCCGCCAAGCAGTGCACCGTTGGGCAGTGCACCGTTGGGGAGGGCGCCGTCCAGGGAAGCACTGTTCAGATAGGCCCGGTGCTGCTGCTGCGCTCGCAACACCAGCGCACGGAAAAGGCCGGCGATCAGCACGACCGTCTCCACGTCCGAGCTGGCGTCGGTGACCCGCAGCTCCACGGTCGGCACGTGCGCCGACGGCCGGACGTCGAAGTAGACCATTTTCGGGTCGCTGATCGTCCCGGACGCGATCAGATCGCTGACCAGCTCCTCGTGCTCGGCCGCGGAGTGCAGCGGCCCGCTGTCGCCGGCGGTCGGCCAGCGCATCCACACCAGGGAGCGGACACTGGCGTACCCGGAGTCCTCGCCCATCCAGTAGGGCGAGCTGGCGGAGAGCGCGAGCAGCACCGGCAGTACCGGCGTGACCCGCTGCGCGACAGCGACGGCCTCGTCCCGGTCCGGCACGCCGACGTGCACCTGCGCGCCGCAGATCAGCTGTTCCCTCACCAGCATCTGGTACTCGTGGAGCATCCTCTGGTATCGGCTCGTCGGCGTCACCGGCAGCCGGTCCAGGTCGACCAGCGGTACGGTCCCGGCGGCGACCAGGCCCAATCCGAGCGATTCGGCCACGGTGATCGCCGATCGCCGCCGCTCGATGATGCCGGCCCGCAGACCGTCCAGCGTGTCGCTCACCGGGGTGTTGGTCTCCACGACGGACCGGTGCAGTTCGGCCGAGAAGTGCGCGGCATCCAGGCGGTCCAGGATCTCCGGAGCCTGGGGTACGAGTTCGCGCGTCCCCAGGTCGACGACGTGGAGTTCCTCCTCCACCCCGAGGGTCAAAGCCTGCTTTCCGGACTTATCGGTCTTCTCGGATCCAGCAGCAGCGTGGGGGATGGCTGCCTGAAGGGATTCCGTCATCGACGCCTCCGCATGAGTTCCGGCAAAAGGGTTCGTATCCGCCGGAGCTTTCCCATTTGATGTAGCGAATCTGTGACGTGCCCGTTTCACGCGCCGGTCAAGCATCAAGACCGACTACGTCACGCGTTCGCCGAGTACCCGGCCGCGGCACCGGTCGGGACATCAGCCCCGACATCGGCCCCGACATCGGCCCCGACATCGGCCCCGACATCGGCCCCGACATCGGCCCCGACATCGGCCGCCACGCGGGTCACTACCCTGGGCGTCATCACCGACCGGCTCGTCCGCGGGAAGCCGGCCCTGTGTAACCTCGGCCGGTGGCGCCCCACATCCAACGGAGGTCCTGATGAGCAGCGGTTCGACTGGCAGTGTTGGTTCGACTGGCAGTGTTGGTTCGACCGGCAGTGCTGGTTCGACGGGCAGTGTTGTTGTGATCACCGGATCGGCCGGCCTGATCGGGTCCGAGGCGGTCCGGCACTTCGCCGCGCTCGGCATGGACGTGGTCGGCGTCGACAACGACATGCGCGGCTACTTCTTCGGCGCCGACGGTTCCACCAAGTGGAACCTGGAGCGGCTCACCAAGGAGGTCGGCGCCCGGTACACGCACCACGTCGTCGACATCCGGGACCGGGACGGCCTGGACAAGCTCTTCGCCGGCCTCGGTAGGAACATCGGCCTGGTGATTCACGCGGCCGCGCAGCCGAGCCACGACTGGGCCGCCCGCGAGCCGTTCACCGACTTCGACGTCAACGCGGTCGGCACGATCAACATGCTCGAGGCGACCCGCCGGCACGCGATCGACGCGCCGTTCATCTTCACCTCGACCAACAAGGTCTACGGCGACCTGCCGAACTCGCTGCCCCTGATCGAGCAGGACACCCGCTGGGAGCTGCCCGCCGACCACAAGTGGTACGACGGCATCGACGAGACCATGTCGATCGACCAGTGCCTGCACTCCGTCTTCGGCGCCTCCAAGGTCGCCGCGGATGTGATGGTTCAGGAGTACGGCCGCTACTTCGACATGCCCACCGCGGTGTTTCGTGGCGGCACGCTGACCGGGCCGGGGCACTCCGCGGCGGAACTGCACGGCTTCCTGGCGTACGTGATGCGCTGTGTCATGGAGCAGCGCCTGTACCGGATCTTCGGATACAAGGGCAAGCAGGTCCGCGACGCGATCCACTCCAGTGACCTGGTCTCCGCGTTCGAGGCGTTCCACAAGGCGCCCCGGGTCGCCGAGGTCTACAACATGGGTGGCGGCCGCACGTCGAACTGCAGCGTTCTGGAGGCGTTCCAGATCGCCTCGTCGATCGCGGGTGTCGAGGCGAAGACCGAGTACGTCCCGGAGAACCGGGTCGGCGACCACCAGTGGTGGATCAGCAGCACGGCCCGGTTCGAGGAGCACTACCCGGACTGGAAGGTCAAGTACGACGTCCCGATGATCCTTCGCGACATGTACGAGTCGAACAAGGATGTCTGGAAGGCCTGACGTCTGATCTTTCTCATCATGCTGGCTCCCGTGTCCAACGGGGGCCAGTTTTGTTTTCGCGGCATCCCCGCGACCGAGCGGAAGACTTCCGGCCTGAGCGCCCGTGAGGCGCAGATCCTCCGGTCTGGGACCGCCGGACCGCAGTCGCCATGATCCACAGTTTGCTGAGATCTGGCTGAGTGCCAGGCGGCAGTTTGCTGTGTTTTGCAGGTAAGGGCCAGTTGCGTAATGACCCGTTAACCATTATTCGGTATTTTGCTGAAATGTCCGACTTGACGCAACTGTTGCGCCGGGACTTGCCGGCGTCCATCGTCGTGTTCCTGATCGCCATCCCGCTGTCGCTCGGTATCGCTGCGGCATCGGGGGCCCCGCTCTTGGCGGGGTTGGTCGCCGCGGTTGTCGGCGGCATTGTCGCCGGTGCCCTCGGCGGCGCTCCGTTACAGGTCAGCGGCCCCGCTGCCGGCCTGACCGTGATCGTGGCCGGGACCGTGGCCAACTTCGGGTTCGCCGGCACAGCCGCGATCGTCGCGGTTGCCGGGCTCATCCAGATCATCCTTGGCGCGTCCCGGATGGGCCGCGCCGCCCTCGCCCTGTCACCGGCCGTCGTGCACGGCATGCTCGCCGGCATCGGCCTGGTCATCGCGCTCAGCCAGATCCACGTCATGCTGGGCGGCGCTCCACAGAGCTCCGCCTGGCAGAACCTGCGGGAACTACCCACCCAGATCGCCGAGCACCACGGTGTCGCGGCCATGCTCGGCGCGTTCACCGTGGCGATCCTGATCCTCTGGCCCCGACTCGAGAAAATTCTGCACGTGAAGTTGTCCCTGCTCCCCGCCGCCCTGGTGGCGGTGGTGTCGATGACGGCGCTGGCCTCCGTGATCGGCGCCGACGTGGAGCGGGTGAACCTGCCGGACGAGCCGCTCGCCGGTCTGATCCGGCCGGCCTGGCCGGACGCGCCGCTGCGGGAGATCCTCGTGGCGGTGGTGACGATCGCGCTGGTGGCCAGCGTGGAGTCGCTGCTCTCGGCGGTGGCCGTGGACCGGATGCACGACGGTCCACGCGCCAACCTGAACCGGGAGCTGGTCGGGCAGGGTGCCGCGAACACGGTGTCCGGCCTGCTCGGCGGCCTGCCGGTCACCGGAGTGATCGTGCGCAGCTCGACGAACGTGGCGGCCGGGGCGCGTACCCGAGCATCGGCCATCATGCACGGCGTCTGGATCGCGGCGTTCGTGCTGTTCTTCGCCGGCCTGCTGGAGACGATCCCGATGGCGGTGCTCGCCGCGGTGCTCATCGTGGTCGGGTTGCGCCTGGTCAGCCTCGCCCAGATCCGCACCTACGCCCGGCACCGGGAGCTTCCGACCTACCTGGTCACGCTGCTGGGCGTGGTGCTCACCGATCTCCTGACCGGTGTCGCGCTGGGCATGATCACGGCTGCCGTGATGATCCTCTGGCGGCTCACCCGATGTGAGATCCGCCGGGTCCAGCAGGGGCCGGGTCAGTGGCAGGTCACGATCACCGGCACCCTGTCGTTCGTCGAGTCCGCACGGCTCATCCGCGAGCTGGGCGCGCTGCCGCCGGCCGCCGAGGTCGAACTGGAGCTGCACCTGGACTACCTGGATCACGGCGCCTTCGAGACTGTCCGGGACTGGCGCGAGGGCTACGAGCGCACCGGTGGCCGGGTGCGGATCCGGGAGGTGCACGACTCCTGGTTCCGTCAGGGCACGTCCGGGCGGCTGGGCAGCGGCAAGCGCACGCCGGGGCTGACCCGGGCGGGCCTGGTCGGTTCCTGGTCGCGCTGGCAAGGCATGGACCACCAGCGCCGGGACGCCATGGCGGCCGGGATCGCGGAGTTCGAGCGCGCGGTCGCGCCGCTGGTCCGCCCGCATCTCGCCGACCTGGCGAGGGACGGGCAGCGCCCGGAGCAGCTCTTCATCACCTGCGCCGACTCGCGTCTCGTTCCCAACCTGATCACCGCGAGTGGCCCGGGTGACCTGTTCTGCGTGCGCAACGTGGGCAACATCGTCCCGCCCCACGATGAGAAAGACACGGGCCAGAGAGACACGGGCCAGACTGACACGGGCCAGACTGACACGGGCAAGACTGACACGGGCAAGACTGACACGGGCAAGACTGACACGGGCAAGACTGACACGGGCAAGACTGATTCGGGCAAGACTGACGCGGGCGGCCCTGACTCCTCGGTGGGCGCGGCGATCGAGTACGCCGTCGACGTCCTCGGGGTCACCACGATCACCGTCTGCGGCCACTCCGGCTGCGGCGCGGTGCGCGCGATCATGGGTAACGCCGCCGAGAAGGGGACGGACCTGGGCGACTGGCTCGCGCTGTCCGGGGTGCGCTTCTCCGACTCCACCGACGAGCAGCGCTGCTGCACCGACAACGTGACGCAGCAGCTCGCGAACCTGCGGACCTACCCGACGGTTCGCGCCGCCGAGGCGGCCGGCCGGTTGCGCCTCACCGGGATGTACTTCGACCTGGCCGAGGCCCGCATGTACGAGGTGGATCCTGACCTGGGCGCGCGCCCGGTGACGGCACCGGGTGAAAACACTACCCAGCCCGGCGCCAATGCGGAGAACCCGGTGAAGCCCCGCCACCCGGGCGACCCGGAGCCCACATCTACGAGAGACCGTGATCATGACAATCGTGATCATGACAACGGTGAACATGACAACCGTGAACATGACAACCGTGAGGACGACGACCGCCTGACCGGGGCAGCCGCCTGATCCCGCCCGAGACGCTCTGACGGAGAGAGCAGTGGGGGCCCGCGCCGGCTCGGCGCGGGCCCCACCTGTCACCGGATCAGTTGCGGATGATGGTGAACGTGCTGGTCGGGTTCTCGATGTCGCGGTAGTTGCTGCTCATCTGCAGGTTGGTGAAGGTCGCCGACCCCACCGCCGGGCCCTGACCGGCCTCCGGCATCGGGTTGGCCCAGATGCCGTACCCGGACTTGGCGTCATAGGCGTCACCGCTGCGCTGGGCACCGGTGATCGTCACGTTCGTGAACACGGTGTCCTTGATGATGTTCTGCGGCTGACCGCCCACGTAGTTGGTCTGGAACATGATCCCGGAGTACGTCGGATCGACGATGTCGACGTTGCTGACCCGGATGCCCTGGAACACCTTCGACGCGCTGAACAGCCAGATCGCCGGGAAGACCTGCGCGCCCCAGAAGTGCCCGCCGGCCCGGACGATCGAGATGTTGTCGAAGACGGTCGGCGGCGAGGCGCCGAAGCCGTTCATCGGGTATCCGAAGTCCAGCGAGCTGATCGTGATGCCCGAGTAGACCAGGGTGTCCGCGATGTAGATGTTCTTGAACGTGTTGGCGTAGCCGCCGTAGACCGCGATGCCGGCCGCGCGCCAGGTCAGGATCGACGTGAGGTTCGAGTAGACGTTGTTGATCTCGTCGGAGCCACCGGCGTCGATCGCCGAGAAGAGCGCGAAGCTGTCGTCGCCGGTGGCCCTGGCCTCGTTGTTGTCGACCAGGTTGTCGGTGCTGCCGTTCGTCATGTTGACGCCGTCGGCGAACGTGTTCCGGATCCGCGAGTTCGTGATCTTCATGCGGTCGGTGTTGGCGCCCCAGTAGAGGCAGACCACGTGCTCGGCCCAGATGTTGTCGATCGTGATGTCAGCCACGTTGGCGAAGTCGAACACCTTGCCGGGGCCGTCGATGCGGATCGTGTAGTTGCCGAAGAACGCGAAGTTCGCGAACGTCGAGCCGTTGGCGGTGGCGTCGGCCCGGAAGCCGGCGTCCGTCTCGGACTGTGCCGCCGGGGTGAAGAACCTGGTGTACCAGGGCCCCGCGCCGACGACCTTCACCGCCTTGCCGTAGACCTGGAACTTGTTGGAGGTCTGGTAGTCACCGGCCGGCAGGTAGACACCGATCTTGGTGCTGTCCTGACGGGCGGCGTCCAGCGCGTTCTGCACCGACTGCTGATCGAAACCGGTCGGCACGACATAGCGGGACGGATCCGGGTTGGCCACCGGCGCGACCTGCTCGGTGTTGATGAAGTCGATCGCGATCGGCCCCGAGTTGGCCGCGTCCTTCTGCAGCCTGATCGTGCTGCCGGCCGGGAACGAGCCGGTCAGCATGATGTTCGCCTCGTCGTAGATGTGCCGCGGCCCGGTCCCGGAGTTCTGCGGGTTCGCCTCGTTGCCGTAGAGCCACGCGAACCGTGATGTCAGCGGCAAGGCCTTGTTGAGCGACCCGTTGACGTACACGTTGATCGAGCTGGTCGTGCCGTCCGGGCTGTTCGGGCTGTCGGGGATCGAGAAGCGCGCGACGACCGTGTTCGTGGCGGCCCGGGTGGTCCACTGCACGAACGCGCCGGTCGCGTTCAGCGTCACGGCCTTGCGGCCGGACGCCTCACCCGCAAGATCCCCCACGGTACGGTTGGGGCCGACCACCGTGGCGCCCCCGCCGGTCTGACCGTCCTCGGCCTCGTAGAAGTCGAACGGCATGTTCGCGCCGCGACCCACGAAGAACGGCTTCTCGCTGGTGTTGTTCGCCTGCTTGACGGGCAGTTCGTTGCCGTCGTTCGCGATCACGGTCCGGACGGTGTAGCGCCCGTTAGCCGCCGTCCACGTGCCCAGGTTGATCGCGGGCGAGGATGCTCCGGCGGCGAGCGTGCCGCTCCACGAGCCGGTCAGTGTGCGGACCACCGTCGACCCGTTGAGAACGGTCAGCGTGACGTTGTGCGCGCCACCCGCCGAGGCGGCCGAACCCTGGTTCTTGAGCGTCACCGAGAAGGTGACCGTGTTGCCGGGCGCGGGCGTGCCCGGCGACCAGGAGACCGCCGAGGCGACCAGGTCGGAGCTGCTCACCGGGGTGACGACCAGAGCCGACGGGTGGGTCCAGGAGTTGTTCGCGTCGTTGGTCTCGACGACCGTGTTCGCCTCGTCGACCTTGGCGGACAGCTGGTAGCTGCCGGCGTCCCGAGCCCCGATGCTCACCGAGACCGTGGCGGAGGCTCCAGCAGCCAGCGCGGGGACTGCCACGGTGCCTGCTCGGGCAGCGGCAGCCGAACCCGTACCCAGGTAGAAGTTGACGTTGGAGGCCGCGGACGCGGCCGTGCCCGCGTTACGCACCGTGGCCGACACCGTGATCGCGTCGGTCTCCACCGGCGCGGACGGCGTGAACCCGGTGGACGTGATCGTCAGGTCCGGGTTGGGCGCCCAGGAACCGTAGGCCTGCAGCTCGGCGACCTGCCCGCTGGGAGCGCCGGAGTTCGCGGTGAACGACAGCCGCAGGTCAGCGACGGTTGCGCTCACCGGGATGGTCACTGTGTTGCTGGAGGACGTGTTGCCGGAGGACGGGTTAGCAGAAGAGGGACTGAAGGTGTACGTGGCGCTCGCCTTCACGGTCGTGAACGAGGACGACGACTGCTCGCGGCCCAGGATCGCGAACGTCTGGGTGCGGGTGCCCCACGCGCTGCTCGGGTTGAGCTTGACGACCACCGAGGTCAGGGCCGCGTTCGCGCCCAGCTTCGTGGTGAGCGTGGCCGGGTAGGCGCCACCCTCCCAGTACGTGGTGACGTCCTCGTCGTTGGCGTTCGTCGCGACGAACGTGTGCACTGTCGACGACGCCTCGATCGGCTTCTTGGCCGCGAGGTTCGTCCCGGTCGGCGGATCGGGATCCGGGTTGCCGCCGCCGCCCGGGCCGTAGACCTCCAGCTCGGAGAGCTGCCCCGCGGGCCATCCGGTGTTCGCCGTGAACGTCAGACGCAGGTACCGCACGCTGGTAGCCGTCAGGTCAACCGTCACGGTGTTCGCGGACGACGGGTTGAAGACGTATCCGGCGCCGGCCTTGAGCGTGCTGAACGAGGAGCCGTTCGTGCTGCCGGAGATGCTCAGCGTCTGCGTGCGGGTGGCCCACGCGGTCGCCGGCGGCAGCTTCAGGACCGCCTGGTTGACCTCGGTCGCGGCGCCGAGATCGACCTGCAGCCACTGGGGGAAGGCGTTGTTGGCGCTCTCCCAGTAGCTGCTGGCGTTGCCGTCACCGGCGTTGCCGGGACCGTAGACGTCGGACTGGCTGCTGGCCGTGAAGGACTTGCCGGCGGCGAGGTTGGGCCCGGCCGCGGACGCGGCGGGGGCGTGACCGAGGGTGGCGACGACGCTCGCGGCTATCGCGAGCACGCCTAGTCGGAACGACCTGGACCTTCTTGATCGAGACCCTGCTTTTGATCGAGACATGGGGAGCGCCTCTCTCTGATCGGGATACGGGGGTGGTACGCCGGGCGTCAGCGGCGGTGGAACCCCTGACGCCCGGACGACTCGGCCGCGCTGTGTCATCGCGCCGTCTCGACCACCCCGTCAGGCGGCCGGTTCAGGCACGGGTTGCTGCAGGCACGGGTTGCTAGAGGCACGGGTTGCTGCAGGCACGGGTTGCTAGAGGCACGGGTTGCTACAGGCACGGTTGCTACAGGCGGAGCCAGGCGGCGGTGTCCGGGGGGAGAAGACCGCCGTCGTCGAGCGGCCCGCTGACCAGCAGCGGGGAGACGTGGTCCGGCAGCGGGACGGCCGCGCCGGACAGGTTGAGCACGCAGGCGAAATCCGGCCCGCGGGTGTAGGCGAGCACGTCCGGGCCATGATCGAGCCAGGTCATCTCCGGCGTGTGCAGGCCCGGCTCGGCCCGGCGCAGGCGGATCGCCCGCCGGTAGAGCTCCAGCATCGAGTTCGGATCACCGGTCTGCGCCTGGACGGTCCGGTCCTTCCACTCGCGCGGCTGCGGAAGCCACGGTTCGGGCAGGGTCGGTTCGGGCAGGGTCGGTTCGGGCAGGGTCGGTTCGGGCAGGGCGGGTTCAAGCAGGGCGGGTTCGGGCAGGGCTGAATCGGACAGGGTGGGCGCATTCGCCGTGAACGCGAAGGGCGGCTCGTCCTCCGCCCACGGCAGCGGCACCCGGCATCCGTCCCGGGTGTGACCGCGCCGCGCGTACATCGGATCCTGGATCCGGTCCTCGGCGATGTGCTCGTTCTCCCAGAGGCCCAGCTCCTCGCCCTGGTAGACGTAGGCCGACCCGGGCAGCGACAGCGACAGCAGCGCGGCGGCCCGGGCCCGCCGGGTGCCGAGCTCCAGGTCGACCGGGGTGCGGTCGAGGTTGTTGTCGAAGCTGAACGTGGTGTCGGCGCGGCCGTACCGGGTCACGTGCCGGGTCACGTCATGGTTGGAGAGGACCCAGGTCGACGGCGCGCCGACGGCTGCGTGAGCTTCGAGGGTACTGTCGATGCACGCCCGCATGAGCGCCGGATCCCAGGCGCAACCGAGGAATTCGAAGTTGAACGCGGCGTGCAGCTCGTCCGGGCGCAGGTAGTTCGTGAACCGGTTCACGTCCGGCATCCACACCTCGCCGATGAGCGCCCGGTCCCGGGTCGTGGTGGCGCTGTATTCGTCGGCGACTCGCCGCCACGAGCGGTAGACGTCGTGCACCGCGTCAAGATCGTGGAACGGGTGCGGTGCGCCGTCGGTCATCTCGGGCAGCGCCGGATCCTTGAAGAGCAGCGCCGCCGAGTCGATCCGGATGCCGTCGACGCCCCGGTCGAACCAGAACCGCAGGATGCTCTCGAACTCGGCCCGGACCGCCGGATGGTTCCAGTTCAGATCCGGCTGCTGCGGGGTGAAGAGGTGCAGGTACCAGTCACCGTCCGGTACCTGTGTCCAGGTGGTGCCGCCGAACTCACCGGGCCAGTTCGTGGGCATGTTCTCCCCTTTGCCGGGGCGGAACCAGAAGTAGTCCCGCTCCGGGGCATCGGGTGACGCCAGCGCCGCCCGGAACCAGGGATGCTCGCTGGACACGTGGTTCGGGACGATGTCGACGATCATGCGGAGGCCCGCCGCGTGCGCCTCCTCGATCAGCGCCTCCGCCTCGGCCAGGGTGCCGAAGACCGGGTCGATGTCGCGGAAGTCGGCGACGTCGTATCCGGCGTCCGCCATCGGCGAGGGGTACCAGGGGCTCATCCAGATCGCATCGACCCCCAGGTCGCGCAGGTGGCCGAGCCGGGCCCGGACGCCACCGATGTCGCCGAGGCCGTCGCCGTTCGAGTCGGCGAAGCTCCGCGGGTAGACCTGGTAGATCACCGCGCTCTTCCACCACCCGGGGGCGTCCTTACCGGGGCCGTCATGAGTGGACACGAGCACCTGCTTTCTGCGTACGTTCGGGCGTCTGCGCATAGTGGTTCTGACGAACGTCGACGTTCGTCATGAGATAACTGGTAAATCCGGATTTAACCCTTCAAGCTGCCCGTCGTCAGGCCGGACATGATGTTGCGCTGGAAGATCAGGAAGATGATCACCGTCGGGATGGCCGCGATCACCGACGCGGCGATCACCACGTTCTGCGGGGTGCCGCCGGCGAACGCGTAGATCCCCACGCTGACCGTGCGGGTGTCCGGGTGCGGCATGACCAATTTCGGCCAGAGGAAGTCCTTCCACACCGCCGTCACCGCGAAGATCGAGACCACGCCGAGGATCGGCCGGGACATCGGCAGGATGATCGACCACAGCGTGCGCAGCGGTGAGGCGCCGTCCATCATCGCGGCCGCCATGATGTCGTCCGGGATCGAGTCGAAGAACCGCTTGAGCAGGAAGATGTTGAACGCGTTGGCGACCATCGGCAGCCAGATCGCGAACGGCGAGTCGAGCAGACTGATGTGCAGGATCGGCAGGTCGATCACCGTGACGTACTGCGGGACGATCAGCACCATCGCCGGGATCATCAGCGTCGCCAGCATCAGGCCGAGGATGGCGTTGCCGAACACCGGGCGCAGCTTCGACAGCGAGTACGCCGCCGCGGTGTCCAGGACCAGCTGGAACAGCACCGCCCCGGCCGCGTAGTAGAACGTGTTGAACAGCAGCTTGCCGAGGGCCAGGTTGTTCCACGCGTCGATGTAGTTCTGCGTCTGCGGGTCCTGCGGCCAGATCGTCGGCGGGGTCTGGGCGATCTCCTGGCCGCTCTTCAGCGCGCCGGTGACCATCCAGTAGAGCGGCCCGATGAAGACCAGCGTGAACACCGCGACGACGACCGACAGCACGAGCCAGTAGAGAACCCGGCCACGACCGCGCTGGAGTTGCGCCTGGGAGATCAGGGTGCGGCTCACGAGTTCTCCTCAATCTTCCGACGAACGAGTGCTGAGCCTGACGTACACGGCGGAGAAGACGGCCAGGACCAGCAGCATGATCACGCCGAGCGCGGCGGCACCGTTCAGGTCGTTCTGGAAGAAGCCGTGCTGGTAGATCAGGTACACGACCGAGGTGGCCGAGTCCTGGGTGCCGGCGCCGTTGGCGAGGATCAGCGGCTCGATGAAGAGCTGCATGGTCGCGACGATCTGGAGCATCGCGAGCAGCGCCAGGATCAGCTTGGTCTGTGGGATCGTGACGTGCCAGATCCGCTTCAGGATCCCGGCGCCGTCCAGTTCGGCGGCTTCGTAGAGCTCGCCCGGGATGTTCTGCAGAGCCGCCAGATAGATCAGGACGGCGCCGCCCATGTTCATCCACGTCGACGCGATCACCATGGCGGGCATCGTCATGGTGGGTGACTGCATCCACTCCGACGTGGGCAGTCCCAGCCCCGCGAGGACCGCGTTGAACAGGCCGGCCTCGCTCGGATCGTACGCATAGAACTTGAAGAGGAAGAGGGCCGAGGCCGGCGGCAGCATCACCGGCAGATAGACCAGGATCCGCAGGTAGCCCTTGGCGTGGCGGAACTCGTTGAGCAGGATCGCCACCAGGAACGGCCCCACGAAACCGAGCACCAGCGCCAGGAGCGTGAAGTACGCGGTGTTCTTCCACGCCGTCCAGAAACTCGGATCGTTGACGATCCGGACGTAGTTGTCCCAGCCCACCCAGCTGGTCTCGCCGCGGCGGGTGCGCTGGAAGCTCATCACGACGCCGCGGATCATCGGGTACCACATGAAGAGGGCGAAGCAGAGCAGCGCGCCGATCAGGAACGCGTGCCCGGTGAGGTTGTCCCGGAGCTTGCGGCCGTTCTTCGACGGGGGAGCGGCCGCTGCGGGGCGGGTCGGCGCGGGAGCGGTGAGGATCGCCAAGGGGAACTCCTATCCAGGGGCGCGGAGCCGGGCCGAGCCGGCCCCGCGCCATCGCCATCAGCTGCCGGCGGCCTGCAGCTGGTTGACCTTCTCCTCGGCGGTCTTGAGCAGCGCGTCGATGTTCGCCTTCGGGTCGGTCAGGACACCGGACATCGCCGAGTCGAGCACCGCGTAGACGGCCTGTGCGTTCCGCGGCTCACCCTTGATCGGGACCGGCGTCGCCTCGAAGAGGGCGTAGTTCGCGGTGTCCACGTTGGCGTTCGCCTTGCGGAGTTCCAGCTCCTGCTTCTGCGCCTCGGTGCCGTTCGCGAAGAGCAGCGGCTGCGGCAGGCCGACCGGGTAGTTCTGCGGCTTCGCCCGCACGTAGTCGAGCTGGCCCTTGCCGACCGTCAGCTTCTGGTAGGCGACCCACTTGAGACCCGCCTTGACCTGCTCCGGCGTGAGGCCCTTCTTGAAGAAGTAGCCCTCGCCACCGCCGAGCGTGCCCTTCGCGGGGCCGGCCTGGCCGGGCAGCGGCGCCATCGCCCAGTCCTCGAACTTGCCCTGGAACTGGCTGACGATCGCCTGCGTGGAGTCCGGCGCGCCGATGAACATGCCGACCTTGCCGGCCGCGGCGTTGGTCAGCAGGTCCGCCCACTGGAGCAGCTGACGGCTGCCCATGCTGTTGTCGCCGTACCGCATGTCCTTGAGGTTCTGCAGGACCTGCTTGCCCTCCGGAGTGTTGAACGCGGCCGTCTTGCCGTCCTCGGAGAGGACCTGGCCGCCCTGCGAGTAGAGCAGCGAGGTGAAGTGCCAGCCGCCGGTGTTGCCCGCGCTGTACTCCGAGTACCCGGCGATGCCGTTGCCGAGCGCGGCGATCTTCTTGGCCGCCTCGCGCACCTCGGGCCAGGTCTTCGGCGGGTTGTTGACGTCCAGACCCGCCTTGGCGAACAGGACCTTGTTGTAGACCAGGCCCATCGAGTAGTTCTTCACCGGTACGGCGTAGAGCTTGCCGCCGTCCGTGAAGACCTCCTTGAGGGCCGGGTCCACGCTGTCCCAGGTCGGGATGGTGTCCTTGGACGCGAACTCGGTGATGTCCATCGCCTGACCGGAGTCCAGCACCTGCTGGAGGTCGGTCATGTACCCGTAGAAGACGTCCGTCATGGTGCCGCCGGCCAGGCGGGCGGTGAAGTCCGGCGGGTTGTTGCACTGCTCGCCGACGCTGACGCTCTTGATGACGATGTCGGGGTTCTCCTGCTGGAACGTGGCGACGTCGGCGTTCCAGTTCGCCAGCAGTTCCTTCTGCGCCCCGACCGGCTGGCAGTCGACCGTGATGGTGACCTTGCCGCCGGCCTCCTGCCCGTCGTCGTCGCTCTTCGTGGAGCACGCCGTGAGGCCGAGCCCCAGGCCGGCCACGAGCGCCACAACTCCTAGCTGCCGGGCGCCCAGTTTGCGGCCGCCCAGTTTGTGGCCGCCCAGTTCGCGGGCCTTCCGGTATTGCGGTACGGACATCTGTCCATCCCTTCGGGAACGGTTCTATCCACGGGCATCGCTTGATCTGCGTGTTGCGTCACCGCGCCCGGGTGCTTCCGGTGGCCTGGCTCCTCGGCGCGGGAGTGAGTGGAGTCACTGTAACGACGCCAACTTATGTCGGCAAGGTTTCGATCGCGCTTTGCAAAGAAGCGACTTCCGGACGGCAGATCACGACAGCGAGCCGTTTTGCCGAGTTGGACCCGATAGAGACCCAGGGTCAAAGGCCCGATGGGGTACGAAAAAAGGCCGCCGACTGCTGGAAGCAGTCGACGGCCACAGTCGTGCCGTAACGGTTGTTGTGACTGGTCAGAGAACTCCGGTCAGCGAGTGGGCGCCGGTCCCGTCGAGCCACGGACCACCAGCTCGGGCTCGAAGAGCAACTCGTCGCTGAGCACCCGCGCCTCCTCGATCTGGCTGACCAGGATGTCCACGGCGGCCTGGCCCATCGTCTCGATCGGCTGCCGGACCGTGGTCAGCGGCGGATCGGTGCAGGTCATGAACGCCGAGTCGTCGAACCCGATCACCGACACGTCGGCCGGCACGGCCCGGCCCAGCCGGCGGGCGGCCCGGATCGCGCCCAGGGCGAGCACGTCGCTGGCGCAGATGATGCCGGTGACGCCCCGCTCGACGAGCTTGGTGGCGGCCACCCGGGCCCCCTCCATCGAGAAGCTGGAGCGTTCGACGTACGCGGGTTCGTCGCCCGTCACCTCGATCCCGGCCACGTTGAGCAGGGCGCCCAGCTTGCGACGGGACGGGACGTGTCCCTCCGGACCGAGCACCATGCCGATCCGCTCGTGACCCAGCGAGCGCAGGTGACCCCACGCCTGCTCGACCGCGACCGCGTCGTCCGTCGACACCCGCGGGAAGCCCAGCTCGTCGACGCCCGCGTTCACCAGCACGACCGGCAGTCCGCGGTCGGTCAGCCGGCGGTAGTGCTCGTGCGAGGCGTCGGTCAGCGCGTACGACCCGCCGGCGAAGATGACGCCGGAGACCTGGTGGTCCAGCAACATCTCGACGTAGTCGGACTCGGGCACGCCGCCGATCGTGCGGGCGCAGAGGGCCGGGGTGAAGCCGCGCTGCGCGAGCGAGCCGGTGACCACCTCGGCCAGAGCCGGGAAGATCGGGTTCTGCAGTTCCGGCAGCACCAGCCCGACGAGACGGGCGCGTTCGCCGCGGAGCTTGGTGGGTCGCTCGTAGCCGAGCACGTCGAGCGCGGTGAGCACCGACGTGCGGGTGGCCTCGGAGACGCCGCTGCGCCCGTTGAGGACCCGGCTGACGGTCGCCTCACTGACGCCCGCTTTCTTCGCCACTTCGGCGAGACGTTTGGTCACGGCGGAATCCTACGTCAGATCATTGCAAGAAATGAACAGCGGGAAGCGCTTCGAGCGGAGCTGACTTGCCGCAGTTTGCAATCGCCCCGCACAGCGCGCTCCAGATCAAGCAAAACGCCTCCCCGACCGCGGGCGGGATGGGATGTTTTGAGGCGACCGGTAGAAAGGGGCCGCCACCACATGTCCGACTGGCAGCAGGACGACGCCTGGACGACGGGGGACACCGCGTACGGGGCAGCGCAGGACTGGTCGTCACCCGCTTCGGCAGCTCAGGACGACTGGTCGGCCCAGGCGCAGAACCGGCAGCACGACTCCGTGCACCGGCTCGCTAACGTCAGCAACGACATGGCCGTGGCGACGCAGGCGGCGGTGCGTGCGGCGGAGACCGCGGTTCAGGTCATCCAGCGGCTCGAGGCGAGCAGCACCGAGATCGGCAAAGTGGTCCAGTTGATCGCGACGATCGCGAAGCAGACGAACCTGCTGGCGCTGAACGCGACGATCGAGGCGGCCCGGGCCGGTGAGGCGGGACGGGGCTTCGCCGTGGTGGCGAGCGAGGTCAAGGACCTGGCGAACGAGACGGCCACCGCCACCAGCGAGATCGGCACCCAGGTCGGCGGCATCCGCAGCGACACCCAGAACGCGGTTTCCGCGATCGAGGAGATGCAGGGCCTGATCGAGGAACTGGACCGCTGCCAGAAGGTGATCAGCGGCATCGTGGTGGAGCAGCAAGCCGGCTGACCGATGGGCCAAGCACTCAGGTAGGCCAACTCGCTGCGAAGGCTGATCCGGCAGACTGGTCCGCATGGCGAAACGGCGTGTCTCACCTTCCGCGTGCCCGTGCGGCGGTAACCCGTACCCCCACTGTTGCGGGCCTCTCCACGACGGGAAGCCGGCGGCGGACCCGGAAGCTCTGATGCGCTCGCGCTTCAGCGCCTATGCGCTGGGCCGCACCGACCACGTCTTCCGCACCTGGCACCCGGAGACACGCCCGAGCGATCCGGCCGAGCTTGCCGATGATCCAAACCTTCGATGGGTACGCCTCGAAGTGCTCGGCATGTCCGGCGGTGGCATGTTCGACGCGGAGGGGACCGTCGAGTTCCGGGCCCACTACCGCGAGGGCGGCAAGCCCGGTGTGATGCAGGAGAAGAGCCGATTCGTGCGCTCCGAGGGACAGTGGGTTTACTGGGGTCCCCTAGCTTGATCAACTCGCCTGCAACGGGGCAGGCCTGCAACGGGGTAGGGAAGGAGAGCACCATGCCGGCTCAGAGGCCGCTCGAGGACGGAATCGTCCAGGACTTCAAGGTCAACCTCTCGTACGGGGAGTACCTGCGCCTGGATGCCATCCTCACAGCGCAGAACCTGGTCAGCGTCCCCGGGCACCACGACGAGCTGCTCTTCATCATCCAGCACCAGACGTCCGAGCTCTGGCTGAAACTGGTCATCCACGAGCTGCGCGCCGTGCAGCAGCAGCTGGCCAAGGACGAGCTGCGCCCGGCGCTCAAGGGGCTGGCTCGGGTCAAGCACATCCAGCGCACCCTCACCGAGCAGTGGTCGGTGCTGGCGACCCTCACCCCGAGTGAGTACGCCGAGTTCCGCAGCTTCCTCGGCACGTCGTCGGGCTTCCAGTCGTACCAGTACCGGGCGATCGAGTTCCTGCTCGGCAACAAGGACCGCCGGATGCTGAAGATCTTCGACGACCAGCCGGAGGCGCGGGCCCTGCTCGAGGACGCGCTCGCGACGCCCAGCGTCTACGACGAGTTCCTGCACTTCCTGGCGCGGCGCGGCCACCCGGTGCCGGCCGAGATCCTGCAGCGCGACGTCACCGAGGCCTGGGACTACCAGCCCACGCTGCTGCCGGTCTTCCGGGAGATCTACGAGCGGGCGGAGCAGAACTGGGACGTCTACGAGGCCTGCGAGGAGCTCGTCGACCTGGAGGAGAACTTCCAGTTCTGGCGGTTCCGGCACCTCAAGACGGTGGAACGGACGATCGGCTTCAAACGCGGCACCGGTGGTTCGAGCGGGGTCTCGTTCCTGAAGGCGGCTCTCGATTTGACATTCTTCCCTGAGCTTTACGCCGTCCGTACCGAGATCGCCGTCCCTTCCTGAGTTTGCCGTCCCTTCCCGAGTCTTGCCGTCCCTTTTTGACTGCTTTGGAGCCCCCCGTTGAGCGACCTCCTCTCCCGTGCCGCGGCCCTGGACGCGGCCGACCCGCTCGCGCCGTTCCGGGACCGCTTCCTCACCGCGCCCGCCTCTGACCTGCTCTCCTACCTGGACGGCAACTCGCTGGGCCGGCCCCTGGAGGCGACCGCCCGGCTGATGGACGAGTTCATCCGGGAGCAGTGGGGCGGCCGGCTCATCCGCGGCTGGACCGACGGCTGGCTGGACTGGCCGCTCACCCTCGGCGACCGCCTCGGGGCGATCGCCTTGGGCGCGGCGGCCGGGCAGACCGTGATCGCCGACTCGACCACGGTGCTGATCTACAAGCTGGCGCGGGCCGCCGTCGACGCCCGCCCGGGCCGCAACCGGGTCGTGCTCGACACCGACAACTTCCCCACCGACAGGTACGTCCTGGAGGGCATCGCCGCCGAACGTGGCCTCGAACTGGTCTGGATCTCCACGGACCCGGCCACCGGCGTGCATCCGGAGCAGGTCGCCGAGGTGGTCGACGAGCGGACCGCACTCGTGCTGTTCAGCCACGTCGCGTACCGGTCCGGCTGGCTCGCCGACATCCCCGCGATCAACCGGATCGCGCACGAGGCCGGCGCGCTGACCATGTGGGACCTCTGCCATTCGGCCGGCTCGGTCCCGGTCTCGCTCGACGAGTGGGGCGTGGACCTCGCGGTCGGCTGCACGTACAAGTACCTCAACGGCGGTCCCGGCGCGCCCGCCTTCGCCTACCTGCGCCGGGAGTTGCAGGACGAGCTGCGCCAGCCGATCACCGGCTGGATGGGGCACCGCGCGGCCTTCGAGATGGGGCACGGCCACGAGCCGGCCCCCGGCGTACGGGCCCTGCTCAGCGGCACCCCGCCGATCCTCGCGATGGTCCCGCTCCACGCGAACCTTGACATGCTCGCCGAGGCCGGCATCGAGGCGGTCCGCGCCAAGTCGCTGCTGCTCACCGGCTACGTGCTGGACATCGCGGACACGATGCTCGCGGACACCGTGCTCGCCGGTCGCGGTGTCGAGGTGGTCAGCCCCCGTGATCCGGAGCGGCGCGGCGGGCACGTGACGTTGCGGCGGCCCGGGTTCGAGCAGTTCCTGGAGCCACTCTGGGACAGCGGGGTGATCCCGGACTACCGCAGGCCGGACGGCTTGCGGATCGGCCCGGCGCCGCTGAGCACCAGCTTCACCGAGGTCCACCAGGGCTTGTCGGTCCTGCGCGACCTGCTGGAGAAGCACCGATGACGGGCGCTGCTCCCGAGGCCGCTGCTGCTGGTGAGGCCGGCGCTGGTGCTGAGGCGTCCGGTGGGTGCTGCGGCGGGGCGTCCGGTGGTGGCTGTGCTGCCGCTGCTCTGCGCAGTGCCTGTTCCACGGCGGGTGACGGGACGCCGGTGGTGCGCTGGCTGGTGGCCGACTCGATCTGGTGGGGCGGCCGGCTGCGGAAGGGTGTCGCGCTGCGCATCGCCGAGAACGGAGCGATCAAGCCGGTGCCGGCCGAACTCGCGCCCCTGGCCGGAACGCGCCGCTTCCCCGGAACGCTCCTCCCCGCCCTGGTCGACGCGCACGTGCACTCGGCGCTTGTCGACCTCACCACGGTCCGTGCCGGTGGCATCGGGTCGGTCTGGGACCTGGGTGGCGTACCCACGGATGTGCAAGATCTCGCGGCACGGGCCCGGCAGCCGGGGTCCCCGCTGCCGCGGATTCGCTACGCCGGACCGTTTCTGATCGCTCCAGGCGGCTATCCGAGCGACCGCCCATGGGCCCCCGCCGGCAGCTGGCGGGAGATCACCTCACCGGCGGACGCGGCGCTCGCCGTTGCCGAAGCGCAGTCGTCCGGCGCCGGCCTGATCAAGGTGACCGCGCACGCCGGCGGCCCGATGCTGCCCCCGGAGACGATGCGGGCGCTGGTCGAGGCCGCGCACGCGTCCGGGCTCGAGGTCGTCGTACACGCCGAGGGCGCCGGAACGGTAGCCGCCGCCCTGGCCGCCGGAGCCGACATGCTGGCGCATACGCCCTGGTCAGAGCTACTCGGCGACACTCTCGTGCGCGATTGCGCCGCCCGCATGCGCTGGATCAGCACGCTCGACATCCACGGGTGGGGAGACCCCGACCCGGCGCGCGAGATCGCCGTCGTCAACCTGCGGCGCTTCATCGAGTACGGCGGGAGCGTCCGTTACGGCACCGACCTCGGCAACGGCCCGCTACCCGCAGGCATCAACGTCCGTGAGATCCGTGCCCTGCAGGAGGCGGGCTTGGACCCGAACGCCGTACTCTCCGCCATGACCGAAAATGACAGCAGGGAGCTGAGCTGGGTGCCGGACGGCCTCACCCTCGAGCCGGAGGGGTTCCCGGACTCGCTGGCAACAGCCCGGGTCCTCGACGACTCGGTGCGCCCCCGCTGACCCGCACAGCCACCGCACGCCCCTACAGCGGCCCGGCCGCTTGCCCGGCTCGGCCGCTTGCCCAGATCGCCGAGTGTCGCTCGAGATCCAGTAGCAGCCGGGCCGAGCCGTAGCCGGCGCAGGAAAACGCGCGTGATCACATGTCGGAGCTGCGGCTCGCCGCCCCTCAATGCCACTTAGACCGTCGCATCGACCGGTCGCGGGCCCGGCCCGAGGCGCTGCGGCCTCAGCGTTGGCCGGCGGCGTGGATGAGGCCACACACAGCGTCGGTGCCGCGGGGACGAGGCCACACACAACGCCTGTGTGGCGATCCATCAACGCCAGGGCAGGGATGCGAGCACACGAACCGCTTCCGTGCGACCCCATCATGGCAGGCGTGGACTTCGGTGCGCCGTCACCTGCGTGCGAGCCCACCGTGGGCCGCCACCCACGTGCGAGCCCACCGTGGGCCGCCACCCCCGCGCGAGCCCATCGTGGGCCGCCACCCCCGTGCGAGCCCACCGTGGGCCGCCACCCACGCGCGAGCCCACCGTGGGCCGCCCTGTCCGTTCACCCCGACCCGGAGATCAACTTAGGCTGAGTGGCATTGCGCCGGCCCCGGCCGTAGCCGAGGCAGGTCATGTGCCCGTGCGGCCTGCGTGAGCTACGGCTCGCAGCCCGGCAGCCGCTGGCTCACGTCATATCGAGGTATGGGCGGGTGCCACCACGACAACGTGACCCCTCGTCCCCACCGGGTAGGGCTGGAGCGGGGTAGGGCTGGAGCGGGCAGGGCTAGAGCGCCACCGCTGTGCCCGTCACGGCGCTCTGGCGGGCCGCGTCGAGGACCTCCATGGCGCGGACCGAATCCCACGGGTCGACCGGGAGCGGGCCCTCGCCGAGGACCGCCGCGGCCACCGCCGGGTAGAACGTGTCCCAGCGGCCCCGGGCGCTCTCCACCGGCGCGCCTGTCGCGCCGCGGAACAGGTGGCCCCAGCGGTGCTCCGGCTCGACGCCCCAGCGGTCGCCGAGCTTCGCCGGGGACTTGCCGGCCTTCAGCAGGGTCTCCTGGTAATCCAGGTCGGGCGAGATGAACGTGCCGGCTGTGCCTGTCACCCGGAAGCGCGGGCCGGGTCCGGCCTGCCGCCAGCTGCCCCAGAGGTGGGACTCGACGCCGTTCGCGTGGTGCAGCGCCACGAAGAAGTCGTCGTCGCGGGGCTCGCCGCGCATCTCGGCGTACACCCGGGTGGCCGGGCCGTGCAGTTGCAGCGCCTGGTCCACCAGGTGCGAGCCGAAGTCGAGCAGGGTGCCGCCGCCGGCCGCGGGCGGCTCGCGGTCCGGCGCCCAGCGCTCCATCCGCGACTCGAAGCGGCGGATCTCGCCGAGCGAGCCGTTCTCGATCAGGCGGCGGATGGTGAGCAGGTCGGAGTCCCAGCGCCGGTTCTGGTAGACGGTGAGGAGCACGCCGGCTTCCTCGGCGGACGTGACGACCTTGCGGGCCGCGGCCGCGTCCAGGGCGAACGGCTTGTCGACGACCACGGCGAGGCCTGCCGCGATCGCCTCGGCGGCCAGGTCGGCGTGGGTCGCGGCCGGGGTGGAGATCGCTACGGCCTGGACGCCGTCGGCGGCCAGCGCGGCGATGGAGTCGTACGCCGAAACGCCCGGGAGCTGCTCGGCGATCTGCGCCCGGCGCTCCTCCGAGGTGGTCACCACGCCGACGAAGTCGATGTTCTGCGCCGAGGCGATCAGAGGCGCGTGGAACACCCGTCCGCCGGTGCCGTAGCCGACCAGCCCGAACTTAACCCGCTCGATCATGTCCGGAAGTTTTTCACATCCGTTGCCGTCCTGTTGCACATGATCTTCGCCGTTACGTGTGATGCACGCCCCACTACTCAGGGTGTATCGGATTCTCCGGCACGATGATGTACGGATGGCGCACACGGCCGCCTCGAGGATCGAGCGGAACGGCCCGAGGATCTAGCGAAATGGCAGGTCCGGCCCTGTCGGATGGATGACGAGGACGCCCGATCGGGCACCCCGGCGATGTTCAATCGAACCTATGGAACCCGCTCAGAAGGAACGGACCCCGTTCGCCGACATCGACGGCTTGCCGGCCTCGATGTCCGCGATGCTGCTGGATGCGCTGACCGAAATGGGCCGCCATCCCGAGATCCGGCGGGTTCGCCGCGTCGCGTTCGAGGCACTGAGCCCGCAGCCCGGCCAGCGGCTGCTGGACGCGGGTTCCGGCGAGGGTGAGGTCGCTCGTCACCTGGCCGTCGAGACGCAGCCGGCGGGTGAGGTGGTCGCCCTCGACCACTCCGCGTCGATCACCGCGGCCGCTGTCTCCCGGCACGACGGCAGCGCGGTGCGCTACGTGACCGGCGACGTCTGCGCCATGGACCTGCCGGCGGACGGTTTCGACGGCGTGTGGTGCGAGCGGGTCCTGCAGCATGTCGACAGCGCCGAGCAGGCGATCGGCGAGCTGATCCGGGTGACCCGTCCCGGCGGGCGGATCTGCCTGATCGACACGGACTGGTCGTCGCTCGCCTTCGACGGGATGCCGTCGGGTCTCGGCGAGGTGGTGATGGCCCACGTCCGGGGCCACTTCACCCCGAAACAGCACGACATGGGGCGTACGCTGCGGCGCCGTCTCGTGGCGAACGGCCTCACCGGCATCACCGCGACGCCTGTGACATGCCTCTTCACCAGCCCCGAGTCGGCCGCCGTGGTGCTGCCGATGGTCAATCCGCGGGTGCCGGAGGAGAGCTGGGCCACCCCGCCCGGCCTGCGCGACGAATGGCTCGCGTGCGTCGACGCGGCCGGGGCGAGTGGCACGTTCCTGGCCGTCCTCACCATCTGGGTGGTGGCGGGGACGGTGCCGGGGTGAGACAAGCCCCCGGCAACGACGAGGTCAGCTGACCGGGACCATTCAGCTGACCGGGACCATTCAGCTGACCGGGACCATGCGGTGCAGGAGCCGGTCGAGCGGCAGGCTGGCGAACGCGATCCGCACGTCACTCGACGCGTACGGCATCCAGAACCG
Source organism: Actinoplanes missouriensis 431 (assembly GCF_000284295.1). Lineage (NCBI taxonomy): Bacteria > Bacillati > Actinomycetota > Actinomycetes > Micromonosporales > Micromonosporaceae > Actinoplanes > Actinoplanes missouriensis. The sequence continues at coordinate 7,091,142 of NC_017093.1, read as the reverse complement.
CCCGTCGTGGACGAGCCCGCCACAGGAGTAGAGCACGTTCGGCACGTACCCTTCCCGTTCGATCTCGTCCGGGTCGATCAGGCCCTGCGGCAGGTCCGCGAGCACGCGTGACGGGTCCTCCAGGTCGAGCAGCATGGCGCCGATCGCGTACCGCCGCATCGGCCCGACGCCGTGCGTGAGCACCAGCCATCCCGCCTCGGTCTCGATCGGTGAGCCGCAGTTGCCGACCTGGATCAGATCCCAGCCGCGGTGCGGGACGAGGAGCGGGCCGGCCGGCTGCCAGCGGTGCTTCTCGTCGCGGACGGCCAGGCCGAGGGTCTCGCCGTCGGAGCGGCAGAGTGCCATCTTCTTGCCGTTGATGTACCGCGGGAACAGCGCCATGCCCTTGTTCCGGGCGGCCGGGCCGTGCAGTGTGGTGACCTCGAAATGCCGCAGGTCCCGGGTGTAGATCACCCGCCCGGAGATGTTGAAACCGTCGTACGCGGTGTAGGTCGCCTGGTACGCGGGACGCCCGTCCGGGTCGACCACCTGGACGAACCGGGCGTCCTCCATGCCCCGGCTCTCGCTCGGGGTGGCCGGCCACAGCACCCGCTGGTGCAGCGGCATCGTCGCCGGGAACGTGACGGCGTAGTCGTCCATCACGATCCGCCGGATCAGGTCCAGCGTCATCGGGGTGGTCGGCCGGGCCAGGATCTCGGCGGGCAGGTGACTGAGGATGTCCTCGAACACCTGGTCGTCGAATCGGTCCGGGAGCGCGCCGAGCACGTACGCGGAGGCCTCGTTGTCGATGTCCTCGTCGCCGAGCGCCGCGAAGAGCTGGTGCTTCATGTGTTTGGCGCCGACCCGCTGGCCGATTGCGAGCGGGCCGTCCCGCTCCTCCAGCCGGATCGCCGCCCCCGGCCCGAGGATCACGCTGCAGAAGCCGATGGACGAGATGTGTCCCTCGCCGATCTGCCGGAGGCTGAGGGCCGCCCGCATCTCACCGGGTGCGAGGTCGGACTGGTCGGGGTGCGGGACGATCGACGGGTTGCAGAGGGCCGCGGCCTCCACCGAAAACTCGTGGCTGAAGTACGCCCCGATCAGCGTCCGTGCCGCCGGCGACAACTCGATCTCCGCCGGGACGCGGTGCTGCACGACCTCGTAGTGGTGCTGGAACGTGGCGAGGATGTCGTGGTGCCGCCCGGAGAAGCGGTTCAGCACGTCGTCCAGCAACGTGTTGATGTCGCTCTCGTCGAGTTGCAGCACGCGCTCGATCAGGCATGACGTGCGGTTGTGGGTGGCGTGCGCGTCCTCGCCGGGGACGAACAGCTTGATCACCACGCGGCGGCCGTCCGGCGCCATGGTGATGTTGTGACGGGTGATGTCTTGCGTATTCACGGTTGCGGTCACGCTAGGCCGCCTGACGGTCGGGTCGCGCTCCGGCTCGTCAGCCTGCGGGCATGCTGCAGCGTGGAGACGAGCGCGAGGGTTGATTCGGCTCCTTGGTTCAGATTAGGACCATCAACCGTCAATCCGTCATAACAACCACAAGTCTCGCTGTCCCACATCACCGTTCCGGTGTCGTTGTCGCCGAGGAACCAGGCGATCGCCTGGAACAGCGGGGCGTCCCAGCGCTCGTCGCCGGTGACCGCCGCGGCGGTGGCGCAGGCGTCGGCGGTGGCGGCCACCTCGACCGGCTGCTGATCGAGCACCCCGGAGGCCGCCGTGCCGTCGTCGAGGGAGTGCGCTGTGAGCCGGTTCCGGGGCTCGCCGGCGGTCCAGCCGCAGACCGGGACGGGGGAGAGGTGACCGCGATGCTCCTGCACCCGGCAGAGCCAGGCCAGCATCCGCAGACCGTCGGTGAGCAGCCCCTCGTCCCCGAGAAGGTCCCCGGCGGCGATCACCACCTCGGCGAGGGCCGGGTTCGCGTACGTCAGCTTCCGCTCCGGCCAGACCCAGTCCGGGTCGGATCCGGGCAGTCCGATCACCGTGGCCGCGTCGCCGAGCAGCTGGGCGGCCTCCCGGTCGTGCGGATCGGCGCGCAGCACCTCGGCGGCGCCGAGCCCGGCGAACGCCATCGCCCGCGACCAGGGTGACCGGCAGCGCACGCCGTGACGGAACGCGTTCGCCGCCTCCCGCCGCAGCCACGGGCTGCGGGCCCGGGCCGCCGCGGTGCCGAGTCCCCAGAGGGCCCGGCCCCACCAGTCGCCCAGCGACGGCTCGTCCTGCCATCGGCGGTCGTAGCTCATCCGGTTGCGAAAACCGCCGGCGACACCCCGGTCGGTCAGGCTCCGGTCGGTCAGGCTCTGGTCGGTCAGGCTCTGGGCGGTCAGGCTCTGGGCGGTCGAGCTCTGAGCGTGGGTCAGGAACGTCAGGTACCGCTCGGCCAGCCGGGTCAGTTCCGGTGTCGGCCGGGGTTCGCGCGCGGCCACCAGCAGGCCGCGCGACACGTCGTCCACGCAGTAGCCGTGCTCACGCCGGGGTATCGCGTTACGGGCGTGTTCGAGCAGGCCGGTGTCGTCGGAGAGCCGGAACAGGTGGTCCCATCGGGGTTCGGGCACGTCACGCAGTTGAATGGGCGGCGGGAGCAGCCGCAACGCCACACTCATGCGGAGATCGTCCCGGCCGAGACCGGTCCGGTCTTGAGAGAACTCGCTGCGATCGGCCCGGCGGCGCGGGGCCGCCGATCGGCGAGCAGGCGGGCGGCGAGCGCCTGGTACCGGGCGGCCACCGCGGGCCAGCGCAGCGTCGGGCCGCCGGCCAGGCCGGTGAGCCTGCCGGGCAGGCCCGGCTCGGCCAGAACCCGCCGGATGGCCATGGCCATCGCCTCCGGGTCCTGATGGGGTACGAGCAGACCCGGCCCGTCCGCGAGCAGTTCGACCGCGTGCGGGAACTCCGTCGCCACCACCGGGATCCCGGCCGCCACCGCCTCGATGAGCACCCCGGAGGTGACCTGCTCGGTGGAGTCGTAGGGCAGCACGACCGCATCGGCCGAGCAGATCAGCCGGGACAGGTCGTCGGGTTTCAGGTAGACGTCGGACCAGCGCACACAGTCGGCGACGCCGCGTTCCTCGGCGAGGGCCCGGAGCGAATCCCGGTACTGGTCGCCCTGCTGTTCGAGGACCTTCGGATGGGTACGCCCGGCCACCGTGTAGATCGGCCGGGGCTCGATGTCGTCGAGGAAGGCGAGCGCCCGGATCGCCCACTCGATGCCCTTGCCGGGTCCGAGCAGCCCCCAGGTGAGCAGGTGCGGCCGCTCGTCGCCGGTGCTCCCCGGGGTGACGGCGTGGTGGCTGGCCGCGCCGTGCGGGATCACCGTCACCTTGCGGGCGTCCACGTCGTACCGGCCGACCAGCCGGGTGCGTGCGGTGTCGGTCATGGTCACCACCGCGTCGGCGGTGCCGGCGATCTCCTCGAGCACCGTCCGTTGCAGCTGGTCCGGCTGGGTCAGCACGGTGTGCAGGACGACGATCGCCGGGATTCGCAGCGCGCGCAGCACGGGCAGGATCTCCGCGCCGGCGTCACCGGGGTAGATCCCGTACTCGTGCTGGATGATCGCCACGTCGAACCGGTTCAGGGCGGTGGCGGCGGCCACCCATCCGCCGGGCCGGTCGGTGTGCCAGGTGTGCACGACGCGGGGGGCGGACCGGTCGAGCGCGATTCCGCCACTGGTGTCGTCGCCGGCGAGCAGCCGCACGACGCCGGAGCCGGAGCCCGAGCCCGAACCGGAGTTCGGCTCCGCGACGAGATGGGTCGCGAGTGCCGCATTGAATGTCGCCAAACCGCATTGCGTGGGGGGATATGTGCTCAGAAACCCGTATGTCGCGGGCATGACAGGCCTTTCTCCTCGGCCGGCTGCCTCCCCGCAGCACGGACTCAGCGCGCGGGCACCGACTGGGCCGACAACAACCCCGGCACCAACCGCAAGGAAAAGGGCCCGTTTAACGCGCAATTCACATTGCGACGTTAACAAGAGTCTGGTATTCAGCTGACGATTTTTCGGTAAATCGCCAGGTACTCCTCGACCATCCGCTCGGCCGAGAACCGCTGCCGTGCCCGCGCCGAGCACCCCGCCCGATCGATCTCCGCGATTCGGCCCACCGCGTCCACCGCCTCGTCCACCGTCTCCACCAGCCATCCCGTGACACCCTCGTCGACAACCTCGGGCATGGAGCCTTTCCGGTACGCGATGACGGGCGTGCCGCACGCCATCGACTCCACCACCGAGAGGCCGAACGGCTCGGCGAACCGGATCGGATGCAGCAGCGCCGCACCGGAACCGAGGATCGTGCCCCGCTCGTCCGGGCCCACCGAACCGAGATAGACGACCCGCTCACCGTCGATCAGGGGCCCCACGCTTTCGGTGAAGTAATCGCGGTCCTGCACGATTCCGCACATGACCAGTCGCCGTCCGGCGCGCCGGGCGATCTCGATGGCGATATCGGTTCCTTTGTCGGGATGGATCCGGCCGAAGAGGATGAGATCCCGGCCGCCGTCCGGATGGAACGGCAATCCGCTCAGGTCGACGCCGTGATGCACGGTCCCCAGGTATTCCAGATCGGGAGAGCGGTCGCTGTCGGAGATGGAGACGAAGTGCGCCGGATTCTCCCGGCGCGCCTGGGCCCGCCGGTACGCCGGAAGGATGTTGGGCCCGGAGAATCCGTGGATCGTGGTGAGCAGCGGGACCCGGCAGTGCGCCGCGAACGCCAGCGGCAGCCAGTCCAGGTGATTGTGGATCAGGTCGAACTCGCCGGACCGGGCCAGCGCGTGACTGACGTGGATCGCCTCCCACACCCGGCCGTCGATCTGGTCGCTCTCCTCGTACCCGGTCGGGACCACGCCGTCGAGGGTGGCCTTCGTGACCGAGTCGAGGGTGGCGAAGAGGGTGACGTCCACGCCTCGGGTGGTGAGGCCCTCGGTGAGCAGGCTGGTGATCAGCTCCCACGGGCCGTAGTGCAGCGGTGGCGTGCGCCAGGCGATCGGCCCGAGCATGGCAATTCTCACGACAAACCGCCTTCTACGGTCATAACCACGTCATCAGTATGCCTCGCCGGTATGGAGAGCGTTCTCGTGTTAGAGAAGAGCCATGAGCGAATCGGTGGCGAAGAGTGACTGGTGGAAGAAGGCGGTCGTCTACCAGGTCTATCCGCGGAGTTTCGCGGATTCCGACGGCGACGGCATGGGTGACCTGCGGGGCATCATCGACCACCTGGACTACCTGGCCGACCTCGGCGTCGGCGTGCTCTGGCTGTCACCGATCTACCCGTCGCCGCAGGACGACAACGGGTACGACATCAGCGACTACCAGGACATCGAGCCGCTCTTCGGTGACCTGGACACCTTCGACGAGCTGCTGGCCGGCGCGCACGCCCGGGGCATCAAACTGATCATGGACCTGGTGGTGAACCACAGCTCGGACGAGCACCAGTGGTTCCAGGAGAGCCGGTCGTCCAAGGACAGTCCGAAGCGGGACTGGTACTGGTGGCGGCCCGCCCGTCCCGGCATGGAGCCGGGCACACCCGGCGCGGAGCCGACCAACTGGGGATCCGTTTTCGGCGGCCCGGCCTGGGAGTACGACGAGACGACCGGCGAGTACTACCTGCACCTCTTCTCGAAGAAGCAGCCCGACCTGAACTGGGAGAACCCGGAGGTTCGCCAGGCCGTCCACGCCATGATGCGCTGGTGGCTGGACCGGGGTGTGGACGGCTTCCGGATGGACGTCATCAACATGATCTCCAAGGTCGTCGGCCCGGACGGCTCCCTGCCGGACGGCCGGATGAGCGCCGGCGCCGCGTACGCGGACGGCTCCGACTCCTTCGTCGGCGGCCCCCGCCTGCACGAGTTCCTCCAGGAGATGCACCGCGAGGTGTTCGCCGGCCGGGAGGGTCTGCTGACCGTCGCCGAGACACCCGGCGTCACCGTGGAGCAGGCCCGCCTGCACACCGACCCGGAGCGGCACGAGGTCGACATGGTCTTCCAGTTCGATCACGTGTGGGTCGACCGGGGGCCGGATCCGTGGCTGCTGGTGCCGCTGCGGCTGACCAACCTCAAGGCGATCTTCGGCCGCTGGCAGGCCGGGCTCGCCGACCTGGGCTGGAACAGCCTCTACTGGAACAACCATGACCAGCCACGCGCGGTCTCCCGGTACGGCGACGACAGCCCGGAGTTCCGGGTCGCCTCGGCCAAGATGCTCGGCGCGGTGCTCCACCTGCACCGCGGCACGCCCTACGTCTACCAGGGCGAAGAGCTCGGCATGACGAACTACCCGTTCACCGGGATCGAGGACTTCCGCGACATCGAGGCGCTCGGCCACTACCGGCAGGCGCTCGACATGGAGGGCCGCAGCCCGGAGGAGGTGCTGACGGTGCTGCGCGCGCGGGGACGGGACAACGCGCGTACCCCGATGCAGTGGGACGACTCGCCGCACGCCGGCTTCACCACCGGTACGCCGTGGCTGGCCGTCAACCCGAACCATCGGGAGATCAACGCCGCAGCCGCGCAGGCCGACCCCGGCTCGGTGTTCCACTGGTACCGCAGGCTGATCGAGCTGCGGAAGACCGAACCGGTCGTGGCGGACGGCGACTTCACCATGCTGCTGCCGAACGACGAGCGCCTGTACGCGTTCACCCGTGCCCTCGGCGGCACCGAGCTCCTGGTGATCGGCAACTTCTCCGGTGAGCGGGTGCGGGCCGAGATCGACGACGCGCAGGCCTGGTCGGCGGCCGAGCTGCTGCTCAACAATCTGCCCGGCACGCCGGCCGACCTGACCCTGGACCCCTGGCAGGTCCTCGTCTACAAGCGCACCCGTTAGCCGGCGGTGATGGTGTCCCAGGAGTACCCGAGCAGGGCGAACGCCGCACCGAGGAGCGCGAGGCTGACGCCGCGCGTGGCGATCGGCAGCGCCGCCAGAACCAGAAGGATGACGGCGATGATGTAGAAAAGTCCCTGGATCGACATGATTGCTCCTCGATGTGGGGGAATGGGGGCGGCGTCCGCTTACCCCCGCGTCGAGGAGCGGTAAACAAGTGGTTCGATGGGGTGATCGCGGGTATCTCCCCGGCATGAGCAGTCACGTGATGCGCTCCGGACGGCACGTCTCCCCCTGGCTCGCCCTGGCCGGTTTCGGCGCGGCCGTGGCGGTGGCCGCCCTGATCGGTGGCCTCGGTGTGGCCGGCACCTCCGGTGAGTACCAGAGCCTCGACCGCCCGTCGTGGGCTCCGCCGTCCTCGGTGTTCGGCCCCGTCTGGACCGTTCTGTACGCGATGATCGCGGTGAGCGGCTGGCTCGTGTGGCGCCGGACCGGCTGGTCGCCCGCGCTGAACTGGTACGCGGCGCAGCTCGTGCTGAACGCGCTCTGGACGCCGGTCTTCTTCGGCGCGGGGCAGTACGGCCTGGCCCTGATCGACATCGCGGTGCTCTGGGTGCTGATCGGGGTGACGGTCTGGAAGTTCCGGCCGGTCTCGAAGGTCGCGGCCGGGCTGCTGCTGCCGTACTGGCTCTGGGTCACCTACGCGACGGCGCTGAACGCCGCGATCTGGTTGGCGAACTGACCCACCACCGGGGTAAAATTCCGAACTTTTTTCACAGAACTCCCCACGTGTCACTCGGCGCACCGGCAAGGTGGCACAAGGTCACCGGCACATCCCGAAACGACCCCTTCCGCCGGTGGCCGGGGGAGTCTCCATGCGCCGCAACCGGCCCGTTCTTCGTCTGCTCACGGCCATCGTCGCCGTCACCCCGGCAATGGCCCTGGCCATATCGGGGCTGACCGTCTCAGGGCTGACCGTCTCAGGGCCGGTGCCCGCGCGGAGTGACCGGGACGGCCCGGTGCTGCAGACGTTCCCGATGACCGGGGGCCTGCGCCTGGCGAGCCGCACCACCGGGCAGACCCCACATCGGGGGTACGCGGAACTACCGCCCCGCCGCACCGAACCGTTCAGCCTGGTCGGGGTGACATGGGCGGATCCCCGGGCGGCCGGTGACGGCCGGATCGAGGTGCGGACCCGCACCGCGGGAACGGACAGGTGGACCCCCTGGCAGCTCCTCGAGACCGACAACCCGGACGCGTCCGGCGGGACCGAGGGATCGCGGGGGGCCAGCGATCCGCTCTGGGTCGGCCCGTCCGACGGGGTGCAGGCGCGGATGGCCGGCAGACGGCTCCCGGACGGCCTGCGGGTGGACCTGATCAACCCGGACACGCCGGCGCAGGAGCCGGACATGCGGGAGCAGGTGCTGGAGAGAGCCGCCGTGCAGACCGGCGCGCGGAACCCGAAGCTGCCGCCCCGGCCCGTGCCGAGGATCGTCACCCGGGCCGGCTGGGGCGCCAACGAGGCGATCGTCAAGGGCACGCCCTCGTACACCGGCGGTATCGAGGTCGTCTTCGTGCACCACACCGCGAGCGGCAACGGCTACACCTGCGGGCAGTCGGCGAGCATCGTCCGGGGCATCGAGGCGTACCAGGTGCGGAGTAAGGGCTGGAACGACATCGGCTACAACTTCCTGGTCGACAAGTGCGGCAGCATCTTCGAGGGACGCCGCGGCGGGGTGCACCGGTCCGTGCTCGGCGCGCACACCCTCGGCTTCAACAACAACGCCAGCGCGATCGCCGTGATCGGCGACTTCCGCGCCACCGGCGTCCCGTCCGCGGCGCGGGCCTCGGTGGCGCAGGTCGCCGCGTACAAGCTCGGCGCCTGGGGGAGCCCACCGGCAGGCCGGGTCTCCTACGTCTCCGGTGGCAGCAACAAGTACCCGGCGGGCCGGACCGCGATCCTCAACCGGGTCTCCGGGCACCGCGACGCCGGATCCACCGAGTGCCCCGGCAACGGCCTGTACGCCCAGCTCCCGTCGATCCGCACGCTCGCCGGAGGCGCCCCGATCGGGCTGCGCTACCAGGAACTCGGCGGCGCCAGCGCGTACGCCGGGAAGTTCTACACCCGCGGGCTGGTGCGGCCGCTCTGGACGCTCTCCACGCCCAGCCGGATGATGGACCGCTTCGAGGTGTGGCTGGACGGCCGGCTCTTCGCCGCCGCGCCCTCCGGGAACCGGCTGTCCCGGCTCCAGCTGCCGGCCGGCGAGCACACGGTCGCGGTCAAGGGCGTGCACCTGTCCGGGCGTACCGCGATCACCAGCGCGCGGATCCTCGCCGACCCGGCGCCGCCGCAGTTCACGACCGAGCCGCAGGTGTCCCTGCGGACCGGTTCGCTGACCGGGAACGGCGTGCCGGTGCGGCTCAGCTGGGCCGCCGCCGACGACAACGGGCTACGGGCGGTGCGGGTCACCGGCACCGGGCGGGGGGTTCTGGGGCCGGACACGGAGAGTTTCGACGCGGCGGCCACTCTCGGTGAGGCCGGGGCGTGGACCGTCACGGCGGCCGACCGGGCCGGGAACACCACGAGCGCTTCGGTCACCCGTACCCTCGCCGTCGTGCCGGAAGCCGGCGCCCAGCGGACCGGAACCTGGCGCACCCTGCGCGACGCCGGCCACCTCGGCAGCGAAGCTGCCGTATCGGCGAACCCGGGCGCGGCCCTGACCTGGACGGTCACCGGCCGATCCGCCGCACTCGTGGCCGGGCGCACCGCCACCTCGGGCCGCGTCCGGATGTATCTCGACGGACGCGATCAGGGAGTGGTGGATCTGCGGTCGGCGAGCGCGAGGTACCGGCAGGCGGTCTGGACCCGGATGTGGCCGGAGAGCGGCACACACACCGTGAAGGCCGTGGTGGAGACCGGTTCCGCGATGCTGGACGGGCTCACTTACCTGCGGTGAGCGGTGTGCCCGGAGCCTGCTGGGCGGCGCTGGCCGGGATCATCACCGGCTTGGCCGGCGCCGCCGCGTGTGGCGCCGCGACGGCGATGCCGGCCGCCATCACCGCGGCGGCGAGGATCGGGGCGGGACCGTGATCGAGGAGGCGGTTCAGCAGGCTCATGCCCGGCGATTCGACGTGCGCCGCCGGGCGCTGAGCGCGTGCTCCCCACCTGCAACGTGCTCAACCTGCCCGCAACCGGATGATCCTCCTGGCCAATGGTCGACTCTGGTCAATGGTCAGCCCTGGTCAACGGTCACCACCACCTTGCCGCGGCCGTGCCGGGACTCCACCACCGCGTGCGCCTCGGCCACCCGCTCCCATCCGAACGCGCGGATCGGCATCCGCAGGCCCGGCAGCGCCACCACCTCGGCGAGCCGCTGCGGCGACCGGCCCGCCCGCACCACCCGCGCGCCGTGCTCGGCGGCCGCCTTGTCGTCCACGATCGTGCCGACCCGGTCCGGTGCGATACCCAGCCCCACCGACTGGCCGATCGCCTCACCGCCCGCCGCGTCGAGAGCGACGGTCGGCGTCAGCCCGGTGGCACGGACAGCGTCGATCAGGCCCATCCCGTACGGGACCGGCACGGCCCCAAGTTCCCGCAGGTACTCGTGGTTACCCGGACTGGCGGTCCCGATCACGGTGGCGCCGGCCCGGACGGCCAGCTGGGTGGCGATCGTGCCGACGCTGCCGGCCGCCGCGTGCAGGAGCAGCACGTCGCCCTCGGTGACCGCGAGCTCGATCAGGGCGCCGCTCGCCGTCTGCGACGCCGCGACCAGGCCGGCCGCCGTCGGGAAGTCGAGGTGATCGGGTTTCACCACGACGTTCCCGGCCGGGACCGTGACGTACTCGGCGACCGCGTTCAGCATGGTCGAGCCGAGCACCGGCGTGCCGGGGGCGAGGTCACCCGCGATCACGACACCCACGTACTCCTGACCGATCCGCTGCGGGAAATCGGCCCGGACCCACGGCATCCGGCCGGTCCGCACCGCCACGTCGAACGGCTGCACCCCGGCGGCACGCACCTTGACCAGGACCTCGCCCGGTCCCGGCTCCGGATCGGGCAGGTCGGCGAAGCGCAGGACGTCGGGCGGACCGTACCGGTCGAAGACGACAGCTCTCATGCCAGCACCCTGCAAGCTGAACTCATGTTGAGGTCAAGCGTTCTGCACGCGGGCTTCTCCACGCTGAGGTCATGACTGCTGAAGCACTGGGCGAACGCCTGTTCGGCGCCATGATCGGCGCCCTGGAACTCTGCACCGTCGAGGTCGGCCGGGAACTCGGCCTCTACGCCGCTCTGCGGGACGGCCCACTCACCCCGGCGGAACTCGCGAAGACCGCCGGCATCGACGAACGATACGCCCGGGAATGGCTGGAACAGCAGGCCGCAGCCGGTTTCCTCACTCCCGATTTCGCGCTGGCGCCGGGCGCTGCCGAGGTGCTCATCGACGAGGGCGGCACCGCGTACGCGGGAGCGGCCGGCCAGTTCGTCGTCGGGGTGGCCCTGCTGACCCCGTCGGTGATCGAGGCGTTCCGGACCGGCGCGGGTGTGCCGTACTCCGAGTACGCGCACGTCCGGCACGGCATCGCGGGATTCAACCGGCCGATGTTCGAGCATCTGCTCACCACGGCGTGGCTGCCGGCCGTACCGGAGATCGAATCCCGTCTGCGGGACGCGGCTCCGGGCGCCCGGGTGCTCGACCTCGGCTGCGGGATGGGGTACTCCTCGGTGGCGCTGGCCCGGGCCTACCCGTCGATCACCGTACGCGGCGCCGACCTCGACGAACACTCCATCACGGTGGCCCGCTCGGTCGCCGCGGCGGCGGGCGTCGCCGACCGGGTCAGCTTCACCGTCGCCGACGCCGCGTCGGTGACCGGCAACTACGACCTGATCACCATCTTCGAGGCGCTGCACGACATGGGCGACCCGGTGGGGGTGCTGCGCAACGCCTGCGGCCTGCTCCGTCCCGGCGGCAGCGTCCTCATCGCCGATGAGCGGGTCGCCGACGAGTTCACCGCCCCGGCCGGCGAGGTGGAACGGTTGCAGTACGCGTTCAGCGTCCTGCACTGCCTGCCCGCCACCCGAGCCGAGAACCCGGTCCTCGCCAACGGCACGATCCTGCGCGCGCCGACCCTGATGGAGTGGGCGCGGGAGGCGGGTTTCCCGGATCCCATGGTGCTCGACATCGAAAACGATTTCTGGCGCTTCTACCACCTGCACCGAGGGTACGAGTAGCCCGCCCCGTCTCCCACCCGTCCCGCAGCGGCCCGTCTCGCGGCGGCCCGTCTCCGACAGCTCGGTTCGCGGCTTTGCCACGCCGCCCGGGACTTGCCTGCCTGCGCTACCCGTCGGTGTGAGCGGAGAGTCGGATTTCAGCGTTGGGGGTCTTTGTGGCTTGCGCTGAGTGTGGTGGGACGGCCTACGGTCGGGGGCGTGTTCGTCCGGGTGCTGGGTCCCTTCGAGGTGGAGGGCGACGATGGTCTGATCTCGGTGGCCGGTGCGTCGCAGCGTGCGGTGCTGGCGTTGCTGGCGCTGCGGGCCGGGCAGCCCGTCGGGGTGTCCGAGCTGATCGACGCGCTCTGGCCGGAGGATCCGCCCCGCTCGGCGCGTAACACGCTGCAGTCGCATGTGGCGCGTCTGCGGGCCCGGCTCGGTACGCCCACGCTGATCACCCACGAGCCGGCCGGCTACTGCCTGCACGTCCCCCGCGAGACCGTCGACGCCCTCCGCTTCGAGTCCCTCCTCCGCGCGGGCGGTAACGGAGCAGGCGGTAACGGGCCGGGCGGTAACGGAGCAGGCGGTAACGGGCCGGGCGGTAACAAGCTGGGCGGTAACGGATCGGGAGCCGACGCGGAGGCGGTCTCGCTGTGGCGGGGCGTTCCGCTGCCGGAATTCCCGGGTGAGCCGTTCCGCGGCATCGCCGCCCGCCTGACCACCCTCTATCGGCACGCCCTGATCCGGCACGTCCGCACCCTCGACCCCACGCTCGCCGCCGACCGGCTGCGGGAGGCCGCCGACGCCGACCCCTGCTGGGAGGACGGCGCCGTCGAGATGGCCACCGCCCTCGCCGCCGCCGGTTGCCGCGGCGAGGCTCTGGACACGCTGCGCCGGCACTGTGACGCGGTGATCGAGCGGCTCGGGCTGGACCCGTCCGAGCGGGTCCGCGGCGCGCAGCAGTCCCTGCTGCGTGACCGGCCGCCGCCGCCTCCGGCGCCGGTGGCACGGGACCTGGCATTACGCGTACCGCTGCGGTATTCGTCCTTTCTCGGCCGGGAGAGTGAGCGGCGGCAGCTGGAGCTACTCCTCGACGAGCCGGACCCGGGTCTGGTCAGCGTCGTCGGGCCGGGTGGGGTGGGCAAGACGCGGCTGGTCGCGGAGACCGTGCGGGCGCGGCCCGGCGTGGCCTGGGTGGATGCCGCCGACGTGCGGGAGGCGGATTTCCTGCACGCCGTCGCGGTCGGTGTGGGCGCCCGGATGGCGCCGCACGATGTGCCGCTCGCGGTGATCGCGGAGGCGGCGGCCCGGCATCCGGTGGTGGTGCTGGACAACTGCGAGCACGTGCTCGAGGTCGCGGCCGAACTGGCCGAGGCGCTGCGCGGGGTGCGCGTGGTGGTGACCAGTCAGGAGAGTCTGCGGGCGGACGGCGAGCGCGTGCTGCGGCTGGGGCCGCTGAGTCCGGAGGCGGCCGGGCGGCTGTTCTGTGAGCGGGCCCGGGTGCCGTCGTCGGGCGCCGTGGGGGAGATCGTGGAGCGGCTGGATCTGATGCCGCTCGCCATCGAGCTGGCGGCGGTGCAGGCCGGCGCGCTCGGGGTGGACGAGCTGGTGGCCCGGCTGGACGACCGGCTGGACCTGCTGGACCGGGGCCGCCGGGGCGCTGATCCGCGGCATCGCACGTTGCGGGCCGTGGTGGAGTGGTCGTTCGCGCTGCTCGACGACGCGTCGGCGAGGCTGCTGCGGCGGCTCTCGGTGTTCGCCGGTGGGTTCACCGTGGCGGCGGCGGAGGCGGTGACCGCGGACGAATGGCTGCCCCGTAGCCGGATCGCCGGGCTGCTGGCCGGTCTGGTGGACCGGTCGCTGGTGGTGCGGCACGGCGCCGGCCGGTTCCGGCTGCTGGAGACCGTGCGGGCCTACGCGCTGGAGCAGGCGGGCGCCGGGCTGGCGGCGGGACCGGTGCGGCACGCCGCCGCCGAGTTCAGCGGCACGCTGCAGCGGCACGCGACGGCGATGGCCGCCGCGGCCGAGGAGCTCGACGCACGCATGCGGGGGGCCGATCAGGCTTCCGCCGTACGGGATATCGACGCTCTCCTGCCGGACCTGAGGCTCGCCCATGCCCGCGGGGACGCCGCCGTGCGGATCCGGCTGGCGGCGGCGATGTACCGCTACGGCTACCGCTGCCAGCAGTACGAGGTGCTGGCGTGGGGCCGGGCCGTAGAGGCCGACGCGCCGGACGTGCCCGCCGCCGTCCGCGCGGACGCCCTCGCGGCGGCGGCCACGCACGCCTGGGGTCGCGGTGACCTGGCCGAGGCCCGCCGGCTCGCGACCGCCGCCGATCCGCCCGGCGCGCCCGCCCACGAGGTGCTCGGTGACGTCGCGCTCGTCGAGTGCGACGCCGAGACGGCGCTGACGCACTACCGGGCGATGGGTGGCGAGCCTCTCGCCCGGGTCTCCGGCATGACCGGTGAGGCGCTGGTCCTGGCCTGGTCGGGCCGGGGCGCTGCGGCGGTCGCGGTGGCGAGCGCGGCGGTCGAGCTGGCCGACGGCACCGGCAATCCGGGTGCCCGGGCCGAGGCGCGGTACGGGCTCGGCGAGGCACTCGGCGATCTTGACCCGGAGGCGGCGCTGACCCTGCTCGCCGAGGCGGAGACGCTGGCCGGGACGGTCGACGACCGGCTCTTCCAGGCGGCGTCGGGTTCGGCGGCGGTGGCGATCCGCAGCCGGCACGGCGACCCGGCGGTGGCTCTCGCCGCGTTCCGGGACGTGCTGCGGCTGTGGCGGCGGGCCGGCAACGACACCCTGCGGGCGGCCGCCCTGCGCAACCTCGTGGTGCTGCTGGCGCGGGTCGGTGAGGACGAGACGGCGGTGCTGCTGGACGCGGCGTTGCCGCGGGCCGCGGTGTACCCGGCGGAGGCCGCCCGGCTGGACCGGGCGCGGGCGGCCGCCGCGGAGCGGCTCGGTGCGGGGCGGGTGGCGGAGGTCGCCCGGCGCGGGGCGATGCTCGGCGCGGCCCGGGTCACCGAGGAGGCGGCACGGGCGATCGATGCGGCGCTCGCACGGGTGCGCCACCGATAGGGGTGTGGTTGACAGCGGGCCGGGCACCGGGTCGATACCGTTAGCGCGTGTCTCAGATCCCGTGGTGGGGCCTTCCCCTCGTTGCCGTCGTCTGCGCCCTCGCCGGGGCTGCGGCCACGCACCTCGCCGCCGCCCGCACCAACACGTTGCGTCACCGGCGCCGCCGCTCCCGCCGGTGGTACGACGAGCGCAGAGCCGCCTATGTCCAGCTGCTGACCGCGTTCGACCGGGCCACCTACCGGCTGCGCGCGGCGTACGACGCCGGTGCGAAACCGCCGACCGTCCTGAACTATCTCGACGAGATCGGCCCCGCGCTGATGCCGGTCCGGCTGCTGGCCTCCGGCCCGGTCCGCTCGGCCGCCCTCGCCGCGCACCTCCAGCTGGAGCGGCTGCACAGCGAGATGAACCCGGCCGGCGTGGTCGGCGTCGAGCCCCGCACCCACTTCCGTGAGCTGCTCGCCCAGGTGCCGCTCGTGCTGCAGCAGTTCGAGGCGGCGGTGCGCGAGGAGCTGGAGATCACCGACCGGCCGCCGGCCGCGGCCGACCCGGCGGCGCTGAACGGCTCCCGCCGCAAAGCGGTCAGCACCCCGGAGCCGGACCGGAGCTGATCTGATCGGAGCTGATCTGATCGGAGCTGGTGGAGCGGCTTTTGCCCCCACGGGGGCATCGGGCAGGATCGGCGTGTGACTTCGCTCAACGGTTCGGTTCCCCTCGATCCTGTCTCCGCCGCCATCGCCGACTCCGGTCTCGTCGCCATCCTGCGGGCGCCGAGCGCCACCATGTTCGCCGCGGTCGCCGACGTGCTCGTCGCCGCCGGCGTCACCGCTCTCGAGATCACCCTCACCTCGGAGGGTGCCCTGGAGGCGATCGCCGGCCTCTGCCGCCAGCTGCCGGACACCGTGCGGATCGGCGCCGGCACGATCCTCACCGAGGACGACGCCAAGGCGGCCGTCGACGCGGGCGCCGCCTTCCTGGTGTCGCCGGTGTCGGTGCCGATCGCGGCCGGGGTGCCGCTCTATCCGGGCACGTTCAGCCCGACCGAGATCTACGCGGCGCACCGGGCCGGCGCGCCGCTGATCAAGCTGTTCCCGGCCGGTGGGCTGGGCCCGGCGTACCTGAAGGATCTGCGTGGTCCGCTCCCGGACGTGCGCGTCCTGCCGACCGGCGGCATCGCCCTCGACGACATCCCGCAGTGGCTGGCGGCGGGAGCGGTGGCGGTCGGCGTCGGCGGCCCGCTGATCGGCGACGCGGCCAGCGGCGGCAGCCTCACCGCGCTGGCCGCCCGCGCCCGCCACGCCGTCGACGCCGTCCGGTACGCGCGCTCATGACCGCGCCCACGACCGGACTCACGACGGGACCCACGACTGAATCCACGACGGGGCCCACGACTGAACTCACGACGGGGCTCCTCACGTTCGGCGAGTCCATGGGGATCTTCGTGGCGGACGGGATCGGCCCGCTCGGCCACGCCAGGTCGTTCAGCCTCGGCGTGGCCGGGGCGGAGAGCAACGTGGCGATCGGTGTGGCGCGTCTCGGTGGCGACGCCACCTGGCTGGGCCGGCTCGGCCCGGACGCGACGGGCGCGCTCATCGCGTCCCGGTTGCGCTCTTCGGGGGTACGGGTGATAGCCGTCCCCGACGAATCCTTCACCGGCCTGATGATCCGTTATCAGCGGTCCGGCCAGTTCATCCACGCCGACTACCACCGGGCGGGCAGCGCCGGCTCCCGCCTCAGCCCGGCCGACGTGCCCGAGGCCGAGGTGCGGTCGGCGCGGATCCTGCACGTCACCGGCATCACCCCGGCGCTGAGCGACTCCTGCCGGGCGGCGGTCTTCGCGGCCGTGGAGACGGCCCGGGCGGCCGGGGTGACGGTCTCGGTGGACGTCAACTACCGGAGCAAGCTGTGGTCCCGCTTCGACGCGGCGCCGGTCCTGCGTGACCTGGTGAGCCGCGCCGACGTGGTGTTCGCCGGCCCGGACGAGGCGGCCATCTTCACCGACTCCGCGGACCCGGTCGACGGCCTGGCGAGACTCGGCCCGTCCGAGGTGATCGTGAAGGACGGCGCGCGGGGCTGTGCCGCGTCGATCGACGGGGAACGGCACGCGCTGCCGGCCCTGACGGTGACCGCGGTGGACCCGGTCGGCGCCGGGGACGCGTTCGTGGCGGGTTATCTGGCGGACCGGCTCGCGGGCGCGGCGGCGCCGGACCGGTTGCGCACGGCGATCGAGTCCGGGGCGTTCGCGGTCACCGTGCCGGGTGACTGCGAGGGCCTGCCGGATCGCGCTGACCTGGCCGCACTGTCCGGTGGCGACATCAACCGCTGAGCCGATCGCGGGCCGGGCGTTTCGCCGGCGGACGGCACGGGTACCGGATGTACAACGGCAGATTCATCGATGTGAGGAGGCCGTGATGCAACCGACGCCGTTCACCCCGTGGACGTGGCGCGATCCGGCTCTGGCGGGCAGCACGACCGATCCCGCCGGCGTGGAGAGCGTCGACGAGACCGGGCGGGTCGGCGTGGATCTGGTCGGGTTCAAGGTGGAGGCGACCGATGGTCACATCGGCTCCATCGACCGGGCCAGCTACGACGTCGGCAGCGCTTACCTGGTGGTCGACACCGGACCGTGGATCTTCGGGCGGAAGGTGCTCCTTCCGGCCGGAACGGTGCAGACCATCGACCACGACGAGCGCAAGGTCTACGTGGACCGTACGAAGGAGCAGATCAAGAGCTCTCCGGAGTACGACAAGGAGACCTTCGAGACGCCCGAGTACCGCGATCAGGTCGGTGACTACTACACCGGCAACTACCGCGATTTCCCGCGCTGATCGCCCTTGACCGCTGCCCCGCCCGTTACCCCCCGGGCGGGGCAGCGTCTGTTTCGAGGTAGGACGCGAGCCGGGCGGCGCCGGTCAGCATCTGCCGCGCCCGGTCGTCGATCCGCTCCTGCCAGCCGGCCAGTGACGCGGCGAGCGGTTCCGGACCGCCGGCCGAGCGGACCTGCCGCACCACCGCGGCGATGTGGTCGAGCAGGTACCCGCCCCGGCGTAGCAGGTGGGCCAGGTCGGCGTCCCGGACGTCCTCGGCGGAGTAGATCCGGGCCGAGCCGTCCCGGGCCGGCGCGAGGATCCCGGCCCGTTCCCACTTGCGCAGCGTGGCAGGGGTGACCCCGAGCCGGTACGCGAGGACCCCGACGGTGACCGGCCCGCGGTGGGCACGGGCCGCCGGCGCGGACGAGAGCACGCCGACCGCGGCCGACACCGAGGCGAGGGTCTCCCGGTCACGTTGCAGGAGGACGTGGGCACGGTCGATTGCGGCGTACGCCGAGGATCGGTCGCCCCGGTTCACGGCTCGCATGATCTCGGCGGCGACGCGGTGCCCGTACCCCCGGGAGAGCGCGACGAACGCGCTGAGCGCACGCACGTGCCGGTCGGTGTAGAGGCGGTAGCCGGCAGCGGATCGCCGGGCCGGCGGGAGGAACCCGTCGCGCTCGTAGTTGCGCACGGCCTGCGCGGAGAGCCCGTGCGCCCGGGCCAGATCCGCCGGGCGGTGCACAGCGGTTTGAGACTTCAGCACACCCTCCCCGAGCACAGTGGCGGGCAAACCCTAACCGGGTGATTCAACGATACGGTGAAGGTCATGGCTGATGGTGACATGACTGCCCCTGACGCGGCGGCCGCGCTGGCCGCACGGATCATGGAGTTGCCGGGTGTGTCGATGACCCGGATCGAGCCCGGTTCCGGCATGCCGGAGTACACCTGGGGTGACCGCTTCTTCTTTGCCGGCGACGACCGGATGCGGCCGTTCGCCACGATCGTCGGGCACGACGTGCCGGGCTTCGACGAGCAGTCCCGCCTGGACCGGCCCGGCGCCTACCGGCTCAACCTGGAGCTGGGCCGCGACGAGTTCCGGCGGGTGTTCGGTTTCGGCCCGGAGGAGCTGGCCGAGCGGCGGCCGGAGATCGACTTCGCGGCCCCGGACCGGCTCGTCCCGCACCCGGCCTACGGCGTGCAGGGCTGGGCCGGCGTGGTCGAGCCGGGCCCGGCCACGGCGTCCGAGATCGATCGTCTCCTGGAGCATGCGCGCTCCCGCTCGGCGGCTCGCGAGAACCGCCGGTCCTGACCGGATCGGTCCGCCCCCGGTCTCGATGGTGTCTTCTTCCGAACGCCTCCGCGCACGTTGAATCGATGGCATGACAAACGCGCTGATCGTGATCGACGTACAGGAGTCGTTCCGGGCCCGGCCGCTCTGGGCGACGACCGACAACCCCGATGTGATCGAGAACGTGGGCCGGCTCGTGGAGGCCGCGCGGGCCGCCGGCGAGCCGGTGATCTGGGTGCTGCACGAGGAGCCGGGCACCGGCAACACGTTCGACCCGGCCGGGGGGTTCGTGCGCGTGATGGACGAGCTCAAGCCGGCCGCCGACGAGCCGATTCTCCGCAAGACCGTGCACAACGCGTTCACCGGCACCGACCTCCAGCACCGGCTGGTGACCGGGAAGGTGGACGCCGTGACGGTCTGCGGGCTGCGCACCGAGCAGTGCGTGGAGACGACCGCGCGGGTCGCGTCCGACCTCGGGTACGACGTCACGTTCGCGATCGACGCGACGGCGACGAACCCGATCCCGCACCGGGACGCCCCCGCCGATCAAAGCGTGGAGGAGTTGCTGGCCGACCCGCGTACGCTGTCCGCGGCGGAGGTGTCGGCCCGGACCGAGTACGCGCTGGCCGGCCGCTTCGCCACCGTGAAGACCGTCGCGGAGATCATCGGGGAGTGACCGGATCGTGAGCAGGGTGGTGTTCGTCCTGACGCCGCAGGTGCATCTGCTCGACCTGGCCGGCCCGGCCCAGGTGTTCGGGACCGCGCCGGGGTACGCGATGGCGTACGTGGCCGAGGAGCCCGCGGTGCCAACGTGGCAGGGCGTCATGCTGCACGCGGACACCACCTGGCCCGAGCTGACGGCGGACGACCTGGTCGTGGTCCCCGGCTGGCGCAGCGGGTACGGCCACTTCGCCCGCCCCACGCTGGACCGGATCGCCGCCCACCACGCCGCGGGCGGTTCGGTGGCGAGCGTCTGCTCCGGCGCCGACGCGCTCGGCCGGGCCGGCCTGCTCGCCGGCCGGCGCTGCACCACCCACCACGACCTGCAGGAACGCCTGGCCCGGCAATACCCGGCGGCCACCGTGCTGCGGGACGTCCTCTACGTCTCCGACGACCGGGTGGTCACCTCGGCCGGCATCGCCAGCGGCATCGACCTGGCGCTGCACCTGGTGGCGCTGCGGCACGGCCCGGCGGTGGCCGCGCAGGTGGCCCGGGAGATGGTGGTCTACGCCCGGCGCAACGGCGACGACCAGCAGGAGAGCGCGATGCTGCGGCACCGGTCGCACCTGAGCGACGTGGTGCACCGGGTGCAGGACCGGATCGACGCCGGGTTCACCGAGCCGCTGCGGCTGACCGAGCTGGCCGCCGCGGCGGGGGTGAGCGAGCGGACGCTGACCCGCCTCTTCACCGCGGCGACCGGGCAGACGCCGCTGCGCTACCAGCAGCAGCTCCGGCTGGAGCGGGCCGAGCATCTGATCGGGCACGGCTCCACGGTGGAGGCGGCGGCCCGTGCCGTCGGTTTCGGGGACGCGCGGATGCTGCGGCGGCTCCGCGCCCGTACCCTGGTGGGGTGATCTTGAAGGGGGTTCTCTTCGACCTGGACGGCACGCTGGGCGACCACGACGCCTCGGTGGCGGCCGCGCTCGCTGCCTGGCTGCCGTCGATCGGGATGGCGTCCGACGAGGCCACGATCCGTGCCTGGGAGGAGATCACCGAACGGCATCTGGTCGCCTGGCGCCGCCGCGAGATCAGCTATGCCGAGCAGCGCCGCCGGCGGCTGGAGGAGTTCCTGGGGGTCCGCCACGACCCGGACGAGGCGGACGCGATCTTCGCGGGCTATCTCGCCCACTACGACACCGGTTATCGGGCCTGTCCCGACGCGGTCGCTGCGGTGGACGAGGCTGCCGGGGCCGGCCTGGCGGTCGCGGTGCTGACCAATGGCAGCGCCGTTCAGCAGCGCGGCAAGCTGCGGCGGATCGGGTTGAGCCACATCGCACAGGTGTTCACTCCCGACGATCTCGGGGTCGCCAAGCCCGACCCGGAGGCGTTCCGGCTCGCCTGCGGGCGGTGGGGGATCGAGCCCGGATCGGTGCTCAGCGTGGGCGACAATCACGCCTTCGACGTGCTGGCGGCGCGGGAGGCCGGCCTGCGGGCGGTGCACCTCGACCGGTCCGGGAGCGGACCGGTCGAGGAGATGTGCCGGATCAGCACGCTGGGCGCGCTGGATGCCTACTTGTAGGTGATGTTCGCGGTCGTGTACTTGCAGTAGGTGCCGTCCGGGCCGCTGCCGGTCTTGGTCGGCTCCTTGCCGGTCTTGTTGCCGGTGAAGCGGTCGCAGATCGAGATCTTCTTCTTGCTGTCACCGGTGATGGTGATGCCGGAGAGCGTGGCGGTGTCGCCGTAGTTGGTGTTGATGCCGACGATGCTCTTGCCCGGCGCCGTGACCGTCACGTTCTTCACCACGACCGCGCGCTTGTACTGCGTCGAGCAGTTCCCGCACGAGCGGTAGAGCTTGCCGAAGTCGCTGACCTGGAAGTTGCTGATCGTCAGGGTGCCGCCGCCGTTGTGCTGGAACACCTTGTCGTCGGCCGACTTCGCGCCGCCGCCGGTGACCGTGTACTTCGCGCCGGAGCCGCCCTTGAACGTGGCGGCGTCCTCGCCGACGTTCTCCCACCAGACGTTCTGGATCGTGCAGGAGCCCTTGCAGTGGATGCCGTCGGCGGCCGGCGAGCCGATGATGACGTTCTTCAGGACCGCGCCGTCGGCCAGCACGAAGAGCGGGTCCTGACCCTCGTCCTGGGAGCCGCTGCCGAGGGCGCCGCTGCCGACGTACCGCTTGAGGCCGCCGTCGACCGTACCGGAGATCGGCTTGCTCGCGGTGACCTTGACCGTGCTGGTAGCGCTCGGCCAGGACGCGGCCGACGCGCCCTGGGTGTAGACGACAGCGCCGAGACCCAGACCGAGGGCGGCCACCGCCACCACGCCGGCACGCCACCGCTTCCGCATTTTGTCGAACACGATCCAGCCTTCCTTCGAGGGTGTTGTCGAAGGGTCAGTGGTCGTGGATCGCGGAAAGGTTGCCCGGCTCGTCAAGATCTTTGTCATCGGCCACGTCTCCGACCCCGACCACCACCACCTCATGGGTACGCAGGTAGTCCCGCGCCCCCCGATCGCCGGTGGCCGACGCCGACACCCCGGACCAGTGGTCGCGCCCGAGCAGCACCGGATGCCCCCGCCGGCCGGAGTAACCACCCATGATCAGGGCGTCCGGCGCCGCGTGGGCGGTGATCCGGCGGACCGCCTCGGGGCTGACCCCGGGCATGTCGACGAGCAGCACGACAGCGGCCGTGCAGCCGGGCGTCGCGGCGAGGGAGGCCAGCCCGGTCCGCAGGGACGACCCCATACCGGTCTCCCAGTCCGGGTTGACGACGGTCTCCGGGAGACGCCCGCGAGCGCGCACCTCGTCGGCCGCCGCGCCGAGGACGATCAGCACGCGGTCGATGCCGGCCCGGGACAACGTGTCCGCGGCGCGCTCCACGAGCAGCTGCCCGTCGTAGCGGACCAGGGCCTTCGGCATGCCGTACCGGCGGCCCGCCCCGGCGGCCAGGACCAGTCCGGCGACGCTCACCGGCTCAGCAGCCCGCGGACCGCGGCCAGCGGCAGGGCCGTCCTCGGGTGGTAGGCGGCACGCCACAGCCCGCCGTGTGCCGCTCCGGTCGCCTCGTCCTTCCACGCGGCCGGATCGGCCGGCCGGGGACGGCGGATCTGGTGCACCATCAGCGCGGCCATCAGGCGGCTCGCGGCGGCCGGTTCGAAGATCTCCACGTCGAAGAGGTGCGCGCCCGCGTAGGCGGCGGCCAGCAGCCGGTTGCTGACCACCGATCGGGTACGCGTCGGCGGCGCCACCGTGAAGCTGACCACCCCGTCCCGGCGCGCGACGGCGGCCCGCCAGCGGTGGATGCGTTTCGCGAGGGCGTAGTTCGGCCCCTGCTGCGGAACCAGGCTGTCGTTGACGCCGGGCGCCAGGTCGGTGAGGTAGTTGGGGCGCAGCAGCCGCCCGCCGGAGAGCAGCGCGCCGGTCCGGGCCCGCCGGGACCGTGCGGCGAACCGGGCCCGGCTCTGCGCGACCGCCTCGCCCGGCACGGCGTAGACGTCGGTCGGCGTGGCGAGGAAGGCGAGCGCGGTGTCCGGCCGCTGCTCGCGCAGGTGCACGGCGAGCGCGTCCAGCGCGGCCGCGAGCTTCGGGTACGACCCGCCCGGCGCGTAGACGTAGTTGCCGAGAATGAGCCGCTCGTCGAAGCCGAGCAGCCACTGCGCGACCGCGCCCAGGTCACTGAGCAGATCGGCGCCCGGCACACCGGCGACCGGCTGCGGGATCGGGTGAGCGTCGGCGGCGTCCACCGGGTCGGCGACCGGGCCGGTGGTGGCGGCGAGCGGGGCGAGCAGCCGGCCGGCCGACTGCGAGGCGAGGGCGGCGGTGCGCTCCCACAGGTCCGCCCGCGGCAGGTCGACGGCGAGGACCGTGCCGCCCCAGCCCAGGACGGACGCGAGCGGCCCCATCTCCGAGCCTGCGCCGAACGTGACCAGGCGCTGGTCGCTGAGGTCCAGCCAGTCCGGGTTGGCGGCCACCTCCCGCACCGCGGCCGCGGCCGACTCCTCGATCACGCCGCGAGTGACCCAGTCGTCGAGCTGCCGTTTCAGCGCGTCGCCCCGGAGCAGGTCGCCGCGGTACGGCACGCCCAGCTCCTTCTCGGCGACCCCCGTGCCGGTCACGGTGACCGTCTCGAACGGCCGCTCCGGCTGTGCCAGCAGGGCCTGGGCCAGCGTGAACTCCCCGTCGTCGCGGCGGAACCGCATCCGCGCCTGCACCGACGCCAGCCCGGCCTCGGCGATCTCGTATGCCGCGGCCCCGCCGGCGGAGAGCCCGGCCTCGACGAGCGCCCGGAAATGACGGAGGTAACCGCGTCGCCAGTCGGTCTCCCGCTCGGCGGCGGCCGCGGCGGCCGGGTCCGCGGCGCGCAGCGCGTCGGCGACGACGGACCTGCCGAAGGAGTTGCTGCTGCGCCGCCCGGAGTCGTCGGCGGGGAAGTCGGTGTGGGGGATCACCGGGCCAGTATGGCGGTCTCCTACCAGGGGAGGAGAAGGCCTCCGACGACCGGCCGCAAGGACGGCCCCCGGTCGGGCGATCCGGCGGCTCCGGAACGGGACGCTGCGAGTATGACAACGATCGATCTTCCCGCTGTAACCACGCCGGTGCGCTGGAACCGGGCGCTGCTGGCCCTCACGGCCGCCTCGGCGGTCCTCGCTGTCGTCGCCGCCGTCGGGATCCTCACCGATCCCCGGATCCTGACCGGCGTGCCGATCTGGCTCAAGCCGTTCAAGTTCGCCGTCTCGTTCGTGGTCTACGCCGGGACGCTCGCCTGGATGCTGTCGATCCTGCCGCGCCGCAGCCGGCCGGCCGAGTGGGCCGGCATCGTGATCGTCGGGGTCGCGGTGGCCGAGCTGGCGATCATCGTGTTCCAGGTGATCCGGGGCAGGACCAGCCACTACAACATCGCGACACCGCTGGACGCGACGCTCTGGTCGGCGATGGGCACGTCCATCATGGTCCTCTTCTTCGCGCACCTGCTGATCGGGGTCACCGCCCTGCGGCAGCGGATCCCGGACCGGGCGATCGCCTGGGCGATCCGTCTCGGCCTGCTGGTCACGCTGCTCGGCATGGCCGTCGCGTTCCTGATGACCACGCAGGGCGGCACCGCCACCGCTCCCGGGGCGCACGCGGTGGGCGTCCCGGACGGCGGGCCGGGCATGCCGGTGACCGGGTGGAGCACCACCGGCGGGGACCTGCGGATCGGCCACTTCGTCGGGCTGCACGCGCTGCAGGCGCTGCCGCTGCTCGCCGTCCTGCTGGGGCGGCTGGTCGCCGACCCGGTGAAGCGGATGCGGCTCGTGTTCGTCGGGGGCGGGGCTTACGCCGTACTGGTGCTGCTCCTGACCTGGCAGGCGCTGCGGGCGCAACCGCTGCTGCAACCCGATGGGACCACCCTGATCGCGTTCGCGGCCCTGGCCGCGGTGACCGTGACCGCCGGCGCCGCGGTGCTCCGTCGATAGCGCCTAGGCTGACCACCATGGGCCGGCGGGGACGTCTCTTCGACGTGCGGGACACGTTCACCCGGATGCTGTTGCTGAACACCTCCGGCGTGGTCTATCTGCTGCTGGCGCCGCGGGAGACCGGGGTGCCGGTGACCGGCCCGCAGTGGGCGCTCGCGGTCGCGGCGTTCTCCTCCGGGCTGCTGCTGCACCGCCGTCCGCCGATCAACCTGCTGGTGCAGACCGTGCTCTTCGCGGTGGCGCTGCGGACACTGGACGACTACACGATCAACCAGGTGGGCACGGCGTGGGCGATCGGCGAGGTGGCCCTCTGGGCGCCTTCCCGCCGGATGCTGTGGGGCAACGTCGGCCTGGTCGCCGCCGTCTACCTGATCTTCCACCGGACCGGCTCGCTCACCGAGAACCTGGTCGGCCTCTGCATCAACCTGGGCCTCCCGGTGCTCATCGGAACCGTCGTGCGGACCACCCGTGAGCTGGGCGTCCAGGCCGAGCGCCGGGCCCTCTCCGAGCAGCGGGCGGCCCGCGCCGACGAGCGCAGCGCGATCGCCCGGGAGCTGCACGACGTGGTCGCCCACCACGTCGCGTCGATGGTGCTCCGGGTGGGCGTGGCGCGGCACGTGCTGCCGGATCTGGAACCCGAGGTGGACGCCGTCTTCGACGACGTCCATCGGACCGGGACCGCGGCCCTGGCGGATCTGCGCCGGCTGGTCGCCGTGCTGCGCGACCCCGACGGGGTACGCGGTGACGCCGCCCTCACCGCGATCGACCCGTCCGCCCTGCCCGCCGCGCTGGACGGCGCCGTGGAGACCGCCCGGCGCGCCGGCGTGATCGTCGAGGCCGAGATCGACCCCGCGGTCGGCGCTCTCGACGCGGTCCGCGGCCTGGCCGTCCTCCGGCTCACCCAGGAGGCGCTCACCAACGTGGCCAAGCACGCCGGACCGTCGGCTCGCGCCAGCCTGCGTATCGTCCTCGCCGGCGATGATCTCGAATGGGAGGTGGCCGACGACGGCGGGGCTCCCGTGCGGGCCGCCCCACCCGGCGGCGGGCACGGCCTCGTCGGGATGCGGGAGCGGGTCGAGGTGCTCGGCGGTGTGCTGAACGCCGGGCCGCACGGGCCCGGCTGGCGGGTCGCGACGGTGATACCGGGGGAGAACTCATGATCAGGGTGTTGCTCGTCGACGACCAGCAACTCGTCCGGGCCGGGCTGCGGATGCTCTGCGACGCGGAGCCCGGCCTGGAGGTGGTCGGCGAGGCGGGTGACGGCCGGGCCGCGGTCGAGCTGGCCGCCCGGCTCGCACCCGACGTGATCGTGATGGATCTGCGGATGCCCGGCGTGGACGGGATCACCGCGACCAGCCGGATCGTCGGCGAGCGCCCGGCCGCGCGGGTGCTGGTGCTGACCACGTTCGGCGACGACGACCATCTCTACCCGGCGCTGCAGGCCGGCGCGTGCGGGTTCCTGCTCAAGGACGCCCCGCCGGCCGAGTTGCTGAACGGGATCCGGCAGGCGGCGGCGGGGGAGAGCCCGTACAGCCAGGAGGTGCTGCGCCGGCTGGTGCGGCGGGCGGTCGACGCGAAGCCCGAGCAGCCCCGCCGGATCGGCGGGCTGACCGCCCGCGAGCAGGAGGTGCTGGGCCTGGTCGGGGAGGGCTTGAGCAATGGTGAGATCGCTGAGCGGATGCACATCGGGGTGACCACCGTGAAGACCCACATCACCGCGCTGATGACCAAGACCGGCAGCCCGAACCGGGTGCGACTCGCATTGCTAGCGGCCCGCAACCTCTAGGGTCTCAAGCACTTTCCGATACGTCCGATCTCGCAGGGCATGCGTAAGTGGACCCTGACCGCGGCCGTGCTCGCCGCCGCCACCTCGATCGTCGCGCCGTCCCCGGCTCAGGCGGCGGCCACCGGCCGCTATGTGGTGACGCTCCAGCACCAGGGTCAGGTCAGCACGCTGAGCGCCGCCCCCGGCCGGGTCCTGCACCGGTTCGCCGGCTACCCCGGGTTCACCGCGGAGATGACCGCAGCCGAGGCGAGGCGGCTCGCCACCGACCCGGCCGTCCGCTTCGTCGAGCCGGACCGGGTGCTGCGCCTCACCGGCGCCCAGAAGAACCCGGCCTGGGGCCTGGACCGGTCCGACCAGCGCGGGCGGAGCCTGTCGAAGTCCTACCAGCCCTCCGCGGACGGCGACACGGTGCACGCCTACGTGATCGACACCGGCATCCGGACCAGCCACCAGCAGTTCGGCGGGCGGGCCTCGTACGGCTACGACTTCGTCGGCCGGGACAGCCGCGCGGACGACTGCAACGGCCACGGCACCCACGTGGCGGGCACGATCGGCGGCAGCACGTACGGGGTGGCGAAGAAGGTCAAGCTGGTCAGCGTCCGGGTGCTCGACTGCGAGGGTTCCGGCAGCCTCTCCGACGTGATCGACGGCATCGACTGGGTCACCGCGCACGCGGTCCACCCGGCGGTGGCGAACATGAGCCTCGGCGGCGACTGGAGCCCGGCACTGGACTCGGCGGTCACCAGGGCGATCACGTCCGGCGTGACGTTCGTGGCCGCGGCCGGCAACGAGAACAGCGACGCGTCGCTGGGCAGCCCGTCCGGCGTGCCGGAGGCGATCACCGTGGCCGCGTCGGACCGGAAGGACAAGCGGGCGCCGTTCTCCAACTGGGGCCGCGCCGTGGACCTCTTCGCACCGGGCGTGGACATCACCTCGGCGACCGCGGCCGGTAACACCGCGACGGCGACCTGGAGCGGCACCTCGATGGCCGCACCGCACGTGGCGGGCGCCGCCGCGCTGCTGCTCGACGCGAGCCCCGGCCTCACCCCGGCGCAGGTCCGCAACCAGCTGGTCGCGAACGCCACCAAGGGCAAGGTGTCCTCCCGGGCCGGGGCGCCGGACCGGCTGCTCTTCGTGCCGGCCCCGCCGAAGGCGCCGGCGATCACGACCTCCCGGACCGCCACGGCCACCGTGGGTGTCCCGTACTCGGCGAAGCTCTCCCTCGGCAGCAGCCGGCGCGGGGGCTGGAAGCTTGCGGCAGGCGCCCTGCCGGCGGGCCTGAAGCTCTCCGCCGGCGGGGTCCTCTCCGGCACGCCGACCGTGCCCGGGGACCGGACGGTGACCGTGCGGTTCACCGATTACGTGCCCCAGTCGGTGACCCGCCGCGTGGTGATCCCCGTGGTGACCGCCGCGCCGCGGATCGTGGAGACGTCGCTGGCCGACGCACCGGCCGGGAGTCACTACACCGAGCGGCTGACCGTGGCGGACGGCCGGGACGGCGTCTGGTCGGTGGAGTCCGGCACGCTGCCCGCGACGGTCGTCCTGGACCCGGCGACGGGCACCCTCGAGGGGACGGTCGACGAGGAGGTGGGTGCGCTGTTCACCTTCACCGTGCGGTTCACCGACGAGTTCGGTGGGACGGCGACCCGGACCTACACGCTCGCCGTGGTCTGATCCCTCACCAGTCCAGCGCTGCCGCGTACTTCTGGGCGATCTCCGCGGTCTCGGCCAGGTCCGCCTCGACCACGGGCAGGCCGGGCCGGACCGCGATCGCGCCGAGCTCGACCAGCAGCTGGCGCAGCAGAGCCTCCGCGGCGGCGGCCTGCGGCGCCACGCCGGCGGTCACCACCGGCACGGCCAGCTTGCCGGCGAGGGCCTGCGCCGGCAGCTGGTCCAGCAGAACCTTGAGCACGCCGGTGTAGCTGCCCTTGTAGGTCGGCGTGGCGACGACCAGCAGATTCGCCTCGGCGATGGCGGCGAGCGCGGTTCTCGTCGCGTCGTCGCCGGGGGTCAGCAGCCCGGCCCCGAGATCGCCGACCTCGATCACGTGCGGGTCCGGCGAG
The DNA here is from genome assembly GCF_000284295.1 of Actinoplanes missouriensis 431. Taxonomy (NCBI): domain Bacteria; kingdom Bacillati; phylum Actinomycetota; class Actinomycetes; order Micromonosporales; family Micromonosporaceae; genus Actinoplanes; species Actinoplanes missouriensis. Next base: position 7,062,013 of record NC_017093.1, on the reverse strand, counting down.
CCGATCCGCGCGGCGATCGCCGCGCCGACGGCGGTGGCCAGGACGGAGGTGCGTGAACCGGAGCGGGGATTGCCGGAGATCACGAGGATTCCCGTCACGATATGTCCTTTCAGGCGGCTTTCCGCAAGTTGTGATAGGTGCCGTCGTGATAGACCAGCGGCGTCGCCGCGAGGTCGTCGTGCACCGCGCCGGCCACCGGAGAGGCCAGCACGATCGTGTGGTCGCCGGCCTCGACCCGCCGGACCACCCGGCAGACCAGGCGGGCGAGGACCCCGCCGAGCAGGGGCACCCCGCCGGGGCCGATCTCCCAGTCGCCGTGCATGGCGAACCGGTCGATGCCCCGTGTGGAGAAGGTTCGCGCCACGTGCTCCTGCTCCTCGGTGAGCACGTGCACGGCGACGACGTCGGAGGCGGCCACCGCGGGCCAGGCCGACGCGCTGTGCGCAAGGCAGAAGGAGACCAGCGGCGGGTCGAGGGAGACCGAGGTGAACGAGGTCGCCGTGAAACCGGCCGGCTGCTCGTCGCCCGGCGCGGTGATCACCACGACGGCGGCGGCGTGCCGGCGGAGCAGGGTACGGAAGAGATCGGCGTCCACGAGTGAGCTGACGGTCATGGGGGTTCCCCCTCGATGTGTTGAGACGCCCGCCACTGCGCTGCGGGATACCTATCTAACAGATAGGAAATGTATCCTTGCCTTGCGCCGGCCGCAATCGCCGGCGCCACCTGTTGGTCCGATCACACATTCAGGAGCCGAGATGTCTGCTCTCGCCGTCGCTCATCCGCACGCCGCCTATCCCCGTCCGGTCCTGCTGCGACCGCTGCCGCCGCCGGCGCCCGAGGATGAGCCGGTCACCGTGACGATCAGCATCAGCGGCGGCGCCGACGGCCGGGAGCGGATCCTGGCCGCGCTGCGGGAGCTGGTCGACGCGGCCGGCCCGTCCGCGGCGGTCGAGCTCGAGCCGGTCGCGCCGGCGCCGCGCGCGGACGGCGGAATCCAGCTCGATCCCCGCGCGCGGACCGCGTTCCGGGCCGGCCGGCTGCTGGAGCTCAGCCGCCTGGAGTACGACCTGCTGCTCTTCCTCTCCCGCCACCCGCGCCAGGTGTTCAGCCGGTCGCAGCTGCTCACCCACGTCTGGGGTCACCGGCACACCACGAACCGGACGGTCGACGTCCACGTGAGCCGGCTGCGCACGAAGCTCGACGACCCGGAGCTGATCACCACCGTCTACGGCCTGGGTTACCGGCTCGCCGACGACGCGCCGATCACCGTCGTGGACCGGTGACCTCCGTGTGTCGATGTTGTTGCCGCGCTGAGACGGCCGCTCACATTATTCATCGGTCATTCATCCCGAAAGGGTCATAGGCCGACGATATGGAGCGGTCGTTTCGCCTGCTCATGCACGAGTTGATCAGGTTTGGGTGATCCAGTTGGCACCCTTGCCAGCACATTGATCGATTTAAATACTAGCGAGCACGGGTGCGCCTGACCGGTGCACCAGACCTACCCGTCCCCCTGGGAGGAACCGTGCTCAACCCGAAGCTGCGCCGGCCGATCGTCGGCTTGGCCGTGGGCGTGCTCGTCGGCAGCGGACTGGCCGCCATGCCCGGCCCCGCCTCTGCCGCCCCCGCCGCTGACGCCTCAGCCCTCGCCGTCGCTCTCGACTCCAAGCTCGGCACCCGTGACGCCGGGTCCTACCTGGACTCCGCCGGCAAACTCGTGGTCAACGTGACCGACTCCGCCACCGCCGCCGAGGCCCGCGCGGCCGGCGCGACAGTGCGCTACGTCGCTCGCAGCGGCGCCACCCTGGCCGCCGCCGACAACACGCTGAAGTCCACCCTGAAGACCCCCGGCACCGCGTTCGCCGTCGACCCGGTCAGCAACCAGGTCGTGGTCAGCGTCGACGAGACAGTCACCGGCGCGAAGCTTGCCGCGGTCAAGGCCACCGTCGCGAAGCTCGGCGACACCGCCCGGATCGAATCCGTCGCCGGCAAGATGAGCATCAAGATCTCCGGTGGCGACGCGATCTACGCGCCCAGCGGCGGCCGCTGCTCGCTCGGCTTCAACGTGCGCAACAGCGCCGGCACCTACTTCTTCCTCACCGCCGGCCACTGCACGAACATCTCCTCCACGTGGACCAACGGCTCGACGACGCTCGGCACCCGTACCGGCAGCAGCTTCCCCGGTAACGACTACGGCATCGTCCGCTACACCAACACGTCGATCACCAAGACCGGCGGCGTCGGCTCGATCGACATCGCCTCCGCCTCCACCCCGGCCGTCGGCGCCACGGTCTACCGCCGCGGCTCCACCACCGGCACCCGTTCCGGCCGCGTGACCGCCCTGAACAGCACGGTCAACTACGCCGAGGGCTCGGTCTCCGGCCTGATCCGCACCACCGTCTGCGCCCAGCCCGGCGACAGCGGCGGCCCGCTCTACTCCGGCAGCACCGCCCACGGCCTGACCTCGGGCGGCTCCGGCAACTGCAGCACCGGCGGCGTCACCTACTTCCAGCCGGTGGTCGAGGCCCTCAACGCCTACGGCGTCTCCGTCTACTGACAATCCCCATCTCGTCGGTCCGGCGTCCCCGATCGGGGGCGCCGGCCCTTTTTCCGGGTACGCCCCGAGCAGCCCCCAACCGCATCACCGCGTCCCCGCCTTCGCCACCCCTGACGCCCCTTCCGCCGGCGCTTCCCGCCGCCACCCCCGGCCCACCCCGCAAGCCCACTCCGCAAGCCCACTCCGCAAGCCCACTCCGCAAGCCCACTCCGCAAGCCCACCCCGTCCGCGCTCGAAGCCGGCTCGTGCCCGAGCCGTAGCGCAGCGCGGTGATCAAGCCGGTTTAGCCCGCGCCGGCTACGGCTGAGGGGTCCGGGCCGTAGCTGAGCACGCTCATCAGGCCGGCACGCTCATCAGGCCGGTTCGACCTGCGGCGGCTACGGCTCGGAGGGCGCTGCGGGCGAATCGGGCTGCTGTCAGGCGTCGTGGACTCGCTCCTCGCCGCGGCGGCGGAGGAGCTTCAGGCCCGGCAGCCCGGCGATCGCCAGGTGCAGGTCCTCGGTGACCTCGAGCAGTTTGTGCAGGTCCGGCCCGACCTGGTCGAGCTTGCCGAGAAGCGGCATCACGTCGTTGACCAGGTGGTCCCGCAGCTGCGGGAGCTGGTCCACCATCCGGATCGCGGCGGTCACCTCGTCCGGCGTCAGCTCGGCGACGAACCGGGCGGCGAGCGGCGCCGCCTGCCGCAGCGTCGGGGCGTATCCGTTGAGCAGCACCTCGACCTCGCCGGTCAGGGCGTCCGCCCGGCCGACCACGGCCTCTGCCTGATCCGCGACACCGGACGCGGACGTGACGATGCCGCGTGCCGAGTCGGTGAGCCCGGCCACCTCGGCGATCGTCCCGGAGGCCGCCGTGGTGATGGAGGAGACCTCGCCGACCGCTGACTTGGCCGCTGTCGTGATCGCGCCGACCTCGCCGAGCGCGGCCGCCGCGTCCCCGACCACGACGCCCGCCGCCTCGGCGGTGACCGAGGCGCGGCGAACCAGGTCGCCGGCCGCCGACGAGATGGTGGCGGCTTCCTCGATGGTGAGGGCGGCGGCGGTGGCGATCGCGCGGGCGTCACCGACAGTAGTCTCCGCGCTGTTCGCCACCAGGGTCACCTTGGTGATCAGTTCCTCGGCCTGGGCGACGGCGGTGCTGACCCGGCCGATCAGATCCTCGGCCTCGCCGGCGACCAGGTTGACCCGGTTCAACAGCAGTTCTGCCTGGCTGATCAGGCCGACCGCGCGTACCGGAATGGTCGCGGCGGTCGCCGCCGTCTCGATCACCTGGCCGATTGCGGACCGGGTCAGGTCGGCGGCGGCTGCGGGAGCCGCCAGCGCGGCACGGGTGAGGGCCGAGAGGATTGCCATGCCTCCCATCATGCGCCTGCCTCGCACCCGCCACCGGTCACGGACGGTACGGGTGTGCTGCCCCACGGTCGAAAGTCGGGCACTCTTACAGATTCCACAGGCTTCCGGGCGGCATCGAGGGCCCGGGACACGGCACTATGCATGAGTGCGACGTACCCGGAATCTCATCCTGATGGTCGCCGCCGCCGGCATCCTGGGCGGCGGTGTGCTGGTGGCGAGGGGCATGACCGGCGACGGTTCCGCCGCGAGCGCGGTGCCGCTGGCCGGCGCGTTCAAGCAGGCCCCGCCGGCCGCCGCGCCGAAACCGAGCGCGAGCCCGACCCCGACCGGCCCGAGCCCGGAGGAGCTGGCAGCGCAGGAGCGGGCGAAACGCGTCAAGGCGCTGAACGCCGCGCTGAAGAAGTATGCGGCCACCGTCCCCGAGTTCTCCGTGGCGGTGCTCGACAAGACCACCGGCGAGGCGTACTCCTACCGCGGCGACGAGAAGTACGAGACGGCCAGCGTCGTGAAGGTGCAGGTCCTGGCATGCCTGCTGCTCACCGCGCAGGACAGGGGCCGCAAGGTCACGTCGAGCGAGGACGCGCTCGCCAAGAAGATGATCAGGTACAGCGACAACGCGGCCACCACGTCGCTCTTCAGCAAGCTGGGCCGGGCGAGCGCGATCAGTGCCTGCAACAAGCGCCTCGGCCTCACCCAGACCAGGGTGAGCAGCTCGTGGGGCCTCACCCGGACCACGGTGAAGGACCAGGTGAAGCTGCTCGACGCGCTGGTCGACGAGAAGGGCGAGCTGACGGCGGCGTCCCGGAAGTACGCGGACACGCTGATGAGCACGGTCGCCGAGGATCAGGACTGGGGTGTCCCCGCGGTCGCGAAGGCGGGGGAGGAGGCGACCGTGAAGAACGGCTGGCTCTCCCGGTCCACCGAGAACGGCCGCTGGATCATCAACTCGGTCGGCCGGATCACCGACGACGACACGGACGTCTCGATCGCGGTGCTGTCGCACCTGAACAAGACGATGCCGAGCGGGATCACGGTGGTGGAGAAGGCGGCGAAGCTAACCCGGACGCATTTGAAGTATTGACCGACCGCCGCCGGGAGAACCAGGTCATCGACTGGTTGACGATCAGGATCAGCACGACCGCGGCGATCACCCCCTGCCACGGCTCGGGGAAGATCGAGCCGCCGGCCAGCCCGATCGCGGCGTAGACGACCGACCAGAGCGCGCAGGCCGGGACGTTCGCGACCACGAACGTCCGCCAGGGCAGGCCGACGAACGCGGCGGCGAGCAGTACCGGCACCCGGCCGCCCGGAATCAGCCGGGACACCAGCAGGACCGGGACCTGTTTCTCCTCCAGGCGATGCTTGACCGAGGCGAGCCGCTGCTCGTCGCGCAGCCAGCGCAGCCGCCGGGCCAGCGATTCCCCGCCGAGCCGGCACATCGCGTACATCACCAGGTCACCCACGTACGCCCCGGCGGCCCCGGCGATCAGGACCAGCACGATGGTGAGCGGCTGGGTGTGGAACGCGAGGGCGGCGGCGCCGCTCACCGCCGCGCCGGTCGGGACGACAGGCACGATCGCGCCGAACGCCACGATCGCGAAGAGCGAGGCGATGGTGCCGAGTTCAGCGATCACTCCGGGCCTCCGGGGCCGGACCGGACGGATGTGATCATGCCGCCGGCCCCACCGTCAGAGTCTCGCCGTGTGCCAGCACCCGCACCCGGGTCTCCGGTGACGTGCGGGCGGCGTGCTCGGCGAACCGCGCCCCCGGCTCGTCGAACATGTGCCGCCGGATCCGGCCCATCCCGGCCGGCCAGAGCGTGCCGTAGTGCACCGGCACCGCCCAGGCCGTCTTGACCCGGCGCAGCGCCTCGGCCGCGTCCACCGCGTCGAGGTGGCCGTGCGCGCCGAGCGTCGGCCCCCAGCCGCCGACCGGGATCAGCGCCAGGTCCAGCGGCCCGATCGAGGACATCTCGTCGAAGAGTCCGGTGTCGCCCGCGAACCAGGTGCGCGCGCTGCCCTCGATGACGTAACCGAGGGCGACGGCTCGTTCCCGCGACCACGGGCCGCGGCCTCCGTCGTGCCGGGCGGGGACGGCGCGGACCCGTACCCCCGCAATGGTCGTCTCCTCACCCGGCGCGACCTCGATCACGCGCTGGGCCGCCGCGCGGCCCAGCGCTTTCGCGGTGAACGACCCGGCGCCGCGCGGAACCACGAGAAGAGGTGAACCGGGCACGGCTTTCAGCGAGGCGGCGTGGAAGTGGTCGGCGTGCAGATGCGACAGGAGCACGGCGTCGGGCGCCCCGGGCAGCGACGGCGTCGGGCCGGCCATCCGGCGCAGGTGGGCGAGGCGGTCGGTGAGCACCGGGTCGGTGAGCAGGGTGACGCCGGAGTCGGCGAGCCAGACGGTGCTGTGTCCCCACCAGGTGACCGATGTCGTACTCACGACGTAACGGTACTCACCCGCCGTAGCGCCCGGCCGCACAGGCGCGCGTACAGGTGCTGGAACCCCACCGCCACCGGACCGCCGAGCCGCATCAGGGTCCCGGCCGGGCGGCTGAACGCGGTGACCGTGAACCACACGTCGCCCCGGTCGTCGATCTCGACCTGGAACGCCTCCTCGCCGGTGGCAGGGTGACCGGGGCGGGTCCCGTACCCGAAGCCGTGCTCGGAGACCCAGACAACCTCGCAGGGCGCGCGCAGCGGGCCCAGGCCCACGGTGAGCCGGACGCCGGGAGCGGCGCGCCCGGCGTCGGCGACGATCCGTGCCCCGGTGGCCCGGTGCATCGCGAACGTGAGAATCGCCTCGCCGGCCCGGGTGAGGACGGCCTCGCCGGCGCCGATCCGGGTGCGGTAGCGCAGGTGGCGGTACCCGGCCGGGAGCGGGCCGGTACGGGTCGCCCCGACGTGTGGATAAGTCAGCTCGGTCACCTGTGCAGTGTGCCTCCCGGCGTCACTCGGGTCGCCGGGGTGCCGGGCGTCCGGCACACTGAGCACCGTGACTGGACCCCGCTCCGCCGTCGTGGTGAACCCCGTCAAGGTGGCCGATCTCGATCATTTGCGTGCCGCCGTCGGCGAGGCTCTGCAGAAGGCCGGCTGGCCCGAGCCCCGGTGGTACGAGACGACGCCCGAGGACCCCGGCCGTGGCCAGGCGAAGAAGGCGATGGCGGACGGCGCCGAGCTGGTCTTCGCGTGCGGCGGCGACGGCACGGTGACGGCTGTCGTCACCGCCCTGGCCGGGACGAGGACCGCGCTGGCCGTCCTCCCGGCCGGCACCGGCAACCTGCTCGCCGCGAACCTGGGCCTCGGCACCGACCCGGCTACCGGCCTGCAGGTGGCGCTCGAGGGCGGCCGCCGCCGGATCGACGTCGGCATGATCGACGACAGGTGTTTCGTGGTGATGGCCGGCATGGGCTTCGACGCCCAGATGCTGGAGGACACGTCGGAGACCGCGAAACGGCGGATCGGCTGGCTGGCGTACGTCGGAGGCGCCGCCAAGCACCTGCTGGACCGTCCGATGCGGGCCCGGATCCGGCTGGACGGCGGCGCGCCGATGCCCCGCCACCCGCGCGCGATCATCGTGGGCAACGTGGGCCGGTTGCAGGGCGGCGTGCGGCTGCTCAGCAAGGCCGAACCGGACGACGGCAAGCTGAACGTGGCGATCCTCAGCCCGGCGAACCTGGCGCACTGGGCGGCGCTCGCCTGGGCGGTGCTGCGCCGGCAGGACCGGGTGCCGCTGATGGAGACGTACACCGCATCGCGTGTGGAGATCTACAGCAACCGGGCACAGCCCCGGCAGCTGGACGGAGATCTGATCGCACCGGGGAAGGTCATGAAGATTCACGTACGACCGAAAGCGCTGCTGCTCTGCGTGCCGCAGCCGGACGCCGACCCCGACCTGGCGGAGGACGCCGGCGCCGTGGCCGATCGGGCGGAACAGCTTTGAGCAGTACCGAACCGGTCCCCGAGACCCGCACGATGTCCGGGGACGAGCTCTCCGCCGACGACGCGTTCGTGGCGCTGCGGCACTACGGCCGGTGGCCGCTGCTGCGGGACGCGTTCATCCGGTTCCGGTACGGCGACGGCTTCAGCCACTCCCGGGCGTTCGCGCTGCAGCTGTGCCTGGCGATCGTGCCGTTCCTGATCGCGCTCTCCGGCCTGGCCACGGATCTCGGGGTGGAGTCCGGCGGCCAGGTGGTCGCGGACACCGTCATCGCGCTCACCCCGGGGGCGAGCGAACCCGTGGTCCGCGAGCTGCTGGACGACGGCGACAAGACCGAGGAGGCCGGCGAGCTGGCCCTGGCGCTCGGTATGGTGACCGGCCTGGTGGCGCTGACCACGGCGATGGCGCAGGTGGAGCGGGGCGCGAACCGGATCTACGGGGTGGAGCGGGATCGCCCGGCGATCGCGAAGTACATCCGGGCCGCGGTCCTCGCGTTCACCGCCGGGCTGCCCGCGCTCTTCGGCTTCCTGCTGCTCGTGGCGGGCCGGGCGGCGGGGGAGTCGGCGGAACGCGAGTTCGGCCTGCCCGGCGGGGTCCGGGTGGCGTGGGACGTGGTGCGCTGGCCGGTCAGCCTGGCGCTTATCGTGTTCGCGGTCGGCGCGCTGTTCCGGTACTCGGCGCGGCGCAAGCAGCCGGCGCTGTCCTGGCTGCTCTTCGGTGCCGTGGTGGCGACCGTGCTCTGGTGGATCGCGAGTCTGCTGCTGGCCGGGTACATCCGGGTGAGTGACAGCTTCGGCGCGACCTACGGGCCGCTGACCGCGATCATGGCGTTGCTGCTCTGGGCGAACCTGACGGGTGTCGCGTTCTTCCTGGGTCTGGCGTTCGCCGCGCAGCTGGAGGCGAGCCGGGTGGGCGCCCGGCCCGCGCAGGAGGACCAGTGGGAGCCGGAACCGGACATCCCGGCACAACGGGCACCCGGTGTACCGGTCGAACCGTCCGGGTAAGAACGGCGCGTGGCGCAGATGGATGACACCCGTGTGGTAGAGCGCACCGGCTGGGCGCCGGTCCGGCACTTCGCCGAGCGCAGCGTGCTCGGCTTGATCGCGGTGCTGGCGGTCGGCCTCGGCTTCGGCGTGCTGTTGCTGCTGGTCCGGTTCCACTGGGGACCGCTGCAGGACCTCGACCGGTCGGTGGCGGACGGCCTGAACCGCTGGGCGTCCGGCTCGGAGACAGTGGTCGCGGTGCTGCAGCAGATCTCCTCGGCCGGCGGGCGCGGCTTCATGATTCCGCTGGTCGCGCTGCTGGTGCTGATGCTGATCATCCGGCGCCGGCCACGCCCGGCGCTCTACCTGGTGGTCACCGGCCTCGGGGCGATGATCCTGGACCCGTCGCTCAAGGCGCTGATCGGCCGGGTCCGCCCGGTCGTCGAGGTCCCGGTCGCGACCGCGCCCGGCAACAGCTTCCCGAGCGGGCACGCGCTCGGTTCGATGGTCGTCTACGGGATGATCGTGCTGGTCTTCCTGCCCGCCGTGCGGCGCCGGTGGCGGCCGTTCTTCATCGGCGCGGCGGCGGTGATCGTCGCGGCGATCGGGTTCACCCGGATCGCGCTCGGCGTGCACTTCCTCTCCGACGTCCTCGCCGGGTGGCTGCTCGGCGTGGCGTGGATCAGCGCTACCGCGTACGCGTTCCGGATGTGGCGCCGCGAGGCCGGCCACACCGATCCGCACCTGACCGACGGCCTGGAGCCGGAGGCCGGTCCGGACCTGCGCCTGGCGCCCGCCGAGGGCCCGGTCCTACCGCACCCGTGGGCCAAGGCCGCCGAGATCCTGGTCGGCTGGGTGTTCGTCTTCGGTCTGCTCTACCTGGTCGGATACACGGTGACCCGGTGGACGCCGGGCTTCGACACCGGCTTCGTCGAGTGGCTGCAGACGTTCCGCACCGAGCGTCTCGACAAGTGGAGCTGGGCATGGAGCAAGGCCGGTGACACGCACGCGATCCTCTTCATCTCGCTGATCTTCTGCCCGCTCGCGCTGGCGCTCTGGCGGCAGTGGCGCCCGGTGCTGTTCCTGGTGCTGACCATGGTCGGCGAGCTCACCCTCTTCCTCTGCGCGGCGGCCGCGGTCGGCCGTCCCCGCCCGCCGGTCGAGCAGCTCGACGGCCAGATGCCGACCTCGTCGTTCCCGTCCGGCCACATCGCCGCGACGATGTGCCTCTGGGCCGCCATCGCGATCATCACGATGGCCCGGATTCGTCAGCCCTGGCGCTGGATCTTCCCGGCGCTCGCGGTGATCATGCCGCTCGGCGTGGCGCTCTCCCGCATGTACCGGGGCATGCACCACCCCACCGACATGCTGGGCGCCGCCATCCTCACCACCGCCTGGCTGACCGTCCTCTGGTTCACGATCCGCCCGAACGCGCACCCCGCATCGGCCACCGAGGCAGCGTCAGAAGCGGTCGCGGCGACTGATTCTGATCGCCTAGAGCCGGCCCGCTGATGCTGCGGTTCCTGACCTGGAACATCCGCCTCGGCGGAGGCGATCGCCTTCCGGCGATCATCGAGGTGGTCAAGGCCGAGCGACCGGACATCCTGGCGGTCCAAGAGCTTCGCGATTTCGACGGGTACGGGGGACGGAAACTCACCGCCTTCGCCGAAGCCACCGGCATGACGGCGCACCTGTCCCGCTCGGTGTTCGGTCAGCCGGTGGCGGTGCTGGTCCGTCCACCGCTGCGGATCACCCGCCGGTCGAGCGTGCGCTGGCGTCTCCATCACGCGGCGGCCGCCGTCACGGTCCCCACGGCGGCCGGCCCGCTGACCGTGGTGAGCACCCACCTCAACCCGTTCTCCCCGTACCGCCGGATGCGCGAGGCCCGCTGGCTGGCCGCCCGCCACGCCACCGGTTCCGGCCTGACCTTGATCGCCGGCGACCTGAACGGCCTGGCCCCCGCCGAGGACCACGCGGCGGCGCTGGCCGAGCTGCCGCCCCGCTACCGCCCGCGCCACGTGAGCCCGTCCGGCGAGCCGGACACCCGCGCGGTGGCCGCCTTCCTGGAGGCCGGCTTCACGGACCTGGGCCGCACCGCCGGAACCACCGTGCCCACCACGGGCCTGGGCGGCAAGGAGTTCGGCTCGATGCGCCTCGACTACGTGCTGGTCAGCCCGCGGCTGGCGAGCCGGGCCGGCACCCCGCAGGTCATCCGCACCGAGCTGACGGATCACGCTTCGGACCACTATCCGGTACGCGTGGACCTGGACATACTCGGCGGATGACCATCGAGTTCCCCGCACCGACGACGCCCGCCGCCGACCAGGCCGAGGTCTTCGTCCGCTACCTGGACTACTACCGGGAGACCCTGCTGTCCAAGGTGGCCGCGCTGCCGGCCGCCGAGCTGCGCGCCAGCCGCCTGCCCTCCGGCTGGACCCCGCTGGAGCTGGTCAAGCACCTGCGCCACGTGGAACGCCGCTGGATCGAGTGGGGTTTCCAGGGCGCCCCCGTCGACGACCCGTGGGCCGACCGCCGTGACGACCGCTGGCACGTCGGCCCCGCGGAGTCCCTGGAGCAGCTGACCGCCGAGCTGCGCGCCCAGGGCGAGCACACCACGGCCGTCGCCCGCGGGACCGCCCTGGACGCGATCGGCCGGCCGGGTCCCCGCTGGGACGGCGCCGACCCGGCCTCCCTGGAGCGGATCCTCTTCCACCTGCTCCAGGAGTACGCCCGGCACACCGGCCACATCGACATCGTCGCCGAACTGACGGGCGGCCCCACCGGCGAGTGACGCCGGCGGGACCGCGCTGTTCGGGTGGGCCGCGCTGTTCGGGTGGGCCGAGCGGTCAGGCGAAGGTCACCTGGCGCGGGTCCGGGCGGGTGGCCGTGGTGCCGTCCCCGAGCTGCCCGGAGGCGTTGTCGCCCCAGCACCACAGGGTGCCGCTCGCCCGGACGGCGCAGTTGTGGAAACCGGCCGCCACGTCGGCGGTCCAATCCGAGGCGGCGCCGATGCGCACCGGGGCGTACCGGTGGGTCGTGGTGCCGTCGCCGAGCTGGCCTGAGGTGTTGTTGCCCCAGCACCAGAGCGAGCCGTCGATGCGCGTCCCGCAGGCGGTGTCCAGGCCGGCGCGGACGCCCGCCCAGTCGGTGGCCGTGCCGACCTGCACCGGCGTGGTCCGGTAGATGCCGGTGACACCGAGCTGGCCGTAACCGTTCTCACCCCAGCACCACAGCGTGCCGTCGGTGCGGGTCGCGCAGGTGGAGAAGAACCCGGCCGTCAGGGTGTCCCAGCTGGTCAGGGTGCCGACCTGGCCCGGGGTGGTCCGGTAGCTGAGCAGGCCGAGACCGAGCTGCCCGGCCGAACTGTCGCCCCAGCACCACAGGGTGCCGTCGGTGCGGGTGGCGCAGGTGTGCGCGTAGCCGGTGGCCACGTTCGCCCAGGTGGTGGCCGTGTCCACGCGCTGCGGTGCGGTGGCGGTGTAGACGACGGCGCCGTCACCGAGCTGCCCGAGGCGGTTGAAGCCCCAGCACCACAGTGTCCCGTCGGTGCGGACCGCGCACGTGTGGCTGTCGCCGGTGCTGACCGTGGCCCAGTCCGTCCCGGCGCCGACCTGGACGGGGGTGGTACGCCGGGTGGTCGTGCCGTCGCCGAGCTGGCCCCGGGTGTTGCTTCCCCAGCACCACAGGCTGGCATCGGCACGGATGCCGCAGGTGAACCCGGTGCCGGCGTCGACGGCCACCCAGGTCGCGTCACCGACCCGCGCCGGGGTGGCCCGGGTCGTGGTCGTGCCGTCACCGAGCTGGCCGCTGCTGTTGCTTCCCCAGCACCAGAGCCCGCCGTCGGCGCGGATGGCGCAGGTGTGCGCGTAGCCCGAGGCCAGGTGGGCCCGGATCGGGGCGGCAGCGTTCGCAACTCCGGCCGCGCTGGCCGTCTTGGCTGCGCTGGCCGTCTTGGCTGCGCTGGCCGTCTTGGCTGCGCTGGCCGTCTTGGCTGCGCTGGCGGCGCCGGCCGCGTTCGCTACCCCGGCGGCGGTGGCTGCGCCGGACGTCCCGGCGAGGCCGGCCACCGTGATTCTGAGCAACAGTGCCATGGCGGTGCCTGCTGCCCGCCGCATTCGTCCTGTTCTCCGCACGCGACGCCCCTCTTCCCCAGCCAATGTTAAGGATCGATGAATATCGTCACATGGGAGCGCTCCCAGGGCAATGCCGGAGCCTCAAGCCGAGTCTGGCCCTCGGCCGTGCCGCCCGGCGGCGCCCCCGCGCCTGCGCCGCCCGCGCCGCCCGTCCCCAGCCCGGCCCGGCCCGCCCCGCCCCCCAGCCCGGCCCGCCCCGCCCCGCCCCCCAGCCCGGCCCGGCCCGCCCCGCCCCCCAGCCCGGCCCCGCGCCGGGGCCGGCGGCGGGTCGCGCCGGCCCGCGCCCGTCAGGGGCGGGGAACGACGGGACTGATCACGCTGCGGTCGGGGACTGCTCTGCGCGTACCCATCGAAAGAAAGCCCGCGATGGCATCCGCGCTGCGCCGGCCCGACGTCGTCATCACGTTGTGGGCCGCCCGGGGAATCGTGATCGCCACCCCGCCGGTAGCGCTCGTGACGCTCGCCCGCCAGCGCAGCGGGGCGATCGGATCGAGCTCGCCGCCGAGGATCAGGGGGCGCACCGGGAGCCGGGCCAGGTCGTCTTCGATCCGGTTGCGGACCGAGTGATCCACTGTCGCGAGCACACGCCACAGCCCGGCCTGCAGCGCGTCCCGGGCGATCATCGGTGCCTGGGCGGGTGCTTCCACCAGCATGTCCACCAGGAACCGGCGGATCAGGCCGGACCGCGATCGGGCCACCGGATCGGCGGTCGGGCCGGCCAGCACGAGCCCGGCCACCAGCGCGGGCCGGTCGGCGGCGAGACGCGCGACCACCTCGGCGCCGAACGAGTGCCCGGCCAGGCAGACCGGGCCGAGACCGAGCGTGTCCAGCCAGGCGCCCAGGTGGTCCCCGTGCCGGGTGACGTCCCAGGCTGCCGGCGGCTTGTCGCTGCGGCCGAAGCCGGGCAGGTCCGGGACCAGCACCGGATGCCGGCCGGCCAGGGCGCGGGCGGTCGGCAGGAGATAGCGGTGCGAAACCGCGAGCCCGTGCACGAAGACCACCGGCAGGCCCGGCGACGCTGTGCAGAACCGGTCATGGGTGCGGAGTCCGGCAACGGTGGTCCAGCGGCTGTGGAAGATCGGCACCTGTGGTCTGTTACCCGCAGGCGTCGGTCGTCACCCGGTCGCGGCCGGTGCGCTTCGCGGCATAGAGGTTGCGGTCCGCCTGGGAGAGCAGCGCCGAGAAGGTGCCCCGGCCGTCCGGCGTAGTCGTCACCCCCACGCTCGTGGTCACCGGGACGGCGCCGGTGATCGGCTCCCAGCCGTGCGCGCGGATCCGCAGCCGGAGCCGCTCGCAGCGCTCCGCCGCCTCGTCGGCCTCGACGCCCGGATAGATCAGCAGGAACTCCTCGCCGCCCATCCGGGCCGCCGTGCCGGACGTGCCGGCGGCCTCCACCAGCAGCTCCGCGATGTGCTGCAGGACGGTGTCGCCGGTGGTGTGCGAGAACGTGTCGTTGATCCGTTTGAAGTGGTCCAGGTCGACGATGGCGAGGGAGAGCGGGCGACGGCGGGCGGCGGCCTCCAGGAGCAGGGCCGGCACCCGCTCGTTGATGTAACGGCGGTTGTAGAGGCCGGTCAGCGCGTCCCGGTGGGCCATCTCGCGGAAGTGCTCGCTGACCCGGCGGGCCTCGTTCGCCTCGAAGACGGCCTGCAGCGCGCGGGCCCGGGCGTCCCGCTGCGCCGAGTGCAGCGCGCTGGACTCGGCGTGGAAGGCGCGGTGCTCCTCGTAGGCCTCGGCGAAGCGACCGGTCGCGGCGTACAGCGCGGCCTGCTCCTCGCGGACCCGGGCGCTGACCGCGGCGAGCTCCCGTTCGGCGCAGAGCACCCGGGCCGCGTCGAGCGCCTCCTGCGCGGCGTCGAACCGTCCGCTGCGGCGGCGGGTCAGTGCGAGCGTGAGCAGGCATTCGGCGACGGCGTCGCCCTCGTTCGCGGCGACCTGGTCGGCGAGGACCGGCAGCAGCAGCTCCTCGACGGCGTCGAACCTGTCGCCCATCAGCTCGACCCGGGCCATCGTGTCGATCTCGTTGGCGCCGAACCGGTGCCCGGTCCGCTGCTGGATCTCCTGCATCTGGCCGACCAGCATCCGCGCGGACGGCTCGTCGTCCAGCTCGAACGCGCTGTACGCCAGGTTGTTCAGCACCAGCACGGTCAGCTCGGTGTCACCGGCGGCCGCCGCCAGGGCGAGGGCCTCCCGGGCCCGGCGTTCGCCGTCCATCGGCGAGCCGCCCTCCTCCAGCGCGACGGAGAGCGACAGCAGGTGCCGCGCCCGCACGTTGCCCGGCACGTCCTCGGGCAGCATGGCGACGCTCTGCACGGCGTGGGTCAGGCCCTCGGAGAAGTCGCCGACGGCCCGGTAGAAGATGGAGAGCTCCCGGTGCGCCCGGGCCAGCACGTACGGCACGTTGTTCTGTTCCGCCCAGGCGCGCACCTGGTGGGCGAGCTGTCCGCCCTCGCCGGTGCGGCCGTCGCGGAGCAGGACCGCGGCGCGCAGCAGCAGGGCACGCTGCGCCAGCTCGTCGGCGCCGAGCTCACGGGCCTGCCGTTCGACCTCCTCGGCCGGGGCCCGAACGGCGCGGAACTGTGACATGGGACGGCCCTCGAGCTCCTCGACGGCGCGTTCCAGCGCGTCGAGGGCGGGGGCACAGTTCGCCGTCTCGGTCGTCACTGGCCCTACTTTCCTCGATCACCGTGACGTCCAACACTGCGGCGGCTCGGTGGCAGGACGGGTTTCGGCGGGTTGCGAATCGGTTGCGACTCACCGGTTCGTGCAGACCGGCGCGGAGTCGGCGATCCGGTCGGCGCTGTACTCGACCGCGACCCGAAAGCAGTAGTTCGCCGTGCTGCTGAGGCTGTAGACCATGTAGTCGGCGGCCCCGGCCGGCAGCTCCTGGAACTTCCTCGGCTCGGCGCCGTCCTTGCCGGCGGCCACGTGCACCGGCCCGCCGGCACCCTTCGGGTACACCCACTCCAGCGAGACGCTGTCCCCGTTGTCACGCAGCCGCAGGTTCTGCGGCGCTCCGGGCTCGCCGGCGGCGGTCGTCTTCTCGACCGGGGCGGATGCCGCCGGCGCGGAGGCGAGTGGCGCGGAGGCGGGGGGAGCGGCCTGCTGCCCGGTGGCGCCGTCCGCGTCCGGCAGGGTCAGGATCACCACGGCGGCCGCGGCGGCGACGCCGCCGGCCAGGGCCGCCGCGAGCAGCAGGGGGTGCGCCGGGCGGTTCCGTCGCGGTTCCTCGGTGGGTACGGGCAGAGCCGTCCCCACCGGCGCCGGTTTCCCCTCCTCGTCGTAGTCCGGGGCGCGATGCCCGGGCAGGGGTGGCGGGGTGTCGGCGCGGGCGTGCCGCCCGGTCAGGTCGCCGGGCAGCCGGTGCACGTCGCTGAGATAGAGCGGCTGCTGGTAGACGGTTCCGTTGGGGTCGGTGGGCCGGTTGTCCGGCGGCGGCATCTCGTCGCCCTCGATGGGGTAGACCGTGCCCCGCGGGTCGGTGGGCCGGTCGTCCGGCGGGGGCATGCCGGGCGCCTCGGCCGGGTAGGGCGGCGGCGTCACCGGGCCTGGGTCGCTGACCGTCGGCCGGCGGGGGAACGGCCGGAACGGTGTGCCGCCGGTCTGCCCGCCGGGCTGCTCGGTCGCGCCGCAGGCGTGCCGGCCGGACGGCTTGGCGCTGGACAGCCGCGCGGCCTGCCGGGCCAGCGGGTGGTCGGACGGCAGGTACCGCGAGCTCAGCTCCTGGGCGAGCGCGAGATGCTCGGCGGCCTCGGCGTCGCGGCCGCACTCACGTTCCATGGCGCCGAGCCGGGCCAGCATCTTGATGCCGGCCGGGGCGGCGTCGCCGTGCGCCTCCCGGTGCAGCCGCCAGGCCCGGGCGAGCCGGGCGCGGGCCGGGCCGCAGTGGCCGGCCGCGTGCTCGGCGATCGCCAGGTCCGCCTCGGCGGCGAGCACCCGGGGCGCCTGCGGGCCGTCCAGCCGGGCGAGCTCGCCGACCAGGTCGTTGTAGACCAGCGCGGCCCGCCCGTGCTGGCCGATCCGCTGGAGCACCGCCGCGTGCGTCGCGGCCGCCGCGATCGTGCGCTCGTCGCGGGCACCGTGCAGCCGCTCCTCGGCGGCGTGCGCGAACGCGGCCCAGAGCCGGGCGGCCTGCGGGTCGCCGAGCGCGATCAGCACCCGGGCGTGCAGGGCGGCGGCGATGGCGAGGTCGGCGGTGGCGCGGCGGGGATCGGCGTTGGCGTCGCGCAGCACCCGGTCCAGCAATGCCCGGGCGCCCGCGAGGTCACCGGCGGACGAGAGCGTCTGCGCCTGGGCGGTGAGTTCAGCGAGCGGAGGGGCCATGTATCTCATAGTGCTCGGTTGAATACCGTAGGTACAAGTTTCGAGCTGCGAAGTGGACAGGGTAGAAACGCGGTATGTCCCCGATCGGCACTGTGAAACGCGAACTCCTCGTCCGCCACCTGCAAGCCTGGGCGGCCGGTGCGCTGCACCGGGCCCGGCGCGCGACCTATGTGCACGGCTACGCCGACGCGGACGGCGGCGCCGCGGCCGAGACCGCGGTACGGGTCCTCGCCGATCTGCCCGACCTGGCCCGTGGCCGGGAACTGTCCATGGTGGCGCTCGGCGACGACGTCACCGGGGTGGGTGAGCGGCTCGTGGCGGCGCAGCGGGAGGCGGGCACGGCGTCCGGGCTCGCGGTGCTGCCGGTGGGCGGTGGCACGGACGCCCGGCTGGCCGTCGCGTTGAAGGCGGCCGGGGCGTCACACGTACCCCTGCTTGCTTTTCTCGATGCGGCGAGCGCGGGCGAACCGCCCGCCGCGGCCACCGTCGCGGCCGTGGCCGCCGGCAAACCTGCCGAGGTCCTGCTGGCGCTCGCGCCGGGCGTCGCGGTCGAGCCCTATCGCCGGATCGGGTTTCCGCTGGTCACCGCGGCCGAGCTGGCCACCGGCGAGGAGCCCGGAGAGGTGCTGGTCTTCGCGACCACGTCGGGGAAGAGCCTGGAGAGCTTCAAGGAGGCGCTCTGGGCGGTCGATGAATTCGCCGGAGTGCGGCTGCGGGACCCCGGCGACCCGGAGCGGCACCTGATCGACATCTCGCTCACCCCCCACCCCGGCCCGCTGCGCCGCGAGCTGCTGGCACATCTGTCCGGCGTGGGCGCCGCGACGGTGACCGATCTGCGCACGTTCACGATGACCGAGACGGTCTACCGGGCCGCCGACGCGACCCGGGTCCTGCACACGCTCGTCGACGCCGGGACGGTCACCCGGCGGCCGGAACACGGCCGCCTGGGTGGCGACGTCGAGATCTCGCTGCCGTCACCGGCTGCGTGACTTGTCCTGCTTCCACGACATCGGGCCGGGCAGGTCCACGCGGTGCGCGCGGGTCCGGGAGTTCCAGGACCAGCGGCCGATCTTCAGGCTCCACGACGAGTAGCCGTTCTCGGTGAAGTTCAGAATCAGGGGGCCGAACTTCTTGCGGCTGCGGAACACGAGTCCCATCGGATCTGTCTCCCATCTCGGTGTGCGGATGGGCGGACGATTCCCGCCGGGCCGGATTCACAAACGTCAGCCTGCTCCTCGTACCGTGGCTGCTCTTACCGCCGGTGCTCTTACCGCCGGTGCTTTTACCGCCGCTGCTCTTACCGTGGCTGCCAGGCGTCGGGGCGGGTCGTGAGTTTCCGGACGTGCGCCGGCATCTTCCCGCTGAGGAGCTCGGCGAGGCTCACCTCGTCGAGCACCTCCCGGACCGCCGCCCGGACGGCCACCCAGAGGCTCGGCAGGTTCTCCGCGGCGCCCGTGTACTGAGTCTCCTCGGGACGCAGGCCGCGCACGCCGGCGAGCGGCCCGTCGACGGCCCGGATGATCTGCCCGACCGCGACGTCGCGTGGCGGGTGCGACAGCGTGTAACCACCTTCGGCGCCACGCTGTGCCCGCACCACGCCGGCGCGGCGAAGGTCGGCGAGCACGGCCTCGAGGAACTTCCGAGGCATCTCTTGTTCTTGGGCAATGGCCTGAGCGGACATCAGAGCGGGATAGGCCTGCGCCAAACTGAGGGCGGCCCGGACCGCGTAGTCACCGCGCGCGGAGATCTGCACCTGACTATCATGCCCCGCCCATGCACCCCCGGCCGCATATACCCCAGGGGTTTATGGGAATTACGGACTGATGAACACCGTCAGTCAGAAGGGCGTCGCTGAGCGGGTATCCCGCCGCCGGACGGCTCGTCCACGTATCGTCCGCGGAACTGGCCGGGGCTGAGGCCGGTCTCCCGGTGGAAGAACCGGCCGAAGTTGGTCGGCTCCCCGAACCCGAGGTTGCGGCCCACCTCGGCGACCGACAGCGAGGTCGCGGCGAGGAGCCGCCGCGCCTGGAGCGCGACGCGGTCGTCCACCACCTGCTTGGCGGTCCGGCCGGTGATCGCGAGGCTGGCGCGCGTCAGGGTACGCACGGAGCAGCCCAGCTCGGCCGCGTAGTCCTCCACCCGGCGGGTCTGCGGATAGCCCGCTTCCAGCCGGCGGCGGAACCGCTCGAAGGTCCGGCTCTCCACGTGTCCCGGCGACTCCGGTGCCGGGTCGAGGAGGCTCAGCCGCAACAGCAGCGCCGCGAGCTCGTGCCGGAGCAGGGCGGCCGCCGTCGTGCCGGGCGGGCCGGCCGCGTCACGGACCAGGCTGTCGAACTCGGCGCTGCCGGTCAGCGGGATCGGATGGCGCGCCGGTCCTCCGGGATCGTCGGGCGCCAGGCCGGGAAGATCGTCCGGGCCGAACAGGCCGGGCCGGAAGACGATCGTCGTGCTCTCGTGCTTACCCGGTTCGACCCGGAGCGCCTGACCCGGACGGATCCAGAGCAGCGTTCCGGGCTCGCAGCGGTGGACCGTGAAGTCCACCTCGGCGACGAGCGGACCGGTAACGGTCAGCAGGAGAGCGTGGTGTGCGAGGAGTCCGGTGACGGCGCCTGCGGTCACCGGAAGGGCGCAGCCGCTGATCCCCGCCCAGTCGGGCAGGGTGTACGCGTGCGCCGTATCGGCGGAAGTCATTGCGGGCATCGCGCCGACGGTAACTGTCAATGACCGTCTACGCACTCTCTAGTGATCCGAGTGCGGTATTTGTCCGTTTTCCAGCTCGGTATTAGCTATATGTTCGATTCCGATTTCTTTTCGGAAATAAGACTTTTTACATAGATAAAGGGAGACCCGCCACGGACCGGCAGTGTCCGAGCGGGTCGCCCTTTGATCGCTGTGCTGATGCTCCGCTATCGACCCGCCAGCAGCCTGTTGACGGCCGCGTCGACATCCAGGTGATCCGACTCGCGCCCCCGCGGCACCACCACGTAGGTGCGCCGCAGGAACCGGACCAGGACGCTGCGCGGCACCTCGAACAGCGCGTTGCCGTCCGGCGACGACAAGGCCAGGGCGACGAAATCGCCCCGCGGCGTGGCCCACGGCCACACCCGGACGTCGCCGATCCCCGCGGGCTCATCGAGCCCGGTGACAAGCAGTTCCCGCGCGAAAGACCAGCTCACGGCTTCCCCACCGGCTGATTCTGCGTGGAACAACACATGGACCGCGTACGGGTCGGCTGGGTCGTACCGCAGACTGGCGCGCACGGGCAGTGCCGTCGCGTCAGGCGCTACGAGCCGCAGCGAGGTTTCGACCTCGACGGTCGTTGGACGAATGGTACTCATGGACGAACTCCCCCCGGCACCGCTGCGAGGCTGGTGAACCCCGCGTTTCCCATACTCAGGTGATCCCTGTCGTTACGCTCCGCCATACGCTGATCTCACCCAGTAGTGGGAAGACGGTTCCGAAAACGCCACCGCGCAGGACGCAAAGCGATATCTTGTCCTGTTCTGCCCAGGTACTCGGTTCCGCCCGGCGTCGGGTGGTCCAGCAGTTGACTTACTCCGGTAACGTCCATTTCTCCCGGGTGGTGACGGGGCTCCGGGACACTGGGGGATGAAATGGGTCCAAAAACGGACGACGGAGCTTCAGACGTGCGTGTGCTCGACCGTATCCGGTCCAACTCAACCGGGCGGCTCGCTCTCAAGATCGGTGTAGGTGTCGTCGGCGGCCTGGTCGTGGCCGTCGGCATCGTGCTGATCCCGTTCCCCGGCCCCGGCTGGGCGATCGTGATCCTCGGTCTGGCGATCCTGGCCATCGAGTTCCACTGGGCGCGCGGCGTCCTCGAATTCACCAAACGCCACGTGCAGAACTGGACCCACTGGATCGGCCGGCAGTCCCTGCCGATCCGCGCCCTGGTCGGTCTGGTCGGCCTGATCTTCATCTGGGCGGTGGTCTGGGCCAGCGTCCGGATCAGCTTCGGCGTCGACCTGGTGCAGGTCGCGCTGGACTGGCTGAAGGCACGCTGACCCCTGGTTCGCGCGGGATGGAACCCGTCTAGTAGAGTTCCATCTCGTTGAGGGCGATTAGCTCAGCGGGAGAGCGCTCCGTTCACACCGGAGAGGTCACTGGTTCGATCCCAGTATCGCCCACGAGTATTGGCAGGTCAGCGATTTGATCGCTGACCTTGCTCATAGGCTCCCACCTTTTGGTGGGAGCCTTTTTGCTCCCTTGGTAACCGAGAAACGCTCCGTGGTCGTTACGGCTGGCCGCTCGAAGGTCCGAAGACCTGGCCTGTTCGGGCCTATTTATGCCGTGTAGTGCTGCTTCGGCGATGGCCTCGTCTCGGCTGGGATAGGTGCTGTCGGTGACAACGACGCCGACCTGACCTGGCCTGGATGCACACGCGTGCGGACAGCGGGTCTGCCGAATGGCCCGGGCTCACTTCGGTGCGCATCATGCGCGCGACGCGGCTCTGTCCGAGTTGGCCGTCCCCTTCGGCCGAAATGCGGAGGACGTCGCCGGGAGTGGCCGGTATGGTCCGCGACGATCATGGTCGCAGGGCGGGATGGGACAACGTGCGGTTCGAGGTGCTCGGCCCCTTTCAGGTTCGGGACGGCGAGCGGGTGGTCGACATCGGTCGCCCGCAGCACCGGGCCGTCCTGGCGGCGCTGCTGATCGACGCGGGGCGCGTCGTGCCGGCCGAGGTACTGCTCGGCCGGGTCTGGGGCGAGCAGCCCGGTGCGGGTGGGACCGCCTCGCTGTATGCCTGCATCTCGCGGCTGCGCAAGCGGCTGGGGCCGATCATCGTCACCCAGGCGCCCGGGTACCGGCTGGACGTCGCCGGCCGCGACATCGACGCCGTCCGGTTCTCCGAGCTGGTCTCGGCCGCCCGGCGGGCCATCGCCGCCGGCCGGCCCGAGGACGCCCGCGCGCACGTCACCGAGGCCCTGGCGCTGCATCGGGGCACCCCGTACGGCGGAATCCGGTCCGATTTCGCGGCGCACGAGGTGAGCCGCCTGGAGGACCAGGTGCTGGCCGCGACCGAGCTGGCGGCCGAGCTCGACCTGACCCTCGGGCGCGAGGCCGACCTGGTCACCTGGTTGCCCGACACGGTGGCCGCGCACCCGCTGCGCGAGGGCATGCGGGGCACTTTGATGACCGCGCTCTATCGTCTGGGCCGCCAGGCCGAGGCGCTTCGCCTGTACGACGAGGCGCAGCGCCTGCTCAGCGACGAGCTGGGGGTCGACCCCGGTCCGGCGCTGCAGCGGTTGCACACACTGGTGCTGCGGCAGGACCCCAGCCTCGACGCCGCGCCCGAGACGCCGCGGCCGCGCGCCACACCGCGTACGGCCGAGGCAGCGACGCCACAACCGGCCCGCGACGACATGGTCGGCCGCGACCAGGAGCTCGGCCGATGCCGGGCGGCTCTGCACCGGGCCCGGGACGGCGCGCCCGCCGTGGTCGTGGTCTACGGCGAGGCCGGCATCGGCAAGACGCGCCTGGTCGAGGAGGTGACGCGGGACCGCGGCGACGTGGCCTGGGGCCGCTGCTTCGACCACGCGGGCAGCCCGGCGTTCGGCCCGTGGGCTCAGGTGCTGGCCACCCTCGCCGAGCTGCGCGGAAGCGGGCTGGTGACGCGCGCGCTGACCGGCCGGGGAGCCGAGGCCGCCCTGCTGCTGCCGCCACACGCCGTCCCGGGCGCGCGCCCGGCTCCGGTCGCGGGCGCGCCTGAGGTGGCCCGGGCCCGGCTGTACGACGCGGTGACCGCCTTCCTGGAGGCCATGGCGGCCGAGCGACCGGTCACCGTGGTCCTGGAGGACCTGCACTGGGCGGATCCCGAGTCGGCCGAGCTGACCGAGTACGTCGCCGCGACCGCCCGCGCCGGAGGCCTGGCGCTGCTGATGACCGTGCGCACCCCGGCCGAGGACGGCGGGGCCCAGGGCGAGACCCTGCTGGCCGCGCTGGCCCGGCGACCCGGCACCGAGCGGGTCGCGCTGCACGGCCTGGACACCGCGGACGTACGACGGTTCGCCGCCGGCCGCCTCGGCACCGACGTCGACGGCGAGGCGGCCGAACGGTTGCGTCGCCGCACCGACGGTAACCCGTTCTACATCGCCGAGTTGGTGCGGTTGCTCGGCGAGGAACGGCAGATCTCCGGGCGGGCTCTGGGTACGGTCCCGACGACCGTGCGCGCCGTCATCGAACGCCGGTTGCGCCACCTGGACCCGGCGACGCGCGAGCTGCTCGCGACCGCCGCCGTCCTCGGGCGCGGCTTCGACCTGCGAGTGCTCGGCGACGTCGCCGGCCGTACCCCCGCCGAGGTGGCCGCGGGCCTGGACCCGGCCGCGACCGCGGGCATCCTCGTGCCCGATCCGGAAAGCCCCGGCCGGTGGTCCTTCGCGCACGCCCTGGTGCAGGACACGCTGGCCACGGTGACCGGACCGATGCGCCGGGCCGCCCTGCACGCCCAGGTGGCCGAGACCCTCGAGCGGCGCCACGACGGCGACCTCGCCGCGGTGGCCGCGTCCCTGGCGCACCACCACGCGGCGGCCGGCCTGATGGGCGACCCCGCCCGGGCGGTCAGCTTCAGCCTGCTCGCCGCCGAGGCCGCGCAGGAACGGCTCGCCTTCGGCGAGGGACGGCGGCACCTGGAACGCGCTCTCGACCTCGTTTCGTCGGTGCCCGGCGCCGCGGCGGCCGAGCTGGAGTTGCGGGCCCGCGTCCAGCTCGGCTCGCTGCTCACCCTCCTGTACGGCTACAACGCCGAGGAAGTGAGCGTGCAGCGGCGGCGCGCGCTGCGGCTGGCCACCGAGACCGGCTCGACCGAGCACCTCTTGTCGGCCCTGTGGGGCACGTGGGGGATCGCGCTGGTCTCCGGCGACTTCCCGGCGGCCGACGCGGTTGCGGACGAGATGGCGGCCGCCTGCGCCAACGACCCGCTCATGGAGTTGGCCTACCACCACGCCCGCGGGCAGATCCGGTATCACCAGGGCCGGCTGCTCGAGGCCAAGGGCCACCTGGAACGCGCGGCTGAGCTGGCCGACCGGCACGCGAAGGCCGTTCGCCTGGAGATCTTCCTGCAGCACCCGGCCGTCGCCGCCCGCAGCTGGCTGGCCAAGGTTCTGGCCCTGATGGGCGACACCGCGGCCTCGGACGAGGCCGCGCGCATGGCCGAGGTGCGTAACCGGGCGGTCGGTGACCCGTACACGGCCACCTACATCGACATCCTGGAAGGCTGGCGGGCCGTGTTCCTGGACCGGCCCGAGGACGCGCTACGGCACGGCGAGCACGGCTACGCCGTCGCCGAGGAACACGGCTTCGCCCAGCTGGTGGCGTTCAGCCTGGTGCCCCGGGGCTGGGGCCGCGCCCGCCACGGCCGGACCGCCGAAGGCGCGACCGACATCGAGCGGGCCATCGCCATCTTCTCGTCCCAGCCCACCGGGCACATGTTCGGGCCCATCATGGCGTATGCCCTGGCGGACGCGCTGCGCGTGGCCGGTCGCACCGAGGAGGCACTCGAGACCACCGAGGCGGGGATCGCCGAGGGCGAGCGGATCGGCGAGCGGTTCTTCTTGGCCGGGCTGTACCTACAGCGGGCCGAGCTGACCGGGGACGGGGCGCACGACCGGGAGCGGGCCGCCGGAATCGCCCGTGAGCAGTCGGCCGGACTCTTCCTCCGGGGGCGCGAATAGGTCCTCCAGGCAGCCGTCCGTCTCCTGGGGATCCGGCTGCGGTTCGGGGTTGATCATGTGCCGAGTCTGCCGGCCCGACCTTGTCGTTTCCTTGCCGCGCGGCGGGCCACCTTGCCGTTGCGGGGGCAAGGCCGTGACAAGGCGGCACAGCGATGCTGTTGATGATCCGCCGCACTGTGCGGCGGCCCGTCACTCCTCGGAGATCCTCTTGTTTGCGAAACACGCGCGGTTCCCGCTGCTTCTCGCACTGGGCGCCACCGCGATCGTCGCGTTTCCTCCGTCACCGGCCCGCGCCGAGAACGACCCACCGCCATCACCCTCGACCGGCGGTCCCACCCTGGTCGATCTGGGCTCGCTCGGCATCGCCGGCCGCGGCACCGGCCGCGTCGCCGAGATCAACAGCAAGGGCCAGGTGGCCGCCACCGTATGGGCCGACCGGGGCCCCCGCGCCTCGATCCTCGAGTTCGGCGCGCGCACCGACCTGCAGGCCGCCCTGCCGTCCGGCGCGGACAGCAGCGAGGCCGTCGGCATCACCGACACCGGCCTGGTGGCCGGGCGGGTCTCCGGCATCGGCAAGGAGTTCCAGTCCTTTACCTGGAAGGCCGGGCGGGCCCAGGTGATCGACCCCCCACTGGCCCGGGCGGTCAACGAGAAGGGCCAGATCGCCGGCGACGCGTGGGTCCGCGACCCGGACGGAGAGGTGACCCAGCTGTCGGCCTTCAAGGACCAGTACATCGAGGTCACTGCGATCAACGAGTCCGGCGTGGTGGCCGGCGTGGCCGACATGACCCCGGGCGGCGGCCTCGACACCCCCCGCGCGTTCCGTACCCGCCCCGGGATGCCGATCAATCCCGGCAAGGACACCCTGGAGTATCTCGGCGGCCGGACGCTGGCCAAAGACGTCAACGACAGGGGTCAGGTCGCGGGCTATGCCACCGACAGCAGCGGCGGATACGTGCCGGTCATCTGGGGTGCGGACGGCACACCGACGTCGCCCCGGGCGCCACGCGGCGGCACCGCGAACGCGATCAACAACGCCGGCACCGCGGTGGGCATGATGCGGATCGCCGATGGCGCTCCGCGCGCGGCGCTCTATCAGAACGGCGGCACGACCGACCTCAACACCCTGCTGCCGCCGGACTCGGGCTGGACGCTGACCGAGGCGAACGCGATCAACGACCTCGGGCAGATCGCCGGCGTGGGGCGGCCCGAGGGCGCGGACGTAGACCACGCATTCCTGCTCGATCTGACCAAGCAGGGCCCGGTCATCGAGTCGCTGACGCTGGAGACCCAGACTTATCCCTCGACCGAGTGGAAGCAGGTCGAGGCGGCCGGCACGGTCGACGGCAACCGGGTCCGGATCACCGCGAAACTGGTCAACCGCAGCGAGTTCTTCGCGTTCACGCAGCTGCGGATCGGCGAGACCGTCTCCGGCAAGGACCTGCCGGGCGGCACGCGCGACGAGATCCTGTCCCCGAAGGAGACGGTGACCGAGGAGATCGAGTGGGACACCGCCGGTTTCGCCTGGACCGACGGGGCAAAACCCGTCTCGGACCGCGTGATCGCCGCGAAGCTGGTCACCGGCGGGGTGACGCGCGACGGCCGCACGGCGCCGATCGTGATCCGCCCCAAACCGGTCATCCTCACCCACGGCTACAAGAGCAACGCCGAGGCGTCCTGGGGCAAGTACGCCCCGATCCTCACCAAGGGACACCCGCTGCTCAAGGGCTACGCCGTCGGTGACGGCCAGGCACCGGGCGTGCTGAACACCGGCAACCAGTGGAAGCCGGCCGCCCCGACCAACACACTGGCCGGGAACGCGATGGAGCAGGCGACCTACATCGACGGCATCCGCAAGGCCACCGGCGCCACCCACGTCGACATCGTCGCCCACTCGATGGGCGGCCTCATCTCCCGCAAGTACATCCAGGACGACATGCCGACCGCTTCCGACGGCAAACCGGTCGTCAACCGGCTGATCCAGCTGGGCACTCCGAACATGGGTTCGCCGTGCGCCGACTTCCTGATGGACCAGACCTCCATCGGGGGCGTCCGCATCCCGCGCCTCGTCCCGTTCATGCCGGCCACGCTCCAGCTGACGCCGAAGTACATCACCGAGGTCTTCAACCAGGGGGTCACCAACCTCAACGGTGTCCCGGTCTCCAACCTGGTCGGCACCGGCAACCGGGTGCCCTGCAAGCCCTACCCGGACGGCGACATCGTGGTGCCCGTCAAGAGCGCGCAGTACATCTACCAGGACATTCCCTGGACCGGCGTCAACCACCTGGACATGACCGAGTCCGCCGACGACTTCGAGACCTACGTCAAGCCGCGCCTGGCCTCGCTGTCGGCCGGCCGCAACCAGCCCAAGGCCAAGGCCAAGGCGCCGGCGGCGGCCGAGCCCGAGATCGCTTCCGGTACGACGTTCGACACGCCCGCCGCCACGGTAGCCGCCGGCGCCACCGAGACACTGACCGTCGACGTGCCGGAGGCCACGGTGTTCGGCGTCACCGGTGCGCTGCCGCCGACCATCGGCATCACGCTCAAACGGTCCAACGGCACCGTCGCCGCCAGGTACGCCCCGAACAGCGACCAGGCCCGGCAGCCGATCCAGACGCTGGCGGCCGAGTATCCCTGGGCCGACCGGTGGACCATCGAGGTCACCAACGCCGGCACCGAGGCCACCGACGTCGTCCTGTCCGCCTGGGTGGACGGGAACGACTTGACGATCACCACCGACGCCACGGCGGACGACGCGGGCAAGGTGACGCTCACCGCCCGGGCGTTCGCCGGTGCGACGGTGGCCGGGGTGCTGACCGATGAGAAGGGCGAGCGCCGGGAGGTGACCCTCGCCGACCGTGGCGACGGCGCCTACGGCGTGGTCACCGACGCCCTGCCCGACGGCGCGTACGCCGTCACGGTGCAGGCCGAGAAAGGCACCGACAAGCGCATCACGCACACCTCGGTGCAGGTGCAGCGGCCCGACACCCGCGAGTTCGAGCTGAACCTGACGCCGCAGCCCGGCGGCACGGCGACCGCGAGCCCGCAGCAGGACAAGTACAAGGTCGGCACCCGGGTGACGATCACGGCCAAGGCCGACGCGGGCCGCATGCCCATCGGCTGGACGGTCGACGGCGTGGCCAAGCCGGCCGGGACGCTGACCGTCACCATGGATCGCGACCACGACGTCGTGGCGAAGTTCGGCCGGTACTCGATCACCGAGCTCGGCGCGCTACCGGGCGGCTGGGCGCGCAACACCGCGGCCGGCCGCCTGAACGACAAGGGCCAGATCGCCGCGACGGCGATCACCGGGGTCGGCGACGGGCACGTCGACGGTCAGCGCAGCCGCGCGGTCCGGTGGGAGGACGGCAAGCTCACCGAACTGCCGATGCCGCCGTGCGACGAGGCCAAGGGCGCCTGCAACTCGTACGGCTCCGGCATCAACGAGGCCGGCGATGTGTCGGGTTCCTCCTCGGTCCTGGAAAGCAGTGAGCCGGGCTACAGCAACGGGAGCCACGCCGTGGTCTGGTCCAACGGCACCGCCAAGGACCTGCACGACAACGACGCGTTGCAGGGCCGGCAGAGCGCGGCCTGGGTCCTCAACGACAACGGTCAGGTGTTCGGCAACTACCGGCCGTACAACGCCCGTTACGACAGCCCGATCATGTGGTCCAAGGGGTCTCTCAAGCGGCTGCCCGAGTATCCGCAGTTCTGGAGTCCCACGGCCATCAACGACAAGGGAACCGTGACCGGCAGCTACGTCACCGCCTCGAACTGGATGGGCCCGTACGAGGGGCTGCCCGCGACGTACACGAACGGGGAGGTCACCAAGCTCCCGGTGCCCGAGTGCGGGGACGAATCGAGCTCCACCACCAGCGGCAGCGCCAACGACATCAACCATCGCGGCGACATCGTCGGGTCCTACTTCTGCCGTCACCAGGACGACATGCGGTATTCAGCCCTCCTCTGGAAGGACGGGAAGCCGATCGACCTGGGCGACGGTCACGCCACCGCGATCAACGACGCCGGACTGATCGCGGGCTTCGCCGGGGTGGGGACCGACCGCAAGCCGGCGCTGTGGCTGGACGGCACCCAGTACATGCTGTCCGACCTGCTGGCGATGCCGACCTGCACGCCGACGACGGCCGACCCCTGCCTGAACCTGACCTCGCTGCTCGACGTGAACTCCTCGGGACAGGTGCTGGCCCGGGGCACGACCCGGGAGCTGCGCGCGGACGGACGCAACTCCACGGAGGCGCGCTCGTTCCTGCTCACCCCGACGGAGGCGAACGCCGACCTGCGGATCGACCAGGCGGTGTCACACCTGACACCGGCGCCCGGACAGACCGTGACGTGGACGTCGACGGTGGCCAACTCCGGTCCGGACGCGGCCACCGGCGTGCGCGCCGATGTCACCCTGCCGGCCGGGGTGACCCCGCAGGGCTGCGAGACGACGCGGGGCGCGTGCAAGGTTGTCGGTAACGCGGTCCGGACGACGATCTCCGCGTTGCCGGTGGGTGCGACGGCCACCGTCACGGTCACCGGGAAGATAGCCGCGGACACCGCGGAGAACACGGCGCTGGTGGCCCGGGCCCAGGTGGGCAGCCTCGCGGTGCCCGACCCGGCCACGGCCGACAACACGGCGTCGACGACGTCGACGGTGATGCCGGCGCTGAGCCGGACGGCGTTCAACTTCGCGGATCCGGTGCGGGTCGGCCGGACCAGCTGGCCCGGTTCGGTGACGCTCACCAACCGCCAGCCCGACGCGATGAAGCTGTACACGATCGACACCACCGGCCCGTTCCAGCACACCGACACCTGTCCGGTCGAACTGGCCCCGGGCGCGCAGTGCACGGTCGAGTTCACCTTCACGCCGACCGAGGTGGGCGCGGCCCGCGGTGAGCTCCGGTTCACCACCGAGCAGGGTGCCGCCCCGGCGTTCACGGTCGCGCTGACCGGCACGGGCATCGAGGCCGACAACGCCCCGGTGATCGAGGAGTCGGAAGAGGTGCACAAGGGCGTGACCGGCAAGCCGCTCGTCCTGGAGATTCCCTTCACCGACGCCGACCTCGACGACACGCACACCGCCCGCGTCATGTGGGGCGACGAGCCGGAGGCCGACGCCGAGGTCGTGCCGCGGCGCGGCGGCGGCACGGTGCGCATCAGCCGGACGTTCACCGAACCGAGCGAGGGGGTCGTCGTGCTCACCGTCACCGACTCCAAGAAGGAAACCGCCTACGGGTACGTCTGGTACGCGGTGACCCGGCCGGACGCGAACACCGCCCCGTCGATCACCGCGGGTCCGGACGTCGCGCTGACAACCGGCGAGCGCTTCCAGCGTACGGTCACCTTCACCGACCCGACGTCCACGTCGTGGACGGCGACTGCCGACTACGGTGACGGCGAGCGGCACGAGGTGCCGGTCAGCGACCACGGGCTGGCGTTGGACCACACCTGGGCCAAGGCCGGGAGCTACCCGGTGAGCGTCACGGTGA
Organism: Actinoplanes missouriensis 431; assembly: GCF_000284295.1. Classification (NCBI taxonomy): domain Bacteria; kingdom Bacillati; phylum Actinomycetota; class Actinomycetes; order Micromonosporales; family Micromonosporaceae; genus Actinoplanes; species Actinoplanes missouriensis. The sequence goes on along the minus strand of NC_017093.1, from coordinate 7,031,543 downwards.
CCGACGACGGCGGCCTGTCGACGACGGCCCGCTTCACGGCCACGGTGACCGCGGCGCAGACCCCGAACACTGCTCCCAAGGTCGAGTTCACCGGCGCCGCGTCGCTGACCGAGGGCGGGACCTGGACCGGCCGGGGCACCATCACCGACCCGGACGCCGACACCTGGACGGCGACGGCCGACTTCGGTGACGGCCCGCAGCCGGTCGAGCTCAACGGCAAGTCGTTCGACCTGAGCCACCTCTTCACCGATGACGGCAGCCGCACGGTGGCGGTGCGGGTGACCGACGACAAGGGCGGCAGCGCCACCGCCACCCAAGTCGTGAAGGTCGCCAACGCCGCACCCGTGATCACTCTCCGTACTCCGGGCCAGATGGTGGCCACGGGCGCGCTGCTCACCTTCGAGGCCTCGTTCACCGACGCCGGCGCCGCGGACACCCACACCGCCTCCTGGAAGATCGGCGGCAAGGCGTACGAGGGCGCGGTCGCCGAGGCGAACGGCAAGGGTGCCACGACCCTGCCGCACCTCTTCACCAAGGCGGGCCGTTACTCGGTCACGCTCACCGTCAAGGACGACGACGACGGCGGCACGACCACCAGTCAGGAGATCGAGATCATGGTCTACGACCCGGCGACATCCATCGTGGGCGCGGGCGTGACGGCATCCCCGGCGGGCTCCTGCATACTGGGCGGCATCTGCGGCACCGGCTCGGCCGCCGGGTTCGCTCTGCACGCGGCGTACCCGAAGAAGGCCGGCACCCCGGCCGGCGAGCTGCGCTACACCGCGGCCGGCTTCGAGCTGCGCAGCAGCTCACTGACGGTCCTCGCCGCGGCCGACGGCAAGGCTCTGCTGCGCGGAACGGCCAAGGCGAACGGCGCCGAGGTCACCTTCGAGGCGACCGCCACCGACTCGGGCCGCCCGCTGGACCGGACCGACTCGCTGCGGCTGGTCGTCACCTCGAAGTCCGGCAAGGTCATCTATGACAACCAGCGCTCGGGCACGAAGAGCCCTGTGATCGGGGTGATCCGTATAAGCGATTGACCGGCCCGGCCCCGTCTCCCGCGGGAGGCGGGGCCTTTCCCCCGGGGCATTGCGTTGTCGGGCAGCTGCTGGTCACGGCGGTGATCAGGTCGTGTGAGCGGCGGTTGGCTTGGCGTGTGGCGCGGGCGATGTTGGTGGCGCCGTTGAGGCGGTGCCAGCCGATTGCCGTGCTACGTAGCGTCGCGACGACGGCGGGGCCGTTGGCTAAAGCCGCACAGGGTGCTCAGCTTCCGCTCGTCGCTACAGCTTGAGCCGCTCGACGCCCGGATGCACATCAGGGCCTTTCGCAGCTGCCGAGTGGTGCATCCGCAGCGACGTGTGGAGGGCAAGTTCGTCCGGCCTACCGATTCGGCAAACGCTTCCGATGGGATTTCGTCGAGTCACGACAGAAAATCGAAGGACTTCGACGCGAGGGCTGAGGGGATACGGATGCCAGGCTACTGGGAGGAACACGGCCTTCCCGAACCATCACGTAACGAAGGTGGACTTGGGGCCACGTGTGGCGGTTGCCTCATGTTCTTCGTAATCATGTTCATCGCTGTGGCGGTAATCGTCTTCCTCATCTGGTACAACGACGACGCACGCCCGGACCTGATCCCCCCGTTTCCTGATGTGTGGTGAACCGGGCATCGTCCTCTCTCTCGCTCTGCAACCCCAACGTCGTTATATCGAGTTCAACGCACCGATCGAGCAGGCTGCCGTCCGGGCTGTCGGAGAACGCCTGGGCCTGCGAAAAGGTCGACCGCGATGATCTAAAGCGGCGGACTTTTTGTCATGGCTCGGGGTGACCACTCCTGGATGCTCCCTGTCTGACCGCTACCAGGTCGAAAAGGGGCTCACCCGACAGGTGATACCCCTGGCATTCGTCGAACTTGACGCATCGAGGGAAATCAGCGGGCCGCTGAAGGGTTGAGTGCCTGCACCGGAGCCGAAAGGCGGGGGAGTTGTTGATGAAGGATCCGATCGACCTTGTCGGCATGTTCGGTGAGGGCTGGTGTGTGACGCTCACACGCGGCGACGTCTTCGAGGCCCTGTCCGGCATGGAGGTCGATCCGGCGGACTGCCGGTCGGCGTCGACGCTGGCGGAAGCCGCCGGGTTGACCTGGGACACCTTCGGGGTGTTGCTCGTCGCCCGCGAGATCGGCGAGGGCCTGACTCTCGTGCTGGAGTTCGACGGCTCGACGGGCTGGGTCGGTGCCGACCTCGACGTGCTGGCCCTCCTGTCCGCCGCGGGCGGCATGGCGTGCTCCATCTACAAGAACCCCCACCGCGAGGAGTTGTTGTACGCGTCCGGCGCCGCCCTGATCACCGGTCTGGACCCGGCCACGTTCCGCCGCTGGGGCAGGGTGCCGGACCGTTTCGACGACGCCCTGAGCGCGGCCGGCTTTCCCGGCCCCGACGGTGAGGGAGGCAGCACCGGCATCCTCGTCCTGCCCCCGTCGAAGCGGGCCGTCGCCGCGATGACCGCGATCACCGGGATCGCGGTGACACCGGCGATGTTCGACGGCCCGTGGATGGCGGGGCCCAGCGCCCACTGACGGCGACATCGGAGTGTCCCATCGGCTAATCGCGGCGGCGGAGGAGGGCGTTCACCGCTCGAGCTCAAGGCCGAGATCGTCGATCTTCGGTGTGTCGCGGAACCGGTGCTACGCAAATTGACGTACGCGGGTTGCCGCACCACGCGGACGCCATGAGGGCCAGTGGCGATCAGGCTGGGGGAGGTTGAACGATCCCCGAAAGGAACCCCGACATGGCCCGCAATGGCACCTCGACAACGCTGCGCACGGCCCTCGGTATCAGCCTGCTCGTGGCCGGTCTCGGCGTTCTGATCCAATATTCGGTCGGCGTTCCTGGATTCCCCGACATCCCACCGGGGCCGATCATCCTGGGTGTGGCCGGCATCCTCGTCCTCGCCCTGCCGCGCTACCGCTGGGTGATTGTCGCCGGCCTGATCGCGGCGCTGTTCGTCACCGTCGGCGGCCTGATCGAGGGCTCGGTCTGGGGCCGGCTCGGCGAGCCGGGCAGGTTCGACGTCTGGATCGGCGTCTTCATGCAGTGGGCAGGTCAGGCCGTCGCCCTGGTCAGCGCGGTCATGGCGCTCACCCGCGATCACCGCAAGGCGCCGCTTCCGCGCTGAGAAGCTTCCGAGCCCCGGGGGGAATCTTGACGCCAACGACACGTAACACCATGTCGCTCGCCGGACCGGTCCGCCGCAGACGACCACGGGTGGAGGCGGTCGCGTACGCGCTCGGCGGTTTTCTCATGCTGTCCGGCGTCGCACACTTCGTCGTGTTCCTGGTCGACGACTCGCCGTGGGAGGGTCCGGTCTCGTGGCGCAAGCCGACCACGTTCGGGCTCTCCTTCGGCCTCACCCTGATCACCGTCGCGTGGGTCTCCTCGAAGCTGATCATGAATCCGCGGACGCGCGCCTGGGTGCTCGGCATCTTCGCCGCCGTCTGCGCCGTGGAGGTCACCGGCATCTCGATCCAAGCGTGGCGGCGGGTGCCGTCGCACTTCAACACCGAGACGCCGTTCGACACGCGGATCGCGATGAGCCTCGCCATCGGGGGCGCGCTTCTCGCCATCACGCTGGGCGTCCTCGCCTTCGTGGCGCTGCGGGGCCGGGTTCGCGGTGGCCGCGACCTGGTGCTCGCTATGCGCGTGGGCTTCGCGCTGCTGATCGCCGCGCTGGGAACCGGAGTCGTCATGATCGCCAAAGGCACCGTCCTGGTGCGACAGGGCGACCCCCGGCAGGCCTACGAGGCCGCCGGCTTCCTGGAGCCGCTGCACGGCGTCACGCTGCACGGGGTGCTGGTACTGCCGATGGTGGCCGAGACGGCGCGGTGGCTGGGCTGGCCGGAGCCGAGGCGCTGCCGAGCGGTGAGGGTGGCTTGCGCCGTCTATCTGGTCACATCGCTCGGCGCCCTCGCGCTGTCGCTGACCTGATGAGGAGCGCTCTTTGACGCCACTGGAGCAGGCGGCGCAGCCTGATCCGCCCGTGCCCCGTTGCGGCGAGCCCGCTCAGCGGGGCACGGTCAAGCCGACCCGGACGGCGATCACGACGAGTTGAGCCCGGGAGCGGGCGCCGAGCTTGAGCATCGCCCGGCTCACATGGGTGCGCACCGTCGCCGGGCTGACGAAGAGCGCGGCCCCGATCTCCTCGTTCGAGAACCCCGTGGCAACCCAGGCGACCATCTCCCGCTCGCGCTCCGTCAGCTCGTCCAGGCTCGGATCCAGCGCGGGGTCAACCGCGGTCTGCTGGGCGAAGAGCGAGATCACCCGACGGGTCACCGAGGGCGACAGCATCGCCTCCCCGGCCGAGACCACCCGGATGGCGCGCGCCAACTCGTGCGGCACCGCGTCCTTGAGGATGAACCCGGCCGCACCCGCCTGAAGGGCGAGGAACACGTAACGGTCCATCTCGAACGTGGTCACCACGATGACCGGGGTGCCGGCGATCGCAGGATCGGCCTGGATGCGGCGCAGCGTCTCTATCCCGTCGATCCCGGGCATCCGGACGTCGAGCAGCAGGACGTCCACACCCTCGCGTCTGAGCAGCTGGATCGCCTCCAACCCGCCGCTCGCCTCGCCGACGACCGTCATGTCGTCCTCGCGGTCGATCAGGGCCCGCAGACCCATCCGGACCAGCTCGTGGTCGTCGGCCAGCGCAACCCTGATCATGCGGCACCCTTCCCCATCGGCAGCCGGGCCTCCACCCGGAACCCACCGCCCTCACACGGGCCGGCAGCCAAGGTTCCGCCGACAGCCGCGACGCGGCGGCGCATACCGGCCAGACCCCGGGCAGAGCCGTCCGGTTCGACCGGCCCACCTCGCCCGTGGTCGGACACCCGGACCACCAGAGTCTCCTCGTCCTGCTCGACGGTCACCTCGGCGGTCGTCGGCCCGGCGTGCCGGAGCACATTGGTCAGCGACTCCTGCACGACCCGGTACAACACCGAGTCGGTCTCGGCGTCCAGCTCCCGGTCCAGGCCGCGCACATTCAGCCGTACGGGCAGTCCGCCCGCCCGGACCTGGGTGACCAGGTCGACCAGCCCGCAGAGCCCGGCCCTCTCCGCCTCGGACGGCGGCACCGGCTCACCCGCCGGAGCCGAGGAGAACTCGTCCTGCAACGTGTCCAGCATGCCGCGCAGCTCGCTCAGCGACTTCCCGCTGGTCGCCTGGATCGCCTCGAGTGACCGGCGGGCCTGGGCGGGCTTGCTGTCGAAATCGAGCAGCGCGACACCGGCCTGCATCGCGATCAAGGCGAAACCATGTCCGGCCACGTCGTGCACATCGGCCGCGAGCTTGGCCCGCTCCTCCATGGCGCCCTGGGTGATCAGGAGCCGGCGCGTGCGTTCCCGCCCGGCCGCGATGGTCTGCACGAGAGCGCCGAGCAGCCACGGGACGACCAGCCAGCCCGCCCAGGCGAGCGCCAGCAACCACGGAAGAGTCACATCGCCGAGGAGTCGGACATAGATCGTGCCCGAGGTCACCACCACTGCCGCGCCGCAAACCAGCAGCGACGGGCCGAACCGGCGGCGGCGGGCCACCTCGTACATCGCGACGACGATGCAGAGCTGCACCGGACCGTACGGGTACTGAAGCAGTAGATAGCCGTTGACCAGCAGCAGGACCGCGACCAGCGAGGGCAGCGGCGCACTGCCACGCCGCGTGACGATCAGCACGACCGCGACGACTACCAACAGGGCGCCCCACAGGTCCAGTTGCCGGACGCCGTAACGCCCGCCGACCTGACCCATCTGGACGATCACGGTGCCGATCAGTGTGACCAGGCCGAGACCGAGGCCGGTGGCCAGCCGGGCCGGCGACAATCCGGTCCGGGTCGCCGGCCCGAGGCCGTCGTGCTCGGCCGGTGCGCGGGTCATGCTCGCGAGTCTAAGTAGCCGGCGCGTCTACATAGGGAGACCGAGTCCGAAACGATGTCCGCTCACCGGCTGGGACAGTGAGAGCGAAATCGGCGATCGGACGGGGAGCACGACATCGCCGGTCATCGGGGTTCGCCTCCTCAGACAGCTGCGGCAGGGGCGAGGACGACGATCTTGCCGTTGATCGGGGCGGCGGCGACCTCGGTGTGGACATGCGCCAGGTCGGCCAGCGGCACGCGCCGAGCGGGGGCCAGGCGGAGCTCGCCGGAGTCGAGCAGCGCCACCAGTCGGGCGAGCTGCGAACCGTCGGGCCGGAAGAAGAGATTGATTCCGCGTACGCCGCGGGCCTCGTCGGACGGCGCCGGCATCCACACCGTCGTGTTCACCACCACGCCCCCGTCACGGACCAGGTCCGCCGTGGCGGCCAGCTGCTCCGGGTCGACCGGCGCGAAGTTGAGGACGACGTCGACCGGTTCGGTCAGCTCGGGCAGGCCGGGGCCGTACACCTCGTCGGCGCCGGCTGCCTCGGCCTGCTCGCCGCTACGCGCTCCGGCGGTGGCGATCACGTACGCCCCGGCGTTCTTGGCCAGCTGGACCGCGTAACCGCCGACGACGCCACCCGCGCCGTTGATCAGTACCCGCTGCCCGGCGGTCAGCTTCGCGTGATCGAAGAGTGCCTGCCAGGCGGTGAGTCCGACCAGCGGCAGCCCGGCGACGTCCTCCAGAGGGACGCTGGTGGGTGCCGCCGTCAGGATGGGCGCCGGGGCGATGACGTACTCGGCGGCCGCGCCAGGGCTGATCAGGGGCAAGGCACCGATCACCGGGTCGCCGATCGCGAAGCCGGTCACGTCCGCGCCGAGCGCATCGACCGTGCCCGCGATGTCGACGCCGGGGGTGTGCGGCAGAGCCACCGGGATCGGCCCTCGCATGAAACCGGCCCGGATGTTGCCCTCGACCGGGTTGAACGACGTCGCCACCACCCGGATCCGGACCTCACCGACACCGGGTACGGGCTGGTCGACCTCCTCATAGCGCAGGACCTCAGGTGCACCGTACTCATGGAAACGCATCGCCTTCATGGCGGGACTCCTTTCAAAGATGAGCTGCGGAGCCGGACTGACCCGATCCATGCCGCTCACCACCGCTTCGGTTCGACCGCTCGAGCATGGCGGGAACCTGGAGGCGGATGAATGTTCTCGTTATCCATGGTCTGGCAGAACATGGATCAGCCGTTTCGGCTCCACGTCGTGCCGGGGAGCGGCATGCCGGTTTCCGAGAGCAGGGCGCCGGGTCGGCTGGGTTTCGGGCACACGCCGGCGAGACACTGGTGGCGCGGCACCAGACCGCATCGCACTCGCAATCGCGGCAGCTTCAGCGACGCCAGCGTGCGGAGGCGAGAAAGGATCGCCGCCCGGAGGTATTCCCCGGACCTCAACCTTTCACCCTCTGTCGCTATTCGACTGTGGCGGCCAACTGCTTGAGCTTCTCGTCAGTCGGGGAACCGGGGACGGCAGCATAGACCATCATGTACTGCGCATGATCAACATCCAGTAGCGGATGAGCATACATTTCCAGCTCGCCCAACGTGGCATGCCGGTAACGCTTGAGTTCGAGGTAGTGAGTCACGTCCACCTCGTGCAATCGCCAGATCGCTGCGAACTCGGAACTCGCTTCCAGCAATGCCGCAACGATTTCGCCGGCCGTGCCGACCGGATTGGCGGCATACTCCACACGCAGATCCGCGGTGAATACCCGGCCCCGCTTGGGATGGTCCTCGACCGGGAACAGCTCGCGGGCGGACGGGTCAGTGAACCAGCGGTAGACAAGGTAACGGGATAGACCGGTGAACCGTGTGTAATCGCCGATCAGCGCCATCGCCAGCGGGTTTTGAACAAGCACTTCGCCGAGGTTGGTCATGACCAGTGCGGGCACATCCGAGAGTCCTTCGAAGACGCGCCGCAGGGTGGGGCTGACACCGCTGTCGTGGTCCCGTGGCGGCGTCGCAAAGCCGCCGAGCTGGAAGAGGTGGTCTCGCTCGAACCGGCTCAGGCGTAGTGCGCGCGCGAGCGCGGAAAGCATCTGCTCGGACGGCATCGGCCCGCGCGGCTGCTCGATCCTGCTGTAGTAATCGACCGACATGCCCGCCAACGCCGCCACCTCCTCGCGCCGCAATCCGCCGGCACGGCGCCGTGGCCCCCGCGGGAGCCCGACATCTTCCGGCCGCAGCGCCTCGCGCCGCGCCCGTACGAATCCAGCCAGTTGCTGCCGATCCATACTTCTCCCCCCTTGCTCCAGGGGCATGGCGCAACCCACCGGTCAAGGCAAGATTATCCCTGCCTCGAATAGTGAGGCTCGCGGAGTTGAGCGACCTTCCCGATGCGGAGAAGAGTGCCAAGAAACAACTTGCTCCCGATGGGGCGTCTTGCCGGTGTTCTCGGGGAGCCAGCCTTCCGATTTCTTCGGCATGACGATGAATTTGGCGTTTCTGGCTGGGCTGTGCGGCGTGGCTCCCGGACCGATGATCGGCGGGGCGCAGTCGGGGTCGATCTTGGCCGTCCGGTGGCTTGTCCGGGCTTGGACCGTCGCGTATGAACGAGCACTGTGGGTGGCCTGGGCGGGGGAGCATGCGGTTGACGACAGAGGGGCTGTCCCTGGAGGAGGCCGTGCGAGCGGCCGTCGAGCAGGGACATGAGGAACTGACCCGGCTGGACGACCTGACCGGCAAACTGACCGAGGCGTTCGCGGACGGGCGGCCGGGCACCGAGGCCGGGCCCGACCCGGTCAACCGACTCGACGGCTTCACTCACTGGTTCCCGGGTAGCCTGCGCGCGCACCTGGATCGGGAGCGCGAATCCCTCGGGGCGTTCAACATCGTGTTCTTCGGGCGCAGCGGTGTCGGCAAGAGCACCCTGCTGTCGGCGTTCGGCCGCCTAGATGGGGGACATGTCTCCCGGTGGGCGGCTAGCGACTGGACCACCGACGTGAACTTCATCGACTGGCGCGACTGCCGGCTGTACGACGTACCCGGGATCAACGGCTGGGGTCGCACCGAGAGCCGGGAGAGCCTCGAGGCGAAGGCTCGCAAGGCTGTTGCGATCGCCGACATCGTGCTGCTCTGCTTCGACACCCAGAACCAGCAGGCGCTGGAGTTCGAGAAGATCGCCGCCTGGATCCGCGATCACGGCAAGCCGGTGGTGGCGGTGCTCAACGTCCGCAACGATCACTGGCGGCATCCGGCTCTGGTGCCGGAGCGGGCCCGCCGCAACCTGTCCGAGCAGGTACGCCAGCACGCCGACAACATCCGCACCCAGCTTGCCCAGATCGGGCTGCCCGGCACCCCCGTCGTCGCGATCCAGAGCCGGCGGGCCCTGATCGCCCGGGCCGCCGAACCGTTCCGCGGGCTGAGCCCGGCCGGGTTCCGTACCGAACGTGAACGGTTCGGCACGGACTACCTCGAACGCTGGTCGAACTTCGGCACGCTGGAGCGTCTGATCGTGACCGCGATCGCCGAGGGCGCCGCCGATCTGCGGCTGGCCGCTGTGCGCGAGGACATCCGGTCCCGGTGCCGGCGAGCGATCGGCGAACTGACCGCCCTTGCGGCCGAGGTCGAGCAGCAGGCGCGTGCCTGCGAAACGGAGATCGAGTCGTTCTTCGCCGTGCTGGGCTATCCCGACGAGGCCGAACGTGCCGCCTGGCTGTACGACCCGGTGCTCGGCACGGAACTGGTCGGAGTCTCCGAGCACGCGCGTGGGGTGCCGTACACCTCGCCGGCCCTCGGTGCGCTGGAGCGTTACGCCCGGCACCTGGCCGCCTCGCACCTGGCGAAGTGCCACCGGCAGGCGAAGACCAGCGTGGACGAGCTGATCAACCGGGCGTCCGCCGACCGGATCGTGATCGACGAGGCGAAGTTCACCGAGACGGCCTACAACCAGGAGGAGATCTCCGCCGCGCTGGGTGCTGTCTGGGCGGACTGCGAGGCGTTCCTGCGGCGTCAGCTGGGCGTCGAGGTTGATCTGGCGCCGCTCGACGGCGAGACGGCACAGCAGCATGCCGCGCGGATCCGTGGCAGCGAGGGCAGCGGGGTGGCCGGTGAGGTGGTCCGCGGCACCGGTATCGCGCTCGGCGCGGGCGCTCTCGCGGTGCCGGTGGCGGCGCTGGCCATCTTTTCCAACCCGATCGGCTGGGTGGTCGGCCTGACCGCGGCCGGAGTCGGCATCGCCGGGCAGATCCAGCAGCATTTCGGCAAGAGGATGACCGACAAGAAGGTGGAGGAGGGCCGCAGGGCGGTGGCTCAGGCCATTGCCGACTGCCACGACGCGGTGGACCGGACCTTCACCGGCTACGAGGACACCCTGGTCCGCGACAGCCGCACCGCGGCGTGGATGCTGCTGGGCAGCACGGTCGGCGACACGCTGCGCGCCGCGATCAAGCTACGTGCGGCGCACGATCGGGCCGAGCGGCTGATCGACAGCGTGCGGGCCTGCGCCGAGGCGATCGATCCGGCGCCAGCGGTGACCGGCGTCCTGGTGCGGGCGCAGCACCGGATCGGGGAGACCCCGACTGAGGTGGCCCGCGTGCTGCTCGGCGAGGACTGGCTCTCGTCCGGGGTCGAGGTGCGTGCGGCGCCGATCGACCCTGACGCGACGAAGATGTACGCCGAGCGCGCCGAGCAGGATCGTGGCCGACTGGCGCGAGCCGTTGTCGCGGCGTTCACCACCCCGCCTGCGGCGGGCATCGAGGCCTGGCGCGCTGATCTGGAGACGGCGGCCCGGTCCGACTCGGCGCTTTTCGACGTCGTACGAACGATGTGGCGCGTCGCCGCGCAGCGGCCGGCTTTCGCGGTGCTCGGCGACTACAACTCCGGTAAGTCGTCGCTCCTGCGCCGGATCGTGGTGGACAGCGGTGGCCCGGGGCGAGCGGTGTTCGACATCCGGGCGGTGCCGGCGACTACCGCGGCGACCCGCTATCCGATGGGTCGATTCGACCTGGTGGACACACCGGGTCTGCAGAGCGGTAACGACGCGCACGACACCGCCGCGGGCGAGGCGGTCGTCGAGGCTGCCCTGGTGTTCGTCGTGGTCCATATCAACGTGCTGGTCGGCGATACCTCGCTCGTGCGGCAGCTGGTCGCCGCGAAGGGCGAGCGGACGGTGTTCCTGGTCAATCGCTGCGACGAGCTGGGGGTGGATCCACTGACCGTGCCGACCGACTACGTCAACCTGCAGGACCGCAAACGGGCAGAACTACGGGCCGCGTTCGCCGCCGGTGGCGTCGACGTCGGCGCCGACCGGGTGCACTGCCTGTCCGGGGACCCGTTCGGCCTGGCCGGGGACGAACCGGAGGCTACGGCCGCAGACTTCGACGAGCACCGGCTGTGGGACGGCGTGGCCGCGTTGACAGGTGTCCTGGCTGACCTCTCCGACGAACAGCTGTCGGCCGCGGCGGCCGCGGCCGCCTTCGATGCCGCGGTCACCGGCCTGCGGCGGCATCAGCGGGAATTGCAGCGTACGCGGGCCGAGGAAGTGGACGAGTTGAGCCGGTCCGAGCCGGTGATCGCCGCGTTGCAAGCCGCGATGAAGGACGCCGTGGTCCTGGACAACTCGCTGCGCGAGGACGCCCGTCGGGTGGTCAACCGGCACGTGGTCGCGACGAAGTCCGCTGTCGCCCGGCTTGACCACAAGGCCGGCCGGACGCTGACCGAGCTGGTCGAGTCCTGGTGGAAGGCACCGGCGGTGGAGGCCGACCTGCAGCGGTTCCTCGACGACGCGGGAGTCAAGCTCGACGAGTGGCGCAGCGATCACGTGTCGGCGATCGGACGCGAGATGACCGCCGCCCGGCTCTCGGTGTCGCCCGAGCTCGCGACCGAGTTCGAGGGACCGGCCGAGGCCTGGCACGACGGCGTGGCCGCTGGCGCCGGCAAGGTCACCGGCGCGGCCGCCACGCTGACCAAGGCCCTGGCGAACCGAGACGCGGTCTACACCATCGGCAAGTTCTTCGACGTCAAGTTCAAACCGTGGGGCGCGGTGAACGGCAGCCTCAAGGTCGCCAAGGCCGGATACGTGCTGGGGGCGGTGGGCATCGTGATGGACACCGCGGCGATGGCGAACGACAGCCGCAAGGCCGGGGAGCACCAGCGCCGGCAGGAGTCGGCGCTGCGGGACATCGACGAGGCAGCCGCCGGGCTGGTCGGCCAGATCCTCAGCCAGGGGCCGGCCGGACATCTCGAGGAGTGGACCGCGCAGCTGGCGACCATGCTCGACGAACAGCTCGACCGCGCTACGGCGGCCAAGGACCGGATCGACGCGACGACCGTCCAGGCCGAGACCGTCGCGACCTTGATCGCGGCGGCGGACGACCTGACCGGCACACAAGGGGGAAACGAGTGACAGAGGTCGACATCGCAGCAGTGCGGGACTGGCTGGGTCGGCTGCCCGGCGGCTCCCTGGCCGAGCGCTACGCCGGTGACTGGGACGCGTTCGCGGGACTGGACCGGCCGGTGGTGACCCTGTTCGGCTCCTACGACACCGGCAAGAGTTCGCTGCTGCGCCGGCTGCTCGTCGACGCCGGCCAGGAAGTTCCCGGCTGGCTGACGATCAGCGCCCGGCACGAGACCTTCGAGGTGAACGACGCCGAGATCGGCGGATGCCTGGTTCGGGACACGCCCGGGTTCACTGCCGGCGCCACCGACCTGCGGGCGCGCAACAACACCCGCCGGGCGCTGGCGGCGGTCGGGCTCACCGACATCGCGGTCGTGGTGATGACCTCGCAGCTGGCCACGGCGGAGCACCACGTGCTGAAGGAGGTTTTCACCCAGGGCTGGCCGGCCGCAACGATGTGGTTCGTCATCTCCCGCTTCGACGAGGCGGGGGTCAACCCGGAGTACGACCTTGCCGAGTACCGCGAGCTGAGCGAGCGCAAGGTCGGCGAGCTGCGGGCTATGTTCGCCCTCGACGAGCAGGCGCGAATCTTCGTGGTGGCGCCGGACCCGTTCCAGACCGGCGGGCCGGACACCGATCTGGGCCCGGAGACATGGGACGAGTTCCGGCCCTGGGACGGCATGGACGCGCTCGCCGAGGCCTTTGCCACCGTGTCGCTGTCGGCGCTGCCGCAGTGGCGTGCCGCTGCCGGTCATCGGTACTGGATCCGGGCGCTCGACGAAACTCTGGCCGAGCTTCGCGAACAGCTGTCCGAGTACGCCACGCAGGCCCAGGTGGCGGCCCGTGGCGTGGAGAAACGCGACGCGTGGGAGGGCGAACTCGACGCGCTCGACCGTGCCGCCCAAGCCGGCCTCGAAGGGTTGGTCGACGAGGTGCTGCGGCGTTCGTTCGAGCCCGGCGCCGGGACTGACGCGGTGCAGGCCGAGATCGAGCGGGCGCTCGCCGAGTGGTTCGCCAAGCACGACGTACGCCTGCAACGGCTACTGCAGTCGATCCGTAAGAGCAAGGAGCGTGAGCGCGCGCAGCCGTCCTGGGCCGGCTTCGCGTCGCTGGTCGCCACGCTGGATTCGGAGCAGGCCCCGGCTCGTGAATCGGGCCTCGCCGGCCATGTCGAGACGATCGGCGGCATGGCGGTCGGTGTGCTGAAAGCCTTCACCAGCGCCGCCGAGAAAGACGCGAAGGCGACGAAGAAGGCCGCCGAGAAGCTGTCCGGAAAGGCGGCGCAGAAGCTCGGCCGGCACGTCGGCACGGTAGAGGCGGCGCTGCCGCTGGCCGTCTACTTGACCGGGCTGGCCGGCGACTGGTGGACCGATCGCGGACGGCGCAACCAGGACCGGGCAGCGGCCGAGAAGCGGCAGCAGGTGGTCGCCGACTTCACCCGGCGGGCCCGGGACACCTGGCAGCCGTACGTTGACGAGGTGCGCGCCGAGATCGTCGCGCAGACCGCGGACCAAGTCGAGCTGGACGAGAGCCTGCGCCAGCTGGTCGGGCAGTTACGCGAGGCAGTGGCGGAGGGTGAGCAGATCTCCCGGCGCTAGGACGGTGCGCCAGGTGTGCGGAGTGCGCGGACAGGGCGCCTGTACCTCATGCTCGCGGGCGGATGCACAGGGCTGACAGGCGCGTGTCGCACAGTCCGGATCAGAGTTGAGATGACCTCCGGCAAGCACCGCCAGGGCTTCTGATCCGAGCGGTTTCGTCTCGTTCAGCGGGCGGCCGGGCCGTTGGGCTCTGGCTCGGGGCGTGTTCGGAGGGCGCTCCAGCCGAGCATTCCGCTTACCTCGGTGAATCTGTCGCCCACCGTTACGCCGTCAGCCGTTATGCGGCATTCGTGCAGGGCGTTGTCATGGCGGCTGTTGCGCATCTTCAGGACGTTGAGGGCTCGGCCGATCTCCGCTCGGTGCTCGATGTAGCGGATCTGGATCACGTTGTGGAACAGGTACATGAGGCCGGCCAGGGGATCGTCGACGGGGCCGAACGTCCGGGTCTCGCTGGTCACCCAGAGGGCGGCGCCGGCGTTGCGGACGACGCCGACGAGGCTACGCAGGTAGGCGGGGAACCGTTCGGTCTCGCGGGCGGTGTGGGCCATCTCGGCCAGGCTGTCGATCACGACGCGGCGGGTCGAGCAGTCGGCGAGGCGGTGGCGGATCACCGCGGCCAGGACGTCGAGGTCGAGGTCGCCGACCGGGACATGGGAGATCATCAGTTTCTGGCTGCGGCACGCGGCCGAGAAGTCCCAGCCGAACCCGGCCGCCATCTCGACCAGTTGGTCCTCGGTGTCCTCGAAGGTGATGTAGAGGCAGCACTCGCCCCGGGCCAGGCCCTCGGCGAGGAAGTTGAGGCAGCTGATGGTCTTGCCCACGCCGGCGGGTCCGAGGACGAGACTGGCGTCGGCGTGCGGCAGCCCGCCGTCCAGCAGCGGGTCGAGGCCGGGCACGCCGGAGGGGACCCGGCCGCCCTCCGCGGGCACGTCGCCGGTCAGGAACGACTCGACCCGGGGGAACACCCGGAAGCCCTCGCCGCTGATCTGCACGGTGTGCGCGCCGGAGAGGTGGCCGGTGCCGCGCATCTTGACCACCCGCAGGCCGCGCCGGTCGACCGGCTCACGGGACTGGTACGACAGGTGCACGATGCCGTCGGCGAGGGTGAACTCCACCCCGGTCAGCATCTCCTCGGCGGTGTACTCGCCGAGCAGCATCAGCACCGTCCGGCTGTGCGTGATCCGGCTGGTCAGGTCGTACATCGCCATCCGCAGCGCATGGTCGGTGACGAAGTCCCGCAGCATCTTCGTCCCGTCGATCACCACGACGGCCGGCTCGTCGTCGAGGGCCTTGCGGACCACCTCGTCGACCAACGGGCGCAGGTCGTTCTCGTCGGCGCCGCGCAGCATGTCGCCGAGGTGCACGTACTCGATCCTCGCCCCCAGCGCGGCGGCGTCGAAGAACGGGAAGCCGCTGAGATGCTCGACGAGCTTGGAGTGCGGCTCGGAGAGGGTCGTGTAGTAGACGGCCCGGTGCTCCGGCGTGGCGTTGGCGAAGCAGATCTGCTGCGCCAGGATCGTCTTGCCCGCGCCGGGCGGCCCGGCCACGACGATCATCGAGCCGGGTGACAGCCCGCCACCGAGGACGAGGTCCAGGTCGGGCAGTCCGGTGGACAGTCGCTTCATGTCGTGCCACGTCCTTCCCGGAGCAGGCGTTCCGCCGCTTCGAGCAGCGCGGCGCGCTGGTACGGCTTGCCCAGCGCGACATCGGCGCCGACCGCCAGGTGGCAGTCCGCGCTGACCGCCATGACCGGGATCTTCGCGGTGGCCGGATCCGCCCGCAGATGGTGGATGAGTTCGACACCGCTCATCACGGGCATCATCATGTCGGTGACGACCAGGTCCGGGTACGACTGCCGCACCGAGGCCAGCGCATCGGCGCCGTCACCCGCCTCGGTGACCTCGTGGCCGGCCCGCTCGAAGAACCGGTGCAGCAGGAAGCGCAGATCCGGTTCGTCGTCCACCACCAGGATCCTGCCCACCGAACCATCCGTTCGCGGGAGGCGGCCTCAAGGCCCTGCCATGGCCACAATATCCGGCGTATCCGGCGAATGGTGGTTTTTTGTCGCAGGGCAGGTCGCCCGCGCCGTGGTGGCTGTGGCGTCCCGATTCCCCCGTAACGCGGTGCGTAACCGGGCGAGAGCGACCTGTGCCCCCTGCAACGGTGTCAATGCTCGCTGCTGGACCTTGTGTGAAACGTGGGAGACTCGTACAGGTCCTTGTGGACTTCTTGAATCCCCTGGTTGAGGCGATGGCGTGCGGAGGTCAGTTGGCGGCGGAGTTCGGTGTGCTCGGCGTGGTGGAGGCCCGGATCGGCGGGGAGCCGGTCGACCTGGGGCATGCCCGGCAGCGGTGTGTGCTGAGCGTGCTGCTGGTGGAGGCGGGCCGTCCGGTGACGGTGGACCAGCTGATGGACCGGGTGTGGGGCGATCGTGCGCCGCAGCGGGCCGCCGGCGCGCTCTACAGCTATCTGTCCCGGCTGCGGCGGGCCGTCGCGGGTGCGGGCGGTGTGGAGATCCGGCGGGAGCCGGGTGGCTACCTGCTCACCGCGGATCCGCAGTCCGTGGACCTGCACCGGTTCCGCAGGCTGATGACCGAGGCCCGGGCGACCCGGCCGGACCGGGTGGCCGCCGACCTGATCGGGCAGGCCCTGGGCCTGTGGCGCGGTGATCCGTTCGCCGGTCTGGAGACGCCGTGGCTGGACGCCATGCGGCGCACGCTGCTCGGCGAGCGGTTCGCGGCCGAGCTGGACGGCACCGACGTGCTGCTGCGGCTGGGCCGGCACGGTGAGCTGCTGCCGGGGCTGACCGCCGCGGTCGCCGAGCATCCGCTGGATGAGCGGCTGGCCGGGCAGGCGATGCTCGCGCTGTACCGGTGCGGGCGTCAGGCCGACGCGGACGAGCAGTACCGCCGGATCCGCCATCGGCTCGCCGACGAGCTGGGCAGCGATCCTGGCCCCGCGCTGCGCCGGTTGCACGAGCGGATCCTGGTCGCCGATCCCGAGCTGTTCGCGCCGGCCGGAGACGAGCCGATCACAGTGCCGTCGGGGGAGAGCCGGGCGGCGGAGAATCGGGCGACGGAGAATCGGGCGGCGGGGGAGACCCCGCAAGCCGCCACGACGGTCCCGACACAGCTGCCGGCGGACGTGCGGGCGTTCACTGGCCGTACCGGGGAGATGGCCGCGCTGGACCGCCTGCTCGCGCCACCCGGCGGCGGCGAGCCGCCGCTGACCGTCGCCCTTCTTTCCGGTACGGCGGGAGTCGGCAAGTCCGCGCTGGCCGTCCGATGGGCGCACCACGTCCGGCACGCGTTCCCGGACGGGCAGCTCTACGTGAACCTGCGCGGCTACGACGCGGAGCAGCCGGTGACGGTCGCGGACGCCCTGGCCGGATTCCTCACCGCGCTCGGCGTGCGCGGGCCGGAGATCCCGCCGGGCACCGACGAGCGCGCCGGCCGGTACCGGTCCGAGATCACCGGCCGCCGGATGCTGGTGCTGCTGGACAACGCGTCTTCGGTGGAGCAGGTCCGGCCGCTGCTGCCCGGCA
Source organism: Actinoplanes missouriensis 431 (assembly GCF_000284295.1). Classification (NCBI taxonomy): domain Bacteria; kingdom Bacillati; phylum Actinomycetota; class Actinomycetes; order Micromonosporales; family Micromonosporaceae; genus Actinoplanes; species Actinoplanes missouriensis. The sequence continues at coordinate 7,014,098 of NC_017093.1, read as the reverse complement.
CCGGGTCGTGCCTGGTGCTGATCACCAGCCGGGACTCGCTGCCCGGCATGGTGGCCGTTCACGGCGCCGAGCGGGTCAACCTGGACCTGCTCCCGCTGCCGGACGCGGTCGGGCTGCTGCGCAAGCTGATCGGCGTCCGGGTGGACACCGAGCCGCAGGCCGCCGCCGACCTGGCCGCGGCGTGCGCCCGGCTGCCGCTGGCCCTGCGGATCGCGGCCGAGCTGGCCGCCGAGCGGGCCGACGTGCCGCTCGCCGACCTCGTCGCCGAGCTCGGCGACCATCAGGTACGCCTCGACCTGCTGGACGCCGGCGGTGATCCGCGCGCCGAGGTCCGCGCGGTGTTCTCCTGGTCCTACCAGAACCTGTCCGCCGACGCGGCCCGCGCGTTCCGGCTGCTCGGCCTGGATCCGGGGGAGACCGCGCACGTCGACGCGGTGGCCGCGCTGATCGACACGGGCGGCCGCACCGGCGAGGCACGGCGGCTGCTCGGCGTGCTGACCCGGGCCAGCCTCGTCCAGGCCGGGCCGGGCGGCCGGTACGGGATGCACGACCTGCTCCGCGCGTACGCCGCCGAACTCGCCACCCGGCACGACGCCGAACCGGACCGGCGCGCCGCCCTCACCCGGCTGTTCGACCACTACCTCTCCGGGGCGAGCGCCGCCATGGCCACGCTGTACCCGGACGGTGTCCCGGTGGCCGGCGACCCGGACGCGGCCCGCGCCTGGATCGAGGTGGAACGGCCCAACCTCGCGGCGGTCTGCGCGTACGGCGCGGCGCACGGCTTCTACCGGCACACCGTCGCGCTCGCCGAAACCCTGTTCCGCTACCTCGACGCCGGTGGCCCGGTCGCCGAGGCAGCGGCCGTCACCACCTCCGCGGTGTCCGCGGCCCGCGCCCTCGGTGACCGTGACGCGCAGGCACGGGCGCTCTCCAACCTGGGCCGGCTGCACCGGCGGCAGGGCCGGCTGCACGAGGCCGCCGCCACCTACCGGCAGGCGCTGGCCCTCTACACCGACCTGGGCGAACCGGCCGCCGAGGGGCTGGTGCTGCGCAACCTGGGCAGCGTCGACTGGCGGCTGGGTGACTACCGGCGGGCCGCGGAGCACTACCGGCGGGCCTGGACGGTCTACGAGCGGCTCGGTGACGACGCCGGCCAGGCCGACGCGCTGGTCCGGCTCGGGCTGGTCGACGCGCGGCTGGGCGACCAGACCCAGGCGGCGCAGCGGTTCGCGTCGGCGCTGGATCTGTACGTGACGCTCGGTGACCGGTTCAGCGAGGCCTACGTGCTGTCGCTGCTCGCCCGGCTGCCACAGCGCGCGGCGCCGCCGGACCGGGCAGCGGGCCGCCTCGAGCAGAGCCTGGCCGCGGTCCGGAGTGCCGGTGACCGCACCGCTGAGGCGTACGCGCTCACCGATCTTGCCGGGATCGACGCTCGCCGGGGTCGCCTCGCCGAGGCCGCCGGTCACCTGCGCCGCGCGCTCGTCCTGCTCCGGCGGATCGGGGACCGGGCCAGCGAGGCGGAGGCGCTCAACGACCTCGGGCAGGTGCTGCTCGCCGCCGGGGAGGCGGCCGAGGCGCGGGCGCAGCACGATCAGGCGCTGGCGCTGGCCGAGGAGATCGGTGACCGGTACGAGCAGGCACGCGCCCACGACGGGATGGCGGCGGCGCTGCGCGACACCGGGGACGCCGGGACGCACCTCGACCAGGCCCGGCGGATCTTCGCTGAACTGGAGGTGCCGGCCGCCCCGGTGGTCAGCGTCGGCTAGAAAGGCCGGGCGGCCTCAGTCCCGGATCACGCCGTCGATCCAGAGCACGGTCACCGGCCGCCCGCGGGCCCGGGCGTAGGCGACCACGTCCGCCGTCCCGCCCAGTCCGCGGGCGGGCAGACCGTCCCAGACCGCGAACAGGTGGTCGCAGCGGTCCACCAGCGCCTGCCCTGCGGCGAGGAATGCCTGGTCGGACGGCTCGGCGTAGGGCATCGTCAGCACGGTCGCCGAGGCGCGCAGCAGGTCGTGGAAGCGCGCCCGGCTGCCGTCCTCGGGCAGCGAGCAGGCGTAGTCGGCACACGGCAGGACCGCCTCGAGGGTGCCGCCGGCCGCCAGCACGCAGGCGGCGAAGAGCTGGTCGGCGCCGTCGGCGAGGCTCGACACCCCGTGCAGCCCGGCACCCGAGGGCAGCATCCGGCGCCAGTGGTCCGCCGCGTGGCCGGCGACGACCGGCGGGAGCGTCCGGTGGCCGGTGACACCGAAACGCACATCGGCCCCCGATCTGCTCAACAGGTGGCCCGGTAGGGGAGTTCCGGCACGTAGCGGGCCCACTCGTCGGCGTTGAGGCCGCGGCCGCCGAGGGCGCAGGCGCTGCGGGCCGGGTCGGCGGCGAGCTCCCGCGGCACGGTGACGTCCCAGAGCGTGACGTTCTTGGTCGGCAGCGCGTAGTGGCCGGCCGCCGCCACGGTTCGTCCGTCCGGGCTGAGCGCGGTGTAGAAGGTCTGCGTCTGCGGGCCCTTGATCATCGCGTACCGGACCGGGGTGCTGGGATCGCTGATGTCCCACAGCATCACCGAGTTGTCCATGCCCGCCGTGGTCAGGGTGCGTCCGTCCGGGCTGAGCGACGCCGACAGGGCGTACCCGACGTGGCCGGTCAGCGTGGCGATCCGGCGCGGCTGGGAGAGGTCGGCGACGTCCCACAGCACGACGGTCCCGGTGTCCGTGGTGGCCGCCGCCATGGTGCGCCCGTCGGCGCTGAACTCCAGCGAGTTGGCGTGGTAACCGATGTAGTCGGCGAGCGGTATCGAGGTGAGCCGCACCGGGGCGGCGCGATCGGTGACGTCCCACATCGACACGTTGGACCCCTCACCGACGGCCATCGCGCGTCCGTCCGGCGTGAACGCGATCGAGGACAGCATGTCGCGCAGCGGCAGCTCGGTGAGCTTGGCGGGCTGTTTCCGGTCGGTCAGGTCCCACAGGGTCATCTTGCCCTTGCCGTGACCGACGGCAAGGGTACGGCCGTCCGCGCTGAGCGCCATCGCCCAGACGAGGTCGGCCGGGCTCGCGCCGGGGTCGGCGAACTCGGACAGCGGCACGGGCTCGGCCGGCCGGGTGGTGTCCAGCACCGTCACCACGTTGTCCGCGCCGACCACGACCAGGGTGCGGCCGTCCTCGCTGAGGGTCATCCCCTCTACCTTGCCGGTGCGCAGGGTCACCGCGTGCGAGACCGGGGCGGCCGGATCGGTCAGGTCCCAGGTCGTCCCGGTCCCGTCCCGGTTCGCGGCGACGAGCGTGCGGTTGTCCGGGCCGAACGCGAGTCCCATGACCCGCGCCGGGAACGGCCCGGGGATCGTGGTGATCGGCTCCGGGGCGTACCGGCCCTTGAGGTACCAGATCGTGGCCGTCCGGCGGTCGCCGGCGGTGGTCAGGGTCCGGGAGTCCGGGCTGAAGGTCATCGCCCGGACCGGGCCGCCACGGGCGGTCAGGTCGGCGACCTGCGCGAGCATCGTCGGCCACTCGTTGTCGTAGTCGAAACTCCAGACCGCGGTACGCCCGTCGGAGTCGCCGAAGGCCAGCATGTTCCCGTCCGGGCTGAAGCCGAGCGTGGTCAGGTCGGTGTCGCCGCGCACCGCGCGCTCGGAGGCGCCCTGCCGCGGCTTCGCCGGATCGATCAGGTCCCAGAGGTAGACGTAACCGGACGGCCCCTGGACGGCGACGATCGGGAGCTTCGGGTGGAACGCGATCTTCGCGTCGGCCACCGGGTCACCCCAGCCGACGCTGATCGTGGCGCGCTGCGCGGGGGCGGCCGGGTCGGTCAGGTCCCAGACGGTGACCGCGTCGCCGCTGGTCAAGGCCGTCCGCCCGTCCGGGCCGAACACCAGGGGGTACGCCTTCGGAAGCGTCGCGAGCCGGGCCGGTTCGGCGCCCGTGACGTCCCACAGGACGGTGCTGCGGTCCGCGCTGCTGGTGGCGACGGTGTGACCGTCCGGGCTGAACGTGACGGCCGTGATGCCGGCCGGGTCGGTGAGCTTCTCCGCCCGTACCGGATCGGAGGGTTGGGAAAGGTCCCACAGCGTCGCCTCGGGGCCTCCGTCGAAAACCGCGAGGGTCTGCCCCGGACCGGCCTCCAGGGAGATCTCCGCACCGGTGGACGGCGCCGGCAGCCGGGTGAGCCGGACCGGTTTGGCGGGGTCACGGGTGTCCCACAGGGAGATCGTCCGGTCGGCGCCCGAGGTGGCGGCCAGCCGCGTGCCGATCACCGCGACGTCGGCCACGTCGCTGATCGCGCCGGCGTAGTTGGTCGCCATCGTGAGGTGGCCGAGCTGCTCGCGGGTCTGCTCGTCGTCCTTCAGGCGGAGCGCGGCCACCCCCAGCATGAGGGCCTTCTTCGGGTCGTCCCCGATCATCGCGCGGGCCCGGTCCAGCAGCCGCTGATTGATCATGAGGCGCTGCTGCGCCTCCGCCGCCGCGCGCTGCCGGCGGGCCTCCTCGGCCGCCTCGCGTGCCAGTTTCTCCTGCTCCTTGCGTTCCGCCTCGGCCTGCCGGGCCAGCTCGCGGTGGTGCTCGGCGACCCGTTCCTGCTCCTGGGCCCGGGCCGTCGCCTGGTTCGCGAGCTCCCGCTGCCGCCGGGCGTTCGCGGCCTGCCGCTCGGCGTCGGCCTTCTGCCGCTCGGCCTCGGCAGCGGCGTCCTCCGCCAGGTTCTGCTGCCGTGCGGCGTTGGCCCTCTCCCGTTCCGCGCCGGCCTTCTCCTGCGCGGCGGCCCGCCGGTACCGCGCGGCGTCGGCCTGCTCCCGCTTCGCCTCCGCGGCGGCCTCCTCGGCCAGGGCCTGCTGCAGCCGCACCTCGGCGGAGGCGTCCTCGGCCAGCGCCTGCTGCCGCTCGGCCTCCGCGGCGGCGGTGGCGGCCAGGGTCTGCTGCCGGCTCGCGAGCGCCTCCTGCCGCCGGGTCTCGGTGGTCGCCGCCTGCGCCCGCTGCTCCTGCGCCCGGGCGTTCCGCTGCTGCCGCTGCGACTCCTCGGTGGCGCGCGCGGCGGTGTCACGCTGCTCGGACGCCTCCCGCTGCTGCGTGCGAGCCTCGGTCGCCGCGGCGCTGGCCCGGTCCGCGTTGCGCACCGCGACCAGCCCGGTCAGCGACGTGACGAGGGTCAGCGCCACCAGGGCGGCCGCGGCGGCCGCCGACAGCCGCCGGGCCCGCCGGTGCTGCCGGACGTCCTCGCCCTCCAGCTCGTCCTTGCTCACCCCGTGCATCGGGGCCGCGAGCTGCGCGATCGCGTCCCGGAACCGGATGTGCTGCAGGCTCAGGTGCAGGTCGTCACGAGCCCACCGCAGGTCCAGGTAGAGCGGCTCCTCGGCGAACACGCCACGCAGGGCGTCCGGCACCGCCGTCGACCCGGCGGTGAAGTCCCGGGCCGCCGGGTCCCAGTCCCACACGCCGTCGGTGACCACCGGCAGGATCCGGTCCGCTGACTTGGTCGCCAGCCAGTGCTCGATCTCCCGGTTCACCCACGGCGAGCCCGCCGCCTCCGGGGAGGCGAGCAGCACGAAGTGCTTCGAACCGTCGATCGCCTCCTGGATCGAGGTCCACAGCTTGGGCGTCACCGCCAGCCCGGTCTGGTCCCGGAATATCCACAGCGCACGGCGCCGGTGCCAGGGTTTCGCCAGCCGGTGCAGGCCGCGCTGGACAGCGGGCGCGAGCCGTCCGTCGGCGGCATGGCTGTAGGAGATGAAACCATCGAACGGCATGACTGTCCCTGGGCGGTCGGCGTGAGCGGCGGGGACCGATTCTCCATGTCACCGTCCCACCGGTAAAGCCGCTCGGCGTCCCGCGTGGCGGTCCGCGTCGCCATGTGCTTTGATCTATGAAGGCCGGGCATTCTCCCCCGTGGATGCCCGGCCCTCATCATGCCGGTGTTGCTCCACGATCCTCCGTTTTCAGGGTGTGCGGCGTCGTCTTGGGTGTGTGAGGCTTGGCGTCGCTCAAGGATCACGGTGGTGGTTCCGCGTCTGGCTTCGTCGAAGGCCGGGCGTCGATTGCTTGTCCCTCGGTCGATGTCACTTAGCTCAGGTTGATCGTTCCGATGGCGTGTTGCTTCGCTTGCCTGGGTGGAGCGCCGCGGACCGTCGTGGACCGTCGCATCGACCGGCCGCGCCGCGGTCGCGGGGCCCGGCCCGAGACGTCCCGGGCGCCAGCGGTGGCGGCGTGGATGAGGTCACACGCAGCGCCGGTGCCGCAGGGACGAGGTCACACGCAGCGCCGGTGCGCCCAGCGGAGGGCGGTCAGCGCACGTGGTGACGGCTCGCGTCCGCCGACCGCACCAGCGCGGCGGCCAGCGCACGCGATCGGCTTCCGCGTCCGCCGACCGCCACGCCGCATTTCCGACTTATCGGGGCTTTGTTCGGCTGTTCGTGGGAGGGCCTCCCGCGCTGTCTGTGCGGCCGAGGCCCGGGCCGGGTGCGGGGCCGGGTGCGGGTGCGGGCCGAGTGCGGGCCGGTGCGGGTGCGCGCCGGGTGCGGGCCGGGTGCGGGCCGGGTGCGGTCGTGGGTCAGGGGCGGCGGCGGTCGTGGGCGAGGGCCACGGCGGTGGCCGCCGCGCCGGCGCCCTCCCACAGGGCCACGCCCAGGAACGCGCCGGGTGCCACCCCGGTCACCACCAGCGTGCTGAAGACGGTGAGGGTGAGCAGCCGGAACGGGACGGTGAACCGGAAGAACGGCCGCCACTCGGTGGCCGCGGCGACCAGGTAGTAGACGCCCATGTTGAGCGACGCCATCGACGAGGCCGTGGCGAAGACGCGGGTGGAGTCCGGCGGATCGGCGGGGAACCCGGTCCCGGCCAGGACCAGTTCCGGGGCGATCAGGCCCACCGCGCCCAGCACGGCGGCGAGGGCGCCGAACACCGCGATCGTCCAGCCCGCGGTGGATCGCGGAGAGAATCTCACGGCGATCAATCTAGTCGGCGGTACCGGCTTCCGTGGAACACCAGCGGGGGGACGTCGGCGTCGGCGTCCAGGTCGTGCACGCGCAGCAGCACGATGTCGTGGTCGCCGGCCGGGATCTCCCGCTCGACGCTGCAGTCCAGCCAGGCGCTGGAGCCGTCGAGCAGGATGGCGCCGTCGGGACTGGCGTGCCAGTCCAGCTCGGCGAACCGGTCGGTGTCACGGGCGCTGAGCTGACGTCCGGCGTTCTCCTGGTGGGCGCCGAGCACGCTGACGCCCAGCCGCGGGGCGCGCCGCAGCACCGGCCAGGTGGTGGAGGTGTGCGCCACGCAGACCGACACCATCGGCGGGTCGAGCGACACCGAGACGAACGAGTTCGCCGCGAGACCGGCGGGTGACCCGTCGACCATCGCGGCGACGACTGTCACACCGGTCGGGAAGGACCCGAAGACCCGTCGCAGCCGTAACGGCTCGAGTGCCGATCGCATGGTCATGTGGGTGCTCCTGTTCCGCTGATCCGAGGCTAAGCGGAGCACCCGCCGGTCGCCAACTCGAAGGTCAACTGATCCAGAGCACGATCCCGGTGAGCCGGTGCAGCACGGCGGCCACTCCAGCGCGGACCGCCGAGGCGCACCGCGCGGAGGTGAACGACGCCGGGTCGTACGCGGACGGGGATCCGAGGCCCTCGCCGCGGAAGCCGGCGCCGGTCCAGTCGGCCGCGGTGACGTTGCCGGTCGGCTCGGCGACCTCCGCCCCGACGATCAGGAACTGCTGGTCCAGGTGGCTCGGCGTGACCAGGGCCAACGCGTCGACCAGGTCGTTCCCGGCGCTGATCACCAGGTCCGGTTTCATCGTGACGGCCGCCACGATGCCGTCGACCGGGTGTGCCGGGTCGGCCTCGACGGTGCGCAGCGACACCTTCTCCTCGGCGGCCCACGAGCGCACCGCGTCGGCCACGGCCCGGGCCGGCGCGTCGGCGCCGAGCGTCAGCAGCACGACGCGGTAGTCCTCGGGCGGGTGGACGCCGTCCCAGGAGCCGGGGCTCGGTGTGATGGTCGCCTCGGGGGCGGGCGGCGACGCGGGGTCGGCGAAACCCGCCCCGAGGGCGCCGATCGGGGCCGCAACCGGCCGGGACTCGGACCAGTCGTCGGCAGCGGAACAGCCGGTGAGCAGGGCGGCGGCGGTGAGGGAGACAGCGAGCAGGCGGAACACGGGTCCTTTCCTACACGGGCGGGACGCCGGACCGCCAAGGGCGCGATCATGTTGTCGCCAGCGGTTCGCCCCACATCTTGATCTTGTTAACCCGGCGGGTGCAGCGTGTCCCGCCGTGCCACTGCGACTACGCCGTACCCTCGCCGTTCTGCTCCTGAGCGGCGCCGCCCTCTCGATCGCGAGCCCCGCGCTCGCCCACGGGTTCTCCTCGACCGTCTACGCGGACGTCCGTGCCGGTGACGGCGGTCACGTCCGGACCGCGCTGGAACTCGAGTACGACCTGCTCGTCGTCTCCGCCGCCGACTACCGCGACGACGACCAGCTCTTCCAGGAGGGCAACGCCGCCTTCGAGGCCGGTGACACCGCTGCTCAGGGGGCCGCGCTCAACGCGCACACCGCCGCCGCGGTGGGTTACGTCACCGAGCGCTTCTCGGTCACGGCGGGCGGGAAGGCGTGCGCGCCGTCGGCCGCCGGGCCCTTTCGCATGGGTACGCGGGAGGGGGTCCCCTACGCGACGCTGGACCTCGACTGGGCCTGCGGGGAGGACACCGGGGAGCACGAGATCCGCAGCGGGCTCTTCCCGGACGCGGAGACCTACGTGCGGGACACCAAGACCATCGTCACGTACGAGATCGACGGCCGGGACGGCAGCGCCGCGCTCGACGCCGGCCACCCGGTCTTCTCCACGGCGCAGAACTGGCGGCAGCGGTTCGGGGAGTTCTTCGTGCTCGGCGCCGAGCACCTGCTCTTCGGTATCGACCACATCCTCTTCCTGCTCGCGCTGATCGCCGGGTCGCGGCGGCTGCGGGAGATCGTGCTGGCGGCGACCGCGTTCACGGTGGCGCACTCGGTGACGTTCGTGCTCGCGGCCCTCGGGCTGGTCGAGGCGCCGGCCCGGGTGGTGGAACCGGTCATCGCGCTGTCCATCGCCGTCGTGGCGGGATGGCATCTCGCCCGTACCCCTCGGCAATTGACCGAAGCGCAAGCCGGTCCTCTGGGTCTCGACCGCGCGGGGTGGACGAGGCTTGCCGTGGTGTTCCTTTTCGGTCTGGTGCACGGCCTGGGGTTCGCCGGCGCGCTCGGCATCGACGAGGCGTGGTCATGGACGCTGCTCTGGTCGCTGCTGGTCTTCAACGTCGGCATCGAGACCGTGCAGATCGGGCTGATCCTGCTGGTCTTCCCGGTGCTGGCGATACTGCGCCGGCGGGCGCCGCGAACCGGGCGATGGGTGACCGATGTGATCTGCGCCGGGGTGGCTGTGATGGGGCTCATCTGGTTCTTCCAGCGGATCTTCGGCTCCTGAGCACCGACGATCTTGATCTTGTTCACCGGTGGTTCACGGTGCAGGACGAGCTTGATCCGCGCCTCCCATCTTTCCCATTGGGAAGCGTTCACTCTCATCAAGTAGGAAACGGAAACCGATGAGAACCCACCTGTCCCGCCGTCGCCGTGCCGCCGCTGGCGCCACGGCCGCGGTCCTCGGCGTGGCGGTCGCCCTCGGCAGCGGACTGGCCTCCCCGGCCCTCGCCGCCGACCCCGTCACACTGAGCAGCATCGTCCTCGGCGTCGGCGCCAACGAGGCCCAGCGCATCGTGAGCTGGTACTCCTCGGCCGACACCGCCCAGTCGGTCCAGCTGGCGCCCACCGCCGACATCGTCAACGGCGAGTTCCCGGCGACCGCCGTGACCTTCGCCGGCGTCGGCGCCGCCAACATCGCCACGAGCGGCGGCTACAACCGGCACGCCACGGTCACCGGGCTCAAGGAGAACACCGCGTACTCGTACCGGGTGGGCTCGGCGGACGGCTGGTCGGCGGCGTACGCCTTCAAGACGCAGGACTTCGAAGGCGACTACGACTTCCTGTTCTACGGCGACCCGCAGATCGGCGCGTCCGGCAACCTCGCCAAGGACCAGGCCGGCTGGACCGACACCCTCGACGTGTCGCTCGCCGCCAACCCGAACGCGGAGATTCTGGTCTCCGGCGGCGACCAGGTCGAGACCGCCAACACCGAGGCCCAGTGGAACGCGTTCCTGGCCTCCGACAAGCTGCGCCAGTACCCGTGGGCCGCCACCATCGGCAACCACGACGTCGGCGGCAAGGCGTACGAGCAGCACCTGTTCACCCCGAACACGGACCGCTCCGGCGCCTACTACTCCAACGGCAACCCGGCGTCGAACACCTCCGGTGGCGACTACTGGTACATCTACAAGGACACGCTGTTCATCGACCTGAACAGCAACAGCTACGCCACCTCGCAGGGTGGCGGCGGCGACGCGGCCCACGTCCAGTACGTGACCGACGTCGTGAAGCAGCACGGCGGCGACGCCAAGTGGACGGTTCTGGTCTTCCACCACTCGATCTACACGGCCGCCGCGCACGCCAAGGACTCGGACGCGAAGGTCCGCCGGAACGACTTCCCGAAGACCTTCTCCGACCTCGGCGTGGACCTGGTGCTGCAGGGCCACGACCACGTCTACGCCCGCAGCTACCTGATCAAGAACGGCGCGAAGGCGAACCCGGACGAGAAGCCCGGCGCCGAGGACGTGTTCGCCGGTCCCGGCGGCGTCCTCTACGTGACGGCGAACTCCGCCTCCGGCTCGAAGTACTACGACATCACCAAGCCGGACGCGAGCGGCACCAACGGGCCCGACCCGCTGAAGCCGAACGAGTACTGGTACGACTCCGTGCAGAACCAGGAGCACGTCCGGTCGTACATCAAGGTCGGGGTCCGCAGCGACAAGCTGGTCGTGGAGAACGTCCGCAGCGGCACCTGCGCCGCCCCGAACGCCTCGGTCGAGCTGGGCAACTCGTGCAGTAACTCGGCGGACACCAAGGGCGTCGGCTCGGTCGTCGACAAGGTGACGGTCCACCCGTACCACGGTGACAACCAGGACATCCAGGTCAACGTCCCGAACGCCAAGCCGGGTGAGTTCGGCTGGACGATCGACGGATACAACGGCCTGGTCGACCTCGGCACCGCGGTCGAGAAGGACGGCGACTACTTCGCCGCCGCCGGCTCGATCAACCCGATCAAGGTGTCGGACAGCCGGCGCTCGCTCTCCCCGTGGTCGCTGTCGGCAAGCGTCGGCGACTTCAAGGACGCCGGCAAGACGTTCTCCGGCTCCTACCTGGGCTGGACCCCGTACGTCGCCGCGGCCGGCGCGGGCGCGAAGGCGGGCAACGCCGTCGAATCCGGTTTCGGCACCGACGGCAAGGGTCTCGCCGAGTCGCGGGGCCTCGGTTACGCGGAGCAGGGTCACGCCCGTGGCACCGCCCTGCTCAGCGCCGACCTGGACTTGAAGGTCCCGGCCGACGTCGCCAAGGGCAACTACCGCACCACCCTCACGATCACTGCGCTGAGCAGCTGATTCGTCCCCCGGCAGGGCGGTTCGCCCGCCCTGCCGGGGCTCGTCTCGTTTTAAGGATTCTCCGATGCGTCTTGCCGCCCTGTCCGTCACCGCCGCTCTCGTCGCCGTGCTCAGTCCCGTGCCGGCACCTGCCGGCGCCGCGGCCGCGGTTTCCCCGGCGGTTGCCCGCGCCGCCGAGGGGGATGTCACCTGGACGGTCCGGACCGGCTCCAACAGCTACGGCGCCGACCGGTCGAGCTACAGCTACGCGGTCAACGCGGGCGCCGCGGCCACGGACGCCCTGGTGGTGGCGAACCACGGGAAGGCGCCGCTCACGCTCGCGGTCTACGCCGCCGACGGGTACACCACCGGCGAAGGGCAGCTCGACCTGCTCACCGCCGACAAGAAGTCGGTCGCCATCGGCGCCTGGGTGCATGCCGGCTCCTCGACGGTCACGGTCCCGGCGGGTAAAGAGGCGTCGATCCCGTTCAGCGTGGACGTGCCCGCGAACGCGACACCCGGCGACTACGTGGGCGGCATCGTGACCTCGCTGTCGCAGGCCTCCGACCAGACCATCAACGTCGAGCGCCGCCTCGGCATCAAGATCAAGCTCCGGGTCGGCGGCGATCTCGTGCCCGGCCTGGCCGTCGAGGACTTCACGATCGACTACGCCGGTTCGGCGAACCCGTTCGGCACGGGCGACGCCACCGTCTCGTACACGATCCGCAACACGGGCAACGCCGTCGAGTCCGCCCGCCAGCAGGTCTCGATCGCCGGTCCGTTCGGCTGGCTGCGCACCGGCGCCGGCACCGTCGACTCCCCGCCGGAGCTGCTGCCCGGCGAATCCTGGAACGTCACGGTGCCCCTGCGCGACGTCTCGCCGGCCGTCGTCCTCACCGCCACCGCGGAACTGACACCGCTGCTCACCGACGCGTCCGGCTCGACGACGTCGCTGGACCCGGTGACCGCCACGGCTCACGTCTGGGCGCTGCCGTGGACGTTGACGGCGCTCCTCGTCGTACTCGTCGCCCTGATCGTCGCCGGTGTCGTGACCGGCCGGCGGCGGCGCGCCACGCGCAAGGACCGCGAGGACGAGCGCGTGCGCGAGGCCGTCGAGGAGGCGCTGCGCGAACGCAGCGCCGCGCCGTGATCCCGTCGGGTGCGGTACACCTGGTATGTGCCGCAGCTGAGTCGTCCCACCGGGCGTGTGCATCGATCGTTTATGGCCGCGATGGCCGAGTTCCGCGACGAAGGACGAGGTGAGCCCGCCGATCGCACCGTGATCGGCGACGAGTTGCGGGAGTTCGGGGAGCGCTGGGGGACGGCGGAGGGTTTCGCGGAGTACGTCCGGTGGTTGCGTGCGCAGTCGCTGGAGGAGTCGCCCCGGCCCGCCGGTCACGTGCCGTCGACGACGCTGTGGTGGATCCGGGACGACGAGTATCTGGGGCGGGTGGCGATCCGGCATCGGCTGACCGAGGTTCTGCTGGAGGTGGGCGGCCACATCTCGTACGACGTGCGGTCGTCGGCGCGGCGCCGTGGTCATGCGACGGCGATGCTGGGGGCGGCGCTGCCCGTGGCGCGAGGGCTGGGCATCACGTCGGCGCTGGTGATGTGCGACGTCACAAACGTCGCGTCGCGCAAGGTGATCGAGGCGAACGGCGGTGTCTTCGAGGATCAGCGTGGCGGGAAGCTGAGGCTCTGGGTGCCGACGTGTTGACGAACTCAGCTTGCGTGTTGACGCGTACATATTGCCTGTTGATGCGCTGCCTGTTGATGCGCTGCCTGTTGATGCGCTGCCTGTTGATGCGCTGCCTGTTGATGCGCTGCCTGTTGATGCGCTGCCTGTTGATGCGCTGCCTGTTGATGCGCTCGCGTTGAGTTGACTTGGTGCAAGTCAACTCAACGCGAGTCACCGTGATGCGAGCGTCACTGGAGATACGTCGTGTCGGCGCCTACCTTGCCCGGCGCCGGGTTGCCTGACTGCGAGAGCACATAGACCCGCAGATTCCCCTTCTGATTCAGGTTGATCGTCAGTGATCCGTTCGTCACGGTCTTCGTGTCGCCGGTGACCGCGTCGACATAGGTGCCGTTCGGGATGCCGCTGAACGTCGCCCCGCCGGACACCGTGATCAACGCGAAGCTGTCCACGCTTCCCGACGTGTACCGGCGCTTGTACGCCATGCCACCGCTGACACCCTCGGTCGAGTACTGACCCATCTGCAACGCCGGCACCGCGCGCCGGATCTGGTTGAGCCGCTGCAGATGCTTGACCAGCGGCTGGGACAGCGTCGTGGCGACTGCTCCACTCGCCGATCCGACCACCCCGAAGTCGCTCGCCGTGACGGTGCCGGCCAAATGTGTGCCGTAGTAGGCGCGACCGGTCGTCTCCAGGGGACACGACGGGCCGCAGTCGATCTTCTGACCCGCCTTGAACTCGATCTCCGAGCCGTAGTACAGCGTCGGGATGCCGCGGAACGTCCACATCAGCGTCATGTTCTCGGCCCACGCGTCCGTGCCACCGGCGTACCGGGTTGACGACTTGTTCGGTCCGTAGTCGTGCGAATCAACGTAGACCGTGTTGTACGTCGCGTCGTTCACCGAGTCGTCGGAATCCTTGCCGTTGGAGAACGCGTTCGGCGCATCACCGAAGTTCATGTGCATCCGCATGTCGATGATGTTCATGCCGGAGAACCGGCTGTGGTCCGGCGCGTGATACGTGTTGCCGGACAGGAACGCGTTCGTGCTGGTGGGCTGTCCACCCGTACCCAGATTGTTCTCGTAGTTGAATTGCTCGATCGCGGCTGTCACGTCGTCGGTGGCGTACTCCTTGCGTTCCTTCCAGGTGTAGAACTGCGCGGAATGGTTGACCGAGCCGCGGTTCCACTTGTCGTTCACGAAGGCGGCGACCTCGCCGAAGATGTAGAAGTCCTTGGCCTTGGCGGCTCCGTACTTCGCGGTGAGGTGTGCTTGCAGGGCCGGCAGGAACGTGCGGTTCCAGGTGACCCGCGGGATGTGCACGGCGGTGTCGACGCGGAAGCCGTCCACGCCCATGTCGATGTACTTCGTGTACGCGCCGATCAGGTAGTTCTGCACCGTCGCGTTCTCGGTGTTGAAGTCGGCGAGGTCCTCGTGCAGCCAGCACGATCGGGCGTCCTCGCCCTCCCAGTTACCGATCCAGCACTGGTGATAGAGATCGGACGGGAACATCTTGGCGGTCGGTGACGGCCATTGACAGTTGTAGAGCGCGTACCCCTCGCTGCTCTTCGCCCCGGTCGGCAGGCCGAAGTTCGGGCACGTGCTGCCGGCCGGCGCGGTGCTGCTCCACAGGTCGCCGTTGTACGTGTTGCCGGTGGCGTTCTCCTCCAGCGGGTTGTACTCCTTGCCGGCCACCTTCTCGCTGTAGTACCAGCTCCACTGGCTGTCCCGGACCCCGTAGACGGTCGGCGTGAACAGGCCCTTCGCGCCCCACCGGGAGCTGTGGTTGAACACCACGTCCTGATAGATCTTGAGGCCCTTGGCGTGCGCCGTGTCGATCAGATCCTGGTACGACGCGCCGTCCGACTCCAGTCGCGGGTCGACCTCGTAGAAGTCCCACCCGTGGTAGCCGTGGTAGTCATAATCGGACCGGTTCAGCACCACGGGCGTGATCCAGACGGCCGAGAACCCGAGCGCCTTGATGTAGTCGAGCTTGTCGACGAGTCCCTTGAAGTCACCGCGGAACATCGGGTCGTTGTTGGCCGCGTTCCCGGACTTGGTGTGCTGGCTGCCACCGCGGTTGTTGCTGCCGTCGCCGTCGTAGAACCGCGCGGTCAGCACGAAGTAGATGCTGTCCTTGCGGGGATCGCCACCGAGCATCGTCGCGGGAGTGGTGGGGCTGGGGGACGCCGACGTCGACGGCGAAACCGACGCGCTGGGGGAAGCAGAGGGCGAAACCGAAGCAGAGGCCGAAGGGCTGGGCGACGCCGCGCACGGTGACGCGGCGTTCCCGGTCACCACACCTCCGCTGACCGCGGTGACACCGGCACCCACCCGGTAGTTCTGCCCGCTGTTGTTGTCCCAGGCCCCCGAACCGTTCGTGAAAGTAGCTTGCAAGGCACTCGCACTGCCCAGGCTGACGGTCTTCAGCGCCCACCCGGTGCACGCCGTCTCGTTCATGACGACACCCGGCCCCGTCGTCCACGAGCCACCGGCCGGCGCCCAGTGCAGGTACGTCGTACCCCATCCGGTCCGGTAATAGATCTTGGCGGTGTTGGTGGTGCCGCAGGGGACCGCGGAGCCGACGGTGCCACCCGCGACGGTGACCACGCCGGTGCCCGCGAGGTAGTTGTTCCCGGCGTTGTTGTCCCAGGTCCCGGACCCGTTGTTGAAGGTCAGCCGCACCCCGGTCGCGTCACCGAGGCTGATCTCCTTGCGGAACCACCCGGCGCAGCCGTCGGCGGTCATCGCGACACCGGGCGCCGTGGTCCACGAGCTACCGGCCGGCGCGTAGTGCACGTTCACGGCGGTCCACGAGGTCGCCGGCTGGTAGTAGACGGTCACCGAGTTCGCCGCGAGTGCCGCCAGGGGCGGGAAGAGCACCAGCAGCAGGGGTACGGCGGCCAGTGCCGCCAGCAATCGTCGGCGATACCGGGGATGGGGATTCTCGGACACGGCAGAGCCTCCAACGTCGGGGGGACGGCGCTGTTTCAGGAGAGCGGCGGGCGTAATCCCGCGTTCACATTGGAACGGAAGCTAGCAAGTTCTTGCACATCTTGGAAGAGATTGCTCATCGCTTGGAAGATGATGCAGATAGATGAACGAAAAAGGCGGCCGTCCATGGACGGCCGCCGGGTGAGGGGGAGCGGTCAGCGTGAGGCGGCCATCGCCTCGACGCCGGCGATGATCAGATCGACGCAGAACGCGTAGTACCGGTCCACGTCGGGCACGTCGCCGACCGAGGCGGCGTACTCGATCATCATCGGGAAGCGGTCGGCCGGCAGCAGCGACATCCGGAGCCGTTTCTGCCGCCGCCACTCGGCGGCGTCCTCGGACGCCATGCCCGGCGGGCACCAGCCCGGCTCGCCGGCGACCAGGCCCATCGCGGCGTTGAGCAGGTGGGTGGCGATCCAGTAGCCCTCTTCGACGGTGAACCCGGCGTCCGACAACAGGGCGAGGGTGTCGTTGGTGGCCCGGCTGAAGCTCTCGGTCTGGGTCTTGTCGACCGCGTGCAGCAGGGTCGGCAGCGACGGGTGCTCGCGCATCACGGCGACCACCGCCTCGAACACGGTCCGCAGCCGTTTCTGCCACGGGTCGCCCGCCGCCGGGTCCGCGCGGACGGTGGCGAGCGCGTGATCGACGATCCCGAGCAGCAGCTCGTCCTTGTTCTTGAAATGCCAGTACAGCGCCATCGGGGTGACGCCCTGCTCCTTGGCGAGCCGGCGGATGGTGACCGCCTCCACGCCCTCCGCGTCGGCCAGGCGCAGGGCGCACTCGGCCACCGTCGCCTTGGTCAGTCGATCACCCGTCACTTGACAACCATACAACGTACAGGTCTCATGTACGACGTACATGTACGTTGTACATGGACGGTGTACATGAACGGTGGCAAAGGGGGAGTGGGCACATGCAGAAAAGATGGTGGGCGCTCGTAGCGGTGGCGCTCGGGACGTTCATGACGTATCTCGACAACAACGTCGTGAACGTCGCCCTGCCGAGCATTCAGCGCGATCTCGGACTGAGCATCGCCGGACTGGAATGGATCACCAGCTCGTACATCCTGGTCTTCGCCGGCCTGCTGCTGGCCGGCGGCCGGATCGCCGACGTGCTCGGCACCCGGCTCGCGTTCCTCGGCGGGCTGGTGATCTTCACAGTCGCCTCGGTCGCGGCCGGCCTGGCCGACAGTCAGGGCCTGCTCATCGGTGCGCGTGCCGTGCAAGGCGTCGGCGCGGCGCTGCTCGCGCCGGCCTCGCTCGCGCTGCTGCAGGAGCTCTTCCCGGACCCGAAGGAGCGCGGCACCGCGATCGGCGTCTGGGGCGGGGTGGGCGCGCTCGCCCTCGCGGTCGGGCCGTTCACCGGCGGTGTGCTCAGCGAGCACGTGTCGTGGGGCTGGATCTTCCTGATCAACCTGCCGATCGGCCTGGTGACGCTGGGCCTCACCCTGCTCAGCGTGCCCGCCGGGCACCGGCAGGCGAACGTCACCCGCGCCTTGCGGCGCCTGGACCCGGCGGGGCTGGCCACATCGTCTCTCTCCCTCTTCGCCCTCACGTACGCGTTGATCGAGGGTGACGCCGAGGGCTGGACCTCACCGCTGATCCTGGGATCGTTCGGTGTCGCCGCGGCGGCCGCGGTGGCGTTCCTGATCGTGCAGAACCGCAACGCCGATTCGATGGTGGAGCTGTCCTTCTTCCGTTCGCGGATGTTCACCGGCGGGCTGCTCGCGATGGGCCTGTGGGCGTTCGGCGTGTTCGGCATCTACTTCTTCATGGCGATCTACCTGCAGAACGTGCTCGGCTTCTCGCCCACCGGTGCGGGGGCGGCCTTCGTCCCGATGGCGATCATCACGGCTGCCGGAGCGGTCCTCGCGCCCCGTCTGGAAGCCCGCTTCGGCGTCGCCCGGGTAACCGCTTTCGGTCTGGCGGTGATGGCCGCGGCGATCGCCGGCATCGCGCAGTACGGCGAGGGCACCTCCTACGCCGACCTGCTGCCCTGGTTCGCGCTCTACGGCGTCGGCGGTGGCCTGCTGATTCCGCTCAGCACCGTGGTCGTCGACGCGCTGCCGCCCGGCCGCGCCGGGATCGCCTCCGGCATGCTCAACGTCTCCCGTGAGGTGTTCGGCCTGCTCGGCGTGACGGTGCTCGGCGCAATCCTGACCAACCGGTCGAACGCGGCCGAGGGCGCCGAGCTGCACCGGTTCCTGGAGGGCTACCAGTTCTCGCTGGTGGTGGCCGCGGTGCTGGTCGCGGCCGGGGTGCCGGTCAGCCTCTGGATGCTGCGCCGCGGCCGGACCGGCGCGCCCGCCGCGGAGCCGAAGGTCCTGGAGACGGTCTGAGGGTCAGCGGCGCGCCGCAGCCGGCTGCACGTCCGGCTGCGGCGCCGCCACGGTCCGCGAGATCCGCAGCCAGACGACGAAGCCCCAGATCACGAAGAGCGCGTAGACCGCGTAGAGGATCGCCGACGGGTAGTACCCGAAGTGGATCAGCTCGGGGACGCCGACCAGGTCCACGGCGATCCAGCAGAGCCAGAACTCCACCCAGCCGCGGGCCATCGCGTAGGTGGCCAGGATCGATCCCACGAAGATCCACGAGTCGGCCAGGTAGTACCACCACGGCACCGGGAATCCGGCGCCGATCTCCCGGAACACCACGAAACAGACGCCCACCGCGGCCAGCGCCACCGGGATGAGAACCATCCGTTGCCGGTGCCCGGCCCAGCGCGGGATCACCGCCGTGCCGTGGTCGCGCCGCCGGTTGCGCTGCCAGGCCCACCAGCCGTACACGCTGGTGGCGAGGAAGAACACCTGCCGTGCGGCCTGGCCGTACAGCGGGGTGCCCTGGTCGTTGCCGAGTGCCTGGCCCAGGAAGACGGTGAAGAGCAGCAGGTTGCCGACGATCCCGACCGGCCAGGCCCAGTAACTGCGGCGCAGGCCGAACAGCGCCGAGCCGAGGCCGAACGCGTTGCCGACGATCTCCCGCCAGTAGATGGCCTGATCGGCGGTCACCTGCCACTTGGCGTGGTAGAAGCTGCTCAGCAGCTGATCGATCCAGGTCACGGCTCACCATACTGTGGTGCGGTGAGCGAAACCCCCTTCCGAACTCGGCTCTATGCGCACGGTCACGTCGTCGCCGAGGACTTCCCGGTCGCCGAGACCGGCGAGCGGCTGCGCGCCGCGCCGGACGCGGTCGCCTGGATCGACCTGCTCAACCCGGATCAGGCCGCCCTCCAGACCGTCGCCGACGCGTTCCACCTGCACCCGCTCGCCGTCGAGGACGCGCTGCAGCAGCACGAGCGTCCCAAGCTGGAGCGGTACGACAAGCACCTGTTCATGAACGTCTACGCGGTCCGGCTGGAGGACCGGACGGCGCACAAGGTGGAGATCAGCGCGTTCGTCACGGAACGGGCGCTGATCACCGTGCACAAGGCGCCCGGTGACGTCGACGTGCTGGTGCGCCGGTGGGACGCGGACATCGAGCTGGGCGCGTCCGGTGGGGTCAACTTCCTGGTGTACGGCCTGCTCGACACCGTCGTGGACAGCCAGCAGAAGGTCGCCCGCACGCTCGACGAGGCGATGGACCAGGCCGAGGACGCGCTGCTGGAGGAGGGCGGCGCGCCGCGGTCGGTCCGGCTCTACGGGTTCGCGCTGCGCAAGGCCCTGTCCGCGCTGCGCCGCGCGGTCGCCCCGATGCCCGACGTGGTCCGGCGAGCCGTCCAGGCGGACATCGGGCACGGGGCCGAGGAGAGCGCGCGAGCCGGCGACCCGGCTGACGGGGAGCGGCTCCGGCCGTACTACCGGGACGTCGAGGACCACGCCCAGCAGACGTTCGAGCTGATCGAGCACTCGCTGACCCGGATCAACGAACTGCTCGACGCCGACCTGGCCGAGCAGAGCAACGTGCTCAACGAGGTCACCCGCAAGCTCGCCGCCTGGGCCGCGATCATCGCGGTGCCGACCGCGCTCACCGGGTACTTCGGACAGAACCTGCCCTACCCCGGATACGAGCAGCCGTGGGGCTTCGTGATCAGCACCGTCCTCATCGTGGTCTCCGCCGCCGGCCTCTACGTCTTCCTGAGAAAACGCGGGTGGCTGTAGGTTTGTGAGCTGTGTAACGTCCCCCGGAAAAGCGGGGGTGCATCAATGCTCATGCTCGTCGTCAGCGCCGTCCGGGCCCGGACGGCGCAGGTGCTGACGATTCTGCTGCTGGCCGCCGTGGCGTCGGCCGTCGCCGTGGCCGGCCCGTGGTACGGCTTCGCCGCCGCGGGCAGGGCGGCCGAGGCCGACCTCAGCGCGTCCCGGGCGGTCGAGCGCATCGTCTCGGTGCGCACCGGCGCCGACACGCAGGGGCTCGCCGAGGAGGCGCTCACCCGCTTCGCCGGCGACGTCCGGCGTCAGCTGCCGCCGGAGTTCGGCGACCCGATCACCGGCCTCACGGTCAGCCTGAGCGCGAAGATCGCCGCCGCCCCGGTGGGCATGTCCGTGGCGTACCGGGACGAGTTCTGCGCCAACGTGCGCCTCGAGGGCCCGTGCCCGAGCCGCGCGGGCGAGGTCGCGATCAGCCACGAGGCGGCGCAGCGGCTCGGCGTCCGGACCGGCGACCAGATCTCGCTGACCAGCTCGGTCACGAACAAGCCGCTGCCGCTGCGGGTCGTCGCGCTCTACGCCCTGGCCGACATCTCCGGGCCGTACTGGGCCGGCGAGATCTTCCGCACCCAGACCCAGATCGACCCGGCCTTCACGGTGCTGGAGACGTTCGCCACGCGGCAGCTCTGGAACACCACCATGGTGTACGACGCGGTGCTCCCCGTCTCGCTGATCCGCGGCGACGGCGGGTACGACCTGGCCGGCGCGCTGGCCGCCGCGGACACCCGGATCACGCTGACCCGGTTCCGCCTGCAGACCAACGCGAAACCGCTGCTGGAGATGGTGGCCCGGGACCGCGCCACGATCCTGCGCGGAGTGCGCTCGGCGGGCCTGCAGACGCTGGTGCTCACCTGGTTCGCGATCGGCCTGGCCGGCTGGTACACGCTGCGCGACCGCCGGGCCGACACCGCGCTGCTCAAGCTCCGCGGCGCCGGCCGGTTCCGGATCCTGCGGCTGGCCTGGGGCCAGCATCTGGTGCCGCTGCTGATCGGCGCGGCGATCGGGATCCCGGCCGGATACCTGTTGGCGCGCTGGCTCGCCGGCGACGTGGAGGTCGCGCCGGACCGGCAGGCCGCGCTCACCCAGTCGGCGATCACCGTGGCCGCCGTGCTGCTCGGCAGCCTGGCCGTGCTGGCGGCGGTCGAGGCCGTGATGCTCAGCCGGCCCGTCACGGCGCTGCTCAGCCGGACCGCGCCGGCCCGCGGCGACTGGCGGTCCGCGCTCGCCGACCTGCTGCTGATCGTGATCGCCGGGGCGGCGCTGTACCAGGCCCGCAGCGGCGGGCCCGCCGACGGGCTGGCGGTGGTCGCGCCGGCGCTGATCGCCCTCGCGCTCGGCCTGCTGCTGGCCCGGCTGCTGCGCCGGGTGGCCGGCCGGTCCGGCGCCGCGGCGCTGCGCGGCGGCCGCCTGCGGTTCGGTCTGGCCGCGCTGCAGTTCTCCCGCTCGCCCGGCGCGGACCGTGTGTTCGCGCTGGTGGTGGTCGCGGTGGCGCTCTTCGTCACGGCGGGCGGGGCGTGGCGGGCGGACCGGGTGGCCCGGGCCGAGCGCAGCGCCGCCGAGCTCGGCGCGTCCCGGGTGCTCACCGTGGAGGCGCCGAACCGGACCGCGCTGCTGCACGCGGTCCGCACCGCCGACCCGGAGGGAAGGGCGGCGATGGCCGTCGTGCGCAACCGCAACGACGACAACCTCGAGATCCTCGAGGTGGACAGCGACCGGCTCGCCGCGGTGGCCCTCTGGCGCCCGGAGTACGGCCCGGTCACCGCGCTGCGCGAGGCCGTCGGCACCTCGGCCCGCCCGGCGCCGCCGGTCATCACCGGCGACCGGCTCAGCGCCGGGGTCCGCCGGGACGGGACCGCGCCGGTCCAGCTCACGCTTCACCTGCAGGACGAGGTGACGGGCGTGCCGGTGACCGTCGGCTTCGGCACGCTGCGGGCGGGGGAGCAGACGGTGACCGCGCCGGTGGACGGCTGCGCGACCGCTGCCGGCTGCCGGATCGTGCGCTGGGAAGTGACCACGCCGCCGGATCGGACCGGCCGCACGAAACCGCCGCCGAAGGGCTCCGCGGTCACCCTGCGCACGCTGTCCGGGCTGGACGCCGGGATCCTCGGCGACATCGCGCGCTGGCGGCCCGGCACGAACGGCGCGAACCTGAACCTCGCGGCGGACGGCGGCGGCCTGCGGATGACACCCGACGAGAACGCGACGGAGCTGAAGCTGATCGGCACGTCGGCGTACGCGGCGGACACCCCGATGCCGCTGCCGGTCGTGCTGGCCGGCGCCGCCCCGGACGGCTGGCGCTACGACGACCGGATGCTCGAGTCCTACGGCCCGGCCGCGCCGGTGCGGATCGCCGGCGCCCCGCCCGGCCTGCCGATGCTGGGCCGGTCCGGCGCGCTCACCGACCTGGACGCGGTGCGCCGCCTCGCGGCCGACGCCGACGCCGGCGGCGAGTTCCAGGTGTGGCTCACCGCCTCGGCCCCGCCCGGGCTGATCCCCGCCCTGACCGCGGCCGGTGTGTCGATCGCCGGCGACCAGACGGTGACCGGCCGCGCCGCCTGGCTGGGCGCTCAGGGCCCGGCCGCGGTGGTGCGGTTCGCGCTGCTCAGCGGCTTCGCGGCGTTGCTGCTGGCGGCCACCGTGGTCGCGGTGGCGGCCACCGTCGACAACCGATCGCTGGGCGTGCAGCTGCGGGCGCTGCGGACGCAGGGCCTGCCGGTGCGCACAGCCGTCTCCACCGGGTACGCCGGCACCGCCGCCGTGCTGCTGGCCGGCCTCGCCACCGGGGCGCTCGCCGCGGTCCTCGCGGTCCGGTACGCCGGTAGCTCCCTGCCCCCGTTCGCCGACGGCTGGCAGGTCCTGCCACCGCCCGAGCCACTCACCTCGGCCGCGCTCGTGGTCGCCGCAGTCCTGGCCCTGCTCGTCCTCGGCCTCTCCGGGCTCTTCGCGGTGCTGCCGCTGGTCAGAACGCTGAGGAAACGATGATCTCCGTCCTGCTCGCGATGATCTGGTCCCGGCGCGGCCAGGCCGTCACCCTCGCCGTCCTGGCGCTGATAGCGGTCGCCTCCGCGGTCGCCGCCCCGGCCTACCTGCTCGCCGTCGAGCGGGCCGTCGCCCAGGGCCAGATCGAGACGGCCGAGCTCGACGAGCTGCGCCTGGTGATCCGTGCCGCGAACGACTACCAGGTCGCCGCGCAGTCCGGCGAGGTCGTCCGGATCACCGCCGCGGGCAACGCGCTGGACCGGATGACCGGCTTCTCGTTCGTCTACTCCGAGGAGATGCCCACGCTGGGGCTCGAGTCGACGAACTCCTACGCGTCCCGGCTGGTCTTCCGGCAGGACGTCTGCGACCACCTGGTGATCCTCACCGGGCGGTGCGTCTCCGGCGAGGGCGACGTCCTGCTCGGCGAGCAGAGCGCGAAACGGCTGAAGGTGGGGGCCGGTGACACGTTCGTGCTGCGGACCGCCCGGGTGGACGGCCGGAGCCAGCCGCCGTTCTGGCAGCCCGAGGGCGACCCGAAGACGTTCACGGTGGCCGGAACGTACCGGGTGCCGGATCCCTCGGAGATCTACTGGGGCACGCACGGCTACTTCATCAGCGGTCCCTTCATCGGACCGGGCGAGCCGCTGTTCACCACCGACACCAGCCTGAACTCGATCGTGCGATCCACCTCGCTGGAGGCGATCGACGGGATCGCCGCACCCGGCACCCTGCACATCGACCGGCTCGACGCGGTCCGTGCCGAGCTCGCCGAGCTGGAGAGCGTCACCGACGCGGTGCCCGGCCTCAACCTGGACACCGGCATCCCGCAGCTGTTCGAGCGGATCGAGAGCGGCCGGGCCGAGGCGCGGCTGCTGGTCCCGGTGCTCGCCGTTCCGCTCGTGCTGCTCGCCTGCTTCAGCATCTATCTGACCGTGGGGCACGGCGCGGAGGGCCGGCGGGACGAGATCGCCGTGGTGGCGCTGCGCGGCGCCCGCTGGTGGACCCGCTGGTGGCTGGCGACCGGGGAGAGCCTCACCGCGGTGCTGGCCGGTGCGCTGGCCGGCTGCGTGGCGGGCCAGCTGCTGGTGAACCTGGTGGCGGCGAGCATCTTCCAGGGCGCCGGCGCCGATCCGGCGCTCTCCTCGCTGCGGTACGCGCCGGCGGCCACCGGGACCGCCCTGGCCGCCGCCCTGCTGGCCCAGCGCCGGCCGCTGTTCAGCCCGGTCTCGGCCCTGCTGCAGCGGACCACAGGCGGCCGCCGGCCGATCCCGGTGATCGAGGCGGTCGTGGTCGTCCTGGCCGTGGTCGCCGCCGCCCAGCTCTACCTCGCCGACGGCTCGCTCGACGGCCTCGGCTCGTTCGCGCCGGCCCTGCTCATGCTGGCCCTGGCCCTGCTCACCGCGCGGGCCGTGCTGCCGCTGGTCAGCCGGTACGCCGGGCGTGCCCTGCAGCGCGGCCGGCTCGGCGCCGGGCTGGCCGGCCTCCAGCTGTCCCGCCGTCCCGGGGCCGGCCGGCTCTTCGCGCTGCTCGCCGCGTCCGCCGCGGTGGCCGGGTACGCGACCTGCGCGGTCGACACCGCGGCGCAGGTCCGGGACGTGGAGGCGCGGCTCGGCACCGGGGCGCACCGGGTGATCACGCTCGAGCGGATGCCGCGCCGCCAGCTGCTCGACGCGGTCCGCCGGGCCGACCCGGAGGGACGGTTCGCGATGGCCGTCGCCGAGCTGCCCACCGGCGGCAGTGCCGGCGTCCCCGGACTGGCGGTCGACTCCGCCCGGCTGCCCGCGGTGGCCTACTGGACCGATTCCGGGCCGAGCGCCGCCGAGGTGGCCGCGCGGCTGCACCCGTCGGCGCCGGAACGGCCGTCCTTCACCGGTGACGAGATCGTGGCGGAGGTGACCACCACCGAGGTCGCCTCCGACCGGCGGCTGCGGCTCGCGATCGCGCTCTCCTCCAAGATCGGGCTGGGCGAGACGGTCGTGGAGATCGGCGTGCTGCGCAACGGCCCGGCGCGGTACCGGCAACCCCTCTCGTTCTGCGCGAAGGGCTGCTGGGTCAACGGGATCGGCATCTCCGGTCTGGGCCGGGCGACCGAGACGACCGGGACGATCGAGGTCCGCGGCCTCAACGGGATCAGCTTCGGTGGCTGGTGGGCGGCACAGAACGCTCAGGTCACGAACAGTCCCACCCTGACCGTCAAGGCCAATGTCCGGGCCGCGCCGTCCGGCACCGCGTGGATCCGGCCGCCGGCCACCGCCGATCCGCTGCCGCTGGCCGTGGCCGGGGCCGGGCCGCCGGCCGGGGTGCTCACCAGCCTCGGCGGCGACGCGATCCCGGCGGCCGCGATCGCGCGGTTGCCGGTCGTGCCGATGGCGGGGCGGAACGCCGTACTGATGGATCTTGATCTTGCGGACCGCCTGGCGGTCGATGCGCAGCCGGCGCAGGCGCCGCAGGTGTGGCTCGGCCCGGATGCGCCCGCGGACGTCCTCCAGCGGCTCGCCGACGAGGGCCTCGTGGCGTCCGGTGACACCAGCGCCGCGCAGGTCCGCGAGCGGCTCGACCGGCAGGGACCCGCGCTCGCCCTCACCTTCCACGTGCTCGCCGGAATCCTCGCCGCGCTGCTCGGGGCCGGCGCGCTGGTGCTGACCATCGCGGTGGACCGCGGGCGGCGCGCCGGTGACCTGGCCGCGCTGCGGGCGCAGGGTCTGCCGGGCCGGGTGGTCCGGCGGGCGACGCTCTGGACCTATCCGGTGCTGGTCGGGTTCGCGGTGCTGGTGGGCCTGCTGGTCGGGGCGGCGACCTGGTGGCTGACCGGCTGGTCGCTGCCGCTGGCCGGGCTGACGCCGCCGGATCTGCCGGCCCCGGGCACGCCCCGGCCGGCGATCCTGCTCGCGGTGGCGGCCGCGGTGCTCGCGCTGTTCGTGGCGGTCGCCCTGGCAGGCGGGCGTGACCTGCGTAAACGCACAGAAAAGGGACCCGAGTAGGGCGTACCGGAAAGGGGTTTGCCGTGACGACGTTGACGGTGGAGACGGCGGAGTTCGCCTATGGCGGGGGCGAACCCGTGCTGCGGGGGGTGACGGTGACCGCCCGGGCCGGCGAGCTGCTGGCGGTCACCGGGACCTCCGGCGCGGGCAAGACCACCCTGCTCAGCGCGATGGCCGGACTGCTCGCGCCGCGCACCGGGA
The DNA here is from genome assembly GCF_000284295.1 of Actinoplanes missouriensis 431. Classification (NCBI taxonomy): domain Bacteria; kingdom Bacillati; phylum Actinomycetota; class Actinomycetes; order Micromonosporales; family Micromonosporaceae; genus Actinoplanes; species Actinoplanes missouriensis. The sequence continues at coordinate 6,987,627 of NC_017093.1, read as the reverse complement.
CGGTGGGCGTGGACGGCGCGCCGCTCGGTGACCGGGACCGGGCCGTCGCGCGCGGTGTCGTGCTGATCCCGCAGGAGAACGGGCTCGCCGCGATCCTCACCGCCGCCGAGAACATCGCGGTCGCGGTGATCGCCACCGGCGGCACCCCGGCCGACGCGCGGCGGCGCACCGCCGAGTCGCTGGAGGCGCTCGGGCTCTCCGGCCAGGCCGGGCAGCTGATCGACGAGCTCTCCGGCGGTCAGCAGCAGCGCACCGCGATCGCCCGGGGCCTGGCGCTGCGGGCCGAGGTGCTGCTCGCCGACGAGGTGACGAGCGAGCTGGACGCGGCGAACCGGCAGAAGGTGCTCGACCTGCTGCGCGCCGAGGCGGACCGGGGCGCGGCGGTCGTGCTGGCCACCCACGACCCGGACACGGCGGCGGCCTGCGACCGGGAGCTGCACCTGGCGGACGGGACGGCGACCTGGGTCAGGAACCCGGGATCAGCGTGACCTCACCGTCCACGTTCTGCACCGTGAAGAGCGTGCCGGGCGGGTAGGAGCCGAGCACGTCCGGCGGCAGCTGAACGGTCCCGTCGCCGGCGACCACCGCGAAGTCCTGGCCGTCGCGGCCCTCGGCGCCGACCCGGCCGTCGCGGATCGTCACGGCCCGCCCGAGCCGGGCGCCCACCTCGTTGTCGTGGGTGACCACCACGATCGTGGTGTGCCGCTCCCGGTTCACCGTCTCCAGCGCGTCCAGCACCTCGTCGCGACCGGCCGTGTCGAGGCGGCTGGTCGGCTCGTCCACCAGCAGCAACCCCGGCCCGGCCGCGATGCCGACCGCGAGCGCGGCCCGCTGACGCCCGCCCGGGGTGAGGTCGGCGAGCCGCCGGCGGCCCTGTCCGGGCAGACCGACCAGATCGAGGATGCGGTCCGGGTCGTCGAGCTGGATGCCGCGGGTGTGCGCGGCGCGGCGCTGGGCCAGCCAGATGTTGCGGTGCAGCGACGCGTACGGCAGGAGGTTGCGCGCCGCGCCCTGCAGGACCACACCGATCTCGGTTCCCCGCAGCCGGGAGATCTCGCCGTCGGAGAGCTTGCCCATGTCGTAGGTGCCCACGTTGATCCGCCCGGCGGACGGCCGCATCAGCCCGGCCAGCAGCGCGATCAGCGTGGACTTGCCGGAGCCGGACGGCCCGACGAGGGCGAGCGTCTCGCCCGGCGCGATGGAGAGGTCGACGCCGGCCAGCGCGACCACGTCGCCGGCTTCGGCGCGGTAGATGTGCACCACTCGGCGGCAGGCTACGGCCAGTCCGTTCATGACGCCCAAACTAATCAACGCGCGTCGTTATGAATAGGGTGTCCCCGTGCGTGACATCGCCGTTTTCACCGGATCCGCCCATCCCGAACTGGCTGCCGAGATCTGCGAGCAGCTGGACGTGCCGCTGCTGCCGACCCGGATCTCCCGGTTCGCCAACGACTGCATCGAGGTTCAGCTGCAGGGCAACTGCCGGGAGAAGGACGTGTTCCTGATCCAGCCGCTCTCCCCGCCCACCCAGGAGCATCTCGCCGAGCTGCTCTTCATGCTCAACGCCGCCCGGGGCGCGTCGGCCGGCCGGATCACCGTGGTCCTGCCGCACTACGCGTACGCCCGCAGCGACAAGAAGGACGCCCCGCGCATCTCGATAGGCGGCCGCCTCGTCGCCGACCTGCTCACCACCGCCGGCGCCGACCGGGTCCTCGCGATGACCCTGCACTCACCGCAGGTGCACGGCTTCTTCAACATCCCGGTGGACCACCTGCACGCGCTGCGCGAGCTGGCCGACCACTTCCGTCGCTACAACCTGGACAACGCCGTGGTGGTCTCCCCGGACCTCGGCAACGCCAAGGAGGCCGCCGCGTTCGCCCGGATGCTCGGCATCGAGGTGGCGGCCGGCGCGAAGCAGCGGTACGCCGACGACAAGGTGGTGATCAGCTCGGTGATCGGTGAGGTCGCCGACCGGGACGTGATCGTGCTGGACGACGAGATCGCCAAGGGCAGCACGGTCTTCGAGCTGCTGGCCAGGCTCCGCGAGCGCAACGTCCGCAGCGTGCGGGTGGCCTGCACGCACGGGCTCTTCGCGGCCGACGCGGTGCAGCGGCTCTCCGCGGAGAAGGAGATCGAGGAGATCGTCTGCACCAACACGGTGCCGATCCCGATGCACAACCGCACCGACAAGCTGACGATCCTGTCGGTGGCGCCGGCGCTCGCCGAAGCGATGCGGCGCATCCACAACGGCGAATCGGTGAGTGCGTTGTTCGGCTGAGATTTGGTGGTTTCGGCCGCGCGACGCTGGCCAAACGCGAATCATGACCCACATGGGTGTCATGGCTTACCCCCTCCGGTACGCGCTCGCCGACCTCGCCCTGGCTCTCAGCCGAGCCGGGGCCAATCCGGCCGAGGTGCGTTCCACGGCCGCCCGCGCCGCCGCCGACATGATCGGTGACGGCGCGGGCGTGCAACTGCTTCGCGACGACGGCCGATACGAGGAGATCTCCTACCACCACCTCGACAACGAGCGGTCCGGTCCGCTGGCCCGTGCCCTGAACCGGGCCGGGGAGACGCCCGACGACAAGTACTCCACCACCCTGGCCGCGAGCCGCCGCCCGATCGTGCTCGCCGGTGACTCGGCGGCCGAGCTGGCCGCTCCCGAGCTGAGCATCACGGCCGCCGTGCTGTGCCCGGTGATCGTGGACAACACGTACGCGGGCTTTTTGATCCTGACCCGGCACACCCCGGACGCCTTCTACTCCACACCCGAGGTGGAACTGGCCCGGGACATCGCCGGGGAGCTCTGTCTCGCCGTCTCGGCGGCGCGGGCCCAGGAACGGCTGAAGGCCGCCGAGGAGCGGTACCACCGGGTCCTCGAGACGATCCCGGAGGGTGTGCTGCAGCTCGACCCGGACGGCGTGGCCACCTATGCGAACGAGCCGATCGGCGTGGTGCTCGGCATGCCCCGCGCCGAGCTGATCGGGGTCTCGCTGCGCGGCTTCCTGGACAACGTCGGGCAGAAGGAGCTGGACCGCCGGATCGCCGAGTGCAAGACCGGCCGCTCCACGGTCGGCGCCACCCGGCTGATGCGGGCCGACGGCTCACGGCGCAGCGTGCGGATCAGCATGATGCCGATCCGCGACGACCACGGCGAGTTCGCCGGCGTGCTCTGCATGATCACCGACACGACCGACCACATCGACGCCCGTGGCCTCAAGCGGCAGCTCGACCATCTGCGCCGGCTGGACAGCCTGGGCCAGCTGATCGGCGGCCTGTCGCACGACTTCAACAACCTGATGACGGTGGTGGCCGGCTCCGCCGACATGATCCTGACCGGCACCGAGGAGGACGCGCCCGCGCACCAGCTGGCCAAGGACATCCTGGACGCGGTGGCCACCGGCCGGACACTGACCCATCAGCTGCTCGCGTTCGGCCGCAGCGAGGGCAACCGGCCCGAGGTGATCCCGATCCCGGACCTGCTCACCGACGTGCAGTCGCTGTTCAGCCGTACGCTCGGCGAGCGGATCGGCCTGGACCTGACGTTCGGCCCGGACGTGTGGCCGGTGAAGGCCGAGCGCGGCCCGCTGGAGCAGGCGCTGGTCAACCTGGCGGCGAACGCCCGGGACGCGATGCTGCACGGCGGCATGGTCCGGGTGACCGCCACCAACGAGGTGGTCGAGCCCGGCCAGTTCGCCGCCGAGGGCGCCCCGGCCGGCAAGCTGGTGCATCTGGTCGTCACGGACACCGGCACCGGCATGGAGGAGGAGGTCCGCAAGCGGGCCCTGGAGCCGTTCTTCACCACCCGTCCGACCGCGGCCGGCCTGGGGCTGGCCACCACCGCCGGCATCGTGAGCAACCTGGGCGGGCACATCGAGCTGGAGTCGCAGCCGCGGATGGGCACCACCGTGCACATCTACCTGCCGGCCGCCGAGGAGCGCCCGGCCACCGCGGGCGAGGGCCGGACCAAGCAGGCGGTGATCGGCCGGGTCCTGATCGTGGAGGACCAGCCGGACGTCGCGCAGCTGGTGCAGCGGCTGATCGCGCCCGCCGGGTACGAGATCGCGGTCGCCACGGACGCCCTGACAGCGGTCACGCAGGTCGCCTCGGGAGCACGCCCGGACCTGCTGATCACCGACGTGGTGATGCCGACGATGACCGGCCCGGAGCTGGCCGGCGCGCTGCGCACGCACCAGCCGGATCTGCCGGTGCTCTACATGTCCGGGTACTCGGCGGCGTCGCTCGGGCCGCAGCTGCACCTGGACGACAACAGCATGCTGCTGGAGAAGCCGTTCACCCGCTCGACGCTGCTCGGCGCCATCCGGTCACTGTGTGGTCCCCAGCCCATCCGTCAGAACGAGGTGCCTCCGCAGCAGTAACGCTAAACCGGCCTTTCGGGGCGAATCTCCGCGTTCGGGTTGCAAGATTGGTGGGACAAAAAGCATCATTCCGGGGCATTACTGCCGTCGTCGTCGGAAGGGCCCGGAATGACAAACGACCCCGACGACTCGGACACGCCCCTTGCCGGGCGGTGTGTCGGGAACTCGTACATCATGGTCCGCCCCATCGGGCAGGGCGCCACCGGCACCGTCTGGCGGGGCGAGGACCGCGCCACCGGCGAACCCGTCGCGATCAAACTGCTGCACGAGAGCCTGCTGCGGCAGCCGCGGCTGGTCACCCGGTTCGTTCAGGAGCGCACCATCCTGCAGATGCTGCGGCACCGCCACGTGGTGCGGGTTCGTGACCTGTTCAGCGTGGGGGAGACCCTCGGCCTGGTGATGGACCTGGTGGCCGGCGGCAACCTGCGCGACCTGCTGCACAAGCGCGGCACCGTGCCACCCGCCGAGGCGGTCCGGCTCGCCGGGCAGGTCGCGTCCGCCCTCGCCGAGGCGCACGATCTCGGCATCATCCACCGCGACCTGAAGCCGGACAACATCCTGCTCAGCGAGTCCTCCGAGGCCCGGCTCACCGACTTCGGCATCGCCCGGATACTCACCCTGCCGAGCATGACCACGCCGAACGCGGTCGTCGGCACCCCGCACTACATGGCGCCGGAGGCGTTCCACGGCGTCACCCCGAGCCCGGCCACCGACGTCTACTCGCTCGGGGTGCTCCTCTACGAGCTGGTCAGCGGTCAGCCGCCGTTCCGCAGCGACTCCATCCCCGAGCTCATGCGCCTGCACGCGGAGGGCCGGCCCGAACGGCGTCCCGGCATCCCCGACCCGCTCTGGCGGATCATCATGATGTGCCTGGCGGCCAAGCCACGCCAGCGCCCGAGCGCCGCCGACCTCGTCACCGACCTGGGGTTCCTGGCCCGCAACCTGGCGGACACGCCGGCGCTGTCCCGGCCCGGCGCGCCCCCGAGCGAGTCGATCGTCTTCGACTCCGCGGCCCGGCTGCCGGTGCCGCGCCGCTCCGCGCTCTCGGGCCTGCCCGGGCGTCTGCGACCGCGCCTGCCCCTCCCCATCCGGACCCGGGGGGACGCCATCCGCTCGCACCGCTGGTCACGTTCCGGCGCGACCGCCGTGGTGATCGCCGGCGCCATGCTCGCCTCGGGCCTCGCCTGGCATGCCGGCCGCTCCGGCAGCATCCCCGCTGAGGCGCCCACCGTGATCACCGCACCCCGGCTGAGCCCGCCGACCTCCCCGGCCTCCCCGGCCTCTTCGACATCCCCGACCTCCTCGGCCGGCGCGGCCGCCTCGGTCGTCGCGGCGGCGCCGCCGCCGACCCACCCGAAGACCGTCCGGCCCGCGCCTGCCCGCAAGGTCACGCCCTCCCGGGTACGGGCTACGCGTCCCGCCTCGACCAGGAACGACCGGCGGCCGCCCCTGCCCGAAGGCAGAGCAACAGCCCAGGGACGGTGGCAGTGCGCGCCCGACCTGATCTTCGACCTGCGGACCCGTGCGCCGCTGAGCCCGCGCCCCTGTCACCAGCTCGGCCGGGACGTCCAGGTCCAAGCCGCGCTCACCGCCCCGGCGGGCGGACGGGGGCGCATCGAGGTGACCCTGCAGGACACCCGGACCGGCCGCACCGTGGCCGGTCCCCGCACGTGCGACGGCCTCTCCTTCACCCGCCGCTCGATCACCCGCGAGTGCGGACCGCTGGTGGCCGAGCCGCGGCGGGGGCGTCAGTACGCGGTGGTGATGACCTACCGCTACACCCGTCACGGGCGGGCCGCCACGAGCACATCCCGGGGGCGCCCGTTCCGCTGGTGAACCCGGGGGCGGGCTGGGGCGCTGCTGGGAGCACTAGGAGCCGGCTGGTCCGGCTGGTTTTCAGTGCTGTTCGGGCGGCGCTTGCCGGGAGCGCTAGGGCCGGCTGGTCCGGCTGGTCGTCAGTGCTGTCCGGGTGGCTGGAGAGAGCACTGGGAGCCAGCTCGACTCGCCCAGCTGGTTAACAGTGCTGCCGGGCGTCCGTTTTGTCCGCGCTGAACGCCAGCCGGCGGCGGCGTTTCCAAGGTCTGCTGCACCGGGGACCGGGAGACGCAGCCCACCGGCGGCCCGCTACGGCTGGTTGGTGCGAGCCGTAGTTCAGGCCGGTCATCGGGTCGTGATCACATGCCCTGGCTACGGCTGGCTGGTGCGAGCCGTAGTTCAGGCCGGTCATCGGGGCATGATCACAGGGCTGGGCTACGGCTGGACTGCGGGACTGGACTGGCGGGTCGGGAACGTCACTGCTTGCGGAGGGCCTCGGCCAACTGCTCGACGAACTCCGGGTCGTCCTCGGGCCCGAACGCGCCCGCCTCGCTGCCCGCGCCGGTCCGGGGCAGGTGCTCGTCGCGCGGCGACGTTGCCCGGCCCGCGTGGAACCAGGCGATCGCCCCCGCGACCGGGCAGAGCAGGATCAGCACGACCCAGGCGCCGCGCGGGAACGACCGCAGCCGCGCCCGGTCGGTGATCAGGCAGTCGATCAGAGCGACCACGCTGAGCGCGACGATGACGAGGAAGAGCAGTATGTTCAGTCGGGCCATGGCAATAGATGCTGACGGCGCCCGGCAGCACCTCGGGTTCCCCTCGCGTTGCCACTGAGTAGCCGATCTTGACGACCCGGACCTGGGGCGGATCGCCAAGATCGGCGACGGTGTCAGGAGGCGGAGGAGGTGAGAGCGGGCAGGTAGCCGTACGTGTAGCCGTTGGTGTTGGGGTGGTAGGAATTCTGCGGCGGGATCACGGTGAGCCCGTTGAGGTACGGCCGTGACGAGCACACTCCGTGACCGCTGAACTCGTCACGCACCTCGGAGTAGACGAACCCGATCGCCTCGGCCCGGCTCCGGATCATGTCGTCGAGGGCCTGCGCACCACTGTTCAGCGACCGCCGTTTCGCGACGCTCATCTCGCAGAACAGCGACGAGGTGTCGAAGATCAGCGGGTACGACAGGACCACCACCCGCGCATCCGGAGCCTTCGCCCGGATCGCCCGGTACGCCGCGTCGAGTTTGCCGGGGAGGGTGTTCCGCACGTACGCCTTGCCTGACTCGACCTTGGCGGCACAGGTCGAGTCGCTCGACGTGAGGCACGTGATGACGGTCGGCGCGAAGCCCGCGTCGTTGCCGCCGATCGTGATGCTGACCAGGTCGGCGCCGCTGCGCATGGCCGGCGCCTGGGTGTTCACGATGTCGTCGGTGACGGCGCCGCCGCACGCCAGGAACTGGAACGACGCGGGCGAGTTCCGGGCGGCCCACTGTGCCGCGTAGCTGTTGTTGCTGCGCAGGCAGGTGCCGGATTGACCGGGTGCGCCGACGCCGGAGGAGTAGGAGTCGCCGAGGGCGACGTAATCGACGGTGCTCGCTGCCTGGGCGGGCGCGGCGAGCAGGACGAGGCTCAGTGCGGACGTGACGAGACTGGCGAGGACGGTAGCCGCTCTCATCGATGGCCTCCGATATCCACGTGGGGACTTCAGGGCCCGAAGCGCTTCGGTTACCGCACAGTAAGTCACCGAGGTGAGAAAAGGAATCCGGTGACATTCCTGTTACAGAGTAGTAACATGCATCGATGTGACCTGGGGCTATGGCCGCTGGTGATGTTACATGTTCATTCCGTTACCGGCATCATGCCGATCTTCAGCGTGTCTTCAGATCCGCGGGCTACGGTCGTGTTCATGGAAGAGAACCGGGCCCGCCGCTTGGTCCAGATCTTGCGGGACCGCAACGTTTTCGCCCATGTGCGGCTCCCGCGTGCCGGTGGCACCGGTTATGGCATCCGGGTCGTGCTCGCCGACGGGCGCGAGGCGGAGTGGGAGGTCGGCGCCGCCGGCTTGCAGGCACAGGTCATGCGCAATGGTGTGCTCGTCGGCTTCGTCGAGACGATTCCCGGCTCCGAGCACTTCACCGAGGAGCAGATCATCGAGACGATCGCGGCGACCGATTACGATCGTCCGATCGGCCGGTCGGAGCGGCCCGCCGTGCAGCGCCCGCTGCCGCCTCCGCCCCCGACGAAACTTGCCGACCGGCTGCGGTCCAGCTTCCGGGGCTAGCAGCCTGCGGGCGATTCCGCGTGCTGTCCACAGGTGCGGGTTGTGCACAGGCCGGCCCGCGAAGATCGTCAGTCCGCGTCACACTGGCCAATGGGGGAGCCCCCAGGGAGGGCGGGCCTGCGCCCGCCGGATCGCGCGCCCGCCACCCCTCACGCCGAGTCCCGCCACACGATCGGCGTCGGCAGCATCTGCCCGCCCGGCTCCAGCGTCTCCCCCCGCAACTGCCGCAGCACCAGCTGCGCCGCGTACGACCCCAGCTCCTTCGCCGGCTGATGCACCGTGGACAGCTGCGGCTGGCACCGCACCGCCCACGTGCTGTCGTCGAACCCGACGACCCCGACGTCCCCGGGCACGCTGCGTCCGGCTTCCCGCAGCGTTTCCAGGGCCCCGGCCGCGATGGCGTCCGACGCGGCGAAGACGCCGTCGATCGACGGTTCACGTTCGAGCAGCAGGCGCATCCCCTTGGCGCCGGACCCGTAGTCGTAGTGCGGGACGTCGGCGACCAGGGCGGGGTCGTACCCCGTACCCAATGCGGTTTTGAAGCCTGTCAATCGGTCGATGCCGGAGTCCCGGTCGAGCGCGGCGGCGATCATGCCGATGCGGCGGCGGCCGCTGGCGGCGAGGCGGGCTGTGATCGCCTGGGCCGAGCCCACGTTGTCTATCCCGACGAACGGGATGTTGTCGCTCAACTCGGGTGGATGACCGACGAATGCCGCCGGAAGGCCCAGGTCGGCGATTACCTTGATGATCGGGTCCCGGGTCCGGGCCGACACGACGATGGCGCCGTCGACGAAACCTCCGCTGAGGTACCGCGCGACCCGCTCGGTGTCGCGCTGGGACTCCACCACCAGGCTGACCATCTGGTGGTCGGCGAGGGAGAGCGCGGCGTTCGCGCCGAGCATGATCGAGCCGATGTTCGGGTCGTCGAGGAAGAGTGAATGCGGCTCCAGAGCGACGAAGCCGACGGCCTGCGAGCGGCGCATCTTCAGCGTCCGGGCCGCGTTGTTCGGCACGTAACCGACTTCGAGGATGGCCGCCTCGATCGCGGCGCGGGCCTCGGCGGAGACGTATCCGCCGTTCAGCACGCGGCTCACGGTGCCGCGGGAGACACCGGCCGCGGCGGCGATGTCGTGGACCGTGGCGCGCTTCTGAGGCCTGGACATGCGATCAATGTAGCGCCGGGCCTATTGACTGAGTGCCAGGCCACTCCTACTGTGTGCACGTTCACACATCCGTAACGGACACTTAGGTCCCCGGAAATGTGTGCACGTGCACACACCTGTGACCAGGAGTTTTATGTTTAAGCGGAAGACCGGGATCAGCCTCGGCTGTGACTACAACCCGGAACAATGGTCGCCCGACGTGTGGCGCGAGGATGTCGCGCTCATGCGTCAGGCCGGCGTCGACCTGGTGGCCGTCAACATCTTCGGCTGGTCGAACGTGGAGCCGAGCCCCGGCCGGTACCACTTCGACGACCTCGACGAGGTCATCGGCCTGCTGCACGAGAACGGGATCCAGGTCAATCTGGGTACGGGAACGAGCAGCCCGCCGCCGTGGCTCAGCACCCTGTACCCGGAGATCCTGCCGGCCGCGGCCGACGGGACGATCCGGTTCCCCGGCGGCCGCCAGGCCTGGTGCCCGAGTTCGCCGGTCTTCCGGGAGAAGGCGCTCGCCCTGGTCGAGCAGGTCGCCCAGCGGTACGGCAGCCACCCCGCCGTCGCGCTCTGGCACGTCTCGAACGAGCTGGGCTGCCACAACGCGCTCTGCTACTGCGACGCGAGCGCCGAGGCCTTCCGGGGCTGGCTGCGCGAGCGCTACCGCAAGATCGAGACGCTGAACGAGGCCTGGGGCACGTCGTTCTGGAGCCAGCGGTACGGCGACTGGTCGGAGATCCAGCCGCCGCGGCTGGCGCTCTCGCTGCGCAACCCGGCCCAGATCGTCGACTTCCACCGGTTCAGCTCCGACGAGCTGCTCGGCTACTACCGCGCCGAGGCGGAGATCCTGCGCCGTCACTCGGACATCAAGGTGACCACGAACTTCATGGTCACCGCACACATCCGCAACCTCGACTACTGGTCCTGGGCGCCGGAGATGGACGTCGTCGCGAACGACCACTACCTCGACCACCGCCTCGGCGACCCGGTCGCGGAGCTCTCCTTCGCCGCCGACCTGACCCGTGGCCTGGCCGGCGGCAAGCCGTGGATGCTCATGGAGCAGGCGGCCGGCGCGGTGAACTGGCAGCCGCACAACCTGACCAAGGCGCCGGGCGAGATGATCCGTAACTCGCTGACCCACGTGGCCCGGGGCGCCGACTCCCTCTGCTTCTTCCAGTGGCGGGCCTCCGCGCAGGGCGCCGAGAAGTTCCACTCCGCGCTGCTGCCGCACGCCGGCACCGACACCGTCGCCTGGCGGGAGGTGCTGCGGCTCTCCGAGACCCTGGACCGGATCGGCGAGGTGGCCGGCACCGAGGTCGAGTCGGACGTCGCGCTGGTCTTCAGCTGGGAGTCCTGGTGGTCGGCGGAGGGCGAGGCCCGCCCGTCGCAGGCGGTCACCTATCTCGACCAGGTCCACCGCGCGCACCGGGCGCTGCGTGAGCTCGGCGTCACCACCGACGTGGTCGCCCCCGGCGCGGACCTCGAGAAGTACAAGCTGGTCGTGGTGCCGTGCCTCTACATGGTGAGCGACGAGGCCGCGGAGCGGATGGCGGCGTACGTCGAGAACGGCGGGAGCCTCCTCGTCACGTTCTTCTCCGGGATCGTCGACGAGCGGGACCGGATCCGCCTCGGCGGCTATCCGGGGGCGTTCAAGGACGTGCTCGGCGTTCACGGCGAGGAGTTCGCCCCGCTGCTGCCGGGCCACCAGGTCAGGCTCTCCAACGGCGCGACCGGGACGACGTGGACCGAGCGCCTGCGCACCACCACGGCGGAGACCGTCGCCACCTACACCGACGGGCCGATGCCCGGCGTCCCGGCGATCACCCGCAACGGCAACGCCTGGTACGTCGCGACCGAGCTCGACCCGCGTGGCCTGCGCGAGCTGGTCCGGGACGCGGTGACCGCCGCCGGCGTCACGGCGGCCGGCCCGGAATCGAACGGCGACGTCGAGGTGGTCCGGCGCTCCGGCGACGGCCGCTCCTATCTCTTCGTGATCAACCACGGCACGCAGCCCGTGGCGATCGAAACCGGTCACGACCTCGTGACCGACACCGAGATCAGCAACGTCGGAGCAGGACAGACGGCGGTTATCCGGGAGGTGACGGCATGACCAGGAAGAAGCCCCTGGGCGCCCTGCTTTTCTTCATCCTCCCGTTCGGCCTGCTCTTCGCGGCCTTCTACCTCGCGCCGATCCTGTACGCGATCAAGCAGTCCCTCTACAAGGTCGAGCGCACCGGCACGTTCGGTCCGGCCCGCGAGGTCTTCGGCGGACTGGATCAGTACCAGCGGGTGTTCTCCGACGGCCCGTTCTGGGAGTCGATCGGCCGGGTGCTGCTGTTCGGCGTCGTCCAGGTCCCGGTCATGCTCGGGCTGGCCCTGGTGCTGGCGCTGCTGCTCGACTCCGGTCTGGTGCGCGGGCGCCGGTTCTTCCGGCTCGCGTTCTTCGTCCCGTACGCCGTGCCGGGCGTGGTCGCGGCGATCATGTGGGGCTTCCTCTACTCGCCGAACCTGTCGCCGTTCCAGAGCGTCACGAGCGCCGTCGACCTGCTGAGCGCGGACCTCGTGCTCTGGTCCATGGCGAACGTCGTGACCTGGGTCTACGTCGGCTACAACATGCTGATCATCTACTCCTCGCTGCTGGCGATCCCGCAGGAGGTGTACGAGGCGGCCAAGCTCGACGGCGCCGGGGCGTTCCGTACCGCGTGGTCCATCAAGATCCCGCTGGTGATGCCGGCGATCGTGCTGACCACCGTCTTCTCGATCATCGGAACGCTGCAGCTGCTCGCCGAGCCCGCGGTCTTCCGGACGTTCAGCTCGGCGGTGTCCAGCACGTACACGCCGAACCTGACCGTCTACTCCACCTCCTCCATCCCGAACTTCAACCTGGCGGCGGCGTTCTCGGTCGTGCTGGCGCTCGCCACGTGCCTGCTGTCCTTCGCCTTCCTGAAGGTGACCCAGCGCGGAGGCGAGAAGTGAAAAACGCGAACCGCATCGCACCCATGATCGTGATGGGCGCCTGCACCCTCTACTTCCTGATCCCGATCTGGTGGCTGCTGGTCGCCGCCACCAAGAGCCGGGCCCAGTTCAGCAGCACCGACGCGCTCTGGTTCGCCGACTTCGCCCTGGTCGACAACCTCAAGGAGCTCTTCGCGTACGGCGACGGCGTGTTCCTGCGCTGGATGCTGAACAGCGTCCTCTACACCGGTGGCGCGGCCCTGCTCGGCACGGTCCTCGCCGCGATGTGCGGGTACGCCCTCGCGAAGTACCGCTTCCCGGGCCGGGAGGCGATCTTCAACGTGGTGCTGAGCGGTGTTCTGGTGCCGTTCACCGCGCTCGCCCTGCCGCTCTTCCTGATCTTCAGCCAGCTCAACGCGACGAACACCTTCTGGTCGGTCTTCCTGCCCAGCCTGGTGAACCCGTTCGGCGTCTATCTGGCCCGGATCTACGCCACCGCGAGCGTGCCGGACGAGCTTCTCGAAGCTGCCCGGCTGGACGGCTCCGGCGAGGTGCGGACGTTCTTCACGGTCTCCACCAAGCTGATGTTCCCGGCCCTCGTGACGATCTTCCTGTTCCACTTCGTCGCGGTCTGGAACAACTTCCTGCTGCCGCTGATCATGCTCGGCAACGAGCGGCTCTTCCCGGTCACCCTCGGCCTCTACAGCTGGAACACGCAGGTCAACCAGATCCCCGAGCTGCGGATGCTGGTGCTGTCCGGCGCGTTCGTCTCGATCATCCCGCTGGTGATCGCGTTCCTGCTCCTCCAGCGGTTCTGGCGCAACGGCCTCGGCTCGGGCGCCATCAAGTAACACCCCCCTCTCACCCGAAGAAAAAACCCCGCAGAAAGAGGAAAATGATGCGTTTTCCCATGCGCTCCCTCGGCGTCGTGCTGACCTCAGCACTCGCCCTGACCGCCTGCTCCTCCGGCGGTGACGAGGAGACGACGGGTGCGGCCGGCGCGGCGAGCTGCGCTCCCTCCTCCGGCCCGGTCACGCTGAACTACACCACCTGGATCCCCGGTATCGAGAACGTGGTGAAGGTCTGGAACGCCGCGAACCCGAACATCCAGGTCAAGGTGCAGACCGGCCCGAACGGCAACGGCGGCACCTACCAGAACTTCTTCAACCAGCTGAAGGCCGGCAACGCGCCCGACCTCGGCCACATCGAGTACGACGCGCTGCCCAGCTTCCGCGTCCAGGACGGCCTGGAGAACCTGGCCGCCTGCGACGAGGTGACCGCCGCGAAGGACAAGTTCGTCGACTGGACCTGGGGACAGGTCACCTTCGGCGAGGAGAACTCGGTCTACGGCGTCCCGCAGGACGCGGGCCCCATGGCGCTCTTCTACCGCAAGGACCTGTTCGAGAAGAACAACATCCCGGTGCCGACCACCTGGGACGAGTACGCCGCGGCGGCCGAGAAGGTGAAGGCCGCCGGTGGGTACATCACCAACTTCTCGCAGAGCGACATCAACCAGTTCGCCGGCCTCTCCTGGCAGGCGGGTGGCCGCTGGTTCAGCAACGACGGCTCCAAGTGGACCGTGAACCTGGCCGACGAGAACACCACCAAGGTCGCGAACTACTGGCAGGGCCTGCTCGACAAGAAGCTCGTCTCGACGGTTCCGCCGTGGACCACCGAGTGGGACAACGCGTACAACACCAGCAAGGCGTGGACCTGGGTCTCCGCGGTGTGGGGCGCCAACTCGATCATGTCGGGCGCGCCGGACACCTCGGGCAAGTGGGCGGTCGCCCCGATGCCGCAGTGGACCGCCGGTGGCAACGTCGCCGGTAACTGGGGCGGCTCGGCCACCGCGGTCTTCAAGGGCTCGAAGCACCCGTACGAGGCGGCCAAGTTCGCTCTCTGGCTGAACACCAGCGAGGAGGCGCTGACCCTGCTCAACAAGGAGGCGCAGCTCTACCCGGCGACCAAGGCCGGGGCGTCGCTGCCCGCCCTGAAGCAGGGAGTCGAGTTCTACGGCGGCCAGCCGATCTACGATGTCTTCGCGCAGGCCTCCACCCAGGTCGCGTCCGACTTCGTCTGGGGACCGACGATGACCTCGACCTACACCACCACCTCGGACGGCTTCAAGGCCGCCGTGTCCGGCAGCGGCACCCTGCTCGACGCGCTGAAGAAGGCGCAGACCTCGACCGTCGAGACCCTCAAGTCGCAGTCGATTCCGGTCGCCGAGTGACCGTGCTCCACCTCCGCGCCGCGGGCGCCAGCCTTGTGCTGGACGCCCGCGGTGGCGTTCCAGCGATCATTCATTGGGGTTCGGACCTGGGCGACCTCGACGAGACGGCACTCGCCGCGCTCGCCGACGCGTCGGTTCCGGCGATCCCGCCCAGCTCGATCGACGTACCCCTGCGGTTGTCCCTGTGGTCGTCGCTCGCCGACGGATGGAGTGGCCGGCAGACCGTGGAGGGCCACCGGCAGGGCGTTCCGGCGCCGGCTTTCCGCCTGGTCGAGCTCCACGATCAAGACCCGATTGCGTGGGTACGGGGGGAGAGCGCCGACGGTTCGCTCGAACTGACGACCGAGCTGGAGTTGTCCGCGGAAGGCGTCCTGCGCGTGCGGCACGTGCTGGTCAACCGCGGCGCGACCGCATTCGATCTCGCCGGGCTCGACATCGCGCTCCCCATCCCCGCCGACGCCGCCGAGCTGCTCGACTTCACCGGGCTGTGGGCGCACGAGCGGCAGCCGCAGCGCGCCCCGCTGCGGCACGGCGTCTGGAGCCGGGAGAGCCGGCACGGCCGTCCCGGACACGACGACGCGTTCCTGCTGATGGCCGGCGAGCCCGGCTTCGGCTTCCGGCGCGGCCGCCTCTGGGCCGTCCACCTGGCGTGGAGCGGTGACAAGCGGCTCGTCGCGGAACGCTCGGCGCTCGGCCCCGGCACCCTCGGGGGCGGCGAACTGCTCGCCCCCGGCGAGATCCGGCTCGCGCCGGGGGAGTCCTACGAGACCCCGTGGCTCGTCGCGGTCCACTCGGAGACCGGCATCGACGGGCTCTCCGACCGGCTGCACCCGTGGATCCGCTCCCGTTCCGCGCTGCGCCTGCCCCGGCCGGTCGTGCTGAACACCTGGGAGGCGGTCTACTTCGACCACGACCTGCCGGTCCTCTCCCGTCTGGTCGACGCGGCAGCCGATGCCGGGGTCGAGCGGTTCGTGCTCGACGACGGCTGGTTCACCGGCCGCCGCGACGACAAGCGCGCCCTCGGCGACTGGTACGTGGACCCGGCCGTCTGGCCGGATGGCCTGCACCCTCTGATCTCCCGCGTGCACGCCGCCGGCATGGACTTCGGCCTCTGGGTCGAACCCGAGATGATCAGCCCGGACTCCGTGCTGGCCCGGGAACACCCGTCCTGGATCCTCGGCGGCGCTTCCGGGCCGACCTGGCGCTGGCAGCGCGTGCTCGACCTGGGCAACCCGGACGCCTACGCCCACCTGCGGGAACGGCTCGCCGCGCTGCTCACCGAGTACCCGATCGCGTTCCTGAAGTGGGACCACAACCGCGACCTGCTGACGCCCGGCGCCGCACACCGGCAGACCCGGGCGCTGTACCGGCTCCTCGCCTCGCTGCGCGCCGAGTTCCCGCACGTGGAGATCGAGAGCTGCGCCTCCGGCGGCGCCCGGATCGACCTCGGCATCCTCGACCTGGTCGACCGGTTCTGGACCTCGGACACCAACGACCCGCTCGACCGGCAGCGGATCCAGCGCTGGACCAGCGTCCTGATCCCGCCGGAATACCTCGGCGGCCACCTGGGCGACGCCACCGCGCATGTCACCGGCCGGCACTCGGCGCTCGGCTTCCGCCTGGCCACGGCCCTGTTCGGCAGCGCCGGCATCGAGTGGAACCTGACCACCGCGTCACCGCCGGAGCGCGCCCTGATCGCCGCCTGGATCGCCGAGCACAAGCGCCTGCGCCCGCTGCTGCACACCGGCACGGTGGTCCGCGCCGACGCCGCCGACCCGGCGTTCCGCCTACACGGGGTGGTGGCCCGGGACCGCTCCGAGGCGGTGTACGCCCTGGTCGCGGTCGGTTCGCCGAGCACCGCGCTGCCCCCGCCGATCCGTTTCCCCGGCCTGGATCCGAACCGGCTCTACACGGTCCGCCCGATCGGCCCCCCACCGAAGACGGTCCAGGACACCCCACCGGCGTGGCTGGCAGCGGGTGAGGTGACGCTCCCGGGACGGGTGCTGGCCGAGGCCGGTTTGCCGTGTCCGCTGCTTGCTCCGGAGCAAGCCCTCCTACTGGAAGTCAGCTGACATCAGCGCTGGTGCGCCCGTCCGCTGCTGTCGGCCGACTTCAGCGCTGGTGCGCCGGGAGCACCCACCCGCCCGGACCTCGTCGCCCCCGGCCGGAACCCTGGACCGCGCGGCTTCCGCTCAGGCGTCGAGGGGCAGCTCGAGGCGGGTGGCGCCGGTCAGAGTGAGGATCAGCCGGGACGGGGTGCGGACCAGCCTCAGGATCACGTCGGTGCAGCTGGGGCAGCGGCCGACCGCTCCCGGCGCCGGCCCCCACACCCGCAGGGTCGCCACCGCGCCGGCGTGGCCGCAGCCGGCGCAGGTGAAGACGGCGACCGTCGCGTCCGTGGCGAAGACCTCGGACAGGTCACCGGCGAGCGCGTTCCCGTCGATCTCCATCAGGCGCCTCCGAAGCGCTCGGTGCGGATGCGCTTCGGGTCGTGGCCCAGCGCCACCAGGATGTCGGCGGCGGTCTCGACGAAGCTGGTCGGGCCGCAGACGTAGCAGTCCGGCTGGAAGTCCGGTGGCCAGCCGTGCGAGTTGATCGCCGCGACGTCGATCCGTTTCGGCGGGGTGGGCCAGCCGTCCGGAGCCTTCCGGGTGTAGACGAAATGCACGTCCAGGCCGGGATTCTCGCGTACCCGCAAGCGCAGCTCGTCGGCGTAGGCGGCGTCCTCCGGCGTGCGCACCGAATAGATCAGCCGGAACGGCTGGCGGCCGCGTGCCTCGCCGCGGGCCCGGATCATCGCCATCAGCGGCACGATGCCGGAGCCGCCGGCGATCAGCAGCACCGGCGCGGTCTGCTTCTCGCGCCAGACGAACCAGCCGCCCACCGGGCCGCGCAGCTCGATCTGGTCGCCGGGCTCGACCACGTCGGTCAGGTACGGCGACACCTCACCGTCGTCGAGCCGCTGGATCGTCAGCTCGACGGTCCCCGGCGCCCCGGCAGAGCCGGCCCCGGTCGCGGAAGGCGCCGGCGTCCAGGCGGAGGCGATCGAGTAGCTGCGTTGCGCGGTGTACCCGTCCTCGGCGGTGAGCCGGACGTCGATGTGCTGGCCGGGCAGGTGGCCCGGCCAGTCCGGCACGTCGAGCACGAGGGTACGGGCCGAGGCGGTCTCCCAGCGTGCCGACGAGACGGTGGCGACCCGCCAGCTGATCCGGTTCTTCATGACAGCGGTCAGTCTCCCTGGTAGCGCTGCTCACGCCACGGGTCGCCGTACATGTGATAGCCGCCGGCCTCCCAGAAGCCGGGCTCGTCCTCATTGATCATCTGGAGTCCGTTGACCCATATCGCGGACTTCCAGAAGTAGAGGTGCGGCACGAGCAGGCGGACCGGCCCGCCGTGCTCGGGGTGCAGGGGCTCGCCGTCGAACTCGTAGACGAGCCACGCCTTTCCCTCGAGCAGGTCGTCGAGCGGCACGTTCGTGGTGTAGCCGCCGTAGCTGTGCGCCATCGTGTAGTCGGCGGCCGACTCCACGTCCTCGAAGAGGGTGTCCAGCGCGACGCCTTTCCACGTGGTGCCGAGCTTGGACCACTTGGTGACGCAGTGGATGTCGACCGTGAACTCCTCGGCCGGCAGCGCGGTGAACTCCTTCCAGTCCCAGGAGTGCTTCTCACCGGTCTCGGTGGTGATCGTGAACTTCCACCTGTCGAGCGGGATGCGCGGTGTCGGCCCGGCGGAGAGCACCGGGAAGTCGTGAGTCAGGTACTGGCCGGGCGGCAGGCCGGGCAGCGACTCACGCCGCCGCCCGCCGAAGCCGCGGGAGATGATGCCCATGGCCTGAAGTAAACCGTATTCACGTAGGGGAAAGGGTCATGCTTTCACCGTGCCGCTGGTCACGCCCGCGACTCGTTTGGTCCCGGCGACGACCACGCGGTAGGTTCCGCCGCCGACCAGGCCGGTCACCTTCCGGGTCGCGGTCGAGCGGAACGTGCGTACGGTCTTCCACTTCCTGCTGACGTACCGCTGCACCGTCATGGTCTGCCCGGACGCGCCGGTCACCTTGACCGTGATCGCGCCCTTCGTGCTGCGCACCGCGGTGACCTTGGCCTTCGCCGTGTAGCTCGCGGTGGCCGAGGCCGCGGCGAAGTCCGTCGTCGAGGGTACGAGGAGGCGGGCCTTGTAGGTGGCGTCCGCGGCCCGGGTGAGGGTGTAGGCGCCCGCCGCGTTCGTGGTCACCGGCGTGCAGGACCAGGCCGCCCCGGCGATTGAGAGGCACGCCGAGACGGTCGTGCCGGCGAGCGGCCGGCCGGCCGACGTGGCGGTGAACGTGGTGCTGGTCCGGGCGCCGTAGGTGACGGTCCGGGTGCTGACGTTCGCGGTGACGAACTGGCCGGCGGCGTCGAGCGCGGCGGCCGCGTCGATCCGGCCGTTGCCGTAGGTGGTGTCGAACCCGGTGGCGCCCAGGTCGACCGCGGTGGCCTCGAGGATCTTCTCGACCTGGTCCGGGCCGAGCGCCGGCTGGTACGCCTTCAGCTGGGCGGCCACCGCGGCGACGTGCGGGGACGCCATCGAGGTGCCGCTCATCGCGACGTACTCGCCGCCGGCCAGGGCGGTGGGGTACGTGCTGACGATGGCGTCGCCGGGGGCGGCGACGTCGACGTAGCCGCCGGCGTTGGAGAACGACGCGTAGGTGTCGGCGGCGGTGGTCGCGGCGACCGCGATCACTCCGGGGTAGGCGGCCGGGTAGCTGACCGGGCTGCCCTTCTGCCGCTCGTTGCCGGCGGCGGCGACCACCGTGACGCCCTTGCCCCGGGCGTAGGTGACCGCGTCGGCCAGCGCGTCGAGCTTCCCGGTGGAGCCGAGGGACATGTTGATCACGTCGGCGCCGTGGTCGGCGGCCCAGACGATGCTCTCCGCGACGTCGGACATGTACCCCGCGCCCTTGGCGTCGAAGACCCGCACCGGCAGGATCGCGGCGTCCGGGGCGACTCCGGAGATCCCGATGCCGTTGCCGGTGGCCGCGCCGATGATGCCGGCGACGTGGGTGCCGTGCCCGTTGCCGTCGGTGGTCCCGCCGGCCACCTTGTTGATCATGTCGTAGCCGGGGAGCACCTTGCCGGTGAGGTCGGGGTGGTTCGCGTCCACCCCGGTGTCGATCACCGCGACGGTGACGCCGGCGCCCGTCGACGTCGTCCATGCGGTGGTCGCCTTGATCTTCGGCAGCGCCCACTGCTGGGACCGGTACGGGTCCGAGCCGGCCACCCGCACCGGGACGTCGAGCTGCGCGTTCGGCAGTTCGGCCAGCAGTTCGGCGGTCTCCCGGCGGTCGGTGGCCTCGTGGACGGCCACGACCGGGCGGCCGAAGGCGTCCACGCTGGTGCCCACGACCCGTGCCGGATGCGCCGCGCTCACCGTCGCCGGCACGCCCGCGTAGGAGATGCCGGGCAATGCGACCGCGCCGAGGCCGGTGGCCAGGGAGATGGCCAGGGTGCCGGTGAGAAGCCGCACGTGAACCCGCCTTCGCTAGTAGGTCCGACCTTTGGCCGGGCTATCACCACGGTCCGGGGCGCCGAGTGCGCTCCGGTCAGCGCGCTGGTGCGGTTCGGGTGCGCTTCATAGACTCGGGATCATGCCGTTGACTGGTGAATACCTCCCCAGCACGTCCGACTGGGCGCGCAAGCAGGCCGAGAAGTACGAAGAGACCAATGGCGAACAGGCCAATGACATCCAGGGAATGCCGATCATCGTGCTGAGCTCGATCGGCGCGAAGACCGGAGCACTGCGCAAGACCGCGCTGATGCGGGTCGAGCACGACGGTGAGTACGCGGTCGTCGGCTCGCTCGGCGGCGCCCCGAAGAACCCGGTCTGGGTCTACAACATCCGCAAGAACCCGCACGTCGAGCTCCAGGACGGCGAGGTGAAACGCGACTACACGGCCCGCGAGCTGGAGGGCCAGGAGCGCGAGATCTGGTGGGAGCGGGCGGTCGCCGCCTACCCGCCGTACGCCGAGTACCAGACGAAGACGGATCGGCTGATCCCCGTTTTCGTCCTCACCGCGGCCTAGAAATTGGATTCCCGGTGAGTGACGAAGCGTGGATCATGGGTTGATGGACTCCCCCCATCAGCTTCCGGTGAGCGGGCAGGTCGACGACGGCGACCGGCTGGTGGACATCGTCGACCTGATCGCCCTGGATCGCTTCGTGTCCGGCCGTGAGCCCTACGGCCGGACCACTCACCTGGACAACGTCCGCCCCGAGGCGGCTTTGGCCCTCCCCGAAGCGACGGTCCTCCGGGACGCGGTCGAGGAGGACGGCCACAACCGGATCAGCGTCGGCGAGGGCTGGACGCTGCACGTGATGCGCTGGAAGCAGAGCCGCCGCGCCCGGGTCACCATCACCGCGACGAGCGCCGAGCTCGCCGAGAAACTGCTCGGCGAGGCCGTGGCGAACGCGGTCGAGGAGCCGCCGCCGGACGCGGGGACCGTCCCGATCGGATTCTGGCACTTCGGGCCGCACGGCCCGCGACGCAGCGAGCGCCAGATCGACGCCGAGCCGTGGACGCAGATCCGCCGCAACTACGCCGGCCCGGTCGCGCAGACCCTGGAACGGCTGATGGACCTCGACCACTCGTCGATCACCGGCCGGATCCTGCTGCTGCACGGCGAGCCGGGCACCGGCAAGACCACCGCGTTGCGGGCGCTCGCCCAGCAGTGGCGGTCCTGGTGCCAGGTGGACTGTGTGCTGGACCCGGAACGGCTCTTCGCCGACCCGGCGTACCTGATGAGCGTGGCCCTGGGCAGCGGCGAGGACGACGAGCCGAAATGGCGGCTGCTGATGCTCGAGGACTGCGACGAGCTGATCCGCGGCGAGGCCAAGGCGAGCGCCGGGCAGGCGTTGTCACGGCTGCTCAACCTCACCGACGGGATGCTCGGCCAGGGCCGCAACGCGCTGATCGGGATCACCACGAACGAGGACCTGGCGACCCTGCACCCCGCGGTGATCCGGCCGGGGCGGTGCCTCGCCAGCATCGAGGTGGGCCGGTTGCCGTACCCGGAGGCCGTCGCCTGGCTGGGCTCGTCCACCGGGATCTCCCCGGACGGCGCCACACTCGCCGAGCTCTACGCCCTGAAGACCGGCGCCCGCCCGGTCACGGTGCCCCAGCAGTCCACCCGGATCGGCATGTATCTCTGACAGTGGTGCAACCCCGCGGTGGTCCCGGCGCGACAGTAGAGCGACAGGAGACGACGCCGAGGCGGGGAGCGGGATGCGCGCCGATTGGGAAAGGGAATACGTCGAGTATGTGAGCGGGCAGTTGCCCCGCCTGCATCGCACGGCGTACCTCCTCTGTGCGAACGAGTTCCAGGCGGACGACATCGTCCAGGCCACCCTCACCTCGCTCTATCTGGGCTGGCGGCGGGCCGTCCGCGCGGACAACCTCGACGGGTACGTCCATCGCATCCTGATCCGCCGTTTCCTCGACGAGCGCCGCCGGCCGTGGTCACGCGTGCTCCTCGGCGGTCAGGTCCCGGAGGCGCCGGCCGTGGCCGGCGCGGGCTTCGAGGAGCGCGACTCGCTGATGGCCGCGCTCCGGAACCTGCCGAAGGGCCAGCGGGCCGTGATCGTCCTGCGGTATTTCGGCGACCTGACGGTGGAGGCGACCGCGGAGGCCCTCGGCTGCTCCACCGGCAATGTGAAGAGTCAATGTTCCCGCGGGCTGACCGCGCTGCGCGCGATTCTCGGGGAGACCATCGAGGGAGCGAGGTACCCGGCGTGAGCGACGAGCAGCGACTGCGCGACGGCCTGGAGTCGATCGCCGTGCCGCCCAGCCGGGTCCGGATCGAGACGGTCCTGCCGATCGCCCGTCAGCGGGCCTTGCGCCGCACCGCCGCCCGGACGGCGGTGGGCGCGGCTCTGGCCGTCGGCGTGCTGGTGGGGGTCCCCTCGGTCCTGCTGCGGCCGACCGCGGCGAAGACGCCGCCGGCGCCGGCGCTGCAGCGGCCCAGCAGCGTGCCCGCACCGGCGTCACCGGCGGCGTGCCGGGTCGGCGAGCTCGCGGCGCCGAAGGGGCTGACGAACATCACCGCGGACGCGGTCGACCCGACCGGCCGCTACATCGTGGGCAACGGCACCGAGGGCCAGGACTTCCGGCCGGTGCTCTGGTCCGACGGCGTGCCGAAGGCCCTGCCGGTGATCGCCGACTCGGTGCAGGCGACCGCGGTGAACCCGTCCGGCGTGGTCGTCGGACTCCTCACCAGGAAGAACCGGGACACCGTGTTCCGGTACGAGAACGGTCGGTACACCGAGCTGAAGCTGCCGGCGGGGCAGTGGCATCCGTACCCGGAACCGGCGATCAACGCGGCCGGCGACGTGGTGATCAACGCGGAGCCGCGGGGGAACACCGGCGGCAAGGGTGCGATCGCGCTGCTGTGGCGGGCCGGATCGGCCACCTCGGTGCGGCTGCCGCTGCCGGAGGGCGGCCACGTGCAGGAGATCCGCGACGACGGCACGCTGGTCGGCGGGATCTACAAGGACGGCGGGGCCGACACCGCATGGGTCTGGAACCCCAACGGCAAGGGCACCAGGCTGACCGTCCCGTCCGGACGCACGGGACAGGGTTACGCGATCAGCGGCGACTGGGTGACCGGGGGGATCTGGCCGTCCGGCTCGGCGGCGCTGTGGAACCTGCGGACCGGGAAGCTCACCGAGATCGAGGGCGACAGTGACCCCGGTATCGCGGTGAACGCCTCCGGCTGGATGGTCACGTCCACCGGGCGGCTGGTGCGCGCAGGCGAGGACGCCGAGCTGCCGGCGACCGGCGATGATCAGGAGTCGCTGGCCCAGGACGTCGCGGACACCGGCCTCGTGGTGGGCACCGCGGTGACCCGGCGCGACCCGGTCGAGGAGCAGAAGCTGAGGGAGGCCGGCGGGGTCATCCCGGCCGAGCCGCAGGCCCCGCGCATCTGGCAGTGCTGACCGTAGGGCCGGCGCATCTGGCAGCGCTGACCGTAGGGCCGGCGCCGGCACGGGAACGGCGCCGGCCCGGCGAAACAGGCCCGCCTCCCGGGACGGGGGCGGGCCTGGCGGGCCGGGCGGAAGCTCAGGCGCGCGAGTAGGTGAGGCAGTCGGCCTTGTCGGCGGAGGCGCCGACGGTGATCGCCGGTGCGCGGCACTCGAGGTTCTCGTTGTAGGTGCAGTCGGCACGCTTGCAGGCGCCGACCTGGGCGGTGGCGACGCCCATGCCGCCCTTCTCGCCGGAGCCGATGAAGGTGTCGCACTCGGCGGTCTGCATGCTGCCGATGGTGATCGCGAAGGCGGTACAGCCGTCATGGTTGTAGCCGCATTCGGCGACCGTGCAGGTCTGCACGCGCGGCATGTTCATCATCTGGGTCATGGTTTCGACTCCCCTGATCGTCAATGGCCTCACCGAACCATAACCCCGATCACGGATTCTATTCCACTTATCCAATGATGTTTCCAGAAAGATCCATTACATTAGGTAAGGCATGCCTCAAACAATTTAGGTTAGCCTTGCCTACGCCTCTGAGCAGCGCATGTTTCCCTCCCGCGCCTCCACGGTAACGGATTCTGTCACACCGCGACGCTCATTCTTTTGTCGCTGGAACGGGGTCCGTGCGAGGCGATGGCAATAGGCGCGCCGAGCAATTCGGATATCTCCCGCACCCAATTATCCGGCCGGTGCGTGGCGGCCGGCGTGGCGCGGCCGAGGCGCTCGGTGAGCCGTTCCTGGTAGGCCAGGTCCCGGTGCGGGCCGGGCTCGATCCGGTCCCAGATCGTGCCGCCCTCCCGGTACGCCGTGCAGATGCCGAGCTCCGGGCAGCGCTCCGGCGCGTCCAGGTGGGTGATCGCGAGCGCGTCGGCCCCGCCGGCCACCTCCACCGCGTACCGGTGCGCCACCGCGTCGAAATGGCCGGTCCGGAACGCCCCCTGCCAGGCGTCCGCGCCGTTGTGCGCCTCCGGCAGGTCGAGCCCGGGCGTCTCGGTGACGAACGGGCCGGCGCCGTGCCGGGTGGTGTAGGCGCGCACCACGCCGAGCCGCCGGAACGAGCCGCACAGCTCGGCCACGTTGTCGAACGTCGTCGTCGACCACGTCGTGTACGGATGCCAGCCGCGCCACTCGTCGAGAAGGACGCCCTGGGCCCCCTCGAAGACGCACGGGCCCTCGTCGAGCAGGCGGGCGGTGTGGTCGCCGCCGACGATCCGGACGGCTTCGCCGAACGCGGTGAAGGCGTCGATCACGTCGTCCAGCGCGATGTCCGGGCAGGGGAGCGCGTCCTGAACGGCGGCGAGCCGGCGACGCAGGCGTGCCGGGGAGAGCACGTCGGCGACCCGTGGGGCATCGGTGTGCGCCAACGCGTACCCCATCGTCTCGCCCACGCCCATGCCGCACGAACCGTGCCGTGCGTCGCCGCGCGCAACCTCCCGCCGCCGGTTCGCGGCGCGATGCCACGGAGTGGCGAGCAGCGCGTCGCCATCCACCGTGAGCAGGTGGAACGGGTTGCCGAGCGCCTTCGCCTCACCGGCCAGCGCGAGCGGGTCGACGATCATGAAGCGGGTCAGGTGGGTCGGGACGCCGCGCAGGGTGCCCGACCCGAACTGGGCGAACGTGTGGTGCCGGCCGTTCTCGGTGATCACGTTGTGCGCGGCCTGCGCCCCGCCGTTGAAGCGGAGCACCGCCCGGCGCGGCGACGCGGCGCAGAGCGCATCGACGACGGTGCCCTTGCCCGCATCGCCGTAACCGAGATCGACGACGGCGATGTGCTCGGTCACAGCCGCTGGTTCCCGCCCTGACCGGCGGTGATCTCGAACGGCTCGCTGCGGACCACCGCGGTGCGTTGCAGCGGCGCCAGCGCGCGGCCCACCGAGTCACCGGCACCCGAGCCGACGTCCTCGAGGTCGGCGATGCCCTCGTCCAGGTCGATCGCGTCCTCGCCGAGACCCACGGTCAGGGCGATCGTCTCGCAGACCGCGTCCAGGTCGTCGAGCTCCAGCACGTTCTGCCCGAGCAGCTCGCGCCAGCGGGTCAGCACCTCGGAGTCGCCACCCCAGCCGGCCGCGGTCGGCAGGATGTAGTAGACCTCGTAGCGGCGGCGCAGCTCGGCGATGATCTCCTCGATTCCAATCGGCTGCTTGATCCGGTCGCCGATCACGGCCTGCACCTCACGCGGCTTGACCCGCGGGTAGGGCATCTCGTCGCCGATGATGAAGAGGTATCCCCGGCGTCCGCGATTGACCATCGAGTCGATGATCGTGTGCCGGGCCATGAAGTAGAGCGCGAGCTCGTAGGACTCGTGCTTCTGCCCGCCGCCGCCACCCTCCAGGTAGATCTTGGAGAGGTCCTCGTCCATCCGGTTGTCCGACTCGAACTGTCCGACCTGCAGCGGCGCCCGGTCACACGTCGCGTCGCCGATCGCCCCGAACATGATTTGCGGGTCGATCGCGTAACTTTTCCTGGTCAGCAGCCCGAGCAGCTGCGGAAGCTTGGTCTGCAGCACCCGTGGCACGTTGCCCATCGAGCCGGTCACGTCGAAGAGGACGGCGATCGGCGTGCTGAACGGGTGCTCCTCCGAGTCCCGCGACTCCCGCATGAAGACGCCGTCCGGGTCCAGATCCGGGTGGACCCGGCGGGCGCCGCTGTCGCTGTAGTCGAAGGCGCTCTTGCCGGTCGCGGCGCGGTAGGTCGAGGCTGCGGTGTAAACGTCGGTGGACCAGTGTCCGCTTCCCATCACAAACTCCTTCAGTTCCGGTACCGCTCGGGGATCAGCTCGTCGAATTCGCCCAGCAGCGCCCAGGCGTCCTGGGGCCGCATCCGCGGCGCGTCGTAGCAGCAGCCTGCGGCGAACCGCCGCAGCGGTTCGGGCATCCTGGCCGGGCCGATGATCCGTGTCATCAAGCCGGTCGCCATGTAGATGTCGGTGGCCGGGCTCGCGGTCCTGTCGTGAAGCACCTCCGGCGGGTAGGCCGCCTCGCTTGCCTTCACTATCGCTCTCGGTCGATGCCCGGCATAGCACCAGTCGAGAAGGACCAGGCCGCGTCGCTCCGGATGGATCAGGACGTGACTCTCCAGCACGGCGCCGTGCACCACCCCGGCCCGATGCGCCCAGCCGATCGCGATCAGCAGCCGCCGCCAGATCCAGATCGCGTCCGGGATCGTGATCCGTCCCGCCTGGTCGAGCCGGAGCATGCCGCGCTGCCGTTCCACCACGTTGATCCGCCTGCGGCGTTTTGCCTGGTCCTCGTGGACGAAACTGTCGGTGAGGACCGGTGCGTAGGCGCGGAACCGCTTGTCGCCCCGGGTCTGAAGATCGTGGAGAGCCGCGGCCTCGGCCTCCATCAGATCGTTGTCCGCCGGGTCGCGCGGAATCTTCAGCAGGAGCGCGCCGTCCGCGTAGATCTCCGCGATGTCGCCGCTCGCGAAGACCGGACCGACCCGATATGTCGCGGTTTTCGTCCTGAGCGTCGCGCCGCCGTTGCCGGCTCCGCGTGCCCGGAGCGCCGAGAGCCGGGCGAAGGCCTCCGTCGCGGTTGCGCGCCGCTGCGCGCCGGCGGCGTCCGGGTGCACGATCTTGGCCAATTGACGGTACGAGTGACCGCCGCGCGCCAGCTCGCCGATGCTCGTGGCGGCCATGATCCGGGCGACCGCGTCGTCGAAGCTGGGCTGACCCATGTGCTCCGCCTGCCGGCGCCGTCTCTCCGCTCCCACCAGGGTGCTCATCGGACCCGGTCCTCGCGGGTCGGCCGGAGCAGCGCCGGGTGCAGCAGCGTCGCGTCACCGGCCCGGTAGAGCTTCGCTTTCGGCCCGCCGCGCTCGCCGCCCCGCGAGGTGGTCCGGCCGGTGCTCTCCACGAACCCCGGCACCGACAGCACCTTGCGGTGGAAGTTGCCGGCGTGCAGCTCCTCGCCCCAGACACAGCCGTAGACCTGGCGCAGCTCGCCGACGGTGAACTCCTCGGCGACGAACGCGGTGGCGAGCGGCGTGTACTCCAGTTTCGACCGGGCCCGCTCCAGGCCGTCGGCGAGCACGTCGTCGTGGTCGAACGCCAGATCCTTCGCCTCGTCGACCGGCACCCAGTATGCCCGCGCGGCGTCGCTGCCCGCCGTAGGCTCGGGCAGGCTCGGCGCGAACGCCAGGTAGGCGACGGACACGACCCGCATCCGGGGGTCGCGGCCGGGGTTCCCGTATGTCTTGAGCTGCTCCAGGTGCACCCGGTCGAGCTCGCCCCGCCCCGGCGTCAGCCCGGTCTCCTCGGCGAACTCCCGCAGCGCCGCGTCGTCGAGCGTCTCGGACTTGACGAAACCGCCGGGGAGCGCCCGCTGCCCGGCGAACGGCTGAGCGCCGCGCTCGACGAGCAGCACGCAGAGCGTGCCCGTGCGGATCGTCAGGGCGACAACGTCCACGGTGACCGCGACCGACGGGTATTTCCGCGGGTCGTAGCCGGCCAGGAAGCTCTCCTGATCCTCCATCGTCGCCTCCGCAAAGTATTTCTCAACCTGAGTATTACTCGAACTGAGAGCAACTTAGCGCGCGGAGATGCCGGATGTCAACGAGTGCCGTTGGTCTTCGGGCCGGGGAGGCGCTGCGGTGAGGGCAAAAGGGGCTTAACCCTTGCTCTACTCATATTCCTCACTTTAGCGATTATCCCTTATTTCCGGCGTTAGGCTGCCTTGCGAGATGGCCCTGTGCCGCGCAGGCCGCACGGGCCCTACCCATCCCTAGACGCGGTCCATCGCGACCGTAGGAGGACCTCGCATGCGCAAGTCCCTAGCACGATTCGGCTCACGGCCGCTCACTGCCGTGGCCGCTACTGCGGTGACCGCCGCCGCAGTGCTGACCGCGTCGCCGGCGTACGCCGCCGCCCTCACGGTCAGCCAGACGCAGTTGCCGATCTCCGGAGGCGCCACGCTGACCATCGCCGGCGGTACGGGTCTGGCGAGCACGCAGGGCATCCGTTTCGCCCCCGCGGCGGGAAGCTGCCCGGCTCAGTACGACACCGTGCTGGCGGGCACCGTGGAGGGTGGCCTGATCACCATGGTCTCCGGCAGTGGTGGCGCTGCGGCGACGGTCACCACGCCGGCTCTGCCCGCAGGCAGTTACAAGGTCTGCATCTACGCGAATGCCACAAGCGGCCTCTTGTACACGACCGACACGTTCGCCGGCACCGTCACCGCGGTGAACATGGGGCCGCTGAGCTCGTCCTCGGGTGTGGCCACCGACAAGATCACGCTCACTGCGCCCACCGGCATCTTCACGGCTGCGGCGTACAACACGGAATTCGTGCCGGCCACCACGTGTGCTGACAAGTACCAGACGGTGGCCAACGGCATCGTCACGGCCACCACGGCCAAGACCACGGGATCGACCGCCACCACGGTGCTGACCATCACGGTGCCGGCGTTGACGGCCGGAACCCAGTACGCCGTGTGCGTCTACGCGGGCAGCACGGCCAACACCAGCCTTCTCGCGGCCCGTGGCAACCAGCTCTTCGCGGCCTACGACAAGGCGAACCTGCCCGCGCCGACGCTGGTGGGAAGCAGCGGCAGCTCCGGAGTGGCCACGTCGATCACGATGAGCGTGCCCACCGACAAGGCTGTCTTCACCGGGACCCCGAACATCCTCGCCACCCGGAACGGCTGCCCCGGCAAGCGCCCCGCGAACGCTGCTCTCGGCGGTACGACCCGGTTCGAGCCGTGGGCGATCGTGCCTCAGAAGGTCACCAACAGCAAACTCGTCGTCTCGGTTCCGGCGAACGTGACGATCATGAACGGCGAGGCCACCACGCCGTGGAACCTCTGTGCCTATGCGAGCAACGCCACCGACGCCAACCTGATCGCGGCGCCGGCCGTCTACACGGTCGCACCCGCGCTGACGGTCTCGGGCGCTCAGTTCTCGGTCAATGGCGCCGCGGCATCCGGCACCGGCTCCGGTCCGGCCCGGGGCGGCTCCTCCATCACGATCACCGGACTGGTCGGCATTCCCACGGCCGAGGGCGCTCCCCTCAGCGCCAAGCTGGGCACCTCCGAGATCACCATCACGGACCACACCTCCACGTCGATCACCGGCACCACCAACGCGAACGCGCCGGGTGCGGTGAACCTGAGCGTGACCACGGCCGCCGGTACCCAGACGACAAGCACCAAGCCGTACACCTTCAACTACGGCATCAACGTCACGCCCAACTCGTCGCCCACTGATGTCGAGCAGATGATCGACATTCTGGGCGCCGGTTTCTCCGCGCTGGACTTCGAGGATGTCGGGTCCAGTGCACTGACCGATGACAAGGCCTACGTTCTCCTGACCACCAACGCGTGGAACGAGATCGACTGGGACGGCGACGCCGTCTCCGGCAACGCGAAGGCGCTGCCCGACACCACGAGCGACCCGGTCGCTCCGGTGAGCTACTGCAACAGCGTTCTTCCGATCAGCGACGAGGAGATCATCTGCACCCTCCAGCTGGACGAATCGATCACTGCGGTCAGTGCCAGCAACGTCCCGACGATCGGTGCTACGACCGAGGTGCCGCCGGGTGTCTACACGGTCACCGTCGTCAACAGCGCCAACGCTCTGGACGCCGACGAGAACAACTACTCGGTCGTGTCCAGCGGCTCCACCTTCACCGTTGCTCCGTTCTGATTCCGGTAGCCGCGACAAACGGCGGCGGCCCGAAGTTCATACTTCGGGCCGCCGCCTTGTTACATGCCTTCGCTTGCGTATGTGTTCCGTCGCACGGCAGGCCCGCGGCGGTCACCTCATCTGGCGCCATGCCTTCTGCAGGGCGTCGACCGCCTTGTCGGGGGAGGGATGGCCGCCGGGGTCGACGACGATGGCGAGCACGCTCTTCTCCGCGGTGGTCCGCCAGCACATCAGCAGGTTGTCCCGCTTCTTCGGGGTGGGGTTGGTGCTGAACCGGAAGGTCTGTGAGCACGGGATGTCCCGATGCTCGGTCACCCCGCCCGCGACGTAGCGCAGCTCTCGCTGGTCGGTCAGATCCCCGCGGGCCGTCACCACTCGGAGGATCCCGCCCTTCTTGAGGGAGCCCTTCTCGGTGACTTTGACGTCCTCGGCGGGTTTCACCACCTTGGGAACGATCGGACGCTGGACCGCGACGCCGTCCTCAGCCATCTTTCGCCGGGCCTCTTTGATCTCCTCGGCAACCGCCGACGGGATCGGCGCCGCGGAGGTCTCGGTGGCGCTGACGGTCGGTTCCGGGCTCGCCGTGGCCGGATCGGCCGACGGTGTGCCGGGTGTCTCGGCAGGCCCGCCGGGGAGAACGGTGACGGGTACCTCCCGCGCGGCGGTCCGGTCCGCGTCATTGACGATCCGGTCGGTCACCAGGTACGCACCGGCACCGAGAATCGCCGCTACCCCCGCGGTGCCGACGGCGAGCCGGTGGCGGCTCCAGCGGGATCGGGCCAGGGTCGTCGGGGGTCCGTCCGGTTGCCGGTCGTGATCTGTGCTCATCTCGAAGTCCCTCGTAGCTCGGCTGTACAGTTCGCCGTCGACGGGCGAATCTCGAACTTCCAGGCTTTCAAATCACCGGACAAACCGGGCTGAATCCAGCAAGCCGGGCCGGACAGTTTCCGGTCCACCGTGGCCGCCCGCAACCAGCTCGCACCTTCATGATCACTCCTTCGAACTCCTGATCGCCGATGGTGGAACTCGTCGCCATCACGGGAGGTAGGACTGTATGAAGGTTGAGCTGCGCCGGTACGCCGCCGGAGCCGTCGCCGCAGGTGCGCTCGCGGCCGTGGGCGTGGTCGCCCTGCCGGCCGGAACGAGCGACTTCGTGCCGGTCACCTACGGCCTCACCGAGGCGCCGGAGCAGATCGTGCCGGCCACCGTGAGCCCGACGCGGCCCGCCCGGGTCGTCAGCACGACGATCGACTCCGACGGCCGCCCGGTCGTCACCGTCACGGAGGCGACCAGCAAGAAGGCCGCCGTGAAGCTGGTGAAGAAGGCGCAGGAGGCGGAGAACGCGGTCGGCGTCGAGGTGGACGCGCCGGTGCACGCGCTCGGCATCCCCAGCGGCAGCGACACGTACCGGTCGCAGCAGTGGGACTTCACCAAGATGAACGTGGCGAACGCCTGGCAGCGGTCGACCGGTTCCGGCGTCACCGTCGCCGTGATCGACTCCGGGGTCGACGCCGCCCACCCGGACCTGGCCGCCAACACGCTGAGCGGCTACGACGCGATCGCCGACAAGGCGGGAGTCAGCACCGACGGCAACGGGCACGGCACGCACGTGGCGGGCACGATCGCGGCGGTCACCGGCAACGGCGTGGGCGTCTCGGCGGTCGCGCCGGACGTCAAGATTTTGCCGGTCAAGGTGCTCGACGCCAGCGGCAGCGGGTACATGTCGGACACCGCCGAGGGCATCGTCTGGGCCGCCGATCACGGCGCCCAGGTGATCAACATGTCGCTCGGCTCGACCGCCAAGGTCACCGCGGTGAGCAACGCCGTCGCGTACGCGCGGAGCAAGGGCGTCACCGTCGTCGCGGCGGCCGGCAACAGCCGTACCTCCGGGAGCCCGACCTCCTACCCGGCCGCCGACGAGGGCGTGATCGGGGTGGCGGCCACCGACGCGGGGGACCGGTACGCGTCGTACTCGAACGCCGGTAGTTATGTGGACGTCGCCGCCCCCGGCAGCGGCATCATCAGCACCTACCCGACCGCGCTCGGCATGTACGCGAACCTCGGCGGCACCTCGATGGCGTCACCGCACGTCGCCGCGGCGGCCGCGCTGCTGAAGAGCTACCGGTCGTCGCTGACCCCGGACCAGATCGAGTCGCTGCTGGAGAAGTCCGCGGTGGACCTCGGCGCCGCCGGGTTCGACAACGACTACGGGTACGGCCGGATCGACGCCGCGGCAGCGCTGGCCGCCGCCGGATCGTCCACCACCACCGCGCCGACGACCGCGCCGACCACACAGGCCCCGACCACCGCGCCGACCACTGCTCCCACCACCAAGGCCCCGGCGCCGACGCCGACCAAGACCACTCCGGCGCCGGTCGTCCTCACTCCGGTGATCACGGCGAACGTCAGTTCCAAGGACGTCAGCTACGGGTCGAGCACCGTCACCACGTTCACGGTGAAGGCCGGCGGCAAGGCCTTCGCGAAGAAGGCGGTCCAGGTCTGCGTCGCCGAGGGCGGCGCCGGATTCGCCTGCACCGACACCGTGACGACGGCCTCCGGCACGGTCGCGGTGAGCCAGAAGGCGACCGCCGCGTTCCAGTTGCAGCTCAAGGTGGCCGAGTCGGCGACGAACACGGCCGCCACCTCGGCCACGGTGAGTTACCGGGTCAAGGCCACGGTGAGCGCCGTCCGCGGCCTGAAGGGCTCGATGACCGTGACGATCACCGGGTTCGCCGGCCAGAACGTGCAGGTGCAGCAGCTCGTCGGCGCTGTCTGGACCGACGTGAGCAGCTTCGTCGCCCAGGCCGCCAAGACGCAGGTCACCGGTCTGACCGTCAAGCAGAAGTACCGCGTCGTCGTTCCGGAGACCGAGGGCATCCTCGGCGCGACGAGCGGGACCGTCACGGTCTGACGCTCAGCCGAGCTTGGCCCACTCCTTGCCGATGATCTTGACGCTGGACCGGGTCGGCGGCTCACCGGACGGGACGACCGCCATCGTGACCACGCTGCGCTCCTCGGAGGTGCGCCAGCACAGCAGCATGGTCGGGCGCGCGCTCTCCGGGACGCCGCCGGCGATCCGTACCTTGGTCGTGCACTTGACCCCCTGGCCCGCCGGCTTCCCCCGGTCGGCGGCCAGCTGGAGATCCCGCTCGCCGGTCAGGTCGCGCGGCGCGGAGACGATGCGGATCGTGCCGTTCTCCAGCAGTTCGGTGCGCTCGGACACCGGTCCCGCGGTCACGGTGGCCGCTCGGAGCCGGTCTTCCGACGCGGCGGAGGCGTCCGCCTCCGCCGCGCTCGGCGACGGGGAGGGCGTGGGGCTGATCTCGACGGCATCCGCCGGCTTGGTGGATTTCGCCGGGGTACGGGTCTCGCTCGGCTCCGCTTCGCCGGTCCGGCCGGGTTCGGCGTCGCCGGCCTCGTTCCCGGTGGGAGCGGAGGCCTGGGCCGAGCCGGTCAGCGGCGCCAGTGCCGCGGGCTCGGGGAGGCTCGGCTGCTCCGAGCTGTTCAGCTGGAGCACCAGGAAACCCGCGCCGGCCAGTACCGCGGTCGCCCCGGCGATCCCCACGATCGCCTGCTTGCGCCGGCGGTTCCGGCGTTCCGGGGTGTCGGCCACCGCTGAGGCGTACAGACCGCTGGTCACCGGTTCCTTCTCGTCCTCGCCGGCCATGTCGTCCACCTCCCGTTGATAAGCGAACCCCCATGCTCCCAAATACAGCCATATAACGTACGAAGTTTGACGAATCCCCCAGGACCGAGGGGTGGCTGTCGGATCGTGGTCAGCCCGGGCTGGTCCGGCCCTGGTGAGGGGTCCCCTGAAGGGGGAGTGGCGGCGACGGTGGTTGACCCCGTACCGGCTCGCCCCGCAAGGTGTGTGAACCACGGGTGCGATGGCGGCGGACCTGGACGCTCCCTCGTGCCCGGGTCTGCCGGAGGAGGGGCTCTTGCCTGATCACCTGGTTTGCGGCCGGTCATGTCCATGACCGGGGGCGAGGCGGAGCATGCGCCCGCCCAGCCGTCCTGGAAGTGCGAGTCCTGCGGCCTTCCCTGGCCCTGCCCGCCGGCCCGCGACAGGCTGACCCGCGAGAACGGCCGCGTCGAACTCGCCGTCCTGATGTGGGACTACATCGAGGAGGCGGCCCGCGACATGCCCCAGTCCCCGGCCTCGGAGTTGTTCGACCGCTTCCTCCGCTGGACCGACTGACCCGCCGCGAGCCGGCGCCCGACGGCGGGGCGCCGGCTTTCGCGTTTTCGTGGGGCACCGGCTTCGGGCTTTGGTGGGGCGCCGGCTTTCGCGCTTCGGTGGGGCGCCGGCTCTCGCGTTTTCGTGGGACGCCGGCTTCGGGCTTTGGCGGGGCGCCGACTTTCGGCAGGTGCTACCGCAGGCCGGCCACGGCCGCGTCGGTGCCGCCTCGCCAGATCACGCCGGCCTCGCGGAACCCGCCCGCCAGCAGCGCCTCGACGTGCCACGACGCGGGCGGCGTCCACTCCTCGCCGTGCTCCCGGGCCGGGTAGATCCGCTCCCGCTCGACGGCCTTCGGCGCGAGCTGCTCGTCGGCTGCGGCGCGGGCCCACCAGTCGGGCCACGAGGTGGACGCTCCGGACGCGTACCGTGCCTCGCGCTGCGCCCGCGCGTGATCGCGCAGCTTGACCGACAGCTCCGGCAGGCCCTCCTCGGGCATGTGGTCGGCGTTCGCGAAGACCCCGCCCGGCCGCAGCACCTCGCGGATCTCCGCGTAGAGTGCGCCCACCCGCTCGGCCGGCAGCCAGTGCAGCGCGGTCGCGGTCAGCACCGCGTCGAAGCCGTCGCGCACGGCGTCGTGGGGCAGCTTCGACCGCCACTCCGGGTCGCTCAGGTCGGCGTCCACGATGGTGGCCCGGTCGCGCAGCGACGATGCGGCGATGGTGAGCAGCACCGGATCCTGGTCGAGCACGGTGACCCGGGCGAGCGGGAAGCGGGCGAGGGCGCGCAGGCTGATCGACCCGGTCCCGCCGGCCAGGTCGAGCAGCCGCGGGGCGGCGCCGCCGGTCCCGGAGACGTCGCTGACCGCGGCGACGGCGTCCAGCATGGCCTCGAATCGGTGCTCGCGGTCCGGCAGGAACGCCTCCTGCTGCCGGTCCCAGCTCTCCTGCCAGATCGACGGGTTGCTCAAGTAAGCAGTCATGCCCCCTACGGTAGTTACTTCGCGGCAGCGAACGCCATCAGGTCCCGCTGTTCGATCGCGGCCGCCATCAGTTCCGGGAAGACGTCGGGAGTGCACGCGAACGCCGGCACCCCCAGGGCGGCGAGGGCCGCCGCGTTCTCGTGGTCGTAGGACGGCGCGCCCTCGTCGGAGAGCGCGAGCAGCACCACGACCTGAACACCCGCCGCCGTCATCTCGGCGACCCGGCGCAGCATCTCCTCCCGCACGCCACCCTCGTAGAGGTCGCTGATCAGCACGAGGATGCTGTCCCGCGGCCGGGTGATCAGCTGCTGGGAGTACGCCAGGGCCCGGTTGATGTCCGTCCCGCCGCCCAGCTGGGTGCCGAACAGCACCTCCACCGGGTCACTGAGCTGCTCGGTCAGGTCCACCACCGCGGTGTCGAAGACGACAAGCGACGTCCGCAGCGACCGCATCGACGCCAGCACCGCCGCGAACACCCCGGCGAACACCACCGACGACGCCATCGAGCCGGACTGGTCGACGCAGAGCACGACGTCCCGCTGCACCGCGGTGGTCCGCCGCCCGTACCCGATCAGGCGCTCCGGGATCAGCGTGCCGTGATCGGGCTGGTAGTGCTTGAGATTGGCGCGGATGGTCCGGTCCCAGTCGATGTCGGCGTGCCGGGGACGGGCGATCCGGGCCGCCCGGTTGAGCGCGCCGGACACCGCCGACCGGGTGCGCTGGGCGATCCGGCGTTCCAACTGCTCGACCACGGTACGCACGACCTGTCGCGCCGCCTCCTTCGTCGCGTCCGGCATCACCCGGTTCAGCGAGAGCAGCGTGCCGACCAGGTGCACGTCGGGTTCGACGGCGGCGAGCATCTCCGGTTCCAGCAGCAGCCGGGTCAGGTCGAGCCGCTCGATCGCGTCGGCCTGCATGACCTGGACGACGGTGCTCGGGAAGTACTCCCGGATGTCGCCGAGCCAGCGCGCCACTTTCGGCGCCGAGCTGCCCAGCCCGCCCGAGCGCTGCTGCCCGGACGAGCCGGCTTCGGCGGTGTCGTAGAGCGCCGCCATCGCCGCGTCCATCGCGCCGTCCCTGCCGGCGGCGGCCGCGCCGAGCGACTCATCGGCCGCCCCGCCGAGCACAAGCCGCCACCGCCGCTGCCGTTCGTCAGTCATCGCACCTCCAACTGTCGTCCCAGCAGCGCGGACAGTGTCGGCAGCACCATGGCTGCCCGCTCCCGGTCGATCGCCGCGACGGTCTTGGCGGCCGGCCCGCCGCCACCTCCACCGCCGGTGCCGCGCGCCACCCGCTCGCCGATCGCCTGCCGCTCCCCGGCGTCGAACCCGCCGAACGTCCGCCGCAGCAACGGCAGCACGTCCTCGAACGACTCCGCCGGGATGTCCGCCAGCCACTCGTCCACCAGCGACAGCAGTGCCTCGTCGTGCACCAGCAGCAACCCGCCGCCGGCCAGGAAGCCCTCCACCCAGGCCGCCGCGGACGCCGGTGACCCGCCCGCGGTCAGCGGCAGCCGCAGCCGCCGCCGCACCTCGGCGCCGTCCAGCCGCCCGGCGTCGAGCAGCAGCCGGGTGAGCCGTCCGGCCGGCAGGCCGTGCAGACCGGGCCGGGCCGCGAGCGCCGCGATCGTGGTGAGCCACAGCTCCCGCAACGCGTCGTCGCCGAGCAGCGCGACCGCCTGGTGCACGCCGTCCATGCCGTCGCGCAGCTGCTCCGCCGCGTCGTCGGAGAGCGAGCCCGCGGCCGCCGGCAACCCGGCGCAGATGCGTCCGAGCAGTCCCGCGGTGACGGCTGACAGACCGGAGACGTCGGTACGGCGGACATCCCCGTACCGGGAGGTGCGGGCCAGCGCCGGCAGCGCCGCCATCAGATGGTGCACGTCGGCGTCGAGCGCGGCCCGGGTGTCCAGGGCGGCGAGCACCCGGGGGTACGCGTCACCGAGATCCGCCAGCAGGCAGATCTCCACCAGCTCGGTGACCTCGGCCAGTGTGGTGGCGGCATCGGCCCGCCGGGTGACCCGTGCGGTCGCCGCCGAGGCGACAGTGGTGCCCCACATGCTCCCCTCGACGAGCCGGACCGCGAACTCGGGCTGCCAGCAGATCCGCCACTCCTCGCGGAACGTGCCGGTGCCCCGCCGGTTCGGCGTGCGCTCACCCCACGGCAGGTCCAGGGTCCGCAGCCGGTGCAGCAGCCGGCTGCGCCGCAGGTCGATCTCGCGCCGCAGGTCCAGGTCGAGGGCGCGCTCGGTGGGCTCCGGCCGCAGGCGCACCGATTTCTGCTCGGCGGCCAGGTCCCGCGCGAGCGGGACGGCAGGCATCGCGTCCGGCACCGCGCCGAGCCGCTCGCCGACGACCAGGCGGCGGGCGATCAGCTCGGTGCGCAACGGCTCGCCGTCGCACATCACCGCCTCCGCCGCCTCGGTGACCTCGGCCAGACCGGCGAGCGGCCGCCCGCGCAGGGTGGCGAGTGCCTCGGCGAGCCGGGTCGCCTCGATGACATGCGCCGACGACGTCGGAACCCCCTCGGCGCGCAGCACCCCGGCGGCGTCGACGAGCCAGCGCGGCACCACGTCGGAGGAGTGGGCGAACAGGTGGTGGTACCAGCCGGGCGAGCGCACCCCGGCGCCGTACCCCGACCAGGAGGCCAGCCGCCCGTAGGTCCACGGCACCCAGGTGAACGCCACCTTCGCCTTACGCCTGCCCTTGAGCAGCGCGGTGTCGTCCTTGACCGGGACCTTGCGGGCCAGCGCCGGCACGTGCCACGCGCCGCACACCACGGCGATGTCGTCGTGCCGGCGGCGCTCCGCCCGCAGCACCGACCGCATGTGGGCCTCCCGGAGCAGATCCGAGGGGTCGTCCTCGGCGGTCTCCCGGATCGCGGTCATCGCCTCCTCGATCGCTGCGAAGACCGGCACGCCGCGATGCTCGACCACGTCCTCCCACCAGCGTTCCGGATCGTCGTAACCGGCGGCGGCCGCCAGCTCACCGATCGGATCGACCGGCCGCCGGGCACGCTTCTCACGATCGAGGTCCGGTGTGTACGCGTACGGAAGGTCGAAGAAACGCACCGGAACGCCGCGCCGCACCGCCCATCGGATCGCCTGCCACTCCGGGGAGAAGACCGCGAACGGCCAGAACGCCGCCCGGGCGGGGTCGTCCACGGAGTATCCGAGGAGGGCCACCGGGGGCTGCAGACCGTCGTCGGCGGCCCAGCGCACCAGGTCGTCGGCCTCCGGCGGGCCCTCGATCAGCAACACGTCCGGCGGCTGCCGGTCGAGCTCGCGCACCACGGCACGGGCCGAACCCGGGCCGTGATGGCGGATGCCGTAGAGCCGTTCAGGCATCGCGGGCGGCCCGGTAGAAGTCCCGCCAGCCGTCGCGCTCGCGGACCACGGTCTCCAGGTACTCCCGCCAGACCACGCCGTCCGAGGCCGGGTCCTTGACCACTGCGCCGACGATGCCGGACGCCACGTCGGACGGGTGCAGCGTTCCGTCGCCGAAGTGGGCGGCGAGCGCCATCCCGCTCGTGATCACCGAGATCGCCTCCGCCGTGGAGAGCGTGCCGGTCGGCGATTTCAGCCTGGTGCGCCCGTCCTCGGTCGTCCCGCTGCGCAACTCGCGGAAGATGGTGACCACCCGGCGGATCTCCTCCAGCGCCTCCGGCACCTCGGGCAGCTCGAGCGAGCGACCCAGCTGCGCCACCCGCCGGGCGACGATCTCCACCTCGTCGTCGGCGCTGGCCGGCATCGGCAGCACGACCGTGTTGAACCGCCGCCGCAGCGCGCTGGAGAGCTCGTTGACACCCCGGTCCCGGTCGTTCGCCGTGGCGATCAGGTTGAAGCCGCGCTCCGCCTGCACCTCGGTGTTCAGCTCCGGGACCGGCAGCGTCTTCTCGGACAGAATGGTGATCA
Source organism: Actinoplanes missouriensis 431 (assembly GCF_000284295.1). Lineage (NCBI taxonomy): Bacteria > Bacillati > Actinomycetota > Actinomycetes > Micromonosporales > Micromonosporaceae > Actinoplanes > Actinoplanes missouriensis. The sequence goes on along the minus strand of NC_017093.1, from coordinate 6,948,102 downwards.
GCGCGTCCTGCACGTCGGACGGAACCCGGGTGAGCTCCTCCAGCCGGGCGATCGAGCCGCTCCGCATGGCCCGCATGATCGGGCTCGGCACCAGCGCCGCGTCGGTGGGACCGTCGGCGAGCAGGCGGGCGTAGTTCCACCCGTACCGGATGGACTCCTCGGCCGTGCCGGCCGTGCCCTGCACCAGCAGCGTGGAATCGCCGGAGATCGCCGCCGCCAGATGCTCGGAGACCCAGGTCTTCGCGGTACCCGGCACGCCGAGCAGCAGCAGCGCCCGGTCGGTGGCGAGCGTCGCGACGGCCACCTCGATCAGGCGGCGGGGCCCGACGTACTTCGGGGTGATCTTCGCGCCGTCCCCGAGCAGATAGGTGACCACGGCGTGCGGGGAGAGCCTCCAGCCCGGCGGCCGGTGCCGCTCGTCGGTGCCGGCGAGCAGGGCCAGTTCGTCGGCGTACTGGTCCTCGGCGTGCGGTCGCAGAGCAGTCACTGAACTTTTTTCAACGTGTCGAGGGGCCGTAGGTGCCGGCGCAGGAGGACGGCCCGGCTGCTCCGGCCCGATGTCAGGTTGAAAATGGTTCATTGAAGCTCCTGAAGCATCTCGTTGCGGAAATTGAGGGTGCGGGCCAGGTCGGCCACCGGCCGCACCCGCGACGGATCGAGGGACTGGTCCAGCTCGGTGGCGAGGCGACCGGCGAGATCCGCGTACCCCGGGGGCATGGCGAGCGCCGCGGTCCGGCACAGCTCGCCGAGCTGCCAGGTGTGCCGATCGGTACGCGCTCGCGCCGCCACCGTCTCCAGGACGACCACCGCCAGACGGTCCGGCCACGGTCCCGGATGCAGCGTGAGCAGCCGGTGGGCGGCGCCGTCGTCGGTGCGCAGCGCCTCGGCGGCGAGCCGGGCCAGATGGTCCGGCGGCAGCACCAGATGCAGGTCCCAGCGCACCGACTCGCGTAGCGCCCCGGCCGCCGCCCCGAGCAGCGCGACAGCCCAGGCGGAGTCGTGCTGGACGATCGCGGCTTTCGCCCAGCCGTGCAGCAGGGGAGTGGCCCAGTCGTGCCCGCGGGCCACCCGCACCCACTCGTCCGGGTCGAGCCCGGTCCAGGTGGCGAGCGGCGTGCCGGCCACCACCTCCTCCAGCAGCCAGGCGCCGGCGCCGACGCCCCGGACCTGGGTCGCGCTCACCCCGTCGCGGCGCAGCCCCTGGTCCAGCTCGGCGGGCGGCTCGACGGAGAGCCGCCGCCCGTCGAACCGGACCGCCGCATGCGCCCGCCCGGCCATCCGCCGCCCGAGCGCCGCGCCGGGAAGCACCCGGAGCAGGTCGAGCGCCGCCTCCCGGACCTCCTTGCGCCGATCGTCCAGCGCCCGCTCCAGCAGTGGCTCGTCCCGCAGCGACAGCCCGGCGCCGAAGGCGCCCAGGAACCGCGCGCGGTCCTCCGAGGACTCCTGCTCCCAGGTGCTCACGACCAGCTCCCGCGCCCGGTCGGGGTCGGCCCGGCGCAGCGCCACCAGCAGCCCGAGTCGCACGCTGCCGGACCCGGTCTCCCAAATCCCCTGATCAGACCCGGCCCGCCCGTTTCCGGATCCGCGCTGACCGCCGCCTCCGGACCCGGCCCGCACGCCGTCGGGATCTCCCGGCCAGATCCCCAGCGCGGCCAGGTCGGCACGGCTCGGGATCACCTCGTCCAGCAGCCAGCGCCAGTCGGTGCGCTGCCCGGCCAGCCACGCGCCGCGCGCCCCCGCGACCCGGGCCAGCGCCGGCCGGACCGTCGTGTCGCGCCGCCCGGCATCGAGCAGCGCGGGCAGCAGCGCCGGCCGCACGAACCCGCCCCGCGCCGCCGCCGCGGCCAGCCACTGCGCCAGCAACTCCTGCTGCAGGTGGCCGCCACCGGGGGCGCCACCGGCGAGAATGCGTGCCAGCCGGGCCGAGGCGGCGACCGGCAACGGCGAGGCGGCCTCCGCGGGCGCCGCCGGCGCCGGGACACGACCACGCTCCGGCTCGACCCCGGCCCGCCGGCACACCAGCGCCACAGCCACCGCCTCCAGCAGCGCCCCCGCGCCGGTCACGCCTCCCGCACCGGCCGAAGCGCCTGCCGCCTCCGACACGTCAGCCGGCGAAACCCCCGGCGGCGCGCCCGCGGACGCGCCCGCGCCCGGCGGCGCGCCCGCGCCCGGCGGCGCGCCCGCGCCCGGCGGCGCGCCCGCGCCCGGCGGCGCGCCCGCGCCCGGCGGCGCACCCGATGAAGAACCCGGGGGCCCGATCGTGACGCTCGACGACCCCGCCGCCACCGCGCCGCCCGCCCACGGGCGCCGCGCCGTCCCGACCAGCGCCGCCGCCAGCAGCTCGGCCGGCAACTCCGGCTCCCGGCGCAGGCTCGGATCGGGGACCGGCGGCCCGGCCGGCACGAACTCACCGTCGGCCCAGGCGGCGAGCGGCCGCAATCCGGCCGGCGACCACTCCGCGGCGACCGTGGCGGGTCGGCCGCCCGCCGCGGCGAGCAGCCACCACGGCTCGCGGTGCCCCGGCGCGAGCGGCAGGGCCGAGCCCTCCTCGTCGACCAGGAAACCGTCACCGGGCCGGACGCCGGCGAGAAGCATCGGTCCGTCGTACCGGAATGGCTCTGTGGACAGCAGCGACGACCAGCGGGAGAGAGCCGCCCGGATGGACCCGGCGCCCTGCGGCGAGCCGAACGGCTCGGCGGCCGAGAGACGCTCGGCGACGAGCGCGCGCAGCGGCGCCGAGCCGGGGTAGAAGCAGAGGTCGCCGCGGAACTCGGAGCCCGGGAGCAGGTCGGCCGGGAGTGGCTGACCGGCCGCCGAGAACGCCAGGACCAGCGCGAACCGGTCGGTGCCGGCACCGTGCAGCCAGGTGCGGCGGGTGGTGAGCGCGCCGTCGTCGACCTCGACCCGGCCGAGGACCTGCCAGCGGTCGGTGACGCGCGGGCCGGCCAGCACCTCCTCGGTCGCGGTGGGGAAACCGATCCGGGAGCGGACCGTCGCGGCCAGTGCCGGATCGAGCTCGCCGAGCCGGGCATGCCCGTCGGCGAGCAGTCGCAGCAGTCCTAGCTCACCGAGCACCCGGTCGGCCCAGTGCGGCCCGGCACCGGCGGCGCCGGAGAGACGGCGCAGCATGCCCGCCGCGCCCGGCGCCTGAGCGTCGACCAGCCGGGCCGCCATCGACTCGGCCGCCTGCCGGCCGGACCGCGCGAACCCGGACAGACCCTGCTCGACCTGGTCGTCGAGCCAGCGGCGCAGCTCGGCCATGCCGCCGGCCACCCGCTCGGCACGCTCCGCCGCCCGCCGGGCCGCCGCAACCGGGTCGGGCGTGCCGTTCCCTTTCGGACGGGAGCGCGCGGCCTGCCACGTGCGGGCGAAATCCGGTGCCTCCCCCTCGGCGATGCCGGACTCCGCCCAGCGCAGCAGCAGTGCCAGCGCGTGCTTGCACGGGATCTTGCGGCTGGGGCAGGAGCATCGGTAGGCCGGACCGGACAGATCGACGGCCACCTCATAGCCCCGGCAGAGCCCCCACAGCACGTCGCCGAGCCGGCCGGACGTGGTGAACCGGCCGGTGACGCCGCGCGCGTTCCGCAGCGAACCGGGGTCGGGTGCGAGAGCCTCGACCTGGGCGGTTGACCAACGTTCGACTTCCACGATGAGACCCTAGGCCGGGGGTACGACGTTTTCCCGGCCGGAGGAGCAGGCATGCGGGTGATTGTTTTCGGGGCGACCGGGATGGTCGGTCAGGGCGTCCTGCGGGAGTCGCTGCTCGCGCCGGACGTGACCGGGGTGCTGGCGGTGACCCGCACGCCGACCGGCGTGAGCCACCCGAAACTGTCCGAGGTGACGCTCGCCGATTTCGCCGATCTGTCGCCGATCGCCGGGCAGCTGTCCGGGTACGACGCCTGCTTCTACTGTCTCGGCGTGTCGTCACTGGGCATGGACGAGGCCGCCTACACCCGGGTTTCTTACGACTATCCGGTGGCCGCCGCCCGTACCCTCGCGGGGTTGAATCCGCAGTTGACCTTCATCTACGTCTCCGGCAGCGGCACCGACGCGAACAGCCGGATCATGTGGGCCCGCGTCAAGGGACGCTCCGAGAACGAGATCATGAGCATCTTCCCGAACGGGTACGCGTTCCGTCCCGGTTTCATCCAGCCCACGCACGGCGCCCGTTCGAAGACCGGCTGGTACAACACGGCGTACGCCCTGACCGCCCCGCTCGTGCCGATGCTCCGCAGGCTCGCCCCCGGCCACATCACCACCACCGACGCGATCGGCCGGGCGATGCTGCGCGCCGCCCGGACCGGTTTCCCGCGCCGCGTCGTGACGAACGCGGACATGCACTGAGCCTGCCGGTTGACCTTCAACCCACACCGGCCCACGGCGGAGCGGCCCACCGGGTCGTCAGCGACGACTGCAGCGAGTGCCGGCCGCAGCGCCGTGAGCTTGACCCGGGTCGCTGAATAGTGGCCTCGCTCCGCCTGGCGGGCGCTGTCGGCGGCAGAAGAAAACGCTACGCCGACCTGTCGACGGGGATGTCGGCGGTTTCGTGGATGTTTTATCGGCGGATCATCAAGCTGATTGGCGAACATTCTGCGATGTGAAATTCGGGCGGGACTGTTCGTTGATTGGCCGCGGGGCGCGGATTATTGGGTGATGGCGCAGCTTTCCTTGTTTCCCTCCCGGCATCTTCGGGATCGGACGCTGCGCCGCAATTATTCTCCGGCTGCGGAGGAGTTTCGGCGGGAGCATGAGCGGCACCGTTCGTGGGGTCTCGCTCAACGCTACGCCCGGCGCCTGCGCCAGTTACGAGAAGCCGAGGAGCGCGCCGCGGTTCCCGCCCAGCCTTCGTGCGGGGCCGCACAACCCGATGGTGAAGCACCACTCGACAGCGCGAGTGAGCCCAGCGCCACCCCGGACGATGCAGTCGTGACCGAGGCGGATCGGCGCGATGCGGGGAAAGGTGAAGCGCTCGTGCCGGGCCCTTCGCCTGCCGCGGCCGAGGGTGTGGAGGATGCAGCTCGAAACTCTGCCCAGGACGGAAGGCGAAAGGCGAAGGGCCCGCATTCCAGGCCACCGGAACCACGGGCTAAAGGACTCTGGAAATGGGGTTCCTGCGCCTTCCCGATGACCACCCGAAGTCGCCCTGTTCGGCTATGTGAAAATCGGCGAAACGACCAGCGCGGGCCTCCACGGAAAATGCACTGAATTCGGCATGGCAGGACGCCAGCGGACATGGCCACCATCGGCTGCGACGGACATCGAGCCGGTGCGCGGAAGGCGGCAGATCCGCGCACTTTCCGGTTCTTCTCGGCGCTGCGGATCCACAAGGTCGCACCGTGGAACACGAACCATATCGGGGTCTGGTGCGGGCTTCCGTCCCGCCTCAGCCTGCACAACCATGCAACCGGCTCCCGGTGCGGCGGGGTTTCGGGCACCAAGCCCCGCCGACCCGGTTGACAGACAAGCTGAGGTCAGGCGGTGTGCCCGGCCGGGACGACCTCGTCCTGGCGGGGCGGCGGCGGGGGAGTGCCGTCCCCGAACGGCCTCCCGCCCAGCGCCTCCCGCCCGTGCGGCTCCCGCCAGTTGCCGAGATCCGGTCCGGCCGGAACGATCCCGGTCGGATTGATGTCGCGGTGCACCTCGTAGTAGTGCCGCTTGATGTGTACGAAGTCGATCGTGTCCCCGAATCCCGGCGTCTGGAAAAGGTCCCGCGCGTACGCCCAGAGCACCGGCATCTCGGACAGCTTCGACCGGTTGCACTTGAAGTGCCCGTGGTAGACCGCGTCGAACCGGGCCAGCGTCGTGAACAGCCGGACGTCCGCCTCGGTGATCGTGTCGCCGACCAGGTACCGCTGACCGGCGAGCCGTTCCGACAACCAGTCCAGCCGGTCGAAGAGCCTGCGGTACGCCTTCTCGTAGGCCTCCTGCGACCCGGCGAACCCGGCCCGGTAGACGCCGTTGTTCACGTCGGCGAACACCACGTCGTTGACCTCGTCGATCTCCGCCCGCAGGGCCTCCGGGTAGAGCTGTGGCGCGCCCGGCCGGTGATACGCCGACCACTCCAGCGACAGGTCGAGGGTGATCTGCGCGAAGTCGTTCGTCACCACCTTGCCGGTCGGCACGTCCACGATCGCCGGGACCGTGATCCCCTTGTCGTAGTCCGGGTACCGCGCCAGGAACGCCTCCTGCAGCCGCTCGATGCCGAGCACCGGGTCCCGCCCGCCCGGATCGAGGTCGAACGTCCAGCTCCGCTCGTCGTGCGTCGGCCCGGCGACGCCCATCGAGAGCACGTCCTCGAGCCCGAGCAGCCGCCGCACGATGATCGCCCGGTTCGCCCACGGGCACGCCCGGCTCACCACCAGCCGATAGCGTCCCGGCTCGACCGGGAACCCGTCGCGCGCGTCCGCGGTGATCCGGGTGGCGATGTAACGCTGGTCGCGGGTGAACTCCCCCGCCGGATTGACATAGGCCATCCCCCATCCATACCCCGATTTCCCCAAACCCTCAGGGGTACGCCCAACGCCCGTCCCGACGGTGATTCTGCGCTCCGGCCGACGACCGGCAACGCGAGGCGGAGGCGACGGCGGGAGGGGAACGGCATCGCCGGGGGCGACGATGGGTGGGCGAGGCATCCCCCCGTGTGCGACGCCTCGCCCGGCTCAGGGGCGACAAGCCCGGTGCGCGTTCACAATTCAGCGCCGCTTCCATCGAAGCGCACGCCGGCCACACTCCGCGGGACACCGTGTCCGGCATGGGCCTTCGGCGCACCCGCCCGCCTTTATAGCATGCCTCGGAGAGCGCTTTCCGGATTCTGGGAGCGTTCCCGACAAACCGCCGACGGATCATCAACGATCAGCCGAGGGCAGCATCCGGGCACTCCCGGCATTTACCTCGATCAAGGCACACCCTTTACCTTCCTCGTACACGGCGGGCACCGCCCCGGCGCGACGGGGCGCGATGATGAACACCGTGACCGGCCCGCCGAGCAAAGGCCTCGTCCTCGTCGTCGAGGACGAGCGGCCGATCGCCGACCTGGTCCGGCTCTACCTCCGCAGGGAGGGCTTCGGCGTGCAGGTCGAGCACGACGGCACGGCCGGGCTCGCCGCGGCCCGCCGGCTCCGGCCGGTCGCCTGTGTCCTCGACATCGCACTGCCCGGTCTGGACGGCACCGAGATCTGCCGCCGCCTGCGCGCCGGCGGCGACTGGACGCCGATCGTCTTCCTCACCGCGCGCGACGACGAGGTCGACCGGATCCTCGGCCTGGAGCTGGGCGGCGACGACTACGTGACCAAGCCCTTCAGCCCCCGCGAGCTGGTGACCCGGGTCAAGGCGCTGCTGCGGCGCGCGGCCGTTTCCGCAGAGACCGATCAGGTACGGGTTCTCGGCCCGCTCACCCTCGACCCCGGCCGGCGGGCCGTCGCCGTGGACGGACAGCCGCTCACCCTGACGGCGACCGAGTTCGACCTGCTCGCGCACCTGCTGGGCCGCCCGGGCCGGGTCTTCACGCGGGAGGAACTGCTCGCCGCCGTCTGGGGTTACGCCTCCGCGGCCGGGACCCGCACCGTGGACGTGCACGTGGCCCAGGTGCGCGGCAAGCTGGGCGCCGCGGCGCATCTGATCCGGACGGTCCGCGGCGTGGGATACACCGCCGATGCGTGACGTCACCGCTTTCTTCCGTACGCTCACCGGCCGCGCCGTGCTGGTCACCGCCGCCACCGCGGTGGTCGCCGTGATCGTCACGTCGCTGGTGGCGGTCCCGGTGGCGGTCCGCTCGGTGAACCTGCAGAGCCGCGCCGAGCTGATGGCCAAGACGACGCTCGCCGAGGAGGTGCTGGCCGACGAGCGGCCGGCCGCACGGGGACGGATCGCCGACCGGCTGCGGCAGGACGACATCGACATCTACCTGATCCGCCGGGGTGTCCCGGATCGCGCCGGGCTGCCCGCGCGGGTGGTGACGGCGGTGGCGGAGGGTTCGCTGGTGGACGTCCGCGCCCGGGTGAACGGCCGGCCCTCGTTCGTGGCGGGCCGCCCTCTCACCGGCCGGGACGCCGGGGTGGTTCTGGTGCAGCGGGCGTCGACCGGCACCGCCGCACGGGTCTTCGGCAGCGTCTGGGTGGCGCTGCTCGCCGGGCTGCTCGGCGGCGTGATCGCCGGTGCGCTGCTGGCCCGGTTCGTCACCCGGCCGATCGAGCGGGCGGCGTCAGCGGCGGGGCGCCTGGCGGCCGGTGACCGGACGATCCGGATCTCCCGGCGCGGCCCGGCCGAGGCGGCCCGGCTCGCCGACGCGATAAATCAGCTGGCCGAGGCGTTGCGGACCAGTGAGGGGCGGGAGCGCGAGTTCCTGCTCTCGGTCTCGCACGAGCTCCGTACCCCGCTGGCGACGATCCGGGGGTACGCGGAGGCGCTCGCCGACCGGGTGATCGAGGCGGACGACGCGGCGGAGGCGGGCAGCACGATGCTCGCCGAGGCGGACCGGCTGGACCGGCTGATCTCCGACCTGCTGGTGCTGGCCCGGCTGGAGGCGGCCGACCTGCCGCTCGACGTCGCCGCGGTGGACCTCACCGAGCTGGTCCGCGAGGCCGGCCAGGCGTGGCGGACCCGCTGCGGCGGCCGCGACCAGGCCGAGCGAGGGAGTCCGCAGCCGGGTGGACCACCGCCGGCGCCGGCCGGCGTGGAGGGGTCGGGTCACGTCGGCGGCCCGCGGCTGGTCGTCGAGCTGCCGGACGCGCCGGTCGTGGTGGACACCGATCCGGGCCGGATCCGCCAGGTGATCGACGGGCTCTGCGAGAACGCGATCCGGGTGCTGCCGCCCGGCGCGCCGCTGGTCCTGGCGGTCCGGCCGCGCGGCGACGGCGGCGGCCTGGTCGAGGTGCGCGACGGCGGTCCGGGGCTCACCGACGACGATCTGGCGGTGGCGTTCCAGCGCGGGGAGCTGAACCGGCGTTACCGCGGTGTGCGCGCCGTGGGCAGCGGGCTCGGCCTGTCCCTGGCAGCGCGGCTGGTCGGCCGGCTGGGCGGGCGCATCACCGCCGGTCACGCCCCGGAGGGCGGCGCGATGTTCACGGTGGAGCTCGGCGGATCCTTACCCGGCTCGAACATCGGGCTGACATCCACCGAGCCGTGGCTCCCCAGAATCGGGTCATGACTCGTACCGGAAAGCTTGTGATCCTCTGCTCTGTTCTCGCCCTGGCCGGATGCGGGCAGGCCGGCGCCGCGCCCGAGGCCCCGCCGGAATCCCCTGTCGCGTCGGCGGCCGCCGGCGGCGAGGACTTCGAGCTGGTAGCGCTGGAGGCCGCCGGATTCGCCGAGGAGGGCGAAGCCCGTGACGGCGGGGAGGAGAAGGTCCGGCCGCGCGCGGTCCGCAGACTCCTGCGCCAGAACACGCTGCACGGTGAGGTGGTGGTGCAGGGCCGTGACGGGGTGCGGACGATCGTGGTGCAGCGCGGCGATGTGACCGCTGCCGACGACGCCGGTTTCACCGTGAAGTCGGCCGACGGGTTCACGCTGACCTGGGCCTACGGCGATCCGCTGCGGGTGGTGCAGAACCACGAGAAGGCGGAGCGCGATGTGGTGCGCCCGGGCGTGCGGGTCGCGGTGGGCGGGGCACGCGACGGTGCGAAGGTCGCGGCCCGCCTGATCGTCGTCCGCTGAGCGAAGCCGGCGCCGCCCCCGGAAGCCGGCTCCGCTCAGCGAACGACGGGATCAGTGCAGACCACCGGCGGGATTACTGCAGGAAACCCGCGAACGGGGAGAGCAGCAACTTGCCGAGCCCGGTGGCGGTGTCGTCCAGGCGGCGGCGGTGCTTGTCCAGCGCGATCATGTCGTGCCGGATCGACCAGATCTTCTGCGCGTTGCGCCAGGCGACGTTGCGGGTGTACTCCACCATCTCGCCCTGCCACCAGTCGTCGAGATCGCCGTTCATCGTGTCGATGAGCAGCTGCCAGCGATCGAGGTAACCCCGGCGCAGGCCCGGGATCTCGTCGTTGAAGATGTCGTTGACCTGGAGGTAGTCGTGGTGCTGGTCGCTGCCGTCGATCGGGTCGGTGCCCAGGTGGTCGAACGTGGTGACGAGCGCGAACGGCAGGTCGAAGTTGATGTGCGCGTTGACCCCCGCGACGGCGGACGGCAGCGGGCGGGCGTCCGGGCCGGGGATGCGGCCGAACAGTCCGGCCCACACGCCCGGGCATGCCGGGCTCCCGTCGGTCCAGTAGCGCAACGCGTCGAAGTAGCGCGCCGCGAACTCCACGTCCAGCCGGGACAGGAACGCCGGGTCCTTGAACTTGCCGGCGTAGAGCCGCTCCAGCACGTTCTCGGTGATGGTCAGGTAAAGCTGGTTGAAGTCCGCCAGCGGATTGCTGTGCAGCAGCGGCGGCACCTGACAGAGCACGTCCTGCAGTTTTGTCAGCTGGTCGACGACTCCTGGCACGTCGTCGGGGTGCTCCTTGAGCAGGCCGGACATCTGCTGCTGGACGGGGCCCCAGATGGCTTGGGTCATGTCGGATCCTCCACGGGTGAAACAGAACTGCGGAGGGCCCCCAGCACCACCCGGCGGCACCGGCCGCCGGGTGGTGCTCCCCCGTGCCGCCCAGCTTTCCATCGGGCCGGAGGCGGGGGATCGGTAGAACGACGTATTCTGCGTACGTATGTCACGGCGAGGTAACGATCGAACTTTTTTCGATGTGGCCCTGCCCGCTGAGCCGGCGCGGGCCAACAGCGTCGCCACGTTGAAAATGGTTCGCAGCCTGGTCAGGCCGCCGTAAGATAGACGCGACTCGCCTGGACTCGGGTGCGCACCTGCAGTTTGTCGAAGATGTGTCCCAGATGGACGCCCACGGTGCGCTCGCTGATGAAGAGGCGCTCGCCGATCTCGCGGTTGGTGAGGCCCTCGGCCACCGCGGCGAGCACCTCCCGCTCCCGCCCGGTCAGCGTCGCGAGCTCGTCGACCGGCTGGTCGGGCAGCGCCATCGGCACGGTCGGCATGTCGTCGGCGAGCGTCACCCGGAACCGGTGGGCGATCCCGACGATCTCGGCGGCGAACGGGCGGGCGCCCATCGCGGTCGCCGTGGCGTACGCCTCGCGGAGCCCGGAGATGGCGGCGGCCCGGCGGACCTTGCGCTGCAGGGAGGCCTCGGCGTGCCGCAGCCGGGCGTAGGCCGCGGGGTACGGCTGCTGGCGCCGGTCCCAGATGGCGGCCGCCCGGGCCCACGGCGCGGGATCGTGCCGCCCCTCGATCCGGCTCAGCTCGGCGGCGCAGAGGTCCAGGTAAGCGTCGATGATCGCGCGAGCCGCCGGTCCGGCGCTGTCCGCGTTGGAGGCCATCCGATCGCGCACCATCAGCAGGCGGCGGACCGCGCTGTGGTCGACGGGTTTGCCGGCGGCGTGTGCCTCGGCCTCGGCCCGCAGACCGTGCCAGACCAGGACGCCGAGCAGCACCAGGTCGTCGGAGCGGGTCTCGGTGATGCCGCGCTGCACCGCGGTCCGGGCATCGGCGTGCTCACCGAGCCACATCGCCAGGCCGGCCCGCAAAGTCAGCATCGGCAGCACGTGCCGCGCGCCGCCGCCGGCCAGCAGGATGGCGGCCGCGTCCAGGTCGCGGCTCGCGTCGTCGAGGTCGCCGAAGCCGACCAGCAGCCGGCAGCGGGCCAGCAGCAGTTCCACCGCCTCGGCACCGGACGGCCGGTGCCGCATGGCGGCCTCCAGGACCGCGTCCGCCTCGGTCCACTGACCGATCCGGAACAGGCCGTTCGCGGCGATGGCGAGCAGCCGGCTCTGGTGGGTGCGGCCGCCGCCGAGCGTGGAGAGCCGCTCGGCGCCGCGGCGGGCCACCAGCACGCCTTCCTCGATCGAGTTCAGCGGGCCGGTGAGCAGCTCGGCCAGGTGCAGATAGGCCACGCCCAGGTCGTCCGGGTGGCCGGAGCGCTCGGCGATCTCCACGGCGTGCCGGATCACCGCGAGCCCGGCGTCCGGGTCCTCCCGGAACGCGGCGCTGAAGCCGAGCGCGGCGCTGGCGCGTACCAGATCGGCGGTGGTGCCGTTGACCGCGGCGAGCTCCAGGGCCTCCCGGGCGCGCTCGTGAGCGTCGGCGTAGCGCGCGAGCTGGACCAGCAGCTCGGCCAGGAACGCGGCGGCCGAGGCGCGCAGCTGCGGGGTGCAGTCCGGGGCGCCGAGGGCCAGTTCGTACTCACTCTCGGCGTGCGCGAAACGGCCCGCCGCGGCCAGGTAACGGGCCCGGCGCAGGTGGAGTTCGCCCAGGCCGGGGGCGTCCTTGCGGCCGGCCAGCTCCTCCAGCCGGGAGAGCGCGAGCAGGTGCTCGCCGCACTGGTGCGCCGACTCCGCCGCGTTGCCGAGCAGCGCGGTGCGCTCGGCGTCGTCCTCGGCGACCAGCTGCAGCGCGATGCTCCAGTAGCGATGCGCCTCGGCGAAGCCGTAGAGGGCCTCCGCCGACCGCGCGGCGGCGACCACCGGAGGAAGAGCCCGTTCCGGTACGCCGGCACGCTGCCAGTGGTGTGCCAGGCGCGCGTGGTCGGGCTCGCCGGTCTCCGGCTCCAGCGCCTCGGCGTACCGCCGGTGCAGGGCGGTGGCCTCGGCCGGCAGCACCTCGTGCTCCAGCACCTCGGCGACCAGGCGGTGCCGCAGGCGGTAGCCGTCGCCGTCGCTGGAGACGAAGCGATGCGCCACGGCCGCCCGGATCGCCTCGAGAAGCTGGTCCTCGGGGAGCGGGACGACCCGCGCCAGCACCGCGTGGTCGACCGGCTCGACGCCCGCCGCCATCGCGTGCACCACCTGGTGCGCGTGCGCGGGCAGCTCGTCCACCCTGGTCAGGAAGATCTCGCGCAGGGTGTCGGAGAGCTCGACCCGGCCGTCGCGCAGGTCCCGGGCGAGCTCCTCGGCGATGAACGGGTTGCCCCCGCTGCGCTTGTAGACCCGGTCGGCGTCCTCGGTCGCCACGTCGTCGCCGGCGATCGCGGTGACCAGCTCGCGGGTCTGGTCCTGGTCGAGCGGTGACAGATCGACGACACGCACCGACCGCAGGCGGCGCAGCTCGGCCAGCACCCGGCGCAGCGGGTGGGTGCCGTGCAGCGCCTCGGCCCGGATCGCGGCGAGCACCGAGATCCGCACGTCGCCGAGGCCGGCGAGAAGGTAGAGCAGGAGCTGACGGGTGGACCGGTCGGCCCACTGCAGATCGTCGAGGACGAGCAGCAACTGCTGGTCGCCGGCGATCGCGCGCAGGTCGTGGGAGACGCGGTCGAGCAGGGCGCCGGCGTCACCGGGCGCGGTGGCGGTGATCGGGGCGCCGTCGTGCCGCCGCAGCGCCTGCAGCACCGGGTGCAGCGGCGAGGCGTCGCCGATGTCCAGACAGGTCCCGGAGAGCACGGCGAAGCCCGTCCCGCGCAAGGCGTCGGCGGTCTCGCGGAGCAGGCGGCTCTTGCCGACACTGCTCTCACCGGTCACGAACACCGCGGCGGTGCCGCCGGTGCCGACGTTGCGCAGGTTGGACTGAATCTCGGCCAGCGTGCCGGTGCGTCCGACAAGCGGCCCGTCGTCCTCCTGGCCCTCCATGACCGGCAGCCTAATGCGAATCGGCCTATCACGTTGTCGTCGGTTCGGCCTGTTCTCCGTCACAAAAATGACGAGGGCCGATGCTGTCAGAGATACGTCGTTCTGCGGATCCGCGTCTTCGCCAGGGCTGGCACCGTACTCCCGGTCAACGCAGTGACCTGGGGGAGCGTGAGACACATGACCACCATCACCATGGCCGAACAGGAGCGGCGCCAAGACGTCACCGTGCTGTTCATCGACATCGTGGGCTACACCACGCTTGTCGACCGGCTGGATTGCGCGGACGTCCGGGCGTTGCAGCGGGACTACTTCTCGGCAGTGTCCGCAGTGGTCCGCGCGTGCGGCGGCATCGTCGAGAAGTACGTCGGTGACGCGGTGATGGCGGTCTTCGGCGCGGGGGAGGCCGGATTCGGCCCGGAGGCGGCCGCTGCGGCCGTCCGGGCGGGCCTGTCGGTCCAGGAGACGTTGAGGGGGCGTCTCCTGGCCGGCAGGTTCCCGGTCCGGACCCGGGTGGGGCTGGCGACCGGCGAGGTGATCCTCGATCCGCTCGCCGCGTTCGACGGCGGTTACGCGATGGTCAGCGGCAGCGTGGTGACGACCGCGTCGCGGCTTCAGTCGTACGCGCCGCACGACACCGTGGTGGTGTGCGCCGCCACCCGCGCGGTGACGGACACGCTGATCGCGTATCAGGAGCTTCCGCCGGTGTCGGTGCCCGGTAAGCCGTACCCTCTGGATCTGTTCCGCGCGTTGCAGCCACAGACCGCCTCGCTGGCGGCAGTTGCCTAGTTTTTGTCTGGTTTTAACCTGATTTAGGCCACGGTGTGGTTGAGACCTGCCTCGCCTGGGGCAGAAGTGTCACAGGCGCCGGGTAGGCTCGCGCCGTCTTGACCACCCATGGCCGATCGGGAGTACTGCCTCGTGACCGCACAGCCAGAGACCTTGTACGGGGCTGACGACCTCACGCACCTGGAAGGGCTGGACGCTGTCCGCAAACGCCCGGGTATGTACATCGGGTCCACGGACAGCCGGGGCATCAACCACCTCGCGAACGAGATCATCGACAACTGCACCGACGAGGGCGTGGCGGGGTTCGCCACCAAGGTCGCGGTGACGCTGCACTCCGACGGCTCGGTCCAGGTCGACGACGACGGCCGCGGCATCCCCACCGACGTGCACGGCAAGTCCGGCCTCTCCGGCGTCGAGCTGGTGCTGACCCGGCTGCACGCGGGCGGCAAGTTCGGCGGCTCGGGTTACAAGACCTCCGGCGGCCTGCACGGCGTCGGCGCCTCCGCGGTCAACGCGCTGGCCCTGCGCTTCGACGTCACGGTCAAGCGGGACGGCAAGGTCCACGAGATCTCGTTCCAGCGCGGCGTGCCCGGCTCCTTCGACGGCCCCGGCCCGGAGGCCTCCTTCACCCGCGAGGCCGGCCTGCGCGTCGTGCGCAAGATGAAGCGCGGCGAGCCCTCCGGCACCAGCATCCGATACTGGTACGACGCTCGCTACTTCGAGACCGGCGCCCGGCTCGACGTCGACGCGGTCCGCACCAAGCTGCGCAACACCGCGTTCCTGGTCCCCGGCGTTCAGTACACACTGTTCGACGCGACCGCCGAGGAACCGGCCACCGAGACCTTCCACTACCCCAACGGGCTCACCGACATGGTCGAGTTTCTGACCCCGTCGGGTGACAAGCCGGTCTCCGGCATCCTCATGGTCACCGGCGAGGGCACCTACAAGGAGAACGCCGCCGACGCCAACGGCGTCATGCAGTCGAACGTGGTTCGTCACGCCCAGATCGAGGTCGCCTTCCGCTGGGGCACCGGTTACGAGCGCACCGTCGAGTGCTTCACCAACACGATCCGCAACGTGCACGGCGGCACCCACCGCAAGGGCTTCGAGCGGGCTCTGGTGCGGTCGCTGACCGAGGCCGTCCGCAACACCCGCGGGCTGCTCAAGCCCAAGGAGGAGCCGCCGGTTCTGGACGACCTGCTGGAGGGCATGACGGCGGTCATCCACGTCCGGGTCCCGGAGCCGCAGTTCACCTCGCAGACCAAGGACGAGCTCTCCACGGCCGGCGTCACCCGGGTGATGCAGGGGCTCGTCGAGGCGTACGTGAAAGAGTGGATCGAGAACCGGAAGACCAAGGCCGAGGCGCGCACGGTCCTGCAGAAAGTGGTGGACGCCGCCCGCGTCCGCCTCACCCAGAAACAGCAGAAGGACGCCGCCCGCCGCAAGACCGCGCTCGAGGGCGCGTCGATGCCGGCCAAGCTGGTCGACTGCCGCGCCATCGGCATCGACCGCTCCGAGCTGTTCATCGTCGAGGGTGACTCCGCGCTCGGCACCGCCCGGATGGCCCGCTCCTCGGAATATCAAGCGCTGCTCCCGATCCGCGGCAAGATCCTCAACGTGCAGAAAGCCAGCCTGCAGCAGGTGCTCGACAACGCCGAGTGCTCGGCGATCGTGCAGGTGCTGGGCGCCGGCTCCGGGCGCACGTTCGAGATCGGCGCGATGCGGTACGGCCGGGTCATGATCATGGCGGACGCGGATGTCGACGGCTCGCACATCCGGACCCTGCTGATCACGCTCTTCGCGAAGTACATGCGGCCGGTCATCGAGCACGGCCGGCTCTTCGCCGCGATGCCGCCGCTGCACAAGGTGGTCACCAAGGGCCGCAACGCGGAGACCATCTACACGTACACCCAGCAGGAGATGGAGAGCACCGTCTCGCGCTTCGAGCGCGGCGGCCGTCAGGTGCAGAAACCCGTGCCGCGGTTCAAGGGCCTCGGTGAGATGGACGCCGACGAGCTCTGGGAGACCACGATGAACCCGGCGGCGCGGACCGTCCGGCGGATCACCATCGAGGACGCCGAGCGCGCCGAGGCCACCCTCGAGCTGCTCATGGGTGAGCGTGTCGAACCCCGGAAGAACTGGTTGATCGAGGCCGCCGGCCGGATCGACCAAGAGACGATCGACGCCTGAGAGGTCATTGATGGCACGCCGCAAATCCGAGAACCGTGTCGACCTGTCCGCGTTCGACCAGCCAGGCGCCCGGGTCATCGACAACCCGCTCACCACCGAGGTCGAGGACTCCTACCTGGAGTACGCGTACTCGGTGATCCACTCACGGGCGCTGCCCGACGCGCGGGACGGGCTCAAGCCCGTGCACCGGCGGATCCTCTGGTCGATGTCCGAGCAGAACCACCGCCCCGACCGGCCGTACGTGAAGAGTGCCCGGGTCGTCGGCGACGTGATGGGTAAGTACCACCCGCACGGCGACGTGGCGATCTACGACGCCCTGGTCCGGCTCGCCCAGGACTTCTCGCTCAATACGCCGCTCATCGACGGCCACGGCAACTTCGGCTCGCCCGACGACGGTCCGGCCGCCGCGCGGTACACCGAGGCGCGCATGTCGCCCGAGGCGATGCTGCTGGTCGGCGAGCTCGGCGAGGGCACGGTCGACTTCAAGCCCACCTATGACGGCTCTGAGCAGGAGCCGAAGGTGCTGCCGGCGGCCTTCCCGAACCTGCTGGTCAACGGCACGTCCGGGATCGCGGTCGGGATGGCGACCAACATGATCCCGCACAACCTGGGCGAGGTCGTGGCCGCCGCCCGGCACCTGATCACCCACCCGGAGGCCGACCTCGACGAGCTGATGCGCTTCGTCCCCGGCCCCGACCTGCCCACCGGCGGGCAGCTGCTCGGCCTGGACGAGGTGCGCCGGGCCTACGAGACCGGCCGTGGCGTGGTGCGCATCCGGGCCCGCGCGCAGACCGGCTTGCTCGAGGGCGGCCGTGGCCGCCAGGCGATCACCGTGACCGAGCTGCCCTACGGCGTCGGCGCCGAGAAGATCATCGAGGCGATCACCGACGAGGTGAAGGGCAAGCTGATCACCTCCGGTCCGCGGCGCGGCCAGCGGCAGGCGGCGCGCCTGGTCGGGATCTCCGACGTCAAGGACCTCACCGACCGCGAGCACGGCACCCGCCTGGTCATCGAGTGCAAGATCGGCGTGAACCCGACGGCGCTGCTCGCCGACCTCTACCGGCTCACCCCGCTCGAGAGCTCGTTCGGCATCAACAACCTGGTGCTCGTCGACGGGCAGCCGCGGACCCTCGGGCTCAAGGCGCTGCTCGAAGTCTTCGTCCAGCACCGCTACGACGTGGTGACCCGGCGGACCACGTTCCGGCGCACCAAGCGCGAGGACCGCCTGCACCTGGTCGATGGCCTGCTGATCGCCCTGATCGACATCGACCGGGTGGTCGCGCTGATCCGGGCCAGCGACGACGCGGCCGCCGCCAAGGCCGGGCTGATGAGCGAGTTCGGGCTCTCCGAGATCCAGGCGACGTACATTCTGGACACTCCGCTGCGGCGGCTCACCCGGTTCGACCGGATCGAGCTGGAGACCGAGCAGGAGCGGCTGCGCAACGAGATCGCCGAGCTGACCCGGATCCTGGACAACGAGGACGTCCTCAAGCAGGTCGTCTCCGACGAGCTCGCCGAGGTGGCGACCGAGTTCGGCCGCCCGCGGCACACCACGCTGATCGACGGTGATCTCAAGGAGGTGCTCGCCGCGTCGGTGCCGGCCGGCCCGCTCGAGGTCGCCGACGACCCCTGCCAGGTGATCCTCTCCGCGACCGGGCTGATCGCCCGGACCGCGGCGGAGAGCGAGGAGAGCACCGAGGCGCGCAAGCGCAGCGGCCGGATCAAACACGATGCGGTACGCGCGGTCATCCACTCCACGGCCCGCGGGCGGATCCTGCTCGTCACCAACCGGGGGCGCGCGTTCAAGACCGACGTGCTGACCCTGCCCGTGCTGCCCGACCAGTCGGGCACCGTGTCGCTGCGCGGCGGGATGTCCGCGTCCGAGCTGGTCCCGCTGCACAAGGGCGAGAGAGTCGTCGGCATGGCGCCGCTCGCGGCCGGGGACTCGCCGGGGCTCGCGCTCGGGACGAAGCAGGGCATCGTCAAGGTGTGCGCGCCGGAGTGGCCGGTCCGCTCCGACGAGTTCGAGGTGATCACCCTGAAGGAGGGTGACGAGGTCCTTCAGGCGACGTGGCTCACCGACGGGGCGGAGTCGCTGGTCTTCGTCACGTCGGATGCGTCGCTGCTGCGGTTCCCGGCGAAACTCGTGCGGCCGCAGGGGCTCAAGGGCGGCGGGATGGCCGGGATCAACGTCGCCGCCGAGGCGGAGGTTCTGTCGTTCAACGCGGTGTCCACGTCGGACCCGCAGCACGGGGAGCCGATGGTGGTCACGTCGACCGGGACCCAGGTGAAGGTCACCCCCTTCGGGCTGTACCCGGCGAAGGGGCGGGCCACCGGTGGGGTTCGGGTGCAGCGGTTCCTGAAGGGGGAGACGGCGCTGTCCGTGGCGTGGGTCGGTCCTCGCCCCGTCGGGGCGTCTTCTACCGGGGACCCTGTTGAGCTGCCTGAGGTTGACTCCCGGCGTGATGGGTCGGGGACGGCCGTCATCATGGGGCCGCAGCTCGTCGGGCATCTGATCGAGCGGGACTAGTAGTGCTTTGTCACTTTCGAGTGGCTGATGGTGACTTGTTGACGGTGGGTTGCTGTCGTTGAGGTATGGACGTTGCTGAGGCTGACCGGTTGCGTGACGACTTGGCCGAGTTCGCGTCGGACGTGTTCGCCTCGCTGACCAGGGCCGGCTGGCAGGATCGTGCGGCCGCGTATCTGCAAGGGCTGATGATCGACGGACGGCGTAAGTCGATCCAGCCGATGGCCGCTCGGCTGCAGGGCGTGCATGAGCAGGCGTTGAACCACTTCGTGACCAACAGTCCGTGGCAGGTCGAGCCGGTCCGGCGACGGATCGCCGCGCTGGCCGACCAGGCGATCGTCCCGACGGCATGGGCCATCGACGACACCGGCCTGCTCAAATGCGGCACCGCTTCGCCGTGTGTGGCCCGGCAGTACACCGGCACCGCGGGCAAGGTCACCAACTGCCAGATCGCCGTAAGCGTCAGCATGGTCACCGACACCGCATCCTGCCCCGTGGACTGGCGACTGTTTCTGCCGGAGTCCTGGGATCCCGCCTCACCAAAGGCCACCAGCGATGTCCACAACCGTCGCCGCCGCGCCGGGATCAGCGACGACGTGACCCATCGGGAGAAGTGGCGCCTCGCCCTGGACATGATCGACGAACTGCTGCGATGGGGACATCGCCCGCCGCTGATCGTGGCCGACTGCGGCTACGGCGACGCCGCAGAGTTCCGCCTCGCCCTGACCGAACGCGGGCTGCCCCACCTGGTGCAGGTCAGCGGCAGGCTCACCGCTTACCCGGCCTCGACGATCCGCACGGCCGGGGACTACGCCGGCGTCGGCTCCTATCCCACGCCCCGCTACCAGCAGCCGGCGCCGACCCTCACCGAACTGATCACCACCGGCACCGGCAAAGCCCGGAGAGTGACCTGGCGACCCGGCTCCCGCAGCCGCGGCGGCCGCCCGCTCCTGATGTCCTCGCACTTCGTGTTCACCCGGGTCCGTCCGGCCGGGCGAACCCTGCTGTCCGCGCACCGCGGCGAGGACCTACCTGAGGCCTGGCTCATCGCCGAATGGCCGCCCGGCAACCCGGAGCCGATCAAGTACTGGCTCTCTGACCTACCCGCCCGGACCGCGAGACGCACCCTGATCCGCTGGGCGAAACTGCGCTGGCGCATCGAACACGACTACCGCGAAGTCAAGACCGGTCTCGGCCTCGACCACTACGAAGGCCGCACCTGGCAGGGATGGCACCACCACGTCACCCTCGTCTCCGCGGCACACATCTTCCTCACCCTGCAACGCCTCGACCCAAAAACCCATGCGCCGGAATGACCCTCTACGCCGTACTCCGACGCCTGCAACTCCTGCTCGTCTACCTCATCGGCGCATGCCCGACCTGCCGAACCCCGTTCCCGCAACGGAAACGAGCCCGCCGACGCGGATCATGACAAAGCACTACTAGGCGCGAGCTGGGCGGTCTTGGGGGCGGAGATCACCCACTCCGGGCGGTCAGGCTTGATCCCTGCGTGGGCGATCTCCGCCCCCAAAGCCTTGCATGGGCGCGCTTGGTGACGCGGGTCAGGGGCGGAGGACTCTCAGGGCGGCGAGCTGCTCGGGAGGCAACGGGCCTTCCGCTTCGGCTTTCAGGCATTCGGTCAGCTCGGCTCGGTTCTTCACGCCGAGGATGACGCTTGCTACGCCGGGGACGCTCAGGGCGTAGCGGTGGGCCAGGGTTGCTGCGGATGTGCCCCAGTCGGCGGCTAGTTCGCGGAACGGGGCCGCTCGGGCGAAGTCGATTGCTGCCGGGTGGTCCGGCGGGACGGAACGGTCCAGGGAGTCGGTCAGGGAGCCGGCTGCGGCTACGCGGATGCCCAGGACCGGCACACCCTGTGATTGCGCGGTGGCGAGAACGGCCTGATTCTCAGAGGGGACTGTGGGATAGATCCACATGTCGCCGTTCAGGTCGAGCGGGTTGACTATCACCTGGGCGGCGTTGGGGCGGGCCGGCGCGCGCAGCGCGTCCAGCACTGATGCGGGGTGGCCTACGGCGGTTATGCCCCAGGCGCGGATCCTGCCGGTTTCGCGGAGGTGCTCGAAGGCGGGGACCACGGCGTCCTGGTAGGACTGCCAGTGGATCGTGCCGGGAGCGGTGGCGGAGCCGTCGCGGGGGAGCAGCTGGGTGTGCAGGAGGAAGAGGTCCAGGTGGTCGCGGCCGAGGCGGGTCAGGGAGCCTTCGAGGCTGCTGCTGATCAAACGGGCGAAGTCGCCGCCCGGTGGGACGTCGTGGACCTGGACCTTCGAGGTGACCTGGACGTCGGGTGAGTTGCGGAGCGCCTCGCCGATCACTCGTTCGGCCTCGAAGTCGTCGCCGTAACTCGGGGCCACGTCGAACATCGTGATGCCGGCGTCGATCGCGGCGTGGACGGTTGCCACCGCCTCGCTGCGGTCGGTGGCGCCCCAGACACCGCCGAGGCCACCACCGCCGAGCGTGAGCGCGCTGATCCGTCCCAGCCTGCCGAAGTCTCTGAGTTCCATGACATCGACGCTAGTAGCTGGAGCGCGCTCCAGCTCAAGAGCGAAAGAGAGCCAAGACCTACTCGCTCGGCTCCGGGACATCCGGGACGTCACAGGTGATCTTCGGGTTGACGCCCATCCAGTTCAGCGGGCCGGCGATCGTGGTGACGATGACCGTGCCCGCCTCGGCACAGCTCGCGTCGCCGGTGTTCTTGAAGTAGCCGCGCTCGAACGCCGCGACCACGCCGAGCACGAGCCAGATGACAACTATGACCGCACCGATACGCATCGGGGACCTCCTCAGCCGGGGATGGCCCGGAGGTACCCCGCAGCGTCAGTTCGTTAAACGGCGGGCCTGAAGCGTGTAGGTGTGCGGGAGGCGGGAAGGCTTCTCGATCAGCTGATGTTCACCGCCGCCGATCTCCCGCATCCGGCCGGGCAGCGCGTCCCACGGCACCGATTGATGCTCCTCGAGCCCGGTCAGCGTGAGCCCGGCGTCGAGGACCGCGGTGACGATCTCGCCGAGACCGTGGTTCCACTCGTGAGTGGTGGTGTGCTGGAACTGGTGGTCGCTCGTCACGTACGTACCGGGCTCGTCGTAGATCTGTGGTTCCTCGTGCTCGAAATAGGGTTCGGAAAGAGCGATGACCCCATCGGTACGGTCGTAGTCGAGCGCCCAGAGGATCGGGTGACCTTCCCGGATGAACAGGCGGCCGCCCGGGGCGAGCAGCGACGCCACGGTCCGCGCCCACCGCGTGATGTCGGGCAGCCAGCCGAGCGCGCCGATCCCGGTGTAGACCAGGTCGAACTCGCCGTCGAGCGCCTCCCGCGCCGCGTAGACGTCGCTCTGCACGAACGTGACGTCCGCGCCCGCGCGGGCGGCGATCGCCCGGGCCTGCTCCACCGAGGCACCGGAGAAGTCGAGCCCGGTCATGGTCGCGCCGAGCCGGGACAGCGAGATCGTGTCGGTCCCGATGTGGCACTGCAGGTGCACGCCGCGCAGCCCGGCGATGTCACCGAGGCGCGGCATGTCGAAGCGGACGACCTGGCTCAGGTACGCGGGATCGGTCGCGAAGTCCTCGACGTGGTAGTCCGGTGAGGCGGCGTGCGGGGCGGCCCGCTCGTCCCAGTTGGCGCGGTTCACATCGAGGTAATCGGTCATGCGCCGGAGCGTACGCGGTCCCGGAACCAGAGCGCGCTCCTTTTCAGCGAGCGCATCTGGGTCTCGTAGTCGACGTGCACCAGGCCGAACCGCTTCGTGTATCCCTCGGCCCACTCGAAGTTGTCCATCAGTGACCAGGCGAAATAGCCGCGCACGTCGGCACCGGCCGACCGGGCCGCGAAGACCGCGTCGACATGGGCGGCGAGGTACGCGGTCCGCTCGTGATCGGCGATGAAACCGCCGGCGTCCGGCACGTCCTCGTAGACGGCGCCGTTCTCGGTCACGGCGAGCGGGATCCCGTAGTCGTGTTGCAGCCGCAGCAGCAGCGTGGTGAACCGGTCCGGAGTGATCGGCCAGCCGAGCGCGGTGCGGGGCACGTCCGGCATGATCTCGCGGACGATCGGCAGGCCGTTCGCGTCGGCGGTGGCGCCGTCGACGCCGTACCCGGAGAAATCCTGTCCGAAGTAGAAGTTGACACCCAGGATGTCGATCGGCGCCGAGATGATCTTCAGGTCGCCGTCGCGGACCGGCAGTTCGTGGCCGCGGGCGGCAAGATGCTCGAGGACGTCGGCGGGGTAGGCGCCCCGCGCGATCGGATCGAGGAAGATCCGGGTGCCCATGCCGTCGGCGAGACGTGCGGCGGCGATGTCGATCGGGTCGCCGGAGGCCGGCGTGGCCGTCCCGATGTTGAGGGCCGGTCCGACGACGGTGCCCTCGCGGCGCAGTGACGAGGCCACCAGCCCGTGCCCGAGCAGCAGGTGATGCGTGGCGTCGAGCGCCGCCTGGAAATCCCTGCGGCCCGGCGCGTGCACCCCGTGCTCGTACCCGAGATAGGCCACGCACCACGGCTCGTTGACGGTTCCCCAGTTGCGTACGCGATCCGACAGCCGGTCGAAGACCAGCGCGGAGTAGTCCGCGAACCGGTACGCGGTGTCCCGCACCGGCCACCCGCCGGCGTCCTCCAGCTCCTGCGGCAGATCCCAGTGGTAGAGCGTGAGCCACGGGTCGATCCCGGCCGCCAGCAGCTCGTCCACCAGCCGGTCGTAGA
Source organism: Actinoplanes missouriensis 431 (assembly GCF_000284295.1). Lineage (NCBI taxonomy): Bacteria > Bacillati > Actinomycetota > Actinomycetes > Micromonosporales > Micromonosporaceae > Actinoplanes > Actinoplanes missouriensis. The sequence continues at coordinate 6,924,331 of NC_017093.1, read as the reverse complement.
AGTCCAGGCCGGCCGGGTTCGCCGGACCCTTTCCGCCCGGCTGCACCCGCGGCCAGGAGACCGAGAAACGGTACGCGTCCACGCCGAGACTCTTGATCAGCTGAACGTCGTCCGGCATCCGGTGGTAGTGGTCGCACGCCACCTCACCGGTCTCGCCGACCACGTCCCGGGCGAACGTGTCCCAGATGGACGCCGTGCGGCCGTCGGTGAAAGCGGCGCCCTCGATCTGATAGGCCGAGGTCGCCACGCCCCACGTGAATGTCACGAAATCACTCCCAGGAATGGTGCGGGCCGGTCCCGACGGCAGGGGACCGGCCCGCTGCTCAGGAAACCGGCTGCGCGGCCGGGTGCAACCAGCCTGACCGGGCGGCTGGCGCCGCACGGGCCCACGGGTCGAGGTCATGACCCGACGGGCTGCGCGGCCGGGTGCAACCAGCAGGCGACGGATCGGGTGGCGCCGTCGGGGGTGTCCGGGCGGCCGAGGATCGGGATGGTGTCCGCGCACGGATCGAACGCCCTCGCGCACCGCGGATGGAAGGAGCAGCCACTCGGCATGCCCTTGAGGTCCGGCGGCGAGCCGGGGATGCCGGTCAGCTCCCGGCGCGGCCCGCGCAGGGCCGGGAACGATCCGAGCAACCCCGCGGAGTACGGGTGGAGCGCGTCCCGGTAGACGGCCGCGGCCGGCGCCTCCTCGACGATCCGCCCGCCGTACATGATGGCGATCCGGTTCGAGAACTCGACGAGCAACGACAGGTCGTGCGTGATGAAGATGACCGAGAAGCCGAGCCGTTCCCGCAGCTCGATCAGCTGACCGAGGATCTGCCGCTGCATGACCACGTCGAGCGCGGTGGTCGGCTCATCCATGATCACCACCTGCGGCTGCAGGATCAGCGCCATACCGATCATGACGCGCTGCCGCATGCCGCCGGAGAGCTGATGCGGGTACGCCTCCATCCGGTCCGGTGAGATGCCGACCAGCTTGAGCATCTCGCGGGCCCGGGCGTTGCGGCTGTGCTCGCTCATCCGCGGGTCGTGCGCCTTGAGCACGTCGGTGAGCTGGGTGGAGATCTTGTGCACCGGGTTGAGCGAGTTCATCGCGCCCTGGAAGACGATCGCCGTCTCGTTCCACCGGAAGCCGCGCAGGTCGCGGTCGGAGAGGCCGAGCACGTCGTACGGGTCGCCCTCGGCGGGGTGGTAGACGACCTGGCCGCCGGTGATCACACCGGGGGGCGGGAGGAGGCGGGTCATCCCGTACGCGAGGGTGGACTTGCCCGATCCGCTCTCGCCGGCCAGACCGAGCACCTCACCGCGGTGTAGCGTGAGGCTGACGTCGCGGACCGCGTGGACCGCCTCGGCGCCCAGGCCGTACTCGACGTTCAGGTTGCGGATCTCGAGGACGGGCGCGGTCATGGCGCGGTCTCCTTCTGGATGACGGGCGTGAATCCGATCCGCATCCGGACGGTCTTGCCGGTGGCGGTGCGCAGCTTCGTCGAACCCATGCTGCGCAGGCGCGGGCTGACGAACTCGTCGATCCCGAAGTTGATCAGCGAGAGCGCGGTGCCGAGGATCGCGATCGCGAGACCGGCCGGCACGAACCACCACCAGGCGTTCTGGGCGAGCGCCTGCTGGCCCTGCGCCCAGAACAGGATGGTTCCCCAGTTCCAGGTGGTGGCCGAGGTGACGCCGATGAAGGCCAGGGTGATCTCGGAGAGCACCGCGAAGATGACCGTGCCGACGAAACCGGAGGCGATCACCGCGGTCAGGTTCGGCAGCAGCTCGAACCCGATCACCCGCCAGGTCCGCTCACCCGCCGCGCGGGCCGCCTCGACGAAGTCCCGCCGGCGCAGCGACAGCGTCTGCGCCCGCAGCACCCGCGCGTTCCAGGACCACGAGGTGAGGCCGATGACCAGCGCGATCAGCCAGTCCTCGGCGCTCTCCAGGGTGGACGTGATGATGATGATCAGGGGTAGTGCGGGGATCACCAGGAAGACGTTGGAGAGCGCGGAGAGCACCTCGTCGGTCTTGCCGCCGACGTACCCCGCGGTCACCCCGATCAGCACCGAGAGCACCGTCGCCACGATGCCGGCGAAGAAGCCGACGAAGATGACGCTGCGGGTGCCGGTCAGCAGCTGGCTGAGGACGTCCTGACCGAGATGGGTGGTGCCCATCCAGTGATCGGCGGACGGCGGCTGGACCAGGGCGTTGCTGCGCGCGCCCGGGTCGTAGGGCGCCACCCACGGCCCGATGACCGCGAACAGCAGGTAGACGCCGAGGATGATCAGGCCGGTGGCGGCCTTCTTGTTGGCCACGAAGCGGAAGCGGCGGCGACGGACCTTGGCGGGCTGGGCCATCGACCCCTGTACCGGGATGACCTGCTCGATGCTGGAGGTGGGGATGGACACCGCTCAGCCCTCCTTGCGAGTGCGCGGGTCGAGAAGCAGGTACGCGATGTCCGCCAGCAGGTTCGCCACCAGCACGGAGATCGTGATGATCAGGAAGATGCCCTGCATGAGCGGGTAGTCCGAGGCGCCGAGCGCCTGGAAGAGCTGGAAGCCGACGCCCGGGTAGGAGAAGACGATCTCCACGAGCAGGGTGCCGCCGACGATGAAGCCGAGCGAGAGCGCGAACCCGGAGACGTTCGGCAGCAGCGCGTTGCGGGCCGCGTAGCTCATCGCGACCCGGCGGTCGGAGAGCCCCTTCGCGTGCGCCACGGTGATGTAGTCCTCGGAGGCGACGGTCACCATCATGTTGCGCATGCTGAGGATCCAGCCGCTGACCGACGAGATCAGGATGGTCAGCGCGGGCAGCAGGCTGTGCTGGATCGCGCTCGGGATGAAGTAGAGGTCCCAGGCCGGCACCAGGCCCGCGTCGAATCCGCCGGACGACGGGAAGAAGCTGTCCGGCCCGGTGAGCAGGTAGATCGCGATGATCCCGAGCCAGAAGTACGGCACCGAGGAGAGGAACGTGGTGACCGGCAGCAGACCGTCGGCCCACGATCCGCGCCGCCAGCCGGCCAGGATGCCGAGGCCGGTGCCGAGGAAGAAGCTGATCACCGTGGTGATGCCGACCAGCAGCAGGGTCCACGGCAGGCTGTTCGAGATGATCTCGGAGACCGGCGTCGGGAAGAACGTGAACGACAGGCCCAGATCGCCGGTGAGCAGCTGCTTCCAGTAGGTCACGTACTCCGACCAGAGGCTGGCGTCCTTGTCGAGTCCGAACAGGACGTAGAGCGACTCGATCGCCTTGCTGCTCAGCTGACCCTGGTACTTGGTGACCAGCGCCTGCACCGGGTCGCCCGGGATGAGCCGGGGGATGAAGAAGTTCAGCGTGATCGCGGCCCACGCGGTGAAGAGGTAGAACGCGAGGCGCTGCAGGAAGTACTTCACCGGGCGCCCTCACCGTCGTAGAGCCAGCAGGCCGCCCAGTGGCCGGGCACGTCACCGATCTCCAGCGGCACAGGCAGCTCGACCGAGCACCGCGGCATCGCGACCGGGCAGCGCGGATGGAAACGGCATCCGGTGGGCGGGTGGATCAGGCTCGGCGGCTCGCCGTTGCCGCGCTCCTCGCCTGCGGCTTCGGAGAGACCGGTGAGACGATCCGGGTCCGGCGCCGATTCGATCAACAACCGGGTGTACGGGTGAGCCGGCGCCTGGGTGACCGTCTCCGAGTCCCCGCCCTCGACCATCCGCCCGGCGTACATGACCATGGTCTCGTCCGCGAAGTACCGCGCCGAGGCGATGTCGTGGGTGATGTAGAGGATCGCGAGGTTCAGGCGTTCCTTCAGGTCGCGCAGCAGATTCAGCACGCCGAGCCGGATCGAGACGTCCAGCATGGACACCGGCTCGTCGGCGAGCAGCGCCTTCGGCTCGGCGCCGAGCGCGCGGGCGATCGCGACGCGCTGCCGCTGGCCGCCGGAGAGCTCGTGCGGGAACTTGTCCAGGTACCGCTCGGGCGGCGTCAGCGAGACCCGTTCCAGGAGCTGGTGCAGCGCGGTCTCCAGGTCGTCGCCGGCGTTGCCGTGGATCTGCAGCGACCGGCTCAGGTGGTACCGGATGGTGTGCACCGGGTTCAGCGACGCGAACGGGTCCTGGAAGATCATCTGGACCTGGGCGCAGTACCGGCGGAACGCCGATCCGGACGTGACCCGGGTCGACGTGCCGTGCAGCCGGATGTCACCGCCGGTGCGCGGGTAGAGCTGGGCGAGCAGGCGCGCCACGGTGGACTTGCCGGAGCCGGACTCGCCGACGAGGGCGACCACCCGCCCGCGCCGCAGCGTGAGGTTCACATCGTCGACGGCGTGCACCGCGTCGTGCCGCCCGGAGAACAGATCACGGAGTCGCCGGCGGACGGGGAAGTGCTTGGTCAGGCCGATCGCCTCAAGCACCACCTCGCCGGCCGGCGCCTTCGTGTCGGGAATCGACGTCATGCCGGGGTTCCTTTTGTACTGGAGGTGACGCGGGCGTCCCGGTGCGGCCGGGACGCCCGCGAGGCGATCAGGAGTTGGCGGGCTGCAGCTTCAGGACGACCTGCAGTGCGGCCGCCTGCGTGGGCTGCGCGGGCGCGTAGGAGTCCGCGTCCGTGGGCCAGCCGATCCAGTTCTTGGTGCTGTACGCGGCGCCGACGTTGTCCGAGCCGACCGGCAGCATCGGGGCCTGCTCCACGAAGATCTTCTGGATCGTGGCGAGCGCGGTCTTGCGGGCGCCCTCGTCGGTCGCGTTCGAGTACGCCTTCAGCGCGGCGGTCGCCTCCGGGCTGTCGAAACGGCCGAAGTTGCCCTGCTGCGCGGCGGTGCCGATCGGCTTCATCAGGTCGCCGTCCATGACGGTCTGGTAGATGTCGAACGGCGTCGAGCCGCCGTTGGTCCACCGCATGGAGGCCTCGAAGTCGCCCTTCTGGACGTTCGCGTCCCAGACGTTCTGGTTCGGCTTCTCCACGGTGGCGGCGATGCCGATCTCCGCGAGGTTGCTCTTGATGATCTCCAGCGAGGTCTGGTAGTCGGACCACGGCGCCGGGTCGGAGAGCTTGATGGTGACCGGCTTGCCGGTCTTGTCCTTGAGGACGTTGCCCTCCAGCTTGTAGCCGGACTGGGTCAGCAGCGCCTTGGCGCCCTCGACGTCGACCGAGAACGTCTTGCCCTTGTACTCGTCGGCGATGTAGGCGTCACCCGCGCCCTCGGGCAGACCGGTGACGCTCTTGATCTCCGGGTGGAAGTAGCCGGCCTCGGCCTGCACGAAGATGTCGTTGCGGTTGATGACCATGTTCATGGCCCGGCGCAGCGCGGGGTCGTCGAACGGCTTCTTGGTGGTGTTGATGTAGAGGCCGTGGATGCCCAGCACGCCCGGCGCCCAGACCTTGTAGTGCTCCGGGTCCTTGGCGACGAAGGTCTGCTCGTAGTTCGGGATGAAGACGAAGCTCCACTCCGACGTACCCGTGGCAAGGGCCGTGGCCTGCGCGTTGTTGTCGGCGAAGGAGGTGTAGCGCAGCTCCTTGACCTTCGGCTGGGTGCCCCAGTAACCGCTCTCTCGGGCGGTAAGGATCGTCGCCTGCTGGGAGAACGACTTCAACGCGTACGGGCCACTGCCGACCGGCTCCTTGATCGGGTCGGTGGCCGGGTCGGACAGCTTCTCCCAGATGTGCTTCGGCACGATCGGGGTCTGGCCGATGACCTTGTGGTGCGTGGTGAACTGCGACGTCTTGAAGGTCATCTTGACCTTGTTGCCGTCCGCGGTGATCTGGTCGTACGGGATGGCGAAGAGGTTGAGCGCGTCGTTGCCCTTGATCATGGTGTGGGTGAACACCACGTCCTCGGCGGTCAGCGGCTTGCCGTCCGACCAGGTGGCGCCGTCCCGGATCACCAGGTCGACGGTCTTGTAGTCCGGCGACCACGTGATCGAGCTGGCCAGCCACGGGGTCAGCGGCTCGGACGGCTTGGTGTTGTTCCACTGGCCGAGCGGCTCGAAGATCATCCAGCGGTAGCCGAGCCCGGCGGCGGCCGAGGTCTGGACGAAGGGGTTGTTGCTCTCGGTCACCGTGCCGTTGGGCATGCCGATCGACAGGTAGTCGACCTGCTCGCCCTTGGCGGCGTTCTTGTTGTTGGCGTTCGGCGAGTCACCGCACGCGGACAACCCGCCTGTGGCGAGCGCGCCGGCCAGGGCGACCGCGAACAGTTTCCTTCTCTGCATCGCAAAACTCCTCGGATTCAATGCGGGGTGAGAGGGGTGCCCGGAGGGCGTGCAGTACCGCGCGGCCGGCCTGGGCCGGTCGCTGGGTGTCGCTGTTTCCCGGCCGTCATAGCGGCCGGTGGATATCGAGGTCTCCGCCTAGGCGGCGGTCGAGTCGCGGACGGTGAAGGTGGCCGGGATTATCGTCGGCCGGTTCGGGAGCGGGGCTCCTTCGAAGTGGGCCAGCAGCGTGCGCGCCGCCGCCTCGCCCATCTCCCGCAGGGGCTGATGGACCGTGGTGAGCGCGGGCTTGGCGTGCGCCGCCATCGGGATGTCGTCGAAACCGACCACCGCGACATCGCCCGGGACGCTCCGGCCGCTCTCCTGGATCGCCTGCATGGCGCCGAACGCGGAGAGGTCGTTGTGGCAGAAGACCGCGTCGAACTCGATGCCGGTCTCGATCGCCTGCCGGATGTTGTCCACACCGCAGCCGACCTTGAAGTCACCGAGCATGACCCGGTCCGCGGAGAGCGGGATTCCGGCGTCCGCGTAGACCGAGAGGAAGCCGTCGGTCCGCTGCTGGGTGCAGCCGAAGCGGGACGGCCCGGTGATCACGAGCGGCTTGTGGCGCCCGATGCCCAGCAGGTGGTGCGCGGCATCCGCGGCGCCGGTGTGATTGGTGGTGCCGACGGTCGGTATCGATCCGCCGGAGATCTGGTCCCGGTCGTCGATGAGAACCATCGGCAGGCCGCGGGCGTGCAGGTTGGCGATGTAGTCGAGGGTGCCCTCCGGCTCGATCACGAGCAGGCCGTCGAAGGACTTGGCGGCGACCTGCGCGGCGAACTGCCGCATCGAGTCGTCGCCGCGGTTGCAGGTGAAGAGCAGCAGGCCGTAGTTCTCCGCTTCGAGGACGTCGACCGCGCCCTGCAGCACCTCGCCCATCCAGGGCCAGGTCAGCGAGGGCACCAGCATGCCGACCACCCGGGTGCGCCCGCGGGCCAGGTTGACCGCCCGCGCGCTGGGCACGTAGCCCAGCTCCTCGATGACCGCGCGCACCCGCGCGGCGGTCGTCTCGTCGAGCTCGCCCTTGCCGTTCAGCACCCGCGAGACCGTGGTCTTGCTGACCTTGGCCCGCGCCGCGACGTCGGCGATGGTGATCGGCACTGCTCCTCCGATGTTGCTGAAGGGTTTCGGAACCGGTTTCGGTACCGGTTTCGGCAGTCAACCCCAGTGAGGGCCGTCACGTCAACGTGCCGAGGGATCTATTTAGGTTTCGAGACGGTAACCGTGTTTACAAATCGGTGGTTATCGGTATCCGTCGCCAGATTGGGAAGGACGACGCCGAGCGGGGCATCGATGACCATGTCGGCGTACGGCTCGCCGCGGGTCACGCCCCGGTTCACGATCGCCACCCGGATGCCCTCCCGGACCGCGCGCAGCACGAACCGCCGCCCCGACATCACGGTCAGCGAGGAACCGAGAACCAGCAGCGTACGGGCGGTCTCGACCAGCTCGAACGACCGTGTCACCCGGTCGGCCGGCACGGTCTCGCCGAAGTACACGACGTCGGGTTTCAGCACCCCGCCGCAGGACCGGCAGGGCACCACCGTGAACCCGGAGAGCTCGTCGTCGTCGAGCTCCACGTCGCCGTCCGGATTGATCGTCGTGGCGACCGCGGCGAAGTCCGGGTTCGCCGCGGTCAGCCGGTGCTCCAGCTCGACCCGCGAGGTCAGCTCCCGGCAGTCCAGGCAGACGATCCGGGACAGGTTGCCGTGCAGCTCGACCACGTCCCGCGCGCCGGCCGCCTGGTGCAGCCCGTCCACGTTCTGCGTGATCAGCCCGGCCAGCAGCCCGGACTCCTGCCAGCGGGCCACCGCCGCGTGCCCCTCGTTGGGCCGTGCCCCGCCGATCGTGCGCCAGCCCAGGTGGCTGCGCGCCCAGTACCGCCGGCGGGCGATCGGGTCCGAGGTGAACGTCTGATACGTCATCGGGGTGCCGCGCCGGGCCGAGCCGGACGGGCCCCGGTAGTCCGGTATCCCGGAGTCGGTCGAGAGGCCGGCGCCGGTGAGCACCGCGACGCCACCCTCGGCGATCCACGCGTCCAGCCGCGCCACCTGCTCCACCACAGACAAGTCCATGACACCCATGGTCCCTCGCCCGGGTGACCGCGTGTGCCATCCCTTCGGGTGGGCGTGACCTCGCGAGGCCGTGCGCGTTGACCTGCGCTCCGATAGGTTGGATCCCGTGATCGAGAAGGTGCGGGACGCGCACCGCCCGCGGGCCGGGCGGCGTCTTCTGCGCTTCCTGGCCCACCTCGCCGTGCTGGCGCTCGCGGCCACCCTGCACCTGCCCGTCACGTCCGCCGTCCCGGCTCCGCCCACCCCCCTGGCGGATTTCGCTGTCACCGCGTTCCCCGCGCTGAAGGCCGGGGAGGTCCCGCAGGCCACCGGCCCGCGCGCGCCTCCGGCCGCCTGAGGTGCGGACAGCCGACCGGCCATCCGCACCCGTCGATGCCGGCCGTGTCTTCCTTCTTGGGGGTGTTCCATGGATTCCGCACTGCAGAGCTTTCTGAGCGCCGTGCCGCAGGCCGCCGCTATCTGGCTGACCATCCTGCTGCTGCTCGCCGTGGCGGTGGTGTGCGCGCGGCTGCCGCGTGCGACCGCCCTGCCCGCGCCCGAGCCGGACGAGAACCCGTACGCGGCGGAGGTGGAGAGCGCCGTCGCCGAGGCGTCCGCAGCCGCCGGGCGGCGCCGGGCCGAGTGGCTGGAGTCCCAGCAGGCGGTCGACGCGGCGTGGACGGCGTACGAGCAGGCCGAGGCGGACGCCCGGCGGATCGCGGCGGCCACCGCGTACCCGTTGATGAGCCGCCGCCGCAAGCCGGGCGAGAACGTCGACCGCCAGCGCTACCTGCATCGGGCCGCCACCGAGCTGTGCCGCACCCAGGACCTGTCGATCGGCCAGCTCAACGACGTCTACGCGCACCGCGGCTGGAACCCGCGACTGCATCCTGTCCAGCAGGAGGCGGCGCTGCACGCGGCGGTCCGCGAGCACCGGCTGGAGGCGTACCGGAAGGCGGTCGCCGCGGAGCAGGCCGCGTGGCGCAGCGCCGAGGCCGCCGCCGAAACCCTGCGTGACCTGCGCGCCGAGGCCGCCGCGGCCCGGCTGCGCGGACCCGCGTCGCAGGCCGCGGACCAGCAGTGGTGGTCGGAGCAGTGGACGGGAGCCGAACTGCCCGCCGCCGCCTGATGTCCATGCCGGACACCCCTACCGTTCCCATCGGCCGTACAGATGCCTTGGGTAACGTGACCCGCGGCGGTCTCGGGGTAAGGAGGCGATGGTGACGGTAACTCCCGCAGGTGACAGCACATCGGTGAACCGTGCGGCCATGCACCGGGCCGCCCTCGTCGAGGACGCGATTCACGACATCATCGAGCGCCGCCTCGTGGGCCGGGGCTGGAAGCCGTACATCACGGCCTACACCGGTTACGGTGCGCCCGGCTGGGCCCGGGTGATGGGCCGGGTGCTGCTGGCCCGCCCCGGCACGGTCAGCAAGCGCCGGGAGAAGGTCCGCGGCTGGCGCAGCTTCACCACCACCCCGGTGAACGGCGCCGTGGTCCGCATCGAGCTCGGCGGCACGGTCACCGAGACCCGGTCCGACCGCAGCGGTTACGTGGACTGCAAGGTCAAAGGCGATCTGGAGCCCGGATGGGGCACGGCCCGGCTGCACACCGAGGGCGCGGCGCCGGTCGACGCGCCGATCCGGGTGATCGACCCGGCGGTGAAATTCGGCGTCATCTCCGACATCGACGACACGGTCATGGTCACCGCGCTGCCGCGCCCGCTGCTCGCGGCGTGGAACACGTTCGTGCTGGACGAGCACGCGCGGACCGCGGTGCCCGGCATGGCGGTCCTCTACGAGCGCATGGTCAACGCGCACCCCGGCGCGCCGGTGATCTACCTGTCCACCGGCGCGTGGAACGTCGCGCCGGCGCTGACCCGGTTCCTGAGCCGGCACCTCTACCCGGCCGGCCCGATCCTGCTGACCGACTGGGGTCCCACGCCGGACCGCTGGTTCCGCAGCGGCCAGGAACACAAGCGCAAGTCGCTGCGCCGGCTCGCCGACGAGTTCCCGCACATCCGCTGGCTGCTGATCGGCGACGACGGCCAGCACGACCAGGAGATCTACTCCGAGTTCGCCCGGTCCCACCCGGAGAACGTGTCGGCCGTCGCGATACGCCGGCTCTCGCCCACCCAGGCGGTGCTGGCCGGCGCGATCCCGGGCCCGTCCGAGACGGCCGAGGTGGTGCCGTCCGGCGGCAAGACCTGGTTCTCCGCCCCGGACGGCGCCGGCCTCTGGTCCGTGCTGCGCGACACCGACGTGGTCTGAGCGTGCCTGGAGAAGATCAGTCCGAGGTCGCCTCGCTGACCCGGTCGTGCAACTTCTGCCGGATCTCGTCCGGTGTGTACGCTCGCCGTCGCCGCTCGGCCCGCGCGATCACCGCGCCGGTCGCCGCGACGCCGGCCAGCCCTGCCAGTCCCACTACCTTCCACCAACGCATCAGCTGAGGATAGACACGTGGTTGCCGAACTCAGCCTCGACGAGGCCATCGATCTGACGCGTACGGGTGACATCTGGATCTTCCGGGGCCGGTCCGGCCCGGATCGTGCCATCCAGACGCTCACCAACAGCCCGGTGAACCACGTCGGCATGTCCCTGGTGATCGAGGACATGCCGCCGCTCATGTGGCACGCCGAGCTGGGCAAGTCCCTGCCCGACATGTGGTCCGGGGCCTTCCGCCGCGGCGTGCAGCTGCACGACCTGCGCGACGCGGTGACGGTCTGGGCCCGCCGGTACGGGCAGCGCGGTTACCTGCGTCAGCTCGACCCCGGCGTGACCCGGGCGATGGAGGACAAGGCGCTGAAGACGGTGGCTCGCCTCGACGGCACCCCGTTCCCGTCCACCTCGCAGCTGGCCTTCCGCTGGGCGCGCGGCCGGGTGCCGCAGATCCGGCTGCCCTGGCAGCGCACCGACGGCCAGGTCAGCGAGGCGACGCTGGAGAAGGCGTACTGCGCCGAGGTGGTCGCGGTGACCTACGAGGACATGGGGCTGCTGCCGCGCGGCCGCAAGGCGAACTGGTACGACCCGGGACGGTTCTGGAGCGGCGACGAGCTGGAGCTGTGCGCGGGATTCACCCTCGGGGACGAGATCTCGGTCAGCGTGCCGGAGGCCTGACAGTCAGGACGGTCCCGGCGGCGCAGAATGCCCGCATGGGAACGAGGCTCGTCGCCCGGGTGGCCGAGGTGGTCGCGCTGGACCGGCTGCGCGCGGATGCCGCCGCCGGCTCGGGCGCGGTCGCGTTGCTGACCGGAGAGGCGGGCATCGGCAAGACGGCCGTGGTCGAGGAGGCCGTCGCGCGGGCGGCGGCGGCCGGCGTCACGGTGCTGACCGGCCGCGCCGACCCGGACGAGGGCGCTCCCGCGTTCTGGCCGTGGCGGCGGCTGCTCGACTGCGGGCTGCCCGGCCTCACCCCGGACCTGCTGGACACCGTGGGCGCCGGAGACACCGGGGAGACGCCGGCCGCCGCCCGGTTCCGGGTCATGCACGCGGTTCTCGGCGCGCTGCGCACGGCCGCCGCGGGCCGGGACGGCGGGCTGGTGCTCGTGCTGGAGGATCTGCACTGGGCCGACCCGGCCTCGCTCGCGCTGCTGGAGCTGGTCTGCCGTGAGGTGGCGGGCACCCGGCTGCTGGTGATCGCGACGGCCCGTACCCTCGATCGGGAATTGGCCGGCGCCGAGACGCTCGCCCTGACCCCCTGGGATCCGCCGACCGTGGCCACCTATCTCGCGCAGCGGGCCGGGACGGCGGTGCACGCCTCATGGCCGGGGGTGGTGCACCGGCTCGGCGGCGGCAACCCGCTCTACACCCGTGAGCTGGCCCGGCTGCTCGCGGCCGGTGACCGGCTGCGACACCCGGCCGGTGGGATGGACCTGCCGGACGGCCTGCTGCGGCTGGTCGGCCGCCGGATCGCCGCGCTCTCCCCGCCGACCCGGGAGATGCTCGGCCTGGCCGCGGCGCTCGGCGCGGACGTGGACGTCACCGTGCTCGGCCGGATCGCCGCGACCCCGATCGAGCCGCTGGTCACCGAGGCGATCGACGCGGGTGTGCTGGTCGAGGACCCGTGGGCGCCGGACCGGCTGCGGTTCGCCCACGAGCTGGTCCGCCAGGCCCGGTACGCCGCGCTGTCCCGGCCCGAGCGGATCGACGCCCACCGGCGGATCGCCGACGCGCTCGAGGTCTCCGGCGCCCGGCCTGGCGAGACGGCACGCCATCGGGTCCGTGCCGTGGTGGACGAGGCGTCCCGGCGTGCCGCGCGTCAGGCGTGCGAGGCGGCAGCGCGGGCCGCGACCCGGCAGCGGGACCACAGCGCCGCCGCGACCTGGCTGGGTCAGGCCCTGGAGTTCGCGCCGGACGACCCGTGGCTGCGCCTGGCCGGGCCGAGGCCGCCTGCCACGACGGGCGGCTCTCGGTCGCGGTCGCGGACTGCGACGCGGCCATGGCGGTGGCCGAGGCCGAGCGGCGGCCGGATCTCGGCGCGGCGGCGGCATCGGGGGTACGGGGTTTCGGCGGCCAGGTGGCATCCACCCTGCTCCACCTCTGCGAGCGGGCCCTCGCCATCCCCGGTCCACTGCCGGACGCCGTGCGGGCCCGTCTCCTCGCCCAGCAGGCCACCCTGCTCGTGGAGATCGGCGGGCACACCCGCGCCGAGCCGATAAGCCGCGCGGCCCTCGCGCTCGCCGAGTGCAGCGACGACCCGGACGCGATCGCCGCCGCGGTGCATGCCCGGCACGAGGTGCTCGACCCGGCGGTGGCGCCCGAGGAGGTGCTCGATCTGGCCGCGCGCAGCCTCGACCTGGCGGCCGCCGGCAGCCGGGCGGAGGCCGAGCTCTGGGGCCGGCTGTGGCGTCTCGACGTGCGGCTCACCGTCGGCGACCTGACCGGGTACGACGCCGAGACCGCGGCGCTGGCGGCCCTCGCCGACCGGCTCGGCTGGTCGGTGGCCCGCTGGCACCTGCTCCGGGCGCGTGCCGCCCGGCTGCTGCTGGCCGGCCGCCCGGGTGCCGCCGCCGACGTCGCGGCCGAGGCGTTCGCGCTGGCCGGGACGTTCGAGGAGCAGCCGGCCCGGGAACTGCACGTGGCCTTCCTGGCCTGTCTTGCCCCGTTCACCGGCCGGGTGCCGGAGTGGCCCGGCGGGCTGCCCGCCGCCCTGGCCCGCTTCGGTTCCGAGCCGATCGCGGTGGCCCAGATCGGCCGGCTCGCCATGCTCGGCGCCGACCGGGACACCGCCGCCGCGGCCTGCCGGGCCCTGCGCGACATGCTGCCGGACCTGGCGCCGGACGTGCGTCACAACTACATCCTGCTCAGCGCCGGTGAGATCGCCGCCTGGCTGGGCTGGACCGGCCTGGCACGAGCCGTCTACGCGCGGGCGCTGCCGCTGGCCGGCCGGTACCTCAACACGATGACCGCCTGCCACGGCGCGATGGACCGCTCGCTGGGTGTGATCGCCGCGGCGATCGGCGAGCGCGAGGCCGCCGAGCGGCACCTGGCCGACGCCGTCGCGATGGAGGACCGGATCGGCGCGGTCGCCTTCGCGGCACAGGCCCGGGTGGCGTACGCCGAGGTCGTGCGCACCTGCGACGGGCGCCGCGCGCACACCCTGGCCGCGGCGGCGCTCGCCACCGCGCGCCGGCTCGGGCTGACCGCGGTGGCGGCCGCCGCTGCCGAGCTGTGCCGGGACGAGCTGACCGGGCGGGAACTCCAGGTGGCGGATCTGGCCGCCGAGGGCCTCGCCAACCGGGAGATCGCCGCCCGGCTGCACATCTCCGAGCGGACCGTTGAGACCCACGTGCGCAACGCCATCGGCAAGCTCGGCGTCACCAACCGGACCCAGCTCGCGGCCCGGCTGCGTGCCGGGAATCAGTACTGGCACTGAGGCGTGGTGTGCCGTCCGGCGGCAGCCTGAACAGCATGAACACACTCACCGAGATCAGCGCAGGAACCTACCGCATCGACGCCGGACGGTCCGTGTGCCGGCTTGTCGCGACCCACGCGTTCGGCCTGAAACCGGTCACCGCGACGATGTCGCTCACCGGCGGGACGGTGACCGTGGCCGAGGACCCGGAACGCTCGATCGCCTCGGCCGAGCTGGACGCGGCCAGTTTCACCACCGACGACCCGCGCCGGGACTCAGACATCCGGGGAAGACGGTTCCTGGACGCGGCGAACCATCCGGAGATCGGGTTCCGGAGCACCCGCTGCCGCCGTACCCCGCAAGGGTGGCAGTTGAGCGGGGTGCTCGCGGTCCGTGGTGGCTCCTGCGAGGTGGTCCTCGACCTGTCGCCGGCCGAGCGGTTCGACGACGGATACCGGCTGGTCGCGCGCTGCGCGGTGGACCGGGTCGCCGCCGGTGTCCGGGCCGGCCGCGGGATCATCGGCCGGACCGTCCACATTCACCTCGACCTGCACGCCGTCCCGGTGGCGGCGCCGGCCTGAGAACTCGCGAACTACCGGCCGGAGCGGCGGCCCGTGCTGCGGGCGGAGAAGGCCGCCGCGCCGCCGGAGGAGGCGGGACGCTGCTGGGGCGTACCCGATCGGGGCGCCGAACCACGCGCCTGGCCGGACCCGCGCGACGAGCTCGCGGTCCGTGCCTGGCCCGCGTTGTGCGCCTTGCCGCCGTCCGGAGCCGGCGACTTCTTGGGGGTGCGGGACTCGGCAGGTGTGGTCCGGGCCGGCGCCGCAGCGGTGGCGGAACGGCGGCCGCGGCCACCCCGGCGGCGACGCGGACGACCGGCGCCCTCGGTCTCCGCGCCCGCCTCGGCGTTCCCACCCGCTTCGGCGTTCCGGCCCGTGGCGGCGGCCGGGGCGGCAGCGGCGGCGGACTGGGCGAGCGCGGCCGAGATCGAGGCGGGGGAGAGGAAGGTCCGCTCGCCCGGCGCCAGCTTCTCCAGCAGCACGTCACCGGGGCGCGTGCGGTGCGTCGCCGGCCGGATGCCGGCCTTGCGCGCCAGGTCGCGGACGTCCGCCTGCTGGTCGTCGGTCATCAGGGTGATCACCGTGCCGCGGGCGCCGGCCCGGGCGGTCCGGCCGGAGCGGTGCAGGTACGCCTTGTGCTCCACCGGCGGGTCGGCGTGGATGACCAGCGCGACGTCGTCGACGTGGATGCCCCGGGCCGCGATGTCCGTCGCCACCAGGGTCTCCGCGGTGCCGTCGGAGAACGCCGACAGGTTGCGGTTGCGCGCGTTCTGCGCGAGGTTGCCGTGCAGCTCCACGGCGGGGACCCCGGCCGCGTTCAGCTGGCGGGTCAGCACCTTGGCGCGGCGCTTGGTCCGGGTGAACACCACCGAGCGGCCCGGCGCGGCGAGCAACTCGACGAGAACGCCGAACCGGTCGTCGTGCTGGACGTGCAGCACGTGGTGCTCCATCTCGACCGGCGCCTGCGCGGCCGAGTCCACGGCGTGCGTGATCGGCGAGCGCATGAAGCGCTGCACCAGCACGTCCACGCCGTTGTCCAGGGTGGCCGAGAAGAGCAGCCGCTGGCCGCCGGCCGGGGTCTGCGACAGCAGCCGCCGCACCACCGGCAGGAAGCCCAGGTCGGCCATGTGGTCGGCCTCGTCCAGGACGGTGATCTCCACATCGTCCAGTGCGGCGTGGCCGTTGCGGATGTGGTCGTCGAGCCGGCCCGGGCAGGCGACGAGCACGTCGACGCCGGCCTTCAGCGCCCGGATCTGCGGGTTCGCCCCGACGCCGCCGAACACCACGAGGGTGCGCAGCCCGGCCGCGTCGGCGAGCGGGCGCAGCGTGGCCTCGATCTGGGTGGCGAGCTCGCGGGTGGGCGCCAGGATCAGCGCGCGCGGGCGGCCGGCCCTGGGCTTGCGGGACGCGGCGGCCAGGCGGGCCACCACCGGGATGACGAACGCGTAAGTCTTGCCGGACCCGGTGCGTCCGCGGCCCAGCACGTCCCGGCCCGCGAGGGTGTCGGGCAGCGTGGCCGCCTGGATCGGAAACGGGGTGGTGATGCCGAGACCGGTGAGTGCCGTGGCGAGAGCGGCGGGCACGCCGAGCTCGGAGAAGGTGGTCATTAAGTTACGAACTCCAACGTCGTCGAGGGTCGTGGCACCCGGCGCTGACCATGTTTCCCTGCCGCGGCGCGTGGTGGTCGACCCGAGGGCGGCCTAGGCCAAGAGTGCCGGCCGCTCCCGATCATTGTACCGGGTACGGACCGCAACCGGTTCGCACCCGATGGCGAACCGCGCAGCACTCAGCAGGCCGGATCTTTCTCCTCAGCGCCGGGATCCCCGCCCGGCAGGCGATCGAGGAGACCCCTGATGACCGGTGAGACATCTGCCACGGAGAGGCGTGGCGAAGACATCGTACGGGCGAACATGCCGCTCGTCGGGCACCTTGTCCGGGAGATGCTGACCCGGGTCCCCGCTCACGTGAACCGGGACGACCTGCTCTCCGCAGGGTACGCGGCGCTGGTCGCCGCGGCACGCGGTTTCGACGCCGAGCGCGGTGTGCCGTTCCCCCGCTTCGCCGCCACCCGGATCCGCGGCGCGCTCCTGGACGAGCTGCGCGGCCTGGACTGGGCCAGCCGCTCGGTGCGGCAGCGGGCCCGGCGCACCGACGCGGCGCGTGAGGAGCTGATGGCCGAGCTGGGCCGCACCCCGACCGTGCCGGAGGTGGCCGAACGGCTCGGCTGCACCGTCGAGGACATCGAGGCCGCGGCCGACGACGTGCAGCGCGCGACGGTCTTCAGCCTTCAGGGCTTCGCGACCGCGACCGCCGACGACGTGGTCACCGAGCCGGGTGCCGGCCCGGAGGAGATGCTGCTGCGCCGGGAGCGCCTCGGGTATCTGCGCAACGCCGTGGACGTACTGCCGGAGCGGCTGCGCGTGGTGGTGCAGGGCTACTTCTTCGACGAGCGGCCGATGGCTGACATCGCGGCCGACCTCGGTGTCAGCGAGTCCCGGGTCTCGCAGCTGCGCGCCGAGGCGCTGGTCCTGCTCCGGGACGGGCTGAACACACACCTGGAGCCGTCCCTCGCGGCGCAGAACCCGCCGAAGGAGGGCTGCGTGGCACGGCGCCGGGCGGCGTACTACGACCGGATCGCGAGCCGGGGCACGCTGCGCAGCCGGCTCGCGATGACCAGTCCGGAAGGGCTGCCGGTGGCCGCCTGACGCGGGGATCAGGCGTTCGCGCAGGTGCCGGCCTTCTTCTGGGCGGCGATGGCCTTCACCGCACCCAGCTTGTAGAGGGCCAGACCCTCCTTGGCCGGCTCCAGCTTCCACGCGTCCTTCTCGTAGATCATCGTGTACGACTGCGCCGCGACGAGCTGCTTCGCGATCACGATGGCCCGGTCGGTGCCCTCCATCCGGGCGCTGGTCAGCGTGATCGCGAGGCCCTTGCGCGAGCAGACCTCGTTGAGCTTGACGTAGTCGGCCTTGCTGATCGCCTTCTTGCCGGCGGCGGTGTAGAGCTCCCAGGCCCCGGCGAAGTCGCCGCCGCTGAACCTGTCGAACACCGTCTGCGCCGCTGCCTTCGCGCCGTCGAGCGTCTTCTGCTCCGGTGCGGGGGCCGCCGCGGCGGCGCTGCCGGACGGGGCCTCGTCGTCGGAGGAACAGGCGGAGGTGACGCCGAGCGTGGCGACCGCGGCGAGGGCCAGGGCGCCGAGACGGGTGTACGGGTGGTTGTAGTCCATGCCCCGGTTAATGAGCCCCGCCCGCCACGCGTAACGGCCCCGGCGTGTCCAGACGGATTGCGGACAGAACGACCCCGCCCCGTAACCCGTGGAACGTGAGCTAGTCTGGTCGTTTGCCGAAAGCATTGGCAGAAACACAAAATGGCAACCATCAAATGGTTGCCAGCGCCGGAATGATAGCACGAAAAGGGGCGACTTTGTCAAGCTCGGGCGCCGAGATCGATTCTGAACAGGCGTACTTGACCACGCTCTACGGGCGACTGGATCAGCTGCGTGAGCAGGCCGACAGCCGTTTGCGCAGCATCCTGCTGGAGGCCGGCGGCACGCCACAGGGGCGGGCCCAGCGCGAGGCCACCCGCAGCCACTATTCCGAACAGCTCGCGCAGTTCAATTCGGTGGAGAACGGTCTGTGCTTCGGCCGTCTCGACTTCTCAGCAGAAAATCCGCGTTATATCGGTCGTCTCGGCCTTTTCGCGGAGGATCGTGATCAGGACCCGCTGCTGGTCGACTGGCGGGCGCCCGCGGCCCGGCCGTTCTACCTCGCCACCGCGGTCCACCCGCTCGGCGTCACGCGGCGGCGTCACCTGCGCACCCGCGGCCGGGTCCTGACCGGCATCGACGACGAGGTGCTCGACATCTCGGCCGGCGACGGCACCGGCCGGGAGGACGTGACAGGTGAGGCGGCGCTGCTCTCCGCGCTCACCGCCAACCGCACCGGCCGGATGCGCGACATCGTCGAGACCATCCAGGCGGAACAGGACGAGGTGATCCGTTCCGGACTGCCCGGTGTGCTCGTCGTGCAGGGCGGCCCGGGCACCGGCAAGACCGCTGTCGCGCTGCATCGGGCGGCGTACCTGCTCTACACGTACCGGGAACAGCTGACCCGGTCCGGGGTTCTGATCCTCGGGCCGAACACCACGTTCCTGCGGTACATCTCCCAGGTGCTGCCGTCGCTCGCGGAGACCGGTGTGCTGCTCGCCACGCTCGGCGACATGTTCCCCGGCATCCGGGCCCGGGCCGTCGAGTCGCCGGCCACCTCGGCGCTCAAGGGCAGCCTGCACATGCTCGACGTGCTGGAGAACGCGGTCGCCGACCGGCAGACCGTGCCGGACGACTTCGTCGAGGTCGACCACGACGGGTACCCGGTGCGCATCGAGCGGGCCGTGCTGGAGGACGCCCGGTCCGTGGCCCGCCGCTCCGGCCGCCCGCACAACGTGGCCCGGCAGATCTTCGTGACCGAGGCGATCCACGCGCTGTCGCTGCAGATCGCCGAGCGGATCGGCGCCGACCCGCTCGGCGGTGACAACCTGCTCTCCGAGGCCGACCTCGCGGAGACCCGCCGTGAGCTGCGCGAGGACATCGACGTGCAGCAGGCGCTCTTCGAGTTCTGGCCGGTGCTCACCCCGCGTCAGGTGCTGCGCGACCTGCTCTCCGACGACACCCGGCTGGAATCGGCCGGTTGCACGGCCGGCGAGCGCGCCCTGCTGCTGCGCGCCCGCGACGCCGGCTGGGCGCCCGCCGACGTGCCGCTGCTCGACGAGCTCGCCGAGCTGCTCGGCATCGACGACACCCTGAAGGTCCGCGAGCAGCAGCGGCAGAGAAAAGCCGCGATCGAGTACGCGGAAGGTGTGCTCGAGATCGTCGAGGGTTCCCGTTCGCTGGACTTCGAGGACGAGGGCGCCGAGCGTGACGAGGTGCTCTCCGCGCTCGACGTGGTCGACGCGAGCTCGTTCGTCGAACGGCACGAGGTGATCGACACCCGGACCGCCGCGGAACGGGCCGCCGCGGACCGTACCTGGGTCTTCGGTCATGTGATCGTCGACGAGGCGCAGGAGCTCTCGCCGATGGCGTGGCGGCTGCTGATGCGGCGCTGCCCGAGCCGGTCGGTAACCGCCGTCGGCGACGTCGCGCAGACCTCCGAGCTCTCCGGCACCACGACGTGGGAGCAGGTCTTCGAGCCGTACGTGGCGCAGCGCTGGCGTCTCGTCGAGCTGACCGTCAACTACCGCACGCCGGCCGAGGTGATGGCGGTCGCGGCCGACGTGCTCGCCGCGGTCGACCCGAACCTGCGCCCGCCGCGCTCGGTCCGCTCGGCCGGCGTCACGCCGTGGGCACGCCGGGTGCCGCCGGTCACGCTCGCCGAGGAGCTGATCGCCGACGTACGCAAGGAGGCCGCCCTGATCGAGGAGGGCCGTCTCGGCGTGCTGGTGCCGGACGCGCTGGAGGGGTCCCTCGGCGAGGCTCTGGTCGCGGCGGTTCCCGGCGCGGCCGTGGGGGAGCAGCCCGACCTGCTCAACCACGTGGTGCTGATGACCGTGCGGCAGGCGAAGGGCCTGGAGTTCGACTCGGTGCTCGTCGTCGAACCGGGCGAGATCATCGCGGAGAGCCCGCGCGGTCTCTCCGACCTGTACGTGGCGGTCACCCGGGCGACCCGTCGCCTGGGCATCCTGTACACCGGTGAGCTGCCCGAGGTGCTGTCCAGCCTCGGCTGACGCCCTGGTTCCGCTCTTACCGCTTCGTTCCGCGCGGGCTTCTCATGCCGCCAGCAGACCGATCACCCAGGTGATCGCGATCGCCAGGGCCGCCGCCAGCTCCACGAGCAGCGACAGCCCGACCGCCGCGATCGCCGACCGGGTCGACGGCCAGGCCCGCGCGGAACCCAGCCGGTTCACCTCGACCAGCCAGACGCCGAGGACGAAACCGAGCACCAGGCCGATCACCGGCACCACGAAGAACCCGATCAGGCCGAGCACGCCGCCGGCCAGCAGCGCCGAGTTCGGCACGCCGGTGGTCTTCAGCTTCTTGCCCGGCCACAGGAACTTGATCACCAGGCCGGCGCCGGCGATCAGCGTGGCGACGCCGAGAACCGCCCACCGCACCGCCGCGCTGCCGTCGCCGAGCAGCGCCCAGAGCAGCACACCCGACCAGCTCAGCAACAGTCCGGGCAGCACCGGCAGCATCACGCCGATCGCCCCGATCGCGATCAGCAGGCCGGACAGGAGGGTGATCGCGCCACCGGTGTCGCTGAGATCCATGGCGCACAGCGTAGAACCCTCAAGCCGCCCGGCCCTCCGCCGATAGCTGGACAACGCCGCCGACGGTCCGCCGGGTACAACCGGCATGCAACTGTGCGTGACCCGGTCGTGCACCCTCCGCTCGCGAATCTTTCTCCTGTCAGCCGGTGCCGCAAGGCGCCGACACACACGGGGGAGACGACTTGACCAGCAACGTTGCTACCGCTGCCGACCTTGCCGCCACCACCGGCCCGGTGCTCACCGCCGCCGAGCAGGAGGAGCTGATCCGCACCCACATGCCGCTCGTCGGTCACCTGGTGCGGGACATGCTCAGCCGGATCCCCAATCACATCCACCGCGACGACCTGACCAGTGCCGGCCTGCACGCCCTGGTCACCGCGGCGCGTAGCTGGGACCCGGAGCGCGGCGTCCCGTTCAACCGGTTCGCCGGCACCCGGATCCGCGGCGCGCTCCTCGACGAGCTTCGCGCGCTGGACTGGGCGACCCGCTCGGTGCGGTCCAAGGCCCGTACCACCGACACCACGCGCCAGCAGCTCACCACCACGCTGGGCCGCACGCCGTCCGCGGACGAGCTGGCCCAGGCGCTCGGCACCACCACGACCGACCTGCAGCAGACCGACACCGACGTGCAGCGGGCGACGGTCCTCTCGCTGCAGGGCTTCACCACCAGCAGCGCCGACGACATGGTCACCGAGCGCGCGCCGGGCCCGGAGGAGATGCTGCTGCGCCGCGAGCAGATCGGCTACCTGCACCACGCGATCGCGTCGCTGCCGGAGCGCCTGCAGACCGTCGTCACCGAGTACTTCCTGCGGGAGCGCCCGATGGCCGACATCGCCGCCGACCTGGGCGTCACCGAGAGCCGGGTCAGCCAGCTGCGCGCCGAGGCCCTGTCGCTGCTCAAGGACGGCCTGAACACCCACCTCAACCCGGAGCTCGCGCCGGTGCCGGAGAACCCGGAGAGCATCGTGGCTCGCCGCCGCGCGTCCTACTACGCCAACATCGCGAACAACACGAGCATGCGCAGCCGCCTCGCGATGACCAACGAGCACGGCCACACCACGGTCGGCCGGGGCCTCGCCGCCGCGGCCGCCTGACCCACCCGTTCCGCATCGCGCGAAGGCCCGGCGTCCCCGAGACGCCGGGCCTGCCCGCGTGTCCGGCCCGCGCGTCTTCTCGCGTGCGTCCGTCCGCGTGTGGAGTGGGTGCACAGCGCGCCCGGACTCCACACACGCTCGGCTTTTCCCCGCTTGCGTGTGGAGTGGGGTGCGCGTTCAAAAGCGGCGGCTCAGTCTCCGGCGGCGGCGCTGGATCAGCAGCAGGAGCAGCGGCGCCACGGCGAGCATCACCGCCACCGTGAGCGCGGCCGCCACCGACAACCCGCGCGGCGCGTCCTGCTGCGCTGCCGGCACCGTCTCGTCGATGGCCGGTTCCGGCGCGTCGGCCGCCGGCGCCTTCGTGCTCTCGGCGATCTCCTCGGGAGTGACCAGGCTGCCGACCGAGGTGCCCTTCGGCAGCGAGAATCCCCAGTCGAGCAGCGCCGCACCCTGCTCCCAGCCCCGCTGCGGCCGGGCTTCGGCGCCGAGCAGCGTGGCGACCAGCCGGCGCCCGCCGCGTTCTGCCGCGCCCACGTAGCTGTGCCGGGCGACCGTCGTGAACCCGGTCTTGCCGCCCATCGCCCCGGGGTAGTTGTAGATCAGCTTGTTCTCGTTCTGGAACTGGAAGCCGCCGACCTTCGGTGACTTCTGCGCGGGCATCTGCGCGACCTTGGTCAGCGCGTACTTACGGAAGTCGGCGTTCTCGAAGCACACCCGGGCGATCAGCGCGAGATCGTACGCGCTGGTGAACTGCCCCTTGCCGTCCAATCCGGACGGTGTGACGGCGTGCGTCTGGTACGCGCCGATCGACTTCGCGAGGGCGTTCATCGCGTCGACGGTCTTGGTGACGCCGTCCGTGCCGCCGCCACCGGCCATCCGGGCCAGCGCGTTCGCGGCGTCGTTGCCGGAGTTGAGCAGCAGGCCCAGCCAGAGCGTGGAGATCTGGTACTTGCCGCCGACCACGAGACCGACAGCCGAGCTGCCGGGTTCGATGTCGAGGTCGCCGCGGGTGACGGTGACCTGCTTCTTCGGGTCGAGGTCGGCGATCGCGGTCGCGGCGAGCAGCATCTTCTGCACGCTGGCCGGGGTCTGGTGCACGTGCGGGCCGCAGGCGCCGAGCACCTCGCCGGTGTCCAGGTCGGCGACCATCCAGGTGGTGGCGGTGAGCGCCGGGGGGTTCTTGGCGCCGTCCGGGATGACCAGCCCGTGGGTGGCGAGGTCCGCGCCGCCGACCGCCATCTGCTCGGCGTTCTCGGGCGGCGGGGTGGGCCGGGGCGGGGCACTCGGCTTGGCGATCTTCGGCTTCGGGCACGGGATCTCCGCGCGTGACCCGGCCACGGCCGGCACGATTCCGGTGCGTGACCCGGCCACGGCCGGCACGATTCCCGCGCGTGACCCGGCCACGGCCGGCACGGGGGTGAACAGGAGCACGATGGCGCTCAGGGCCGCAATGATCTTCACGGCCAACGGGCTCCCGCCTCCAAGCGCCGGTCCAGCAATTGCCTCAACGGAATCGGGTCCCCGTCGCCGCCGCCCGCTCCGACGATCAGCCGGGCCCGGCTCGGTGACAGATCGGCGCCGGCGAATCGGGCGCGCAGTGAGGGCGGGACGGTGAGGATGTAGTACTCCCCGTCCTCGCCGACGGCGATCGACCGGTCGGACTTGAGGTACCACCCGCGGACGTGTGTCTTGTAGGTGGAGCGTCCGTCCAGTGTGCGGGCGCTGAGCAGGTGCGGGTCGAGGCCACGCTCCGCGGCGGCGCGCACGAAGCTGTCCAGCAACGCCTCCGCCTGCCGGGCCTCCGCCGCGCGGTCCGCCTCGAGGGCTGCCGCGCGACCGGCCACGGCCAGCTTCTGCTGCTCCCGCCAGGCGACCTGCTCGTCCTGCATGGGCCAGACCCTAACGCGAGAGCCGGGGCCTCGGTCAACCCGGGCTTTCTCGCCGATTCGGCGCTATTACCGGGTCGCTATTCGGTAAAGAAGCACAGAAAGAATTGCCGGATCGCGGTGGGGAGTTGCGCCATGTGCCAGTCGCGAGCGAGACTGGGCGCGGTTGATTAATTTCTCTCGGGAGTCGTTATGGCGCGGCAGGTAATCACCACCCTGATCGACGATCTGGACGGCAAGAAGGCGGATCGGACGGTCGAGTTCAGTCTCGATGGCGTCAGCTACACGATCGACCTTTCCGAGGCCAATGCCGGAAAGCTGCGTAAGGTGCTGGATCCGTACATCACGGCCGGCACTCGGCTGGGCCGGACCACGAGTGCCCGGATCGGCTCGCGTGCGGCGGCGCCGGCCCGCACCGCCGGCTCGCGCGACGAGAACCGGTTGATCCGCGAGTGGGCGATCCGTAACGGGCACAAAATCTCCGAGCGGGGCCGCATTCCGCAGGAGGTAAGCAACGCGTACCGGGCGGCGAACGGCCGCTGATTCACCACGTGATGCCGTGCCGGTGCCGCGCCACCGGCACGGCATCCGTGAGAAATCCCACTGAGCGCGTCCGAATTGGACAAGAAGTGCCTGTAAAGGCACTTAACCTAAACGGATGCCGGGCAGCTCGGCGGCGACCGCTTCGAGCACCTTCTCGTCCCCGGCGTACCAGCTCGACTCCCGGGGCCAATGCGTGATCACATCGGTGAATCCCAGCTCCCGGGCCCGGCCCACGGCGTCGGCGAACGCGCCCACGCTGCTCATTGAGTAAACCGGCGACGTGTCGAGGTTGAGATAGCGATCCACCTCGTCCGCCGGCCGGCCGGCCGCGTCGAGAGCGGCCTCGAACCTGTCCCGCGCCTTACGGATCGACGCCCACCATTCCTCGGCGGTGTCGAGATAGGCGTCGCCGGTGGTGACCCAGCCCTCGCCGTACTTCGCGGCCAGCCTCAGCGCCCGCGGCCCGCCCGCGGCCACCACGAACGGCGGCCGGGGAAGCTGGACCGGCCCGGGGATGCTGCGGGCGTCCACCGCGGAGAACCATGACCCGGACCACGTCGTTGACGGGTTGCGCAGGATCGTGTCGAACAGCTCCAGGAACTCGGCGAACCGGTCGACCCGCTGGCGCGGGGTGAGCTCCGGCTGCCCGAGCACCGCCGAGTCGAAGCCGATGCCGCCGGCGCCGAGGCCGAGCAGCAACCGGCCGCCGGAGATGTCGTCGAGCGCCAGCGCCTCGCGGGCGAAGTGCACCGGGTGCCGGAAGTTCGGCGAGGCGACGTAGGTGCCCAGCCTGATCCGCTCCGTGACGGCCGCCGCGGCGGTCAGCGTCGGGACGGCGTCGAACCAGGGGCCGTCGGCCAGGTCACGCCAGCCGAGGTGGTCATAGGTCCAGGCGTGGTCGAAACCGTACTCCTCGGCGAGACGCCAGCGTTCGCGGGATTCGGACCAGCGCTGGTCAGGGAGGATGACGATGCCGATACGCACAGCGAAAGCGTACTCGTGCGGTCAGGCGGACTTCAGGCTGCCGTCCGCCTCGGCCGCGTTCGCCGCCTCCCCGAAGCTCTGCAACGCCTTCAGCAGGTCGGCGCGGGCGGCCGGCGGCATCCGGTCGAGCACCTCGCCGAGCGCCTGCCGGCGGCGGTCGCGCAGGTCGGCGAGGAGCCGGCGGGCGGCGGGGGTGAGCAGCAACCGCACCTCCCGGCGGTCCCGGGGGTCGGCGACGCGGCGCAGCAGACCGGTCGCCTCCAGCCTGTCGCAGAGCCGGCTGGCCGACGACGGCACCACGTCGAGCGCCTCCGCGAGCCGGCTCATGTTGGTGTGCCGGGTGCCGGCCACGATGGTGAGCACCCGCAGCTGGGCCGGCGGCACCATCGGCGTCTGCGCCAGGCGGGCACGATCGAGGACGGCCGTCAGCGCCTCCACCGACGACTCGATGGCCGCGGCTAGCTCGTTGGCGCGTTCCATGCCGATCCCCGTTGTCGAAGTCGCGGACCCGTGAGTCTGCAGTTCTACCCGACGGACCGCCTGTCGAATCGGTGTCAGCGCCGCCAGTCGAGACACACTGTCACGGCATCGTCCTCGGGCTCGGCGCCGGCGTGGTAGTCGTGCAGACTTCTCATCACGGTACCCACTGCCTCGGTAGCCGGCTGCAACCGTGTCCGTCGAATCGCTGTGACCAGGGCGGACTCGCCGAACGGTGAACGGCCGCCGGGCACCGCGGCGTGCACGCCGTCACTGACCACGAGCATCCGGTCGCCGGGTTCGAGCCGGAACCGCTGGATCTCGTAGTGCGCCTCGGGAAACATGCCGAACGGCAGCTGCTGCTCCAGCTCCACCGCCTCGATCTCGCCGTCCCGGGCGATCAGGCAGCGTGGCGACCCGGCGTCGACCGCCGCGACCTGCCCGCTGACCAGGTCCACCTCGAGCAGCAGGGTGGCGACGTGCGCGGCGCCGGCCCGGCGGGCGTGCACCGCGTCGGAGGCCAGCTCGGCCTGCTCGACGATGTCGGCGCCGCAGCGCCGGGCGTTGCGCATCGCGTTGACGGCGACGGTGGTGAGCAGGGAGGCCTCCATGCCGTCACCGAATCCGTTCAGCACGGTGAGCGTCAGCCGCTCGCCGTCCAGCGCCCAGTCGAAGTGGTCGCCGCGAACGTCGTACGCCGGATCGAGCTGTCCCGCCACGAGGAACCGCTCGTCACCCAGTGACCGCCCGGGCAGCAGCTCCCACTGCAGTTCGGCGGCCATGGTGAGCCGCGCCCGGCGCTGTGCCCGGCGGTACCGATCGGTGCTCGTGTCGGCGGCCCGCAGCGCGGTGGCCAGCTCGTCGGCGGCCGCGGCCAGCTGCTCGGCGACCTCCGGCTCCGGTGGGGACGGCAGGTCTAGCCGCAGCACCCCGATCCGCTCACCCCAGCAGGTCAGCGGCAGGTGCACCCGGCTCGCGCCGTTCGCGGTGGTCGAGGTGGCGGTCCGCTGGCTGCCGAGGCAGCGCAGCGCGGCGGGGTCCGGGTTCGTCCCGTTGATCAGCGGGCAGAGCGAGGACTGGGTCAGGTCGGCGAGGAACACCTCGACCGGCTCGGCCCCGAAGCGGTTGCGCAGATGGTCGGCGGCCACTTCGGGAAGACGGTCGGGTGACGCCGCACGCAGCGAGACGCCGAGTGCGACCGGTTGGTCGGACACCTCCACACTCCTCCCCAGTCAAAGACGGACAGGTATTTGTTATACGGCAAGCAAATTTTACGCCGGACAGGCCACTGGCCCGTCCGGCGTCGGGTAGAAGGGTCAGGCGAAGGATTTCTCGAAGTGGATGAGACTTCCGGTACGAGCGCTCGACTGCATCCGCACGTTCTCGCCGAGTGCCCGGATCAGGAAGAGGCCACGCCCCCGCTCGCTGTCGGAGGTGGGGGTCTCGGCGCTCATCGCGGCGGCGTCGAAGCCGGAACCCTCGTCGACCACGTCGATCGAGCAGCGGTCCTGACCGACGTCGAGGCGTACCTCGAAGTTCTCCGCGCCGGTGGCGTGCTTCACCACGTTGGCGCACGCCTCGGTGAGCGCGATCTCCAGATCCGTGCCGGCCTGACGATCCACTCGCAGGATCGTCAGCGCGCATCGCAACAGTCGGCGCACGGCGGGGACGCTGTCCACCTCGCGCGGCAGATTGAGCCGGACCGACATACGCATGCGCTTTCTGTGCCCGGTCGGGCCGTCCGCTAACCACGGGCCCGCAAGCCGCTCCCCGATTCGTGTTATCCATGGCCTGCGCGCACGTCTCCCTATCCGGTGGACGCGTGCATGCCCAGGAAAGGCGGTTTCATGGCTCGACAACCCGACCTCGCGACGGTGATCGCCGCCCGCGCCGGGGACCCGGCCGCCGTGGACCGCCTGGTCGCCGGATACCTGCCGCTGGTCTACACCATCGTGGGCCGCGCGCTGGAGGGTCACGCGGACGTCGACGACGTGGTCCAGGAAGTCATGATCCGGGTCCTGCGCAACCTCGGCGAGCTGCGCGAACCCGAGTCCTTCCGCTCGTGGCTGGTGGCCATCACGGTCCGCCAGGTGCGCGAGCGGTTCCGCAGCCGGCACAGCGCGCCGGACGAGCTCCTCGACGCCGACCTGCGCGATCCGGGCGCCGATTTCACCGATCTGGCGATCACCCGCCTGGAGCTCTCCGGTCAGCGCCGGGAGACCGCCGAGGCGACCCGCTGGCTGGACGAGGAGAACCGGGAGCTGCTCTCGCTCTGGTGGCTCGAGGCGTCCGGCGAGCTCACCCGGGACGAGATCGTGGACGCGACGGGCGTCGGCCGTCAGCACGCCGCGGTGCGCATCCAGCGGATGAAGCTGCAGCTGGAGACGGCCCGGGCGGTGGTCCGGGCGCTGCACCGCGCACCCCGCTGCGCGGATCTGGACGCCCTGCTCATCTCGTGGGACGGCCGGCCCGGCCCGCTCTGGCGCAAACGGATCGCCCGGCACACCCGCGAGTGCGGCGTCTGCGCCTCCGCCTGGCACGATCTGATCGCCGCCGAGCGGCTCCTGGCGGGCATGGCCCTGGTGCCTCTGCCGCCGGCTTACTTCACCACCCTTTCCGGTACGCCCGCAGCTGCCCCCACCGCATCCCCCACCGTCACGGTGAGTCTTCCGGCGAAGGCGGGCGGCTCGCTGGCGCAGAAGGCGCTCGCCGGGATGCTCGCCGCGACGGCGGTCGCCGGGGGTGCCGCGCTCGTCGTCGCCGACCGGGAGTCGCCGCCACCTGCCGCACGGGTCGCCGTGGCCGAGCCCGTGGCCCTGCCCGCCTCCCCGTCGCCGGCACCGTCCGTCTCGGCGCCGCCGTCGCTCGCGCCGTCGGTCGCGCCGTCCCGCTCACCGTCCCGGCCGCCCTCACCGCAACCCTCCCGCAAGCCGTCCACCGCGCCGCCCGTCACCACCGGGACCTCCGTGAAGAAGGGCGCCGCCGTCTGGACGTTCACCGGGTCGAAAGCGGCCCTGAAGGACGTCGGCGCCTCCTGGTACTACGACTGGGGACCCAGCGACGACGACGTGCCCGGCCCGGCCGGCGTCGCGTTCGTACCGATGATCTGGGGCGCCGCGAATGTCACCACCGCCACCCTGAAGCAGGCTGCGGCCGAGGGCGACGACTGGCTGCTCGGTTTCAACGAGCCGGACCTGGCCGAGCAGTCGAACATGACCGTCGAGGCCGCCCTGGACGCCTGGCCGAAACTGGAGGCGACCGGGATGAAGCTGGTCAGCCCCGCCGTCGCGTTCGGTGGGGACACCGCCGGCGGCTGGCTGGACCGCTTCATGACCGGCGCGTCCGAGCGGGGCCTGCGGGTCGACGCGATCGCCCTGCACTGGTACGGCTCCGACTTCAGCAAGGCCGCGGTGAACCAGTTCCTGGGGTACGTCGACGCGGTGCACCAGCGCTACGGCAAACCGATCTGGATCACCGAGTTCGGGCTGATCGACTTCGGTGGGTCCCCGCGCTATCCCAGTGACGCCCAGAAGGTCGCCTTCATCAAGGGCGCCACGGCCGGCCTGGAGAAACGCAGGTTCGTCGCCCGGTACGCCTGGTTCGGCCTGCCCGCCGTCGGCGACAGCGCCGACTTCGGGCTTTACAAAGATGGGAAGACCCCCACCGAGGCGGGCAAGGCGTACCGTGCCGCGGGATAGTCTCGTTTCATGATTCGGTTCGGGTACAAGGCGTCGGCCGAGCAGTTCGCACCGGCTGAGCTGCTCAAGTACGGCATTCTCGCGGAGGAGTCGGGTTTCGACTCGGTCTTCGTCAGTGATCACCTGCAGCCGTGGCGGCACGACGGCGGGCACGCTCCGGCGGCCCTCCCATGGCTGGGGGCGCTCGCCGCCCGTACCCAGAAGGTTCTGATCGGCACCAGCGTGCTGACGCCGACGTTCCGTTACCACCCGGCCGTGGTCGCGCAGGCGTTCGCGACGCTGGGCTGCCTCGCGCCGGGCCGCGCCATCCTCGGCGTCGGCTCCGGCGAGTCGCTCAACGAGGTGCTGCTCGGCACCGCGTGGCCGGACGGCAAGGAGCGGTTCGCCCGGCTCAAGGAGGCGGTCCTGCTGATCCAGAAGCTGTGGGCCGAGGACCGGGTCACGTACGAAGGCCAGTTCTACAAGACCGAGAACGCCACGATCTACGACAAGCCGGAGACGCCCGTCCCGATCTACATCGGCGCGTCCGGCCCGGCCGCGACCCGGCTCGCCGGCCGGATCGCCGACGGCTTCATCACGACCAGCGGCAAGGGGCACGGTCTCTACACCGACACGCTGCTGCCCGCGGTCAAGGAGGGCGCCGAGAAGGCCGGGCGCGCCATCGACGACCTGGACCTGATGATCGAGGTGAAGGTCTCCTTCGACGACGACATCGAGCGGGCCCGCAACGACACCCATTACTGGGGTGCGCTCGCCCTCTCCCCGGAGGAGAAGACCGGCGTCGAGGACCCGATCGAGATGCAGCGTCTCGCCGACGCCCTCCCGGTGGACCGGACCGTCTCCCGCTGGATCGTCTCCTCCGACCCGGCCGAGCACGCCGCGAAGGTCGCCGAGTACCTCGACATGGGCTTCAAGCACCTGGTCTTCCACGCCCCGGGGCCGGACCAGGAGCGCTTCCTGCGCCTCTACTCCACGGAGATCCTCCCGCACCTCCGCTCCCGCGCCCAGCCTTCGGCGCCCCCGGTGAGCTAGACCGAGCGCAGGTGGTCGTTGCGGCGGGGGGACGGGCCGGTTCCCTCGCCGTTGATCACGCGGAGGTTGGGGCGGGCGGAACCGGTGTCGCGGGCGCTCTGGTCGCGCCAGCGGCGGCGGGTGAGGTTCTCCGCCGGGTCGAGTTTCGGCTTGCCCCGGCCTCGCCCCGCGAACCGGAGGTCGGCGTTTCCGGTGGCGCGGGTCCGTTCGGCGGGGCGGCGGTCGGTGAAACCTCGGTCGCCGGGGAGCAGGCCGCTGTTGGGAAGGTCAGCCGACGCGGTGGTCCGGCGCTGATTCGGCGCCGGCCAGGCCGGACCGGAAGCCCCGGCCGCGCGGGAGGCCCCGGCCGCGCGGGAGGCCCCGGCCGCGCGGGAGGCCCCGGCCGCGCGGGAAGCCCCGGCCGTGTGGGAAACCCCGGCCGTGTGGGAGACCCCGCCGCGAGCGTCGGCTGAGTGGTGGGGCGGGTTCAGCGGGGCTCGGCCGGTCAGCACCACGATGCTCTCCGGTGCGCCGGCGCGGGCGGCCCGGCGGCGGGCCGCGTACTCGGCCACCAGGGCTCGCGCGGCGGTGAGCAGCGGCGTTCCGGCCACCCGCGGATGAACGGTGGTCGGCACCTCGGCGCCGTGCAGGCCGGACGTGGCGATCCGGACGGCGAGCAGCGCCTCGATCTCCGGCCCGTCGCCGCGGACCGGGTCGAAGCCGGTGATCACCGGCAGGCCGAGCCGGGTGGCGCTGTCCCGCCAGAAGGCACGATATCCGTGACCGGGGTCGCTGGGCCGGCAGCCGAAGAGCACCCGCAGGAACCAGAGCAGCACCCGGTCGAGCACGCCGGGACGGCCGGACAGGTAACGGGAGCCGTGCACCACGTCGGCGCCCTCGCGCAGTGCGGCCAGCAGGCGGGGCATCTCGGCCGGGTCGCAGGAGCCGTCGCCGGGGAGCGTCACGACGATGTCGCCGGTGCTGGCGTCCACCCCGCAGGCCACGGCGTTGCCGACGCCGGACCGGGTCTGCCGGATCATCCGGGGCGAGCGGGGGAGCGCGCGGGTGGTGTCCTCGCCGCGACCGACCACGACGATCACCTCGTCGGCCGGTGGCAGCGCGCGCAGCAGCACGGGCAGGTTCGCCGGGTCGCCGGCCGGGATCACCACGCTTACGGAGGGTGACGCCGGACGGTTACCCGCGGTGGCGCGGTCACGCGGTGAAACTGGCATGGTGCGACGGCTCCCGGCTCGGCTGCGGTGCAGTGCCGAAGCTACCTGCCTGCAACCCCGCAGCAACCGGGCCTAACGGTTGATAGTGATCATCTCAGCGGCCGGAACAGGACCCCCTACCCCCTGTGCGGTTGTGGCGCGGTTACCCACCGTACACATGGGGTAGGGTTTTCGATGTGAGTGTCAAAGCTGTGGTGTTCGATCTGGATGGCGTGATCATCGATACCGAGGAGGTCTGGGAGGAGGTCCGGCGCGGCTATGTGGCCGAGTTCGGGCGTGAGTTCCTGCCGGACAGCCAGGACCGGATGATGGGCATGAGCACCGGCGAGTGGTCGGCGCACCTGGCCGACGAGGTGGGCGTGCCGCGCACCGCCGAGCAGGTGGCGGCGGACGTGCTCGGGCGGATGGCGGAGCGGTACCGCGAGGCGCTGCCGCTGATCCCCGGCTCGGTCGAGGTTGTCCGCTCCCTGCGGCAGGGTTACCGGCTGGCGCTGGCCAGCTCGTCCGCGCGGATCCTGATCGACCAGGTGCTCCAGACCGCCGGGCTGACCGGCGCGTTCGAGGTGACGCTCTCCACCGAGGAGGTGCCGCGCGGCAAGCCGGCGCCGGATGTCTACCTGACCGCTGTCGCGAAGATGGGCCTCACCCCGGCGGACTGCGCGGCGATCGAGGACTCCAGCAACGGTCTGCGGTCGGCCGCCGCGGCCGGTCTCACGGTGATCGCGGTGCCGCACGGCGTCTACCCGCCGGCGGCCGACGCCCTCGCCGGGGCGAGCCGGGTGGTCGGCACCATCACCGAGGTCACACCGGAGATGATCGCCACGCTGTGAGTTTCGTGTGAAAAATCTTCGATCTGGGCATAGCACGGGCCGACCAATGGAGGTGGGCCCGTGCGAACACTGGCTGCAGAGGGTCTTCGGCTGGATGTGGGCATCGTCGATTACCTGATTCTCACTCTTTACTTCGTCACGGTGCTAGGGATCGGATTCGCCGCCCGCCGTGCGATCAAGAGCAGTGCCGACTTCTTCCTGTCCGGGCGGTCGATGCCTGCCTGGGTGACCGGTCTGGCCTTCGTCTCGGCCAACCTGGGCGCCCTGGAAATCATCGGCATGGCCGCCAACGGCGCCGAGTACGGCCTGATGACGCTCCACTACTACTGGGTCGGCGCGGTGCCGGCCATGGTGTTCCTCGGCATCGTGATGATGCCGTTCTACTACGGCTCCAAGGTGCACAGCGTCCCCGAGTTCCTGCGGCGGCGCTTCAACCGGCCCACCCACCTCTTCAACGCGCTGAGCTTCGCGCTCGCGCAGGTGCTGATCGCCGGCGTGAACCTGTACGCCCTGGCTCTGATCCTGCAGGCCCTGCTGGGCTGGCCGCTCTGGCTGTCGATCGTGATCGGCGCGGCGATCGTGCTGATCTACATCACGCTCGGCGGTCTCTCCTCGGCGATCTACAACGAGGTGCTGCAGTTCTTCGTCATCCTGGCCGGTCTGATCCCGATCACCGTGGTCGGCCTGGTCAAGGTCGGCGGCATCGACGGCCTGATGGAGAAGGTCCGGGAGAGTCCGCTCGGCGAAGCCGGCCTGCACACCTTCGCGGACACCGCCGGCACCGGGAACCCGCTCGGCGCGAACTGGATCGGCATCATCTTCGGTCTCGGTTTCGTGCTCTCCTTCGGGTACTGGACGACGAACTTCGCCGAGGTGCAGCGTGCGCTCAGCGCCAAGGACATGAGCGCGGCCCGGCGTACGCCGATCATCGGCGCCTTCCCGAAGCTGCTGATCCCGGCCGTGACCGTCATCCCCGGCCTGATCGCCCTGGTCACGGTCAAGGGCCTCGGCGCGGAGAACGGCGACCTGGTCTACAACAACGCCATCCCGCTGCTGATGCGTGACCTGCTGCCGAACGGCGTGCTCGGTGTCGCGGTGACGGGTCTGATCGCCTCCTTCATGGCCGGCATGGCGGCCAACGTGAGCGGTTTCAACACCGTCTTCACGTACGACATCTGGCGCGCCTACATCCGCAAGGACCGGGACGACGCCCACTACATCCGGGTCGGCCGGATCGCCACGATCGGCGGTGTGCTGGTCGGCATCGGCACCGCGTTCATCGCGGCCGGCTTCTCCAACATCATGAACTACATCCAGGCGCTGTTCAGCCTCTTCAACGCGCCCCTGTTCGCGACGTTCATCGTCGGCATGTTCTGGAAGAAGATGACGCCGTGGGCCGGTTTCTGGTCCCTGCTGCTCGGCTTCCTGGCCTCCCTGACGCTGTACATCGGCCACCTCACCGACGTCTTCCACTTCAACTCCGACCTGGAGGAGAGCTTCTGGGGCGCCGGCGCCGCGTTCCTGACCGCGGTCGTGGTCGCGGTGGTGGTCACCGTCGTCACGCGGGGCACCAGCAAGTCCGACGACGAGCTGCGCGGCCTGGTCTACGGGCTGGGCGGCCAGTCCACCTCCAGTGACGTGATCATCTCCGGCGAGCGGGTCTGGTGGCGCAACCCGGTGCTGCTCGGCACGCTCGCGCTGGTCCTGGCCGTCGTCCTGTACATCCCGGTCTGGTGAGGAGCCGACGATGAGTGAACCGACTTCCGGAAAGAACAAACTCTTCGACGTACGCCTGGTGATCGGTGGCCTGTTCGTCGTCTACGGCGTGATCGTCACGACGCTCGGGATCTTCGACAGCCAGGCCGAGATCGACAAGGCCGAGGGCGTCCGGATCAACCTCTGGATGGGCCTCGCGATGCTCGCCCTGGGCGCGTTCTTCCTGATCTGGCTGCGTCTCAACCCGCCCAAGCCGGTGCCGGCGCAGCCCGAGGAGGAGTCCGGCCCGGCCCAGTGATGGCCGGGCGGTCCGATGGCCGGGCGGTCCGTTGGCTGGGCGGTCTGATGGCCGGGCGGTCCGTTGGCCGGGCGGTTTGATGGCCAGGGCGGTGTGCCCGGGTTGCGGTCGTGTTGCACAGGGTCCTCATATCTTCAAGACAGCTACCTGTGCGTCCGATAACCCGGGCATGGAAGCCCTCTCCGCACTGAGCGGCCTCACCTCGGGAGGCCGCCGCTCACCCGGCTGGCAGGTACAGCTCCGGGTCGACTACGTCGTCAACCAGGTCATGAAGTCCCACCGTGGGCAGAGCGAGGACGTGATCAAGCAGGAGATCAAGGATCAGCTCAGGGTGTACGGCGTGGTGCCCAACAAGCGTCAGATCGAGCAGTACGCGCACGCCATCTCGGCCCTGCCCCAACTCCCTCCGTCCCATCGGTAACCGTCATCGCGCAACCGTCATCGCGCGGGGAAGCGCAGGATCCGGTCATCGCCGTCACGCTGGTCGCCGCGGCCGTCGGTGTTCGATGTGGTCACCCACAGCGAACCGTCGGGGGCCACGGCGACCGTGCGGAGCCGGCCGTACTTCCCGGTGAGCTCGGCGCGGGTGGAACCGCCGCCGAGCGGGACCGTCCACAGGCGCTCGCCCCGCAGCGCCGCCACGTAGAGCGTGTCTCCGGCGACCGCCGCGCCACTCGGCGAGGCCTCGTCGGTGGTCCACTGCACGATCGGGTCGGCGAACCCGGACTTCCCGCCGCGGCCCTCCACCTCGGGCCAGCCGTAGTTCTTCCCCTTCTCGATGACGTTCATCTCGTCCCAGGTGCTCTGCCCGAACTCGATCCCGTACATCCGGCCCTGGTCGTCCCAGGCCAGGCCCTGCACGTTGCGGTGACCCAGGGTCCAGACCGGGGAGCCCTCCCACGGGTTGCCCGGCGCCGGATCGCCCTCCGGCGTGAGCCGCAGAATCTTGCCGCTCGGGTCGTCCCGGTCCTGTGACCGGGGTTCCTCGCTCGCGTCGCCGGTGCCGACGTAGAGCATGCCGTCCGGCCCGAACGCGATCCGCCCGCCGTTGTGCCGCCCACCCTTCGTGATCCCCTCGAAGATCACCTGCGGCTGCGGGTTCTCCAGCGTGAAGCGGACGATCCGGTTGTCCCGCTCGCCGGTGAAGTACGCGTAGACCCAGTCCTCGTGCACGGCCAGCCCGAGCAGCCCGCCCTCGCCGCCCGCGTCCACGCCCGGCACGGTGTAGACCTCGCGCGGCTCACCTCCGGGCTTGACCTGGAGCACCCGCCCGCTGTCCCGCTCGGACACCAGCGCGCTGCCGTCGGGGAGGAACGCCAGGCCCCACGGCACGCCGATCCCGGTCGCCACGGTCTCCGGGGCGGCGAAGTCCGGCGCCGCCGCTTTCCCGGTGCTCTCCACGGCAGGCGAACCGGTATGCGACACCGCCGGCACCGGCTGCAGGGTGGGCGCCGCCTTCCCTCCGCTCTCGGCGGAGCAGGCGGTCAGCAGCGCCGCGCCGGTCGCGGCGATGGCCAGGCGTGTGGTGCGGATGACGTTCATCGCTCCACGTTGCCACGACCACCGGCTCGCTCCAACCGCCCAATCTGTGCTAAATGTGGCTGTTTGCCGGATTAGCGGGGGCGATCCGCAGAAAGATGGGTGCCGCGCGGTGCGCCGGCCGCGCAGGGCGGAGAGAGGTTTTGCGAGCGGGACACCAGCGATTCCGGCGGTCGGTCACGGCCGCGGTCCTCACCCTCACCACCCTTCTCGGGTACGGGCCACAGCCGTCCCCGGCCGCTCCGGCGCAGGGGGTGCCGCCGAGGATCCGGTCCGGGGGTCCCCCGGCGATCCACTGGGAGCCGTGCCCGGAGGACGAGAAGGCCCAGTGCGGCACCATGCGGGTCCCGGCCGACTGGTCGGCGCCGTACGGGCCGTCGATCGAGCTGACCCTGGCCCGGCGACCGGCCGGCGACCCGACCCGGCGGATCGGCGTGCTGATGGTCAACCCCGGCGGGCCCGGCGCGTCGGCCGTCAACCAGGCGCTCGACACCGAGTACTTCGGCGACGAGGTGGAACGCCGGTTCGACATCGTCGGCATCGACCCGCGCGGAGTCGGGCGCAGCGCCCCGATCCTCTGCGCCCAGGACCTGGTCGACGCGAAACCGTCCCCACTCGCCGCCACCGAGGCCGAGTTCGGGCAGCTGGCCGCGTACAACAAGCGGCTCGCGGCGGACTGCGAGTCACGCAGCGGCCCGGTCTTCCATCACGCCGGGACCGGCAACGTGGTCCGGGACATGGACGCCGCCCGGATCGCCCTCGGCGAGGAGCGGATCAGCTTCTACGGCGCGTCCTACGGCTCGCTGATCGGGCAGCTCTACGCCGAGAAGTACCCGGACCGGCTGCGCGCCATGGTGCTGGACAGCGTGATGGACCACAGCGCCGACCTGGCCGCCTTCGTCGGCCGGACCGCGGAGTCCGCGCAGGACTCCTTCGACGAGTTCGTCACCTGGTGCGCCCGCGACGAGCAGTGCGCGCTGCGCGGGCGGGACATCCGGGCGATCTGGGCGGCGCTGATGCAGCGGGCCGAGGCGGGCACGCTGCAGGACCCGTACGATCCGCCGGCCCTGCTGAGCAAGTGGGACCTGATCTCGGCGGCATTCAGCGCGTTCTACGACCCGCAGTGGTACTCGTTCGCCTACTACCTCAAGGCAGCGTACGAGCCCGCGCCGGCCGGCCGCCGTGCGGCGCTCGACGTGGACCTCACCCCGCACAGCTTCCCGGCGGTGATGTGCCGGGACTGGTCGCTGCCGGTCGGCGGCTGGCCCGGGTACCGCGCCCTGATCGACGGTCTCGCCGCCCGTGCGCCGCAGATGACCGCCTCGCCGCTCGCGCTGACCGCGGTCTCCGGCTGCGACGGCTGGCCCGACCCGCCCGCCGACCCGCAGCGCCCGATCCCGGCCGCGAAAGGGCCGACGCTGCTGGTCAACGCCCGGCACGACCCGGCGACCGCGTACTCCTGGGCGGCGAACGTGGCGCGGCAGCTCGGCCCGTCCGCCCGGCTGCTCACCTACGAAGGGTGGGGGCACGTCGCGTACAGCCACAGCGACTGCGTGTCCGGCGCCGCCGACCGGTACCTGATCGACCTGACCCTGCCGGCCGCGGGCGCGACCTGCCCGCCCGTCCAGCCGGTGCCCTACGGCGTCGGCTGATATCGATCCCTGCGGTTGTGCCCCGCCCGGATCACCGGTAGGCAGGGAATTGACAACCGACACTGTCCTGTCTGGAGGGCCGATGCGGTTCCTGCCCGCGCTCACAGCGCTTTCCCTCACCACCCTGGGTGTCGTGGCCGCGGCGCCACCGGCCTCCGCCGCCGGCGCGCCGGGTCTCGGCCCGACCGCCACCGGGTACGGCGGCGCGGTCGCCACGGTGGACGCCACGGCCACCGCCGTCGGCCTCGACGTGCTGCGCAAGGGCGGCAACGCGGTCGACGCCGCGATCGCCGCGGCGGCCACCCTGGGCGTGACCGAGCCGTTCTCGGCCGGGATCGGTGGCGGCGGCTTCTTCGTCTACTACGACGCCAAGCGGCGCAGCGTCTCCACGATCGACGGGCGGGAGACCGGTCCGGCCACGATGACCGAGGACTACTTCATCGATCCGGCGGACGGGTTGCCGTACGACTTCTCCGAGGCCCGGGTGAGCGGCCTCTCGGTCGGGGTCCCCGGCACGGTCGCCACCTGGG
Organism: Actinoplanes missouriensis 431; assembly: GCF_000284295.1. Classification (NCBI taxonomy): domain Bacteria; kingdom Bacillati; phylum Actinomycetota; class Actinomycetes; order Micromonosporales; family Micromonosporaceae; genus Actinoplanes; species Actinoplanes missouriensis. The sequence continues at coordinate 6,885,889 of NC_017093.1, read as the reverse complement.
AGGCGGCGGCCCGCAAGTGGGGCACCCGGTCGCTCGCCGAGGGCCTGCGCCCGGCCGCCCGGGTCGCCGAGCGGGGCTTCGGAGTGGACGCCACGTTCCGCCAGCAGGTCGCCGACAACGCCGCGGCGTTCGGGCAGTTCGACTCGACCCGGGAGATCTACCTCCCCGGCGGCGCGCCGCCCGCGGTCGGCTCGACCCTGCGGAACCCGGATCTCGCGGACACCTACCGGCTGATCGCGAAGCAGGGCTCCGGCGTGTTCTACCGCGGCGCGATCGCGGACGACCTGATCGAGACGGTCCGGAACCCGCCGGTCGCGGACGACCCGACGGGCGCCTGGGCGTACCCGATCCGGCCCGGCGAGCTGACCAAGGCCGACCTGGCACGGTACCGGCTGCGCTTCCCGTCGCCGACCAGGTCCGACTACCGCGGCCTCACCGTCTACGGCATGAACACGCCGTCCAGCGGCGGCATCGCGGTCAGCGAGGCGCTCAACATCATCGAGAAGGGCCTGCCGGGCTCCGCCTCGGCGACCGAGAAACTGCACTACTACCTGGAGGCGTCGGCGCTGGCCTTCGCCGACCGGAACCGCTACGTCGGCGCGGACACCTCCCCGCAGACGGTGAAGCAGCTGCTCTCCGACCGGTGGGCCGCCCAGCGGGCCTGCCGGATCGACCCCGGCAAGGCGCTCACCAAGCCGGTCCCGCCGGGTGACATCACCGCCAGCGGCTGCACCCCGACGACCGTGGGCAAACCCGTCGAGCAGGGGCAGAGCACCACGAACCTGACCGTGGCCGACCGGTGGGGCAACGTCGTCGAGTACACCTTCACGATCGAGCAGACCGGCGGCAATGCGATGGTCGTACCCGATCGGGGTTTTCTTCTCAACAACGAACTGACCGACTTCAACTTCGCCCCGACGCAGGGGACGGCGGCCGACCCGAACCTGCCCGGCCCCGGCAAGCGCCCGCGCAGCTCGATGTCGCCGACGATCGTCCTGAAGGACGGCAAGCCGTTCCTCGCGCTCGGCTCGCCGGGTGGCGCGACGATCATCACGACCGTCCTGCAGGTGCTCGTCAACCGCCTGGACCTGGGGATGACCCTGCCGGAGGCGATGGCCGCGCCGCGGGCCTCGCAGCGCAACAGCGCCGGGATCCAGGCCGAGCCGGCGTTCCGTGCCCGGTACGGCCCGCAGCTCACCGCGCTGGGTCACACGTTCGGCCCGGACGTGGCCGAGCTGGGCGCGGCCACCGCGATCGAGTTCACCCGCGGCGGCGGCCTGATCGCGTCGGCCGAGCCGGTCCGGCGCGGCGGGGGAGCGGCAGCGGTGGTCCGCCCGAGGCGCTGACCGGTCGCGGGGTGGATTCGAGCCCGGAATCCACCCCGCGGTCGTCCGAACAGCTGTGATTTTTCGGTCTCCGCGCGGTTCCCGCTCAGCAGCGAGCCGGTTGCGACGATGCTTCCGGTGCAAGTGCAGAGCAGAGGCAGAACTTCGGGGGGCGTTCGGCCATGAAGAGCATCGGTCATGTCGCGGGGAACGTGGCGGTAGCGGCGGCGGTCGGCATCTGTTGCGCGGTGTGCCACCCTGGCGCGGCGCAGGCGGCAGCCGGCCAGGCCACCGGCGGCGCGCAGACCGCCGTCAGCAGCGAGCAGGGCACGTCGGCACAGCAGGCGGCGGCCGCGCAGCTGCCCGGCCTGGTCGCCTACGTCCGCAACGGCGATGTCTACACCAGCAAGGGCGGCGCCGAGACCCGGCTCACCACCGGCGGGAAGAGTGCCCGCCCGCGCTGGTCGCCGAACGGCAAGCAGATCGCGTTCCTGAAGAGCGGACAGCTCTGGACGATGAACGCGAACGGCACCGGCCAGCGCCGGCTCACCACCCGTCCGGCCGCCGGACCGTCCTGGTCGCCGGACGGCAAGTGGATCGCGTTCGCGTCGCTCTCCTGCAGCGGCGGCCCGGGCGTCTACCAGATCCGGACCGACGGCAAGGGCGCCCCGGCGGTGCTCTTCCCGCGGGACTGCCGGAGCGAGGAGCTGCCGGGCGAGACCGAGGCCGCCAAGAGCAGCGTGCAGAAGGAGCTGAGCACGGACAACGCGGTCGCGTGGTCGCCGGACGGGCGTCAGCTGGCGTTCCGCGGCGGCGACTGCGAGTCGATCTACGACTCCTGCCTGAGCCTCGGCGACCTGCCGACCGGCCGGGAGAAGACGGTCGCGGCGTACGGCGGTGGCGGCGTCCAGAACAGCGGTTTCGCGGTCGTGCCGAGCTGGCGGTCGGACGGCGCCAAGCTGGCGTTCACCGCGTACCAGGAGGGTGAGGTCGCGTCCGAGAACAAGCCGGTGCACCTGGTCGAGTACGACGCGGTGACCGGCGCGACGAGGACGATCGGCAACGCGATGGACCGCGAGCTCGATTACGTGGACGCCAGCCGGGCCGTGATCACCAGCGAGAAGGCCGGGACGTCCTGGGTGACCGTGGTGGGCCTGGCGAACGGCCTGCGTGTGCCGCTCAAGTCCGGCTCGCAGCCGAGCGTGCAGCCGGTGAGCCGGTAAAACTACACTGGGGCCGCCATGACTGAGACGAACATCCGGCCCATTCGCACGTTCCACCCTCGCCGGGGACGGATGAGCACCCGCCATGCGGATGCCCACACCACCCTCTGGCCCCATCTGGGACTGACTGTCATCGATGGTGACCGGACTGAGCTCGATCTCGCCGGATTGTTCGGGCGCACCGCTCCGGTCGTACTGGAAATCGGTTTCGGCATGGGTGATGCGACCGCGGCGATGGCCGCGGCCGATCCGGACCGGGATTTCCTCGGTGTCGAGGTGCACACGCCGGGCATCGGCAACCTGCTCGCCCTCGTCGGCGAGCGGGGCCTGACCAACGTCCGGGTGGCGCACGGCGACGCGATGGAGCTGGTGCACCGCATCCCGGCGGAAGCGCTGGACGCCGTGCACGTCTTCTTCCCGGACCCGTGGCCGAAAGCGCGGCACCACAAACGGCGCCTGATCCGGCCGGGCAACGTGGCGCTGCTGCGCGAGCGCCTGCGGCCGGGCGGCGTGCTGCACTGCGCGACCGACTGGCCGCACTACGCGGAGGCGATGGCGGAGACCTTGGACGCGGATCCGGGTCTGCGCCGCCTTCCGGCGACGCCGCATGCGCGGCCGGAGACCAAGTTCGAACGGCGCGGCGCCGAGGCCGGTCGCCCGATTGCCGATTTACGGTACGAGCGGAGCTAGGTCCCCGGAAGTCCGGTGGGCGGGCGCGGGAGTCCGCGGGCCGTCGCCGGGTCCGCGTGCCGGACGACCGCTGGGGTGCCCGCGCATTTCACCCCTTTTAGCCTTTTCGCCCCTCTACCCTTGAGTGTGGAGGTCAGCCATGCGGCGAGATGACGCCGGCATCGACGCCGGGCGGTCCGGACGGACCCGTGGAGCTCTCGCACGCGTGACCGCACCTCACGGGGGGACGGCCGCCGGTGGACATCCGCCGGCGGCTGCCGCGCCCGCCGCCCGGCCGCCCACCGGCTCCTTCCGCGACCTGATCGCCGACGCCGCCGCCGGGCCCGACCTGCACCGCGGCGTGCTCACCTCCGGATCCGCCGACCAGCTCGCGGCACTGGTGGCCCGCGCCGCCGGAGCGCCCAGCGCCTGCATCCAGTTCGTCGAGGAGAACCGGCTGCGCCTCTACGGCAGCTGGGGTGTCGCCGCGGACTGGGAGGTGCTCGCCGAAACCGGGCTGGACCGCTCCCTCGGCGGGCTCGTGGTCCGCCACGGAACCACCCTGATCGTGGAGAACGCCCGCGCCGACCCGCGGATCGACGACGGCCTGCTGCGCCGGGGCGGCGGTGCGTACCTCGGCTGCCCGGTGCACGACCGCTCCGGCGCCGTCCTCGGGGTCTGCTTCGCCTACGACCACCAGCCCCGCCCGTGGACGCCGGAGCAGGTCGCGGCCGTCTCCGAGGCGTCCGAGGTGGCGACCCTGCTGATCGGTGAGCAGATCGCGCGGCACGAACTCGAGCAGCAGCACCGGTTCCTCGACGCCGTGCTGGACAGCCTGCACGACGGGGTGGTCGCCTGCGACGCGGAAGGCCGGATCGCGTTCGTCAACGAGCGGATGCGCCGCCTCTGGGGTGACACGGTCTTCGGCACCGAGCCGGTCCCCGGCCTCACCGACGCCACCGGCACCCCGCTCACCCGCGACGACCTGGGCCTGGTCCGCGCGCTGCGCGGCGAGGTGATCCGGGACGAGCCGCTCGCCCTGCACGGCCGCAGCCGGCGCACCCACTACTACGTGATGGACGCCCAGCCCTTCCACGGCGTCGACGGCCGGGTGCTCGGCGCCGTCCAGGCCGTGCAGGACGTCACCCGGCAGCGCCGCGCCGAACGGTTCCGCAGCTGCGAGCTCGCCGTGACGACCGCCCTCACCGAGGCGCCCAGCATCGAGGCGGCCGGGCCGCGGGTGCTGGAGGCGGTGGTCGGCGCGCTCGACTGGGTGCACGCCGAGCTGTGGCTGGTCGAGGAGGGGACGATCCGGGCGGCGGCGCGGTGGAGCGCGCCGGGCTGGCCGGGGGAGATCCCGGTGCCGGAGCGGCTCGCGTACGGCCAGGGACTCGCCGGACGCGCCTGGCAGGTCGACAAGCCGCTCTGGATCCGGGACGTGGGACGGCCGCAGAGCCTGATCTCACCGGACACCTCGGCCGACCGGCTGCACACCGCCGTCGCCATCCCGGTGCACGACGGCTCCGGCCCGATCGGGGTGCTGACCGTCTTCGCCGACGCGATCGAGGACCCGGAGGACGAGCTGCTCGCCCTGATGTCCGGGATCGCCGCGCACCTCGGCCAGTTCGTCGAGCGCAGCCGGGTGGAGGACCTGCAGCGCCAGCTGACCCGCAGCAAGAACGAGTACCTCGCGCTGATCGGGCACGAGCTGCGGACCCCGCTCACGTCGATCAGCGCGTACACCGAACTGCTCCGCGAAGCCGACGAGGCGACACTGGTCCGCGACGGTCCCCGGCTGATCCAGGTGATCGAACGGAACACCCTCTCCCTCCGCGAGATCATCAACGAGCTGCTGGAACTGTCCGCCCTGGACGCCGGGCACGCGGACGTCCGGCGCACACCCGTCGACCTGGCCGCGGTCGTCCGCGACGTCGTCGAGCGAACCCGGCGGGCCATCGACGGCGCGCCCGTGGTGATCGACGCCGACCTGCCCGGCGAGCTGATCGTGCCGTGCGACCGGGACCGGCTGCGCCACATCGTGCAGAACCTGCTGGGCAGCGCGGTCCGGTACAGCCCGGACGGCGGCCACGTCGCGGTGACGCTGCGCAGCACCGGCCGGGCCGCCGAACTGTCCGTCTCGGACGCGGCGGGCGACGTGCCCCGGGCGGAACGGGAGGAGCTGTTCACCGGGCATTATCGGACCAGCCGGGGTAGCGACCGGACGATTCCGGGCAGTGGGCTCGGGCTGACCCTGAGCCGGGCCGTGGTGGAGCGGCATCATGGCAGTGTGGAGCTGACCGGCGGCGAGTCCGGAACGACGGTTTTGATCCGCCTCCCCCTGGAAGTCACCTGACCCCGGCCGGTCGCGTGCCCCCCGGGCGGGGCGGGGATGGTCGCCCGGTGAATGTTGAGTTCGGGCGCGGAACGCCAGGGACCGCTGGCCGAGCGGAGTTCTGTTGGTTCCCCTCAGCCGTGAATCTTGGACTCTTGCGGGCCGGCTGGTGCTCAGTGTCGTCGTGGCGGCGTTTGGCAGCACTGAGAGCCAGCCGGCCGGGGCGAGCTGGTTCTCAGTGCTGTTGTCCGGGCGTTCGGACCGCGCTGTGCGCCGGCCGGACCGGCTGGTTCTGAGTGCTGTTGTCCGGGCGTTCGGACTACGTTGTGCGCCGGCCGGACCGGCTGGTTCTGAGTGCTGTTGTCCGGGCGTTCGGACCGCGCTGTGCGCCAGCCGGACCGGCTGGTTCTGAGTGCTGTCAGGCTCGGGTCTCGGCGGGCTGGATCTCAGCCGGCTCGGTTGCTGATCCAACCGGCCCGGCTGCCGGCTCCCCTGCCAGCCCAGCTGCCGGTTCCCCTGCCCGCTCGGCTGCCGGCTCTGTCGGCTGGGCGGCGCCGACGTACAGCGTCGCCACCGCGCCGAGCAGCAACGCCCCGCCGGCGATCGTGGCGGCGCCGAGCGGCTCGTCGATCAGCAGCACGGCGAGCAGGGCCGCGGTGAGCGGCTCCAGCAGCGTGACCACGACGGCGACACTGCCCGTCGTGCGCCGCAACCCGGTGTAGAACAGCGCGTATGCCAGCGCCGTCGTGATCGCCCCGGCATAACCCAGCAGTGCGATCGGCTTCGCCTGCGGCGTGAACGCGAGCCCCTCCACGGCGGCGATCGGCAGCAGGGTGATCGCGCCGATCGTGCACGACAGGGTGGTCAGGGTCAGCGGCTGCACGCCCTGGGTGGTGTGCCGGCTCAACGCGGTCGACGCGGCGTAGACGACACCGGACCCGACGGCGGCGAGCAGCCCGAGCCCGGCGGCCGGCGCGCCGGTGTCGACCGTGGCCCCGGCGATCAGCGCGAGCCCGAGGAGCGCCGCCGCGGAGGCGGCCAGGACCCCGGTGCCCGGACGCTGCCGGGTGCGTGCGGTCTCCCAGGCGCTGAGCAGCACCGGCGCGATGCCGAGGCTGACCACGGTGGCGATGCTGACGCCGCCCAGCCGGACCGCGACGAAGTACAGCGCCTGGTAGGCGGCGAGCCCGGCGCCGGCCAGGACGATCACCACGGGCGCGCCGCGAAACGCCGCGAGCAGTTGCCGCGCACCGGTGGCCGGCGTGGAGTCCCGGGTGAACAGGCCGAGCAGCAGCAAAACGGCGGCCGCGGAGAGCAGCCGGTAGAAGCCGATCGCGACGGCGCCGAGCCCGGTGCTTTCGGCGACGACCTGGACGACGACGCCGGCGGTGCCCCAGAGGATGCCGGCGGCGGAGAGTTGCAACAGGCTCAGGCGGGCGCCGGCCGTCGCGGAATTGGACAGGGTGAAACGTTTGCTGAACACGTGCGCTCCGGAAAGAAGAAGTGAGTCGGTGTCGGCGGGCACCGGAGCGCAGCGAAAGGAGACCGGCCGAGCGATGCTCGATCGGTCAGGGGCGCGCTCCGCGAGGGAGCGCGACGGGCGCTCCGGTCAGGAGCGCGGCGGGCCGAGGTTGCCGAGGTTGAGACTCACGCCAGGCAGCTTAACGCCACCGGTACGGGCGGCGCCTCCACCGGACCGGCAGTCCGGCCACGGGCCGCCCCGGCGTGACGAGGCACGCCGGGGCGGACGGGTGGATCAGGCGGCGGTGCTGGTGGTGGTGGTGTCGGTTGCGGTGGCGGCCCACATCGCGGTGAAGGCCGCCGCCTCGCCGGCCAGCCAGCTCTCCACATGCGCGGGCCGGGCCGCGGCGTCGAGACGGTGGGTGACGCCGCGCCGGACGTCGACCAGCACCGGCTCGGCGTTCGGCAGGATCTGGTCCATGTGACTCGCCATCAGGTGCAGCATCGCGGTCACGGCGTCGGTGCCCGGCGGCTCCTCGTCGAAGTGCAGACGCACGGCCTCGCGACGGCCATCGTCGTACCGAAGGCCGAAGTGGGGGTTGATTTTGACGGCGAGTGGTCCGACCGTGGCGATGGCGTCACGCGTCTGTGCGAGGTTGACCTGCGCCGGATCGCCGAGCGACGTGAGGTAGGCCTGCGCGCCGGACCGCAGCGACGAGTAGAGCGGCTTCCACCGGTCCTTGACGAGGCCGACGACGCCGGCGAGGTAGCTGCCGCCGGTGCGGAACGCGATGTCGGCTTTCAGTGCTTTCACCAGCTGGCCGTGCGGGTTGAACCCGGACCGGCGCTCCCGCTGCCGGCGCAGCCCGCCGACGAAGGTGGCCTTGGCGGGACCGGTGCGAGACACATACCGCGTGAAGCCGAGCATCGTCGCATAAGGGGGGATCGTGGACATGGTTGACGTGGTCACGTCGGTCTCCTCACTAGCGCTGACCGCAGCCCGCATCGGCCGAAGATCAGCAGCTCAGGGCCCCTCTTTCGTACATACATACTAATCGACGGGTACGACATTCCCAACGTCTCCGGGACGACGGGACACGGTTCGGATCGCGCTGAGAATTTTCCGGCAGACTGTCGATTCGCGGGCTCGCCGTTCGTCTTACCGCGACGGTCCTGAGGAGGTAGCCATGAAGTACATCATGTTGATCTATCAAGGCACTGCGCTGGAACGGCAGGCCGAGCTCAGCCCGGACGAGCAGAAGCAGGTCTACGCCGACTACCAGGCGATCAACCAGACGCCGGGCGTCACCCCGGCGCCGCCGATGGGTCTCGCCGAGAACGCGACGACGGTACGGGTCGAGGGCGGCCGGACGCTGACCACCGACGGCCCGTTCGTCGGGATGAAGGAGGCCGTCGGCGGCCTGTTCATCCTGGAGGCGGACGATCTCGAGGCGGCCATCGAGGTGGCCGGCCGGGTGCCGGCGGCGCGGTACGGCGGCGCCGTCGAGATCCGGCCGTCGGAGGTGTATTGGTAACCGCGCTGGACGAGATCTTCCGCGCGGAGTGGGGCCGGGTGCTGGCCGGCCTCGTCGGCGTCCTCGGCGACTTCGATCTCGCCGAGGACGCCGCGCAGGAGGCGTTCACGATCGCCGCTGATCACTGACCGCAGATCGCCGAGCTCTACGCCGAGCTGGCCCGGCTGACCGCCTCGCCGGTCGTGGAGCTGAACCGGGCCATCGCGGTCGCCGAGACCGAGGGGCCGGAGGCGGGCCTGCGCATCGTCGACGGCCTCGGCCTGCACGACTTCCGTTACCTGCACTCGACCCGCGCCGAGCTGCTGCGGCGTCTGGGGCGCACCGGCGAGGCCCGGGACGCCTATCGGCGCGCGCGGGCACTCACCGACGACGGGGCCGAGCGGCGCTTCCTGGAACGCCGGCTGACCGAACTGGCCGCCGAGCCGGCCACCGAACCGGCCACTGAGTCGGCCGCCGGGCCGGCCACCGGGGAGGAGCCGTGACGATCACTCGTCCCGGCTCTGCTCGGCCAGGAACCGCTCCAGCTCCGCCCCCAGCTCCTCGGCCGTCGGCAGCGGCGTGTCGTTGTCCGCGAGCAGGTTGCCCTGCCGTCCCCGGACGAACGCGTCGTACTGCGCCTCCAGTGAGGTCACCAGCCGCCCGGCCTGCTCGTCGTCGGCGATCTGCTTGTCCACCTCTTCGCGGACCAGCTTGGCGGACTCGCGCAGCGCGCCGGTCGGCAGCGCCAGCCCGGTGCTCGCGGACACCGAGTCGAGCAGCAGCTCGGCGGCGGCCGGGTAACCGGTCTGTGCCAGGTAGTGCGGGACGTGCGCGGCGTACCCCAGGGCGTCGTGCCCGGTCTCGCCGAGCCGGAACTCGAGCAGGTTGCCGACGCTCGCCGGCACCTGGACCCGCTGCAGCCAGGACTCGTGGTCGCCGAGCAGCCGCTTGTCGGTGGCGTGCGCGGTGAGGCCGACCGGGCGGGTGTGCGGCACGGCCATCGGGATGGCGTTGAGGCCGACGGTGACGCGGACGTCCAGATCCTCGATCAGCTGGGTGACCGCCACGATGAAACGCTCCCACTGCAGGTCCGGCTCGGGGCCGGCGAGCAGCAGGAACTGGGTGCCCAGCTGGTCGGTGACCAGGTGCAGGGCGAGACTCGGGTCCTCGTAGCTCTCGAAGTGGTCGGCCACGAAGATCATCGGTGGGCGGCGTGAGCGGTAGTCGAGGAGCTGGTCCAGGTCGAACGTCGCGACGACCTCGCTCTCCAGGTTCTCCAGCATGTGATCGCGGGCCAACTGGATGGCGCTGCCGGCGTCGACGAATCCGGTGAGCGCCTGGATGAGCACCGGGCTGTCCAGGACCGGCAGCTCACCGATCACCTCGTAGAGCCCGTGTGGGTCGAGCACGCTGTGAACCTCCTCCTGCGGGTTTCCGGAGCAACACCGGAACGGGTACGTCCATTCCCATCCTCGCGCATCGGTGTTACGAGACGCATCGGTGTGACGACCGCGTTGACGAGGGACGTGCGCGGACCGCGCACAATGGGGTTCAGATCAACTTCTTCGCCCCCCTGGAGTGGTCTTTGAGCCGACAGGTACCCGCCGTTCTGGAGAACACCGCGCCGCCGAGCACGCTCTGGTCCCGGATGAAGGCAGACCCGCAGTTCGCGCCCGAGCACCTGGCCCTCGAGGCGGTGCTGCGGCTCGGTCCGGAGGCGGCCGGCTGGCTCGCCCGGATGCGTGCCGAGCGTCCCGGAGCCGGTCCCGACGAGCTGGCCGCGCTCGCCGTCAAACGCTTCACCACCCTGGCCCGGGTCTCCGGCGCCGTCTCCGGCGCGGCGGGCCTGCCCGGCGCGGTGATCGACGTCGGCGTGCTGGCCTGGACCCAGGCCCGGATGGTGCTGCACGTGGCGGCCGCCCACGGCCTCGACCCGGCGGCCCCGGAACGGGCGACCGAGCTGCTGGTGCTGCAGCGGGTGCACAAGATCGCGGAGACCGCGCGGACCGCGCTCGGTGTGGCGGCCGGCCGGGAGCATGCCAGCCGGATCTTCACGGGCGCCTCCGGCGCGCCGATGGCACGCGTTCTGGTCACTCTGGGCGTCCGGCTGGCGCAGATGGCCGGGGTACGGGCTGCCAAGCGCGTGGTCGTGAAGGTGATCCCGCTCGGCGGCATGGTCCTCGGCACCTGGGCGAACTCGGTCGCCACCCGGGACCTGGCCCGCCGTGCCCGCGACCATTACCGCAAGGCCTAAGGATCCGCCGGTCCGGCCCGATCCTGGATGACGTGCTGGGATTCCGGAAGAAGTCCGCTCTGCTGCTGTCCGCCGTCGCGCTGCCGCTGCTGGTCGCCGGCTGTTCCTCCGCGTCGCCGGCGTCCACGCCGGCGGACAACAGCGGCGCCGACTGGATGGTGGTGAACGCCGGCAAGGCCACCTCGTCACCGCAGACGACGTACGGCACGGCGTCGCCCACCCCCGGGGTGACCCTGCCGACCCTGGCGGCGAGCGCGACCCCGACGGCGAGCGCGAGCCCCTCCTGCGCCCCGGCGCCGCGCGGCGCCGGCGTGATCAACGGGCTGGCCGTGACGCCGGGCCGGACCAGCGCCGTGGTGACCTGGTACCACCCGGGCGGGCCGAACATCGTCGACTACCGGGTGACAGCGGCCTCCCAGGACCTCAAGGTCGGCGCGCAGGACGAGGTCGGCTGGACCACCGTCACCCCGGCCGCGTGCGGCGACGTGAGCGCGACGGTCACCGGGCTGACCGCCGGCACGCCCTATGTCTTCTCGGTGGACGTGGTGATGACCCATACGGGCACCGAGGAGGGCACCTACACCCGCACGATTGCCCGTTCGGACGTGGTGAGCACCACTACCTGAGCTCCGGACAGTCCGGGAGCGGACGATCGCCGGGGCAGTCTCTAAGCTTCCCGGCATGGAAGCCATCGTCGACATGGTCGTGCTCGTAGCGATCTCCGTGGTCGGCGCCGCGCTGGCCCGCCGTCTCGGCTTCGTGGCGCCTCTGGTGCTGCTCGTGGCCGGGCTGGCGCTGTCCTACGTACCGGGCTTCCCGGAGGCGCATCTCGAACCGGAACTCGTCCTGATCGGGATCCTGCCTCCGCTGCTCTACGTGGCCGCGCTGCAGACCTCGGTGCCCGCGTTCCGCCTGGCGTTACGGCCGATCCTGCTGCTCGCGGTGGGACTCGTCGTGCTGACCGCGCTGGTCATCGGTTATCTCGTCCATCTGCTGATGCCCGAGGTGCCGCTCGCCGCCTGCGTCGCGCTCGGCGCGATCGTCGCCCCGCCGGACGCGGTCTCGGCGACCGCCATCGCCCGCCGGGTCGGGTTACCCCGGCGGGTGGTGACGATCCTGGAGGGCGAGAGCCTGCTCAACGACGCGACCGCGCTGGTGATGGTGCGGGTCGCGGCGGGCGCGCTGGCCGGCGCCGCGGTCGGGTTCGCCGAGATCGCCGGTGAGGTGGCGCTCAAGGCCGGCGGCGGTGTCGCGATCGGCCTGGTGTTCGCGGTCGGCGCGGCCTGGCTGCACCGCAAGATCAAGGACCCGCTGCTGGAGGACGCGGTCGGCCTGCTCACCCCGTTCATCGTGGTGATCGTCGCCGAGGAGCTGCACACGTCGAGCGTCGTGGCCGTGGTGATCGCCGGCCTCTACCTCGGGCACCGGATGCCGTACCTGTTGTCGGCGACCTCCCGGCTGCAGCTGGACGCGGTCTGGCGGCTGGTGACGTTCCTGCTCGAGGGCGTGGTCTTCCTGCTCGTCGGCCTGCAGCTGCGGACCGTGGTGAGCACGATCGAGACCGACATGGCGACGACCGTGCAGGTCACCGCCGTGGTCTTCGCCGCGCTCGTGGGCATCCGGTTCCTCTGGATGTACCCGGCCACCTATCTGGCCCGCCTGGTGCCCCGGATCCGCAACCGGGAGGAGCGGCCCCGGATCGCCGTCCCGACGGTGATCGCCTGGGCCGGCATGCGCGGCGTGGTCACGCTCGCCGCCGCGCAGACGCTGCCGCCGCCCGGGGAGAACGGGGTGCCCGACTACCCCCGCGAGCTGTTCGTCTTCGTCGCCTTCGCGATCATCGTGCTGACCCTGCTGATCCAGGGGACGACGCTGCCGGTCCTGTCCCGGGTGCTGAGGGTGCGCGAGGACAACAGCGCGCAGGACGCCCTGGCCGAGGCGGGCGTGCAGCACACCGCGAGCCGGGCCGCCCTGGAGGCGCTGGACGCGCATGCGAACGGCGCGCCGCCCGCCGTGGTCGACCGGTTGCGAGGCCTGGTGGAGAGCCGGTCCAACAACGCGTGGGAACGTCTGGGCAGCCAGCATCAGGAAACGCCGTCGGCGGCGTACGGCCGTCTCCGCCGCGAGATGATCAAAGCAGAACGGCACGTCTTCAAGATCGCCCGGAACGAGGGGCGGATCCCCGAGGAGGTGCTGGTCCGCGCCCAGCGAGAACTCGACCTCGAAGAATCCCAGTTGCACCGGAGTGAAGAGTGATCTGTCAGCACCTGAAGGACGCGGGCGATCCGCCGCCCCAGACCCCGTACGCCCAGGGCTGCCCGGAGTGCGTGGCCGGCGGCTTCGACGACTGGGTCCACCTGCGCCTCTGCCTGAACTGCGGAAAGGTCGCCTGCTGCGACTCGTCGCCGCGCCGGCACATGTCCCACCACCACGCCGAGGTGGGCCACCCGGTGATGCGCTCCTACGAGCCGGGGGAGACCTGGCGCTGGTGCTTCGACGACGAGCAGCTGGGCTGAGATGCGGGTTCTCGTCGCCGGCGCCGGTGCGACAGGCGGCTACTTCGGCGGCCGTCTGACCGAGGCCGGCCGGGACGTGACGTTCCTGGTCCGGCCGGGCCGGGCGGACCGCCTGCGCGAGCGCGGGCTGCGCCTGCGCGGCCCGGACGGCGAGACCGTGCTCACGCCGCGACTGGTCACCGCGGAGGGTGTGGACGGGCCGTACGACCTGATTCTGCTCGCGGTGAAGAGTCACGCGCTGGACGCGGTGCTGTCCGGCCTCGGTCCGGCGGTCGGCGACCGTACCGTGATCGTGCCCCTGCTCAACGGCATGCGGCACGTGGATGCGCTGGTGGCGGCGTTCGGCGCCGAGCGCGCGTGGGGTGGCGTCTGCATGATCCACGCGACGCTCGACGACGACGGCGACGTGGTCCGGATGAGCGGGCTGCACCGGCTGGCCTACGGGCCGCTCGACGGCGGTCCGGACGACCGGCTCGACGCCGTGACGCAGACCCTGACCGGCGCGGGCTTCGACTCCCGGCCGTCGACCCGGATCGTCCACGAGATGTGGGAGAAGTGGGTGCTGCTCGCGTCGCTCGGCGCGGCCACCACGCTGATGCGGGCCTCGATCGGCGAGATCAACGCGGCGCCGGGCGGCCCGGCCTTCACCCGCGCGGTGGCGGCCGAGGCCGTCGCGGTGGCGACCGCGGCCGGCCGTCCGCCCCGGCCGGCGATGCTGGAGGTGGTCACGTCGACCATGGCGTCCAGCGAGCCGACCACCTCGTCGATGTACCGCGACATGGCACAGGGCCTGCCGGTCGAGCACGACGCGATCGTCGGTGACCTGGTGGCCGAGGCGGCGGCGCACGGCGTGGCGGTCCCGCTGCTGTCCGCCGCGCACACCAGCCTCGCGCTCTACAGCGCCGCCCGGTCGATCGCCACGCCGGGCTGACGCTCGCGCGAGCGGGGTCAGGCCGTGGCGTGGCGGGTTGCCGGGACGTGGTTGAGCAGGCTCTCCGCCTCCCGCGCGACCCGCCGGGAGTCCGCCGCCCGCGCCTGGTCGTAGACCGCGACGGTCTGCCCCGCGATGGTCTGCCAGGAGAAGTCCTCGCGCACCCGCGACCGGGCCCGCAACGCCAGCGACCGGGCATAGTCGCGGTCCGCGAGCACCGCGCCGACCGCCTCGGCCAGCGCCGCCGGATCGCCGGGCGCGAACGTCACCCCGGTGACCCCGTGCTCCACGATCTCGGCGAGGCCGCCGGTGCCGGCCACCGCGACGGGGGTGCCGGCCGCCGCCGCCTCCAGCGCGACCATCCCGAACGGCTCGTAGATGCTCGGCACCACGTAACAGTCCGACGCGCCCATCAGCGCGGTCAGCTCGTGCCCGCCCAGGAACCCCGCGAAGCTCACCCCGAGCGAGCCGGCCAGATCTTCGAGATCCTTCCGGTACGGGCCGTCGCCCGCGATCACGACCCGGAGGCCGGGATGGCGTTCCCGCAGCATCGGGACGGCCGCCATGAGGTGCTGCACGCCCTTCTCGTAGACGAGCCGCCCGGCGAAGCTGATCAGCGGGCCGTCGCCGGCGTACCGGGCGCGGGCCGCCTCCACGGCACGGGGCCGGGCACGCCAGCGCAGCGCGTCCACCCCGTTGAAGACCACCTCGGCGCGGCTCGGCGGCACGTCGAACAGCCGGATGACCTCGCGTTTCATGTACGCCGAGCAGACGATCACCCGGACCGCCTCGGCGCAGAGCCAGCGCTCGATGCCGTCGATGGCCCGGTTCGCCGGGGCCGGCAGCCAGCCCTGGTGCCGGCCGGACTCGGTGGCGTGGACGGTGGCGACGAGCGGCACGTCCAGGTGGTCGCGCAGTGTCACGGCGGCGTGCGCGACGAGCCAGTCGTGGGCGTGCACCACGTCGTACCGCTCGGTGCGGGAGGCGCGTAGCGCGGCCCGGGTGAGTGTGTGGTTGAACGCCATCGCCCAGCCCAGCATGTCGTCGTCCGCGCCGGTGGCGGTCGGCGGGTCGTCCGGGGCGCGGACCACCCGGACGCCCTCGGTGTACTCCTCGGTCAGCGCGCCGGGCGTGTGCCGGGTCACCACCGTCACGTCGTGCCCGGCCGCGACGAGCGTGGTGGCGAGCGCGTGCACGTGCCGGCCCAGGCCGCCCACCAGCAGCGGCGGATACTCCCAGGAGAGCATCAGGATCTTCACGCCAGGCCTCTTCTCACACGTAGCACCTCGGCGACCGACGCCGCGAAGAACGGGCAGCCGCTGGCCCGGTGCGGCGGTTCGCCGTCCGCGCTCTCGCTGACCGAGCCGACACCCCACTCGGCCAGATGCGCCTCCAGGCCGGTGAGCAGCCCTTCGGCCGACCGGCCGGTGGCGGCGCAGGCGTCCGCGTACGGGCCGATCAGCCAGGGCCGGACCGTCCCGTCCCGGCCGCCGTCCTGCCGGGGCTGGTAGCCGTACTCGTTCTCGGCGAGGGTGCGCAGGCCGAGTGGCGTGAGCAGCGCCTCCCCGGCGGTACGGACCGGGGCGTCGTCGCGCCCCCGCATCGGCGCGTGCGGCAGCGACCAGGCGAGCAGCTGGCCGGGGCGCAGCGAGGGGTCGTCGTGGTGCGCCCCGGCGCCCAGCGGATAGGTCGCGGCCGGGCCCTCGACCAGGTCGTGGAGCCAGCCCTCCGGCGCCGGGAAGGCGGCCAGGAAGGAGGTGCGGGCCCGGGCGTGCCGGGCGCGCGGCTCGCCGTCGTCGTAGCCGCCGTCGGTGAGCAGGTCGCCCATCGCGGCGAGCGCGTTCACCCAGAGGGCGTTGAGGTCCACGGGTTTGCCGGCGGCGGTCCGGAGCAGGCCGTCGGCCGGGTCGACGGCGAGCGGCCCGGAGCCGTTCAGTCGCTGCCGCAGCAGCCGGCCCAGCGGCGCGGCGAGTTCGGCGGCCAGGTCGCTGTCCCCGGTACGCGTCACGTGCCGGTCCACCGCGTGCACCAGCCAGAGCGGCGCGTCCGGGGCGCCTGCCTCGTCACCGGCGGTCCGGGTCCGGGCGATCAGCAGCTCCCGGCCCTCCTCGGCGCGGCCGGTGTCGAGGAACAGCCCCTCGTAGGCGGTCATCGTGTCGCTCAGCCGGCTGCCGTGCCACGGGTAGCCGGCGATGACGTCCGGTCCGTCCGGGGCGCGGATCACGAACCGGTCGGCGGCGAGCGCGAGGGTTTCCCCGTACCCCTCGGCCTTGGCGGCGCTGACCAGACGATGAGCGCGCTCGCGCTCCGCTGCGATGACCACCGGCGGAGGTGGCGGTGGGTCCGCGAGATCGCCCGCCCACGCCGAGACGTCCATGGCCTCGCCCGGCGCGACCCGGGCGAAGAACGTCCCGGCCAGCCAGAGGTCCTCGGTCGCGCCGTCGGTGCGGGTCCGCACGCCGTGGTGCCAGATCCCGGCCGGCTGCCAGCCCGGACCGGCGAGCCGGTAGGCGTCCGCGACGATCACTCCACCGGCGGCCGGCGTGGCGCCGGGTGGGGGATCGCCGGCGTGCCGGGTGCCGTCCGCGTCGCGCCAGGTGCACATCGCGGCGGCGGCCAGTCCGACCGGGCCCGGCGCCGACACCACCCGGTACGTCACCGCGAGCGAGGCGTGCCCGTGCCGCAGGGCCAGTTCGCGCTCGATCACCACGTCGCCGATCCGCCACCGCCAGCGCGGCAGCCCGCGGTCGAGCGTGAAGGTCTCCAGGTAGCGGTGGCCGCCGGGCACGACGGCGCCGGACTCCCACTCGTGGGTGTGCAGCGCGACCTTGGCGCCGGACGGCAGGGTGACGGTGAGATCGAGGGAGGCGAGGGCGGTGTGGCGGGTGCCGGAGTGATCGGTCACGGTCAGCAGGGAGTGGTGACGGCGGGTGCGCAGACCGCTCACGGTGCCGCAGGCGTAGCCGCCGAGGCCGTCGGTCACCAGCCATTCCCGGCCGGCGCCGGCGTCCGGGGTGAGGGCGCCGCACACCTGCGGCCCGAAGCTGAAGTGATCACTTTGCGGCACTTGGCCACAATTCTCAATTTTGCCCACATCAAACCCCCGGACGGGGAGATCACACCGTCCAACCGGACAGTCGGGCCGACCGTAGCAGTGACTTCCGGAACAATTGCGGCAAGACGCGGCCGCCCAGGGTTAGCTCCACCGGTTGGTGGGCATTGCAGCCCGCGCCGGTCGTGCGCGAGAAGATGACCGAGGGGTAGGAGCAACCGATATGCAGGTCTGGCCTGGTCACCGGTACCCACTGGGTGCCACTTACGACGGGACGGGCACAAACTTCGCGATCTTCTCAGAGGTGGCCGAGGCGGTAGAACTCTGCCTCTTCGACGCCTCGGGCAACGAGCGCAAGGTTCAACTGCACGAACAGGACGCGTTCGTCTGGCACGCGTACCTGCCCGGCGTCGAGCCGGGGCAGCGGTACGGCTACCGGGTGTACGGCCCGTACGAGCCGCACCGGGGTCTGCGGTGCAACCCGCACAAGCTGCTGCTCGACCCGTACGCGCGAGCCGTCGACTCGGACATCCAGTGGCACCCGGCGATGTACGCGTACGACTTCGCGAACCCGGACCAGATGTCGGATCTGGACTCGGCGGCGTACATGCCCAAGGGCGTCGTGGTGAACCCCTACTTCGACTGGGGCAACGACCGCCGGCCGGACATCCCGTACCACCACTCGGTGATCTACGAGACGCACGTGAAGGGCCTGACCCAGCGGCACCCGGAGATCCCGCGGGACATGCGGGGGTCGTACTCCGCGATAGGGCATCCGGCGATCATCGAGCACCTCAAGGGCCTCGGCGTGACGGCTGTCGAGCTGATGCCGGTGCACCAGTTCGTCCACGACAACCGCCTGGACGACCTGGGGCTGCGCAACTACTGGGGTTACAACACGCTGAGCTTCTTCGCGCCGTACCACGGGTACTCCTCGACCGGGACGCTCGGCCAGCAGACCCAGGAGTTCCGCGGCATGGTGAAGGCGCTGCACGCGGCCGGCATGGAGGTCATCCTCGACGTGGTCTACAACCACACGGCCGAGGGCAACCACCTGGGACCCACCCTGAGCCTGAAGGGCATCGACAACCGGACGTACTACCGGCTCGTCGACGACCAGCCGCAGTTCTACATGGACTACACCGGCACCGGGAACAGCCTGAACGTCCGCAGCCCGCAGAGCCTGCAGCTGATCATGGACTCGCTGCGGTACTGGGTGACCGAGATGCACGTCGACGGCTTCCGCTTCGACCTCGCCTCCACCCTGGCCCGCGAGTTCTACGACGTGGACCGGCTCTCCACGTTCTTCGAGGTGGTGCAGCAGGACCCGATCGTCGGCCAGGTGAAGCTGATCGCCGAGCCGTGGGACGTCGGTCCGGGCGGCTACCAGGTCGGCAACTTCCCGCCGAACTGGACCGAGTGGAACGGCAAGTATCGGGACACCGTGCGCGACTTCTGGCGCGGCGAGCCGGCCACCCTCGCCGAGTTCGCCTCCCGGATCACCGGGTCGGCCGACCTCTACCAGGACGACGGCCGCAAGCCCTTCCACTCGATCAACTTCGTGACCGCGCACGACGGGTTCACGCTCAACGACCTGGTCAGCTACAACGACAAGCACAACGAGGCCAACGGCGAGGAGAACCGGGACGGCGAGAGCCACAACCGGTCCTGGAACTGCGGCATCGAGGGGCCCACCGACGACGCCAAGGTGCTGCAGCTGCGGGCCCGGCAGCGCCGCAACTTCCTGGCCACGCTGATGCTCAGCCAGGGCGTCCCGATGATCTCCCACGGTGACGAGCTGGGCCGCACCCAGCAGGGCAACAACAACGCGTACTGCCAGGACGACGAGATCAGCTGGATCGACTGGGAGAACGCCGACGAGCAGCTGCTCGAGTTCGCCCGCAAGCTGACCGCGTTCCGCCACCGGCACCAGGTGTTCCAGCGCCGCCGGTTCTTCACCGGCCTGCCGGTGACCGCGCGCGGCGGCGGGGACCCGCTGCCCGACCTGGAGTGGTTCACCCCGGACGGCCGGCAGATGGCCGGCGACGACTGGGGCAACGACTTCGGCCGGGCGGTCGCGCTCTTCGTCAACGGCGAGGGCATCCGGGAGCGCGGCCAGTACGGCCAGCGTCACGTGGACAGCTCGTTCCTGCTCTTCTTCAACGCGCACGACGCGCCGCTCGAGTTCACCACGCCTCCCGCGGAGTACGGGGAGAAGTGGGAGAAGGTCATCGAAACCGCCGAACCGGATCCCGATCACCCGTCCGTCGTCGAGGCCGGACATTCGATCTGGGTACCGGACCGTTCCCTCATCGTGCTCGACAGGACGGTGTAATGCCCCACCCGAGTGGTACCTACCGAGTCCAGGTCCGCCCCGAATTCCCGCTGTCCGCCACCGCCGAGATCGCCGACTACCTCGCCGATCTCGGGGTGAGCCACCTCTACTCGGCGCCGCTGCTCACCGCGGCGCCCGGTTCCGAGCACGGTTACGACGTGGTGGACCACTCGCAGGTCAACCCGGCGCTGGGTGGCGCCGACGGGCTGAGCGCCCTGCACCGGGCGCTGCAGGAGGCCGGGCTCGGGCTGGTCGCCGACATCGTGCCGAACCACGCCGGTGTCGCCGTCCCGTCGGCGAACCCGACCTGGTGGGACGTGCTCAAGAACGGCCAGAAGTCGCAGTACGCCGCTTTCTACGACATCGACTGGACCCGGGGACGGCTGCTGATCCCGGTCCTGGCCGACGACGAGAACGCGCTCGACGACCTGCGGGTCGAGGACGGTGAACTCCACTACTTCGACAAGCGATACCCGATCGCGGACGGCACCGGCGACGGGACGGCGACGGAGGTCCACGACCGGCAGCACTACGAGCTGGTCAACTGGACCCGCGGGGACAACGAGATCAACTACCGCCGGTTCTTCGCGATCGTCGAGCTGGCCGCGCTACGCGTCGAGGACCCGGACGTCTTCGACGCCACCCACGCCGAGATCCTCCGCTGGTACCGCGAAGGCATCATCCAGGGCATCCGGGTCGACCACCCGGACGGCCTGCGCGACCCCGCCGGGTACCTGGCCCGGCTGCGCGACGCGGCGCCGAACGCCTGGCTGGTGGTGGAGAAGATCCTGGAGCCGGGGGAGAAGCTGCCGGCCTGGCCGATCGACGGCACCACCGGCTACGACGCGATGGCCGAGGTCAACGGTGTCTTCATCGATCCGGGGACCGAGGCGTTCTTCGACACTCTCGACCACCACCTGACCGGGACCACGACGTCCTGGCAGGACCTGGTGCACCAGACCAAGTTCACGGTCGCCACCACGCTGCTCGCCGCCGAGCTGGCCCGGCTGTCGCGCTTGGTCCCCGAGGTGCCGGACGCGCCGCGCGCGCTGGCCGAGCTGGCCGCCTGCTTCCCGGTCTACCGCTCGTACCTGCCGGAGGGCGGCCGCCACCTGGCGCAGGCCCGGTCCGAGGCGGGCCGCCGCAACCCGCAGCTGATCGGCGTCCTGGACCAGCTCACCGCCCGGCTGCGCAATCCGGCCGACGAACTGGCCGTCCGGTTCCAGCAGTTCACCGGCGCGGTCATGGCCAAGGGCGTGGAGGACACCGCGTTCTACCGGTGGACCCGGTTCGTGGCCCGCAACGAGGTCGGCAACGACCCGGCGAAGTTCGGCGTCAGCCCGGACGAGTTCCACGAGGCCGCCGAGGACCGGCAGAACAGCTGGCCGCATGCGATGACCTCGCTCGCCACCCACGACACCAAGCGCGGCGAGGACGTGCGCTCCCGGCTCGCGGTGCTCTCCGAGGTGCCCGGTGACTGGACCGAGGTGGCGCGCCGCTGGGCCCGGGTCGCTCCGCTCCCGGACCCCTCGCTGGCCCATCTGATCTGGCAGGTCGCGGTGGGTGCCTGGCCGATCTCCAAGGACCGATTGCTGGCGTACGCCGTGAAGGCCGCCCGTGAGTCCGGCGCGTCCACCACCTGGCAGCACCCGGACGAGCCGTTCGAGACGGCGCTGCGGGCGATGATCGACAAGATCTACGACGACCCGGCGCTGCACCGCGAGATCAGCGACTTCGCCGCGTCGATCGCGCCGCCCGGCTGGTCCAACTCGCTCGGGCAGAAACTCGTGCAGCTCACCATGCCCGGTGTGCCGGACGTCTACCAGGGCACCGAGCTCTGGGACTACTCGCTCGTCGACCCGGACAACCGGCGGCCCGTCGACTTCGCCCAGCGGCGGGAGCTGCTCGGCCGCATCGACGACGGGTGGCTGCCGCCGATCGACGAGACCGGCGCCGCGAAACTGCTTGTCACCAGCCGGGTGCTGCGCCTGCGCCGGCAACGTCCGGAGCTGTTCAACGGGTACCGTCCGGTCTTCGCCGACGGCCGGGTCGGTGAGCACGTGCTCGCGTTCGACCGGGGCGGCGTGGTGGCCGTGGCGACCCGCCTGCCGGTCGGATTGTCACGACACGGCGGCTGGCACGACACGACCCTGTCACTCGACGGACACAGTTGGACGGAAGTGTTCACGAATACCAGTTACGGCGGCAACCGCCTGGCGGTGGCCGACCTTCTGCACACCTATCCCGTCGCTCTCCTGGTGAAAGAATGACTATCTTCGAAGTCTGGGCGCCGGAGAAGCCGGTCCGTCTCGTCGTCGGCGGCCGTGAGCACGAGATGGAGTCCGGCGACGGCGGCTGGTGGCGGCTCGACGTCCCCGACGCCGGTCCGGGCGCCGACTACGGTTTCGTGCTGCCCGACCAGGACAAACCGCTGCCCGACCCGCGCTCGCCCTGGCAGCCGGAGGGCGTGCACGGCCTCAGCCGGGTCTACGACCACTCCGCGTTCGCCTGGACCGACCAGGCCTGGACCGGCCGCCAGCTGCCCGGCTCGGTCCTCTACGAACTGCACATCGGCACGTTCACGCCGGAGGGCACCTTCGACGCCGCGATCGCGAAGCTGGACCACCTGGTCGACCTCGGCGTCGACATGGTCGAGCTGTTGCCGGTCAACGCGTTCAACGGCACCTACAACTGGGGTTACGACGGCGTCTGCTGGTACGCGCCGCACGAGACCTACGGCGGCCCGGACGGGCTGAAGCGGTTCGTCGACGCGGCGCACGCCAAGGGCCTCGGCGTGGTGCTCGACGTGGTCTACAACCACTTCGGCCCGAGCGGGGCGTACGCGCCGATGTTCGCGCCGTACCTGTCGACCGGCAGCAACACCTGGGGCAGCTCGCTGAACCTGGACGGCCCGCAGTCCGACGACGTCCGGCGCTACATCGCGGACAGCGTGCTGATGTGGCTGCGCGACTACCACGTCGACGGCCTGCGTCTGGACGCCGTGCACGCGCTGCACGACGAGGGCGCCGTGCACCTGCTGGAGATGCTCGCGGTCGAGGTGGAGTCGCTCTCCGCGCACGTCCGCCGGCCGCTCACGCTGATCGCCGAGTCCGACCTCAACGACGCCAAGCTGATCACCCCGCGGGAGGGCGGTGGGTACGGCCTGCACGCCCAGTGGGACGACGACGTGCACCACGCCCTGCACGCGCTGCTCACCGGCGAGCGGCAGGGCTACTACGGGGACTTCGGGTCGCTGGAGTGCCTGCGTACCGTGCTGGAGGGCGCGTTCTTCCACGCCGGCACCTGGTCCAGCTTCCGTGGCCGCCGGCACGGCCGCCCGGTGGACCGGCAGCGCGTACCCGGGCACCGGTTCGTCGCGTTCCTGCAGAACCACGACCAGATCGGCAACCGGGCGATCGGCGACCGGCTCACCGCCGTGCTCTCGCCCGGCCTGCTCAAGGTCGGCGCGACGCTGCTGCTCACGTCGCCGTTCACGCCGATGCTCTTCATGGGCGAGGAGTGGGCGGCGAGCAGCCCTTGGCAGTTCTTCACCAGCCACCCCGAGCCGGAGCTCGCCGCCGCCGTGCAGACCGGGCGGCGCAAGGAGTTCGCACGGCACGGCTGGGACGAGGCCGACGTGCCCGACCCGCAGGACCCGGCCACCTTCGAGCGGTCCAAGCTGGACTGGTCGGAGCCGGAGAAACCGGGTCACGCCGAGATCCTCGACCTCTACAAGCGGCTGATCCACCTGCGGCGCACGGTTCCCGGCCTCACCGACCCGTGGCTGCACGACGTCGAGGTCTGGCACGGCGACCAGCACGTGGTGATCCGCCGCGGCTCCCACGTGGTGGCGGCGAACCTGGCCGGCGTCGAGCAGACCGTCAGCGTCCGCTCGCCGGTGCGCTCGGTGCTGCTCGCCACCGAGCCCGGCGCCGTCGTCCAGCGGGACCGCCTCGTGCTGCCGGCGGAGAGCGCGGTCGTAGCCTTGGTCCGGTGACCTCCTGGGGTGTGCGGGCCGCGACCGGCGCGATCAAGCTCTATCGGCGGATCTCGCCGCGTCTGCCGGCCCGCTGCCGGTTCACGCCGACATGCAGCGCCTACGCGCTGGAGGCGATCGAGCGGCACGGCCTGCGGACCGGCCTGGGCCTCACCGTGCGCAGGCTGGTCCGCTGCACGCCGTTCGTCCCTTCCGGTACCTCGGACCCCGTTCCGTGACATCGGTGTAGCACCATGTCCCGCATGGTCGAGCGGGACGACAGTGACACCCAGCCGGTCGGGCGGCGGTTCCGGCAGTGGACGCCGCCGGATCTGCCGTGGCTACGCCGCAGGATCGTCCCGCCGCCGGACGTCACCGCCGAGGAGATCGCCTCGCGAGACATCGCCGAGCAGGAGATCTTCGAGGAGGCCATCGAGG
Organism: Actinoplanes missouriensis 431; assembly: GCF_000284295.1. Classification (NCBI taxonomy): domain Bacteria; kingdom Bacillati; phylum Actinomycetota; class Actinomycetes; order Micromonosporales; family Micromonosporaceae; genus Actinoplanes; species Actinoplanes missouriensis. The sequence continues at coordinate 6,861,863 of NC_017093.1, read as the reverse complement.
AGGTCCAGCTCCGCACGGTGGCCGACTGGGAGTTCCGGTTCCGCGCCTGGCGGCTCGCCGGGCTCGGCCTGCTGCTGGTGCTGGTGCTCGTCGTGACGATGAGCCGGCTGCTGGTCGGCGGGCCGCCCTCGGTGGCCCAGCTGCGCGAGCAGGCCGGTGTGGACTCGTGGACCACGCTGAACATCGGCGTGAAGGACGACCAGTACGGGGTGGCCTACTTCGACCCCGGTGCCGGGGAGAAGTGGTCCGGCTTCGACATCGACATCGCGTACATGATCGCCGAGGATCTAGGGTTCCGCCGCGACGACGTCCGGTTCTACGGCTTGGAGAGCGAGGACCGGGCGCGGATGCAGGCGACCGACGCGAAGGGCAAGCGGGTGCCGGTCCAGCTGGTCATCGCCAGTTACAGCGTCACCGACAAGCGCAAGGCCGAGGGCGTGCACTTCTCGGCGCCCTACCTGCACACCGAGCAGTCGGTCATCACGCTCTCCGGTCACTCGCCGGTCTCCGCGCTGGAAGACCTCGAGGATCAGCGTGTCTGCACCCTCTCGACCTCGACCAGCCAGTCCGCCCTCACTCTCGCCGGTGCGCACGTGTCGCGCAAGAACCGGGTCCGGGACTGCTTCGCCGAGCTGGACAAGCGCAACATCGACGCGGTGAGCACGGACGCCGCGATCCTGGCGGGCTGGAAACACAAGTTCCCCGACAAGTACGTGCATTGGGATCTGGGCCTGGAGAACGTCGAGCGGTGGGGCGTCAACGTCGGTGACAACGCGGCCCTGGAGACGCTCGTCAACCTGACGCTGTACCGGTCCTACGCCGATCCCGCCGACGACCGGTGGGAGCTGGCCTACCAGCGCAACCTGCAGTCCGAGATCGACAAGGAGAAGCCGGTTCCGATCGCCGAGGGCATGCAGCCGCGCGTCGAACGGCCCGACGTGCGGCACCTGCCCTGGGAGGATCCGCTGGGATGAGCGAGATCCACACCGGCGCGGTGTCCAAGGAACGGCTCGGGGCGCGCCCGCGCTATCGGGCCGAGCTCAACTGGCTGCTCGCCGTCCTCCCCGGTTTCCCGCTGCTGCTGCTCGTGCTCCGGCTCTGGTACCTGAGCCGGCAGGACATGGCCACGATGCTGCTGCTGGTGCAGTACATCAACCCGCTCGGCATGCTCGGCGCGCTCTTCATCACGCTCAGCTGGACCATCCCGGCAGCCATCCTGGTGATCCGGGTGCTCGGCGGGATCCTGCTGGTCAGCGTCCCCGGGCAGGCCGGCACGTCGTACCTCGCGGTGGCCGCGCTGCGGATGCCCGGCTGGGTCGTCGGGATCGCCGCGATGATCGCCGCGTTCACCTGGCAGATGCAGCTGCTGCCGCTGCTCGCGATGCTGGTGGTCGCGATCCTCGGGCTGACCGCGGTGCAGAGCGTCCAGGGTGAGCGGCCGCTGATGGTCTGGATCACCCTCGGGGTTCCGGTGCTCACCGGCGTGCTGGTCTGGGTCTTCGTGTGGCCCGGCGTGGCCGAGGCGGTCGCGGCCGGCGAGTGGGCCACCGCCGCCCTGCTGGCCCTGCCGCCGCTGTTCGGCCCGGTGCTGACCGGGCCGGTCCCGGCGAAATGGGCGCGGATGGCCACCTACTGGCCGGCGATCGGCGCGGCGTTCGCGCTGCCGTTCGTCGTCGGCGTCGTCTTCCTGCGGGCGCCGGTGCTGCCGGACAGCGCCGTCGAGGTGGCGCCCGAGGGCAAGCCGGTCACCGTCGTCCGCGGTCAGCTGATCGCGGTGGACGACACCTCCACCACGATGCTGCAGGCGGACGGCGCGGTCACGTTCATCCCCAACGGACAGGTGCTGTCCAAGACGCTCTGCCCGGACACGGCGCCGCCGTCGTACAGCGGAGTGACGGTCCGCGGATGGCCCGTCGAGGCCTCGGGACTGCGGTGGATCGCGCCGACTCGCACCGTTACCGAAGTCGATCCGCGGTGCCTCGGACGCCCTCTTGATCCGAGCTGAGTGTATTTTGGTCCACGACATGTGCGACATGCCGCCCACCACGTGCAGACAGCTTGGCATCGACCTGGCAGGCTGCACGCCATGACCTTGCAACTCCGGTGGGCGGCCGTCACCGACCAAGGACACGTCCGGAGCAACAACGAGGACTGTCACTACGCCGGTGACCACCTCCTCGTGGTTTGCGACGGCATGGGCGGGATGGCCGCCGGCGACCTCGCCAGCCGGCTCGCCATCGAAGCCATGGTCTCGCTCGACGCGCCGATCCCCACCGATCTCCAGATGGACGCGCTGCACCGCGCGCTCGAAGTGGCGAACGGCCGGATCGCCGAGCAGGTGGCCGCCGACCCCTCGCTGCAGGGGATGGGCACGACGCTGACCGCGGTGCTCTTCAACGGCGAGCGCGCCGCGATGGCTCACGTCGGCGACTCCCGGGCGTACCTGCTGCGCGACGGACGGCTCAACCAGCTCACCAAGGACGACACCTACGTCCAGATGCTCATCGACCAGGGACTGCTCAAGCCCGAGGAGGCGGCCGGGCACCCACGCCGGGCCGTCGTCACCCGGGTGCTGCAGGGCGAGCCGGTGACCCCCGCTTACGTCATCGTGGAACCGCAGGAGGGTGACCGCTGGCTGCTCTGCAGCGACGGCCTCACCGGTGTGGTCACCGACGCGACGCTGGAGCAGGAGCTGCGCGCCATCCCCGACCCGAAATCGTGCTCGGAGCGGCTCGTCGATCTCGCGCTGCGCGGCGGCGGGCCGGACAACGTCACGGTCGTCGTCGCGGACGTGACCGCGGCGGTCTGAGCCCGCACCGGAAGCCCTGCCTGGCACCCTGGACCGGACGGTAGAACGACCAGGTATTTTACTCCGGCCGCGAAACAACGGGCGCGGCCGGAGAAAATCTGGTGGTGATTGGCGGCCGTGGTCGTTCTCGGTGACCTGGTTCAGCTCGTCGTCGGGCTGACAGCTGCCGCCACCTGCCTGACGGCGGCCCGCGGCCGGGCCGGCATCCCACGCCGCTGGCGGCTGCTCGCCGCCGGCGGCCTGCTGGTCTGGGCGGCCACCCGGCTCGCCGGGATCGCCACCGACCCGCCCCCGCCGGTCGTCGACATCGGTTTCCTGGTGCTGCCTGCCTGCATGCTCGCCGGTCTGCTGGCCGTCGCGCACACCCGGCCCCGGCCGGTGCCCACCTCGCCGCGCCGCGACCAGTTCGCGCTCGTCATCGACAGCGTGCTGATCACCGGCTCGGTGCTGGCGCTGCTCTGGTCGGTGGCGCCCGCGCTGGTCGAGCCCCGGCTCGCCGCCTATCCGGTCGCCGACCTGGTGCTGTTCACCATGGTCGTGCTGCTGCTCACCACCCGGCCCGACTCGCCGGCCGGGCGGCGGCCGCTGGTGCTGATCGGGGCGGCGATCATCGCGTTCGGCACCGCCGACACGCTGCGGCTCTACGACGCCGGGCCGGAGTGGCTGGAGGCGGCCGGGCATCTGCTCGGGCCCGCGCTCATCGCCGTCGCCGCGTTGAGCCCGGTGCGCCCGGCGCCGGACCGGCCCGCGGCGGCGCTTCTCGCGCACGACTGGTTCCACCTGCTCCTGCCGTACGGGCCGGTGCTGGTGGCCGGGGTCGTGCTGGTGGCGCGGACCATCGCCGGGGAACCGCTGACGCCGTTCCAGGCGTACCTGGGCTGGCTCGGTCTTGCCCTGGTCGTCACCCGGCAGATGCTCACGATCATGGACAACACGGTGCTGCTGGACCGGATCGCCGACACCCAGCAGCGGCTGCAGCACCTCGCGTTCCACGACCCGCTGACCGGCCTGGCCAACCGGGCGCTCTTCTCCGAGCGGCTCACGCTGGCGCTCGAGGCCAACCAGAGCCGCGGCGCGCCGGTCGCCGTGCTCTTCGCCGACCTCGACGACTTCAAGCTGATCAACGACACGTTCGGGCACGCCATGGGCGATCGGGTGCTCACCGCCGTCGGCGAACGGATGCGCTCCTGCGTGCGGGCCCAGGACCTGGTGGCGCGGCTCGGCGGCGACGAGTTCGCGGTGGTGCTCGACCACGGCGTCCTGCCGGCGGCGCCGGTCCGGCGCCGGAGCAGGTTCCGGCCCCGCAGGTACGTGCTGTCGGCCGCCGGGGTGCGCGTCCACGACGGCCTCGAACGGCGGGTCGCGGCACGGCGGGCCACGGCGGAACTGCCGTACCCGGTCTGGGTCGCCGAAGCGGAGGCAATCGGCCAGCGCATGCTGGCCGCACTGCGCGAGCCGTACCTGATCGACGGCCGTTCCGTCGGCGTCGGCGTGAGCGTCGGCCTGGTCGCGGCCGAACCCGGCGACCGGCTCTCCGCCGACACCCTGCTGCGCCGCGCCGACGCCGCCATGTACGCGGTGAAACGCCGCGGCAAAGGTGCCCTCGTCACCTACACCGGCCCGCGTGACACCACACCCCACGCCGACCTACCGCAACTGCTGGCCGGCGCGCTCGCCGAGGGCGGCAGCCCCGCCGCGGCCGGCTTCGAGGTCCACTACCAGCCGATCGTGCGGCTCGCCGACTCGGCGACCGTGGCCGTCGAAGCCCTCGCCCGCTGGACCCACCCGGTCGCCGGCCCGGTGCACCCGGACGTCTTCGTCACGATGGCCGAGCGCACCGGGCTGGTCGCCGCGATCGACGACTTCGTGCTGGACCAGGCGTGCGCCGACGCGGGCCGGCTCGCCGAGCGCTACGGCCGCCCGATCGACCTGCACGTGAACGTCTCCGCCGGCCGGCTCGGCCAGCACGGCCTGCGCGATGCGGTGGCGGCCGCGCTGGCCCGCCACGACCTGCCCGCCGCCCGGCTCATCGTCGAGATCACCGAGACGCTGCGGATCCCGGACCTGCCGCGGGCCGCCGAGGTCCTGGGATCGCTGCGCGACCTGGGGGTACGGGTGGCGCTGGACGACTTCGGCAGCGGGTACAACGCGCTCGCCCAGTTGCATGCCATGCCCGTCGACATCGTGAAGCTGGACTCGACGCTCACCGACGTCGACGCGTCGCCGGAGCGCAGTGGGGCGCTGTGCCGGTCGGTGCTGGCCATCTGTGCGGAGCTGGGGATAGCGGTGGTCGCGGAGGGACTGGAGACGGCGGAGCGGGCGGCGGGGATGGCGTCGTTGGGGTGCCCGATGGGCCAGGGCTATCTGTTCGGCCCGCCGGCGCCCCTGGATCGCCTCTCCTGAACCGCCTTCCCCGAGCCGCCTCCCCTGGTCAGCCACCCCGTCCATCCGGCCGGGCGCCGCCGCTCGTCAACCACCCGGTCAGCGGGCTCGGGGGTTGGCCCGGCGTGTCGGGGTGGCTGAGGTCGGGTCCTCGGGCCAGGGGTGGCGCGGGTACCGGCCCCGCATCTCCGCTCGCACCTGGGGATAGCCCTGCGCCCAGAACGACCGCAGATCACGGGTCACCGCCACCGGCCGCCCCGCCGGGGAGAGCAGGTGCAGCAGGATCGGAACCCGGCCGCCGGCCAGCGTCGGTGCGTCCTGCCAGCCGAACGCCTCCTGCACCTTGACGGCCAGGACCGGTGCGGCCGGGTCGGTGTAGTCGACGCGGACGTGCGAGCCGCTCGGCACGGGGAGCCGCTCCGGGGCGATCTCGTCCAGGCGACCCGCCACCGACCAGGGCAGCAGTCGCCGGAGGGCGCTCGCGACGTCGAGTTTGGCCAGGTCGGCACGGCGGCGGGCAGCACCGAGCGGCAGCCATTCGGGGGCGCTGTCGAGCAGGGCGGCGTCCGTGACGTCGGGCCACGGTTCGCCGAGGGCGGCGTGGGCGAACGCGAGGCGGTTGCGCAGTTCGGTGGCGGTCCGGGTCCAGGTGAGCAGGCCGAGGCCTTCCGCGCGCAGGCCGGTGACCAGCGCGTCGTGCAGCCGGGCCGCTGGCGGGTCGGTGATCCGGACGCTGCTGAGCGTGATCGCGCCGAGCCGCTGCACGCGCCGGGCCACCACGTCGCCGTCGATCCAGCCGATCTCGGTGGCGTCGGTGAGCTGGGCGGCGGCTACCTCGCGGGCGGTGGTCTCGTCGAGGGGCGCGGCGCTGCGGATCCGTGCGGTGCGTGATCCGGCCGCGCGGTCCGCGGCGGCCACGGCCAGCCAGGGCGCGCCCATCAGCGAGCTGCCGCCGGCAAGCTCCGCGGCGGTTCCACCCACCATCAGGTACGCGTTTCCGCCCGGCTCCCGAGCCTTCGCCACACGTTCGGGGTAGGCGAGGCCGACGACGAGTCCCGCGGCGAGGTCGTCGGGGATCCGCTCCCGGGGGTCGGAAGGTGCGCGGCCCGAGACACCGGCGGCACTCCGGGCGGCCGAGCGGTCGGCGGCACCCTCCGGGGAGGGGGAGTCGGTCTCTGTCGAGTTCAGGGACGCGGTCAGACGCCGTACCTCGGATTGGAAGGCCGGGTCGTTCGTGGCGCGCGCCCTCCGCACCAGGGTGACCACGTCGCCACCTGCGGAGACGGTGTCGTCGAGGACCGCGACGATCTCCGCGGCCCGGCGCGCGCCGGCCCGGCCCCCGCCGAGCAGGACGGCACCGTCGAGCAGGGCGCGGGCGAGGCGGGGGTGCAGGCCGGCGTCGGCGAGGGCGCGGCCGCGGGCGGTGATCGTGCCGGCCGCGTCGATGGCGCCCAGATCGTGGAGCGTTTCGGTGGCGACGGCCAGGGCGCCCTGCGGGGGCGGGTCGGGGAGCGCGAGACCGGTGCCGCCGGGGTGTCCCCACCACGCGAGGTTGAGGGCGAAACCGGTCAGATCGGCGACCGCGATCTCGGGCTCGGGCTGTGCCGGGAGACGGTCGTGCAGGACCGCGGACCAGCAGCGGTAGACCCGGCCCGGCGCCTCGCGGCCGGCCCGCCCGGCGCGCTGCTCGGCGCTCGCCCGGGACACCGGCACGGTGGCCAGCGCGCCCAGGCCGCGGGAGTGGTCCATGCGCGGCACCCGGCTGAGACCGGCGTCGACGACCGCGCGTACGCCGGGCACGGTGAGGCTGCTCTCCGCGATCGCGGTGGCCAGGACGACCCGCCGGCGGGCACCGGCCCGCAGTGCGGCGTCCTGGGCGGAACCGGACCGGCCGGGGCCGGCCTGCAGCGCGGCGTCCTGGGCGGAACCGGACTGGCGGCCGTGCAGCGTGATCACGTCGGCGTCGATGCCGGTCAGCCGGGCGGCGACGGTTTCGATCTCCCGGGCGCCGGGGAGGAAGACCAGCACGTCGCCGTCGCCCTCGGCCAGCGCGCGGCGGGTGGTGGCCGCGACGTGGTCCAGCAGGCGCGGGTCGACGCGGAGGCCGTGCGGCGGGGTGACCGGGCCGGGCGGCGGCGCCCAGATCACCTCGACCGGGTAGCTGCGGGCGTGCGCGGTGAGCACCGGCGCGGGGTCGCCGGCGGCCGGCCCGAGCACCACCGCGAGCCGATCGGAATCGGCCGTCGCCGAGGTCGCGAGCAGGCGCAGCTCCGGCCGGAGCGCGGCCCGCACCTCGACCAGGAAGGCGAGTGCCAGGTCCGAGTCGAGGTGGCGTTCGTGACACTCGTCGAGCATCACGGCGCCGACGCCGGCCAGCTCCGGATCGTGTTGCAGGCGGCGGACCAGCAGACCGGTCGTCACCACCTCGACCACGGTGTCCTTCGAGACCCGGCGGTCGCCGCGGACCGCGTAGCCGACCCGGCCACCGACCGGTTCGCCGATCAGCGCGGCCATCCGGCGCGCCGCCGCCCGTGCCGCCACCCGGCGCGGCTCGGCAACGATCACTTTCAGCCGGGAGTCCGCCAGCGCGAGCGGCACGAGCGTGGTCTTGCCGGTGCCCGGTGGCGCCACCAGCACCGCCGCCTTCTCCCGGGTCAGGGTGGACACCACCTCGGGCAGCACGGAGCGGACCGGAAGATCCGGGAGGGCGTTGGCTTCGATCAGCACGGAGCAGGTTCCGTTTCTGTTTCGTGGCAATCTGCAGAAGACTTGGGTCTGTTAATTCTTGCGTCTTGCCGATGCGTTCCGCGGACGCCGCCTGCTTGACTGATCAACATTGGCAGAGGGGGTGACGAGTGGAGGCCTTCAACGTGCTGCCCGCCGAGCGTCTGGAGGGTGAGCTGCTGGCCTGCCTGGCAGCGCCGGCGTGGGCTGCCGCGGTCGTCGCGAAGCGGCCGTATGCGGACCGGGCCGCGGTGCTCGCCGCGGCCGACGCCGAGGCGCGGGCGCTGAGCTGGGACGACGTGCTGCTCGGGCTGTCCGCGCATCCGCGGATCGGCGAGCGCGCGGCCGGGGAGTCGAAGGAGGCGGCCTGGTCTCGAGCCGAGCAGTCGGCGGCCGCGTCGGCCGACGAGACCGGGAAGGGGGCCCTCATCGAGGCGAACCAGCGGTACGAGGAGAAGTTCGGTCACGTCTTCCTGATCTTCGCGAGCGGCCGGTCCCGGGACGAGATCCTGCGGGCCGCCCGGGAGCGGCTCGGCAACGACGAGGCGACCGAGCGGACGATCGTGGCCGACGAGCTTCGCAAGATCGCGCTGCTGCGGCTGGAGCGGGTGCTCGATGCCCTCTGACGACGGCACGGCGGCCGAGTTCCACGCCAAGATCTCGACACACATCCTGGACACCGTCGCCGGCGACCCGGCGCGGGACGTCTACGTGCGGCTGGACCGCCGCGACTCCGACGGCTGGCAGCTGGTCGCCCAGGGGCGCACCGACGGTGACGGCCGGTTCCGGTTCCAGGTGCCGGTGCGGGACTGGCAGGCCGGCGGGTACCGGCTCTTCTTCTACGTGGAGCCCTATCTCGGCGGGGACTGCTTCTTCCCGGAGATCACCGTCGCGTTCCACGTCCACGACCCGGACCGTCACTACCACGTGCCGCTGCTGCTGAGCCGGTACGGCTACACCACCTACCGAGGGAGTTAGACAGTTGGCGATCGTGCTCGGACCGAACCGTTACGGCAAGGCGGAGACCCGGCTGGTCCGCGTGATCCGGGACGGCGACACCCACAGCCTGCTGGACTTCAACGTCAGCGTGGCGCTCGCCGGTGACCTGGCCGCCACCCACGCCACGGGCGACAACTCCACGGTGCTGCCGACGGACACCATGAAGAACACCGTGTACGCGTTCGCGAAGGAGCACGGGGTCGGCGAGCCGGAGTCCTTCGCCTTGCTGCTCGGGCGGCACTTCGTGGTGTCCCAGCCGCAGGTGGAGAGCGCCACGATCTCGATCGAGGCCTACGGGTGGGACCGGCTGGGGCCGCACTCGTTCGCGAAGCGCGGTGACTACACGCGGACCGCCGTGGTGACCGTGACCGCGGACGCCGCGCAGGTGGTCTCCGGGATCGGCGGGCTGGTGCTGCTGAACACCACGGACTCCGAGTTCCACGGGTTCGTGCGGGACCGGTACACGACGCTGCCGCCGGCCACCGACCGGATCCTGGCGACCGCTGTGGATGCGAAGTGGCGCCATCTCGCGGCGGACGGGGACTGGGCTCAGTCGTACGAGATGGCGGTTGTCGCTCTGAAAACCGCCTTCGCCGAGACCTACAGCTACTCGCTGCAGCAGACCCTGATGGCGATGGGAACCCGGGTCCTCACCGAGCGGCCGGAGATCGCCGAGGTGCGGCTCGCGCTGCCGAACAAGCATCACTACCTGGTGGACCTCTCGCCGTTCGACCTGACCAACGACAACGAGGTGTTCATCGCCGGCGACCGGCCCTATGGGCTGATCGAGGGGACGGTCACCAGGGACGACGTGCCGGCGGCGATTGCGGAGTGGTGGCTGTGATCATCATTGAGAACGTCACGGTGGCGACCGTCGACGCCGCTGACACGGTGTTCGCGCGCGGTCATGTCGTGGTCGGCGACGACGGCCGGATCACGGCGGTCGGCGCGGGCGACATTTCCGAAAAATCCGGGCGAATCATCGATGGCAGCGGCTGTCTCCTCACTCCGGGACTGGTCAACACCCACCATCACCTCTACCAGTGGGCGACCCGGGGACTGGCCCTCGACGAGACGCTCTTCGGCTGGCTCACCACGCTCTACCCGATCTGGGGACGCCTCGACGCCGACGTCGTCGGTGCGGCGGCCGGCGCCGGCCTGGGCTGGCTCGCGCTCTCCGGCTGCACCACGAGCATGGACCACCACTACGTCTTCCCCCGCGACGGCGGCGACGTCCTCGAGGCGGAGATCGAGGCGGCCCGGAAGATCGGGCTGCGGTTCCACCCGACCCGCGGCTCGATGGACCTGAGCCGCAAGGACGGCGGCCTGCCGCCGGACAACGTGGTCGAGGAGACCGACGAGGCCCTCGCGGCCACCGAGGCCGCGATCGATCGCTGGCACGACCCGTCACCGGACGCGATGCTGCAGATCGCGGTGGCGCCCTGCTCGCCGTTCTCGGTCACCACCCGCCTGATGGAGGAGGCCGCGGTGCTGGCCCGGCGCAAGGGCGTCCGGCTGCACACCCACCTCGCCGAGACCGACGACGAGGAGGAGTTCTGCCGGAAGCAGTTCGGTGTCACCCCGGTGGAGTACGCGGAACGCGTCGGCTGGCTCGGCGACGACGTGTGGCTGGCACACGGGGTGCACCTGGACGACTCGGCGATCGCGAAGCTGGGCGCCACCGGGACGGGTGTCGCGCACTGCCCGAGCTCCAATGCCCGGCTGGGTGCGGGCTCGGCGCGGGTGCGGGAACTGCTGGATCACCGCGTACCGGTGGGTCTCGGGGTTGATGGCGCGGCGTCGCAGGAGGTCTCGCACCTCGGGGCGGAGTTGCGGCAGGCGCTCTACACCGCGCGGCTACGCGGGGGACCGACGGCGATGAACGCCCGGGAGGCGCTGCGGCTCGGGACCATCGGCGGCGCCCGCTGCCTCGGCCGGCAGGACGATCTCGGCTCGATCGAGGTGGGAAAGCTGGCCGACCTGGTGCTGTGGCGGCTCGACGGGATGGGGCACGACGGCATCGACGACAGGCTGGCGGCGCTGGTCTTCGGCCCGCCCGCGCGGGTGGAGCTGGCGCTTGTCGGCGGTACGCCGGTGGTCGAGCGCGGCGAGCTGGTGAACGCCGATGAACAGGAGCTGACCCGGGAGGCGAGGCGGGCTCACCGCAAGTTGATGGCATACCGCTAGCCGGCGCATGATCCCGGTGCCCGTGCGCATGCAGGAGCGTGAATAATGCTCGATTACGGTACGGGGGAGTAACCACACCGAGAGGAACCGTCAACGATGACCGAGATCCTGTCCGACGAGGCCGTGGCGTTCGTCGCCGACCTGAACCGGCGATTCCGGCCTCGCCGTAACGAGCTTCTCGAGGCCCGTGCCCGCCGCCGCGCAGAGATCGCGGCAGGGGCGAGCCTCGGCTTCCTCGCGGAGACGGCGGACATCCGTGCCGCCGAGTGGACGGCGCCGCCCGCGCCGGCCGATCTCCAGGACCGCCGCGTCGAGATCACCGGGCCGACCGAGCGCAAGATGACCATCAACGCGCTGAACTCGGGCGCCAAGGTGTGGCTCGCGGACCTGGAGGACGCCAACACTCCACACTGGTCCAACGTGGTGGACGGGCAGCAGAATCTGTACGACGCGATCCGGCGGACGATCCGGTTGGAAACCGATAAGAAGAACTACGAGCTCAACGGCGGCCCCTACCCGACCATCGTGATGCGCCCCCGCGGCTGGCACCTCGACGAGCGCCACCTCCCGGTCGACGGGGCACCTGCTGTCGGCGCCCTCGTCGACTTCGGGCTCTACTTCTTCCACAACGCCGCTGAGCTGCTGTCACGTGGCAGCGGGCCGTACTTCTACCTGCCGAAGATGGAGTCGCACAAGGAGGCGGAGCTCTGGAACGACGTCTTCACGTACGCCCAGGAGAAGCTCGGCATCCCGGTCGGCACCATCCGCGCCACCGTGCTGATCGAGACGATCCCGGCGGCGTTCGAGATGGAGGAGATCCTCTACGCGCTCCGGCCGCACATCTCCGGCCTCAACGCGGGGCGCTGGGACTACCTGTTCAGCATCATCAAGTACTTCCGTGACAACCCGACCATGATCCTGCCGGACCGGGCCGCCGTCACGATGACCGCGCCGTTCATGCGCGCCTACTCCGAGCTGCTCGTCTCCACCTGCCACCGGCGGGGCGCGTTCGCGATGGGCGGCATGGCCGCGTTCATCCCGAGCCGCCGCGACCCGGAGGTCAACAAGGTGGCGCTCGCGAAGGTCCGCGAGGACAAGGAACGTGAGGCCGGCGACGGCTTCGACGGCTCCTGGGTCGCCCACCCCGACCTGGTGCCGGTCTGCGCGGAGATCTTCGACCGGGTGCTCGGCGACAAGCCGAACCAGCTCGGCAAGCAGCGCCCGGACGTCGCCGTCGACGCGCACGACCTGCTCAACGTCGCCGCCCTGACGGCCCCGGTCACCGCGGCCGGCCTGCGCAACAACGTCAACGTCGCGCTGCAGTACCTGGAGGCCTGGCTGCGCGGCAACGGCGCGGTCGGCATCCACAACCTGATGGAGGACGCGGCCACCGCTGAGATCTCGCGCTCACAGGTGTGGCAGTGGATCCACAACGGGGTACGGCTCGAGGACGGCACGCTGATCACCGCGGAGCTGGTCGGCCGGATCGAGGACGAGGAGCTCGCCGCGATCCGTGAGTCGATCGGGGACGAGGCGTGGACGGCGGGCCGCTACGACGACGCTCGCAAGCTGTTCGAACGGGTCGCCCTCGCCGGCGACTTCGCCGACTTCCTGACGAGCGCCGCGTACGACGCGATCGACTGAAAGGCTTGTGATGCGCCTGTCTGATGGGGATTACTCCGAGATCGACGGGCGCCTCGCTGCCCACGACGCGTTCCTCCGGGCCCGTTACCCGGGGGAGCGCGCCGGTCGGCAGCCGATCCACACCGTCTACATTCCCGCCGACAAGCTCTCGGCGTACCCCGGCTGGGGCACCGAGGCGCTGAGGGCCATGGACGAGAACGACTTCCCATGGCCGGATCCGACCATCCGGGCGAAGCTCGAGCTGGAGCCGATCGAGGACCTGCGCGTCGACTTCGAGGACGGTTACGGCGTCCGCGACGACGACCAGGAGGACGCCGCGGTCCGCTCCGCCGCCGCGCTGGTGAGCAAGGGCCCGCGCCCGCCCTTCCTCGGCATCCGGATCAAGTCGCTGGAAGCCGGCACCCGGCGCCGCGCGCTGCGCACCCTGGACATGTTCCTCGACTCCTACCAGGACCTCTTCACCATCACGCTGCCCAAGGTCAGCGGGACCGACCAGGTCCGTGCGATGGTTACCCTTTGCGAAAAACTCGAGCGAGGGTACGGTCTGAGCGAGGGCGCCCTGACCTTCGAGGTCCAGATCGAACTGCCCTCGGCGGTGCTCGCCGCCGACGGCACCGCCACGGTCGCCCGGCTGATCACGGCCGCCGGCGGGCGGTGCACGGGATTGCACTACGGCACCTACGACTACAGCGCCGCCGCCGGGGTCGCCGCGGCCTACCAGTCGATGGAGCACCCGGCCGCCGACTACGCGAAAGCCGTGATGCAGGCCGCCGCCGCGCAGACCGGCGTGCGCCTCTCCGACGGCTCCACCAACGTGCTCCCGGCCGGCCCGGCCGCGGCCGTGCGGGAGGCGTGGCAGCTGCACCACCGCCTGGTCCGGAGGTCGCTGGAGCGGGGCTTCTACCAGGGCTGGGACCTGCATCCGGCCCAGCTGCCCAGCCGGTACGCGGCGACCTACCAGTTCTTCCGCGACGGCCGGGACGTGGCGATCGAGCGTCTGCACCGTTACCTGCACCGCCAGGACAGCGGCATCGCGGACGAGCCGGCCACCGCCCGGGCGCTGGCGGGGTACCTGCTGCGAGGCCTGGACTGCGGAGCCTTCGACGACGCCGGCTTCCCCCGAGCCGAACTGGCACACCTGGCCTGATCCCTCGGGGGAGCGCGCGGTGGGGTCAGCCCCGGCGGCGGAGGAAGATCTGGCGCATCGCGATGGCCAGCGCCGACATGATGACGATTGCCGTCACGCTGCCGATGATGCGGCTGGAGCCCGGTTCGGCGAACCAGTCCGGCACGAAGCTGATCAACGCCACCGGGTCGAAGACGATCATGCCGAAGACGACGACCACGGCGATGGCGAGCAGGCCGACGACGACGCTCAGCGTGACCAGTTGCGGGTCGAGGCCCTCGGCGGGTTCGTTCTGCGGTTCCTCGGCCGGTGCGGCGCTGAGCGACTCGGGCACGATGTCCTGCGTGGACTCCGCGTCGTCGCTGTCCACGGCCGGCGCCGGCGCATCGACCGGCTGAGGCTCGGAGGCGCCCTCCGCGGCCGGTTCCTCCGCGACATCGACATCCGTGGCCGCAGGCTCCGCGACCTCCTCATCGATGGCGGCGGCTTCGGTGGTCTCGGCCTCAGCTGTCTCCACCTCGGCGTTCTCGGCCTCAGCGGGCTCGGCCTCAGCGGGCTCGGCTGCTGCGCCCCCGGTCTCTGCCTCCGCGTCCTCGACCGTCGCCGCCGGAGCTGCCTCGGCTGCCGGAACCGCCTCGGCCGGCTCTGCTTCGACGTTCTTCTCTTCGGTCGCCACGCATAACCCCCGTTACTTGATCGTGACCCGGCACCTTAGCGCATGCCAATCCTTCGTGGTGTCGAACGATCGGCGTCCCCGGCGCGTGCTATCTACCGCCGACAAACCATGCGGGGAGGCATCCGGTGCGGTACATCCTCAAGCCAGCCCGATCCGAGCACATCTGGCAGCGTCCATCATGGAGGTGCCGGGCCTGCGGGCGAGCCTGGCCGTGCGCTCCGGCCAGGGCGCACCTCAGCGACGGCGCCGACCGGGTGTCGCTCGCCATGTACATGTGGGGCAACCTCGACCAGGCCGTCTCCGACCTGCCGCGCCGGTCTCCGGCCGAGTTGTTCGACCGGTTCCTGGGGTGGACACAGGTCAGGAGACCGTCGCGATCCGGTCCCGGATCCACGACGGGTCCGGATTCACGAAGCCCTCGCCGCCGATCACGACGGTCGGTACGGTCTCGTCACCCCCAGTGATGGCCCGGACCGTCGCGGCGCCTTCCGGATCACGCCAGATGTCGACCCAGTGCACACGGTCGGCATCCGATCCGAGGCGGGCGCGCAGGCGCACGCAGAACGGGCACCCGGGCCGCCAGTAGACCACCGGCCGCCCGTCCGTGATCGCCTCCGCGGCGCTCTCCGCGCGCGGGAAGAGCTGCGGTGAGACCACGAAGGCCAGGCCCAGGGAGATCACGATGACAAAGGCGGCGCCCCATGGGGAGCCGTCACCGATCTTGACGGCGGCGATGAGCCCACCACAGGTGGCCGTCAGGATCGCCAGCCTCCACCGTCGCAGCATGCGCGGAGGGTACCCCGCTACGGCCGGTGACGAAATCCCCGGCCGGGCGGAAGAGCGCCCGGTGAAACAAACCGCGTCTAAGGTCTTGCCATGGTTGATCTGGTGGTGCGGTCGCGGCGGGTGTTCACCCCCGAGGGCGAGCAGCCGGCGGCGGTGGCGGTGACGGACGGGCGGATCGTGGCGATCCACCCCTGCGACGCGGAGGTGCCGGCCGCCGAGGACGTCGATCTCGGTGACGACGCGCTGCTGCCCGGCCTGGTGGACACGCACGTGCACGTGAACGAGCCGGGTCGTACCGAATGGGAGGGTTTCGCCACCGCGACGCGGGCGGCGGCGGCCGGGGGCGTCACCACGATCATCGACATGCCGCTGAACAGCCTGCCGCCGACCGTGAACGCCGAGGCGCTGAGGATCAAGCAGGCGGCCGCCGCCGGTCAGTGTCACGTGGACGTCGGGTTCTGGGGCGGCGCCATCCCGGGGAACGCCGGTGACCTGCCCGGACTGCACGCCGCCGGGGTCTTCGGCTTCAAGGCGTTCCTGGCCGACTCCGGTGTGCCCGAGTTCCCGCCGGTCGACGCCGGTCAGCTGGCCGAGGCGATGGGCGCGGTGGAAGCGCTGTTCGTGGTGCACGCCGAGGACCCGGAACACCTGCGGGACGCGGCGAGCTCGGCCGCGTACACGGATTTCCTGGATTCCCGCCCGGCCGGCGCCGAGCACGCGGCGGTGGCCACCGCCATCGCGGTGGCCCGCGAGACGGGCCGCCGCGTGCACATCCTGCATCTCTCGGCAGCGTCGGCGCTTCCGCTGATCGCGCAGGCGAGAATCGACGGGGTACGGGTGACGGCCGAGACCTGCCCGCACTACCTGACCCTGGACGCGGGCGAGATCCCGGACGGCGCGACCGAGTTCAAGTGCTGCCCGCCGATCCGCGACGCGGCGAACGCGGATCAGCTCTGGGCGGCCCTGGCCGACGGCCTGATCACCTGCGTGGTGAGCGACCACTCGCCGTGCACGCCGGAGCTCAAGCGCCGGGACACCGGTGACTTCGCGGCGGCGTGGGGCGGCATCGCGTCGGTGCAACTGGGCCTGCCGGTGATGTGGACCGCCGCTCGCGAGCGCGGACACACCCTCTCCGACGTGGTGAAATGGATGGCACACCGGCCCGCCGACCTGGCCGGGCTGCGGCAGAAGGGACGGATCGCCGTCGGCGCCGACGCGGATCTCGTGGCCTTCCGGCCGGACGCGGAGTTCACGGTCGACGCGCGCGCTCTGCACCATCGGAACCCTCTCACCCCGTACGCGGGAAGGGTGGTGAAGGGCGTGGTGGGCACGACCTGGCTGCGCGGCAGCAGGGTGACCGGCGACGCGCCGGG
The DNA here is from genome assembly GCF_000284295.1 of Actinoplanes missouriensis 431. Taxonomy (NCBI): domain Bacteria; kingdom Bacillati; phylum Actinomycetota; class Actinomycetes; order Micromonosporales; family Micromonosporaceae; genus Actinoplanes; species Actinoplanes missouriensis. The sequence goes on along the minus strand of NC_017093.1, from coordinate 6,845,157 downwards.
CGGCCGTTTTCTCCGGCGCGAGACCGCCGGCGCGACGAAGGAGATGTGATGGGCGAGTTCACCGGGCTGCCGGACCTGGCATCGCGCGCTTTCGGCGGTGGTGTCGTCCATGCCAACGACGAGTTCTTCGCCGCGGCGGACCACCTGGTCCTGCCGGCGCCGCCGGGACACGCCCCGAAGACGTTCGACCACAAGGGACAGGTCTACGACGGGTGGGAGACCCGGCGCCGCCGCGAGGCCGGTCACGACATCGCGATCATCCGGCTGGGGGCGCCCGGCGTCGTCCACGGCGTCAACGTCGACACCGCGTTCTTCACCGGGAACTACCCGCCGCAGGCGTCGGTCGAGGCGGCCGCGCTGCCCGGCTATCCCGGCCGGGAGGAGCTGGCGGCCGCCGACTGGACCGAGCTGGTGCCCCGGTCGGACCTGAAGGGGGACAGCGCCAACCTGTTCCCGGTCGCGGACCGGCGCCGCTGGACCCACATCCGGCTGCGGATCTTCCCGGACGGCGGCGTTGCCCGGCTGCGGGTGCACGGCGAGGTGGTGCCCGACCCGGCGCTGCTGCCGAAGACGTTCGACGTGGCCGCCGCGCAGTACGGCGCCACCGTCGTCGACTGCAGCAACATGTTCTACGGCAACCCGCAGCGGATGCTGATGCCCGGTCTCGCGCAGAACATGGGGGACGGCTGGGAGACGTCCCGGCGCCGCGACGACGGCAACGACTGGGTGCTGGTGAAGCTGGCGGCCCCGGCCGTGCTGCGCTTCGCCGACCTGGACACCAGCCACTTCAAGGGCAACGCGCCCGGCGGGGCCCGGCTCACCGGACGCGACGAGCGGACCGGCTCCGAGGAGTGGATCGAGCTGCTGCCGCGGGTCGCGCTGCGGCCGGACACCGCGCACCGGTTCCCTCTGGTGAAAGCCCCCGAGGTGACGCACGTCCGGCTGGACATCTTCCCCGACGGCGGGATGGCCCGGCTGCGTCTGCTGGGGCGGGCGTCCCGGGCGTACCTGCACGCCAGAATGAGCGGGTGACTCGTACCGTAACGCTGGTCCTCGTCGACGCGGAGGGTGTCCTGCGGGGCGCCCTCCCGCCGTTCCCGGTCGGCACGCCGTGGTGGCAGGAGGTCGCGGAGGTGGTGGCCGTGGCCGGCGCCGACGTCACCGTGCTGCGCGTGCTGCACGGTGACCCGTCGGGCGCAGTGACCTACCTGGCCTCGTGCGCCGCGCCGCCGCCCGGTCTGCTCCCGGCTGAGGCGGATCTCTCGCCGCACCCGCTCCGCGCGCCCTACGCCGAGATCGGCGGCCCGGAGGCGTCGCTGGCCTGGGCGTCCGGAGCGCTCGACCGGATCGGTCTGACCGGGGCGGTTCCCCACCAGCAGCGCACCTGGAACCTCTCCGCGATCTGGCGGTTCGACCTGCCGGACGGGACCCCGGCGGCCTGGCTCAAGCAGGTTCCGTCGTTCTTCCGCCACGAGCCGGTCGTGCTGCGGATGGTCGACGAGGTCGCGCCGGGCCTGGTGCCCTACCTGCTGGCGTCGGGGGAGCAGGGGCGGATGCTGCTGGCACACGTGCCCGGCGAGGACCGGTACGGCGCCGGACCCGCCCTGTGCGCCGACATCGCCGAGGCCTTCCATCCGGTGCAGGAGCATTTCGCGGATCGGGTGGCGGAGTTGCTCGCCGCGGGAGTGCCGGACAAGCGGCTCTCCGTCGCGCCCCTCGCCGATGTCGCCGAGCCCTATCTCGCCGAGATACCCGGCCTGGCAGAGTTGATCGACGGGCTACCCGACCGGCTCGCCGCCGTGGCCGCGTGCGGGCTGCCGGACACCCTGATCCACGGCGACCTGCATCCGGGCAACGTGCGGACCGACGACGACGGCAACCTGGTGATCGTGGACTGGGGCGACTCCGGCGTGGGCAACCCCGCGCTCGACGTGCTGCGGCTCAGCGACGACCCCGAGGTGCTGCGGCAGTGGGCGTCGCGGTGGTCGGGCTGCGACGCGCTGCGGGCCGTCGAGCTGCTCCGGCCGGTGGCGGAGCTGCGGGCGGCGGTCACCTACGCGGACTTCGTCGCGAACATCGAGCCGGCCGAGTGGCCGTACCACGCCGGCGACGTCGCGGCACGTCTGCGGTGCGCCGTCGATCGATGAACCTCGTACCGTATCTGTCATGGAGGATGCCCGCAGGCACTACCTCGATCTGATCCGCCACGACGGAGTGACGCTCTCGCCCGAGCTGGCCAGGGCTTTCGCGACGGTGCCACGGGAGGTGTTCGTCCCGGACGGTTTCCACCGCCGGGACGGGCGGCTGGTGCTGCCCGCCGACCCGGAGTTCCTGCGCGTGGTCTACAGCAACGACGTCCTGGTCACCAAGCTGAGCGGCAGCCGCCCGATCAGCTCCTCCAGCCAGCCGTCGCTGATGGCTCTCATGATCGAGGCGCTGGACGTGCGCCCCGGCCAGCGGATCCTCGAGATCGGCGCGGGGACCGGGTACAACGCGGCGCTGCTCGCCACCCTGGGCGCCGAGGTGACGACCGTGGAGGTGCAGGCGGACGTCGCGGACCGGGCGCGCTCCGCGCTGGCCCGGGCCGCCATCGATGGGGTACGGGTGGAGAACGCCGACGGATACACCGGTGGACCGGCCGGCGCCTACGACCGGATCATCGTCACGGTCGGGATCGCCGGGATCTCCCCGCACTGGATCGACCGGCTGCTGCCCGGCGGCCGGATCGTCGCCCCGGTCGAGCACGCCGGCATGCATCCGGTCCTCAGCGCCGGCGCCGGGGGCGAGGTGACGGTGGTCTGCCCGGCCGGCTTCATGAGCGCGGCCGGCCCGCTCACCGCCCGTCATCCCGGCAGCCACCCGCCGCCGCCGTCCGAGCCGCTCAGCGGCCTCGACCCGGCCGTCCCGGCGCGGTGGGGGACGACGCTGGAGGCGCTCGCGTACCGGGACCTGTGGTTCGCCGCGGGCGTGTGGCACCGGCGGGTCACCTACGCCTCGGCGCCGGGCCGCGAGCAGTCGCTGATCGCGGTGCTCGCCGAGGACGGCCCGGGCAGCGCCGTGGTGCTCCCGGACGGTGCGGTGCTCGCCTCCGCGGAGCGCTGCGCCGCCGTCGCGCTCGCCCTCGCCGACCGCTGGTGGGCGATGGGCCGGCCGCCGATGCGGGCGTGGCGGGCCACGCTGGCGTCCGCGGGCGGCCCGATCCTCGTGCCCGGCCCGTGGCGGCTGACCCGCCCGTAGACTGCCGAACCATGGGCATCTCCGTGGTGGCGGCCAACGAGGCGTCCTGGTCGGATGTCCGTGCGATCTTCGGCGCGCGCGGCGAGCCGGCCCGCTGCCAGTGCCAGTGGTTCAAGATCACGGCAGCCGAGTGGGGCTCGGTCCCGGTCGAGGAGCGTGCCGAGCGGCTGCGCGCCCAGGCCGGCTGCGACGACCCGGGCGCCGCGACGACCAGCGGGCTGGTCGCCTACCTCGGCGGCGAGCCGGCCGGCTGGTGTGCCGTCGAGCCGCGCTTCGCCTACCCACGCCTGATGACCGCTCGGGTGCCGTGGGCGGGGCGGGACGAGAGCCGTACCGATGCCGGGGTCTGGGCGGTGACGTGCTTCGTCACCCGGACCGGGTTCCGCCGGCGCGGCGTCAGCCGGGCCCTGGTCGCGGCCGCGGTCGGGTTCGCCCGGGAGCGTGGCGCCCGGGCGATCGAGGGCTATCCGATCGTCGCCCGGACCGACCGGGAGTACAGCTGGGGCGAGCTCTACGTGGGCAGCCGGAAAATCTTCACCGAGGCCGGGTTCACCGAGGTGAGCCACCCGACGCCGCGCCGCGTGGTGATGCGGCTGGACTTTGCCTGATCATTCACCGGCCTGACCCGTCACCAGGTTCCGGCGCGGCGCTCCCGCCAGGGCCGGCCGTCCGGGTCGTAGATCAACCGGTACGCGGGCACCGCCCACACCCGCTGATGCCACGGCAGCCGCTCGGTCTCGTGCGGCACCAGCCGGCCGGGCGGGCGCGGACCGGACCGCCCGCCGGCGATCCACTCCTTCAGCCGGTCCGCCGCCTCGGTCGCCGCGCGCACCGCGCCCACCGGATCGATCAGGTCGTCGCGGTCGTCCCCGGCCCGCTCCAGGTGCTCGCCGAGCAGCGAGAGGCGCAGGTCACGGGCGAACCGCCGGGCGCCGTCGCCGAGCCCGGCCGGATCCGCGGGCGCCCGCCCGTCCCGGGTGCCGTCGAGAACCGCGCAGGACAGCTCGCTGTCGTGGGTCCAGGAGCGACGGTTGAAGTTGTCGCTGCCCACGCTCGTCCACACGTCGTCCACCACGCACACCTTGGCATGCACGTAGATCGGAGTGCCCTCGGAGTTCTCCAGGTCGAAGACGTGCACCCGGTCGGCGGCGGCCCGGCGGCACAGCTCGATCGCCTGCTCCCGGCCGACCTGGTTCGGCGGCAGCGCGAACGCGCCGTCCACGTCCGGGTGGCGCGGCACCACCGCGATCAGGTGCAGGTCCGGGTTCTCCCGCATCGAGTCCGCGAAGAGCTGGGCGACCTCCTTCGACCAGAGATACTGGTCCTCCAGGTAGATCAGCCGCCGGGCCCGGCGGATCGCCTTCGTGTAGCCGCGGGCCACGGTGCGCTCGCCCAGCTTCGCGAAGCTGTACGCCGGGCGCATCGCCGGATAGGTCCGCAGCACCTGCACGGTCATCTCCCCGGCGGGCGGCGGGTCCGGTGGCTGCGGCGGGAGCGGGTCCGGGCGCATGTCCTCGTGCTTGAGCATGTCGGTGGCCGTGGAGATGGGACCGTGCTGGTCCAGCGGCGCCGGGTCGGTCCACCGCTCCCGGAAGCTCAGGTCCAGCGTGCCGACGACCGGCCCGCGCAGCATCAGCTGGACGTCGTGCCAGGGCGGGTTCGGGCCGTACGCCTTCGCCATCCGGACCGCCTGCGGATCGCCGTGGTGCGCGTCGTCGTCGCGCCGGCTGTGGCACAGGTCGATGCCGCCGGCGAACGCGACGTCGAGCTCCGGACGGCCGGGATGCCGGAGCACCACGAGTTTCTGGTGGTGCGAACCGCCCCGGCGGACCCGCTGGTCCAGCAGCACCTCGCCGCCTGCCGCCTCGATGTCGTCGCTGAGCGTGCGGTTCTCCTCCTCGCTGTACGCCAGCTTGTCCACATGCGAACGCCACAGCAGGCCCTTGACGACCACGCCGCGCTTGGCCGCCGCCGCGAAGAGCTCCGCGATCGTCGGGCCGTCCGCGCGCATCCGCTCGTCCGGGTCGCCGCGCCAGTCGGTGAAGAAGAGGTGATCACCGGCCTCCAGCGCCTCGACCTCCGAGGCCAACCGATCGAAGTACCTTTGCCCGTGAATTAATGCTTCGACCGTGTTTCCGGTGTTCCATGTGGGTATGGAGGTGTCCGGGTTGCCGCGTTCGGCAGCGGTCAGAAGCCATTCCTGCGGCGGCACAGCAACCCCTCCGAGGTCGACGACGCCCTCACCGTAAGCCTCCAGACCGCCGTCCGCACGCGGAGCGGCAACCCCTCGATCGCCCGGAGGAACAGATCACATGAGCGCTGAGCCGCTGGCCACCACGAGCGTCCCCGACACCGCCGCATCCGCCGAGAAAGGGCTGCTCATCGCGGTCCTGCTGATGGTGCTGGCGGGAACCACCGCCATCCTGCTGATGATGCCCTGACGGGCTGTTCCGGTAGTTGCCCGGCACCGCCCGCCGGGCTCCTGTGATCAACGCCTCGTGCTCGGGTCGGGCGCTTCGAGTGGCTGACCGGGTGCCGAGCTGGCTCTGAATGCTGCCGATCGCGCCATCGGCAGCACTGAGAGCCAGCTCGGCGCGCTCGGCTGGTTGCCAGTGCTGTTCGGCGTCCGTTTTGTGAACGCTGAGCGCCAGCCGGCGTTGACGGTTCCAAGATCTGCGAGCGTCGCGATCGATCGCGGCGAGGCCGCCGGGCCGGGCCGGCAACGTCTGTTCGCGGGGCGTGCTCGTGCGGTTCCGGTGCGGGACGCCGCCTCCCGCTCGACGAATCCCGGCTCAGCCACGCGCCGGTAGCGATGGCCGCGCAACGGCCGTGCCCCGGCACGTGGCAGCGTGTCAGGCACGGGACGGCCGTGGAGAATCGGGACGGCCGTGCCCGTACCGGAAAAATCAGTCGGTGTGCGGGAGCCGGGCCGCCGGGATGACGCCGAGGCGGCCTTTCTGGAAGTCGTCGAAGGCCTGCTTGAGCTCGGCTTTCGTGTTCATCACGAAGGGGCCGTAGTGGGCGATCGGCTCGCGGATCGGGCGGCCGCCCATGATGAAGAGGTCGAGTTCGGTCTTGGCTTCGACGCGGATGGCGTCGCCGGGGCCGTGGGTGGCGAGTTGTCCGAGAGTGATCGGGCGCATGTCGGTGCCGACCCAGCCACTGCCTGCGAGCGTGTAGACGAGCGCGTTGTAGTCGGGCTGCCACGGCAGGTCGAGGCGCGCGCCGGGCTGCAGGGTCACGTGCGCCAGGTTGATCGGGGTGAACGTGGAGCCCGGTCCGCTGTGCCCGGCCACCTCGCCGGCGATCACGCGGATCAGCGCGCCGCCGTCGGGGGTGGTGAGCAGGGCGGCGGCCTTACCGCGAATGTCCTGATATTTCGGGTCGATCATCTTCGCGGCGGCGGGCAGGTTCACCCAGAGTTGGAGGCCGTGGAAGAGTCCGCCACTCATCACCAGGTGCTCCGGCGGCGCCTCGATGTGCAGAATCCCCGCGCCGGCTGTCATCCACTGCGTGTCGCTGTTCGAGATCGAGCCGCCGCCACCGAGCGAGTCGGAGTGGTCCATGATGCCGTCGATCATGTAGGTGACCGTCTCGAAGCCGCGGTGCGGGTGCCACGGGGTGCCCTTCGGCTCGCCCGGCGCGTAGTCGACCTCGCCCATCTGGTCCAGGTGGATGAAGGGGTCAAGTTCGGTCAGTGGCACCCCGGCGAAGGCGCGCCGGACCGGGAATCCCTCGCCCTCGTAGCCCTGTGGAGCGGTCGTCAGGCGGCGCACCTGGCGGAAATCGGTCATCGGGTCGAGCCGAGGCAGACGCGGCAGGACGAGGACGTCGTCGACGGTGATGGCGGGCATGATTCACACCTTCCTGATCTTGGCGAAGACTCGGCCGATCACGGCCAGCTCCTCGTCGTCCAGATGATCGATGAAGCGCTCACGAACGGTCTTCAGATGCGCCGGTGCGGCCTCGCGCAGCGTCCGCAAGCCGGTCTCGGTCAGCACGGCCTCCTGGCCGCGTCCGTCGTCAGCACAACTCTCCTTGCGCACGAGACCGCGTTTGATCATTGAGTTGATCTGATAGGTGATGCGGCTCGGCGACAGCACGAGCCGGTTGGCGAGCTCACCCATGCGAATCCGTCGATCGGTCGCCTCGGCGAGCGCGACGAGCACGTGGTAGTCGTTCATGCTCAGCCCGGTCGCCGCGCGCAGCTCGTCCTCCATCCTCGTGTGCAGCGCCCACGAGCTCTCGACGAACGTCTGCCAATGCCGCAACTGACTGTCGCTGAGCGGTTCCGCCATGCCCGGAACCATACTCCTTCAAATCTGAAACTTCAAATCTGAAATGTACGGGCGGACCCGTCCCCGCACCCCGCGCCGTCCCGTGACCTCCGCGCGACCACCTGCCGGGGCGCGGCCGTTGCGCGACCTTCGCTACGGGTGCACGGCTGGGCGCAGACCTGTCACGGGCGTGCGGTGGCTGGTCTTCTCGGCGCGGTGGCTAGCCTTCTCGGCGTGCAGGAACACGTGCCGGCCCGCCGGGCCACTCCCGAAGACGCCGCCGAGCTGATCCGGCTCCGCGCCGTCATGCTCCAGAGCTTCCCGCAGCCGAACTGGAACGACGACTGGCAGCCGACCTCCGAGCAGATCCTCCGCAGGCGGTTCGCCGAGCCGTCCCCGACGATGGCGGCCTTCGTGGTCGACCGCCCGGACGGCGCCGGGCTCGCCGCGTGCGCGCTCGGCATCGTCGAGGAGCGTCTCGGCGGCCCGGGCAACCCGGCCGGTCTGATGGGGTACGTCTTCAGCGTCGCCACCGACCCGGACCAGCGCCGGAAGGGGTACTCCCGAGCGTGCATGACAGCGCTGCTGGACTGGTTCCGCGAGCGGGGCGCGGGCGCGGCCGACCTGCGGACGTCGGAGTGGGGTGAGCCGCTCTACGAGTCGCTCGGCTTCCGCCGCACACCCGATCCCGCGATGCGCCTCCGCCTCTGACCGCCGTGCGCGGCCGGGCCCGGCCCGCGCGGGCGCGGGCTCGGACCGCGCGGCCTGCCGGGCTCGGACCGCGCAGCCTGCCGGCCCGGCCTACGCGGCCCGGCTGGACAGGGCGTCGGTCAGGTCGGCTCGCAGCCTGGTGGTGTCGACCTTCAGCTCGGCCAGGATCAGGGCCGCGAGCCCCTCTCCCTCGCGCAGGATGCCGAGCATGATGTGCTCCCGCGCGATGTAGTTGTGCTTGAGCCGCAACGCCTCCCGCAGCGACAGCTCCAGCACCTTCTTGGCGCGCGGCGAGAACGGGATGTGGCTGCTCCCGGCGGAGAACCGCCCGAAGATGCCCTTCTTCTTCGGCGCCGGCCGCGGCAGGTGCAGCGACCCGGCCCCGAAGTTCTCCTCGATCGCGGCCCGGACCGCGTCCAGGTCGATGCCGATCGCCTTGAGGGCGGCCGCGTCCTCGGCGTCCCGGTCGGCGAGCGTGGTGGCTTCGGCGCTGCGGTCGCCGACGTGCGCGACGATCGCGGCCCGCACCCGCTGCCGGTCGGCGCCGGCCTCGCTGAGCAGGGCCGCGACGGCGCTCGGCGGGCCATCGGGTGTCCCGCGCCCGGCGCCGCCCGGCCGCGCGCTGCCGGGAACGGCGCTGCTCGGCCCGGCGCCGCCTGGCCGGGCGCTGCCGGGAACGGCGCTGCTCGGCCCGGCGCCGCCTGGCCGGGCGCTGCCGGGAGCGGCGCTGCCCGGCCGGGTGGCATCAGGCCAGGAGTCGCTGGTCAGCGCGAGCAGCACGTGCTCGGTGCCGATGACGGTGTGGCCCAGCTCGCGGGCCTCCTGCTGGGCACCGACCACCGCGCTGCGGGCGCCCTTGGTGAATCGCTCGAACATGTCAGCCCTCCCGTGGGTCCTGCATCGGCATGAGGCGGGCGTGCTTCTTGTGCACGCCCTGCCGGGTCACCTCGAGTGCGTCGGCGATCTCCTGCCAGGACCAGCCCTTGGCGCGGGCGTTGGCGACCTGGAGATGCTCGAGGCCCTCCAGGAGGCGGCGGAGCGCCACGACCGCGCGCAGCCCGACCCGTGGGTCGGTGCTGCCGGCGGCGGCGGCGAGGTCGGTCGCTTCGGTCATGCCGTCAACGTACGTTGACAGACGCTGCTCTGTCAACTCGGGTTGACACGCAGGGCGAAGAAAAGCCCGGCCCTGAGTGGGCCGGGCTCACCGGGCGGGGCGGTTCAGCGGCCCCGGCCGGTCTTCTCCTGCAGTTCGTCGATCTTGCGGGACGCGTCGGCCTTGGTCAGGTCGTCCGGAACGTCCTCGTGGGCCTCGGCGGCGAGGGTGTTCAGATATGACTCCTGCGCCCCGGTCGCCGGCTCGTCGCCGGTCGTCCAGTCCGCCGGGTCCTTGATCGTGTTGCCGCTCTCGGCGTTCGCCTGGTCCGCCATGACGCCGTCCTTCCCGGTAGTGGTGTCGAACGTCTGTACCACTACCCGCGAACGGTCAGTCCCAAGCCGGGAGATTTCCCAGCGAGACGGTCAGCTCGACCGGGTGGTGCACCGGCGCGGCCACCGAGAACCGCGCGCCCCAGGGGTCACGCAACTCGGCGAAGGCGCTCAGCCCGGTCTCGACCGGCTCCGAGATCACCGCACCGCCGAGGCGCTCGCAGTGGTCGGCCGCCTCCTGGATGTCGGCGACCTGGAACGCGGCCCGCCACCAGGCTCCGCGGTAGCCGGCCGCCAGCCCGGCGATCGCGTCGTGCCCGTGGTTCAGCCACTCGCCGGTGCCGAAGTCGTGGCGCAGCAGCCAGCCGAACGCCGAACCGTAGAACCGGGCCGCACTGCTCGGGTCGTCAGTGATCAGTTCCGGCCAGGACATCGTGCCGGGCTCGTCACGGGCCTGCGCGCCGGCGAAGTCGGTGGCCTGCCAGAGGCCGAGCATCGCGCCGGCCGGGTCGGCGATGATCGCGCGCATGCCGCCGTGCGCGTCGGCGGGATGGCTCAGGCAGTGGCCGCCGGAGAGGGCGACCTGCTCGAGCGTCTCGTCGGATCGGGCGTGCTCAGGTGGGTGAGCCAGCCGTCCGGCCGCTCCGGCATGCTGCGTGAGAGCCCCGCCACGGCTCGTCCGCCCAGCTTGAACCGATCACCCGCAGACTCCCAGCCAAACAACTCTCCGTAGAACTCCGCCGCACGGGCGGGGTCCGCACTTGCCAGTTCCACCCAGCAAGGTGTCAAGGGTGCATAGCCTCTGATCCGCATGAGCCGCTCCATGGTGGACATCCCCAGTTGCTTGAGCACTCTACGGCACTGAACACGCTTCGTCACCACCGGATGGTCCATTGTCCGGTTTAGAGCAGAAAACTATTACTTAGCGTCACTGCTTGAGTGATCCAGGTAACGCATGACAGGTGTCGCGGCGATTCCGTGCAGGACGACGGAGACGACGACCACAAATCCGGCGGTTGCCCAGAGTAGATCGGCACGCGGGAAATTTGCGTGTGTCATTGCGTACGCTAAGTAATAAAACGATCCGATGCCACGGATCCCGAACGCCGCGATCACCCAGTGTTCCGCTGTGGTCCCCGGAGCGCCCCGCAACGCGGCGAAGGCGGCGAGCGGACGGATCAGGAAGATCAGCACGAGACCGGCTGCCGCGGCCTGCCAGGTGAGCGGAGCGAGCAGCCCGCCGACCACCGCGCCGCCGAGCAGCAACAGCAGCAGCACGGTCAGCAGCCGCTCGGTCTGTTCCGCGAAGTCGTGCAGCACCTGGTGGTACTCGTGCGACCGCTCCGCGGCACGGATCGCCCGGGCCGCCACGAACACGGCCAGGAACCCGTAGCCACCGGCGACCTCGACCACCCCGTACGCCAGGAAGGTCGCGGCCAGCGCGAGGAAGCCCTCGGAGTGACGGGCCAGGCGAAGCGCGTCGCGCTTCGCGCGGAAGAAGAGTTTGCCCAGCGCCCAGCCGATCAGCGCACCACCGGCGAGACCGACAGCGCCCTTGTAGAGCACGTCCTTGAGCACCCACTCGCCGAGCCAGCCGGCCGGGTCGACGCCGTGCAGCGCGATGGCGATCGCGGCGTAGACGAACGGGAACGCCAGCCCGTCGTTGAGTCCCGCCTCGGAGGTCAGCGCGAACCGCACCTCGTCCTCCGAGTCCTCCTCGTCGGTCGGCTCGCCCACCTGCACGTCCGAGGCGAGCACCGGGTCGGTGGGCGCCATCGCCGCGCCGAGCAGCAGCGCGGACGCCGGCACCAGACCGGCCCACCACCAGCCGAACAGGGCCACCGCGGCGATGGTGATCGGCATCGCGATGATCAGGAGGCGGCCGGTGGACGCCCACCGGCGACGGCCGAACGGGCGGTCGATCTTCAGGCCGGCGCCCATCAGCGCGACGATCACGCCGATCTCGGTGAGGTGCTCGGTCAGTTTGGCGTACCGCAGGGGGTCGGCCTCGGGCAGGCCGATCGGCAGGCCGAAGACGAGCATGCCCAGGGCCAGGAACGCGATCGGCATCGAGAGCGGGCGTTTCTCGACGAGGCGGGGGAGGATGCCGGCGAGCAGGGCGCCCACCCCGATCAGGGCGAACACCACATCGGACAGCTGCATCTATCGGATCTTGGCGATCGGGGAGGTGGACAGGTCGGCCAGCAGGGCTGCCGGGTCCCGGTACGTCGCGATCGCGCCTGCGTCCCGCAGCTCCGCGGCGCTCGTCCCGCCGCAGACCAGGCCGATGCAGGACATGCCGAGCTTGCCGGCCGCCTGGACGTCCCAGACCGAGTCGCCGACGTAGACGGCGCGCTCCGGATCCACATCGGACTGCGTCAGGGCGGCCTGCAGGATGTCCGGGGCCGGCTTGCTCTCCTCGGCGTCGGCCGACGAGGTGGCGGCCGTGATCACGTCGTCGGCGTCCAGAACGCGGCGCAGTTGCTTCAGCTCCGGCTCCCGGGCCGAGGAGGCGAGCACCACGGCGAGATCGCGGGCGGCGACCGCCCGTACCAGATCGGCCGCGCCCGGCAGCGGGCGCAACCTCTCCCACCAGGCCCCGTAGAGGATGTCGTGCGCCGTGGTCATCTGCTCGTCGTCGGAAGTGTCCCGGTCCTCGCCGAGCAGGTGGTCGAGCAGCTTGTCGGAGCCCATCCCGATGCCCCGGTGGATCAGGGCCATCGGCACGTCGCGGTCGTGCTGGCGCAGCGCCTCCCACCAGGAGACGGCGTGCAGGTACGTGGTGTCGATCAGGGTGCCGTCGACGTCGAACAGAACTCCGGGCCTCATGCCCTTCGCATTACCCGGCCTGATCGCCGCGAATCAGCAACATCTCGAACCAGACCGTCGAGCCGCGGACCGTCGGGTCGGTGCCCCACGAGTCGCTCAGCTCCTCGATCAGCCCGAGACCCCGGCCCCGGCTGGCCATCGTGTCGGCGCGAGCCCGGATCACGCTGCCCCGGGTGCCGGTGTCGGCGACCGAGACGAGCAGGCGCTCCGCGTTCAAATCGATGTGCACCTGGGCCGGCGTGCCGGCGTGCAGCAGCGCGTTCGTGGTGAGCTCGCTGGTGCAGAGGATCGCCGCGCCGATCACCGCCTCCGGCACCTGCCACTCCCGCAGCCGGGTCGACATCCACTGCCGGACCCGGCTCGGCCCGGTCGGCTCGGCCGCCACCTGCATGGTCGCCGACCGGCTCATCGCGAGCGCGTGCTCCACCGCGAGCACCGCCACGTCGTCGTCGGTGGTGCCCTCGACCGCGGCGGTGGCCAGCGAGCACATGTTGCGCGGATCGCCGCTGGCCGAGCCGGCGGCCGCCGCGACCAGCGCGTCCAGGCCGTCGTTGAGCGGCTTGCCGCGACGCTCCACCACGCCGTCACTGAACATCAGGATGGTGTCGCCCGGCTCCAGCCGCAGCGAGCCGGTCTGCCAGCGGCCGCCCAGCCCCAGCGGTGCGCCCGGCGGCACCTTCACCATCTCGGCGGTGGCCCGCTCGCCACCGTGCCCGGCGCGGCGCAGCACCGGCGGTGGGTGACCCGCGCTGGCCAGCGTGATCGTGCCGTCGTTGGGGTCGAGCACCCCGTACACCACGGTCACGAAGATCTCCTCGTTGCGGGACTCCGCACCGAGCGAGCCGACCAGCCGGTCCAGCCCGGCGAGCACGCTCGGCGGCGCCGGATCGGTCAGCGCCAGGGCGCGCAGCGCGGCCCGGACCTGGCCCATCACGGCGGCCGCGCGGACGTCGTGCCCGGCCACGTCACCGAGGACCATCGCAAGCCGCCCGTCGGCCAGGCGGAACGCGTCGTAGAAGTCGCCGCCGGCCGCGTTGCCGTCCACGCCGACGTCATACCGAGCCGCTATCCGGAACGTGTCCAGCTCCGGGAGGTGCTCGGGCAGCATGCTGCGCTGCAGCAACTGGGCCGTGCCGTGCTGGGCCTCGAACCGCCGTGCCCGCTCCGCCGCCTGCGCCACCAGCTCGGCCGCGGCTTTCAGCAGGGCCCGCTCGGCGGGCAGCCAGTTGTGCGCGCGGGTGAAGCCGACGGTCAGCGCGCCGCGCAGCGACGGCGTCCGCAGTGGCAGGGCGGCCAGCGCGCGGACCCGTCGCTCGTGCCGGTCGGTCGCCACCTCGCGCAGCGGCTCGCCGTCGGCCACGAACGTCGCCCGCCCGCTCTCGGCGGCCGCGACGAGCGGCGCGCCCGGATCGCTGCCGACCCGCCGCCAGACCGGGGGGAGCCGCTCGTCGGCCTCGTCCAGCATCTCGCCGCGAATCCGCCGGACATAGCGGTAGGCCAGGCCGTCGTCCACCGCCAGCACACAATGATCAAGATCAAAGGACGCCATCGCGTACGCCAGGACGACGCGCGTGACATCGTCGATGGTCAGTGCTCCGGCCAGCCGGGCGGTCAGCTCGCCGAGACTCTGCAACCGGTGGATCACCTGGGTGGTCTCGGCGGCCACGGTGAGCACCCCGGCGATCTCGCCGCGCGTGTCCCGGATCACCGAATGGCCCTGGGTGTAGAACGCCGGCTCGGTGCCGCCCGGCTGGATCGGCACCTGGCTCTCCGGCTCGAGGACCGCGCGGCCCGTCCGGTACACCTCGGCGATCACGTCGCCCATGCCGTGCCGGCTCCACGCCTCGCCGAACGCCTCCGCGGCGGGTTTGCCGAGCGCGTCCGGATGCAGGTCGTCCAGCACGTCCGCATAGGCGTCGTTGTAGATCACCAGGCACTCGGCGCCGTAGGTCAGCATCATCGGCACCGGGGACGCCAGCATCAGCTCGACGGCCGCGCGGATCGCCGGGTCCCAGCGGGTGATCGGGCCGAGGGGTGTGGCCGACCAATCGTGGGCATGCACCAGCGCCGCGCAGCCCCTGCCGGTGTGCTGTGCCCCGACCCCCTGCACGGGCAGCGTTGAGATCCCTGCCGGGCGAATCCCGCCCGAGCCGATCGCTCCCGAGCCGACCATGCAGAAAGCCTATCCCGTGTGGTCCGTTTGTACGATGCCGCACCGTCCGACCGTCCGGTTCATGACCGTACGCCTGTCAGGTTCTCTGCGAGACGGTACTACCGGCCGCTGTGACCGCGTATTCCGGCTCTTTCCGCGACTCATAACATGTCGGAAATCAGCCCGAGCTCTTCTGTCGCAGGCGCGTGGTACTCCTGAGCCCTAAGGTTCGAAGGGGGCGCCGGTCCGGGCTCGCCGGAGGCGTCGCAGGCGAGGCGAGGGAGGCCGGATGACCGGGGACGGGCTGAGCCGCGGGCTGAGCGACATGTGGCGGTCGGTGGTGCTGTTCCTGCCGTACGCACTGGCCTTTCTCGCGATTCTGCTGGTGGGTTACCTGCTGGCGCGGCTCGCGCGGACGGTGACCCGCAAGGCGCTGCGGCGGGTCGGGTTCGATCGGGCGGTGCAGCGCGGTCCGGCCGGCCGGCTGTTCCGCGGTGAGGCGCCCAGCCCCGCCGAGCTCTGCGCCCGGCTGGCCTTCTTCGTGGTGCTGCTGATCGCGGTGCAGGCGGCGTTCGGGCTCTGGGGGCCGAACCCGGTCAGTGACCTGCTCAACGACCTGATCTCCTGGCTGCCGCAGGTCTTCGTGGCGGTCGTGATCGTGGTGGTCAGCGCTGCCGTCGCGGGCGCCGCCCACGATCTCGTCGTGGCCGCGCTCGGCGATCTGGGCTACGCCCGGGTGCTCGCCAAGGCGGCCGCCGCCGTGATCCTCACGCTCGGCGTGATCGCCGGGCTGGACCAGGTCGGCATCGCCACCTCGGTCACCCGCCCCCTGCTCATCACGATCCTCGCCACCGTCGCCGGCGTGATCGTCGTGGGTGTCGGTGGCGGCCTGATCCGGCCCATGCAGCAGCGCTGGGAGGGCTGGCTCGACCGCGCCGCGACCGAGTCCGCGGCGATCCGGGAGCAGGCCCGGGCCTATGCCGACGAGCGCGCCCGCCAGGCGGCGGCCGAGGAGGCGCGCAAGGCGGAGGAGGCGCGGCTGGCCGAGGAGGCCCGGCTCGCGGAGGAGGCCCGCAAGGCGGAGGAGACCCGGCTCGCGGAGGAGGCGCGCCAGGCCGAGGAGACCCGGCTCGCGGAGGAGGCGCGCCAGGCCGAGGAGGCCCGCAAGGCCGAAGAGGCTCGCCGCGCCGAGGAGGCGCGGCTGGCGGAGGAGGCCCGGCTCGCCGAGGAGGCCCGCCAGGCCGAGGAGCGCCGCCGCGCGGAGGAAGCGCGCCAGGCCGAGGAACGCCGGGCCGCGGAGGAGCGGAGGGCCGAGGAGCGGAGAGTCGAGGAGGCGCGCAAGGCCGAGGAGCGCCGGGTGGCCGAGGAGCGCCGGGCCGAGGAGGCGCGCCGCCGGGAGGAGGAGCACCGGGCGGAAGCGGCCCGCCGGGCGGAGGAGGCCGAGCGGGCGGCCGAGGAGCAGCGGGAGCGGGAGTTGCGGGCCGAGCAGGAGCGTCTCGACTGGGAGCGCCGCAGCGCCGACGCGCAGTGGACCGGCGACGAGGAGTTGTCCGGCGACCGGACCCAGGTGATCGCGGTGCCGCGGGACGACCGGCCGCACATGATCCCCGGGTTCGACCGGGACGAGGAGGACACCCCGCCGCTGATCCGGGAGACCGAGGTGATCCCGCGGAGCCGTCCCGGCAGCGGCGACACCACCGTGGTCACCCAGGGCGCGGCGGACGACGAGTCGACGGTCATCCGGCTGCCGGACGGCGACTCCACCGTGGTGATCGACGAGAGCGAGGAGGGGGAGCGGACCCAGGTGGTGCGGCTGCCCGGCCCGGAGTCGACGCAGGTGATCGGTCCGGGGGCGGAGGACGACGTGACCGCGCCCTTGGAGAAAGGACGACGCGACCCGGGCTCCCGGCCGGCGAAGCAGTAGTCCCGCCGGCTCTTGTCCCGGCCCACGGGCGTTGCGCCGCGTCGCTGGGCGTTGCGCCGCGTCGCTGGGCGTCGCTGGGCGTTGCGCTGCGTCGCTGGGCATTGCGTCGCGTCGCCGGGTGGCCGGCTTGCGAGCGGGGTCAGGCGATCTGGAGGCGTTCGCAGAGGGCGCGTAGCTCGGTGCCTCCGGCTGCCCGCCGGGAGCGGTCCAGCAGGGCCCGGGTGGTCTCGCGGGCCAGGGGCGAGGTGTGCACGTGCTGGGGTGCGACGCGTTCGGCGATGAGCAGGTAACGGATCGCCTCGCGGTCGTGGCCGCGCAGCCGGGCCAGGGCGCGGGCGGTGTCGGCGTAGTAGAAGACCTGCCGGAACCCGGCCGGCAGGATCGCCGGGTCGGTGCCACGGGCGATCTCCACGGCCGCGCCGGGATCGCCGCCGTCGACCTCGATGCCGATCCGCCAGAAACCGACGTTCGCCGGACCGAAGTAGAGGCCCATCGTGGTGGTCTCGCCGGTGCGGTCCGCCAGCGCCGCGGCCTCGGCCGACCACGTCCGGCTGTCGTCGAGACGGCCCTGACCGCGGCTGGCGAACGCGCAGAGCAGCTGCAACGAGCCGAGCACCGCCAGGCCGCCGGACCGGGCGGTGTGCGAGGCGATGTCGTCGGCCGCGCGTGCCGCCAGGGCCAGCCCTCGGTCGAACGAGCCGCAGGCGGCCGCGGCGCTCGCCCGGGCGTAGGCGGCGTACGCCAGCAGCACCGGATCACCGGCCGCCGCGGCAGCGTCCCGGCAGCGTTCGGCGCCGAGCCAGGCGTCCGCGGGATGGCCGAGGTTGCGCAGCACCGAGGAGGCGATGAAGGTGACGTCGCAGAGCAGGCGCAGGGCGGGGCGGCGTTCCGGTCCGGTGACGGCGGTGTGCAGGTCGCGCAGCAGGCCGGGGAGGAGCCGGGCGGCGCCGGCGTAATCGCAGGACTGCCGCAGATCGTCGAGCAGGGCGGCACCGCGAGCCAGCTCCGCGACCGGCCGATCCGGTCCGGGCTGGGGCCCGTGTTCGGGTTCGCGTCCGTGTTCGGGTTCGCGTTCGTGTTTGGGTTCGTGTTCGGAGAGGTCCAGCTCGACGAGGGACTGGCGGACGGCGTGGACGGCGGCGTGGGCGGCCACGACGGCTCGGTCGGTGATCGGGACCGGGACGCCGGCCAGCTCGGCCGGGGAGCAGTCGAGCGCCGCGGCGAGGCCGGCCAGCATGAACCTGTTGTCGGCGGCGAGCAGGCCGCGCTCGATCCGGCTCCAGGTGGTGTGGGAGATGCCGGCGCGGCTCGACGCGTACCGGATGCTCCACCCACGCAGCAGGCGGCGGGCCCGGATGCGCGACCCGATCGTGGGGTCGGCGGGAAGTCGGGGAGTCATGAGCCGACGGTAGGCATTCCGGCTCGTGCGGCGGTGCGACCACGCACCGGGAGTAGGCGGTGCGACCACGCACCGGGAGAAGGCGGTGCGACCACGCACCGGGAGAAGGCGGTGCGACCACGCACCGGGAGAAGGCGGTGCGACCACGCACCGGGAAAAGGCGGTGCGACCACGCACCGGGAGAAAAGGCGCGGGGCCGGCCTCGGGTGAGGCCGGCCCTTTCTACGGTCGGATGTGCTGGCCGCGGTCCGGCCGTGGAATCAGCTGGTCAGCGCGGCGCCGGCAGCGTCCGGGCCAGCATGCAGATCGCCAGCAGGCGGCGCAGCACCCAGTCGTTCTCGGTCCAGTCGATCTCGCCCTCGGGGGCCTGCCAGCCGTGCTGCAGGGCGGCGTCGCGGACACCCTCGGCGTACGCGGCGAGCAGGATCGCGGTCAGCGGGCGGGCGTCGGCGTCGAGGCTGTCCCGCACACCGGCGGCGTGCTGGTCGATGACGGACATGAGGCCGGGGTTCGCGGCGGTGGCGGCGAAGCCGCTCACACCGACGGCGGCGGTGAGGTCGGCGAGCGACGCGTGAGCGGAACGCTGGGCGGAGCGGGCGGCGGCGTTGCTGAACAGGCCATTCATGAGAAGAAACGTTAAGGAGCCTCGGGTCGCCAACGGTTTTCCGAACAGGTGCAGCTCGGTTGAAGTCGGCTCGGTGGGGAAAGAGCGTGATCGGCCGACGAGAGGAGAGGCATGAGCACGCACACCGACGGGCCGGACGAGCAGCACCGCCGGCCGGCCGGGCTCGACGACACGACCGTGCAGGCGCTCGGCAAGCTGAGCGAGGCGCTGGAGACGGTCGAGCGGGTTCGCGGGCACCTGTACTCGATGCACCAGCTGACCGGCACCGCCGATTTCATGCTGGACGAGGCGGTGTCGCTCTTCATGCAGGCCGGGCAGACCGAGATGGCCGAGCGGATCCAGCGTGAGCTGATCGGCCGGAACGTCATCCCGGGGCACTGGACCTTCCAGATCGTCGAGGAGTTCGACGACGGGTACTACGCGGAGTTCCGCGCGGTCGAGCGGGACGCCCGTGACCAGCTGGCGCAGGGCCGCCGCCACCTGTACGAGGCGGAGCTCAAGGAGCAGCGGCGCACCCACGGGCGGACCGGGCATGAGGCCCAGCCGGATTACTCCGCGTAGTCAGCTGTCTCGGGACGGCGCCGCTGGGCGTCGTCCGCGATGATCACGGTGGCGACGAGGAGGGCCACGACGACGGCCAGGAACCAGGAGGCGTCGTCGATCAGTTTCGCGGCCAGCGGGGCCTGGAAAGCGGCGAGCAGGAAACCCACCCAGGCGAGACGGCGCTGACGTTCGGTAAGAAATCCGGCAGATCGCACCCGGACAGTCTTACTCGATCAGCCAGCTTCGCCGTCACCCGTTCGGCCGATTCTGCGTTGTCCGATGGTGCCCACCGCCTTGCGCCGCCACCGCTCAAGCATGGTCCTTCCCGGCCTGTCCGTGCTGGTAGGAGCCGTGTTGACGGCTTCCTGCACGGTCAGCCCGCCCTCTTCGCCGCCGTCGCCCGAGCCGAGGATCGCCGAACCGGCGACGCTGCGGGCGGCGCCACCCGCCGCCGACCAGCCGGTCCGGGTGCTGGCCGGCCCGCTGCAGCGCCGCAAGGGCGCCTGGCTCACCGTGGGGGACGCGGCGAGCCGGGTACGCGTCCAGTTCGCTCACCTGCCCGGCCAGCTCTACCGGATCACGACCGGACCGGACGCCGGCGTCGCCCCGCGGGTGTTCCGCCGCGGCGGCCGGGTCGTGGTCCGGCTGCGCGTCACGGACGGTGAGGGCCTGGACGAGCTGCGCATCATCCTGAACCGGGACGTCCGCTGGGACATCCGGCTGCCGGCCGGCGCCGGGGAGCAGCAGCTGAACCTGCGGCACGGCCGGGTGAAACGGGTCGTCCTCGGCTCGTCCGGGCTGGCCGAACTGTCGCTGCCGGACCCGGTCGGCACGGTGCCCGTCACGTTCACCGGAGGGGTGGGCTCCGCCGTGGTGACGGCTCGGACCGCGGCGCCGTTCCGGATCCGGTTCGACCAGGGGGCCGGCTCGGTGGTGACGCCGTGGACCGCGAACAACGGGACCCCGGCCGGGACGGTGCTGCGGGAGCCCGGTTACCGGCGGGCCGCCGACCGGTACGCGATCCGGGTGCGCTCGGGTCTGGGCGACATGACGGTGCGCCGCCGGGACCCGAGGTGAACGCGGGACAGGTCAGTGCGGGCCGGTGTGGCCGGTCGTGCTCGGCCGGTCGCTCGCCTCGTTCGGCTCCTGACCGGTGTCGTTGTCACTGGCGTCGTTCTGCCCGTCGATGTCCCACGTGGCCATCGCCTTGTTGAGCTCGCTCAGAGGCAGCTTCTCCTCGTCGCGCCACACGCCGTCCTGCTCTTGATCAGTCATGGGAGTGCGTTACCCGTACCCGGAAAAGCGAAACGGCCGCCCGGAGGCGGCCGTCCCAAGCTTGACCAACGTCGGAACCTGTCAGATTCCGGGCCGATCCACCTGGCCGCGCCAGGCGCCGGTCTCGATGCCGCCGCGGCTCTCGATGAACTCCTTGAACCGGTGCAGGTCACCCTTGACCCGGCGGTCGACGATCCCCAGCTTGTCGCCGGCGGTCTCGACGAAGCCCTGCGGGTCGAAGTCCATCTGGACGGTGACCCGGGTGTGCGTCTCGTCGATCCGGTGGAACGTCACCACGCCGGCCTGCTTCTCGCCGTCCGTGGCGTGCCAGGCGACACGCTCGTCCGGCAGCTGCTCCGTGATCTCCGCGTCGAACTCACGCTTCACCCCGGCGATCTCGGTCTTCCAGTGGGTGTGCGTGTCGTCGACCTGACGGATCTCGCTGACGCCCTCCATGAACCGCGGAAAGTCCTCGAACTGGGTCCACTGGTTGTAGGCGGTGCGTACCGGGACGTTGACGTCAACGAACTCGGTGACGGTGCTCACGAGTTTCTCCCTTCACTGCCTTTGCTGCGTCCACTCGTTCAGTGCACGATCCGTGATCTTCAAGGTGCCCGGGCGACAGCGGCCTAAACGCTGTTTGTCCCGCGCGACGGCGGGTAGCGTTCCGCTGTGGAGACCGTGGATGCGATAGTCGTCGGCGCCGGGCACAACGGATTGGTGGCGGCAAATCTTCTTGCCGACGCGGGCTGGACGGTGCGCGTCCTGGAAGCGACACCGCACCCCGGCGGGGCGGTGCGTTCCGGGTTCGTGACCGCCCCCGGGTACCTGTCCGACCTGTTCAGCTCGTTCTACCCGCTGGGCTACGCGTCGCCGGTGATGCGGGCGCTGCGCCTGGAGGAGCAGGGACTGAGCTGGCGGCACGCGCCGGACGTGCTCACCCACCTGCTGCCGGACGGCCGGGCCGCCACCATCAACCGCGACCTGGACCGCACGATGGCGTCGATGGAGCAGTTCGCGCCCGGTGACGGCGAGCGGTGGCGGCACGCGTACGACGACTGGAAATCCGTCTCCGGGCGGATGCTGGACACCCTCTTCACCCCGTTCCCGCCGGTCACCTCGGGCCTCGGCCTGGTGCGCGACCTGCGCGTCAGCGGCGCCCTGCGCCTGGCGCGGCGTCTGCTCCTGTCCGTCCGGGAGCTCGGCTCCGAACTGTTCCGAGGTGAGGGCGCGACCCTGGCCCTGGCCGGCTGCGCCCTGCACACCGACCTCTCCCCGGAACAGGCCGGCAGCGGCGTCTACGGCTGGCTGCTCGCCATGCTCGGCCAGGAGTTCGGCTGGCCGGTCCCCACCGGTGGCGCCCAGGAGATCACCAGCGCGCTGGTGAACCGGCTCACCGCCCGCGGCGGGGAGATCGTCTACCAGGCTCCGGTCGAGCGGATCCTGGTGGCGCGCGGCCGGGCGATGGGTGTGCGCACCACCGACGGCCGGGACTGGCGGGCCCGCCGCGCGGTGATCGCCGACGTGCCGGCCCCGGCCCTCTACCTGGACCTGGTCGGCGAGCGCTGGCTGCCGCCCCGGCTCGTCGAGGACCTCGCCCACTTCCGCTGGGACGGCGCCACCCTCAAGGTCGACTGGGCGGTGCAGTCCGCGGTGCCGTGGACCAACCCGGCTGCCTCCGGCGCCGGCACCGTGCACCTCGGCGCCGATCTCAACGACCTCACCCGGTACGCGGCGCAGATCGCCACCGACGAACTCCCGCCGAAACCGTTCCTGCTGCTCGGCCAGATGACCACGGCCGACCCGGCGCACTCGCCGGCCGGCACCGAGTCGATGTGGGCGTACACCCACCTGCCGCACCGCAAGAGCTGGTCGGCCGACGAGATCAGCGAGCACGTGGAACGGATGGAAACGGTGATCGAGGACCACGCTCCGGGCTTCCGCAGCGCGGTCGTGGGCCGCAACGTCTTCTCCCCGACGGACCTGGAGAACGAGAACCCGTCCCTGGTCGGCGGCGCCCTCGGCGGCGGGACGTCAGCGGCGTTCCAGCAGCTGTTCCTGCGCCCGATCCCGGGTCTCGGCCGGTCCGACACCCCGGTCGACCGCCTCTTCCTGGGCAGCGCGTCCGCCCACCCGGGCGGCGGCGTCCACGGCGCCCCGGGCGCGAACGCGGCGCGGGCGGCGCTGGCGCGTGATCGGGCGGTGACGGGGGATCTCTACCGAGCCCTAATCACCGGAGCGAACCGCGCGATCTACGGCTGACCGTCCTCCTCCGCCGGGCCGAGGTTGGCCCGGCGGATGAAGTCCGTCGCCATACCGTCCTCGGGGACGTGTTTCGAGAACTCCTCGTCGAGGATTTCCGCCATGCGTTTCCGATGAGCCGGCGCGGTCGGGAAGTTCCAATGCGGCCGCGCTGTCTCCCACCATTGCCGGGACACCGGGTTGCCGTATATCTCCGGGGCGAATTCCGCCCGCAACAGGGGTTCGTCCAGCTCGCCCTGTTCGAAAGCGGCCAGCCAGTAATTCGCTCGCAAGGTGCAGAACAGGCTCTGCTGTGATCGCTTGATATCTTCCGGGCCGGAAGCGCCGTAACAGGGCATGTAGACGGCCGGATCCGAGAGGCCGATCTGCACGAGCGACGACTGCATGGTGTGGAATGCCTGAACACGCGCCATGTGGTTGGAGCGTGCCTGCGCGATGACGGAGAGCGAGACCGCAAGAAGCGCCAGCGCGGAGAACATCGCCGACGCGAATCCGTAGGCCTGTCCCACCTCGCTCAGATAAGGCCAGTCGATGTGCCAGAACTGACTGATCACGGCGAGCAGCAGCGGTGACAGAATGGCGGCGATCGCGATGGCGCTCCCCATCGCGATCGGTGCGAGTCCGGTCAGGCGCCGATGTTCTCGTGCCATGAATCGCTCCTTCGCGGGAAGGCGTGGAGCGCTTCAGTGTAGTGAAGTCCGGCAATGCGTATGAGCGGCTAGCGGTTGCGTTCGGCGATGTCGGCCAGGCGGCGGAGGGTCTCGACGTTGCGGCGGTGCAGGATCAGGTCGTTGACCTTGTTGCGGATCCAGCGCAGCGGCCCCGCCTCGAAGTCCTCCTCGATCACCACCCGGGTGGCGGAGCCGCCGTTCAGCGGTTCCAGCCGGATGCCGACGATTGCCTCGCCGAGCGGCCACAGACCCGCGTTCAGCCGCAGCTCGCGATCCGGCGTGCAGGCGAGCACGGTCGACGAGTCGTGCAGCGACAGCGGCCATGGGCCCGCCTTGTGATGCAGCTTGGAGCCGGGGGCCGGCCAGGACGACTCGACGTCCCGGATGTGCACGGTGCCGACCACCCAGTCGCTGTACGTCCAGCCGTCGGCCAGCACGGCGAAGACTCGATCGGGTGGGGCTTGAACGGTACGCGCCACGATTGCCACGGCGACCGGATTACCCTGCTGGCGGCCCTTGTAACGATCGGGCCATGTTTACGTCTGGGGCTGCAGGGCATTCCGCACCCCGTACCCAACCCCGCCTTTAACCTCGCTGGAGGAGACCACGGTGCGTATCGCGATGATCTCCGAGCATGCCAGCCCGCTGGGCTCGGACGGCCAGCACGCCCACGTCGCCGAGCTGTCCGGCGCGCTCGCCGAGCTCGGCCATGACGTGCGCGTCTACACCCGGCGCGCCGATCCCGAGGTGGCCGAGGTGGTTCTTCTGCCGAGCGGCGTCCGGGTGGTGCACGTGGTCGCCGGACCGGCTCAGCCGGTGCCGCCGGAGCTGCTGCTCCCGCACATGGGCGAGTTCGCCCGGGTGCTCGGCGAGCAGTGGAGCGGCGGCGGCTGGACGCCGGACGTCGCGCACGCCCACTTCTGGACCAGCGGCCTGGCCGCGGTCACCGCGGCGCGCCAGGTCGGCGTCCCGGTGGTGCAGTCCTTCCACGAGCTGGCCGGCCTGGACGACCGGCCGCAGACCCCGCAGGGTCCGTCGCGGTCCGGCTACGAGCGCGCGCTCGGCCGGGCGGTGGACCGGGTGGTGGCACAGACCCAGGACGAGGTACGGGGCCTGGTGCGCATCGGCATCCCCCGGGAGCGGCTCACGATCGTGCCGGCCGGGGTGAACAGCGAGTGGTTCTCTCCCGAGGGCCCGGCGGCGCAGCGCGACCCGGAACGGCCGCGGATCCTCTCGGTCGGCCGGCTGGTCGAGCGCAAGGGGTTCGGCGATGTCATCGAGGCGATGCGGTACGTGCCCGGCGCCGAGGTGGTGGTGGTCGGCGGCCCGCCCGCGGAGCAGCTGCCCGCCGATCCGGGCGCCAAGATGCTGCGCGCGCTGGCCGAGCAGTTCCAGGTCGCCGACCGGTTCAAGCTGGTCGGCTCGGTCGCGCACCGGGACCTGCCGAACTGGTACCGCTCCGCCGACCTGCTGGTGGCCGCGCCCTGGCAGGACGAGCAGTCGCTGGAGCAGACCGCCCTGGAGGCGATGGCCTGCGGCGTGCCGATCGTCGGCACCGCGGTGGGCTCGCTCTCCGAGACCGTGGTGGACGGGCTGACCGGTGACCTGGTGCCGGCCCGTGACCCGCGGGCCCTCGGCGGGGCGCTGCGCCGGCTGATCAACGACAAGGTGCGGCGGTTCACCTATGCGACCGCGGCGCTGGACCGGGCCCGTCAGGCGTACTCGTGGCGCCGGGTCGCCTCCCAGGTCGGCTCGGTCTATTCGAGCCTGCGCCGGACCACGCCGGCGAGCACCGAGGAAGCGGTGGCGTAGACCGGCATCAACCGATCGGTTGACGGCCGGTCTCGCTCGCCGGTCGATTCCGGCGGCGCACCCATCGATCATGATTGGTGCATGGCAGTCATCGAGGTGAAGAACCTCAGCAAACGGTACGGGGACACCGTAGCTGTCCGCGACGTCTCGTTCACGGTGGAATCCGGCGAGATCTTCGGCATTCTGGGCCCGAACGGGGCGGGCAAGACCACCACGGTGGAGTGCATCGCGGGACTGCGCGCCCCGGATTCGGGAACGATCACCGTGCTCGGCCGCGAACCGCGGGACCGGGCGTTGCGTACCCAGGTCGGGGTGCAGCTGCAGGAGAGCGAACTGCAGGAGAAGCTGACGGTCCGGGAGTCGCTGGAGCTCTACAGCGCGTTCTACCCGGACCCGGCGGACTGGCGCAGGCTGGCCGGCGACCTGGGTCTCGACGAGAAGCTCAACACCCACTTCGGCAAGCTCTCCGGCGGCCAGAAGCAGCGGCTGTCGATCGCGCTCGCGCTGATCGGGAACCCGAGGATCGCGATCCTGGACGAGCTGACCACCGGCCTCGACCCGCAGGCCCGCCGCGACACGTGGGAGCTGATCGCGGGCGTCCGGGACCGGGGCGTCACGCTGCTGCTGGTCACCCACTTCATGGAGGAGGCCGAGCGCCTCTGCGACCGGATCGCGGTGATCGACCACGGTGAGGTGGTCGCGCTGAACACCCCGGCCGGCCTGGTCGAGCAGACCGCCACCGAGGATCAGACCATCCGGTTCCGGCCGTCCGCCCCGATCGCGGACGAGCTGCTCACCGGCCTGCCCGAGGTGAGCCGGGTCAGCCGGCAGGGCGATCGGATCGAGGTCACCGGCACCGGCAACCTGCTGCACGCGGTCACCTCGGTGCTCGCCGTCAACGGCATCGTCGCGGTCGAGCTGCGCCTGGAACAGGCCACCCTCGACGACGCCTTCGTACGCCTGACCGGCCGGCCCGAAGAGGAGCACTCGTCATGAACGTCTTCGCCAAGCTGGTCGCCACCGAGTTCCGCACCGCGTTCCGCGAGCCGGTCTACCTCTTCTTCGCGGCCCTCTTCCCGGTCGTCCTGATCGCGATCCTGGGCGCCGTGCCCGCGTTCCGGGAGCCGTCCGCCGAGTTCGGTGGCCTGCGGACGGTCGACGTCTACGCCGGCATCGTCATCGCGCTGAGCGTCGCCATGATCGGACTGCAGGGCATGCCCACGGTCCTGGCGAACTACCGGGAGAAGGGCATCCTGCGCCGCCTCGCCACCACACCGGTCCGGCCGGTCGCGCTGCTCGGCGCCCAGCTGGTGTTCTCCGCGATCACCGTGGTGTTCTCCTCGATCCTGGTGTTCGTGGTGGCCGGCCTCGCCTACGGCGTGCCCCTCCCGGAGTCCCCGATCGCGTTCCTGCTCGCGGTGGTGCTGGCGGTCGCCGGCGTCTTCGCGGTCGGGCTGCTGATCGCGTCGCTGGCGCCGAGCGGCAAGGCGGCGAACGCGATCGGCCTGATCCTGTTCTTCCCGCTGATGTTCCTGGCCGGGCTCTACGCGCCCCGCGAGGTGATGCCGGACGTGGTGCAGACCATCGCCGACTACACGCCGCTCGCGGCCGGGGAGCGGCTCATGCACGAGGCGATGACGGGACACTGGCCGAACCTTCTCTCCGTTACGGTGCTGGTGGGCTATCTGCTCGTTTTCGGTGCGGCTGCGGCGAAACTGTTCCGTTGGGAGTGATCGGGCATGCTGGCGGCGGAGGCGCAGGAAGGCACCTCGATGACGCGCGGCGCGTGGCTGACCTGGTTGCCCTACGCGACGCTCGCCGTCTCGGTCCTGCTCGTCATCGCCGCCGGTGACGCCGTGGTGGAGCCGCCGGATCTCCGGCTGATCCTGCTCGCGGTCGCCGGGACCGCCGTCTGGATCGCGTTCTGGGTGACGTCGCATCCGCGGTGGAACGAGCGCCGCGTACTCATGGTGGTCTTTCTTCTCGGGATGCTCGGCTGGTTCGCGCTGCTGGTCTGGATGAGCCCGCTGTTCGGCTTCTTCACCTGGACGGGCTACCTCTTCATCGGGTACGCGCTGGACGGCCTCTGGCGCTTGCCGGCGGTGCTCCCGGTGGCGGCGATCGCGGCGCTGTCCCAGGTCGGCGGGGTCCCGACGCTCTCCGCGGAGGGCGGCTACATCTTCTGGGCGTTCGCCGTCCTGATCAACGTGCTGATCGCCGGCGTGATGTTCTACGTGGAGATCCAGACCGAGAAGAACTCGATCCGCCGCGCTCAGATGATCGAGGAGCTGGCCGAGGCGAACCGCAAGCTGGAGCAGGCCCTCAAGGAGAACGCCGGCCTGCACGCCCAGCTGCTCGTCCAGGCCCGCGAGGCCGGGATGCTGGACGAGCGGCAGCGGATGGCCGGGGAGATCCACGACGTGCTGGCGCAGGGCCTCACCGGCATCGTCACCCAGCTGGAGGCGGCCGAGGCCGACCCGGTGAGCCGGCCGCACCACCTGACGTCGGCGAAACGGCTGGCCCGGGAGAGCCTCACCGAGGCGCGCCGCTCGGTGCAGGCGCTGCGCCCGCAGCAGCTGGACGGTGTGGCCCTGCCGGACGCGCTCCGCGACGTCGTGCGCGGCTGGTCGGAGCGGACCGGCGTACGAGCGGATCTGGTCACCACCGGCCCGCCACGCCGGCTGCTCCCGGAGATCGAGGCGACGCTCCTGCGTACCGCGCAGGAGGGTCTGGCGAACGTGGCCCGGCACGCCGGCGCCGGCCGGGTCGGGCTGACGCTGTCCTACATGGAGGACGTGGTGACCCTGGACGTGCGCGACGACGGCGCCGGATTCGACCCGGCCCAGCCGTGCGTCGCGAACGCCGAGGGCGGGTTCGGCCTGCGGGCCATGCGGGAACGCCTGGCCCGGATCGCCGGCAGCCTGGAGGTGGAGTCCGAGCCGGGCGGCGGGACCGCGCTCTCGGCCTGCGTGCCGGCGATCGCGGTGGGAGCCGGCGCGTGCCCGGGGCCGGCGTGATCGGGCTGCTGATCGTCGACGATCACCCGGTGGTACGCGACGGGCTGCGCGGCATGTTCGCCGCCGACGACCGGTTCACGGTGCTGGGCGAGGCGGGCAACGGCCGGGAGGCGCTCACGGTGGCCCGCGCGGTGAACCCGGACGTGGTCCTGCTCGACCTGCGGATGCCGGTGATGGACGGGGTGACCACGATCCGCGAGCTGAAGGCGTCCGGTTCGGCGGCCCGGGTGCTGGTCCTCACCACCTACGACACGGACAGCGACGTGCTCCCGGCGATCAAGGCGGGGGCGACCGGTTACCTGCTCAAGGACACCCCACGGGAGGAGCTGTTCCGGGCGGTGCTCTCCGCGCACCGGGGCGAGTCGGTGCTCTCCCCGGCGGTCGCCGGCCGGCTCATGGGCGAGCTGCGGTCCCCGGCGAAGGAGCCGCTGAGCCAGCGTGAGCTGGAGGTGCTGACGCTCATCGCGCGGGGCTGCACGAACCGGGAGACGGCCGGGCGGCTCTTCATCAGCGAGGCCACGGTGAAGACGCACCTGCTGCACGCGTACGCGAAGCTGGGTGTCCGCGACCGGGCCTCGGCCGTCGCGACGGCGTTCGAGCGCGGTCTGCTGGGCCGCGAATAATCCGATGCAACCTTCCCGCCGCGAGCGGGGTGTTACAGAGCATGGGGCAGACAGCCGACTTCGACGCGTTCTACGCGAGCACCGCACGCCGGGTGATGCTGCAGGTCTACGCCGTCTGCGGTGACCTCGGCGACGCGCAGGACCTCACCCAGGAGGCGTACGCGCGGGCCTGGCAGCGCTGGCCGGAGGTCTCCGGCTACGACAGTCCGGAGCACTGGGTCCGCCGGGTCGCCTGGAACCTGGCCGCGAACCGCTGGCGTGGCCTGCGCCGATGGCTCGCCGCGCAGAGCCGGTCCGGGCCGCCGCCGGAGACCACGGACGGTCCCTCACCGGAACGGGTCGCCCTGCTCGCCGCCCTGCGCCGGCTCCCGCACGCGCAACGGCAGGCCGTCGCCATGCACTACCTGATGGACATGTCCGTCGAGGAGATCGCGTCGAGTGACGGCGTCCCGGCGGGCACCGTGAAGGCCCGGCTGTCCCGCGCCCGCACCGCCCTGGCCCCGCTGCTGACCGATGTGGAGGTGTCCGATGCCGCGTGACCTTCGTGCCGCGCTCGCCGAGCTGGAGGACGACGTCCGGCGGGTGCCGCTCGCCCCGGCCGCCGAGATCCGGGGCCGGGGCCGCGGGCAGCTGCTGCGCCGCCGGGTCGCCGTGGCCGGTTTCGCGGCGGTGCTGGTCGCGGCGGGCGCCGCGACCGCCGTGCGGTTCCTGCCCGGTGACGAGGGGACGCTGCCCGCGGCGGCCGGCTGTGCGGCCCCGGTCGACCTGACGATGCCGGACAGCAGCGCGGACATCGCGGTGCGGGTGCTCTCCGGCGCGGCGGACGCGACCCGGGCCGAGCAGGCGATCAACGACATCAGGGTACGGATCCCGGCCGCCCGCGCCGGCACCGCGGCTCGCGAGGAGTTGCCGTCCGGGACGGTGGCGCTGATCCGGTACGGTCCCCTGGCCGTCGGCGATGCCGCCTTCCTCGACGCGATGCTGCTCGGCCAGGCCGACGTGATCTTCGTGCCGTCCCGCGCCGACGCGACGCTCGACCTGGTGGTCGGCCCGGCCTACCAGCAGCTGGCCACGTCCACCGAGATCAACCGCGGGCTGGTGGAGATGCGCCCGGAGGACCTGCCGCACGAGTGCTGACCCCCGGGCGGCCGATCACTTCCGGGGCTCGCCCGGGTACGTCCCGAAACTCCACAGATTGCCCTCCGGGTCGCGGGCGGTGAAGTCGCGTGACCCGTAATCCGTGTCGGCCGGCGCCTTGAGGATCTCCGCGCCGGCCGCGGCGGCCCGCTCGTGCAGCTTGTCCACGTCGTCGGTCACCACGTACGCCCCGAACGTGCCGGGCGGCAGCTGCCACGTCGACGAGCCCGATCCGGAGCCCAGCATGATCCCGCCGCCCAGCGGCCAGTCCAGCTGTGCGTGGTCCACGCGATCGCCCTCGCCGTGCACCACGTTCTCCACGAAACCGAACGCGTCGACCAGGAACCTGATGAGTGCTCGGGCGTCACGCGCCTGAAGAGTCGGCCATACGTAAGTCATGCGTCCCATCGTCGCCGGGGAGCAGCGGCATGGCTTGGACGAAACCGAACTCGTCGGCCAGCCATCTCGACGGCGAGCACCCGGCGAACGCGTGGAAGTCGCGCACCAGGTGGGACTGGTCCGCGTACCCGTGCAGGGCCGCCACGTCGGCGAGCAGCACACCCGGCCGGATCGCCCGCCGGGCCCGATCGAAGCGGGCCAGCCGGGCCGCCTCCTTCGGGCGCAACCCCAGCTCGGCGCGGAACCGGCCGGTGAGGTGCCGCCCGCTCCAGCCGATCTCGGCGGCGAGGGCGGCGATCGGCACCGGCTCGCGCAGGAGCGTGCGGTAGGCGTACCCGATGGTGTGATCTGTCCCGGACGCGTCGCCGCGCAGCGCGCCCAGCGCACGGTCCAGGACCGCGAAGCGGGCCGGCCAATCGGCGGCCTCGGCCAGACGCTCCCGGATCTCGCCGACGCGGCCCTCGCCGAGCACCGCCGACGCGTCCACGTCGAGGTTCGCCAGCTCGGCGGCGGGAAACCCGAACAATTCACGGCAGCCGATCGGGGAGACCGCGACCTGCACGCCGGACTGCCGGCCGTCGTGAGCGATCAACGCGGGCGCCAGATGCAGCCCGCCGAGCAGAGCGCCGAACGCGCCCGGCTTCTGAGCAGGGTCGGGATGCGCCGCCACCATCAGCGGATCGTCGAGCGTGAAGATCAGCGTCAGGTACGGCGAGGGCAGCCCGCGATGCCGCGCCGGCGGCACACCGCGCTGCCGGTAGCCGGAGTAGAGCCCGACGAACGGAGGCAGCGGCGGCGCCGGGCGAGCCTGCGCGTACTCGTCGACCACCACCGTCCGATTGTCGTGCGAGGATCGGTGCCATGTCACGCGCTGTGGTGATCGGGGCGGGAATCGGCGGGCTCACCGCCGCGGTGGCGCTGCAACGACGCGGCTGGGAGGTCACCGTCGTGGAGCGCGCGCCGGCCCTCGAGGTGGTCGGTTCCGGACTCGCCGTCGCCCCGAACGCCCTGCGCGTCCTCGATCGTCTCGGCCTCGGTGCAACGATCCGTGAGCTGTCCGCCCTGCAGGGCGCGGCCGGGATCCGGCGCCCGGACGGACGGTGGATCACCCGGACCGACGCGTCGCGCGCCCGTGCCCGCTTCGGCGACGACACCATCGTGCTGCACCGCGCCACGCTCGTCGACACGCTCGCCGCCGGCCTCGCGTCGGGCACTCTCCGCCTCGGCCTGCCGGCCTCCGACGTCGATCCGGCGACCGGGGAGGTGGTCACGGCCGAGGGCCCGCTGCCGGCTGACCTGGTGGTCGCGGCCGACGGACTGCATTCACGGGTACGGGGGAAGCTCTTCCCGGGTTCTCCGGAGCCGGTCCACACGGGGGTGACGAGCTGGCGGATCATCGTCCCGCATCCCGGTGGAAATCTCCCGCAGGCCGAGACGTGGGGCGCCGGCAAGGTCTTCGGGATCGTGGAACTCGGCGACGGCCGGGTCTACTGCTACGCGACGGCGCCCGCACCACCCGGCGCGCCCCGGCCCGCGTCGGCCGGTGTGTCCGGGCCGGCTTCGCCCGGTGCTGACGAGAAGGCCGTGATGCTGCGTCATTTCGGCGGCTGGCACGCGCCGATCCCGGCCCTGATCGCGGCGGCGTCGTCGGTGACCCGCACCGACATCCGCTGCCTGGACGAGCCGCTGCCTGCCTTCCACGCCGGCCGGGTCGCGCTGCTCGGCGACGCCGCGCACGCGATGACACCGAACCTCGGGCAGGGTGCCTGCCAGGCCATCGAGGACGCGGCGGTGCTGGCGGCGGTGGACGGCGACGTGTCGGCGTACTCCGCCCAGCGCCTGCCCCGGACCACCGAGATCGCCCGCACGTCGCGCCGCATCGGCCGGATCGCGGGCCTGAACAACCCGATCGCCGAGTGGCTCCGCAACACCGGCATGGCGTGGGCCGGCCGCCTCGGCCCCGACCTGGTCCTGCGCCAGATGGACCCGGTGATGAGCTGGCACCCACCCGCCTGACCCGAACTCCACACGCTGCGTGCGGTCAGCGGCTGCGTGTGGAGTCGGGGACGGGGGCTGTCAGGAGGCGAGGATCTTCGCCAGGTCGTCTCGGAAGGAGCGCTCGCTCTCCGTCACCGACTCCCCGCCGATGCCCAGCACCCCGCCCGTCGAGGCCGCGCCCACGACCTCGTCCGCGATCTCGACGAGCCAGTGCTTGTAGGTCTCGGCGTCGGCCGGCGACGCCTTCGCCGCCAGCAGCGCCGTCGCCTCGGCGGCCCGGCTCAGCACGTCGGCCGCGTAACCGGCCGGGTCGGCCGGCTCGATCACCGGCGGCTCCTCGCCGAGTTCCGGGTCGCCGGCCTCGCCCACCGCGGCGGCCGCGGCGGCGGCGACCAGCGGGCTGGCCGAGGCACGGGCGTCCGAGATGCGGTCGAGGCCGACCGCCACCTCGGCACGGGTCTTGCGGGCGCTGTCGGGTGTGGCGGCGCTCGCCGCGGTGAGCACCGACTGCGGCAGGCCGGCGAGCAGCCCCCACTCGGCGTCGGTGAATCCCAGCTGGGCGTAGAGCGGTACGTCCGTCACGCGAGGGTCCTTTCCCTTTGGGTCGACAGCATTCTTACCTACCCGCGGAACCCGGGACCTTAATCAGGGCCGTGCCTCGTACGCGATGTTGAAGGGTGTCTCGCCGATCCGGCGGAAGCGGGTGAATCCGGCGTCGGTGACCAGGCGGCGGATCGGCTCCTCGCCGGCCTGGGCGCCGAGCGAGTACCCGCCGTCCTGGGAGAGCGCGCTCGGCACGCAGAGGAACGTGGAGAAGTTGTAGTACGCGCGCCCGACCGGGTTCAGGTTGTCCGCGACGGTGGCGCCGGCCGCCGGTTCGACGATCAGCCAGGACCCGTCGGCGTCGAGCCGGCTGAGCACGTGCCGGGCGGCGCCCAGCGGATCGCCCATGTCGTGCAGCGCGTCGAACGTGGTGACCAGGTCGTAGGGGCCGCCGCCGAAGTCCTGCGCGCCGGCCACCTCGAACCGGACACCGGACAGGGCCCGCTTGCGCGCGTGCTCGATGGACCCGCCGTGCAGGTCGGAGCCGACGAACTCCGACGACGGGTACGCCTGGGCCATCAGCGCCGTGGACGCGCCGTGCCCGCAGCCGACATCCGCGACCCGGGCGCCGCGGCGCAGTTTCTCCTCGGCGCCGCTGAGCGCGGGGATCCACGCGGAGACCAGGTTGGCGCTGTACGCCGGCCGGAAGAACCGCTCGCACCCGTCGAACACGTCCTCGTGGTGCTCGTGCCAGCCCATGCCGGAACCGGTACGGAACGCGGACTCGATCTGCGGTGCCGACCGCAGCGCGCCGAGGGCCAGCTGGAACGCGCCGGGCGCGAAGATCGGGCCGTCCGGGTCGGTCAGCGCGAACGCCTGTTCCGGGGTGAGCGAGTAGCGCCCGGAGGAGGGGTCGTACTCGACGTACCCGCCGGCGGCCTGCCCGCGCAGCCACTCCTCGACGTAGCGGGGCGCGGTGCCGGTGCGCTCGGCGAGTTCCTGAGGCAGCGCGGGCGCCGCGGCGAGGGCCCGGTAGAGGCCGAGCCGGTCGCCGAGGACGATGCCGCCGGCGGCCATCGTGGCGCCCAGGTCGCCCACGAATCGGTGCACGAATTCCATGAGTTTGTGCTCGTCAACTGTCATGTATCCGTTCTACGGGTGCCGCCGCCCACCGGAATCGGTGTCGAATACCTAGGTCGGAGGAAGGACCTACCTAGAAGTGCTGGAGCGCGAGCACGAACTCGCCGAGCTGGGCGCCGCCGCCCGGCGGGCCCTGGACGGCCACGGGTCGGTCGTGTTCGTCACCGGCGAGGCGGGCATCGGCAAGTCCACCGTCGTGGCCGCGGTCCGCTCGGTGCTGCCGGCCGAGGGACGGCTGCTCGTCGGGTACTGCGACGACCTGGCCACGCCCCGGGTGCTCGGCCCGCTGCGGGACCTGGTCGGCAAGGTGGGCACGGCGCTGACCGAGGCGCTCGCCTCCGGTGACAGGTCCCGGGTGTTCGAGGCGTTCCGGGCCGAGCTGGACTGGCCGGGCCACCCGACGGTGCTTGTCGTGGAGGACCTGCACTGGGCCGACGAGGCGACGCTTGACGTGCTGCGGTTCCTGGTCCGGCGCCTGGCCACGCTGCCGGTGGTGCTGGTCGGGACGTACCGGGACGACGAGATCGGCGCCGGCCATCCGCTGCACGGCCTGCTCGGGCTCACCGCCGGCACCCCGATCCGCCGGCTGCCGCTGGCCCGGCTCTCCGCGGCGGCGGTGCGCAGCCTCACCGGCACGACCCGGATCGACCCGGAGACGGTCTTCGCGGTCACCAACGGGAACCCGTTCTTCGTCACCGAGGTGCTCGGCGCCGGTGACGCCGACGCGGTGCCGGCCACCGTGACCGAGGCGGTGCACGCGCGGCTGCAGAGCCTGGACCCGCCCTGCCGGGACGCGCTCGGCGTGCTCTCGGTCATCCCGTCCACGGTGGATCACTGGCTGGTCGAGGCGGTGGCGCCGGGCGGTCTCGCCGTACTTGCCCCGGCAGAGCAGCGCGGGGTGCTGACCGTGACGCCGGCCCGGGTGGCGTTCCGGCACGAGTTGATGCGGCGGGCGGTGGCGGCCGGGCTCACCGCGTCCCGCCGGATCGCCGCGAACCGGCAGGTGCTGGCCGCGCTGCTGGATCACGGTGGGGCCGACCTGTCCCGGATCGTGCACCATGCCGCCGAGGCCGGGGACACCGGCCTGATCGTGCGGTACGCGCCGGCCGCGGCCCGGGAGGCGGCTCGCGTGGGCTCGCACCGGGAGGCGGCCGCGCACTACCGGATGGTCCTGGAACACCGGTCGGCGTTCCGGCCGGACGAGCGGGCCGGGCTGCTGGAGGCGTATGCCGAGGAGTCGTACATGCTGGGTCTGGACGGCCCGGCGGTGACCGCGCAGCAGGAGGCAGTCGCCCTGCGCCGCGCCCTCCCTGACGCCGCCGCGCTCGGCCTGGCGCTGCGCCGGCTGTCCCGGCTGTACTGGTACGCCGGGCAGCGCCCGCCCGCGGAGAAGACGGCCGTGGAGGCGGTCACCGTGCTGGAGGAGGCGGGTGACCCGGCGGCGCTGGCGTTCGGGCTGAGCAACCAGTCCCAGCTGCACGCGCTGGGCGGCGAGCCGGCCGCGGCGATCGTGACGGGGGAGCGGGCGATCGAGCTGGCCCGCGCGGCCGGTGACGCGGCGGTGCTGTCGCACGCGCTCAACAACGTGGGTTACGCGTACTGGGACGGCGATGATCCGCGCGGCCGGGAGCTGCTGGAGGAGAGCCTCGAGGTCGCGTTCGCGGCCGGCGAGGACGACCATGCCTGCCGCGCCTACACCAACATCGCCTGGCACCTGATCGAGGAGGTGCGGATGCCGGAGGCGGGCGCGTTGCTCGACGCCGGGATGGCGTTCGCGGAGCGGACCGAGGTGCTGGGTTTCCTGCGCTACCTGCACATCACCCGCTCGGTGGTGCACCTGGCGCGGTGCGAGTGGGACGACGCCGAGCGGCACGCCCGCTGGGAGGAGGGCGCGCCGGCGATGATGCGGGCGCCGGCCCTGGTGGTGCGCGGCATGCTGCGGATCCGGCGCGGCCTGCCCGGCGGCGAGACGATGATCGAGGAGGCGTGGCGGATCGCGCGGGGGATCGGTGAGGCGCAGCGGATCGGCCCGGCGGGCGCGGCGATGGCGGAGGCGGCGTGGCTGCGCGGCGATCCCCGGGTGGCCGAGACGCTCACCCCGGTCTATCTCGAACGCTTCGCCGCGGAGGGCGGCCGGCGGCTGTCGGCCTTCGGCTACTGGCTGGTCCGGCTGGGTGCGCCGGTTCCGCTTTCCCCGCCGTACGCCCTGCTGCGGGCCGGTCCCGCGACAGAGGCGGCCCGGATCTGGCAGGCGGCGGGCTGCCCCTACGAGGAGGCGCTGGCGCGCAGTCACAGCGACGACCCGGCGGACCTGCTCACGGCGGTGCGGCTGCTCGACAGTGTCGGCGCGGAACCCCTGGCCCGCCGGATCCGGTCCCGGATGCGCGAGCTCGGCCTGGCCCGCATCCCGCGTGGCCCGGCCGTGACGACCCGGGGAAACGCGGCCGGGCTGACCGGCCGGCAGGTCGAGGTGCTGCGGCTGCTGGCGGGCGGCCTGAGCAACCCGGAGATCGCCACCCGGCTGGTGCTGTCGCCGCGCACGGTGGACGCCCACGTGGCGGCCGTGCTCATGAAACTCGGCGCCCGCAACCGCCACCACGCCGTGGCCCGGGCCCGCGAGATCGGGCTGCTGTCACAATGATCGGGTGCGGGAAGTGGTCGACGGGGTCTTCGAGCTCCCACTGGGATACGTCAACGTGCACGTGGTCGTCACCGACGACGGGCTGGTCCTGGTGGACACCGGCCTGCCGCGCCGGGCGCCGGCCATCGAGCGGGCCCTGAAAGGGATCCGGCGCAGCCTCGGTGAGGTGCGGACCGTGCTGGTCACCCATCACCACCCGGACCACGTCGGCAGCCTGGCCGAGGTGCGCCGGCGCACCGGGGCACGGGTGGTCGTGCACGCGGCCGACGCGCCGCACATCACCGGCGCGTTCCCGGCCCCGCCGCCGGCGGGCCGGCTGGGGAAGCTGGTCAGCAAGCTGATCGGCACGGTCGAGCCGACGAAGGTGGACCAGCTGGTGGGCGACGGCGCCGAGCCGCTCCCCGGTTTCACCGCGCTGCACACGCCCGGGCACACCCGTGGCCATCTGTCGTACCTGCTGGACCGTGCCGGCGGCGTGCTCTTCGCCGGGGACGCGGCCGGCAGCCGCAAGGGGACGGTCGCGCCGCCGCCCGACCTGGTCACCGCGGATCCGGCGGAGGCGCGGGCCAGCCTGGCGCGTCTCGCCGAGAGGGAGTTCGAGCACGCGGTGTTCGGGCACGGCCGGGCGGTGACCGGCCGTGCCGTCGCGCGGTTCCGTGAGGCCGTGGCCGGGTAGACCCACCCGGCCACGGCAGCTCGTCACGGCGCGGGAGTTCCGGTGACCGTGAAGTCCCGGGCCCGCCCGATGTTGTCGAACGACCCGAACCCGACCCGGCCGGAGGCGAACGTCTTGTCCACCGCCGTCATGATCGGATCCTTGCCGCCGTCGACGTAGACGGCGATCTGCCCGCTGGCCGGCAGGTGCTTGACCTTGACGTCGTGCCAGGCGGTGTCGGTGATCGCCGGGTTGGCCCCGCGCGACCGGCCGTTCCACTGGTAGTCGATCCGCTCCCGATCGGCGTTGTTGACCTTGAAGATGCCGTTGTGCGGGTAGATCGTGTTATCGCTGGACAGGTGCGCGTAGTAGAACTGCGTCGGTGACTGGTAGCCGAACACGATGATCACGTCCCGGTTCGACACGTCGACCGGGGTGTCCAGCCGTACCTCCGCGTTCACCTCCACGCTGGAGAACGCCGGGCCCTTGGTCAGCACCGCGTACTCGAACGGCCGCCGCGGCGCGCCCGGGTCGGCGCCGGCCTCGGCGAGGATCAGCTCCCGGCCGGTGAACTGCCACTTCGACGGGGTCACCGGCGCCCAGTTGGCGGCGACGGCGGTCCCGTGCACCCGGTGGTGCCCGACCGGACCGGCGGCGAAGGTCTTCGTGCCGGTCACCTTCCACACCTTGCCGTTCGCCTTGGCCAGGATGTAGAGCTCACCCCGGTTGTCGGTGCCGAACCGAAGGTCCACCCGGTTCGGGTCGCCCGGCGCGCCGGGGCCGGAGAGCTGCTGCATCCGGACCGACTCGCCGGCGGAGTTGAACAGGTGCAGCCGGTGGATGGTGGCCGGCGGGCCACCGCGCTTCATCTCGCTGACCTCGGTGTAGAAGACGTTGCCGGCGACCAGGTCGCCGAAGACGTACTTGCCGCGCAGCGCCGGGATCGCGTGACCCCGGTAGACGAAGCCGCCGGCGACCGCGACACCGACGTCGGAGGTGCAGTTCCAGTCCGGCGCCGGGTTGTGGTCGTACGCGGCGACCGGGTAGACGTACCCGTACTCGGCGTCGTTCTCCGGCAGCGGGTAGAGCCTGTCGCAGACGTTCGTGGCGTTGCGGTCGAAGACGAACGCGCCCTCCCGCTCGCTCCAGCCCATGTTGTCGCCGCGCCGGACCTCGTAGATCGCCTCGATGGTCTTCTCGCCGATGTGGCCGAGGTACATCCGGCCGGTGGCCGGGTCCCAGCTGAACCGGTGCGGGTCGCGGTAACCGTAGGACCAGATCTCGCCGAGCGCCCCGGCCTGGCCGGCGAACGGGTTGTCGGCGGGGATGCCGTACTTGCCGTTGGCCGAGTCGGTGCCGCGCGGGTCGATCCGCAGCAGCTTGCCGTGCGGGATGGCGAGGTTCTGCGGGTCGGTGGTGCGCACGCCGATGCCGCCGTCGCCGACAGCGAGGTACAGCTTGCCGTACTCGGCGGTGCCACGCTTCGCCGTCGGGTTGAAGTTGATCTCCTGAATGCCGTGGATCTGGCCGGCGAAGCCGATTCGCAGCAGCTCACGATGGGTGCCGGCGAACGTGTCGGCAGCCGGGTTCGTGGCGGTCCACTCATTGATCACGCCGTGGAAGAGCGTGGTGCCGGACTGCTCGTAATCCGGTACCGCCGTGGTCAGCGTCGCCTGCTCGGTGTGGATCGTGTAGAACAGGCCGTTCTTCTTGAAGTCGGGGTGGAACGTCACGTACCCGAAGCCCTGGCCCAGGCCCCGGCCGGAGAAGAACTGCGGTGCGAACGTGGCCGCCACGTCGAGGTAGACGTGCGGTACCCCGTTCTTCACCAGGTACAGGTTGCCGTTGAGGTCGGGCACCGCGCGGCGGCCCGAGCCGTCCGGCAGCTCCAGGATCGTGTTGATCCGGGCGATCCGGTTGAGGCGCTGATCGGTCAGCGGCGGGTTGGTGAACGACTGCGGGAACTGCGCGTACTCGTCGAGCACGAGCCCGAGCCGGGACATGACCGGCTCGTTCGGGATCGGGTCGTCGATCGCCTCGGCGGCCATCGCCCGGCCGGGGAAAGCCACCAAAGTGGACAGTAGTAGCAGGATGGGCAGGATGAAGCGGCGCATGAGTTACCCCCGGTTTCTCATGTAGCGGTACTGGTTCGCGACGTCCCGGGCCGTCAGTGAGCGGTCCAGGAACATGAGCGCGTCCATCCGGCAGTCACACGGGTTGCGCTCGACGGTGTTCTGCGGGAAGCTCCCGCCGATCTTGATGCCACGCGGGTCGGTGGCCGTGGTGACGTGCGGGCCGGGACCGCTGACCAGCCACGGGTCGCCGGTCACGGTGTAGAAGCCCTCGACCGGCACGCCGTTGCGGTACAACGCCATCGTCCCGGCGTTGAAGTCGAACGTGGCGGCGAGGTGCACCCACTTGTCCTTGGGCAGCAGGGTCTTCCAGTCCTCGGTCGCCGCGAACGTCTGCGAGGCGCCACCGTCGAGCCGCCTGCCGAGGGCGACCAGCCGCAGCGTGCCCTGCACGTCGATCAGCTCCAGCAGGGCGCGGACGCCGTGCCCGTCGGAGTCGCCGGTCAGCACGCCGGCCAGGCCGATCGCGTTGAACCTGTCGTCCGGCGCCGGGGTGACGGTGTTGAGCAGCGGGCCGTCCATGGAGCGCTTGAACCAGCCCATCACCGTGGTGCCGCCCACGGCGTTGAAGGCCCGCAGCGTGCGCACGCCGGTCGCCGAGTAGACGCCGGCCTTCCAGTCGTCGTTGGTCGTCGCGTCCGGGGTTACCTGCTTCGTCTGCAGGGCCCGCCGGCTGCCCGGGTACGCGTTGTCCGGTATCCGCTGGGCGGCCCCACCGTTGATCAGTTCGATCTCGGTGGAGGACCGGCCCTGGTCCCGTTCGAGGGCCGGATCGTCGGGCATCGGGTGGTCGAAGTCGTAGAACGCGATCAGATCGGAGCGGAGGGACGGATGGACGTCACGCGGGCCTGGATCCCCCGCGTTGACCGGTGTTCCGAGGGCCGCCACCAGGACGGCGGCGACGGTGACTCCTAGGGCTCGTCTCATGGACGACCTTTCAGATCTTCGGTTTTACACCAGGCTCGGCGGGACGGCCGCCGAGATAGAGCTCCCCGAGCTGTGGATCAGCCAGTAGTTCCGAGGCAGGCCCGGAGATGTGCACGCGCCCGAGGTCGAGCACGCACCCGAGGTCCGCGGTCTCCAGCGCGCGGCGGGCGTTCTGCTCGACGAGCAGCACCGCCGTGCCGGCGTCACGCATCCGCACGACCTGTTCGAACACCGTGCCGGTTGCTTTCGGGTCGAGACCCATCGACGGCTCGTCCAGCAGGACGACCTTCGGGTCCACCATCAGCGACCGGGCGAACTCCACCTGTTTCTGCTGCCCGCCGGAGAGCAGACCGGCGAGCGATCCCCAGCGGTCGGCGACCACCGGGAAGACCTCTTTCACGAACGCCACGCGCTTGCTGAGAAGGGCCTTGTCGCGCAGCGTGTACGCGCCGAGCAGCACGTTCTCCTCGACGGTCATCTCCCGGAACACGCTGTGCCCCTGCAGCACCAGCGACACCCCGGCCGCGAGCATGGCCTGCGGCCCCCGGCCGGTGACGTCCTCGCCGCCGACCAGCACCTTCCCGTCCCGGGGTTTGAGCAGGCCACCGGCCACCTTCAGCACGGTGGACTTGCCGGCGCCGTTCGGCCCCACCAGACAGACGATCTTCCCGGCCGGCACCTCGACGCTGAAGCCGCGGAGCACCGGCGCCGCGCGGCCGTAACCGGCGACGATGTCGACGAGAGAAAGCTCAGACGCCAAGGTATGCCCCCAACACGCGCTCGTCCGTCTTGATCACCGACGGCGGTCCCTCGGCGATCGGGCGGCCCCGGTCGAAGACCACGATGTGGTCGCTGATGCTCATGACCAGGTCCATGTTGTGCTCCACGATCACGAAGGTGCGGCCCTCCGCGTTCAGTTCGCGGACCAGCACCCCGATCCGGTCCAGCAGCGCCGGGTTCACCCCGCCGGCCGGCTCGTCGAGCAGCACGGTCGCCGGCTCCGCCATCAGCACGCCCGCCAGTTCGAGAAGTTTCTGCTGCCCCCAGGACATGTCCCGGGCCTCGTTGCCGGCCAGGTGCTCGATGCCGAGCCGGGTCAGCCAGCTCATCGCCCGGTCGATCTCGCTGCGGCGCTTCGCCCCGCGCAGACCCCCGATCAACCCCTTCGGCTGTACGGCGGAGAGCACGTTCTCCAGCGCCGTCATGCGAGGGAAGGTCCGGCAGAGCTGGAAGGTGCGACCGAGGCCGTGCCGGGCGATCCGGTGCGGCGCCTTGCCGGTGATGTCCTTGCCGGCGTAGCTGACCACGCCGCTGTCCGGCTTGATCATGCCGGTCACGCAGTTGAAGAACGTCGTCTTGCCGGAGCCGTTCGGCCCGATCAGCGCGTTCACCTTGCCGTGCTGGAACTCGACGGTGGCGCCGTCCAGCGCGGTCACGCCGCCGAACGCCTTGCGCAGCTCGTGGGTGGCCAGGGAGGTCGCGGTCATCGGGCCGCTCCTTTCGCCTCGGCGAGGCGTTGCTCGCGAAGCTCGGCAGCGCTGACCTCACGGATCGAGGACCGCTTGGTCCGGTCGAAGCGTTTCAGCAGGTCGCCGATGGCCGGCAGGATGCCGTCCGGCATGAAGAGCACCACGAGCGCGAGCAGCAGGCCGGTCGCCACGAGGTGCAGCGGGGTGTCGCCGTACTCGACCTTGAAGTATTCGAGGGCGACGCCCACGATGATCGCGCCGGCGACCGGGCCGAACAGCTGCCGCACCCCGCCCAGCAGCGCCATCAGCACCAGGTAGGAGCCGGTGAGGATGGAGAACTGGAAGACCGGGTCGAGGTCGCCGAACCAGAGCGCGTACAGCCCGCCGGCCAGAGCGGTGAAACCCGCGGAGACCACGAAGACGATCAATTTGTACGCGAAGGTGGCGGTCCCCAGAGCCTCCGCCTTGTCCTCGTCCTCGCGGATCGACTTGAGTCCCAGACCGAACCGGGACCTGTCGATCAGCCACCAGGCCAGCAGCGCCACGGTGACCAGTCCGGCGAAGAGGTAGTAGAAGACCCGGTGGTGCTCGGGCCGGGTCAGGTCGAACGGCCGGGGGACGACGAGTCCGCGCGAGCCCCCGGTGACCGAGGCCCAGCTCTGGAACACCAGCAGGAGGATCAGGACCAGCGCGATCGACACGATGACGAACGACGCCCCCCGTACCCGCAGGGCGGCGAAGCCGATCGGGACCGCGAGGGCCGCGACCGCAGCGGCCCCCGCGAAGAGGGCGAGGAAGGGCGGAAGCCCGCCCTTCGCCACCAGCAGACCGGTGCCGTAGGCGCCCAGACCGGCGAGCGCGCCGTGCCCCAGCGAGATGTAGCCGGTGAAGCCGCCCACGAAGTTCCACGAGGTGGAGAGCGCCGCGTAGTAGAGCACCAGCACGCCGGCCGACAGGATGTACGGGTTCGGCGCGACGCTCGGGAAGGCGAGGACCGCCACCGCGAGCAGGACGATCGCGCCGATCTTGAGGTACCTAGAAGCGTTGAGCAAGGCGGCCTCCGAAGAACCCTTGTGGCCGGAACGCCAGGGTGGCGAAGAGCGCGACGTAGAAGACCGTCTGCGCCCAGGTGGTGCCCATCGGGATCTGGAGCAGGCTCTGCGCCATCCCGAGCACCATCGCCGCGATCGCCGCGCCCGGCACGCTGCCCAGCCCGCCCACCACGATGATCGCCATGAGCGGGCCGATCCAGTGCCAGTGCAGCGACGGATAGATCGTGGTGTCCAGCGACAGCGCGGTGCCGCCGATCGCCGCGGTGGCCAGCCCGATGCCGAAGCCGTAGCCGGCCACCCTCTCGGTGTCGATGCCGAGCAGCCGGGCCGCGTCCCGGTGCTGGATGGTCGCGCGCAGCGCCCAGCCGAAACGGGTGCGCTTCATCAGCAGGTAGAGCGTCGTGAGCGCGACCGCGGCGAGCCCGAACGCGATCAGTTTGACCACCGCGATCCGGGCTCCGAACAGCTCGAGGCTGGCCGACCCGTACCCGAGGTTGATGCGCCGCTGTGTGCCGGTGAACGCGTAGCCGAGCAACCCCTCGATGAGCAGCGCGATCGCGAACGTCAGCAGCACCGACATCATGGTCAGGGTGGCCGGCCGTAACCGGGTGAGCAGGAGACGCTGCAGCCCGACACCGGCGCCGAAGAAGAGCGGAACCGTGACGAGCATCGAGAGCAGCGGGTCGATGCCGGCCCGTTCGTGCAGGTACCACGCCAGGTAGGCGGCGAGGATGAGGAACGCCGAGTGGGCGATCATCACCACCCGCATGATGCCGAAGTAGAGGGTCAGCCCCGAGGCCAGCAGGGCGTAGAGACCGCCCAGCAGCAGGCCCAGCAGGATGCTCTGGAACAGCAGCGCACCGGATGGCATCAGCGCATCACCAGGCCGGCTTCGGGTAGAGGAACTCGGCCTCCTTGACGTCCTCCGGCAACACGATCTTGATGTCGCCGTCGATCCACTGCTGGATCATGTGCGCGCCCTTCGGCTTGCCGGTCTCGTCCCAGCTGAGCGGGCCGACCACGGTGTCCACCGTGTTGGCGCGCACCCAGTCGACCAGTTTCTGCTGGCACTCGCCCTGCTCGGCGCAGCCGACCGCGGTCACCGCGGCGGCCACCACCTGACCGGTGGTGTACCCGTTCGCCTGGTCCTCCTCGGGCGCCTTGCCGAACTGGGCCGTGTACTTCTCGACGAACTCCTTGTTGCTCTCGTACGGCGCGTCCTGGCTGTAACCGGTGGGGGAGAGCACGCCCGCGGTCTTGTTGCCGATCGCCGAGGCGAACTCCGGGTTGGTCGGCGCGGTGGAGAACGCGGCCAGTTCCGGCTGGTAGCCCAGCTGCTGGAGGGCCACGATCAGGTTCACGCCGTCCTGGTACTGCGAGCCGCCGACC
Source organism: Actinoplanes missouriensis 431 (assembly GCF_000284295.1). Taxonomy (NCBI): domain Bacteria; kingdom Bacillati; phylum Actinomycetota; class Actinomycetes; order Micromonosporales; family Micromonosporaceae; genus Actinoplanes; species Actinoplanes missouriensis. The sequence goes on along the minus strand of NC_017093.1, from coordinate 6,800,893 downwards.
AGCACGTCCGCCTTCGAGTCGGCGATCTTGGCGGCGATGCCGGAGAAGTCCGTGGTGTTCGGCGGGTAGACCTCGTTCACCACCGTCTTGACGCCACCGGCCTCCAGCTTCTCCTTGAGGCCGTACGCCGTGCCCTGCGCGAACGGGTCGTCCATCGCCGCGTAGGCCGCGGTCTTGGGCCGCTGGTCGGCCGGCATCGCCAGGATCTTCTCGGCGAGGTGGTTGTAGTGGTCGTTGGCGACCGCGGGCGCGGCGTAGAAGAGGTTCTTGAAGCCCTGCTCGAACACCTCCTTGGCGGCGCCGGCCGGCTCGACGAAGAGCATGTCGTACTCCTCGGCTACGCGGGCCGAGGGCACCACGAGGCGGGTCGAGAACGGGCCGAAGACCAGGTCGACCTCGTCCTTGCCGATCAGTTGCTCGTAGTCGGCGACGACCCGGTCCGCATTGGACTGGTCGTCGAGGATCTTCAGCTCCACCTGGCGGCCGAGCAGGCCGCCCTTCTCGTTGATGATCTTCTGCCAGGCTTCGTAACCCTGCTGGACGCCCTTGCCGGGCTCGGAGAAGTCACCGGTCAGCGGGAGGGAGACGCCGATGACGATCGGGTCGCCGTCCTGGGTGTCGCCACCGTCGCTGCTGCCGCAGGCGCCGAGTGTGACAATCATGGTCGCAGCCAGGGAGTATGCGGAGATTCGTGCGCGGAAAGACGTGGTCGGCATCCTCGGACGCTCCTTCGGGCCGAGTACGAAAGCGCTTCCGTAAGCGCTTGCGTACTCTATGCTGTGACATCAATCACGGGCAATACCTTTGTTCAGTTGGCAGAGCTGGGGAGTCGACGATGCCGAAACCGGGCCCCGGGCTGCGCCTCATCGACGTCGCTGAGCGCGCGGGAGTCTCACTGGCCACGGCCTCGCGGGCGCTCGCCGGGCGCGAGGGTGTGAGCGAGGAGGTCGCCAACCGTGTCCGCCAGGTGTCCGCCGAGCTCGGGTACGTCGCGAACCCGTACGCCCGGACCCTGGCCGGCGGGTCCAGCTCCACCGTGGGGCTGATCGTGCACCAGGTCGACGACCCGTACTTCTCCGAGATCGCCGGCGGCGTCATCCAGCTCGCCGGTGAACAGGGCCTGCTCGTGCAGATCTGCCACTCCGGGCGCGATCCCGAGCACGAGCTGCGGCAGATCCGGAACCTGATCGCCCAGCGGGTCGGGATCATCATCGTGGCCGGCTCCGGGTACGGCGATCCGCGGGTGGAGGCCGAGGCCCGCACGGTCCTGGCGGGTTACCAGCACGCGGGCGGCCGGGTCGCGGTGATCGGCCGGCACGCGCTCGGCGCCGACGCGGTGCTGCCCGACAACGAGGCCGGCGGCCGCGCGCTCGGCGAGCATCTGCTCGGGCTCGGTCACCGCCGGATCGCCCTGGTCGCCGGCACCCCGGAGCTGAACACCGTGATCGACCGGATGGCCGGGGTGGCCGCCGCGCTGCACGCCGCCGGTCTCTCCCTCGACGACATGCCGATCGTGCACACCGACTTCGTCCGCGAGGGCGGCCGGGTCGCCACCGAGAAGATCCTCGAGGAGCACCCGGACACCACGGCGATCATCGCGCTCAACGACGCGATGGCGATGGGCGTGCTCGCCGTCCTCCGCGAGCGCGGCATCCCGGTGCCCGGCCGGATGTCCGTGGTCGGCTTCGACGACGTCTCGGTCGCCGGCGACCTGGCGCCCAGCCTCACCACCATCCGGCTCCCGATGCCGGACATGGGGCGGATGGCGCTCGAGCTGGCGCTGAAACCGCCGACCAGCCGCCCGCGCAGACGGCCGACCGGCCAGCAGCTGATCGTCCGCAACTCCACCGGCCCGGCACCGGCCTGACCTCAGCGCACCGCGACGACGCCGCGGGCGCCGCGTTCGGCGTCGACCATCACGTGGCTGACGAACGGGTAGTCGCCGGCCTCCGGGAGCACCGTCTCGACGAACCCGCCCGCGGCCGGTACCAGGTCGAGCACCTGCGCTCCACCGGCGTCGCCGGGTCGTAGCTGCCAGCGTCCTTCGCGGTAGACGGTGTCGAACTGGCCGCCGACGACGTGGAAGGCGCTGGTGCGGTTCGGCCCGGCGTTGAGGACCCAGAACCGGATCCGGTCGCCGGCGCGGGCGGGCAGCGGCCGGTGGGCGTACTGCGCGACGTAGCCGTTGAACACCACGGCGTCGGGCTGTTCGGCCTGCATCGTGGCGAGGTCGCCGGGCTGGGAGTCCGCGCCGAGGTAGAGCTCGGACTGCACCAGGACGTACTCCCGGTCCACCGGGGCGAGACCCGGCGGGTCGATGATCACGGCGCCGTACATGCCGTTGCCGATGTGGTGCAGCATCGGCATCGTCGAGCAGTGGTACATCCAGATGCCGGCTTTGGTGGCGGTGAACCGGTAGACGAGTCGTTCGCCGGGGTTGATCGGCCGCATCGGCTGGTCCGGGGCGAGCGCGCCGGCGTGGAAGTCGATGCCGTGGTCGAGGCTGCCGTCGTTGATCAGGGTGATCTCGAACGTGTCGCCGATCCGGCCGCGCAGCACCGGGCCGGGCGCGGTCCCGCCGAACGTCCACAGCTGTTGCCGCACGCCGGGGGCGACCTCCCGCTGAACCTCCTGGACGTGCAGGTCGAGCCGGTGCACCCGGCCGGTGGGGGAGACCGGCGCGGTGGCGTCCCGGGCGGTGAACCCGGCCGCCGGGGTCGCCATCGCGTCGATCGACGGCGTGTGCCCGGCATGCTCGTCACCGTCACCGTCACCGTCACCGTCGCGGGTGACGCCGGCAGCCGTGGACGCCGGCCCGGTCGTGGTGATGGTGAGGACCATGCCGGCCTGCCGGTGCCCGGGCAGTGAGCACCAGCCGTCGACGGTGGTTCCGATGATCCCGGCGTCGAGGCGGGCGGTGGCGTCCGGGCCGATCGTGTCCGTCCGGGCACCGGTCCCGAGGACCAGGTCGTGGCGGCGCGAGTCGCGGTTGGTCAGCTCGATGACCAGCCGGTCACCGGCCGGGACGGTGATGCTGCCGGGGTGGAACCGCATCCCCTCGGCGGTGACCGCGACGGTCGTGGTGTGGCCGGTCGCTGTCACTCCCGCGACGGCGGACACCGGCGCCGGCCCCGCACCGGTGAGCCGCTGAGCGGCGGCGCCGACCAGGACGGCGACCAGGACGAGCGCCAGACCGGTGGCGAGCCCGCCCAGATGCGCGAGCGGCCGGGCCGGGGCGGGAGTGTCGGGCACGGGTTACCTCCGGGCGGTGTGGAGCACGCGGGCGGCGGCGCCGAGGAACTGCACGAGCGCGGCCAGGACCAGCAGAGACGTGGTGATCCGCACGTACGGGCCGACCGGCAGCAGGAAGACGGCCAGCGCGACATTGGACATGCTCACCCGCTGGGCCGCGTGCCGGTCCAGGATCGCGGTGCGGTGCCGGACCGCTGACGGGCCGCCGCCCAGCGCCATCGGCAGCAGGTAGGCCAGCGAGCCGAGCAGCACCTGAGCGACGAACCCGGCGAGGAAGGGCGTCAGCGTCGTGCTGAACCGATCCGCGGCCTGCGCCGAGGAATTCGCGGTGAGCAGGATCCGGGCGTCGAGCAGCAGGGCGGCGAACAGCCAGCCGCCGGCGGCGGCGATGGACCAGGCGGCGAACGAGGCCGGCGGCTTGGCCCGCCCGGCCCGCCACGCCGGTACGGCTGTCAGCCCGGCCGCCACCGTGAACAGCAGCAGGCCGCCGGCGGCGAGCACCGGCCACCAGGCCAGCAGCCCGGCGGCCAGCACGACCAGGCCGGTCACCGCGGCCGGGAGCGCGGTACGGCTGGCCGCCACCGCCCCGTCGGCGATCCGGGTGCGCAGCACCGTGGGCCAGAACGTGAGCAGGGTGCCGAGCACCGTCAGCGTGACCCAGCCGAGCAGGTTGACATGGGCGTGGAACAGCAGCAGCCGCGGACGGGTGTCGTCGTCGACGACGAGCATCCACGCGCCGGCGGGGATACCGGTGAGCAGCGCCGTAGCGGCCGCCAGGTAGTAGCGCACCGTGACGGCGAACCGGGACGGGACGGCCCGACGCAACCGCCGGGCCAGCCAGATCAGCTGGGACAGCACCGCGGCGAAGACCGCGACCGCGCCGGCCACACCGAGCCAGGGCCGGTCGGTGACGCCGGCGGCCAGCACCGCCACCACCCCGGCGTTGTGCACGGCCAGCTGGGCGACGTCGGCGCGGCGGTGCGCCGGGGCGGGCAGCCGCAGGATGGCGGAGGTGAAGTGGGCGCTCCACACCAGCACGGCGTTGGTGACGGCGCCGAGCAGCAGCAGATGCATCGCCAGCCATCGCCAGGCCGGCAGCCACGGGTGCGCCAACGCGACGATCACCAGCCCGGCCAGGTACGCCAGCGGCACCAGCGCGGCGCGGCGATGCCATCGGGCGCGCTCGCTCACCGGTGACAGCGTGGTCATGACAGCGCCGGGGCCGGGCGGCGGCTCGCGCGCCCCCGGGTCAGCGACAGGCCGGCGGCGCAACCGGCGAAGCCCACGACGGCCGCCACGTTCACCACCCCGGCCCATCGCCACACCGGCTCGGCGCCGAGACCGTCACCCGCGCCGATCCGGACCAGCAGCGACACGTGCAGCACCGCGAGGGGCACGTACAGCAGGCGGTGGTAGGGCAGCGGGCGGCGCAGCACCGCCGGCAGGATCACCGGCGCGTGCACGAAGATCATGGACATGGTGAAGCCGAGGAACACCGCGTGCAGCACCGCGTCGTAGCGCGGCCCGTCCAGCACCGTGCCGCCACCGGCCCACAGCAGTCCGGCCAGCGCCAGCCACGCGTACCCGGCCAGCAGCCCGATCGCGATGTAGCGGGGCAGGCCGGTCGCGTGCACGGTCCGCCGGGCCACGTCGAACACGGCGAGCCAGCCGGTGACGGCCAGCAGGCCGAAACCGAACAGGTGACCGCCCGCGGCCGGGGACACCGTGGTCGCGGTGGCACCGGCCACGAGCACGAGCAGCGCGGCGAGCAGCAGCTGCGGGGCGTTCGCGGCGCGCAGCCCGACGTGCGCCAGCTCCAGCCGTTCTCCAGCGATCGTGGCGATCACGAACACGGCCAGCCAGGGCACCGTCTCGGCGACGGTGAAGCCGGCCAGCAACAGCAGCGTCGACGCGTACCAGGCGAACGCCCCGGCGACCTGGGCGAGCAGCGCGATGCCGGGCTGCCGCTGCCACAACGAGCGGTAGACGACGAGCAGGATGGTCGCGGCGAGCATCATCAGGCCGTACCCGATGGGTCCGGGGCCGTCGATGATCAGCACGATGGCGCCCGCGCCGGAGCAGGCCGGGCCGAGCAACGCCCATCGGGCGCCGAGGGCGACCGCCCGCTCCAGCCCGATCAGCGTGCCGGCGAACCCGAACACCATCACCGGCCCGTGCACCCGCTCCAGCGAGCCGACCGGGGCCGGCATCGGCACGGCCAGCAGCAGCAACCCGGCATACAGGCCGGCGATCAGCGCGAGCCCGCCGGCCAGCAGGACCGGTAGCCGCCAGGCGACCGGCACGCGCGACGCGGCATTTCCCATGTCCCCATTGGCCCATGATCAGCCACGCGCCGGCGTCTGCCGGAGGTCACCGGTCCGGCGGGACGAAGGTCCCGGGCCACCCTCGGCAGCCGGGGCCGGTGGCGCGACCGCGGCGTGAAGGTCCGGATGACCGGACTCATCCCAGTTGGAGGGTGACCGCCAGGAACGCCGCTCCCACCGTCAGGAACAGCGCGCCGAGACCCATCACCAGCAGCGTGACCTGCCACGCCTGGTAGGCGCCGAGAAGCGCGCCGCGCAGGCTCTGCCCCATGAACGCGGTCTCCCGCAGCCGGGCCAGCTTCTCGTCGTGGCCGGCCCTCATGCACTCGTCGGCGATCTCCGCGTAGCTGCGGCCGCCGGTGGCCTTCGCGACGTTGGCGGCGATCATCTCGGAGTAGGCGCGGGCCTGCACGCCGGTGCGCACGTCGGCGCCGGCGAACCGGGCCAGGCCGGCGGGGAGCCGGTCGCCGGCCGGGAAACTGATGTGCTGCCGCGCCAGTTCCCGGCCGACGTCACGGCGTCCCGCCCAGCCTTGGGCGATCATGACGAGACCGGCGAGGATCAGGACCAGGGCGAGCAGGCTGAGGACAAGAGAGAGCATGCGGCTCAGCGTGCGGCAGCGGATCCGTCACGGGCAGGGTCCGGCGACCATGATCGGGACGGACCAAAGCCCAGGGCCGCCAGGTCGTCGGGGTAGGGGAACGAGCCCGGCTGATATCCGCAGGCGGGCTCCTCCGCGTACACGTCGCCGGTCGTCGCGTACGCCCGGGCCCGGGATCCGCCGCACACCTCGCGGAACTCGCACGCGCCGCACCGGCCCCGCAGCGACTCGGTGTCGCGCAGCCCGGTGAAGAGCGGCGCGGTCCGGTAGATGCGCGTCAGTGGCTGCTCGCGGACGTTGCCGGCCGGCACCGGAAGAAAACCACTCGGGTGTACGTCGCCGCGGTGCGACACGAACACGAACCCGTTGCCGGCGCTGACCCGCAGAGGCGGGCGGCGCACCCGCCGCGTCTCGGCGAACAACCCCCGTTCCTCGAACCGCTGCCGGAGCCGGTGATACAGCGGCCCCAGCCCGAGCGCGTCCGCCGCCGGCACCCCGTGCCGTTCCAGGATCTGCCGCTGCAGGCAGACCCGGCGGAAGTGGTGTGCCTCGGTGGTCTTCACCGGCACCGTCTCGCCGAGGTCGTACAGCGCGTGCAGCACGTCCTCGGTCCCGGCGGCGTCCAGGCCCGCCAGGGCGCGTCCCCGGCCGGTCGCCACCAGGAAGAAGACGCTCCACAGCATCGCGCCGCGATCCCGGATCAGCGTGGCGATATCGGGCAGCTCCATCACGGTGTCCCGGGTGACGGTGGTGTTGATCTGCACCTTCAGGCCGAGTTCGGACGCGTCCCGCCAGGCCCGCACGGTCAGCGCGAAGACCCCGCCGACGCCCCGGAAGCCGTCGTGGGCGGCCGGACCGGCGGCGTCCACACTCAACGAGATCGCCCGGGCGCCGGCGTCCCGCAGCTCGGCGAGCGCGTCCCTGGTCAGCGTCGGCGTCCCCGACGGGGAGACCGACACGGTCAGCCCCAGTTCCGTGCCGCGCCGGACCAGCTCCGCCAGATCGGGCCGCTGGAACGGGTCCCCGCCGGTGATGACGAACAGCGGCGCCGGTCTGCCGAACGCGGCGACCTGGGCCATCAGCCCGGCCGCCTCGGCGGTGGACAGCTCACCGGCGTCCCGCAGCGGGCGCGCCGACGCGCGGCAGTGCAGGCAGGCCAGCGGGCACGCCTGCGTCGCCTCCCAGATCACGATGAACGGGCGGTCGCCGCTATCGTGCCGGGGGACCCGCACACCACGCCGGTCCTTCGTGGTGACTTCAGTTCGTTGATCCACCTGTGCCAGCCTGGTCCGGCCCGGCGCTGCCCGGTAGGGACCTCCAGCCCTGTTCAGGTGACCGGAGGCGGCGGAGAAAGGAGCTTCGATGCCCGACCTGATCGAGCGGCTGGAGACCGAGGTCCTGGTCGACCACGGCACCTTCGACCTCATCGACGACAGCGGCGACCAGCACGCCGGCCCGGACCCCGCCTCCTGGCTGCAGGCCGGCCGCAACATGATCACCGTGGTGAGCGCGTCCACCCGCCACCACGTCGCCGCCGTCACCGTGGAGGCCTGGAGCGCCGAGCCGCCGCCCGCCGACGGCTGGGGCGATCCCGAGGAGGCGAAGGTGCTGCTGGACAGCGGCTGGCTGGAGATCAACCCGCTGGTCGACGCGGAGGACGCCGACGACATCACGGTCGGTGCGGCGGGCGCCTACCGGGTTCGCGCCTATGTCACCGGGCGCGCCGAGCTGCTGGCGTCCACTCCTGCGCCGGATGTGGAGTTGCGCGGCGTCGAGCGCTATCTGCTGCAGTTCTGGCCGGAGTGACTACCGCAGCAGATCCGCGACGGCGGGCTCGAGCCGCGGGTGCTCGGTACATGTCCGCATGTCCGGAAATCCGCGCGTGCTACGCCGGCTCCAGAAGCTTCTGCTCGACCACGACGGGGACGGACAGGGTCTTGTAACCGACGGTGTCGAAGAGGACGGTCATCCTCTCCTCCTCGTAGTTCATCACCATGCCGGTGCCCCACTCGCCGTGCCGGACGTGGCTGTGCACCGGGAACGGGCCCTCCTCCTCCGCCGCGTCGACCTCGGCGGCGCTGCCGTCGGCGCAGTTGTCGCAGTGGCCGCACGGGCGCTTCTGGTCCTCGCCGAAGTAGGCGAGCAGCGTCTCGGTGCGGCACTGCCGGGATTGTGCGAAGGCGCGCATCATGTCAGTTCGCGAGCCGACCACCAGCTGCTGGCGCTCGTACTCCTCGATCGCGGCCTCGGCGGCCTCCGCCGGCAGCGGCGCCCGCGCGGGCACGGTCAGCTTGTTGCGGGCGCCGGTCCGCACCGCGCCCACCTGTTCCAGAAGGTTCAGGTACTGCCCGATCTTGCGCGGGCCGAGCCCGGTCGCCTTCTGCAGCGCGGTCTTCGTCTGCGGGCCCTGGTGCAGGGCCGCGGCGAGCTCCTGCAATTCGTCCGCATCCGGCGAGCCGCCGTTGAAGAAGCGCTGGATGGCCTCGTCCTCGGAGCGCCAGAGCAGGACGGCACGGCCCGGTTCGCCGTCCCGGCCGGCTCGGCCGATCTCCTGGAAGTAGCTGTCCGGGGAGTCCGGCAGCGCCACGTGCGCGACCCAGCGGATGTTCGGCTTGTCGATGCCCATGCCGAACGCCGAGGTCGCCACCATGATGTCGACCTTGTCGTCGGTGAAGTCGCGGTGCCGCTGCTCGCGCAGGCCCGCGGCCATCCCGCCGTGGTAGAACTCGGCGGGGTATCCGGCCTCGGTGAGCCGCCCGGCGAGTTCCTCGGCGGCCCGGCGGGTCGGCACGTAGATGATGCCCGGCCGCTGCTCCACGTCGAGCATGGTGGTGAGGCGCCGCCACCGGTAGTCCTCGTCGGGGCAGTAGGCGACCTCGAGGAACAGGTTGCGCCGGTCCAGGCCGGACACGTGGATCTCGGGGTCGCGCAGCCGCAGCCGCGCGATGATGTCGTCGCGGACCGGCGGTGACGCGGTCGCGGTGAGCGCCAGGACCGGCGGCCGCCCGAGCTGCTTGATCATGTCGCCGAGGGCGAGGTAGTCGGGCCGGAAGTCGTGGCCCCAGGCCGAGATGCAGTGCGCCTCGTCGACGGCGACCAGGCCGGGCTCGAGCGCGCGCACCTCGGCGAGCCGCTCGGGGTCGCTGAGCTGCTCCGGCGTGATGAACAGGAACTCAGCCCGGCCGTCGCGGATCTCCTCGATCGCCTCGCGCTGCTGTGCCGGTGTCTCGGCCGAGCTCACCCGGACCGCACGGATCTTCGGGTCGTCCCGCTCGTTGAGTGCGGCGATCTGATCCTGCTGCAGGGCGAGCAGCGGCGAGATCACGACGGTCGGGCCGGGCAGCAGCACGGCCGGGATCTGATAGATCGCCGACTTGCCGGCGCCGGTGGGCAGGACAACGAGCGCGTCGTTGCGGCGCAGCACGGCACGCATCGGCTTGAACTGCCCGGGCCGCAGCGACGGCCACCCGAAGTGCTTGCGGGCGACCTTGCGCAGCCGCGGCCCGTAGACGGGGATGTCCAGTCTCATGCGAGCTTCGGCAGGATCTCGCGGGCGTACAGGTCGAAGAGGCCCTGGTAGTGCGGCCCGGTGTTGGCCACGTAGATCTCGTCGAAGCCGGCGTCGGCGTACTTCTTGATCATCTCGAGGTGCTTCTCCGGGTCGTTGCCGCAGACGAAGCTCTCCTTGAGCATGTCCGGCGTGACCAGCTGCGACGCCTGCTCGAAGTGCTTGGGCGAGGGGAGCACCTGGGAGAGCTCGCCGGGCACGCCCGCGTTCGGCCACTTCTCGTACGCGATCCGGGCGCCCTCGTCCTCGCTCTCGGCGAACGCGGCCTTGAACCCGGCCTGGCAGGTCCGGTCGCCACCGCCCTGCGAGCGGAACTGCTTGACCATGTCGCCGTCCGGCATCGTGCTGACGTAGCCCTCGCCGATCCGGGCCGCCACCTCGATCGCCTTCGGCCCGAACCCGGAGACCAGGATCTCGACCGGCTTCTCCGGCAGGGTGTAGACCCGGGCGTTCTCGACCGTGTAGTGCTTGCCCCGGTACGAGACGACGCCGCCCTTCCAGAGCTCGCGCATGATCTCGACGGCCTCCTCCAGCATCTCCAGCCGGACGTCGGCCTCGGGCCAGGCGTCACCGAAGATGTGCTCGTTGAGGGCCTCGCCGGTGCCGACGCCGAGCCGGAACCGGCCGCCGGTGAGCACCGCGCTGGTGGCCGCGGCCTGGGCGATCACCGCCGGGTGGATGCGGACGGTCGGGCAGGTGACCGCGGTGGTGATGTCGAGGCCGGTGGCCTGGCTGAGTGCGCCGATCATGGACCAGACGAAGGCGCTCTGCCCCTGGGCGTCCACCCACGGGTGGTAGTGGTCGGAGATCCACAGGGCCGAGAAACCGGCCCGCTCCGCGCCCTTGGCCTGTTCGATCAGCTCGGCCGGCGAGTACTCCTCGCTCGACAGGAAGTATCCGATGCGCATGGGCCGCCCGTTACCCCTATTTGCCGCCGAACATGCGGCGGATCGCCCAGAGCAGGAAGAGGACGGCCAGAGCGACGCCGAGCAGACGGACCGCGTGGATCTCGGACCAGTCGATGCCGGTCGCCGCGAGGGGGGTGTACGGCACGCCCGGAGTTTACCGGGACGGTGCCACAGCTAATAGAAAGGTTTGTTGACTAATCGCGGATCGGGTGTGAGCATGGGTCCCCGGACAGGGAGAACGTTCACATAGGCGTTCGTCAATGCATCGGAGGTACGGGGGCGCATGTCCATTCACGGCGAACTGCCGGAACTCGCCGCTGCTGTCATGCAGCCGGGTTTCGTCGGCACATCCGCACCGGACTGGGTCCGCCGCTGGCTCGGTGCCGGGCTGGGCGGTGTCGCCCTCTTCGCCCGCAACGTCGAGTCTCCGGTCCAGGTCGCGGCGCTCACCGCGCAGCTGCGGGCCGAGCACCCGGACGTGATCGTGGCGATCGACGAGGAGGCCGGTGACGTCACCCGGTTCGAGTCACGGCACGGCAGCTCCCGCCCGGGCAACCTGGCGCTGGGCGCGATCGACGATCCGGAGCTGACCGAGGCGGTCGCCCGCGACCTGGGACGCGACCTCGCGGACGCCGGCATCACGCTCGACTACGCGCCCGACGCAGACGTCAACAACAACCCCGCAAACCCGGTCATCGGGGTACGGGCGTTCGGGGCTGACCCGGAACTGGCGGCCCGGCACACCGCGGCGTTCGTCCGGGGTCTTCAGGAGTCCGGTGTGGCCGGGTGTGCCAAGCACTTCCCGGGTCACGGCGACACCAGTGTCGACTCGCACCACGACGTGCCGCTGATCGCCCGGAGCCGGGCCGAGCTGGACGCGGGCGAGCTGGTCCCGTTCCGGGCGGCGATCGCGGCCGGCGCGAAGGCGGTGATGACCGGTCACCTGCTGGTCCCGGCGTACGACCCGGAACTGCCGGCCACGCTGAGCCGGCGGATCCTGGCCGGCCTGCTCCGCGAGGAGCTCGGGTTCCAGGGCGTGATCGTCACCGACGCCATCGAGATGCAGGGCGTCAGCCGCCGCTTCGGCCTGGCCGGCGCCGCGGTCCGCGCCCTCGCCGCGGGAGTGGACGCGATCTGCGTCGGCGGCGAGAACGCCGACGAGCAGACCGCGATCGAGCTACGGGACGCGATCGTGGCCGCGGTGCGCAGCGGAGACCTGCCCGAGGAGCGGCTACGGGACGCGGTCGCCCGGGTCCGTTCCCTCGCCGCCTGGACCACCCGGCGGCAGACCGAGACCGGCGCGCGGGCCATCGCGGACGCCGCGGCCGAGCCCGGCGTGGCGGTCCTCGCGGCGCCGCCGGCCGCCCGCGGCTCGGCCGTCGGCCTGGCCGCCGCCCGCCGCGCGATCAAGGTGACCGTCGCCGAGGGCGGTCCCGAGCTGCCGGTGACAGGCGCCCCGCACGTGGTCGAGTTCGCCCCGGCGCGCAACATCGCGATCGGCAGCGAGACGCCGTGGGGCCTGGGCGCGCCGCTGGCCGGCCTGCTGCCGGGCACCACCTCGCGCCGGCTGACCGCCGACGACCTGGACGGGCTCGCCGACCGCGCCGAGCCGGTGCTGGCCGGCGCCGATGACCGCCCGCTCGTGCTGGTGGTCCGGGACGTGCACCGGCACCCGTGGATCGCCGACACGCTGAGCGCGGTGCTCGCCGTCCGGCCGGACGCGATAGTGGTCGAGATGGGCATCCCGGCCGAGGTCACCGGGGGAGTCCACATCGCCACCCACGGCGCCACCCGCGCCCTCGGGCTGGCCGCCGCCGAGCTGATCGCCGGCCCGAACGTCCCGGCCCCCGCGGCCGAACCGGTGGCTGCCTGACCCCGGTGCGCTGATCGACCCTGGTGCACCGATCAACCCCGGTGCACCGATCAACCCTGGTGCACCGGTTAACCCCGGTGCACCAGGTCGGCGTACTCCGGGTGCTCGCCGATGTACTTGGCGAAGAACGGACAGGACGGGACGACCGTGCCGCCACGGGCACGGATCTGATCCAGGGTCTGGCGGGCCAGCTCGCTCGCCAGACCACGGCCCTGCATCTCGGGCGCGGTCTCGGTGTGCAGGATGATCACCGTGTCGCCACGGGTGTGGTAGACGGCCAGGGCGCCCACCTCGCCGTCGACGAGCAGTTCGAACCGGCGTGCCGCGGGGTTGTCACGGACCTCGAAGTCGCTCACTCGATCAGCTTAGATTTGCTCCGACCCCGTACCGTGAAGGGGTGTTGATCTCTCTGCCTCGCCGCCGTCTCGCTGCCGCTGTCGCCTCCGCCGCCCTCGGTCTCACCCTGCTGACCGGGTGCAGCAACGACAACGTCGACTGCAGCCTCGACGAGTGCACCGTGACCATCGACCGTGAGACAAACGCCAGCGTGAGCGTCCTCGGCGTGGAGGCCAAGTTCGTCAGCGCCGACGAGAACACGGTCACCCTCGACGTCGCCGGTGAGCAGGTCTCGCTCACCAAGGGCCAGCAGGCGGTCGACGTCGGCGGCCTGCAGGTGTCGCTGGACAGCGTCACCAAGGACCAGGTCCAGGTGCAGATCTCGCGATAACACCCTCGCGCCATTCGCACACGGGGTTTGACGAAAGTCGCCCTCGGTCACATTGGAGCCATGTCCTCCACGACCTCGAACGTCAAGCACCACGCGTCGCGTGCCGCCGAGAGCAAGCCTCTGGAGTACCTCGCCCGAGGTGGCTTCATCGGGTACGGCATCATTCACCTGCTCTTCGCCTGGATCGCGCTGCAGGTGGCCTTCGGCAGTTCCGGGCAGGAGAGCGACCAGTCCGGGGCCCTGCAGGAGCTGGCCCGGCACTCCTACGGCAAGACGCTGCTCGTCGTGATCGCCGTCGGCCTCGTGGCGATGGCGATCTGGCAGGCCTTCGAGGCGGCCATCGGCGAGAGCGGCGAGCGTAACCGCACGGCCATGGCCGAGCGGGTGCTCTCCGGGGTGCGGGCGGTCCTCTACGCGTACCTGGCCTGGATGGCCGTCAAGGTGATCCAGGGCGCGAACGCCTCGATGGGCGACAACTACGAGAGCAAGACCTCCGGTCTGATGAGCTCCTCCGGTGGCCGCTGGCTGGTCGGCCTGATCGGCCTCGTGGTGCTCGGCATCGGCGTCGGGATGGCCTACTACGGCCTCAAGCGCAAGTTCGTGAAGCACCTCAACACCGGTCAGATGCCGGCGAACTCCCGTGAGTCGATCATCAAGCTCGGCGTCGCCGGGTACACCGCCAAGGGCGTCGCGTACGGCATCGCCGGCCTGCTGGTCGTGCTGGCCGCCGTGAACTACGACCCGGAGAAGGCCCGTGGCCTGGACGCCGCCCTGAAGACCCTGGCGTCCTACTCGTGGGGTGTCTGGGTGCTCGCGGTGATCGCGGCCGGTATCGCCGCGTTCGGGGTCTACTGCATCGCGCAGGCCAAGTACCGCAAGATCTGAACCCAAGCGGACGCGCCGGGCACGACGGCAGATGTGAGCTATGTCTGACATCTGCCGTCAGCCGTGTGCGGACAGCCTTCCGGGGCAAACTAGGGCGCTGGCACAGAACCCCACCTGGGAGGGAAAGCTCAGTGTCCAGCCTCGTGACAGCCGTCCTCGCCGTGGTGATCGCCGCGACCGCGACGATCGTGATCGACGAGATCCTGCACAAAGTCGTCCGCCGGGTGGGCCGGCGTTCGCCGCTCGCTGCCGATCTGGCGCGCAAGGTCCGGCGCCCGTTCCTGGTCACCACGGTCCTGGTCGCGGTCCAGCAGGCGATCCGGGTGTTCGCCGGCGATTTCTCGTTCCGGGCCGGCGTGCTGCACACGCTGGTGCTGCTCTGCATCGCCTCGTCGGCCTGGCTGGTCGCCGCGATCCTGCTGGTCTGTGAGGACGTCGCGCTCGCGAAGTGGCGCACCGACGTCCCGGACAACCGGAAACGCCGCCGGATCAAGACGCAGGTGGTGATGCTGCGCCGGGTCACCGTGGCGGCCATCGTGGTCCTCGCCTTCGGCGTCATGCTCATGACCTTCCCCGGCATCCGGGCGCTCGGCGCCAGTCTGCTCGCCTCGGCCGGCCTGCTCAGCGTCGTGGCGGCGCTCGCCGCGCAGAGCACGCTCGGCAACGTCTTCGCCGGGATCCAGCTGGCGTTCAGCGACGCGATCCGGGTGGACGACGTGGTCGTGGTCGAGCAGGAGTGGGGCCGGATCGAGGAAATCACCCTGACCGTGGTCGTGGTGCAGATCTGGGACGACCGGCGGCTCATCCTGCCGACCTCGTACTTCACCACGAAACCGTTCCAGAACTGGACCCGTACCGGATCGGCGGTGCTCGGCACCGCCGAGGTCGACGTGGACTGGTCGACGCCGATCGAGCCGCTGCGGGCCGAGCTGCAGAAGGTCTGCGAGGGCTCGGACCTGTGGGACGGCCGGGTCTGCGTGCTGCAGGTGACCGAGGCGACCGGCGGCATGGTCCGGTTGCGCGCCCTGGTCAGCGCGAACGACGCGGGCGCCCTGTGGGACCTGCGCTGCCTGGTCCGGGAGCGGCTGGTCGGCTGGATCTGGGAGCACCAGCGTGACGCGCTGCCCCGGATGCGCGCCGAGCTGCGCCAGGTGGAGGCCACCGCGACCCCGCAGACCCGCCGGGGCACTGCCCGGGTCTACACCACCGGGCTGGACGCCACGTCCGAGCAGGCCCGGGTGTTCAGCGGCGGCGACGACGGGGACACCCGGGGCATCGCGTTCGGCGGTCCGGATCCGGTCGCGGTGTCGCGTAGCTGACCCGATGTGTTGCGTGTTCCCGCGAGGATTGAGGACGTCGTGATCAGGGCATACCCCGGTCACACGGAAAGGGGGACACGATGGCCGATGTCTTGAACGGCCCTGCGGTAACGCCGATACCCGCTCAGACCGCGCCGGTGACCGCCCGGCCGCTCTCCGAGCAGTCCACGGGTGAGCTGGTGCAACGCGCCAGCGAGCAGATCAGCAAGCTGGTCCGGGACGAGCTGACGCTGGCCAAGGCGGAGCTGGCGGAGAAGGGCAAGCACGCCGGGATCGGCGCGGGGCTGTTCGGCGGCGCCGGGGTCCTCGCCGGGTACGGCGTCGGCGCGCTCATCGCGACCCTGGTCATCGTGCTCGACCTGTTCCTCGACCTCTGGCTGGCCGCCCTGATCGTGACAGTCGTGCTGTTCCTGGTCGCCGGCGTGCTGGCCCTGCTGGGCAAGAAGCAGGTGAGCCGCGCGGTCCCGCCCGAGCCCTCGGCCGCGATCCAGGGGATCAAGGCCGATGTCGACGAGGTGAAGCACGCGGTCAAGGAGCGTAGCCGGGCATGAGCGAGAGAAACGGTTCCGCGGAGAAGCCGGACCTGGCGGTGCTGCGGGAAGAGATCAAACAGACCCGTGCCGAGCTCGGTGAGACGGTGCAGGCGCTCGCCGCCAAGGCGGACGTCAAGGCACGTGCCCGCGATCAGGTGGAGCAGACCCGGCAGCGGGTGCTGACCCAGGCCGCGGAGTTCACCGGCCGGGTGCGCGAGGCCGCGGTCCGTGCCAAGGAGCCGGCCGCCGACGTGCAGACCCGGGTCCGCACCGATCCGGCGCCGGCCCTGCTGGTGGCCGCCGGGCTGGCGGCGCTGGTGGGAATCATTCTGATCGTGCGAGGGAGGCGCTGATGGCGGGCAAACTGGAGAAGGTCGCGTTGAAACCGGTCAACATCGCGCTGGGCTTCGCGGCCGGCACGCTTGCCGGCGTGCTGTTCAAGCAGGCCTGGAAAGTGGTGTCCGGCGACGACGACGCCCCGGACGCGGGCGACGAGGACCGCGGCTGGGGCGAGATCCTCGCGGCGGCCGCGATCCAGGGTGCGATCTTCGCGGTGGTGAAGGCGGCGGTCCATCGTGGCGGCGCGATCAGCACCCGCAAACTGACCGGGCACTGGCCTGACTAGATCAACTTCGGTATCGACAGGAGTCTTGCCGGTCCCCCGCTTCGCCACCGCGAAGTGGGGGACCTTTTCCATATCGGCAACCCATTATTGGATTCCTTCGAGGGGCAGCTTTACGGCCTCATTTTCGGGTACAGTGTTGCCAGTTTTTGTGTACGTGGTTCGCTGCTTCCGCTTGACCACGGGGCATCGCCCACTTCGGGCGAGGTCGCGAGGTCTCGTGGAGGGGACGTCCTCTGAAAGGGCCGCCTCGCGGCGCCGCTGCTCGAAAACGGTCATCGGCCCCGCGCTACTGCGGTTGGGCGGGCCGGCATTTTCAGAAGGAGAGTTCAGCATGGCGCAAGGAACCGTGAAGTGGTTCAACGCAGACAAGGGCTTCGGCTTCATCACCGTCGACGGCGGGGGTGCTGACGTGTTCGTCCACTTCTCGGCCATCCAGACGAGCGGTTACCGCACTCTGGAGGAGAACCAGCGGGTTGAGTTCGAGATCGCCCAGGGTCAGAAGGGCCCGCAGGCGGAGCAGGTTCGCCCGCTCTGAGACCTTTTCTAAAGCCGGTCGCCTGGCGGAGGCCGGCCTGAGCGAGTGGCCCCGCATCCTTGTCGAGGATGCGGGGCCTCTTTGTTCCCGTGCTCACCGCCGGTTTCCCGGCCGTGTTTCAGACCTGCTGCTGGCGGCCGGCCTCGCGGCGACGCATCCCGAGGACGATCAGAACCAGTCCGAGCACGGCGACGCCCCCGCCGACCGCCACCCACACCGGTTGATCGCTCATCAGGTGGTTGGTGAGGTAGTTCAAGCCTTCGAGCGCCCACACCGCACCGAGCACGATCGCCAGCAGACCGAACGACATCGTGAGCCAGCCCCGCAATGGCGGCCTCACGGTTTCATTGTTCACCATTTGTCGTGCACCTGGGGGCGAATCAACTCATCGTAGACTGCGGTGATCATTTCTCGGGTTTCCGGCGTAAGCGGAGCGAGATCGGCGGCGGCCGCGTTGGCGCGGGCCTGTTCCGGGTTACGCGCACCGGGGATCACCACGGTCACGCCGGGCTGATCGATGATCCAGCGGATCGCGAATTGCGCCATCGTCGCGCCGGCCGGCACGAGCGGGCGCAGCCGGCTGACCGCTTCCAGGCCGACCCGGAAGTCCACACCGGAGAACGTCTCGCCGACGTCGAACGACTCGCCGTGCCGGTTGTAGTTGCGGTGGTCGTCGGCCGCGAAGGTGGTGCTCTCGTCGTACCGCCCGGAGAGCAGGCCGCTCGCGAGCGGGACCCGGGCGATGATGCCGACACCGGCCTCGGCGGCGGCCGGCAGCACCCGCTCCAGGGGCTTGAGCCGGAACGCGTTGAGGATGATCTGCACGCTGGCGAGGCCGGGGCGGGCGATCGCGGTGAGCGCCTCCTCGACCTTCTCGACGCTCACGCCGTACGCCGCGATCCGCTTCTCCTGGACCAGGGTGTCGAGCGCGTCGAACACCTCGTCACTGCTGAAGACCGGGGTGGGCGGGCAGTGCAGCTGAACCAGGTCGAGGGTCTCCACCCCGAGGTTCGCGCGGGACCTGTCGGTCCAGGCCCGGAAGTTGTCGAGGGTGTAGTTGGCCGGCTCCTGGGGAAGGCGGCGGCCCATCTTGGTGGCGACGGTGAGACCGGGCTTGTCCTTCACGAACGAGCCGACGATCTGCTCGCTGCGGCCGTCACCGTACACATCGGCGGTGTCGATGAAGGTGACGCCCGCGTCGACGGCGGCCTGCAGGGTCGCGTGCGCGTCGGCCTCGCTCACCTGGCCCCAGTCGGCGCCGAGCTGCCAGGCGCCCAGCCCGACCACCGAGGCGGACCGTCCCATCCTGCGAAAATCTCGGTTTTCCACGTCATGACCCTACCGCTCGGCTGATAGCTTGAAACAAGACGTACGTACGGTTTTGAAGGGGTGTTGTGATGTGGGATCCCGCCGTCTACCAGCGTTTCGGCTCGGAGCGGTCCCGGCCGTTCTTCGACCTGGTCCAGCGCATCGGCGCGGAGGCACCGCGCGCCGTCGTCGACCTCGGATGCGGGACCGGTGAGCTCACCCGCACCCTCGGCGTGCGATGGCCGGACGCCCGGATCACCGGCATCGACTCGTCACCCGAGATGATCGCCGCGGCTCCGGAGGGCTTCGCGCTGGGCGACATCGCCGCCTGGCAGCCCGGGCCGGACACCGACGTCGTCGTGACGAACGCGGCGCTGCAGTGGGTGCCGGAGCACCGTGAGCTGCTGCCTCGGTGGTTCGCCGCGCTGCCGGCAGGCGCCTGGTTCGCGATGCAGGTGCCCGGCAACTTCGACAGCCCCGGCCACCGGGTTGTCCGCGACCTGGCCCCGGATCTGCACCGGGAGGACCCGGTCGACGACGCGGCGACCTACGCGCGGCAGCTGATCGCGGCCGGCGCCGCCGTCGACGCGTGGGAGACCACGTACCTGCACCTGCTGCCGTTCGAGGGCGAGCATCCGGTGGTGCGCTGGATGGAGGGGACCGCGCTGCGCCCGGTGCGCGCGGCCCTCGGCGACGAGGAGTGGCAGTCGTTCCGGGCGGAGTTCGCGGCGCGGATCGCGGTCGTGCATCCGGTACGGGACGGCCTCGTGGCGTTCCCCTTCCGCCGTATCTTCGTGGTGGCCCACAAAGGTGGCGCCTAGGACCGAGGAGATCCGTTGACCGACCTGACCGGATTCATCGCCGGACTGCCCAAGGCCGAGCTGCACGTGCACCACGTCGGCTCGGCCTCGCCCCGGATCGTCGCCGAGCTGGCGGCACGGCACGAGGGCAGCTCGCCCGTGCCGGCCGATCCGGACCGGCTCGCCGAGTACTTCGAGTTCCGCGACTTCGCGCACTTCATCGAGGTCTACCTGAGCGTGGTGGACCTGATCCGCGACGCCGAGGACGTCCGGCTGCTCACCTACGAGATCGGCCGGGAGCTCGCCCGCCAGCAGGTGCGCTACGCGGAGCTCACCATCACGCCGTACTCGAGCGTGCGCCGGGGCATCCCCGCGCCGGCGTTCTGCGAGGCGATCGAGGACGCCCGCACCGGCGCGGCCCGGGACTTCGGCGTGAACCTGCGCTGGTGCTTCGACATCCCCGGCGAGGCGGGCCTGGTCTCGGCCGAGGAGACGCTCCGGATCGCCCTGGAGGAACGCCCCGACGGGCTGATCAGTTTCGGTCTGGGCGGGCCGGAGATCGGGGTGCCGAGGCCGCAGTTCAAGCCGTACTTCGACAAGGCCCGGGCGGCCGGCCTGCACAGCGTCCCGCACGCCGGCGAGACCACCGGGCCGGAGACGGTCTGGGACGCCGTCCGCGAGCTCGGTGCCGAGCGGATCGGGCACGGCATCGCCGCGGCGCAGGACGAGCGGCTGATGGCGTACCTGGCGGAGCACGGCATCCCGCTGGAGGTCTGCCCGACCTCGAACCTGCGGACCCGGGCGGTCGCCTCCCTCGACGAGCACCCGATCGCCCGGCTCGTCGCCGCCGGCGTGCCGATCAGCGTCAACTCCGACGACCCGCCGATGTTCGGGACCACCCTGGAGCAGGAGTACGCGGTCGCCGCCCGCCTGCTCGGCCTGGACCGCGACGGCGTGACCGAACTGGCCCGTGCCGCGGTCCGGCACAGCTTCCTGGACGACGCCGGCAAGTCGGCGCTGATCAGCGAGATCGACGCGTACCGCGAGACCTACGGGTAGAGCGGGTCCTGCCAGCAGGCGACCATGGTGATCGTGCCGATCGTCAGGATGGTCAGCCAGCGCACCAGGCGCCGCCGGTTGAACCGGGCCGGACCCTCGTCCGGCTCGGTCTCCTTCCTGCTCAGTACGTCGGGCATGACAACTCCAAAGATCAGTCGGGCACGGCCGTCCAGCTCTGGTGGCGCTGGCCGGTGTCCTGCTGCAGCACCAGCACCCGGTGCGCGCCGAAACGCTGCGCGCCCACGCCGATCACCAGGTCATCGCTGGTGCTGCGAACCGTGAAGCCGTAATCGGAGGCCTGCAGCGTCCATCGGGCGCCGTCGGCCGCGTAACAGTCGCCCTGCACCAGCGGGGCGCCGGCGACCGGCCGCCCGCCCAGGGCCACCGCGCACCGGTTGCTGGCCCGGGAGACCAGCGAGTACGTGCCGTCCTCCGCGGGCACCAGCTGCCACTGCTGCTGCGCGCCGCCGTCCTGGTCGCCCAGGGTGAGCGGGGTGCCGTCGGTGTCGCGGGCCGCGTACAGGTCGGCCGCCCCGCCGGTCAGCGAGTTGGTCAGCACGAACCAGGAGTTCTGCACCGGGCGGGCCGCCGGGGCGGTGATCGCGGTGCCCTTGGCGACGTAGCCGAGCTTGCGGTTGCGAACCTCCACGACGTACTTCGCGTCCGGCTTGAGGCCGATCAGCCGGGCCCGCGTCGCCTTCGTGGTCGCCACCGGCTTCCCGCCGACCGACACCTGGTAGTTCGCGTCGTCGGCGGCGGAGCTCCAGGTCAGACGGACCGACGTGCTGGTCGGCTCGCGGATCTCCAGGACCGCCTGGACTCCGTCGTTCGTGGTGCCCGGTGACTCGGCCGGTGCGCCCCGCTCGGCGTCGCCGTCCGGGCCGGCCGGCGCGCTCGGGGCGACCGTGTGCGCGACGGCTTCCAGCTCGGGCAGCGCCGGGGCGGTGTTCTGCTCGACGCTGGGCTCGGGCTCCGCGCTCGGCGAGACGCTCGGTGACGGCGAGGGCGGCGCCGACGAGGGCACCTGCACGCTCGGCGCCACGCTGGGCTCGGCGCTGGCGGCCGACGGCGACGGCGAGACGGGCACGGACGGCGCGGGGGGCTCCGGCTGCTGCTCGGCGGGCTGCGGCGTCACCGCGCGGGGCGCGTCCGGGATGTCGTCGCCGCCGTCGCTGCGCAGCAGGAAGTCGCTCAGCGCCACGTTCCAGTGGGTGTCCAGATAGCTGCCCCGCTGCGGATTGGTGCTGAAGTAGTCGTCGTGCCCGCAGTCCAGCCGGATCTCGTTGGTCTTCGGGCAGACGGCACGCATCGGCTTGCCCGACCGGTCGGCGCCGCAGAGCAGGTCGTGGTCGTCGGTGCAGCTGCCCGCGCCGGTCGAGTTCGGCGAGTCGATGAGCACCGCGCCGAGCGTGTGGGTCAGCTCGTGGGCGGCCATCACGGAGCCCCAGCAGCCGGCGTCGACCCGCGCGTACGACGGCCCGCCGTTGTTGCGGTTGCCGCGAGTGGGGCGGGTGTCCGCCACGTACGAGGAGATGCCGCAGTAGACGTTCGTGTCGGAGAACATCAGGTACTTGCGGTCGGTCCGGTTGTAGCCGAGGTCGCGCAGGGACTCGATGGTGCTGGTGAACGAGCGCAGCGAGTCGTCCGGCAGCTGCACCTCGGCGACGTCGACCCGGCACTCCGGCGTGGTCACGTACCGGATGTGGCGGGAGCCGCCGGTCTCCCCGGCGCTGGCGTCGTAGATCGCGTCGACACCGGCGGCCCAGGTCCGGAACGAGGTGAGGAACTTCGCGTACCGGCTGGCGGTGGCCGACTCGTAGAGGTAGAGCAGCTGGACCCGCTTGCCGCTGCGGCCGTCGCCGGAGCAGGCCACGTCCTCCGGGCCCAGGATGAAGTCGGCCTGGCCCGGCGCCGCGTCCGGGATCAGCGCGGGAGCGTCGGCGGTCAGCGCGCTGCCGCCCTCGTCCCGGGCGATCTCGGCGTCCAGCGGCACCGCGCCGGTCTCCCGCCGCACCGCGCTGACCTGACGGGCCGGGCTCTCGGTCACCGGGGCCACGTCGCGGCGCACCGCCAGGCCGGCCGGGGCCGCGTCCGGGCCGTGCGTGCAGGTCTGCTCGTAGAGCAGGTAGTTGCCGGAGCAGAGCGAGCCGGCCGAGGCGAGCTTGAGACCGCTGTAGACCAGACCCTCCTCGGGCGCGTCGGCCGGCAGCGCGGAGAGCGCGAACCGGTCCCGGTCGTCCGCCGGCGTGACGCCGATGACGCTGGGGCCGACGACGCCGCCGACGCCGAGCAGGGCCAGGCCGAGGGCTACCGGAAGGAGCCGGAACGCTGCGGAGCGTGTTCCCCTGCGGCTGTTGTCGCCTGCCGCGCGGCGTCGCCCCGGAGGCGACCCGCGGAACGCTGGCCGGCGATGCGCGGACACGGCGTCTCCTCGTCGAGCTGTGGTGCGGTGGGAGGGGCCCATGGGGTGGCCGCCTCCCACCACAGGGCGGTTCCGCCGGGCGCGGCGATGGGGACGCGCTGCGGGTTGCGACCCGGGAAACCGGATGGGATCGGAGGGAAGATTGCCAGCCCGCCCGCTCCAGGGGAACGCTTTTAAAAGAGATATAAGCCAGCGCTGTGTCGTTCGGGGTACTTGTCCGTCGTAGCCCTTGCTCATTCCCGTCCTCGTTGCCAGCGCCGCCGTCCCGGATCCTTCGCCGCAGCCAGCCGGCCCCGCCCGACCAGCCCGAACCTGCTCGGTGTCTTCGGTGTCGCGTCCGCGTCGGCGAGCAGCATCACCACGCTCGCGCCACCCATCGCGGCCCGGTCCAGGCTCACCGAGCCGCCGGTGGCCTGCGCCACCCGGCGGGCGATGTCCAGGCCCAGGCCGGTCGAGCCCTGATTGCTCTGCCCGCGCCGCAGCGCCTGCTCCGGGTCGGCGATCCCCGGCCCGGCGTCGTCCACCCGCAGCGCCACCCAGCCGTCCCGGCGGGAGAGACCCACCTCGAACGCGGTGCCCTGCGGGGTGTAGCGGAACACGTTGCCGAGCACCGCGTCCAGCGCGGCCGCCAGCTCGGCCCGGGCCACCGGCACCGGGATCCGCAGGTGCGCGCCGACCACCCGGTACTCCCGGTCCTGGTCGCCGGCGAGCGCGGACCAGAACATCATCCGCTCCCGGACCACCTCGCTGGCGTCGCAGAGCCCGTCCTCCGGGGCGGCCACCTGCGCCGCGACCGCCTGGCGGGTCGTGTTGATCAGGTGGTTGACCTCGTCCTCGAGGGTCGTGATCGCGGTGCGGATGCGCCGGATGCCACGACGGCGGTCCAGCTCGGCGGCGGAGAAGTCACCGACCTGCGTGTCGTCCGGGTCGAGCGCCTCGGCGTCCAGCCGCAGGGCGGTCAGCGGGGTGCGCAGCCGGTGCGACAGGTCGGCGACCAGTTCCCGCTCGTCGGTCCGCGAGGTGACCAGACGATCGGCCATCCGGTTGAACGCGTACCCGGCCTCGGCGAGCTCCCGCGGCCCGGACGGCGTTATCCGCACGTCCAGGTCACCGGACCCGACCGCGAGGGCCGCGTCCACCAGATTGCGGGCGGAGCTGACGGCACCCCGGGCCAGCCGGTCCACCACCACGACCGAGCCGCCGACCAGGAACACCGCGAGACCGAGCAGCAGCCACCAGTCACGGGCGGTGTCCTTGTTCAGCTCCGCGGCCGGGATGAACGCCTCGACCACCGAGTGCTTGCCGCCGGCCGGGGAGTACCGCAGGACGACCATCCCGCCGTCCACCGTCGCCTCGATCGGCCCGGACGCCTGCGTCGCGGCGTCGATCTGGGCGGCGCCGGCCCGGCCACCGGCGGCCGGCGCGATGCCCGGCGTGTGGATCACCGTGTCGCCGCCGGCCAGCCGGCGCGCGGCGGCCACGCCTTTCGCGTCGGCGCCCGCGGTGATCGCGCCGGCCACCGCCGAGGCGCGTTCCTTCGCCGCGGCGATCGCGGCGTCCCGGTGGTCGTTGCGCAGGCCCCAGCCGAGCGGGACGAGGAAGACGAGCGCGGCGACGGCGGTGGTGGCGGCCGTGATGTAGGCCAGCCGCAACCTCAGTCCGGCGCCACCAACCGGAATCCGACCCCCCGCACGGTGCGCAGGTAGCGGGGCTTCGCCGCGGACTCGCCCAGTTTCCGGCGAAGCCAGTACAAATGCACGTCGATGGTCTGGTCCTCGCCGACCGATGGCTGTCGCCATACCTCCTCCAACAGCTCACGACGGGACACCACCCGGCCCGGGCGGGCAGCCAGGTACGCCAGCAGATCGAATTCCTTGCGGGTCAGCGCGAGCGGCTGATCCCCGAGCATGGCGCTGCGCTCGCCGACGTCCACCCGGAGCTCGCCCACCTCGTAGACCGCCGGTTGCGCGGCGCGGCTGGCCCGGCCCACCCGCCGCAGCACGGTGGCTATTCGCGCGTCCAGGTGGGCGCCGGTGAACGGCTTGACCATGTAGTCGTCGGCGCCGGCCCGCAGCAGCCGCACCACGGTCTGCTCGTCGTCGCGCGCGGTGGCGATGATGATCGGCACGTCGGTGATGCCGCGCAGCATGCGCAGCGCGTCCGAACCGTCCAGATCGGGGAGTCCGAGATCGAGCACGACCAGGTCGGGCGTCTCCGCGGCGACCCGCCGCAGCGCCTCCAGAGCCGTGCCGACGGCGTGCACGGCATGCCCCCGGTCGGCGAGCGAACGAAGCATGGCGCCGCGCACGACATGATCGTCTTCGACGAGCAACACCGTGGCCATGCGAAGACCGTAGCGTCCCTGGCAAGGAGAACCTAAAGGGTGATCCAGCGAAGCTCTTTGATGACGCTCAGTGATGCAATACGATCCGAAGCGCTGATGTCATTCACCCTCTTCCCCGGTACGCGTCTCGCGTTGGCATGCGAGAGCCTGGCCGGCCTCAGTGTCGGCGACGCCCTCGGAGCCCAGTACCTCATGCCCGGAAACAAGCCGTCCGCGCTGCTCGAGTCCCGGCTCCCGGAACCACCGTGGGAGTGGACCGACGACACCGAGGAAGCCTGCTGCCTGGTGGTGACGCTCGCCGAGGGCGAGTTCGACCGGGACGCCTTCGCGGAGAGGCTGGGACGCCTGCACGACCCGTACCGCGGTTACGGCCCCGGCGCCGTCGTGATGTTGCGCGAGATCCGCGACGGCCTGCCCTGGCCGATCGCCGCCGCGGCCGCCTTCGACGGCGAGGGCTCCTGCGGCAACGGCGCGGCGATGCGAGCCGCTCCGCTGGGCGCCTGGCACGCCGACTCGCTGGCGCACGCCGCGGCCCAGGGCGCCCGCGCCGCCGAGGTCACCCACTCCCACCCGGAAGGCATCGCCGGCGGCGTGGCGGTGACCGTCGCCGCGGCGATGGCGGCGGCCGGCCGCCTCGACGGCCACCGTCCCGAGCCCGCCCAGTTCCTCCGGGCCGTGGCCGCACACACCCCGGCCGGCCTGGTCCGCGAGGGCCTCCTCGAAGCAGCGGCGATCACCCGCGCCGACGAGGCGGCCCACCGGCTGGGCGCCGGCGCCCGGGCGCTCGCCCAGGACACCGTGCCGTTCGCCCTCTGGACCGCGGCCCGCCACCTCGACGACTACCCGGCCGCCATCGCCACCTGCGTCACCGCCGGCGGCGACATCGACACCACGGCCGCCATCGCCGGGGGAGTGGTCGCCGCGCACACCGGCCTCGACGGGATCCCGGCGGAGTGGCTCTCCGCCCGTGAGCCCCTGCCGCCGTGGCTGGCCTCAGCGGGCGGCGAATAACCCCGATCCGGTACGCCGGGGACGCTCGCCCACTCCTGTTCCGGTCGGGATCGTCGCTGTTCCGGTCGGGATTGTCGCTGTTCCTGGCGGGATTGTCGCGGTTCCGGTCGGGATTGCCGCCGAGACGCAGCGTGCGCCCGAACCCGGCTCCGGGGTCACCGTGTGCCCTGGTCGTTCCTGAGGTGCTGCCGCGCGGTTAAGGGGCGTCTCGGCGGGGAGCGAGACTCGCACGGATGAGCGCTGTCGCAGATCTTGGAAACGGCGGTGCCGGCTGGCGCTCAGTGCGGACAAAACGGGCGGCCGGCAGCACTGGTGACCAGCCGGGCGACATGAGCTGGTTGCCAGTGCTGTCAGCAGCGGCTCGGACAGCACTGAGGGCCAGCCGGACCAGCCGGCTCGGAGTGTTGGTCGGGCGGGGTCACCGTGGGCGCTGGTTGTGGTCGGGTGGGGTCACCGTGGGCGCTGGTTGTGGTCGGGTGGGGTCACCGTGGGCGCTGGTTGTGGTCGGGTGGGGTCACCGTGGGCGCTGGTTGTGGTGGGGCGGGGTCACCGTGGGCGCTGGGCACCGTGGGCGCTGGGCTTTGCTGAGGGTCACCGTGAGGGTGGGGCTCGGCTGGGGGTCACCGTGGGCGCTGGGCCCTGGGGAGCGCCGCTGACCGGGGACCGCTGCCGGCCGGGGAGTGCTGCCGGCTGGGGAGGGCTGCTGAGCGGGGACCGTCGGCGGGTGGGGGCGCACCGGTCGCGAAAGGCGCCGGGCGGCCTGGACGGAGGGCCTGGGTCGCGCGGCTTCTCGGGGAGTGGCCGGTGCGGTTGGGGTGCCGCCGCCCGTACCCGAAAAGGAAAATCGCTGGCCGCGCCGGTCGGAGCGTGGGAAAACAGGACGGATAGCATCGTGGGCGGCCCGGATGAGCCGGGTTTCTCGGAGCGAATGGAGAACTACCGTGTCTGCACCCCGTAACCCCGCTGTGGCCGACCCTCTCGTCGTCCCGGCCGGGACTACGGCGGCCGACGCGGTGGCTGCCGCCGGTCTGCCGGCGCATGGGCCCAAGGCGGTCGTCGTCGTGCGGGACGCCGAGGGGCGGCTGCGTGACCTGAGCTGGAAGCCCGAGGCGGACGCCGAGGTGGTTCCGGTGGCGATCGACGAGCCGGACGGGCTGGACGTGCTGCGGCACTCGGCCGCGCACGTGCTCGCGCAGGCCGTGCAGGACGTGTTCCCGGAGGCGAAGCTCGGCATCGGGCCGCCGATCCGGGACGGTTTCTACTACGACTTCGACGTGGAGAAGCCGTTCCAGCCGGACGATCTCGGCAAGCTCGAGAAGCGGATGCAGGAGATCGTCAAGGCGGGGCAGACCTTCCGCCGGCGGGAGTACGCGTCGCTCGACGAGGCGAAGGCCGAGCTCAAGGACGAGCCGTTCAAGCTGGAGCTCGTCGACATCAAGGGTGACGTGGACGCCGAGGCCGCCGCGGTCGGCGCCGGGGAGCTCACCCACTACGACAACCTCAACAAGGACGGCGAGCGGGTCTGGGGTGACCTGTGCCGCGGGCCGCACCTGCCGTCGACCCGGCTGATCCCGGCGTTCAAGCTGATGCGCTCGGCCGCCGCCTACTGGCGTGGCTCGGAGAAGAACCCGCAGCTGCAGCGGATCTACGGCACCGCGTG
The DNA here is from genome assembly GCF_000284295.1 of Actinoplanes missouriensis 431. Taxonomy (NCBI): domain Bacteria; kingdom Bacillati; phylum Actinomycetota; class Actinomycetes; order Micromonosporales; family Micromonosporaceae; genus Actinoplanes; species Actinoplanes missouriensis. The sequence goes on along the minus strand of NC_017093.1, from coordinate 6,773,139 downwards.
GCCGTCCCGGGACGAGCTGAAGGCGTACCTGAACCGGCTCGCCGAGGCGGAGCGCCGCGACCACCGCAAGCTCGGCACCGAGCTCGACCTGTTCTCCTTCCCCGACGAGATCGGTTCCGGTCTCGTGGTCTTCCACCCCAAGGGCGGCGTGATCAAGCGGGAGATGGAGGACTACGTCCGGGCCCGGCACATCGAGGAGGGCTTCCAGTACGTCGGCACCCCGCACATCAGCAAGGAGGGCCTGTTCCACACCTCCGGCCACCTGCCGTACTACGCGGACACCATGTTCCCGCCGATGGAGCTCGAGGGCGCGAACTACTACCTCAAGGCGATGAACTGCCCGATGCACAACCTGATCTTCAGGTCGCGCGGGCGGTCCTACCGTGAGCTGCCGCTGCGCCTGTTCGAGTTCGGCTCGGTGTACCGGTACGAGAAGTCCGGCGTGGTGCACGGCCTCACCCGGGTGCGCGGGCTGACCCAGGACGACTCGCACTCGTACGTGACCGCCGAGCAGGCGCCGGGCGAGATCAAGCACCTGCTGAACTTCGTCCGCTCGCTGCTGGACGACTTCGGCCTGGACGACTACTACCTGGAGCTGTCCACCCGGGACCCGAACAGCGACAAGTTCATCGGCACCGACGAGCAGTGGGAGAAGGCCACCAAGGTCCTCGCGGACGTGGCGGCGGAGTCCGGGCTCGAGCTGGTCATGGACCCGGGCGGCGCGGCGTTCTACGGCCCGAAGATCAGCGTGCAGGCGAAGGACGCGATCGGCCGGACCTGGCAGATGTCGACCATTCAGTACGACTTCAACCAGCCGGCCCGGTTCGGACTGGAGTTCCAGGCGGCGGACGGTTCCCGCCAGGAGCCGGTGATGATCCACTCGGCGAAGTTCGGCTCGATCGAGCGGTTCTTCGGCGTGCTGGTCGAGCACTACGCGGGGGCGTTCCCGGCATGGCTCGCGCCGGTGCAGGTGGTCGGCATCCCGATCCGCGACGACCACGCCGACTACCTGCAGGCGTTCGTCGAGCGGCTGCGCAAGGAGGGCATCCGGGCCGAGGTGGACTACTCCACCGACCGGATGCAGAAGAAGATCCGGACCGCTCAGCAGCAGAAGATCCCGTTCATGGCGATCGCCGGTGACGACGACGTGAACGGCGGGACCGTGTCGTTCCGGTACCGGGACGGCTCGCAGCGCAACGGCGTCTCGATCGACGAGGCCGTGGCGCACGTGGTCGAGGTGGTCCGGTCGCGGACCAACGCGGGGCCGTCCGCCGTCTGACCCCGGCTCAGCTCACGCTCGCGCCGTCCGAAGGTAAGTCGGGCGGCGCGAGCGGAGGGGCGATGCGGTTCCGGACACCACCGGTGGCGTGGGCGGGGTACGCCCTGGCCGCGGCCTGGTTCGTGCTGCACTTGTCGAACGCCGGCGGCTGGGACGCCCAGATCGTCGGATACAAGATCTTCTCCCCGGTGCTCTCGGCCGTCCCGGCCTGCCTGGCGTGGCGCGGCTGGGCGGCGGCCCGCGCGGCCGGCCTGCCCGCGGTCCGCCGGCATCTGCTGCTCACGTCCGGCGCCTGGACGTTCATGGCGGCCGCCTCCTCGATCGCCTTCTATCACCTGGTCGTGGACGGCGACACGTCCTATCCGTCGCCGTTCCCGCTGATGCAGGCGTGTGACTTCGCCACGCTGGTGCTGATCCTGGCCGGTCTGCTCAGCGTCCCGGTGCGGCACCGGTGGTCGGCCAGCAAGCTGCGGCTCGGCCTGGACATGGGCGTCGTGCTGCTGGCCGGCGCGATCTTCTCCTGGTACTTCCTGGTCTATCCGGCGATCAGCCGGCCGGGCGCCGAGATGAGCCTGCCGATCTTCATCTTCGTGAAGACGACCGGACTGATGGTGGTGCTCTTCGCGATCGCCCGGATCATGCTCGGCGGCGTCGAGGAGCTGAGTCGCACGGCGATGATGTTCGCGATCGCCGCCACCGTCGTGCAGTCGCTGCTCAACGTGATGCAGCAGACGGTGGCCGGCACGGCGTACGCGCACCTGGCCCTCGCCACCCGGCAGATCTTCATCGCGCTGCTGATCGCGATGGGGGTGGCCCACCTGCGGCGGATCGCGGTCGGTTCGGCGGCGGCGCCGCGGGCCGGGCGGCGACCGGCCAGCCTGATGCCCTACCTCGCGGTGGCGGCGGCGGACGCCCTGCTGATCGTCGCGCTGCTCGGTGGCCTCGACGCCCGGTCGTGGCCGGTGCTCGCCGGGACGATCACGCTGACCGCGCTCGTGGTGGTCCGCCAGCTCGTCGGCATGCGCGACAACAACCGCCTGATGGTACGGGTCGACGCCTCCCTGGGGGCGTTGCGGGAGTCGATGGGCCGCGAGCAGATCCTCAGCGACCTCGGTGTGGCGCTGCTGCGCGCCACGGATGCCGCCGGCGTGCACAAGCTGGCCGCCGAGGGCGCGGCCGCCCTGCTGACCGGATGCCCCGGCGCCCGGACCGCCGTCGTCACGGTGTCGCCGGACGACCCGGAGAACTGGACCGTGGCGGAGGCGTCCGGCGCGTCCTCCCACGAGCTGGCCGGTGTCCGGGTGGCGACCGAGGCGGTCCCCGGCGACGTGCTGGCCCGGCTCGCCGGCGACGAGATGATCACCGTGCCGGGCTGGCCGAGCCTCGGCATCGGCGGGCTGGACGCCTTCGACGACCGGCCGCTGATGATCCTCCCGCTGCTCAGCGGTGAGCGCTTCTTCGGCGTGCTCACCGTCGGCAGCGACGCGGACCTGCCGGAGGACGTGCTGAAGTCGCTGCAGACCCTGCGCACCCAGGTCTCGCTCGCGCTGGACAGCGTCGCGCTCACCGCCGAGCTGACCCGCCGGGCCATGCACGACATGCTGACCGGGCTGGGCAACCGGGCCCTGCTGTGGGACCGGCTGAACGGCGCGCTGGCCCGCTCACGGCGCACCGGGCGGCCGGTCGGCGTGCTGCTGCTCGACCTCAACGGGTTCAAGCCGGTCAACGACACGTACGGACATGACGCCGGTGACCTGCTGCTCAAGGTGGTGGCGGAGCGTCTGCGGCTCTGTGTGCGCACCGAGGACACGGTGGCCCGGCTCGGCGGCGACGAGTTCGTGATCGTCACCGAGGACCTGCGGGAGCCGGGCGACGCCGAGCGGATCGCCGAGCGGGTGGTGGCGGCGCTGAACGAGCCGGTGCCGCTGGACGGCCACCAGTTGCGGACTCCGGCGAGCATCGGCATCGCCCTGTCGCAGCCGGGGCAGGGGCCGGACGACGTGCTGCGAGAGGCGGACGCCGCGATGTACGTTGCGAAACGCCGCGGCACGGGCCTGTTCCACGTGCACGCATAGACTTCCTCCCGTGGACGACGACGGCCTGTTGCGGCTCTGGGCGCCGCACCGGATGGTGTACATAGCCGGTCAGAGCAATGCGGGCCAGAAACAGCCCGAGGGCTGCCCGTTCTGCCTGGCGCCGGGGCTGGAGGAGCCGGAGACGCTGGTGGTGGCGCGCGGTGAGGCGGTCTACGCGCTGCTCAACCTGTACCCGTACAACCCGGGGCATCTGCTGGTCTGCCCGTACCGGCACGTCGCGGACTACACCGATCTCACCGAGGCGGAGACGGCCGAGGTGGCGGCGTTCACCCGGACCGCGATGCGGGTGGTCCGGTCGGTCAGCAGCCCGCACGGATTCAACATCGGGATGAACCAGGGCTCGATCGCGGGCGCCGGGATCGCCGCCCACCTGCATCAGCACGTGGTGCCGCGGTGGGGCGGGGACGCCAACTTCATGCCGGTGATCGGCCAGACGAAGATCCTGCCGCAGCTGCTGGCCGAGACGAGGGACCTAATCCTGAAGGCGTGGCCCGCCGTTTAGGGCGCGCAGGCCGGCCACGATCTCCTCGGCGGACGGGGCGGTCGACGGGTCGGTGAGCCACTGGGTCAGCACCCCGGACATCAGCGCCATCTGCACCGAGCCGGCGGTGCGCACGGTGCCGTCGTCCAGCTGGTCCTCGGGTATCCCGGTGAGCATGGCGGCCATGCCGCGGCGCCCCTCCTGGAGGCCGGCGGCCAGCTGGGCGCGCAGTTCCGGGGTGTGCTCGGACTGGATCAGCACCTCGACGCTGGCCAGCCAGAGCGCCCGGTGCGACTGGATGGAACCGATCACCCGCTGCCAGAAGCGCAGCATCGGGTCGTCCGGGTCGTCGTCCTTCTCCTCGGCGAGCGCGTGCCCGAACGTGTCGCCCCACTCCTCGAAGGCGCTCAGCATCGCCGCCGTGAGCAGGGATTTCGTCGAGCCGTAGTGGTAGCCGATCGAGGCGAGGTTGGTGCCGGAGGCGGCCACGATGTCGCGCGCGGTGGTGTGCGCGTATCCCTTCTCGAACAGCGCCTTCTTGGCGCCCTGCAGCAGATCTTCACGGTGGCCCATGCGCGTGATACTAACTTCTATACAAACGTATAAGACGTTTGTATAGTCGAGTCATGACGAATCGCAAAGCGTTGATCTCAGGTGCCGGCGTCGGCGGTCCGGCCTGCGCGTTCTGGCTGGCCCGGGCGGGGTGGGAGGTGACGCTGGTGGAGCGGGCGCCGGCTCTGCGGACCGGCGGTTACAAGGTCGACGTGCGCGGCGCGGCGACCACCGTGCTGAAGCGGATGGGGGTGCACGCCGCCGCGAAGCAGCGGGACACCGGGATGCGGCAGGTCACCTATGTGCGGCGGGACGGGCGGCGGATCGCCTCGCTGCCGGCCGACCTGCTGATGGGTCGCCGGGGCGACGACCTGGAGATCATGCGGGGTGATCTGACCCGTCTCCTGCACGATGCGGCGGGTGTGGCGACGGTGTTCGGCGACAGCATCGCCGGCATCTCTGACACGTGCGTCACCTTCGCCAGCGGCCGGACCGGCGAATACGACCTCATCGTCGCCGCTGACGGACTCCACTCCACCACGCGACGGCTGGCGTTCGGCGACACGCCGATCGACCATCTGGGCGGATACATCTCGACGTTCGAGGTGCCCAACGACCTCGGCATCGACCACGAGGAGATCATGTACACCGAGCCCGGCCGCCTGCTCTACGCGTACGCCATGGGCCCCGGCGCCCCCGCCCGCGTCGGCATGACCTTCGCGTCCGAGCCGCTCACCTACGACCGCCGGGACCTCGGCGCGCAGAAACAGCTGCTGCACCGGGCGTTCGCCGGCCGGGGCTGGCGCAGCGACGACTTCCTGGCCGCCCTCGACGACGCCCCGGACCTCTACTTCGACTCGCTGAGCCAGGTGAACGCCCCGCGGTACTCGTCCGGCCGGGTGGTGCTGCTCGGCGACGCGGCGTACTGCCCGTCACCGGCGTCCGGCCAGGGGACCAGCCTCGCGCTGGTCGGCGCGTACGTTCTCGCCGACCAGCTCAGCAACGGGGGCGGGCTCGAGGGGTACGAGCGGGTGATGCGCCCGTACGTGGAGAAGAACCTGGCCTTCGGCCGCAGGATGGCGAAGGACATGGTGCCGTCCAGCCGCCTCGCCATCGGGTTCCGCAACTACGGCATGCGCACCCTGCGGTTCCACCCGCGCAAGGAGCAGATGATCGACAAGGTGCTCGCGCCGATGCACGAGGCGGCCAACGCCATAGCGATCTAGCGGGCGTGCTCCTTGCGGGCGGCGTCGGCCAGGTGCGCCGGCATCGGCTCGTGACGGACGTACCGGCGGGAGAACGTGCCGGTCCCGGAGGTCAGGGCGCGCAGCTCCACGGCGTACCGGATCAGTTCGGTCGCCGGCACCTCGGCGCGCACCAGGCTCCCGTCGCCGTCGGACTCGCTGCCCATCGGGCGGCCGCGCCGGCCGGAGAGGTCGCTCATCACCGCGCCGACGTAGTTCTCCGGCACCTTCACCACGATCTCGTCGACCGGCTCCAGCAGGGTGATCTGCCCGCTCTCGGCGGCCGCGCGCAACGCCAGCGCGCCGGCCGTCTGGAAGGCCGCGTCCGAGGAGTCCACGCTGTGCGCCTTGCCGTCGTAGAGCGTGACCTTCAGGTCCACCACCGGGTAGCCGGCGACCAGGCCCTTCTCCAGCTGGGCACGGACGCCCTTCTCCACCGAGGGGATGTAGTTGTGCGGCACCGCGCCACCGACCACCTTGTCCACGAACTGGAAGCCCTCGCCGCGGGGCAGGGGCTCGACCTTGATGTCGCAGACCGCGTACTGACCGTGGCCGCCGGACTGCTTGACGTGCCGGCCGTGGCCCTGGGCGCCCGCCCCGAACGTCTCCCGCAGCGCCACCTTCACCGGCTCGGTGTCCAGCTCGACGCCCCCGGCCCGGAGCCGGTCCAGCACCACGTCCGCGTGTGACTCGCCCATCGTCCAGAGCACCAGCTGGTGGGTCTCCGGGTTGCGCTCCAGCCGCAGCGTCGGGTCACCGGCGACCAGCCGGGACAGGTTCTTGGCGAGCGCGTCCTCGTCGGAGCGGGTCTTGGCCACCACGGCGATCGGGAGCAGCGGCTCGGGCATCGACCACGGTTCCATCAGCAGCGGGTCGTCCTTGCCGGACAGCGTGTCGCCGGTCTCCGCGCTGCCCGACTTGGTGATCGCGCAGAGGTCGCCGGCGATGCAGTGCGGCACCTCGCGCAGCTGGGTGCCGAGCGGGGCGTAGACGTGCGCCACCCGCTCGTCGGCGTCGTGGTCGGGGTGGCCGCGCTCGGCCATGCCGTGACCGGAGACGTGCAGCGTCTGGTCCGGGCGCAGGGTGCCGGAGAAGACCCGGACCAGCGAGACCCGGCCGACGTGCCGGTCGATCGTGGTCCGCACCACCTCGGCGACGAGCGGGCCGTCCGGGTCGCAGGTCAGCGGGGGCCGCGGCGAGCCGTCCACACCGGTCACCACCGGCAGCTCGTGCTCCAGCGGCGAGGGGGCGCCGCCGACCAGGCCGTCGAGCAGCGCGTCCAGTCCGACGCCGGTGCCGGCGCAGACCGGGATCACCGGGTAGAAGTTGCCCCGCGCGACGGCTTTCTCCAGGTCCGGGACGAGCGCCTCGGTGCTGATCAGCTCGCCGGCGACGTACCGGTCCATCAGGGTCTCGTCCTCGCTCTCCGCGATGATCCCCTCGATGAGCTGGTTCCGGTCGTCGGCGATCGGGTTGAGGTGCTCCGGCTCGGCCTCGCCGGCCCGCGGCGGGTACCCCTGCGAGTAGTCCAGGACCCGGAGCGTGACCAGCCCGAGCAGGCCGGCGACCGACTGGCCGTCGTCGCCGAGCATCGGCTGGTAGATCGGCATCACGTTGTCGCCGAACGCCTCCTGGCAGTCCTGCAGGGCCTGCTCGTAGTCGGCGCGCGGATGGTCGAGGCGGGTGATCGCGACGGCCCGCGGCATGCCGACCGCGGCGCACTCCTCCCAGAGCGCGACGGTGGACTCGTCCACACCGTCGACCGCGGAGACCACGAAGAGCGCGGCGTCGGCGGCCCGCAGGCCGGCCCGCAGCTCCCCGACGAAGTCGGCGTAGCCGGGAGTGTCCAGCAGGTTGATCTTCACTCCGTCGTGCATCAGCGGCGCGCAGGCCAGCGCCACCGAGCGCTGCTGCCGGATCGCCGCCGGATCGTGATCGGTGACCGTGGTGCCGTCCCCCACCGTGCCGGTCCGCGGAATCGTGCCGGTCGCCGCGAGCAGCGCCTCGACCAGCGTCGTCTTCCCCGCACCGGAGTGGCCCACCAGCACCACGTTGCGAACTCTGCCGGGTTCTGTCACCACCGGCGCGGCGGCGCCGGCGAGTCCCTTCTCCGAAGTCTTCTGCGCCATGCCGAGCGCTCCCGTCGTTTCAGTTTTGTTACGCCGCTGTTCTATGAATCCCACACCCGGGGCGATATCGGTCGCAAGCACCACTGTTCCGGATGGTGACGATCCGGCCGATGCGGGGGTGAGCCGATATGGTGGGACGGCCATGGCAAAGATCGTTCAAACTACGGCCCGTGCCGCCGTCGCGTACGGCGTCAACCCGGTCGCTCGCTTCCTGCTCCGGATCGGTGTCACGCCCAACGCGGTCACCGTCGCCGGAACCGTCGGCGTGCTGATCGGTTCCTACTTCGGGTCACAGGGACACCTCTTCTGGGGCACTGTGATCGTAACCGCCTGTGCGCTCACTGATGCGCTCGACGGCACAATGGCCCGCATGCGGGGCGGAACCGGAAAATTCGGCGCCCTGCTCGACTCCTCGATGGACCGGCTCGCCGACGGCGCGGTCTTCGGCGCGGTCGCCTACTACCTCGCCACCGAGGGTGACTACTGGGGCGTCGTCGCCGCCCTGATCGCCCTGGTGGCCGGGGGAGTCGTGTCCTACGTCAAGGCCCGCGCGCAGAGCCTCGGGCTGAACGCCGACGTCGGCATCGCCGAGCGCCTGGAGCGGTTGCTGATCGTCGGCGTCGGTGGCCTGCTCGGGGCCGCCGACGTGGACTGGGGTCTGCCGGCCGCGCTCTGGGTGCTCGCCGCGCTCTCGCTCTTCACCGTCTTCCAGCGGCTGGTCGCGGCGGCCAAGTCGGACGTCGTCGTCGAGGCTTCGGAGTGAAGGACCGGCTCACGGACCTCGGCTACGCGGCGGGGTGGCGGCTGGTGCGCCTGATGCCCGAGCCGGTGGCGCGGACGGTGTTCCGGGCCGCCGCCGATCGGGCCTGGAAGGCGAACGGGCGCGGCACACAGCGGCTACGGGAGAACCTGCGGCACGTCGCCGGGCCGGACATGCCGGACACGCTGGTGCGGGACGGGCTGCGCTCGTACGCCCGGTACTGGATGGAGGCGTTCCGGCTGCCCGGCCGGACGCACCGCCAGTTCCTCGACGGGTTCTTCATGGAGCCCGAGTCCTACGCCGTGATGAAGAAGGCGATCGCCGAGGGCAACGGCCTGGTGCTGGCCCTGCCGCACGTGGCGAACTGGGACGCGGCGGCCGGCTGGGTGGTGGCCCACGGCTGGCAGATGATCACGGTGGCCGAGCGGCTCAAGCCGGAGTCGGTGTATGAGCGGTTCCTGGCGTACCGGGAAGGGCTCGGCATGCGGATCCTGCCGCTGACCGGTGGGGAGCGCCCGCCGCTCGACGTGCTGGGTGAGCACCTGAAGCAGGGCTGGGTGGTGCCTCTCCTGGCCGACCGCGACCTGTCGCGCAGCGGCGTCGAGGTGGAGTTCTTCGGCGGCCGGGCCCGGATGCCCGCCGGCCCGGCGATCCTGGCGATCCGGTCCGGCGCGCCGATCTACGCGGTCGACCTGTGGTTCACCGAGAAGCGCGTGGAGGCCCGGCTGCGGCCGATCACCCCGCCCGGCGACGGGCCGCTCGACCAGCGGGTCAAGCAGACCACGCAGCAGCTCGCGGACGCCTTCGCGGCCGGTATCGCCGAGCACCCGCAGGACTGGCACATGCTGCAGAAGCTCTGGGTCTAGGGGGCCGGCGTGCGGATCGGGATCGTCTCGCCCTACTCGTTCGACGTCCCGGGTGGAGTGCAGAACCACATCATGGACCTGGCCGAGGCGCTGATCGGCCTCGGTCACGAGGTGAGCGTGCTGGCGCCGGCGGACGACGACGCCGAGCTGCCGTCCTATGTCGTCTCGGCGGGGCGGGCGGTGCCGCTGCCGTACAACGGGTCGGTGGCCCGGATCGCGTTCGGCCCGGTCTCCACGGCCCGGGTGCGGCGCTGGCTCAAGAACGGCGAGTTCGACGTCCTGCACGTGCACGAGCCGCTCTCGCCGAGCCTGTCGTTCCTCGCCGTGCTCTCCGCCCGCGGGCCGGTGGTGGCCACCTTCCACACCGCGATGACCCGGTCCCGGGCGCTGGCCGGGCTGCAGACCCTCCTCCAGCCGGTGATCGAGAAGATCACCGCGCGGATCGCGGTGAGCGAGCTGGCCCGCAAGGTGCAGGTGGAGCACCTCGGTGGCGGCGCGGTGGAGATCCCGAACGGGGTGGCGGTCGCGAAGTTCGTCTCGGCGACCCCGCTGCCGGGTTGGCCCGGCGACGGGGGAGCGCTGGGCTTTCTCGGTCGTTTCACCGAGCCGCGCAAGGGCTTCCCGCTGCTGCGGACCGCGTTCGTCACGCTGGCGCAGCAGCGCCCGGACCTGCGGCTGCTGGTGGCGGGTCCGGGCGACCGGGACGAACTCTACGCCGACATTCCCGACAAATTGCATGAAAGGGTCGAATTCCTCGGACTGGTCTCCGAGGAGGACAAGGCCCGGATGCTGCGCAGCGTCGACATCTACGTGGCGCCGAACACCGGCGGCGAGAGCTTCGGCATGATCCTCACCGAGGCGATGGCGGCCGGCGCGGCGATCGCGGCCAGCGACCTCGACGCGTTCCGTCGGGTTCTCGACGGCGGACGGGCCGGCGCGCTGTTCCCGAACGGCGACGCGGCGGCCCTCACCACACTGCTCGGCGACCTGCTCGACGATCCCCGCCGGCGGGCTGAGCTGGCCTCATGCGCCCGTACCGCGGTGGCGACGTTCGACTGGCCGAGCGTGGCCAACCGGGTCCTCGAGGTCTACGCGACCGCGATCGAGGCCACCGACGGTCGCGTTTTCGACGACGAGTGGTCCTGACCACGGTCGGGGGACGAACGGTCCGACACAATCCGGCACTACGATGCCCGGCATGTGGTGGGTGGTGGGAGTCGTCGTGCTGGCGACGGTCTTCTCGGCGTACCTCGGCTGGACGGCTCAGCGGGTGGAGCGCCTGCACGCGCGGGCACAGTCCGCCGAGCGCGCCCTCGACGCGCACCTGGTGCGCCGGGCAGCCGCCGCGGCCGTGGTGGCGGAACACGGTGACCGGGTCGAGCTCTACGCCGCCGCCCGGCTGGCCCTGGACGCCGAACCCGGCGACCGCGAATCCGCCGAGAACGACCTCACCCGCCAGCTCCGAGCCGTCGACCTCGACCCCTCCGACCCCGCGGTCCGCGCCCTCATCGCCACCAGCCGCCGTGTCGTCCTCGCCCGCCAGGTGCACACCGACCTGGTCCGCGACGCGCTGAGCGCCCGCCGCCGCCTACTGGTCCGGCTGCTCCGCCTGGCCCGGCGCCATGCCCGCCCGGAGTACTTCGACATCGTCGAACCCACGATGCCCGACCTCCCGCCACCGCTCACGGTCCCCGGCCCCACCACCCCACCGGAAACCCCGCTCCCGGTCCAGGCCGTCTGACTTTCCGGGGTACGCGGGAGACCCGCCGCCCAGAAGCCGCCCTCCCAGTCCCGCCCCATCCGGGCGACTGGCGTCCGCCGGGCCGGCGCTTCCCGCCGCCGGCCCCGGCGTCCCCGCACGCCCAGTGGCCGGTCCCGCCCGCGCCGGTCCCGCCCCCGTGACGGTCCCGCTCCCGTGACGGTCCCGCCCCCGTGACGGTCCAGCCCTCGTGACGGTCCAGCCCGAGCCGGTCCAGCCGCCCCACCGGTCCAGCCGCCCCACCGGTCCAGCCGCCCCACCGGTCCAGCCGCCCCACCGGTCCAGCCGCCCCACCGGTCCAGCCGCCCCACCGGTCCAGCCGCCCCACCGGTCCAGCCCCACGCCGGTCCGTCGCACGCCGGTTACGCCCCACGCCGTTTACGCCGTGTGTCGGTCACGCCGCGTGTCAATCAGGTGCCATTGACGTCACGTTCGTGCGGCCCTCATCCGTGATCTTGGAGAGTTGTGGCTCGGGACTGTGCGCGGAAGTCGCCGAGATCGCCGGGCGGGCGGCGATCATGTCCGCAGATCTTGGAAGGGGCGGGGCGGGCTGGCTCTCAGTGTTCACAAAACGGGCAGCGGAGAGCACTGAGCGCCAGCCGACTGGGACGGGCCGGCGGGGGCGGCGCTGGCGGGGGCGGCGCTGGCGGGGCGGGGTGGCGAGGTGAGCGGCTCGGGTGCAGTGGGGGGCGGTAGGGGACGCCGGGGCCGGCGGGGGGAAGCGCCGGCCCGGCGGACGTCAGTCGCCCGGCGGGGGTGGGGCGGGGTGGGTGCTTGTGGGGACTGGGCGGATGCGTACCGGGAAAGGGGGTTTACCAGCCTCGGTCGGCCAGGCGGTGGGGGACCGGGATGTCGTCGACGTTGATGCCGACCATGGCTTCGCCGAGGCCTCGGGAGACCTTGGCGATGACGTCCGGGTCGTCGTGGAAGGTGGTGGCCTTGACGATGGCGGAGGCGCGCTGGGCCGGGTTGCCGGATTTGAAGATGCCGGAGCCGACGAAGACGCCCTCGGCGCCGAGCTGCATCATCATCGCGGCGTCGGCGGGGGTGGCGATGCCGCCCGCGGTGAAGAGGACCACCGGGAGCTTGCCGGCCTCGGCCACCTCCTTGACCAGCTCGTACGGCGCCTGGAGCTCCTTCGCGGCGACGAACAGCTCGTCTTCGGGCAGGGTCTGCAGGCGGCGGATCTCGGCGCGGATCTTCCGCATGTGGGTGGTGGCGTTGGAGACGTCGCCGGTGCCGGCCTCGCCCTTGCTGCGGATCATGGCGGCGCCCTCGGTGATGCGGCGGAGGGCCTCGCCGAGGTTGGTGGCGCCGCAGACGAACGGCACGGTGAACTGCCACTTGTCGATGTGGTTGGCGAAGTCGGCCGGGGTGAGCACCTCGGACTCGTCCACGTAGTCGACGCCGAGCGACTGGAGCACCTGGGCCTCGACGAAGTGGCCGATGCGGGCCTTCGCCATGACCGGGATGGAGACCGCGTCGATGATGCCGTCGATCATGTCGGGGTCGGACATCCGGGAGACGCCGCCCTGCGCCCGGATGTCGGCCGGGACGCGTTCCAGGGCCATCACGGCGACCGCGCCGGCGTCCTCGGCGATCTTCGCCTGCTCGGCGTTGACCACGTCCATGATCACGCCGCCCTTGAGCATCTCCGCCATGCCGCGCTTGACGCGGGCGGTTCCGACGGTGGGCTGGTTGTCAGACATGGGCTCTGCTCCTCGTGCTCCGGACGCTGTCATCGCCGATGCTATGAACTGCTCAGGGCCGTTCCGATAGCCAATCGCCCTGCTGGTGGCCTGCATGAAGGCGCCTGCTTACAGTGGCCCGGTGAACATCGGAGTGCTTGCCCTGCAGGGCGATGTGCGTGAGCATCTGGCCGCGCTGGCCGAGTCGGACGTGCTGGCCCGGCCGATCCGCCGTCCCGAGGAGCTGGACGGCGTCGACGCCCTGGTCCTCCCGGGCGGGGAGTCGACCGCGATCAGCAACCTCGCCGTCACCTTCGGGCTGCTCGACCCGATCCGGGAGCGCATCGCCGGCGGGATGCCGGTCTACGGATCCTGCGCCGGCATGATCATGCTGGCCTCGACCGTGCTGGACGGGCGGCCGGACCAGGAGACATTCCGGGGGATCGACATGACCGTGCGGCGCAACGCGTTCGGCCGGCAGGTCGACTCGTTCGAGGCCGCGGTGACCATCGACGACGTCGAGGGCGGTGATTTTCACGCGATCTTCATCCGCGCGCCCTGGGTCGAGGAGGTGGGCGAAGACGTGCGGGTGCTGGGCCGCGTAGCAGACGGGCCCGCCGCCGGTAGGATTGTCGCCGTTCGGCAGGGCAACCTGCTTGCCACGGCTTTCCACCCGGAGCTCACCGGCGACCTTCGCGTCCACCGGTACTTCGTCGAGATGGTCCGCCAGGCCGCACCCGCACGGTAGACACGGAGGTTACGCATGTCCGGCCACTCCAAATGGGCGACGACGAAGCACAAGAAAGCCGTCATCGACGCCAAGCGCGGCAAGATGTTCGCGAAGCTCATCAAGAACATCGAGGTCGCGGCCCGGACCGGTGGCGGCGACCCGGCCGGTAACCCCACGCTCTACGACGCCATCCAGAAGGCGAAGAAGAGTTCGGTCCCGAACAACAACATCGACAACGCGGTCAAGCGCGGCTCCGGCCTGGAGGCCGGTGGCGCCGACTGGCAGACGATCATGTACGAGGGGTACGGGCCGAACGGCGTGGCGCTGCTCATCGAGTGCCTGACCGACAACCGGAACCGTGCCGCCACCGAGGTGCGCACCCGGCTGACCCGCAACAACGGCACCTTCGCGGACGCGGGCAGCGTGTCCTACCTGTTCAACCGCAAGGGCGTCGTGATCGTGCCCAAGGGTGAGCTGAGCGAGGACGACGTGATGCTCGCCGTGCTCGACGCGGGCGCCGAGGAGATCAACGACCTGGGCGAGTCGTTCGAGGTGGTCAGCGAGCCGACCGACTTGGTCGCGGTGCGGACCGCGCTGCAGGCGGCCGGGATCGACTACGACTCGGCTGAGTCGGTGCTCATGCCGACCATGACGGTGCCGGTCGACGAGGACACCGCCCGCAAGGTGCTCAAGCTGATCGACGTCCTCGAGGACTGCGACGACGTGCAGAACATCTTCGCGAACGCCGACATCTCCGACGAGATCCTCGCGGCGCTCGACGAGGAGTGACCCCCCTCAGTAACCGGTGCTCAGGTGGCTGAAGTACTGGATCATCCCGCCGACCAGCAGCACTCCACCGCCGACCACCCGCGCGACGTGGTGCCACTGACTGCGGCGCCAGGCGTGCACCCAGGCGATCTCGGCATCGGCCAGGGCGTCCAGCGACGTCCTGGCCGTGCTGTCGAGGACGGCGGCTTTGCGGAGGGCGAGGGTGGCCGGCTGCTCGCGGAGTTTTTGTTGATGTATCGGTATGACTCGGACTTCGTAGATCTGATCTTCGCGCCATTGTTCCGTGCTTTTGTCGAGAAATTTACGGACATAGCCGGCGGTGGCGTCGGTTCCGGTCAGGCGGCCCCACCAGCGCAGCCGGCGCCATCGCCCGGCGGTCTCGGTGAGCGCCTGCAGATAGATCCGCTCGGCGGCCGCGGCGTCGCCGCCCACCAGGCGTGCGGCATCGGCGCGCAGCTCGGCGCCGCGCAGCGTGACGAAAGCGACGTACTCCGGCGGCGGCTCGTCGTCCATCGGCGGGATGAGATACATGGCACCTCCCGCCATCCATCGTCGAGGCGTGTCGGCGGCGGGCGCAACCCGGTGGCGTACTAGGGTGTCGAACACACGTTCGCTCACGTGTACGAGGGGGAGGTTCGTGGTGCGGGTTCTCGGCATCGACCCGGGGCTGACGCGGTGCGGCGTCGGCGTCGTCGAGGGGGTGCCGGGGCGGCTCGGGAAGCTGATCGCGTACCACGTGGTCCGCAGCGAGCCGGACGAGGACATCTCCCAGCGCCTGCTGAACCTGGACCGTTCGCTCGCCGAGCTGGTCGCGCTGCACCAACCGGAGAGCGTGGCCGTCGAGCGGGTGTTCTCCCAGCACAACGCCCGGACCGTGATGGGCACCGCGCAGGCCAGCGGGGTCGCGATCCTGGCCGGCGCGCGGGCCGGGCTGCCGGTGCAGACCTACACCCCGAGCGAGGTCAAGGCGGCCGTCACCGGCTCCGGGGCCGCCGACAAGAAGCAGGTCACCGCCATGGTGACCCGGTTGCTGCGGCTCGACGCGCCGCCCAAGCCGGCCGACGCGGCGGACGCCATCGCCATCGCCATCTGCCACATCTGGCGCGGGGGCACCCGCGCGAAACTGGAAGCCGCAGTCCGTAGGGGTTATCGATGATCGCCAGTGTGCGCGGCGTGGTCGCCGCGATCCTCCACGACAGCGCCGTGGTCGAGGTCGGTGGCGTCGGCATGCGCGTCTTCTGCACGCCCGGCACGCTCGCCGGCCTGCGCACCGGCGCCGAGGCCCGGCTCGCCACCACGCTGATCGTCCGGGAGGACTCGCTCACCCTCTACGGGTTCGCCGACGACGGCGAGCGGCAGCTGTTCGACCTGCTGCTGACGGCGAACGGGGTGGGTCCGCGGATCGCGCAGGCGGTGCTCGCCGTCCACCAGCCGGACATCGTGCGCCGGGCGATCGCCGGTGGCGAGATCGCGGTGCTCACCGCGGTGCCCGGCATCGGCAAGCGCGGCGCCGAGAAGATGATCGTCGAGTTGAAGGACAAGATCGGACCGGTCGGCTTCGGCGACACCGGCGCCGGTGTGCTGAACGGCGCCTGGCAGGAGCAGGTCCGGCAGGGCGTGCTCGCGCTCGGCTGGAGCGCGTCGCAGGCCGATCAGGCGGTGGCCGCGGTGACCGAGACGATCGACGGCGAGGTCCCGCCGGTTCCGGTCCTGCTGCGCCAGGCGATCAGGCTCCTGGGCAAGACACGATGAGCGACCTGGTCTCCTCGGACGCCTTCGACGACGACCTGGACGCCGAGGCCAGCGTCCGGCCGAAACGGCTCGCCGACTTCATCGCCCAGCACCGGGTCCGTGACCAGCTGGAGTTGCTGCTCAAGGGCGCGATGGGCCGGGGCACCCCGCCCGACCACATCCTGCTCTCCGGCCCGCCCGGGCTGGGCAAGACCACGCTCGCCAACATCGTCGCGGCCGAGCTGGGCACCGGGATCCGGACCACCAGCGGCCCGGTGATCGAGCGCTCCGGCGACCTGGCCGCGATCCTGACCGGGCTCGGCCCCGGCGACGTGCTCTTCATCGACGAGATCCACCGGATCGCGAAACCGGCCGAGGAACTGCTCTACAGCGCGATGGAGGACTTCCGGGTCGACGTGGTGGTCGGCAAGGGGCCGGGCGCGACAGCGATCCCGCTGGACGTAGAGCCGTTCACCCTGGTCGGCGCGACCACCCGGGCCGGTCTGCTGTCCGGGCCGATGCGTGACCGGTTCGGCTTCGTCGCCCACCTCGACTTCTACTCCACGGCCGACCTGGACGCGCTGCTGCACCGCTCGGCCCGGATCATCGGCGTGCCGATCACCCCGGAGGGCGCCGCCGAGATCGCCGGCCGTTCCCGCGGCACGCCGCGTATCGCCAACCGGCTGCTGCGCCGGGTGCGGGACTTCGCCGAGGTACGGGCGGACGGCGTGGTCACCGAGGAGGTGGCGAAGGCCGCCCTCAAGGTCTACGACGTCGACGCGCTGGGCCTGGACCGCCTGGACCGGGCGGTGCTGCGCGCCCTGATCGAGTCGTTCAAGGGCGGGCCGGTCGGCCTCTCCACGCTCGCGGTCGCGGTCGGCGAGCAGTCCGACACGGTCGAGGAGGTCTGCGAGCCGTTCCTGGTCCGGGCCGGGCTGCTGGCGCGGACCCCGCGGGGCCGGGTGGCGACCGAGGCCGGCTGGGCGCACCTGGGCAAGACGCCGCCGTCCGACGGCAGGCCGGGCGTCTTCCAGGGTGACCTGTTCGCCCGGGACGCGTGAGTTTCCCTCGTGATGTGAACGTGACGTGTGCCGCATTCGTTATCTCAAGGTTGACCTATTAGACTCGCCGCCGTTCGAACCGGTATAAGCATCTCACCCCGGCGCTCGCCCATCGTCGCGCCGGTGGCCTACGGAAGGCTCTCTTCGTGCTCCAGCTCCAGGCAGCTGACCAAGCAGCGGGTGGCGGCAACTACTCGTTCCTGCTGATTCTCGTTCTGCTCTTCGGCTTCATGTACTTCGTCATGATCCGCCCGCAGCAGAAGCGGCGCAAAGAGGCCCTGCAGATGCAGAACACCCTGGGCCCCGGCGACGAGATCGTCACCATCGGCGGCCTGCACGGCACGGTCGTGCTCGCCGAGACCGACACCGTCACCCTCGAGGTCGCTCCGGGCGTTCACGTCCGTTTTGCCCGCCCGGCGATCGCCCGTGTGCTGACGAAGGCGGGTACGGTCTCCGAGGAGCCCGCGCCCGTCGGTGAGCCGCTGGCGGACGAGCCGGAGAGCCCGGTCACCGAGACGCGCAAGCAGGACTGACCAGACTCGCATCACCGGACCGGCCCTCGGCGCCATCTGCCGGCGGGCCGGTTCGTCAGGCCGCCGTTCCGACGGCCCCACGACCAGAGAGCGCCGTGCCCCACGCGCGGCCGGAAACGCAGGGAGACCAAACGCCGTGGCACGACCACCACAGGGACAGATGCATCCCGGACGCCAACTCGGCGTGCTCGGTCTGGTCTTCGTCGTCCTGTATCTGCTGGTCTTCTTCGCCGGTGGCGCGAAGGGCAGCTTCACCGACCGGCTCGAGCCGAAACTCGGCCTTGACCTGGTCGGTGGCACTCAGGCGACGTACATCGCCTCGCAGCAGGGTGAGCCGCCGACGCCGGAGGCCATGGAGACCGCCCGCGAGATCATCGAGAGCCGCGTCAACGCGCTCGGCGTCTCCGAGGCCGAGGTGGTCATCCAGGGCAACAACACCATCGTGGTGTCGCTCGCCGGCGAGGCCGACGACCAGCTCAAGGATCTGTCGCAGGCCGCGAACATGCGGTTCCGCCTGCTGACCGGCACGACGATGGACGTCTCCTCGGCCGCGCTGAACCCGGCGTCGCCGTCCCCGAGCGTCGCCGCGAGCGGCAGCGCCGCCCCGTCGGCCGCGCCGTCCGCCGCTGCCTCCGGCGCCGCGCCGGCCGCCACGTCGAACCCGTCCGCCTCCACCGGCGGTCAGGGTGGCGGCGAGGCCGCTCCGGCCGCCAGCGCCACACCGTCGGCACCCGCGCCTTCCGCGACGCCGTCCGCCGCCGCCTCCGCGCCGGCCGGCGCCCCGGCCGCACAGACCGTGGACCAGAAGGAGCTGCTCGCCTCCGCGAAGAAGAAGGTCGGCGCCGCGGCGTGGGCCGCCGCGGAGAAGCTCACCGCCCCGGTCGACCTGAGCGCCGACGCCAAGGCGGGCCTGCCGTTCAAGGGCTTCGCCCAGCTGACCGGCCCTGAGGTGGCCGTGCTCACCCCGGACATGCAGTTCAACGTGCCGACGATCAGCTGCGGTCAGCTGGACGCCCGGCCGAACGGCTCGATCGACGACGTCAACTCCAAGGTGGTCGCCTGCTACCAGGGCGGCGCCAAGGTGATGCTGGACAAGGCCGAGGTCGTCGGTGACGACATCAGCGAGGCCAGCCCGCAGCTCGACCAGACCCAGAACCAGTGGGTCGTCTCGCTCGACTTCACCAGCACCGGCCAGGCCAAGTGGACCGAGCTGACCCGGACGGCGTTCAACGCGACCACCACCGACCCGTGTTACGTCGCGGTGCAGGCGCTCTACGGCACGGCCGACCACTGCGCCGTCGCCGTGGTGCTGGACAAGACGATCCTCTCCGCCCCGCAGATCCAGGCCGTCCTGAGCGGTCAGTCGCAGATCACCGGTGACTTCACCGCGGCCTCCGCCAAGGAGCTCGCCGACCAGCTGAACTTCGGCGCGATCCCGGTGACCTTCGAGGCCGGCCCGGCGCAGACCGTGTCGGCGACCCTGGGCCTGCAGCAGCTGGAGGCGGGTCTGCTCGCCGCCGCGATCGGCATGGGCCTGGTGGCGATCTACGCGTTCTTCTACTACCGCCTGCTCGGCACCGTCATCTTCCTGAGCCTCGGCCTCTCCGCGCTGCTCACCTACGGCGCGCTGGTGTTCCTCGGCCGGACCATGGGCTACACGCTGACCCTCGCCGGCATCGCCGGCTTCATCGTGTCGCTGGGTGTCGCCGCCGACTCGTTCGTCATCTACTTCGAACGACTCAAGGACGAGATCCACGAGGGCCGGACGCCACGGAGCGCGGTGCCGCGCGCCTGGCACCGGGCCCGCCGGACGATCATCTCGGCGAACACCATCACCATCCTCTGTGCGGTCGTCCTCTACATCGTGTCGATCGGCGCGGTGCAGGGCTTCGCGTTCGCGCTGGGCCTGTCGACGGTGCTCGACCTGGTCGTGGTCTTCCTGTTCCGGCATCCGATCATGACGATGCTCGCCAGCACCAAGGCGTTCCTGTCGCCGCGGGTCAGTGGTCTCGGCCGCGTCCTGCGCAACCGGACCGACGTTAAGGAGGCCTGACCATGGCTAGTTCCGGTCTTGCCGCTCGCCTCTACACGGGCGAAGCGAACATCAACATCGTCGGTCGCCGGAAGATCTGGTTCGCCACGGCGATCGCCATCGTGATCATCTCGTTCGGCAGCATCCTGATCCGGGGCTTCGAGCTCGGCATCGAGTTCGCCGGCGGCACCGAGTTCATCGTGCCGGCCACCGCGAACAGCCAGACGCTCACCCAGGAGGAAGCGGGCGACAAGGTCGCCGCGGCCGTGCACGCGGTGGCGCCGGATGCCGAGGTCCTCGCGGCCCAGCAGGTCGGCACCGGTGGCGAGTCGTTCTTCCGGGTCCGCGCCTCGGCGCTGACCACCACCGAGATCGAGGAGGCGAAGACCGCGCTCGTCGCCGACCTGGGCGTCAACGCCGACCAGGTCAGCGACAACCAGGTGTCGGCGGCCTGGGGTGGTGCGGTCACCGAGAAGGCGGTCCTCGGCCTCGTCGTCTTCCTGGTGCTGGTCTGCGCGTACCTGATCATCCGGTTCGAATGGCGGATGGCGGTCGCCGCGCTGGCGTCGCTGATGCTCGACCTGATCCTGACCGCGGGTGTGTACTCGCTCGTCGGTTTCGAGGTCACGCCCTCCACGGTGATCGGCTTCCTGACGATTCTCGGTTACTCGCTCTACGACGTGGTCGTGGTCTTCGACAAG
Source organism: Actinoplanes missouriensis 431 (assembly GCF_000284295.1). NCBI lineage: Bacteria > Bacillati > Actinomycetota > Actinomycetes > Micromonosporales > Micromonosporaceae > Actinoplanes > Actinoplanes missouriensis. Next base: position 6,752,708 of record NC_017093.1, on the reverse strand, counting down.
GTGCAGGAGAACACCCGGGGCATCACGGCCGGGACGTCCCGCACCTACGCCGAGGCCACCAACCTGGCCGTCAACCAGACGCTGATGCGGTCGCTGAACACCGGTCTGGTGGCGCTGCTGCCGGTCGGCGGTCTGCTCTTCATCGGCGCCGGCCTCTTCGGGGCGGGCACGCTGAAGGACCTCGGCCTGGTGCTCTTCGTCGGCATGGGCTTCGGCGTCATCTCCTCGATCGTGTTCGCCGCCCCGGTGCTGAGCGCGCTCAAGGACCGCGAGCCGAAGATCAAGGCGCACAACGCCCGGGTGCTGGCCCGCCGGGCGAGCCGCTCCGACGACGTCGCCCCGCGTGCCGAGCGGACCCGCTCGGCGAACGCCACGGAGTCCGACGAGGTGCCCGCGTTCGCCGGTGGCACCACGCCGCGTCCCGGCGCCCGCCCGGTCGCCAAGCGCAACACCACCAACCGTGGTGGCGGCGCCGGCAACCGGCCCGGCAAGCGCCGCTGACCCGTTGTCGAACGGCCCGTCATCCCTCGTGATGGCGGGCCGTTAGGCTGTCCGACCGTGACCACTGAGAAAGAACTGGCCGAGCTCGTCGCCGGGGGCACCGTCGACGTGCTGGACTTCCCGAAGCCCGGCATCGTCTTCAAGGACCTGATGCCGCTCTTCGGTGACGGCCCGGCCTTCAAACGGGTGATCGACGGGATCATCGCGTACCACGACAGCTTCGACGTGGTGGCGGGGATCGAGGCCCGGGGCTTCCTGATGGCCGCCGCGATCGGGTATTCGACGGGCGCCGGGATCGTGCCCGTGCGCAAGGCCGGCAAGCTGCCGCGCCCGGCCTTCTCCGCCTCGTACGCCCTGGAGTACGGCGAGGCGACCCTGGAGGTCAGCGAGGGCGCCTTCGAGCCGGGACAGCGCGTCCTGGTCGTCGACGACGTGCTCGCGACCGGTGGGACGGCCGAGGCCACCCTCGACCTGATCGAGCGGGCGGGCGGAATAGTCGCCGGCTTCACGGTGCTGATGGAGCTGGGCTTCCTGGACGGGCGTCAACGACTGAGCCCGCGGCCGGTACATGCGCTACTGACCGTTTGATCCGTCTTCGATATTTTTCGCCCGGTCGATCCTGCTGATTCACGGGTTGCTGATTCATGGGCCGCCTATTCGTAGGTTCGGCCGGGCCAACCGGCAGGGCGGTGCGGGTAAGATGGGCGGTCCAAGGTGACCAACCCTGGCATGAACCGACTTCCACGGCCGGTTCCTAGCGAAGGTGTGAGGAGGCCGGTGTCCAGCGACGTCGCCCCTCCGGCGGAGGGCACGGTGCAGCCGACCCAGAACTCGCGGAACGGCGGAGGCGAAGCCACGCCCGGCGACAAGGTCAATCCCGGCGAGAACCCCCAGGGCGATGAAGTCGACCTGGAGACGACACAGCCACTGGCTCCTGAGGACACACCCGGCGGGTTCGGGCTGGCCAGCGCGCCCACCGGCAGGCGGGTCCGGGCCCGTCTCGCCCGGTTCAACGCGCCTTGGCAGAGCACGCAGGTCAGCGAGGTTCTCGAGCCGCTGATCGCGACGCACCGGGCGAGCCACCCCAAGGCCGACGCCCGCGCGCTGCAGAAGGCGTTCGACGTGGCCGCCCGCTGGCACTCCGGGCAGTACCGGAAGTCCGGCGACCCGTACATCACGCACCCGCTCGCGGTGGCGACCATCCTGGCGAACCTCGGGATGGACACCACGACGCTGGTGGCGGCGCTGCTGCACGACACGATCGAGGACACCGACTACGGCCTCGAGCAGATGCGCAACGACTTCGGCGCCGAGGTGGCGCTGCTGGTCGACGGCGTGACGAAACTCGACCGGGTGAAACTCGGCGACGCGGCGAAAGCGGAGACGATCCGCAAGATGGTCGTCGCGATGGCCAAGGACCCCCGGGTGCTGGTCATCAAGCTGGCCGACCGGCTGCACAACATGCGGACCCTGACCTTCCTGCCCCGCGCCAAGCAGGAGCAGAAGGCCAAGGAGACCCTGGAGATCCTGGCCCCGCTGGCCCACCGCCTCGGTATGAACACGATCAAGTGGGAGCTCGAGGACCTCGCGTTCGGCACTCTCTTCCCCAAGCGGTTCGAGGAGATCAACCGCCTGATCGGGGAGCACCAGCCGCAGCGTGAGGCGCTGCTGCGCCAGGTGACGAACCGGGTCAGCCTCGACCTCAAGTCGGCGAAGATCAAGGCCGAGACCACCGGCCGGCCCAAGCACCTGTACTCGATCTACCAGAAGATGATCGTGCGGGGTCGCGACTTCAACGACATCTACGACCTGGTCGGCGTGCGCATCCTGGTCGACACGGTCCGCGACTGCTATGCCGCGCTGGGCGTCATCCACGCGAACTGGCAGCCGGTGCCGGGCCGGTTCAAGGACTACATCGCGATGCCGAAATTCAACATGTACCAGTCGTTGCACACGACGGTCATCGGCCCGACCGGCAAGCCGGTCGAGATGCAGATCCGCACGTTCGCGATGCACCGCACCGCCGAGTTCGGCATCGCCGCCCACTGGAAGTACAAGGAGCAGAAGGGCGCGACGATCGTCGGCCCGCCGGCCCACATCGACGAGATGACGTGGCTGCGGCAACTGCTCGACTGGCAGCGGGAGGCGAGCGACCCGTCCGAGTTCCTGGACGCTCTGCGCTTCGACCTCTCCAGCCAGGAGGTCTACGTCTTCACCCCCAAGGGTGACGTCATCCCGCTGCCGACCGGCTCCACACCCGTCGACTTCGCGTACGCGGTGCACACCGAGGTCGGGCACAAGTGCATCGGCGCGCGGGTCAACGGCAAGCTGGTCCCGCTCGAGTCGACGCTCTCCAACGGCGACGTGATCGAGATCTTCACGTCCAAGTCGGCGACGGCCGGCCCGACGCAGGACTGGCTCGGGTTCGTCAAGAGCCCGCGCGCCCGGACGAAGATCAGGCAGTACTTCAACAAGGAGCGCCGCGAAGAGGCGATCGAGGACGGCAAGGAAGCGATCGTCAAGGCGATGCGCAAGCAGGGCCTGCCCCTGCAGCGCATGCTGACCAGCGAGAACCTCACCACCATCGCCCGTGACCTGCATCTGCCCGACGTGGCTTCGCTCTACGCCGCGGTCGGGGAGAACACCACGTCCGCCCAGTCGGTCGTGCAGAAACTCGTCGCCGGGTTCGGTGGCGAGGAGGGCGCCGTCGAGGATATCGCCGAGACCGCCGTCGCGACCCGTCCGCCCCGCAACCGTTCGTCCGCGCAGGACCCGGGTGTCGTGGTGAAGGGTGTCTCCGACGTCTGGGTGAAACTGGCACGCTGCTGCACCCCGGTTCCCGGTGACGCGGTGTTCGGCTTCGTCACCCGCTCCGGCGGTGTGAGCGTGCACCGGGAGGACTGCGCCAACGCTCAGGACCTGCGCGAGCAGGAGGAGCGGGTGGTCGAGGTCAGCTGGAAACCCACGTCGGCGTCGACGTTCCTGGTGGCGATCCAGGTGGAGGCTCTCGACAGGCACAAGCTGCTCGCCGACGTGACGCGGGTCCTCTCCGAGGAGCGGGTGAACATCCTGTCCGCGACGGTCACCACGACGCGGGACCGGGTGGCGGTCAGCCGATTCACGTTCGAGATGGCCGATCCGAAGCATCTCGGTCATCTGGTGGCGGCGGTGCGCAAGGTGGACGGGGTGTTCGACGCTTATCGGGTCACGTCGGGGGCTTGAGGTTTTTTCGGCCCACCTGGCTTGGTTATGCGCGCCGGGTGGGCGGTTTTGGGCCGGTGCTGGCCCACTCCGGGCGGTCAGGCTTGATCCCTGCGTGGGCCAGCACCGGCCCAAAACCTTGCCTGGTCGCGCTTTCCGGCGCGCCTTTCGCTGAGCGTTCGCCCCCACGCAAGCCGGTCGCCTAACCCGCGCTGGGCGTCGCCCCCAGCCCGAGCTGATCGCCAAGCTTGCGCTGCGCGATGGCCCCGGCCCGCATGATGCGCAAGCCGGTCGCCTAGCTCGCGCTGGTCGCCGCCACCGAGCGCAGGCCGATCGCCAAGGTTGCGCTGGGTGGCGACTGCGGCCCGCGTGGTGCGCACGCTGATCGCTGAGCCTGCGCCCGCTGGCAAGGCTCGGGCTGTGCTGGGCTCGGCTGTGCTGGGCTCGGGCTGGGGGATGAGACTTGCGGTGGAGGAGGCCGAAGCGTCCGGGGATCGCCCACGGTGGGGGATGGGGCCACCGGAGAAGCGGGCGGCGCGTCGCCCAGCGCAACCAGGCAAGGTTTTGGGCGGGGGATGGCCCACGCAGGGATCAAGCCTGACCGCCCGGAGTGGGCCATCCCCCGCCCAAAACCGTCCCAGCAGGCGCAGACCAAACAACAAAAGCGGGCGACCCCCGAAGGAGCCGCCCGCAGAAGCAGAAGAACCAAAAAAACCTACGACACCGTCATCGTCTTGATGTCGAGCTCCTTCTTCGGGTGCCCGCCACCCGCGGAAGCGTCGAACGCGCCGTCATCGCCGGCCTTCACGACGTCCTTCACGATGTCCAGTCCGCTCGTGATGGTGCCGAGGAGCGTGTAGTTCGGGGACAGCTGGGTGTCCTCCGAGCAGATGAAGAACTGGCTGCCGGTGCTGCCGGGCTGGCCGGTGTTCGCCATGGCGATGGAGCCCGCCGGGTACGGCTTCGCCGAGCCGGTCGGCAGGTTCTCCTCGGCCATCGTGTAGCCCGGGCCGCCGGTGCCGTCGGTCTCGCGGTAGCCCTTGCCGGAGGCGAACGGGTCGCCGCACTGCAGGACCTTGAACGTGTCCTCGTTGACCAGCCGGTGGCACTTGGTGTTGTCGAGGAACTTCGCCTCGGCGAGGTGCTTGAAGCTTGCCCCGGTGCACGGCGCCTTGGCCAGGTCGATCGTCGCCGAGATCTTGCCGAGGTTGGTGTCGAAGGTCAGCGTGCTGGTGCCGGTGTTCGGAACCGTGGCCGGCGGCATGCCGACGTCCTTGACCTTGCCGCCGGTGGACTCGTCCGCCGGGGTCCAGTTGCAGGAGACCGTGCCGGCGGCGGCGACCGTCGGGTCGCCGGCCTCCTCGTCGGACTTCAGCGTGTTGACGAGGACGAACGCCACGCCGGCGATGACCACCACCGCGAGGGCGGAACCGATGACCGCCCGGTTGCGGCGGCGCTTGCGCGCGGCCGTGGCCCGTTCGGCCATCTCCTTCTCGAGGCGGGCCCGCGCCGCGGCGCGCTGCCTGTCCTTGATCGACGACACGTCGTTCCTCCTGCTGGTCTCGTCCGCCGAACTCGCGTCGGGGCCGCTCTCGTCCGGCGTGCCGGCGTCCGAGCCGGTCAGCTCCGTGCCACTGGGGTCGCTTCCACTCAGCTCTGTGTCACTCACGGTCCTGCCGCTCTCGTCCGGGGTGCTCATGACTGCGCCGCGCTCGCTGACGGGGCCGGGGATCCGGCCGTACCGACAGTCAGGCTCTTGATGGTGATCTTCTCTTTCGGGCTGATCTTGTCGCCCCCGGTCGTCTCGACGGTCGGGATCTTGCCGATCTTCTCGAGCGTGTCGAGGCCCGCGGTGACCGTGCCGACGATCGTGTACTGCGGGTTGGCCGCGGTGAAGTCCTTGAAGAACAGGAGGAACTGGCTGCCGTTGCTGCCCGGCGGGTTGCCGATCATCGCGACCGTGCCCTTCGGGTAGGTCACCTCGGCGGTCGGCGCCGCGCTCGCGCTGGGCGCGGGCTCCGGGGCCGCGGCCGGCAGGTTCTCGCTGTAGAAGCTGTACGTCGGGCCGCCGTTGCCGGTGCCGGTCGGGTCGCCGCAGCGCACCGCGCCCTCAGTGGTGATCTCGTGGCACGTGGTGCCGTCGAAGAACTTCTTGCCCGCCAGGTACGAGAAGCTGGCCGCCGCACACGTCGCGTTCTCCACGTCGAGGCCGACCTGGATCGGGTCGCCCTTGTCGGTGGTGATCGTCATGGTCTCGGTGCCGGTCTCGGGCAGGTCCTTCGTCGGCGGGGTGCCGACCTCTTTGAGATCGGTGTTCGTCTTCGCGTCCAGCGGCGTCCACAGGCAGATGTCGGCGGCCTCGGTCGTCGCGTCGTTGTCGTCGCTGTCGAAGGCGCCGCCCGCCCAGGCCACTCCGGCGACGATCAGCAGCACCGCCAGGCCGGTGCCGAGGCCGGCTGTGATCCGGCGTCGGCGGCGCTCGCGCTCGGCTCGGCGGGCCTGTTGCCGATCGAATTTCGCCCGCGCGAGTTTGCGCTGCCGGTCCTTGCTGGGAGCCACCGAACGCTGTCCTTCCCTGTGTATGTCAAGGGGTGCGGCACGCCACACGCCCGCAAGAGTGTACGGGTACCTCCTGAGAAAGTGGTGTGCGCCCGCCCGGCTAGGCTCGTTACGATTCCGCACCTGTGCAGCGCCCATGAATAGGTAGGTCCCACCGTGCTCGTCACCGGCTTCCCGGCCGAGGCCTTCGGCACCAACTGCTACGTGGTGGCCGCCGGTCCGGGCGAGCAGTGCCTGATCGTCGACCCGGGCATCGGGGTGCTCGACCAGCTGGAGGAGACCCTCGCCCAGCACCGGTTGCACCCGGCCGCGGTGCTGCTCACGCACGGGCACCTGGACCACACCTTCTCCGTCGCGCCGGTCTGCGGCGCGCGCGGCATCACGGCCTACGTGCACCCCGCCGACCTGGAGATGCTGGCCGACCCGTCGAAGGGTCTGAGCGCCGACCTGAACCAGATCTTCGGTGGCCGCCTGGAGTACTCGGAGCCCGAGGACGTCGCGGAGCTGACCGACGGCGCGGTGCTGAGCATCGCGGGTCTCGAGATCACCGTCGACCACGCGCCGGGCCATACCGGCGGGTCGGTGCTGTTCCGCCTGCCAGGTTCGGCGAACGAACCGGAAGAGATCTGTTTCTCCGGAGACGTCCTCTTCGCAGGGTCCATCGGACGCACCGACCTGCCGGGCGGCGACACCGCGACGATGATGACCAGCCTGCGGGACAAGATCCTGCCGCTGGCCGACGACACCGTCGTGCTGCCCGGCCACGGTCCGGCCACCACCATCGGCCGTGAGCGCGCGTCGAACCCGTACCTGCGGGAGTTGACCGCAGCGCCGCGCCGCGGTTTCTGACTTACGGAGTAAAAGTGCCAATTTCCGGTTTTCCCGAATGGCTGCCGTCGCAGCGCATGATCGAGCAGTACGTGCTCGACAAGATCCGCTCCACCTTCGAGCTCTACGGCTTCGCCCCGCTCGAGACCCGGGCCGTCGAGTCGATCGACACGCTTCTCTCCAAGGGTGAGACGTCCAAGGAGGTCTACCTCCTGCGCCGCCTCCAGGAGGACGAGAACTCCACGAAGGAGGACCAGCTCGGTCTGCACTTCGACCTGACCGTCCCGTTCGCTCGGTTCGTCACGGAGAACCACGGCAAGCTGCAGTTCCCGTTCCGCCGTTACCAGATCCAGAAGGTGTGGCGGGGCGAGCGCCCGCAGGAGGGCCGCTACCGCGAGTTCCTCCAGGCCGACATCGACGTGGTCAACCGGGACACCCTGCCGTTCCACTTCGACACCGAGATGCCCCTGGTGATCGGCGACGCGTTCCGCTCGCTGCCGATCCCGAAGGCGGTCATCCAGGTCAACAACCGCAAGGTGTGCGAGGGCTTCTACCGCGGTCTCGGCCTGGAGGACACCGCCCAGGTCCTGCGCACGGTCGACAAACTCGACAAGATCGGCCCGGAGAAGGTGGCCGCGCTCCTGGTCGAGACGGCGGGCGCGACCGACGCGCAGGCCCGCCTCTGCCTGAAATTGGCCGAAATTTCGACATCTGACGCTTCGTTCGTCGATCACGTCAAAGCCCTTAAGGTCGACGACCCGCTGCTCGACGAGGGCCTGGACGAGCTGCGTCAGGTCGTCGAGGCGGCGAACGAGCACGCCCCCGGCCTGATCCGTGCCGAGCTGAAGATCGCCCGCGGCCTCGACTACTACACCGGCACGGTCTACGAGACCCAGCTGGAAGGCTACGAGCGGTTCGGCTCGATCTGCTCCGGCGGCCGCTACGAGAACCTCGCCTCCGTCGGCAACACCCGCTTCCCCGGCGTCGGCATCTCGATCGGCGTCTCCCGCATGCTCGGCCTGCTCTTCGGCCGGGACGCGCTGACCGTCTCCCGCTCGGTGCCCACCGCCGTCGTGATCGCCCTGCCCAGCGAGGACGAGCGCGCGAACTGTGAGCGCATCGCCGCCGGCCTGCGCCGCCGCGGCGTCCCGACCGAGGTGGCGCCCACCGCCGCGAAATTCGGCAAGCAGATCCAGTTCGCCGACCGCCGCGGCATCCCGTTCGTCTGGTTCCCCGGCGCGGACGGCCACTCGGTCAAGGACATCCGTTCCGGCGAGCAGGTCGATGCCGACCCGCAGACCTGGATGCCCCCGGCCGACGATCTCCGACCCCAGATCAAAGGCCTTTAATCGGTACGGTCCGCGGCTCCCGCCGGCGCAAGGAGCGACTGACGCCCCTTCCGCCGGCGCATCCCGCCGCCGGCCCCGGCGCTCCCTCACGCTGCCGGCCGCCGGCCCGGCGTTCCGACACACTGCCGGCCGCGGGCCCCGGCGTTCCCTCACACGACCGGCCGCTGAGTGCCCGCATCTCGGCTCAGCGGTCGGTCGCGAGCAGGTGCGTCACCTCCGGCGCGCCCTCGGCCAGCGCGATCGCCCGCTCCTCCATCCGCTCGTCGGACTCGGTGAGGCGCCCCTCGTGCTGGCGCAGGTGCTCGTCCCACGTCGGCACCAGATAGGCCTCCACGAACAACTCGGCGTCCGCGGTGTCCCGGAACAGTCCCCACTGCGAGGCCCCGGTGCGCATCCGTGACCCGCGAACCCGCTGCATGGCGGTGAGAAAGGCGGCCGCGTTCTCCTGCCGGACCCGGTACCGTGCCGAGATCAGCACCGGCCCGTCGTCGCGGTGCGGCTCGATCACGAGATGCGGCTCGGCCCAGTAGACGGCCGGCGTGTAGTCGTCGTTCTCGTGGGTGTGGACGGGCCAAACCCGTACCAGAAGAAGGCCCGCCGCCATCACCGCCGCGGCCGTGGCAAACGCGGAATCGAGGCCGAAGGCCGAGGCGAACTGGCCCCAGAGCAGCGCACCGATCGCCTGGCCACCGGCGAAGACCAGCTGATAGATGGCGAGCGCGCGGGCGCGCACCCAGTTCGGCAGGACCAGCTGCATCGCGGCGTTCATCCGGGACACCAGCATCATCCAGGCAGCGCCGCCGAGGACCAGCGCGGGCACCACGGCGATCGTGTGCGGCACGAACGCCACCACGGCCAGCGCCGCGCCGTAGACCAGCCCGGTCGCGACGATCATCTGGTCGGTGCTGAGCAGACGGCGGGCGCGGGGCATCAGCAGAGCCCCGGCGATCGCGCCGATGCCGAGCGCGGCGAGCAGAACGCCGTAGCCCTGCGCGCCCATGCTCAGCTCCTGGCGTGCCACCACCGGCAGCAGCGCCCAGACCACACTGCCCGGAAGCACGAAGAGCAGCACCCGTCCGAGGATTCGCCGGACCACCGGTGACCAGCGCACATAGCGTTCCCCGGCGCGCAGCGCGGACCCGAACCGCTCGGCCTGCCCGGTCGGCGGCTGCGGGTCGCGCCGCCACCGCACCAGGGCCAGCGCGAAGACCGCGAAGGAGAGCGCGTTCAGCCCGAACACCGCCGCCGACCCGAACTGCGCCACCAGCAGGCCACCGACCGCCGGACCGGCCGACCGGGCCAGGTTCGTGTTGACCGCGCCGAGCGCGGAGGCCGCCGGCAGCTGGTCGTGCGGCACCACCTCGGGGATCACCGCCTGCCAGGACGGCAGCGTGAGCGCCTGCCCGCACCCGAGCAGGAACGTGAAGACCAGCAGGAGCGGGGGAGAGAGGTGGTCCAGCGCGGCGAGCGCGGTCAGGACCGAGGCCACCCCGAAGAGCCCGATCTGTACGGCAAGGAGCAGCCGCCGCCGATCCAGGGCGTCCGCGAGGGTGCCCGCGGGGAGGGCGAACAGGAGCACCGGCAGGGTGGTGACGGTCTGCACGAGGCTGGTCCAGGTCGCCGCGTCCGGTTCGTGCACGACCAGCCACTGCGCGCCGACCGTCTGCATCCAGGTGCCGGCGTTGCTGGCGAGAACGGCCAGCCAGAGCATCCGATAGACCGGGTCCTTCAAGGGCGTCCACGGACCCGTTGTTGTGATCACGCGTGCAACGTACCCACGTGCGCCGTTCAGGAGCGCCGATGTGCTCCAGGTCCCGGCTGGGGCAGCACCGCCCGGTTGTCGGACACGTCGTGACCGGCGGCGCAGCGCATCTCTACCCGGATCTCCGCGCCGCAGTCCCGGTGCGCGTAGCGGATCGGCGGGCCCTCCGGGTCGGCCAGGTAACGGTTGCCCCACTCGGCGACGGCGATCAGCATCGGGTACAGGTCGAAGCCCTTGTCGGTCAGACGGTACTCGTGGCGGGCCCGCGCGCCCGGCTCCCGGTAGGGCTCGCGCCGCAGCACACCGTGCCCGACCAGGGCGGCGAGACGATTCGTCAGCACCTGGCGGGGGATGCCGGTGCGGACCCGCATGTCGTCGAACCGCCGGACGCCGTTGAAGACCTCGCGCAGCACGACGACCGTCCACTTCTCGCCGAGGATCTCCATGGCGCGGGCGAGCGTGCAGTTGTCGACGGACCAGTCGAGCGCGGCGGGTTTCCCGGTGGGGTGTGTGACATGTCCGACCATGCCGCCAACGCTAGGTCTCGTTGACAGACGCAGCAAGCCGGTGCCAGCCTGAATCCATGACGCAGACTCAGGACCCCGCCACGCTCCGGACCCGCACCTTCGGCTGGTCCGACCCCGCCGAGCACGCCAGCCGGCTCGGCCGGCGCAGCGGCATGGAGATCCTCCAGGCGATGGCCGCCGGCGAACTGCCTCCCCCGCCCATCATGAACCTGATCGACGCGGCGGGCCTGCACGCCGAAGAGGGAAGCGTCACGATCACGCTCGACCCGCAGGAATTCCACTACAACCCGCTCGGCACCGTCCACGGCGGTGTGATCTCGACCCTGCTGGACACGGCCGCGGCGTGCTCGGTGCACAGCACGCTGCCCGCCGGGGTGGGGTACACGAGCATGGACCTGAACGTGAAGTTCCTCCGCGCGGTGACCGTGGAGTCGGGTCGTCTGACCTGCACCGGGGCGGTGTTGCAGCAAGGGCGGCGAACCGCGCTGGCGGAGGCGCGGCTGGTGGACGCGGCGGGGCGGCTGGTGGCGCACGCGACGTCGAGTTGCCTCCTTTTCGAGATGCCCGGGGCCTGAGGCGGCGAGGTCGCCAGACGGGGAGGCGAGCACCGCCGGACTTACCCGACAAATCTGATTAGGCGGATGTTTCGGTTTTGTTCCGATTAGCCTCGATGGTGGGCCGCCCCGGCTGTGCCGGAGTGTGCGAGCCCCCGTCGAGGAGGAGCGGTGAACGGCAGCATCGATCCGCACCACGGCCGCCTGTTCATCATGGGCGGGGCCGCGGGCCCGGGGCTGCTCGCGCGGTTCGTCGAGCTGGCCGGGGGAGCGGCGGCGCGGATCGTGGTGATCGCGACCGCCAGTGCGGAACCTGATGCGGCGGCTGCCGCCCACGCGGCGCAGATGTCCGGCGCCGGCAGTGTGCGGGCGCTGCGGATCGTGACGCGGGCCGACGCCAACGCGCCGGGGGTCGAGCCGGTGCTGCGGGCCGCGACGGGTGTCTTCTTCACCGGGGGTGACCAGGAGCGGATCACCAGCGTGATCGGCGGCACGGCGACCGACTCGCTGCTGCAGGAGCTGGTGAGCGAGGGCGATCTGATCCTGGCCGGCACCAGCGCGGGCGCCGCGATGATGTCGGCCACGATGATCACCGGCGGGGAGAGTCAGCGGATCACGGCGGGCAGCGTGCGCACCGGGCCGGGGCTGGAGTTCCTGCCGGGCGTACTGATCGATCAGCATTTCGGCGAGCGCGGGCGGCTGAACCGGCTGCTCAGCGCGGTCGCGCGGTACCCGCACGAACTCGGCCTCGGCATCGACGAGGACACCGCGATCCTGACCGAGGGCGACTGTTTCGAGGTGCTCGGCAGCGGCGCGGTCACGGTGGTGGACGCCGGCACCGCCACCGACATCCAGGTCCCGCCGAGCGGGCCGATCGCGCTGGCCGGGGCCACGATTCATGTGCTGCCCGCCGGGTACACCTTCCACCTTCCGGGCCGCCGACCGGTCGCCGGCACGCCCGCCGCAGAACGGGAACGAGCCGCATGAAGATCGAGTTTCTGCGCCGCCTGCGCGGCCCCAACGTCTACCTGTCGCGTCCCGCGGTCGTGGCCCGGCTGCGTCTGGAGGAGCTCGCCGGGCTGGAGACGACCGATGTCACCGGCTTCACCGAGCGGCTGCTGAGATCGCTGCCCGGCCTGGCCGAGCACCACTGCGCGGCCGGCGCTCCGGGCGGTTTCGTCAGCCGGCTGCGCAACGGCACCTACTTCGGGCACGTCACCGAGCACGTCTGCCTGGAGCTGTCCCAGATGATCGGCCGGGACGTGAACTTCGGCCGCACCGTCGGGGCCGGCGAACCGGGCGTCTACGACGTGATCGTGGAGTGCCCGGTGGACGAGTCGCCCGGCTCCCGGGTGCCCGGTGAGCTGTTCGAGGCGGCGATCGACCTGGTCCTCGCGGTGCACGGCGGGCCGTCGCCGGTACGCCTGGGTCCGGGGCTGCGCGGGGGTGGGTTGTCGCAGCGCCTCGCCGACCTCGCGGTTCTGGCCGAGCGGGAGGCGGCCGGCCCGAGCACCCGGTCGATCATCGAGGCGGCCCGTCGCCGCGGCATCCCGGTGGAACGTTTCGACGACCTCAGTCTGCTCCGCCTCGGCTGGGGCAATCGGCGCCGCCTGGCCTGGGCCGCGATGACCGACCGGACCAGCGGCATCGGCGTGGACATCGCCGGTGACAAGCACGTCACCCGCCGACTGCTCGGCGAGGCGGGCATCCCGGTGGCGCCGGGCGGCTCCGCCCGTACCCCGGCGGAGGCGGTGGCGCTCCTCGGCGAGCTCGGCGCGCCGGTGGTGGTCAAGCCGCGCAACGGCGCGCAGGGGCACCGGGTGGCGCTCAACCTGAGCGCGCCGGACGAGGTGGAGCGGGCGTTCGCCGAGGCCGGCGGGGACGTGGTGGTGGAGCGGCAGCTGGCCGGCCGGGACTACCGGGTGCTGGTGGTCGCCGGCGAGGTGGTCGCCGCCGCCGAGCGGGTGGCGGCGCACGTGGTCGGCGACGGCCGGGCCACCGTGACCGAGCTGGTCACGGCCGCGAACGCGGACCCGCGGCGGGGTCCCGGGCACTGCCGGGCGCTGACCCGGATCGAGCTGGACGAGAACGCCGAACGGGCGCTGTGGCGGCAGGGGCACACGCCGGGCAGCGTGCCCGCCGAGGGGGTGACGGTCTGGCTGCGGGACACCGCGAACCTCTCCACCGGTGGTACCAGCCGGGACGTCACCGACCAGGTGCACCCGGACGTGACCAGGGTGTGCCAGCGGGTGGCCGGCCTGACCGGGCTCGACATCGCCGGGATCGACCTGCGGCTCACCGACATCGCGGCGCCGCTGCCGCCGCTCGCCGACCCGGACCGGGTGCACGCCGGGGTGATCGAGGTGAACGCCGCGCCCGGCCTGCGGATGCACCTGTCCCCAGTGCACGGCCGGGCCCGGGACGTCGGCGACGCGATCGTGCGGGCGATGTTCCCGGGCGGGTCGGACGGCCGGATCCCGACCGTCGCGGTCACCGGGACGAACGGCAAGACCTCGGTCACGAAGCTCACCGCGCACCTGCTCAGCGGCAGCGGGATGCGGGTCGGCACGGCCGCGACCGACGGCGTGGCGATCGACGGGCGGACCGTGCTGGTGGCCGACGCGACGGGTCCCCGCTCGGCGCAGATGGTCCTCGGCGACCCCCAGGTGGAGGCGGCCGTGCTGGAGACCGCGCGGGGCGGGCTGCTGCGGCGCGGGCTGGGATACGACTGGACCGACGTCGGCGTGATCACCAACATCACCGCCGACCACCTCGGGCAGGACGGGCTCGACTCGATCGAGGATCTGGCGCATCTGAAGGCGGTGGTCGCCGAGCGGGTCCGGGACGGCGGCACGCTCGTACTCAACGCCGACGACCCGTGGGTGCGCAGCCTCGCGGACCGCCCCCGGGTGCGGGCCGACCGCAAGCGTCTCGTCTGGTTCGGCCTGGACCCGGAGAACCCGGTGGTGACCCAGCATCTGGGCCGGGGCGCGACCGCGTACGTACTGCACGACGGCTGGCTGGTGCAGGCCACGGGAGCCCGGCGTACGCCCCTGATCCGTCTCGCCGAGGTGCCCGGCGCGCTCGGCGGCGCGGCCCTGCACGTGGCCGCGAACACGCTCGCCGCGATCGCCGCCGCCCGGGCTCTCGGCGCCCGCCCGGAGAGCCTGGTGGACCGGCTCGGCGAGTTCGATCCGAGCGTGGAGAACCCGGGCCGGGGCACGCTGCTGCGCGTCGGTGAGGTGTCGGTGTTCGTGGACTACGGGCACAATCCGGCGGCTCTCGCGGCGACCCTGCGGACGCTGCACCGGCTCTGGGGCGCGGAGCGCTGCGTGGCGGCGGTGACCCTGCCCGGTGATCGCCGGGAGGACCTGCTCGCGGCGTCGGCGCAGGTGCTCGCGGACGGGCTGACCCGGGTGGTGCTCTACGAGGACGAGGACCCGCGGGGCCGCCGGCCGGGCGAGGTCGTCGATCTGGTCGAGCGGGAGATGCGGGCCCGCCGCCCGCAGTTGCGGGCGGTGCGCGCGGACGGCTGCCGGGACGCGATCACGAAGGCGCTGGGTCTGGCCGCGCCGGGCGAGGTGGTTCTGGTGATCTACGAGAAGTGGGCGGCGACGCGGGCGTTCCTGGCCGGTCTCGGCGCGGTTCCGGCGGCCGGGGCGCCGGTGCTGAAGCTGCCTTCGGCGGCGGCGCCGGGAGCCGTTCCGTCGGTGGCCCGGAGCCTCACCGCGACCCGGACGCGTGGGTGAGGCGGATGACAGATCTTGGACAGAGTCGATCTCTCTCCGTAGTGAGGTATTGACCGATGGTGAAACTCTCCGAGGTGGACACTCCGATCGTTGAAACTGCAAGTTCCGACGAAGCGGGCATTATCTCCGCGTAGTCGTGGCGCTGCGTGCACACCCGGTGCCGCAGCGCCGATCCCGCCCGCGCACGAGCGGCCGCACGGTCCCCACTGACGGTGACGAGTGCCTGCTAGATCGCCTTCCGGCAGGTCGTACTGGGGACGGATGGGGACTAACATCCTCGCCGCCGATGGGGGATGCTCAGGGTCCGATGGTGGGCCCGACTCGCCCGGCACCAGGCGGCATGGCGGTGCGGCCCGGTGTTATCTCGAAGCGCGCATGTGGGGGCACATGAGCACGACGGACCTGCCCGGTTCCGGGCTGCTCGCCGGTCGATATCGACTGGTCGAGCGCCTGGGTGCCGGCGGGATGTCAGTGGTGTGGCGAGGGTTCGACGAAGTCCTCGGCAGGCAGGTCGCGGTCAAGGTCCTGCCGCCGTCCACCAGCACCGATCCCTCGTTCCGGCGCAGGCTGCGCGCGGAGGCTCAGGCCGCGGCGCGGCTCACGCATCCGCACATCACCAATGTGTACGACTACGGCGAGGCGACCACCGTCGACGGTGAGCCGGTGCCGTACGTCGTGATGGAGCTCGTCGACGGCGAGTCGCTGGCCGCCGTCCTGGCCCGGGTCCGGACGCTGCCGTGGCCCACCGCCGTGCGGATCAGCGCCGAGGTCGCGGCCGCTCTCGCCTCGGCGCACGCGCGCGGCATCGTGCACCGCGACGTCACCCCGGCCAACGTGATGCTCACCCCGGCCGGTGCCAAGGTCGTCGACTTCGGCATCTCCGCCCTGATCGGTGAGAACGACGTCGACCCGGACGGGAGCCTGATGGGCACCCCGGCCTACCTCGCGCCCGAGCGGCTGGAGGGCGGCCAGGTCAGCCCGGCCACCGACGTCTACGCGGTGGGGCTGCTGGTCTACCGGATGCTGATCGGCCAGCTGCCGTGGGACGTCGGCACGACCACCGCGCTGCTCCGCGCCCATCAGT
The DNA here is from genome assembly GCF_000284295.1 of Actinoplanes missouriensis 431. Lineage (NCBI taxonomy): Bacteria > Bacillati > Actinomycetota > Actinomycetes > Micromonosporales > Micromonosporaceae > Actinoplanes > Actinoplanes missouriensis. Next base: position 6,736,594 of record NC_017093.1, on the reverse strand, counting down.
ACGTCGAGCCCGAGCCGCTGCCACCCGTCGACGGGCTGCCACCGGCCGTCGAGGCGCTGATCGGCCGCTGCCTGGAGAAACGGCCCGCGGACCGGCCGCCGACCGCCGAGGTGGCCCACGTGCTGGCCGGCCTCGCCGCGGGGGCGCCGCCGGTCACCTCCGGTTTCGAGGCGCACTGGGCCGACGGTGAGGACACCTTCATCCTGCCGTCCGGTTATCCGTACGCGGGTTTCGGCCCGGCCGCCGCTGCCGCCGGTGGCCCGACCGATCCGAACGCGGTGCACCCGGTCGTCGGCTCGGCCGTCACCGAGCCGTCCCCCGCCGCGCCGAAACGGGCCGAGCCCGGCTCGGCGCCCTCCGGGCCGGCGTCGCCGCCGCCGCTGCGTCCCGGCGCCCGCGGCCCGGCGTCCGCCGCGCCCCGGCCCGGCCCGGTCACAGCCGGAACCAGGTGCGCGCCCGCCGCGCTTTGGTGGTCGTCGGCACCGTCGCGCTGCTCTCCGCCCTCGTCTACGGCTGGTCGGCGATCGGTGAGGAGCGGCCGGAAGCGGCCGGCGCGCCCGCCGCGCCGCGGGCCAGCATCGTTCCCGTCGCCGGCAACTGCGTGGTCAGCTACGCCGTCTGGTCCGACGACGACCACCGGTTCAAGGCCCAGGTCACCGTCGCGAACCGGGCGGACGCCCCGGTGCGGGAGTGGGACCTCTGGTTCCTGATGAACGGCGACCAGACCGTCTCCGGCAACGGCAAGACCGTGCTGGCCCAGCAGGACCGCGCGGTCACGGTCTCCTCGGTGAACGCGCTGGCCGCCCAGAAAACGGTCACCCTGCAGATCACCGGTCGCTACACCGAGAGCAACGCGGCGCCGATGGTCTTCAAGCTCAACGGGACGAAGTGCGAGGCGTACGTGTCGGCCGAGCCGGGCCAGCCGTCCCGTCCGGTCGTGCACCTCGCCGACGGCCAGGTGCGTTTCGGCGACCCGACCACCAATCCGGCGCCGGGCATCTCGATCGATCCCGGCGGCAACGTGCACATCAGCCCGACGGCGCCGCGGCCGTCCTCCTCCCGGACCATGGTTCCGATCAAGCCAGTGCCCAGCACCAGCGTGTCGAAACCGACCACAACGGATCCCAGTGACGACGTGCCGTCGTCGGCACCCCCACCAAAACCACCTTCCGAGGAGCCCGGATCTTCAAGCCCCTCGCCTAGTCCGAGCCCCTCGCCCAGTCCGAGCACCTCGCCGCCGCCCGAGCCCGGCACCGGCATCGACAACCCGTGCGACGCGGAGGCCGAGGACGAGCCCTGCCCGGATCCGGTCACCCCGGAGTGACGCGGCGGCTCACCCGGAAAACCGGAGGCCGAGCAGCCGATCACCGCGTTACCGTGAAGGGGATACCGACAGGCGCTTCTGCTCCGGGCTTTCTGCCCCGGATTGCGATGCTTTCGCACGGCGTGGCTGCCGGCCGGCGTCTCACTCGTGAGGAAGATGAGCTTTCGGGTGTTGCACCGGAGTCAAGCAGGTCGTCGACACGGGAGATCGACATGATCAGCACAGTCAGGGAACTGGCCGCCGAGGCGCTGTTCGTCTCGTGCTTGCAGCCGTCGGAGTGTCCCAGCCGGGAAACGGTGGAGGACGCCATCACGACGATGATCCTGCGGCACGGCAGTGACGGCTGCGCGGCCGGCGTCGCGTCGGAGTTCGGTGACCATCCGGACGTCGCGGTGCGCCGGATGGAGTGGGTCCGCTCCGAGCTCACGGAGATGCTGGTGCCGCGCGTTTCGGTGCTGCACTAGACCCGTCGAGTCACACCAGCCCCTTCCATCCGTACGGGTGGGAGGGGTTCGATGTTTCTCGCCTCGTTTCTGAGGTTTTTCATGAAAAAACTCCATAAAAACAACCGAGTTCGGGCTCCGCTGCACCCTGCGGCAGCCATGGTTCTTCTCGTCAGCCGGTGTTCATCAGCCGGTTCGTCCAAGCGAGGAGGACTACGTGACCACCACGACCGAACTCCCCGCCACCATCGGCGTCACCCACGACGCGCCCTCGGCGCGCGACATCGAGGACCTGATCCGCGAAAACATGCCGATGGTTGGCCATCTGGTCCGGGAACTGCTCAACCGCGTACCCGGCCATGTCCACTCAGATGACCTCTCCTCAGCCGGGTTCGCGGCGCTGCTGGGAGCCGCCCGTTCGTTCGACGTGACCCGGGGCATCCCGTTCCACCGCTTCGCCGCGGTGCGGATCCGCGGGGCGCTCCTGGACGAGCTGCGCGGGCAGGACTGGGCCAGCCGATCGGTGCGGGCCCGGGCGCGCAAGGCGGCCACCGCACGACAGGAGCTCACCGCCGCGCTGGGTCGCACGCCCAGTGACGCCGAGGTCGCCGAGGTGCTCGGCATCGGCGTCACCGAACTCGCGAGCGTCGAGGACGACGTGCAGAAGGCCTCGCTTCTCAGCCTTCAGGGTTTCCCGACGGGAGCGGCCGAGGAGATGGTGCCGGAGACATCTGAGGGCCCGGAGGATCTGTTGCTGAAGCGGGAACGGCTCGGCTACCTGCATCAGGCCATCCAGGCGCTTCCCGAACGGCTGCGTCAGGTCGTGCAGGAATCCTTCTTGCAGGAACAACCGCTCAGCGAGGTGGCGGCCCGGCTCGGCGTCACCGAATCCCGGATCTCCCAGCTGCGCACGGAGGCGCTGCGCCTGCTCCGGGAGGGCCTGAACAGCTCGCTCGCGCCGGAACTCCTCACCGTCGCGGCAGGCGGCCCCCGTACCCGCAAGGGCTGTCTGCAGCGTCGCCGCACCGAGTATTTCGCGAAGGTGGCCCAGCAGGGCAGCCTGCACACGCGGCTCGCGCTGACCGACAGCCACGGCGTCCCGATCGCGGTCGCCGCCTGATCCGGCACCGGCTGGGGCGGCCTCCGGTCACCCCAGCCGGTCCACTCCCGCTTCCCTTTCCGGTACGGCCGGCCAGAGTCCCGTGCCTGCCGCGCGGCCGTCTGCCCGCGCCCGGCCGTCCGGCGACTTTCGCTACCGCTGCAACGCGGGCCGCGGGTCGTCCCGCGGCACGGGCGGGCTTCCCCCGGCGCCCCGCGGATCCCGGGCGCACCAGGGGTCCAGAGCAGCCGCCACCTGCCGGCTGTCCGCCCCCACGGCACTGACCAGCACCCCGCCCCGAGCCAGCCCCATGACCGCGGCGTCCCCGCCGGGCTTCCGATCCGCCCGCACGCCGGTGCCTCCGGAACCGCTTGCAGGCTGGGTGGCGCCTTCCTGACCGGCGCCGCTTCCCGGGCCGATGACGGCGCTCTCCGGGCCCACCGCCACGACGGTGCCGATCGCGCGGCCCTCACCGAGGACGGCGGCGCCCGCCCAGCCCGGCGCACCCGGGCCGACCGACAGCTCATGGCGATAGACGGTGGTCCCGCCGTACCGCACGGTCATGCCGGCCCGGACGTCCCCGGACTCCTCCCGATGCCGCCCGCACACCAGATCGTCGCGCCAGAGCAGCGACCCGCCCTCGGCGACGTCCACCCGGGTGATCGCGACATGGTCACATCCGGCGGCCGCGATCAGCGGCTCCGGAAGGTACCGCAGCGTCCCACCCGGCGCGACAGTGGCCGTGACGGTGAGCCGCGAGGCCGGCAGGAACGACCGTCCCGGCAGCGCAAGAGAGGCTGCCACGCTGCGGAACTCCAGCCACGCCCCCGGCCCTACCTCGATCTCCAGCCGCAGCTCGTCGCCACGCAGCGGCCCGGCCGCACCCCCCACGAGATGCACGGTGACCCCGGCGCCGGCCCGCGGACCGGTCCGCCGCAGCAGCAGCGGCGACTCCCCCCGCAGAACGTCCAGCCGGGTCCCCCCACTCCCGTCGGAGCAGGCGACGACCCGCGCCTCAGCGCGCATCAGCCACCAGGGAGCGGATCCAGTCCGCCACCGGGGTGGCGTGCTTGTCCTGCGCCAGCGACAGGAACACGGTCGGCAGCGCGCCGCGCCGGGCGCCCGCGTCGCGTTCCATCACCGACAGGTCCGCGCCGACCAGCGGGGCCAGGTCGGTCTTGTTGATGACGAGCAGGTCGGACGTGGTGACGCCGGGACCGCCCTTGCGCGGCACCTTGTCCCCGCCGGACACGTCGACCACGAAGATCTGCTGGTCGATCAGGCCCTTGCTGAACGTCGCGGTCAGGTTGTCCCCGCCGCTCTCCACCAGCACCAGGTCGAGCGGGCCCAGTTTCTCCTCGAGGTCCTCGACGGCGTCCAGGTTCGCCGAGATGTCGTCGCGGATCGCGGTGTGCGGGCAGCAGCCGGTCTCGACCGCGCGGATCCGCTCGGCCGGCAGCACCCCGTTGCGCAGCAGGAAGTCCGCGTCCTCGGTGGTGTAGATGTCGTTGGTGACGACCGCCAGCCGCAACTGGGCACCGAGCGCCCGGCACAGGGCGGCGACGAGCGCGGTCTTGCCCGAGCCGACCGGCCCGCCGATGCCGATCCGCAGCGCGCGGGTGCCGGCGGCGAGCGGCTCGTGCGGGTCCACTCCCGCTTCCGGGTGGGTGTGAGGGACCTCGTCCGGGCCGTGATCATGGAGTTCAGGATGCAAAGAGACGCACCTCCCAGGTGGCGTGGTGCTCGGCGCCGATGTCGAGCAGGGGAGCTCCCGCGGCCGGCAGGTCGTCGACCGCGTCGTGCTGCCGGGCCGCGGCCAGCGCCGCGATCCGGTCACAGTCGGAAGTGAGACGGGCGAGCAGGGCGTGCACGCCGTACGGATCAAGCCCGAGGAGCCGGACCGCCGCGCTGGCCGGACCGGTGATCGTGCCGTGCGCCGCGGCGACCGCGGCCTCGGCGGGCGTCAGCCCGGCAGCCGCGGCCAGAAACCCGAGCGCGACCGGCTGATGCGGGTCCCGGCCGCGTCTGCCGGGCAGCTGCCACATCGCCCGGCCGGCCCGGAGCAGCGCGCGGCCCTGCGCCCGGGACGCCTTGCGCAGCGCGGGGGAGGGTGTCCGCGCGTCGAGACCGTCGTCGAGCTCGGCGCCGCGGCTCACGTCCGCGCAGGCGGCCGCCGCGAACGCCGCGGCGACCAGGCCCCCGGTGGCGAGCCGGCCGCGGAGGAACCCGTCCAGCCCGGTGACGTCGGTGACCCGGCCCGCCGCGACCTGGGCCTCCAGCCCGCCCGAGTGGGCATGGCCGCCGGACGGCAGCCGCCCGTCCGCGAGCAGCAGCAACGTTGCAAGACTCATGTCAGATCGGGCTCATGTCAGATCAGGCTCATGTCAGATCCGGCTCATGTCAGAACAGGAAGTACCGCTGAGCCATGGGCAGCTCCGACACCGGCTCGGGCTCGATGACCTGGCCGTCGATCCGTACCTCGAAGGTGTCCGCGCTGACCTCGATCCGCGGCATCGCGTCGTTGTGCACCATGTCGGCCTTGCCCACCGACCGGGTGTCGGAGACCGGGACGAGCGCCCGTTTCACCCCGATCCGGTCGGAGAGCAGCGCGTCGATGGCCGCCGGGGCGACGAACGCCACCGACGTCTGCGACGGCACGACGCCGTAGGACCCGAACATCGGCCGTGGCAGCATCGGCTGCGGCGTCGGGATGGAGGCGTTCGCGTCGCCCATCTGCGCGTACGCGATCATCCCGCCCTTGATCACGAGCGACGGCCGGACGCCGAAGAAGGCCGGGTCCCAGAGCACCAGGTCGGCGAGTTTCCCCGGCTCGACCGAACCGACCTGCTCGGCCATGCCGTGCGCGACGGCCGGGCAGAGCGTGTATTTCGCGACGTACCGTTTCGCCCGGTTGTTGTCGGCGGCGCCGTCGCCCGCGAGTGCGCCGACGCGCGCCTTCATGACGTGCGCGGTCTGCCAGGTACGCGTGATCACCTCACCGACCCGGCCCATCGCCTGCGAGTCCGAGCCGATCATCGAGATCGCCCCGAGGTCGTGCAGGTAGTCCTCGGCGGCCATGGTGGACGGCCGGATCCGGCTCTCCGCGAACGCCAGATCCTCCGGCACCGCCGAGTTCAGGTGGTGGCAGACCATCAGCATGTCGAGGTGCTCGCTGAGGGTGTTACGGGTGTACGGCCGGGTCGGGTTCGTCGAGGACGGCAGGATGTTCGGGTGGGACGCGACGGTGATGATGTCCGGCGCGTGCCCGCCGCCGGCCCCCTCGGTGTGGTACGCGTGGATCGAGCGCCCGGCGATGGCCCGCAACGTCTCCTCGACGAAGCCCGCCTCGTTCAGCGTGTCGGTGTGGATCGCGATCTGCACGCCGGAGGCGTCCGCCACGGTCAGGCAGGCGTCGATCGCGGCAGGCGTGGTGCCCCAGTCCTCGTGCAGCTTGAAACCGCCGGCGCCGCCGCGCAGCTGCTCCCACATCGACTCGGTGGACATCGTGTTGCCCTTGCCGAGCAGCAGCACGTTGATCGGCCAGGTGTCCAGCGACTCCAGCATCCGGGCCAGGTGCCAGGCGTTCGGCGTGACGGTGGTCGCCTTGGTGCCCTCGGCCGGCCCGGTGCCGCCGCCGATGATCGTGGTGATGCCGGACGCGAGCGCGGTGTCCAGGATGGTCGGGCTGATCAGGTGGACGTGGCTGTCGATCGCGCCGGCCGTCAGGATCTTGCCGTTACCCGCGATGATCTCGGTGCTGGCGCCGATCACCAGGTCCGGGTGGACCCCGTCCATGGTGTCCGGGTTGCCGGCCTTGCCGATCGCCGCGATCCGCCCGTCGCGGATGCCCACGTCGGCCTTGACGACGCCCCAGTGGTCGAGGACGACCACGCCGGTGATCACGGTGTCCGGGGTGCCCTCGGCGCGGGTGGCGCGGGACTGTCCCATCGACTCGCGGATCACCTTGCCGCCGCCGAAGACGACCTCGTCCCCGGGCCGCGGCCCGCAGCTGCGGTCCTCCTCGATCTCGATCAGCAGGTTGGTGTCGGCGAGCCGGATCCGGTCACCGGCGGTGGGCCCGTAGAGGGCGGCGTACCGGCTGCGGTCCAGTCTGGTCATGCCGGCTCTCCGTTCAGGCTGTGCCCGTGCAGCGGGGAGCGGCTCACCGCGGGCTGCCGTTGTCGCCGGTGGGCTGGCTCTCGCCGGTGTCCTCGTCGAGGGAACCGGCCGGTTCGATGTCGGACGGATCGGGTTCCGGGGCCGGCGCCTCGGCGTCGAGCGGGCCGCCGGCCAGGCCGCGCAGGCCCGGGACGATGCGCCGGCCGGCCAGAGCCACCAGCGTGACGTCACGCGGGATGCCCGGCTCGAACCGCACCGACGTGCCGGCCGGCACGCCGAGGCGGTAACCCCAGGCGGCGTCCCGGTCGAACTCCAGAGCCGCGTTGGACTCGGCGAAGTGGAAATGCGATCCGACCTGGACCGGCCGGTCACCGGTGTTGTGCACGGTCAGCGCCCGGGTCGGGCGGCCCGCGTTGATCTCGATGTCGCCGTCGCCGTACAGGATCTCGCCGGGGACCGTCATGAGATCGGCCCGTGCACGGTGACGAGCTTGGTGCCGTCCGGGAAGGTCGCCTCGACCTGCACCTCGGCGAGCATCTCGGGCACCCCCTCCAGGACGTCGTCGCGGGTCAGCACCCGGCGCCCGGCGTCCATCAGGTCCGCGACGGTACGGCCGTCGCGCGCCCCCTCCAGCAGGAACGCGGTGATGATCGCGGTGGCTTCCGGATGGTTGAGCCGCAGACCCCGGTCTCGGCGGCGCCGGGCGACGTCGGCCGCCACGTGGATGAGCAGTCTTTCCTGCTCGTGCTGGCTGAGGAACAAAGGGACCTCCCGATCGCGCCCCGGAATGCTCGCAGCTGGAAGTTTCGGACGTGTTTCCCCCGGTTCGGACGTTCGTCCTCCGGTTCGATGATCGCCGCCCGATGATCCGGTACCGGCCGGTACCGGATTTCCCGGGCGGTTACTTCGGCATGCCCCTGCTCAGCAGCGGCGTCAGCATCTCGGCGTACCCGGTGCTGATGTGGCTGCTGTCCTTCCAGACCATCAGGTTGCCGACGACCGCCGGGCAGACCTGCGCGGTGCAGAACCAGTCCTTCGTGTCGATCACCGTGGCGCCCCGCTCCCGGGCGGCCGCCGCGACCAGTTTCCGGCGGGCGGGCTCCACGAACGCCTCCCGCGCCGGGCGGGCGCACCGGTTCACCGCGTCCGGGTGGGTCACCACGCACTCCGGCGTCGACCCGGCCGGCCACGGGGTGTCCAGCAGCAGGACGGGTGTGGCGCCGGCTTTCTCGATCCGGTCGAGCGTGCGGTCCCAGGCGTCCACCCAGAGTTTGTCCCGGTCCGGCCCGCGGTCCAGCGGCTTGTTCTCCGGCGAGACCAGGCCGCCGCTGTCCCCGCCGTTCGAGGAGAGGACCACGAATTTCGGCCGCTGCTCGTCGATCTCGGCGAAGACCTTCTCCCGCCACTCCGCGCACTCCTGGTAGGGCCGCTTCAGCACGCCGTTGAAGACCAGCACCGACGGGGCCTGGCAGGCGGCCTTCGTCCGGGAGAAGAGTTTCAGGCCGCGCTCCCGGGCGACCGCGTCGACCGCGGGGAACCAGTGGGCCGCGTGCGAGTCGCCGAGCAGGAACATCGCGTCGGAGGCGGAGCGGTCGCCGTACACACAGGGGTTGTCGGCGGCGACGAACGGATAGTCGACGTGGCAGTGGTCCCGGTAGATCACCGGCTGGTCCTTGGCGGCGTCCGCCGGGGCCGGGCGCAGGTTCGCCGGCAGCGTGCGCTGCTGCGCGGCCTCGGCCAGCAGGGTACGCAACTCGGCCCGCGGATCGGTCGCCCCGGCGAGCAGGCCGCCCGTCTCCGCGACCGCGTCACCGGTCGTCACCGACGGGGTGAACCGGGTGGCGGCCAGGGAGAGGCCGGCCGTCACCGCGGTCAGCGCCAGCCCGACGGCCAGGCCGCGGCGGGCGCTCGACTTGATCCAGGGACGGTTCCGGACCGGGTTCTCCACCAGGTGGTACGACGCGACGGCGACCAGCAGCGACGCGGCGGAGAGCGCCAGCCCGAGTTTCAGCGACGGCTCCCGGCCGAGCGCCGCGGGACCGATCATCAGCACCGGCCAGTGCCACAGGTACCAGCTGTACGAGTACCGCCCGATCAGCTGGAACGGCCGGGTGCGCAGCACCACCGCGGCGCTGCCCGCCGGCGCGGCGCAACCGGCCGCGATGATCGCCGCGGACCCGAGGACCGGCAGCAGCGCGGCCGAGCCGGGGAACGCGGTGTCCTCGCCGTAGAGGAACGCCGAGCTGATCACGGCGGCCATGCCGAGCCAGGTCAGCACGGCGGCGAACCGGCCGGGCAGGCCGGCCAGCCGGGAGGCGCCGACCGCCACGAGCGCGCCGATCGCCAGCTCCCAGGCGCGGGTGTGCGCTCCGAAGTACGCCCAGGGGGCCGCCGACTCGGTCTGCGTGATGCTGGCGACCAGCGAGATCACCGCGATCAGGGCGAGGATCACGGTCAGCGGGACGTGCTTCACCCGTACCGCGGAGGGGGTTTGCCCGGGGTTCTCAGGCCTGCTCTCCGCGAAGCTGGAGGTGCGCTGGGCCGGGATGGCGACCTTGGGCCGGGTGCGGCGGCGGGCCCAGACCGCGGCGTAGACCAGCATGAGCAGCGGCCAGACCAGGTAGAACTGCTCCTCGACGGCCAGCGACCAGAAGTGTTGCAGAGGCGAGGGGGCGGCGTCGGCGTTCAGGTACTGCACGCCCTCGTCGGCCAGGCGCCAGTTGATGCCGTAGAACGTGGTGAAGAGCGCGTCCAGGCTGATCGAGTGGAACCGGGTCGACGGCAGCCAGAGCCAGGCGCCGGCCAGCGTGGCGACCAGGACCACCGCCGAGGCCGGCAGCAGGCGCACCGCCCGGCGGGCGTAGAAGCTGGCCAGCGAGACGGTGCCGGTACGGTCCAACTCCTTGAGGAGCAGCGTGGTGATCAGGAATCCGGAGATCACGAAGAAGACGTCGACGCCCACGTAACCGCCGGCCAGCGCCGCGACACCGGCGTGCGAGAGGACCACGAGGGTCACCGCGATCGCGCGCATGCCCTCGATGTCCGGCCGGAAGCCGAGATGCGGGCGGGGTCTGCCGGCCGGTGCCGACGTCTCGGAAGCACGTGAGGTGACACCGGAGCCGTGGATGACCGACATGTCCTGCCTTCGAATCGCCCCGCAAACGCCGACTCGCCCTGCGGACTGAAAGTGCCGATACTACCGACCGGCACACAGAGTCAGCACAGTTATACCGTCACTATTCGGTCTCTTGCTCGTTTTCCGCGTTACTCCCGTCCTCCTCGTCGTCCCCGTTGCCGTTGCCGTTGCCATTGCCGTTTCCGCCGCCGTTGCCGTTGCCGTTCCCGTTGCCGTTCCCGCCGGAGTCGCCGGTCGGGTTCGTGGTGGTCTCCGGCGCGGTCGTCGCGGTCGCCGGATCCTCGGCGGGTGTAGTGGTCGCGGTCGTCTCCGGGGCGGTGGTCTCCGGCTGCGTGGTCGCGGTGGCGGCGGGCGCCGTGGTGGTCCGCGAGGCGCGGGCCGCCGGGCTCTCGGCGGACCTCTTCTTCTCCTGGCCCTTGGTGCTCGTCGTCGCGGCCTCGCCGGCGTCGTTCCGGTTCTCCTTCGCGGCGCCGCCGGGCTTGCTCGCCGACTCCTGGGGCGCGGGCTCGGTGGTCGCCGGGGCGGTCGCGGGGAAGAAGCCGAACGGGTCGGCCACCGCGATCAGGGTTCCGGCGCCGATGAGGGCCGCGAGCAGGGCGGAGAGGAGGACGAGGTGGCGTCGCTTGCCGGGACCGGTGCGCGCGGTGGGGTCCGGCGGCGGGATGCTTCCGGGCGGTGGGGTCCACGCGCGGGTCGAGGTCACCGCGGTCTCGGCAGGTGACGTCGAAGCGGCGGCCGCTCCCGCTATCCCGGCTGCTCCCGTTGTCCCGGCTGCTCCCGCTATCCCGGCTGCTCCCGCTGTCCCGGCCGCTCCGGGACTGAATCGGACGGTGTCGGCGCCGCCGGCGAGGGTCGCCGACAGGTCGGTGCCGGCCACGGCCCGGTCCGCCGCGTCCGCCATGGCCGCTGCCGACGGGAACCGGGCGGCCGGATCCTTCGCCAGCGCCGTGGCGATCAGGTCCCGCACCGGCGCCGGCACGCCGGCGGGTAGCGGCGGCGGCTCGTCGGTCACGTGCTGCAACGCCACGGCGAGCGGGTTGTCGCCGAGGAACGGCGGGTGGCCGGCGAGGCAGTGGTAGGCGACGACGCCGAGCGCGTACACGTCGGCGGCCGGGCCGGTGGCCTGCTTAGACACCTGCTCCGGAGCGATGTACAGCGCGGTGCCCACCACCTCCCGCGCGCCGGTGAGCGTCACCGACTGCGCGGACCGGGCGACGCCGAAGTCGACGAGGACGACGGTGCCGTCCGGTTCGATGATCAGGTTGCCGGGTTTGACGTCGCGATGCACGATCCCGGTGTCGTGCGCGGCCGCCAGGGCCCGCGCGGCCTGAGCCACGATCGACATGGTCTCCGCCGGGCTCAGCGCGCCGCGTTCGGCGATCCGCCGGTCCAGCGGCTGGCCGTCGACGCGGGCCATCACGAGGTAGGCGCCGTCACCGGTGTCACCGAAGTCGTAGACCGGGACGACACCCGCGTGCCGCAGCGCCGCCATGGCCCGCGCCTCGTGGTGGAACCGGCTCCGGAACGACTCGTCACCGGCGTATCCGGCCAGCAGCGTCTTCACGGCGACCGGCCGATCCAGGACGGTGTCCGTGGCGCGCCAGACGTCTCCCATGCCGCCTGCGGCTATCCGGTCGTCGAGCCGGTAGCGGCCACCTAGCAACTCTCCGGGCTGAGGCATGAGGTTCCCCCTACCCAGTTACCTCCGTCGCTATCCGCCGGCTTCACACGCCGACGGCGGGCCGGACGCGTCCGGCCCGCCGTCGGCGGAGACGTACTCAGGCGCCGGTGTAGAGGATGGCGTCGATCTCGATGTCGAAGCCGACCAGCGCGACCGGCAGCGTCGTGCGTACCGGAAGGTCGTCGCCCTTGATGTACTCCTTGTAGATCTCGTTCATCTCCGGGAAGTCACCGAAGTCGCGCAGGTAGACACCGACCCGCACGGCCTGGTCCAGGCTCGACCCGGCGGCCTCGGCGACCGCGGCCAGGTTGCGGAACGCGGCGTGGGCCTGCTCCGCGAAACTCCCGGTCACCCAGGTGCCGTCGGGCAGCATCGGGACCGCGCCGGCCAGGTAGACGGTGTCGCCGGCGACGACGGCGTGCGAGTACGGGCCACCGGCGGGCGCCGCCTTGTCGGTGATCACAGCGCGCTTGGGCATCAGGAACTCCTTCGTGGGAACTGTTCGGCCAGCCCGTCCACCCCGACCAGCGGGGTGGTGAGCAGGTCACGGATGGACTGCGTGCGGGCGGCGAGCGCCGACCGCTGCGCGTCGGTGAGCGGGATCCAGGGGGCGGGTGGCTCCGGCAGGCGGGGCGGGAGCAGGCGACCGGCGACGTAGGTGGCCCGGTTCACGAGCCGTACCGGGGAGACCCGGACCTGGCGGTGGGCGTCGACGACCGGGAGCGGCTCCGGCCGTACCTCGAAGATCGCGATGTCGGCCGGAGCGCCTGCCTCCAGCGAGCAGGCCAGACCCAGCGCCCGGGCCGGATGCGTGGTGACCGCCGCGACCACGTCGGGCAGGGCGACGCCGCAGGCGAGCAGTTTCGCCATCGTGGTGGGCAGGTCGAAGACCGGGCCGTGCAGCGAGCGCGCGTGCAGGTCGGTGGAGATCGTGTACGGCCGCAGCCCCGCGTCGAGCTGTGCTTCCAGGACGTCGAACGCGAAACCGCCCGAGCCGTGCCCGATGTCGAGCAGCACCCCGCGATCGGCGGCCGCCCGCACCGCCGGGCCGAGCGGCGCCGCGATGCCGCTCGCGCAGTGCGTCACGATGTCGCCCGGGCGGAGCAGGTCGAGCACCTCGTCGAGGGTGGGCGGTGCGGTGCCGATGTGGACCATCACCGGCACGCCGCACGCCTCGGCGGCGGCGAGCCCGCGGCGCAGCGGCTCGACCCCGTTGGCGCCCACGGTCTCGCTGTCGATGCGCACCTTGATGCCGTGGAAGAGGTCCCGGTTCGCCTGAATCGTGTCGATCGCCAGCGCGACGTCGCAGTTGGCCAGGTCGCGGCTCTCGCCGGTGCGCCCGGCCAGGCCGACCGCGGAGACGTTGAGCAGGGCGCGGACCCGGACGGCGGTGGTGTCGGCGACGCGGCGCAGGCCGCTCACCGTGTACGCCCCCGCGGAGCCGGCGTCCACCCAGGTGGTGACGCCGGAGTGCCAGGCGATCGGGTCCGGGTCGATGCCCCAGTAACCCGGCCCGACGTGGGTGTGCACGTCGATCAGCCCCGGCGTGACCAGGCAGCCGGTCACGTCGACCACCTGCCGGGCGTCGCCGGACAACTCGCCGATCGCGGCGATCCGGCCACCGGTGATCGCGATGTCGCCGGATGAGCCGCCCGCGAGGAGAAGATCCCAGGTCATCCCAGAGCCCTCGTGATCGCCAGCTTGTAGAGCCGGGTGGGCCGGCCCTTACGGTTCTCCTGGGCGCTGCCGGTCTCGATCACCAGGTCCGCGCTGGTCAGCTTGCGGATCAGGCGCCTGCCGCTGGGGTCGGTGATGCCGAGCATCCGGGCCAGCTCGCTGGGGGAGAGGGCCCGTCCCTCCAGGCCCCGCTCGACAGCGGCGAGGCGGGACAGGGTGGCGGCGCTGAGCCCGGCCCGGCCGGCCAGGTCCTCGATGCCGCCGTGTTCGCGGTAGGTGTAGGTGAGCGGCGCCGCCGACGCGCCCATCGGCCCGATCGTCATCCCGTCGCCGGTGAAGAGGTAGGCGCCGGGGTCGGCGTCCTGCTGGGCCCGGGCGGCGGCGCGTTCGGCGAGGGTCACGCTGAGCCGTGCGGACGCGCCGATGCCGAACCCGGCGACGGCCCGGACGCCGAGCGTGTCACGGGCCTCGGCGAGCACCGGCAGACCGATCCACTGATGGGTGACCGTCTCGAAGAGCGAGGCGGGCGCGAAGACCAGGACGCCGCGGGGGCCGCGCTGGTCGATCCAGGCGTCGGCGAACTCGGGGGTGTTCAGCAGCAGGTGCTGCAGTCCCACCCGGGCCCGGTCGTCGGGGGTCTCGAGCAGGAAGAGCCCGGCCGCGAACCGCTGGCCGTCGGCGCGCTTGTTGCGGATCCGCAGGGCCAGCTCGTGCAGGTCGGCCCGGATCGTGCCGGGCGTCGCGAGGGCGTGCAGCACGGCGGTCTGCCCGTCGAGCGCGGCGGCCACGCCCATCCGGACGCTTATCACGTACGGCGCGCCGGTGCGGGCCAGCTGTTCCCGGTGGAACGCGACCACGTCGGCGACCGGCTGGTCGGGGTCGAACGGGCAGGTGGCGATCGCGGTGCGGTCCAGGCCGAGGGCGGTGGCCACCTCGTCGACCGTCTCGGTCGCGAAGGTGTCCACACTGACCGGGGTGGCCGGCCAGCCGTTGCCGCGGGCCCGGGCCCAGGCCAGCGCCAGGTCGAGGGCCGCCGAGCGGGTGACCGAGAACGGCAGGTCGGCCGGGATCAGGTCACGGGCCCGGGCGTACGGGACCAGGCCCAGCAGCAGCCCGTCCGGGCGGTGATCGCGCAGCAGCCCGGCGACGAGATCACGGATCTCGTCCTCGTGCTCGTAGACCGCCCAGGCGAACTCGACGCCGGTGAGCGTGCTCGCCGCGTCGGCGAACCGTGCTCGATGGCCGGCGTGCACGACCAGTCCGATGACCATCCCGCCCCCGTCCTCAAATGGTTCGTAATTGGTGGTCGTAGCGTGCTGGAACGCAGCCCCGTGGTCAAGTCACCATCATGTTTCCAGCGTTAAAACGCCAATTCAAGGGTTGACGAGAGCCTGGTCAGACAGCAGGCTATGCCGCATCGAAACGAACTATTAACGAACCTGGTTCGTCTGGAGTGTTGATGAGACTACGCCTTGCTGTGGCCGCTGCCCTCGCGCTGACCGTGACCGCCTGCGCCCCTTCCACCTCCGCACCCGCCGAGACCGCCACCGACGGTGGGCCGAAGACCGGCGCCCTCAAGGTGTGGCTCTTCGACGAGCCGAACCGTGCGCCGAAGGAGGCGGTCGTCAACGAGGCGATCGCCGAGTTCACGGCGTCCCACCCGGACACCAGCGTGGACATCCAGTACATCGCCGTGGACACCCGCAGCGAGCGGTTCAAGGGCGCGTTCAACGACCCGGCCAGCGCGCCGGACGTCGTGGAGTACGGCAACACCGACCTTCCCGAGTACGCGGCCGCCGGTGGCCTGGCCGACCTGGGGCCGACGCTGCAGGGCTGGTCCGAGGGTGCCGACCTGTCCGCCGACGCCAAGGCCAGCGCCACCTACGAGGGCACCCTGCTCGGCGTCCCGTGGTACGTGGGCGTCCGCGCCCTCTACTACCGGACCGACGTCTTCTCCGAGCTCGGCCTCAAGCCGCCGGCGACGCTGGCCGAGCTGACCACGACCGCCACGACGATCCGGGCGAAGAAGCCGGAGATGTTCGGCATCGCGGTCGGCGGCAAGTACACGTACGGCGCCATGCCGTTCGTCTGGGCCAACGGCGGCGAGCTCACCGAGATCAACTCGGCCGCCGCCCGGCAGGGTCTGAAGAGCTACACCGATCTGATCGCCGAGAACAACTGCCCGCCGCAGAACTGCGCGGACCTGACCGGCGGCAAGACCGTCGACCTCTTCGCCAGCGGCAAGGCCGCGATGGGCATCCTCGGCAACTTCAACCGGGCCGCCGTCGACGCCGGCGCCGCCAAGGGCAAGTACGCGGTCCTGCCGCTCCCCGGCGTCACGGCCGGATCGGTCGCGCCCGCGTTCGCCGGCGGCAACAACCTCGGCATCATGAAGAACGCCCAGCGCCCGGCCCTGGCCGCCGACTTCCTCACCCTGCTGGCCGGCAAGAAGTACCAGGCGAAGATGTACGACGCGATGGGCAACCTGCCGACGCTGAAGTCCGCGAGCGACGAGATCGCCGCGAAGGACACGTTCGTGAAGCCGTTCATCGACACCATCGCCGCCGGCACGAAGTTCGTCCCGCTGAACCCGGGCTGGGGCAAGGTGGACGCCTCCGCGGTGTTGCCCACAATGATCGAGAAGGTCGCCACCGGAAAGGCCACCGTGGACCAGGCCACCGACGAGGCGGCGAAGCAGATCGACGAGGCTCTCACCAAGTGAAGTCCGTCAAGACCCGGGCGCCACTGTGGCTGCTTCTGCCGGCCGCGGTGGTGCTCGGGGGCCTCTTCCTCTACCCGATGTACCAGCTCGGCCTGCTCTCGGTGCTCGACTTCACCCAGGCACAGGTCAGCGGTGGGCAGCCGTCGAGCTTCGTCGGCGCCGACAACTACACCGAGCTCTTCTCCGACCCGCGGTTCTGGTCGGTCCTCGGTGCCACCGTGGTGTTCGCGGCCGCCTGCGTGATCGCCACCCTGGCGGTCGGCGCCGGCCTCGCGGTGCTGCTCACCCGGATCAGCCGGGTGCCGCGGCTGCTGCTCTCGGTCGCCGCGATGGCGGCCTGGGCGGTGCCCGCGGTCTCCGGCTCGACCACCTGGATGTTCCTCTTCGACACCGACCTGGGTTTCGTGAACCAGCTGCTCGGGATCGAGGGCTTCAACTGGATGTACGACCGCTACACCGCGTTCGCCCTGGTCGGCGCCGTGGTGGTGTGGGCGTCGTTCCCGTTCGTCATGGTGACGCTCTACGCCGGCATCGAGGCCATCCCGAAGTCGGTGCTGGAGGCGGCGTCGCTGGACGGCGCCAGCGCGTGGCGCACGTTCTGGCGGATCATGGTGCCGATCCTGCGCCCGGTCCTGGCGATCGTGGTGATCCAGTCGATCATCTGGGACTTCAAGGTCTTCACCCAGATCTACGTGATGACCCGGGGCGGTGGCCTGGCCGGTCAGAATCTCACCCTCAACGTGTATGCGTACCAGCAGGCCTTCGCCTCCAGTGAGTACAGCCGGGGCGCCGCCATCGGCGTGGTGATGATGCTGATCCTGCTCGCGGTCACCCTCCTTTACCTCAGGACTCTGCGCCGATCGGGGGAGCAGCTATGAGAGCCGGTCGTCGCCTGCTGGATGCGGTGGCGGTGCTGATCGCGCTGATCACCGTCTTCCCGATCTACTGGATGGTGCTCTCCGCGGTGAAGCCGGCCGGCGAGATCCAGTCGCTGGACCAGAAACCGTGGACCCTGCACCCGTCGCTGGACGCGTTCCGCCGGGTCCTCGAAGTCAACGACTTCGGTCGCTACCTGCTCAACAGCGTGGTCGTCGCGCTGGTCGTGGTGCTGGCGTCCGGGCTCGTCGCGTTCCTCGCCGCGGTCGCGCTGACCCGCTTCCACTTCCGGTTCCGCACCACGATCCTGGTGACGTTCCTGATCGCGCAGATGGTGCCGATCGAGGCGCTGACCATCCCGCTCTTCTTCCTGGTGCGCGACCTCGGAACCGCGGTGCCGGGCGTCGGCCTCAACACGCTCGGCTCGCTGATGCTGGTGCACACCGCCTTCACGCTGCCGTTCGCGATCTGGATGCTGCGCGGCTTCGTCCAGGCGATCCCGGACGAGCTCGACGAGGCGGCGCAGCTGGACGGTGCCGGCCGGTTCACCGTGCTGTGGCGGATCCTGTTCCCGCTCGTCGCTCCGGGACTCGCCGCCACCAGCGTGTTCTCGTTCATCCACGCGTGGAACGACTTCCTGTTCGCGCGGACGTTCATCATCAGCGAGGCCGACAACCAGACGCTGCCGATGGCGCTGCTGGTCTTCTTCAAACCCGACGAGAACGACTGGGGGGCGATCATGGCGGCGTCGACGCTGATGACCATTCCCGTGCTGATCTTCTTCCTGGTGGTGCGCCGGCGCCTGGTGGCCGGCCTGGGCGGGGCGGTGAAGGATTGATTCCCCGACCCCATTCGGTACGGCCGGAGCAGGGTCACCTGTCGATCAGCGACGGCGGCATCCGGGTCCGAGAGGATGCGGCGCTTCCCCGTGAGGGCTACGTGCTGGACACCACCGGTGACGTCGCCGAGCTGCGCGGCGGCTCGGCGGCCGGCCTCCACTACGGCCGGCAGACGCTGGACCGGCTGGCGACGCCCGGCTCGCCGCTGGCCCCTGGGGCGCGGGACTCGTCGCCGGCCCCCGGGGCGCGGGACTCGTCGCTTGTCCCGCGCGTGCGCATCGAGGACGCGCCGCGCTTCGAGTGGCGCGGGGTGCTGCTCGATGTGGCGCGACACTTCATGCCCGTACCCGATGTGCTGAAGTTCGTCGATCTTCTGGCGTTCCACCGGCTGAACGTCCTGCACCTGCATCTCACCGACGACCAGGGCTGGCGCTTCGAGGTGCCGGGATGGCCGCGGCTCACGTCGGTCGGCGCATGGCGGGACGAGTCGATGCTCGGCGCGCGGGTCCACGAGCGGTACGACGGGCGCCCGCACGGCGGCTTCTACACCACGGACGATCTGCGGCGGATCGTGGCGTACGCGGCCCAGCGGCACATCACCGTGGTGCCCGAGGTGGACATGCCGGGGCACATGCAGGCGGCGATCGCCGCGTACCCGGAACTGGGCAACGGATTCCGCGGCGGCGTCCGGACCGCCTGGGGCATCTCCACGCACGTGCTCAACCTGGAACCGGCCACCCTGGACTTCTGCCGGCAGGTGCTCGACCACGTCTGCGACGTCTTCGACTCCCCGGTGATCGGGATCGGCGGCGACGAGTGCCCGGCCGACGAATGGCCCGGCGGACGGGAACTGCAGGTCGCGTTCACCGCCGAGATGGCCGCGCACCTGGACCGGCGCGGCCGCCGCCTCTACGGCTGGGACGAGATCCTGGCCGGTGGCGCGCCGCCCGGCGCGGTCGTCGCGGCGTGGCGCGGCGAGGAGCCGGCCGAGGTCGCCATCCGGGCCGGTCACCAGGTGGTCTGCTGCCCGGACGTGCGGCTCTACCTCGACTACCGCCAGTCGGACGACCCCGGCGAGCCCACCCCGGTGGGCACGCTGCTCACGCTCGAGGACGTCTACCGCTACGAGCCGCCGGACTCGCCGCTCGTGCTCGGCGCGCAGGCGAACCTCTGGACCGAGCACATGGAGTCGCTGCGCCGCGTGGAGTACATGGCGTTCCCCCGGCTCTGCGCGTTCGCCGAGGTCGTCTGGGGTCCGAAGGAGCGCGACCTCGCCGACTTCCTGGCCCGGCTGCCCGAGCACCTGAGCCGGCTCGACGCGATGGGCGTCAACTACCGGCCGCTGAGCGGCCCGCGCCCGGCCGACGCGCGGCCGGACGCCCCGGGCAACCCGCGGACCCTCGCCGACCGGCTCGCCGAGCTGCACGAGATGACCGCTGACCTGCGAGGCCCCGGCGATTCCGGACCTTAGGGGTGAAGGATTGTTCTCACGCTCGCGCTCGTGTGAGCGTCGTGACCGTCGCTCGTGACCGTCGGCTGAGGAGGCCATCGTGACTGTGGACTGGCGTAGCAAGGGATTCTGGGCGCCGGACGAGGCTCTGCCACCGGTCGGGGAGAGCCGGCCCAGCATCTTCGGCGGCGGCTTCACCTGGCCGTTGCTGGTGGTGCGACGTGACGCCGTGCAGGCGAACATCGCGACGATGGCCGCGTACTGCCGGCGGCACGGCGCGGACTTCGCCCCGCACGCCAAGACCACCATGGCGCCCGGCCTGCTCGAAGCCCAGCTGCGGGCCGGAGCGTGGGGGATGACCGTGGCCACGCCCAACCAGGCGCTGGTCCTGCGGCGGCTCGGCGTCGAACGGGTGCTGATCGCCAACGAGGTTCTCGACCCGGTGGCGCTGGGCTGGCTGGCACGGGAGTCGGCGGCCGGCTGGGAGGTGTACTTCCAGGTCGACTCGGTCGCCGGGGTCACGGCGGCGGCGGCCACCGGCGGTCCACTGCGGATCCTGGTCGAGCTCGGGCACCCTGGTGGGCGTACCGGGGTTCGTACCCTCGAAGGGCTTGCGGAAGTGGCCCGGGCCGCGGCTTCGGCGCCGGGTCTGGAACTCGCCGGAGTCACCGGGTACGAAGGGCAACTCCACGACCAGGCCGAAGTGGACGCCTACCTGGACCGGCTCGTCGACGGCGTCGAGCGGCTCACCAAGGCCGGGCTGCTGCCGGAGCGACCCATCGTGTCGGCCGGCGGCAGCGCGTGGTTCGACCGGGTCGTCGACCGATTCCGCCGGCTCGCCCCCGGCACGCGGGTGATCCTGCGCTCCGGCGCGTCGGTCACCCACGACGACGGGTTCTACCGGGAGCGCACGCCGTTCGTCCGGGTGCCGGGGGAGGGGCCGCTCGCGGCGGCGCTGGAGATCTGGGCGCAGGTGCTGTCGGCGCCGGAGCCGGGCCTCGCCATCGCCGGGATGGGAAAGCGGGACGCGCCGTTCGACGAAGGGCTGCCGGTGCCGCTGGAGGTCCGTGACGCGGAGGGCTCGTTGAGGGCGGCGACCGGCATCCGGGTCGACAAGCTCAACGACCATCACACGTATCTGGCGGTCGACGAGGTGGAATTGGTCCCGGGTGATCTGATCCGGTTCGGCATCTCCCATCCGTGTACGGCGTTCGACAAGTGGCGCGACATCCCGGTGGTTGATGAGGAGCGTCGTGTGGTGGACGTTTTGCACACGTATTTCTGAGGCGGGTGGGTGCACTGCTTCTTCGGTGTTCGGTCGGTCTGATTCTTTTGGCCGGCCCCGGCTTCGGTCGGCCTGACTGCTTTGGGCAGCACTGACCGGTTGGGGTCGGCCTGCCTTCGGTCGGCGTGACTAATTTCGGTCGGCGTGGCTTATTTCGGTCGGCCTGGCTAATTTCGGTCGGCGTGACTACTGATGTGTTCGGGCAGGGAGACTTCGGCCGCCGGTTCGACTGGGGGCCGGGCGGGGCGGCGGCGATCGCGCCGGGAACGGCATTCGTCGCGGTGGTGGACGTGCTGTCGTTCACGACCGCGCTCACGGTGGCGGTGGAGCACGGGACGGCTGTCCTGCCGTACCGCTGGCGCGACGACTCGGCGGCCGCGGCAGCCGCCCGCCATCGGGCCGAACTGGCGGTGGGCCGCTCCGCCGCCGGCCCCGGCGAGATCAGCCTCTCCCCGGCGACGATCGTGGCCGCCGCATCCCGCCGCCGGATCGAACGGCTGGTGCTGCCCTCACCGAACGGCTCCACGATCTCGGCAGGGCTGGCCGCCGCAGGTGTCACGGTGGTCGGCGTCTGCCTGTGCAACGCCGCCGCAGCGGCCCGCTGGGTGCGCGAGCAGGCGGCCGGCCGCCCGGTGGCAGTCGTCGCCGCCGGTGAACGGTGGCCGGACGGTTCGCTCCGCCCAGCGGTCGAAGACTTATGGGGCGCAGGCGCGTTCCTCCATTTCCTCACCGAGCCACCCACCGGTGGAAGTGCCGGCGAGCGCTCCACCGGATTGTCGCCGGAGGCCCGTGCCGCTGTCGCGGCCTACCGCGCGATAGCCGGTGATCTGCCGGGCGCAGTGCTGGGTGTTCAGCCGGGCGCAGTGCTGGGTGTTCAGCCGGGCGCAGTGCTGGGTGTTCAGCCGGGCGCAGTGCCGGGTGTTCAGCCGGGCGCAGTGCCGGACGTGCTGCCGGGTGTTCTGCCGGGCGCTGTGCCGGGCGATCCGGCCGGTGTTCTGGCGGAGACGGCTTCCAGGCGGGAGCTGATCGCCGGCGGCTATCGGTCCGACGTGGAGGTGGCCGCGGCTGCCGGGGCCAGCGATGTGGTGCCGGTTCTGCGCGACGGGTGGTTCCGCGAAGCCCGCTCCTGAAACCCGCCCGGCCGCGGAGCATCCGCCACGGTGACCGGCCTGCCCATGGGAAATCATCCATGTGGTGGGTCGCCTCACCGAGGGATGGTCTGCCGGGATAGAGCCTGTTTACGGTAGTTGGGCGCCGTTGAAGCATTTTCCCCCTATGCGCAGCCGGAGTTCGCCATGCCCGTGTTCCGTGCAGCCGGCAACCAGCCCGCGAATCCACCCGACAACCACCTCCCGACCCACCAGTCCGCCCCGCCCACGCCCCATGTTCCTGCCCCGAACACCGCTGCCCCGAACACCGCTGCTCAGCACGCCCCTGCCCAGCACGCCCCTGCCCAGCACGTCCCTGCCCAGCACGTCCCTGCTCAGCACGTCCCTGCTCAGCACGTTCCCACTCAGCACGCCTCTGCTCAGCACGTTGCTGTGCAGCACGTTCCTGCTCAGCACGTTCCTGCTCAGGCGGCCGGGCGGCCCAGCCCTCGGCCCGGTCGGCCGCAGCCTTCTCCTCGACCTCAGTTCTCACCCGTCGGCAACACCGCCTATCCCGCCCCCAACGCGTCCTACCCCCAGGGCTCGGGACGGCGTCACCAAGTGATCCAGGGGACGTCCGTGCCGGCGGACGACCGGGGCACCTCCCGGAACCGTCCGGCGGCCGCACCTCACCCCTCTCGGGAGCGGCCGTGGTCCACCCGTACCCCCGAAGTCTTCTCCGAGGGGCCCACCGAGCCGCTTCATCAGGCGAAACCGCAACCCACAACCAAGCGGCGGCGCGGCGGCGCAGCCGTCGCTGTCGTGATCAGCGTCCTCGCGTTGCTGGTCTCGGCGGTCGCCGGCTACTTCTCCTGGCGGGCGCTCACCATGGCTCCGATGCGTCACGCGATGCCGGTCGGCACCACCCCTGTCGACCGGCCGCCCGCGCCCGAGCAGTACCCGGTCGCCTACGCGAAGGAGCCGCTGCGTGTCCAGGTCGGCTGCTCCGCCGTGATCTTCCTGGACCTGGACGAGCCGCGTGCCGACGCTCAGGAGCAGGTGGCCGACCTGCGTTACGACAGCCGGTGCGGGGACGAGCCGCCTCGCCTGAGTCTGGGCGCCGGAGCGGCGAGCGGCAGCCCGCGGAGCAACGCCGACACGGACGCGGCCGGTTGCCTGCGGTCGATCCGGACCAGCCCGCTCGGGCCCGGCGCGGATGTCGTGGTGAAGAAAGGTGCGGCGCTGTGTGTGCTGACGGCGAGCGTCCCAGCGGTCCTCGCTCTTGTGGAGATCATCGACGTCGGCGGCACCGGCACCGCCGGCCTGCGGGCCACGTCGTGGAAGGTCCTTGACTAACCCGTGGCACGCAGCGCGGGGCGTGCCTGACAGAATGTCGGGTGCGCCCCGCGAACCCTGTAAGGAGACATTTCCGTGATCCGTACCCATGACGCCGGCACACTGCGCGCCAGTGACGCCGGCACGACGGTGACGCTCGCCGGGTGGGTCGCCCGCCGGCGCGACCACGGCGGTGTCATCTTCGTCGACCTCCGTGACGCCTCCGGCGTGGTCCAGGTCGTGTTCCGCGAGGAGGACGCGCACGCGCTGCGCAACGAGTTCTGCGTGAAGGTCGTCGGCGAGGTCAACGCCCGCCCGGCCGGCAACGAGAACCCGGAGCTGGCCACCGGTGCGATCGAGGTCGTCGCGAGCGAGCTGGTCGTTCTCTCCGAGGCGGCTCCGCTGCCGTTGCCGATCGACGACACCATCACCGCGGCCGACGACCTGCGTCTCAAGTACCGTTACCTCGACCTGCGGCGTTCCGGCCCGGCGAAGGCGCTGCGCCTGCGCAGCCGCGCCAACCAGATCGCGCGTGAGGTGCTGCACGCCCACGACTTCAACGAGATCGAGACGCCGACCCTGACCCGGTCGACGCCCGAGGGCGCCCGTGACTTCCTGGTCCCGGTCCGGCTCCAGCCCGGCACCTGGTACGCCCTGCCGCAGTCCCCGCAGCTCTTCAAGCAGCTGCTGATGGTCGCCGGTATGGAGCGTTACTACCAGATCGCCCGGTGTTACCGGGACGAGGATTTCCGTGCCGACCGACAGCCGGAGTTCACCCAGCTGGACATCGAGATGTCGTTCGTCACCCAGGACGACGTGATCGCGCTCGGCGAGGAGATCGTCTCCAAGCTGTGGAGCGAGCTCGCGGGTTACCAGATCCCGCTGCCGATCCCGCGGATCACCTGGACCGACGCGATGAACCGTTACGGCTCGGACAAGCCGGACCTGCGGTACTCCGTCGAGCTGGTGGAGCTCACCGGTTACCTCCGGGGGACCTCCTTCCGGGTCTTCGCCGGAGCGATCGACGCGGGCGGTTACGTCGGCGCGGTCGTCATGCCGGGTGGCGCGTCGCAGACCCGCAAGGAGCTGGACGGCTGGCAGGACTGGGCGAAGGCGCGCGGCGCCCGTGGCCTCGCCTACGTCGTGCTGGACGCGGAGACCGGTGAGGCCCGCGGCCCGGTCGCGAAGAACCTGTCCGCCGAGCACCTGGCCGGGCTGGCCGACGCGGTCGGCGCGAAGCCGGGCGACGCGATCTTCTTCGCGGCGGCGGCCGAGCGGCGTGAGGCCCAGGAACTGCTGGGCGCGGCTCGGATCGAGATCGCCAAGCGGGCGAACCTGATCGACGAGTCGGCCTGGGCGTTCTGCTGGGTCGTCGACGCTCCCATGTTCGAGAAGACCGACGAGGGCGGCTGGACGGCGGTGCACCACCCCTTCACCTCGCCGAACGAGGAGTGGGAGCCCCGTTTCGAGGAGGCGCCCGACCAGGCGCTCGCCTACGCCTACGACATCGTCTGCAACGGCAACGAGATCGGTGGCGGCTCGGTCCGTATTCACCGCGCCGACGTGCAGAGCCGGGTCTTCGACCTGCTCGGCATCACGCCGGAGGAGGCCGCGGACAAGTTCGGCTTCCTGCTCGAGGCCTTCAAGTACGGCCCGCCGCCGCACGCCGGCATCGCGCTCGGCTGGGACCGGACCTGCATGCTGCTCTCCGGCAACGAGTCGATCCGTGAGGTCATCGCCTTCCCGAAGACCCGTGGCGGTTTCGACCCGCTGACCACCGCGCCGACGCCGATCACCGCGCAGCAGCGCCTCGAAGCAGGCATCGACGCCAAGCCGAAGGCGGCGGCAGGCACGCCTGGCACGGACGGACAGGCCGCCCCGGTCCAGCACTCGAACTGAACCCCCGGCCGACCGGGACGCCGGACCAGCTCGCTGCCCGAGCTGGTCCGGCTTTGTTTCCGGCGGTGCACCGGGCCGTGTCGCCGTCCTGATTCCCCACCCCGGCCGCGCCGGCATGCGGCTGCCGGGCATTCCTGTGAGACTGTCCGGGTGGAGCCGACGATCGTCCAGCGACCCGAGCAGCCTTACCTCGGCCGCCGTGAGTCGATCACCATGACCGAGTTCGCCCGCGTCGCCGACCACCTCCCCACCATGTTCGCCGGCCTGGCGAGCCGTGGGGTCCCGGTCGCGGGCGCGCCGTTCTTCCGTTACCGCGAGATCGAGATGGCCGCCGAGATGGTGGTCGAGGCCGGCATCCCGGTCGCCGGGCCGGTCGAGGTGGACGGGCCCGGTTTCGCCGGCACGCTGCCGGCCGGCCGTTACGTGACTGTCGCTCACGTCGGCCACCCGGATGAGTTGATGGCTGTCACCGCACGCCTCCTCGACTGGGCACAGGACCGGGGCCTCACCTGGGACATGACGCCCACCCCCACCGGGGAGGTGTGGGGCTGCCGGTTGGAGATGCTCATGACCAACCCGGCCGAACAGCCCGACATGCACCAGTGGGAAACGGTCCTGCTCTTCAAACTCGCTGACTGATCTCCTGTCGCCTTTCCTTCCAGGCCCTCCGCGCGGTCCGCGCCGGGGGCCCGGTCGCGCTTCCACATTAGCCATGCACAGAACTTGTGCAAAGGGTTTGTGCACAGATAATGTGCAGACATGGCAGACGAACTCAGCCACGTCCATCTCACCGGCCGGCAGATCCGGGTGCTCGCTCATCCGCTGCGGATCCGCCTGCTCGCCCGGTTGCGCGGCGACGGGCCGGCGACGGCCACCCAGCTGGCCAACACGCTCAGCACCAACACCGGCGCGACCAGCTATCACCTGCGGCAGCTCGCCGAAGCCGGCCTGGTCGTCGAGGAGGAGCGCCCGGGTGGCGGCCGTCAGCGGTGGTGGCGGGCAGTCCATGACATGTCCAGCTGGCACCGCAGCGACTATGTCGACGACCCGGACGCCGCAGCCGCCGTCGTGTGGCTGGAGACGTTCCAGGTCAATCGGTTCGTCGAGCTGGCCGAGACATGGCAGCACGGCCTGTCCCAGGAGTCGCAGGAGTGGAGCGACACGGGCGGGATCTCCGACTACCTGCTGACCCTGAGCCCGGCCCAGGTCCGCAGCATGCTGGACGAGCTGGACGAGGTCGTGGAGCGCTATGCGCGAGCCGATCCTGAGCCCGGCGCCCGCCGGGTCGACTTCTACATGGCCGCCCTGCCGAAATCGAGGTCCGAGACGGAGGCGTCGTGATGACCGTCGAGCAGGCTCGATTCCGCTATCTGTTCCTGCTCGGGCTGCGCTGGTTTCCGGTCGGGCTGACGATCCCGGTGCTGGTCCTGTTGCCGCTGGAGCGAGGGCTGAGCATCGCCCAGGTGGGCGCCGTCGCGGCGATCCAGGGGTTCACGGTGCTGGTGCTGGAGCTGCCCACCGGCGGCCTCTCCGATGCACTCGGCCGCCGCCCGGTGCTGCTGATCGCCGGGGTGGTCAACCTGGCCTCGCTGGCGATCTGGAGCTTCGCCGACTCGGTGGCGCTCTTCGCCGTGGTCTACCTGTTGCAGGGCATCTATCGTGCGCTCGACAGCGGTCCCCTCGAGGCGTGGTATGTCGACCATGCCCTGGCCGCTGACCCGAAAGCCGACATCGAGGGTGGCCTGTCCCGCAGTGGCGTGGTGCTCGGCCTCGCAATCGCCGGCGCCGCGCTGATCAGTGGTGGCCTGGTCTGGCTGGGCCCGATCGGGCCGGTGAGCGCGCTGACCGTGCCCGTGCTGGTCGCGCTCGGGCTCAGCTTGATCAGCACCATCGCCGTGGCGCTGCTGATGACCGAGGAGCGTCCGGCGCGCGGTCTCGCGGCGCTCGCCACCTCGGTCCGGGGCGTGCCGGTCGCGATCGGCGGAGCGCTCCGGCTGGTTCGCCGCTCGCGGGTGGTGCTGGCTCTGATCCTGGTGGAGTTCTTCTGGAGCGTCGGGATGGTGACCTTCGAGAAGCTGATGGCGGTTCGCCTCAGCGAGATCACCAGCACGGACACGGCCGGTGCGCTGCTCGGCCCGGTCAACTCCGCGGCGTGGGCGGCGTCGGCGGCCGGGGCGGCGCTCGTCCCCTTGCTGACGCGGCGCGTGGGTCCGGCCTGGGCGGGGTTCACGCTGAAGATCGTGCAGGGCGTGACGATCGTCGGGATGGGCCTGTTCGCCGGCCCGGCCGGGGTGATCGGCGCTTTCCTGCTCTGTTACGCGGTGCACGGCGCGGCGAACCCGGTGCACGCCGGTCTGCTGCACCGGCAGGCCGAGGGGGAGTACCGGACGAGCCTGCTCTCGCTCAACTCCATGGTGGGCCAGCCCGGCTTCTCGCTCGGCGCGATCGTGCTGACCGCGGTGGCAGCCGGCGCGGGGACGCCGACCGCGATCGTCGTGGGCGGCATCGTGCTGGCCGCTGCGGCGCCGCTCTACCTCGTTAGATCGAAGGAGGTGTTTCGGGAGCACTCCCAGACGGGTACCAGCAGGTCACTGGCTCTCTGATCCCCCGGAGGTAATTGATGCTCGCCATCGCTGCCGCCGTCGTCTTCGGCATCTGGCTGCTTGCTGACCTGCTGGACACGAACTTCGGCGCCCCCGACCTGTTCAACTTCCCCACCCTGGCTTCGCTGGGTCTGTTGCTGCTCTCGCTCTACCTGGCCGGCATCGGTAGCGGCCCGCGCGCCGGCACCGGCTCGAGCGGCCGTCGCTTCTACGGCCGGCGGCCGGGTCGCGGCTGACCTTCTTCCCAGCGACGGCCCGGGCCGCAGCCAGCACGCGCTGACTGCTGACCCGGGCCGTCGCTGATTCACCGGCCGGTCGTCGCTGATTCACCCGCCGGTCGCTGATTGACCCGCCGGTCGCTGATTGACCCGCCGGTCGCTGATTGACCCGCCGGTCGCTGATTGACCCGCCGGTCGCGGTAGGACGAGCGCGGCGTGCGGCGTTCGCCGGCAACGCGAGACGGATGGCCGGCAGCAAGCAGCTCACGGCCAGCTGCGGCGTCCGGCAGCCGTCTCACAGGCCGCTTCGGTACCTGACGACGCTGGGAGTTGGCTGGGTGTTGGCGGTTTCGGGTTGGGTCGGGGCGGCCGGTACTGTCGATTGTGATGGACACGGACGGGCTCTTCTCTCTCGCGCCGCCGGGCGCCCCGGCGGCGACCCCGGCCGGTGGTGACGCCGGTGGATTCGGGACGCCTTCGACGGACGCGCCGTTGCCGGTGCGGATGCGACCGGCGTCGCTGGACGAGCTCGTCGGGCAGGAGCATCTGCTCGCGCCGGGTGCGCCGCTGCGCCAGCTGGTGACCGGTGCCAGTCCGATGTCGGTGATCCTGTGGGGGCCGCCGGGCACCGGCAAGACCACGATCGCCCATCTGGTGGCGCACGCGACGGACCGTAAGTTCGTGGCGATGTCCGCGCTGACGGCCGGGGTGAAAGACGTGCGGGCGGTGATCGACACCGCGCGGCGGGAGCGTCGCTACGGCGGGCCCCCCACGGTTCTCTTCATCGACGAGGTGCACCGCTTCAGCAAGACCCAGCAGGACTCGCTGCTCGCCGCGGTCGAGGATCGGACCGTCACGCTGCTCGCGGCGACGACCGAAAACCCGTACTTCTCCGTTATCTCGCCCTTGCTCTCCCGCTGTGTGCTGCTGACGCTGCAGGCGCTCGGTGACGACGACGTCCGCGGCCTGATCCGGCGCGCGATCACCGACGAGCGCGGGCTGGGCGGCGCGGTCACGCTCTCCGCCGAGGCCGAGGACCATCTGGTACGGCTGGCGTCCGGTGACGTCCGCAAAGCACTCACCGCCCTCGAGGCCGCGGCCGGCTCGGCGATCGCGCAGGACGTCAAGGAGATCGATCTCGCCACGGCGGAGCGGGCGGTCGACGTGGCGGCGGTGCGCTACGACCGGGACGGCGACGCGCACTACGACGTGATCAGCGCCTTCATCAAGAGCATGCGGGGCAGCGACCCGGACGCGGCGATGCACTGGCTGGCCCGGATGCTCGTGGCCGGCGAGGACCCGCGGTTCATCGCGCGACGGCTCGTGATCTTCGCAAGCGAGGACGTGGGGATGGCCGATCCGCAGGCGCTCCTGGTGGCGTCGGCGGCGGCTCAGGCCGTACAGAATGTGGGTCTGCCGGAGGCGGGGTTGAACCTGGCGCAGGCGGTGGTGCACTGCGCGACCGCGCCGAAGTCGAACAGTGTGACGGTGGCGCTCGGTGAGGCGATGGCGGACGTGCGGGCCGGCCGGGGCGGTGCGGTTCCGGCGCATCTGCGCGACGCGCACTACCCCGGTTCGAAAGGGCTCGGGCACGGGCGTGGCTACCGCTATCCGCACGACGACCAGCGCGGGGTGGTGCGCCAGCAGTACGCGCCGGACGATCTCGTGGGCACCGACTACTATCGGCCGACCGACCACGGCGCCGAGCGTGCCGTGGGGGAGCGGGTGCCGCGTCTGCGCCGGATCGTGCGCGGTCTCGGTCTCGGTCCCGGTCCGCGGCCGGCTGCCGGTGAACCCGTGACCAGCGGGGCGAGCAGGCCGACAACCGGTTCGGACCGTGCGGCGGGTGGTGAACGGGCCGAGGATGCGTCACAGTCGTCGGCGGGTTCCGATCAGGGTCCGAGCGGCGCCGAACCGGATGCGGACGGCTCCGGGAACGATGATGTGCGGGTAGACGACAGCGGCGACGCCGCCGGGGAGGAACAGCCGTGACAGCGCGGGGTGCCGATCGGCCCGACGAGACCGGCGGCAAGAAGGGCCGGCGATTCGGGCGCGGCCGCAACCCCGCCGAGGCGCCCGAGGTGCCCGTCGAGGTGCCGCGCGAGGAGACCGGCTGGCTCGACGACCTGCGTACCGCCAAGCAGGAGCGCGGGGCGATCGGCCCCGGCACGCGTCCCGGCGAAGGGCGTTCCAGCAAGTCCGGCCGGGTCGCTCCCGGCCCCGACGACGCGCCCGCCGAGGACATCTTCCTGCCCGGCCACGACGAGGAGTCCCCGGGCGAGAACACCGGCGGTTGGCAGGGCGGCGGCGGTCCGCCTGCGGCGCAACAACAAGCGGGGGTACGCCCCGGAGCGGTCCCGCCCGGCCCTGCCGCACCCGGTGCCGCCGGTGTCGGCGCGATGCCGCCCGGATCGGTGCCGCCCGGATCGATGCCGCCCGGATCGATGCCGCCGGGGCCGGTCGGTGGCGGGCAGCGTCCCGGTCCGGGTGCGCCCGGGGGGCCGGCGCAGCGGCCGGGTGCTCCGGGTGTCGCGGGTCAGCGGCCCGGTGCTGGCGGGCAGGTTCCGCCCGGTGCGCGGGGTCCCGCCGGGCCGGTGATGCCCGGGCAGCGTGCTGTTCAGCCGGGTGCTGTCCCGCCGGGTGCTGTTCCGCCGGGGGCCATGCCGCCGGGTGCTGTTCCGCCCCGGGCTGTGCCGCCAGGGGGTATGCCGGCTGGTGCTGTGTCGCCGGCTCCCGGTGGTGTCGCGGGTGGGATTCCGGCGTCGGGGAACGCGCCCGAGGTGCCGGCCGGGCGTGGCGCCCAGGCCGGTGCGGCGCGGCCCGTTTCGCCGGGTATGCGGGGTACTGCGCCCGGAGTGCGGCCGATGTCGCCGGCCGGGCCCGCTCGTGATCGTTTCCGGCCGCATGAGCCGGGAGAGGCCGGGCACGGTGCGGGACCGGTGGATCCGGCGGTGCATCAGTCGGGGCCGATTCCTCGTGGTGGTGCCGGGCGTGCCGGTGTGGCGCCGGTGGATCCTGCGGTGCACCAGTCCGGGGCGATGCCGCGTGGTGGTGTGGGGCCGGTGGATCCGGCGGTGCATCAGTCCGGGGCCATGCCGCGCGGGTTCGACGCCGGGCCCGAGTCGGCCGGAGGCCGGCGGGCACCGGGGCAGCCGGGTCATCCTGGACAGCCGGGCCAGCCGGGCCAGCCGGGCCAGCCGGGCCAGCCGGGCCAGTCGGGTCATCCTGGACAAACGGTTCAGCCTGGACAGCCGGGTCAGCCCGGTGATGAGCGGGGCGGCCGGACGCGGGGACGGCGTGCGCGGGCCGAGCAGGACCAGTACACCGAGGAGCCGACCGGTCGCCATGGCCGGGTAGTCCCGCCGAGCGCGGGCGCTCCCGGATACGTCGAGACGGGCACGGACACCGGCGCTCACGGGTACGTCAATCCCGGCACCGACAGCGGCGCCTACGGCATCGTCGGGCCCGGCGGGGAGCCGCGCAGCCGGGGTGCCCGGCGTGCGGCCAGCCAGGTCGGCACGGAGACCGGCGCGCAGCGATTCGTGCGGCGGCGCGGCACCGAGGCCGAGCCGGACACCGGAACACAGGGGTTCGCGCGGCCGGGGCATCACGCGGCGGGCGCGGAGCCGGACACCGGGACGCAGGGGTTCGCGCGCGGCGGCCATCACACCGCGGGCGCGGAGCCGGACACCGGGACGCACGGATTCGTCCGGCCCGGTCATCGGGCCGCTGATCCGGAGGACGGCGCGGCGGGTCAGGGGCCGGGCGCCGGCGGTACCGGCGCTGTGCCGGGACCGCGCCGGACCGGCCCCGGCGACGGGCGGCCGGTGCGTGCGACAGGTGCGGCGGCGGTGGTTCCGCCGGTCGTTCCGGGGCCGGAGGGTGCTCGCACCCCGGCTGTACCGGGTCGGGCCGGCGCCATGGCCGACAGCACCTCCGGCGTGATCCAGCGGCCGGGCGCGGGCCGGGCTCGGCGCGGCGCCGCGGGCGTGCCGCCGCAGGACGGAGCAGACCGGGGTACGGCCGGAGCAGCAGTCCCCGGCCACACCGGACCGGTGCGCCGCGGCGAGCCGGACGGTGAGATGTCCGGCGAGATCTGGGCGGGCGACGACCCCGACCAGCAGCGGGATGACGCGGGCCGCAGGGGACAGCGTCCCGGCCGGGCCCGGGGCGGCGCCGCCGTGCCGGGAGCGAGCGGGGTCGCACCGCAAGGACAGCCGGGTGCAGCCGGCGCGATGGGCGCTGCGGCAGCAGGTCTGGCAGGCGGCGCGATGGGCGCGACGGCGGGCCCGGCTACCGGTAGGGGCTCAGCGGGCTCGGCACGCCCGGTCAGCGGCCCCGGCCGCGCTGCGGTGCCCGGACACGGCCAGGCGGGGCCCGACGCGGGTCCGGCTCGTGGTGGCGCTGCGGTTCCCGGGCATGTCCAGGCGGGGCCCGACGCTGGTCCGGCTCGTGGTGGCGCCGCGGTTCCGGGGCGTGCCCCGGCGGGACCCGACGCGGGTCCGGCTCGTGGCGGTGCTGCGGTTCCCGGGCATGTCCAGGCGGGGCCCGACGCTGGTCCCGCGCGTGGTGGCGCCGCGGTTCCGGGCGGCCGGGCCGCTGTGGCACGCGACACGACAGGCGCAGTCCGAGGGGGCGCTGCCGTGCCCGGACCCGCCGGCGCAGGCCCCGACGGCACGGGCCCGATCCGGGCCGGCGCCGCCGTCCCCGGCCGCGCCGCGGTCAACCCGGCCACCACGGAACCCGGCGCGAACCCCGACGGCACGGGACCGATCCGCGCCGGCGCCGCCGTCCCCGCCCGTGCCCTGCCCGGCCCGGAGGGCACCGGACCGATCCGCGCCGGCGCCGCCGTCCCGGCTACGACGCCGAGCGCCGGGCAGGACCCGGCCGCAGGTCAGGACCGCAACACCGGGGAAGGGCGCCTCGACGGCCGGGGCGAGGCCACCCCCGTACCCGGAATTGAAGGTCTGCGGCACAAGATCCGCACGCAGCGGCGTCTGCGGGTGGGTGTGCTGTCGACGCTGGCGGCGCTCGTGCTGCTGGTGCTGCCGGCGGTGTTCGGTGTCCGGGCGATGACAAGCGACCCGGTGTTCGCGTCACTCGATGCGCTGAACGTGCCCTCCTGGGCGACCCAGAAGGCCCAGGATCAGGGGTACGGCAGTCGCTGGTGCTTCCTGGACTGCCGGTTCCGGGAGCGGATCGCCGAGTCGGAGAAGTCGTTCCCGGAGACCACCGAGGCGTACACCAGCGCGCTGACCGCGGCGGGCTGGAAGCAGTGGAAGGTGGCCGACTGCCCAGAGACGGCGATCAACACCGAAGAGGGCTCCTACAGTTGCTGGCGCCGCGACGAGTTGACTCTGGACCTCTACGTCAGCCTGCCGGGTTGTGCGGTGGAGCAGGTGACGCCCGGGACGACCGAAGAGGACGCGGCGCCGGGGGAGTGCGACGGATCGACGGTCAGCATCAAGGTGCAGAACACGATCACTGATCAGCGGGGCAAGACGGAGACCAACCCGGGACTGGTGGGCGAGACGCCGGACCCGGTGCTGCCGACCGATGATCCCCTCTTGGAGCCGACACCCGAGGCGTCGTGACGCGGGCGGTGGTCACGGACGGTAGGGTCACCTGCGTTGTCCCGCCGAACCGTGACCACCCGAAGAGGAGACGCGCTACATGGACGCCGGAGAAATCGCAGGTCTGATCGCGGCGGGCGCCTTCCTGATGCTCGTGCTCGTGCTGACCGTGCCGATCCTGAAGCTGGGCCGCACGGTGGACGCCGCCACCCGTGCCATCAACGACGTGGTGGACCGCACCGGTCCGCTGCTGACGAACGTGAACACCACCGTGGAGAACGTGAACACCGCCCTCGGCCAGGTTCAGGTCTCTTTGGACGGCGTCAACGTTCAGCTCGCCAAGGTCGACACGATGACCGAGCACGCCCAGAACGTCACCGCGAACGTCGCGAACCTGGTCACCGTCGTTTCCGCGGCGGCGGCGAACCCGCTGGTCAAGGTCGCTTCCTTCGGGTACGGGGTGCGCAAGGCAGCCGCCGCGCGACGGCACGCCGAGGAGGACCGCGAGGTCCGCGCCGCGATCAAGCAGCGCCGTAAGGCAGGCCGCTGATGAGGCGCCTGCTCTGGCTCGGTGTCGGTCTCGCGGTCGGCGCCATCGTGGTCCGCAAGCTCAATCAGAAGGCGAACGAGTTCACCCCGACCGGCATCGCGACGTCACTGTCGGAATCCGCTGGCGGGCTCGTCGAGTCGCTGCGTAGCTTCGTTGATGACGTCCGCGACGGCATGGCCGAGCGCGAGGATCAGATTCACCAGGCGTTCGCCGCGGGGGAGCTGTACGAGGATAAATTCGCCGACCTGCGCGACGACGCGGGGTACGGCACGCAGGAGGGGAATCGATGAAGACGGCGGAAGTCAAGCGGCGCTTTCTGGCGCATTTCGAGGCCAACGGGCACACGGTGGTCCCGAGTGCCCCGCTGCCCGCTATCGACGACCCGAACCTGCTGTTCATCAACGCCGGCATGGTGCAGTTCGTGCCGTACTTCCTGGGGCAGCAGACGCCGGCGTTCTCGCGCGCGGCGAGCGTGCAGAAGTGCATCCGCACGCCGGACATCGACGAGGTCGGCAAGACCAGCCGGCACGGCACGTTCTTCCAGATGAACGGCAACTTCTCGTTCGGCGACTACTTCAAGGCCGGGGCGATCCCGCTGGCCTGGGAGCTGTCCACGAAACCGGTCGAGCAGGGCGGTTTCGGCCTCGACCCGGAGCGGATCTGGGCGACCGTCTACCTGGACGACGACGAGGCCATCGAGATCTGGAAGAAGACCGGCATGCCGGCGGAGCGGATCGTCCGCCGCGGCCGGAAGGACAACTTCTGGTCGATGGGCATCCCGGGTCCGGCGGGCCCGTGCTCGGAGCTGTACTACGACCGCGGTTCGGAGTACGGCCAGGAGGGCGGCCCGGAGGTCGACGAGGACCGGTACCTGGAGTTCTGGAACCTGGTCTTCATGCAGCACGAGATCACCGACGTGAAGTCGAAGGAGGACTTCCGGATCGTCGGTGACCTGCCGAAGCAGAACATCGACACCGGCATGGGCCTGGAGCGCATCGCCTCGATCCTGCAGGGCGTCGACAACCTGTACGAGATCGACGAGGTGCGGCCGATCCTGGCCAAGGCCGCCGAGATGACCGGCAAGAAGTACGGCGCGCACTCCGGCCACGCGGCGAACCAGAGCCACCCCGACGACGTGCGCCTGCGGGTGATCGCGGACCACGTCCGGACCGCGCTGATGCTGATCGGCGACGGCGTGACCCCGAGCAACGAGGGCCGTGGCTACGTGCTGCGCCGGATCATGCGCCGGGCGATCCGGGCGATCCGCCTGCTCGGCTGGCAGGAGGAGGCGCTGCCGATCCTGCTGCCGATCGCGCGGGACTGCATGTCCCCGTCGTACCCGGAGCTGGCGACGGACTTCGGCCGGATCTCGACGTACGCCTACGCGGAGGAGGACGCGTTCCTCTCCACGCTGAAGGCGGGCACCACGATCCTGGACACCGCGATCACGGACACCAAGAAGTCCGGTGGGAAGCTGCTCGCCGGCGACAAGGCGTTCCAGCTGCACGACACGTACGGATTCCCGATCGACCTGACCCTGGAGATCGCCAGCGAGCAGGGCCTCTCGGTCGACGAGGAGGGTTTCCGCCGGCTGATGAGCGACCAGCGGGCCCGGGCGAAGGCGGACGCGGCGGCGCGCAAGACGGGTCACGCGGACCTGTCGGCGTACCGGTCGGCGCTGGACGAGGGCGGCGCGGTCGAGTTCACCGGCTACCAGGAGATCAGCCGTGAGTCGCGGGTGCGTGCGCTGATCGGCGGCTCGGGCCGGGTCGAGGTGGCCGGCGAGGGCGACTTCGTCGAGCTGGTGCTCGACACCACCCCGTTCTACGCCGAGGGCGGCGGCCAGCAGGCGGACACCGGCGTGATCAACGTCGGTGGCGGCCGGCTGGAGGTCGTCGACGTGCAGCAGCCCGTCCCGGGCCTGATCGTGCACAAGGCGCGGGTGCTCAGCGGTGAGGTGCGGGCCGGCGAGACCGGTTTCGCGGAGATCGACATCGACCGCCGCCGGGCCATCTCCCGCTCGCACACCGCGACGCACCTGGTGCACCAGACGATGCGGAACTTCCTCGGCGAGTCGGCGACCCAGGCGGGTTCGCTGAACGCGCCGGGCCGTCTGCGGTTCGACTTCAACACCCCGGGCGCGGTTTCCCCGGCCGTGCTGAACGACGTGGAGCAGCAGATCAACGAGGTGCTGCTGAGCGACCTCGAGGTGCACGCGTTCATCACCTCCCAGGAGGAGGCGCGCCGGCTCGGCGCGATGGCGCTCTTCGGCGAGAAGTACGGCGACGAGGTGCGCGTGGTCGAGGTCGGTGACTACGCCCGTGAGCTGTGCGGTGGCACGCACGTGGCGCGCTCCGGCCAGCTGGGCCTCGTGAAGATCCTCAACGAGTCGTCGATCGGCTCCGGCGTGCGCCGGGTGGAGGCGCTCGTCGGTATCGACGCGTTCGGCTTCCTCGCCAAGGAGCACCTGCTGGTCTCCCGTCTCGCCGAGCTGTTCCGGGTGCCGAACGACCAGGTCGCCGACCGGGTCGAGCACACCGTGGCGGCGCTGCGCGACGCGGAGAAGGAGCTGGAGAAGATGCGGGCCCAGATGGTGCTCGCGGGCGCCGGCGGTCTCGCCGAGGCGGCCAAGAACCTGGACGGCGTGGCGTACGTCGGCACCGAGGCGCCGGAGGGCGCGGCCGGCAACGACGTGCGGACCCTCGCGCAGGAGATCCGCGGCAAGATCGACCCGGCGCGTCCGGCGGTGGTCGCGGTGACAGCGCGCTCCGGGGGCAAGGCGTCACTGATCGTAGCCATCAACAGTGCCGCGAAGGGTCGCGGGCTTTCCGCATCGGACCTGGTCAAGGCCGCTCTGTCGGGTCGTGGCGGGGGCAACGCCGACCTTGCTCAGGGTGGCGGCGTGCCCGCGAGCGAAGCCGCTAAGCTCTTGGGCGCGATCGAGAAGGCGATCATCGAAGCGAGCTGACTGCGGGCTCCGAGCGATCGATGGCTACTCTTCGCGTCGTAGCTTGATCGAACTTGGAGGCGCGTGTTGCTGCTGTGCAGGGTGATGGCGTGACGCAGCGCTTCGCTCGAGGCGTACGCCTGGGCGTGGACGTGGGCCAGGTGCGCGTCGGGGTCGCGAGGTGCGACCCCGACGGCATCCTGGCCAGTCCGGTGAAGACCGTTCCGCGGGACCAGGTGACTGGCGCGGACGGGATTCCGGCGGACATGACGGAGCTCAAGGGTCTGATCGAGGAGTTCGAGGCGATCGAGGTCGTCGTCGGGCTCCCGGTCGCTCTGAACGGGCGTGAGGGTGTGGCGGCCGGCCACATCCGCGCGTACGCGGAGCGGCTCGGCGCGATCATCGCGCCGGTGCCGATCGTGCTTACCGACGAGCGCATGTCAACCGTCGTCGCCAGTCGTAGGCTGTCGGAGCGAGGCGTGAAAGGCCGGCGTCAGCGGGCGGTCGTGGACCAGGCGGCCGCTGTCGAGATCCTGCAGAGCTGGCTGGACGCGCGGCGGAGGCAGAGCTAATTGATCGAAGAGCAGTTGGATCTCGCGTTCGAAGGAACCGCCGACCGGGGGCGATGGCGGCATCGGCGCAAGGAGGGTGGCGGCCGTAACGTGGTCGCCTTCGTCCTGGTGTTGCTGCTTTTCGGTGCTCTCGGCGGTGGCGCGTGGTTCGGATACGACAAGGTGAAGGGTTACTTCACCGCGGCCGATTTCGAGGGGCCCGGCGCCGGTGAGGCCGTCGTCGAGGTCAAGTCCGGTGACTCCGCCTCGGCGATCGCCGATGCCCTCTACAAGGAGGGCGTGGTGAAGAGCGCCGCGGCGTTCGTCAACGCCGCGAAGGACAATCCCGACAGCAAGAACATTCAGGTCGGATCGTATCTCCTGAAGAAGGAGATGAAGGCCAGCGACGCGCTGACCTGGTTGCTCGACCTGAAAAACCTCAACGTGCACCGGGTGACGCTCCCGGAGGGCCTCACCTACCTGCAGGTCTACGACCGGCTCGCGAAGGCGACGGGCATCTCGGTCGACGACTTCAAGAAGGCCGGCAAGGACCCGGAGGCGCTCGGTGTGCCGTCGCTGTGGTTCAAGCGGACCGACGGCAAGAAGGTCGACAAGAAGAACATCGAGGGCTTCCTGTACCCGGCGACCTACGAGATCGCGAAGGACGCCACGGCGACCGACGTGCTCAAGAAGATCGTCGGGAACTTCAACGCCGAGATGACCGAGCTGAACTTCCCGGACACGGTTACCGCGAAGCTCAACATCTCGCCGTACGAGGCCCTCGTCGCCGCGTCGATCGCCCAGGTCGAGGCGCTGCTGGACGAGGACATGGGGCCGGTCGCGCGGGTGCTCTACAACCGGGCGTACACCGGGAACTTCCCCTGTGAGTGCCTGCAGCTGGACAGCACGGTCAACTACTGGCTGCGGCTGACCGGCAAGGAGGCGAAGTCCTCGGAGAAGCTGCTCGCCTCGGAGCTGCACGACCCGAAGAACCCGTACAACTACGACGTCAAGGGCATGGCTGTCGGTCCGATCAGCAACCCGGGCGACGTGGCGCTGCGGGGCGCGATGAACCCGAAGAAGAGTGATTACTACTTCTTCGTGACGGTGAACGAGAAGGGTGCCATGGCGTACGGCAAGACCTTCGCCGATCACGAGAAGAACATTCAGGAAGCCTGCAAGAACGGCATCCCGATCTGCTGATCATGAGCACTCACCGCGACCACCGGAGCGTGCCGCCCGGTGGTCGCGGCGTTTCGTGAGCGCGCCGGCCGCGTTAGGCAGTCGTGTTCGGTTCCGAAATCATCGCGCACAGCAATCACCGGATCGGCGGACAGTCGCCGGGGTGGGCGATGGGCCATCGATGTGGGTATGGTGCGCCTCAGTGCCTGGTCTCGACGGCGGTCACTGGCCGTGGCCGGTGACCGGTTCGCGGGGCCCGGCCGAGCCGGCTGGGACGGGCAGCGGAGGCGAACGACGTGATCGACGAACTTGATGTGGCGTTCGAAGAGGACGCCGATCGGAGCAAGCCGCGGCGGCATCGTGCCCGCAAGGGCGGCGGCCGGTCGGCGGTCGCTCTGCTGGTGACGTTCGTGCTCCTGGCCGGTCTCGGCGGCGGGGTGTACTTCGGCTACACCAAGGTGCGCGGCCTCTTCGTGGCCGCCGACTACAGCGGCGCCGGGTCGGCGCCGGTCGAGGTGCAGGTCCAGAAGAACGCGTCGCTCACCGAGATCGGCAACGAGCTGGTCAAGGCGGACGTGGTGAAGAGCACCAAGGCGTTCACCAACGCGGCCGAGGCCGAGCCGCGCAGCAAGAACATCCAGTCCGGGACGTACAACCTGCGCAAGCAGATGTCGGCCAAGGACGCGGTCGCGCTGCTGCTGGACCCGGCCGCCCGGGTCAGCAAGGGTGTCACCATCCCCGAGGGCAAGACCGCGAAACAGACGTTCGAGCTGCTCGCCAAGGCGACCGGGCTGCCGGTGAAGGACTTCGAGGCGGCCGCGAAGGACCCCGAGGCGCTGGGCGTGCCGGACTGGTGGTTCAAGCGCAACGACGGCAAGCAGGTCGCCAAGGGCGCGGAGGGCTTCCTCTTCCCGGACACCTACGAGTTCGACCCGAAAGCCGACGCCGGTCAGGTGCTGAGCACCATGGTCGACCACTTCCTGACCGTCACCGGTGAGCTCGGGTTCGCCGACGACGTGCAGAAGAGCCTCAAGGTCTCGCCGTACGAGGCGCTCATCGTGGCGTCGCTGTCGCAGGCCGAGGCGGGCATCGCCGACGACCTGCCCAAGGTCTCCCGGGTCGCCTACAACCGGGCCTACAAGGAAGACATGACGCTGCAGTTCGACGTCACCACGAACTACTGGCTGGAACTGCAGGGCA
Source organism: Actinoplanes missouriensis 431 (assembly GCF_000284295.1). Lineage (NCBI taxonomy): Bacteria > Bacillati > Actinomycetota > Actinomycetes > Micromonosporales > Micromonosporaceae > Actinoplanes > Actinoplanes missouriensis. The sequence goes on along the minus strand of NC_017093.1, from coordinate 6,696,797 downwards.
AGGACCCCAAGCACTCCGGCGAGCTCCTGGCGAAGGAGATGGAGGACCCGAAGAACCCGTACAACACGGAGACCGTCAAGGGCCTCCCGCTCGGTCCGATCAACAGCCCGGGCAAGGCTGCTCTGACCGGCGCGATGAAGCCGGCCGACGGACCGTGGCTGTTCTTCGTGGCGGTCGACAAGAGCGGTAAATCGGCGTTCGCGGTGACCAGCGCCGAACACGACAAGAACGTGCAGAAGGCGTGCGCGGCAGGGATCAACCTCTGCGGTAAGTGAGAGGCGCCGCTTGCGTAAAGTGACCCGGGTGCAGAGCCAAGAAGAGACGCGCAAGGCTGCCGTGTGCGGCAAGCCGATCGCCCACTCGCTCTCCCCGGTGATCCACAATGCCGGGTTCGCCGCGGCCGGGCTGACCGGGTGGACCTACGAGGCGATCGAGTGCGCCGAGTCGGAGCTGCCCGACCTGGTGGCCGGTCTCGGCCCGGAATGGGCCGGTCTGTCGCTGACCATGCCGCTCAAGGAGGCCGCGCTGCGGATCGCCGACGTCGCCACCCCGGTCGCGATCGCGGCGGGCGTGGCGAACACGCTGGTCCGTCAGCCGGACGGCTCGTGGCACGGCGACAACACCGACGTCGCCGGCATGGTCCGGGTGCTGCGCGAGGCCGGTCTGGGCGTGAGCCGGGGCCGGCACGCGCGTAAGGAGGCGCCGCCGCGGATCACCGTTCTGGGTGGTGGCGGCACCGCGCGGGCGGCCCTCGCCGCCGCCTCCGAGCTGGGCGCCGAGGAGATCACCGTGGTGACCCGTCGTCCGGAGGCCCGCGAGGAGCTGAACCCGGTCGCGGTCGCGCTCGGCCTGCGGATCGAGGCGGTCTCCTGGGCGGACGCGCCCGGCGCGTTCGACGCCGACGCGGTGATCGCCACGGTGCCGAAAGGCGCTGCCGACGAACTCGCCGGGCGGGTGGCCTGGCGCGCCGGTGGGGTGTACTTCGACGCGCTCTACGACCCGTGGCCCACGCCGCTGGCGGCGTCGGCGGCCGCGGCGGGAGTGAGCGTGCACTCCGGGCTGGACCTGCTGCTGGCGCAGGCGCTGAGCCAGTTCGAGCAGTTCACCGGGGTCACTCCGGCCCCGGAGGACGCGATGCGGGCGGCACTGGAGAAGGCGGCCGCGACCCGCGGGTGAGCCGCCGATCGTGGAAACCCGCGGCAGGGTGATTCCGGCGTCAGAGTGATTTCGGCGTCCGGGTGAGCACCGCCGCCGACAGCAGCGCCGCCACCGCGAACCCGAAGATCACCACGCTCATCGGCACGCCCCGGCCGGGATCCCCCAACCCGGCCAGGGGCGCGGCCACCGACGCCACCACCGACTGCACCCCGCCGAGCAGCGCCGCCGCCGCGCCGGCGTGCGCCGGGTACCGGTCCAGCGCCAGCGCGGTCGAATTCGGCTGGATCACCCCGATCGCCGTGACCAGCAGGAACAGGCCGGCCGCGAGAACCGGCAGCAGGCCACTGCCGGCGCCGAGCAGCGCCAGCACGCCGGCCACCACCTGCAGGCCCAGCCCGGCGACCATCAGCTGGGTCAGCGAGCGGCGGTTGAGCAGCCAGTTGTTGGCCTGGCTGGCGAGGATCAGACCGACCGCGTTCGCGCCGAAGAGCAGGCTGTAAACGGTGGGCGAGAGGCCGTACCCGTCCTGCAGGACGAAACTCGATCCGCTGATGTAGGCGAACAGCGCCGCGAACGTGAAGGACTGTGCCAGGGCGTACCCCAGGAAGATCCGGTCGGTGAAGAGCGAGCGCGCGGTCCGCGCCACCTCGCCGAGGCCGCCGGTCGCGCGCCGGGACGGCGGCAGAGTCTCCGGCAGCGCGGCCGCGGCCAGCACGGTGAGCAGCACCGCGACGACGCCGAGCGCCACGAACACCCCGTGCCACGACGAGAAGCTCAGCACCGCGCTGCCCAGGCTCGGTGCGGCGATCGGCGCGATGCCGAAGATCAGGGTGAGGCTGGAGAAGAGCTTCGCGGCGTCCCGGCCGGCGGCCACGTCGCGGACCACCGCACGGGCGACCACCACGCCGACGCCTCCCGCGAGACCCTGCAGGAGACGCAGGCCGGTCAGGACCGGCGCGGTGGGCGCGAGGGCGATCAGGAACGAGAGCATCGCGTACGCGGCCAACCCGATCACCACCGGACGACGCCGCCCCCACCTGTCGCTCAACGGGCCGAACACCAGCTGGCCCAGCGCCATGCCGATCAGGCACGAGGTCAGCGACAGCTGGACCTGCGACGCCGAGACGTCCAGGTCCCGGGCGATGTCCGGCAGCGCGGGCAGGTACATGTCCAGCGACAGCGGCCCGATCGCGGTGATCAGTCCGAGGATCACGACGAGCAGGACGCGGTTCGGGGCCCGGGTGGTCTCGGCTGTCACGGCGGCGAACATACTTCGCCGGCCGGCGCGCGCCCGGCCGTTGTGATCGAAACCTCCCGGAGAGCGGGACGGGTGCGGCCGCTTGATGGGATGCCGGGACGCTGTGCCAGACTCAGTTCCGTGTTGCGCTGGCTTACCGCAGGTGAATCGCACGGACCGGCGCTCGTCGCGCTGCTGGAGGGTGTTCCCGCCGGGGTGGAGGTGACGAGCGCGGACATCATGCGCGACCTCGTGCGCCGCCGCCTGGGTTATGGGCGCGGCGCCCGGATGAAGTTCGAGCAGGACGAGCTGGAGATCATCGGCGGGGTCCGGCACGGGATCACGCTGGGCAGCCCGGTGGCGCTGCGGGTGGGCAACAGCGAGTGGCCCAAGTGGGAGACGGTGATGGCCGCCGACCCGGTCAACCCGGAGCTGCTGGCCTCCCAGGCGCGCAACGAGCCGCTGACCCGACCGCGTCCCGGTCACGCCGACCTGGCCGGCATGCAGAAGTACGGGCACACCGACGCCCGCCCGATCCTGGAGCGCGCCAGCGCCCGGGAGACCGCGGCCCGCGTCGCCGTCGGCGTGGTCGCCAAGAAACTGATCAAGCAGACGCTCGGCATCGACATCGTGTCGCACGTGATCGAGCTGGGCTCGGTCGCCGCGAAACCCGGCCTGGTCCCGACGCCGGACGACTTCGACCGGATCGACGAGGACCCGCTGCGCTGCCTCGACCCGGAGGCGAGCGCGCGGATGGTGGCCGAGGTCGACGCCGCGAAGAAGGACGCCGACACGCTCGGCGGCATCGTCGAGGTGCTGGCCTACAACGTCCCGCCGGGTCTCGGCTCGCACGTGCAGTGGGACCGCAAGCTGGACGCCCGCCTCGCCACCGCGCTCATGTCGATCCAGTCGGTCAAGGGCGTGGAGATCGGCGACGGCTTCACCCAGGCGCGCTCGCGCGGCTCGGTGGCGCACGACGAGATCATCCCGACCGAGGGCGGCGTGCGGCGGGTGACCGACCGGGCCGGCGGCCTGGAGGGCGGCATCACGAACGGGGAGCCGCTGCGGGTCCGCGCCGCGCTCAAGCCGATCTCCTCGCTGAACCGGGCGCTGCAGACCATCGACATCACCACCGGCGAGCCGGCCACCGCGATCAACCAGCGGTCCGACGTCTGTGCGGTGCCGGCCGGCGCGGTGGTCGCCGAGGCGATGGTCGCGCTGGTCCTGGCCGAGGCCGCGACCGAGAAGTTCGGCGGCGACTCGGTGGCCGAGATCCGGCGCAACCTCGCGTCGTACCTCGAGAACCTGGTGATCCGCTGATGGCTCCGGCGGTGGTCCTGGTCGGCGTGATGGGTGCCGGCAAGACCACGGTCGGCGCCGCGCTCGCCGAGCGGCTGGGCGTGCCGTTCGCGGACACCGACACGATCATCGAGGAGCGGGCCGGGAAGCCCATCCCGGAGATCTTCGTCGACGACGGCGAGGCGGCCTTCCGCGAGCAGGAGCGCGCGGTCGTGGCCGAGTGCGTGGAGACCTTTCCGGGCGTGCTCGCGCTGGGTGGCGGCGCCATCCTCGACGACGGTACGCGTCAGCGTCTCACCGAGCAGACCGTGGTCTTCCTGACCGTCGAGCTGGGCGACGCCATCAAGCGGGTCGGGCTCGGCGCGGGCCGCCCGCTGCTCGCGATCAACCCGCGGGCGACCCTGCGTCACCTCATGGAGCAGCGCCGGCCGCTCTACCTGGAGGTGGCGACCCACGTGATCGCCACCGACGGCCGTGAGCCGGCCGACCTCGCCGCCGAGATCGCCGCCCTGCTCTGATCAGTTCCGGGTTCGGCTGATCAGAGCACGGCTCAGCTGATCAGATCCCGGCCTGGGCCGGGGTGCGGCCGAGGGCGGCCAGTTCGGAGACCGTGCCGAGCCGGAGCCCGCGCGCCCGCAGCCCGGCGATCATCGCGCCGAGTCCGCGCAGCGCGACCAGGCGGCGCTCCTTGCCGACGTCGTGGGCCAGGATGATCGATCCGGGCCGGACGCTGTTCACGATGTCGCGGACCTGCCCGTCCGGGTCGTCCTCGAACTGCCGCTCCCGCATCAGGTGCGACCAGAGCACCACGTCGTACCCGAACTGGTTGGCGGCCAGCAGGGTCGACCCGCCGAGGTGCCCGTAGGGCGGCCGCATCACCGTGGGTTCCCGGCCGAAGACCTTCCGGACCATCTCATGGGTACGGCCCAGCTCGTCCTCCACCCGTGGACGGTCCAGGGTGGCGAGGTCGTCGTGCGACCAGGAGTGGTTGCCGATCTCGTGCCGGGACATCCGGTCCCGGACCAGGGCGGCGTGCTTCTCCAGCTGCTGGCCCACCATGAAGAACGTGGCCGGCGCCGCCGCGGCGTCCAGGGCGTCGAGCACCATCGGCGTCCAGTTCGGGCCGGGCCCGTCGTCGAAGGTGAAGGCCACCACCGGCTCGTCGGTCTCCACGTAGTACCGGACCCGGACGTCGGCGTGGCGCAGCCGCTCCGGCGAGTCCGCCGCGGCGGCGTACCCCCCGCCGAGCGGCGGCCGGTCCCAGCCGAACAGTCGCGTCGCCTCGCTCACACCCGCTGCGCCGCAGGCCACGCCTCCCGCGGCGAACAGAGCCGCGCGCATCGCGGCACGTCGTGACATTCCCACTTTCAAGATCCCCCCGTATTCGGCCCGCGAGGCTAGCGGAGCGTGGCAAGCGGAGGTTCGGCACGACGCCGGGCGATCTGGTCAGCGAACGGGGGAGGACCTGGTGTTTCTCGGTTGCCGGGGTCAGTTCAGGCGCTCCTCCAGGCGCTCGATGCGCTCGACGAGCGGGGCCAGCTCGGCGCGGACCGCGGTGAGCAACGCGGAGGTGGCCGGTGCGGCGGACGGCTCGGCCGTCGTGGTGGAGCGCAGGTGCGCGTACCCGGCGACGGCCGCCGCGACCGCGCGCCGGGCCGCCTTGCCGTCGACGGCGCGGGAGCGCAGCAGCTCACCGGCGGCGCCGTCCGGCTCGGCCGCCAGCCCGACGAGCAGGTGCTCGCAGCCGACGTAGTTGTGCCCGAAACCGATCGCCTCACCGACGGCCAGCTCCAGCGCGACGGCGGCGGGGCCGCTGAACCGCAGGCCGCCGCCGCTGGTGGCCGGCTCCGGGGTCGCGGGGGCGGTCAGTGAGTCCGGGGCGACGTCCATCGCGGTGAGCACGTGCAGGCCCAGGTTGTGGTTCTCGGCGAGCATGCCGTGCAGCAGGTCGCCGCTGGTCACGGACGTGGCGCCGGCCTCCTGAGCGCGGCGCGCGGCGAGCGTGAGGACGATCACGAGGCGGCCGGTGAAGCTGGGCAGGCGCTCGGAGAGCCGATCCGGGTCGAGGTCGGTGAGCACGGCCTGACGGATCGTGGTGATCCGGCGGACCGCCTGCTCCAGAGCGCGCTGGCAGATCGGCGAGACGGGCAGGCCGGTCTCGCGGACGGCGTCGGCGAGTTCGTCGGGGAGATAGACGTTGATTTTCGGCATGACTCAGTTGTAACCCCTCTAGGGTTATCTGTATATAACCCCATCCGAGGAGTGGAATGACCGCGATGGGGGCACAGCGCGGGGGTCCGGCGCGGATAGGGTGACGGCCGTGGTGACGCGGATTCCGGTGACGGGTGACCGTCCGTATGACGTGATCGTCGGGCGTGGGCTCGAAGGTGAGCTGCCCGGGCTGATCGAGGGTGCGACGCGGGTCGCGGTGCTGCACCCGCCGACGCTGCGGGACCGGGCCGAGGCGGTCGCCAAGGCGGCCGGCGCGGCCACGGTGGTGCCGATCGAGGTGCCGGACGCCGAGCGCGGGAAGTCGATCGAGGTGGCGGCCCGCTGCTGGGACGAACTCGGGGCGGCCGGCTTCACCCGTACCGATGTGGTGGTGGGTGTGGGCGGCGGAGCCACGACGGACCTGGCCGGGTACGTCGCGGCGGCCTGGCTGCGCGGGGTCCGCTGGGTGCCGGTCGCCACCTCGGTGGCCGGGATGGTCGACGCCGCCGTCGGTGGCAAGACCGCGGTGAACATCGCGGCCGGCAAGAACCTGGTCGGCGCGTTCCACCCGCCCGCCGGCGTGCTCTGCGACCTGGACGCGCTCGACACGCTGCCCGCCGAGGACATCGCCGCCGGGATGGCCGAGGTGGTCAAGGGCGGCTTCATCGCCGATCCGCGGATCCTCGAGCTGATCGAGGCGGACCCGGCGGCGGCGCTCGACCCGCGCAGTGCCGTGCTGCGGGAGCTGGTCGAGCGCAAGATCCGGGTGAAGGCGCAGGTGGTGAGCGTCGACCTCAAGGAGTCCGGGCTGCGGGAGATCCTCAACTACGGGCACACGCTGGGGCACGCGATCGAGCGCCGGGAGAAGTACACCTGGAAGCACGGGGACGCGATCGCGGTGGGCCTGGTGTTCGCGGCCGAGCTGGGCCGGCTCACCGGCCGGCTGGACGACGCCACAGCGGCGCGGCACCGGGCGGTGCTGGAATCGCTGGGGCTGCCCACGACGTACCCGCAAGGGGCCTGGACCGAGCTCCTGCCCGCGATGCGCGTCGACAAGAAGGCGCGGGCGGCGACCCTGCGGTTCGTGGTCCTGGACGGCCTGGCGCAACCCGGCATCCTGGCCGGGCCGGACGAGGAGCTGCTGGAGCGCGCCTACGCGGCGGTGGCCCGATGATCTATGTGCTGAACGGCCCGAACCTGGGACGGCTGGGACTGCGCGAGCCCGGGATCTACGGCTCCTCGACCTACGCCGACCTGGTCGAGATGTGCCAGACGGTGGCCGACGATCTGGGTCTGACCGTCGACGTGAAGCAGACGAACGCCGAGCATGAGATGCTCGAATGGCTCTACCGGGCGGCCGACGAGGGCGCCGACGTGGTGCTCAACCCGGGCGCCTGGACGCACTACAACTACGCGGTACGCGACGCCTGCGCGATGCTTCGCGGCAAGCTCGTCGAGGTGCACATCTCCAACGTCCACACCCGCGAGGAGTTCCGTCACCATTCGGTGATTTCCGCCGTGGCGACCGGTGTGATCGCCGGTCTCGGATTCGACGGATATCGCCTCGCACTGGAACACATCGCGCGGTAAGCCCGATTCGCTGCGACCGGGTCGCCGCCGGTAGACTCGTTCGGTCACCGATACGCTTCGAAATCAAGGCAGGACATGGCTTCCACCAACGACCTGAAGAACGGCCTGGTGCTCAACCTCGACAAGGAGTTGTGGACTGTCGTCGAGTTCCAGCACGTCAAGCCGGGCAAGGGGCCGGCGTTCGTGCGGACCACCCTGAAGCACGTGCTGTCCGGCAAGGTCGTCGACAAGACCTTCAACGCGGGCACCAAGGTCGACACCGCGACCGTGGACAAGCGCACGATGCAGTACCTGTACCAGGACGGCGAGGACTTCGTCTTCATGGACCTGGACACCTACGACCAGATCCACGTCTCCGGCAGCACGGTCGGTGACAACGCGAACTACCTGCTCCCCGAGGCCGAGGCCACGGTGGCCCTGCACGAGGGTGTGCCGCTCTACATCGAGCTGCCGACCAGCGTGTTCCTCGAGGTCACCTACACCGAGCCCGGCCTGCAGGGCGACCGCTCCACCGGCGGCACCAAGCCGGCCACCGTCGAGACCGGCGCCACTGTCAACGTTCCGCTCTTCATCACCACCGGTGAGAAGATCAAGGTCGACACCCGCGACGGCCGCTACCTCGGCCGCAGCTGATGGCCGAAGGTCCCAAGAAGGAACGGCTCGCGCGTCGCAAGGCGCGCAAGCGAGCCCTCGACGTCCTGTTCGAGGCGGACCTGCGCGACCTCCCGCCTGGTCAGGTGCTCATCACGTACCTGGACCGGATCGCCAAGCCCCACCCGGAACACATGGGCTACGCCACCGAGCTGATCGAGGGTGTCGCCAAGAACCTGGACCGCATCGACGAGCTGATCGCCAGTTACGCCGAGGGCTGGACGATCGACCGGATGCCGACGGTGGACCGCAACCTGGCGCGGATCGCGGTCTACGAGCTCCTCTACGTGCCGGACGTCGACGACCCGGTGGCCATCACCGAGGCCGTCGAGCTGGCGAAGGAGATGTCGACGGACGACAGCCCGCGCTTCCTCAACGGTCTGCTCGACCGGATCGCGGCGTTCGCCACCCGCTGAGAGCGATCGTGGTGACGGCCCGGACCTCAGGTCCGGGCCGTTTCGCTTTCCCGGGGTACGGGCGGAGAGCCCTCCCCCTGCGGAGCGGAACGTCACATCGCACGGAAAAGCCCGCGCCGAATGAGCGGCGCGGGCTTCGGTGGTGCTGGTGGCGCTCTGTGTCAGCTGGCGAAGAACGCGCGCGGGTCGGCGACCAGGACACCCTGCTCGGTGAGGCGCTCGATGAGGCCCGACGGCGAGATGTCGTAGACGATGGCGAGCGCGCGCAGGTCGTCGGCGCGGATCGACAGGACGCGGCCGTTGTAGTCGCCGCGCTGCTGCTGGATGGCCCGGGCGTAACGCGCCACGTAGGCGAGGTCTTCGCCCGTGGTGTCGTAGAGCTTCTCCAGGTCCAGCACGATCTTGTTGGTGGCCTCGAGACGGATGCCGCTGCCGTCGGGCAGCAGTTCCGAGACGGGCACTCGGTAGAAGTCGGCCAGTTCGGCCAGACGCGAGACGGTCACCGCGCGGTCGCCACGCTCGTACGAGCCCACGACGACAGCCTTCCAGCGGCCGTTGGACTTCTCTTCGACGCCCTGCAGGGACAGGCCCTGCTGCTGGCGGATGGAGCGCAGGCGAGCGCCCAGCGACTTGGCGTACTCAGACGGCATACGGACACTCCCGGTACTGTGCTGGCCCGGAGGGTTCTTTCCTCGCGGATCGCTACGCTGCGTGACGGTACGGAGTTTGCGACCGCCGGTCAAGTGTTGGTTACCGATGAGTCGCGCGGGCCGCCCCAAAGTTACCGGCTGTATCCCCAGTTGCAGGATTTGTCCGGTCTGCTCCAGTCAGGCACGTCACCATGGTCAACGCTGCGTCCACTGGTAACGTAGCGTCAGCCCTCGGGCCGGCCCGTAACGGGGTCGTTCCGAAACCGACATCCTTTAACGACCCGTCCCGTGAGGCGGGGAAGGAGGTCCGCCGTGGCGCAGCCACGCGCAGACGCGCCTAGCAAGATCATTCTGGAAGGTGCCGACCTGCATCGGGTCGTGGACCGCATCGCGCATCAGATTCTCGAGAAGACCTCCGGCGCCACCGGCACCGTGCTGCTCGGCATCCCGACGCGCGGCGTGCCGCTCGCGCACCGTCTGGCCGCCCGGATCCACGCCTTCGAGGGCGTCGAGGTCCCGGTCGGCTCGCTCGACATCACGCTCTACCGCGACGACCTGCGCCTCAAGGCCACCCGCGCGCTCGGCAGGACCGAGCTGCCCAGCGGCGGCATCGACGGCCTGCGGGTGATCCTCGTCGACGACGTGCTCTTCTCCGGTCGCTCGGTCCGCGCCGCGCTCGACGCGCTGCAGGACCTGGGCCGGCCGAGCTCGGTGCAGCTCGCGGTCCTGGTCGACCGGGGCCACCGGCAGCTGCCGATCCGCGCCGACTACGTCGGCAAGAACATCCCGACGGCGCTCAGCGAGAGCGTGAAGGTCGCGCTCACCGAGACCGACGGCTCCGACGAGGTACGGCTGATCGGAGGCCTCAAGTGATCAAGCACTTGCGCTCGGCCGCGGACCTGGACGCCGCCACCGCGACCCTCATCCTGGACACCGCCGCGGAGATGGCGGCGCTCTCCGGCCGCGAGGTCAAGAAGCTTCCCGCCCTGCGCGGCCGCACCGTGGTGAACCTCTTCTACGAGGACTCCACCCGTACCCGGATCTCGTTCGAAGCCGCCGCGAAGCGGCTCTCCGCGGACGTCATCAACTTCTCGGCGAAAGGGTCGAGCGTCTCCAAGGGCGAAAGCCTGAAGGACACCGCGCTCACCCTGCAGGCGATGGGCGCCGACGCCGTGGTGATCCGGCACTCGGCCAGCGGCGCGCCGCACCGGCTGGCCGGCTGGGTGGACGGTTCGGTGGTCAACGCCGGCGACGGCACCCACGAGCACCCCACGCAGGCGCTGCTCGACGCGTACACGATGCGCTCGCGTCTCGGTCGTCTCGACGGCCTGAAGGTGGCGATCGTCGGCGACGTGCTGCACAGCCGGGTGGCCCGCTCCAACGTGCTGCTGCTGACCACGCTCGGCGCGCAGGTGACGGTGGTCGGCCCCCCCACTCTGATCCCTCTGGACACTGCGGCCGCGCTCGCCGAGAAGACCCAGGTCAGCTACGACCTGGACAGCGTTCTGCCGGACTCCGACGTGGTGATGATGCTGCGGGTGCAGACCGAGCGGATGCAGGACTCCTACTTCCCGTCGGCGCGCGAGTACAGCCGCCGGTACGGGCTCGACATGCGGCGGATGAGCAAACTGCCGGAGCACGCGATCGTGATGCACCCGGGTCCGATGAACCGGGGCATGGAGATCGCGCCGGAGGTCGCCGACTCGCCGCGGTCCACCATCGTCGAACAGGTCGCCAACGGCGTCAGCGTCCGGATGGCCGTCCTCTACCTGCTTTTGGGAGGCAAGTGATGGCGTACCTGCTCAAGGGCGTCTCGGTCCTCGGCGCCGCGCCGACCGACCTGGTCATCAAGGACGGCGTGATCGCCGCGGAACCGGACAACACCGCTCAGGTCATCGACGCGACCGGCCTGGTCGCGCTGCCCGGCCTCGTCGACGTCCACACCCACCTGCGCGAACCTGGCCGGGAGGACGCCGAGACGGTGGACACCGGCTCGCGCGCCGCCGCTCTCGGCGGGTACACGGCGGTCTGCGCGATGGCGAACACCGACCCGGTCGCGGACACGGCCGGCGTGGTCGAGCAGGTCTGGCGGCTCGGCCGGGAGGCCGGTCTGGTCGACGTGCAGCCGATCGGCGCGGTCACCATCGGGCTGGCCGGCAAGCAGCTCGCCGAGCTGGGCGCGATGGCGAGCTCGGCGGCGAACGTGCGGATCTTCTCGGATGACGGCTTCTGCGTCGCCGACCCGCGCCTGATGCGCCGGGCGCTGGAGTACGTGAAGGCCTTCGACGGCGTGATCGCCCAGCACGCCGAGGAGCCGCGGCTCACCGAGGGCGCGCAGATGCACGAGGGCGAGGTCAGCACCCGCCTGGGCCTGACCGGCTGGCCCGCGGTCGCCGAGGAGGCGATCATCGCCCGGGACGTGCTGCTGGCCGAGCACGTCGGCAGCCGCCTGCACGTCTGCCACGTCTCCACCGCCGGTTCGGTCGAGGTGCTGCGGCAGGCCAAGGCGCGCGGCGTGCGCGTGACCGCCGAGGTCACCCCCCATCACCTCCTGCTCACCGACGAGCTCGCGGCCGGCTACGACCCGGTCTTCAAGGTCAACCCCCCCTTACGTACGCGTAAGGACGTCGAAGCCCTGCGCCAGGCGCTGCTGGACGGTGTGATCGACGTGGTCGCCACCGATCACGCGCCGCACGCCGTGCAGGACAAGGAGTGCGAGTGGGCCTACGCACGTCCCGGCATGCTCGGTCTGCAGACCGCGCTGCCGATCGTGCTGAGCGTCTTCGGGGAGAACTGGGACCTGATCGCCGACCGGATGTCGGTCGCCCCGGCGCGCATCGCCGGGCTGACCGGTCACGGCGGCGACCTGACGGCCGGCACGCCGGCCAACCTCACGCTGGTGGATCCGTCGTACCGCGGGGTGGTCGACCCGTCGGAACTGGCGAGCCGCAGCAGGAACACGCCGTACGCGGGTATGACCCTGCCCGGTCGCATCGTGGCGACCTTCCTGCGGGGCGAAGCGACGGTTCTGGACGGAAAGGCTGTCAAGTGACTCTCACCAACGATTTTTCGGGTCTTCGGCGAAGCCGTCCTGGTAGCTCAGCGATTCTGGTCCTGGAGGACGGACGGACGTTCTCCGGCACGGCTTACGGCGCGATCGGGGAGACGTTCGGCGAGGCGGTGTTCACCACCGGCATGACCGGATACCAGGAGACGCTGACCGACCCGTCGTACCACAGGCAGGTCGTGGTGCAGACCGCGCCGCAGATCGGCAACACCGGCGTCAACGCCGACGACGACGAGTCGGACCGGATCTGGGTGGCCGGCTACGTGGTCCGCGACCCGGCCCGCCGCCCGTCGAACTGGCGCTCGCAGGGCGACCTCGGCGAGCGTCTCGCCGCCGAGGGCGTCGTCGGGATCAGCGGCGTCGACACCCGCGCGCTCACCCGCCACCTGCGCGAGCGCGGCGCGATGCGGGTCGGCATCTCCTCGGTCGATCTGGACCCGGCCGCGCTGCTGGAGCGGGTCAAGGGCGAGCCGGAGATGATCGGCGCGGACCTCTCCGCACAGGTCACCACCGCTTCGCAGTACACGGTCAAGGCCGAGGGCGAGCACCGGTACACGGTCGCCGCGCTGGACCTGGGCATCAAGCGCAACGTGGCCCGCCGGCTCGCCGCCCGCGGCGTCACCACGCACATCTTCCCGGCGACGTCGTCGATCGAGGAGCTGCTCGCGGTCAGCCCGGACGCGGTCTTCTTCTCGCCCGGCCCGGGCGACCCGGCGACCGCCGACGGCCCGGTCAGCCTGGCGCGTGAGGTGATGCGCCGCGAGGTGCCGCTCTTCGGCATCTGCTTCGGCAGCCAGATCCTCGGCCGCGCGCTCGGCTTCGGGACCTACAAGCTGGGGTACGGCCACCGCGGCATCAACCAGCCGGTGCTCGACAAGACCACCGGCAAGGTGGAGGTGACCAGCCACAACCACGGGTTCGCCGTGGACGCCCCGCTGAACACCGTGATCGACACCGACTTCGGGGGCGTCGAGGTCTCGCACGTCTGCCTCAACGACAACGTGGTCGAGGGCCTGCGCGGCATCGAGGTGCCCGCCTTCACCGTCCAGTACCACCCCGAGGCCGCCGCCGGCCCGCACGACGCCGACTACCTCTTCGACAGGTTCGTCGAGCTGGTCGAGAAGAAGGGCTGACCACCATGCCGAAACGTGAAGATCTCAAGCACATCATGGTGATCGGCTCCGGTCCGATCGTCATCGGCCAGGCCTGCGAGTTCGACTACTCCGGCACCCAGGCCTGCCGGGTCCTGCGGGCCGAGGGCATCCGGGTCTCGCTGGTCAACTCGAACCCGGCGACGATCATGACCGACCCGGAGTTCGCCGACGCCACCTACGTCGAGCCGATCACCCCGGAGTTCGTCGAGCTGGTCATCGCCAAGGAACGCCCGGACGCGATCCTGCCGACGCTGGGCGGCCAGACCGCGCTGAACACCGCGATCGCCCTGCACGAGAGCGGCGTGCTGGAGAAGTACGGCGTCGAGCTGATCGGCGCGAACGTCGACGCGATCCGCAAGGGCGAGGACCGCCAGCTCTTCAAGGACATCGTGGCGATCGCCGGCGGCGAGACGCCGCGCTCGCGGGTCTGCCACTCGATGGACGAGGTCCGCGAGACGGTCGCCGAGATCGGCCTCCCGGTCGTCATCCGGCCCTCGTTCACGATGGGCGGCCTCGGCTCCGGTATGGCGCACACGCCCGAGGACCTGGAGCGGATCGCCGGCGCCGGCCTGGCCGCCTCCCCGGTGACCGAGGTGCTGATCGAGGAGAGCGTGCTCGGCTGGAAGGAGTACGAGCTCGAGCTGATGCGCGACAAGCACGACAACGTCGTGGTCGTCTGTTCGATCGAGAACATCGACCCGATGGGCGTGCACACCGGTGACAGCGTCACCGTGGCGCCGGCCATGACGCTCACCGACCGCGAGTACCAGAAGATGCGGGACCTGGGCATCGCCGTGCTGCGCGAGGTCGGCGTGGACACCGGCGGCTGCAACATCCAGTTCGCGATCAACCCGGACGACGGCCGGATGATCGTGATCGAGATGAACCCCCGGGTCTCCCGCTCGTCCGCGCTCGCCTCGAAGGCCACCGGCTTCCCGATCGCCAAGATCGCCGCGAAGCTCGCGATCGGCTACACCCTGGACGAGATCCCGAACGACATCACGCTGAAGACCCCGGCCGCGTTCGAGCCGGCCCTCGACTACGTGGTCGTGAAGATCCCGCGGTTCGCCTTCGAGAAGTTCCCGGGCGCCGACAAGGAGCTCACCACCACGATGAAGTCGGTCGGCGAGGCGATGAGCCTGGGCCGCAACTTCGCCGAGGCGCTGAACAAGGCGATGCGCTCGATGGAGACCAAGGCGGCCGGCTTCTGGACCGCGCCGACCTTCGAGAACGTCGACGAGGCGCTCGAAGCCCTGAAGGTCCCGCACGACGGCCGGCTCTACACGGTCGAGGCCGCGCTGCGGCTCGGCGCCACGGTCGAGCAGGTGCACGCGGCGAGCGGCCGGATCGACCCGTGGTTCCTCGACGAGATCCAGGCCCTGGTCGACCTGCGTGCCGAGATCCTGGCCGCGCCGGTGCTCGACGACGAGCTGCTGCGCCGGGCCAAGCGCAGCGGGCTCTCCGACCGCCAGCTCGCGACGCTGCGCCCGGAGCTGGCCGGTGAGGACGGCGTCCGCGCGCTGCGGCACCGGCTCGGCATCCGCCCGGTCTACAAGACCGTGGACACCTGCGCCGCCGAGTTCCAGGCGAACACCCCGTACCACTACTCGTCCTATGACGAGGAGACCGAGGTGGCGCCGAGCGACCGGCCCAAGGTGATCATCCTGGGTTCGGGGCCGAACCGGATCGGCCAGGGCATCGAGTTCGACTACTCCTGTGTGCACGCCGTACAGGCGCTCCGGGGTGTCGATTTCGAGACCGTGATGGTCAACTGCAACCCGGAGACGGTCTCCACCGACTACGACACCGCCGACCGGCTCTACTTCGAGCCGCTCACCTTCGAGGACGTCCTCGAGGTCGTGCACGCCGAGGACAGCTCCGGCAAGGCGGCCGGCGGCCCCGGCGTGGTCGGCGTGATCGTGCAGCTCGGCGGGCAGACCCCGCTCGGCCTGGCGAACCGGCTCAAGGCGGCCGGCGTGCCGATCGTCGGCACCTCGCCCGAGGCGATCGACCTGGCCGAGGACCGTGGCCTGTTCGGCGCGGTGCTGGCCGAGGCCGGTCTGCGCTCGCCGGACCACGGCACCGCCACCACCTTCCCCGAGGCCAAGGCGATCGCCGACACGATCGGGTACCCGGTGCTGGTCCGCCCGTCGTACGTGCTCGGCGGCCGGGGCATGGAGATCGTCTACGACGAGCCGACCCTGCAGGGCTACATCGAGCGGGCCACCGAGATCTCGCCGGACCACCCGGTGCTCGTCGACCGGTTCCTGGACGACGCCATCGAGATCGACGTGGACGCGCTCTGCGACGCGACGGGCGAGGTCTACCTCGGCGGCGTGATGGAGCACATCGAGGAGGCCGGCATCCACTCCGGCGACTCGGCCTGCTCGCTGCCGCCGGTCAACCTGGCCGCCTCGCACATCGCGGAGGTGCGCCGTTACACCGAGGCGATCGCCCGCGGCGTCGGGGTGCGCGGCCTGCTCAACGTCCAGTACGCGCTGAAGGACGAGACGCTCTACGTGCTGGAGGCCAACCCGCGCGCCTCCCGGACCGTGCCGTTCGTCTCCAAGGCGACGGCTGTCCCGCTCGCCAAGGCGGCGGCCCGGATCGCGCTCGGCGCCACCATCGCCGACCTGCGCGCGGAGGGCCTGCTGCTGGCCGAGGGCGACGGCGGCACCGTGCCGCCGAACGCGCCGATCGCGGTGAAGGAGGCGGTGCTGCCGTTCAAGCGGTTCCGCACCCCGGCCGGCAAGAGCGTGGACAACCTGCTCAGCCCGGAGATGAAGTCGACCGGCGAGGTGATGGGCATCGACGCCGGCTTCGGCCAGGCGTTCGCCAAGTCGCAGGCCGCCGCGTACGGCTCGCTCCCGACCAGCGGCAAGGTCTTCGTCTCGGTGGCTAACCGGGACAAGCGCTCGATGGTCTTCCCGGTGAAGCGGCTCGCCGACCTGGGCTTCACGATCGTCACGACGGCCGGCACCGGCGAGGTGCTGCGCCGTTACGGCATCGAGTGCGAGGTCGTGCCGAAGCACTACGAGAGCCCCGGCACGAACGCGGTCGAGCTGATCCTGGCCGGCGAGATCTCGCTGATCATCAACACCCCGCAGGGCTCGGGCGCCAGCGCCCGCCTCGACGGGTACGAGATCCGCAGCGCCGCCGTGACAGCGGACGTGCCGAGCGTGACCACGGTGCCGGGCGCGGCCGCCGCGGTGATGGGCATCGAGGCGCTGATGCGCGGGGACATGACCGTCCGCCCGCTGCAGGAGCTGCACGCGCTGCTCCGGCCGGAGCTGAGCAAGTGAATCTGTTCGCGAACGTCGCCCGGCCGGTCCTGTTCCGGCTGGGCGGCGGCGACGCCGAGCACGCCCACGAGTGGACGCTGAACCGGCTCGCCACGCTGCCTGCCCCGGCCCTGGCCGCGATGCGCCGCAGGTACGCGTTCGCCGCCCCGGTGGACGTGTTCGGCGTCCGGTTCCCGAACCGGGTCGGCCTGGCCGCCGGGATGGACAAGAACGGCGTGGCGCTGCCGGCCTGGCCGGCCCTGGGTTTCGGGTTCGTCGAGGTGGGCACGGTCACCGCGAAGGAGCAGCCGGGCAACGACAGGCCGCGGCTGTTCCGGCTCAAGCAGTCCGAGGCGATCATCAACCGGATGGGGTTCAACAACGCCGGCGCGGCCGCTCTCGCGGACCGGCTGGCGGCCCTCGGCAAACTGGACGTGCCGCTCGGCATCTCGCTCGGCAAGTCCAAGGTGACGCCGCTGGAAGACGCCGTCGAGGACTACCTCACCTCGTACCGGCTGCTGCACCCGTACGCCGACTACATCGCGGTCAACGTCTCCTCGCCGAACACCCCGGGCCTGCGCTCGCTGCAGGACCGGGACTCGATCGCGGCCCTGCTCAAGGCACTCAGCGGCCCGGTGCCGGTGCTCGTGAAGATCGCGCCGGACCTCACCGAGCCGGCCATCGCCGAGCTCCTCGAGGTCTGCCTGGAGCACGGCGCGGCCGGGCTGATCGCGACGAACACCACGCTGTCCCGCGACGGGATCGACGAGGCCGACCAGCACCTCGCGGATGAGGCCGGCGGTCTCTCCGGCCGGCCGCTGACCGAGCGGTCCCGCCAGGTGGTGAAGTTCGTGCACGACGAGACCGGCGGCCGGCTGCCGATCATCGGCGTCGGCGGCGTCATGTCGGTCGACGACGCGGCCCGCCTGCTGGACGCCGGCGCGTCGCTGGTGCAGCTCTACAGCGGGTTCATCTATCGGGGACCGGACCTGGTCCGGGCGGTCGCCCGGGGCGCCCGGCCGATCCGTTCCCACCGCGCGCGATGACCGGCATCGAGCGCGACGACCTGCTCGCGCTCGACCGGGCGCACGTCTGGCATCCGTACGGCCCGATGCCCGGCCGCACCGACCCGTACCTCGTGGAGAGCGCGGCGGGCGTGCGGCTGCGGCTGGCCGGCGGGCGTGAGCTGGTCGACGGCATGTCGTCCTGGTGGGCGGCGATCCACGGGTACCGGCACCCGGTGCTGGACGCCGCGCTCGCCGAGCAGGCCGGCCGGATGAGCCACGTGATGTTCGGTGGCCTCACCCACGAGCCGGCGATCCGGCTGGCCGCCACGCTCGTCGAGATGACGCCGGCCGGCCTGGAGCACGTCTTCCTCTGCGACTCCGGCTCGGTCGGCGTCGAGGTGGCGATCAAGATGGCGCTGCAGGCTCAGCGGGCGCTGGGCCGGCCGCGGCGGCGGCGCCTGGCGACCTGGCGGGGCGGCTATCACGGCGACACGTTCCACCCGATGAGCGTCTGCGACCCCGACGGCGGGATGCACTCGCTCTGGACCGGGGTGCTGCCGGCGCAGGTCTTCGCGGAGGCGCCGCCGGCCGATCTCCGCCCGGATTACGCCGACGCGCTGCGCGAGACCGTCGAGCGGCACGCGGACGAGATCGCCGCGGTGATCGTGGAGCCGGTCGTGCAGGGCGCCGGTGGCATGCGGTTCCACCATCCGGAGTACCTGCGGGTGCTGCGGGAGGCGACCGCGGCGCACGGCATCTTCCTGATCTTCGACGAGATCGCCACCGGCTTCGGGCGGACCGGCCGGCTCTTCGCCGCCGAGCACGCCGGGGTCAGCCCGGACATCCTCTGCCTCGGCAAGGCGCTCACCGGCGGGTATTTGACGCTGGCCGCGACCCTGTGCACGCCCGAGGTGGCCTCGGCGATCTCGGCGGGTCAGGGCGGCGGGCTGGCGCACGGGCCGACGTTCATGGGCAACCCGCTGGCGTGTGCCGTGGCGAACGCGTCGCTCGGGCTCCTGCGGGGCGGGGACTGGGCGGTACGCGTACCCGCGATCGAAAGCCGTCTGAAGGACGGCCTGGAGCCGCTCCGCGCAGCGCCCGGCGTCGCCGATGTCCGCGTTCTCGGTGCGATCGGCGTGGTGCAGCTGGATCATCCGGTGGACATGGCGCGCGCGACCGCGGCGGCGGTGGCCGAGGGAGTCTGGCTGCGGCCGTTCCGGGACCTGATCTACACGATGCCGCCCTATGCGGCGGACGACGCGGACGTGGACCGCATTACCGCGGGGATCACCGCCGCGGTGGCAGCTACCTGACACGGAAGAAGGAACTTTCGATGGAAACGTTCGGCGAACGCCTCCATGCCGCCGTAGCGGAGCGTGGTCCGCTCTGCGTCGGCATCGACCCGCACGCCTCTCTGCTCGCCCGCTGGGGCCTCTCCGACGACATCGCCGGCCTGGAACGCTTCGCCCGTACGGTGGTCGACGCACTGGCCGATCGGGTGGCTGTTCTGAAACCACAGTCCGCGTTTTTTGAGAGATTTGGGTCACGTGGCGTCGCGATTCTTGAGTCAACTATCCGACAGTCCCGAGAGGCCGGCGCGCTCGTCCTGCTGGACGTGAAACGCGGCGACATCGGGTCCACGATGGCGGCTTACGCGTCCGCCTATCTGGATCCGGCGAGTTCTCTGTGTGCTGACGCGATTACTGTGAGTCCCTATCTCGGGGTCGGCTCGTTGCAGCCGGCGTTCGACCTGGCGGCCGCTCACGGTGGCGGAGTCTTCGTCCTCGCGCTCACCTCGAACCCGGAGGGGCCGGCCGTCCAGCACGCCGTCACGGCGACCGGGAAAACCGTCGCGCAAACCGTCATCGACGAGATTGCGCAGGTCAACGCGGGTGCGCAGCCGCTCGGCAGTCTCGGGCTGGTGGTCGGCGCGACGATCGGTGAGACCGGGCACGACCTGTCCGCGGTGAACGGGCCGCTGCTCGCTCCGGGCCTCGGAGCGCAGGGCGCGACGCCCTCCGACCTGCGCGCGGTCTTCGGCGAAAGCCTGCGGAACGTGTTGCCCTCGTACTCACGCGAGGTTCTCTCGGCGGGGCCGCAGGGTAGCGATCTGCGCGTCGCGGCGGAGCGTGTTCTTGACGACTGCCGAGCCGCGCTCGGGTGAAACGGCCTGCTTACCAGTGCGTCGGGAAGCGGTTCACGGGGTACCCCGACGTTGCCGAAAGCGCCGTTGACCGCTAGTTTTCCCGGCGCCGGGAACCATATGCCCCTTCGGTTCCCTGGCACACCACGTTTCACGCAAAGCGCCGGTATGAACTACCGCCGCGTGAGGGACCTGAGGAGAACTGGTGCCGCTCCCGTCACTGAGCCCCGAACAGCGCCAAGCTGCGCTGGAGAAGGCCGCGGAAGTTCGCAAGGCTCGGGCTGAGCTGAAGGAACAGCTCAAGTCCGGCAAGACCACCCTCGCCGCCGTGCTGGACCGCGCGGAGGCTGACGAGGTCGTCGGCAAGCTGAAGGTCTCGGCCGTGCTTCAGGCGCTGCCGGGCATCGGCAAGATCCGCGCGACCCAGATCATGGAGAAGCTCAAGATCGCTGAGAGCCGCCGGCTCCGTGGTCTTGGCGACCAGCAGCGCAAGGCCCTCCTGGGGGAGTTCGCTGCGAACTGACTCATGGGCTCGTGTAGACATGAGCCGTGAGCATGGATGACGACGCGCGCCCGGCAGCCCGCCTCACCGTTCTCTCCGGCCCCTCCGGGGTCGGCAAGGACAGTGTGATCGAGCTGATCCGGGCGCGCTCGCCTTGGATCAGGTTGTCGGTGTCGGTGACGACCCGCAAGAAACGGGACTACGAGACCGACGGGGAGCACTATCACTTCGTGAGCCGCGCCGAGTTCCAGCGCCTGATCGACGGCGGACAGCTGCTGGAGTGGGCGGAGTTCGCGGGAAATCTCTACGGGACTCCCCGGGCACAGGTCGAGGGCTGGCTCCAGCAGGGCCGGCCCGTTTTGCTGAAGATCGACCTGCAGGGCGCCCGCCAGGTCCGCGCGGCGATGCCGGAGGCCCAGCTGGTCTTCCTGGCCCCGCCGAGCGTCGAGGAGCTCCAGCGCCGCCTGATCGGCCGGGGCACCGACGACGAGGAGACGATCCGCCGCCGTCTCGCCCACGCCGACGAGGAGCTGGCCGCCGAGGCCGAGTTCGACCGGACCGTGGTGAACGACTTCGTCGAGCGAGCCGCGGACGAGCTGGTAGGATTGCTCGGTTCATCGTACTTAGCGCCCGCTCAAGCCACCGAGCTTTGAGACAACAGCGCTCAAGCAAACGAGCATTAAGGAAGCAGTGACTGTGGGAACCATCGCGAACCCCGAAGGCATCACCAACCCGCCGATCGACGAGCTGCTCGACAAGACCTCGTCGAAGTACTCGCTGGTGATCTTCGCGGCCAAGCGCGCCCGCCAGGTCAACGCCTACTACAGCCAGTTGGGCGAGGGTCTCCTGGAGTATGTCGGTCCTCTCGTGGAGACCACTCCGCAGGAGAAGCCGCTCTCCATCGCGATGCGGGAGATCAACGCCGGCCTGCTGACGGCAGAGCCCACCGACAATCCCTGATCGTTTGATCCGACATGATGATCCCGCGTCCCAGATCATGGGCGCGGGATCGATTGTTATGTGAGGTGCGCACGTGACCGAGGTGGTCCTGGGGGTGTGCGGCGGCATCGCCGCGTACAAGGCCTGTGAGCTGTTGCGCCTCTTCACCGAGTCGGGGCACGGCGTGCGGGTGGTGCCGACCGCGTCCGCGCTCAAGTTCGTCGGCGAGCCGACCTGGGCGGCGCTCTCCGGGCGGCCGGTCGCCACCGAGGTGTTCCACGACGCGCACGAGGTGCCGCACGTGCGGATCGGCCGGGCCGCCGAGCTGGTCGTGGTCGCGCCGGCCACCGCGGACATCCTGGCCAAGGCGGCCCACGGGATCGCCGACGACCTGCTCACCAACACACTGCTCACGGCGACGTGCCCGATCGTGTACGCGCCGGCCATGCACACCGAGATGTGGGAGAACCCGGCGACCCGGGCGAACGTGGCGACCCTGCGCGAGCGCGGCGCGTTCGTCATCGAGCCGGCCGTGGGGCGCCTGACCGGCAGGGACACCGGCAAGGGGCGGCTGCCCGATCCGGCCGCGATCTTCGAGTACGCGGTACGCGTACACAAGCGGGGTCTTGATCTTGATCTTGCCGGGCGGCACGTGGTGGTGACCGCCGGTGGGACGCGCGAGCCGCTGGATCCGGTGCGTTACCTGGGCAACCGCAGTTCCGGCAAGCAGGGGTACGCGCTGGCCAAGGCCGCCGTGGCGCGAGGCGCACGGGTGACGCTGGTGGCGGCGAACGTCGCGCTGCCCGACCCGGCCGGCGCCGACGTCGTGCGGGTGGGCACCACCGAGGAGCTGCGGAAAGCGACCGTCGAAGCGTTCGCCGCGGCGGATGTGGCGATCATGGCGGCCGCGCCGGCCGACTTCCGCCCGGAGACGGTCGCGGCCCAAAAGATCAAAAAGACCGATTCGGGTACGCCTTCGCCGATCGTCCTGACCACGAATCCGGACATCGCCGCCGAACTGGGCGCGTCCAAGCGCCCGGACCAGATTCTCGTCGCCTTCGCTGCCGAGACTCATGCGGCGCTCGAGCACGCGCGGGCAAAATTGGTGAAGAAACGCGCCGACCTGATCGTCGTTAACGAGGTGGGCCCGGACCTGGTGTTCGGGCAGGATCACAACACGGTCACCCTGCTGGGCGCCGACGGATCCACCGGTACCTTTGGTCAACTCCCCAAAGACGATGTGGCTGATGTGATTTTGGACCACGTCGTGGCACGGTTGGATGCCCAGGTCGGTCACGCTCGGCAGGGCTGATTACACTTCCGCGTTACGTTGTATTCGACAAATCTGAGGAGCACCGTGGCACGCCGCCTGTTCACCTCCGAGTCGGTCACGGAAGGCCACCCGGACAAGATCGCTGACCAGATCAGCGACGGGATTCTCGACGCCCTGCTCGCCCAGGACCCTCGCAGCCGTGTCGCGGTGGAAACCCTGATCACGACCGGCCAGGTGCACGTGGCGGGCGAGGTCACCACGCAGGCCTACGCCGACATCCCGAAGATCGTGCGCGACACGATCCTGGGCATCGGTTACGACTCGTCGAAGAAGGGCTTCGACGGCGCGTCCTGCGGCGTCAGCGTCTCGATCGGCTCCCAGTCGCCGGACATCGCGCAGGGCGTGGACAGCGCCATCGAGCTGCGTGAGGGCGACTCCGAGCACATCCTCGACCAGCAGGGCGCCGGCGACCAGGGCATGATGTTCGGCTTCGCCTGCTCGGAGACGCCCGAGCTGATGCCGCTGCCGATCGCGCTCGCCCACCGGCTGGCCCGCCGGCTCTCCGCCGCGCGCAAGGACGGCACCATTCCGTACCTTCGTCCCGACGGCAAGACCCAGGTCACCATCGAGTACGACGGCCTGCGCCCGGTCCGCCTCGACACGATCGTGGTCTCCTCGCAGCACGCCGCCGACATCTCGCTGGAGTCGCTGCTCACGCCGGACATCCGCGAGCACGTGATCGCCCCCGAGCTGGAGAACCTCGGCATCGACACCGAGGGCTACCGCCTCCTGGTCAACCCGACCGGCCGCTTCGAGATCGGCGGCCCGATGGGCGACGCCGGCCTCACCGGCCGCAAGATCATCGTTGACACGTACGGCGGCTACTCCCGTCACGGCGGCGGCGCGTTCTCCGGCAAGGACCCGTCGAAGGTGGACCGGTCCGCGGCGTACGCGATGCGCTGGGTCGCCAAGAACGTGGTCGCCGCCGGTCTCGCCGAGCGTTGCGAGACCCAGGTCGCCTACGCGATCGGCAAGGCCCACCCGGTCTCGCTGTTCGTCGAGACCTTCGGCACCGAGACCGTCGCAGTCGAGAAGATCGAGAAGGCCATCACGGAGGTCTTCGACCTGCGCCCGGCCGCGATCATCCGGGACCTGGACCTGCTGCGCCCGATCTACCAGCAGACCGCCGCGTACGGCCACTTCGGCCGGGAGATCGCGGAGCTCCGCTGGGAGAGCACCGACCGGGCCGCGGATCTGAAGAACGCTGCTTCCTGATCGCATTTTTGGTTCGAGGCCCGGCTTTGCTAAGCCGGGCCTCGTTCTGTTTCCGGCCGGGCCGGGCCGGTTCGCAGGAGCGATGGGCGCACGCGGAGGCTGGTCGCGTGCGTCGGCCGCCGCGCTATGGGAGACAGGCGCACACGAACGGGCGTTCGTGTGCGTCCAGCTGACTCATCGCCGTGATCCATGCGGTATGGCGTGATCCGCTTCTGGAGGCGGGCCGGGATTCCTGTCGGAGGGGCCGGGCAGAATGTTCGGCGATGGGGACCAAGGGTGCGCGCAGCGAACGGGAACCGGCCGAGCGGCTGCCGGTCGCCCGGGTCTGCGTCGACGTGTCGCTGCCGCACCTGGACCGGCCGTTCGACTATCTGGTGCCCGCCGACTCTGATGAGGCGGCGCAGCCGGGTGTGCGGGTCAAGGTGCGGTTCGCCGGGCAGCTGGTGAGCGGGTTCCTGCTGGAGCGGGTGGAGTCGTCCGAGCACGGTGGCAAGCTGGCCTACCTGGAGCGGGTGGTGTCGCCGGAGCGCGTGCTGGACCCGGAGATCGCCCGGCTCGCGGAGGCGGTGGCCAAGCGCTACGCCGGCAATCTCGCGGACGTGCTGCGGCTGGCGGTCCCGCCCCGGCATGCCCGCGTGGAGGCCGCCGCCCAGCCGGCTCCTGTGTCGCCGACCGATGAAGGGGCGCAGACCGGTCGCGAGGCGCAGGACCACGGTGAGCCGCCTCCGGGGAGCGAGGCGCAGGGGGGCGGCGAGCCGCTTGGAGACGGCGAGGTCGGCTCCGAGAGCGAGTCGCGGGCTGGCGCTGAGGTGCATTCGGGCGATGGCGTGCGGGCTGGCGCTGAGGTGCATTCCGGCGATGGCGCGCGGGCGGGCGACGAGGTCCTGGCCGGTGGCGAAGTCCTGGCGGGCGACGAGGTCCTGGCCGGTGGCGAGGTGCGGGTTGCGGGGGACGGGACGGCTGGTCCGGCTGCGGTCGAGGGGATCGGGGCGCCGGCTGCGGGCGGGTGGGATTCGTATGCGGCGGGGACCGGGTTTCTGCGGGCGCTGGCGGACGGGCGGGCCGCTCGGGCCGTCTGGTCGGCGCTTCCCGGGGAGGACTGGGCCGCCCGGATCGCCGAGGCGGCCGGGGCCGCGGTGCGTGGCGGCAAGGGTGTGGTCATCGTGGTCGCCGACGCGCGGGATCTGGAGCGGGTCGACGCCGCATTGGGTGCGGTTCTCGGCGCCGGGCGGCACGTCGCGCTGAACGCGGCTCTCGGGCCGGCCGAGCGCTATCGGCGGTTCCTCGCGGCCAGCCGGCATCGGGTGCCGGTGGTCGCCGGGACCCGGGCCGCGATGTGGGCGCCGGTGCACGACCTCGGGCTGGTGGTGATCTGGGACGACGGGGACGACGTGCTCGCCGAGCCGCGGGCACCCTATCCGCACGCGCGGGAGGTGCTGCTCACCCGCGCGCAACTGGCGGGATGTGCGGTGCTGGTGGGCGGCTTCGCCCGTACCGGGGAAGCGCAGTTGTTGCTGGAGACCGGCTGGGCCAAGGAGATCGTGGCGGACCGGGTGGTGTTGCGGCGGCGGTCGCCGGCGATCGCGCCGACCGGGGACGACCCGCAGCTGGCCCGGGACCCCGGAGCGGTGAGCGCGCGGCTGCCGAGCCTGGCCTGGCAGACGGCGCGGCAGGCGTTGAAGGACGACGCCCCGGTGCTGGTTCAGGTGCCGCGCCGGGGTTACCTCCCGGCGGTGGCGTGCGCCGAGTGCCGTACCCCGGCGCGGTGCCCGCACTGCTCCGGGCCGCTCGGGCTGACCGGCGCGCGGGACGTGCCGGTCTGTCACTGGTGCGGGCGGGCGTCCGCGGCGTACGAGTGCCCGGCCTGCGGTGAGCGCCGCCTGCGTGCCTCGGTGACCGGCGCCCGGCGTACCGCTGAGGAGTTGGGCCGTGCTTTTCCGGGTGTGCCGGTGCGCACATCGGGGCGCGATGAGGTGCTGGTCACCGTTCCGGCGGAGGCGTCGCTGGTGGTGTCGACGCCGGGGGCCGAGCCGGTCGCCGAGGGCGGTGGGTACGGCGCGGTCCTGCTGCTCGACACGTGGGCGCTGCTGAGCCGTTCCGATCTGCGCGCCGCGGAGGAGACGATGCGCCGCTGGCTGAACGCGGCGGCGCTGGCCCGGCCCGCCCCGGCCGGTGGCAAGGTGGTCGTGGTGGCGGACGGATCGCTGGCTCCGGTGCAGGCGCTGCTGCGCTGGGATCCGGGCTGGTTCGCGGCCCGTGAGCTGGCCGAACGCCGCGAGCTGGGTTTCCCGCCGGCCGCCCGGATGGCGAGTGTCACGGGCACCGCGCCCGCCGTGGCGGACCTGCTGGCGCACGCGAAGCTGCCGGACGGCGCCGAGGTGCTCGGCCCGGTTCCGGCCGACGGCGAGCAGGAGCGGATGCTGCTGCGGGTGTCCCGGTCGCGGGCCGGCGAGCTGGCGCGGGCGCTGCACGAGGCGGCCGCGATGCGCAGTGCCCGCAAGGCCGCCCAGCCGGTGCGCATCCAGGTTGATCCGTCCGACCTGTTCTGATCCGACCCCCGCCCGGGAGACTCCGTAGACTGGTCGGGTGCAAGCCACCACAGTCAGGAGTTTCGCCGCGTGACCGTCCAGCAAATCCGTCTTTTCGGCGATCCGGTCCTGCGCACGCCGGCTGATCCCGTCGTCGACTTCGACAAGGAACTGCGCACTCTGGTCAAGGATCTGATCGAGACGATGCAGGACGAGGGCGGCGCCGGCCTGGCCGCACCGCAGCTCGGCGTCGGTCTGCGCGTCTTCACCTTCGACATCGACGACGTGGTCGGCCACATCGTGAACCCGGTGCTCTCGTTCCCCGACTCCGAGGAGCAGGACGGCCCGGAGGGCTGCCTCTCCATCCCCGGCGTCTACGTCGACACGAAACGCCGGCAGAACGTCGTGGCGAACGGTTTCAACGAGCACGGCGACCCGATCCAGCTGGTCGGCACCGGCCTGATGGCCCGCTGCGTGCAGCACGAGACCGACCATCTGGACGGCGTCCTCTTCCTGGACCGGCTGGACGCGGCGGCCCGCAAGGACGCGATGAAGCAGATCCGTTCCGCCGAGTGGTACGACGCCGGCAAGCCGCCCACGATCAAGGAGAGCCCGCACGGCCGGGGCATCTTCGGGCTGGGCAGGTGACGGGCATGCGCCTGGTCTTCGCGGGCACTCCCGAGGTGGCCTTGCCGAGCCTGGAGGCGATCGCCGCCTCCGGCCACGAGCTGGCCGCCGTGCTGACCCGCCCGGATGCGCCGGCCGGCCGGGGCCGCCGCCTGGTGCGCTCGCCCGTCGGCGCGTGGGCCGACGAGCGTGGCATCGAGGTGCTCACCCCGGAGAAACCGCGTGACCCCGAGTTCCAGGAGCGGCTGCGTCAGATCGCGCCGGACTGTGTGCCGGTGGTGGCGTACGGCGCGCTGGTCCCGCCGAGCGCGCTGGAGATCCCGAAGCGCGGCTGGCTGAACCTGCACTTCTCGCTGCTGCCGGCCTGGCGTGGCGCGGCGCCGGTGCAGCACGCCGTCCTGCACGGTGACGCGGTGACCGGCGCGAGTGTCTTCGAGCTGGAGGCGGGGCTGGACACCGGCCCGGTCTACGGCACGCTCACCGACCAGATCCGGTTCAACGACACCTCCGGCGACCTGCTGGAGAGGCTCGCGGTGGAGGGCGCCGGTCTGCTCGTCGCGGTGCTCGACGCGATCGAGGCGGGCACCGCCCGGGCGCACCCGCAGCCGGCCGACGGTGTCTCGTTCGCGCCGAAACTGACCGCCGACGACGCCCGGATCCGCTGGGACGACCCGGCGTTCGCGGTGGACCGGCGGATCCGGGCGTGTACGCCGGCGCCCGGCGCGTGGACGACGCTGCGCGGCGACCGGCTGAAGCTGGGCCCGGTGCGCCCGGTGGCGAACGGGCCGTCGCTGCCGGCGGGTGAGCTGCTGGTGGAGCGCACACAGGTGCTGGCCGGCACCGCGACGACTCCGGTGATGCTCGGCGAGGTCCGGGCCGCCGGCAAGAAACCGATGTCCGCGACCGACTGGGCGCGCGGCATGCGGATCCAAGCGGGGGAGAAGCTGGCGTGACCGGCTGCACATTCGACTACGGCCTCGCCGGCAAGGGAGCACAGCTGTGACGGAACATCGGGCATCACGCCCGCACGGTGGACGGCCGAGCCGGCCGGCCGGGCCGGGGTACGGCCGGGACGAGCGCAGTGGCCGGGCGCCGCGGGGCGGGCGGCCGCCGTCCGACCCGGCACGGCAGGCGGCGTACGAGGCGATCGCCGCGGTGCACCGCGACGACGCGTACGCGAACCTGGTCCTCTCCGACATCCTCGGCGGGATGGGTCTGAGCGGCCGGGACGCGGCGTTCGCGACGGAGCTGACCTACGGGACGCTGCGGGCGCTCGGCACCCTCGACCTGATCATCGCGGACGCGGCCGGGCGGGACGTCGCCCGGATCGACCCGCCCGCCCGGGACGCGCTGCGCCTCGGCGTCTACCAGCTGCTCTACACGCGGGTGCCGTCGCACGCCGCGGTGAACCAGACGGTCGACCTGGTCCGTTCGGTGGCGCCGGGCGCGGCCGGATTCGCGAACGCGGTGATGCGGACGGTCTCCGAGACTCCGCTCGACGCGTGGCTGGCGAAGGTCGCCCCGGACTACGAGGCCGACCCGATCGCCAACCTGTCGGTGATCCACCACCACCCGCAGTGGGTCATCCGGGCGTTCGCCGAGGCGCTCGGCGGCGACCTGGAGGACACCGCCCGCCTGCTGATCGAGGACAACCAGCCGCCGGCCGTGCATCTGTGCGCGCGTCCGGGCCGGGCGGACGCGATCGAGCTCGCCGACGAGGTCAACGGGGTGCCGGGGGCGTTCTCGCCGTACGCGGTCTATCTGAACGGTGGCGCGCCGCGTGACCTCGCCGCGATCCGTTCGGGTCGCGCGCACGTGCAGGACGAGGGTTCGCAGCTGGTCGCGGCGGCGCTGCTGGCCGCGCCGATCGAGGGCCGGGACACGCGCTGGCTGGACCTGTGTGCCGGTCCGGGCGGCAAGACCGGCCTGATCGGGGCGATCGCCGCGGGCCGGGGCGCGGAGGTGACAGCGGTCGAGGTGGCCGAGCACCGGGCCCGGCTGGTCGACCAGGCCACCGAGGGCATGCCGGTGACGGTGCTGCCGATGGACGGCCGGTCGGTGGGCCGTGACCCGGACCTGCCGGAGGAGTCGTTCGACCGGGTGCTGGTGGACGCGCCGTGCACGGGTCTCGGCTCGTTGCGGCGGCGTCCGGAGTCGCGCTGGCGCCGTCAGCCGGCCGACCTGCCGCCGCTGACGAAACTGCAGCGGGAGCTGCTCGTCGCGGCGTTGCGCGCGGTGCGGCCGGGCGGCGTGGTGGCCTATGTGACGTGTTCGCCGCACATGGTGGAGACGCAGGTGACGGTCAGCGAGGGCGCCCGCCGCAGCGGTGTCGAGGTGGACTTCGTGGACGCCCGGCCGCTGCTGCCGCCGGGCATGCCGGGACTGGGGGCGGGTCCGACGGTGCAGCTGTGGCCGCACCGGCACGGCACGGACGCGATGTTCCTCGCCGTCCTGCGCCGCACGAGCTGAGCAGGATGAGGGAGGGGCCGGAAGGGCTCCTCCCTCATCACTGTTCGGATCGGTAAACCTGCAGGACCAGGGTGTCCGGCTCCCCGGAGTTCCGCTGCGCCGGCAAGGAAGGCGCGGGCGAAGAGGGCACGGGCGAAGAGGGCACCGGCGACGAGGCCGCCGGCGAAGAAGATGAAGGCGCAGAGGATGAAGGCGCCGGCGGCGGAGTGCCGAACCGGTCCGGCCGGTTGATCATCGCGCTGGCCTCGGCGAGCCGGTCCCGCAGGATCCGGGAGACCGGCTTCTCCACCAGGCGGTGCAGCAGGAAGGCCGCCATCAGCATGATTGCGGTGACCAGCACCAGGATGACCAGGCGCGGCCCGGTGTCCCGGAGACCGTAGATGATCGTCCAGCCGATGTTCTCGTGCAGCAGGTAGAACGGGTAGGTGAGCGCGCCCGCGGTGGTCAGCCAGCGCCACTGGATCCGGGACGTGTAGCCGAGCGCGACAAGCGTCAGCACCAGGAAGAACCCGCCCACCAGCAGCGCGCCGGCCGGCTGCAGCATCTCCAGGCTGTACTTCTTGTTGTAGAACCGCAGCATCTCGGACGTGCGGTACTGGGCCATGATGAACGCGAGGCCGAACATGCCCCAGAGCACGATGTCCGACTTGAATCGGTAGATCAGGTAGAGCGCGATGCCGGCCACGAAGAACGGCGCGTACCCGGGTTGCAGGAACGTCTCGATCAGCGGAACGCCGGACCTTGCGGCGAACGCCGAGGCGATCAGCCACCCGTACCCGAAGATGATCGTCCGTTTCAGGGTGAGGCCGCGCCAGACCAGGAACGCGAAGAGCAGGTAGAAGAGCCCTTCGTTCCAGAGCGTCCAGTACACGCCGTCGACGTTCGGGGCGCCGAGGCCCTCCTGGAGCATCGAGAAGTTGATCAGGATTTCGTTCCACGGCTTGCGCTCGCGCACGACCGGCCACAGCGTGACGACGATCGTCGTGATCACGATGGCCGCCCAGTAGGCCGGGAAGAGCCGGACGATCCGGGAGCGGAAGAACGCACCGGGGGTACGCCCCCAGCAGCTCATGCAGACGACGAAGCCGCTGATCATGAAGAACAGTTCGACACCCAGCCACCCGTACTGACTGATCTGGTGCAGCCAGGGAAACGCGTCGCGGGACTCGATCCCCCACGCATGGCGGACGCCGGGGGTGTATCCGGTGAAGTGGTACATCGCCACCATCAGGGCCGCCAACAGGCGCAGACCGTCGATGGCGGACAGGCGGCCACCGGTACGCGTCGCGGCCCGCTCCGGGACAGCGGGGGTATCGGTCTTCGACGGCCGGAGGCCGACGGCTTCGGTCATGGCGCGTAACGATACATAGAACAAAGGTGGTACACAGAGCCAACCCAGCCAGGTCACAGGGCGGTCGCGCCCGTCCGTGACCCGGGAGGTCATACACTTTCAGCCGTGGAACAGTCGCCGATCATCGCGCCGAGCATTCTCGCCTCCGACTTCTCCCGGCTCGGGGAGGAGGTGCGGGCCATCGAGGGCGCCGCCGACTGGGTGCACGTGGACGTCATGGACAACCACTTCGTGCCGAACCTGACGATCGGCCTCCCGGTGGTGCAGAGTCTGCGCAAGGCGACGAGCATCCCGTTCGACGTGCACCTGATGATCACCGACCCGCAGCGCTGGGCCCCGGCTTACGCGGAGGCCGGCGCCTACAACGTGACCTTCCACGCGGAGGCCTGCGACGACCCGGTCGCGCTCGCCAAGACGCTGCGGGCGGCCGGCGCCAAGGCCGGGCTGGCGATCGATCGGGACACCCCCGTCGAGCCGTACCTGGAGCTCCTGCCGTACCTGGACACCATCCTGATCATGACGATCAAGGCGGGTTTCGGCGGCCAGGCGTTCATGCCGGAGATGCTCGGCAAGGTCCGTGACGTCCGCCGCCGAGCCACCGTGAACAACCTGGAGATCCGGGTCGAGGTGGACGGCGGGATCGCGGCGGACACCATCGAGCAGGCGGCCGAGGCGGGCGCCGACGCGTTCGTGGCGGGCACCGCCGTCTACGGCGCCGCCGACCCGGCCGAGGCGATCCGCAAGCTGCGGGGTCTCGCCGCCGGGGCGATGGGGGTGGCGTGACGGCCCGTTCAGGGACCATCATCGGTACCACTGTCACCCGGTGCTAGCCCAGGAAGGTGCGATGGACGGCGCTGAGTCCCGGCCCGAGATCGATCCGGAGCTGGACCCCGAGGAGGGTCCCGACCTGATCCTGGTGGTCGACGACGATCAGGACATCGCGAGCTTCGTCGAGTTCAACCTGCAGGTCAACGGGTTCGAGGTGATCCGTGCCCGGGACGGCCAGGAAGCGCTCGAGATGATGGAGACGCACCGGCCGGGTCTCGCCGTGGTCGACTGGATGATGCCCCGGATGGACGGCGTCGAGCTGGTCCGCCGGCTGCGCGCCGAGCCGCTCACCTCGGCGCTTCCGGTGATCATGCTGACCGCGAAGAGCATGACCGTGGACAAGGTGGTCGGCCTCACCGCGGGCGCCGACGACTACCTGGTCAAGCCGTTCGACACGGCCGAGCTGATCGCCCGGGTCTCCACCACGCTGCGGCGCAACAAGGACGCCCGTGAGGTGTCGCCGCTGACCGGCCTGCCGGGCAACGCGCGGGTCCGCCGGGAGATCGGCGAGCGGATGCGCAACGGCGGCGAGTACTCCGTGGGGTACATCGACATCGACCGGTTCAAGAGCGTCAACGACGTCTACGGGTTCGACCGCGGCGACGACTTCATCATCGCGCTGGCACGCAGCCTGCAGCGGGCCAGCGCGCAGACCGGCCCGCCGTCGATCTTCCTGGGCCACATCGGCGGCGACGACTTCGTCTTCATCTGTACGCCTGATCAGGTCCTGCCGCTGACCAAACGCACGGTCACCGACTTCGAGAACGTGGCCGACCGCCTCTACGAGCCGACGGACGCCCAGCGAGGCTTCATCGAGGTGCCGGACCGCCGGGGAAACAAGCAGAAGGCGGCGCTGGTGACGCTCTCGATCGGGGTGGCCCAGGCGACGCTGGAGGGCCGCCGGTTCACCGATCCGAGGGTGGTCATCGCGGTCGCCTCGGAGATGAAGAAGGTCGCCAAGTCGCAGCCGGGCTCCTACGTGGCGATCGACAGGCGTCGCAGCGAAGCCGAGGGATAGCCCGCGCGGCAGCGCAGCCGGAGGAGCGCCGCGCCGCAGCGTAACCGGCGGATGGCCCGCTATCGCGGCGCGTAGTGCGGGACGTATTCCTGTCCGCTCAGCTCCCCGATCGCGGCGATCAGCTCGTCGGTGAGCGCACGGATCGCGGCTGCCGTCCCGGCGCGCCCGGCCACCTCCAGCGGCGGCCCGAAGGTGATCGAGACGGGACGCCGCCACGGGCGGAACAGGTCGGCGGGACGGGCCCCGCGTGTGCCGGTGATGCCGGCCGGGACGATCGGGACACCGGCCCGCTCGGCCAGCCGCACGGCTCCGGTGCGTCCCCGGTAGAGGCGGCCGTCGGGGGAGCGGGTGCCCTCCGGGAAGATCGCGACGAGACCGCCGGCGCGCAGGATCGGCACGGCGGCGTCGAAGGCGCCGAGGACGGCCCGGCCGCCGGCGCGCTCGACGGCGATGGCGCCCATGCCGGTCACCACCCGCCGGGTCAGTGCGCCGCGCAGGCCGGTGGCCCGGAAATACTCAGCCTTCGCCCAGAACGCGATGTGCCGCGGCACCGTGACGCCGAGGAAGAGCTGATCGCCGACGGACAGGTGGTTGGCGCAGACGATGGCCCCGCGATCGGCCGGGAGGTGTTCCAGCCCGGCGACCCGCGGCCGCCAGATGTGTCGCAGGGCACGGCCGGCGGTGGCGTCGGCCACGGCATACAGCGCGGGGGTACGGGTCATCGCCCGCTCCCCAGGTGTGCCGCGACGGTGGCGTCCAGCAGCGGCGCCGGGTCCTCCAGTCCGGTGGCGAGCGCCAGGCTGCCCCAGCTCCACAGCTGCACCACCCCGTGCAGACCGGCCCAGAGCGCCCCGGCCCGCACCTGGGCCGACCCCGCGCCGTCCGGCTGGGCCTCCGCGACCAGGGCCACCAGCAGCCGGAACAGTGGCAGGCTGGTGTCGCGCAGCCCGAGACTGCCGCTCTCCAGCAGGTCGTGCCGGAACATCAGCTCGAACATGCCGCGTTCCTCGGCGGCGAACCGGGCGTAGTCGCGGGCCAGCAGCGCCACCCGGGCCCGGGGGCCGGGTGGCGCGCCGGCGAGCGTGGCGGTCACCCGCGCGGTGAGATCGCGGAATCCCTCCCGCGCGATCGCGGAGAGCAGCTCACGATGGGTGGGGAAATGCCGCCGCGGCGCGCCGTGCGACACGCCGGCTCGGCGGGCGATCTCGCGCAACGAGAGGGCGGTGCTCCCGTCGGTGCGAACCAGTTCCACGCCCACGCGCACCAGCCGATCGCGAAGCCCAAGCTCAGGATCCATAGACAGTGTCTACCACCGCAACGTAGACACTGTCTACGGGTGACGCGGATGTGAAGTAGCTCGCTGCCCAGGTGGCAAAATCGTTGCTGCGTGCAAGACTCGGGGGTGACCCACCACGCGCTGGCGGGACTCGGTGAAATTCCGAACCGGCGGTGATCCGATGCGCACGCATCGGTAGCCCGCGACCCGGACGTCGACCATGACGGACGGTGGACCTGGTGAGACTCCAGGGCCGACGGTTGATCAGGCGAAAGCCCGGTCAGACAGTCCGGATGGGAGACAGCGCGCGGAATCGGCGAGTCGTGCCCTCTCGGCACCGGCTCGGCGAGGGTGCGCGAAGCGTACCCTCATGTCCGGTTCCTGGCGTTCTCCCTCCTCGTCGCGCGTGACCATGCCGCGTGAGAGGACGTCAGCCCGATGGTCACCGAGGACGAGGCGATGCGCCGCGCGATCGCGCTGGCCGCCCGTGGCCTTGGCACGACCAGTCCCAACCCGGTCGTCGGATGCCTGCTTCTCGGTCCCGGCGGCGAGGTGGTCGGCGAGGGCTTCCATGCGTACGCGGGTGGCCCGCACGCCGAGATCGTGGCCCTCGCCCAGGCCGGCGAGCGTGCCCGGGGCGGCACCTGTGTCGTGTCGCTGGAGCCGTGCAACCACACCGGGCGGACCGGTCCCTGCTCGGAGGCCCTGATCGCGGCCGGGGTGCGGCGCGTGGTGATCGGGGTGGACGACCCCAACCCGGTCGCGTCCGGCGGGGCGGCGACGCTGCGGGCCGCCGGCATCGAGGTGGAGACCGGGGTGCGCCGGGAGGAGGCCGAGGCGGGCAACGTCGCCTGGCTGACCGCGGTGCGCCGGGGCCGGCCGTACGTGACCTGGAAGTTCGCCGCGACGCTGGACGGGCGCTCGGCCGCCGCCGACGGCACCAGCCAGTGGATCTCGTCGTCCGCGTCGCGGTCCGACGTGCACGTGCTGCGCGGCACCGTCGACGCGATCGTGGCCGGCGTCGGGACGGTCCTGGCCGACGACCCGCAACTCACCGTCCGGGATCTGCGCGACGGCACCCTCGCGATCAAGCAGCCGCTGCGTGTGGTGGTGGACTCCTCCGGCCGTACCCCCGGAAATGCCCGGGTGCGGGACGCCGCGGCACCCACCTGGATCGTCACGGCGGCCGCGGCCGGCACGGACCCGCAGGGCCGCGTGGATCTGACCGGGATGCTGACCGAGCTCTACGCGCGGGGCGTGCGCAACGTGCTGCTCGAAGGCGGTCCGACTCTCGCCGGAGCTTTCCTGGCGGCCGGACTTGTCGATCGGGTGATCGGGTACATCGCGCCGAAACTGCTCGGCGACGGCCGGGCCGCCCTGGTCGGCGCCGGTGTCGGCACCATCGCCGACGCCGTCGAGCTGGACTTCACCGACATCACGCAGATCGGTGGCGACCTGCGTTTCACGGCTTTGCTGCGAACCAAGTCAGAGGAGAGCTGAATGTTCACCGGAATCGTCGAGGAGCTGGGCGAGATCGTCCGCCTCACCGAGGGTGCGGGCGACTCGGCGGTCATCGCCGTGCGCGGCCCGCTCGTCACGTCGGACGCGGGGCACGGCGACTCGATCGCGGTGAACGGGGTCTGTCTGACGGTCATCGACAACGAGGGCGGCGTCTTCACGGCGGACGTGATGGGCGAGACGCTGCGCCGCAGCTCGCTCGGCGCGCTGGCGGTCGGCAGCCAGGTCAACCTGGAGCGGGCCGCCGCGCTGAACAGCCGCCTCGGCGGCCACCTGGTGCAGGGACACGTGGACGGCGTCGCGCGGATCATCGCCCGCGAGCCGGCCGACCAGTGGGAGGTGGTGCGTTTCTCGCTCCCCGCCGAGCTGGCGAAATACGTGGTGGAGAAGGGTTCGATCACCGTTGACGGCGTCTCGCTCACCGTCATGGACGTCACCGCGGACAGCTTCGCGGTCGGGATGATCCCGGCCACCTCGAAACTGACCGTGCTCGGCAGCAAGGCCATCGGCGATCCGGTCAACCTCGAGGTCGACGTGATCGCGAAGTACGTCGAGAAGATGCTGGGGAGCCGCAATGTTTGAGCGTATCGAGCAAGCGATCGAGGACATCGCCGCCGGCAAGCCGGTGATCGTCGTGGACGACGAGGACCGGGAGAACGAGGGCGACCTGATCTTCGCGGCCGAGCACGCCACGCCCGAGCTGGTGGCGTTCATGGTCCGTTACACGTCCGGATACATCTGCGTGCCGCTGCCCGAGGACGAGGCGGACCGCCTGGACCTGCCGCCGATGTTCCACACCAACCAGGACGCCCGCGGCACCGCGTACGCGGTGACCGTCGACGCCCGGCACGGCGTCACCACCGGCATCTCCGCCGCCGACCGCGCCCACACGATCCGGCTGCTCGCCTCGGCGGAGACCCAGCCGGCCGATCTCTCCCGGCCCGGCCACATCGTGCCGCTGCGGGCCAAGTCCGGTGGCGTGCTGCGCCGCCCCGGCCACACCGAGGCCTCGATCGACCTGGCCGTGCTGGCCGGGTGCCGCCCGGCGGGTGTGCTCTGCGAGATGGTGAACGACG
This sequence comes from Actinoplanes missouriensis 431, assembly GCF_000284295.1. Lineage (NCBI taxonomy): Bacteria > Bacillati > Actinomycetota > Actinomycetes > Micromonosporales > Micromonosporaceae > Actinoplanes > Actinoplanes missouriensis. The sequence goes on along the minus strand of NC_017093.1, from coordinate 6,660,253 downwards.
ACGGCACCATGCAGCGCCGGCCCGACCTGGAGAAGTTCGCGGCCGAGCACGGGCTCACGCTGATCTCGATCGCCGAGCTGGTGGCGTACCTGAGCCTGCGCCAGGGCCGCCAGGTCGAGCGGGTGGTGGAGACCCGGCTGCCGACCGAGCACGGCGACTTCACCGCGATCGGCTACCGCACCGAGGCGGACAACGGCGAGCACGTGGCGCTGGTCTTTGGCGAGATCGGCGACGGCGAGGACGTGCTGGTCCGGGTGCACTCCGAGTGCCTCACCGGGGACGTCTTCGGCTCCAAGCGGTGCGACTGCGGCCCTCAGCTGGACGCGGCTCTGGAACGGGTCGCGGCGGCCGGGCGGGGTGTGGTGCTCTACATGCGCGGTCACGAGGGCCGGGGCATCGGGCTGCTGCACAAGCTCCAGGCGTACCAGCTGCAGGACCGAGGGCTGGACACCGTCGACGCGAACCTGGAGCTGGGGCTGCCGGCCGACGCCCGGGACTACGGGACCGGCGCGCAGATCCTCGCCGAGCTGGGCATCCGATCGATGCGGCTGCTCACCAACAACCCGGCGAAACGAGCCGGGCTCGAGGGGTACGGGCTGCGCGTCACCGGGCGGGAGTCGCTGCCCGTCCGCCTTCACCCGGAGAACGTGCACTACCTGCGGACCAAGCGGGACCGGATGGGACACCTCTTCGAGGCGTTGGGCTGATCTCTTCATCCGCAGGGATGACAATGTTGGGCAAACGAGGGGGATGAACACATGGCCGGCTTCGGTGATCCGCACACGCAACCCGTCGACGCCGCCGGGCTGCGGCTCGGCATCGTCGGCTCCCGCTGGCACAACGACCTGGTCGACCACATGATCAACCGGGCGCAGGCCGCGGCCGAGGCCTGCGGCGTCACCGACGTGATCACCGTCCGGGTCGCCGGATCGGTGGAGCTGCCGGTGATCGCGCAGGCCCTGGCCCGCAAGTGCGACGCCGTGGTCGCGCTCGGCGTGGTGATCAAGGGCGAGACCCAGCACTTCGAGTACGTCTGTGACGCCGTCACCACCGGGCTGACCCGGGTGGCCCTCGACGAGGGCACCCCGGTCGCCCACGGCGTGCTCACCGTGCAGAGCCTCGGCCAGGCCCGCGACCGCGCCGGCCTGGAGGACTCGATCGAGGACAAGGGCTGGCAGAGCACGGTGGCCGTGCTCGACGCAGCCCTGACCCTCCGCGAGGTGGAGAAGGGTTAAAGCCGGCCTGCCTCGATGATGCGCGCCAGGAACTGACGCGTGCGTGACTCGACGGGGTCGCCCAGCACCTGCGCGGGCGGCCCCTCCTCGAGGACCTTCCCGCCGTCCAGGAACGCCACCCGGTCGGCGACCTGACGGGCGAAGCCCATCTCGTGGGTCGCGAGGACCATCGTCATGCCCTCGCCCTTGAGGTCTCGGATCATCGTCAGCACCTCGCCGACCAGCTCCGGGTCGAGGGCCGAGGTCACCTCGTCGAGCAGCAGCAGGCGGGGGTTGTTGACGAGCGCGCGGACGATCGCGACCCGCTGCTGCTGACCGCCGGAGAGCCGGTCCGGGTAGGATCCCGCCTTCTCCGCCAGCCCGACCCGCTCCAGCCAGGTCATCGCCTGGTCCTTCGCCTCGGCCTTGTCACGCTTGTGCACCCGGGTCGGGGCGAGCGTGATGTTGTCCAGCACGGTCATGTGCGGGAACAGGTTGTAGGACTGGAAGACCAGGCCGATCCGCTGCCGTACCCGATCGGGGTCGGCCCGCGGATCGGTGATCTCCTCACCGTCCAGGAAGATCGCGCCGTCGTCGATCTCGGCGAGCAGGTTCACGCAGCGCAGCAGCGTCGACTTGCCCGAGCCCGAGGCGCCGATCAGCGCCACCACCTCGTGTTCGGCCACGTCCAGGCTGAGGCCGTCGAGGATCACGTGATCGCCGAACGCCTTACGGACGTCCGTGCAGGACAGCACCATGTCAGGTCCCCGCGTTCTGGCGTCGGGCCGCCCGCAGCGTCACCCAGTCGGTGACGCCGATCAACGGCAGGGCGAGAAGAACGAAAAGAACCCCGGCGACGATGTACGGGGTGAAGTTGGCGTCCTGGGCGACCCCGATCTGAGCGGCCCGGATGGCGTCGATCGGACCGGCCAGTGAGATCAGCCCGACGTCCTTCTGCAGGGCCACGGTGTCGTTGAGCAGCGGCGGGGCGACCCGTCGCACCGCCTGCGGCAGCACCACGTGACGCATCGCCTGCCGGTAGCTGAGCCCGAGCGAACGGGCCGCCGCGATCTGGCTCGGATGCACCGACTCGATGCCGGCCCGGAACACCTCGGCCAGGTACGCGCCGTAGGTCACGATGATCGCGGCCGCGCCCAGGACGAGCACGTCCGGAGTGCCCTGCAGGCGCAGGCCGGGGATGCCGAACGCGTACAGGTAGATCACGATGATCAGCGGCAGGCCGCGGAACGAGTACGTGTAGCCGGTGGCCAGCGCGCGGACCGGGAAGAAGACCGGGCCGCGCAGGGTGCGCAGGATCGCCACGATCAGGCCTAGGGTGAGCGCGAGCGCCGCGCAGACCACGAGCAGCCGGATGTTGAGCCAGAGGCCGGTCAGGATCTCCGGAAGGTACTCGGCGGCGGCTTCGGGATCGAAGAACGAGGTCTTGACCCGGTCCCATCCGGGGGCGCCGGTGATCGCGACGGCGAGCAGCGTGCCGACCACGGCCGTGGAAAGGGCCGCGAGCAGCACAGAGCGGACCGCCCGCCGGCGGCGGTAGGCGATCCGCTCCAATTGCCTGGTGCTGGGTGCGTATGTCACGAGAGTTCTGGTGCTCCGCCGGTCTCGGCCAGCCAGGTCTTCTCCAGTACAGCGAGTGTTCCGTCCTGGCGCAGCTGATCGACCGCACTGCTCACGCAGCCGGTCAGCGCGGAGCCCTTGTCCAGCACGATGCCGAACTGCTCGGGCACGCCGACCTGGGGCAGCTGGCCGACGATGACGCCGTTGTCCAGCTCGGCACCGGTCATGTAGAAGGCGGTCGGCAGGTCCACCACGATGCCGTCGACGGTGCCGTTGACCAGCGCCGCCTTCGCGTCGTCGTTGTTGTTGAAGACCGACGGCTGGGCGTCCGGCTTGATCACGTCGGTGACAGCCTGGTAGCTGGTGGTGCCGACCTGGGCGCCCAGCTTGGCGCCCTTCAGGTCGGCGAGCGACTTGGCGCCGGCGATCTTGGAGCCCTTGGTGGTGATCACGGTCTGCCGCACCAGGTAGTACGGCGAGGTGAAGTCGACGGCCTGCTTGCGCTCGTCGGTGATCGAGAACTGGTTGATGTCGATGTCGAACTTCTTCGGGCCCGGCGCGATCGCGTTGTTGAACGTCACCGACGTCCACTCCACGTTCGCCGCCGGGTATCCGAGGCGGTCGGCGACCGCGTAGGCGACGGCGGACTCGTACCCCTTGCCGTTGGCCGGCTTGTTGTCGCTGAACCATGGCTCGTAGGCGGGGTTGTCGGTGCCGATCGTCAGCTTGCCCGGCGTCAGTGTGGCGAGACTGCCGGGAGCGCAGGCGTCCGCAGCGGCGGAGGACGCGGTCGCGGTGGGGGACTCGTCCTCCACCGGGGAACAGGCGGTGACGGCGGCGAACAGGAGCGCCACGCCGCCGACCGCGACAGGGGTGTATCGGCTGACCATGCCGGGCAGCTTAAAAGACGTCCCAACCGCTGGGGGCGTTCGTCGTCAAGACGTGATGAGCTGCCACAATCACTTCCCGTGAAGACGTTCGAAGAACTGTTCGCCGAGTTGCAACGCAAGGCGGCGGAACAGACACCCGGTTCGGGCACCGTCGAGGCGCTCGAACGCGGAGTCCACTTCATCGGCAAGAAGGTCGTCGAGGAGGCGGCCGAGTCCTGGATGGCCGCCGAGCACGAGGGCAAGGAACGGGCCGCTGAGGAGATCTCCCAGCTGCTCTACCAGGCACAGGTGCTGATGATCGCCACCGGGCTGGAGCTCAAGGACGTTTACCGACATCTCTGACGCGTGTCCCCGACCCGTTGATCGAGATCGAAGGAGCACGTCCGATGCTGCGCATCGCCATTCCGAACAAGGGAACCCTCTCCGCACCCGCGTCACAGATGTTGCGCGACGCCGGTTACCGCCAGCGCACCGACCCCAAAGACCTGCTCTGCCGTGACGAAGCCAACAACGTCGAGTTCTTCTACCTCCGGCCGAAGGACATCGCGACGTACGTGGGCTCCGGTGACCTGGATCTCGGCATCACCGGCCGGGACCTGCTCGTCGACTCCGGCGTTCCGGCGAGCGAGCTGCTCGACCTGAACTTCGGGCGGGCCACGTTCCGCTGGGCGGCGCCGGCCGGCACGCTGCAGAGCGCCGACGAGATCAACGGCCGGCGGATCGCCACGGCCTACCCCGGCGTGGTCGGCCGGTACCTCACCGACAACGAGATCAAGGCGGACGTCGTACGCCTGGACGGCGCGGTCGAGAACGCGGTCCGGCTCGGTGTGGCCGACCTGATCGCGGACGTCGTCGAGACCGGCGCCACGCTGCGCCAGGCCGGGCTGGTCACGATCGGCGACCCGATCATGCAGTCGTCGGCGATCCTGATCAGTAGGGAAGCTGGCCCCAGCGGCCGCGAGGAGGAGACCCCGGCCGGCGCCGCGCAGCTGCTGCGGCGGCTGCAGGGCGTGCTCGTCGCCCGCAACTTCGTGATGCTGGCCTACGACGTCCGGGCGGATCTGCTGGAGCAGGCGACCGGACTGACCCCCGGCATCGAGTCGCCGACCGTGTCGCCGCTGCACCGGGAGGGCTGGGTCGCCGTGCAGGCGATGGTCCAGCGCGGCGACGCCCACCGGATCATGGACGAGCTCTACGACCTCGGCGCCCGGGCCATCCTGGTCACCGCCATCGCGAATTGCAGGCTCTGATGACAGCAGTGATCTACCGCCCCAAGAAGATCCGGCTGGTGGCCGTCCCGGCGGCGATCGCCGTGGCGGTCCTCTTCACGGTGCTCAGCTTCGGGTTGACCGGCAACGCCGGGTTCGAGAACTCGAAGGCCACGTTCCAGCGCGGCGACCAGGCCGCGATGATCGGCCTCGGGGTGCTGCTCGGCCTCGGCATCCTGGCGTTCTGCCGGCCGCGGGTCACCGCCGACGCCGAGGGCGTGCACGTGCGCAACGTGGTCGGCGGGTACGACCTGCCCTGGAACGTGGTGCGCGCGGTCCGCTTCGACCGGAACTCGGCGTGGGCGCACCTGGAGCTGCACGACGACGAGCAGGTGGCCGTGCACGCGTTGCAGGCGGTCGACCGGGACTACGCGGTGGAGGGCGTGCGTACCCTGCGGTCCCTGCACGCCGAAGCGACGCAGGCCTGACCAGGCTGGGGCTTCCCTTTCGCGCCTGGTAGACTTCCGGGCAGTCGACCACGCCCTGTGTAAACCGGGCGCGAAAGAGGAGCCCGCTAGGTTCCCACCCGAGTCACTCCGGTGGCTGGGTCCGGTCACCCCGCCAGGGCTTGCCCTCGGCGTGGGGGAGCGTCCTCCTGGGCGCCGATGACCGGTCGAGCGGGCCCCGCCATGTGCTGTCACGGCACTGACGGGGTCTTCTGCTTTCCCGGCGTCCTGCCACCAGCGGGACACTCGGGGCCGACCGCCATTGGCATCATTCGCAGCGCATCAGGCGTTACGAATGAGAGAACAACGTTCTGAGGAGGCCCCATCAGCGTCGAACCACGCGTGAACGAACAGATCCGGGCTCGTGAGGTCCGCCTGGTCGGTCCGGAGGGTGAGCAGGTCGGCATCGTGCCGCTCGAGCGCGCTCTCCAACTGGCTGCGGATGTCGACCTGGACCTGGTCGAGGTTGCTCCGATGGCGCGGCCGCCGGTGTGCAAGCTCATGGACTTCGGCAAGTTCAAGTACGAGAGCGCACTCAAGGCTCGCGAAGCGCGGCGCAACCAGCAGCAGACTGTCATCAAGGAAATGAAGCTGCGGCCGAAGATCGACCCGCACGACTACGAGACCAAAAAGGGTCACGTGGTGCGGTTCCTCAAGGCGGGCGACAAAGTCAAGGTGACGATCATGTTCCGCGGCCGTGAGCAGAGCCGCCCCGAGCTGGGCTTCCGGCTTCTCCGCCGGCTCAGCGAGGAGATCTCGGAGCTCGGCTTCGTCGAGGCCAGCCCGAAGCAGGACGGCCGAAACATGATCATGGTGTTGGCCCCGCATCGGGCCACCAAGGTCGCAGCGGCCGCCACGGCCGCCGCCAGCGCGCGCCCGCCGCGGGAGCCGCGCGAGGGTGAGGCCGAGGCTGAGGCCGCACCGGCCACGGTCGCCGACACCTCGGTAGAGTAATCAGCTTTTCCCCGTGTCCCCCTGGTTGCGGGGAAAGATCAGAAAGAGGCGTTCAGTGCCGAAGATGAAGAGCCACACCGGTATGGGCAAGCGGGTGAAGGTGACCGGCAAGGGCAAGCTCGTCACCGAGCAGGCCGGTAAGCGCCACCTGCTGGAGCACAAGTCCTCCCGGGTCACCCGCCGGATGACCGGCACGGTCACCGTGGCCAAGGCCGACACCAAGCGAGTGAACAAGCTTCTGGGTCGCTGACGCGAGCCTGACCGGTTCTTTAAGGAGTAACGAGAAATGGCACGCGTCAAGCGGGCGGTAAACGCCCAGAAGAAGCGCCGCACCCTGCTCGAAACCGCGAGTGGCTACCGCGGCCAGCGCTCGCGTCTGTACCGCAAGGCCAAGGAGCAGGTGCTGCACTCGATGCAGTACTCGTACCGCGACCGCCGTGACCGCAAGGGCGACTTCCGCCAGCTGTGGATCACCCGGATCAACGCGGCCGCTCGTGCCAACGGCATGACGTACAACCGCCTGATCCAGGGCCTGAAGCTGGCCGAGATCGAGGTCGACCGCAAGATCCTGGCCGACCTCGCGGTCAACGACGCCGCCGCGTTCGCCGGCATCGTCGAGATCGCCCGCGCGGCCGTCGCGGCCGAGGGCACCGGCGGCGCCGCCGCCCAGGCTGCCTGATTTACGCGAAGCACGTTAGGAGGCGCCTCCCTCGGGGGGCGCCTTCTCCATTTGGTGAGTCGGAGCCCATGTTCACACCTCGTACCCCCAGAATCGTCGCGGCCCGGCGCCTGCAGCGGCGCAAGGACCGCGACCAGAGCGGCCGATTCCTCGCCGAAGGGCCGCAGGCCGTTCGCGAGGCCCTCGCCGCCGGCGCCGTGCTGGAGCTCTTCGGCACCGCGGCCGGGCTGACCCGGTACGCCGACCTGGCCGCGATGGCGCTCGAGGTCTCCCCGGTCACCGACGAGGCCCTGGCCGCGCTCACCGAGACCGTGCACCCGCAGGGCCTGGTCGCGGTCTGCGAGCAGAACGACGTGCCGATCGCCGCGGCGCTGGCGAAACAGCCGCGGCTGGTCGCGGTGGTCGCCGAGATCCGCGACCCGGGCAACGCCGGCACCGTGCTGCGCACCGCCGACGCCGCCGGCGCGAGCGCGGTGATCTTCGCGGGCGACGCCGTCGACCCCTACAACGGCAAGTGTGTCCGGGCCTCGGCCGGCTCACTGTTCCACGTGGACGTGGTCCGGACCCCGCTGACCGTGCTCGACCTGCTGCAGGACAGCGGCCTGCAGGTGCTCGCCACCAGCGGAACCGGCGAGGACGACGTGGACTCGCTGCTGGACGGCGGTCAGCTGGCCGCGCCGACCGCGTGGCTGTTCGGCTCGGAGGCGCACGGGCTGCCCTCGTCCGTGCTGGACGCCGCCGATCGGCGGGTCCGGGTGCCGATCTACGGCGGAGCGGAGAGCCTCAACCTCGCCGCGGCCGCCGCCGTCTGTTTATATGCCTCGGCCCGCGCGCAGCGCTGAGGGTAAAGTGGTGCGCATGTCAGGTCTGTGGATCTCCTTTATCCGGCCCGCTGGTCGCGGGCGCCGGATCTGACTTCTCTGCGCTCCCTCTGACCGGCGGGCTGCGGCCGCGCCGCGCCTCCGTAGACTGCCCCGTGGCAAATCCGTGTGAGGGAGACCATGTCCTACCGCAACGATCCTTACGATCCGAAGCAGGCCGTCCTGCTGGCGCCTGAGTCGCTCGAGGGCGCGGTCGCCGAGGCGGAGAAGGCCTTCGCCGCCGCCGCCGACCTCGACGCGCTCGCCGCGCTCAAGCCCGCGCACCTCGGTGACCGCTCGCCGATCTCGCTCGCCCGCCGGGAGATCGGCTCGCTGCCCCCGGCCGCGAAATCCGACGCCGGCAAGCGGGTCAACGTGGCACGCCAGGCCGTGCAGGCCGCCTTCGACGCCCGCACCGCCGAGCTGGAGGCCGACCGCGCCGCCCGGGTGCTCGTCGAGGAGCGCGTCGACGTCACCCTGCCGTGGACGCGCCGCCCGCGCGGCGCCCGGCACCCGCTGACCACGCTGATGGAGCACATGGGCGACGTCTTCGTCGGCATGGGCTACGACATCGTCGACGGTCCCCAGCTGGAGCTGGAGTGGGCCAACTTCGACGCGCTCAACATCGGCCCGGACAACCCGGTGCGCGGCTCCTCGGACACCTTCTTCGTGGACCTGCCCGGCCTGGTGATGCGGACCCACACGTCGCCCGGCCAGGTCCGCACGATGCTGGACCGGCAGCCGCCGATCTACATCGTGAGCCCCGGTCGCGCGTACCGGACCGACGAGCTGGACGCCACGCACAGCCCGGTGTTCCACCAGATCGAGGGCCTGGTCATCGACGAGGGCATCACGATGGCCCACCTGCGCGGCACCCTCGACTACTTCGCCAAGGCGATGTTCGGGCCGGATGCGAAGACCCGCTGGCGTCCGCACTACTTCCCGTTCACCGAGCCGTCCGCCGAGTTCGACGTCTGGTTCGCGCAGCACCGCGACGGCCCGCGCTGGGTCGAGTGGGGTGGCTGCGGCATGGTCAACCCGCGGGTGCTCACCGCCTGCGGCATCGACCCCGAGAAATACTCCGGGTTCGCGTTCGGCATGGGTGTCGAGCGGACCCTGATGTTCCGCAACGGCGTCTCCGACATGCGCGACATGGTCGAGGGCGACGTGCGGTTCACCACGAACTTCGGAATGGAGTCCTGAAGCGATGAAGACGACACTGTCGTGGCTGCGCGAGTTCGTCGAGCTGCCCGCCGGGATCACCGCTTCGGAGCTGGACACCGCCCTGACCAACCTGGGCATGGAGGTCGAGAGCATCGTCGACCAAGCCGCCACGGTCGCCGGTGACCTGGTCGTCGGGCGGGTGCTCACCATCGAGGAGCTGACCGGTTTCAAGAAGCCGATCCGGTTCACCACCGTCGACGTCGGCCGGGACGCCCCGCAGGAGATCGTCTGCGGCGCCCGCAACTTCGCCGAGGGCGACCTCGTGGTGGTCATCCTCCCCGGTGGCGAGCTGCCCGGCGGATTCAAGATCGGCGCCCGGAAGACGTACGGCCGGAACTCCAACGGCATGATCTGCTCCGCCGCCGAGCTGGGCCTCTCCGGCGACCACTCGGGCATCATCGTGCTGCCCGAGGACTCCGTGGCCCCGGGCGCCGACGCGCGCCCGGTCGTCGGTCTCGACGAGGTGCTGATCGAGGTCGAGATCACCCCCGACCGGGGGTACGAGATGAGCGTCCGCGGCATCGCGCGGGAGCTCGCGACGTACTTCGGCGTCCCGTTCCTCGACCCGGCCGACCTGGACGCACCGGGCGCGACCGCCGGCGTGCCGCACCCGGTCGCGATCGAGGACACCGTCGGGTGCGACAGGTTCGCGGCCCGTGTGGTGCGCGGCATCGACCCGGACGCGCCGTCCCCGGAGTGGATGCAGCGCCGCCTCGTCGCCGCCGGCATCCGCACCATCTCGCTGCCGGTCGACATCACCAACTACCTGATGCTCGAGCTCGGCCAGCCGATGCACGTCTTCGACCTGAACCGGCTCAAGGGCGGCCTCGTGGTGCGCCGCGCCCACCCCGGCGAGAAACTCACGACGCTGGACGGTGTGGCCCGGGCGCTGGACGCCGAGGACATGGTGATCTGCGACGAGACCGGTCCGATCTCGCTCGCCGCGGTGATGGGCGGCGAGACCAGCGAGTGGCAGGAGGGCACGGTCGACGTGCTCCTCGAGGCCGCGCACTGGGACCCGGTGATGGTCGGGCGGACCGCTCGCCGGCACAAGCTGTTCAGCGAGGCCGCCAAGCGGTGGGAGCGCGGCGTCGACCCGCAGCTGCCGCTCGTCGCGCTGGAGCGGGCCGTCGAGATCCTCACCGAGCGCGCCGGCGGTGACGTCGACGAGCGCGTCCTGGACATCAACCACGTGACGCCGCCGCAGGTGGTCCGGCTGCCTGTCGCAGTGCCCTCCTCGCTGATCGGGCTCTCCTACTCGGCCGCTGAGGTCGCCGAGCTGCTGACCAAGGTCGGCTGCTCCGCCGAGCTGATCGGTGACGAGCTGGAGGTCGTGCCGCCGTCCTGGCGTCCCGACCTGCTCGCCCCGATCGACCTGGTCGAGGAGGTGGCGCGGCTCGGTGGGTACAACGAGATTCCGAGCGTGCTGCCGCCGGCCGGCAGCAGCAAGGGGCTCACCGCGGCGCAGCGTCAGCGTCGCTCGATCGGCCGGGCTCTCGCCGAGAACGGCTACGTCGAGGTGCTGTCCTACCCGTTCGTGGCGCCCGGCACGGCGGACGCGCTCGGTCTCGCGGCCGACGACCCCCGGCGCAGCGCGGTGCGGCTCACCAACCCGCTCTCCGAGGAGGAGCCGCTGCTGCGTACGTCGCTGCTCGCGCCCCTGCTCGGCACGCTCAAGCGCAACCTGAGCCGGGGCCGCCGGGACGTCGCGCTCTTCGAGACCGGCACGGTGTTCCTGCCGCACCTCACGGCGGCCGCGCCCCCGGTGCTCGGCGTCGACAGGCGTCCGACCGTGGACGAGTGGACCGCCGCGAACGCGATCGTCCCCGAGCAGCCGTGGCACCTCGCCGTCGCGCTGACCGGCGACATCGACCCGGCCGGCTGGTGGGGTGAGGGGCGCGCGGCCTCCTGGGCGGACGCCGTCGAGGCGGCGCGCGTCGCGGTCGCGGCCGCAGGCCTGCCCGCTTCGCGGATTTCGGTACGGGCTGCCGAGTACGCCCCGTGGCACCCCGGCCGCTGCGCCGAGATCCTGGTCGACGGCGCCGTGGTCGGCCACGCGGGTGAGCTGCACCCGTCCGTGATCGCGGCGTTCGACCTGCCGAAGCGCACGTCGGCGGCGGAGCTGAACCTGACCCTGCTCCCCGCCGCCCCGGTGATCGACGCGACCCGGATCTCCACGTTCCCGGCCGCGCTGATCGACGTGGCGCTGGTCCTGGACCGCACGGTCCCGGCCGCGGATGTGCAGGCCGCGCTCGCCGAGGGCGCGGGGGAGCTGCTCGAGTCGGTGTCGCTCTTCGACGTGTACGAGTCGGAGCAGCTCGGTTCCGGCAAGCGGTCGCTGGCCTACAAGCTGACGTTCCGCGCCCCGGACCGGACGCTGACCTCGGAGGAGACGATCGCGGCCCGGGACACGGCCGTGGCCGTGACGGCTTCCCGTTTCGGCGCCGTCCTGCGCGGCGCCTGACCCGCGTGGGTGACGTCGGGCGCGCTCCGCACCCGACCTCACCCACGCTGAGCCGGTCTCCCGTGCGTGTGGAGCCGGGGTGCGCTCCGCGCCTCGGCTCCACACGCTGCGTGGCGCCGGTCAGCTGCCCGGTTGCGGGGCGGCTGCCGGGCTGCGGTTGCCGGACGTGTCGACCGCCCGTACGCCGAAGAAGACGTTGTCCTTGGAAAGGTCGATCGTCACCTCGGACACCTTGCCGACCTTGACGACGTGCTCCCAGTCCGGGGCCGTGGTCTCCCGCCAGACCACCTCGTAACCCGCGAGGTCCGGCTCGGTGCCGGGCTGCCAGCGCAGCGTGGTCTCGTTGGTCAACTGGGTGGTGTCGATGACGACGCCGCGCGGGGTGCCCGGCGCCTGGGCGAGGCTCCACAGGGCGGCGGCGTTCACCCGGGCCACCCGGGCGATGTAGCCGAAGTCGCAGAACTCGACCAGGTCGCCGTACTGGACGCCGTTCTCCACCCGCACGTCCTGGTGCTCGTGCGCGAAGTTCTCCCGCGGCTCGGTGAAGCGCCCGGCCGGATAGCCGCGGAGCAGGAACGAGATGTGGTCACTGCCGCGCAGGTAGCGGTCGCGGCGCCAGACGACGCGCACGTCCGTGCCCTCCGGCGCCACGTCCTCGACGAACCGGCCCAGTTGCCGGGACGGGCCGTCGTTCTCGCCGCCGACGCTCCGGCGGGTGTTCGCCTGGGCCGGCGTCTCCGAGGTCGGCACACCCTCCACGAAGAGCCGCACCGTCCGGTTGGCGGGGCGGGTGCCGTCGTGGGCGTCGCCGGTGCCGACGATGTCGTTGCTGAACATGGCCTGGATGTCGGCGTTCGCGTCCCGGTAGGCCTGTGCCATGTGGTCCGAGCCGTACAGTCCCTGCTCCTCGCCGGCGACCGCGGCGAAGACCAGCGTCGCCTCGGAGTCGCGGGTGGCGAGCACCCGGGCCAGCTCCATGATCACGGCGACACCCGAGGCGTCGTCGTCGGCGCCGGGCGCGTCGCTCTCGGCGTCCATCACGTCGGAGGCGCGGGAGTCGTAGTGGCCGGTCACCACGTAGATCCGCTCCGGGGCGACGCTGCCGCGCAGGGTGGCGATCACGTTGGTGATCGTGGTGGGCGCCGGGATCCGGGGTGAGACCGGCTGGACGAAGGACTGGAGTTCCACGGTCATTCGGCCGGCGCTCTTCGACGCGTACCCCTGTAGTTGTTGGAAGATCCAGTCGCGGGCGGCGCCGATGCCACGGACCGGGTCGGTCGGGGAGGAGAGGGTGTGCCGGGTGCCGAAGGCGGCGAGCCGGCGGACGGTCGCCTCGATCCGCTTCGGGTCGATCTCCCGCAGGATCGCGCGGAGGCGGGCGTCGGGCGTCCGAGCCGGTGAACCGGCTGCGTGGGCGGCCACCGGGATCGCCAGGGGTGCGGCGACGGCGGTGGCCGACAGGGAGAGAACGGTGCGTCTATCCATAGGCGGCAGTCTATGTCTAGCGATTGCGGCCATGAACTGTCCTGAATCGCGTTTAGCTTTTTCGCATGACGACACCGCAGGGTTACACCACCGTCGCGCCATGGGTGGTCACCGACGACACCGGCGCCTTCCTCGACTTCGTGACCGAAGTCTTCGCCGGGGAGGAACTGGCGCGGGTGCGCACCGAGGACGGCCTGATCGGTCACGGCGAGATCCGGGTCGGCGACACCGTCGTCCTGGCGTTCGACAGGCGCCCCGAGTGGCCGGAGACGCCGAGCCTGCTCCGCGTCTTCGTCCCGGACGCCGACGCGGTCTTCGCCCGTGCCACGGCGGCCGGCGCACGCGCGGTCACCCCGATCGCGAACGACGCGTTCGGCAACCGGGGTGGCCGGATCCGCGATCCGTTCGGCACCATCTGGTGGGTGGTGAGTCACCTCGAGGACGTCGCCGAGGACGAGATGTGGCGCCGGCTCGCCGAGCCGGCCTACGCGGACGGCATGCGGATCGCCCAGGAAACCCTGGACGCCGAGCTCAGCGGCCGGGAGCGGGGGCGCGGCAGCACGCCGCTGAAGCCGGAGGCGAGGTGAGCGCGTCGCGGGCGGGCCCGCCGCCCGCGGCGGTGATGTCGATCGAGCTGCGGGACGCCCAGATCTACTGATCACCCGGCGCCGAGCGATAGGCGGCCGCGAGGTCGGACCGCCGCCGCCACACCCACGCCAGGTAGGCGGCGCAGACCACCAGCATGACCACGCCGCAGGTGATCCAGGCCCAGCGATTGAACGGCTCGCCGGCCAGGGCGGCTCTGACGAACGCGAGGACCGCGAGCGCGAGCGGACCGCCGCCCCAGGTGAGGTCGCTGACGGTCAGGTCGCGCAGGATGCGTTTCAGCATGATCCACACTGTACGAAGCGAGCTCCAGCGGGAGACGTCAGCTGACGATCTCGACCGGGGTGCCGGCGCGCGGGTGGCCGAAGATCTGCGCGGCGCTGTCGCCGCGGGAGAGGAGCTCGTAGAAGGCGCGACCGTTCCACCCCGAGCTGCCCGGCGCGAACGACATCGCGCCGGCCGGGACCTCGAAGACGCCGTCGCTGACCGTCGCGGACGCCTCGGCCTGGCCGATCCGCACCCGGACGACCGTGCCGGCCGGCGCGGGCGGCTCGTCCCAGGTGGTCTTGAGGTTGCCGTAACCGTCGGTGTACGCCACGGCCTGTTTCGGCGGCGGCCCGACCGGCAGCTCCTCGCCGAGCAGGCTGTCGTCGCCGCCGGCCAGGGCGGCGAGCGCGGCCGGGAACACGTCCCGCGAGCGGAACTGGGAGCCGTGGTCGGCGACTCGCACCGCGCGGACCGGGACGCCCTCGGCGGCCAGGAAGGAGAGGCTGGCGCCGGAGTTCACGCCGACGACCAGCACGCCCGAGTCGAGGCGGGCGGCGGCGAGGCGCTCCCCGGCGTTGTTCGCCCGGGGCTCGTCGCGGTCGCGGCGGGGTGCGACGTTCGCATAGACGATCCGGTCGGACGGCCCCTCGCCCAGGGCGAGCTGGGCCACGCAGAAGCCGGCCGCGACCGTGTCGAACGGCGGCACCGGCACCGCGGTGACGTCGGCCTCGGGCAGCAGCAGGGCGAGGTGCTGGCGGACCTCGGCGAAGGCGAGATCGCCGGTGCCGTAGTCGGCGACGACGGTGAGCAGCATGAATCGAAGATTACTCCTCTTTGGGGCGGTTTGCCCGGAGTAGCTGTCGAGCCTCCAGGCGCTCCTCGGGGTCCACCCGTGTGCAGCCCGAGGAGATCAGCTCCCAGCCGCCGCCGGCGAGAGCGTCGTCGATCAGCGACCGGACCCGGTCCACCCGGTGCGGCTCGGCCGCGAAGAGCAGGCGAAGCCGGTCACCACGCAGGTGGACGACGACGTCGTGGCCGGCGAGCGCCGCGGCGACCGCGGACTCGTCCGGAGCCGGGACCAGCACCGCCTGGTGCGCGTAGACCTGCCGCATGACCGCAACGGTAGCTCTCAGTCGATGGTGTGCCCGCCGTTGACGGTGATCCGCTCGCCGGTCACGAAACGGGCCGCGTCGGAAACCACGAACGCGACCACGTCCGCCACCTCCTGCGGGGTGCCGATCCGGCCCAGAGGGACGTCGGCGACGTACCCGGCGGTGTCCTCTCCGGTGATCGGGCCGTGCCGCTCCACCGGGATCCAGCCGGGTGCCACCACGTTCACCGTGACGCCGTATCGTCCCAGCTCGCGGGCCCAGGTGCGGGCCAGCCCGAGCTGTGCGCCCTTGGCCGCGTTGTAGGCGGAGGCGCCCGGGATGGCCCGCTCGAACGAATCCGAGCCGATGTGGACGAACCGCCCGGAGCCGAGCGCGCGCATCCCCGGCAGGGCGGCGGCGAGCAGCAGCGTCGGGCTCTTCACGAAGAACTCCAGCTGGTCCAGGTGGTCGCGCCAGGAGACCTCCTCGGCGGGCGCCGGCGGCTGCGGTCCGGTCGCGTTCGCCACCACGGTCTGGACGGGGCCCAACCGGTCGGTCACTTCGGCGACCAGGTCCCGTACCCCTGCCTCGTCGGTGATGTCGGCCCGCACCGCCGCAGCGTTCCCACCTGCCGCGACGATGTCCGCGGCGACGCGCTCGGCGCCGTCGGCGTCGGACCGATAGTTGATCGCCACCGGCCATCCGTCGGTGGCGAGCCGGCGGGCGATGTGCGCGCCCAGCCCGCGCGAGGCTCCGGTGACGAGGGCACTTCCCATGATCGGCACAGCGGTACGGTACCGCGCCGGCGCACCTGAGCACGCCGGCGCGGCAGGCTCACCGGGAGATGTAGAGCCGGCGTCCGGCCGGCGCGAAACCGACCCGCTCGTAAACGCGCCAGGAGTCCTCGCCGCCCGCCTCCAGCCAGGCGATCTCCACGCCGCGGGCGAACAGCAGCCGGGCGATCTCCGCGGTGATCGCGCCGCCGAGGCCACGCCGCCGGAACGGCTCCCGGACCCCGATGCCGCCGATCTCACTGAGCCTGTCCTGCGGTGTCATCGCCTGCCCGCCACCTGCGCGTTCACCGTCCGCGGCGCGCGCGAGCAGGGCTATTCCGCCACCGTCCTGCGTGCGGCGGATCCGGGCGACATCGCCGTCCGACGCCTCCGCCGGCGCACCGAACGCCTCGTTCGTCGCCGCGGCCAGATCGGCCCGGTCCGGGTCCGTGCGGGCTTCCGCCAGGATCACATCCGAGGGTACGGGCGGAGCGTTCAGCGTCTGCGGGGTGCAGATCAGGTACTCCTGCCGGGCCTCGACCGTGAAACCGGCCGCCAGCAGGAGACTCTCCAGGCCGGGAGAGCTGCTCGTGACGTACTCCAGGCGGGGTTTGCGGCCGGCCTGCTCGAACGCCTCGATCAGCGCCCGGACGTCGGCCGCGGTGATGGCGGCGCCGGGCTGCGGCGTCGCGTAGTTGACGAAGGGACTGTCGGTTCCGGCGTCGAAACCGGCCACGAACGGGCCGACCTCGACGGCCTGCGGACGGGTACGCAGGTTGGACACGACGGAGCGCTGGATGCGCAGATCCATGATGGGAGAAACCTTTTCGAAAGAGGAGGTGAAGACGTCTGCGGGAACGTGGGACCACCGCGGACGGACGGAACCGTCAGCGGCGGCCGCTCGGCCGGGCGGCGATCACAGGCTTCACTCTTTCGAGCACTCGGGGAGCACGGTCGATCCGCGCTCGCCCGGTGAGGTTTTCACACCGTGGGACGGTCACGCAAGCACCGGTGCGGCCCGGCCGCCTGCGCGTCCCGCACCGGGCTTGGGATCCACTCGGGTCCACATCGGAGCATGTGTCCACGGGTGTCGATGTCTTCGGTTTTTTGTCGGTGGGCCTCGCTAGGGTTCCGGCCATGCTTTCGTTCGCGATCCCGTCCGGGTGGCGCCGATTCGTGCTGCCGCGCCGGGCCGATGCCCCGCCGATGCCCCCGGTCCAGCGGGCGCGGGTCCAGCATGCCGCCGAGCTGATCACCGCGTTCCACGGTGACGTGCTCTCCTCCTTCGGGCATCGGAAGACGTCCGGTGAGATCGCCGAGGCCGGCCGGGCCTGCCTGAGCGAGGACCCGGCGGCGTCACCGCTCGGCGCGGCCGCCGTGGCCTGCGTGATCGCCGGGCTGCTCGGCGGCAACCGGCTGGAGGAGGCCGACGCCTTCGGCGACTACTGGCGCGACAGGCACGGGCTGCCGTTCGCCGCCGCCGCGACGGCCGAGCTCGCGAACCTCTGGTCGAGCGGACCCGGGGTCACCGCAGCCGCGCCGGACCGGGAGGCGACGGGTTACCCGGCGATCCTCGCCGGCCGGATCGCCGACCGTCTGCGCCGGGCCGTCACGGCCGCCGCGCCCGAGGATTACCAGCAGGTCGTCGCGGCTCTCGCGGGGGTGCGCGGCCCGTCGCTGCCGCAACGTGCGGTGATCTCGGTGATGGCTCCCGACGAGATCGCCTGGGCCCACGAGATCATCGGGCAGGTGCTCGGCCGGAGCGACCGGTGGATGATCAAGATGCTTCTGCTCAGCGTGGTCACCGACGGGTCGCTCGGTCTGCGGCTCGCCGAGGAGACAAGCACCTGGCAGGTGACGCACGACTCCCGGCTCCTCTACACGTTCGTCGCCGGCGTCGGCGACGCGTCGGTCCCGGCGCTCACCCACTGGCTCGACGAGGACGGCACCGCCGACGGGCAGAAAAAGCTGCTCGGCGCGCTCGCCGCGGTCGGCACCGACGAGGCGTTCGCCGCGCTCGTCGACCGGCTCGACCGGCCGCACGTGCCCGGCGCCGTCGCCGAGGTGGCCGCCCGCCACCCGGACCGTGCCCTGCGGGTGCTCGCCGCGTCCGACCGGCCCGCGGCCACCCGCCTCCTGCGTACCCAGGTGGTCAGCCGGATGGACCTCGCCGCCGAGATCCGCCCGCAGCTCGCCGGCCCGGCCGCGGAGCGTCTCGACGCGGTCGTCGGCGCGCTGACCGCGGCCGCCGCGGACAGCGCCGACCCGGCCGACCTGCCCGGCGTGCTCGCCGACCCGCCGTGGATCACCCCGGTCACCCGGAAACCGCTAGTCGTCCCGGGTCTCACCGCCGGCGACCCGGCGCGTGTCGCGTGGCAGCCCGGCGAGCGGGAGGCCTGGGGGCAGAGCGACTGGGCCCGCCGGCACGGCGGCTCGCTCGACTTCGCCCGGGTCGCCCGCCTGGTCGGCACGCCCGAGGCCAGCCCGTGGGACGAGATCGCCTTCTTCCTGGCCGCCCCCGACGAGCTGACCCGTCCCCTGATCGAGCGCTGGCGGCCCGCCGACGTCTGGGACGTCGCCGAGTGGGGCCGGGCGCTGCTCGCGCGCTACGACGAGGCCGCCGTCCCGGTCCTCACCGACTGCGCGCGGCGCGCCCCGGTCACCGTCGCGCCGGTCCTGGCGCCGATCGCGTCCCCCGAGGTCGCGCTGCTGACGGCGGGCTGGCACGGGCGTCTCCGGTCGGTGCGCGGGATCGCCGCGACCTGGCTGTCCCGGCATGCCGCCGCGGCGGCCCGCGCGCTGGTCCCGGTCGCGACCGGCCCGGTCACCGGCAAGGCCGCCGCCGCGCGCGCCGACGCGGAGGACGGTCTGCGCGCCCTGGCCGGCGCGGGCCACGCGGGCGAGGTGCGCGCGGCCGCCGAGGCGTTCGGTCCGGAGGCCGTCGCGGCGGTGGAGGAGATCCTGGCGGTCGACCCGCTGACGATCCTCCCCAAGGTCATCCCCGACGTGCCGGAGTGGGCCAACCCGGCGCTGCTGCCCCCGATCCGGCTCACCGGCGGGCGGGGCACGCTGCCGGCGAGCGCGGTGGGCCACCTGCTGACCATGCTGGCGATGTCCCGGCTCGGCGAGGCGTACCCGGGGCTGGACCCGGTGCGCGCCGCGTGCGAGCCGGCCGACCTCGCCGCGTTCGCCTGGGCGCTGTTCACCGAGTGGCGCGAGGCCGGGCACCCGGCGAAACAGAACTGGGCGCTGGACGCGACGGGTCTGCTCGGCGACGACGACACGGTGCGCCGGCTCGCCCCGGTGATCCGCGCCTGGCCCGGCGAAGGCGGCCACGCCCGCGCGGTGACCGGCCTCGACGTGCTCGCCGAGATCGGCACCGACGTCGCCCTGATGTACCTGCACGGCATCGCGCAGAAGGTCAAGTTCCGTGGCCTCAGGGAGCGCGCCCAGGAGAAGATCGCGGAGCTGGCCGCCGCGCTCGGCTTGAGCGCCGACGAACTCGCCGACCGTCTCGTGCCCGACCTCGGGCTGGACGCCGGCGGCAGCATGGTCCTCGACTACGGCCGCCGGCAGTTCACGGTCGGCTTCGACGAGCAGCTGAAACCGTTCGTGGCGGACGCGTCCGGGCGGCGGCTCAAGGCGCTGCCGAAACCTGGCGCGCAGGACGATCCGGTGCTGGCGCCGGAGGCGTACCAGAGGTTCTCGGCCTTGAAGAAGGACGTCCGGGCGATCGCGGCCGACCAGGTGCGGCGCCTGGAGCGGGCCATGGTCGACCAGCGCCGGTGGAGCGGCGCCGACTTCCAGCGGTACTTCGCGGGCCATCCGCTGCTGCGGCACCTGGTGCGCCGGCTGGTCTGGCTGCGGATCGGGGAGTCCACCGGCGTGCGCCTGGCCGAGGACGGCACGTTCGCGGACGTGACCGACGAGACGGTGGCGCTGCACGACGACGAGGAGATCGCGGTGGCACACCCGCTGCGGCTCGGCGACGCGTTGCCGGCGTGGGCCGAGGTCTTCGCGGACTACGAGATCCTGCAGCCGTTCCCGCAGCTCGGCCGCGAGGTCGAGGCGCTCGCTCCGGAGCAGATCGAGGAACGCCTGGGCCGGGCCTTCCTCGGCGTGCGGGTGCCGACCACCACGCTGCTCGGCCTGGAGCGGCGCGGCTGGCATCGCGGCGCGCCGCAGGACGCCGGGGTGCAGGACTGGTTCGAGCGGGACGTGCCGGGCGACCTCACCCTGGTCGCCGGGATCGATCCGGGCATCGCGGTCGGCGCGCTCGACGTGCTGCCCGAGCAGCAGATCACCGAGGTCTACCTGGACGATCGCCACGGCTACCGCGGCTATCGGCGGCGCGAGAGCAGCCGGCTCGCCGAGCTCGACCCGATCGTGGCGGCCGAGGCGCTGCGGGACCTGACCGAGGTGCTGCGGTGACGGGCGAGGACGTGCCGCTCCATCCCCGGATCTCCGCCACACCGGGGCGGCCGGCACCGGCTACCGTTTCCGGACTTCTCCGCGATCTGAACGAGGTGTTCTCGTGAGTGCTGCCGTCGAGATCTCGGCGGGCCGTGCCCAGCGGCCGCCGGCCGAGGTGCGTCACGCCGACGAGCTGGCCCGGCTCCGCGCCGGTGACGACGCGCCGAAACCGCCGGGCTGGGCGCTGAGCCTGCGGGCCGCCCGGGCGTTCATCGTCGGCGACGCGAAACTCGGCGTCGCCCGCAAGTTCGTCGGCGACCCCTCGCTGATCGACCGGGCCCTGGTCAGCCTCGCGACCAGCCGCGGCCTGCTGCTCGTCGGCGAGCCCGGCACCGCGAAATCGCTGCTCTCCGAGCTGCTCGCGGCTGCGGTGAGCGGTGACTCGACGCTGACCATCCAGGGTGGCGCGGCCACCACCGAGGACCAGATCAAGTACTCGTGGAACTACGCGCTGCTGGTCTCCGAGGGGCCGACCGAGCGGTCGCTGGTCCCGGCGCCGCTGCTGCGCGGCATGGCACAGGGCCGGACCGTGCGGTTCGAGGAGATCACCCGCTGCCCGCTGGAGGTGCAGGACTGCCTGCTCTCGCCGCTCTCCGACCGGGTGATGGCGGTGCCGGAGCTGCCCGGCGAGGCCGGCATGGTGTTCGCCCGGGACGGCTTCAACATCATCGCCACGGCGAACACCCGGGACCGCGGCGTGAACGACATGAGCTCGGCCCTGAAACGGCGCTTCAACTTCGAGACGGTCTTCCCGATCGCCGATTTCGACACCGAGCTGTCCCTCGTGGAGTCCGAGGCGACCGAGCTGCTGCGCCGGTCCGGGGTGACCGCGCCGCCCCGGCGGGACGTCCTGGAGGTGCTCGTCACCACGTTCCGCGAGCTGCGCACCGGGCGGACCGCGCGCGGAGACGAGATGGAGCGGCTCTCCGCGGTGATGAGCACCGCCGAGGCGGTGTCGGTGGCCCACGCGGTCGGCCTGCGCGGCTGGTTCCTGAACGGCGCGCCCGGGTCGGCCGCCGACCTGGTCTCCTGCCTCGCCGGCACGGCCGCGAAGGACAACGCGGAGGACCTCGCCAAGCTGCGGCGATACCTCGAACAGCACACCGCGTGGCGGACCGGCCAGCAGTGGCGGGACCTGCGGGACGCGCGCCGGGAACTGCCGGGCGGATGAGCCTCACCGTCCTCGGGGTCCGGCACCACAGCCCGGCCTGCGCCCGCCTGGTCGGCGAGACGATCGCCGCGCTGCGCCCGGCGTACGTGCTGATCGAGGGTCCGGCCGACATGAACGACCGGATCGCCGAGCTGCTGCTCGGGCACGAGCTGCCGGTGGCGGTCTTCACCAGTTACGCCGACGACGCCCGGCGGCACGGGTCGTGGGCGCCGTTCTGCGGGTACTCGCCGGAGTGGGTGGCGCTGACCGCCGGGCGGGCGGCCGGGGCGGAGCTGCGCTTCATCGACCTGCCGGCCTGGCACGAGGCGTTCGCCGACCGCAGCAACAGGTACGCCGACGCCGAGCAGCGTTACGCCGAGGCGGTCGAGCGTCTCTGCGCCGCGTTCGGGGTGGACAACACCGACGCGCTCTGGGACCACCTGGTCGAGATGGAGCCGGGGGAGGGGCTGGCCGAGCGGCTCGCCGCGTACTTCGATCTGATCCGCGGCGAAGCGGCGGCCGGGCCGTCGGACACCGCCCGCGAGGAGTACATGGCGGGCTGGATCCGCGCCGCGGTCGCCGACGCCGGGGAACGCCCGGTCGTGGCGGTGGTCGGCGGCTTCCACCGACCGGCGCTGATCCGCCTGGCCGCCGCGCCCGCCCCCGGCACGCCCTGGCCCGCGGTCCCGCAGCCGCCCGAGACCGCCACCGGCGGCAGCTACCTCGTGCCCTACTCGTTCCGGCGGCTCGACGCGTTCGCCGGCTACCAGTCCGGCATGCCCTCCCCGGAGTACTACCAGCGGCTCTGGGAGGACGGCCCGGCCGAAGCCGCCCGCTACCTGCTGACCGCCGTCGCCGGACGGCTGCGGGACCGGGGCCAGCCGGTCTCCACGGCCGACCTGATCGCGGCCCGGACCAGCGCCGAAGCGCTCTCCCGGCTGCGCGGGCACCGCCACCCGGCCCGGGTCGACGTGCTCGACGGCCTGGCCGCCGCCCTGATCAACGAGGCTCTCGACATCCCGCTGCCGTGGTCGGTGCGCGGGACCATCACGGCCGGTCAGCATCCGGCCGTCGTGGAGATGACCGCGGCGCTCAGCGGCGACCGGGTCGGCCGGCTGCACCCGGACACCCCGCTGCCGCCGCTGGTGCACGCGGCCACCGCCGAGCTGGAACGGCACGGTCTCGACCGCGCCGGCGAACTCGAGATCGACCTGCTCGACCCGGCCGGCCGGGAGCGCAGCCGGGTGCTGCACCGGCTCCGGATCCTGGACATTCCCGGGTACGCCCGGATCACCGGCCCGGCCACCGGCGTCGACCCGGTCCTGACCGAGAAATGGACGATCCGTGACCACGAGAACCGGCTGGTCGCGCTGATCGAGGCCGGCGGTTACGGCCCCACACCGGCAGCCGCCGCGACGGCTCGGATCAGCGAGCGGGTCGACGCGGCCGGCAACGACCTCGGCCGGCTCGCGGACGCGCTCTTCGACGCGGCGCTCAGCGGCGTCACCGACCTCGCCGGCGACCTGCCGGCCCGGCTGGAACGCGGCGTCGCGGCCGGCAGCGACCTCGGCGAACTGGGCCGGGTCCTCGCGGTCACGCTCGCGCTGTGGCGGCACGACCGGCTGCTCGGGACGGCCGGGAGCGACCTGCTCGCCGCGGTCGTGGCGGGCGCCACCCGCCGCATCCTCTGGCTCGCCGAGGGGTGGCACGGCGCGGGGGCGCCGGCCGAGCTCCGGCGGATCCGGGCGGTCGTGGCGGTGCGCGACGCGATCCGGCACGCGGCGGCGACCGGCGTCGACCGGGACGCGACGATCGCCGTCTCCGGGCGGGTCGCGGCCGACCGCGCCGCGCCGCCCGACCTGCGCGGCGCCTTCTACGGCCTGGCCCGGACCCTCGCCGAGGACGATTCCGACCCGGCGCCCGCGGTGCGCGGCGCGTTCACCGGCGGCGCCGCCGGTGACTGGCTGGCCGGGTTGTTCGCGGTGGCCCGCGAGCCGGTCCTCGCGCCCGGCGGCATCCTCGGCGTGCTGGACGAGCTGATCGGCGGGATCGGGGCCGAGGAGTTCCTGGTGGCGCTGCCGGCGCTGCGGCAGGCGTTCGAGTTCTTCCCGCCGCGTGAGCGTGCCACCATCGCGGACCGGCTGCTGGAGATGCGCGGGCTCGGTGGTTCCGGGCGTGACCTGCTGCGGATGAGCGTGCCGCCGGAGGTGGTGGCGGCGGGGATGGCGCTGGACGAGGCGGTCGAGGAGCGGCTGGCGCGGGCCGGGTTGCTCGGGGCCGGCGTGCCGCTTGCCGGGTCACCTTCCGCGGCCACGTCGGTGCCGCCTTCCGCGGCGCCTTCCGTGCCGCTTGATGGACCGCTTGATGGGCCGCTTTGTGGGCCGCTTGACGGGCCGGTTTCCGCGGGGGAGGAACGATGATCGATCCCGGACTTGAGCGGTGGCGGCTGATCCTCGGTGAGCCGGCCGCCGGGAGTCTCGGCGGGCTGGACGGCGAGGCGGCCGGGCGGGACGCGGCGCTGGACTGGCTCTACGGCCGTGACGAGGAACTGGACCGCCGGGACATCCGCCGCCGGCCGGGCGGCAGCGGCGCCTCCCAGCTCACCACCGTGGACTGGCTGGACGACATCGTCCGGCTCTTCCCGAAGGAGACGGTCGAGCGGCTGCAACGCGACGCCGTCGAACGGTACGAGATCCACGACATCGTCACCGATCCCGCCGTGCTGGAGCGGGTCGAGCCGAACCCGGCGCTGCTCCGGGCCGTGCTGCGCACCAAGCACCTGATGAACCCCGAGGTCCTCCGGCTGGCCCGGCGCATCGTCGAGAAAGTGGTGCGTGACCTGGTCGAACGGCTCGCGACCGAGGTGCGGCAGAGCTTCTCCGGCGCCCGCGCCCGGCAGGCGACCCGGTTCAAGCTGGCGCGCGATTTCGACGCACGGCGGACGATCCGGGCGAACCTGGGGCACTACGACCCGGAGAAACGGCGGTTGTCGGTCGAAACACCGTACTTCCGGGCCCGTACCCGAAGGAATCTGACGCCCTGGCAGGTGATCCTCCTGGTCGACCAGTCCGGGTCGATGCTGCCGTCGGTGATCCACTCGGCGGTCACCGCGTCCTGTCTGTGGGGGCTGCCCGGGGTGAAGACCCACCTGATCGCTTTCGACACCGAGGTGGTGGATCTGACCTCGGACGTCAGCGACCCGGTCGAGCTGCTGATGAAGACGCAGCTCGGCGGCGGGACCGACATCGCCCGTGCGGTGCGGTACGCGGCGCAGATCGTGGAACAGCCGCGGCGCACGATCGTCGCGATCGTCAGCGACTTCTTCGAGGGCGGATCGGAGGCGGCGCTGGTGCGAGGCGTGCGTGAGCTGGTCGATCAGGGCAGCACGGTGCTCGGTCTGGCGGCGCTGGACGAGCAGGCCGACCCGGCCTACGACCGCGCGTGCGCCCAGCGGCTCGCGGACGCCGGAGCCTGGATGGGCGCGATGACGCCGGGCCAGCTGGCCGAGTTCGTGGCGGAGAAGGTGGGCCGGTGAGCGCGGATCTCCTGCCGGAGCGGGCCGACCTGGCGGCGCTGGACGCGGACGCGCTGGCGGCGCTCGCCAACCGGGGCTTGGTGAAACGGGCGGCGCGCGAGGTGGAGCGGGACGCGCCCGTGGTGTCGGCCGGGGACGGGCAGGTGGTGGTCGCGGCGTTCGGGGACGGGGTGCGCACCGAGTTGCCGGTCGGCGGGTTGGACCGGGCGCGGTGCTCGTGCGGGGCGACCACCGTGTGCAGGCATGTGATCGGGGCGGTGCTGGCTTATCAGGCGGTGACCGCGTCAGCCAGGGGGCAGGCTGCCGGGCCCGGGAGTGAGCCGGATGGCGGTGCGCATTCGCCGGGTTCAGCCGGAAACGTGCCGGCCGTGGCCGGAAGCGAGCCGGAGGGAACCGGCAGCGGCATCGAGCCGGACAGCGGCGCCGAGAGCAGTGCCGGCGGCGAGAGCGGTGCCTGCGGCGAGAGCGGTGCCGGCGGCCTTGATGCGCGGGCTGTCGTGTCGCCTGCCGCGGCGGGTCGGGTGGCCGAACCGAACTGGTCACCGGGGGAGTTCAGCGACGCGGAGGTGGCCGCCCGGATCGGGAACCGCCTCGTCAGCGTGGCACGGCGGGCCGAGCGTGCCGGGTACTCGGCGCGGGTGCGACGGGGGACGGTTCCGGTGGTGGAGCTGGCGTCGGCGACGGTGCGCTTCCTGGTGCCGCGCGACCTGGGGTACGTGCACACCGACGCCCGCGCGGGGACGCGCGACGACGTGATCGCGCTGGCGGTCTGGGCGTTCCGGGTTGCCGACGCCCAGCATCCGAGCGAGGCGGAATGCCTGGTCGACGTGGGTGGCGGCGCAGCGGACCCGGCTGCGGGCCGCGAGGGTACCGGCCTGGAGCCGGTGCTGGAGTTCGCCGCCGAGGTGCTCCGGCACGGCGCCGTGCACGCGGGCGAAGGGCTGGCGGCAGCGGTCGCCGGACACCTCGACCGCCTGGAACGGGCCGGTCTGCGGTGGCCTCTCGACGCCACCGCCGAACTGGCCGGGCAGCTCACCGGGTACCGGGAACGCAGCGCCCGCTATTCCCCGGAGACCCTCGCCGATCTGATCGCCGAGCTCTTCGCCCGCCACCGCGCCGTCGCCACCGCCGGTGCCGCGGGGATGCGGGCTCGGGTGCTCGGGTCGGAGGAGTCGGCGGAGACCCCGCTGCGCCGGGTACGGCTGGACGGGCTCGGCGCCCGGGTGACCGCCGTGGACGACCGGCGGATCGTGGAGATCTTCCACGCGCAGGCGGCGACCGGGACGGTGCTGGTCTCACAGCGGGAGTGGACGGCCGGGGACGACGGGCCCGCGCTGGCCCGGCGGAGGTTCGGTGGATCGACAGTGGGCGCGCTCGCGGCCGGGGTCGTCGTCACCGAGTCCGCGGTGCGCAGCGCCAGCCGGGCCGTGCGGCTCGCCACCAGCCGGGTGGCGCGGTCCACGGTCACGGTCGGCGCCGGCGGCTGGGATCGGCTGCCGCCTGCCCTTCTCACCACCGACTATCCCCGGCTGGCCGCGGAGATCGACGGGTTGCCGCCGAGGCCGGTGCGCGCCAGGGTCCGGGCCGAGCTGGTCCGGGTTCTCGCGATCGCCGAGGTCGGTGGCGTCCACTACGCGCCGGGGGAGCAGCGGCTCACCGTGGAGATCCGGGACGGTGGCGGGGTCACGGCCACGGTGACGGCCACTCACGCGGGCGTCGCGCCGGGGCGGATCGACGCGGTGCTGGCGGCGTTGTCGGGTCGGCACGGTGTGCCGAGGTTCGTGGCCGGAAGTGTTCACCGGGGTGGTGGCGGGCTGGTGGTCGACCCGTACGCCATCGGTGCTGACGGGCCACCGATCGTGCCGGACCTGACCGATCCGGATCGGGAGGCCGACCGGCTCGGGGCGGCCGAGGGCCCCGGCGCCGACCCGCTCTCGGTGGCGGTGACGCGGGCGCGCGAGGCGCTCGCCGAGGCGGCGCACGTGGGTCTCGCGCACCTGCCCGCGGCCTATCCGGACCGGCTGCGGGAGGCCGGGCAGGGGCTCGCGCGGGTCGGGCTGCACCGGCTCGCGGGCGCACTCGGCGGCTTCGCAGCAACGCTGGGCCCGGACCCGGGCGAGGCAGCGGTCCGCACCTGGGTGGACGCCCACCTCCGGGTAGGAGCAGCCGCCGAGCTGCTGTGATCGACGCCCGGCGTCGAGCCCCCGCGCCGGGTGGCGATGGCCGGGCGCCGGGTGGCGATGCCACACCCCCCGCCCGCGCGGGACGGGTCAGTCCGGGGGGAGCCAGGCGGTCCACTCGTGCAGCCACTGCGCCTGCGCCGCGGTGATCGCGCCGAGCCGGGCGTAATCGGTCGGGCGCAGGCTCTGCCGGCGCTGCCACGCGAGCTGGGCGGGGCGGCTCGCGACGTTCGGGCCGAGGCCGGTGGTGAAGAGCAGCGTCTCGTTCACCGCGCGCTGCCGCAACGCCTCATTCGTGCGGAACCACTCGGCCTCGGTGTGCAGGGTGGTCAGCTGGTTGACCATGTTCTGCACGGCCCGCTGCGCCTCCGCCTCCTCCTGGCCGGCCAGGTCGGCCTGGCGGCGCACGGCGTCGCGCCACAGCCCCGCCCAGTTGGCGGGGAGCCGGGGCGGCGGGCCGCCGTCGGTGATCCAGTCGATCCGCTGCCGTTCCGAGCGCAGCACCTCGTCGACGAGGGCGCGGTGCGGTTCCCGTGAGCCGGTCGGCTCCGGGGCCGGCCGGACCGGCGGCGTGAACGGCGGGGGCGCGGGCGCGACCGAGATCAGCGCGTCGATCTCCGCCTGGTTGAGGGTGCGAACCGTGACCGCCGCGTTCCAGTCGTGCGCCACCACGCTGATCTCCACGTCGCGCAGCGAGCAGCGCACCGCCCACCACCGGTCACCGGCGCGTAGCCGGCGGCCGGCGATGGTACGGCCGTCGACGGTGACGCTCCGGTCCTCGCCGGCCCATTCGACCGACGAGAACCGGTCACCGTTGGTCCGCATGTGATGTTCGAGCAGCTCGCGGAGCGGGCCGCCGGTGACGTGGGTGCCGGCCCAGCGCGTGGTCTCGACGCTGACCCACGAGCCGGCCGGCGTCAGGTTGCCGTAGTCGACCCGGACGCAGGTCGCCGCGCCGTTGAAGGTCTCCCAGCCGCCGATCCGGGCGGGCGGCAGGCTTGTCACACCGGCCAGCACCGCCACCGGGAGGGGACGCAGGCGCAGAGCCCGCCGGAGCTCGTCGCGCCCGGACCGGAGCAGTTCCTCCCGTGGATCGAACTCCATCGGCGCACCCCCTCGCTCGCTGCCAGTGTGGCACCGCGAGGAAAGCCCGCCACGCCGGGAAATCCCATGCAAGGAAAGCCGGGCAGAGACTCAGCGCGCCTGCGCCAGCATCACCCCGAACCACTCCCGCGGATCAGTCCACCAGTGACTCAGCTCGAAGCCCGCAACCCCCAGCTCGTCCCTCAGCCCGGCCCTCCGGAACTTCGCCGAGATCTCGGTCCGCATCTCCTCCCCGGCCGCGAACTCCACGGTCAGATCGAGCGCCGGGATCCGGACCCGCTGGGCCGCCCCGGCCCGCAACCGCATCTCGATCCACTCCCGGTCCGGGTCCCAGAGCGCCACGTGCGCGAACGCCGCCGGGTCGAAGTCGGCGCCCAGTTCCCGGTTCACCACCTGCAGGACGTTGCGGTTGAACGCGGCGGTCACCCCGGCCGCGTCGTCGTAGGCGGGCACCAGCACGGCCGGGTCCTTGACCAGGTCGGCCCCGAGCAGCAGCCATTCGCCGGGGTGCAGCGTCTGCCGTACGGACGCCAGGAACGCGGCGCGTTCGGCGGGGGCCAGGTTGCCGATGGTCCCGCCGAGGAACGCGATCACCCGGTTGTCCCCGTCCGGCAGGTGGCCGAGGTGCCGCGCGAAGTCGCCGGCCACCCCGGTGACGGTCAGGCCGGGATAGTCGGCCTGCAACCGGGCGACGGACTCGGCGAGGAACGACGAGGAGACGTCGAGCGGGACGAAGGAGCCGAGCGTGCCCCGGCCGAGCATCGCGTCGAGCAGCAGCCGGGTCTTCTCCGACGAGCCGGAGCCGAGTTCGACGAGGGTCTTGGCCTCGGTGATCCGGGCGATCGCCGGTGCCGCCTCGGTGAGCACGGCACGTTCGGTACGGGTCGGGTAGTACTCCGGCAGCCGGGTGATCTCTTCGAACAGTTCGCTGCCGCGGGCGTCGTAGAACCACTTCGGCGGCAGCGATTTCGGTGACGCGGTGAGCCCGGTCCGCACGTCGGAGCGCAGGGCCCGGGCGATGTCGTCGTCGTCGATCAGATTGATCATGAGATGTCCAGACGGGAGGGGGTGGCGACGACCAGACGGCCGTCCGGGATCGACTGCCAGGAGGGGTCGGCGTCGAGTGGTTCGGAGGCGATCAGCACCGCGCCGCCGCCCGAGCGCACCGACAGCGCGTGCCCGGCCGTCGTGGCGATCAGCTGGGCGCCGTCGGTGAGCAGCAGGTTCAGCCGGGACTGCGGGGCCACCGCGAGGACTTCCGCGACGACCTCGGCGACGGCTTTCGCCGGTGGCCAGCCGGCGCGGAGCCTCGCCCGTACCAGAGCCCACAGGGCCGCGGAGTCGGTGGGCGCATCCAAGGTGAGCAGATCTTCCACCGGAAGATCGCCGGCAAGGCCGGCGATCGAACCGGGCCAGCCCCGCACGACGCCGTTGTGGCTGAAGAGCCACCGGCCGTCGGTGAAGGGCGCGGCCGCGGTCTCGGTGACCGGCATGCCGGCGGTGGCCGAGCGGACCGCCGCGAGCAGCGCGCCCGACGTCGTCGCGGCGGCCAGCGCGGGAAGGGCAGAATCGGTCCAGATCGGCATGGCGCTGCGGTACCGGATCGGTGTCGCGGCGCCCGGCGGGTACCACCCGGCGCCGAACCCGTCCGCGTTGATCGTGCCTCCGCCGCGCATGTCACGCGGCGCCCACGCTTGCCGGGACAGAGCATGCGGAAGATCGAACAAAAACTCCTTCAGGGGTACGGCCGGACCGACGTACCCCAGGTGCCGGCACATCAGGCGTCCCGTGCGAGCCGGAACCCGCTGAAGATCTGCCGCCGGATCGGATGGTCCCAGTTGCGGAAGGTGCTCCGCCCGGCGGCCGCGTCGGTGCCGAACGAGCCGCCCCGCAGCATCTTGTAGTCCCCGCCGAAGAACACCTCGGAGTATTCGCGGTAGGGGAACGCGGCGAAACCGGGATAGGGATCGAAATCGGACGACAGCCACTCCCAGACGTCACCGATCATCTGGTGCACGCCGAGCGGGGAGGCACCGTCCGGGTACGCACCGACCGGTGCCGGCGACAGGTGCCGCTGGCCGAGGTTGGCGTGCCGCGGCTCGGGTGACTCGTCACCCCACGGGAACCGGCGGGAACGCCCGGTCGCCGGGTCGAACCGGGCGGCTTTCTCCCACTCCGCCTCGGTGGGCAGCCGTTTGCCGGCCCAGGCGGCATAGGCCTCCGCCTCGAAGTAGCAGACGTGCACGACAGGTTCGCCGGGATTGATGGGACTCACCCGTCCGAACTGTCGGCTGTGCCATTGCGTCCCGTCGTGGAGCCAGTGCAGCGGGGCGGCGAGCCCGGCCTTGACCCGATAGGCCCAGCCACGGTCACTCCACCACCGCGGATCGTCGTAGCCCCCGGCGGCGATGAACTCCTGGTACTGCCCGTTGGTGATCGGCGCCGCGTCGATGAAGAACCCCGGCACGTCCACCACGTGAGCCGGTCGCTCGTTGTCCAGCGCCCACGCGTCCGTGCTGGTCCCCATCGTGAACGGCCCGCCCGCCACGAACACCTCACCGGAGACCGGCGTCCGCGACGGCGGCGGGGCCGGCGCGGTCAGCACGGGCTCCCCGGCGCGCAGCTGGTGGGTGGCGAGCATGGTCTCGTCGTGCTGCTGCTCGTGCTGGACGATCATCCCGAAGGCGAACCCGTTGTCGAGCAGCGGCCGCTCCGGGTCGAACCGGGCATGGTCCAGCACGTCCAGCGCCTTGTCCCGGACCTGCGCCACATAGGCGCGGGCCTGCCCGGGATCGAGCAGCGGCAGGGCCGGCCGGTCCTTGCGGGCGTGTTTGAAGGCGTCGTAGAGCTCGTCGATGTCCTGGCGGACCGGGTCCCGGCCGCCGACGTCCCGGACCAGCCAGAGCTCCTCCTGGTTGCCGACGTGGGCCAGATCCCAGACCAGCGGGGACATCAGCGGAGAGTGCTGGCGGATCAGGTCGGTCTCGTCGACCGCGTCGGTGAGCGCGGCGGTACGGGCGCGGGCGCGCTCCAGTTCGGCGGCGATGGTCAGCCGCAGGTCCTGTGTCATGCGAGTTTCTCCCCGGAAGAGGTCAGGCCGCGGTGGCGACTGCGTGCAGGCGGCGGGAGAGGATGTCGGAGACGGTGTCGCGCACGGGCGCCGGCAGTCCCGTGCGGTGGAGGTTCCGGCAGGCCAGCTCGGCCAGGGCGCGGGCCGCCGCGCGGACCGGCGGGTCGTCGAGCCCGGCCCGCGCGGCGGCGTGCCACCGTCCGGCGCCGGGTGCTGCGGCGAGCCTCGCCCGGCCGGCGAGCGTGTCATCGGCGAGCAGCGCGGAGAGCACCGCCACCGGGGCGATCCACTCGTCGCCCGGCTGGGCGTCCAGGTATCGGACCTCCAGGTACCCGCGGGGGCGTACCGGTGGGAAAAGGGTCCCGAGGTGGTACTCGACGTCGTCCACGGTGGGCGCACCGGTCGTGATCCAGTCGGCCAGGGTGAGGCCCGGCGGGGCGTCCCACGGGCCGTCGTCGCGGCGGACGCAGAGCAGCGGGGCGTCGAGCGCGTACCGCGCCCAGGCGAGCGCCGCGTCGCCGCCGAGCGGGACCGGGCCGGTGCGGCGTGGTTCCATGGCCAGCCAGGCGGCCATCCGTGCGGAGGACCACCGGGTGTCCCGGCCGGCGTGCCGCCGTGAGTTCGCGAAGAGCGCGATCAGGGCGGGGCCGGCCTCGTTCAGCGCCGCCCAGCGTTGCGGCGTGCCGGCGTCGAAGCAGACCTGCAGGCCGGCGGTGCTGCCCATCATGGTCCGTCCGGCCCGGCCGGAGGCGCGTTCCATCGCCGCGTACCGAGGGGTGTCGAGGATGCGGCGCGGTGGCCGGTGCGGGTCGATGCCCCGCTCGCCCAGGACGATGCCCGAGCGGCCCAGCAGGTCGGTGAGGGTTGCCTGATCGGCGGAGACGGCGGCGTGCAGGCCGGCCAGGTCGTCCGCCACGGCCGAGGAGATCTCGATCTGCCCGCCCGGTTCGCAGGTGACGGCGCTTCCCCGGGGCAGTGGTACGGGGTGGGGGTTACCGAGCGTCGCGGGCGCGTGCTCGCCGAGTGCGGCGGCCAGATCCCCTGCCGAGAGGTAGGCGGCGGGGTCGCCGGCGTGGTGCGTGGTCCATTCCAGTTCGACGCCGATGCGCTGCGGCGGACCGGTCTTGAAGCAGATCCCGGATATGTGCTCGATCGCTTCCTCACTCGATCGCAGCACCCGGTCAGCGGAGTTCATCACTCCTCCCATCCTCACTCACGGTGATAGTTAGACTTCGATGAGTGTGGCCTCCTGGGACGATACCCACTCCGCGCGGCCGCCGCCCGTACCCGATCCTGTGGCGATCCTCTCGGCGCGGGAGGGGGTCCGGGATCGAACCCGCCAAGTTCCGGAACCGGAGCGGGGTGCCGGAACCGGTTCCGGACTGGAAGACTCCGAACCGTTCGTGTTCGTCAGACCGGAGGCATGTATGCCCGCAGACTTCCCATATCAGGACCCATCGCTCTCCATCGAGGAGCGGGTGGAAGATCTGCTGGGGCGCATGACACTGGCCGAGAAAGCCGGGCAGATGCTGCAGCTCGACGCCCGGCAGGACCTCGCCGAGATCATCGTGGACAGGCTGGCCGGCTCCATCCTGCACACCTCGCCGGCGAAACTGATCGAGGCGGGCGAGCTGGTCGCGCGTACCCGGTTGCGGATCCCGCTGCTCACCGCGGAGGACTGCATCCACGGCCACTCGTTCTGGCCCGGCGCCACGATCTTCCCGACGCAGCTGGCGATGGCCGCGACCTGGGACGCGCCGCTCGTCGAACGCGTCGCCCGGGCCACCGCCGTCGAGGCGTCGGCGACCGGCATCCACTGGACCTTCTCCCCGGTGCTCTGCATCGCCCGGGACCTGCGGTGGGGCCGGGTCGACGAGACGTTCGGCGAGGACCCCTACCTGATCAGCGAGCTGGGTGCCGCGATGATCCGCGGCTACCAGGGCGGCGGCCTCACCGATCCGACCGCGATCCTGGCGACCGCGAAACACTTCGCCGGTTACTCCGAGACCCAGGGCGGCCGGGACGCCAGCGAGGCCGACATCAGCCGCCGCAAGCTGCGCTCCTGGTTCCTGCCGCCGTTCGAGCGGGCCGCGAAGGAGGGCTGCGCGGTCTTCATGCTCGGCTACCAGTCGATGGACGGCGTGCCGATCACCGCGAACAAGTGGCTGCTCAACGACGTGCTCAAGGACGAGTGGGGCTTCACCGGCACGCTCGTCACGGACTGGGACAACGTCGGCCGGATGGTCTGGGAGCAGAAGGTCTGCGCCGACTACGCCGAGGCCTCCGCCCGCGCGGTGACCGCGGGCAACGACGTGATCATGACGACGCCCGCCTTCTTCGAAGGCGCGCAGGAGGCGGTCGCGCGCGGCCTGCTGGGCGCGGACGATCTCGATTCGGCGGTACGGCGGATCCTGCGCCTCAAGTTCGAGCTGGGCCTGTTCGAGAACCCGCGGACGCCGGACGCCGAGCGGCAGCGGGCGGTGATCGGCAACCCGGAGCACACCGAGCTCAACCTGGAGGTGGCCCGCCGGTCGCTGGTGCTGCTGCGCAACGACGGCGTGCTGCCGCTGGACGGCTCGGCCGGCCCGCGCCGGATCGCGGTCCTCGGCCCCAACGCCGACGACGTCTCCGCCCAGCTCGGCGACTGGGCCGGCAACTCCGGCCAGGTCGACTGGATGCCGGATGGCCACCCGCGCGAGCTGACCGCGACCGTGCTGGACGGCCTGCGCGCCGCCGCGCCGGCCGGCTGGGAGGTCGTGCACGAGCGCGGCGCCGACATCGAGCACCTGGTCGCGGACCCCGCGGGCGAGACCTTCCCGGACGGCCAGCCCCGGCCGCCGATCTCGCAGCCGATCCCGGCCGACCCGGAGCGCATCGCGGCGGCGGTCGCGGCCGCCCGGTCCGCCGACGTGGCGGTCGTGGTCGTCGGCGACACGGTCAACCTCACCGGCGAGCACAAGTCCACCGCCACCCTGGAGCTGCAGGGCGGCCAGATCGCGCTGCTCGACGCGGTGGCGGCCACCGGCACCCCGATGGTCGTCGTGCTGATCGACTCGAAACCGCACGTGCTGCCGCCGTCGGCGCTGAACGCGTCCGCGCTGATCCAGGCGTTCAACCCGGGCATGCGCGGCGGGCAGGCCCTGGCCGAGCTGATCCTCGGCCACATCGAGCCGAGCGGGCGGATGCCGATCTCCGCGGCCCGGCACGTCGGCCAGCAGCCGATCTACTACAACCAGCTGCGCGGCCAGCACGGCACCCGGTACGCGGACCTCACCCAGGACCCGCTGTTCGCGTTCGGCGAGGGGCTCAGCTACACGACCGTCGTCTACGACGGGCTGACCATCGGCGAGCCGGACGTCACCGCCGACGGGGCGGTCCGGGCGTCGGTGCGGCTCACCAACACCGGGACGCGGCCGGCGCTCGAGACCGTGCAGGCCTACGTCAGCGACCTGGTCACCAGCGTCACCTGGGCGAGCCGGGAGCTGAAGGCGTACCGGCAGGTGACCGTGCCGCCGGGGGAGAGCATGACGGTGGAGATCGAGGTGCCGGCGAGCGACTGCACGCTCGTCGACGCGGATGCGGTCCGGGTCGTCGAACTCGGCGATTTCGAGCTGCTCGTGGGCCCGAACTCCCGGCCGTCGTCCCTGCTGTCGGCGAAGTTCCGGATCAGCTGATCTTCTCCGCGGCCCCGAAGCCGGTCTCACGGCCGGGGGCCGCGTCAGAGTCTCACGGCCGGGGGCCGCGTCCGAGTCTCATGGCCGGGGGACCGCGGCGAACGCGAAGGGCTTGAACCAGCCCGGCACCGCGCGCCGCAGGTCCTCCGGCCCCTGGAACGCGATCTCGCCGGACCGCAGCGCCGACGACCAGCTCCGCTCGCCCCGCCACACGTCGGTGAGGCAGCGCAGCTCCGCGGTGACCAGCACGTCCACCTCGTGCCCCGGATCGATGTCGCAGAGGTCGGCCTCGTCCGGCGTGATCACCAGCCACCAGTCCCGGACCGGTCGCGGCGCCGCCGGGAAGGAGAACCGCAGCACGGTACGCCCCCGGGGCACCGCGCCGTGATCGACGGTCCGGTGCATGTCCCAGAGGAGCAGTTTCGGGTCGAGGTCACGATCACCCAGCTCGGGGACCCAGCGGGCGCCCCAGGCGCCGAGGGCCATCACGATCGGCTGAAGTTCCTTGCCGGCGGGGGTGAGCTCATATTCCACCTCCGCCCCGAACGGGTGACGCTCCACCAGCCCGGCGGCGGTGAGCTGCTGCAACCGGCGAGAGAGCAGCGACGGCGACATCCGGGGCAGTCCCCGCCGCAGGTCGTTGAAGCGCCGGCTGCCGGCCATCAGTTCGCGGATCACGAGCATGGTCCAGCGCTCGTCGAGCAGTTCCATGGCCTTGGCCACCGGGCAGAACTGCCCGTACGAGGCACCCATGCGGCGACTGTAACGCCGGGCGATCACTGCGCACCGTCCGGTTTCGGACACCCCAGGTACAGATCGTGTACTAGGCCGGACCGTTAACGATTTCCTACTGTCAGTGACATGACTACCACCAACAGCATCAAGGACAAGCACCGCGCCATGTGGGCGTCCGGTGACTATCCAGCACTGGCCGCCGAGGTCGTCGCGCCGCTCGGGCCGGTTCTGGTCGAGGCCGCCGGCATCGGGCCGGGACAGACCGTCCTGGACGTCGGCGCCGGCACCGGCAACGCGGCGATCCCGGCCGCGCTCAAGGGCGCCACGGTGACCGCCAGTGATCTCACTCCGGAACTGCTCGCCGCCGGTGAGCGGCTGGCCGCCTCCCGCGGCACGAAACTCACCTGGACCGAGGCGGACGCCGAGGCGCTGCCGTTCGAGACCGCCTCCTTCGACACGGTCATCTCCTGCATCGGCGTGATGTTCGCGCCGTTCCACACCGAGGCCGCCGGCGAGCTGCTCCGGGTGTGCCGGCCCGGTGGCACGGTGGCGCTCGCCAACTGGACGCCGGAGGGGTTCATCGGTCAGCTGTTCGCCACGATGAAGCCGTACGCCGCCCCGCCGCCGGCCGGCGCGCAGCCGCCGCCGCGCTGGGGTGACCCGGCGCACCTGGCCGAGCTGTTCGGCGACGGCGTCACCGACGTCCGGGTGGAACGCCGCACCCTGCGGGTGGACCGGTTCGCGACCGGCGCCGAGATGCGTGACTACTTCAAGAGCGTCTACGGCCCGACCATCGCGGTCTACCGCAACATCGCCGGGGACCCGTCGAAGGTGGCCGCCCTGGACGCCGCGATCGCCGAGCTCGCCGAGGGCGCCCGCGAGTGGGAGTACCTGCTCTACGTGGCGAAGCGCAGCGCCTGACGCGCGGCGGCCACCGGCAGGGTCGCAAAACCCAGCTTCCGGTACGTCGCGACGGCCGCCACGTTGTCGTAGTCCGCGAGCAGCGCCACCCGTTCCCGCCCGTCCAGCAGGTCGTCCGTCACGAATCCGCACAGTGCCGCCGCGAGTCCACGCCCCCGGGCCTCGCGGCGGGTCGCCACCCCCGCCAGGAACCCGATCTCCGGCGTCGACCAGGCGTCCGCCGCGACCGCGAGCAGCCGCCCGCCGCCGTCCCGGATCCCCGCCCAGCGGCGCACGCCGGGCGCGCCCGGCCAGGCGTAGGAGTCCGGAAACGATTCCTTGAGCAGAGCGGTGACCTCACCCCACTCCGCCTCATCCAGCCAGCCGGCCCGCACCGCAGCCCCACCCACGGGCGTCTCCGAAGCCTCCGGCGCGCTCCCCGGCGCGTCCGTCACCGGCGCCATCGGCGTCTCGGTCTCCATCCACGCGAATCGGGCGCTCATCTCCAGCTCGGGAACCCGCGCCACCACGGCAGCGACGAGCTCCTCCGCCCCGAACGGCCGGAACGACGGCCCGACAAGCGGCAACACCTCCCGGATCAGCTCCGCGAGCGCATCCGGCGTCCCGGCCATCGCCAGCCGATCCCAGTGCGCCAGATCAGCACAGGCCACCACCGTCGCCCCCGGCGCCCGGAACACCCGGGCCCCCGCAGCAGCGGCCGCCCACCGTACAGAAAGATCTTGATTTGGCACCCCGCCATGGTGCCTCATCGGCCGCTCATCCCCGGCCGGCCGGACCTCGCCGGCTTCGGCGCGGGTCCCCCGGCCACGCCGACACAGCGACGAATGGCGCGGGTCCCCCGGCCACGCCGACACAGCGACGAAGTAGGCGACGGGTCGCCGGTCGGTGCGCACAGCCGCGCCGGCCTCCCCGGGAGCCCGACGCTGACTGAGGTCAGCGCGTCGCGTTGACCGGATTTGCCATCCTCGGCCGGGTGCTGAAGAACCTCTGGATCCGCCGGCTCGTCACCACGGCCGCGCTTGGCGGCATCCTTGCGGTTGCCGTCACCGCCGGCTGCCTTCACTGGGTACGGTCGACGGCTGCCGGGCACGTCTACCGGGTCGACACCGTCCCGTCCGCTCCGGTCGCCCTGGTTCTCGGTGCTCAGGTCCACCCCGGTGGGCAGCCGTCGGCGTTCCTCGAGGCGCGGCTGGAAATCGCCCGGCAGCTTTACGCGGCCGGCACGGTGAAGGCGATCCTGGTTTCCGGCGACCACGCGAACTGGGATTACGACGAGCCCGGTTCGATGATGGTCTGGCTGGTGTCGCACGGTGTGCCGGTGTCCCGGGTGGTGCTGGACCACGCCGGGTTCGACACCTACGACTCGTGCGCGCGGGCGCGCCGGATCTTCGGCGTGCGCCGGGCGATCGTGGTGACGCAGAGCTTCCACATCGAGCGGGCGGTGGCGCTCTGCCGGGCGCTCGGGGTGGACGCGACGGGCGTCGGCGACGAGACGGTCCGGTCGGATCGGCGGCTCTGGCTGCGCGGTGAGATCCGGGAGGAGTTCGCCGCGGTGAAGGCGGCCGCTGACGTGCTGTCCCGGCGTGACCCGATCCTCCTGGGCCGGCACGAGACCGGGGTCGACGCCGCGACCAGCTGAAAGACCCATCTCACCGCCCCTGGGTGTGACTATCCCCGCCGACATGTGGAACTCGTTTGCCGCGGGGTATCACGCTTGATACGGTTCTCTGCATAGTCATGCGGAGGTTGGTATGGGAATCCGGGTCGCGGTAGCGGGAGCAAGTGGTTACGCGGGGGGCGAGTTGCTGCGCCTGCTGGCCGGGCACCCCGAGTTCGACCTCGTCACGGCCACGGCGCACAGTCAGGCAGGGTCGGCGGTCAGTGCCGTACACCCGCAGTTGGCCGGGCTCGACCTGACGCTCGGGGCGACCGACGCGGAGACCTTGAGCGGCGCCGACCTGGTGTTCCTCGCTCTGCCGCACGGGCAGTCCGCGGCCGTGGCGGCGCAGCTGCCGACCGGGACGAAGGTGGTCGACCTGGGCGCCGACTTCCGGCTGGAGAGCGCCGAGCAGTGGACGCGCTACTACGGCGGCGGGCACGCCGGGACCTGGACCTACGGCCTGCCCGAGCTGCCCGGCGCGCGGGCCGCGATCGCCGCGTCCGACCGCGTGGCGAACACCGGCTGTTACGCCGCGACGATCACCCTGGCGCTCGCGCCGCTGATCGCCGCCGGCGTGGCCGACCCCGAGGACGTCGTGGTGGTCGCCAGCTCGGGCACCTCCGGCGCCGGCCGCAACGCCAAGGTCAACCTGCTGGCCAGCGAGATCATGGGTGACCTGTCGCCCTACAAGGTCGGCGCGCACCAGCACGTCGCCGAGATCAAGCAGGCCACCGGCGCGGGCTCGCTGTCGATGACCCCGATCCTCGCGCCGATGCCGCGCGGCATCCTGGCGACCGTGACGGCCCGCCGGCTCAACGGCGGCGACCCGCGCGAGGCGCTGCAGGCGGCGTACGCGACCGAGCCGTTCGTGCACGTGCTGCCCGAGGGGCAGTGGCCGCACACGGCCGCCACCGCCGGTTCCAACTCCTGCCACCTGCAGGCCACCGTCGACATCGACTCCGGGCGCATCATCGTGGTGAGCGCGCTTGACAACCTCGGCAAGGGCGCGGCCGGCCAGGCCGTGCAGGTCGCCAACATCATGTTCGGTCTGCCCGAGACCACGGGCTTGAGCGTCTTCGGAGTCGCGCCGTGACCGTCACCACCCCCAAGGGCTTCCGCGCGTCAGGCGTCGCCGCCGGGCTCAAGGCCAGCGGAAACCCGGACGTCGCCCTGGTCGTCAACGACGGGCCGGACTACACCGCGGCCGCCGTCTTCACCGGCAACCGGGTGAAGGCCGCGCCGGTGCTCTGGAGCCAGCAGGTGCTCAAGGGCGGGGTGATCCGCGCCGTCGTGCTCAACTCCGGCGGGGCCAACGCCTGCACCGGCACGCAGGGCTTCCGGGACACCCACAGCACGGCCGAGCACACCGCGGCGGTGCTGCGGAGCGGCCCGAAACCGATGATGGTCGGCCCCGGCGACGTGGCGGTCTGCTCGACCGGGCTGATCGGCGAGCTACTGCCGATGGACAAGCTGCTCCCCGGCGTGACGGCGGCCGCGAAGGCGCTCACCGCCGACGGCGGTTCCCGGGCCGCCGAGGCGATCATGACGACCGACACGGTCGCGAAGAACGCGGTCGCCCAGCGCGCCGGCTGGTCGGTCGGCGGGATCGCCAAGGGCGCCGGCATGCTCGCCCCGGCGCTCGCCACCATGCTCGTCGTGATCACCACTGACGCGTCGGCGGACAACGAGACGCTCGACGCGGCGCTGCGCGCTGCCACCCGGGTCACCTTCGACCGGATCGACGCCGACGGCTGCATGTCGACGAACGACACGGTGATCCTGCTGGCCAGCGGCG
The DNA here is from genome assembly GCF_000284295.1 of Actinoplanes missouriensis 431. Classification (NCBI taxonomy): domain Bacteria; kingdom Bacillati; phylum Actinomycetota; class Actinomycetes; order Micromonosporales; family Micromonosporaceae; genus Actinoplanes; species Actinoplanes missouriensis. The sequence continues at coordinate 6,620,157 of NC_017093.1, read as the reverse complement.
CGTCGAACGCGCAGCCCACGCTCGCGGAGCTGACCGCCGCGGTCACCGAGGTCTGCCACGACCTGGCCCAGCAGCTGATCGGCGACGCCGAGGGCGCCACCAAGCACATCGCGATCGAGGTGGCGGGCGCGGCCAGCGAGGCCGACGCGGTGCAGGTCGGCCGGGTGGTGGCGAACAACAACCTGGTCAAGACGGCGCTCTTCGGCAACGACCCGAACTGGGGGCGGATCCTCGCGGCGGTCGGCACCACGAGCGCGGCCTTCGAGCCGGACCGGGTCGACGTCGCGATCAACGGGGTCTGGGTCTGCAAGGGCGGCGCCGCGGCCGAGGACCGGTCCAAGGTCGACCTCTCCGGGCGGGACGTGCAGATCACGATCAACCTGCGGGAGGGCGAGATGAGCGCGACGATCTGGACCACCGACCTGTCTCACGCCTACGTGCACGAGAACTCGGCCTACAGCTCATGAAGGCGGTGGAGAAGGCCGAGATCCTGATCGAGGCCCTGCCCTGGCTGGAACGCTTCCACGGCAGCACGATCGTGATCAAGTACGGCGGCAACGCCATGATCGATCCGGCGCTTCAGGCGGCTTTCGCGGCGGACATCGTGTTTTTGCGGCTCGTCGGCATCAAGCCCGTCGTCGTGCACGGCGGCGGCCCGCAGATCAGCCGGATGCTGACGAAGCTCGGCATCGAGAGCGAGTTCCGCGGTGGCCTGCGGGTCACCACCCCGGAGGCCATGGACGTGGTCCGGATGGTCCTGGTCGGCCAGGTGGGCCGGGAGCTGGTCGGCCTGATCAACCAGCACGGGCCGTACGCGGTGGGCCTCTCCGGCGAGGACGCCGGCCTGTTCACCGCGGTCCGCCGGCAGGCCGTCATCGACGGCGAGCCGGTCGACATCGGCCAGGTCGGCGACGTCGACCAGGTCGACACGTCGGCGGTCGACGACCTCATCGCGGCGGGCCGGATCCCGGTGATCGCCACGGTCGCGCCGGACGCCGACGGCGTGCTGCACAACGTGAACGCCGACACCGCCGCCTCCGCGCTCGCCGTCGCGCTCGGCGCCCGCAAGCTGGTGGTCCTCACCGACGTGCCGGGCCTCTACACGAACTGGCCGGACACCAGCTCGCTGACCTCCGAGATCGACGCGGACGCGCTGGAGAAACTGCTCCCGTCGCTGGAGTCCGGGATGGCGCCCAAGATGGAGGCCTGCCTGCGTGCGGTCCGCGGTGGGGTGCCCGCCGCGCACGTGGTCGACGGCCGGGTGGCCCACTCGACGTTGCTCGAAGTGTTCACGGAAGAAGGATTCGGAACCATGGTGGTCCCCCAATCCTTCCAACCGCCCCACCCGCCGCCCTTGAACGGACTAAAGGCATGACTACTCTCTCCGAGCGCTGGCAGCAGTCCATGATGAACAACTACGGCGGCCCCACCCTAGGTCTCGTCAAGGGTGAGGGCGCCGTGCTCACCGCCGAGGACGGCCGGCAGTTCGTCGACTTCCTCGGTGGCATCGCGGTCAACGCCCTCGGCCACGCGCACCCGGCCGTGGTCGCCGCCGTGACCAGCCAGATCCAGCAGCTGGGGCACGTCTCCAACCTCTACATCGCCGAGCCGCCGGTCGCCCTCGCCGAGCTGCTGCTCGCGCTCGCCGGACGCCAGGGCCGGGTGCTGTTCTGCAACTCCGGCGCCGAGGCCAACGAGGCCGCCTTCAAGATCTCCCGGCTGACCGGGCGGACGCACATCGTCGCCACGCACGGCGCCTTCCACGGCCGGACCATGGGCGCGCTCGCCCTCACCGGCCAGCCCGCCAAACAGACTCCCTTCCTGCCGCTGCCGGGAGACGTCACCCACATCGAGTACGGGGACACGGCCGCCCTCGAAGCGGCGGTGACCGACCGGACCGCCATGGTGATCATCGAACCGATCCAGGGTGAGAACGGCGTGGTCATGCCGCCACCCGGTTACCTGGCGGCGGCCCGTGCGATCTGCGACAGGCACGGCGCCCTGCTCGCGCTCGACGAGGTGCAGACCGGTATCGGCCGGACCGGGCACTGGTTCCACCACCAGGGTGAGGGCGTCGAGCCGGACATCGTGACCCTGGCCAAGGGCCTCGGCGGCGGCCTGCCCCTCGGCGCCTGCCTGGCCTTCGGGCCGACCGCCGACCTGCTGCAGCCGGGCATGCACGGCACCACGTTCGGCGGCAACCCGGTCTCCTGCGCGGCCGGCCTCGCGGTGATCCGCACGATCGCCAACGAGGGCCTGCTCGACCACGTGAAGCGGGTCGGCGAGCAGCTGCGGCGCGGCATCGAGGGCCTCGGCCACCCGCTCGTCTCGCACGTGCGCGGCGCCGGCCTGCTGCTCGGCATCGTGCTCACCCAGCCGGTCGCCAAGGACGTCGCGGCGAAGCTGCTCGACGCCGGTTTCCTGGTGAACCCCGCGCAGCCGGACGTCATCCGGCTCGCCCCGCCCCTGATCATCTCCTCCGATCAGGCGGACGCCCTGATCGCTGCCCTGGACGGTATCCGGTGACCACCCGCCACTTCCTCCGCGACGACGACCTCACCCCGCAGGAACAGGACGACGTCCTGAACCTGGCCGCCGAGATGAAGGCGAACCGGTTCGGGCACACGCCGCTCGCCGGCCCCCGCTCGGTCGCGGTCTTCTTCGACAAGGCCAGCCTGCGCACCCGGCTCTCGTTCGAGGCCGGCATCGCCGAGCTGGGCGGCCAGCCGATCATCGTGGACACGCAGAACACCCACTTCGGCCGCGGCGAGACGCTCGCCGACGCCGGCAAGGTCGTCTCCCGGTACGTGGCGGCGATGGTCTTCCGCACCCACGGCGACGAGCGGCTCGCCGAGCTGGCGTCCGGCGTCAAGGTCCCGGTGATCAACGCGCTGAGCGACGGTTACCACCCGTGCCAGCTCCTCGCCGACCTGCTGACGATCCGCGAGCGGTTCGGCGGCACCTCCGGCCGGACCCTGGCGTACGTGGGCGACGCCGCTAACAACATGGCGCACTCCTACCTGATCGCCGGCGCGATGGCCGGCATGAACGTGCGGGTGGCCGGCCCGTCCGGCTTCGACCCGGATCCGGCCGTGGTGGCCCGGGCCGCCGAGATCGCGGCCTGGACCGGCGGCTCGGTCGAGGTGCTGCGCGACCCGCGGGAGGCGGTCGACGGCGCGCACGTGGTCGCCACCGACACCTGGACCTCGATGGGTCAGGAGGAGGACGGCAAGGACCGGCTCACCCCGTTCTGGCCGTACCAGGTGAACAAGGAGCTGCTGGCGGCCGCGAGCCCGGACGCGATAGTGCTGCACTGCCTGCCCGCCCACCGCGGCGAGGAGATCACCGACGAGGTGTTCGACGGACCGCAGAGCGTGGTCTTCGACCAGGCCGAGAACCGGCTGCACGCACAGAAGGCCCTGCTCACCTGGCTGCTTGCGGTCAACGAGCGATGAGTCTTCCGGTGACCAGGGCGGGGCGGCACGCGCGGATCGTCGAGCTGATCCGCAGCCGTACCGTGCGCTCGCAGACCGAACTCGCGGACCTGCTCGCCCACGAGGGCGTGCAGGTCACCCAGGCCACGCTCTCGCGGGACCTGGAGGAGCTCAACGCGGTCAAGGTCAGCGGCGCGTACCTGATCCCGGAGGACGGCAAACGCCCGCTGCGGGAGACGTCGCAGGGACCGGCCCGGCTGATCCGGCTGCTCCGCGAGCTGCTCACCGGCGTCGACTCCAGCGGCAACATCGCCGTGCTGCGGACCCCGCCCGGCGCCGCCCAGTTCCTGGCCAGCGCGCTGGACCGGTCCGGGCTGGCGGACGTGGTGGGCACCATCGCCGGGGACGACACGATCCTGGTGGTGGCCCGGGACGCCGGACCCGGCTCGGGCGCGGCGCTGGCCGAGAAGCTCGGCAACTGGAGCAGGCCGGATTCTCTGGAAGGGAACTCCTGATGACGTTCACGCCCGCCGTGGAGGCGCGCTTCCCGGACTTCGCCGACCACACCGACACGCTGGTGGGGCACGGCGTGGAGTTCTTCCTCGCCTCCAACGAGACGCTCCGGCCGCAACTCAACGAGCTTCCGTACGGGCACAAGCTCACCTGGCTGGACTTCACCGACACCGCGGAGAAGGACTGGTCGATCCGGGACTTCCTGAACTACTTCAACGTGATCAACGGGATCGCGTTCGGCGACCGGGGCATCCCGATGCCGCAGTGGGTGATGGTCGACCTGATCCTGATGCCGGCCGCCGCGCTCATCGCCGGCCTGCCGCAGGACGAGTTCGCCGCGATGGTCGAGCGGTCCACGTTCCGCTTCGACACCGACGTGAAGCAGCTGCTGCGCACGGTGCAGGCGGAGATGCGGGAGAGCGGGTACCGCGGTCCGGTCCCGGTCGGCGGGTACTGCGCCGCGCCGAGCGCCGAACCCGGCCGCTGGGTCGGCTGGTCGCTCTGGTCGCTGATGCCGGCCGTCGGTCTCGGCAAGGCCGCCAAGGCGCTCGCGCTCTCGGCGTACCGTGCCCAGAAGCTCGACGGCGTGACCCAGTACGACAACAGCGCGCTCAAGGTGCACACCGAGTTCGGCGCGCTGAAGATCCTGGTCGCGACCGTCCCGTTCCACACCTCGCCGGGCTCGTTCGTCTACCAGAGCGACCTCACCCTCCCGCCCGGTGGAGAGTTGCCCGAGCCCAGCTTCCTGCTCGACCCCTTCGACTACGGTCGCCAGCAGGCGATGCAGAAGGATATCGAGGCGGGACGCTCCGAGTTCTATGTCCTGCCTCCCGGTCACGTCCGCCGGGACGGTAAGACATATGTGCCGATTCTTGAGAAGGAACTGCCCCGATGACCAAGCGCAAGATCGTTCTCGCCTTCTCCGGCGGGCTGGACACCTCGTACCTCCTCGTGGACTTCCGCGAGAAGGGCTGGGACGTGGTGACCGCGAACATCGACACCGGCGGCCTGCACAGCGGTGAGGCGGAGGTCGTCAGCGCCCGCGCCGAGGAGCTGGGCGCGATCGAGCACCACGTCGTCGACGCCCGCGCCGAGCTCTACTCCCGCGTCGTCACCTACGCGATCAAGGCGAACTACCTGCGCAACGGCGCCTACCCGTCGTGCGTCGGCGCGGAGCGGCTGATCCAGGCGGAGAAGGTCGTCCAGGTCGCCCTCGAGGTCGGCGCGGACGCGGTGGCGCACGGTTCGACAGGTGCCGGCGCCGACCACGTCCGCTACGACGCGGTCATCCGGGCACTGGCCCCGCATCTGGAGATCGTCACTCCGGTACGCGACGAGCGGCTCGTCCGTGAGGAGGAGGCCGAGTTCCTGCGCAGCCGGGGCTACGCGGTCAGCGAGAAGGTCAAGAAGTACTCGATCAACGAGGGACTGATCGGTACCTCGATCGGTGGCGAGGAGACCTACGGCTCCTGGGAGTACCTGCCCGAGGACGCCTGGACCTACACGAAGTCGATCGACGCGGCCCCGGCCGAGGGCGTCGAGCTGCTGCTGACCTTCGAGAAGGGCGAGGTCGTCGACGCGTCCTACGCCGGTGGTGACCCGCTCGTCGAGAAGGACTCCCCGAACTACGCGATCCTCTCCGCGCTCAACGTCCTCGGCGGCGAGCACGGCGTCGGCCGCGGCATCCACATGGGCTCCACCATGGTCGGCAACCTGGCCCGCGTCGGTTTCGAGGCGCCCGGCATGCTGATCCTCATCGCCGCGCACCGCGAGCTGGAGAAGCTGGTGCTCTCCAACCGGCAGCAGGCCACCAAGGCGACGCTCGGCAACACCTACGGCGACCTGCTGCACGAGGCCGTCTACTTCGACCCGATCATGGACGACTTCCGGGCGTTCCTGGACTCCAGCCAGACCCGGGTGACCGGCCAGGTGCGGGTGCGGCTGCACAAGGGCAACATCGTGCTGCTGGGCAGCAAGAGCCCGTACAGCCTGCTGGACGCCGCGACCCGCTCCGGCGTGGTCTACGGCCACGGCTCCTCGCTTTGGACCGGCGAGCAGGCCCGGGCGTTCGCCCACATGTACGCGGTGCCCGGCGCGATCGCCCGGGCCGCGGCGACCCCCGCCGACTGAACCCGCGTGCGGAGTTCGGGCGCGCCGCGCACCCGAACTCCGCACGCTGGGGCCTGGGGGTCAGCTGAGCCAGGAGGTCAGGGTCTGGAGGGCCTTGCGGATCTCGTCGGCGGGGACGTGCTCGTTGTCGGTGTGCGCCAGCAGCGGGTCGCCGGGACCGAAGTTGATCGCCGGGATGCCCAGGGCCGCGAAGCGGGAGACGTCGGTCCAGCCCAGCTTGGCCTGCGGCTCGCGGCCGACCAGGTCGACGAACTCCTTCGCGGCCGGCTGGTCCAGGCCTGGCCGGGCGCCCGGCGCGCGGTCGGTGACCTCCAGGTCGAAACCGGCGAAGACCTCGCGCAGGTGGGCCTCGGCGGCGTCGGTGTCCCGGTCCGGGGCGAAGCGGTGGTTCACGAAGACCGTGCACAGGTCCGGGATCACGTTGCCGGCGATGCCGCCCTCGATCCGTACGGCGTTGAGGCCCTCCCGGTACTGCAGGCCGTCGACGACCGGCCGGCGCGGCTCGTAGGCACGCAGCACGTCGAGCACCGCCCCGGCGCTGTGGATCGCGTTGCTGCCCCGCCACGAGCGGGCGGCGTGCGCGGCCACGCCGGGGACGGTGATCTTCACCCGCATGGTGCCCTGGCAGCCGCCCTCGACGGTGCCGTCGGACGGCTCGCCGAGCACCGCGAAGTCACCGGCCAGCCAGTCCGGGTGGTTGCGCACCAGGCGGCCGAGGCCGTTGAGTGACGCTGCGACCTCCTCGTGGTCGTAGAAGACGTAGGTGACGTCGTGACGGGGATTGTCGAGCAACGCTGCGAGCTGCAGGAACACGGCGACACCGGCCTTCATGTCGACCGTGCCCCGGCCGTACACCATCTGGTTTTGCATGGTGGTCGGCAGGTTGCCGGCGATCGGGACCGTGTCGAGGTGGCCGGCGAGGACCACCCGGGTGTCGCGGCCCGCGCTGGTGCGAGCGACCACGGCGTCGGCGTCACGGAGGACTTCGAGATGCGGGTATGCGCGCAGGGCCGCCTCCACGGCGTCGGCGAGAGCCTTCTCGTCGCCGCTCACGCTCGGGATGTCGCAGATGGTCCGGGTCAGATCGACGATGTCGCCGGTGAGATCGAGGCTGGTCATGTCGCAAAGTTATCATGCTGATAGTATTTTTATGCACGACGACCTCACGGTAGGGTCGTTTCGTTGGACCAGGTCACGATCGAGGAGTGGGTGTGCCGGAAACTGAAGAGCCGACGCGGCTGTGGGGCGCTCGATTCGCGGGCGGCCCGGCGGAGGCGTTGGCCCGGCTGAGCGTGAGCGTGCAGTTCGACTGGCGGCTCGCGCCCTACGATCTGCTCGCCTCCCGCGCGCACGCCCGCGTCCTGGCAAACGCGGGACTGCTCGACGCGGACGAGCTCGGCAAGATGCTGGCCGCGCTGGACGACCTGGAGTCCGCCTGCGCCGCCGGGGAGTTCCGCCCCACCGTCGAGGACGAGGACGTGCACACCGCCCTGGAGCGCGGCCTGCTGGAGCGGCTCGGCTCGCTCGGCGGCAAACTGCGCGCCGGCCGGTCCCGCAACGACCAGGTCGCCACCGACCTGCGGCTCTACCTGCGCGACCACGCCCGCGGGGTGGCGGTCGCGGTGGTCGAGCTGGCCGACGCGCTCACCGAGCAGGCCGCCCGCAACATCGACACCCCGGCGCCCGGCATGACCCACGTGCAGCACGCGCAGCCGGTCAGCTTCGGCCACTGGCTGCTCGCGCACGTCCAGCCGCTGCTGCGCGACCTGGAACGCCTGCGCGACTGGGACGCCCGGACCGCGATCAGCCCGCTCGGCAGCGGCGCGCTCGCCGGCTCGTCACTCCCGCTCGACCCGGCCGCAGTCGCCAAGGAGCTGGGCTTCAGCGCCCCCGCGCCGAACTCGATGGACGCCGTCTCCGACCGTGACTTCGTCGCCGAGTTCCTCTTCACCACCGCGCTGCTCGGCGTGCACCTCTCCCGCCTCGGCGAGGAGGTCGTCCTCTGGACGTCCACCGAGTTCGGCTGGGTCGAGCTCGACGACGCGTTCGCGACCGGGTCGTCGATCATGCCGCAGAAGAAGAACGCGGACATCGCCGAGCTGGCCCGCGGCAAGAGCGGCCGGCTCGTCGGCGGCCTGGTCGCCGTGCTGACCATGCTCAAGGGCCTGCCGCTCACCTACGACCGGGACATGCAGGAGGACAAGGAGCCGGCCTTCGACGCCGTCGACACCCTCGAGCTGCTGCTGCCTGCCCTCGCCGGGATGATTTCCACCATGACGGTACGGGTGGACCGCCTCGCCGCCGCCGCCCCCGTCGGTTTCTCGCTCGCCACCGAGGTGGCCGACTGGCTGGTCCGCAAGGGCGTGCCGTTCCGCGACGCGCACGAGGTGACCGGCAAGCTGGTGGCGCTCTGCTCGGCGCGGGAGTGCGAGCTGGAGGACCTGACCGACGACGACCTGAAGACGGTCAGCGAGCACCTGGACCCGTCGGTGCGCGAGGTGCTGTCGGTGTCGTCGGCGCTCGCGGCCCGGACCACGCCGGGTTCCACCGGCCCGGGTCCGGTGCGGGAGCAGCTCGCGACCGTGCAGCACAAGCTGGACAACTGGCGGCAGTGGGCGGTGGAGCAGGTCGTGCCCCGGCACTGACCCCGGCGCCCCGAAACGCCGAGCGGCTTCACGTCGCTCGGCGTTTTTCGTCAGCTGTTCCGCTTCGTGTGCTGCGCCGCTTCGTGTGCTGCGCCGCTTCGTACGCTGTCCCGGTTCGTGTGCTGCGCCGCTTCGTCAGCTGCGCCGCTTTCGTCCGCTGTTCGGCCAGGACCGGTCCCGCCGAGCCGCTCGCGACTCGAAGTCAACACATTCGAGGTCAGACCCGCGCCCCAAATCAACTCGCCACCGCGACCCTGAGCGCCAGCCGGTCCGGCTGGTTGTCAGTGCTGTTGCGCTGAGCGCCGGCTGGTCCGGCTGGTTGTCAGTGTTGTTGCGCTGAGCGCCGGCTGGTCCGGCTGGTTGTCAGTGCTGTTGCGCTGAGCGCCGGCTGGTCCGGCTGGTTGTCAGTGTTGTTGCGCTGAGCGCCGGCTGGTCCGGCTGGTTGTCAGTGTTGTTGCGCTGAGCGCCGGCTGGTGCGTGGTGCTGTTGGAGCGTCCGGCGGCAGCACTGGGAGCCAGCTCGCGGTGGCCGGCTGGCTTTCAGCGCTGTCTCGGGGCCGGTCGGACGACACTGAGCGCCAGCCGGCCCGCGACGTTCCACGATCCACATCCGGCTGACTGGCCGACTGGCCGACTGGCCGACTGGGGCGATCATGTGAAAGTTCCAAGATTCACGGCCGGCCGGCCGGCCGGGACGATCTGCTGACGCATGACCCGGGACGTCAAGTGCGATCCGCTGTCATGGGACTGAAGACGTGCGGAACGAACACGAAGTCAACACGCTCCGGGTGGGCCGACCCTGTGTGTGGAAGGGGGGTGCGGAACGAACCCGAAGTCAACAGGCGCTGGGCGGGGCCACCCTCTGTGTGGACGTGCGGAGCTCACGTCGGCGCGGTCCGGGCGGAAGCGCTGTGTTTGCGGTATGTGAAATTGGCTAGCTGCCAACACCGGAGCCACCTGCCCGATAAATCAACATTTGGGCGGCACTGGATACCCATTGTGATATCTATCACTTGGCATTGCCGCAGACACATTGACCTCAGAACGGCACGCAGCGCGACTTATCTGTCACCTTCTGTGCCACCAGGTCCGGCCCCCTCGCACACTCTTGCGCACGCGCTTGCGTCCCTCGCCCGGCACCGCCGCCACGACCCGCTGCAAGAGCCTGCAAAACCCCGCAATCCCCACCCGGAAGAGGCGGAGAACACGCTCTCTTGCGCATCACAGCGCGAACAACCCGCCCCGCGTGCAAGAACTTGCAGCAATAGCCGTCAGGCGGCGGGAGCGCCGGCCGGCAGCTTGCGCGTCACCGGCGCGACCGCGGTAGAGCTGCGAACCACCAGCTCAGGGCGGAACAGGTACTCCGAACGCGGCGCCCCGTGCCCGTTGATGTCGTCCACCAGCGAGCGCACGGCAGCGACCGCCATCGCCGTCACCGGCTGACGGAGCGTGGTCAGCGGCGGATCGGTGAAAGCCATCAGCGGGGAATCGTCGAAACCGATCACCGAGACGTCACCGGGAACGTCGAGGCCGCGCCGCCGGGGCCGCCCGGATCGCCCCGAGCGCCATCAGGTCGGAGCCGCAGACGATGCCCGTCACGCCCTTCGCGAGCAGGCGATCCGCCGCGACCTCGCCGCCCTCCACGCCGAAGAGCGTGAGCTCGACCGAGTTGTCCACTTCGGAGGAGGACGCTCCGAGGAGCCGCTGCAGCGCCGCCCGGTAGCCGGCCAGCTTGCGCTGCACCGCCGTGAACCGGTGCGGGCCGGAGATCATGCCGATCCGGCGGTGGCCGAGCGCGACCAGGTGGCTGACCGCCAGGTCGCCGGCCTCCTGTTCGTCGCAGGAGACGAACGGCGCGTCGATGCCGCCGGTGTGCCCGTTGACCAGCACGATCGGCAGCGGCCGGGCGAGCAGCCGCAGGTAGCGCTCGTGGTCGGACGTGGTGTCGGCGTGCAGGCCGGAGACGAAGATGATGCCGGAGACCTGGCGGTCCAGGAGCATCTCCACGTACTCGTCCTCGGTGACGCCGCCGGGTGACTGGGTGCAGAGCACCGGCGTGTACCCCTGCTGGGCCAGCGTCGACTCGATGACCTGGGCGAACGCCGGGAAGATCGGGTTGTCCAACTCGGGCACGACGAGACCGACCAGGCCGGCGCTGCGCTTGCGCAACCGCTCGGGGCGCTCGTAGCCGAGCACGTCGAGAGCGGTCAGCACCGCTTGCCGGGTCTCAGCGGATACGCCGGGTCGGTCGTTGATGACGCGCGAAACCGTCGCCTCGCTGACCTGGGCTTGCCTGGCGATGTCCGCCATCCGTGCACGCATGTTGTCACTGTAGTGCCGACCCGTTACCGGCAATCGCCGTGCAAGCCCTTCCATTGACTGCAAGTGCTTGCTAACGTCCCGGCAACAAGGACGACACCTTATCGATCTTTCCCCGGAACAGATCTTTCGCCGGAAGAGCAGGGCCGCAGTGTGCCCTAAGCCCGGACTCCTTCTTGCACGAAACCCCGAATGACAGGAGCTCATCGATGCGCATCCGAACTGCGGGTGTGATCGCGGTTTGCGCGGTCGCGCTGGTCGGCACCGCCGCGTGTGGCAGCAACGACAGCAAGGACAAGGCAAGCGACACCCCGTCGGCGGCCGCCGCCTCCGGTGAACTGGTGATCTGGGCCGACGACAAGCGGTCCGAGGCGCTCAAGCCGTTCGCCGAGAAGTTCGGCGCCGAGAACGGCGTGACGGTCAAGGTCCAGGCCATCTCGAAGGACCAGCAGACCACCTTCCTGACCGCCTCCCAGCAGGGCAGTGGCCCGGACGTGATGGTCGGCGCGCACGACTGGATCGGCAACCTGGTGCAGAACGGCGCCATCGACCCGGTGCAGCTCAGCGACGAGCAGAAGAACGGCATCGCGGCGAACGCGATCAAGGCGATCACCTTCAACGGCCAGACCTACGGCGTCCCGTACGCCACCGAGAACCTCGGGCTGATCCGCAACACCGAGCTGGCCCCCGAGGCGCCGGCCACGGTGGAGGCCCTGGTCGCGAGCGGCAAGAAGCTCAAGGCCGAGAAGAAGGTCTCCGAGATCCTCTGCCTGCAGGTCGGCCAGAACGGCGACGCGTACCACTCGTACCCGTTCTACAGCTCGGCCGGCGGCTACCTGTTCGGCACGAACGCGGCGGGCGACTACGACGCCAAGGACCTGGGCGTCGGCAAGCCGGAGTCGGTCGAGGCGTTCAAGAAGCTCGGCGCGCTCGGCGAGAAGGGCGACGGCGCGCTCAAGCGGTCGATCACCCCGGAGAACTCGATCGCCACGTTCACCGGCAAGAAGTGCGCCTACCTGGTCTCCGGGCCGTGGGCGGTCACCGACGTGAAGAAGGCCAACCTCAAGTACGACATCAGCCCGGTCCCCGGCTTCGAAGGCGGCAAGGAGGCCACCCCGTTCCTCGGTGTGCAGACCTTCTACGTCGCCGCGAAGGGCAAGAACAAGGCCCTCGCGCAGGAGTTCGTCACCAACTACGTGACCACTCCGGAGCTGGCCGTCGCGCTCTACAACGCCGAGCCCCGGCCGCCGGCGCTGACCGCCGCGTTCGACCAGGTCAAGGGCGCTGACGCGGACCTGCAGAAGTGGGCCGACGCCGGTAAGAACGCGGTGCCGCTGCCCGCGATCCCGGAGATGGCCGCGATCTGGGACCCGTTCGGCAAGGCCGAGGCCGCCGTCATCGGTGGCGCGGACGCGGAGAAGACCGTCACCGCCGCCGGCAAGACGATCTCCGGCTCGATCAAGTAGCGACAGCGAACAAATGACGACGAAGCTCGGAGGGCCCGCCCGGCGGGCCCTCCCCGCCACCGAGCCGAGCCGGCATCAGAAGGACGAGAGCCGGCAACCAAAGAGCGGAACCAGCCTGACCGCGCAGTTCGTCAAGATCCTGCTGCTCGGCCTGGTCACGGCGTTCGCGGTCTGGGCCGCGTTCCCGCTGATCGCCGAGGAGCACTGGTTCGGTCTGGCGCTGCTGGTCGCGACCACCGCGGCGATCCTCTACATCTACCTGACACCACGGCACATCCCGGCGAAGTACCTCGTACCGGGAACGCTGTTCCTGGTGGTCTTTCAGCTGTTTCCGGTGCTCTACACGGCGAGCACGGCGTTCACCAACTTCGGCGACGGGCACCGGGGCAGCAAACAGGACGCGATCGTCGCGATCCAGACGTCCTCGGTCACCCGGGTTCCGGGCTCGGCCGAGTACGCGCTCTCGATCGCGACCCAGGGCGACCCGGCCACCGGACCGATCGTCTTCCTGATCACCGACCCGGCCACCAAGGCGGTCTCGATCGGTGACGCCGAGGGCCTCACGCCGGCCGGCGCCGTCACCGTGACGTCGAGCGGCAAGGTGACCGCGGCCGAGGGCTACACCGTGCTCAACGCCGGGCAGGCCAGCGCACGCAGCAAGGAGATCACCGAGTTCACGGTGCCCACGCAGGGCGGCGCGATCCGCTCGGCGGGACTGTCCCGGGCGTACGAGGGCAAGGCCGGCCGTGCTTACGACGCGGTGACCGACAGCATCCGGGACATGACCAGCGGCAAGTCCTGGGTGGCGGACGAGAGCGTCGGCGCGTTCGTGGCGGCCGACGGCGAGCGGCTGGCTCAGGGCTGGAAGGTCAACGTCGGGTTCGACAACTTCACCAGGGCGTTGACCGACGACACGATCTCGGGACCCTTCCTCCGTACCCTGATCTGGAATTTCGCCTTCGCTCTCGGATCGACCGGCTTCACGTTCGTGCTGGGCCTGTTCATCGCGCTGGCCCTGCACTCCAGCAGGGTGAGGGGACGCAATCTCTACCGGATCCTGCTGGTTCTGCCGTATGCGATGCCGTCCTTCGCCATGCTGCTGGTCTGGCGGGACATGTTCAACACCGACTTCGGCCTGATCAACAACCTGTTCGGTACGGACGTCGACTGGTTCGGTGGCGCCGCCTCGGCCCGGCTCGCGGTGATCCTGGTGCAGCTCTGGCTCGGATACCCGTACATGTTCCTGGTCAGCACCGGCGCGCTGCAGGCCATCCCGGGTGAGCTGCTGGACGCGACCAAGGTGGACGGCGCCGGTGTCTGGCAGAGCTTCACGAACGTCACCCTGCCGCTGCTGATGATCCCGCTGACCCCGCTGCTGATCTCGTCGTTCGCGTTCAACTTCAACAACTTCAACGCGATCTGGCTGACCACCGAGGGCGCCCCGTTCCCGGCGGACAACACCACCAACGGGGCGACGGACCTGCTGATCACGTACACGTACCGGCTCGCCTTCGGCGGCTCCGGCGCGCAGTACGGCTTCGCCGCCGCCATCTCGATCTTCATCTTCCTGATCGTCGCGACCATCTCCACGATCAGCTTCCGCCGGACCCGGCAGTTGGAGGAGGTCTACTCGTGACGCGCTGGATCAAGCAGGTCGGCTGGCGCCACCTGGTCGGCCTGCTCGGCCTGGTGTTCGCGCTCGGGCCACTGCTGTTCGTCCTCTCCGCCGCGATCAACCCGCAGGGCACGCTGGCGTCGAGCACGCTGGTGCCGTCCGGCGCCTCGGCGGAGAACTTCACGAAGCTCTTCTCGGACACCAACTTCGGGCACTGGTTCCTCAACTCGATCGTCATCGCCGGGGTGGCCGCGGCGGCGTCGGTGTTCCTGTCGGCGCTCGCGGCGTACGCGTTCAGCCGCCGCCGCTTCCACGGGCACCGGATCGGCCTGATGTCGCTGCTGCTGATCCAGATGTTCCCGCAGTTCCTGGCGGTCGTGGCGATCTTCCTGATGTTCTCCACGATCACCGACCTGTGGCCGGCCTTCGGCTTCAACACCTGGTGGGGCATGATCCTGCTCTACCTCGGCGGCGCGCTCGGCGTGAACACCTGGCTCATGAAGGGCTTCTACGACACCATCCCGAAGGAGCTCGACGAGTCCGCGGTGGTCGACGGCGCCACCCACGCGGAGATCTTCTTCAAGATCCTGCTGCCGCTGGTCGCGCCGATCCTCGCGGTCACCGGCCTGCTCGCCTTCATCGGCACCATGAACGAGTTCCTGATCGCGAACGTCTTCCTCACCGACAGCGAGTCCAAGACCCTCGCGGTCGGGCTCTACGGCCTGGTGGCGGGGGAGCGGGACGCCAACTTCGGCGTGTTCTGCGCCGGCACGCTGCTCACCGCGATCCCGACGGTCGGCGTCTTCATGTACCTCCAGCGCTACATCGTGGAGGGTCTCAGCGCGGGCGCGGTGAAGGGATGATCCCGCACCACGACGGCTCCGCCCTCTACGTCTCCAACCCGGCGCCCGCGCTGGGGGAGACGGTCGCCGTCTTCGTCCGGGCGCCGGCCGGCACCCGGATCTCGCGGATACACACCCGGTTCGTCCGCGACGGCGAACCGGTCTTCACCTCGGCGGTGGTCGACCGGCGGGACGCGTCCGGCGAGTGGTGGCGGGCGGAGGTCGAGGTCCGGAACCCGATCACCCCGTACCGTTTCCTGATCCGGACCGCGACCGGCGCGGTCCGCTGGCTCACCGCAGGGGGTCTGACCTCCTACGACGTGCCGGACGCCACCGACTTCCGGCTGGTCGCGCACCCGCCGGCGCCGGACTGGTCGCGGGACGCGATCGTCTACCAGATCTTCCCGGACCGGTTCGCCCGCTCGGCGGCGGCGGACGGGCGGCCGACGCCGGACTGGGCCGTGCGCTGCGACTGGGACACCCCGGTCGAAGGGCGTGGCCCGCTGGCCGCCACCCAGCTCTACGGCGGCGACCTGGACGGCATCGCCGAACACCTGGACCACGTCGCCGACCTGGGCGCGAACACGCTCTACCTGACGCCGTTCTTCCCGTCCCGCTCGAACCACCGCTACGACGGCGCCGACTTCGGCACGGTCGACCCGCTGCTCGGCGGCGACACCGCGCTGGTCCGGCTCACCGAGGCGGTGCACGCGCGGGGCATGCGCGTGATCGGCGACCTCACCACCAACCACACCGGCGACACCCACGAGTGGTTCCGGTCGGAGAAGGACTTCTACTACGTCGACGACGACGGCGGGTACGAGTCCTGGCTCGGCGTCCCCAGCCTGCCGAAGCTGAACTGGGGCAGCCCCGAGCTGCGCCGCCGGTTCGCGAAACTGGCACAGCACTGGCTCACCTACCCCTACGCGCTGGACGGCTGGCGGATCGACGTCGCGAACATGACCGGCCGGCGGGGCGCCGACGACTGGACCCGGGAGGTCGCCGCGCTGCTCGCCCGGGCCGTGCGGCAGGTCCGCCCGGACGCCATGCTGCTCGCCGAGCACGGCCACGACGCGACCGGCGACCTGGACGCGGACGGCTGGCAGGGCACCATGAACTACGCCGGCTTCACGCGTCCGGTGTGGAGCTGGCTGCGCGACGACGAGGTGCCGTTCCCGGACTTCCTCGGCGTGCCGGAGGAGATCCCGTTGCGGGACGCGGCCGACCTGGTGTCGACCATGACGGCGTTCGCGGCGCGGACGTCCTGGCGTTCCCGCGTCGCGTCCTGGCAGATCCTCAGCTCGCACGACACCCCGCGGATCAGGTCCGTGGTCGGCGGCCCGGAACGCCACGAGGTCGCCGCCGGTCTGCTCTTCACGCTCCCCGGCACCCCGATGATCTTCGCGGGTGACGAGCTGGGCCTGACCGGATACAACGGCGAGCACTCCCGTACCCCGATGCCCTGGAACGACACCGGCGGCTGGGACATGCGCACCCTGGCCCGGCACCGCGCCCTGGCGCGGCTGCGCGGCGGAACGCCGGCGCTGCGCGACGGTGGCCTGCGCTGGCTGCACGCCACCGGTGACCTGCTGGTCTTCCTCAGGGAGACCGCAGCGGACACGGTTCTGGTGGTGGCCCGGCGCGCGCCCGGCCTTCCGGTACGCGTGACCGGACTCGTCCCGCACGCGTGGGGCGACAACCTGTACGGCGGCGCCGAAGCCCTCAAATCCGGCGCCGATGGATCTATCGAAATCGACGGTGATGGACCAACCTTCCAGGTGTGGTCCGTCCGCCAGCACCCGAAGGGTTGTTAAGTGGCACCTCGAAAACGACGGCTGGGCGTCGCTCTGCTCAGCCTTCTGCTGCCTCTCATAGCCGTCCCCGCCGCCGCGTCTGCGGCAACGCCGGCCGCGCCGGAACCGAGCGCGGCCGTCATCGCCAACTGGGGCTCCGACCAGCGCACCGACAGCGAGCAGTACTACTTCGTCCTGCCGGACCGGTTCGCCAACGGCGAGAAGTCCAACGACCGGGGCGGCCTGGGAGGCGACCGGCTCTCCACCGGTTACGACCCCGCTGACAAGGGCTTTTACCACGGTGGCGACCTGAAGGGTGTGATCGACCGCCTCGATTACATCCAGGGTCTGGGCACCACTGCGATCTGGCTCGCGCCGGTCTTCAAGAACAACCCCGTCCAGGGTACGGGCGCCGACGTCTCCGCCGGCTACCACGGATACTGGATCACCGACTTCACGCAGGTGGACCCGCATTTCGGCACCAACGCGGACCTGAAGAAGCTGGTCAAGCTCGCGCACCAGCGGGGCATGAAGATCTTCCTGGACATCATCGTCAACCACACGGCGGACGTGATCCGGTACGCGGAGAACGAGTACACCTACGTCGACAAGGAGACGTCGCCGTACACGGACACCGAGGGCCAGCCGTTCGAGGACGCGAACTACGCGTCGGGGAAGTCCTTCCCGTCGACGGACGGGACCTCCTTCCCCTATACGCCGATCTTCCCGAATAAATCGGCCGCCAAGGCCAAAACCCCGGCGTGGCTCAACGACGTCACCATGTACCACAACCGGGGCAACTCCACCTTCGCCGGCGAGAACAGCGAGTACGGCGACTTCTACGGTCTCGACGACCTCTGGACCGAGCGCCCCGAAGTGGTCCGCGGCATGACCAAGATCTACGCCGACTGGGTGAAGAACACCGGCATCGACGGCTACCGCCTGGACACCGTCAAGCACACCAACCTGGAGTTCTGGCCGCAGTTCGCCGAGGGCATCGAGAAGGCCGCCGGGGACGACTTCTTCATGTTCGGCGAGGTCTACAGCGCCGACCAGGAGATCCAGTCCAGCTACGTGCGCGAGGGCGGCCTGCCGGCCACGCTGGACTTCTCCTTCCAGGAGGCGGCCCGCGGCTTCGTCACCGGCGCCAGCGGCGCCACGGCCCTCTCCGACCTGTACGCGAAGGACGACCTCTACACCGCGCGGGACACCGGAGCGGACCGGCTGCCGACCTTCCTCGGCAACCACGACATGGGCCGGATCGGCTCGTTCATCGCCTCCGCCGCCACCGCGGAGACCCAGCTCAAGCGCGACCAGCTCGCCCACGAGCTGATGTTCCTGACGCGGGGCCAGCCGGTCGTCTACTCCGGTGACGAGCAGGGCTTCACCGGCCCGGGCGGCGACAAGGACGCCCGCCAGGACCTGTTCGCCAGCAAGTCGGCGGATTACCTGGACGACGACCTGATCGGCACCGACCGCACCCACGCGGTGGACAACTACAACACGCGGCACCCGCTCTACCGGACCATCGCCGACCTCGGGAAGCTGCGCAAGGCCAACCCGGCGCTGACGAACGGCGTGCAGGTCACCCGGTACGCGGCCGAGGGCCAGGGCGTCTTCGCGGCGTCCCGGATCGACACCGCCAAGCGCTCCGAGTACGTGGTGGCGGTCAACAACGCGACCACCGAGCAGACGGTGACGTTCCCGGTGGCGACGGCGGGCACTTTCAAGGGTCTCTACGGGACGAATGCGACGCTTACCTCCGACGGCAAGATCACGATCACCGTTCCGGCTCTCTCCTCTGTGGTGCTGAAGGCGGACAAATCTCTCGCGGCGGCAACGGCCGCCCCGACGGTGACGATCACGAAGCCGGCGACCGGGGGCAGCGTTCCCACCCGGACCGAGCTCGTCGCCGAGACCACCGGCGACCCGCTCGCCACCGTCACGTTCGCGGCGCAGGTCGCGGGCGGCCCGTGGACGCTGGTCGGCACCGCGGACAAGGCCCCCTACCGGGTCTACCACGACCTGACCGGCTTGGCCGGCGGCGCCGAGGTGCGGTACAAGGCAGTGGTGCGTGACAGCAGGGGCCGCCTCGCGTCCTCGACCACGAAGATCACCGTCGGCACGCCGGAGGCGACGTCGACGGCGGGTTACGCGGTCGTGCACTACCAGCGGCCCGCCGGCGGGTACGACGACCAGAACCTCTACGTCTGGGGCGACGTCGACGAGTCGATGTCGACCACCTGGCCGGACGGGCAGCCGTTCATCGGCGAGGACTCCTACGGCCGGTTCGCCTACGTGAAGCTCAAGCCCGGTGCGAAGAGCGTCGGATTCATCGTGGTGAGCGACAGCGGCGTGAAGGACGTGGACGCCGACCGGACGATCGACGTCACCGCGAACCCGGAGATCTGGATCAAGCAGGGCGACGCCACGGTCCACCCGACCCGGCAGGCCGCCACCGGTGAGCCCGACCCGGCGCAGGACCAGAACAAGGCGATCATCCACTGGCGCAAGGCCGACGGGAACTACGACGGCTGGGGCCTGCACGTCTGGGAGGGCGCGGCCGACCCGACCGACTGGGCCAGCCCGCTCGCGCCGGCGCGGATCGACTCGTACGGCGCGGTCTTCGAGGTGCCGCTGGCGGCCGGGGCGAGCTCGCTGAGCTACATCCTGCACAGCGGCGACACCAAGGATCTGCCGAGCGACCAGTCGCTCGACTTCGCCAAGGCGGGTCGCGAGGTCTGGCTGCTCGCCGGCCAGGAGACCCGCCTGCTGCCGCTGGTCAAGACGGCCGCGGGCGTCGGCGAGATCGACGTGGCCACGTCGCGGGCGGTCTGGATCGACAGGCGCACGGTGGCGTGGAAGACCAGCACCGGGGACACCCTGGAGCCGGTCGGCGCGGGCGCCGACGGGAAGGTCTACGACCTGGTCCACGCCCCGGCAGGCGGGATCGGGGTCGCGAACGGGGAGCTGACCGGGTCGTACCGGAGCGTCCGGCTCTCCGCCCGTCGCGACGGGCTCACCGAGGCGCAGCGGGAGAAGTTCCCGCACCTCTGGCAGCACGGCGCCTTCACGCTGCCGGCCGGTGACATCACCGAGATCCTGAGGGGTCAGGTGGTGGTGACCGAGCGGGACGCGAAGGGCAAACTGCTCTCGGCGACCGGCGTGCAGCTCTCCGGTGTGCTGGACGACGTCTACGCGGCGGCCACCAGGGCCGAGCTCGGGCCGGCCAAGGGCGGCGTCGTCTCGGTGTGGGCGCCGACCGCGCGCAACGTCGAACTGGAGGTCTACACCGGGGACACCGCTGCGGTCCGCACGATGACCCGCGACGCCCGGACCGGTGTCTGGTCGGCGAGGAGCCTCAAGAACGGCGACTCCTACAAGTTCCGGGTGACCGCCTGGCAGCCCGCCACCCGGCAGGTCGTCACGGCGTCGGTCACCGACCCGTACTCGCTCGCCCTGACCGCCGACTCCACCCGCAGCGTCTTCACCTCGCTCGACGACGCGGCCGGCAAGCCGGTGGGGTGGGACCGTCTCCGTAAACCCCCAGCCACCGCGCCAGCCAAGATCCAGATCTCGGAGCTGTCGGTGCGGGACTTCTCGATCGCGGACGACTCCGTGCCGCCCGCCGAGCGGGGCACCTTCTCCGCCTTCACCCGGGCCGACAGCGCCGGGATGAAGCATCTGAAGGAGCTCGCCGGATCCGGTGTGACCCACCTGCACCTGCTGCCGGCGTTCGACTTCGCCACGATCCCGGAGAAGCGGGCCGACCAGGCCCAGCCGCCCTGCGACCTGGCGTCGTTCCCGCCCGACTCGGAGGAGCAGCAGGCCTGCGTCGCGAAGGTCGCGGCCACCGACGGCTACAACTGGGGATACGACCCGCTGCACTACACGGTTCCGGAGGGCGGTTACGCGGTCGACCCGGCGAACCGGACGGCTGAGTTCCGCTCCATGGTCACCGGAGTCAACCGGGCCGGCCTGCGCGTGGTGATGGACGTCGTCTACAACCACACGTCGGCGGCCGGCACCGACGCCAGGTCGGTGCTCGACCAGATCGTGCCCGGCTACTACCACCGCCTCCTGGAGGACGGCACGGTCGCCAACTCCACCTGCTGCGCCAACACCGCGCCGGAGAACGCGATGATGGGCAAACTGGTGGTCGACTCGATCGTTACCTGGGCGAAGGCGTACAAGGTCGATGGTTTCCGCTTCGACCTGATGGGCCACCACCCGAAGGAGAACATCCTCGCGGTCCGCAAGGCGCTCGACCGGCTCACGCTCGCGAAGGACGGCGTCGACGGCAAGAACATCTATGTGTACGGCGAGGGCTGGAACTTCGGCGAGGTGGCGAACAATGCCCGCTTCGTGCAGGCGTCCCAGACCGAGCTGGCCGGCACCGGGATCGGCACGTTCAACGACCGGCTCCGGGACGCGGTCCGCGGCGGCGGCCCGTTCGACGAGAACCCGCGCATCCAGGGCTTCGCGTCCGGCCTGCTGACCGACTCCAACGGCGACCCGGTGAACGGGGACGCGGCCGCCCAGAAGGCCCGCCTGCTGCACTACCAGGACCTGATCAAGGTCGGCCTGTCCGGAAATCTGCGGTCGTATCAGTTCACCTCGTCCTCGGGCGCGACGGTCAGTGGCGAAGACGTCGACTACAACGGCTCCCCGGCCGGCTACAACGCCGCTCCCGGCGAGGCCATCACCTACGTGGACGCGCACGACAACGAGATCCTCTACGACTCCCTCGCCTACAAGCTGCCGCAGGCCACCACGGCTGTGGATCGGGCGAAGGCGCAGTCGGTGGCGCTCGCGACCACGGTGCTCGGCCAGGGCATCGGGTTCGTGACCACCGGCAGCGAGCGGCTGCGGTCGAAGTCGCTGGACCGGAACTCGTACAACTCCGGCGACTGGTTCAACGCCATCGAGTGGGACTGCGCCAAGGGGAACGGTTTCGGCAGGGGACTGCCGCCGAAGCCGGACAACGAGTCGAAGTACGCGTACGCGAAGCCCCTGCTCGCCGACCCCGCCCTGATCCCGTCCTGTGCGGCGATCAACCTGGCCGACAGCCGCTACCAGGAGCTGCTGAAGATCCGGAAATCCACTCCGGTCTTCGGCCTGCCGACCGCGGCGCAGGTGCAGAAACGCCTGTCGTTCCCGCTCTCCGGCACGGCGGAGACCCCCGGCGTGATCACCATGACGCTGGACGGCCGGGGCCTCGACCCGAAGTGGAAGTCGGTGACGGTGGTCTTCAACGCCACCCCGTCGGCGGTCACCCAGAAGGTCACGTCCCTGGCCGGCAAGAAGGTGGCGCTGCACCCGATCCAGCAGCAGTCCACCGACCCGGCGGTCCGCTCCGCGTCGTTCGCGGCGTCGACCGGCACCTTCACCGTCCCGGCCCGCACGGTCTCGGTCTTCGTGCAGAGCTGACCGAGCCCGGCCCCGTTCGCGGCCACCGCGTTCCCGTTCAGCCCGGGTGCGCGGTGGCCGCTCCACGTGTCACGTCAAGAGGGCCGCCGCCACCGCCGCTCCCGGCGGCACGAACTGCCCGAGCGCCCCCGACCAGAGTTTCGGATGGGTGATCAGGAAGATCACCCCGGAGACGGTCATGAAGCAGCCCACATAGATCACCAGCGCCCGCCCCGCGCTCTCGTCCCCCCGGTGCAGCATCACCAGACCGACCAGGATGCCGACAGCCAGGAACAGGTTGTAGAGCCCGATGAAGAACCGCCACATCTGCGCCTCGGGCGCGTCGGCGGTGGAACCGGTGAGAAACTTGCGAACCGCCGGGCGGCGGTAGAAGAAGGCTTCCAGCGTCCCCGCGCCGAGATGGACAAGCGCGGCGACCACAGCGAAGACCTGTGCGACGGTGTTCATGCGCAGCATGGTGCGCCACCCGCCCGCCGCAACCCCCACTGTGCGCGCTCCCGGCCGCCGAGTTCCGCCTTTCAGGGCCAATTCCCTCGAGTACGGCGCCGACCCGTACCCAAACGCACCCTGACCCGTTCCACCCCCACCCCCGCTGAAGCCCCTTCCGCCGGCGCCCTTCGCCGCCGGCCCCGGCGCCCCCGCACGCCCCAGGCCCTCTCCCGCCCACCCAAGCGCCCCCACCCTGCGGCTCCCACCCCCACCCGCGCACGTCTCCCACCCGCACAGGCGCCCACCCGGACCCGTTGCCCAGCCGCGCCCGTGGCCGCAGCTTCTCCGGGCCCGCGCGGAAACGCCGACACCGCCGACCGCGACCGGCGGCCGACGCGTGGACCGGCGGCTTCTACTTGGTGACGCGGCGCCGCCGCCGGGCCGCCACCGCCTCCGGGTCCACGTCCGGCACCGACCACCGCGAAGCCTGCGCGATGCTCGTCTCCCGCCCGCTCGCCACGTGATCACGCGCCAGCTCCGCCGCCTTCTCCGCCGCCCCCGCTTCAATGGCGGCATACAGCTCTTCATGCTCAGCGCACTGCTGATCAGGGTCACGCTGGGCGGTGAGGCGGAACAACCAGTGCGTACGCGCGGCAAGCGGCCGCATCATCGCGCTCAGCAGTGGATTGTCCGACAGATCCACCAGGTCGGCGTGAAAGCCCGCGTTCGCGGCCGCCACTCCGTCGGAGTCGCCGGCGGCGGTCGCGGCCCGCGCGGCGGCGAGCCGGTCTTTCAGCCGGGCCAGTCCGGCGGTGTCGCGCCGCTGGGCGGTGAGGCGGGCGGCCAGGGCTTCCAGGGACTCCCGCACGTCGAACAGGTCACGGACGTCGGCGGGGGTGAACGGCGCGACGAGCGCGCCCTTGTGCGGCACGAGCAGGACCAGGCCGTCGGCTTCGAGCAGGCGCAGCGCCTCGCGCAGCGGGATCCGGGAGAGCTCCAGCTCGGCGGCGAGGTCACGCTCGACCAGGCGGGCGCCGGGTGCGAGCTCGGTGGCGAGGATCCGCCGCCGCAGCTCCTCGTAGGCGCGGTCACGCAGTGACGCCACAGGACCCCCCGGGCAGAAAATCCCATCCTAGGCCGCGCCGCAACCGCAGACGGCGAGGTGACAAGCGTGACCAGGCGCCGGGGTGGACCTCGCGGTATGAGGCGGCCGGGCTGCTCATTTAGGCAGTCCGGCACCGGCCGGGCACTTAGGGTTTTGCTCATGGGCACGGACTGGAACGCTCAACTGCGCCAGCAACTCGACCAGCACTGGCGGAGCCGGCTGCGTCCCCGGCTGGCGGGTCTGACCGATGACGAGTACTTCTGGGAGCCGGTTCCCGACTCCTGGAGCGTGCGGCCGCGGGGCACGAGCAACGCTTCGATGGCGGCCGGCGGCGGCGACATGGTGTTCGACTGGGCGTACCCGGCGCCGGATCCGCCGCCGGTGACCACGATCGCCTGGCGGTTCGGGCACATCATCGTGGGTGTGCTGGGCATGCGCCTGGCCCGGCACTTCCAGGGCGCGCCGATGGACTATCTGCGCCACCACTACGCCGGATCGGCCGCCGAGGCGCTGTCCCAGCTCGACACGATCTACGGGCAGTGGGCGTCGGCGGTGGCCGGGCTCGGGCAGGACGGCCTGGCGCGGCCGAGCGGCGAGGAGGGGTACGGCGACGACTCGATGGGCGCGCTGGTCCTGCACATCAACCGCGAGGTGATCCACCACGGGGCGGAGATCGCCCTGCTGCGTGACCTGTACCTACGCCGTTAGGGCACGGTCGTTGAGCCGCTCGTACAGGGTGGCCGCCGGCTCCGGGCGGCCCAGGTAGTACCCCTGAGCGAACTTGCATCCCATCACCGTGAGCAGCGCCAGCTGATCGCTCTCCTCGACACCCTCGGCCACCACCCGCAGGCCGAGGGTGTGCCCGAGCTGGATCACCGCGCTGACCAGCTCCTGCTGCCGCCCGTTGCCGACCAGCCCATTGATGAACGACCGGTCGATCTTGAGTACGTCGACCGGGATGTCACGGAGGTAGCCGAGCGAGGAGTACCCGGTCCCGAAGTCGTCGATGGCGATCTTGACACCGATCCGGCGC
Source organism: Actinoplanes missouriensis 431 (assembly GCF_000284295.1). NCBI lineage: Bacteria > Bacillati > Actinomycetota > Actinomycetes > Micromonosporales > Micromonosporaceae > Actinoplanes > Actinoplanes missouriensis. Next base: position 6,595,404 of record NC_017093.1, on the reverse strand, counting down.
AGCTCCTCCAGCCGGGCCGAGGTTACCGCGACGTCGCGCATCAGGACCGTCTCGGTCAGCTCCAGCACCAGGCAGTGCGGGGAGAGGCCGGTCTCGGCGAGCGCGACCTCCACCTGCTGGGTGAGGTCCGGCTGCTCCAGGTGCGCGGCGGAGAGGTTCACGCTGACGAAGGCGGGCGCGGTCCGCGGGTTCAGGTCCTGCCACTGCCGGATCATCCGGCACGCCTCGCGCAGGATCCACCTGTCGATCTCGATGATCATCCCGGTCTCCTCGGCGAGCGGGATGAACGAGCCGGGCTGCTGCAGGCCGCGCTGCGGGTCCTGCCAGCGGACCAGCGCCTCGGCGCCGTACATCCGGCCGTCCGGCACACCGGCGACCGGCTGCAGGTAGAGCCGCAGCTCGCCGCGGTGCACCGCCTCCCGCAGCCGGGCCTCCTGGTCGAGACGGCTGAGCAACTGCTCGTGCATCCGCGTCTCGAAGATCATGAACCGGTTCTTGCCCTCGTCCTTGGCGGCGTACATCGCCACGTCCGCGTTGCGCACCACCTCGTCGGCGTCGGTGTACCGGGCCGCGTCCGGCACCACGCCGATGCTCACCGTGACCACGGCCTCCCGGTGGTGCAGCAGGAACGGCCGGGCCAGCGCCTCCAGGGCGGCTCGGGCAACGGCCTCGACGACGTCCGGGCCGGCCGGCTCCAGCAGCACCGCGAACTCGTCGCCGCCGAGCCGGGCCACCGTGTCCTGCGGCCGGAGCAGACCGATCAACCGCTCCGCGGCGGTACGCAGGAGCGTGTCCCCGGCGTTGTGCCCGAGGCTGTCGTTGACCCGCTTGAACCCGTCCAGATCGAGATAGAGGATCGCGACCTGCTCGCCGGACGCCCGGGACCGGGTGAGCGCGTGCTCCAGCCGGTCCAGCAGCAGCTTGCGGTTCGGCAGGCCGGTCAGCCCGTCGTGCAGCGCCTGATGACGCAGGTCGTACTCCAGGGCCCGCTGCCGGCTGACGTCACGCAGCACGACGACCGCGCCGATCGTGCGGTCGTCCTTCTCGATCGTGCTGATCGTGTACTCGACGCGTACCGAGGTGCCGTCCGGACGCTGCAGGCGCCCTTCGCGGGTGCCCGGCGTGAGGCTGCCGGTCGCTTCCGGCATCAGGGTGGTGGCCTCGCGCTGGAGCAGCCCGGTCACGCCGACGCCGGTGATCCGGCCGGCGGCCTCGTTGGCGAACGCGATCCGCCCGGTCGCGTCGACGCCGCAGATGCCCTCGCCCGCGTTGGCGAGGATGCTGTCGGTGTACTCCTTGGCGAGGATCTCCCGCGCGGAGCGCTCCAGTTGCTCGGCCATCGCGTTGAAGGCACGGGCGAGCGTGCCGATCTCGTCCCGGCCGGTCGACGGCACCCGGTGCGAGTAGTCGCCGCTGCGGATGACCCGCACCGCGGAGGTCAGCGCGCGGATCCGCCGGGTGACCGAGCCGGCCACGCCGAAACCGATGAGCAGCACCAGCACCACGGCGATCGTCGAGCTGGTCAGGATCACCTTCTGCGCCTGCCGGGCACCGGCCATCATCTGGTCGTAGAGCGGCGTGTACTCCAGGATCACCGCGCCCAGCATCGCGCCCTGGCCGCTGCGCATCGGCACCACGACCTGTTTGATGCCGTCCGGATAGTCGGCGCTGGTCTCGACGAAGTCCCGGGCCTTGCCGTCGGTGAGGGTCTTCCCGACCTCGTTGCCGGTGTCGTGGTCGAAGATCTCGCCGACGTTCGCCGGTATCACGTCGGCGAGGATGTACTTGCCGCCGTCGACGACCACGACGTCGCGCTTCTGCGTGGTGTGCAGGCGCTGCAGGTAGTTGTTGAGCCCGGTCTGGCTGTAGTAGAGCGGGATCGGCACCTCGTCCGGCGTGTCCACCGGCAGGCCGTTGCCGATGTCCGAGGCGATGCCGGTGGCCAGCTGTTTGGCCTCCTCGACGGCGGCCTTCTCGGCGGAGGCATTGTCCGCCCGCCAGGCCACGAGCGCGGTGGCGGCCAGCAGGAGCGCCACCAACAGGTACCCGCCGAGGAGCTTCTGCCGTACGTTCATCAACCTGCCTATCGGCGGGCATCCTCCAGAATTGAGTCGTCTGGGGCGGGAGTTCTCTTCGGGCGAATTCGACAGGCGATCCGGCCGCCGGTCCGGCCGGCGATGCCGATGCCGACCGCCACCAGGACCGCCGCCCCCGCGACCCCGCCGACCACCGCGGTCGGCACGTCGAACAGTTTGAGGGCGCTGGCCAGCAGCACGATGATCAGCGCGCTGCGAACCAGGCCGCCGGGCGCGCGGGAGGAGATCCGGGACCCGATCAGCACGCCGGGGATGGAACCGAGGATCACCGCACCGGCGATGTCGAGCTGCAGGTCGCCGAAGATCGCGTGGCCGAGTGCCGCGGCCGTGACCAGCGGGACGGCCTGCACCAGGTCGGTGCCGACCAGGTCGTTGGCGCGCAGTTTCGGGTAGAGCGCGAGCAGCGCCACGATGATCAGCGACCCGGAGCCGACCGAGGTGAGGCCGACGACGAGCCCGCCCATCACGCCGACCAGCAGGGTCGGCAGCGGCCGGACCGTGATCGCGGCGGGCGGGCGGCCCGCGTCGCGGCGACCGGTCCAGGCCTTGAGCAGCATGCCGGCCACCGCCAGCAGCAACGCCACGCCGAGCGCGATCTTGACGCCGTGCTGCACGCTCTCGTCGGTGCCGAACTGCTTGAGCAGCAGCGCCCCGGCGAAGGCGCTGGGCACGCTGCCGGCGCAGAGCCAGCCGACCAGGCGCCAGTTCACCGTGCCGCGCCGGGCGTGCACCCAGCCGCCGAACGGCTTCATGATCGCGCTGGCGGCCAGGTCGCTGGAGATCGCGGCGACCGGGTGCACGCCGAAGAGCAGCACCAGCACGGGGGTCATCAGCGCACCCCCGCCCATGCCGGTCAGGCCGACGATGATGCCGACCCCGAGTCCGGCCAGCGCCATGATCGGATCCATGGCGAAAAAGTCTGCGCGACAATCCCCGCCTTGTCTACTAAATCAGTTGAGATTGTCGAGATTCCCGCATGGTGAGCGACAGGCGTAAAGGGTCTGTCTTATCCGCCGTCGGCGCCTCTCCTCTCAAGGCCGGCGCCGGCCAGCCGATCAGAACGGCTCGGACGCGGCCGCCCGGCCGCTCGTTCCTGTGGAGGTGCCACGTGGATCCGCTGCTGTCGCTCGCACGCGAGGAGATGGTTCGCCGCCTCACCACGGCCGCCGGGCAGATGACCGCGACCGTCGACATGCTCACCACGCTGCGCGACCTGGCCGGTGACGTCCGCGGCACCGAGTCGATGCGCGCCGCCATCGAGGAGCTGACGCTCACCCGCGACCGGCTGCTCGGCCAGGCCCGCTCGATCACCGGCTGCGCGCCCGTGGGGTAGGCCCCCGCGATAGCGGGTAAGGCCACCGGCATGGAGAGACTCGACTGGCTGGCCGTGGTCCGGCACGGGCTGAGCACCGGCAACGTCACCGCGCAGGAGGCCGAGGCCGGCGGCGCCGAGATGATCGAGATCCCGGAGCGGGACGCCGACGTGCCGCTCTCGGACACCGGCCGGGAGCAGGCCGAGGCGGTCGGCCGCTTCCTGCGCGAGCAGCGGCCCGATCTCGCGGTCGTCTCGCCGTACCTGCGGACCCGGCAGACCGCGGAGATCGCGCTGGCCGGCTCGGGTGTGCCGGTCGTGGTCGACGAGCGGCTGCGCGACCGGGAACTGGGCGTGCTCGACCTGCTCACCGCGCGTGGCGTCGAGGCGCGGCTGCCCGACGAGGCCCGCCGGCGGGCCCGGCTCGGCAAGTTCTACTACCGGCCGCCGGGCGGCGAGTCCTGGGCCGACGTGCTGCTGCGGCTGCGGGCCCTGCTGCGGGAGGTCCGCGAGGACCACCCGGGCGGCCGGGTCGTGCTCTTCGCGCACGAGGCGACCGTGCTGATGGTGCGCTACCTCACCGAGGGCCTGCTGGAGCAGGAGCTGATGGAGCTCGCGCACCGGACCGCGATCGCGAACTGCTCGGTGAGCAGCTGGCGCCTCGACGGCGACCGGCTCGTCCCGGAGCTGTTCAACGCGGTGGAGCACCTCGAGCGGGAGGACGCCGAGCCGACCCGGCAGGAGGACGTCAATGCCGAACCGGTCTGAGGAACGGGTGATCACGCCGGGGCTGCTGCACGAGTGGGCGCTGCCGGATCCGCAGGGTGACAAGGAGTCGCGGGGCACCGTGCTCGTGGTCGGCGGGGCACGGCGTACCCCCGGCGCTGTCCTTCTCGCCGGTGTGGCGGCGTTGCGCGCCGGCGCCGGAAAGCTGCAGCTCGCGGTCGCCGACGCGTCGGCCGTGGCGCTCAGCATCGCGGTGCCGGAGGCGCTCGTGGTCGGCCTCTCCGGCGACATCCTTGAGCTCGCCGGCTCGGCCGACGTGATCCTGCTCGGGCCCGGCCTCGACGACATCGACGACACCATCCGGCTGATGCGCTCGGTCCTCGGCGCGGCCGGCGAGGAGACCGGGGTGGTTCTCGACGCCTACGCCCTCGGCGCCCTCAGCAAGGATCCCGATCTGGTACGCCAGCGTCGCGTGGTGCTCACCCCGAACATCACCGAGGCCGGTCACCTGCTGGGTCGCGAACCCGGCGACGATCTGGCCGCCGCGGCCCGCGAGCTGGCCGAACGGTACCGGGCGGTGGTCTCGCTCTACGGTTACGTCGCCGACCCGGACGGCGGGGCCTGGCGCGAGGAGAGCGGCGACACCGGCCTCGGCACCTCCGGCAGCGGCGACGTGCGCGCCGGCATCGTGGCCGGGCTGCTCGGGCGCGGTGCGGATCCGGCGCAGGCGGCGTGCTGGGCGGCGTACGCCCACGCGATGAGCGGCCGCCGGCTGGCCCCGCGGTACGGCCGGGTGGGCTTCCTCGCGCGGGAACTCGTGGACGAGGTGGCATCCACGATTGCAATGGTCTGACGGGGGTACGCCTAGTTACGTCACTGTCACACCGTGGAAGGAGTCAACCCCCATGACCACCGCCCGCGACATCATGTCCAGGGACGTCACCTGCGTCGGCGAGAAGGAGACACTTGCGGACGCGGCACGGAAGATGTCCGAGCTCAACGTCGGCTCGCTGCCGATCTGCGGCGAGGACAACCGGCTGCACGGCATGCTGACCGACCGCGACATCGTCATCAAGGCCCTCGCGCAGGGTCGTAACGCGGCCGATGTGCGCGCCTCCGAGCTGGCCCAGGGAAAGCCGATCACGGTCGGCGCGGACGACGACGCTGCCGAGATCCTGCGTACGATGAGCCAGCACAAGGTGCGCCGGCTCCCGGTGATCGACGGCCACCAGCTGGTCGGCATCGTCGCGGTCGCCGACGTGGCCCGCGCGCTGCCGGACCGCCCGGTCGGTGACCTGATCGACGCGATCAGCGAGTGATCGTCCGATGTCGAGGGGCCTGAGGGCCCCTCCTCATCTTCCCTCTAGCCGTCGAACGACTCCCAGTCCAGGCCCAGTTTGCGCAGCCGGCGCAGCAGTGATCGGTGCCGCGCGCCCACGTACACCTCGAACCAGTCGCCGTCGTCCTCGCCGACCAGCGCGACCACGCCGGGTCCCACGTAGAACCGGGACTTCGCGCACGGCCAGCGCATCGGCCGCAGCGGCACCCGGCGCAGCGGACCGACGATGCGCCGGGTCTGCGCGCGGTCGGCGAACGCCATCCCGCCCGGCGAGGAGTCCATCGCGGCATGGGCAAGAGCGACCATCATCAGGTACGCCCCGAGCCGCTCCCGCTCCCGCAGCGGCTGATCGCTGAGCCCGTGGTACCAGACCCGCGGGTCGTCCCCGGCCGCCTCGGTCAGGAGGGTGAAGACCCCGTCACCCTCCTGACCGAACGCGATCATCCCTGGCTCGCTCGTCGCGGCGGCTTCCCGGAAGATCTCCAGTGCCCGGCCGTAGACCTCGGCGCGCCCGGCGGCGGCCCGGTGGAACGTTTGCAACGGCTGGGGGAGTCCGGCGGTCTTCTCGGGTGCGCCGGACGGTACGTCGTTGTACCAGCCGGCGACGAATCGCTCCAGCGCCGTGGCCGGATCGTCCGGCAGCAGGTTCACCCAGTCGATGTCCGGTTGTGGCCCGGGCGGGCCGGTCGGGCGTACCCGATCGAGGAACTCATAGGGGAGCGGCGCGTCCAGGCGCAGCTCGAGATCCTGCACCGCGCCCCGGCGCCGACCGATTCTGGTCACCCTTGCCGCGCCGAGCGCCAGGCATCCCTCCGGCAGCCGGGCGAAAGCCAGGACCGCCGGTTGCGGTTCCCCCGCGAGATGCCGTTCGACGACGCGCGGCAGCGGTCCGGGCACGGTCAGATCCTCGTGGGTACGCACCCCGCCGGCCACGACCACCACGACGCCGTGCGGTCCCGCCGCGAACCACGCGCCGCTCCCACCGGTCTCCTCCGCGCCGGGCCCGGCGGCGGCGAGCGCAACCGGCTCGGCGACGACGGACCAGAGGCGGATCTCCATCCACCCACGGTATTGGATAGATGATCACCATCGTGTCCGGTATGCGACAAGCGCCTTTCGCTCCGCACGGGTGCATGCTGTTACAGAGAGTCCTCATGCATGTGCACGGAGTTTTCATCTCCGGGGGATGTGATGCTGGTGGGCGAGCACTTCTACCTGCGCCCGTCCTGGTCCTGCCAGGGTTGCGGCGAGCCGTGGCCGTGCGCCCGAGCCCGGGCCGATCTGATGGCCCAGTACCGCCCGGAGCGCATCAGCCTGGCGATCTATCTGGGCGCGGTGCTGGCGGACGCCCTCCACGACGGGCTGGGCACCTCCTGTCCCGAGGCTCTGTACCACCGCATGCTCGGCTGGATCCGCCCCTAGTCCTCGCCGCCCCGGTCCGGAGCCGGGCTCACGCCCAGGTCAGCACCGCCAGCGGCAACCCTCCGCCGGCTGGCGCAGCGTCTGGCCGGCCCGTCGGCGGGGGCGAGCCGTACCTAATGCTCGTGGTCGGTGGCGCGCGCCGCACAGAGGAACGAGCCCCCGACCGCGAACGCCCCCAGCACGCCCAGCGAGATCTGCTGCTGATGGTCCGACTGCCGCTCGTAGACCTCCTGGTTCACCTCGATCACCCGGTCGTGGTCCTCCAGCACGTACCGCCCGTCCTTCATGGCCGGGTTGCCGTCGAGCGCGGCGAAGGCAAGCACGACCGCCAGCCAGAAGCCGAAGAACACCAGTCCGGCCGTGATCGCCGCCCAGTGCGGCACGTGCGGTGGCACCCACGACGCGAGCCGCCAGGGGCGCATCGGCTGCCGGGTGCGATATCCGCGCCGGTTGCTGAGAACGCCCGCCGCGAAACCCGGAACGGTGAGGAAGGCGGCGACGCCGACCGCGACGGCAGCGGCGAAGGGCCGCGCCCCGGCGGCCAGCGACACGATGAGGGTGGCCGACCAGAGCACACCGGCCCCGCACATCAGGCTGAGCAGCAGCAGTCCCCGGCGCGAGATCATCACGGAAGACGCTAATGGCCCGCAGGGTCCCGAGGTGGCCGTTTCGGTGCTACGGTGAGAGTTCGCTCTGTCTGTGACTGAAAAAGTCAGAGAGAACCATTATTAGATTACGACCTAGGGGGCGTCTTGTCAAGTCTGTCAAGTGATCTGCCGGCAGCACTTGCGGAAGAGCAGCGGCACCTCACCCTCACCTACCGGCACCTCGACGAGCTGCGCGAGCAGGCGTGTCGCCACCTCGCCACCGCCAACCGGGAAGCCGGTGGCACCCCGCACGCCCGGTCCCACCGCGACGCCGTCAGCGCGCGGTACGCCGAGCGCCTCGCCCAGCTCGCGGCCGTCGAGCAGGGCCTCTGCTTCGGCCGGCTCGACCTGCAAAGCGCCGCGGACGTGCGAAGCGGCGCGGACGTGCGAAGCGGCGCGGACGTGCGAAGCGGCGCGGACGTGCGAAGCGCCGCGGACGTGCGAAGCGGCGTGGACCCGCACAGCGGCGCCGGCGCTCTCTACATCGGCCGGATCGGCATGCACGACACCGAGGAGCCGCTGCTCATCGACTGGCGAGCGCCCGCCGCCCGCCCCTTCTACACCGCGACCGCGATCACCCCGGAGCGGGTGGAACGACGCCGGCACATCCGCACGCGCGACCGCACCGTGATCGGCCTCGACGACGAGATCCTCGGCATGTCGGTGGCCGACGCGACGAGCACCGGCGACAAGACGCTGACCGGTGAGGCCGCCCTGCTCGCCGCACTCACCGCGAGCCGGACCGGCCGGATGCGCGACATCGTCGAGACGATCCAGGCCGAACAGGACCGGGTGATCCGGTCCGGCCTCGGCGGCGTGCTGGTCGTCCAGGGCGGCCCCGGCACCGGCAAGACGGCTGTCGCGCTGCACCGCGCCGCGTACCTTCTCTACACCCACCGCGAGCAGCTCAGCTCCCGTGGCGTACTGATCATCGGGCCGAACGCGACGTTCCTGCGCTACATCTCCCAGGTCCTGCCGTCCCTCGCGGAGACCGGCGTGCTGCTGGCGACGCCGGGCGACCTCTTCCCGGGGGTCACCGCACGGCGGCCGGAGCCGCCGGCGGCGGCCGAGATCAAGGGTCGCGCGCAGATGGTGGAGATCTTGCTTGCCGGGGTACGGGACCGCGAACGAGTCCCCGAGGCCCCCCGCACGATCGTCGCCGACCGGCATCGGCTCACCCTCGACCCGGTCCGGGCCGAGGCCGCCCGTGACCGGGCTCGCGCCTCCGGCCGCCTGCACAACCTGGCCCGCCCGATCTTCGCCGACGCGGTGCTCGACGCGCTGGCCGACCAGGTCGCCGACACGATCGGCTACGACCCGTTCTGGAACGACCCGCTCGGCGAGGACGACGCGCTGCCCTCGGACAACGTCCTGGACGACGCCGACCGGGCCGACCTGCGCGCCGATCTGGCCGCCGCGCCCGAGGTGCGTGCCGTGCTCGACGAGCTGTGGCCGGTGCTCACCCCGCAGCAGTTGCTCGCCGGCCTCTTCGCGGACGAGGCGGCGCTGGCCCGGGTCGCGCCCGGGCTCACCCCGGCCGAGCGGGCGCTCCTGCACCGGCAGCCCGGCGGTGACTGGTCTCCGGCGGATGTGCCGCTGCTCGACGAGGCGGCCGAGCTGCTCGGCGAGGACGACCGGGCGGCGCGCCTCGCGGCGGCACGGGAGCAGCGGGACCGGCTCGCGTACGCCCAGGGCATCCTGGACATCACGGCCGGCTCGAAGGCGTACGAGCTGGAGGACGACGACGAGGCCGCCATCCCGAACGTCTCCGACGTGATGGAGGCGGACATGCTGGCCGAGCGGCTGGCCGAGCGGGAGTGGCGGTCCGCTTCCGACCGGGCGGCCGCCGACCGCAACTGGATGTTCGGGCACGTGATCGTCGACGAGGCGCAGGAGCTCTCCCCTGGCCTGGAGTTCGACAGCGTGATCGTCGTGGACCCGGACGCCATCCGCACCGAGTCCCCGCGCGGCCCGAGCGACCTCTACGTGGCCCTGACCCGCTCCACCTACCGGCTAGGCGTTCTCCGCCCCGCCCCGGCCGGCGGCGCTGGGTAACAGGCTCACCGTCTCGCCCCGGCCGATCGGCTGCACACCGGTCAGGGCGCGGGTGCGGCACTCGGCGAGGAAGTCGCTGAGCGGCGACTTCATCACCCGGTAGTCGTCGTAGTGGATCGGCAGCGTGAGCGCCGGCCGGATCAGCCCGGTCAGGTCGGCGCCCTGCCGCCCGTCCATGGTCAGCAGCAGGCCGAGCAGCCGGGTGCCGCCCAGGTGGATGAGCATCGCGTCGATGTCACCGCAGCGTTCCCGGATCTCCGAGAGGTACGGCCGGTAGAGCGTGTCCCCGGTGACGTAGAGCCGCAGCCGCCGCTCGCCGGCCACCTCCCACTCGACGAGCGAGCCCATCACGTCCGGCAGCAGCCGGTCGACGAATCCCGGGCCGTGCCGCCCGGGAAGCGCGGTGATCCGCAGCAGCTCCCCGTCGCGCCGCCACTCCCGCGCCTCCCAGGTCGGCAGCCCGCTGGCCGCGTCGAAGTGCTTGCGCCGCAGCCGCCGCTGGGCCTGCACGGTCGTGACGATCGGCAGGTCACGCGGAATCTGCCGGCGTGCCGTGCGATCGAAGTGGTCGCCGTGGAGATGGGAGAGAAGCACAAGATCAGGAACGGGCAGTTCCGGGTACGGGATCGCAGGGTCCCGCAGCCGCCGCGTCCACGCGCCGTACCCGAGATAGGTGCGGCTGCCGGCCGGGCTGAACGCGGGATCGGTGAGCACGGTGAACGCGCCCAGCCGGAGCAGGGTGGTCGCGTTCCCGACGAAGGTGACGCTGGCGTCCGGTGTCATCCGCTGCGGCTACCCCAGCCCCGAACAGCGAAACCAGCCCCGGTCAGCGAAACCAGCGCCGGTCAGCGAAACCGGCCCGGTCAGCGAGACATGTCCGGTCTGCGGCGCGGGGTGTGCCGCCGGTAGGCGCTCACGGTCGGGTCCCCTGCGATCCAGAACCGCCACGCCACGTCGAAGGCCGAGGTCACGCCGACCCGCGGCCCGGCTTCGATCTCGCCGGCCGGTTCGTCCGGCGGGGCCAGCGACGCGGGGCCGGTCCCGTCCAGCAGCGGCGTGTCGTTGGCGCTGCGATTCAGGGCGAGGACCTGCATCAGCTTCGCCGGTCCGGCCGCCAGGTCGGTGTCCTTGCGGGCGGCCGGGCGCCGCTCCCGCGCGATCTCCACGCCGTCGATCACGGCGCCGGCCCGGAGCAGCACGGCGGCGGCCTTGCCGGTCTCGCCGCAGACCACGTTCGCGCAGAAGTGCATGCCGTAGATCTGGTAGACGTAGAGCCGCCCGGCCGGCCCGAACATCACCCGGTTGCGGTTCGTCACCCCGCGGTGCGCATGGCTGGCCGGGTCCTGACCGAGCCCGCTGTACGCCTCCACCTCGGTCAGCCGCACGGTCACGCCGTTCGCCGTGAGCCGCCACCCGAGCAGCAGCCGGGCCGCCGTCTCCACGTCCGCGGCCGGCAGTTCCACCCACGATGTCACCGGACCACCCAATCACGCCCCGGTCCGGCGGGCGCACCGAGGGGGTTTCCTCAGTTCAGCGTGGTGCCGGTCCAGCCGAGGAAGCGCTCGTAGAGGTCGGCCGGTGGCCCGCCGCTGCCGGCCGCCCAGTCGTCGATCGCCTCCAGCATGCAGGAGCCCAGGTAGACGGCGAGCCCGTGCGGGAAGTTCTGGTACTGCTCGGCGAGCTCGACCTTGGCGGTGGCGCAGGGCCACGGCCGGCCGCAGACCAGGCAGTCCCACGACGGGCGTTCGCCGACGTGTTCGGTCCGCGGAACCAGCATGCCAACCCTCACCTTGAGCGATTTCCCGGCTACACAATGGAGCCTCGCGTGCCCTAGGCTGCCGCTCAAGCGGAGTTGCTGAGAATCCCATGAATGGATTCTCAGCGTCTCGGCCGCAGCGATCGGATCGTCTCGTTCGAGACACCAGAACCACGACAGGGATGGCCACGACAGGGATGGGCAGGATGACGGAGACCGGGTCGACCGTGCCGCGGCGGCAGGTCGGCCGGCTGCTGCGCGAGTTGCGCGAGCAGGCCGGTATCTCGCTGATGGCCGCGGCGCAGGAGCTGGAGTTCTCCCGGGCCCGGATGTACCGGATCGAGAACGGCGAGGTGCCGGTCCGCAAGCACGACGTGATCGCGATGTGCTCGGTCTACGCGGCGCCCGGACCGATGACCGAGGTGCTGATCGGCCTGGCCGCCGAGTCCAAGGCGAAGGGCTGGTGGCATGCGTACGGTGACGTCGTGCCCGCCTGGTTCGAGCTCTACGTCGGCATGGAGCAGGGCGCGAGCCGCCTGCGCTCCTACGCGCCAAGCGTCATCCCCGGCCTGCTGCAGATCCGGGAGTACGCGGAGAGTGTGTTCCGGGCCTGGCACGGCGACGACGAGGAGGCCGTGGAGAACGCGGTGGCCGTACGGCTGGAACGGCAGTCGCTGCTGAGCCGCCGCCGTCCCGAGGCGCCCCGGCTGGACGTGATCATCGACGAGGGCGTGCTGCGACGATCCATCCCGGACACGCTGGGCATGCAGAAACAGCTCGCCCACCTGGTGAACGCGTCCACCCGGCCCAACATCGGCGTCCGGGTGATCCCGTTCGGCGCCGGACCGCACCGGGCGGCCAGTTCCGGTCAGTTCACCATTCTGGAGTTTCCGGCTGTCGGCACCGCGTCGCCGGAGCCGACCACCATCTACTGCGAGAACCTCACCGGCGCGCTCTACCTGGATAAGCTCACTGAGGTGGAGACGTACGAGTCGGTCTGGGCCGAGCTCGAGTCGACCGCGCTGAGTCAGTCCGATTCCGACGATCTCATCGGCGAGATCATCAAGCACAGCGATGCCTGAGAGGAGGGCCGGTGGCGGACATTGATCTCACGGGTGCCGTCTGGCACAAGAGCACGCGCAGTGGCGGCAACGGAGGCGACTGCGTCGAGGTGGCCGGCAACCTGCCCGGCATCGTGGCGATCCGCGACACCAAGGACCCGGACGGCGGCACCCTGATCTTCACGCACGCGGAGTGGAACGCCTTCCTGGCCGGCGTCCGCGACGGTGAGTTCGACATCCAGCCTTGAGAAGCCCTCGGGGCATCGAGGATTAGAACTCCTTGAGTGTTGTCTTAAGGAATCCTTTGCGGGCGTGATCTCGCGGTGAGCCTCCCGCATAGTGATCGGGCGTCATCCCCTGCCCGGCTCACAAAGGTGAATTCCTCGTGCCCCTCTCCGCTGCTGCCAAGTTCCGGTACACCCTGGTGGCGGGCACGACAGCAGTCGTGATCGGCGCGGCCTTCACCGTGTCGGGCCTGACGCAAGGGTCCGCCGAGACCCCTTCCCCCACCTCGGTGGACGTCCCGCTCGCCGCCGCCGCTTCCCCCGACAGCGGCGGCGGCGACGAGGAACTCCTTCCCGCGCCGGAGTCCTCGGTGTCCCCGTCGGCCTCGGTCTCGATCGCGGCCTCGGCGTCGGCAGCGGTGAAGCCCTCCCCGTCCGCGTCGGCGAAGGCCTCGACGAAGCCGAGCAAGGCGCCGTCGCCGACCCCGACCAGGAAGAAGAAGACCGCCACGCCCACGCCGGAGGCCGAGGAGAAGGTCACCGCCGCGAGCACGTCCGGCTCGGTGGCCGAGCAGGTCCTCGCGCACATCAACGAGGCACGCGTCGCCGAAGGGCTCAAGGCGCTGACCCTGGACGCCGACCTCTCCAAGGCCGCGGCCATCCACAACCAGCTGATGATCGACGGCTGCGGCCTGTCCCACCAGTGCTCCGGCGAGTCCGGCATCGGCGACAGGTTCAGCGCCCAGGGCGTCAAGTGGAGTTCGGCCGGCGAGAACATCGGGTACGGATCCAGCGGCAGCAGTGACGCCGCGAAGGTGAAGGCCGCGAACGGGCTGACCGACTCGATGCTGGCCGAGGTGCCGCCGAACGACGGTCACCGCAAGAACCTGCTGAGCACCGGCTTCACCCGGATCGGCCTGAGCGTCGTCCGGGACTCCAAGGGGATCACCTGGATGACCCAGGACTTCGTCGGCTGAGATCGGCTGGCACACTGCCGGGTGTGAGCTCACGTCGCAAGTCGGCGGGCCGGTGACCCGGGCCGCCGCGCAACGCTTGCTAGCCGACGGCCTCACCCGGCTGCTGGGCCCCCGTGCCCCGGCCCTCTAGCAGGGGAGTGGACCGCTTCCACCGCGGCCCGTCGCCGTCCTTGCGCCGCCGGGCGATCCCGGAGAGCGCTTCGAGCACCACCCGGTTGCCGAGCATCGCGGTGATCTCGGCGTGGTCGAACGGCGGCGACACCTCCACGATGTCCATGCCGACGACCGGCAGCTCATGGCAGATCCGGGAGACCGCGTCGAGCAACTGGCGGGCGGTGAGGCCGCCGGGCTCGGGGGTGCCGGTGCCGGGCGCGTGGCCGGGGTCGCAGACGTCGATGTCGACCGAGAGGAAGACGCCGTCGCAGTCGTCCATCGCGATCGCGAACGCGCTGTCCAGCACCGCGTCCAGGCCGCGCTCGACGATCTCGCTCATGTGGAACGAGTTCATCCGCTGGTCGGCCATCCAGTCGAGCGTCTCCGGGCCCGGCCAGTACCCGCGGAGGCCGAGCTGCAGGAACCGGTCCCCGCGGACCGCCCCGGACTCGATCAGCCGGCGCATCGGCTGGCCGTGGCCGTAGAGCGACCCGAACTCGATGTCCCCGGTGTCGGCGTGCGCGTCGAAGTGGATCAGCGCGATCCGGCCCTTGCCGTGCGTGCGGGACACGCCCGTGGCGTCCGGCCAGGTGATGGTGTGGTCCCCGCCGAGGATCAGCGGGATCGCGCCGTGGGAGGAGATGAACGCGACAGCGTCCTCGATCGTCGTGCAGCTGCGCTGGATCTCACCGCTGAAGACCTCCAGGTCGCCGGCGTCCTTCACGGTCAGGTCGCCGGTGAGCGCGTCGACCCGCATCGCCATGTGCGGGCGTGAGCCGTCGTGCGGCAGGTAGTCGGTGCCGCGGATCACCTGTGGTCCGAACCGGGCGCCCGGCCGGTGCGAGGTGCCGCCGTCGAAGGGCGCGCCGATGATCACGACGTCGGCGTCGGCATAGGTCTCCGGTGTCTCCCAGTCACAGGCCGGAACACCGAGGAACGTGTAGTCCGGCCCGAACATCGGTCCGTAGCGGGTCATGCTGGTCATCCTTCCCGGCCGACGTCGCGGGGGAGGACTGTATCGCCATACTGTATGGCGGTACGGAAAGTGCGGTCATGATCGTGCGGCCGTAGGGTGGCGCCGTGTTCGAAACGTTGAGGTCGTTCTTTCAGCGGCTGTTCGGAGCACCCGAACAGCCGCAGGCGCCGGCTACCCCCGTACCCCGGAAGGGGCCGGAGGCCAAACCCAAGCCGGCGGGAATCCGCCCGCCGCGCGCCGTCCCGAAGCCGCGGGGAAGGCACCTCGCCTACGCGCCCAACCTGGACGGTGACGCCGACCCGGGTGAGATCGTCTGGACGTGGGTGCCCTACGAGGACGACCCCAGCCAGGGCAAGGACCGCCCGGTTCTCGTCGTCGGGCGCGACGCGAACACCCTGCTCGGGCTGATGCTCTCCAGCCAGAGCGACCGGGACGGGCAGCGCAACTGGCTCGCCCTCGGCCCCGGCGACTGGGACCGCGACGCGCGTCCCAGCTGGGTGCGGCTCGACCGGGTCCTGGAGGTCGACGAGGACGGCATCCGGCGGGAAGGCGCGGTCCTGGACCGCCCCCGATTCGACCGGGTCGCGGCGATCCTGCGGCGCAACTACGGATGGCCGTGACGTAAGCGGACAGCCCCTGCGTGATCCGGATAGCGTTGTGGCATGGATACGGACGTCATGACCGGCTTCGGCGGGAAACAGGCCTGGCTCGCCGTCGCGAGCGGCGAGCCACAGGCGGTCCTGGAGGCGCTCGGCCTCCGCGACCTGGGGACGGTCGGCTGGCGCGCCGGGCTGGACCTGGCCCACCTCACCGACGACCGGGTCGCGATCACCCCGCCACTGCCCGGCGCCCGGGGGATCTCCTGGGTGCTCGCGGCCGGCCGCCGGCTGATGCAGGGCGTCGACATCGTGGAGATCTCCGCGAAACTCGGTGCCGAGGTGCAGTTCTTCGCCACGCACCGGGTGACCGAGCTGCACCGCTGGCAGCGCGCCGCCGACGGCGAGCTCGTGCGCGCCTTCGGGTACGTGGGACAGACCGGCGAGGTGACGTCGTGGTTCGGCGACCCCGACCCGGCCGAGCGGGACGCCGGGCTGCCCGGTGAGCTCGACGAGGAGACCACCGTGCTGGTCGCCGAACGGGACGTGTTCCGGGTGGCCGCCGCGTGGAGCATCGACCCGACCACGCTGACCGGGCCGGCCCCCGGCCCCCTGCTACTTGGAGCGGCAGATGCGTAAGTACGTGATCATGGGCGTGCAGGGCAGCGGCAAGGGCACCCAGAGCCAGTTGCTGCGCGAGGAGTTCGACCTGGTGCACATCAGCGTCGGCGACATCTTCCGCTGGCACGTGCGCAACCACACCAAACTCGGCGCGCAGGTCCGCCGGATCATGGCAGCAGGTTCACTCGTGGATGACGATCTCGTCGAGTCGGTGGTCCGCCGCCGCCTCGACGAGCACGACTGGAACTACGGTTTCATCATCGACGGCTTCCCGCGCAACGGGCGGCAGGCCGAGTTCTTCATGGAGAGCTACGACATCGACGCCGTGATCCACCTGGAACTCCCCGACGACGAGGTGCGCCGCCGAGTTCTCAGCCGCCGGCTCTGCCCGAACTGCGGCATGGACTACAACCTGATCGCCGACCGCCCCGAGCAGGAGGGCCGCTGCGACATCTGCGGTCATGAGCTGGTCACCCGCGCCGACGACACGCCCGAGGCGCTGGAGGCCCGGCTGCGGGACTACCACGAGAAGACCCGCCCGGTCCTGGAGCTCTTCCGGCGCAAGGAGGTCGTGCACGACGTGGACGGCCGCCCGCCGCTGGAGGAGGTCCAGCAGGCCATCCGGGACACGCTGGGACTGCCCGCCTACAAGGGCTAGCATGCCGCGGTGACCATCACTGTCGATCAACTGACCGGGTACGTCTCTCGCGATCTCGACGCCGACCTCGCCCGCTGGTTCCCCGGGGCGGAGCCGGCCGAGGTCGGCGCCGACGCTCGCCCGGTGGAGCCCTTCCTGCCCCGCCTGCCGGCAGCGGCGGCGTCGGCGCTGGCCGCTTTGGATCAGCGGGTGAGGGCCGGTGGGATCCCCGTCGACCTGGACATCCTGGACTTCTCGTACGGGTTCGACTTCGCGGCCAACGAGTGCGGGATCCTCGACTCCGACTACGAGACCCCGCTGACCGGCGACGACGTCCACGCGATCGCCGCCGACGGCAGCGGAAACCTCCACGTGCTGCTCACCAACGGCCAGGTCGCCGTCTGGTTCCACGAGGAGGAGGTGCTCGAGGCGGAGACCCGCTTCGACAACCTCGACGTCTTCCTGTGGTCGCTGGTCCGCTACCGCGCGGTCCTCGCCGGGACGCTGCGGCTCTCCGAAGTGGAGGCCGATTTCGAGGCCCTCGCCCAGGACGGTGTCCTCGCTCCGGAGCTGGGCATGCTGACGGTGATGAGAGCCAGGGCCTGATCGGGTACGGGCGGTGAGCCCTCACCAGGCGCACCGCGCCGTACCGGGAAGCCCGCGCAGCCTCCCCGGGTCCTCCAGGCCGTAGCGCGCCCCCGCCACAGCTGCCCCCTCCCGCTCTTCACTCCGCCCATGCGGCCCAGCCAGGCCCTCCTTCCGCCGCTCCCATCCGACCCTGCCCGTCCCACCCGAACCCTGCTGGCCCAGCCCTGCCCGTTTCCGCCCGAACCTGCCCTGCCCGGCCCGTTCCGGCCCTTTCTCGCCCGGCTCGCGTGCGCTGACCGCGGATCACGGTGCGGCTGTGTCGCGGGGCGGCTTACGATGCGGCTGTGTGGCGGGGCTGCGGCGCACGACGTTCCCACCGGCCGTGATGAGGTCGCACGGAAACGGTTCGTGTGCCTACATCCCTGCCCTGGCGTTGATGAATCGCCACACAGGCGTTGCGTGTGACCTCATCCCCGCGACGCAGGCGCTGCGTGGGACCTTGTCGATGCATCACGCCCCTGCGTGTGACCTCATCCACGCCGTTCCTACCCATGGCCCCGCGGCGCCGCCGCCCACCCGCACCCCGAACCGGGCGCGACCGGGCCCATATCCACATGAACGGGCACGAGCCCGTCACTCCCACCCTGCCCGAAATTCCGTACATAACCGCATCCACCAGCAAGCAATCCCCCAGCAAGGAGACCGAAATCTCTTTGACATATTGCTTTCGGGCAGAACCGGGCGTAAACAAAGACAAAGCCAAAACGAGCCGGGCGGTGAGTGGATGTACGCGGAGGAACGCCAGCAGGAGATCGTCCAACGGGCCCGCGCCGAGGGCCGGGTCGACGTCGTCGCGCTGGCGGACACCTTCGGCGTGACGGCCGAGACGATCCGCCGGGATCTGACGGTGCTGGAGCGGGCCGGTGTCCTGCGCCGGGTCCACGGCGGCGCCATCCCGGTGGAGCGGCTCGGGTTCGAGCCGGCGCTCGCGACCCGCGACGCGGTGCTGATCAGTGAGAAGGAGCGGATCGCCAAGGCGGCGCTCGCCGAGGTCCCCGAGGACGGGGCGATCATCCTGGACGCCGGGACCACGACGGCTCGTCTCGCTCAGCTGCTGCCGGCCGACCGGGAGCTGACCGTGGTGGTCAACTCGCCGGTGCTCGCGTCGACGCTCGGTCTCAAGCCCAACCTCACCGTCCTGCTGCTCGGCGGCCGGGTCCGTGGCAAGACCCTGGCCACGGTGGATGACTGGGCGCTGCGGCCGCTCGCCGACATGTATGTCGACGTCGCGTTCATGGGCACCAACGGATGCACCGTGGAGCGGGGCATGACCACGCCGGACCCGGCCGAGGCGGCGGTCAAGCGGGCGATGATCGCCGCGGCCCGCCGGGTGGTGCTGCTCGCCGATCACACCAAGATCGGCAACGATTACCTGGCCCGTTTCGGCGGCCTCGCCGACCTGGACCTGCTGATCACCGACAACGGTCTCGACGGTGAGCTCGCCGCCGAGGTCGAGGTCGCCGGCGTCCGGCTGGTGCGCGCATGACCGGCCTGGACCCGGGGACGGTCATGACCGGCCTGGACCCGGGGACGGTCATGACCGGCCTGAACCCGGGGACGGTCCTCACCGTCACCCTGAATCCGAGCGTCGACCGTGCCCTCGAGGTCGACGCGCTGGTCCGGGGCGAGGTGTTGCGGGCCGCCGACTCGCACATCGATCCCGGTGGCAAGGGCGTGAACGTCTCCCGGGCGCTGCTGGCGAACGGGATCCGCTCGACGGCCGTGGTGCCGGCCGGTGGCGCCGAGGGCGAGCAGCTCGTCGATCTCCTCAAGGGCGAGGGCGTCGACATGCTCGCGGTGCCGATCACCGGGCGGACCCGTTCCAACATCACCCTGGCCGAGCCGGACGGCACGGTCACGAAGATCAACGAAGCCGGCCCGACCCTCTCGGACACCGAGTTCGCCCAGGTCAGTGATGCGGTGCTGGCAGCCGCCGGCACCGCCGACTGGGTGGTGATCTGCGGCAGCCTCCCGCCCGGCCCGACCGTCGCGGCCTTCACCGATCTGTGTGAGCGGCTGGTCAAGTCGGGTGTCCGGCTCGCCGTGGACAGCAGTGGCCCGGCGCTGCTGGCCGGGGTGGCGGCGGGCGCCGCGCTGGTCAAGCCGAACCGGGAGGAGCTGGCCGAGGCGACCGGGACCGACCTGGTGACGCTCGGCGACGTGATCCGGGCCTGTGGGCGGCTGCGCGAGGCCGGCGCGGGCACGGTCCTTGCCAGTCTGGGCGCGGAGGGCGCGGTGCTGGTGGACGCGGCGGGGGTGATCACCGGTGTCTCGCCGGTGAGCGTGCCGCGCAGCACTGTCGGCGCGGGGGACGCGCTGCTGGCGGGCTTCCTCGCGGCCGGCGCGAGCGGCGAGGCGGCGCTGGTGGAGGGCCTGGCGTGGGGCGCGGCCGCGGTCAGCCTTCCGGGCAGCCGGATGCCAAAACCACAAGACCTTGATCGTACGAGTATCCGGCTCGACCGTGAACCGGATTTGAACCGGCCGCTCCGCCGCGACTGAGCGTTCCTGAATCGAACAAAGGCCGACGATTCCTCGTCGCGTCTCGGTAATAGCTGTGCCTCATTCCAGTGAACCACCCGCACTCTCACCGCATCCCTCTGGCGATGAATGGAGATCGTCATGGCTACTACCTACACACCCCAGGTCAGCGGGACCGGATTCAAGGCCCGGATCCAGAAGATCGGCGGATATCTCGCCGGAATGGTCATGCCCAACATCGGCGCGCTCATCGCCTGGGGCCTGATCACCGCCCTGTTCATCCCGGTCGGCTGGATCCCGAACGAGAACCTGGCCCAGCTCGTCGACCCGATGATCAAGTATCTGCTTCCGGTGCTCATCGGTTACACCGGTGGCCGGATGGTGCACGGACAGCGCGGCGCGGTCGTCGGCGCGGTCGCCACCTTCGGCGTGGTGGTCGGCGCCGAGGTGCCGATGTTCCTCGGCGCGATGATCATCGGCCCGCTCACGGCGTACGTGCTGAAGCTTTTCGACTCCGTGATTGAGGGCAAGGTCCGCCCCGGTTTCGAAATGCTCATCGACAATTTCTCGGCGGGTATCATCGGCGGCGCGTTCGCCATTCTCGGCAAATTGACGATCGGCCCGATCGTCGAGGGGATCACCAAGGCGGCCGGCAACGGCGTCGACTGGCTGCTCGCCCACAGCCTGATGCCACTGGTGTCGGTGCTGGTGGAGCCGGCCAAGGTGCTGTTCATGAACAACGCCATCAACCACGGCGTGTTCAGCCCGCTCGGCGTGCAGCAGGTCCAGGAGCAGGGCAAGTCGATCCTGTTCATGATCGAGTCGAACCCCGGTCCGGGTCTCGGGCTGCTCGCCGCGTACCTCTTCTTCGGTCCGAAGTCGCTGCGTCCGTCCGCACCGGCCGCGATGATCATCCACTTCCTCGGCGGCATTCACGAGATCTATTTCCCGTACGTGCTGATGAAGCCCCGCCTGATCCTCGCGATGATCGCGGGCGGCATGGCCGGCGTCGCCACCTTCATGATCACCGGCACCGGGACGGTCGCCTCGCCCGCTCCGGGCAGCATCTTCGCGTTCGCTGCGGTCACCGCGAAGGACGGCTACCTCGGGATGATCCTCGGCGTGACGATCGCGGCCCTGGTCACGTTCGGTGTCGCGTCCCTGCTGCTCGGCTTCGGGCGACTGAAGTCCGACCAGGAACTCGACGCGGCCGAGGAGGAGGTGGCGACCGAGGCGGAGATCCCCCACGAGCGCGCCACCGAGTCGGAGCTCGCGCACCAGCGCGCCACCGAGTCGGAGGTCGCGCACCAGCGCGCCACCGAGTCGGAGGTCGCGCATCAGCGCGGCGCCGAGACGGAGATCCCGCACCAGCGCACGTCAGAGGAAACCGGCACCAGCCGCAAGGAAAACGCCTAGGAGGCTCGTGATGGCAACCATCAACGGCAAGGACATCCGCAAGCTGATCGTCGCCTGTGACGCCGGCATGGGCAGCAGCGTGATGCTCGCCAGCACGCTGCGCAAACAACTCGGCAAGAACGGCGTCACCGTCGAGCACAGCCCGGTCAACTCGATCCCCGCCGACGCCGACCTGGTCGTCTGCCACAGCGGTCTGGCCGCCCGGGCCCGCTCGGTCGCGCCGGACAAGCCGATCGTGCCGTTCCAGATCTTCCTGGGCGACCCGGCCGTGACCAAGGTGGTCAAGGCCATCCAGCAGGGCACGGACCTCAATGTCTGAGCTGCTGGACCGCCGGGCCATCCGGCTGGACGAGAAGGCGGGCAGCAAGGAGGACGCGATCCGGCTGACCGGCGCGGCGCTGGTCGAGATCGGCGCCGTCGAGCCCGGATACGTGGACACGATGCTGGCCCGGGAGAAGAGCATCTCCACGTACGTCGGTGAGGGTGTCGCGATTCCGCACGGCACCCTGGACGGGAAGGCGCTGGTGAAGCGGGATGCCCTCGCGGTGCTCCGCTTCCCGGCGGGCGTGGACTGGGACGGCGAGCGGGTGAGCGTCTGCGTCGGCATCGCGGCCGCCGGTGACGGTCACGTCGAACTGCTCGCCGCGCTCGCCGAGATCCTCCTGGACGCCGACGACGCGCGGGCCCTGCGGGAAGCGGCCGAGGCCGACACCGTGATCAATCTGCTAGGACGAATTGAGGGAAACCCCGAATGAAGGTCGTGCGATTCCACGCCCCCGGCGACGTCCGCTTCGAGGACGTGCCGGAGCCCGAGGCCGGACCCGGTGAGGTGAAGATCCGCGTCCGGAACTGCTCCACCTGCGGCACCGACGTCAAGATCTCCAAGTTCGGGCACCACCACATCCACCCGCCCCGGGTGATGGGCCACGAGATCGCCGGCGAGGTCGTCGCGGTCGGTGACGGCGTCGAGGGCTGGCAGCCGGGGGACCGGGTGCAGGTCATCGCGGCCATCCCCTGTGGAGAGTGCGCCGAGTGCCGGCGCGGCCGGATGACGGTCTGCCCGAACCAGGTGTCGATGGGCTACCACTTCGAGGGCGGCTTCGCGCAGTTCATGGTGGTGCCGACGGAGGTGCTCAAGGTCGACGGGCTGAACCGGATCCCGGACGGCGTCTCGTTCGCCGAGGCGTCCGTGGCCGAGCCTCTCGCCTGTGCCCTGAACGCGCAGAACCTCGCCCGTGTCGGCGAGGGCGACGACGTCGTGGTGATCGGCTCCGGCCCGATCGGCTGCCTGCACGTCCGGCTGGCCCGGGCCCGCGGCGCCGCCCGGGTGTTCCTGGTCGAGCTGAACCGGGAACGCCTGGACATGGCCGCGAACCTGGTCAAGCCGGACGCCGCGATCTGCGCCGGCGAGGTGGACCCGGTCGAGGAGGTCCGCAAGCTCACCGACGGCCGGGGCGCCGACGTGATCATCACGGCGGCCGCGTCCGGCAAGGCGCAGGAGCAGGCGATCGAGATGGCCGCGCGGCAGGGCCGGATCAGCTTCTTCGGCGGCCTGCCCAAGGACAACCCGACGATCACCTGCGACTCGAACCTGGTGCACTACCGGGAGCTGATGATCATCGGGGCGAACGGGTCGAGCCCGTCGCACAACAAGGAGGCACTCCAGCTGGTCGCCACCGGCGCGGTGCCGGTCGCCGACCTGATCACCCACCGGCTGCCGCTGGAGGGCGCGATCGACGCGTTCGGCATCGTCGCCCGCGGCGAGGCCATCAAGGTAACCATCGAGCCCTGATCCGACCCGACCCGACCCGTCCGTCCGTCCGACCGTCCGGAAGGAAAAGAGAATGCCCACGCGCACGGTTGCCGTCGGCTCCGCCAGCGGCCTGCACGCCCGGCCCGCCAAGATCTTCGTGGAGGCCGCCGCGGCGGCGCCGGTCAAGGTCACCATCCGGGTCGGTGACAAGAAGCCGGTGCCGGCCAAGAGCATGCTGTCGGTGCTCGCGCTCGGCGCCAAGCAGGGCACCGAGGTCACCCTCGAGGCGGAGGGCGACGGCGCCGAGCAGACGCTGTCCGACCTGGCCGCGCTGCTCGCCACCGACCTGGACGCCTCCGATGGCTGAGGTGGTCAGCCTCTCCGGGATCGGAGTCTGTGCCGGGGTGGCCGCCGGTCCGCTGCTGCGGATCGCCGACGTCCCGGCCCTGCCCCCGATGGTCGCCGTGACGGATGCCGAGGCGGAAGTCGCCCGGGCCTCGTCCGCCCTGGCCGAGGTGGTCACGTTCCTGGAACGCCGGGCTGACCGGGCCACCGACGAGACGGTCGCCGAGGTGCTGCGCGCCGAGGCGATGATGGCCGGTGACGAGGCGCTGCTCGACGGCGTTCGCGAGCACGTCGAAGAGGGTGCCGACGCAGTGCACGCCGTCTCCCTCGCCTTCGGGGCATTCCGGGAATCGTTCGAGGCGGCCGGCGGCTACCTCGCCGAGCGCGTCGCCGACCTCGACGACCTGCGCAACCGGGCGGTCGCGGTGCTGCTCGGGCAGCCGATGCCGGGCATCCCGCAGCCCGGGCACCCGTTCGTGCTGGCCGCGAAGGATCTGGCCCCGGCCGATACCGCCGACCTCGATCCGGCCCAGGTGCTGGCGCTGGTCACCGAGGTGGGCGGTCCCACCAGTCACACCGCGATCCTGGCCCGCGCGCTGGGCCTGCCCGCCGTGGTCTCCTGTCCCGGCGTGCTGGCGATCGCGGAGGGCACGCTGGTGCTCGTCGACGGCGCGACGGGGCGTGTCGACGCGGGCATCGATCAGGTCGCGGCAGAAGCCGCGGTGCGCGGTGCGGCCGAGGTGGCTGCCGCGGCTGCGGCCCTCACCGGCCCCGGTCAGACCTCCGACGGGTACGGGGTGAAGCTCCTCGCCAACGTCGGCTCCGCGAAGAACGTCCCCGCCGCCGACGAGGTCCACGCCGAGGGCGTCGGGCTGTTCCGCACCGAGCTGCTCTTTCTCGATCGGACCCGGGAGCCCGGCCTGGACGAGCAGGTGGAGGCGTACCGGGAAGTGTTCTCCGCCATGGCCGGGCGACGGGTCGTCATCCGTACCCTCGATGCCGGCGCCGACAAACCGCTGCCGTTCCTGAACCAGGAGGGTGAGCCCAATCCTGCCCTGGGTGTCCGCGGCCTGCGCATCGCGCGGCAGCGACCGGACGTCCTCACCACCCAGCTCGCGGCGATCGCCGAGGCGCGCGCGCAGACCGGCGCGGACGTCTGGGTGATGGCCCCCATGGTCTCCACGATCACCGAGGCGGCCACGTTCGCGGCCGCCGTCCACGAGGCCGGCCTGCCCCGCGCCGGTGTGATGATCGAGGTGCCGGCCGCCGCGCTGCGCGCCCGTGACCTGCTGGGCGTCGTCGACTTCCTCAGCATCGGCACCAACGACCTGAGTCAGTACACGTTCGCCGCCGACCGGATGTGCGGCGCCCTGGCCGACCTGCTGGACCCGTGGCAACCCGCGCTGCTCCAGCTGATCGGCATCTGCGGCGAGGCCGGGCGGGCCGCCGGCAAACCGGTCGGGGTGTGCGGCGAGGCGGCCGCCGACGCGGCGCTCGCGCCGATCCTGGTCGGTCTCGGCGTGACGAGCCTGTCGATGTCACCGCGCGCGCTCCCGGCGGTGCGGGCCGCCCTCGCCGGCGTCACCGAGGCGGACTGCCGGCGGCTGGCCGAGCTGGCGGTCGCCGCACCGGACGCGGCCACGGCGCGCAAGGCAGCCATCGGCTAGACGGACGCGGTCCCCGGCCGGTCGGCCGACGCCAGGTCGTACCCCCGCTTCGCCAGCTTGCGTTCCAGCACGTGACAGACGTGCTCGACGACGGCGAGGCGGGCGTACGGCTTGCTGTCGCCGGGGATGACCTTCCACCGGGCGCGCGGCCGGTCGGTCTTCTCCAGCATGTCCTCGATCGCCGCCTCGTACTCCGGGCGCTTCTTCCGGTTCCGCCAGTCCTCGTCGGTCAGCTTCCACGACCGCAACGGATCGTTCGCCCGGTCCTCGAAGCGGCGCAGCTGCTCCTCCTCGGA
This sequence comes from Actinoplanes missouriensis 431, assembly GCF_000284295.1. Classification (NCBI taxonomy): domain Bacteria; kingdom Bacillati; phylum Actinomycetota; class Actinomycetes; order Micromonosporales; family Micromonosporaceae; genus Actinoplanes; species Actinoplanes missouriensis. The sequence goes on along the minus strand of NC_017093.1, from coordinate 6,570,203 downwards.
GACGTGCATCCAGAACTTGATCAGGATCATGCCCTCGGCGGCGAGGGTGCGCTCGAACTCGGCGATCTCGTCGTAGGCCCGCTGCCACTGCTCGGTGGTCGCGAAGCCCTCGACCCGCTCGACGAGGACCCGGCCGTACCAGGACCGGTCCAGCACGGTCATCCCGCCGTTGCCGGGCAGGACCTGCCAGAACCGCTGCAGGAAGTGGTGCCGCTTCTCGTCGTAGGTCGGCGCGGCGAACTGGGAGACCCGCACGTGCCGCGGGTCGATCATGGTGACCAGCCGCTTGATCGCGCCACCCTTGCCGGACGCGTCCCAGCCCTCGAAGAGCACGCAGAGCGGCGGGCCGATCTTCTTCTCGCCGATCTGGCCGCCGAGCAGCAGGCGCAGCCGGAGCAGCCGCTCCTGCGCCGCCTCCAGCCGCTCCTCGGCCTTCTTCTTCGAGATGTCGATCGGTGCCGCAGCACTTCCCAGGTGACCCATCCGCCTAGCATCCGCCAAACCCGCTGTGATCCGCACGGGAGGGTGCGGGACAATCCGTTGCGTGACTCTCGTAGACGACCTGCTGTGGCGCGGACTGATCCAGGACTCGACCGACCCCGACGAGCTGCGCAAAGCACTCGACGGCGGCTCGATCCCGTTCTATGTGGGCTTCGACCCCACCGCCGCCTCGCTGCACGTCGGCCACCTCATGCAGGTTCTCACCGCCCGGCGCCTCCAGCAGGGCGGCCACCGCCCGCTGCTGCTCGTCGGCGGCGCCACCGGTCAGATCGGTGACCCGCGGGAGTCCAGCGAGCGCAGCCTCAACCCGCCGGAGGTCGTTCAGGGCTGGGTGGAGCGGATCCGCACCCAGCTGTCGCCGTTCGTGACCTACCAGGGCGACAACGCGGCGACGCTCGTCAACAACCTGGACTGGACCGGCCCGACGTCGGTGATCGAATTCCTGCGGGACGTCGGCAAGCACTTCCCGGTCAACAAGATGCTGGCCCGCGACGTGGTGCGCAACCGGCTGGAGAGCGGCATCAGCTTCACCGAGTTCAGCTACCAGCTGCTCCAGTCCAACGACTTCTACCAGCTGCACGTCCAGCACGGCTGCCGGCTGCAGTTCGGCGGCTCCGACCAGTGGGGCAACATCACCGCCGGCGTGGACTTCGTGCGCCGCCGCGGCGCCGGTCCGGTGCACGCCTTCGTCACCCCACTGGTCCTCAAGGCCGACGGCACCAAGTTCGGCAAGACCGAGGGCGGCGCGATCTGGCTCGACCCGGCCATGACCAGCCCGTACTCCTTCTACCAGTTCTGGATCAACAGCGACGACCGGGACGTCAGCAAGTACCTGCGCTACTTCAGCTTCAAGTCCCGCGAGGAGCTGGAGGAGCTGGAGAAGGCGACCGCGGAGCGGCCGCAGGCCAGGCTCGCGCAGCGAGCCCTGGCTTTCGAGATCACCGCGCTGGTGCACGGCGAGGAGGAGGCGAACCAGGCGGTCGCCGCCAGCCAGGCGTTGTTCGGCCGGGGATCCCTGGACGAGCTCTCCGCGGACACGTTGCGCGCCGCGCTGGCCGAGGCCGGCCTTCATCCGGTACGGGGTGAGCTCCCGGCCGTGGGGACCCTGCTCAAGGAGTCGGGTCTCGTGGCGAGCGCGAACGAGGCTCGCCGCACGATCACCGAGGGTGGCGCCTACCTGAACAACGAGCGCATCACCGACGGTGAGGCGGTGGTGCCGGAATCGGCACTGCTCCACGGCCGATTCCTGGTGCTGCGCCGCGGCAAGCGGACGTTCGCCGGCGTCGAGATCGTCAAATAGCGCTCTGACCTGAGGTTTTGCGTTGATCGGCCCGTTGTGACCCACGTCGCGGCGGGCCGATTTGGCGTTGTGGACATGTGCCTGTAATGTTTTCCAAGCCGCCAGGGAGACGGGCGAGCGAGCGGGACTCGAAAGAGGCCCGGAGCGGCCGTCCTGGAGGAACCCCGGAAATGATCACGGTTCTCGGATCGTGTAATGTTCTGCGGGTCGAACAAAAGCCCCAGTCACGATGATGGTGTGCGGTTGTTCTTTGAGAACTCAACAGGGTGCTTGATAAGCCAGTGCCAATTATGGCAATACCCCGGCCTGTCTTCGGATGGGTTGGAGATTCCTTTGGCAACATATCATGTTGCTGGGAATCAGATTTTCCACAGATTTTGTTGGAGAGTTTGATCCTGGCTCAGGACGAACGCTGGCGGCGTGCTTAACACATGCAAGTCGAGCGGAAAGGCCCTTCGGGGTACTCGAGCGGCGAACGGGTGAGTAACACGTGAGTAACCTGCCCCGAACTTTGGGATAACCCTCGGAAACGGGGGCTAATACCGAATACGACACGCCTTCGCATGGGGTGCGTGTGGAAAGTTTTTCGGTTCGGGATGGACTCGCGGCCTATCAGCTTGTTGGTGGGGTAATGGCCTACCAAGGCGACGACGGGTAGCCGGCCTGAGAGGGCGACCGGCCACACTGGGACTGAGACACGGCCCAGACTCCTACGGGAGGCAGCAGTGGGGAATATTGCACAATGGGCGGAAGCCTGATGCAGCGACGCCGCGTGAGGGATGACGGCCTTCGGGTTGTAAACCTCTTTCAGCAGGGACGAAGCGCAAGTGACGGTACCTGCAGAAGAAGCGCCGGCCAACTACGTGCCAGCAGCCGCGGTAAGACGTAGGGCGCGAGCGTTGTCCGGATTTATTGGGCGTAAAGAGCTCGTAGGCGGCTTGTCGCGTCGAATGTGAAATCTCGGGGCTCAACTCCGAGCTTGCATTCGATACGGGCAGGCTAGAGTTCGGTAGGGGAGACTGGAATTCCTGGTGTAGCGGTGAAATGCGCAGATATCAGGAGGAACACCGGTGGCGAAGGCGGGTCTCTGGGCCGATACTGACGCTGAGGAGCGAAAGCGTGGGGAGCGAACAGGATTAGATACCCTGGTAGTCCACGCTGTAAACGTTGGGCGCTAGGTGTGGGGACCCTCTCCGGGTTTCTGCGCCGCAGCTAACGCATTAAGCGCCCCGCCTGGGGAGTACGGCCGCAAGGCTAAAACTCAAAGGAATTGACGGGGGCCCGCACAAGCGGCGGAGCATGCGGATTAATTCGATGCAACGCGAAGAACCTTACCTGGGTTTGACATCGCCGGAAAACTCGCAGAGATGTGGGGTCCTTCGGGGCCGGTGACAGGTGGTGCATGGCTGTCGTCAGCTCGTGTCGTGAGATGTTGGGTTAAGTCCCGCAACGAGCGCAACCCTCGTCCCATGTTGCCAGCATTCAGTTGGGGACTCATGGGAGACTGCCGGGGTCAACTCGGAGGAAGGTGGGGATGACGTCAAGTCATCATGCCCCTTATGTCCAGGGCTTCACGCATGCTACAATGGCCGGTACAAAGGGCTGCGATACCGTGAGGTGGAGCGAATCCCAAAAAGCCGGTCTCAGTTCGGATCGGGGTCTGCAACTCGACCCCGTGAAGTCGGAGTCGCTAGTAATCGCAGATCAGCAACGCTGCGGTGAATACGTTCCCGGGCCTTGTACACACCGCCCGTCACGTCACGAAAGTCGGCAACACCCGAAGCCGGTGGCCTAACCCGTAAGGGAGGGAGCCGTCGAAGGTGGGGCTGGCGATTGGGACGAAGTCGTAACAAGGTAGCCGTACCGGAAGGTGCGGCTGGATCACCTCCTTTCTAAGGAGCATTCTTCTGCCGAAAGGTGGACAGAAATCCTGCGGTTCGCGAATGACGAATCGAGGAGCTCATAGGCGGAGACACTGGCTAATTAGATCTGGCAACGGCCGGCATCGCTAGTACAGCCTTCGGGCGTGGAACGTGGGTTGGTGCGGCTGGAATCTGGTGATGAGCACCCTGTTGGGTATCTGAAAGAACAACCTTGCCGGCGAGGCCGGTGGTTGTTTTTCAATGCCAGGCGCGATCTGGGAATTCATACCGCTCGGTTCTGCCGGGGTTTGGTGGGTTTCTGGTCGGATCGCGGGTTGGTCGTTGGTTGAGAATTGCACAGTGGACGCGAGCATCTTGTTTTCTGTGGTTAAGTTGTCAAGGGCGAACGGTGGATGCCTTGGCACCAGGAGCCGATGAAGGACGTGGGAGGCCGCGATAGGCCTGGGGGAGCTGCCAACCTAGCTGTGATCCCAGGGTGTCCGAATGGGGAAACCTGGCACGAGTCATGTCGTGTCATCCGCACCTGAATTCATAGGGTGTGTGAGGGGAACGCGGGGAAGTGAAACATCTCAGTACCCGTAGGAAGAGAAAACAACCGTGATTCCGTGAGTAGTGGCGAGCGAAAGCGGACGTAGCCTAAACCTTGCGTGTGTGATACCTGTCAGGGGTTGCACGTGGGGGGTTGTGGGACCTGCTTTGATGTGCTGACACGCATCTAAAGAGTTACAAAGCTTGTTGTTAGTCGAATGGTGTGGGAAAGCCAGCCGTAGACGGTGAGAGCCCGGTAGACGAAAATTCCAAGCCTCTTTGCAGTGTTCCCGAGTAGCAGCGGACTCCTAGAATCTGCTGTGAATCTGCCAGGACCACCTGGTAAGGCTGAATACTTCCTGGTGACCGATAGCGGACAAGTACCGTGAGGGAATGGTGAAAAGTACCCCGGGAGGGGAGTGAAATAGTACCTGAAACCGTTCGCCTACAATCCGTCGGAGCCTTAGCTTTATAGCGGGGTGACGGCGTGCCTTTTGAAGAATGAGCCTGCGAGTTAGTGGCATGTGGCGAGGTTAACCCGTGTGGGGTAGCCGTAGCGAAAGCGAGTCTGAATAGGGCGCCCAAAGTCGCATGTTCTAGACCCGAAGCGGGGTGATCTAGCCATGGGCAGGTTGAAGCGTGGGTAAGACTACGTGGAGGACCGAACCCACCAACGTTGAAAAGTTGGGGGATGACCTGTGGTTAGGGGTGAAAGGCCAATCAAACTCCGTGATAGCTGGTTCTCCCCGAAATGCATTTAGGTGCAGCGTCGCGTGTTTCTTGCCGGAGGTAGAGCACTGGATGGTCTAGGGGGCCCACAAGCTTACTGAAATCAGCCAAACTCCGAATGCCGGTAAGTGAGAGCGCGGCAGTGAGACTGCGGGGGATAAGCTTCGTAGTCGAGAGGGAAACAGCCCAGATCGCCAGCTAAGGCCCCTAAGCGTGTGCTAAGTGGAAAAGGATGTGGGATCGCATGGACAACCAGGAGGTTGGCTTAGAAGCAGCCACCCTTTAAAGAGTGCGTAATAGCTCACTGGTCAAGTGGTTCCGCGCCGACAATGTAGCGGGGCTCAAGCACACCGCCGAAGCTGTGGCATTCACACTTTGCTCGACTCAATCTTTCGGGGTTGAGCCCAAGCGTGTGGATGGGTAGGGGAGCGTCGTGTTGCGGGTGAAGCGGCGGAGTGATCCAGCCGTGGACGCTACACGAGTGAGAATGCAGGCATGAGTAGCGAATGAAGGGTGAGAACCCCTTCCGCCGGATGACCAAGGGTTCCAGGGGCAGGCTAATCCGCCCTGGGTGAGTCGGGGCCTAAGGCGAGGCCGAGAGGCGTAGTCGATGGATAACGGGTTGATATTCCCGTACCCGCGTAGAAGCGCCCAAGACGAACCTCATAGTACTAACTACTTGATCAATTCAATGGCTTCGGCCGGCGATGCGGGAGACTAGGACCTCTGTGGGTAGTAGTTTAGCGATGGGGTGACGCAGGAAGGTAGATGAGCCCGGCCGGTGGTTGTGCCGGGGTAAGCGTGTAGGCCGTACCGTAGGCAAATCCGCGGTGCACATGGGCTGAGACGTGATGCCGAGCCGTTCTGGTGAAGTCATTGATCCTATGCTGCCGAGAAAAGCCTCTAGCGAGCTTCGAGCGGCCCGTACCCTAAACCGACACAGGTGGTCAGGTAGAGAATACCGAGGCGACGGGTGAACTGTGGTTAAGGAACTCGGCAAATTGCCCCCGTAACTTAGGGAGAAGGGGGGCCGGACGCGTGAAGCCCTTTGCGGGTGGAGCGTGGTATGGCCGCAGAGAGCAGGGGGAAGCGACTGTTTACTAAAAACACAGGTCCATGCGAAGTCGTAAGACGATGTATATGGACTGACGCCTGCCCGGTGCTGGAACGTTAAGGGGACCTGTTAGCCCGTGAGGGCGAAGCGGAGAACTTAAGCGCCAGTAAACGGCGGTGGTAACTATAACCATCCTAAGGTAGCGAAATTCCTTGTCGGGTAAGTTCCGACCTGCACGAATGGCGTAACGACTTCCCCACTGTCTCAACCACAGGCCCGGCGAAATTGCAGTACGAGTAAAGATGCTCGTTACGCGCGGCAGGACGGAAAGACCCCGGGACCTTTACTATAGCTTGACATTGGTATCCGAATTTAATTGTGTAGGATAGGTGGGAGCCGGTGAAGCTCGGACGCCAGTTCGGGTGGAGGCATTGTTGAAATACCACTCTGTTGGGTTTGGGTATCTAACTTGCGGCCCTGATCGGGTCGAGGGACAGTGTCTGGTGGGTAGTTTAACTGGGGCGGTTGCCTCCTAAAGGGTAACGGAGGCGCCCAAAGGTTCCCTCAGCCTGGTTGGCAATCAGGTGTTGAGTGTAAGTGCATAAGGGAGCTTGACTGTGAGACTGACGGGTCGAGCAGGGACGAAAGTCGGGACTAGTGATCCGGCACTTGCGTGTGGAAGCGGTGTCGCTCAACGGATAAAAGGTACCCCGGGGATAACAGGCTGATCTTCCCCAAGAGTCCATATCGACGGGATGGTTTGGCACCTCGATGTCGGCTCGTCGCATCCTGGGGCTGTAGCAGGTCCCAAGGGTTGGGCTGTTCGCCCATTAAAGCGGTACGCGAGCTGGGTTTAGAACGTCGTGAGACAGTTCGGTCCCTATCCGCCGTGCGCGTTGGATACTTGAGAAGGGCTGTCCCTAGTACGAGAGGACCGGGACGGACGAACCTCTGGTGTGCCAGTTGTTCTGCCAAGGGCACGGCTGGTTGGCTACGTTCGGAAGGGATAACCGCTGAAAGCATCTAAGCGGGAAGCCTGCTTCGAGATGAGGTATCCCACCACCTTGAGTGGGTAAGGCTCCCAGGAGACTACTGGGTTGATAGGCCGGAGATGTAAGCACGGTAACGTGTTGAGTTGACCGGTACTAATAGGCCGAGGGCTTAACCACTCTAAACATTGCGCTTGCGTCCACTGTGTGATTCACAGCAAACGAACAACCACCCCGGTTGAGACACATCGGGTTGCTGGTTTGTTCTGCTGAAGGCTGTTTCGGTGGTCATAGCGGTGGGGAAACGCCCGGTTACATTCCGAACCCGGTAGCTAAGCCCTCCAGCGCCGATGGTACTGCACTCGGGAGGGTGTGGGAGAGTAGGACGCCGCCGGACTCAACGTGAAGGTCGAGGGCCGCCCCCGCTCGGGGTCGGCCCTCGACTGCGTTTAAGACAGATTCTCCGAGTAACTTTGTGTGTTGACGCATGGCCGCTGCCCGTTCCGAGGGCCCGCCGCCGTACTGGAAGGAATTGAACCGTGACTACAGGACCGCAGGACGGCGGCTCCAGCAACCGAGACGGCGAGAGCCGTTCCGGCAGCAGTCGCGACGGAAGTGGCGGCGAGCGCCGGGGCGACCGGGGCGGCTATCAGGGTGGCGGCGAGCGGGGCGGATCCCGTGGCGGCTACCAGGGCGGCGATCGTGGCGGCTACCGGGGCGACAGGGACCGAGGCGGTGACCGTGGCGGTTTCCGCGGCGGCGACCGCGATCGGGGCGGTGACCGCGGTGGGTTCCGTGGCGGTGACCGTGACCGTGGTGGTTTCCAGGGTGGCGGCGACCGCGGTGGTTTCCGTGGTGGTGACCGTCCGCAGGGCGGCGGTTACCAGGGTGGCGGCGATCGTGGCGGCTACCAGGGTGGCCAGCGCTCGGTGAGCGGCGACCGCGGCGGCTTCCGTGGTGGCGACCGCGATCGCGGTGGTTACCAGGGTGGCGGCGACCGGGGCGGGTTCCGTGGCGGTGACCGTGACCGTGGTGGTTACCAGGGTGGCGGCGACCGGGGCGGTTTCCGTGGTGGGGACCGTCCGCAGGGCGACCGTGGTGGTTTCCGTAGTGACCGTCCGCAGGGTGACCGTCCGCAGGGTGGCGGCTTCCGTGGTGGCGACCGTGATCGTGGCGGCTACCAGGGTGGCGGCGACCGCGGTGGTTTCCGTGGTGGCGACCGTGATCGTGGCGGTTACCAGGGTGGCGGCGACCGCGGTGGTTTCCGTGGTGGCGACCGTGACCGGGGCGGCTATCAGGGTGGCGGCGACCGGGGTGGTTTCCGTAGTGACCGTCCGCAGGGGGGCGGCTTCCGTGGTGGCGACCGTGACCGTGGCGGTTACCAGGGTGGCGGCGACCGCAGTGGTTTCCGTGGTGGCGACCGTGACCGTGGTGGTTTCCAGGGTGGCGGCGACCGCGGTGGTTTCCGTGGTGGGGACCGTCCGCAGGGCGACCGCGGTGGTTTCCGTAGTGACCGTCCGCAGGGTGACCGTCCGCAGGGTGGCGGCTTCCGTGGCGGAGACCGTGACCGTGGCGGTTACCAGGGTGGCGGCGACCGCGGTGGTTTCCGTGGTGGGGACCGTCCGCAGGGCGACCGCGGTGGTTTCCGTAGTGACCGTCCGCAGGGTGACCGTCCGCAGGGTGGCGGCTTCCGTGGCGGAGACCGCGATCGCGGTGGCTACCAGGGTGGCGGCGACCGCGGCGGTTTCCGCAGTGACCGGCCGCAGGGTGACCGGGGCGGCTACCAGGGTGGCGGCGACCGCGGCGGGTTCCGTGGCGGGGACCGTGACCGTGGCGGTTACCAGGGTGGCGGCGACCGCGGCGGCTTCCGTGGCGGGGACCGTCCGAGTGGTCCGCGTGAGGGCTTCCAGGGCGACCGCGGCGGGTTCCGTGGTGGCGACCGTCCGCAGGGTGACCGTCCGCAGGGCGGCGGCTTCCGTGGCGGAGACCGCGACCGCGGTGGCTACCAGGGTGGCGGCGACCGCGGCGGCTTCCGTAGTGACCGTCCGCAGGGTGACCGTCCGCAGGGTGGCGGCTTCCGTGGTGGCGACCGCGACCGCGGTGGCTACCAGGGTGGCGGCGACCGGGGCGGGTTCCGTGGTGGCGACCGTGACCGGGGCGGCTACCAGGGTGGCGGCGACCGCGGGGGCTACCAGGGTGGCAACCGTGGTGGTTACCAGGGTGGCGGCGACCGGGGCGGGTTCCGCAACGACGACCGCGGTGGCTACCGGCGGGACGAGCGGAACGGCACCGGTGAGGGTCCGCAGGACGAGGCCGGCCAGGCGCCGTTCCAGTCCCCGGACATTCCCGAGGACATCGTCGCGACCGACCTCGACCAGGAGGTCCGCGCGGAACTGAACTCGCTCGCCCGGGAGATGGCCGACAAGGTCGCGCGGCACCTCGTCGCGGCCGGCCAGATCATCGACGAGGACTCCGAGCTCGCGCTGCAGCACGCGATCGCCGCGCGCCGGCTCGCGTCCCGGATCGCCGTGGTGCGTGAGGCCGTCGGTCTTGCCGCCTACGCGGCCGGGGACTGGACCACGGCGATCGCCGAGCTGCGCACCTACCACCGGATGACCGGGCGGCAGACGCACCTGGCCGAGCTGGCCGACTGCGAGCGGGCCCTGGGCCGGCCGGAGCGGGCGATCGACCTCTACCGCGGAGCCGACATGGCGAAGCTGGAGAAGAGCGGCGCGATCGAGCTGCTGATCGTGGCGGCCGGCGCCCGTAGCGACCTGGGTCAGCACGACGCCGCCGTGGCGATGCTGCAGGTCAACGAGCTCACCAGCCAGGAAGATGCGGATTGGGCGGCACGCCTGCGCTACGCGTACGCGGATGCCCTGCTCGCGGCGGGCCGCCGTGAGGAAGCGCGGGAGTGGTTCGCCCGGGCTGCCGCGGTGGACACGGAGCAGCTCACCGACGCGGCCGAGCGTCTGCTCGAACTCGACGGGGTCGCCATCGAGGGCGACGACGACGAGGACGACGAGGAGACCGAGGCTGCGCTCGGCGAGGGCGGCGCGGAGACCCGTTCCGAGGACGACGACGACTCCGAGGGCGACACCGCGGAGTTCGACGGCGAGGACGACGAGCCGGTTGCCGTGCGGGACGCGGACGAGTTCGACGACGAGGACGACGAGGACGAGCCGGTTGCGGCCCGGACCGCTGACTCCGCCGAGTTCGCGGACGAGGACGACGAGGACGACGAGTCGGCCGAGCTGTCCGCGACCGACGTGAACACCGACGGCCTCGCCGACGCGGACGAGAAGCACGCGGACGAGAAGCACGCGGACGAGAAGCACGCGGACGACGAGCAGCCCCGGGGATGAGCGACCACCTGGCCGCCGGCTACGACCTGGTCATCTTCGACCTGGACGGAGTCGTCTTCCTGATCGACAAACCGATCCCGGGAGCGGCCGAGGCGGTCGACCGGCTGCGTTCCGGCGGCACGCCGATCGCGTACGCGACGAACAACGCGTCGCGGCGGGCCGCCGACGTGGCCACGCTGCTGACCGGCATGGGTGTGAGCGCCACGCCGGCCGAGGTGCTCACCTCGGCCGGCGCGGCCGCCGCCCTGCTCGCCGAGCGGTTCCCGGCCGGTGCGCCGGTGCTGGTGGTCGGTGCGGAAGCGCTCCGGGCCGAGGTCCGCGACGCGGGTCTCACCCCGGTCGGCTCGGCCGAGGACGAGCCGGTCGCGGTGGTTCAGGGGTACGGCCCGGAGGTCGGCTGGAAGGTCCTGTCCGAGGCCGCGCTCGCGGTGCGGGCCGGGGCGGCCTGGTTCGCGACGAACACCGACCGGACCCTGCCCAGCCCGCGCGGCCCGCTGCCGGGCAACGGCTCGTTGGTCGCGGTGCTGCGCACGGCCCTGGACCGGGAGCCGGACGTGGTGGTCGGCAAACCGCAGCCGGGGCTGTTCACGACGGCCGCGACGCTGTCGCGGGCGGACCGGCCCCTGGCCGTCGGCGACCGGCTGGACACCGACATCCAGGGTGCGGTCGGCGCCGGGATGGACAGCCTGCTGGTGCTGACCGGTGTGAGCGGCCCGGCGGATCTGCTGGCCGCGCCCGCGGAGCGCCGGCCGGCATTCGTCGCTGCCGACCTGTCCGGGCTCTTCCGGCCCGCCGATGAGGCGCGCGTGCCGGCGACCGGCGGCGAGGCCGGTGGCTGGCGGGTCAGCCGGGACGGCGACCGTGCGGTGCTGGACGGCTCCGGTGACCCGGTCGACGCGTTGCGGCTGCTCTGCGGGGTGACCTGGGACGGAGTTCCGGTCGCCGCGGTGGAGGCGGGCTCACCCGCGGCCGGGGAGCTGCTGCGGGACTGGGGCGTCTGACCCCGTACCCCCAGCGGGGTTAGTGACGCGGGTGATGCCGGGTGAGGCCGGCCAGCAGGCGGCTGGACTCGATGGTGGCGCTGTCGGTGGGAGCGTGCTCCGGAGCGACCGAGGCGGCCGGTCGGTAGCGGCGGCGCGGCAGTGGCGCGTCCGGGTCGATGTGCAGCAGGCCGTCGACCACCGAGAGCACCGGCGTGCTCATCCAGTCGAAACTCGGCACCGCCACACTCTCGGCCTGAGTGTGCAGGTCGTCTGAGCTGGTCATGGTCCTTCCTTCCCGGCCGGCCGGCGCCGGTCACACGTCGTTCCTCCCGTCAGCCTGGCACCGTGCGGGAGGCGTCCGCTACGTCCGGGAAAAGGTCAGTCCTTACCGGACGGCGCTTCCGGGTCAATCGTTCGCCCGATCGGCCGATCATGAGGGTTGTGAGCGGGTTCACTCTGCCGCGTGGCGCCCGGCTCTCCGACGCGTCGTGGGCGGCGCGGCATCGGATCGTCACGCGCCTCCTCTGGTTTCACGCGCCTGTCTTCTTCGTGGTCGGCATCCTCGGTCCCCGGCCCACCTGGGAGGCGATCCTGCTGCCGGTGCTGGTCGGGGTGTGGGCCGCCGCGGCCACGCTGGTGCCCTCGTCCAGCGGCAAGTCGTCGCACACCAGCGTCGGGCTGATCGCCTGCACGTTCGTGGCGATCGAGCTGACCGGCGGCGAGATGTCGGCGCACATCCACCTGTACGCCGTGCTGATCTTCGTGGCGCTGTATCAGCAGTGGACTCCGCTGGCGTCGTCGATCGCCGTTGTCGTGGTGCATCACGGGGTGCTCGGGCTGATCGCGCCGGACCGGGTGTTCGGCGATCATCACATGGGTGTCGCCGCGGCGCTCGTCATGGTCGCGGTGCACGCCGGGCTGCTCACCCTCGAGGTGGCCGGCATCGTGATCTTCTGGCACTTCGCGGAGCAGGCCGAACGCGAGAACGAGGCGCTCGCCCAGCAGGCCGAGCAGGCCCGGCGGGACGTCGAACGGGCCGAGCAGGAATCCCGCGAACGCGCGGCCGAGGATCTGCGGATCCGCTCCGAGCAGACCGCCGAGCAGGCCCGGCAGATCACCGCCGACGTGGCCGGGATCAGCGGGGAGGCGCACGCCGCGATCTCGGCGGTCGCGTCGGTGGACCGGGAGCTCGCCGCGCTCACCGCGTCGGTCGGGGACATCGCCCGCCGGTCCGCGGCGGCCGCCGAGACCGCGGCCGGTGGCAAGGAGGCGGCGTCGTCGGCCGGCGAGAAGGTACGGGCCCTGGAGCGCTCGGTCGCCGAGATCGCCGAGGTGAACGCGCTCATCGCGTCGCTGGCCGAGCAGACGAACCTGCTCGCGCTCAACGCCACCATCGAGGCGGCCCGCGCCGGTGAGCTCGGCAAGGGGTTCGCCGTCGTGGCGGGCGAGGTGAAGGACCTGGCCCGGGAGACCGCGACATCGGTGGAACGGGTCAAGCAGGTGATCACCGCGATCGTCGCCGAGACCGACGACGTGGCGCAGACGTTCGCGTCCACCACCGGAGCCGTCGACGAGATCCACAAGGTGCAGCTCAACATCGCGGCGTCGGTGGAGGAGCAGGCCCTGATGCTCGCCGAGGTCACCACCCAGCTGTCGAACGCCACCTCGGCGGCCGACCAGGTGCTGGCCGGTCTGCAGACCCTGTCCGCCCGCGCCGGATCTTGAACGTTTTCCGGTGCGGTTCCGTATCCGGGAGCGCTGCTGGCGCTCTCAGAGGAGCTTACGAAGTTTGAGCAGGTCGAACGGGTTCGCCTTCACCTTGATCTGCCCGGACGTGAACGCGCGGGTGAGATCGAGCTTGCCGTTGATCAGCTCGATCAGGTGGTCGCTCGTCGCGGTCAGGGCGATCTTGGCTTTCGGATCGTCGCCGTCCGCGATGTCGATCAGGCGGCCGCCGGTGATCCGGCCGTGGAACGCGGTGTCCAGGTCCGTGATCCGGCAGGCAAGCGTGCGATCGAGATCGAGGTGGCCCTGGGCCTCCGCATTGGCCGCCAGTTTCGCGGCCAGGTCGTGCAATGCTTGCCGGCACTCGTCCACGGTGGCCATCGGCACTCCCCCTCATGACACCAGCACGCGCTCGCGACACCAGCACGGTACCTCAGGAGTTTGACTGCGGTGCCCGGTAGCGTGGCACCCGACGCGGCGAGAGGAGCCGAGATCATGCCGGACGCATGGCGGGCATATCTGGACCTGGCACTCGGGCTGACCGAGGCGCCACGGAAGAAAGCACAGCAGGTCGCGGGGGAGGTGCTCACCCGGGGCGGCGCGACCGCGGCCCAGTTGCAGACAATGGTGGAGGACCTGCTCTCGGCCGGCGTGGCGAACCGTGAGGCGCTGACCAACATCGTTCGGTACGAGGTGGACCGCGCGCTCGGGCGTGTCGGGCTGGCCACCGCCGACGAGGTGTCCGATCTGACGTCCCGGGTGCACGACCTCGAGCGGCAACTGCGGGACGCGCAGTCGCAGGCCGGGAAGGCGCCGGGTTCGCCGGGACCGGCGGGTGCTTCGGGGCCGGCTGTCTCGCCGGGGCCGGTCAAGAAGGCCGCGGTGAAGAAGGCCGTCGCCAAGAAGGCCGGGCGGGCCAAGCCGAACGCGATGCCCGCCGCGGGGACCGGGCCCGCGGGGTCACCGAGCAATGTGGCCGCCGCGCCGGAGACACCCGCGCCGGTGAAGGTCACGCCGGCCAAGAAGACGGCTGCCAAGAAGGCGGTGGCTCCGAAGACGGCGGTGGCTCCGAAGGCTCCGGTCAAGAAGGCTGCGGCCAAGCGCGCCAAGGCTGCCGTCCCGTCGCAGAGCACACCCGCTGCGAGTGTGGACACGCCCGCGGTGGGTGTGCCCGTTCCGGCGGGGACCGCCGCGGCGCCGGTCAGCCCGGTGGTCGAGGCCGCCGCGGCGACCACGCTGCCGCCGGTGGCCGAACCGCCGACCGCGACCGGGTCGGCCCGCAAGGCCGCTCCGAGCAAGGCAGCGCCGGCCCGGACGCCCGCGCAGAAGCGCGCGCCCCGCCAGACGGCCGCTGCCAAGACGACTGTGGCCAAGACGACTGCGGCCAAGACGACTGTGGCCAAGACGACTGTGGCCAAGACCGCGGCTGCCAAGAAGGCGGTGCCGAGCCAGGGCGGCGCGGCGGAGACGGCCGGACCGGCCGAGACCACGGAGGCGTGATCCCGTGACGTTCCCGAACGCCGCACAGCCCGCGCCGCCGCTCGGCGGGAACCCGGAGGACACCGGGCACCCGGCGGTGGACGCGGTGCTACGGTCGCTCGCCAACGCCGCGCGGCTGGCACCGGCCGAGCAGATCGCCGAGTACGAGGCCGCGCACCAGGTGCTCCAGGAAACCCTGGCGAGCATCGACCGCTGACACACCTCGTACAGAAAGAACTGAAATGGCTCGCCGCGCGCGACTGGACGCCGAACTCGTCCGCCGCAAACTCGCCCGTTCCCGGGAACAGGCCGCCACTCTCGTCGAGGCCGGCCGTGTGCAGGTCCGTGGCGTCGTCGCCCACAAGGTGGCGGCGATGGTCGACCCGGCCGACCCGGTGCTGGTCACCGGGGAGGACCCGCAGACCGAGTACGTCTCCCGGGGCGGCCACAAACTCGCCGGGGCGCTGAGCGCCTTCGGCGGGGGCGGGCTGACCGTGGACGGCCGGCGCTGCCTGGACGCCGGGGCGTCCACCGGTGGCTTCACCGACGTGCTGCTGCGTGCCGGCGCGCGTGAGGTGGTCGCCGTCGACGTCGGGTACGGGCAGCTGGCCTGGCCGATCCGGCAGAACGAGCGGGTCGTGGTGATGGAGCGCACCAACGTCCGCACCCTGACCCCGGACGCGATCGGCGGCCCGGTCGACCTGACCGTGGCCGACCTGTCGTTCATCTCGCTGCGGCTGGTGCTGCCGGCGCTCGCCGCGTGCACCGACGGCGATCTCGCGCTGATGGTGAAGCCGCAGTTCGAGGTCGGCAAGGAGCGGGTCGGCGCCGGTGGCGTGGTCCGCGACTGGCGGCTGCGGGCCGAGGCGGTGCTGGACGTGGCGGCCGCCGCGCAGGAGCTGGGCCTGGGCGTGCGGGACGTGACGGCGAGCCCGCTGCCCGGTCCGAGCGGCAACGTGGAGTTCTTCGTGTGGTTCCGTCGTGACGCCCCGCCCGCCGACCGGGAGCGGGTGGAGAGCGTGGTCGAGGCCGGACCGGTCCCTCTGGAGGAGAAATGACGCGTTCGGCCCTGCTGGTGACGCACACCGGCCGGCGGCAGAGCACCCAGCACGCCCGCGCGGTGGCGCTGGATCTCATCGCGGCCGGCTTCGAGGTGCGGGTCATCGCCGAGGAGGTCGCCGACCTGGACCTGCCGGACGAGGTGAAGCCGGTCGACGGCCCGGGCGCCGCCGAGGGCGTGGAGATCGTGCTGGCGCTCGGCGGCGACGGCACGTTCCTGCGCGCGGCCGACCTGGCCCGGCCGGTGAAGGCGCCGCTGCTCGGCATCAACCTGGGCAAGGTGGGCTTCCTCGCCGAGGCGGAGATCGAGCACATCGACGAGGCGGTCGCCAGCGTGGTGGCCGGCGACTACACGGTGGACGAGCGGCTCACCCTGGACGTGCGGGCGGAGTACGACGGCCGTCTGATCGCCGAGTCGTGGGCGCTGAACGAGGTCTCGGTGGAGAAGGGGCAGCGGGCGCAGATGCTCGAGCTGCTCGTCGACGTGGACGGCCGCCCGCTCTCCCGGTACGGATGTGACGGTGTGGTGTGCGCCACACCGACCGGCTCGACGGCGTACGCGTTCTCGGCCGGCGGTCCGGTGGTCTGGCCCGAGGTCGAGGCGCTGCTGCTCGTCCCGATCAGCGCCCACGCGCTGTTCAGCAAGCCGCTGGTGACCGCTCCGACGTCCACGTTCGTCCTGACGGTGGACCCTTATACCTCCTTTGCGGTGCTCTGCTGTGACGGTCGCCGCACCTGGGACCTGCCGCCCGGCTCGAAGGTGACGGTCGAACGGGGTCAGCTGCCGGTCCGCGTGGTCCGCCTGGCGCCCCGGCCGTTCACCGACACGTTGGTGGCGAAGTTCGAGCTCCCGGTGGTGGGCTGGCGCGGCAATCGACGCTGATCACCTCCCGGGTTGGGCGTTTGTCGGTGGGCACCGATACTGTTCGCCCTGTGCTGGAGGAACTGCGCATCACCGGGCTCGGCGTCATCGACGACACCACGCTGCGGCTCACATCGGGAATGAATGTGATCACCGGCGAGACCGGTGCGGGCAAGACCATGGTGGTGACCGGTCTCGGGCTGCTCTTCGGCGGCCGGGCCGACGCCGGGCGGGTCCGCGCCGATCCGGGCCGGGCCGTGGTGGAGGGCCGGCTGAACCTGCGGGGGACGCTCGGCGACGCGGTGCGGACCCGGATCACCGACGCCGGCGGTGAGACCGACGACGACGGCTCGCTGCTGCTGAGCCGCACGGTGACGGCCGAGGGCCGGTCCCGGGCGCACGTCGGCGGCCGCAGCATGCCGGTGTCGACGCTCAGCGAGCTCGGCGAGCAGGTCCTGGCGGTGCACGGCCAGTCCGACCAGCTGCGCCTGCTGCGCCCGTCGGAGCAGCGGTCCGCGCTGGACCGGTTCGCCGGTCCCGGGCACGAGAAGCTGCTGGATTCCTACCGTGAGGCGTTCACCCGGTGGCGCCGCGTGGTGGACGACCTGACCGACCGGCGGCGTAACGCCCGGCAGCGCTCGCAGGAGGCCGACCTCCTCAAGCTCGGCCTCGACGAGATCACCCGGGTGGACCCGCAGCCCGGTGAGGACGAGGATCTCCGGGCCGAGGTGCAGCGGCTGGAGCACGCCGAGGGCCTGCGGGTCGCGGCGGCCCAGGCGGCGCAGGCCCTGGCCGGCGGTGTGGAGGCGGCCGACGACACGCCGGACGCGACGCAGCTGCTCGGCACCGCCCGCCGCACGCTGGAGGGCCAGGCCGGGGTGGATCCGGCGCTCGGCGACCTGGCGGCGCGGATCGAGGAGGCGGCCACCCTGGTCGGCGACGTCTCCTCGGAGCTCTCGGCCTACCTGGGCACGCTCGACGCCGATCCGGCCCGGCTGGAGGCGATCTACGAGCGGCGCGCCGCGCTGCGCGCGCTGACCCGCAAATACGCGGACGACATCGACGGCGTGATCACCTGGGCGGAGAACGCCCGGGCCAAGCTGAGCGAGCTGGACACCTCCGACGAGCTGCTCGAGGAGATGGACAAGGAGCGGCAGCGGCTGGCCGCGACGGTCGGCGAGCTGGCCGGCCGGCTGACCGCGGCGCGGCGGGAGGCGGCCGGGCGGTTCTCCGAGGCGGTCAGCGTGGAGCTGGCCGGCCTGGCGATGCCGCACGCGCGGGTGGAGGTCGCGGTCGTCACCCGCTCCCCGTCGAGGGACGAGCCCTCGGTGACCGTCGACGGCGAGGAGCTGGCCGCCGGGGCGGACGGCGCCGACGAGGTGGAGCTGCGGCTGCTGGCCCATCCGGGCGCGCCGTCGCTGCCGCTGCAGAAGGGCGCCTCCGGTGGTGAGCTGTCCCGGGTGATGCTGGCGATCGAGGTGGTGTTCGCGGGTGCCGGCGGCCCGCCCACGCTGGTCTTCGACGAGGTGGACTCGGGTGTCGGCGGGACGGCGGCCGTGGAGATCGGCCGGCGGCTGGCGCGTCTCGCCCGTACCCATCAGGTGTTGGTCGTGACGCACCTGCCGCAGGTCGCGGCATTCGCCGATCGCCACCTCGTGGTCGCGAAAGACACCGGTGGCGCGATCACTACGAGTGGTGTGCGGATCGTGGAGGAGACCGAGCGGGCCCGCGAGTTGTCCCGGATGCTGGCGGGTCTGCCCGATTCTGATCTTGGCATTGCGCATGCGGAGGAGTTGCTCTCCGTAGCGGCTCGGGAGAAACGTGCGTGATAAGTCCCGATTGTCGGTGAGGTGGCGCATGTCGCGGGGGGATGGCGTGCGGCGTCGTGTCAGGATGGCCGGGATGCGACTTCCCACCTTGCGCCGCACGCGTGCCACGGAGCCGGGGCCGGTCTCCGGGCTGGTCCGGCTCGACCGGCGCACCAAACGACTGACCGGCCGCCTGCGTCCCGGCGAGATCGCCGTGATCGACCACATCGACCTGGACCGGGTGGCGGCCGACTCGCTCGTCGCGTCCGGCGTGACGGCGGTGCTCAACGCCAAGCCGTCGATCTCCGGGCGCTATCCGAACCTCGGTCCCGAGGTGCTGATCCAGGGCGGCGTCGTGCTCGTCGACGGCCTCGGCGAGGACGTGTTCAAGGGCCTGCGCGAGGGGCAGACGGTCAGCATCGACGGCGGGACCGTGCTGCTCGGCGGCGAGCCGGTGGCGACCGGGGTCCGGCAGGACGCGGAGAGTGTCGCCCAGTCCATGGCGGATGCCCGGGAGGGCCTGTCCGTGCAGCTCGAGGCGTTCGCGGCGAACACGCTGGACTACATGAAGCAGGAGCGTGAGCTGCTGCTCGACGGCGTCGGCGTGCCCGACGTGCGGACCCGGATCGCCGGCCGGCACGTGCTGATCGTGGTGCGTGGCTACGACTACAAGGAGGACCTCGACGTCCTCCGGCCCTACATCCGGGAGTACAAGCCGGTCCTGATCGGGGTGGACGGCGGCGCCGACGCCCTGGTGGAGAACGGCTACACCCCCGACATGATCATCGGGGACATGGACTCGGTCACCGACGACGTGCTGCGGTGCGGCGCCGAGGTGATCGTCCACGCGTACCCGGACGGGCGCGCCCCCGGCCTGGAGCGGGTCCGCGGCGTGGGGGTCGACGCGATCACCTTCCCGGCCGCGGCCACCAGCGAGGACCTGGCGATGCTGCTGGCCGACGAGAAGGGCGCGTCGCTGATCGTGGCGGTCGGCACGCACGCGAACCTGGTCGAGTTCCTCGACAAGGGCCGCGGCGGCATGGCGTCGACGTTCCTGACCCGCCTCAAGGTGGGCGGCAAGCTGGTCGACGCGAAAGGCGTGAGCCGGCTCTACCGGCAGAACATCTCCGGGTCGGCGCTGCTGCTCCTGGTGCTGTCGGCGATGGCCGCGATGGCGTCGGCGGTGGCCGTGTCCACGGTGGGGAAGGCGTACCTCACCGTCGTGTCCGAGTGGTGGGACAATTTCGTCTTCCAGCTCGGCAATCTTTTCTGAGGGCGTCGTGATCAACTTCCGGTACCACGTGGTGTCGCTCACCGCGGTCTTCCTCGCGCTCGCGATCGGCCTGGTCGTCGGCACCGCCGCGCTCAACGGCCCGGTCTCGGAGAACCTGCGGACCAACCTCGAGGCGCTGAAGAAGGACAACGACGTCCGGCGCGACCAGGTGAACCAGCTGCGCGAGGAACTCAACAGCGGCCAGGACTTCGCCACTCAGGTGGCGCCGGTCGTGCTCGCCGGCAAGCTGGCCACCCGCAAGATCGCGGTGGTCTCGATGCCCGGCGCCGACGAGTCCGCCGACGGCGTGGTGAAGATGCTGTCCGTGGCCGGCGCGACGCTCACCGCGCGGGTCGGCCTCGAGGAGAAGTTCTTCGACCCGAACTACACGAACGAGCTGCTCGACCTGGCCGACCAGTCGTCGCAGCCGAGCATCCCGGTGACCTCCCTGCCGCGGAACAGCGACGGGGTGGAGACGGCGAGCGCGCTGCTCGCGCTCACCCTGCTGCAGGGCACGACGACCCCGACGCCCGGTGACGTGACGGCGGTCCTGACCGGGCTCTCCAAGGCCGGTTACGTCGCCACCGACGAGGCCGCGGGCGGCGGCGCCGAGGCGGTGGTGCTGGTCTCCAGCGAGCCCGCCACCGACAAGGAGGCGACCCGCAAGAACCAGTCGGCGGTCACCGTGGCGAGCCAGTTCTACCAGCGCCGCCCGCTCGTGGTGGCCGGCGACGGCGCCGGTGAGGGCAACCTGGTCTCCGGCGTGCGCGGCGACCCCACGCTGGTGAAGGAGATCTCCACGGTGGACAACGTGAGCACCGTGCAGGGTCAGGTCGCGACCGCGATGGCGGCCACCGAGCGGCTGGTGCAGAACAAGGTCGGACAGTACGGTCTGGGCGCCGGCGCCACGTCGATGGTGCCGTCCGCAGCGCCGTAGCCCCGGCTGACTAGACTTTCCGGCCATGGCCCTCCTCCGCTCGTTCGGCATCGGTGCGATCGTCGCGCGGACCGCGCTCGGCTGGGTGCGGCGCGACCCGAACGCGGGTGACCTGCGCCGGACCAACTTCCACGGCCGCACGGTCACGCTGGCCGGCGGCCCCGCGCTCGCGCTGGGCGCCACGGCCGGCGCCGCGTCCGGAGCCGCCACGCCGCGGCTCGCCGCGGCCGCCGTCACGGCCGGCGCGGTCGCCGGCGCGGTCGGCTTCTACGACGACGTGGTCGGCAACCGCCCGGAGGAGAAGGCGTTCAAGGGTTTCGCCGGTCACCTCGGCGCGCTCCGCGAGGGCCGGGTCACCAGCGGCCTTGTCAAGATCGCCGGGGTCGGCGCGGCCGGCCTGGTCGCGTCCGCGCTGGTCGGCAGCGAGCGGCGCAGCCGGTTCGGCCGGGGCGCCGACGTCCTGCTCGGCGCCGGCGTGATCGCCGGGACGGCGAACCTGCTGAACCTGCTGGACCTGAGGCCGGGCCGCGCGCTGAAAGCCGGCACGATCCTCGGCGCCCCGCTGGCGCTCGGCCGGGGCGGCGCGATGACGGCCGGCACGCTCGGCGCGGGCGCCGCGCTGCTGCCCGCCGACCTCAACGAGGAGATCATGCTGGGCGACTCCGGCGCCAACGCGCTCGGCGCCCTGCTCGGCGTGGCCTTCACGGCCCGCGCCGGGACCGCCGGCCGGGTGGCGGCGCTCGCGGTGCTGGCGTCGCTGACCGCGGCGAGCGAGCAGATCAGCTTCACCAAGGTCATCCAGGACACGCCGTGGCTGCGCGCGGTCGACGAGCTCGGCCGCCGGCCTCCCGAAGCGTGACGGATACGGTGAAGTCCGGCGGCGGCGCCGCGAAGATCGCCGGCGCGGCGGCTCTCATCACCATCCTCACCGTGGTGGCCCGCCTCGCCGGGTTCGCCCGCACCTTCGTCTTCCTGCGCACGGTCGGGCACGAGACCCTCGGCAACGTCTACAACGCCGCCAACGTCATCCCGAACATCGTCTTCGAGCTGGTCGCCGGGGGCGCCCTGGCGAGCCTGGTGGTGCCGCTGCTGGCGGGCTCGGTGGCGGCCGGTGACCGGGACCGGGTGCACGCGGTCACCTCCGCGCTGCTGACCTGGGTGCTGCTGCTGCTCGTGCCGCTCGCGCTGCTGCTCGCGGCGCTGGCCGGCCCGATCAGCGACCTGCTGCTCGCCGGCGCGCCCGAGCAGAACCGGGACCTGACCGCGAGCATGCTGCGGGTGTTCGCGCCGCAGCTCCCGCTCTACGGCATCGGGATCGTGCTGACCGGTGTTCTCCAGGCGCACCACCGGTTCGCCTGGCCGGTGATCGCGCCACTGCTGTCCAGCGTGACGGTGATCGGCGCCTATCTGACGTATGCGCTGGTCGACGGCGCGAAGAGTGACATCGGCGGCCTGTCGTCCACGGGTGAGCTGGTTCTGGCGGGCGGCACCACCCTCGGCGTGGTGGTCCTTTCGCTCTGCCTGATCCTCCCGCTGCGTGGCCTGCGGCTGCGGCTGCGCCCGGCCCTGCGGTTCCCCGGCGGCGTCGGCCGTACGGCGGTGCGGCTCGGCTGGGCGGGCGCGGTCACGGTCGGCTCGCAGCAGCTGATGACGCTGGTGGTGCTCGTGCTCACCGCAGCCGGGGGCCTGACCATCTACACCACGGCGCAGACGGTGTTCCTGCTGCCGTGGGCGGTGCTCGCGGTGCCGCTGGCCACCGCCGTCTACCCCCGGCTGTCGGCCGCCGCCGAGCACGGTGACGAGGACGGCTACCGGACCGCGCTGTCGGGCACCGCACGCACCGTCGTGCTGCTCGCCGGACTCGGGGCCGCCGCGCTGGTGGCGCTCGCCGAGCCCGCCGCCTACCTGATCGACGCGCCACCGGCAGCGGCCGGCATCGCCGGGTTCGCACCCGGCCTGCTCGGCTACGCGCTGTTCGCGCTCCTCTCCCGGGCGCTCTACGCGCGCGGCGCCACCGTGGCCGCGGCCGCTGCGACAGCGGCCGGCTGGCTGGTGGCGGCCGTCGCGGCGTTCGCCCTGGTGAACCTCGTCGACGGCAGGCAGGCGCTGGTGCTGGGGCTGGCGAACGCGGCAGGCATGACCGTTCTCGCGGCCCTGCTGGCCTTCGCGGTGCGCCGGCACGCCGGCGCCGCCGCGCTGAGCGGGCTGACCCGGGCGAGCGTGACCGCGGTCGTCGCCGGGCTGGCTGCCGGGGCCGCCGGATGGGCGGTCGTGACCGGGCTGGAACGGGCATTCTGGCCCACCCCGGGCGTGCCCGCCGCCCTCGCGGAGGGCATGCTGGGCGGTGCGGCCGTCGCCGGCGTCTTCGTCGCGGTGGCGTTCCTGCTGGACCGGCGTGACCTGGGACCGCTGGCCGGGAAACTGCGTCTTTCGAGGGGAGAACACGGCTCGTGAGCAGCGACGACAGGTGGCGTGGCTCGGTGGTGCTGGTGCTGGCGTCCAGCACCGGCGGGATCGGCCAGCACGTCGCATCGCTGGCCCGTGGGCTGGCCGACGGCGGGTGCCGGGTGCTGGTCTGCGGCCCGGCCGCGACCGACGCGCACTTCGGGTTCAGCGCGTCCGGCGTCGACTTCGCGCCGGTGGAGATCCCGGCCGACCCCGGCCCGCAGGACTCCGGCGCGATCCGGCAGCTGCGCAAGGCGATCGCCGGGCGGGAGCCGGAGGTGATCCACGCGCACGGCCTGCGGGCCGGTTTCGTCGTCTCGCTCGCGCGCACCGGGCTGCCGGTCGTGGTGACCTGGCACAACGCGGTGCTGGCCCGCGGGCTGAAGGGGCAGGCCGGCGCGCTGCTGGAGCGGATCGTGGCGCGCAACGCCACGCTCACCCTCGGCGCCTCGGAGGACCTGGTGCAGCGGGCCGTCGTGCTCGGCGCGAAGAACGCCCGGCTCGGCCCGGTCGCCTCGCCCCGGCTGGCCGCGCCGAAACGCAGCCGCGCCGCGGTGCGCGCCGAGTTCCGTCTCCGGCCGGACACCCCGCTGATCCTCTCGGTCGGCCGGCTGCACCCGCAGAAACGCTACGACCTGCTCGTCGACGGGGCCGCCCGCTGGCGTGAGCTGACCCCCGCCCCGGTGGTGGCGGTGGCCGGCTCCGGGCCGAGCTACATGCCGCTCGCCCAGCGCGCCTCGCAGCTGCACGCCCCGTTCCACCTGCTCGGGCACCGCGGTGACGTGCCGGACCTGCTGGCCGGCGCGGACCTGGCGGTGGTCACCAGCGACTGGGAGGCGCGGCAGCTGTTCACCCAGGAGGCGCTGCACGCCGGGGTGCCGCTGATCGTCACCGCCGTCGGCGGGCTGCCCGGGCTGGTCGGTGACGCGGCGGTGCAGATCCCGCCGGGCGACCTGGACGCGCTCGACGAGGCGGTCCGCCGGATGCTGGCCGATCCCGGGATGCGCGCCGACTACGCGGCTCGCGGACCGCGGCAGGCCGCCACCTGGCCGACCGAACCGGACGTGGTGGCCGGCGTCCGGGCCGCCTATGCCGAGGTCACGGCGGTCCGCCGGTGACCCGGAGCGGTCGTGTCTGGCTGCCCTACCTGCTGGTGGCCCTGGTCGCGGTCAGCAGCCTGGCCGGTCTGAGCATCCGCCCGGCCGAGCAGTCGAGCCGGGGCTCCGCCGACTATGTGGTGGTGGCCGCGGCGCCCGGTCTGCGCTGGGAGGACCTGGATCCGCAGCGCACCCCGGCGCTGTGGGCGGAGGCGACCCGCGGCGCGGTCGGCTGGCTCACCGTGCGGTCCGCGCACGACGTGACCTGCCCGGCGGACGGCTGGCTGACGCTGGGCGCCGGCAACTACGCGGCCTGGGACACCCGGGAGGTGACCGGGCGCTGCGCGGCGGCCGCGCCGGAGCTGAACCGGCCGGACGCGATCGGCGCGAACGTCGCCGACCAGCGCACGGTGGTCCGCAACAACCAGGACCGGATGCCGTACGGCACCACGCCCGGCGCGCTGGCCGAATCGGTGCGCTGCACCTACGCCGTCGGCCCGGGCGCGGCGATCGCGGCGGCCCGGCCGTTCGGACGCGTCGACAAGTACGCCGCCGAGCTGCCCGAGGACCCGTCCGCGCTGCTCGACGACTGTGTGCTGAGCATCGTCGACCTCGGCACGATCAACGGCGGCGGCGCGGAGCGGCAGGCCGCGGTGGCCGCCGCCGACGCGACCCTGGCGCGGGTGCTCGCCGCCCGCCCGGAACGCTCCCTCATGCTGATCGCCGGCGTCTCCGACACCGACCCGAGCTCGCGGCTGCACGTCGCGATCGCCGAGGGGCCGGGCTGGGAGGGCGGCTGGCTCACCTCGGCCGGCACCGGCCGGGACGGCTACCTTCAGCTCGTCGACCTGGCGCCGACCGTGCTCTCCGCGCTGGGCCGCCCGGCGCCGGAGAAACTCTTCGCCGGATACGCCGCGACCGTCTCCGAGGGCCGCCCGGCGGACCCGGCCGTGGCGATGCAGGGCGAGCACGACGCGGACCGGCGGGCGATAGCCCAGCGCGGCGTCGCCGAGATCTTCTTCACCGTGCTCGCCGTCGTCCAGTTGCTGCTCTTCGCGGTGTCCGTGCCGGTGCTGATCCGGGCCCGGCGGCACGCCGGTCCGACGGGTCCGCCGCTGCCGCCGCGCCGGCTGGTCACGGTGGTCGAGGCGGCCCTGATCGCGGCCGGCCTGGCGATCCCGGCGGCGCTGCTGGCCGACCTGGTGCCGTGGTGGAGCGCGGAGCATCCGGCCTGGATGTTCGGCGCGGCCACGGGCGCGCTGATGGTGCTCGGCACGCTGCTGATCCGCCTGCCGCGGCGCTATCCGCGGACGCTGTGGCCGATGGCGGCGGTCTCCGCGACGGCCGTCGTGGTGGTCGCGGTGGACCTGCTCACCGGCGCCCGGCTGCAGCTCAACGGGGTGGCCGGGTACTCCGCGGTCTACGGCGTGCGGTACGCCGGTGTCGGCAGCGTCGGTCTCGGCGCGCTGGTGGCCGGTCTGCTGCTGCTCGCCGGGTGCGTGGCGCAGAAGGTGACCCGGCAGTGGCGCCCGCTGGTCGTGGTGATTTTCGGCGGGCTGGGCGTGGTGATGGTGGGCAGCCCGTACCTGGGCGCCGACCCGACCGGTGCGATCGCGCTGACCGCCGGGGTGTGCGTGGCGGCGGCGATCAGCACCGGCGGCTGGCTGACGTTCCCCCGGTTCGCCTGGGCGGCGCTCGCCGGTTTCGTGGTCACCGTCGGTTTCGCCGTCTTCGACCTGCGCCGCCCGCCGCTGGAGCAGGGCACGCTGGGCCGGTTCCTGACCGCGCTGGGCAACGGCACGGCCGGTCCGGCCATGCAGCGGGCCGCGTCGGCGAGCGGGCAGGCGCTGGTGGACAGCCCGCTCACCCTGCTCGCGATCTTCGGCGCGCTGATGATGGTCTTCTGCCAGTTCTCCCCGTGGGGCGGCCTGAACCGGGTGTTCGGGCTGCACCCGGCGGTGCGCGCCGGTATCGCCGGCACGATCGTGGCCACGCTGATCGCCGGGATCTTCGGCGGGACGGCGCTGGGGGTGGCCGGCACGGCTGCCGCGCTCGCCGTCCCGGTGGCGGTTCTCACCACGCTGCGTGTCCTGCTGCACGCCGCGGACCGGACGCCTCCGCCGGGGGAGACCGACGGACCGGGCGGGCCGTCGCTGCGCAAAAGCGACGAAGATCTAGTTCCGGAGACGGAACGGGCTGATCCGACGCGCAGCGTAAAACCCCTATAAAGGCGGGAGGACACGCTAACCGATCAGCCCCGACGTGGCGGTCCCGGCAAACAGTGTTACGGTGAACTCCCGTGGATGGGGTCAGGCCGTGAATGTGACCGGCCCCCGCCGCAAGATCCGAAAGACAGGCGACCACGGGAGCGGGCCTTGGCCTCAACAGTGCGCGACACGCGGCACATCTTCGTCACCGGGGGCGTCGCCTCCTCGCTGGGCAAGGGCCTCACCGCCTCCAGCCTCGGCAATCTGCTCACCGCCCGCGGTCTCCGCGTCGTGATGCAGAAGCTCGACCCCTATCTGAACGTCGACCCCGGGACGATGAACCCGTTCCAGCACGGCGAGGTCTTCGTGACCGAGGACGGCGCCGAGACCGACCTCGACGTCGGTCACTACGAGCGCTTCCTCGACCGGGACCTCTCCGGCAAGGCGAACGTCACCACCGGCCAGGTCTACTCGGCGGTCATCGCCCGGGAGCGGCGCGGTGAGTACCTGGGCGACACCGTGCAGGTCATTCCGCACATCACCAACGAGATCAAGAGCCGGATCTTCGCGATGGCGGACCCGGACGAGAACGGCAACGTCCCGGACGTCGTGATCACCGAGGTCGGCGGCACGGTCGGCGACATGGAGTCGCTGCCGTTCCTCGAGGCGATCCGTCAGGTGCGGCACGAGGTCGGCCGGGACCACGTCTTCTACCTGCACGTCTCACTGGTGCCCTACCTGGCGCCGTCCGGCGAGCTGAAGACCAAGCCGACCCAGCACTCGGTGGCCGCGCTGCGCAACATCGGTATCCAGCCGGACGCGCTGATCTGCCGCAGCGACCGCGAGATCCCCGAGAAGATGAAGCACAAGCTGGCGCTCTACTGCGACGTGGACGCCGAGGCCGTCATCGCCTGCCCGGACGCGCCGAGCATCTACGACATCCCGAAGGTGCTGCACGACGAGGGCCTGGACGCCTACGTGGTGCGCCGGCTCGGGCTGTCGTTCCGGGACGTCAACTGGAAGCAGTGGAACGACCTGCTGGAGCGCGTGCACCACCCGAAGCGCACCATCACGATCGCGCTCGTCGGCAAGTACGTCGACCTCCCCGACGCGTACCTCTCGGTCACCGAGGCGATCCGCGCGGCCGGTTTCGGCAACACCGTGAAGATCCAGATCCGCTGGGTGCCGAGCGACAGCTGCGAGACGATGTCGGGCGCGGCGACCGCGCTCAAGGGCGTCGACGGCATCGTGATCCCCGGTGGCTTCGGTGTCCGCGGCATCGAGGGCAAGGTCAACACTTCCCGGTACGCGCGGGAGAACGGCGTACCCATCCTGGGTCTCTGTCTGGGTCTGCAGTGCATGACCATCGACGCGGCGCGCAACCTGGCCGGCCTGACCGGCGCGAACTCGCTGGAGTTCGACGAGACCGCCACCTACCCGGTGATCTCCACGATGGCCGATCAGGAGGACATCGTCGCGGGCAAGGGCGACCTGGGTGGCACCATGCGTCTGGGCGCGTACCCGGCGAAGCTGAGGGACGGCTCGATCGTCGCCGAGGTCTACGGCTCCACCGAGATCTCCGAGCGGCACCGGCACCGCTACGAGGTGAACAACGACTACCGCGACAAGCTGTCGCAGTCCGGCCTGGTCTTCTCCGGCACCTCGCCGGACGGCCGGCTCGTCGAGTTCATCGAGCTGGACCGCGAGACGCACCCCTACTTCGTGGCCACTCAGGCGCACCCGGAGCTGAAGAGCCGCCCGACCCGTCCGCACCCGCTCTTCGACGGTTTGGTCAAGGCCGCGATCACGTATGCGGCCGCGGACGAGCTGCCGGTCCTCGCCGAGACCGCTCTCACCGAGTCGGCCGAGGCCTGAGGTGGCGTTCGAGCACGAGCGGCTGTCCCGCACCGAGCGCTACCACGGCGCGATCTTCTCGGTCTACTCCGACGAGGTCACCATGTCGGACGGCGGTTCGGCGCGGCGTGACGTGGTGGAGAACCGCGGCGCGGTGGTCGTGGTCGCGCTCGACGACCAGGACCGGGTGGTGCTGATCAAGCAGTACCGCCACCCGGTCAAGGCCCACCTCTGGGAGCTTCCGGCGGGCCTGCGCGACGTCGAGGGCGAGGAGCCGGCGCTGACCGCGGCCCGTGAGCTGGCCGAGGAGGCAGATCTGCAGGCGGGCCGCATGGACCGCCTGGTCGACCTGCACACCTCGCCGGGCTTCAGCGACGAGTTCGTGCTGGTCTACCTCGCGCGCGACCTCACGCCGGTCCCCGCGGCCGAGCGCCACGTGCGCACCGCCGAGGAGGCCGACCTGGAGATCCGCCGCGTCGACCTGGACACCGCCGTCGACATGATCTTCCAGGGGGAGATCACCAACGCGGCCGCCGTCGCGGGTCTGCTCGCTGCCGCGCGCGCCCGCGACACCGGTTGGTCCGTGCTGAACCGCTCATAACGCCGCAAGCTGGGATTTTCCGGCGCCGGGCCGTCTTCGGTCCGGCGCCGTTCCATTCCGGGTACGCCCATGGCCGTCCCCAACCGCACCCCACCCGTCCCGCAGCACCCGGCACTGACGTCCATGCCCCGGCGCGACCCGCCGCCGGCCCCGGCGGCACTCCAGGCCCGGCAGCACTCCAGGCCCGGCGGCACTCCAGGCCCGGCGGCACGCCAGGCCCGGCGGCGGGCCGCGCCGGCGGAAGGGGCCGTCAGGTGCCCGGCGAAGGCGGGACGGGGCTGGTGCGGTGGAGCGGGGTCCGCTCGTACCCATTTGCCTTCGGCGTCCATGATGGATTGATGCGGACGAAAGCGTTGACCGCGGCCGGGATTGTTCTTCTCGCCGGGGCACCGATTCTGTTGCTGGTGATGGGGCGGACGGATCTGGCGACGTCGGCCGACGCGGAAGCGGGGGCGGTGCCGCTTGCCGGCGTGGTGATTCCCTATCTGGTGGGGCTGGCGCTGATCGCGCTGATTCCGCCGCGTCTGCCGGTGTTGGCCGTCGATCCGGATGAGCGATTGCGGCGGCAGGCCTATTGGCTGATCGGGCTGGCGCTGCTGTTTCCCCTCGCCGGTGTGCTGACCGGGGAAAGTCTCGTCTATCCGGTGGCGAAGGTCCTGATTCTGCTGGTCGGCGCGTGGGTGGTGCTGCGCCGGATCCGGCGGCCGTCACCGGCGCGCGCGCATCGGGAGCGCATTCCGAAGCTCTGGCACTGGCTCGGCCCGGCATTGGTGATCCTGGTCTGGGGCTATCTGTTCTTCTACAGTCCGCTCGCCGAATGGGACGTCTCCGGTTATGAGGATTGGGACCGGGTCGAGCTCGCCGTCGTGGCGTTCTACACGTTCCTGACCGCGAGCGTGCTGGAAGAGATCTTCTATCGGGTGATCCTGCAGACCCGTCTCGAGGCGTTGTGGGGCCGATGGCCCGGAATCGTCGCGACGGCGCTGCTCTTCGTCCTGATGCACGTTCACCGGTACGCGGACGGCCCATTCCTCGACATCACTCTCGTTATTCTCACCTCGAACGGCGCGCTCGGCCTTTTCGCCGGTTATCTGTGGTCGAAATACCGGAATGTCTGGGCGATCCTCCTCGTGCACGCGGCGATCAACGGGCTGACCCTGATCCCGGTGCTGATCGGCGGGTGATTCCTTGACGCACGGCAGTTGGCCGCATCCAGGACGGACTATGGAAAACGGCGGCGGATCAACGACGCGGCGTCCAGTTCGCCACGCCGGCGGCCGAGCGATTCCGCGCCGGTGACGTGATTGTCTGCCAGCTGCCGGGGTAGAAAGACCGGCGTGACTGTTCCGAAGCTGAGAGCATTCGTCCTCGACTCGTCGGACGCCCGGCGGCTCGCCGAGTTCTACCGTCACCTGCTCGGGCTGGAGTACCGGCCGGGTGACGAGCCGCCGGCGCCCGGCACACCCGACGAGAAGGGCCAGGACTGGCTGGTCCTGCTCGGCGACGACGGCTCCTGGCAGCTGTCGTTCCAGCAGACCGACAAGGTCGAGCCGACGACCTGGCCGGACGCGGGTGTCCCGCAGCAGATGCACCTGGACACGGCGGTCGGCTCGGTCGCCGAGCTGGACCGGCAGCACGAGCGGGTGCTCAGCCTGGGCGGCACGCTGCGCTTCGACCGCAGCGACGACCCGGTGGAGCCACTGCGCGTCTACGCCGATCCCGACGGTCACACGTTCTGCGTCTTCGTCGGCTGACGTTTTTCGCTGCGCCTTTCCTGTCCGGACACTTGTTGTCCGTCGTGTGCTCCGGCGACGCCGAGTCGGCATGGCGCGCACCGGTCCGCCATCGGAACGCCGGCAGAACTCGCCCGGCTGACCGCGCGGCCGGCCTGACCGTCAACGGAAACGCTAGCGGAGGTCGACGTCCACGCCGGCGGCGGTGAGCAGGCCCAGCAACTGGTCCATGGTGAGCGCCGGCGCCCACCACCTGCGGTCGTAGCCCGGCTTCAGCGCCGCCCGCGCCACCGCAGCGTCGTGCCAGATGAGCTGGAAGCCGGGTGCGGCGCCCCAGCCGCCCTGCAGGCAGTCGTGCAGGGCGCCGAGGTTCCACCCGAAGTAGCCGCCGGGCCCGTTCACGGCCTCGCCGATCGCGCAGTAGAAGCCCTCCTCGTCGGTCACCTGCCGGCCGTCGAGGTGGAAGACCCGGGACCGGCGGTCGGGCACGTGGCGGTGGTGGGCGAGCGCCGCCCCGGCCCACTCCTGCCGCAGCTCGCGGTCGTATCCGGCCCAGCTGCCCGCCTCGGCCGGGCGCCCGGCCCGCCACAACTCCCAGACCTGGCGTGCCTGCGCGGGCCGGGGCGCGACGACGGCGTCCGCATAGGTCGGCTCGAGCACCACGTCGACCAGGTCGTCGCCGTGCAGCGAGGGGCGGACCGCAGCGACCTCGGCGCCGATGCCGGTGTCGAGCAGCCGGCTGGCGGTGCCGTCGTGGGCCATGGTGAAGACGGAGGCGTTGATCCAGCGGCGGTGCCGGGCGCCGCCGGGGCTGCCGGCCGGTCGGGAGGCGGCGTCGATGGCGCGCTGCAGGCGGGGACCGGGGCGGCAGCCGATCAGGGTGGCCGGGCGGGGCGCCGGCGCGGGGCGGTCCCGGTGGACGCCCTCGGTGGCGCCGCAGGAACCGAAGTCCTCCTCGCCGTCCGCCATGATCCCGGTGAGCTCGAAACCGCCGGTCGGTGGCGTGACCGCCGGCTGATCACGGAGCCGGCCCTCGATGACGACGTCGAGCGGCCCGTGCCGCGACGACCGGCGGGCGTCGAGGACGGTCACGTCCAGCAACTCCTGGTCCTTCGACGGGTCCTCGACCGCCCCGAGACCGATATTGCCCACCCACGCCGGACCGGTTCCGTCACAGGCCGCCCGCAACCGCCCGGCCGGCGTGCAGTCGAGCAGTGTGTAACGCTCGAGGGCGGGTTCGGTGACCGTGGCGAACAGCCCGTCGATGTCGGCGCACGCCGCGACGAGACTGTCACCATCGTCGATGGTCTCGTCGACCAGAAGCCAGGGAGGGCCGATCATCCGGCGACCGTACCGCCTGAAGAGCCAACAGGGGTAACCCGGGACATGAGCCGCGAAACCCGAGGTCTTTCAAGGGTACTCTCCGCGCAAAGGGGACTAACTCAGCGTGGAGAGAGGACGGTGTCGGCTCGTGAAGGTCGGCATTCCCAGCGAGGTCAAGAACAACGAGTTCCGGGTGGCGATCACTCCGGCCGGGGTGTTCGAGTTCACCCGGTCCGGCCATGAGGTCTTCGTGCAGGCGGGCGCGGGCCTGGGCTCCTCCATCACCGACGGTGACTATCAGTCGGCGGGCGCGACGATCCTGCCGGACGCCGACGCGGTGTGGGGGACCGGTGACCTGATCCTCAAGGTCAAGGAGCCGATCGCCGAGGAGTACCACCGGATGCGGGACGGGCAGGTGCTCTTCACGTACCTGCACCTGGCCGCGTCGAAGGCGTGCACCGACGCGCTGCTGGACCGCCGGGTCACCGGGATCGCGTACGAGACGGTCGAGCTGCCGGACCGTTCGCTGCCCCTGCTGGCCCCGATGTCCGAGGTCGCCGGCCGGCTCGCGCCGCAGGTCGGGGCGTACCACCTGATGCGGCAGGGCGGCGGCCGCGGCGTGCTGATGGGCGGTGTGCCGGGTGTCTACGCGGCGAAGGTGGTGGTGATCGGCGCGGGGGTGTCCGGGCTGAACGCCGCGGCGATCGCGCTCGGCATGCAGGCCGAGGTGCTGCTGCTGGACAAGAACGTGGCCCGGCTGCGGGCGGTCGACGCCGACTACCGCGGGCACATCCAGACGATCGCGTCGAACGCGTACGAGATCGAGAAAGCGGTCCTGGACGCCGACCTGGTGATCGGCGCGGTGCTGGTGCCGGGGGCGAAGGCGCCGACGCTGATCTCGAACGACCTGGTGTCCCGGATGAAACCGGGCAGTGTCCTGGTGGACATCTCGATCGACCAGGGTGGTTGCTTCGAGGACTCCCGGCCGACCACGCACGACGCCCCGACGTACCCGGTGCACTCCTCGATGTTCTACTGCGTGGCCAACATGCCCGGCGCGGTGCCGCACACGAGCACCTACGCGCTCACCAACGTCACCCTCCCGTACGCTCTGGAGCTGGCCAACCGGGGCTGGCGGGACGCGCTGCGGACCGATCCGGCGCTGGCCGGCGGCCTGAACACGTTCGGCGGCGAGGTCGTCTACGGCCCGGTCGCCGAGGCGCACGGCATGGGCTCGATATCGCTGACGGAGGTGCTCCGCTGAACCTGGACCAGTCGATCACCGCCTACCTCGACCACCTGAGCGTGGAGCGGGGACTGTCCCGCAACACGCTCGCCTCCTACCGGCGTGACCTCCAGCGTTACGCCGCGGAGCTGGCCGAGGCGGGCGTCACCGACCTGGGGGAGGTGCGGCCCGCCGACGTGACCGGGCACCTGGCCCGGCTGCGCGAGGGCGGGCTCGCGTCCTCGTCGGCCGCGCGGGCGATCAGCGCGGTCCGCGGGCTGCACCGGTTCGCCGTCCGCGAGCGCCTGGCCGGGCAGGACGCGGCGGCCGACATCCGTCCGCCGGCGCCGCCGAAACGGCTGCCCAAGGCGCTCGACGTGGACCAGGTGGGCCGGTTGCTCGCGGTGCCGGACACGCATTCGCCGCTGGGGTTGCGGGACCGGGCGCTGCTGGAGTTCCTCTACGGCACCGGCGCCCGGATCTCCGAGGCGGTCGGCGCGGACATCGACGATCTTCATGAGGAGGACGTCATCCTGAAGGGCAAGGGCGGGAAGAGCCGGATCGTCCCCATAGGCGGTTATGCCCGCAATGCGCTCGACGCCTACCGGACCCGGGCCCGCCCTCTGCTGATCGAGAACGGCCGCGGTACCCCGGCGATCTTCTTGAATGCCCGAGGCGGACGCCTGTCGCGGCAGAGCGCCTGGACGGTTCTGCACCGCTGTGCGACAGCGGTGGGCCTGCCCGTCGAGGGCCCCTACGCGGTGAGCCCGCACACCCTGCGTCACTCGTACGCCACGCATCTGCTCGACGGCGGGGCTGACGTCCGCGTGGTTCAGGAACTCCTGGGACACGCGTCAGTCACGACGACGCAGGTGTATACGCTGGTGACCGTCGAGCGTCTCCGGGAGGTCTACGCCACCTCTCATCCGCGCGCTCGTTAGAAGATGCGTACCCACAGGTGCGACACGCCGAACGGCTGACCCCGAAGGGGCGGCGGTCGTGGCGTACAGTCGGGCTTCGAGCCGGGAGGGGGGCGAGGTCATGTCAGGGAACGGCGAGCGCGCAGAGGCCTGGACGTCCACGCTCCGCGAGCAGCAGAACTCCCTTGATCTCGGAGCTGACCTGGGTCCGGCGGATCCCACGGCCTACACCATGCGCCGCCCGATCCCCGAGCCGATGCCGACCGACCGGCACGGCCCGGCGCGGATCATCGCGCTGGCGAACCAGAAAGGTGGTGTCGGGAAGACGACGACCACCATCAACCTGGGCGCCGCGCTCGCGGAGTACGGGCGGAAGGTCCTCCTCGTCGACTTCGACCCGCAGGGCGCCTGCTCGGTCGGCCTGGGTGTGAACCCGCACAACCTCGACCTGAGCGTCTACAACCTGCTCATGCAGGACGACGTCGCCACCGAGGACGTCATCATCAAGACCGACGTCGCCGGCCTGCACCTGCTCCCGGCGAACATCGACCTCTCGGCCGCCGAGATCCAGCTGGTCAACGAGGTCGCCCGCGAGATGGCCCTGGCCCGGGCGCTGCGAAGTGTCCGCAAGGAGTACGACTTCATCCTGATCGACTGCCAGCCCTCGCTGGGCCTGCTGGCGATCAACGCGCTGACCATCGCGCACGGCGTGCTCATCCCGCTGGAGTGCGAGTTCTTCTCGCTGCGCGGCGTGGCGCTGCTGCTCGACACCATCGACAAGGTGCGCGAGCGGCTCAACTTCGACCTGGAGCTCGAGGGCATCCTCGCCACCATGTACGACTCCCGCACCACCCACTGCCGCCAGGTGCTGCAGCGCGTGGTGGAGGCGTTCGGCGACAAGGTGTACCAGACGGTCATCACCAAGACCGTCAAGTTCCCCGAGTCCACGGTCGCCGGCGCCCCGATCACCTCGCTCGACCCGGCGTCGTCCGGCGCCCGCAACTACCGTCAGCTCGCTCGCGAGGTCATCGCCGCAAAGGCCGAACGAGGCTAGGTCCGCCACCCGTGCTCTTCGCCCTCGGCGAACCGGTCGCCTTCGTCGCCCTCCTGATCGCCTTCCTCCTCGGCCTGGCGCTGCGGGCCATCGCCATCCGGTTCACCGCGCGCACGGTCGGCCTGGCGGAACGCCGCGTCTCCCTGCGTCTGAGCCCGCGCGAGGACATCGACCCGTTCGGCGCGGTCGCGGCGGCGGTGGGCGGCATGGGCTGGGGCAAGCAGCTCTCCGTCGACGAGGTCCCGCGGTACCGGGGCCGAGGCCGGGCGGCTGCCGTCTTCATCGCCGGTCCGGTCGCCTGCATCCTCGCCGGTGAGCTGCTGATCGCCGCCTACGCCCTGGTCTTCCCGGACACCGCGGAGTTCGTCCTGGCGAACGCCGGCATCGGTGACATCCTGCGCGGCGTGAACCTCCCGGCGGCCCAGCAGATCGTGCTCTCCCTCGGGGTCGGCCTGCTCGCGTTCGGCCTGCTCGCCCTCATCCCGATCCCGCCGCTCGACGGCTTCGGCATCCTCTGGAACGCGCTGCGCCGCCCCGCCGCCGGTATGCAGTGGATGCGCCTCTGGCTCGAGGACAAGAACATCGGCGTCCTGCTCCTGCTGATCTTCGCGTTCTTCCCGACCGGCTACCCGCTGCTCAACATGGTGCTGGACTTCCTCGGAGTGCTCTTCCTCCGCGTCTGGGTCTAATCCTTGCGGTAGACCGAGATGTGGCTCCGGCTCTCCACGGTGAACAGGCTGCGGTCCCAGTCCGCGTACCGCGCCTCCAGCCGCAGCCCGGCCGCCTCGGCGAACCCGTCGATCTGCTCCGGCCACTGATAACGCATCCCGAACGGCCGCAGCTGGACGCCGTTCCCGGTGAACGTCAGGGTCTGCCGCAGGAAGGTCTGCGCCTCCCGGTCGTACCGATGCATGCGGACCGTCACCGAGTCCTCGGTGACGTCGTGCACCTGCACCTCCCGCTCCTCCGTCGCGAACTTCGCCTCGTCCGGCACGAACGCCTCGATCACGAACCGGCCGCCGGGCGCGAGAACGCGTGCCACGTTGCGGAAGCAGTCCTCCTGCCGTCCCGGGACGGTGAGGTTGAAGAGGGTGTTGAACACCAGGTAGACGAGAGGGTAGGCGCCGTTCACGGCCACGTCCGCCATGTCACCGACGACGACCGGCAGGGATTCCCCGCCGGGCTTCTCCCGCAGCAGCTCCACCATCTCCGGTGAGGCTTCGATTCCTTCCACGGGTACGCCGTGAGCCGCCAGCGGCAGAGCCACCCGGCCGCTCCCGATCGCCAGCTCCAGCGCCGGTCCGTCCCCGGCCAGCCCGGCGAGGAACGCGGCGGCCGGCTCCGGGTCGGGATTGCCGGGCCGGTCGTAGCCGGCGGCCCACTGCCGCCCGAACAGTCCGGGGTCATCCAAGAGAGACATGTCAATCCCTTACCCACCCGGCGCCGGCCAATCCCTCCGCATCCGGCCCGTCACGCCCTGCTCGGCGGATCCGCCGGCCTATGTCGAGAAGAGTTCGCAGGTCATGTTGTAGTAGCGATCGGTCCGGCCCAGGTGCCGCATGCCCAGCCTGCGGCACACCGCCTGCGACGCGGCGTTCTCCGGGTACGTCACGGCCAGCACCGGGGAGATACCGAAGCGGGCCGCGTACGCGAGAACGGCCGTCGCCGCCTCGGTGGCGTAGCCCCGGCCCCACGCGTCCGGGTGCAGGTGCCAGCCGATCTCGGTCTCGGCGGCCGGGGTGAGCGGCGTGCCGGCCAGCAGTCTCACCAGGAAAGCGGTGCCGAGCAGGTGCCCGGTCTGCCGGTCCTGTACCGCCCAGACGGTGTGCACGTCGTCCTGCCGGTCGCGCCACGCGGCGAGCCGGGCACGGGCGCCGGCCAGATCCGTGAGCACCTGCGGCTCGGCGCCGAGATAGCGCATCACGTCCCAGCGCGAGTACATGTCCAGGATGAACCCGGCGTCCTTCTCCTCCCACTCGCGTAACACCAGACGCGGAGTGATCAGTGACTTCATCGCGGCAGCGTAACCGGAGAGCAGCAACCGGTCACGGGTTGCGACGTTGGAAGCTTCGGGGGGCTGTCCGGCGACATGGACGACCGACGAGGCGGAGGAACCGACAACGTGAGCCCGGAGCAGCTCGTCTCAGGCATGGTCTACGGTCGGCACGTGCCCGAAGAGTCCGCCCAGCCCGCAGCAGGCGTCGTCGACGCCCCTGCCGTCTCCGACGATGCCGTCATGGCCGAGGTCGCGGAGGCCGATTCCGGCGGATTCACGGTACGGCTGGAGAACTTCACCGGCCCGTTCGACCTGCTGCTGCAGCTGATCGGCAAGCACAAGCTGGACGTGACCGAGATCGCGCTGCACCAGGTCACCGACGACTTCATCGCCTACATCCGGGCCATGGGCGACGACTGGGACCTCGGTGAGACGAGCGAGTTCCTCCTGGTCGCGGCGACCCTGCTGGACCTGAAGGCGGCCCGGCTGCTGCCCGCGGCCGAGGTGGAGGACGAGGAGGACCTGGCGCTGCTGGAGGCGCGCGACCTGCTCTTCGCCCGGCTCCTGCAGTACAGAGCGTTCAAGGAGGCAGCCGCGCACATCGCGGAACTCGAGGCGAGCGGCGCGCGTCGCTGGCCGCGACTGGTCACTCTGGAGCCACGGTACGCGGAAGCGCTGCCGGAGCTGGTTCTCGGGATCGGCCCGGAGCGGCTCCTGAAACTCGCGCTGAAGCAGTTCCTCCCCAAGCCGGGACCGCCGCAGGTCTCCATCGCGCACATCCACCAGGTCCGGGTGAGCGTCCGCGAGCACGCGTCCCTGTTGCGCGACAGGTTGCGGCGGGCCGGGGTGGCGACGTTCAGCCTGCTCGTCGCGGACTGCGAGAACACCCTGGAGGTGGTCGCCCGGTTCCTGGCGCTCTTGGAGCTCTACCGGGAGGGGCTGATCGACTTCGAGCAGCCGGTCTCGCTGGACGAGCTGACGGTGCGCTGGATCGGCGGGGACGGCGAGGTCGAGCTGGACATCGACGACTACGAGGGGACCAAACCGGCGCCCGAGGGGTCTGCCGAGCCGAACTCCGCCCAGGCCGGGGGCGATCCGGCCGATGATGCCGGGACAGCCGCCGTTTCGGACGAGAATGGCGTGGACGATCTTGACGAGCGGCCGTCCAGTGGCGATCTTGGCGGGGTGGAGGAGACATCGTGAGCAGCAGCCCGGAGCATGAGGACTCCCTGGCGGCGCAGGCGGCCGCGTGGGTGCCGCCGTGGGAGCGCCGGCGCGAGCCCGACCGGGATTTCCAGGACGCCGTGGACGCTCCGGAGGATCTGCCCGAGGACGAGCCCGGCGCCGAGCCGGCTCCCGAGCCGACCGAGGAGGAGCTGGGCCCGGAGCTGCCGCTGCCCGACCCGGTCGAGGAGGCCGCCGAGAGCGCGGACGCCGACGAGGACCTGCCCGAGGACGACGAGCACGTTCCGGTGGACGCCCCGATCAACGGCGACGGTCCCGGCCCGCAGGCGAGCGACGACCATCCCGGCCCGCCGGCGGGGACGCCGGTTCCGGTCACGGTTCCCGCTCAGGGCCGGAAGCCGCGGGACGGCTCAGCTGCTTCTGAGGGAGGTGAAGCCCGTACCCCCTCGGTGGTCCTGGATGACGCCGAGCTGGCGGCGGCCCTCGAATCGATCATGCTCGTGGTTGATGAGCCGGTAGGCGAATTGCAGCTGGCGCAGGTGATGGAGCAGCCGGTCGAGCGGATCGCGCGGACCCTGGAGGACGTCTCGGCGCGGTACACGGCGGCCGGGCACGGGATCGACCTGCGGCGGGTGGCGGGTGGCTGGCGTCTCTACACCCGTCCGGAGTACGCGCCGTACGTCGAGCGGTTCGTGCTGGACGGGCAGTCCGTGCGGCTCACGCAGGCCGCCCTGGAGACACTCTCGGTGGTGGCGTACAAGCAGCCGGTGACGCGCTCGCGAATCTCGGCCATCCGCGGTGTGAACTGTGACGGCGTCATGCGTACGCTTGTCACTCGCGGCCTCATCGAGGAGTGCGGCACGGAGCCGGAGACGGGTGCATACCTGTACCGGACGACCGTGTTGTTCCTGGAGAAGCTCGGCCTCAACTCGGTCGACCAGCTGCCCCCGCTCGCCCCGTTCCTGCCCGACGATGTGGAAGAAGTACTCGATGCCTCAGGCTGACACCGCCGAACGCCTCCAGAAAGTCCTGGCGGCGGCCGGTGTTGGATCCCGGCGCGCCTGCGAAGACCTGATCTTCCGGCGGCGCGTCACCGTCAACGGCCGAGTCGCCAAACTCGGCGACAAGGTCGACCCCGCCACGGCGGAGATCCACGTCGACGGGCAGCGGGTGATCACCAACACCAAGCTGGTCTACGTCGCGCTGAACAAGCCGCGGGGCGTCGTCTCCAGCCTCGACGACGAGAAGGGCCGCACCGAGCTGGCGGACTTCCTCGGCGCCAACTTCGAGCAGCGGCTCTTCCACGTGGGCCGGCTCGACGCCGAGTCCGAGGGCCTGCTGCTGCTCACCAACGACGGCGGGCTCGCGCACAAGCTGATGCACCCGTCGTACGAGATCTCCAAGACCTACCTGGCCGAGGTGATCGGGCCGCTGCCGCGCAGCGTGGGCCGCACCCTGCAGGCCGGCGTCGAGCTGGAGGACGGCCCGGCGAAGGTGGACAACTTCCGCCTGGTGGACGCGATCGGCAAGACCGCCCAGGTGGAGATCGTCCTGCACGAGGGCCGCAAGCACATCGTCCGCCGGATGATGGACGCGGTCGGTCACCCGGTCACCCGGCTGATCCGCACGGCGGTCGGCCCGATCCGGCTCGGTGACCTGCGGCCGGGGCACTTCCGGCACCTGTCCCAGGCCGAGGTGGCCGCCCTGTTCAAGGCAGTCGGCGACTGAGGGCCTCCAGAGCCGTGTGCCACGGGAACGCGCCGGCCGGGGGTGGGTCGAGCAACTCCACCCCCTCGGCGCGCAGCCGGGCCACGCTGGCCTGATAGGGGACACGTCCCGCCAGGGACGGGTTCACCGACGGGAGGATCACCACCGGGATGCCCAGGCCGGGCGCTTCGGCGAGCAGCCCCAGCGGGTACGTGTCGGCGATACCGAGCGCGAACTTGTTGATGGTGTTGTAGCTGGCCGGAGCCACGATGATGGCCTCCGGCCGGGGCGGTTTCGGCTCGCTGGGCAGGCGGTACCGGCTGCGCACCGGCCGCCCGGTCTGCTCCTCGATCGCCGCCAGGTCGAGGAAGTCGAGGGCGAGCGGGGTGGCGACGACCTGCACGTCCCAGCCGGCCCGCTGGGACAGGGTGACGAGCTCGCCGGCGCCGGGCGCCGGGCCGGTGGCACAGACGATCAGGTACAGGGTCACGGGCGTCCTCCGTTGCGGATAGTGTCGGTGAGCAGGGTGATCAGGGCGCGTGCGGCGGCGCCTGGCGTGCGGTCGGCGGCGATCGCCAGCGAGAGCGGCCAGACCAGGTCGGCGCCGGTCACCGGGACCACCGCGACGCCGGGTTCACCGGCCACGATGAACCGGGGCAGCAGCGCGACGCCGAGCCCGTGGCAGACGTGCGCCGCCCCGGTGGCGATGTCCGGGATCTCGATGGTGACCCGGCGCGGCACCCCGGCGGCGGTGAAGGCGCGGTCGGTCACCGACCGGTTGCCGTAGCCGACCGGCGAGTCGATGAAGTCCAGGCCGGCCAGCGCGGTGATCGGGACATGATCGGCGCCGGCGAGCGGGTGGTCCTCGGGGACGACCAGGTCGAGGACGGACTCGGTCAGGTCGATCAGGCGTACGCCGGGCGGCCGGGCCCCCGGCAGTGACACGAACGCCAGGTCCAGCCGATGATCGGTGAGCGCCTCGATCAGGCCCATCGAGCCGGAGGGCGCGGCGCTGGCCCGCAGCAGCACACCCGGGTGGCGGCGGTGGAACTCGCCGAGGATCGCCGGCAGGTCGATGATCCGGATCGAGGTGAGCGTGCCGATCCGCAGGGTGCCGCTGAGCCCGCCACGCACCTCGGCCACCGCGTCCCGGGCCTCGCGGGCGGCGTCCAGGGCGAACCGGGCGCGGGGGAGCAGGGCCGCGCCGGCATCGGTGAGCAGCACCCGTTTCGAGTTGCGTTCCAGCAGGGGTACGCCGAGATCCCGCTCCAGTGCCTTGACCGCGGCCGAGACCGCGGACTGGACGACGAAGAGCCGGGTCGCCGCACGGGTGAAGCTCTGCTCCTCGGCGACCGCGACGAAGTACTCCAGCTGGCGCAGTTCCACCCGTCGATTATCAACGATGGTGATGCATGCCAGCTATTTTCTTCGTTGTTGTTGATGATCGCGGCGAGCGACAGTCGGCTCATGAACGCATCGCCCGCCCGGCTGCACGCCGGCTTCTGGTCGATCGCCATCGCGTTCCTGACCGCGATGGCGTTCTCCACCGTGCCCACCCCGCTCTACCCGCTCTACATGCGGCGCGACGGCTTCTCCACCTTCACCGTGACGGTGGTCTTCGCCGTCTACGCGGTCGGCGTGGTGATCAGCCTGCTGCTCGCCGGGCACATCTCCGACCGGCTCGGGCGCAAGAAGATCCTGATCCCGGCCCTGGCGCTGGAACTGCTCGCCGCCGCCCTCTTCCTCACCAGCTCGTCGCTGCCGGTGCTGCTCGCCGCCCGGTTCGTCACCGGTCTCGGCGTCGGCATGATCACGGCCACCGCGACCGCGCACCTGCAGGAGTTGCACGCGGCACACCAGCCGGGTGCCTCACGGCAGCGCTTCGAGGTGGTCTCGACCGCAGCCAACAGCGGCGGCCTCGGATTGGGCACGCTGATCGCGGGACTTCTGGCCCAATTCGTGTACGCCCCGCTGCGTACGCCGTACCTCGTCTTCGCCGGCCTGCTCGCCCTGAGCATCCTGCTCGTGGCGCTCACGCCGGAGACCGTGACCCGGGCGCCGGACCGCTACCGGTACCGGCCGCAGCGGATCGGCGCGCACGGCAACCGGATGGTCTACCTGACCGCCGCGGTCTCCGCGCTCGCCTCGTTCGCGGTGTTCGGCGTCTTCACCTCGCTCGCCCCCGGCTTCGTCTCCGGCACCCTGCACCACTCGTCCCGCGCCCTGGCCGGAGCCATCGTCTTCGCGGTCTTCGGCGCGGCGGCCGCCGCTCAGGCCCTGACCGGCTCGCTGAGCGCCGCGGCGAAGACCCGTCTCGGCCTGCTCGCCCAGGCCTCCGGCATCGTCGTCCTGGTGATCGGCATGCACACCGCGAGTCTGGCCGCGTTCCTGGTCGGCGGCGTGGTCGCCGGCATCGGCGCGGGCGTCCTCTTCAAGGCGGCGGTCGGCTCGGTCGCCGCGTCGGCGGCGCCGGCGGAGCGCGGTGAGGCCCTGGCCGGCCTGTTCCTGATCGCCTATCTCGGCCTCGGCGTGCCGGCGATCGCCCTCGGCGTCGCGACCCGGTCGCTGCCGGCGGTCACCGTGATGACCTGGTTCGCCGGGATCCTGCTGGTGCTGCTGGCGACGGTGGCCCTGCTGAGCCGCCGGACCGCTCCCACAGCGACCCCGGGCGCTCCGGCGCCGGAGCTGCCGTCGGCCGGCGCCGGGACGGCGGGCGGGCCGGTGCGGGACCTGGCGCACAGCGCACGATGACGACGGCCTGAGATCCACACGCTCGGGAGTGTCAGCGGTGGGTGTGGGCGGCCAGGACGACGAGCAGGCGCTGGTCCCAGGCCTGCTCGTCGTCGTCGCGCCACTGGTGGCCCTGCGGGCACTGCCAGTTCGGGACCGGGTCGCGCACGACGCAGCCGCCGAGTGCCAGGTGACCGTCCTGAGCGGCGTCGATCGCTTCCGGGACGGGCAGGCCGAAGAGCAGCGGCACACCGGGGGCGCCGCACTCGGGACAGGAAGGGATCATCAATCAGACGGTACTCGCGTCCGGCCGCGCGACGTTCGATCCGGCTCGGGCCGGTGGCGAGCGACCATTCGCCGGTGGCCGCCGCGTGGCCGATCCGAGAGGATGGGTCGATGGACTGGAACAGCGCACTGGCCCGGTACGCCGATCGCCTGCACGCCACCGCCGGCAGCCACCATCACGTCGCCTCACCCCTGGGCGCCTGGCTGCTGCCGGCGCTGACCGCGTCCGCGGGCGGCGGCGACGACCTGGCCGAGGCGCTCGGCGTCGCCCCCGATCAGGCCGCCCGGATCGCCGCCGCGCTGCTCGCCGAGCCGCATCCGCTGGTCGCCGCCGCGACAGCGGTGTGGCACGCGGAGCAGGTCGACCCGGCGGCGCTCGCCGGGTGGCCCCTGCCGGAGGCGACCACGACCGGGCCGTTGCCCGGCACCGCCGCCCTCGACACGTGGGCGCGCGAGCACACCGGCGGGCTGATCGACCGCTTCCCGGTCGAGCCCGCACCGGAACTCCTGCTGCTGCTCGGCAGCGCCCTTGCCACCATGATCTCCTGGTCCGAGCCGTTCGAGCCGGCCCCGGCGTCCGCGCTCGGCGGGGAGTGGGCGGCCCGGCTCACGACGGTGCTGCGGACACCGCCGTTCGGCCACCGGGCGTTCGTGACACGCTCGGCCGGCATCGGTGACGCCATCGTGCACGCCGCCTCCGCCGCCGGCGGGCTGACCGTGGTCTCGGTGGCCGCGGCGCCGGACGTGCCGGCCCGCCGGGTGCTCGCCGCCGCCTACGAGATCGCCCCGGCGGTGGCCGCCCGCACGCTCACCCCCGCGTCGCTCTTCGACCTGCCGCTCGGGGAGTCGCCGCTCTGGACCATCAGCGAGGAGTACGGCCACGACAACCAGCGCGAGCACGTGCGGGCGCTGCTCCCAGCCTGGTCGGCCACGAGCGACCACGACCTCGCCGCCGATCCGGGGCTGGGCTTCCCGGCCGCGACCCGGGTGCTCGGCGACCTGCTCGGGGTCGCCGCCCCGCGGTTCGACGCGAAGCAGGTGGCCACCGCCCGGTACAGCCGCTACGGCTTCGAGGCGGCCGCGGTCAGCGGTTTCGGGGTGGCGACGTCGTTCCCGCCGGAGGGCGCGATCCGGCATGCGGAGTTGCGGTTCGCCCACCCGTACGCGGTGGTCGCCGTCACCACCCAGCCGGACGGCCCGTGGGACGGCGTCCCGGTCTTCTCCGCCTGGGTGACCGACCCCGAGGACACCACGGACTAGAGTGCCGGTC
This sequence comes from Actinoplanes missouriensis 431, assembly GCF_000284295.1. Taxonomy (NCBI): domain Bacteria; kingdom Bacillati; phylum Actinomycetota; class Actinomycetes; order Micromonosporales; family Micromonosporaceae; genus Actinoplanes; species Actinoplanes missouriensis. Next base: position 6,526,096 of record NC_017093.1, on the reverse strand, counting down.
CTGATGAGCACAGAACAGGAAGACCATCTGCACGAGCGTTTCCTGCTGGCGGTCGCGCCCCTGATGGTCGACCCGATCGGGGGCCGGCCGGCCGGGCCGGCTCTTGCCGGCATCGTCCGGGCGGGTGCCGACGAGACCAGGGTGATGTTGCGGGGCGGCGTGGCCGTGTCCTTCCGCCTGACGACCGGCGAGAGCGAGCTCGACATCCATGCGGCCTTCGACTGGATACGGGACCTGACTCCGGCCGACCTCGTGGGCGCCGGCGGCGAGCGGGACAGTCACGGCTACGCGACAGTGCCCGCCGAGGAGATCGGCTTCAGCGCGGACCGTCGTGCCACTCGCCCGGACACCGACTACTTCACGCTGCTGCGGATGATGCTCTACGGCAGCTCGGTGTGGTCAAGGGAGCTGTACTCGCTCGTCGGCTTCCTGATCCGGGGGCCGCGGCGGCATCGGCTCTACGTCAGGGACCCGGCCAGCGGCGTGACGGTCGGTTTGGACCTGCCTCTCACCGACGCGGATGGAGAGATCTGTCCCGGCATGGGCGGGACGTTTCCCATGCTGCTGGCATCGGTGTTCGAGAACGGGGAGCTGGACCTTGAGAGGGAGGCCGGGGAAGCCGACGAATACTGTTCGAAGGTCTACGACATGAGCGGGTGGGTGCTTCCGCCGCCGGCCGGCGACACGGATCCGGTCGACGACGCCGTCCCGGACGACTTCGAGAACCTGATGATCCTCAGCCCGGAGCAGTACCGAGAGCTGTTGAACGACAACCCCTGACCCGATGCCGGGCAGCACTGCGGACCAGCTGGTCCGGCCGGCTCGCGGTGCTGTCCGGGCACACCGCTGACAGCACCGGTGACCAGCCCGGCGAGACCCAGCGAGTTGTCCGGGCGCCCACCGCCGCTAACTCGCCAGCGCCATCTCCGCCAGCGCCGCGTCGATCTCCTCGGCCGGGGACGGGCGCGCGAAGTAATACCCCTGGGCGTACCGGTACCCCAGGGCGTGCAGCCGGTCCGCCTGATCACGGGTCTCCACGCCCTCCGCGACCGCGCGCAGTCCCAGCGTCGCCGCGATCGTGCTCAGCGAGGTGGCGATCGCCTCCTGTTCGGCGGTGCCGTTGAGGTCGTCGATGAAGGACTTGTCCACCTTCAGGGTGGTGACGGGGCAGGTCCGGAGCAACGTCAGGGAGCTGTGTCCCGTACCGAAATCGTCGAGAGCCAGACCGACGCCCAGCTCGCGCAGTTCACGCACCGTGCCCAGCGCCACGCCGCCGGCGAAGACGGCGGTCTCGGTGATCTCGATGGTGATCCGGTCGGGGGACAGCCGGTGCCGGTGCAGCGCGTCAGCGACCAGGCCGGGCAGGTCCGGGTCGAGCAGCTGGCGGGCCGAGACGTTGATGTTGACGCGGGGCGCGCCGGCGCCGTGCCGGCGGTGCCAGGCGGCGGCGTCCGCGCAGGCCTGGTCGAGGATCCAGGCGCCCAGGTCGATGATCAGGCCGCTGTGCTCGGCGACCGGGATGAACTCGGCGGGCGAGACCACCGGGCCGTCGGCGGGCTGCCAGCGGACGAGCGCCTCCACGCCGGTGATGGCGCCGGTCGGCAGCTCGACGATCGGCTGGTAGACCAGGCGGAACTCACCGTGGTCGAGGCCGCGGCGCAGGGCGGCGGCCAGTTCGGCGTGGTGCGCCGCGGTGGCGTCCAGCTCGCCGCTGTGATCACGGAACCGGTTGGTGCCGGTCAGCTTGGCGGCCTGCAGCGCGAGCTCGGCACGGCGCAGCAGGTCGGGCACCGTGTCACCGCCGCCCGACGCGATGCCGACCGTGACGGTGACGAGCAGGTCGTGCCCGTCCACCCGCAGCGGGATCCGGAATGCCTCCAGCAGCGACTCCGCCAGGCCGGGACCGGTGTTGCCGTCGACGAGCGGCATCAGGACGCCGAACTCGTCGCCGAGCAGCCGGGCGGCCACGGCGTCCGGTCCGGCGACGACCCGGATCCGCTCGGCGGCGGCACGCAGCAGCGCGTCACCGGCGCGGTCGCCGAGCCGGTCGTTGAGGGTGGAGAACCCGTCCAGGTCGCAGACCGCCACGGTGACCGGGTCGGTCCGGCCGGTCAGCGCGGCGGTGAAGAACCGCCGGTTCGGCAGCCCGGTCAGGTCGTCGTGGTTCGCCTGCGCGTCGAGGTGGTCGAGCAGCAGGTTGTTGTCGGAGAGGGCGGCGTACTGGCGGACCATGACGAGCAGGGTCAGCACCACCGAGCCGCCGGCCATCCCGGGTGACAGGTTGCCGTGCCGCACGATGGTGAGGATCAGCATGGCGGCGGTGATGCCGACGGCCGTGTACGGGACCGCGCTGACGTGCCGCCACAGCCCGAGATGACCGGGCCGGTCGGCGGGCAGTGGCTGCGGTTCCCGGACGGCCGGGTTCAGGTTGGCGCGGATCTGCAGCAGGGCGGCGGCGGCGAAGAAGATCGCCGCGGACGGCAGGGTGACCGAGGTCGGGTTGAGGAACGGCCTCTCCTGGAGCAGCGGAGCGACGGCCCACGCGGCCGGCCCGAGCAGGCCGATCGGGGCGAGTGACCAGATCGCGGCACGGTGCACCGCGGAGCTGCGGGTGATGCCCACCTTGATCACGGCGACCACCGCGGCGCACGCGACGGTCAGCACGACGACCAGCATGACCGGGACGGCGCCGGTGCCCGCGGCCGGTCCCGAGGTGGACCAGAAGAAGTGCGAGACGACCAGGCTGGCGGCGACCGCGACGATGCCGATGTCCAGGAACATGGCGACGGTCGCCCGCCAGGTGCGCTGCGGCCGGGGCAGGCGGATCAGGGCCAGCGCGGCGACGGTCACCGCGGCGAGGTAGCCGGTGGCGGTGAACGGGCTCATCGCGACCGGATGGCCGGCCGCCAGCGTGTCGGCGGTCTGTCCGAGGGTGCCGGCGGTGAGCCAGCCACAGGCGTACGCCAGGCGCCGCCAGAAGTCGCGGGCCGGGCCCCGCCCGGTGACCGACGCGAGCGCGCAGGCCAGCATCGAGGTGGCGGCCGCGCCGACCGTGGAGGGCCAGAGCAGCCACGGCGGCGAGCCCAGTTCGCGGCCGAGAAGTCCCAGGACCGTGCTGATCGTGAAGAAGACGGCCGCCAGGATGAGGACGCGGACGGCCTGTCTCATCATGTCCGGCCTATCGGCACGTCACATCGCGGCGAGCAGCTTTTTCTGTACCTTGCCCATGCCGTTGCGAGGTAGTTCACCCACGATGCGCACGATCCGCGGCCGTTTGTGGGCGGCGAGCCGGTCCGCCACGAACGTGATCAGTTCCTGCTCGGTGACCGGGTCGGCCACCACGAACGCGGTCACCTGCTCACCCAGGTCGGCGTGCGGCGTGCCGATCACGGCGGCCTCGCGGACCGCCGGGTGCAGCAGCAGCGCGTCCTCGACCTCGCCGGCGCCGACCCGGTACCCGCCCGTCTTGATCAGATCGGTGGAGGCCCGTCCGACGAGGCGGTGCCAGCCGTCCGCGCCGATCGTGGCGACGTCGCCGGTCGGGAACCAGCCGCCGGCCAGCCCGGGCGGCTCGACACCGCCGCCGCGCAGGTAGCCGTCGAGCAGGGTCGGACCGGTGACCTGCAGGTGGCCGATGGTGGCGCCGTCGGCGGGTAGCGGTGCGCCGGACTCGTCCACGAGACGGGTGCGGACGCCGGTCAGCGGGGTGCCGACCTGACCGGCGCGCCGCTCGCCGCCGGCCCGGGCGCTCACCGTGATCAGGGTCTCGGTCATGCCGTACCGCTCGACCGGGGCCTGTCCGGTCAGCTCGCGGAGGGCGTCGAAGACCGGAACGGGCAGCGGGGCGCTTCCGGAGACGAGCAGTCGCGCCGGCCGGAGCGCGCGAGCCGCGTCGGGGGTGTTCGCGATCCGGGACCACACGGTCGGGACGCCGAAGTACATGGTGCCGGGCGTCGACCCGTACCCCTGGGGTGTGGGTTTGATCGTGTGCCGCAACCGGCAGCCCAGCCGCAGCGGTCCGAGCACGCCGAGCACCAGGCCGTGCACGTGGTAGAGCGGCAGGCCGTGCACGAGCGTGTCGTCCGCGGTCCACTGCCAGGCCTCGGCGAGCGCGTCCAGACCGGCGGCGAGGGCGGCCCGTGAGATCACCACGCCCTTCGGCGGCCCGGTGGTTCCACTGGTGTAGAGAACGAGGGCCGGTCGCTTCGCTTCCGGCTCCGGCGGCACGCTGCCGGGCCGTTTCCGGTCACTGACCGCCATCACTGGTACGGGGGAGTCCCCGGCCGCCTCGTGATCGTCCGACAGCATCAGCGCCGCCCGGGAGTCACGAAGGATGTGCGCGCGCTCGAGCTCGCCCGCGTCCGGCGGCACCGGGACGACCGGGACGCCCGCGAGCAGGCCGCCGGTGACCGCCGCGATCGTCGGCAGGCCGGGCTTCGCGTCGACGGCGACGATCTCGTGGCCGCTGATCCGCTCGGCGATCGCGGATGCCCAGCCGAGGAGCTCGTGCCGGGACAGGGAGTCGCCGGGGGTGGCGACGGCATCGGCCAGGTCGTCCCCGCCGGTCAGTGCGGGCAGCAGCGTCATGACCGGATTGTGTCATCGCACGGGGGAATTGCGGACCGCCGCCCGGCTGTCGGGAGTGAGCGGCCGGTTGCTGCCCGTAGCGGCTGCTGCATAGCGTTTTCTCACGCGGTTGCAGATATATGCCGAGGAGTCGTTACATGCCCGATATGGCTCGCTGGCGGGATCTGCGGCAGCTCACCCGCGGGTACCGCCGGTGGATCGCCCTCGCCGCCGCGCTCAGCCTCCTCGGCTCGGCCCTCGCCCTCGCGCAGCCGCTGCTCGCCGGCAAGGCGATCGACACGGCCGCCGGCGGAACCGTCCCGTGGCCGGTCCTCGGCGTCCTCGGCGGGCTGTTCATCGCGCAGGCGTCCGCGCTGGCGCTGGCCCGCTGGGTGCAGGCCTACACCGGCGAGACCATGACCCGGGACCTGCGCCGCACCGTGGCCGGGCACGTGCTCCGCATGCGCCTGTCCGTTCTCGATCGGGTACGCACCGGGGACGTGATCGCCCGGGCTTGCGGCGACACCACGATCGTCAAGACCCTCGTCGCGCAGAGCCTCGGCACCGGCGTCGCCGGGATCGCCGGCCTGATCGCGACCGTGCTGGTGCTCGGCTGGCTGGACCGCTGGCTGCTCGCGCTCGTCGTGCTGCTCTTCAGCGTCGCGGTCGGCAGCCTGCTCGCCGTGGTCAGCCGGCTGCGGGTCGCGTCCCGGATGGCGCAGACCGCGGAGGGCGCGCTCACCGCCGACCTGGAACGCGCGCTCGGCGGTCTGCGCACCGTGCGGGCCTGCCGGGCGGAACCCGTCGAAGCGGCCCGGATCGACCGGGCAGCCGGCCGGGCGTACACCTCCAACCTGCGGATGGCCGGACTCGTCGCGCTCAGCGGCCCCACCAACGACCTGGCGGTGAGCGGCGCGTTCCTGGCCGTGCTGCTGGTCGGCTCCACCCGGGTCGCGGCCGGCGAGACGAGCCTGGGCCGGCTGGTCGCGTTCACGCTCGCGATGACGTACCTGTCCGCGCCGATCTACGAGATCTTCCAGGCGGTCAGCGCGGTCCAGCAGGGCTCCGGCGCGCTGCACCGGATCAACGAGGTGCTGTCCCTGCCGACCGAACGTGATCACCCGGTCGGCATCGTGCCGGTGCAGCGGCACGCCGGCCCGGTGCTGGAGTTCCGCGACGTCTGGTTCGGCTACGACCCGTCACGGCCGGTGCTGCGCGGCATCAGCTTCGCGGTCCCGTCCCGCGGGCACATCGCCCTCGTCGGCCCGTCCGGCGCCGGCAAGTCCACGATCTTCGCGCTGGCCGAACGCTTCTACGAGCCGGACCGGGGCGCGGTGCTGCTCAACGGGCGGGACGTGCGGTTCACGCCGTACGACCGGCACCGCGCCGCCGTCGGCCTGGTCGAACAGGACTGCCCGCTGCTGGCCGGAAGCCTGCGGGAGAACCTGCTCTACGGCGCGGGCCCCGCCGTCTCCGAGTCGGAACTGTCCCGGGTGCTGGCGATGACCGGCCTGACCGGCGTCGTCGCCGCCCTGCCGCGCGGGCTGGACACCCCGGTGGGGGAGCGGGGCAGGCAGCTGTCCGGCGGGCAGCGGCAGCGGGTCGCGATCGCCCGGTGCCTGCTCGCCCGGCCCCGGGTGATCCTGCTCGACGAGCCCACAGCCCACCTGGACGCCGACTCGGAGCGGGCCCTGGCCGTCGCGTTGCGCGAGGTGGCGGCGGTGTGCGCGCTGGTGGTGATCGCCCACCGGTTCTCCACGGTGCGCTCCGCGGACCGGGTGCTGGTGATCGAGGGGGGCGTGGTGGCGGCCGAGGGCACGCATGAGGAGCTGTTGCACGTCGACGAGTACTACCGCCGCCTGGCCGCCCAGCCGCTGCACCCCTGACGTCCACCGAAAGGTCAGTTCGCCCGGCGTTTGAAATCTGTCGCCAGCCACAGCAGCAGGGCTGTGCCGGTGACCGCGATCCACCAGTCGTCCCCGGTCACCGCGATGACGACCTGGACGGCCAGCAGGACGAGCATGCCGATCCGGCCGGCCCGGCTCGCGGCCGGGGTGCGCCACCACGGCGGCTGGCGGCGGGGTTCGCCGTCGGCCAGCTCCTTCGCGTACTGCTGCAGCGACGGGAACTCGTCCTGCGGCCGGGCGCCGCTCGCCGCCACGTGCGCCCGGGCCTCCCCGACAAGCGCCGCGGCCCGGGCGGGCGGCACGTCGAACCGCCCGACGAGCAGCGCCCGCAACCGCCTGAACCACGCGTCCGGATCAGCCGGGTCGGCGTCACGGCGAGCCGTCGACGCGGTCGGGTCGGCGGCGGGACCCGCGGCCGGGTCGGGGAGCGCGCCGGACTTCGACGGCTTCGCCGGTCTGGTGAGCAGCCAGCAGAGGCCGAGCGAGACCACCAGCGTGCCCAGCGCCGAGATCTCGCCGAAGCGATCCTTCGGCAACCCGGTGAACGCGGTGGCCGCGGCGACCACCAGGGCGCCGCCCGCGACGAACGCCCACGGGGCCAGCCGGGGACGCCCGGCGGCGCGCAGCGCGTTCGGCACCGCGACGACGGTGAAGAGGCTCAGGAAGCTGAGCAGGGTGCCGGCCGTACCGGCGGGGGTGAGCGGGATCGTGAGACCGCGGTTGGCCCACATCGCCAGCAGCGACACCGGCACGCCGAGGAACGCGCACCCGAACGCGCCGTCGCTGAGGTGGTCGCGTGCGGTCTTGCCCTGGGTGTCCCGCGACGCCTGGGCGGCCGGCTGGCCGGCGGCGACGTCCGCGGCGAAGTCGGTGGGTGAGCCCAGCGCCTCCCACGGGTCGGCACCGCTCTGCTCGTAGTCGGACCGGGCCTGCTCGATCAGCGGGGTGGCCTCGTGATAGCCGATGCCACGGTCGTCCAACGCGGTGCGGGCCAGCAGCTCCCACCGCTCGAATCCGGCTGTCATCGATCCTCCATCGTCTGCCGCAGGAACCCGTCGAGGGTGGTTGTGAACCGCTGCCAGGACTGCCACTGCTCGTCCAGCCGGCGCCGTCCCGCTTCGGTGATCGCGTAGACCTTGCGGCCCGGCCCGCCCTCGCCGGCCTGCCAGGCCGAGCTGACCGCGGCCTCGGTCTCCAGCCGGTTGAGCACCGGGTAGAGCACCCCGCCCCGGATCGTGCCGAAGCCCTCGTCGCCGAGGCGCTGGGCCAGTGCGTACCCATGTCTGTCGCCTTCGGTCAGCGCGGCGAGGACCGTCATCTCCAGGGTGGCGCGCAGCCAGCCCGAATCCGGCGCCGATCCGGCCATAGGTGGTCTCCCGGTCTAGTGCGACAAGTTGACTAGTTCGAATTCAGACTAGCAGAGCCACGCGAAACCACCCCTTCGGGTTACGGTTGTTGATCATGAGCGAACGCGAGTTACCCGGCGGCCGGACCGGGGGTGCGGTTCGCCTCGGCGACACCGTCCGCCGGCCGGCCGGTCCCTGGACACCTGCGGTCACCGCGCTGCTGAAACACCTGGAGGACGCCGGGTTCGACGGCGCGCCGGCGCCCCGCGGCCTCGACGAGCAGGGGCGGGAGATCCTCACCCTGCTGCCCGGCGAGACCCTCGGCGACGAGCGTCCGTGGCCCGCCTGGACGCACAGCGACGAGACGTTGTGGCAAGTCGCACAGTGGTTGCGGGAGTACCACGCGGTGGTGGCCGGCTTCGAGCCGCCGCGGGACGCGGTGTGGCGCAAGGGCGGGGCGTGGGAGCCCGGACTGATCATCGGGCACAACGACGCGGCGCCCTGCAACGCGGTCTGGTCCGGCGAGCGGGTCACCGGGTTCTACGGGTGGGACTTCGCCGGTCCGGTCACGGTCGCGGCGGATCTGGCGTTCACGGCGTTCGCCTGGGTGCCGCTCAGCGCGCGGGAGGTGGCCGCCGCCGAGGGCTTCACCGCGTTCGCCGACCGGCCGCGGCGGCTGCGGCTGATGCTCGACGCGTACGGGTGGCGGGGCGACACCTCGCTGATCGTGCGGGAGGTCCGGGACCGGATCAGCGCGTCCATCCACGACATCCGGCGGCTCGCGGCAGCGGGCGATGCGGGATGCCGGAAGCTGGTGGACGCCGGGTACGACGGGGACCTCGCGGCAGCGGTGAGGGAACTCGCGACGTTCCCGCGCTGAACAACCGCGCCGGGCGACAGCCGCCGGCAAGGGCCCGGCAAGGACCCGCCCGCACCGTGGACCCATGACTTCCACATCGATCAGCGATCTCGGCACGATCCTCGGCGTCTGGGCGCACCCCGACGACGAGGCCTACCTCTCCGGCGGACTGATGGCCCTCGCGGCCGACGCCGGGTCGCGCGTGGTCTGCGTGACGGCCACTCGTGGCGAGCTCGGCGGCGACCCCGGCCGGCGGTCGGCCGAGCTGCACGCCTGTCTTGGCCTGCTGGGGGTGTCCGAGCATCGATGGCTCGGCTACGCCGACGGCGGGTGCGCCCGCATCCCGCCGAGCGGCGCGATCGCCCGGCTCTGCGCGATCATCGAGGAGGTCCGGCCGGACACCGTGGTGTCGTTCGGGCCGGACGGCAACACCGGGCACCCCGACCATCGGGCGGTCGGGCGATGGGTCGAGGCCGCGGTCTCCTGGGCGGCGCCCGGCACCCGGCTGCTGCAGTCGGCCGTCACCGATGACTGGGCGTCCCGGTGGGCGGGCGTCAACACGCGGTTCGACGTCTTCGAGCCGGGTTACCCGGTCCGGGTCGCGGCGTCCGCGCTGTCGCTGCACCTGGTGCTCGACGGGGCTCCCCTGGAGCGCAAGGTCCGGGCGCTCGGCACGCAGGCCAGCCAGACCGCGGGCCTGATCGCGGCGATGGGTCCCGCCGAGTACGCCGGCTGGGTCGCCGACGAGGCCTTCGTGGAGCGCCGGCCGGTCCTGCCCGGCGCCTGGCACCCGGTCTGCTCCCGCTGCTGGTGGGACGTCACCAGCGCCCGCTGGCAGTGCGCGGGATCCGCGATGGCGGGGCCGGTCACCCGTACCGGAAGTGGTGGGTGACCGGCCCGCGCCGTCAGGCGAAGGTCTCCCCGGCCGAGGCCTTGGAGACCAGCAGCGGCGGCGGGGTGAACCGCTCACCGTAACGCTCGGCCAGCTCCCGGGCGCGGGCCACGAAGCCGGGAAGGCCGCCCGCGTACTGGTTGATGTACTGCAGCACGCCGCCGGTCCAGCCGGGGTAGCCGATGCCGAGGATGGACCCGACGTTGGCCTCGGCCACCGAGGTCAGCACGCCCTCGTCCAGGCACTTGACGGTCTCGATCGCCTCGATGAAGAGCATCCGCTCCTTGAGGTCCTCGAACGGGATCTCCCGGCCGGCCGGGGTGGCGAAGGCGGAGAGTCCCTCCCACAGCCCGGTCCGCTTGCCGTCGGCGTAGGAGTAGAAGCCCGCGCCGCCGGACCGCCCCGGGCGCTCGAACTCGTCGATCATCCGGTCGATCACGCCATCGGCGGGGTGCGGGACATAGGAGTCGCCGGCCGCCGCCTGGTACTCCTTGCGGATCTTCCGGGGCAGCGTCAGCGTGAGCTCGTCCATCAGCTGCAGCACCGGCGCGGGGTACCCGGCCTGGCTGCTGGCCTGCTCGATGCTGGCCGGCGGCACACCCTCGGCGAGCATCGAGATGCCCTCGTTGGTGAACGTGCCGATCACCCGGCTGGTGAAGAAGCCCCGGCTGTCGTTGACCACGATCGGCGTCTTGCGCAGCAGCCGCACCACGCCGAGCGCGCGACTGACAGTGAGATCGCTGGTCTGCGCACCCTTGATGATCTCGACCAGGGGCATCTTGTCGACCGGGGAGAAGAAGTGCAGGCCGATGAAGTCCGCCTGGCGGCGCACACCCTCGGCGAGCAGGGTGATCGGCAGGGTCGAGGTGTTCGAGCAGAGCAGCGCGTCCGGCGCCACGATGCCCTCGATCTCGGCGAACACCTTGTGCTTGAGCGCCGGGTCCTCGAAGACCGCCTCGATCACCACGTCCGCGCCGGCCAGGTCGGCGACGTCGGCGGTCGCGGTGATCCGGTCGAGCAGGGCCTGGCCCTTCTCCTGGCTGATGCGGCCCCGGCCGACGTCCTTGGCGACGAGCTTCTCCGAGTACGCCTTACCGCGCTGGGCGCCCTCCAGCGAGACGTCCCGGAGCACCACGTCCACGCCGGACTTCGCGGACACGTAGGCGATCGCGGCGCCCATCATGCCGGCGCCGAGCACCGCGATCTTCCTGATCGGCGGCACGTCGCCGATGTCGCGGGAGGTGACCTCGTTCAGGTCGAAGAAGAACGCCTTGATCATGTTCTTGGCGACCGTGCCGGTGACCAGCTCGACGAAGTAGCGCGTCTCGATGGTGAACGCGGTGTCCACGTCGACCTGCGCGCCCTCGACCGCGGCCGACAGGATGTTGCGCGGCGCCGGGTAGGGCGCGCCCTTGAGCTGCTTGCGCAGGTTCGCCGGGAAGGCCGGCAGCTGCGCGGCGAGCGCCGGGGTGGACGGCGTGCCACCCGGGATCCGGTAACCCTTGGTGTCCCACGGCTGGGCTGCGGCCGGGTTCGCCAGGATCCACTCCCGCGCCGCGGCGAGCAGCTGCTCCGGGGTGTCCACCAGCTCGTCGATCAGGCCCAGCTCCTTGGCGGCCGGCGCGCGGTGCCGGGTGCCCTTGAGCAGCACCTGGGTGAGGGCCACGAACAGACCCAGGAGCCGCACGGTACGCACGACGCCGCCACCGGCCGGCAGCAGTCCCAGGGTGACCTCGGGGAGGCCGACCTCCAGGCGCGGGTTGTTCAGCGCGATCCGGCGGTGGGTCGCCAGCGCCAGCTCCAGGCCGCCGCCGAGGGCGGAGCCGTTGATCGCGGCCACCACCGGCTTGCCGAGCGTCTCGAGCCGGCGCAGCTGGCCCTTGACCTCGGTGCCGAGCGCGAAGACGTCCGCGCCGCGGTCGGCCGGTACGCTGCCGAGCTGGTCCAGGTCGCCGCCGGCGAACCAGGACTTCTTGGCCGAGGTGATGATGACGCCGGTGATGCTGTCGCGTTCGGCGTAGAGGCGGTCGACGGTCTGGCCCATGCTGCGCACGTACGCGTCGTTCATGGTGTTGGCGCGGCGGGCCGGGTCGTCGAGGGTGAGCACGACGATGCCGTCCTCACCCTGATCCCAGCGGATGGTCTCGGTCATGTGTGAATGCCCCTTCAGAGCCGCTCGACGATGGTGGCGATGCCCATGCCGCCGCCGATGCAGAGGGTGGCCAGGCCGTACCGGCCGCCGCGCCGCTCCAGCTCGTCGACGAGGGTGCCGAGGATCATGGCGCCGGTGGCGCCCAGCGGGTGTCCCATGGCGATCGCGCCGCCGTTGACGTTGACGATCTCCGGGTCGAGCTTGAGGTCGTCGATGAAGTGCAGCACGACGGCGGCGAACGCCTCGTTGATCTCGACCAGGTCCAGGTCGTCGACGGTGAGACCGGCCTTGTCGAGCGCCTTACGGGCGGCCGGGGCGGGGCCGGTCAGCATGATCGTCGGGTCGGCGCCGCTGAGCGCGGCGGCCACGATCCGGGCGCGGGGCTGGACCCCGGCGCGCACGCCGGCCGCCTCCGAGCCGATCAGCACGAGCGCCGCGCCGTCCACGATGCCCGACGAGTTGCCCGGCGAGTGGACGTGGTTGATCTTCTCGACCCAGTGGTATTTCTGCAGCGCGACGGCGTCGAAGCCGCCCTGGTCGCCGATCACCGCGAACGACGCGGGCAGCGTGCCGAGGCTCTCCACCGTGCTGTCCGCGCGGATGTGCTCGTCGCGGTCCAGGACCAGCAGGCCGTTGCGGTCGCGGACCGGCACCACCGACTTGTCGAAGTACCCGTTCTGCCAGGCCTTCGCGGCCCGCTGCTGCGAGCCCACCGCGTACGTGTCGACGTCCTCGCGGCTGTACCCGTCGAGCGTGGCGATCAGGTCGGCGCTGATGCCCTGCGGGATGAAGTCGGTGTTCAGGTTGGTCTCCGGGTCGAGCGCCCAGGCGCCGCCGTCGGAGCCCATCGGCACCCGCGACATCGACTCGACGCCGCCGGCCAGGACCAGGTCCTCCCAGCCGGAGCGGACCTTCTGCGCCGCGATGTTGACGGCTTCCAGCCCGGAGCCGCAGAAGCGGTTGAGCTGGACACCGGCCGTCGTGTAGGGCAGGCCGGAGGCGATCGCCGCGGTCTTGGCGATGTCGGCGCCCTGGTCGCCGAGCGGCGACACGACGCCGAGCACGACGTCGTCGATCTCGGCCGGGTCGATGTCGGGGAAGCGCCGGCGCAGTTCGTCGATGAGTCCGACGACCAGCGAGAGGGGCTTCACCCCGTGCAGCGAACCGGTCTTCTTGCCGCGGCCGCGCGGAGTCCGCACGGCGTCGTAGATGAAGGCCTCGGTAGTCACGCGTACTCCCTCGGGGGTGCGAATTGCGGCTAACTTTTGCCGATGTTTCCGCTAGATGTCAAGGCTACGCGAGTGTCAGTGCCGCGAACCGCACATCACGACTAGGCTGTCCTGCGTGAGCGTCACAGCAGCCTCCGGAGAGCCTGCGCCCACGGTCCGCAAACGCCCCAAGGACCGCAAGGCGCAGCTCGCGCTGGCCGCCGCCGAGCTGTTCTGCGAGCGCGGTTACCACGGGGTCAGCCTCGACGAGATCGCCACCGCGGTCGGGATCAGCGGCCCGGCGATCTACCGCCACTTCCCGAACAAGTACGCGATGCTCGTCTTCGCCACCCGCAAGCTCACCGACACCGTGCTCGACGCGACCACCTCCACCGATCTCGACGAGCTGCTGATGGCGCTGGCCCGGCTGGCCGTGGCGGGGCGCAAGGTCGCCGGGCTCTACCAGTGGGAGTGGCGGTACCTCGACGCCGATCACCGCGAGGAGTTCCGGGGCGACCTCGAGGTTCTGGTGCGGCGTCTGGCCGTACCGTTGATGGATCTTCGTCCGTCGCTGACCGGTCCCGACGCCGAAGCGCTGGTCCGGGCCGCGCTGAGCGTCTTCGGCAGCGTCGGCACGCACCGCGCGGCGATCGCGAAGGGGCGCGGTGAGGCGGCGTTGCACCGGGCGGCGTGGGCGGTGCTGCGCGGCGAGCCGCCGACGCCGGAGGCGGTCCCCAGCGGACCTTCCGAGGAGCAGGCCGTGCGGGTGGGCGCGCGCCGCGAGATCCTTCTGGCCGAGTCGGTCCAGCTCTTCCACCGGTACGGGTATCACGCTGTCGGAGTGGAGGAGATCGGCCGGGCAGCGGGCATCAACGCGTCGAGTGTCTATCGCTACTTCCCCGGCAAGGCCGACATCCTCGCCGCCGCGTTCTACCGGGCGTCCGAGCGGGTCGCCGAGACCACGGCCGTGGCCCTGGCCGGCGCGGACGGCGACGAGGACGCGCTGCGCCGGATGTCACAGTCCTACGTGGATCTGACGTTCGAGCGCAGCGCGCTGGTCTCGGTCTACCTCGCGGAGAACAACAACCTGCCCGAGGCGGACCGGCACGAGCTGCGCAAGGTGCAGCGGCTGCACGTGGAGGAGTGGGTGCGGCTGCTCGGCCGGCTGCGGCCGGAGCTCGCGGCGGCCGAGGCCCGGCTGCTGGTGCACGCCGCGCTGAACGTGGTGACGGATCTGAGCAGATGGGTCCGGTTCGATCGGAGCAGCGGGATGGACCGTCATCTGGTGCGCTTGGCGCTCACCGTCCTAAAGGCCTGATGTTAGGGGTGATTCGCTCCTATGCGGACGCTTTCCGCGTGGCCCCTTCACAACAAGTTAACCGGGGTTTACAGTGCCGCCATGGGTGACGACTCGTCCTGTCGTCGTCCTGCGAGCCAGCCTGTCTGCCGAACGACCCCGTCCGCCGCCCTGCGGCACACGGCCAGAAGGAGGCACAACCATGGATTCCTCCCTCGCCCAGCGGTGCGCCGACACCGCGCGCGGCCTGACCATTCCTGCCCTCTTGCACCGCAACGCCACCGAGCTCGGCGACCTGCCGGCGCTCAGCGTTCTCGGTTCCGACCGCACCCGGACCTGGCGTGAGCTGCGCGACGAGATCGCCGTGATCTCCCGCGGGCTCGCCGACCTCGGCCTGAGCTCCGGCGGCCGGATGCTGATCATGATGTCCAGCCGGCCCGAGCACTGGCTGGTGGACCTGGCCGCCGTGCACCTCGGCGCCGTGCCGTCCACCGTCTACGCCACCCTCTCCGACGACCAGCTCGCCTATCTCGCCCGGCACAGCGGGGCCGAGATCCTGATCGTGGAGCGCACCGCCGACCTGGCCCGCTGGGAGCAGGTGCTGGACCGCTTCCGGCACGTCGTGGTCGTGGAGGACGCCGGCGACCGGCTCTCGCTCGACCAGGTCGTCACGCGCGGCGCGGCCGCGCTCGAGGCCGACCCGGGAGCGTTCGAGAAGACCTGGCGTGAGGTGCGGCCGGAGCAGCCGGTCACCATGCTGTACACGTCCGGCACGACCGGCGACCCGAAAGGCGTGCTGCTCACCCACGGCAACGTGATCTACCAGGCGGTGGTCCTGGAGGCGGTGGTGCCGGACGTGCCGGACCACGCGGCCTCGCTGGCCTACCTGCCGCTCGCGCACATCGCCGAGCGGGTGCTCGGCGTCTACAACCCGGTCTACCGCACCGGGCACGTGACGATCTGCCCCGACCCCACCCAGCTGCTCGCCGGGCTGGCCCAGATCCGGCCGGTCTCGTTCTTCGGCGTGCCCCGGATCTGGGAGAAGATGGTGGCCGGCGTCCAGGCCCAGCTCGCCGGCGCCGAGCCGCAGGTCAGGGCGGCGGTGGACATGGCGCGCGAGGTCGCCCTCGAGGCCTACAAGCTGCGCGGCGCCGACCAGGAGGTGCCGCCGGAGCTGGCCGCGAAACTCGCCGCCCTGGACGAGAAGGTGCTCAAGCCGCTGCGCGCCCGGCTCGGCATGGACAACATGCTCTGGGCCGGCAGCGGCGCCGCCCCGATCCCGGTCGAGGTGCTGCTCTACCTCGCCAGCCTCGGCATCGACGTGCTCGAGGTGTGGGGGATGACCGAGACCACCGGCACCGCCACGATCAACACGCCGTCGAAGTTCCGCACCGGCACGGTCGGGCGGATCAACGCGGGCATGGAGCTCAAGCTCGCCGAGGACGGCGAGATCCTGGTCCGCGGCCCGCTCGTATGCGCCGGGTACCTGCGCGCCGACGGCGGCATCGACCCGGTCACGGACGCCGACGGCTGGCTCGCCACCGGTGACGTCGGCACGCTCGACGACGAGGGCTTCCTCACGATCACCGACCGCAAGAAGGAACTGATCATCAACTCCAGCGGGAAGAACATCTCGCCGGCGCAGATCGAGAACCTGCTGCGGGCCCACCCGCTGATCGCCCAGGCCGTCGCGATCGGCGACCGCCGGCCGTACGTGACAGCGCTGATCGTCCTGGACGAGGAGGTGCTGCCGCTCTGGGCCCGCTCACGGGGGCTGACCGGCGGGACCACCGCCGAGCTCGCCGCCGACCCGGCCGTGCTCGCCGAGATCACCACGGCGGTGGACCTGGCGAACACGAAACTGGCCCGGCCGGAGCAGGTCAAGACGTTCCGGATCCTGCCGAACGGCTGGACCCCGGAGACCGGCGAGCTGACCCCGACGCTCAAGCTGCGCCGCCGGGTCATCACCGATCGGTACGCCGGCGAGATCGACGAGCTCTACCCGGCGTAGCCGGTGCGAACCGTTCGCCGGCGGTGGGCTGATCAGCCCACCGCCGGCGAACCCGTGAATCACTTCTCGGCGGTGTGATACCTCGGGAAGCGGCGTGCGGTGATCTCCTCGAAGTCGTCCGGCGTCGTCGCGTACCGCTGCTCGAACGCCCTTCGTATGGTCGCGTCGTCCGGCACGAGTTCGTAGTACTCCTCGTCGAGCAGCCGCTCCGCGGAGTCGCTCCCGGTCGCGTCCGGTAACCGGAGCAGCAGCGCGGCGAGGTCGTCCAGGCCCAGGTAACGGCACGCCTCGGCGGCGACGGTCAGCTCGGCCGGCTCGCAGCTGATCGCGGCGTGCGCCGGACCGCAGTTCGTGACGATGCCGTGGACCAGGAGAAGCGCGCGGAGGTGCCGGTCGCCGGGGCCGTTGCCGAGGTCGGCACGGGCCCGGCTCCAGACCACTTCGGCCGCCTGCGATGCGAGGGCTTGCGTCATGCGGTCAGTGTGCCCCCGATCGGGCGGAGAGGAATCCCGATCCCACCAAATCGGGTGAATGCCGCTAGGACGGTGGACACCCGACAATGTTCTTACCGTGTCGGCGCGACTTCTGGGAGTGACTATGCAGCAGTATGCGGCTCTGGTCGGCGCCGTCCTCGGCGGACTGTTCACGTTCCTGCTCGTCCGCGCCGGCGAGCGCCACCGGCAACGCCGTGAGCAGCGGTCGCGCTGGGACGCGGAACGGCTCGCGGCCTATGTGGAGTACGGCACCGCGGTCAAACGGGTGGTGCGGGTGGCGAGCGGCATGGCCCGTACCCGTGGACTGTCGCACTCCTCCGAAGCGGTCCCGCTCGACCGGGGCCGCACCGAGCTGGCCGACGCGGCCGCGGCACGCGCCGTCACGTGGGAGTCGGTGCTGCTGCTCGGGCACCCGGAGACCGTGCGGGCTGCGCGGGCCTGGCACCAGACGGTCTGGCAGCTGGAGTTCTTCGCGCGCGGCGTCCTGACCAGCGAAGCGTCGTGGGTGCAGGCGCTCTCCGAGTTCGAGCGGACCCGCGACGAGTTCTACCAGTGCGCCCGGCGGGACCTCGGCATGGCCGGGTACCTGCCGCCGGCGCTGTGGCCGCCCCGCTGGTTCGACCGGCTCGGCGCGGAACAGCGGGAGCAGCTCGTCGCCGCCGGCATTCACAGGGTTTCCCCAGCAGCGGGCTGACCAGCGGATTTCCGCCTGTCCGGTACCGATCAGAAAAACCGGTTTGAACCGCTCGCCCGTCGACGCCCGTATGTGCCCCCGACCGGGGTGACATCGACGTCCACGACGAGGAGTGATCATGAGGTCGCGCGCGTACCGACGCAACGACGGCAACCGGCGCAAGACGATTGGGGCGGTGATCGTCGCCGGGGTGCTGGTCGCCACCGGCGTGACAGGCGTCCAGCTGGCCTCGGCCGGCACCGAGGCGAAAGCCGCCGATCTGGTGAACGTCGACGGTCAGCAGTTCGACGTGTCCCAGTGTGCGGAGCTCCAGGTGAACGCGGGTGCGGTGATCTGCGACGGCGAGGAGCTGGCGCCGGTCGAGGAGCAGGCGCCGGAGGAGGCGGCCGCGGATGCGGCGGTGGCGCTGGAGGCCGCCTGCGACACATTCGCCGCGGACGTGGCGGCAGCCGAGGGCGGCGCTGCCGAGGAGGGCGCTGCCGAGGAGGGCGCTGCCGAGGAAGGCGCTGCCGACGAGGGCGCAGCGGCGGACGAGGCGGAGAAGGCGGAGAAGGCGGAGAAGGCCGAGAAGGCCGAGAAGGCCGAGAAGGCCGAGAACAAGGCTCAGGCCAAGAAGTGGGCCAAGGTCCTGAGGAAGGCCGCCAAGGCCGCGGGCAAGGAGAAGAGCGCCGAGAAGGGCGCCGCCGAAGAGGGTGCTGCCGAGGAAGGCGCTGCTGAGGAGGGCGCTGCTGACGAGGGCGCCGCCGCGGCGGCCGCTGTCGTCTCGGCCCAGCGCACCCTGCTCCAGTCGTGCCTGGCGCTCGCCGACGCCAAGGCCGCCGCCGGAGCGGGCGCCGCCGAGGAGGAGGGCGCCGCCGAGGACGAGGGTGCCGCAGGTGAGGAGGGCGCCGCAGGCGAGGAAGGCGCGGCAGGTGAGGAAGGCGCGGCAGGTGAGGAAGGCGCCGCGGAGGAGTCCGCCGCTCCCGGGGCCACCGAGTAACACGACGACGTGACGGCGGGGGCGATCACCGCCCCCGCCGCGCCTCAGAAGAGTCCGCGCCTCAGAAGAGTCCGCGCCTCAGAAGAGCCCGCGCATCCGGCAGGTCCCGGTCATCCGCCGAGGCTGGCAGCAGCCGACCGGATCGCCGCGGAGAAGTAACTGACCTGCGTGTAGACACCCGGCTTGTTCGGGCGGGCGCAGCCGTCGCCCCAGCTCACGATGCCGACCTGGATCCAGGCGTTCGAGGCGTCCCGGCGGAACATCGGGCCACCGGAGTCGCCCTGGCAGGTGTCGACGCCACCGGAGGTGTACCCGGCGCAGATCTCCTCGGCCGCGATCACCTCGCCGCCGTACATCGCGCTGGAGTTGCAGGTGCTGTCGCTGACGAACGGGACGGTGGCCTTGAGCAGGTAACGCTGCTGGGCTCCGCCCTCCCTGGCCGCGCCCCAGCCGGAGATCGTGAAGGTGCCCGAGTCGTAGGCGGTCGACGTCACGATCGGCAGCGTGGCGAGGCCGGTGACCGGGCTGGCGAGACGGATGAACGCCCAGTCGTCACCGTTGCCGTTGTATCCGGGAGCGCGGTAGACGTAGTTGGACCGGCGGGTGATCCGGCTGCTGGACTGCAGATCCACCGTACCCATCGTGGCGGTGATCGACGTGTTGCTGCCGGTGCGGCTGACGCAGTGCGCCGCGGTCAGCACGAGCGTCGGGCTGTAGAGCGCGCCGCCGCAGCCCATCGAGAGCCGCACCATGAACGGGAATTCGCCCTGGGCGGCGCGGGTGCCGCCGACGACGTACGGCGTGACGGGCTCGTCCGCCGCGACAGCCGTGCCCGGTGCGGCCAGCACGCCCATGGTGGCTGCGGTGAGGGCTGCCGCAGCGGTCGCCAGAAGGGATCGCCATCTGCGCATGAGGGGGTCCTCCTCGGTCGGGGCGCGCCGGTCGGGTAGCGCCGCTGGGAGAACTGTCCCATTGACACGTGCAAATGTTTAAATCTCATGTCGCTCATATCGCGGACCACGGCCCCCGGTAGGCTCCGCCGGTGTGAGCGCCGCATACTCCCCGGTTCCCGAACTGAACCTGCTCAAGGACTTCCAGGACCGCTACGGGTACGAGTCGTACTCGCAGAGCTTCGGCCTGGACGACTGGAACGACACCTCGGGCCTCGAGGCCGGCTGGTCGAAGGACCCAGGATTCCTGGCCGGCCTGCTGCCGTTCGCCCGCGCCACCGGTGGCGGCTCGTTTTACGCGCTGTGGCGGATCGACGACCGCGCCGACCTGGCCACCCTGCCGGTGATCGCGTTCGGCGACGAGGGCGGCGAGCACGTGGTCGCCCGCGACCTGCGGGAACTGTTCCGGCTGCTCACCTTCGACAGCGAGCCGTCGATCGGCCACGAGGACCTGTTCTTCTACCGCGCGGACGACGAGGACCACTCCGCGCACCACGACACGTTCGTCACCTGGCTCGCCGGCACGTTCGGCCTGACCCCGGTCGACGACCCGGACGAGGTGGTCGCGGCCGCGCGGGACGAGTTCGGCGAGCGTTTCACCGCGTGGAAGAGCCGCTACCTGGATTGGTGACCGCGGCGTCCGCCATGATCCGGTCGAGGGTCCGGCGTCCGATTCCGGCCATCACCGGGTTGGTGCGTTCGTAGTACCAGACCAGCCCCATCGACTGCTCGAACGCCCACGCCCGGCCCCGCTCCCACTCCGCGTCGTCGCAGGCCAGGCCCGTGCGCAGGACCTTGCGCGGACCCGGCTCCAGCAGGTGCCAGGCGCAGAGCAGGTCGAGCGCCGGGTCGGCCGGCCGGAAACCGCCGACGTCGAGGACGCCGGTGAGGCGCCCGCCGGCCACCAGCAGGTTGCCGGGCATCAGGTCACCGTGGGTCATCACATCGCGGTCGCCGCCGCGCGGAAGCTTCCGCATGGTTTCCCACAAACCCCGCAGCAGGGGTACGGGTAAGAGCCCCTCGCTGGCGTCGAAGCAGGTCCGCATCCACCCGTCGTGATCCGCCAGCACGCCGCCGCGGCCCGGACCGGTGAACGTCGCGCCCTCCGTCTCCACGGCACGCATCGCGGTGATCAGGTCGACCAGGTCGGTCGCGAACGCCACGGAGGAGCCCGGGTCGGCGGCCGTCGCCACGGTGCCGGGCAGCCAGGTCTGCACGGTCCACGGCAGGGGGAACCCGGCGCCCGGTTCCCCGATGGCGACCGGCACGGGCGTACGGAATCGGGTCCGGCCGAGCAGGCGCCGGGAGGCGTACATCTCGCGGTGAAGCCCTTGCCGGATCTGGAGGATCTCGGCAGGGGCGGGGTTTCCGGGCTTGCGGATCAGCGGGAACCGGGCCGTGAGGCCGTCGCCGATGCGGAAGATGGCGTTGACCGTCCCGTCCGACTCCACCTCGCGCACCGGCAGGCAGGCCCACTCCGGGAACTGGTCCGACACCAGCTTCCGCACCGTCGTCACGTCGATCCGCATGGATCCTTACTAGCAGTACGTGCTCTGTTTGCCGATCACTTTGTAGGGGCAGTCGGCGGCCTCGGCGAGCATCAGCGCCGCCGTGCGGTTGCGGGCCGTCTCGGTCGGGATGACGCTGGCCGGCGGGTAGAAGCCGCCGCCGCCCGAGCTGCCCGGGTAGAGCTCGAAGGTGTACGCGAAGATCTTGTGAACGCCCCACAGCCAGTCGAGCGAGTCACCGTCGGTGATGTAGAGGTCGCTGGACTGCTGCGGCGTGTACCCGTTCGTGGCCGCCATCTGCCGGCCCAGCGTGGCGAACGTGTTGGCCTGGTCGGCGTTCATGCCGGTGGCCGTGTTCGCGGTGGTGTGCCCGTAGGGCCAGAGCACCAGCTTCGAGTACGAGTGGAAGTCGATCACGGCCTTGACCTGCTGAACGCCGCCGATCACCCGGCTGTTGTAGAAGTCGCGCAGCACCCGGGTCTCCGGCGCGGAGAACGCCGACGGTCCGCGGTAGGTGGCGCTCGACGTGCTGCCGGACGAGCCGCCGCAGCAGCCCCACTGGTACCCGTAGTTGCGGTTGAGGTCGGTGCCGATGTAGCTGGATCCGCTGTTCGGCTGCCGGTTCTTGCGCCACGAGCGGTAGCTGCCGGTCGCCACGTCGTACTCGGTGCCGTCCGGGTTGACCGACGGGATGATCCAGATCTCCCGGCTGTCCACGATGGTCTTGATCCGGCTGTCGGTGGCGTACCCGCTGGTGAACTGGCCGAGCAGGTAGAGCGCCTGCTCGACGGTGAGGTGCTCACGCGCGTGATGGTTCGCCTGGTAGACCACCTCGGGCTCGGACTCGTCCGTGCCGACGTTGTCGGAGATCTTCACGGCCACGATGTCGCGGCCCTCGTAGGACTTGCCGAGCACCCGCTTGCTGACGATCGACGGGAAGTTGGAGGCCGCCGCGTTCACCTTGGCGACCATCTCGGCGTAGTTGTGGTACGCCGCGTCGGCCGGCGGGAAGTCCAGAGTGGTGAGCTGCTCCGGCGCCTCCTTGACCGTGAAGCCGGCCTTGCGCAGCCTGCTCACCTCGGCGCCGGTCGCCGTGACGGCCGCGACGCCGTGCTCGATGTCCTCGATCGCCGCGCCGATCCGGGCGATCCGGTTCCGCTGCGCCTCGGTGCGCACGTCGTAGATCTCGTACTCGCCTGCGGGGTCGGGGGCCGGCCCCGCCCCGGCAGGGGCGGACGCGGTGAACGCGGCGGCCGCACAGAGCGTGGCCGCGGCGAAGGCCGCGAGGGAACGTCGTCTCATGAACGACCTCCGGAATCAGGGGGATGGTGCACCTACCCCACCACTGGCATCGATGAACAGCAATGCCCCCGGTCATGCCAATGCGCTCCCTATCGCGGCGTGATGTAACACGTCATCTTGTTCCGGAACCGGCGGAACGTATTGACCGGCTTCTGTTAATGTTCTTAACGTTTGACGCGCCCCACTCATCCCCCATGAAGGGTGCGTTCCCCATGAGCATCAGAAGATCGGTCACGGCCGCGCTCGCGATCGTCCTGGCCGGCGCCGGCCTCACCGTCACCGGCCCGGGCGCCGCGCAGGCCGTGGTCCTCCCCGGCGGGTTCAAGAGCGTCGGTTACATGCCGTCCTGGGCCGGCAGCGTCACCAGCATCCAGTACACCAAGCTCACCCACATCAACTACGCGTTCGCGCTGCCCAACGCGAACGGCACGCTGCAGCCCATCGAGAACACCGCCAAGCTGCAGCAGCTCGTCACCCTCGGCCATCAGAACAACGTCAAGGTCTCGATCGCAATCGGCGGCTGGAACGACGGCAACGACTCCGCCTTCGAATCTCTCGCCGCGAACGCCGGCAGCCGCACCACGTTCGTCAACGCCGTGATGAACACCGTCCGCCAGTACGGCCTGGACGGCGTCGACATGGACTGGGAGTACCCGGATCCGGGCGCCTCGGCGACCAACTACACGGCGCTGATGGGTCAGCTCAGCACGGCCCTGCACAACGAGGGCAAACTGCTGACCGCAGCGGTCGTCAGCGAGGGCGGCACCGCGAACGGCGTGCAGCCCGCGGTCTTCGGCTACGTCGACTGGCTCAACATCATGGCGTACGACGGTGGCAGCCCGCACGCCAACTACGACTGGTCGATCAACGCGGCGAACTTCTGGAAGGGCCGCGGGCTGCCCAAGGCCAAGACCGTGCTGGGCGTGCCGTTCTACAGCCGGCCGGGCTATCTCACCTACGCGCAGCTGGTCGCGCAGGACCCGGCGAACGCGAACCGGGACTGCACCCCGTCCGGCGAGTGCTACAACGGCCTGCCGACGATCCGGCGCAAGACGCAGTGGGCGATGGCGAACGCCGGCGGCATCATGAACTGGGAGCTGTCGCAGGACGCCACCGGTGCGAACTCGCTGGTCAGCGCGATCTATGAGACGGCGATGGGCGGGAGTCAGCCGCCCGCCGGCCGGACCGGGCGGATCACCGGCATCGGCGGCAAGTGCGTGGACGTCGCGGCTGCCAGCAGCGCCAACGGTACGGCCGTGCAGCTCTACGACTGCAACTCCACGGCCGCGCAGACCTGGACGGTCGGCTCCGACGGCACGATCCGGGCGCTCGGCAAGTGCCTGGACGTGAACGCGGCAGGCACCGCGAACGGCTCGCTCGTGCAGATCTACGACTGCAACGGCACCGGCGCCCAGGCGTGGCAGGCCGCCGCCGACGGCACGCTGCGCAACCCGTCGAGCGGCAGGTGCCTGGACGCGCAGAACAACAGCTCGGCCAGCGGCACCCGGCTGCAGATCTGGGACTGCTTCGCCGGGGCGAACCAGCGCTGGACCCTGCCCTGACCCAGTACGTGTGAGCCCGGGACACGGGGACCCGGGCTCACACCTCGATGACCGGTTCGGGCGTTCAGTACTGCTGGTACGTGTCCTCGCACCCGGTCACGGTGTCCCTCGTGCCGTACCAGCACTTGTCGGTGCCGATCCCACCGTCGAGGAGGGAGCCCTTGTTGTCGGAGAAGCTGTCGAGGGTGTCGTTGCCGGCTCCGCCGTACAGCTTGTTGCGCCCCTGCACGCCGTTGAGTTCGTCGTTGCCGCCGCCACCGTGGATGACGTCGTCACCCTCCATGCCGTCGATCTTGTTGGCCTTGGCGTTGCCGGTCAGGCGGTCGTTCTTGCTGCTGCCGTAGAGGTATTCGACGTCGGCGCCGACGTTGTCCCGCTCACCGGGCACACCGTCGTCGGCGACGCCGTCCAGGTCGACGACGACGCCCCTGCTGTACCCGTGATAGACCACCCGATCGAAGCCCGATCCGCCGAGCAGCACGTCAGCGGCGGCACCCTTGTCGCTGTCGTCACCCTGGATCTCGTCGTCACCGGCTCCACCCTCGATCCGGTCCCGGCCGGCCTGCCCGAACAGCGAGTCCCGGCCGGCGCCACCGGACAGCCGGTCGTTGCCGCCCATGCCGGCCAGCAGGTCCTCGCCGTTTCCGCCGAGCAACGTGTCGTTGCCGGGCCGGCGGGGGCCGTAGCACTCGCAGACCGCGTCGGCCGTGACGACGTCGTTGCCGTCCCCGGCGGAGAGGTAGTCGGAACCCTCGCCGCCGAAGATCTCGTCGTCGCCGCCGCCGCCGTAGACCCGGTCGTTGCCGTTCTTGTACCGGGTGAAGATGTCGTCGCCGTAGAGGATGTCCGCCTTCGGGCCGCCGACCAGCTTGTCGTTGCCGGCGCCGCCGTCCGCATCCATCCGCAGGTCGCTCTTGTTGGTCACGGTGTCGTTGCGGTCGTAGACGTCCACGACGACCTTCTTCGGCGCCTTCTTGGTCTTGCAGCGGACCTTGGTCTTGTCGCCCTTGACCCGCTTGCAGTTCTTGCCCGGCCGGATCTCCACCCGGTCGTCGATCGTGACGGTCCGCCCGGACCGGGTGATCACGACCTTGTTCGTGGCGGTGCCCGCCTCGAACGTCACCGTCGAGGTGCCGGCCCGCGCCGTACCCCGGACGGTTGCCGCCGCCTGAACCGGCGCGGCGACCACGCCGACCCCGAGCATGGCGAGCAGGGAGAGGCCGGCACGCACCGGCCATCGATTATTTGCCATATGCACGTCCCCCGATATCAGAAGTGCGTACATGTTAGAGGCTGGCACCTCGCCGTCCGCTCCGGGACCCGGCGTCTCCCGTCAGGCTGCGTTGACGCGCTCCTCGACGGCCTTGACGGTGTTGCCGAGGGCCTTGCCGAGAAAGCTCTTTCCCACGAAGGAGAAGAGAAAGCCCAGCGTGCGACCCTTCAGGTTCTTGCCGTCCCGGATCACCACGACGTCGATGTCGGTGGTCCCATCGGTCAACGTCGTCATCGTGTACGTGTGACCGGACGCCCCGCCCCACACGTTCGAGTCGGTCGTCCTCATCGTCACCCGGCGCACGTCCGACCAGTCGTAGGCAAGCCGCTCCCAGATGCCGCCGGACCCTTCGGTCACGTCGGCGGAGGTGGCACCCAGGGAGTGCACCCGCAGGTCGGCGTCGGCGCTGTTGCCGAAGATCTTCTCGCGGCCCGGGCCGAAGTCCGTGATCGCCGCGACGAACTGCTCCGGGGTGACGGTGGTGTGCTGGTGAAGGCGGATCGTGGACATCTGCGTTGCTCCTCGTTTGTCGGCTGTCCACAGCCTGCCCGCCCGGGCGCCCGGGGCGAGCCAGGGAGGAACCCTGGTCGCGATCCCTGGCGCCCGGTTTCATGCCGTGCTCGGCTTACCGGTGCCGTGCTCGGCTTGTCAGCGCCGTGCCCGGCTTGTCAGCGCCGTGCCCGGCTTGTCAGCGTCGTGCTCGGCGCAGGAACACGACCAGGGCGGTCACGACCAGCACCACGCCGATCGCCTGCAGGCCGGGGGAGTCGTCCGACTCGCCGAAGACGACCGCTGCCGCGCCGAGGGCGACCAGCGGGACGGTGATCAGATATTTCATTGCTCGTCCTCCACGAACTCCAGCAGGTCGCCGGGCTGGCACTCCAGCACCCGGCACATCGCTTCGAGAGTGCTGAACCGGACCGCTTTCGCCCGGCCGTTCTTGAGCACCGCCACGTTCGCCGGGGTGAGACCGACCTTCTCGGCGAACTCGCCGACGCCCATCTTCCGTTTCGCCAGCTGGACGTCGATGCGCACGACGATCGGCATCAGATCACCGTCTCCATCTCGCTGCGCAGATGGGTGGCCTGCCGCAGCAGCGCCCGCATCACGAGCATCACCAGGCCGAACGCGGTCACGCCGGTGACCAGGAGCATGAGCACCACGATCGGCCCCGGGTCGTCCGCGTTGAACCCGACCACCAGGAAGACACCGACGAGCACGACCCAGCCCGCACCGATCGCGTACAGGATCGCGTCCACCCACTTGAACGCGGCGTCACTGAAGATCGCGTCGCGCCGGACCAGGGTGAGCAGCCGCCATGTCGCGACGATCACCACCTGGGCGCAGAGCAACCAGAAGATCACGATGACGGTGGCCGGCCAGCGCAGCGGCGCGAAGTCCGGATCCTCCCGCGCCATGCTGGCAAACTGCCCCGGGAACGAGAACGTCTGCAGCATCACGAGCAGGGCGAAGAGCCCGGCGAGAACGGTGCGGAGCAGCAGCACTACTACTCGATTATCGGTAAGCACCCATCGAGGATCGCTCCATAGCTATCGAAAGTCAATAGGTCGATCCGCCCTCCGCAGAAGCTCCTTCCATAACCGGCCCGGCCGTGCCGGTCTCGTCGGCCGCTGCCTGGAGGAGGCCACCACGGTCCGTGCGCTTCTCGACCGAGGCTTGGCGAACCCCCGCCCGGTGCAGGGCCGGATCCCGGCGTCCGGCGTCTGAGGGGCGGGAGGGGTTGTGAACACGGCGGTGCGGGGCTGCCTGATGGCAGCCCCGCACCTGTCACGTTTCTAGAAGTAGGCCTTGTGCCACTTCTGGTTGCTGCCGGTGCTGCAGGTCCAGATGACCAGTTTGGCGCCGTTGTTGCTGTTGCTGTTGGGGATGTCGATGCACTTGCCGGACGCCGGGTTCTTCAAGGTTCCGTCGCCCTGCAGGACGAACTTCTGTGCCGGGCCGTTGTTGCAGGTCCAGGTTTGGACGATGGTGCCGTTGGGGGCGAGGCCGCCGCCCTTGACGTCGATGCACTGGTTGTTGAAGCTCAGGATGCCCTCATGGGACATGAACTGCTGCTGGATGCGTCCGTCGCACGGTTGCATCTCCAGTTGGAGGCTGGAGCCGAACGTCGTGCCGGGGACGGTGATGCACTTGTCGTTCATGTCGCTCACGTACGAGATGTCCCAGATGTTCGAATTCCAGGTGACGCTGCCGTCGCTGTCGTCGTAGAGCACGACGTGGCCGTCGTCCTGCATCTGCAGTGTGCTGGGGCCCTTGGTGTGGGTCCCGGACGCCCAGACCGCGAGGCCGTCGGCGCGGCGCAGGACGAGGTTGCCGTCCCGCTGGTTGATGAGCCGGACGCCGTTGGTGGTCGCGCTGTCCCACACCGCTTTCGGGCCCTTGGAGATCACGAAGTTGCCGTCGCTCTGCAGGCGGGCCGAGTGGCCGGCGAGTGACCGCAGCACCTTCGCCTCCCCGAGTTCCTGGCCGGGCAGCAGCCGGGTGTTGGTGGGGTACCACTGCTGGTTGGTGCCGTTGTTGACGTCGTAGGTGATGGTGTGGGCGCCGGTGACCTTGCTGGCGTTGAGCACCGTGATCGCGCGGCCGGCGAGGATGTTCTTCCAGACGTAGTTGTCACCCACCTTGGTGTAGGTGAAGAACTCGTCTTCCGCGTTCTTGCAGGTGGCGATCGTGAACTTGGTGCCGTTGGCGGCGGTGTCGGTCTCCAGGCCGACGCACTTGGCGCGGTCCTGGGCGTTGATGATGCGGTACTTGGCCGGGGCGGAGTTGTAGACGCGCATGGCGATCCAGCGCTGCTTGTCGGTTTCGGCGCAGTCGGCCTGGACCAGGACGGCGCCGCTGGCGAGGCTGCCGGCCTCGGTGGCCAGGCACTTGTCGGAGTTCAGGTTGCGCCACTGCCAGGACATCGCGCTGGGCCGGTTGTCGGAGTCGGGCGCGACCTGGTTGCGGCCGGTCAGCAGGAAGTGGGAGATGACGTCCGGCTTGTCGCCGAGCAGGGCGTGGGTGGCGGCGGTGACGAGGTTGTCCTTGCCATTGGCGGCCGCGTCGTTCTTGATCTTGAGGGCGCTGGCACGGTCCGCGGCCTCACCTTCGAGCCGCACGCGGAGGGTGTCTTTCTTGTTGGCAACTTCCATGCCGTTGTCGATGAACTCGCGCCAGTCGGCGGGGTCGCTGCTGCGCAGCGCGGCCAGGGCGGCCGCGCGAACCTCGACCTTGTCCGGGTCGGCGTCGACGAGGTTGTAGATCCAGCGGATGAAGTTGTCGTCGGTCATGGCGAGTTTGCCCTCGTCGGGGATCATGCCGATGAGGGCGGCGGCGTCGAGCATCTCGCCACGGCGTTTCAACCGCTCGGCAGCTTCCAGGCTCTCCTTTGCGGCCGCCGCGATGGCGTCGTCGAGGTCGTCCTTGGCGGCGGCGGTGACGCCGGAGACCAGGAATTCGTGCTGGGCGGCGGCGTCACCGTCGATGGCGGTCTCGGCGGCGGCCTTCACCCTGGGGCCGGTGGTCTTGCGCCAGATCTCGATGACCACGTCGCGCTCGGAGAGCAGCAGCATGCGCCCTTCGGCGTCGAGCGTGACGGCCGCGGCGGCGTAGGCGGCCCGCTTGATCTCACGGGCCTGGCGCGCGGCGCGCTCGTCGCTCATCTTCTTGGTGTCGTCGGCGACCTTGGCCTCGAAGATGCCCTGCAGGATGAACTCCTTGCAGACCGCGTCGACGATCTTGGTGTCGGCGGAGAGCACGAGCTCGGCGACGGAGCGGATCACCGGGTAGTCGGCCGAGTGCTGCCAGATCAGGAAGACGAAGTTGCGGTCGCTCTGACCGAGCCACTCGGGAGGCGGCTCGATGCCGATCTCGCGGGCGGCGAGGACCTTGTCCTCCATCTCGGTCGGCTCGTCGTCCGCGGCAGCTCGGGCCGCTGTCGATGCTCGTGCTCCGGCGGCTTGCTCCGCTGGTGCTTGGTCGGCCGTGAGCTGCGACGGCGCCGGAGAGGGTTCGGCCGACGCCGGAGTGGGCGCCGAGGGAGTCGGGTCCGGTGAGGCGGCGGCCGGACTGGTCAGCGACATCACCAAGGTGGTGGCGGTGACGGCTGCCAGCAGTCCAGGCAGGACACCTGGTCGTCTGGTGCAGATTTTCATGAAATCCCCGTTGTCGATGAAAAATTGCCTGTGCGACGTGATGACACATCCAGCACGGCCGCCGAAACGTAACCAGCGGAACGCGTACCCGTCAAGATTTTCTCCGTTGATTAGGCAAAGCCCACCTTCAATGGGATCAGGGGTGGTGAGCGACGAGCGTCCATGTTAGAAATCTCGTGGATTCGGCCCCTCGTCGATTTTTCGAACGGTGCTCAAAAACGAGCTCGGCCAGAATTCACTGAGAAGTTGCTGTGAAACGGGGGATGTTGCAATTGAATACGCGTGTGCGGACTCGGTCCGCAGCGATGGCGGCTGCGTTGGTGCTGGTTCCCGGCGTGGTAGCCGGCGCTGTGGTGACGCCGGCGGCGCCCGTGTGGGGTGCCGTGGTGATGACGGCGTTCGATGAGAGCTTCGACCAGAACGAGGAAGACCTTCTTTACGTACGCTATCTGGCGCTCTATGATCCGCGCGCGTTGGTGCGGACAGCCGCGTGGAATGCGTTGACCAGTAAGAATGTCCCGGCTGCGGTGGACCGTTTCCTGAATTCGGGGATGAAGTTCGCGGTGGATCGGGCGAAGATGCTGGCATCTCGCAACGAGGATTTCGCGCGCCGGGTTTTGGCCACGCACACGGTGGAGTATTCGCCGGAGGTGCACGCGGCGGCGCGGGACGCGCTGAACCGGGGCACGGCAGCGCTCGATGCGTTCGCCCGGACCGGGTATGCGGCGGCGAAGGAACGCGACCGGCTGGCCCGGGAGGCCGACGGGGAACAGGCGGCCGCGTTGTCGCAGGCCGACCGGGATTTCGTCGTGCATCTGCGGGACACCGACCCGGGCGCTCAGGTGCGGGCGGCAGCCGGTCTGGCGGTGCGTCCCGAGGCCACCGACGCCGATGTGGTCGAGTTCTACGCCTATGACTGGGCTGCCGCGGCCGCTGTCGACCTGGAGGTCGAGCGGACCCAGCGGGCGAACAGTGACATGGTGTGGCGTTCGGGTCTGGAGGGTCTGATCGCGGACGCGAAGGCGGCGCAGCAGGCGGCACTCGAGGCAGAGGGCGAGGCCAAGGAACTGGCGCGGGCGACCGCGTTGCGGGCCTGGGGGCTGGTCGGAGACCGGGCCCGGCCCGCGACGTCGGCCTGGGACGGCGCGGTGCTGGTCGCGCAGCAGCAGGCGGCCAACTGGCAGCAGGTGGCGGTCGCCGCTGGCGAGGCGTCGTCGAACCCGAACTGGGCGGCGATCGCCGATGCCGCTGGTGACAACGAGCAGCACTGGCAGACCACGCGGGACACGGCGGCGAAGCAGGCCGCGTACTGGGCGCAGATCCACGCGATGGTGCTGGCCGGCGAGCACGTGCTGCAGTCCTGAGCCTCCCCTTCTTCCGAACGGATTCCGGTGAATACTCGAACGTCCTCCCTCCGTCTGTGGCTGGTGATGCTGCTGGCCCTCGTGGTCGCCGCCGCCGGCCTGCACGCACCACCCGCGCTGGCTGCGCCGTCGCCGGCCGCCGCGCAGCAGGAAGAACCACCGATTCCGGTGCCGCCGCTGGTCACGGAGCAGTGGAACGGCACCACGGGGGTGGTGGCCAGCAATGAGCGGTGGGTACGGGCGGTCACCGATCTCGCGGAGTTCACCGAGGAGCCGGAGATCCGTGACGCGGCGTTGAAGGTTCTGGCGACCGGTGACGCGGCGGCGATCCGCCGGTTCGCGCTCAATGACATGCCGGTGATCGAAGAGCAGGTGCGTGAGCGTAAGCGCCTCGAAGCCGCCGACCGGCTGGCGAAGGTGAAAGCGCTGGTCGGCACGGGTGTGCCCGGTGGCTACTTCGACACCGAGGTGCGGCGGGTCTACGCCGGCTCGGATGAGGACCGGCGGGCGTTCCTGGCCTATGGGGCCGACATCGCGCGGGCCCGGGACGAGAAGAAGAACGTGGACTCGCGGGAGCGCGCCGCGGCGTTGCGGGAGCGGCTGCGGGTGTTCGCCGCGGCGGCGCCGGCCGGCACCCAGGTCAAGGCGGCGGCGGAGCAGGCCCTCGCCGGTGACGACCTGGCGGTGGCCGCGTTCTTCGCCACCGGATATGCGGCGGCGGCGAAGGCTGACGCGGCGGCCCGGGAGAAGCATCTGGCCGACCTCGAAGCGCGCAACAAGGCCCTCGAGGAGCTGTCGGATCTGGCCAAGCGGGCCCAGCGGGCCTCGCAGGCGCGGGCGCAGATGATGGTCGCGCACGGCGATGGGGTACGGGCGTTGCAGCGCTCCGCCAACGCGATGGGCGGGGCGGCGAACGCGGCGCGCAACAGTCAGCGGATCCTGGCCGGTGGCGGCAGTGTCGCGAGCAAGGCCGGTTCGCTGGCGATCGAGAAGCAGATCATCGCTGATCAGCTGCGGGCGGCGCAGACCGCGCTGTCTCAGGCGCAGGCCGCGGCGGCGGCGTCACAGGCGGCGGCGCAGACCTTGGACGAGACCGGCCTGACGTACGGGATCGAGTGGTCGGCGATCACCGTCGGCATGCGGGAGGCGGCGGTCGCCTCGGTCGGTGCGATCACGACCGCCGGGCACGCGGTGGACGCCACGATCGCCACGAACGCGGCGCAGGGTTCACAGGCGCAGGCCGAGGCACACGCCCGGCAGGCGGAGAAGTGGCGTCAGCACGCCGCGGATCACGCGGCTGCGGCGGCGAAGCTCGCTGCGGCGGCGAAGAAGCAGGCGGACGCGGCGAAGACGGCGGCGGCGCGGACGAAGACGGCCAAGGAACAGGCGCAGGCCGCCGAGGCCAAGGCCTGGGCCGAGGCGGAGAAGACCCGCCAGCAGCGGGTGATCGCCCAGGAGCAGGCAGCAGAGGCGGAGCGGAAGCGGCAGATCGCCGAAGCGGAACGTGCTGCGGCCGAGAAACATCGAGCGGAGGCGGAGAAGCAGGCCGCGATCGCGAAGAACGCCCGGGCCACAGCAGACGCGCAGGCCGCCGTCGCGAAACAGGCCCTGGAGAAGTCTGAGGCCGCTGGGCAAGCCGCTTCCAACGCCGACGACCGGGCATGGCAGCAGGAGGCCGTCGCGCGCGATGCGCGGGACCAGGCGATCGCGGCAGAACGGGACGAGCAGACCGCCAAAGCCAAGGCACAGGCACTACGGGCTGCCGCCGCGCAGGCCGAGACCGAGGAGGAGAAGCGGGAAGCGCAGGCGCAGGCCGACGAAGCCGACCGGCAGGCGGGCATCGCTGGAACCGCCGCACGCGCCGCCCGGTCCGCAGCCAACACCGCCAGTGGTGCGGCAGCGAACGCGCGTGCCTCCGCCGACCAGGCTGAGTACGCCGCCGACCGGGCGTGGGCTGCCGCTGAACAGGCCGAAGCCGCTGCTGCTGCCGCCGACGCGGCAGCGGACAAGGCCGAGTCGAGCGCGCGTGCGACCCATGCCGCCCGAGTACGAGCCGATGCCAAGGCCGCTGAGGCGGTTGCGCAGCAAGCCAAGGCGGCGGAGGCGGCGAACGCAGCACAGCGTCTGGCCGGGCAGTCCGCCGACGAGGCGGTACGGTCGCTCTGGGCGGCGGACCGGACGAAGTCGGAAGCGGACTCTGCCCGTAACGAGGCCGTGGCTGCCAGCGAGCAGGCGGAATCCGCGGTTCGAGCCGCCACCTCGGCGTCGACGTCGGCGGCCGGGATCGCTGAACCGGCTAACACTGCGATCGGCATGGTCAGCCCGTTCACGGGCGCTGACATCGACGCTGACTTCGTCGCCTGGGTGGCCGCGCAAGCAGAGGTGATCGGCGCCGAACAGGCCGCAGCCGCACGGGCCCGGGCTGACGAGGCGCTCGTCGCCGCGGAAAGAGCCGACGCCGCTGCGGATCGCGCGGCTGAGCAGGTGCGACCCGCCTACCTGTCGGCTGCGCAAGCGGCTCGATCCGCCGCCGCAGCCGCTGAATCAGCGGCTCAAGCCCGGCAATCCGCTGCCCAAGCAGCCGCAGATGCGGCGGCGGCGCGAACCGCAGCCGCCAGTGCCGCACGCGCCGACGTGCAGGCCCGTGCCGACGCGCAGGCGGCTCGCCAGTCGGCCAACGAGGCCGCCAGCGACGCGGCGATCGCCGGACGCAGCGCACAGGCGGCCCGTGACGCCGCCGACGCGGCCGACCGTGCCGCCACCTCCGCGGAGAAGGATGCGGCCGCGGCACGTGCTGCCGCCGACGCGGCCGAAGCGGACGCCGCCGACGCCCGCCAGGCTGCGGCGAGTGCACAGCAAGCTGCCGACAGCGCTGCGGTCGCTGCCGACCAGGCGTTACAGCACGCTGTCACCGCGCAACAGGCCGCCGACCGTGCCGAGGCGGCCGAACGAGAGCGCGCCGCGCAGGAACTCGCCGACGCCGTCGCCAACATCCCGCCGGAAGCCACCGGAACGGATCTGACGCAGTACCTCAACGCGAATGAGCTGGCGCAACTGCGTCAGGCCGAACAGGAAGCCGGGATGAGCGTCCTGGACTTCATCAAAGCCGAAGCCGAGGACCTGTTCTGGGACCTCTCCGGCGCCGGTGACCTCGTCTCCTGCATCCGTGACGGCAACGTCATCGCCTGCCTGTGGAGCCTGGTCAACCTGATCGGTGGAATCAAGGCGGTCCGTGCGGCCTGGAAGCTGGGCAAGCTGGTTCCGAAGCTGATCACGTTCCTGGACAAGGTCAAGGACGCGAAGAAACGGCGCGACGCACTGCGCGAACTGGCCCGTCGTAAGAAGAAGCTGAAAGACGACGAAGAGGAATGCAACCGAACGAACAGCTTCCTCCCAGGCACGCCGGTCCTGCTCGCCGATGGCACTACCGTGCCCATCGAACGGGTTCATGTGGGCGACCGAGTGCTCGCCACCGATCCGATCTCCGGTATCACCGCGGGTAGGCCTGTCACTGATGTCATCGTGGGTGAGGGGGCCAAGCAACTCGTCGACGTGACCATTGACGTGGATGGCGTTCACGGCAACCGAACCGCCGCCGTCACCGCGACCGAGAACCACCCGTTCTGGGTGGCCGCACTCGATGAGTGGATCGACGCCGGCCAGCTGGCACCACAGCAGTGGCTACGGACCAGCGCCGGCACCTACGTCCAGATCACGGCGATCTCGCATCACACCGCGACTACGCGGGTGCACAACCTCACCGTCGATGACCTGCACACGTACTACGTCGTCGCCGGCAACACTCCGGTCCTGGTCCACAACACCAACATCGACACCTGTCCGACCAGGTACGGTTCGGAACCCCTGAGCAAGAAGATCATTGAAGAGCGGGCGCAGTCGAAGGCGGACGCCAAAGCCCTGAAGATTGACCCGCAGACCGGCAAGGTGACTGTTGAGAAGTCCGTCTCGCGGAACATGGCGGCGGTACTACTCAAGGACGGCACCATCGAGGCCTTCATCAGCGACGGCAGCAACACCGTCGCGGGGCACGCGGAGCAGCAGGCCTACGCCAAGTACGGGGACAACATCAAGAAGATGTTCACCGAGCGGCAGCCTTGCGATCCCAACGGATGCCGGACGTTCTTCACCGGCATGGAATTCAGGATCTCGTGGAGCTTCGAATACAGCAAAACAGACAAGTCCAAGGAGAACGCCGCCCGTAAGGGCATCCGGAACGGCGTGAACAATTACTACAATCGAGGCATGACTTGGGAAGGACTCTGGTGATCACCAAAACCCGCCGCCTCCCCTCGGTGGACGCCCGGGATCTCGAGGGCTGGGCGGGCGTCGGCAACGTTCTCCGCCTGACGCCGGCGACGGTGGCCCGGTGGAGGGTCCCCGAGCAGGCACGGACACTGCTGGTCGATGTCGGGCTGCCCCGACTCGACACCAGGTTCATTCCCGATCCTCAGCATGGCGACGAGCCCGCGCTGCCCACGATGTACGTGATCGGCCGGGAACAGATCACCCCCAATCACGTGCACGAGGCGGGATGCACGGAATGTGGCTACTTCGGACTGCGAGAAGGATCCGGCGAAGTCGTGTACCGCTGGTTGCGCCACGACGGTGACCTGCTTGTCAACTCCTCCTTGCAACACTTCCTCTACTTCCTGCACAAGCAAGGCGCGGCCTCGGTCCGATACGAAGGAGTGAACGAGGAGAAGATGATGCGGCTGTACGAGCGTGTGGTGGCTCGCCTCGAAGCGCGGGATCCGCTTGCGCTCGGGGACGAGTCGAGCTTCTGGAAGGCCCGTTTCTCGCGCCTGTGGGGGTAAGCGGCATCCATGCCGTGGTGATCATCGCTGCGGAGGATGCCGGTCTGACGTCCGTCTCGTGAAGACGGACGTCAGACCGGCCCGTCCTATCTGGCTGGAAACCTCGAATCGGGCCCCTGTGCCGGTTTCGTTGGAGGTCGAGGGGGTCCCGGCCGACCGGGATCTGGACATGGCATCGGAGGCGTCGGCCCTCGCCGGTGGCGTTGCTGGGCAAAACACACGACGCATCAATGTAGCGTGGGTCACATCCGGAACAGGCGGTACACATGCGCAGCTTCGCCGGCAAGCTTGTCGATCTTCTAGGGGTTTCGGAGACCGCGGGCCCGTACTCGTGGGACGCCGCCGAGGCGGCGATCGACTCTGTGCTGCCATCGGATTACAAAGAGTTGATCGACGCTACAGGGGCGGTCATCGTTGATGATTGGCTCTGTCTATTCGGGCCGGAGAGGGGCAGCGCAATCTCAGACATCGCCCTTCTCGTGGAGGAACGCGAGCAGGCCTGGGGCGTTTTGCGCGAGTCCGGAGCGGAGCTTTCGGCGGGATACTTCACTGAAGGAAGTAGGCTGATTGCTTTCGGCGCGATTGAGGCGACTTACTTCTTCTGGCGTGCAGTGAGCGGTGCTGCGCCCGAGGAATGGAGTGTGGTGATAGTCGATGAAGACCTCGAAGGTTGGTGTGATCTCGATCTGTCGGCCACCGAGTGCGTCTATAAGGTTCTGGTCGGAGACATTCGGCTGGAGCCATTCGATGACCTGTTCGGTGGCGCAACGCACCAGGTGAGGCCGCTCGGGTCTTGATCGTCCCCTTTCGCCCTCCGACAAGGGATCGCGACCGTTGCGAGAATCCTTCGCCGATACGGGAAGCGCCGATACGGAAAGCGCGGTGCCGCTGACAGCGGAGCGCGACGGGCTTCCGCACCTCTGCGGAGTCCGCGGTGGGCGGGTAGAAGTAGGGCATGCATGTGCGTGCGGTCGTGACGCTTCTGGCTCTGGCGTTGTCCACGTTCGTCTATGTCACGGCGGAGACGCTGCCGGTCGGGCTGCTGCCGCTGATCGCCGACGATCTCGGGCGCACGATTCCGCAGATCGGGCTGCTGGTGACGGTCTACGGGTTCGTGGTGGTGCTCACCTCCGTACCCCTCACCAGAATCACCCACCGGGTCCCGCGTCGTCTGCTGCTCTGCGCCCTGCTCGCGGTCTTCGTGCTGGGCAACGCCGGGTCGGCGCTGGTGGACGGCTACGGGACGCTGATGGTCGCCCGCGTGGTCGTCGCGATGAGCCAGGCCGTCTTCTGGTCGGTGGTCACGCCGGCCGCCGCGGCGATGTTCGCGGCCCCGGCGCGGCCGCGGGCGCTCTCGGTGCTGTTCGCGGGGAGTTCGCTGGGCGCGCTTGCCGGTGTGCCGGCGGGCACCTGGCTCGGGCAGCAGACCAGCTGGCGGGCCGCGTTCCTGGCGCTCAGCGTCGTCGGTCTGCTGATCATGGTGGTGATCGTGACGCTGATGCCGCGGGCGCCGCAGGGCCGGGAGGAGACCGCGGTGGGCACCGCGCCGGACGCCGGGCGCTACTGGACGATCGTGGTCTACTCGGCGCTCGCGGTGGCCGGGTCGTTCACCGTTCTGACCTACATCAACCCGTTCCTCACCGAGGTCAGCGGGTTCAGCGAGTCGGCGGTGGGGCCGCTGCTGTTCGTCCGCGGCCTGGCCGGGCTGGCCGGTGTCCTCGCGGCCGCCTGGCTGGTGGCGCGCAACGGCTGGCTGACCATGACCGCGGTGATCGGCTCGCAGGCGGTCGCGCTCTTCGTCCAGTGGGCCTTCGGCACGTCGGCGGCCGCGTCGGTGGTCACTCTTGCTGCCGCCGGTTTCGCCTTGTCGGCGATGGCCTCCGCATTGGGGGTACGGGCGTTGGAGACCGCCCCGGGCAGCACCGACATGGCGACCGCCGGCACGTCGACCGCGTTCAACGTGGGGATCACCGCGGGGGCGCTGCTCGGCAGTGTGCTGATCCCGGCGTCCGGGGTGCGCAGTGTGGCGCTCGCCGGCGCGGTGCTCAGCCTGCTGGCCTTCCTGGTCGCCCTGCTGGAGCCGCGGTTCTCCACCCGCCGCCGGGAGGCGGCCCGCGCTCTCGTCGTCACCGGTCGATGACGTGGTGATCGCCACTCTTGTTGTTTGCCGATCGCCGACGGATGCTGTTGGTGAAAGTTCAACAACTTGGGGGGCGTCATGACGGTCACGCTGGACTTACCAGCCACGAGGGTGCGGACCCGGGTCTCGGTGCCACTGCGGTTCCCGGACGGATACGCCACCACCGCCGACGTCTTCACCTTCACCGGCCTGGTCGACGGCCGCGAACACCTCGCCCTGGGCCTCGGCCCGTGGCGGGCCGCCCTCGCCGCGGCCGCCGCCGGCGAGTCGGCGCCGCTGGTCCGGCCGCACAGCGAGTGCCTCACCGGGGACGTGTTCGGCAGCGAGCGCTGCGACTGCGGCCCTCAGCTGCGCGAGGCCGTCGAGCGGATCGCCGAGACCGGCGGTTTCCTGCTCTACCTCCGCCAGGAGGGCCGGGGGATCGGCCTCTACGCGAAGCTGGACGCCTACGCGCTGCAGGACACGGGGCTCGACACCTACCAGGCGAATCTGGCGCTCGGGCACGGCGAGGACGAACGGGACTACACACCCGCCGCGCAGATGCTGACCGCGCTCGGGGTAGAGGAGATCCGCTTGCTCAGCAACAACCCGGACAAGGCCGCGCAGCTCGCGGCGCTCGGCGTCCGGGTGGCCGAGCGGATCCCGACCGGGGTGCACCTGACCGGCTCGAACGCCCGGTACCTGACCGCGAAGCGGGACCACACCGCGCACACGCTCGACCTGCCGCTGGCCGGCTGAGATGAGCGCCACCGCCGTGCCCCGCACGGTCCACCCCGGCGCTGCCGGGCCCGGGCCGGCCGGCGCCGATCCCGCTGAAGCCGTGGCCACCGACGCCGACTGGATGCAGGCCGCCATCACGTTCTCCCTGCTCGCGCCGCGCGTCGACACCCGGTACGCGGTGGGCGCGATCGTCGTCGACTACGACGGCAGCATCCTGGCCACCGGGTACACCGGCGAGAACGACCCGCACGAGCACGCCGAAGAGGCGGCCCTCGCCAAGATCCTGCCGGGGACCGACCTGTCCCGCGCCACCGTCTACACCACCATGGAGCCCTGCACGACGCGCCGCTCCCGGCCGGCGTCCTGCACCCGCCTGGTGCTCGCCGCGGGGGTCGGCCGGGTGGTCCTCGCGCTTCGCGAGCCGCTGCTCTTCGCCGACTGCGACGGCGTGGACACCCTGCGCCTCGCCGGGGTCGACGTCGCCGAGCTGCCCGAACTGGCCGCCCAGGTTCGCGCCGTCAACGCGCACGTCCTCGCGCCCGGCCAGGCAGGATGACACCGTGGCCGAACCTCGCTGGCTGACCGACCCGGAGATGCGGACCTGGCTCAACGTCACCCAGGTCCTGATGCTGCTGCCGGCCGCGCTGGACCGGCAGCTGCGGGAGGACGCCGGGATCCCGCACGCGTACTACCAGATCCTCGCGACGCTGAGCGGCGCCGACGGTCGGTGCCTGCGGATGACCGACCTGGCCCGGGTGGTCGGCACCACGACCAGCCGGCTGTCGCACGCGGTGGCCAGCCTGGAACAGCGCGGCTGGGTGGAGCGGCAGGCCTGCCCGAGCGACAAGCGCGGCCAGGTCGCGCACCTCACCGAGGCCGGCTGGGAGACGCTGCGGGCGGCCGCGCCCGGACATGTCGAGGAGGTGCGCCGGCTGGTCTTCGACAATCTGGACCCGGAGGACATCGCCCAGCTGGGGGCGATCACGGCGAAGATGCTGCCGCCGCTGGCCGCGAGCTGATGTCAGGAACGGGCGCCGGGGGGCGTACCCGGGAAAGCTCTTGATCTTGATTTGTTTCTCGGCATAGCCCCGGTTCGTCGGTGAGTCCATGGGCGGGCACAATGGGAGGGTTGGTTGCCGTGGGACATCAGGAGGAACCGGTGGCGCTTCAGGAACGGCCGGCATCTCAGCGGCCGACAACGTGCGTGGTCGCCGTCGACGGCCCGTCCGGTTCGGGTAAGTCCACCGTTTCCCGGCGGCTCGCCGCGGCGGTCGACGGGGTCTACCTCGACACCGGCGCGATGTACCGGGCGATCACCTGGGCCGTGCTCCAGGGCGGCGCCGACCTCACCGACCCGGAGTCGATCGCCAAGATCGCGCTGGAGACCGAGCTGTCGATCGGCACCGACCCCGCCGCGCCGCATTTCGCCGCGAACGGTGTGAATGTCGACGCCCCGATCCGCGGGCCGGAGGTCACCGGCGCCGTCTCCGCTGTCGCCGCCGTGCCTGCCGTCCGCAAGCACCTGGTCGCGCTGCAGCAGGCGATCATCACCGCCCATCCGCGGATCATCGTCGAGGGCCGTGACATCGCGTCAGTGGTCGCCCCCGACGCGGATCTCAAGGTCTATCTGACCGCGTCCGCCGCCGCCCGCGCCGCCCGGCGCAGCGCCGAGGACGCCACTGACGTCGCCGCTACCGAGGCCGACCTGGCCCGCCGCGACAAGCTCGACTCCAGCCGCGCGGTCGACCCGCTGCGCCAGGCCTTCGACGCCATCGAGGTGGACACCACCGGGATGGGGATCGACGAGGTCGTGGCGCATCTGCTCGATCTGCTCAACAGCAAGGTAAGTAAGTGACTGATCTTCCCGCTGGTCTCGATCTCAACGACTTCGAGGGTGGGCTGGACTTCTCTGGTTCCGGCTCTTCTTCGGGGGATATTTCCGAATTTTCGGGACCTGTTCCGGTGGTCGCTGTGGTCGGCCGGCCGAACGTGGGCAAGTCGACCCTGGTCAACCGCATCATCGGGCGCCGCCAGGCGGTCGTGGAGGACGTCGCCGGGGTGACCCGGGACCGCGTGCCCTACGACGCGCAGTGGAGCGGCCGGCGATTCACCGTCGTCGACACCGGCGGCTGGGAGCCCGACGCCCGCGACCGGGCCCGCGCCATCGCCGACCAGGCCGAGATCGCGGTCCAGACCGCCGACGTGGTGATCTTCGTGGTCGACGTGACGGTGGGCGCCACCGACGTCGACGAGGCCGCCGTCAAGATGCTGCGCCGCAGCCACAAACCGGTGATCCTGGTCGCCAACAAGGCCGACAACCAGAACCTGGAACTCGAAGCCGTCTCGCTGTGGCAGCTCGGGCTCGGCGAGCCGTACCCGATCTCGGCCCTTCACGGCCGCGGCTCCGGCGACCTGCTCGACACCATCCTGAACGCGCTGCCACCCACCCCGCCCGTCGTCGAGGGCGGCCCCCGCGGCCCGCGCCGGGTCGCGCTCGTCGGCCGTCCCAACGTCGGCAAGTCCAGCCTGCTGAACCGTCTCGCCCGCGAGGAGCGCGCGGTCGTCGACTCGGTCGCCGGCACCACCGTCGACCCGGTCGACAGCCTGGTCGAGATGGACGGCGAGCTCTGGCAGTTCGTCGACACGGCCGGCCTGCGCAAGCGGGTCCACCAAGCATCGGGTACGGAGTATTACGCGTCCCTGCGCACCGCCGGCGCCGTCGAGGCCGCCGAGGTCGCCGTCGTCCTCCTGGACTCCGGCGAAGTGATCAGCGAGCAGGACCAGCGGGTCATCTCCCAGGTGATCGAGGCCGGCCGGGCGCTGGTGATCGCCTACAACAAGTGGGACCTGGTCGACGCCGACCGGCGGATCTTCCTCGACAAGGAGATCGACCGGGACATGAAACGGGTCGCCTGGGCCATCCGGGTGAACATCTCCGCCCGCACCGGCCGCGCCGTCGACAAGCTGGCGCCCGCCCTGCGCAAGGCCCTCTCCTCGTGGGAGCAGCGCATCCCCACCGGCGCGCTGAACCAATGGATCACCGCGCTGACCCAGGCCACGCCGCACCCGGTCCGCGGCGGTCGTGCCCCCCGAGTCCTGTTCGTGACCCAGGCCGGCGTCGCGCCACCCCGGTTCGTGCTGTTCACGACCGGCCCGTTCGACGCCGGGTACCTGCGGTTCATCGAGCGGAAGCTGCGCGAGGAGTTCGGCTTCGAGGGGACGCCGCTGGAACTCTCGGTGAAGCCCCGCAAGAAGCTGGGGCCAGGGGGGCGAGGGAAGGCCCATGGGTAGCGGTTGGTAAGCTTTAGGAGATGTCGCGCCGGGCTGATGTTCGGGGCGGGATCGGGCTGTAGCGCAGCTTGGTAGCGCACTTGACTGGGGGTCAAGGGGTCGCAGGTTCAAATCCTGTCAGCCCGACAGCGAGAGGGTCTCTGCAGGGCAGAGGCCCTCTTTTGTGATCTCGGCACGTCTTGCCGGGTCGAGCACGCCGACGGTAGACCGCTTGCCTCGGCTCGCTGATCTTCGCCGCCATGTTCCTGTTCGACTGCGGCCTCGGGCTGGGCACCGTGGCCACCTCAGCCGCGGCGCTCGCCGGCGTGCCGCCTGCGGACCTCGGCCCGGCCTCGGCGATGAACACCGCGGCGCGCCAGACCGGCGGTGGTCTAGGCGTCGCCGTCGCGTCCACGGTCACCTGGTCGCCGGGTTCCCGGCGGGTTCGCGACAGCTGTGGTCCTCGCCGGGCTCGGGCTTCTCATCACCGCCGTGCTGCCGCCCGCCCGCGCCGGGTGACCGGCGAGGTCCGGTGCGTCCGGCGGGACCCCGCTCCCACCGGACGTTCAGGGGGTCACCCGGCGTCGGCCCGGGCCACCTCGTCGGCCGGCCGGCGGGACCGGGTCGCCGGGCCCGCCGTCGCCGCCACCACCAGGAGCAGCGGCACCAGCGCGGCCAGAGTCCGCTGCAGTCCGAAGTGGTCGGCGAACCAGCCGATCGCGGCGGGCGCGAACAGGATGCCGGTGTACGTCAGCGTGGTGAACCGGGCCACCATGGCGGCCGCCCCGGCGTCGTCCCCGCGTCCGGCGCCGAGATGACCGACCACCCCGAACAGCACCGGCAGCGGTGTCGCCAGGCCGATGCCGGTGATCGCGAAACCGGCCACGCTGAGCGGCACCCACGGGCTGAGCACGGCGATCGCCACGCCCGCCGCTGCGGTCGCGGTGCCCACCTGCAGCAGCAGGGTCGCCGACGTACGTTCCTGCAACCGGTCACCGACGAGCCGGCCGGCGGTCTGCAACGCGGCGAACATGACATAGCCCAGACCGGCCGCGCCGAGCGACGCGCTCAGGTCCTCGTGCAGGTAGACGCCACTCCAGTCGGCCACCGCCGCCTCCACGGTGAGCACGATGCCGCCCATCACGCCGAACATCACCACGGGCAGGCTCCAGCCGGTGCGCCAGCCGGTCTGCCTGGTCTTCCCCGCCTCGCCGGAACCGGCCGGGACGGGCGAGCTGCGGTCCGCGGACGCGGGCAGCAGCGCCTGCGAGCAGACCACTGCCAGCGGGATCAGCAGGCAGGTGAGGAGCACGTAGTGCACGGTCCGGCTCGTGCCGATCTGCGCCGCGCCGGCGCCGAGCAGCGCGCCTGCGACGGAGCCGATGCTCCACGCCGCGTGACAGGTGTTCATGATCGGCCGGCCCAGCCGGCGTTCGACGGCGACCGCGTGCGCGTTCATCGTGACGTCGAGCATGCCGTGCACGGCGCCGAACGCGATCTGGACGAGCATCTGGGTCCAGAGGTTCGGCGCGGCGCCGATGCCGATCAGCAGCAGGGGCAGGGTCACCGTGGTGACCTGCACGATGGTCCGGCTTCCGGTACGCGCCACCAGCGTGCCGACGGTCTGCATGGCGATCACCGCGGCGACGCCGAACAGCGCCGACAGGGTGCCGAGCTGTCCCGGCGTCAGGTCCAGGTCGATCTTCAGTGACGGGGTCCGTACCGCCAGACTCGCGATCAGCAGACCGTTGGCGCCGAAGACTGTGGTTATCGCCCATCGGGCCCGTATCGTGGCCCGGTCCGTCGGCATCGTCTGCATGCCGGTTCCCCCTTCCGCCAGCGCCCTTCGCGGCGCCTGTCACAGACACGACGAGCGGGACCGCCAGCTTTCGACAGCCGGCGTCGGCGACGGGGCAGGTTCAGCGAAGGGACGGGCAGGTTCAGAGAGGGGACGGGCAGGTTCAGAGAGGGGACGGGCAGGTTCAGCGAAGGTGCGCGCGGACCTCCGCAAGCCGGCCACTCAGGAACGAGCGCTCGACGTCGTTGTCGGTGAGCGTCAGCGCCCCCT
Source organism: Actinoplanes missouriensis 431 (assembly GCF_000284295.1). Taxonomy (NCBI): domain Bacteria; kingdom Bacillati; phylum Actinomycetota; class Actinomycetes; order Micromonosporales; family Micromonosporaceae; genus Actinoplanes; species Actinoplanes missouriensis. Next base: position 6,482,542 of record NC_017093.1, on the reverse strand, counting down.
CGTACGCGGTGGCCGCCTCGGCCCAGCGCCGCAGCTGCCGCAGGAAGTCGGCGCGGGCGGCGCTGAGATAGCCGTACCTCGCGAGCGCCGGCTGCTCGAGCAACGGCGTCAGGGCCTCCAGGCCGGCCCTCGGCCCGTCGCGCATGCCGAGTGCGACCGCGCGGTTCAGCGCCACGACCGGTGACGGCCACAGCGACAGCAGTACGTCGTAGAGCCCGGTGATCTCGTTCCAGTCGGTCTCCGCCCAGCTCGGCGACTCGGCGTGCACCGCGGCGATCGCGGCCTGCACCGTGTACCGGCACGGCGGCTGCGCCTGCAGCGACTCGACCAGCAGCGCCACACCCTCCTCGATGCGTGCGGCGTCCCACCGGGTCCGGTCCTGGTCGGCGAGCAGGACGAGGCGCCCGTCGGCGGACACCCGCGCCTGGTCGCGCGCGTCGATGAGCAGCATCAGCGCCAGCAGGCCGGTGGCTGCCGCGTCGTGCGGCAGGAGCCGGTGCAGCAGCCGCCCCAGCCCGATCGCGCCGCCGGTGAGGTCGCGGCGGATCAGCGACTCCCCGACCGGCGCCGCGTGCCCGGTGGTGAACACCAGATGCACCACCTCGAGCACCGCTTCCACGCGTTCCGGCAGTTCCTCGGGAGCGGGCACCCGGTACGGGATCCGCGCCGCCCGGATCTTGTTCTTGGCCCTGGTGATCCGGGCTGCCATCGTGGTCTCCTGCACCAGGAAGGCGCGGGCCACCTCCGCCGTGGACAGGCCGCACAGCAGGCGCAGGGTCAGCGCCACCTGGGCGTCCCGGGAGAGTGCGGGGTGGCAGCAGGTGAAGATGAGCCGCAGCCGGTCGTCGGCGACGGGTGTCTCGGTGCCGCCCTCCGGTCCGGGCACCGCCTCGTCGACCACCAGCAGCGGCAGGGCCCGCCGGAACACCGACGCCCGGCGCATCTGGTCCCGGGCCCGGTTGCGCGCGACGGTGGTGAGCCAGGCGCCGGGCCGGGCCGGGATCCCGGCCCGGCTCCAGGTCTCCAGCGCCTGGGCGTACGCGTCCTGCGCGCACTCCTCGGCCAGGTCGAGATCGCGCGTGAAGTGCACCGTCGCGGCCAGAACGGCGGCCCACTCGTCGCGGTGCGCCCGCGTGAGGGCCCCGGCGACGTCGTCCGCCGAGGCACCCGCGGCTGGGCGCGGGTCGCTGTTCAGTTGACGTCCCGGACGGGCCGGACTTCCACCGCGCAGTGTGACCAGGTCAGCTCCGGCAGCTTCTGCGCCATCGCGATCGCCTGGTCCAGATCGGACGCCTCGATCACGTAGTAGCCGCCGAGCGCTTCCTTGGTCTCCAGGAACGGGCCGTCGGTAATGGTGGGCCGGCCACCGGAGTCGCCGCGCAGGGTGGTCGCCGTGGCGGTCGGCTCCAGCGGGTGACTGCTCAGGACGGCTGCCTCGCCGATCGCGGCGGCGAAGGCGGCGTGGCCGGCCTCCAGCCGCTCGCCCTCCTCCGGGGTCATCGACGCCCACTCCTGCTCGTTGCCGTAGATGAGGAGCATGTACTTGGCCATCTGTCATGTCCGATCGTCGGGGGCCTGGGCGACCCGGGCACTGATACGACGAACGAGCCGTCCGCCGATCGACACCCGGTCACCGTAGCGTGGCGCCCACGGGTGCGGCGCCGGTCATCGCCTTGCTTCAAGGCTGGATCGTTGCCCCGTCCAAGGCGTTGATGAGCGCGTCGTCCCGGCGAACCTCGAACCCGCGCTCGCACAGCGCTGCCACGATCGCTGGCTCCTGAGCGAGCGGGATCTCCATGTAGGGCCCGTTCAGTGTGGTGTCCGCCATCGTGCCGAACTGCTTCAGCAGGTCCTCGGGCAGCAACCGCATCGCCCGGCTCGCCATCATCGGGGGCCAGTCGCCGTCCTGGACCGCGCCCACCTTGTTGATGTCGAACGGCTCGTCGTCCTCCGCGTCGGTGTAGTCCCAGCCGGCCGGATTGTGGGAGACGTGGCGGGTCTCGATCCGGCGCGCCTCGCCGTAGGTCCGGGCGGCGGCGATGGCCTCGATCTCCCGGGCCTCCTGGGCGGCGGTGCTGTCGTCGGCGAACGCGAGGGTCTCGTGGTAGTCGAGGTAGCCGTAAACCAATTTGATCATGAAGATGGAGTCTCCGGTGTCTCGGCTGTGAGCCGGCTGTGGGCTGGTCAGCCCACGTGCGCCGGGAAGTTCGCCTTCGCCGTACGGCCGATCACCGTGGTGAAGGCGGCGTCTACTCCCGCGCCGACGAGTCCGCCCGCGATCGGGACTGCTTTGGCGAGGGTGATCACGGATCGCTGCGTTCCGTACTTGGCGAGGAGTGTGAAGCCCACCCGCTTGTTGATATGCCGGATCGCGGTGGCCGGAATCGCCTTGATGACCTGGGCGGTCAGTTTCGAACCGACCTGCACGCCGGCCCCGTGCAGCGAGCTCATCAGCGTCCCGCCGGCCGTCGTGAGCGTGATGATGCTCTGCACGTGCGGGTCCGCGATGTCGTAACCGCGGATGTGCGCGATCGCCCCGACGAGCCGTGCGTTGATCACCAATGCTCCCGCGACGTTCGCTGTGAGGGTGATGGGCATGGTGACGAGACCACCCAGGCCGGTGACGAAGCCGTTCGTCGACGACGCCATCACCGATTCAGTGATCAGGCGATCGATGGCCTGTTCCTCGGTGGCGCCCTTGCTGAGCCGGGCTTCCGCATAAGGGACCGAACCGATGATCGGGCCGACGCCGTCCCGGGTGACCTTGACGACCACGTCCTGGACGAAGCGGACCATCGCGTTCTCGTGAGTTTCGGGCGCGTCCATTGTTCCTATTCCTTGATCGGTACGGAGGGACTGTTGACGTGCTGGCGGGCGACTCTGAGACAGGCGCGCATCGTCTCCTCGGGCATTCCGTGAGCGGCGGCCATCACCCGGGTGGGGCTCTCTTCCCCGCGGCGCGTCAGGTCGTCATGAAGGTCGAGCAGCCCGCGGTGATAGCCCTGCCTGTCGCGGGGAAGCCGGGCCAGGCGTTTTTCCGTGTACCGGCGGACCATGGTCGCGTGCCCGCCGACGGAAAGGACCTCGTTGAACTCGTTCGTCATCTCGAGATCTCGGAGGTGTCGGTGACCTTGGCGGCGATCCGCATGGGTGTGGTGGCCGGAACCCTCACTTGAGCGTCACCGTCACGCCGCCGGAGAAGACCGAGTCGTGAAGTTCGAGTGAGGTCAGCTTGGTGCCGGCCGGTACGTCGAAGACGAGCTTGCCCTTGGCCGAGTTACCCGGGTTGATCTCGCTGAGGAGCAGCTGACTCTCGCCGTTGGCGTAGATTGCGGCGCTGGAGTCGACGGAGTACTCGACCTCCTTGGCGTCGAACGCCTTCTGCGCCGAGTCGGTGAAGGTCTGCGCCTCCTTGCCGATGTTCTTCACCTTGATGTCGATCAGGCAGTACTCGCCCTGGGCCTTCTGGCCGAGGAGGTCCGAGCCGACGTTCTCGACGCCGCACTTCATTTTGCTGACGGTGAACTCGAACTTCCCGTCCCGAACGGCGTCCCCGATGCCGGCGGCCTTCTTCTCTTCCTTCTTGTCCCCGGTCTTGGCGCTTTCGGTCTTCTCCTCAGTCACAGCCGCGGCGTCACCGCTGGTACCGGCCGCGTCGTCGCTGCTGGAGGCGCTGCCGCATCCGAGCAGAACGAGGGCTACGGCGCTACCAGCGATCCAGGGCCACGTCCGTGCCTTGCCGGCCGGGGAAGTCGCGCGGGCGGCCTGTTGGGGGTTCGACATCGAGATGCTCCAAAGACGTAGGAAAGCCGCTGCGGTAGTTCACCCGGCTGTGGCAACTATGGGAACACTCGTATGTCGGCATTGTCAACACAGTGTGCACTACGCCTTGTGAACGTCGCCCGGCATCTCACGTCGAGCGGTGATAGTCCTGCGTTGACAGTGTTATTGCGCCGCGAGTCTCTTCTTGTAGGGTCGGGCCGTGACCGTCGAGAACTCGGGTTCCAGCAGGCTCATCTCCTCCGCCGAGGTGGCACGCCTCGCCGGTGTGACCCGGGCCGCGGTGTCGAACTGGCGCCGGCGTCATCCCGACTTTCCCGAGCCCGTCGAGGGTGGACGTAACGCCCTCTTCGCGCTGACGGAGATCACCGACTGGCTGGATCGGCAGAAGAAGAGCTCCGACGTCTCCGACGAAGTCCTGGTCTGGCAGGACATGCGAGCGCTCTACGGCGACGACATGATCACCGGTGTGGCCGACATGGCCGAGATGCTCCTCGGCGGTTCGTCCGGGCGCCTGAGTGAGGAGACCAGGCTACGTGCCGAGGGCATGGCCGCTCAGGCGTCCGCGAGCGAGGTCATCGAAGCGTTCACGGAACGTCTGCACGCCGGCGGCAGTGCCCTGACCACCAGCAGGCTCGCGGCAGCGATCGCTCATCTCGCCGGTCCGGTGACCGGCACGGTGTTCGATCCCGCATGTGGCGCGGGATCCTTGCTGTTCGCTTGCGCCGGCGGGCCCGATATCCGAGCGGTCGGCCAGGAGATCAGCGAATCAGCCGCCAGGCTCGCCCGGGCGCGTGGCGCCCTGTGCGGCATCGAACCCGATATCAAGCTGGGGGACTCGCTACAGGCGGATGGCTGGCCGGGTCTGCAGGCCGACCTCGTCGTCTGCGACCCGCCGGTCGGTCTCACCGATTGGGGCAGAGATGGCCTGATGGTGGACACGCGCTGGGAATTCGGTTTGCCGACCAAGGCCGAGAGTGAACTCGCTTGGCTCCAGCATTGTTATTCTCACCTGGCGCCGAAGGGTAAACTTCTGATCGTGATGTCCCCGTCTGTGGCGTATCGCAGAGCGGGGCGACGAATTCGCACTGAACTGTTGCGTCGTGGGGTCCTCGAGCAAGTCGTCGCTTTACCGGCGGGGCTGGTCTCCTCGCATACGCAGCCGATGCATGTTTGGATTCTGAGACGACCACTTGAGTCAGAGAGATCCGCTCCGGTCGTCCGGATGGTTGACATGTCGGGAGCGGATCCGCAGCGACTCTCCGCCTTCGAGGCGGTGCGTGCGGTGGAGGTGCCCGTCATCGACCTCCTTGACGAGGACGTCGACCTCACGCCCGCTAGCCATCTGCTCAACAGATCAGAGCAGGCCGAGCAGTATGCCGAGGCGCGCGACGCTCTGATGCGACGTGTCGGCCGTCTGGCGGGAATGCTCCCCGATCTTTCTGCTGGATCTGCCGAGATCGAAGGTGCGTTGCTTCGTGTCTCTGATCTTGCTCGCGCTGGACTCGTTCTGGTGAATGACAATACGGCTACGTCGGCGAGTGATCAGATCGATACCGATTTCCTGCAAGGCTTTCTGAGCAGCGCTGCCAATGCGTCACGTAATACGAGCAGCAGTGGAACATACCGCGTCGATGTCAGGGGATCTCGCATTCCGCAGATGGGAATCGCGGAGCAGCGGAGTTACGGCGCGGCGTTCCGGGCTCTCGATGAGGCCGAGGCGACTCTGAAGGAGATCAACCGCCTGGGACTCGATGCCATCTCCCGTGCGCGCGAGGGGCTGACCTCCGGCACCCTGCGGCCGGATGGCGAGCGCTAAACTCAGTCGGGTGACAATGTCAACAGACACGATGCTTGATTGAGGTGCTCACGCTCGCTAGCCTGGGTGACGTCGCAGCGTCGAATGGACGATGGCGGAGGCGAGGTCCGTGTCGGCTCGGTGACCGCTACTCTGCGAAAGCTCAGACAGCGGGATATGTGACCGGACCTTGTTCACCCTCGCGCCAGCAGTAGAGGATCGACGCGCATGTTGCTGAATCAGGTCGGCGATTACCGCCTTTTCCGCCGGCTCGGCGCGGGCGGTATGGGGGATGTCTACCTCGGCGTTTCCGCCACGGCCGATCTGGCAGCCGTGAAGATGATCCACCATCACCTGCTCGACGATCCGTCGATCAAGCAGAGGTTCGCATCGGAGATCGAGAACCTCCGGACCATCTTCGGCTCGCGAGTGGCCCGGCTGGAGAACGCCGATCCGTACGCGGATCCGCCGTGGCTCGCCACCGAGTTCGTTCCCGGCCTCACTCTCCGGCAGTACGTCGAACAACATGGCACGCTGCCCCTGCACCTGGCCGCCATGGTCGGGGCGATGCTCGCCGAGGCGCTGGACAGGGTGCACGAGACCGGGCTCTTCCATCGCGACATCAAGCCGCAGAACATCATCCTGGGCGAGCATGGACCCGTGCTCATCGACTTCGGGCTCGCCGCCCTGACCGAGCGCGACGCGGCCGCTGCGCAGACCCAGACCGGCATGGTTGTCGGAACCCCGGCATACATGGCACCCGAGCAGGCCCGCGGTGAGAAGGATCTGTCCAAGGCCGTCGACGTGTACGGCCTCGGCGCCACCCTCGTCTTCGCCCTGGCCGGGCACACGCTTTTCCCGACGACACAGGGCGCGATCCTGTGGGTCGTCGGGAGTGGCAAGCAGCCACCGGACCTGACCGGCGTCGCACCGGAGATCACTTCCCTCGTCACGGAGATGATCGCGCACGATCCGCAAGCCCGGCCGGATCTCCGGAAAGTCAAGAAGGATCTTCTGCAGCTCGCGGCAGGGCCGGGCCGGTCGGTGATCGAGGTCCGTGCGGAGGTCAGCCGCAGCACCTACCACCCCACCCCGATCGAGGTTCCGCCGTCGCTCACCGACCCGTCGGCCGACCCGGAGAGCGACATCGAGAGCAGCACGCCGACGCCGCCTGACCCCGCCGACGCCACTCCGCGGGATGAGCAGCCCGCCGCCCTCCCCGCGGTGGACGTGACCTGGCTGATCGAGAAACTACGCCGGCAGTACGCACGCCGGGCGACATGGTGAGAAGGGCCTACCAGTGAGCAACACAGAGACCACGACTCTCGCGCCGGGGGTCCGGATCCTCGTCCGGGACGAGGAATGGTTGGTCCGCAGCGTCAAGACCGACACCCCGGACGGGACGATGGTCAAGGCCGTCGGTGTCTCCGAGTTCGTGCAGGACATGGAGGCCACGTTCTTCACCGGCCTGGAGACGGTCCAAGCGATGGAGCCCGAGGACACCGTGCTGGTGCAGGATGCCTCCTCCCAGTTCCGGCAGAGCCGGCTCTTCCTCGAAGCGGTTCTCCGGCGTACGCCGCTGCCGCGCTCCGAGAAGGGCCTGGCGTTGGCCGACCGGTTCCTGCTCGACCCGCTCACCTACCAGCAACGGCCGGTGGAACTCGCCCTCGCCGGACTGCGGCCGCGCATTCTCATCGCCGATGTGGTCGGTCTCGGCAAGACCCTGGAAATCGGTCTCATCCTGGCCGAGCTGATCCGTCGCGGCCGCGGTGAGCGCATCCTCGTGGTCTCGCCCCAGCAGGTCCTGGAACAGTTCCAGCGCGAGTTGTGGACCCGCTTCTCCATCCCGCTCGTCCGTCTCGACTCCACCGGAATCCAGCGCATCCAGCAGGAGATCCCGGCCGGCCGCAACCCGTTCACCTACTTCAAGCGGGCGATCATCTCGGTCGACACGCTCAAGGACGCCGGCCAGTTCGGGCACCACCTCGACGCCATCGAGTGGGACGCCGTGGTGATCGACGAGTCCCACAACCTGATCAACAAGGGCACCAAGCGCAACGAGCTCGCCCAGAAGCTCGCCGGCCGGACCGACGCGCTGCTCCTGGCGAGCGCCACCCCGCACAACGGTGACAGGGAGTCGTTCGCCGAGCTGATCTCGATGCTCGAACCGGCCGCCATCAAGGACAAGAAGAACTACACGGCGGACGAGATCAAGGACTATTACCTCCGCCGTACGAAGATCAGCCCTGAGGTCCGCGACCAGATGGGCGACCGCTGGGCCGACAGAGGTCCGTCCCAGCAGGTCCGCTGTCTCGCGACCGAGGCCGAGGAGCAGGTGTTCCAGGAGCTCACCGACGTCTGGATGAGTGGCGCGTGGAGTGACGAGCCGGTCCGCGGGCAGAACCGGCTCTTCCCGTACACGTTGCTGAAGTCCTTTCTCTCCTCCCACAGGGCGCTTGCCGCGACCGTCGCCGAACGGCGCCGCAAGACGGACAGCCCGACCGAGGAGCAGAACCTCAAGCGGCTGACCGGTCTGATCGACCGGATCTCCGATGACGACTCCAGCAAGCTCGCCGGCCTCGTCACCGAGCTGAAGAAGATCGGCATCGGCCCGCGCGGCAGCACCCGGGTCGTCGTCTTCTCCGAGCGGGTGCCGACGCTCAAGTGGCTCGCCGAGGCGGTTCCGCAGCGGCTGGGACTCAAGCCGAATGCGGTGCGGGTGATGCACGGTGGCCTGACCGACACCGAGGAACAGAAGATCCTCCAGGAGTTCGAACTGGAGGGCAGCGACGTGCGGTTGCTCTTCACCGGTGACGTCGCCTCGGAGGGCGTCAACCTGCACCGCCAGTGCCACCACCTGATTCACTACGACATCCCATGGAGCCTCATCCGGATCGAGCAGCGCAACGGCCGCGTCGACCGGTACGGCCAGCGTCACGAACCGCAGTTCCGGGCGCTCATCCTGACCTCCGGGATCGAGAACGCCAAGGACGACCGCACCGTGGCCGAGAAGCTGCTCAAGCGGGAGGAGAACGCGCATCGGAGCCTCGGCAGCGTCGAAGCAGCCCTCGGCGTCCACGACGCCAAGGCCGAGGAGGACCGGCTCGTCCGTGACCTGCTCAGCGGCAGGACTGTCGACGAGTCGTACGAGCAGGGCTTCGAGGTCGACGTTCTCGCCGACCTGATGGCCGGTGTCAGCGAGACCCCGGCCGCGGCCGACGTCCCGATCGCCCACGTGCCCAGACTGTTCGCCTCCACCGAGGAGTTCGCCGACGCGGCACTGCGCGAGTTGTACGACGATCGGCCCGAGGACGCCATCGACCTGCGCAGAGAGGAGGAACTGCTGACCTTCCTCGCGCCCGACGACCTGGTCTACCGGCTCTCCGACCTGCCGAAGTCCTACCTGCAGGCGCACCGGGAGGGCGACCGGCTCCGGCTGAAGGTGACCTTCGACCGCAAGCTCGCCCAGCGCAAGCTGGACGAGGCCCGGCAGGCCAAGACCACCAGCTGGCCGGACATCGCCTTCCTCAGCGACGTCCATCCCATGATCGACTGGCTGATCGACAAGGTGCTGATCCGCCTCGGCCGGCAGCAGGCCCCCGTGCTGACCGCGAACGTCGACGACCCGGTCTTCCTGGTCCAGGGCGTCTACGCCAACAAGCTGGGCCAGCCGACCGTCGTCGAGTGGATGGCCGTGACCGGACTGCCGGGCGAGGCGACGGTGACGAAGATGGACGACGTCCTGGAAGCGGCAGGGGTCGGACCGCAGATGGTCAACCGCGCGGAGAAGGTCGACCTGGAGACGCTGCAGAAACTCGTGCCCGACGCGGTCGCGGCGGCCCGGGCGCACTTGGCCCGCGAACGGGAGGACTGGGAGCAGCAGAACACCTTCCCGCTGGAGTCTTACCGCGCGAAGCTGGACGGCTTCGCCGCCGAGCAGACCAGCCTGTTCCAGGATCTGCCCGCCGCGATCAAGCAGCAGCGCACCCGCCGGTCCGAAGCCGTGGTCAAGCAGCAGCGTGACCTCGTCGAGCGCCTGGAAACCATCCCTGACCCGTTGCTCCGGGTTCTCGCCGTCCTGGTCAAGCCCGGAGAGGGTGTCGCATGAGCTTCGAATCACTGTCCAACCGCGGTGAGTACCTCTCCGCGCACTACCTCGCCGAGGTTCTGCCCACCACCATCAAGGGCACGCTGCTCAAGAAGTGGGCCGAGGAGGAGAAGGCCGGCCGGTCCACCCCGCGGTCGCGGTTCAGGGGCCGGCGCCGCGACTACCTCGACGCCAAAGCCGAACTGAGCGACCTCGAGCTCTTCGACCCCGAACGGCTCCGCAAACTCAACCTCGAGACGCTGCGCGGGTTCGGCTTCGATCCTGCGCCGCAGACCCTCACGGTGGAACGCTCCGGCCAGGAGTACGAGATCCCGGTCGCACACCTGGAGACCGGAACCGGTCACAGCATCGTGGCACTGCACTGCGGCTGGACCGTCGACCCCGACGCCGCCCAGGACCCGACCGAGGCCGGCCGCCTGCTCGAACCGGTGACGCTCGACGGCAACGAGACGATCGGGACCGGTGCGAAGCTGGCGTCCTGGCTGTTCGCCGCGACGAACAAGCCGCGTTACGTCCTGCTGCTCAACGGCGGCGTCGTCACGCTCGCCGACAGCACCGTCTGGGGTGAGGGCCGCTACCTGTCGGTCAGTCTCGACGTCGCCTACGGCCGCAACGACGAGAAGGAACTCGACGTCATCGCGGCCCTCTTCGGCGCCGACTCGCTGCGCCCACCGGCCGAGGGCGGCACCGAACAACTCGCCGAACTCGTCAACGGCTCCCGCCAGCACGCCGTCGGCGTCTCCAGCGAACTCCGCGAAGGCCTGCGTGTCTCGGTCGAGCTCATCGCCAACGAGGTCCTCGACCAGATCCGCCGCGCCGGATACCAGCCGCAGGACGTCATGGAACTCGGCGAACTCGCGAAGGAGCTGGGCCAGGAGTCCCTGCGCTACCTCTACCGGGTCCTGTTCCTGCTCTACGCCGAGGCCCGCCCCGAACTGGGTGTCCTGCCGGCGAAGGACCGCGAATACATCGAGGGCTACAGCCTGGCCCGCCTGGGCGACCTCATCTCCCGGCGGCTCGCCCCCAGCTCCGAAGACAACTTCCATCTGTACGAGTCCCTCGACCTGCTGTTCCACATGGTCAACGAGGGCCACCGGCCACGCGGCAGCGCCGAGGTCGACGAGAAGGCCAGCGAGGGCGCCGGTCTCCGCTTCGAGCCGATGAAGTCCGACCTGTTCCTGCCGGAGAAGACCAAGCTCATCGGCCGGCTCATCCCGCAGCCCGGCAGCGACCCGGACGACCGGGACGCGCCGAGGCTGGACACCCGTCTGCGTAACAAGGTCCTCTACCAGGTCCTGCGCCGCCTGATGCTGAGCAAGGGCGGCAAGCGCGGCCGGGGCGGCTTCATCTCGTACGCCCAGCTCGGGATCAACCAGCTCGGCGCGGTCTACGAGGGTCTGATGTCCTACACCGGCTTCGTCGCCACCGAGCAGCTGTACGAGGTCGCCAAGGGCGGCGACCCGAAGGACGGCTCGTGGATGATCCCGGCCTCCAAGGCCGACGAGTACGACGACTCGGTCTTCGTCTACAAAGAGGACCCGTACACCGGCATCCGCAGCCGGATCCCGTACCGGCCGGGCCAGTTCGTCTACCGCCTCGCCGGCCGCGACCGCCAGACCAGCGCGTCGCATTACACCCCGCAGTCGCTCACCGAGGTGACCGCCCAGCTTGCTCTCAAGTACCGCATCGAAGAAGAGCTGAAGCTCATCGAAGGTGAGCCGGGGGGCAAAACCCTCGCGCGGCGGCTTCTCGACTGGACGATCTGTGAACCGGCCCTCGGTTCGGGCGCCTTCCTCAACGAGGCCGTCAACCAGGTCGCCACGAAGTACCTCGAGCTCCGTCAGAACGAGCTGAAAGTCAGACTCGACCCGGAGCAATACCATGAGGAACTGCAAAAGGTCAAGGCATACATCGCTCTGCACAACTCGTATGGCGTCGACCTGAACCGTACCGCCGTCGAGCTCGCGGAGGTCTCCGTCTGGCTCAACGTGATGCACAAGGGACTGCAAGCCCCGTGGTTCGGCCTGCACCTCCAACGAGGAAACTCCCTGATCGGTGCCGGTCGGCGTCTCTACCGCCCGGAACAGCTCGCTGACAAGTCCTGGCTGACCACGGCCCCGCAGGACAGGCCGCTGCGCGACGGTGCCATCGACGCGGGCACCATTCACCACTTTCTTCTCCCAGCGGACGGCTGGGGCGCGATCGCCGGCGAGAAGGAAGCTCGTGAGCTGGTCCCTGAGGAGGCCGAACGGCTGAAGAAGTGGCGTGCCACCATGAAGCGCGTTCCTTCCGCGAAAGGTTCCCGTGGCAAGCCGTCGCAGGTGAACCGGCTTCAGGCGCTCGCCGGCCGGGTCGAATATCTGTGGAGCCTGGTTCACCAGCGTCTTGAGCTGTCGGAACAGGAGATCCGCCGTGACATCAAGGTCTGGGGCGCAGACGATCTCCCCGTCGTCGAGGACGCTGTCTCCCGGGAGAAGATCCTCGCGGATCTGACCCGCGCGGGTACGCCTTACTGGCGGCTGAAGACGCTCATGGACGTCTGGTGCGCCCTCTGGTTCTGGCCGCTGGAAAAGGTCGGTCTCCTCGACGGTGACGACACCACCAAGTATCCGGCCAGGCCCGTCGAGATCACCTACGTCCGTGAAGAACCGGAGCTCGAGGAGCCGGCCTTCGAGGTCGCGGACATCTTCGGTCAGGTTCAGCCGCAGCAGCTGAGGACGGCCACGAAGGTCACCGGCGGCAGCCGCAAGATGACGTTCGCCCACGAGCTGAGCCAGCAGGTTCCCTTGGCCGGCCTCGACGACTGGATCACCTTCGCTGAGTCGCTCATCGGCCGTCGTGACCTCGACGAGGACACCGAGCGGTTCTATGGGCACAGCTTCGCCAGTCTCAGCGCGATGAGCGACTTCGAGGCGAAGCTGGACGCCTTCATCGGCGTCGACTCGCCGTTCGTCCTCGCCGAACGCTTTCCTTGGCTGCGTGCTGCCGAGCGTGTCGCTGAGCAGCAGGGTTTCATGCACTGGGAGCTGACCTTCGCCCAGGCCTTCGCCCGAGGCGGCTTCGACCTTCAGGTGGGAAACCCGCCGTGGGTTCGGCCGGACTGGAAGGAGAACGTGGTCCTGGCCGAATGGGACCCCTGGTTCCGTCTCGTCGAGAAGGCCGACGCCGAGGTCTGGCGGCAGCGAAAATCCGAACTCCTGGCTGATCGGTCGCGAAGCCTCCAGTTCGCCGGTGAACTGGGCGAGAACGCCGGCACGGTGGCACACCTGAGCCACCCTTCTGTCTTCCCCCTGCTCGTCGGGACTCGCCCCGACCTCTACCGGGCGTTCATGTGCAAGGTCTGGAGACACAGCGGTCCGGGCGGAACCGCCGGTCTTGTACACCCGGACACGCACTTCGGTGGCGTCAAGGAGGGGCGTCTCCGAGCGGAGGCGTACCACCGTCTCCGGGTTCACGGCGGTTTCGTCAACGCGGCCAACTGGGCTTTCTCCGATGCGGGGAGGACACTCGAATTCGGTGTCCACATCTATGGCGAGCGGCGGGAGATCGACTTCCTGCATCTCAGCCAGCTCTTCGCTGCCGAAGTGCTGTCAGGATCACTGGAACACGACGGCATAGGTCCGGTTCCCGGGCAGAAATTCAATGGCTCGTGGGATCGTCGTCCACACCGTGCGCGGGTGATCTCGGTCAACGCTGCGACGTTGGCCGATTGGTATCGGATCCGTGATGAGGACGGCAAGAGTATCGATGAGACGCCGATCCTTTACCCGATTACGGTGAATGAAGGCAGAGCTATCGCCAGTATTGCCTTCTTCCGGCACCGGTTGGGGCGACTCGAGCATGCCATCAGCAGCGGCTACAATGAAACGTTCGGCAAGCGGGACGGTTTGATCCGCTACAAGGTGTCACGGCCGGAGTCCTTGGATCACGTGGTTCTTCAGGGTACGCATTTCGGGATCGCCACGCCGTTTCTGAAAGAGCCGAACGACCCCTTCCGGAACAGCAAGGACTGGCGCCCCTGGAATCTCAACGAGCTTCATCGGGATGCTGTTCCGCGGACAACGTACGAGATCGTCGGCTCTGACGCTGAAGGGCGTGGTCAGGACGTCTGGAACGGTCTGCCGTACACCTCCCGCTACCGGCTGGCCTGGCGGAGGATGATTGACCCTAAAAGCACTGAGCGCTCCCTCTTCTCCGCGCTGATCCCGCCGGGGCCCGCACACGTGCACACGGTGAATTCCATGCATGTGGGGACCGACCTCCTCACGGTTCTTGCTGCCGGTTTCTGGGCCTCCCTGCCCTTGGACTACGTTCTCCGCATCACCGGGCGTGCGGATCTGCAGCCTGGAGAGGCCAGGGCGATGCCGGCGCCGCAGGAGGATCATCCGTTGGCGCAGCCGTTGTTGCTCAGAACGCTCCGCCTCAATTGCCTGACAGAAGCCTACGCGTCGCTCTGGGGAAAGTTGTTCATGCGCGAATGGTGCGACGAGGAGTGGGCATTCCCATGGAGTGGCGTGTCTTCTTTGGGGGGCGTCAGTGAATCGTGGTCGCCTGCTGTTCCGTTGCGCTCGGAATTCGAGCGCCGGGCGGCACTCGTGGAGATCGACGCCCTTGTTGCCGTGTGGCTCGGCCTCGGTGTCGATGAACTGATCGCTATTCTCGGGTCTCGTTACCCGATCCTCACCGATCGTGAGGCGAAAATGTGGTTCGACGCTGCGGGGCGCAGACTGGCGGCTGATCCTTATGCTTTCGGGTTCGCCCAGACGCGCGAACATTGGCTGGCGTTCGAAAAATACAGCGAAAAAATGGATTCCGCCTCATTGCCGGATGGTTACAGTCTGCCATTTTACAAGGCGGACCGGGAAAGCGAGTATCGTCGGGCGCATGCCGTTTTCAGTAAGCGTCTCCAGGACGCCATCGATGCCGGGTGGCAGCCGTCATGAGGCCCACTGTCGCGGCTGACACGCTGCAGCGGAACCTCACCCAATACCTGACCACGACCTTCGGGCTCACCGAGGAGCGGGTTCGGCGTGGGCTGGAAGGGTTCCTCACCCACCCGGAGCAGGGGGTGTTCCGCGGACCCTACCTGCGGATCCGCACGCCCTTCCGCGTCGCGGGGGACGGGTGGCGGGAGGCGCTGGAGTGGGCGCCGGAAGAGTTCGGGCCCTATGTGCACCAGGCCAAGGCGTTCCGGCGGCTCTCGACGCTCAACAGAGCCGCCGAACCGACACTGATCACCACGGGCACCGGGTCCGGCAAGACGGAGTCGTTCCTCGTACCTGTGCTTGATCATTGCCGGCGGGAGCGGGCGAAGGGCCGAGCCGGCATCAAAGCGATCCTGCTCTACCCGATGAACGCTCTGGCGACCGACCAGACCCAGCGGATCAACGAGCTGCTCTCCGATCCGGCGCTGAGCCGCGTGACCGCCGGTCTCTACATCGGTGACGTCGCTGCCGTCGAATACCCGCATGTCATGACGAAGCGGTCGGAGATGCGGCGGAACCCGCCGGACATTCTGATCACGAACTACAAGATGCTCGACCTGCTGCTGCAACGGGCCGATGACCTGCCGTTGTGGGAGAACGCCGACCCCGCCTACGTGGTGCTCGACGAGTTCCACACCTATGACGGCGCGCAAGGCACCGATGTCGCCATGCTGTTGCGCCGGCTCGCGGCTGCTCTGGGGCTGACGCAGCCGGGCCGGCCGCTGGGCACCATCTGCCCGGTGGCCACCTCGGCGACGCTGGGGGAGGGCGGCGACAAGGACGGGCGGACCGCGGTCCGCGAGGTCGCCGAGCAGGTCTTCGGCGTGCCCTTCGACGAGGACTCGCTGGTCGGTGAGGTCCGGTACACGCCGAACGACTTCCTCAAGGCCCCCAACCACACGCTTCCCCTGCCCGATCCCGAGCTGCTGGCCTTCCTCGACGATCGCACGCCGGCGATGATGGACCACGCCGCCGAACTGCTGCTCGGCGAGCCTTGTGGCGACGATCCGGCACGGATGGGCGCGCTGCTGCTGGAGCACCCGCTCACTCGTGGGCTGCTCGAATCGCTGGGGCCGGATCCGCGGACGTTCGACGAGATCATCGAGGTGCTGCCGCGGAAGGTGATGGGCGGCTGGGGCAGCCCCATGCGAACCGACCCCGAGGTCACCGCGCGGGCGCTGGCCCGGTTCGTCGGCCTGCTCTCGCTGGCGCGCAACCCGGATCACCCCACGCGCCCGCTGCTCAACATCGAGACGCACCTGTGGGTGCGGTCGGTGTCGCGTCTGCTGCGCGGGGTCGGCCCGGACGCCACGTTCGGCTGGGACGGTGAGCAGGCGCGGGTGTTCGACCCGTCGGCGCCGGAGATCGACGCGGTCGTCACCGACACGCGGTTCACCCGGTTGCCGGCCATCTACTGCCGCCATTGCGGGCGCTCCGGATGGTCGGCGTTCTCCCCGGAACGGCAGCCGCAGGAGCTCGTCACCGAGCCGGACAAGATCTACCGGGCCGGTGTGGGGCGGGAGAAGCGGCGGGTGCGAGCGCTGATCACCGCGACCGCGGACGAGTTCGCCGCCGCTCTTGCCGACCGGAACAAGAAGCCGAAGAACCTGCAGATCCTGCGGTACGGCCGGCACGTTCGCCCGTTCGACCCGGCGAAGGACCATGCCCTGAGCGAGGACGAGATACCGGTCCTCGCCGACATCGTCACCATCGACGCCGCCGAGAAGGACCGGTGCCCGTCCTGCGAGATGGACGGGGGCATCCGGTTCCTCGGCGCCGGTCTCGCGACCCTGGCCTCGGTGGCGATCACCCAGCTGTTCACCGGCGGTGAGCTCGGCACGACCGAGCTCAAGACGCTGCTGTTCAACGACTCGGTGCAGGACGCCGCGCACCGGGCCGGGTTCGTGGCCAACCGATCGCACTCGTTCTCCTTGCGGGCGCTGCTGACCAGCCGCCTGGATGCGGATCGGCCGGTGACGCTGGATGAGCTGATCACCGACATGGTCGCGGCAGCCGCAGACCCGGGCATCCTGTCCGCCGTCGTGCCGCCGGACCTGCACGATCAACCCGGTGTGGACGAGCTGCTCGCCGGTGAGGGAGCGGGCAGCCGCGCGACCTGGGAACTCGTCGGAGAACGGCTGGCCTTCGCCACGATCATGGAAATGGGGCTGCGTTCCCGGCAGGGCCGCACGATCGAGCTGACCCGGACCGCCGCCGTCGACGTGGCACTGGAGGACCCATCGGCCGCTGCGGCGCTCTGCCGGGACGAGCACCTGCGTGGCGAGTCCAACGGCGAGTTGCCGGACTCCGCACGCTATCTCGCCTTCCTGCGTGGGCTGCTGGAGCGGCTGCGTACTCGGGGCGCCGTGTACCACGAGTGGCTCGTGCCGTACCTGAAGAGGGGTGGCCGCAGGTGGCAGATCTGGGGTGGCCGGCCTCCCGGTCTTCCGGCGTTCCCGGACGGACTCTCGGCGCCGGCGTTCCTGATCTCCGCGCCGCAGTCGAAGTCGATGTTCGACGCGATCCCGGCCCGGGGCGGCTGGTATCAGGACTGGACGATGCGCTGCCTGGGGCTGGACGCGGGGCAGGCTACGGCGTACCTCTCCCGGCTTCTGCCGACGCTCGCGTCGGCGGGCATCGTCGCCTCCGGCAGCACCGAGGACGGCAATACCGTGTATGGGTTGCAGCCCGGCCACATCCGGGTGACGCGACTCGGTGACGCCGCCGCGGTGGCAGCGGGCATCGCCTGCGACACCTGCCACTGGGCGCAGACCGAGCACCCGGTCCGGGTCGCCGACTGGATCGGTCAGCCGTGCCGGCAGTACCGCTGCCCGGGACATCTGCATGCCGCCGAGGACGACACCGCGCCGGCCGACTACTACCGGCGGCTCTATCTGGACAGCGGTGTCTTCCGGGTGGTGACCGGTGAGCACACCGGCATGCTCACCCGGGCCCAGCGAGAGACCGTGGAGCAGCGCTTCCGGGAGGGCGAGCGCTACACCGACCCGAACGTGCTGTCGTGCACGCCGACGCTGGAGATGGGCATCGACATCGGCGCCCTCTCGGCCATCGTGCTGGCGTCACTGCCGCCGGGACCGGCCCACTACGTGCAGCGAGCCGGCCGGGCCGGGCGCAAGAGCGGCAACGCGCTCGTGATCACCCTGGTCGGCCGTTCCGAGCGGGAGCGCTACTACCTGTCCGAGCCCCGCGACATGATCGCCGGGCAGATCATTCCGCCGGGCTGCTTCCTGTCGGCGGTGGAGATCCTGCGTCGGCAGTATCTGGCCCACTTGATCGACCTGGCTGCCCGCGGCCGGTTCCCCGGCGTGATGCCGATGCCGCGGAAGGCACACATGCTGTTCGGCGTGGGTGCCTGGCTCACCAGCCTGGTCGAGGCCGCCCGCCGTGACGGCCTGCGGCTGGTCGGCGACTTCCTGGCACTGTTCGGCGGGAACCTGTCGGAGTCGGCGGTGACGCAGATGGCGGCATTCGCCGACGCCGGCATCGACGAGCGCGTCCGGTCCGCGGAGGCTGCCTGGGACGGCCGGCTCGACGATTTCCGGCGACGGCTCAAGGACATCGACGAGGCGGTCACGACGCTGGTGCCCAGCGACCCCGACCACGCCCGCGAGATCCGGATGCTGCGGGCCGAGGCGAGCGCGGTCCGCCGGCGGCTCGCTCAGGTGGGAGCCGCTGCCGCCCACGGGACGCTCGTCGAGCTCGGGCTGCTGCCCAACTACGCGCTCATCGACACCCGGACGCAGCTGGAAGCCACCCTCACATGGGAGGAGCGGGTCGGCGGCGACCGTCGTTTCCACAGCGAGGTCCGCGAGTACGACCGCCCGGCCCAGCAGGCGCTGACCGAGATCGCCCCGGGGAACACCTACTACGTGCGCGGCTACAAGCACGAGATCTCCGGGCTGGACATCGGGCGGGCGAAGCAGCCCGCGTACCGGCAGTGGCGTTCGTGCGCCCGCTGTGGCTATGTACGGACCCATCTGGCGGACAGCGACACGAGTCCTTGCCCGCGTTGCCAGGACCCGGGCATCGCCGACCACGGCCGGTTGTTCCGGGTTCTGCAGCCGACCCGGGTGCTCAGCCGCGACAAGCGTGATGACGCGGCGATCCGTGACGACAACGACGACCGGGACCGACGTTTCTACGCCACCACCGTCGCGGTCGACGTGGACCCGCAGCACGTCGCCGGATCGTGGCGGCACGAGCACGAGACGTTCGGTGTCGACTACACCCGGCATGCCATGGTGCGGCGGTTCAACCTCGGCGCTCAGCGGTTCGACCGGGTCGCCGAGCTCTTCGCCGGTGACGAGGTACGGATCAACCCGTTCCACACGTGCACGAACTGCGGCGGCACGACGGTGGACGGCACACCGCCCGCCGGGCAGATGGTGCTCGCGCAGGCCGCCGGCACCGCCGTCGCCGCCGGCGCGGAGCACCACCGGCCGTGGTGCCAGCACCGCCGCTCACCCGAGACGGCGGAGCACGTCGGCCTGATCCTCGCTCACGAGCTCGAGACCGAAGCGCTGCGGATCCTCATCCCCAGCACGGTGGACGTGATCGACGAACGGGTCGTCTCCTTCGCGGCGGCCCTGCGCCTGGGCATCGCGGCCGAGTACGGCGGTGACCCCGCCCACCTGCGGATGGTGCGGGCCACCATGCCGGACGCCGAGAGCGGCGGCACCCGCAACTTCGTCGTCGTCTACGACACCCAGCCGCAGGGCACCGGCTACCTTGACCGGCTCGCCGAGGCCGACAGGTTCCGTACCGTGATGAAGAAGGCGCGGGCGATCCTGGCGGCTTGCGTCTGCCAGCACGAGGGCCGGGCCGCCTGCCACCGCTGCTTGCTGCGTTACGCCCGCAACGACGAGTTCCCGCTCATGAGCCGGCTGGAGGCGCTCGGTGTTCTGGAGCGGCTGCTGGACGGGTGGAAGATCCGTGAGGGCACACCGACCGATGCCATCTCGCTTGTCCATCAGGTCGAGAGCGAGCTGGAGCTGTTGTTCCTGCGCAAGCTGATGGGGCGAGCGGACGATCCGGAGGCCGGGATGCGGTTCGAGCGGGCCACCGACCAGAACGGCGCCCGGATCGCCGACGTGCGCTTCACCGCACCGAACGGCCGGGATGTGCGGCACTGGCAGATGAAGTTGCAGAACACCATCCACGGCACCCGGCCTGATGTGCTGTTCCGCCGTCTCGACGGCGACTCCGCGCCGGTTGCCGTCTACCTCGACGGCTTCAAGTACCACGCCTCACCGGAGCACAACCGGCTCGCCGACGACGCCGACAAACGGGCCCGGCTGCGTGCGCACGGCTACCAGGTGATCGCCCTGACCTGGGACGACATCACCAACTGGCAGCAGCCGGTGGAAACCGGGACGTGGGAGCCGTACGGCGGCAACGGCCAGACCGCCGCACGCGCGGTGCTCAAGCAGGCCGTTCCGCACGCCCAGCCCGAGGAACTGGGACGGGTCTGGGCCAACCCGGCCGACCTGTTGATGAACGTCCTGGCGGATCCGGATGTCACGCACTGGCGGCACCTCGCTGCGGCCACGGTCAGCGGCCTGCTCCGGCTGCCCGCCGAGAAGACGGCCGCCGATTCCGGGGCCATCGGTGAGCGCATCCTCGCAGCGGTGCGCGGGGAGAAGCTGCCGGCGGCGGTCACCGGCAAGATCAACCTGTTCCGGGTACGCGACACCGTCGGCTACCCGCTGACCTTCATCGTCGACCAGCGGCAAGGGCCCCTGCCGACCTGGTCAGCCCTGGCTGTCGTCGACGACCGCACGGAGGCCGTGACCACGGCCGGGCACAAGGCCCAATGGGCACGGTGGCTGTGGTGGTCCAACGTCATCCAATTCCTCAACGGTGCCGGCGACGGAGCTCAGCTCGCGTACTCCGTGATCGAGGCCTTTGATCCCGCGGTTCTGGCGGTGACCGAAGGCAGCGGTCTGGTGGCCGCGCAGCGTGCCGTCGATCTCGATGAGGAGACCGCGACATGGCTCGGTGTGGCACCGAATGCCGCTCCGCCGGCCGGAACCGCCGACGAAGCCGATCCGGAATGGGAGAAGGCACTGCGGTTCGTGGATGCCGACGAGCCCGGGCTGGAGGGTCTGATGCGTGCGCTGCCGCAGCGCAACCTGCCGGTGCCGGTGGTCGGCTACGAGCTGGGAGAACAGGGCTGGCTGGCGGAGTTCGGCTGGCCGGCTCAGCGTCTCGCCATCGTCCTTTCCGGACCGGCCGGCGATCCTGAGATCGAGGACCGGGACAAGGCTTACGGCGCGGCCGGCTGGCATGCGCGTACCGCGCGGGAATGGTCCGTGGAGGAACTCGCCGCGCTCTTCGACAGCACGAACGGGGGTGCACGCGGGTGAGGACCGAAGCGACGTTGCGGATCATGAACCGTGCGCATAAGGAGATGACCGCGCTGCCCCGCCAGGAGCAGGGTGCGGTCTACGAGTTCATGAACAGGTTCCGCGCCAACCACCGGGATCCGGTCCTGCACGTGCGGGCGGCGGGTGCGGACTCAGACCTCTTGGCGGCACGGGTCGACGGCGCCTACCGGGCCCTGTTGCTGCCGGTCGGGGAGTGTGACTACCTGCTGGTGGCGGTGAAGCACCGCGACCAGGTGGCGGACACTCTGACCAGGCAGGCTTTCCGCGTCAACCGGGTCAGCGGCGGCATCGAGGTGATCGACCTGGCTCAGGCGGCGCAGACCTCCGCCCCGCGCTCGCCGCGCCGACCGTTGTTCGGCGCCTACACCGACGAGCAACTGCTCGGCCTGGGCATCGCCGAGTTGCTGTTGCCGCAGGTGCGCACGCTGAGCAGCGAGGAGGAGCTGACCGAGCTGGTCGGACGGGCGCCGCAGCTGACCGCCGACGTGCTCGTCGCGCTGGCGGCCGGGAACTCGTACGCGGAGGTCTACGCGCAGATCACCGAGCCGGTCGCGGCCGAGGAACCGGTGGACCCGGACGATTTCGCCACAGCGGTGAACAGTCCGGCCACGCAGGTGTTCTCCGACGACGAGGCTTTGCAGGCCGTCCTGGTGAAGGACTTCGCGCAGTGGCAGGTCTTCCTCCACCCGACACAGCGCAAACTGGCCGAGAAGCCGACGACCGGACCGACCCGGGTCGGCGGTGGACCGGGCACCGGCAAGACGATCGTCGCGCTGCACCGCGTCGCTCACCTGGTGAAACAGTTGCCGCCGGGCAAGGACAAGCCGATCCTGCTCACCACGTTCAATCGCAACCTCGCCGCGGATCTCCGTACCCGGCTGGTGGCGCTCGGCGGGCAGGAGCTGACCGCCCGGGTCGACATCGTCAACATCGACAAGCTCGCGGGGCGGGTGGTCTCCGAGGCGAAGGTCGGCACGGGCAGGCGGATAGTCGACGACAACCGGGTTCCCGACCTCTGGCAGACCTTCTTGCTGGAGGTCGGCGAGAAGGGCTGGGACGCCGACTTCCTGTACGCGGAATGGACCCAGGTCATCCTCGGCCAGGTCCTCAACTCCCGCAGCGACTACTTCCGGGCCCGGCGTCCCAACCGCGGCCGCAGCCTCACCCGCGGTGAGCGGGACCAGGTGTGGCAGCTGACCGAGCAGTTCACCAACTGGCTCGACGGGCAGGGCATGTGGACGTGGCGGCAGGTCGCCGAGCGGGCCGCCCGGCTGGAGATGGACCGCGCGGCCCGTGCCGTCGCGGCCGCCGAGGAGAGTTCGGGGAGCCTGCTGCGGCATCGGTACCGGCATGTGGTCGTGGACGAGGCCCAGGACCTCAGTGCCGCACATTGGAAGATGCTGCGGGCCATGGTGCCCACCACCGGTGACGACATGTTCCTCGCCGGCGACACCCACCAGCGCATCTACGACAACCACGTGACCCTGGGCAGCCTCGGTATCAACATCCGCGGCCGATCGTCCCGGCTGACGCTGAGCTACCGGACCACCCGGCAGATCCTCGCCGCCGCTCTGGAGATCATGAGCGGGGAGGTCTACGACGACCTCAACGGCGGCGAGGAGAACCTTGCCGGGTACCGCTCCCTGCTGCGCGGTGAGCAGCCGGTCTTCCGCGCCGCCGCCACCTGGAACCAGGAACTCGACCTGATCTTCGAGCAGGTGAAGGGGTGGGGTTCGCCGGCCGACGGCTCGGTGGCGATCTGCGTGCCGACCCGTGAGCTGGCCGCGGCCGTGGCGGCACGGCTCCAGCAGGACGGTGTGCCGGTGACCGAGATCGGTCCCGACGGGCCCAAGGGTGCCGGCGGGGTTCACATCGGCACGATGCACCGGTTCAAGGGCCTCGAATACCAGCGCATGATCATCGCAGGAGTCAGCCACGACCTGATTCCGCGCGGGATGATCGACCGGTACGAAACCGTCGATCCGAAGCGCTACCAGCGTGAACGGCAACGTGACCGGTCCTTGCTGTTCGTCGCCGCGACCAGGGCGCGCGATGAGCTGGCTGTGTTCTGGCACGGAACGCCCAGCCCGTTCCTCACTGCCCGGCTGACCCAGCAACGGCTCTCGGAAGATCCTGCGGCGAGGCTCGGCCTCGATCGGCAGGCGCTGTGATCAAGCGCGTGGGCCGGCGTTCGTGTGAGCGCCGGCCCACGCTGCCCGGCCCCTGCGAGGTCCTCTCACTGCGTACGTGAAAATGCACAGCGTGTCGTCGAACAGGGGGAGAAGCCGTGCCGGGACGAACGTTGAACGGCGGACGCTACGAGCTCGAGGACCTGCCGCTTCCCGGCGGTGCGATGGGCCAGGTGTGGTTCGGGCGCGATACGAAACTCGATCGTGAGGTCGTCGTCAAGTTCCCCCGGCTACCGGGCGGGCACGACACCGAGCAGGTTCGCCGCCGTTTCCGGCGGGAATGGCGGATAACCGCACGGCTCGAGCATCCGGGGGTGCCGGCGATCTACGACGTCGGCGACGAGGCCGGTAAACCGTTCATCGTGATGCAACGGGTTCACGGACCGACCCTCGAGGACGTGATCGCCGAGGAAGGGCCCCTGTCCATCGGGTGGGCAACCGGGATCGCCGCACAGGTTTGCGCAGTTCTCGCTGTCGCACACGCCGCCAAGCTGATCCACCGTGACCTCAAACCCGCCAATCTCATCCTGGAGCCCCACGGCGGTGTCAAGGTGCTCGACTTCGGCCTGGCCGCGGCCCCGGAACTGACCGAGTTCTCCCGCATCACCCAGAGCGGCGTACGGCTGGGAACCCCCGCTTACATGGCTCCCGAGCAGATCGAGACCAGCACCAGCGGACCCGCGTCCGATCTGTACGCGCTCGGCTGCATCCTCCACGAACTCCTGACCGGCAAGCGCCTGTTCCCCGGCAAGGACACGCACGCGGTCATGGCCCAGCAGGTCAACGACGTGCCACCCGCACTGCGCTCGGCGCGGCCCGACTTGCCGGAGGAACTGGAACGGATCGTCGCCGGCCTGCTGGAGAAGAAGCCCGGTGACCGGCCTGCCGACGCCGAGACCGTTTATGACCGGCTTCTGCCGTACGTCACCGACCTTGCTCCGCTGGCGGCGAATCAGGATCCGTCACCGTCGAACCGGGCAGCTCATATGTATGCGGGTGCGCTGAGCCGGGTCACGGTCTCGCACCTGACCGCCGGCGGTCACCGTCGAAGGGCTGCCCGATGAGCGCCGAGGCGCGGCTCAAGGTCCTGGACCGGGCCGAAAAAGAGATCATGAAGCTGTCCCGTACCGACATCGGTGCGGTGTACGAGTTCATGCACAAGTTCAGGAACAACCCTGAGCAGCCGGGCCTGGACCTCAAGAGCCTGCATGGCGACAGCCGATTGATGGCGGCTCGGGTCAAACGCGACATCAGGGCGCTGCTGCTGCACATCGGCGAGCGGGACTATCTGCTCATCGGGGTGGAGCATCGCAGCTCGGTCTACGAGGACCTGGACCGGTACGCATATCGCATCAACCGGGTGACCGGTGGTCTCGAGGTCATGGAAGTCGACCCGATCGACATGCAGCCGGTCGGCGACAGCATCATCGGGCGTCTACTGCCGTCGACGCCGGCGCCGGCGCCTCTTTTCAGCGCCTACACCGACGCCCAGCTGATCGACCTGGGGGTTTCCGAGCCGTTGCTGCCCGGCATCCGCCGGATCGTCAGCGAGGAAGAGCTGGTGCAACTGGTCGACCGGGCGCCTCAGGTGACCACGGACGTGTTGTTCGCGCTCTATGACGGCAAGACTTACGACGAGGTGCTCGAGCAGATCACCAAGCCCGTTCGGACCACTGACGACGTCGACGTCGATGACCTCGCGGCCGCGGTGCAGCGTCCTGCCACGCAGGTCACCACCGACGACGAGGCCTTGAAGTTCATGCTGGCCGAGTCGTTCGAGCGGTGGCAGGTCTTCCTGCATCCCACACAGCGCCGGTTGGTGGAACGCCGGTACAGCGGGCCGGCCCGAGTCGGCGGTGGACCGGGCACCGGCAAGACCATTGTCGCGCTGCATCGCGTGGCTCACCTGGCGCGGCAGCTGCATCCCGGCACCACGAAACCGATCCTGCTCACCACCTTCAACCGCAATCTCGCCGCCGACCTGAAGACCCGGCTGCTGGCCCTGGGCGGTGCCGAGCTCCTCGAACGCGTCGACATCGCCAACGTCGACCGCCTGGCCGCCCGGGTCGTCGCCGAGCAGGACCCACGAGCTCCGAAACGCAAACTCGACGACAACCAGGCGCCTCAACTGTGGCGCAAGTTCCTGAGCACGGAAAACGGCGAGACCACGTGGGACGCCGATTTCCTTGCCGCCGAGTGGGATCAGGTCATTCTCGGGCAGGCGCTCACTTCCCGGAGCGACTACTTCAGGGCGCGCCGGCCTTATCGGGGCCGCAACCTCAACCGCATGGAACGCGAAGAGATCTGGGAACTCTCCGAGCGTTTCGTCCGATGGCTTGCCGCCGGCGACTCATGGACCTGGCGGCAGGTCGCCGTGCGCGGCGCCGCGCTGGAGATGGCCCGAGCCGCCGAGGACAAATACCGCTACCGGCACGTCATCGTGGACGAGGCCCAAGATCTGTCAGCCGCCCACTGGCGGATGTTGCGGGCGATGGTTCCGGCCGCTCCGGACGATCTGTTCGTGACCGGCGACACTCACCAGCGCATTTACGACAACAAGGTGACGCTCGGCAGCCTCGGTATCAATATTCGTGGCCGATCATCACGGCTGACCTTGAGCTACCGCACCACTCGCCAGATTCTTGCCGCCGCGTTGGAAATCATGAGCGGCGAGACCTATGACGACCTCGACGGCGGCCAGGAGGATCTGGCCGGATATCGATCATTGCTGCGCGGTGGGCAGCCTTTCTTCTGCGGCGCCCGGACGTGGGAGGAAGAGCGTGATCTGATCGTCACTCAGCTCGACGAGTGGCACCGGCCGCAGGACGGCTCCGTGGCGATCTGTGTCCCCACCAAGGAACTCGCCACCGACGTCATGAAACGACTTGAGGCGGAGGGCATCCAAGCCGTCGAGATCGGCCCGGACGGCCCGAAGGTGGGTGACGGCGTCCATGTCGGGACGATGCACCGGTTCAAGGGGCTGGAATACCAGAGAGTGATCATCTCGGGTGTGACGGATGGTCTGGTGCCCCGGATGATGATCAGTCGTTACCGAGATGCCGATCCGGCGAAGTACCAGCGAGAACGGCAGCGGGACCGTTCCCTGCTGTTCGTGGCGGCCACCCGGGCTCGCGACGAGCTGGCCGT
Source organism: Actinoplanes missouriensis 431 (assembly GCF_000284295.1). Lineage (NCBI taxonomy): Bacteria > Bacillati > Actinomycetota > Actinomycetes > Micromonosporales > Micromonosporaceae > Actinoplanes > Actinoplanes missouriensis. The sequence continues at coordinate 6,456,128 of NC_017093.1, read as the reverse complement.
CTTCTGGCACGGAGCACCCAGCCCGTTTCTGTCCAGCCGCCGGCAGTAGGGCCGGTCCCTTATCGCGGGAAGGGCCATTGATGTCCAGATGGCCGAGTGTGGGAACGCGTGATCACCTTTAGGTTCGAGCGGATATCCGATGAAGATCCACATCGCCGTGGCTTCGACGTGCAGCCGTTCTGACCGCTGCCCGAAGCCGCAGCCCAGCGGCTCGGCCACCTGGCGATTTCCGGCCCGGTCAGGGCGCCGGATCAGTGGCGTGGAACGACGAAGAGCACGGTAAGTACGGACGGGGGATTTGAACGGTGTCCACAGCGAACCCGGCACTGGCCCGGCTGCTCAAGGCAAGCATCGGGCAATGGCGAGACAGCCTCATCAACCTGTCCGGCACCAATCGCCTTCTGAATTTCCGGCTGAGCAAATCGGGCGCGATCCGCCTCCCGAACGCCACCGGTGAGGAGATCCTGACCAGCCTGCGTGCTGACCGCTACTTCCGCTTCCGCCCCACCGCGGAGATCGGTGAAGACGGCGAAGAACAGCCGGCGATCCAGGCAAGCAACCGTCTGCGCGTCGACGTCCTCCAGACCGACAAGCCGCCCGCGGATCTGGGCGCCGCGCTTCGCAACCTCCTGCGCCGCTCGAACCAGGAGTTTCTGGACCGGGGGCTGTGGATTCTCTATCTGGCGTTCGGCTCGCTCACGTGGACCGACGGCGACAAGGCGAAGTACACCAGCCCGCTCCTGCTCGTCCCGGTCCGCCTCGTGCCGACCGGTGTCCGGCAGCTCCCGCTGATGCAACGTGCCGACGAAGACCCCGTGGTCAACCCCGCGCTGGCGCTGAAGCTGAGCCAGCTCATGGTGACCCTCCCGTCCGTGGACGACCTCGATGACATCGCCTACGGCGACTTCCTGGCCGCGACCCGCAATGCCGTCGCCGGGCAGCGGGGCTGGACCGTCAACGACGAGGTCACCCTCTCCTACTTCTCCTTCGCCAAGGAGGCGATGTACCGCGACCTGCTCGACAACGAGTCAGCTGTCGCCGAGCACCCGGTGATCCAGGGACTTGTCGGCGGCGGCCGGGACTCCGGTGGGGGAAGCTTCCTCTTCGACGAGCTCACCGAGGGGCGCATCGACGAGGAGATGCCCGCCGAGCGGATCCCGCTCGTGCTCGACGCCGACTCCTCGCAGCGGGCAAGCGTCGCCGCCGCCCTCGACGGCCGATCGTTCGTCATGGACGGCCCGCCCGGCACGGGCAAATCGCAGACGATCGCGAACATGATCGGGGCGCTGCTGCACGCGGGTAAGCGGGTGTTGTTCGTATCCGAGAAGGCGGCCGCTCTCGAGGTGGTCCGCAACCGCCTGCACGATGTAGGACTCAGCGCCTACCTGCTCGAACTGCACTCGCACAAGGCCACCCGCAAAGAGGTTGCTGCTGCCCTCGGACAGGGCTTGGAGACCGTACCGGTCGCCCCCGGCGGAATGAGTGAGCTCGACCGTGACAACGCCCGCCGCCGCCGCGAGGAACTCAACGCGTACGCGGAGGCCATGAACGTCCTGCGGGCACCGCTCAATCACTCGCTGCATGACGTCCTCGGCCTGATCGCGAACCTGAATCACGTGCCCGCCGCACCCATGAGCGGCATCGCGCCGGTTGATCTGACGGTCGATAATTTCGGTTCCGTACGCGCTACCGCCGCTGCTCTCGCCCGGGCCTGGCGTCCTGCCGCACAGGGCCGCTCGTTCGCGTGGCGCGGCGTGACACACCGAGGATCGTTGGACGCCCGCCTGTACGCGGCCGGATCGGCCCTCGACGCGCTGGCCGGTATCACCGCCCTGCACGGACCCTTGGCCGCCGCATTCGACGTCAGCCGTCTGTCGGACGCCCCCCATCTCACCCGCATCGTCTCCCACGCCACATCCCGGCCGGCCGGTGTGCCGGACCGGTGGCTGACGGCCGCCGGACTTGATGAGATGGCGGAGGGCGCGGATCGGCTCACCGCGCAGTTGCAGGCACTCGCCGACCGGCAGCACGCGGCCGATCAAGCTGCCGGTGTGCCGTGGTCCGAGCTGCCGGCCACCGGCACCGTACCCGCGGTCGACACCTCGTCGCTGCACGACCTGCCGGTCGCGCCGCTGCCTGTTCGTCCCCTCACCGCGGGGCAGGCCACCGCCGTGGCTGACACGTTCCACCGCGACGGCGAAACGCTGGAGTCCGCCGGGCGTTCGCTGAGCGGGCTGGCAGTCATGCTCGGCCTGCCGCCGGTCGTGTCGTTCGACGACGCGGAAGCCACCTTTGCCATCGCTGAGCTTGCTCTCGCGAGCGACCGCCCGGAGCGCACGTGGCTGTCCGCCGAAGGGTACGCCGCCGCATCGCAGGCCACGCAGAAGCTACAGGCGGCGATCCACAGTTTGCGGCAGGCTGAGGAGACGGCCGTGGCTCACTACACCGAGGGCCTGCTCGTCGCCGACGTCGAGAACCTGTCGCGCCGCTTCACGCACGAGCACCGAGGCATCAAGAAGCTGGGCGGCGCGTTCTGGGCGGACAAGCGCACCCTCGCCGAGTTCACCCGCGAGGGAGTGCACCGGCACCAGGCTCGCGAGAAGCTCCCCCAGGGCATCGCCTGGAAACAGGCGACGGCTGAGCTCGCCGAGGCGGAACGCCGGCACGCGGCGATTCTCGGTACCTACTACCGGGGTCGCGAGACCGACTTCAACCGCATCGCCCGCGCTCTCGCAACCGCTGACACCGCGCTGCGGCAGGCTCGCACGACTGATCTGCGAACCCTCGCCGACCACATCGCCTGCGACGCCGAGCCGAACGCGACGGTCCTGGCAGTCGCTGCGGAGACCCGTACCCGGATGCGGGAATGGCGCTCCCGGCTGGCGCCGGAACCGCTGCTCGCGGCGCGGCCCGAACTCGTCCTGCTGCCGATCGCCGGCGCTGTCGCCTGGCTGCACAGCCACCAGGCCCCGCTGCGCGCCGCAGCCGTGCTGGCAGGCACCGTCAGCCAGGCGGCGAACCGGGATCTCACCGTCGAGCAGGCCCAGCATCTCCTTGAGGTACGAGCCGCCGTCGATTCCGCTTACCTCGCCATCGCCGAGCACGACGACCGTTATGCCGGACTCTTCGGCGCGCTCTATCAAGGCGAATGGACCGACATGGCGGCCATCCGCACCGCGCTGGAGTGGGCGGCCGGAATGCGAGCGCTGACGAAGGGCGAGCGTCTGACCGCCGTTCAGGTCGAAGCGCTGGGAAGTATCGCCTCGACACCGCAGCTGGCCGCCGTCGAACGGCGCTGGGCCGACGCCCGTGACGGGCTTCTGGCGGCCTTCGATTCCGACCGGCAGGCGGAGCTCGTCGGCGAGCTCGGCGATTACGAGGAAGCTGCCGACTTCATCGCCTCCCTGCGTGAGGACAGCTCGGGACAGCAGGAATGGTTCGCGTATCAGAACGCTCGCGCCGAGCTGGTCGCTACCGGCCTCGAGGCCGCCATCGACTTCTGCATCACCGAACGGGTCATCGCCGACCAGGTGCCGCTGGTTCTCGAACGTGCCTTGCTGCAGGAGTGGGCCGACTATCACCTGACCCGCGACGAGGCTCTGCGCGTCGTCCGCTCCGAGGACCGGGAATCGCTGGTGGCGGAGTACCGGGGTCTCGACAGAGCACTGATCACCGACGCGACCTCCAAGATCATCAAAGCGTGCAACCAGCGTCGTCCGCGTACCGGCGTCGGCGAATCCGGAATCATCCGGCGCGAGGCCGGCAAGAAGAAGAAGCACATGCCGGTACGGCTACTGCTGGACCGCACCCGCAACGTCACTCAAGCGATCAAGCCGTGCTTCATGATGTCGCCGCTGGCCGTCAGCCAGTACCTGCCCCCGGACATGCGATTCGACGTCGTCATCTTCGACGAGGCCAGTCAGGTCGCGCCCGCGGACGCCATCAACTGCATCTACCGCGGCGACGCCCTCATCACCGCAGGCGACCAGAAGCAGCTGCCTCCGACCAGCTTCTTCAGCGCCGGTGTCGCCGACGAGGGCGACGAGTGGGATTCCGAAGCCGAGGACGGCGCCGACTTCGAATCCGTGCTCGACCTCATGAAAGGGTCCGCGGCGTTCCGTTCGCTCACGCTGCGCTGGCACTACCGGTCCCGGCACGAGGCGCTCATCGCGTTCTCCAACTCCTCGTTCTACAAGGGAAAGCTCATCACCTTCCCGGGCGCCGAGGACGTGGGGCCGGACGTCGGCGTCGAGCTGATCCCGGTCGACGGCGTGTATCGGCGAGGCTCGTCGCGCGACAATCCCATCGAGGCCGCCAAGGTCGCCGAGCGCGTGATGCACCACTTCACCACCCGGCCACACCTCACGCTCGGTGTCGTCAGCTTCTCCGAGTCACAGGCCGCCGCCATCGAGTACGCGGTTGAGCAGGCCCGCCAGGACCGGCCCGAGCTCGATCAATACTTCACCGACGATCGGCTCGGCGGCTTCTTCGTCAAGAACCTCGAGTCGGTGCAGGGCGACGAGCGCGACGTCATGATCTTCTCGATCGGTTACGGCCCTGACGAGGCCGGCAAGACGACGATGAACTTCGGACCGCTGAATCGCGCCGGCGGATGGCGGCGGTTGAACGTCGCCATCACTCGTGCCCGCTTCCGCAATGAGATCGTCACCAGCGTCGGCGCCGCCGACATCGCCGCTACCGCAGGCAGCGAGGGCCTCCGCCACCTGCGCCGTTACCTCGACTACGCCGAGCGTGGCATCGCGGCCCGGGCGCTGGACACCACCACCGGCGGCGACGCCGAGTCACCCTTCGAAGAATCGGTCATCTCCGTGATCCGTTCCTGGGGGTACGACCTGACACCACAAGTCGGAGCCGCCGGATACCGGATCGACATGGGTGTGCGTCATCCGGACCGGCCCGGCGTCTATGTGCTGGGGGTCGAGTGCGACGGCTTCCAATACCACTCGTCCAAGGTCGCCCGTGACCGTGACCGGCTGCGTGATCAGGTGCTGCGTGGTCTCGGATGGCGGCTGCACCGGATCTGGGGCACCGCCTGGTACCGCAACCGGGCCGGTGAGGAGGAGCGCCTTCGCAGCGCGATCGAGCGCGCGGTGACCGCGCCGATCCGGGGTCTCCTGTCCGACACGGCGGACCTCGTCGAACGTCCGGCCGTCACCGTCGAGAGCGCCGCGGTCGACCTGCAACCGGAATGGGTGACGCCCTATCGGATCGCAGCGGTGGATCCGCTGCCGTACTGGGTGGATCCGGGGGAGCGGGGCAACTCTCACTCCATGAAGATCGGTGTCGCGGAGATCGCCGCGGTCGAGGGCCCGGTGCACATCACGGTCATGCACCAACGTTTGCGCGACAGCTGGGACATCGGCCGTATCGGCGCGCGCATCCGGGAGAACATCGACATCGCGATCCGCGAGGCCGGGCTCGATCGAGAAGGCGATTTCGTACGGCTGGCCGGCGCCGACGTCACCGAGGTTCGCAGCCCGATCGATGCCTTCGCCCGTACCGTGGAACAGGTCCACGATGACGAGCTGAGGCTTGCACTCACCAACCTGGTGCGAGACACCGGCGGCGTGACGCGCGACGAATTGAGTGCGTACGTTGCCAAGCTCTACGGCTGGACGCGGCGAGGCGCGGACATCGCACGCCGGCTGGATCGGCTCATCGATCGGCTGATCACCGAAGGCGCCCTGGCCGCGAATGGGCCGAGTTTGTCACTCCGTTCCTGACGTCCGCGTTCCGGGCGCCGGTTCTCACCGGCCGGTGCCCGGGGCCCGGCTGTCGGCGCATCAACCGGGAGTCCATCCGTCCCGGCGGTCCCGCATGGACGAACGGACGGTTCCGCGTGACCTTCCCGAGGCGAGAAAGTTGATCACCCCGAACGGACTCGGGACGTCACGCCGGCACGATTCACGTGTGCCGGAGGAGAGGCGGTCATGCGAACCCGCACCACGCATCGGCTCGTCGGAATCGTGCGCAGGGCGTTGCAATCCGGGCCGGTAGCGCAGGGCGAACTGCTCGTTGCCGTCAATCAAGCCGGATTCCGCACCGACCTCTCCGGGTTGTGGAATCTGTGCCACACACATGGCCTCGCCGATCTGAAGGACGGCCGGTGGATTCCTCGCGGCTGGGCGCCACCCGCAACCCCGTCGCCCCCGATGGAGGAACCACAGCTTCCGGAGCAGTTCACGGCGCGCGAGGCAGCCGTCCGGGAGAATTGGCGAGCCGCCGCGGATGGGGCGATCCGAGCTCTCAGTGAGGAACTGAGCGCCGTGACCCGCCGGCGGACGGAGACGGATGTGCCGCTTGTCGGCGGCCGCGTCATGGGAACCGTCGCGGACCGGAAGCTCATGCGCTTCGAGGCACAGAGCGACATCGGTACGGCCGAGGGCACCTCCGGATTGCTGGTCCTGCCGGAGATGCAGCTCAACGCGGAAGTCATCTCGGTGTTCGGCACAGTAGTGACCCTGGCATTGCCGGCGGAGACGCCACCCGTGCGGGAAGGGCGGCTGCGGCTCGATCTGTCCTGGCTGCTGAACCTGCAGAGCAAACGACTGCACGAGCTGAGGAACGGCGCCACGGGCTTCAATCCGGATGCCGCGCTTGCTGTGGTTTCCCGCGACTCCGCCCCGCCGGAGTTGCCTCTGCTGCCACCGCTCCACAGACGTGAGGGTGGCTGGCTCAGTCTCGCTCAGCGAGATGCGGTGAAGCTCTGCCTCACCCCGGGGGTCACCTGGCTGTGGGGTCCACCCGGTACGGGTAAGACGACGACCATCGGCGCTCTCGTGGACGCCCTTGTCGAGCGTGGACAGAAGGTGCTGCTCTCCGCTCCGACCAATGCCGCTGTCGACGTCCTGGTGGAGGCGGTTCTCCGGCGTCGCCCGGATCTCGACGCGGACAACGGGACGCTGGTTCGGCTCGGGCAACCGGCACGTGGCAATCGGGACAGTTGGGAAGGCAAGAACGTACTCGTCGACCAGATCGCGGCGAGTCGCGGCAGTGAGCTGGCGGCACGGCGTAAGGAGCTCGGCGGGGAACTGGTGACGCTCCGCCATGGTCTTGACCGGCTGCGACGGCAGCGCGGCGCGTTGAGCGAAGAGGACCTGGCCGAACGGGACCGCCTGGACCGGGAGATCGCCAAGCGAGAGCCGCGGGTTGCTGATCTCGACCGTCAGTTGCTCGAACTGCGCCGGGAGATCTGTGCCAAGGCCCAGGTGGTGGCGGCTACGGCACATCAGGTCATGCTGCACACGCTCGAAGGAATCACCTTCGACGTGATCATCCTGGATGAAGCCAGCATGACGACGGCGGCCCTGGCCATGGTCGTGGCGGGGGCGGGTGCCGGGCACACGATCATCGCCGGTGACTTCCGGCAGCTGCCACCGGTCGCCGTCGCCGACACGCCTGCCGCGCGGCAATGGCTGCACCAGAGCGCGTTCGAGAAGTCCGGCATCGCGCGGGCCGTGCAGGACGGCAGAAAGCCGGCACGCTTGGCAGCCCTGACGGAACAACATCGTATGCAGCCGGAGATCGGCGAGGTCGTCAGCGCGGCGTTCTACCGGGAGAATCCGCTGACGCCCGGCCCGGCGATCAAGAGCCGGCCACGGGGCAGCCGGGCATGGTGGACGATCGACGACCTGGTCATGCTCGACACCTCGGGTCTCGCGGCCCGGACGGCGCGCAAGCAGGGCGGCAGTTCCCGGTACAACCTGATGCACGCCCAGCTGATCGGCGCGCTCATGGCCAGCGCCACGACCCAGACGCACAATCTGGCAGCGATCACCCCGTTCGCGGCCCAGGCTCGTCTGCTGGAATCACTCCTCGAGGAGTTCGGGCGGCCCGCCTGGGATGCCTCTACGGTGCATCGCTTCCAAGGTGGAGAGCGGGACATCGTCGTGTACGACACGGTCGACACCGGCTACGGGGTCTCCAAGCTCCACCCCTGGTTCACCGACGACGATCCGGAGAGCGCCGGGCCACGGCTGCTGAACGTCGCCGCAAGCCGGGCCAAGGACCATCTGGTCGTTGTCGGTGCGTTCAAGCAGCTGCACCGAACCGGTAGCTCGGCGGACCCGATGTGGCGGTTCTTCGCGCACCTCAAGGACCGCGCCGAGTCGCTGCCGTGGGAGGAAGTCGTCGAAAGCGCCGGCGAGGCGCTGGAACTGGTGGCGCCGGCTGACGTGTTGTCGCGTCTCGCCGAGGACATCGAGCAGGCCGAGAGCCTGGAGATGTGGTTACCGGCCGGGTCCCTGGCCGCTCTGCCGAGCCTGCTGCCGGCCTTGAGATCCTGCGGACGGGCGATGGACGGCGTCGAGCCGATCACGATCTGGGTGGAGCCGGATCGGGAGGGATTCCTGCCGGTCGAGGCTCTCCAGGTACGACGTGACGGTGTCAACGTCCGGGCCTGCACCCCGATCATCGAGTCGAGCGCCGTCATCGGTGACGTCGTCTGGTCAGCGAGCCGCTCGCTTCTCGACCCCCATCCCGGCGTGGTGCTGCGAACACTGAACAAGCCTTTCGCGGACCTGGTCAACCGTACGCAGCGTCGGAAGAAGTCGGATGCGGCACCGGGAACCGGACAGCGGGGCGAGGACTGCGGCCGGTGCCGGCGACCGCTGGTGCGGCAGGAGATGCCGCGCCGTGGCATCCCCATGGTCGTGCACGAGTGCCTCTCCTGTGACAAGCCACGACGAAGCCGGCGGGGACACTAAGCAGTGACGCGGGCGGTGTTCACGCACTCGGCGACGTCGAGCACCAGCAGCAGCCGCCCTTCGATCTTGTACGCGCCGGTGACGAGAGCCCGTGACGGACCCGTCAATGTCGCCGGGGGCTCCTCGAACAACTGCGCGTCCAGGTCGGCGACCTGCCCGATGCGGTCCACCAGCAGGCTCACCGGCTCACCCTCGTACCGCACGATCACGTTCATCACCAGACCGGACATGTCCCGGCGCGGCAGCCCGAACTGCACACGCAGGTCCACCGCGGTGATCACCTGCCCGCGCAGGTTGAACAGTCCGCCGACCGCGTTCGGCGCCAGCGGCACCCGCGTGTACTCGCTGTACGACAGCACCTCCTGCACCGCGTCCACGTCCACGCCGAAGAACTGGCCGGCGACCTCGAAGGTCACGAACTGGCGAGTGGACATGCGCGGCTCCCGGGGTGAGGACCGCCGGGCGGCATGCTGCGGCGGGTTACCAGGATGATCGGATGATCGGGTCCCGAACCAAGGAGTCCGGGGCAGAAAATCGTTTCCCGGGTACGGGCGGCGGGCACCTCGTAGCGTGACCGGTCACGAGGGCGAGGACTGCGATGACCCACTTCGACGATGACGTCGCGCTCGATCGGGCGCTGGACCCCCTTGTCCTGGCGCTGGACATCGGGTCCACCGCGACCCGCGGCGGCGTGCACGACGCGTCCGGGCGGCGGGTCCACGGGCTGCAGCACAAGGTGCCGCACGCCTTCACCGTCGCGCCCGACGGGACCTCGGTCATCGACCCTGACCAGGTGACGGCCGAGGTCGAGCAGGTCCTCGACGCCGTCACCGGCGATCCGCGCCTGGGGACCCGCATCGCCGGCGTCGCGATGGACACCTTCGCCGCCTCGCTGATCGGCGTCGACGCGGCCGGGCGGGCGCTCACCCCCTGCTTCACCTACGCCGACTCGCGCAGTTCCGCCGCCGTCACCGCGCTGCGCGAGCAGCTCGACGAGCACACGGTGCAGCAGCGCACCGGCACCCGCCTGCACACCAGCTACCACGCCCCGCGCCTGCGCTGGCTCGCCGGGACGCAGCCCCGCCTGGTCGCGCAGGCCACCGCCTGGTGGTCCCTCGGCGAGTACGTCTTCGCCCGGCTGATCGGGCAGCCGCTCGCCGGAACCTCCACGGTCGCCTGGACCGGGCTGCTCGACCGCCGTACCGGCGCGCTCGACGCCGAGCTCCTCGCCGCCGCGGGGCTGGAGCCCGGGCAGCTCTCGCCGCCCCGGGACATGGACCAGCCGGCGCCGGCGACGGCGGGACGGCCCGCGCTGGCCCGGGCCGTCTGGTTCCCGGTGATCACCGACGGGTTCGCCAGCAACATCGGGTCGGGGGCCACCGACGCCACGGTGCTCACCGCGGCGACGGCGACGAGCGGGGCGCTGCGGGTGCTGCTCGACGGGCCCGCCGACCCGCTGCCGTTCGGCCTGTGGAACTACCGGGTGGCCGCGGACCGTACCCTGCTCGGCGGGGCGATCAACGACGTCGGCCGGGCCGTCAGCTGGGCGCAGAGCACGCTGCGGCTCAGCCCGGGGATCGCGGCCGCGCTCACCGCGGCGCCCAGCGACGCGACGCCGCTGGTGCTGCCCTACCTCACCGGCGAGCGTGCGCCGGGCTGGGCCGGGGGAGCGCGGGCCGTGTTCGGCGGGGTGACCGCGGCCACCGACGCGGACAGCCTGTTCCGGGGAATGGTCGAGGGCGTTGCGATGACCTACGCGCGGGTCGCCGACGAGCTGCGTCCGGCCGCCTCGCAGATCATCGAGGTCGCGGCGGCGGGACGGGTCAGCAACGACCTGCCGGAGTGGCTGCAGGTCCTCGCCGACGTGCTCGGGCGGCCGGTCACGCACGTGACCCGGCGCCGGGCCACCCAGCGGGGCACCGCGCTGCTCGCCCTCGACGTGCTGGCGCCCGGCGTCCCGCGTGCGCCGCGAGCGACCGGGGCCACCTACGAGCCCCGGTCCGCCCATGCCGAGCACTACGCGGTACGCCGGGAGCGGTTCGCCGAGGCGTACGAAGTGCTGGTGAAGCCTTAAGAGATGTGGAACGAGTCGCCGTAGACCTTGAAGTCGAGCGGCGTGTTCAGGTCGAAGTTGCCGTTGTTCAGGAAGACGCGCTGCGCGGTGTCGATCCGGGTCACGTCCTCGTGGGCCGGCTCCTTCTTCATCTCGATCACCCGCTCGTTCAGGAACGCGGTGAGCCACGCGCGCTCGTCACCGCCCTGGGCCGGCGGCTTGGCCTTGGCGAGGGCCCGGCTGCGGATCGAGCGCATGCCGCTGTAACCGTGCACGACGGCGGCGTCGTAGTACGCGAACTGCCCGAGGGCGCGCACGCCGTCGGCCTTGCCGTCGCGGACCGACGGGTTGAAGTACACCCGGTCGCGTTCGGCCTCCTGCGCGGCCTGGAACGCCGGGTCGGCGGCGGCGGTCCGCCAGTCCCGGGTGAAGTTCGGGTCGAGGCCGGCGTGTGACGCGGTGCCGTTGACGCTGCGCAGCGCCGGGAGGTATTTCGCCAGGACGTTCGAGGGGCTGGCTGCGGTGTACGCCTCGACCAGCTCCAGCATGTCGCCGGTCCCGGAGCAGAAGCCGATGATGCCGGCGGTGTAGCCCCGGCCGTCGTTGATGTCCTCGATGTAGGAGAACTGCGCTCGCCAGTTCAGCGACGAGTTCTCGGCCGCCGAGACGATCTGCATGGCGACGTCCTTCTTCGCCGGGTCGTCGAGGTTCTTCCCGGTGCCGGCCGATCCGGGCAGCGTCCACGCCTGGCCGGCCCCGCCGGTGCAGGTCCAGATCTGCAGGCGGGTGCCGTTGGCGGTGCTGCCACCGGTCACGTCGAGGCACTTGCCGGAAGCCGGGTTGACCAGCGCGCCGCCGGTCAGGGTCCAGTTCTGCGCGCCGGTGCCGTTGCACTCGTACAGCTGGATCTTTGTGCCGTTGGTGGTTCCGGCCGCGGTGACGTCCAGGCACTTGCCGAGCGCCTGGAGGGTGCCGTCGGCGGTCCACTGCTGGGCGGCGGAGTTGTTGCAGTCGTAGAGCTGGACGGCGGTGCCGTTGGCGGTCGCGGCGCCGGCGACGTCGATGCACTTGCTGCCGAGGCCCTTGATCGGGCCGGCCGTGGCGGCGCCGGCCGGGAGCAGTCCGTAGACCGTGGCGGCGCTGGTGAGAACGAGTCCGGACAGGGCGTAGACGACCGTCTTCACGCGAGACATGGCGCTCCTGGGGGAGGGGGGATCGGGAGGTGCGCGCGCGGGACGGACTCTATGACTGTTAAGGAGGTTTATCAATAGATGGCCGTCGTCATGCGTGAACGGCCAGGACGGGCAGTTCCCTCTCCTCGATCAGTCCGCTGTCCGTGACCGCCGCGACGATCCGGGGATCCGGCAGCCAACCCGTCGCTTCCTCGGAGCCGGCGTAGAGCGTGAACAGCCGTACCGTGGCGCCTGCCTCGGCGAGCTGGTCGTTGAGGACAGCGAGCGGCCGGACGGTCGCCTTCCGCCGTGCGATCCACGGCTGGGCCCAGTCGGCCTGCGTCCACATGACGCAGCGGCGGCCGTTGAGAGCGATGATGTAGTCACCCACCGTGGCTTCGACGTCCGGGTGGTTCAGCACGTCGATGCACAGCCCGACACCATGCTCGCGCAGGGCCGGCTCGATCGCTGACAGCTTGAATCTGATCTGGCCCTCGGCCATCTCCTCGCTGTCCAGGTAGAACCAGAGGACGCCCTCCAGCGCTTCGGGTTTCCGGAACGGGTATCCGCCATCGGCGATCGTCCGCTCCGCCTCCGCGGCCTCCTGGTCGGAAAGGCGGTCCCACATGCCCAGGACGCGTAGCGTTTCCGCGAGTTCCGCCCACCGCTGGTCCATGCCGCCATCATGCTGCAGCCGGGGGATCGCGGTGGTCCCTGCGAGCGGCGCGCAACGAGGGGCTGAAGTCGTACCTTTGCGTAGGTTTCTGGGGAATTATCCCGGGTATCCGCCGACTCCGCAGCGCGCTGGTCGCTGCATTCGGGGGAGCGCTCCGGACGCCGCACACCGGCGTACCGGGTCTACGGGGGCGAGTGGTGCAGGAGATCTGGCCGGGCAGCAGCTATCCGCTGGGTGCCGCCTACGACGGCACGGGGACGAACTTCGCGGTGTTCAGCGAGGTCGCCGACGGGGTGGAGCTGTGCCTGTTCGACGAGGGCGGGACCGAGACCCGGCATCGACTCTGTTCGGTGGACGGCTTCGTCTGGCACGGCTATCTGCCCGGCGTGGGCGCCGGGACGAGGTACGGGTATCGGGTCCACGGCCCGTACGAACCGGCGGCGGGGCTGCGATGCAATCCGGCGAAGCTGCTGCTGGACCCCTACGCGAGGGCGATCGAGGGTGACATCGACTGGGACGAGTCGCTGTTCGGATATCGGTTCGACGACCCCGAGTCACGCAACGACCTGGACAGCGGCCGGCACATGATGAAGGCCGTGGTGGTCAACCCGTTCTTCGACTGGCGCAACGACCGCCCGCCCCGGATCCCGTATCACCAGACGGTCATCTACGAAGCGCACGTCAAGGGCCTCACCCAGCTGCATCCTGCGGTCCCGGAGCATCTGCGCGGCACCTACGCCGGGCTCGGCCACCCGGCGATGATCGAGCACCTCTCCCGGCTCGGCGTCACCGCCGTCGAGCTGATGCCGGTGCACCAGTTCGTCCAGGATCACCACCTGATCGAGCGGGGCCTGCGCAACTACTGGGGCTACAACAGCATCGGCTTCTTCGCGCCGCACAACGGGTACGCCGCCTGGGGGCAGCGCGGCGAACAGGTGCAGGAGTTCCGGGCGATGGTGCGTGAGCTGCACGCGGCCGGGATCGAGGTGATCCTGGACGTGGTCTACAACCACACCGCCGAGGGCAACCACATGGGGCCGACGCTGAGCTTCCGGGGACTGGACAACGGCGCCTACTACCGGCTCGTCGACGACGAGCCGCGCTATTACATGGACACCACCGGCACCGGCAACAGCCTGCTGATGCGGAACCCGCACACCTTGCAGATGATCATGGACTCGCTGCGGTACTGGGTGACCGAGATGCACGTCGACGGTTTCCGCTTCGATCTGGCGGCCACCCTGGCGCGGCAGTTCCACGAGGTGGACAAGCTGTCGGCGTTCTTCGACCTGATCCAGCAGGACCCGATCGTGTCGCAGGTGAAGCTGATCGCGGAGCCGTGGGACATCGGCGACGGCGGGTATCAGGTGGGGAACTTCCCGCCGGCGTGGACCGAGTGGAACGGCAAGTTCCGGGACACCGTCCGTGACTTCTGGCGCGGCGAGCCGGCGACCCTGGCGGACTTCACGTCGCGGCTGACCGGCTCGGCGGACCTGTACCAGGACGACGGGCGGCGGCCGGTCGCGTCGATCAACTTCGTCACCGCGCACGACGGGTTCACCCTCAGCGACCTGGTTTCGTACAACGAGAAGCACAACGAGGCGAACGGTGAGGACAACAACGACGGGGAGAGTCACAACCGGTCCTGGAACTGCGGCGCCGAAGGCCCGTCCGACGACCCGGAGATCCTCGCTCTGCGGGCCCGGCAGCAGCGGAACATGCTCGTCACGCTGATGCTGTCGCAGGGCGTGCCGATGCTGCTCGCCGGTGACGAGTTCGGCCGCACCCAGGGCGGCAACAACAACGCCTACTGCCAGGACAACGAGATCTCCTGGCTCGACTGGTCGGCGGCCGAGTCGAACGCGCCGTTGCTGGCGTTCACCCGCCGGCTGATCATGCTGCAACGGCGGCATCCGGTGTTCCGGCGCCGGTGGTTCCTGCGCGGCGCCCCGGTGCGTGACGCGGGGGAGGCCCTGCCGGACATCGCGTGGCTCACCCTCGACGGCACCGAGATGGCCGACGAGCACTGGGACGTCGACCATGCCCGTACCGTCACGATGTTCCTCAACGGTGAGGCCATCACCGAGCCCGGGCGGCGAGGCGAGCGGATCGTGGACGACTCGTTCCTGGTGATGTTCAACGCCCACCACGAGCCGTTACGGTTCACCGCGCCGGATGCCGGCTTCGGCAAGGAGTGGGTCACCGAGGTCGACACCGCCGACCCGGCGCCGCAGCGGGAGGACGTGCTCGAGGCCTCGGGCAGCACGGAGCTCCCCGGCCGCAGCGTCAAGGTCCTGCGCCGCCGCACGTAAAAGCCGCCGCACGTAAAAGCCTCCGAACGTGAAAGCCGCCGCACGTGAAAAGGGTGTGGCGGTAGACACCTATTCGACGTTGAGCCGCCGTTTCCGCTCCTGCTCCCGTAGCTTGGATGGCTGCCCCGGGCAGCCAGGCGCCGTGCGCCTGATCGATGAAACCCGGTGGTGGAGATGGAGCGCGCCCGGTGACCGTGACCACTGACCTGCGACTGATCGAGCTTCCCGAGATCGATTCCGGACACGAGGTACGACCGGCGCTGTTCCGGTCCCGCTCCGCGCCGATCCGCCGGACGCTGCTCGACATCCTGGACGCCACGGTGCGCGACCACGGCGACGCCCCGGCGATCGACGCCGGGGTGTCCCCGCTGACCTACCGCGAGCTCGCCGACGAGGTCGAGGAGCTGCGGGAGACCCTGGCCGGGCACGGCGTCGGCGTCGGCGACCGGGTGGGCGTGCGGATCTCCTCCGGGTCGGCGGACCTCTACCTGGCGATCCTCGGTGTGCTGGCGGCCGGCGCGGCGTACGTGCCGGTCGACGCGGACGACCCCGAGGAGCGCGCCGAGCTGGTCTTCGCCGAGGCGGGCGTGTGCGCCGTGCTGGGTGACGGCTTGACCGTGTCGATGCGGCGTACCCCCGAGGGCCGTCCCGGACGGCCCGGACCGGCGGACGACGCCTGGATCATCTTCACCTCCGGCTCCACCGGCACCCCGAAGGGCGTGGCGGTCTCGCACGGCTCGGCGGCCGCGTTCGTGGACGCCGAGGCGCAGCTCTTCCTCACCGAGGAGCCGATCGGCCCGCAGGACCGCGTCCTGGCCGGCCTGTCGGTGGCCTTCGACGCCTCCTGCGAGGAGATGTGGCTGGCCTGGCGGCACGGCGCCTGCCTGGTGCCGGCCGCGCGCTCGCTGGTGCGCAGCGGCGTCGACCTGGGCCCGTGGCTGGCCGAGCAGCGGATCACCGTGGTCTCCACGGTGCCGACGCTCGCCGCGCTCTGGCCGGTCGAGGCGCTCGAGGACGTCCGCCTGCTGATCTTCGGTGGGGAGGCCTGCCCGCCGGAGCTCGGCGAGCGGCTGGCCGTCGAGGGCCGCGAGGTCTGGAACACGTACGGCCCGACCGAGGCGACGGTCGTCGCCTGCGCGGCGCGGCTGACCGGCGAGGGCCCGGTGCGGATCGGCCTGCCGCTGGCCGGCTGGGAGCTCGCCGTGGTCGGCCCGGACGGCGAACCCGTCGCGATGGGCGAGACCGGCGAGCTGGTCATCGGCGGCGTCGGCCTGGCGCGGTACCTGGACGCCGCCAAGGACGCCGAGAAGTTCGCCGCCCTGGCGTCGCTCGGCTGGCAGCGGGCGTACCGCAGCGGTGACATCGTCCGCGCCGAACCCGAGGGGCTGCTGTTCCTGGGCCGCGGCGACGAGCAGGTGAAACTCGGCGGCCGCCGGATCGAGCTGGGCGAGGTGGACGCCGCGCTGCAGGCGCTGCCCGGCGTCGCCGGCGCGGCCGCCGCGGTGAAGCGGACCGCGGCCGGCAACCAGCTGCTGGTCGGCTACCTGGTGCCCCACGAGGGCGCCGGGTTCGACGTGGCGGCCGCGACCGAGCGGATCCGCGAGCAGCTGCCGGCCGCGCTGGTGCCGCTGCTCGCCGTGGTGGACGCGCTGCCGACCCGGACGTCGGGAAAGGTGGACCGGGCCGCCCTGCCGTGGCCGCTCGTCCGCGCCGACGGGTCGGAGACCGAGCTGACGGCGGCGCAGGAGTGGCTGGCCGGCGGCTGGGAGGAGATCCTCGGCGTGCGGCCGGGCGACCCCGGCGCCGACTTCTTCAGCAGCGGCGGCAGCAGCCTCAACGCAGCCCAGCTGGTCGCCTGGATCCGGCGGACGCACCCGCGGGTGTCGGTCGCCGACGTCTACCAGAACCCCCGCCTGTCGCAGATGGTCGCGGTGATCGAGGCGCTGGACGCGGAGGCCACGGTCCGCCGTGACGTCCGGCCCACGCCCCGGCGCGCCGGCCTGATCCAGGCGCTGCTGATGCTGCCGATGCTCGTGCTGGTCGGCCTGCGCTGGGTGGTGGTGCTGGCCGCGGCGAGCAACCTGCTCACCTGGGCGCCGCACGTCTCGTGGTGGTGGATCGCCGCCGGCTGGGCGGTGCTGTTCAGCCCGGCCGGCCGGATCGCGGTGGCGGCCGCCGGCGCGCGGCTGCTGCTGCGCGGCGTGGGCCCCGGCGACTACCCGCGTGGCGGCGGCGTCCACCTGCGGATCTGGGCGGCCGAGCGGCTCGCCGAGCTGACCGGCGCGAACGGCGTCGCCGGCGCGGGCTGGATGATCACCTACGCGAAGGCGCTCGGCGCGAAGATCGGCCGGGACGTCGACCTGCACTCCGCCCCGCCCGTCACCGGCCTGCTGAAACTGGGCCGGGGCGCGGCGGTCGAGCCGGAGGCCGATCTCTCCGGTTACTGGGTCGACGGCGACCTGGTCCGGGTCGGCATGGTGCGGATCGGCGCCGGCGCCCGGATCGGCTCCCGCAGCACGCTGATGCCCGGCGCGCGGGTCGGCAAGGGCGCGAAGATCGCGGCCGGCTCGACCGTGACCGGCGCGGTGCCGTCCGGCCGGCGCTGGGCCGGATCACCGGCGGTCCCGGCCGCCACCAAGGACGCCGAGGGCTGGCCGGCGCAGCGCCCTGCCCGCTCGCCGCTGGGCCGCGGGTTCTGGGTGGGCGCCTACAGCCTGACCGCCCAGCTGCTCGGCCTGCTGCCGGTCCTGGCGGCGCTGCCGGCGCTGGCCCTGCTCGGCGCGGCGGTCGCCGACGGCCCGGCGCTCGGAGCGGCACTGCTCGCCGTGCCGGCTGCCGCGATCAGCTATGTCCTGGCGTACGCGATGCTGGTCTTGATCGCCGTGCGGACGCTGGGGATCGGGATGAAGGAGGGCTTCCACCCGGTCCAGGGCCGGGTGGCCTGGCAGGTGTGGACCACCGAGCGGCTGATGGGGATGGCCCGGGTCGCGCTGTTCCCGATGTACTCGAGCCTGTTCACGCCGGTGTGGCTGCGGCTGCTCGGCGCCAAGGTGGGCCGCAACGTGGAGGCGTCCACGGTGCTGGCGCTGCCGGCCATGACCACCGTCGACGACGGGGCGTTCCTGGCCGACGACACGATGGTCGCCACCTACGAACTCAGCCACGGCTGGCTGCGGGTCGCCCCGGCCCGGATCGGCAAGCAGGCGTTCCTCGGTAACTCCGGGATGGCGGCGCCGGGCCGGTCGGTGCCGAAGCGCGGTCTGGTCGGGGTGCTCTCGTCGGCGCCGCACAAGGCGAAGAAGGGCTCGTCCTGGCTGGGCGCGCCGCCGATGCCGCTGCGCCGCACGGTCGAGTCCGGCGACGCGAGCCGCACCTTCGCGCCGCCGCTGCCGCTGAAACTGGCCCGCGCCGCGATCGAGCTGTGCCGGATCGTCCCGGTGATGCTGGCCGGCGCGCTGGCCGTCCTGGTCCTCGCGTCACTGGGGTGGATCTGGCAGGCCGCCGGCGGCTGGGCGGCCGCGCTCGCCGCCGGGCCGGTGCTGCTGGCCGCGGCGATCGCCGCCGGTCTGACCGCGACCGCCGCGAAGTGGCTCCTGATCGGCCGGTTCCGGGTCTCCGAGCGGGCGCTGTGGACGTCGTTCGTGTGGCGCAACGAGCTCGCCGACACGTTCGTCGAGGTGCTCGCCACGCCGTGGCTGTTCCGTTTCGCCACCGGTACGCCGCTGCTCACCATGTGGCTGCGGACGCTCGGCGCGCGCATCGGCCGGGGTGTCTGGCTGGAGACGCACTGGCTGCCGGAGTACGACCTGGTGAGTCTCGGCGCCGGCGCGACGGTGAACCGGGGGTGCGTTGTTCAGACCCACCTGTTCCATGATCGGATTATGGCCATGGATGAGGTGACTCTGGGCGCGGGCGCGACGCTCGGCCCGCACGGGATCGTGCTGCCCGGCGCGAGCATCGGCGCGCGTACCACCGTCGGACCCGGCTCGCTCGTCACCCGTGGCGACGCCGTGCCCGACGACAGCCGCTGGCTCGGCAACCCGATCGCGACCTGGCCGTCGTCGGCTCCCCGGCGGCGATGACCCCGGGACCCCTGCCGGTCGGCGCCCGGCCGGGCGCCGACCATTCGACCGACCCCTATCTGCCCGGGCACGGCAACGGCGGTTACCGGGTGCTGCACTACGACCTGGACCTCGATTACCGGGTCACCGGGAACCGGCTGGCCGGCAAGGCGGTCGTCACGGCGCGGGCCGCCCAGCCGCTGTCGAGGTTCACGCTCGACCTCGGTCAGTTCCGGGTCCAGGACGTGAAGGTCGACGGGCGCCCGGCGAAGTTCACCCACCGGCCCGACAAGATCAGGATCAAACCCGACAAGCCCATCGGGTACGGCTCCACCTTCAAGATCGAGATCAGGTACGCGGGCCGGCCCACCCCCATCTCCGGCCGCTGGGGTGACATCGGCTGGGACGAGCTGACCGACGGGGCGCTGGTCGCCAGCCAGCCGATCGGCGCGCCGTCCTGGTTCCCGTGCAACGACCTGCCCGGCGACAAGGCCACCTTCCTGGTGACGGTCACCGCCCCCTCCGCGTACACCGTGCTCGTCACCGGCGACCCGGTCGCGCAGCGCCGTGGCCCGGGGAGCACCACCTGGGTGTACGAGCGGGACGAGCCGACCGCCCCGTACCTGATGGGTGTGCAGGTCGGCCGCTACGAGCTGGTCGAGCTGGCGCCGGGCCGGGTGGTCCAGAGGGCCGCGATCCCGCCCCGGCTGCGCAGCACGTTCCGGCACGACTTCGGCCGGCACGGCGAGATCATGATCGCCCTGGAGCGGATGCTCGGCCCGTACCCGTTCCGGGAGTACGTCGTGGTGGTCGCCGACGACGACCTGGACGACCCGATCGAGGCGCAGGGCATGGCCGTCTTCGGGCGCAACCATCTCGACGGCCGGCGCACCCACGAGCGGCTGGCCGTGCACGAGCTCGCCCACCAGTGGTTCGGCAACAGCCTCACGGTCGCGGACTGGCGGCACATCTGGCTCAACGAGGGCTTCGCGACGTACGCGGAATGGCTCTGGTCCGCCGTCTCCGGAGGCCCGACGGCAGCGGCGCACGCGGCCCAATGGCACGCCTGGGCCGCCCGGCAGCCGGCCGTCGTCACCGTCGCCGACCCGGGCGTGGACCGGATGTTCGACCCGCTGGTCTACAAGCGCGGCGCGCTGACCCTGCACGCCCTGCGCTCCCGGATCGGCGAGGCGGCGTTCTTCGCGCTGCTGCGCTCCTGGGTGGCCGAGCACCGGCACCGGACGGTGACGACCGAGCAGTTCCGGGAGCACGCCGCGCGGTTCGCGCCGTACCCCCTGGACGGCCTCTTCGACGCCTGGCTGGACCGCCCGGAGCTGCCCGCGCTGCCCTGGACCCTGTAGAGCCTTTTCCGGGTACGCGCACGCCGGTTCCCAGGCGCACCTGACGCGTCCCGCAGCTCGCCGCCCCTGACGCCCCTTCCGCCGGCGCCCGAAGCCGCCGGCCCCGGCGTCCCCGCACCCCCACCACGCCGTCCCGCTCACCACCAACCGCCCGCCCGCAGCCCGCTGCGCGTCGCCAAGCGCCCGCCCGCCGCCCGCCACGCACCAACGAGCCGTAGCCCAGCACGGTGATCAAGCCGGCGTAGCCTGCGCCCGCTACGGCTCGCGGGTCCCGGCCGTAGCCGAGCACGGTGATCAAGCCGGGTTAGCCCGCGCCGGCTACGGCCCGCCCCACCGGCGGCGATCGACGGAATCGACGGGCTCGCGCACGCCTATTCCTCCAGCAACAGCTCCGGGTGGCGGCCGGCCACCGTGCGCATCCGCCACTTGTGCGGGAAGAGCGCGAGCAGGGTGTCGTCGCGCACCCGGGTCATCACCTCGACGTTCGACTCGGTGCGCAGGATCTCCCGGCCGGCCGCGTCGGTGCGTGCCGCCACCTCGTACGGCAGGTGGTTGAGCTGCACCTTCACGCCGAACTCGGTCTCCAGCCGGTAGGTGGCGACCTCGAACTGCATCGGGCCGACCGCCGCGAGGACCGGTGACTGGTCGCCGCGCTGCTCGGAACGCAGCACCTGGACGACGCCCTCGCCGTCGAGCTGCTCGATGCCGCGCCGGAACCGCTTGAACGCCGACGTGTCGGACGTGCTCACCACCGCGAAGTGCTCCGGCGGGAAGGACGGAAGCGCCGGGTACTGCACCGGCTCCCCGGCGTAGAGGGTGTCGCCGATCCCCAGCGCCGTCGCGTTCACCAGGCCGATCACGTCACCTGGGTACGCCTCGTCGATCGTGTCCCGGCCCTGGCCGAAGATCTGCTGGGCGTATTTCGTGGTGAACGGCCGCCCGGTGCCGGCGTGCGTGACGATCATGCCGCGCTCGAAGCGGCCGGAGCAGACCCGGACGAACGCGACCTGGTCGCGGTGGGTGCGGTTCATGTTCGCCTGCATCTTGAACACGAAGCCGGAGAACGAGCTGTCCACCGGCCGGTCGGCGCCGGTGACGGTGGGCCGGGCCGAGGGCGGCGGGGCGAGTTCCAGCAGCACGTTCAGCAGCTGGCGGACGCCGAGGTTCGCGACCGCCGCGCCGAAGAGCACCGGCGTGCTCTTGGCGGCCAGGAACTCCTTCTCGTCGTAGTCGGCCTCGGTCATCGCGAGCAGCTCCAGCTCCTCGTTGGCGGTGACCCAGTCCGCGCCGTACCGCTCGGCTGCCTCCTCGGAGCTCATCTCCTCCTCGATCGCCAGGTCGGCGCCGCCGGGGGAGCGCTGCATCCGGGTGAAGACGCCGGTACGGCGGTCGATCACGCCCTGGAAGTGCCCGGCGATGCCGACCGGCCAGGTCAGCGGGGTCGGCTTCAGCCCGATCCGCTGCTCGATCTCGTCCATCAGGGCGAGCGCGTCGTGGCCCGGCCGGTCCCACTTGTTGATGAACGTCATCACCGGGATGCTGCGCTGGCGGCACACCTCGAAGAGCTTCAGCGTCTGCGGCTCCAGGCCCTTCGCGGCGTCCAGCAGCATCACCGCGCTGTCGACGGCGGTCAGCACCCGGTAGGTGTCCTCGGAGAAGTCGGCGTGCCCCGGCGTGTCCAGCAGGTTGATCACCGTGTCGCCGTACGAGAACTGCAGCGCCGCCGAGGTGATCGAGATGCCGCGCTGCTGCTCCATCGCCATCCAGTCGGAGACCACGCCCTTGCGGTCGCCCTTGCCGTGCACCGCCCCGGCCTGCCCGATGACGCGCGCGTGCAGCGCCAGCGCCTCGGTCATCGTCGACTTGCCGGCGTCCGGGTGCGAGATCACGGCGAAGGTCCGCCTCCGGCCCGCCTGCACCGCGACACCGGACGACGCCAGCGCGTTCTGACTCACTGTCTGCTCCCCACGACCACGACTCGACCTGCCGCAGGGTATCTCTCCGGGCGGGGTTTTCCGGCGGCACCGGGCCATCCACGTGACGAGGTCGTCACCGGGGCGGGTTTTGTGGCGGGGTGGGCGGGGTCGACGGGGGTACGCCGGGGATCACCGGAGGGTCGGTGCTCTTGCCGTTGCTGACCTCGATGGTGACCACGCCGTTCTTCACGGTACGGCCGCTCGGGTCGGTGCCGGCCGCGGTGCCCGCCGGGCAGTTCGAGTCGACCTCCCGGCCGATGTCGACGGTGAACCCGGCGCGTTCCAGCCGGTTGCTGGCCCGGCCCAGCGGGTCGCACTCCACGTCGGGGATCGAGCGCCGATCGCCGTACGCGATCTTGCGGTTCTCCGGGCGTTTGAACTGGACCCGCGGCTTGTCGTCCATGTAGTCGCCGAGTGTCCGGTAGACGGCCGGGTTGACCTGCTCGTGCCGGAGCCGGTCCCTGTGGTTCTGGTAGTCCGGGTTCACCAGGTAACCCGCCACCACCAGGGACGTGGTGCCGGCGATCAGGGACGCGGTCTTGTCCCGGTCGGTGGTCCCGGTCTTGCCGAACACCGGATGGCCGACCACCCGCCGGGTGTCGCCGGCCGTGCTGCCCTCGCAACTGCCGAGCCGCGCCGAGTCGCCGACCGGGCAACGGGCCGCGTCCACGGCGGCGCGGGCCACGTCCACGTCGGTGGCGCGGATGCAGTGCGAGCGGCCGACGTCGAGTTTCGCGCCGTCGCGGGTGACGATTCCCTCGATCGGGGTGGGCGGGCAGTACATGCCGTCGGCGGCCAGGGTGGCGTACGCGTTGGCCATGTCCAGCGGGGTGGTCGCCGAGACGCCGAGGGTGAACGCGCCCCACTGATGCGCGTTGCCGGGCTGGGCCAGGGTGGCGTCACTGGCGGCCCGGAACTGGATGCCGAACCGCTTGGCGACGGCCACCACGTTCTCCGCGCCGACCCGTTCCTCGAGCGGCACGAAGTACGTGTTGATCGACCTGCCGAAGCCGCTCCACATGTTGTAGACGCCCTCGCCGCCGCCACCGGAGTTGCTCGGGCACCAGTAGTGGGTGCCCTCGCAGGCCGCGTCGTTGCCGCTGTCGATGATGTACTTCGACTTGTAGCGTTTCTCCGCCTTGATCGTGTAGGCGAGGGGATAGTTCTTCTCCAGCGCCGCCACCAGCGTGAAGATCTTCATGACCGAGCCGGCCTGGTAACCGGTGATATCGCCGCCGCCGGTGAGCAGCGGGTTCGTCGTGTTCGGGTACGAGCCGCGGATGCCCTGGCGTGCCTTCCGCGGATCCGAGGAGATCTTGTTCTGCGGGTCGGCCGGGTCGTCCAGCTTGTATCTGCGGTTCGCGGCGAGCAGCCGCACCTTGCCGGTGCCGGGCTGCACGGCGGCGAGCAGCAGCGCGTTCTTGTTCTTCTCGGAGATCAGGTCCGAGATCCGGGCGCGGGCCTGTTTCTGCGCGGTGACGTCCAGCGTGGTGGTGATCCGGTACCCGCCGCTCTTCAGGCGACGCTCCCGGTCGTACGCGGTGGGGCCGAACTCCTGCCGGTCCATCCACCACCGGTAGAAATAGTCGCAGAAGAAGCCCCAGTTGTTCTTCGCCACCGAGACGCAGCCGTTGCTGATCGGCCGGACCTTCTTCGGGATCGACGTCTTGATCGCCTCGTTCGCCTGGGCCGCGGTGATGGCGCCCATCTCCACCATGCCGGGGATGACGTAGTTGTTGCGGCGCTGCCGGATCTCCTCGTGACCGTCCGAGGTCGTCGGGTCGTAACCGGACGGCGCCCGGACGATGCCGGCGAGCATGGCGGCCTCGCCGATCGTCAGGTCCTTCGGCGATTTGTTGAAGTAGACCCGGCTGGCCGCGAAGACGCCGTAGGTCTGCTTCCCGAACGGCACGATGTTGAGGTAACGCTCGAGGATCTGGTCCTTGGAGAGCTGTTTCTCCAGCTCCAGCGCGTACTTCATCTCGGTCAGCTTGCGTTTCGGGGTGTCCTTGGTGGCCTCGACGACGTCCTTGGGGCTGGTCGCCGAGTACGCCAGCGACATCCGCACCCACTGCATGGTGATCGTGGAGGCGCCCTGTTTCGGTCCGCCCTGGTTGTTGTTGACGAGCGCCCGGGCCACGCCCTTGATGTCGACGCCGTTGTGCTTGTAGAACTCCCGGTCCTCGGCGGCCACCATCGCGGCGCGCATGTGCGGCGAGATGTCCTTCAGCGGGACGTCGCTGCGGAACTCGTCGTAGAACTGGGTGATCGGGGTCTTGTTGTCGGACGCGTAGACGCGGGTGATCTGCGGCGACTTGAACGCCTTGAGCTCGCTGGGCAGGCTCGCGAACGCCTCCTCGCCGGCGCGCAGGGTGAGCCCGGACATCGCCGCGTAGGGGAACAGCGCGGCGGCCACCACGACCCCGGCGATCAGGCCGCAGACCAGCAGGACGAACGCGTTGACGAAGAGGTTGTGATCCCGTCGCCGTATCCAGGAGCTCACGTGCACCACCCACCCGCGCGGTCATCGATGCGATCCGCGTCTATAACACCCCATCGTGTCAACCGGAGGGAACCCTGCGAGGATCTTTCATACTCGCAGCGGAGGAACGATGGAGCACTGGCCGTACACCGATCTCGACGTCGCGGCGCTACGGGCGCGCGGCCACCTGCCCGTGCCGTTCCGCGAGTTCGTCCTGAAGATCCACCAGCGCTGCAACCTCGCCTGCGACTACTGCTACATGTACGAGCACGCCGACCAGAGCTGGCGGCAGCGCCCCCGGACGATGTCCGACGAGGTGCGGGACGCCGCGTTCGCGCGCCTGGCCGGCCACGTGCGGCGGCACCGCCTGGAGACGGTGCGGATCGTGCTGCACGGCGGCGAACCGCTGCTCTACGGCACGGCCCGGATCGCCGAGCTGGTCCGCGCCGCGCGGGCCGCCCTGCCGGCGAGCTGCCGGGTGGAGTTCAGCGTGCAGACCAACGGCGTGCTGCTCGACGAGCCGGTGGTGGCCGTTCTGCGCGAGCACGGCATCACCGCGGGGGTGAGCGTGGACGGCACGGCTGCCGATCACGACCGGCACCGCCGCACCCCCGGTGGACAGGGCAGCTTCACCGCCGTCGCCCGCGCTCTGCGGCTGCTGCGAAAACCGGAGAACCAGCAGGTGTACGGGGGACTGCTCGGCACCGTGAATCCCGGCACTGACCCGATCGCCACCTATGAACAGCTGATCGCCTTCGACCCGCCCGCGATCGACCTCCTGCTGCCGCACGCCACCTGGGAGAACCCGCCGTGGCGTCCGGCCGGCGCGCCCACGCCCCACGCCGGCTGGCTGATCGCCGTCTTCGACAGGTGGTACGCGAGCCGCTCCCCGGTCCGGATCCGGCTCTTCGACGACGCGCTGAGCCTGGTGCTCGGCGGCGCCGCCCGTGGTGAGCAGCTGGGCCTGAGTCCGTCCGCGACGGTGGTCGTGGAGTCGGACGGCGCGATCGAGCAGACCGACGCGCTGAAGACCGCCTACCCCGGCGCCTGCGCCACCGGCCTGAGCGTGCTGCGTGACGACTTCGACGCGGCGCTCGACCATCCCGGCGTCGTGGCCCGCCAGATCGGCCGGGACGCCCTCGCCGCCGAGTGCCTCGGATGTCCGGCGGTGGCGGTCTGCGGCGGCGGGCACTACGCCCACCGGTACCGTCCCGGCGCCGGTTTCCGGTCCCCGTCGGTCTACTGCGCGGATCTGCGGGTGTTCGTCCGGCACGTCCACGACCGGGTCGCCGCCGACCTGGCGCCGCTCACCGCTCGCTGACCGCCGCCCGGTGACCCGTCCCGGCCGCTCACCGCTCGCTGACCGCCGGCCGGTGACCCGCCCCGGCCGCTCACTGCTCGGTGGTGACGACCACCTTGGCGCGGGCGTGCTCGGTCTCCAGATAGCGGATCGCGTCGGCGGCCGCCGCGAGCGGGAACGTCCGGTCGATCGCCACCGTGATCCGGCCCTCCGCCACCATCGCGGCGAGCGCCTCCAGTGACTCCCGGCTCGTCGTCGCGGTCAGCACCGTGATCCGCTGCCGGGCGAACCGGGACACCAGCTGCGCCCAGAGGATCAGCCGCATCGGCCCGAGCACGCTCCCACCGCGGTAGACCCCGCCGCCGGAGAGCACGAGCGTCCCGCCGGGCGTCAGCAGCGTGCGCAGCGCGGCCAGTGACCGGTTGCCGACCAGGTCGAGGACGACGTCGTACCGCTCGCCGAGGGTGGTGACATCGGTCTGCCGGTAGTCGACGACGACGGCCGCGCCGAGCGACCGGACCAGCTCGGCGTTGCGGGCGCTGCACACCGCGGTCACCGCCGCGCCGGACGCCACCGCCAGTTGCACGGCGAAGGTGCCCACCCCGCCCGAGGCCCCGTTGATCAGGACCCGGTGGCCGGCCCGCACGTCGCGCAGGGCCTGCCGGGCGGTGACGCCGGCGAGCGGCAGGGCGGCCGCGGCCTCGGGCGGCACCCCGGCCGGCCGATCCGCCACCAGCTCCTCCCGGACCGCCACGAACTCGGCGAACGTCCCGTCGGCCGTCCCGGTGTCGCCGAACACCTCGTCACCGGGCCGGAACCGGGTGACCGACGACCCGGCGGCGACGACCTGACCGGCGAAGTCCCGGCCGCGGATCCGGGCGCGGGGCCGGGTGAGACCCATGCTGAGCCGGGCCAGCCGCGGGTCGCCGCGCAGCACGTGCCAGTCGTAGGCGTTGACCGAGGCCGCGCGGACCCGCACCAGCACCTGGTCCGGGCCGATCTCGGGCGTCGGGACATCGGCGAACGAGCATTCCCCGTACCGGTCCTGCACCAGCGCTTTCATGGGCCACCTCCAAGGTGTACGTCGTACACCAAGGCTGAGGTGTACGGCGTACACCTGTCAAGGGAGATATCGTGCCACCGTGGTGAAGACGCTGCGCCTGAACCGGGACCGGGTCCTCCGCGCCGCGATCGGGCTGGCCGACGAGATCGGCCTGGAGCAGCTCAGCATGCGCCGGCTCGCCCAGGAGCTCGACGTGGTGCCGATGGCCCTCTACAAGCACGTGGCGAACAAGGACGAGCTGATCGACGGCATGCTCGACGTGATCGTCACCGAGATCGACCCGCCCGCCCCCGGCGCCGAGTGGAAACCGGCCGTCCGGCAGCGCATCCTCGCCGCGCGGCAGGCGATGCTGCGGCACCGGTGGGCCGCACGGGCGATCGAGATGCGACAGGCGCCGACGCCGGCCATCCTCGCGCACATGAACTCGGTGATCGGGATCTTCCGTGCCGGCGGCCTCTCCGCGACCCTCACGCACCACGTCATGCACGCTCTCGGCAGCCGGGTCCTCGGCTTCACCCAGGAGCTCTACGCGCCCGACGAGACCCGGCGACCACCGGATCTGACGCTCTTCCCGCACGTCCTCGAGATCGCCACGGCGGCCGCCCACGAGAACGACTCGATCGTCGGCGCCGGCTGCGACGACCAGTTCGAGTTCGAGTTCGCCCTCGACGTCCTGCTCGATGGTTTCGAGCGCCTCAATGACCAGAATTGGACACCACCCCCATTCCGGTACGGGTGACAGAAATCCCGTGGCCGCCGCGCGACCGGGTGCGGCGCCGAGCCGGCCGCGGCGCGGCCGCCGGGACACGTCGGTGGTCGTCGTCCGGGCCGCCCCGGGCGGCGGTTCGCCGCCGCAACGTAACGGGCATAGGGTGTCGCCGTGACCGGGAAAGGCGAGACGCGGTGGTTCGAGGCGCTGCGGGCCGTGCTGGACGACTCACACCTGTGGCAGGCCGGTGAGGTCGCCGGGCGGGTCGGCGCGGCGGTGTCCCCTCTCGGGCTGCGCGCCACCATCTGGCTGACCGACTATGAGCAGATGGCGCTGCGGGCCCTGCCGGAACCCGGCCGGGCCGCCCCGGAGCCGCTGCCGATCGACGGTTCCCTGGCCGGGCGGGCGTTCGCCCGGGTCAGGTCGTTGCGCGGGGACGGGCTTCGGTGGTGGGTGCCGATGGTGAACGGCACGGACCGGATCGGCGTCGTCGAATTCGTGGCCGAGGCCGATCAGGATGCGGACTTCGTCGGCAAGTGCGAGCTGCTCGCCGGCCTGATCGGACACCTGATCACCACCACCATGCCCCGCGGTGACCACCTCGACCTGGTGCGCCGCTCGCAGGCCATGTCCACCGCCTCCGAGCTGCTCTGGCGCATGCTGCCGCCGCTCACCGTGAGTTGCGAGCGGGCGGTGATCAGCGCGGCTCTGCAGCCCTGCTACGAGGTGGGCGGCGACGGTTTCGACTACGCGCTGGACGGCGACACGGCGTACGTGGCGATCCTGGACGCCGTCGGCAAGGGGGTGACCGCCGGGGTGGCCTGCGCGGTCGCGCTCGCCGCGATCCGTGCCGCCCGCCGCGCCGGCGGTGGCCTCGCCGAGCAGGCACGCGCCGCCGACGAGGCGCTCACCGAGCACTTCACCGAGGTCCGCTTCGTCACCGCGGTCCTCGCCGAGCTGCGGCTCGACACCGGCCGGATCCGCTACCTCAACGCCGGTCACCCGGCGCCGCTGCTGCTGCGCTCCGGCCGGCTGGTCCGGGAACTCGACGCCGGCCGGCGACTGCCCCTGGGGCTGGCCGACCCGCGGGCGCAGGTGGGCGAGGAGGCGCTGGAACCGGACGACCGGCTGCTGCTCTACACCGACGGGGTGACCGAGGCCCGTACCCCGGAGGGTGAGTTCTTCGGGGTGAACCGCCTGGTCGGCCTCGTCGAACGCTCGGCCGCCGCCCGCCTGCCCGCGCCGGAGACCCTGCGCCGGCTGTCCCACGCCGTCCTGGACCATCAGGGCGGCCCGCCCGACGACGACGCCACCCTGCTGCTCGTGCAGTGGTCGGCTGCTGCGGCACTCGACACCGTCCCCACAACGAAAGCCGCTGATGTCTGATCATTTCCTGACGGCGACGACCACCGTGGTCGCCGGCGACATAACCGTGCTCGTCGCGGTCGGCGAGATCGACCGCGACAGCACGACGGTGCTGGCCGACGCGGTCCACGAGCTCCCCGGCCGGTGGATCGTCGCCGACCTGGCCGGCGTGACGTTCTGCGATTCGAGCGGGCTGAACTACCTGGTCCAGCTGCACAACCGGCTGGCCGGCCGGGGTGGCTCGCTGGCGGTCGCCGGGGCCCGCGACTTCGTGCTGCGCACCCTGAAGGTGGCCAGCCTGGACCGCCTGTTCCCGCTGCGCCCCACGGTCGACGAGGCAGTCACCGCCCTGACCACCCCCTGACCGCGTGGGAAGTTGGGGCGCGCTCCGCACCCGAACTCCACGCGCGGCCGGGGTTCGGGCGGTCAGGGCGTGCGCTGGGCCACGCAGAACTCGTTGCCGGCCGGGTCGTGCAGCACCACCCAGCTGTGCCCCCACTCGTCGTGGGTGGAGCGGTAGGTGGCGCCGAGCCGGACCAGGCGCTCCACCTCGGCGTCCCGGTCGTCGGTGTTCAGGTCGAGATGACAGCGGTTCTTGGCCGTCTTCGGCTCGTCGACCCGCAGGAACATGAACGTCGGGCCGGCCTGCGCGGCGCCGATGGTGGCGACGTGCACACCGGCGCCGTCGTCGACCGGCCGGCCGAGCGCCTCCGCCCAGAAACCGGCCAGCTCGGCGGCGTCCGAGCAGTCGAACGTGATGTGGGCGAGGTCGAGCATCAGTCCTCCAGAAGTTGAACAGGCCAGCAGATCTCGGTGCGATAGCGGTCCTCGGGAACCTCGCCCGGCCCGGCCAGGTAGTTCTCCCGCACGGGACCGCCGATGGTGAGCCCGCTGCCGGCGAGCCAGGTGCCGAGCGCCCGGTACCCGGCCGACATGTCGTGATAAGGCCCCACGAACTCGGCGACCGCGAACCGCCCACCGGGCAGCTCGTCGTCCCCACCCGCGGCGGGCAGATAAGCGGTGACCGGCACGGCCTCGTCGTGGTACTCGGCCGGATAGAGCGCGCCCGGCGGCCCGGTGGCCTCCCCGGACGCCCCTCGGCCGAGCTGGGCGAACGCCTCGTCCAGGAACCCGGCGAACTGGTCCTCACGCACCGCCGCGGTCACGCTGAACACCCGCACCGGCGGGAACGTCCGCTCGGTCACCGGCGGCGGGGTGACCGGGGCCGGCTCGGCGAGCAGGTCGTCGGTGGCGAGCAAAATCCGGTCGAGGCGCGCCTGCTCCGCCAGCATCCGTTCCCGGTGCTCGGCCAGCACCCGCCGGGTCACCCCCGGATCCCGGGCGGCGAGCATCTCCCGGATCCGCGCGAGCGGCACGTCCAGCTCCCGCAGCTGCCGGATCACCGCGGCGTCCGCGAGCTGGGCGGCACGGTACCCGCGATACCCGGTCCGCGGGTCCACCGAAGCAGGTTCCAGCAGCCCCGACTCGTGATAGGCCCGCAGCGTGTTGGCCGAGATCAGCGACGCGCGGGAGAACGCGCTGATCGGCAGAAGACCGTTCACGCCCCCAGTCTCGACCTTCACCCGGGGCGAAGGTCAACGCGGCCCGCGGCTCAGGCGCCCGGGGTGTGCCCGGGTGCCACGGCGGCCTGGACGACCAGGGCGGCCGCGCCGATGCTGGCGGCGTCGCGGGGCTGTGCGGAGAGTTCGACGAGGACCGGGTGGCGCTGGCGGGAGTGGGCGGTGCGTTCCAGGTGGGTGCGCAGCCGGCGGGCGTAGATCGAGCCGGCCAGGGCGGCGCCGGGTCCGGTGAGGACGACGCGGCCGAGGTCGAGCAGGTTGACCATGGACGTGGCGGCGACCGCGAGGTGGCCGGCCGCCCGGTCGAGCAGCGCGAACGCGTCGGCGTCACCGTTGACGGCGGCCCGGGCGATCGCGTCATAGGCGCTCGACACCGTGGCCGCGCCGTCGAAGGACAGGCCGGAGTCGGCTACCACGGCGGCCATCGACGCGTAGCGTTCCACGCAGCCTCGGTTGCCGCACGGGCAGGGCCGGCCGTCGTAGTCGATCGACATGTGGCCGAGTTCGCCGGCGTCGAAGCTGGCCCCGCGGAACAGAGCGCCGCCGAAGACGAAGCCGGCGCCGATCCCCGTACCCAGATAGATGCACCCGAACGCCTGCTCGCGGGAGACCCGGCGGCTCCAGAACTCGCCGAGAGCGGCGGCAGCCGCGTCGTTCTCCACCATCACCGGCAGGCCGATCCGGTCCGCGAGATCCGCGCGCGTCGCCGCCGGCTCGTGGGTGGTCGAGGAGCTTCCCGGGTACGGCGTGGGCGTCACGATCGCGAGCCCCTCGATGCGGCCACGCGGCAGGTCCAGCCCCGCCGTGAAGTCCTCGAACTGCCCGGCCAGCCGGGAGGCCGAGGGCCGGGGCACCACCTCGCGCCCCACCACGCCGCCGGTCAGGTCCACGGCGACGCAGGTCAGCGTGTCCGGGCCGAGGTGGAATCCGATGCCGAACCGGTTCGCCGGCTTGATCGCGATGAGCTTGCGGGGTTTGCCGCGCACCGAGTCGGCGGAGCCGATCTCGTGGATGATGCCGTCGGTGATCAGCTCGCGGACGATGTTGGAGATCGAGGGCTGGGTGAGCCCGGTCAGGTCGGCGAGTTCGACGCGGGAGATCGCCGCCGCGGAGCGGATGACGTCGACGACGAGTGCCCGGCTGCCGGGGCCCGCTGCGGGCGCTTCACGACGTGCCATCGCGGTAGTGTCTCCGGGTCTCGAACGGACAGCGACACCCTACCTGGAGGACCGCGTGGGAAACCCGAAGGGAAGCGTGGGAAACCCGAAGGGACGCGGCGGAGACCCGAAGGGACGCGGGGGAGCCCGGGAGGAGCCCGTGACACAGGCGCCGCGGCGGGTCGGGCTGGTGCTGGCGCGGGCCGCGCAGGTGCTCGGCGAGGAGCCGTACTATCACGAGTTCCTCGAAGGCGTGGAGCGCGTGCTCACCCCGGCAGCCGTGTCGGTGCTGGTCCAGGTCGTTACCGACCGGGACGCGGAGAACGCCACCTACGAGCGGTGGGCGGAGCAGCGCCGGGTGGATGGCGTGATCCTGGTCGATCTCGCCATGGCCGACGACCGGGTGCCGCTGGTGACCGGTCTCGGGCTGCCGGCCGTGGTGATCGGGGATCCATCGACGGCGCAGGGCCTGCCGACGGTCTGGACCGACGACGCCGGGTTCGCCGCCGAGGCGGTTGGCTACCTGGCCGGCATCGGTCACCGGGTGATCGGGCACGTGACGGGTCCGCCGCAGTTCGCGCACACGCAGCTGCGGCAGCGCGGGCTGGCGGCGGAGGCCGACGCCCGCGGGCTGACGCTGCTGGTGGCCGAGGGCGACTACTCGTTCGAGGGCGGGCGCGCGGCGACGGCCGAGCTGTTGAGGCAGGGCCCCACGGCGATCGTCTTCGACAACGACGTGATGGCGCTCGGCGGACTGGCCGCCGCGGCCGAACGGGACCGGACGGTGCCGGCCGACCTCTCGGTGGTGGCGTGGGACGACTCGGCGCAGTGCCAGCTGGCCGTGCCGGCGCTGTCGGCGATGAGCCACGACGTGGAGCGGATCGGCGAGCTGGCCGGCCGGGCGATGCTGGCGGCCATGGCGGGGGAGCCGGCCACGGTCTACCAGGCCCCGCCGGCGCACATGGTGGTTCGGGACAGCACCCACCCCCTCGACTGATCCTCGATGGTCCGTACCCGGCCGACCCGCATCCTCAGACTACATAAATTATTAATTTAACCTTGACGACATCGCCGCGACCCGACCATGCTGTGCCCTCATCGGGCGGTCATCGCATCCGCTCGGATAGATCCCTTCACGAATGACTGAGCGGACGGACGAGCGACATGGCGGATAGAAGGACCTTCCTCGGGATCGGCGCGGCCGCCGTGCTGGCCCTGGCCACCGGGTGCACCGGCGGCGCGAGCGAGGAGGAGCCGGCCGACTTCTCCGGCGAGATCACCGGCGCGATCACGGTGCTGACCAACCGCACCGACCTGGCGACCACCGCCCTTCCGGCGTACGCCGAGAAGTTCCAGCAGAAGTACCCCGGCACCACCGTCACCTTCGAGCCGGTGACGAACTACGAGGGCGACGTCACCACCCAGCTCAGCTCCGGCGAGTACGGCGACGTGCTGCTCATCCCGAACACCGTCAAGGTCGACCAGCTCGGGCAGTTCTTCGAGCCGCTCGGATCGCTCGACGAGCTGAAGGCGAAGTACCGGTTCGCCGACGAGAAGGCGTTCGGCGGCCAGGTCTACGGCCTCTCGCTGGGCGGCGTCGCGAACGGTTTCGTGGTCAACAAGCGGGTCTGGCAGCAGGCCGGGATCACCGCGCCGCCGAAGACGCCCGAGGAGTTCCTCGCCGGGCTGACCGCGATCAAGGCCAAGACCGGTGCGATCCCGTTCTACACCAACTACAAGGACGGCTGGCCGCTGAGCTTCTTCAACAGTCAGCGGGCGATCCTCGGCGACCCGGCCGCGAACGAGACGTTCCCGGCCGACCCCAGCCCGTGGCAGCCCGGCAAGATCCAGCACATCACCGACGGGCTGCTCTTCGACATCGTGCGGAACAAGCTCAGCGAGCCGGACCCGCTCACCACCAACTGGGAGGGGAGCAAGCCGATGATCGGCACCGGCAAGGTCGCGAGCATGCTGCTCGGCTCCTGGGCGGTGCCGCAGATGAAGGACGCCGCGAAGGCCGCCGGCGCGAACCCCGACGACATCGTGTTCTGGCCGTTCCCGTACCAGACGGCCGGCACGTTCCACGCCCGGATCGAGGGTGACTACAAGGGCGCGGTCAGCAAGACCAGCGAGAACAAGGCGACCGCTAAGGCGTGGCTGGAGTGGTTCGTGGGCGAGTCCGGGTTCGCCGCCGACCAGCAGGCCATCCCGACGCCGATCGGCCAGGAGCTGCCGGCCGTGCTCAAGGACTTCCAGAACACCGGCGTCGAGCTGATGGAGCTGCCGGCCGCCGTGGCGAACACCGGCAAGGAGGACGAGATCATCAAGGTCTCCGAGATCGACCTCGCCGGCAACATCTACCGCCAGAAGCTGATCGACATCGCCCGCGGCGCGGCCAAGGGCGACAAGGAGTCGTACTTCGCCGAGCTGAACAAGCGGTGGGGCGAGGCCCAGTCCCAGGTCATGAAGTGACCACGACGATGCAGCGGCCGGCGGCTCTCCGGAAGCCGCCGGCTCCGCCGAAGCGACGCAAGCGGTGGATGCCCTGGCTCTATCTCGCCCCGGCGCTCGGCCTGCTGATCACCTTCACCTACGTGCCGGTCGGCAACATGGTGTATTACAGCTTCACCTCGTGGGACGGCCTGGACGCCACGATGGACCCGGTCGGCCTGGACAACTACGTGCGGGTCTTCACCGACGAGCGGTACTGGCGGGTCTTCCTGGTCAGCGGGTACTACTTCGTGGCGTCGTTCGCCCAGATCGCCATCGCGCTGTACTTCGCGGTGATCCTGTCGTTCCACACCCGGTTCCGGAACCTGTTCAAGGGCATCCTGTTCTTCCCGTACCTGCTGAACGGGGTGGCCGTCGGCTTCGTCTTCCTCTACCTGTTCCAGCCGGGCGGCACCCTGGACACGGTGCTGGGCTGGGCCGGGCTCGGCGAGCACACGAGGTACTGGCTGGGCGACCCGGACATCGCGAACATCTCCCTGGCGGGCACGTCGGTGTGGCGGTTCACCGGGCTGAGCTTCGTGTTGTTCCTCGGGGCGATCCAGTCGATCCCGAGCGAGATCTACGAAGCAGCGGAGATCGACGGCGCCGGCGACTGGCACAAGTTCCGGCACATCATCGTGCCCGGCATCCGACGGATCATCAGCCTCTCCTTCATCCTGGCGATCTCCGGCAGCCTGTCGGTCTTCGACATCCCGTTCATCATGACCGGCGGCGCGAACGGCACCCGCACGTTCGTGGTGCAGGCCTACGAGACCGCGTTCCAGTTCCGCCAGATCGGGCTGGCGTCGGCGATGGCAGTGGTGCTGCTGCTCGTCGTCCTGTTCGTCACCTGGATCCAGCGCCGGATCGTCCCGGACGAGGAGGTCACCCTGTCATGAAGAGCTCTGTCATGAAGAACCCGATCAAGTACGCGTCGCTGATCCTCGCCTCGATCGTCGTCCTGCTCCCGCTGACGGTCGTCCTCTTCGCCGCTTTCAAGACGCACGCCGAGTACAACTCGACCGGACCGCTGACCCCGCCGCGGAACTGGTTCAACGCGGACAACTTCGCGACGGCGTGGACCGAGGGGCGGATGCTCCTCGGTTTCTGGAACACCACTGTCATCCTGGCGATCTCGCTGACCGGCACGATTCTGGTGGGGACCCTCGCCGCGTACGCGGTGAGCCGTTTCGAATTTCCCCTGAAACGGCTCGTGCTCGGCCTCTTCCTGGTCGCCGCGCTGGTCCCCGGCGTCACCACCCAGGTCGCGACGTATCAGATCGTCAAGTCGATGGGCCTGGTCAACACGCCGGGCTCGGCGATCGTGCTGTTCCTCGGCACCGACATCATCTCCATCTACATCTTCATCCAGTTCATGCAGTCGATTCCGCCGAGCCTCGACCAGGCCGCGATGATCGACGGCGCTACCCGGTTCACCGTTTATCGGCGGATCATCCTGCCGCTGATGAAACCGGCGATCGCCACCGTCGCGATCATCAAGGGAATCGCCATCTACAACGAGTTCTACATCCCCTTCCTCTATCTGCGTTCGCCCGACCTGAGCGTCATCTCCACGGCGCTGTTCCGATTCAAGGGGCCCTACGGAGCGCAGTGGGAGACCATCGCTGCCTGCACCATGATCGTCATCTTGCCCACGATCGTGTTCTTCCTGCTGCTGCAGCGCTTCATCTACAACGGCATCACCGCGGGAGCGACCAAGTGATCTCTCAGTCCGACCTGTCCGGCGAATGGCGTCTGCGCGACGCCGGCGGCGACGTGATTCCGGCGATCGTCCCGGGTTGTGTGCACACCGATCTGCTCGCCGCCGGCCGCATCCCGGATCCCTTTCTCGACGACAACGAGAACGCGGTGGCCTGGGTCGGCCGCGCCGACTGGACCTACGAACGTGACATC
This sequence comes from Actinoplanes missouriensis 431, assembly GCF_000284295.1. NCBI lineage: Bacteria > Bacillati > Actinomycetota > Actinomycetes > Micromonosporales > Micromonosporaceae > Actinoplanes > Actinoplanes missouriensis. The sequence goes on along the minus strand of NC_017093.1, from coordinate 6,419,731 downwards.
GCGTGGACCGGTCCCGAGCACGACCGCGTCGACCTGGTCTTCGAGGGTCTCGACACGGTCGCCCGCATCGAGACAGGCGACGAAGTCATCGGCGAGACGCGCAACATGCACCGCGCCTACCGCTTCGACGTGACAGGCAGATTCACGACCACAACCCCCTTGCGGGTACGGCTGACGTCCGCCTACACCGAGGCGGAGCGGGTGCGCGGCATCGTCGGTCCGCGGCCCAACGCCTATCCCGAGCCCTTTCCGTTCGTCCGGAAGATGGCGTCCAGCTTCGGCTGGGACTGGGGACCGACACTCGTCACCGCGGGTATCTGGCGGCCGGTGCGGCTGGAGGGCTGGAGTGTCGCCCGGATCGCCACGGTGCGTCCACTCTGCACGTACGCCGATGGCCGGGGGAAGCTGGACCTGACCGCCGAGGTCGAGCGCACCCGGGATCGCCCGCTCCGCGCGCGGGTCCTGATCGACGGCCGCGAGCTGACCGTGCTGGATCTCCCGGCGGGCACGACGCGGGTCCGCGCCGAGATCGACGTGCCGGGCGTGACGCCGTGGAACCCGCGGGGTCACGGCGAGGCCGCACGGCACGATCTGACGGTGGTGCTGCTCGACGGCGAGACCGAGATTGATCGGTGGCACCGGCGCACCGGATTCCGCACCGTGCAGATTGACCGGTCACCGGACGCGGCAGGCACCCGATTCGTCATCCACATCAACGGCGAACCGGTCCTCGCGAAAGGCGTCAACTGGATCCCGGACGACATCTTCCCGTCCCGGATGACCCCGGAACGCTATGCGCTGCGGCTGCGGCAGGCCGCCGACGCCGGCGTCAATCTGATCCGGGTCTGGGGCGGCGGCATCTACGAGGACCGCGCTTTCTACGAGGTCTGCGACGAACTCGGGTTGATGGTCTGGCAGGACTTCCCGTTCGCCTGCGCCTGCTATCCCGAAGAGGAGCCGATCCGCTCCGAAGTGATCGCCGAGGCACGGGAGAACGTCACCCGGTTGTCTCCGCATCCGAGCCTGATCACCTGGAACGGCAACAACGAGAATCTGTGGCTGCGCGGGGCCTCCGGCTGGACCGATCAGCCCGGCGGGGATTTGAGCTGGGGCGACGGCTATTACCTCGACGTGCTGCCGGCCATTCTCGCCGAATTGGACCCGTCCCGGCCCTACCAGGCGGGAAGTCCCTGGTCCGGGTCGTGGGAGCACGAGCCGAACGATCCCGATCACCAGACCTTCCACTCCTGGGAGGTGTGGAACCGGCAGGACTACACGCGCTATCTGGACTCGGCGCCGCGATTCGTCGCCGAATTCGGATGGCAGGCGCCACCGGCCTGGCGGACACTGCGCGACGCCGTCTCCGACGAGCCGATGCTGCCGGACTCGCCGGGCGTCCTGCACCATCAGAAAGCCGAGGACGGCAACGGCAAACTCGCCCGCGGTCTCGCCGCGCATTTCCCGGAAGCCGTTTCCGGTGAGCTCGGGATCGAGGCCTGGCACTATCTGACCCAGCTGAACCAGGTGCGCGCGGTGCGCACCGGAATCGAGCACTGGCTCGCGCACTGGCCGCACACGGCCGGCACGATCGTGTGGCAGCTCAACGATCTGTGGCCGGTCACCTCGTGGGCGGCCATCGACGGCGCCGGCCGGTTGAAACCGCTCTACCACGCGCTGCGGGAGATGTACGCGCCCCGGACGCTGACCATTCAGCCGCGCGGCGTGGCGGTTCTCAACGATGCGGCGTCGACGTGGAGCGGCGACCTGCGCATCGAGTTCCGAGCCGCCGACGGATCCGTGCTGGAGTCCGTTTCTCATCAGATCGCGGTAGCGGCCCGCCAGGTGTCCATCGTCCCCGTGACGGTGACCGGCGCGGCCGTCGTGGTGGCCACCCTGGGCGAGGCGCGCGCGGTCTGGTTCGACACCGACGGCGGGTACGGCGACCCGGGGCTGACCGTCACCGCGGAGCAGGTGACCGGCGGTCTCGACGTGCGGCTGCAGGCCACCGGGATCGCCCGTGACGTGCTGCTGCAACCCGACCGGATCCACCCCGACGCGGTCGTGGACCGGGGATTCGTCACGCTGCTGCCCGGCGAGTCAGCGGTGCTGCACGTCCGCGCCCCGATCGCGCTGGATCCGCTCGCGGTCAAGGAGCCGTGGGTGCTGGTCGATCTGGCGACCGTTCTCACCCCGTACCGCTAAGGAGGTCCTGGTGTGAAAATCCCCCTCGCGATGGGCGCCGCGTTGCTGCTCGGCGCCACCATCCTGCCCGTCCCCGCAACCGCCTTCCCCGCCACCGGCAAGTCGGCCGTCGTGAATTATCTGCGGTCGATCACCGGGACCGGCATCGTCTCCGGCCAGCACAACAAGGAGCCGGCGAGCTCGCCCGGCCAGTACACCCGGCAGGCGCACGACGTCACCGGTCAGTGGCCGGGGCTGTGGGGCGGCGACATGATGTTCCGCGCCGACGACGTGAACAACCGGCAGCGCGTCGTCGACCAGGCCCGACAGGAGTGGGCCAACGGCTCGCTCGTGGCGCTGACCTGGCACGCGTGCTCGCCGACCGTCGCCCGGACCTGCGAGTTCGAGGGCGGGGTGAAGACCCGGATCACCGACGCCCAGTTCCAGCAGGTCATCACCGCGGGAACCGGGTTGAGCCAGACGTGGCGGGCCCGGATGGCCGAGGTGGCGCCGTATCTGCGCCAGCTGCGTGACGCCGGTGTCCCGGTGCTGTGGCGGCCGTTCCACGAGATGAACGAGACGTGGAGCTGGTGGGGCGGGCGGACCGGCGCTGCCACGCTGTTCCGGCAGATGCGCGACTATTTCGACAGCCAGGGCCTGACCAACCTGATCTGGGTGTGGAACGTGCAGGACAACCCGGCCGGCGGCTGGTCCGCGTACTACCCGGGCGCTTCGTACGTGGATGTGGTGTCGCTGGACGCCTGGTACAAGAATCATCCGTCGGCGGCGGATTACCAGCAGATCCAGGCGATCGCGGCGGGCAAGCCGATCGCCATCGCCGAGATGGGAAAGGTGCCGGACGCGGCGCTGCTGGCGGCGCAGCCGCGGTGGGCGTACTTCATGGTCTGGTCGGAACAGTTGCGCGGCGGCAACACGAATGCGGAGATCCAGGCCGCGTACTTCCATCCCCGGGTCCTGAACCAGGGCGAGATCCGCTTCTGACACCGCGGCTGGAACTGCTTCTGACCCGGCGGCCGGGGCTGCTTCCGACACGGCGGCCGGGGCTGCTGATAATCGTCGGATGCCGCGCACCTGGACCCACATCGGCCGTCTCTGGACCAACGGTGAGCCGTTCCTCGCCATCGACGGCGCGCACCGCGGCGCCTGGGACACCGACGAGGACGGCGCAGACGACTTCGAGCGGATCCTCGACATGGGTGAGGAGACCAGCCTCACCGTCGGTGACGGTCGCGCGGTTCTCGTCGGCGGCGACGGCGTGGTCCGGGACGACAGCTGGATCGAGGTCTTCGTCTCCGGCGACGAGGGAATTCTCGCCGTCGTTCAGGCGGGCGGCCCGGATTACCGGGCCGCCCTGGCCGCGGCGCTGCGATATCCGGACGGCGACGACCGGGAGGGCGACATCCTCCCGGTGGACAGCGGTGAGCTGGCGATCTTCTCCGCTGCGAGTGACGGGGCGGGGGAGTACGCGACACCGCTGCTCCCGCCGCGGCCCGGTCCGGTGCCGGCCAAGCACGGCTGGCCGTTGAGCGACATCCACCCGGGGCTGCTCATCCCGACGGGCGCCGTTCGTGCCTATCGGACCCGGATCCGGCTGTTCACCCGGATCGGGGACGACGTCTGCTTCGCCCGGTGGCTTCTCGTCCCGCGGGATTGACGCACAGTCCCACCATGGGCGGCAGCCGGCACGGTTGCCGCCCATGATTCCGAGCGATCGACGGCGTCCGCCGGTTCCGGGTTGTGTCTTGCGGTCCCGGCCCGAGACGTCCCGGCGCGGTCACGTCCGCTGACGGGGATGAGGTCACACGTAACGCCCGTGCCGCGGGGATGAGGTCACACGTAACGCCTGTGCCACGGGGATGAGGTCACACGCAACGCCTGTGCCGCGGGGGTGGGGTCACACGCAACGGCTGTGTGGCGATCCATCGACGCCAGGGCCGGGATGGAAGCACACGAACCGTTTCGGTGCGACCTCATCGCGGTCGGCGTGAGCTTCGGTGTGCCGCCACCCACGCCGGAGTTCACCGTGAGCCGCCACCCATGCACGAGCTCACCGTGAGCCGCCCTGCCGTTCAGACAAAGCGCTTCCGTGTGCGCTGGTCGTCCCCCGGGGTGGGCTCACCGTGTGCGCTGGTCGCTCCCCGGGGTGGGCTCGCCGTGTGCGCTGGTCGGCCCGGGTGGGGAGCGGCGTGGGCGCTCGGTGAACCCCTCGGAGTGTGAATGGGGCGTCAGCGGATCCCCTCGGCCCGCAGGTCGGCTGCCAGCTGGTTGGCGTGGTCCCGGAGCACCTCGGCGACCCGCTCCAGCTCCGCGTCCGTCGCCGCGGCGATCGGGATGGAGCAGCTGATCGCGTCCGTCGCGGGGATTCGATAGGGCACGGTCACCCCGACGCACCCTATGCCGGGGGTGTTCTGCTCGTGTTCGAGTGAATACCCCCGTACCCGGGTCTGCTCCAGATCGCGCAGCAGGGCGTCCGGGTCGGTGATGGTGTTCGGCGTGAGCCGCGCCAGCGGCGGCGCCGGCAGCAGGGCGCCCACCTCACGCGGGGTGAGTTCGGCGAGCAGCACCTTGCCGAGGGCCGTCGCGTGGGCGGGTAGCTGGCGGCCGACCCGGGAGACCGCGCGGCGGGAGTCGGCGGTCTCCCGGGTCAGCAGGTAGATGACGTTGGAGCCATCGAGGCGGGCGTAGTGGGTGGTGTAGTTGAGCTTGTCGCGGATGAGCTCCAGGGTGCGGGTGGCGAACGGCAGGGCCGGGTCCCGGTCGAGGTAGGCGGTTCCGGTCAGCAGCGCGTGTGGTCCGATGCCGACCGCGGATCCGTCGCCGGTCGCCTCCAGCCAGCGCATCGCGATCAGCGTGTGCAGCAGCTGGTGCAGGCTGGACCGCGGGTAGCCGAGTCGTTTGTGCAGGTCGGTGACGCTCATCGGATCGCGGGCCTCGCCGAGGATCTCCAGGATCTCGATGGTGCGCTGCGCCGATTTGACCAGCTTGGGCTCATCCGGGTTCATGCCGTCTCCCGGGAAACTCGGGAATCCGGGGAGACCCGGGAAACTCCGGAATCCGGGGAGACCCGGGAAACTCGGGAATCCGGGGAGACCCGGAAAAGCCGCGCCGCGTCCGGAACATTCTGGAACGTCACCGGCCGCAGGAACCGGTCGATGGCCGCCGTCCCCACCGACGTGTGCAGCGGCGCGGTGGTCGCCGGGTACGGCCCGCCGTGATGCATGGCCGGGCTCACCGAGACCCCGGTCGGCCAGCCGTTGAGGATCACCCGCCCGGCGTGGCCGGCGAGCTCGCGCAGCAGCGGCCCGGTGATCGGCTCGTCGGGCTCGGCGTGCACGGTGGCGGTGAGCTGGCCGGGCAGCCGTGCCGCAAGCGTCAGCAATTCCTCAGGGGAGGTGTACTCGACCAGGATCGCGGTCGGCCCGAACGCCTCGTGCAGCACGTCGAGGATCGTGCCGGTGTCGGTGACCAGCAACGCCGGGGCCGCCGAGGTGCCGTCGGCCTGGCCGGCAACGGCGACGCGGACACCGGGGTGGGCGGCGAGTTCGGCACGCGCGTCCCGGTGCCCACCGGCGATCCGCTCGTTGAGCAGCATCCCGCCGGGCACGTCCGCGAGGATCCCGGTGAGCGCCTGCTCCGCGCGGAGCCCCGCCGGGACGAGGAGGACGCCCGGTTTGGTGCAGAACTGCCCGAGGCCGAGCGTGTAGGACCCGGCGAACCCGCGCAGGATCTCGTCGCCGCGGCTCTCCATCGCCGCGCGGGTGACGAACGCCGGGTTGACGCTGCCGAGCTCGCCGTAGAACGGGATCGGCTCGGGCCGGGAGGCGGCCAGGTCGAACAGGGCACGGCCGCCTGCCAGGGAGCCGGTGAACGCGGCGGCGCGGATCCGCGGGTCGAGCAGCGCGTCGCGGCCGGCCTGCTCGCCCTCGATCAGGGTGAACGCTCCGGCGGGGAGAACGTCGCTGACCAGGGCGGCGACCCGGCGGGACAGCTTCGGGTGGCCGGGGTGGGCCTTCACGACGACCGGGCAGCCGGCGGCGAGGGCAGCGGCGGTGTCGGTGCCGGCCACCGAGAACGCGAACGGGAAGTTCGACGCCGCAAAGATCAAAACCGGTCCGATGGGTACGCGTATCCGCGTCAGCGACGGCCGCGGGCCGGTCGGCCAGCCGGGGTCGGCCGGGTCCTCCCGGACGTCGTCCACGCGCCCCGCGGTGATCTCGTCGGCGTAGAGGCGCAACTGGAACGTGGTGCGCGCGAGTTCGCCGGTCAGGCGGGGGATCGGCAGGTGGGTCTCCTCGGCGGCGAGCGGGACGAGCTCGTCGGCGGCCGCGTCGAGGGTGTCGGCGACGGCATGCAGCAACCGGGCGCGGTCGGTGCCGTCCAGGGGATTGGTCATAGCGTCGTTCCCAGGGGTTCGGTGCTGACGGCCCAGGCGCCGCCGAGCAGTTCCTTCTCATCGGACAGGGTGCCGGGGTAGCGGTCCGCCCAGGCTTCGGCGTCGTCGGCCGGGTGGTACCCGATCTTTTCGCCGGCGGTGAGGCTCATCCAGCGCCGGGTGTTGCGGGAGATCGCGTTGACGACGTGGTGGCCGGGCCGGTCCAAGTGCCGGGTGGCCTCGATCAGCCGGACCATGTCGGCGGGGGAGAGCCAGGTGGAGAGGCTGCGGACGCCGCGGGGCTCGGCTTCGACGGTGCCGATCCGGGCGGAGACGACGGTCATCGCGTACCGGTCGGCGTAGACGCTGCCCAGGGCCTCGGCGGCGACCTTGCCGGCGCCGTAGAAGGTGTCTGGCCGGGGCGGCAGCTCGTCGGCGCTGCCGGCCTCAGCGGCCGGGGTCATCCCGACCGCGTGCGCCGAGCTGGCGAGCAGGACGCGGCGGACCCCGGCGGCGTGCGCGGCGTCGAGGACGACCTGCGTGCCGTGCACGTTGGCCTCCAGGATCTCCGGCCAGGGCCGCTCCTTGCTGTGGCCGCCGAGGTGCACGACCAGGTCCACGCCGGCGCAGGCGTCGGCCATCGCCCGCGGGTCGGTGACGGACGCGGCGAGGTGCTCCTCCGCGCCGTCCAGGGCGGGTGGTGGGAAGGGGTCGAGCAGGCGCAACCGGCGGCCGGGGCGGCGCAGGAGCGGGCGGATCAGCGTGCCGACACGGCCGGCGGCGCCGGTGACCAGCAAGGTTTCGGGCAAGGAGTTACCTCCACCAGTGGAACGGCGATCTCGATCAGGTCGCTGTCGTAACAGTCTTGACATCTTCGTTGAGAGATCCATACCGTACCGCAAGGATCCGCCTATGTGAACGCCTTACACATATGTGAATGGAGATGGCATGGCGCCACGAACCGCTATCCGGGGCCTGCTCGCCTCGGTGTCGGCTGTGCTGCTGCTCGGCAGCGCCGCCTGCGCCGGTGACGACACCGCCGGCGACGCCGGCGACACCCTGGAGGTCTGGACCCGCAGCGCACCCGAGCCCGCCGCCACCTATAAGGACATCTTCGCCGCCTTCACCGCCAAGACCGGCATCACCGTGAACTACCAGCCGGTCGTGGAGTTCGACCAGCAGCTCCAGGCCCGTGCCAGCTCCAAGGATCTGCCCGACGTCTTCGTCGCCGACGCCGCCAACCTCGGCACCTACCAGGCGCAGGGCTGGCTGCAGCCGATCGAGCAGGCGAGCGTCGCCGGCGCCACCGACATCGCGGACACCGCGTGGAGCTCGGTCAAGGGCCTGGACGGCAAGACCTACGGCATCCCGTTCTCCCGGCAGGCCTTCGCCACGTTCATCCGCAAGGACTGGCGGGAGAAGGTCGGCCTGCCGGTTCCCAAGACCTGGGCCGACCTGACCGCTCTGGCCAAGGCGTTCGCCGAGAAGGACCCGGACGGCAACGGCAAGAAGGACACCTACGGGATGCTCGTGCCGGGCAGCGCCCAGAACGGCTACACGGTCTTCTGGGGCGCGAGCTACCTGTGGCAGGGCGGCGGCGACATCGTCACCGACGCCGGCGGCGGCAAGTACGGCGTCGCCATCAACAGCGACAAGTCGGTGCAGGCGGTCACCTGGATCCGCGACCAGTTCTGCACGCCGGGCGTGGTGCAGCCGGGCGCGCTGACCCAGACCACCGCGCAGACCACGCACTTCACCGACGGCACGGCCGGCATCTACTTCACCGGCCCCTACAACTTCGTCCCCTACGACCAGAAGCTCACCAAGGAGAAGTACGAGGTCGTGCCGGCCCCCGCCGGACCGGCCGGTGGTGACGTGCTGGCCAACGGCGAGAACATCTACCTCGGCGCCGGCGGCAAGCTGACCGACGCGCAGAAGAAGCTCGCCGACTTCCTGATCACGCCCGAGGCGCAGAAGCTCGGCATGGTCAGCAAGACGCAGGCCGTGGTCCGGCTGCCGGTCAACAAGACCCTGGACGCCGCCCAGGTCACCGGTGACCAGCGCTGGTCGGTGATCCAGAAGGCGTACACCGAGAACGGCCACGAGTTCCCGTCCGCTCTGCAGTGGGTGCCGGTGCGCAACGCCGCCGCCGAGGGACTCAACAAGGTCCTCGCCGACTGCTCCGGCGACGTGAAGGCCGGACTCGACGCCACCGCACAGGCGGTCTCGGCCGCCCTGCAGGAGCAGGGCGTCCTGGCGTGACGACGTCACTCCTGCCCGTCCGGAGCGGGACCAGCCGGTCCCGCTCCGGCGGGGACCCCGCCGGAGCGACGCGCCGCCGCCCGTCCGGCGCGCTGATCTCCTGGCTGTTCCTGATACCGGCGATCCTGCTCGCGGTCTGGTTCAAGTTCATCCCGATGATCGAGGGCGTCCGGCTGAGCCTCTTCAAGGTGCAGCCGTTCCTCGGCAACGAGTGGGTGGGCCTGGACAACTACACCGACGTGCTCACCGACGCCCGCTTCCGGGAGGCTCTCGGGCACACCCTGATCCTCGGCATCGGGCAGACGGTCGGCGCGCTGATCGTCGGCGCCCTGCTGGCGCTGCTGCTGGAGGGCCAGACCCGGTCGCTGTGGGTGCTGCGCAGCGCGGTCTTCCTGCCGGTGGTCACGGCGACCGCGGTCAGCGGCGAGATCTGGCGGCTGATCTACCACCCGACCCCGGACGGGCCGCTGAACTCGCTGCTGTCGCTGCTCGGGCTGGGACCGTCGCAGTTCATCGCCGGCACCGACACCGCGCTCTGGTCGGTCATGGCGGTCGGCGTCTGGATCGGCGCCCCGTACAACATGGTGATCGTCCTGGCCGGGCTCGCGGGCGTCGACCGGGCGCTCTACGAGTCGGCGTCGGTGGACGGCGCCGGCACCCTGCGGCGGCTCTGGCACATCACCGTGCCGGCGCTGCGGCCCGCGATCGCCGTGATCCTCACCCTCGCCGCGATCCGCAGCCTGCGCACGTTCACCGAGGTCTACGTGCTGACCGGCGGCGGGCCGGCCGGATCCACCGAGGTCTGGATGACCCGGGTGATCTCGCTGGGCCTGGAGGAGAACAACATCGGCCGGGCCTCGGCGGCGTCGGTGCTGCTGCTCCTGCTGACCCTCACCGCGACGCTGGCGGTCCGGTTCGCCACCCGGAAGAAGGAGGCGTGATGGATCGCTTCGACACCGCGCTCGGCTGGACCCCGCGAACGAGGCTGCTCCGGACAGCCCTGTGCCTGCTCGCGCTCTTCGTCTTCGCCGGCCCGTTCGTGCTGGTGCTCTCCGGCGCCTTCGACAACCACGGCCAGTCCACCCGGCTCAGCTTCTGGCCGAACGAGCTGACCTGGGCCAACTTCACCGTGGCCGGGGACCGGGGCATCTGGTCGTACCTCGGGCACTCGCTCGTGATCGTCGGCGGCGGCCTGGTGTTGCAGATCGCCGTGTCGGTCTTCGCCGCGTACGCCCTGGCCCGTCAGCAGTTCCGCGGCCAGGCGTTCGTGATGCTCGCGATCCTGCTCACGATGATGCTGCCGGAGGAGGTCATCGCGATCCCGCTGTCGCTGGTCATCGGCGACCTGCCGGGGCTCGGGCTGAGCCTCAAGGGATCCGCGCTGGGGGTGATCCTGCCGGTCGGCATCTGGGGCTTCTCGATCCTGGTGATGAGCGAGTTCATGAAGGAGATCCCCGGCGAGATCATCGAGGCGGCGAAGCTGGACGGCGTCGGTGAGCTGCGGATGCTCTGGCGCATCGTGCTCCCGCTGTCGCGGTCCGCGCTCGGTGTGATCACCGTCTTCGGCTTCATCATGATCTGGGACCAGTACCTGCTGCCGTTGATCGTCGCGGAGAACCAGAGCGACTACACGATCACGGTGGCTCTCGCGCTGATGCGTGTCGACAACGTCGTCGGCCCCGGCGCCGTGCTGGCCGGCGCGGTGGTCGCGCTGGTTCCCAGCCTCGTCGTCTACCTGCTGCTGCAGCGTTCGCTCGTCCGCGGGATCACCGCCGGCGCCACCAAGGGCTGACCGCCCCTGTCTTGTCGAGGGATTCGATGACCTTCCACGGTGTTCTGTTCTTCCCGGTGACCCCGTTCGGCGCGGACGGCGGCCTCGACGTGTCGCTGCTCGCCGAGCACGTCACGCGGGGTGTCGAGGCGGGCGCCGGCGCGGTCTTCGCCGGCTGCGGAACCGGTGAGTTCCACGCGCTTGACCGCGACGAGATCCAAACCGTCGCCCGGACCGCGGTGGCCGCGACGAGAAACACCGTGCCGGTCTACGCCGGCGCCGGCGGCCCGCTTCCGGTCGCCGTCGAGCAGGTCCGGCAACTGGCCGAGGCCGGCGTCGACGGTGTGCTGCTGCTCCCGCCGTACCTGGTCGGCGGCACTCAGCCCGGCGTCGTCGACTACGTCCGCCAGGTCGCCGCCGCCACCGATCTGCCGGTGGTGTTCTACCAGCGGGCGAACGCGGTGCTCACCCCGGAGGCGGCGGCCGAGGTGTCCCGGATCCCGACCGTCACCGGCATCAAGGACGGTGTCGGCAACCTGGAGCTGATGCACCGGATCGTGCTGGCGGTCCGGCAGGCCTCCGGTCCCGGCTTCCAGTTCTTCAACGGGTTGCCGACCGCGGAGATGACCGTCCCGGCGTACCGGGGGGTGGGTGTTCCGCTCTACTCCTCGGCCGTCTTCGCGTTCGCGCCGGAGATCGCGCTCGGCTTCTACCGGGCCGTGGTGACCGGCGACGACACGCTGCGCGACGAGCTGCTCGAGCGGTTCTACGCGCCGCTGGTCGAGCTGCGGGACGCCCGGCCGGGCTACCCGGTGGCGCTGGTCAAGGCCGGGGTGCGGCTGCGCGGCCTGGCGGTCGGCGGCGTCCGCGCCCCGCTGACCGATCCCGCTCCGGAACACGTCGACCGGCTCGCCGAGCTGATCGAGGAAGGGCTCAAGGTGGTCCACGCATGATCATCCGGGAGTTGCTGGTCACCCCGATCGCGTTCCGGGACCCGCCGCTGCTCAACGCGACGGGCGTGCACGAGCCCCTCGCGCTGCGCTGCGTGCTGCGCCTGGTCGTGGACGGCGGCGTGATCGGTCTCGGCGAGTGCGGCGGCGACCGGTCGCAGCTGGACCGGCTCACCGCGGTGGCGCCGGCGCTGGCCGGCCTGAACGTCCTGGAGACCACCCGGGTGGCCCGCGCGATCGACGCGGCGCTGCCGGGGGAGAGCGCGATGGGCCGCCGGGCCGCCTTCTCCGCGATCGAGGTTGCCTGCCTGGACGCGGCCGGCCGGCTGCTCGGTCAGCCGGTGGTGTCGCTGCTCGGCGGGGCGGTCCGCGACGCCGTGCCGTACAGCGCCTACCTGTTCTACAAGTGGGCCGGCCACCCGGGCTCCACGCCGGACGAATGGGGTGAGGCGCTCGACCCGGACGGCATCGTGGCCCAGGCCCGGACGCTCATCGACGAATACGGCTTCGGCTCGATCAAGCTGAAGGGCGGCGTCTTCCCGCCGGACCGGGAGATCGCGGCGATCCGGGCGTTGCGGGAGGCGTTCCCGGATCACCCGCTGCGGATCGACCCGAACGGCGCCTGGACCCCGGCCACCGGGCGGCGGGTCGCCGCCGAGCTCGACGGGATCCTGGAGTACCTGGAGGACCCGTCCTGGGGACTCGACGCCCTCGCCGAGGTCAGCGCGACCGCGCGCATGCCGCTGGCGACCAACATGTTCGTGAACTCGTTCGACACGATCGCGCCGGCCGTCGCGACCGACGCCGTGCAGGTGATCCTCGGCGACCACCACTACTGGGGTGGGCTGAGGTTGAGCCGGCATCTCGGGACCGTCTGCGAGACACTCGGGCTGGGCCTGTCCATGCACTCCAACTCGCACCTGGGGATCACCCTCGCCGCGATGACACACCTGGCGGCCGCCACCCCGAACCTCACCTACGCCTGCGACACCCACTACCCGTGGAACCTCGCCGACGACGTGGTGAAGCCGGGTGTGCTGCGGTTCGAGGGCGGGGCAGTGCCGGTGCCGGAGGGGCCGGGCCTCGGTGTCGAGCTCGACCCGGACGCGCTGGAGCGGCAGCACCGGCTCTACGTCGACTCCGGCCGCCAGGTGCGCGACGACACCGGGTACGCCCGGCGGTTCGATCCCGGCTATGACCCGGCGCTGCCGCGATGGTGAACACCGTCGCCTACCTCTACCCGTGGGACGTCCTCGGCGATCCACGGGCGGTGGACCGGGTGGCCGCGCTTGGGGTGAGCCGCGTGGCGCTGGGCGCCTCCTACCACGCGGTTCGCGCGGCCACCCCGCTCCATCCACGGCATCGGATCGTGCACGCGACTCATGGGGCGCTCTATCTACCCGTACCCGGAAGAAGGTGGGCGGGCCAGGCGATCAGGCCGCGCTCCGCCGCGGCCTGGACCGGTCGCGATGACTCGTTCCTCGCCGCCCGCGACGTGGTGCGCGCTCGTGGCCTGCCGGTCGACGCCTGGGTGGTGCTCACCCACACCGACGACGCCGCCGGCTTCGCGCCGCGCAATGCCTTCGGAGACACCTATGGGTACGGGGTGTGCCCCGCGTTCCGGGAGGTCCGCGACTACGCCCGCACGCTGGTCGAGGAGGTCGTCCGGGCCGGTGCGCCGGACGGGCTGATCGTGGAGGCGTGCGGGCCGATGGGGGTGGGCCATCAGTCGGAGCACGAGAAGACCGCGGGCGCCGACTGGGACGCGCTCGACGAGCGGCTGCTGTCGATCTGCTTCTGTTCCGCCTGCACGGAGCTGATGACCGATCCGGATCGTGCCCGGTCAGCCGTGGCAGCCGCCGTCGGCACCGGGCGGTTCGTCCCGGACGAGGTCGCGGCCGACGTGCTCGGGGTCCGGTCCGCCGTCACCGCGGCGCTGCGGGACGAGGTGGTGTTCGCCGCTCGCGGGGCCGATCGGCTGGGCTTCTTCGCTGATCCGGATCCATGGGCGGTGGGACCCTCCGCCCACGTCCTGGAAAAAGCGGATTTATACGTCGCAGCCGCGTGGGACGCGTCGACGTCCCGGGTCGAAAGCCTGCGGGATGCCGTGGCTGGTCGCGTCGGCGCCTACGTGACCATCCTGCCGCCGACCGTGCCCGATGCGGATCAGCTCACCCGGGACTGGCAGGCGCTGATCGACGCCGGCGCGGACGAACTGCACGTCTACCACGCGGGACTGGCGTCGGCCGCCCGGCTCGACGCCGCCGCCCGCGCGCTGCGCAACCTGAAAGAGGGAAACCCATGATGGAGGCGGTCCTCTGGCTGACCCCCAAGGTGTTCGACGACCTCACCGACCCGGCCCCCGGTGTCGCGGCGTTCTTCGAGCACTACGCCGCCTACCTGGACGGCCGGCCGGTCACCGTGGTGTTCTGCCCGTCCAACGGTGATCACATCCTCGGCTACGCCGGGCCGGACCATCGGCGGGACCGTTTCGACTGGGCGCGGTACAACTGCTACGCGCACGGCGACCCCGGGCTGACCAGGGCACACAACCGGGACTGGCTGACCCGGGTGCGGGAGGGCGGGGAGAGGTCGTTCAACCCGTACTCGGCGGGTCCGATGTTCACCGTCAGCGAGCAGCCGATGGACTACGAGATCCTGGCCGGCTGCTACGCGGCGATCCGGGCCGAGGCGGCGCGGCGGTCAATCGCGGTGCGGCTGCTCGAATACCTGGAGCCGGGGCCGGAGTTCTGCCGCAGCGAGTGGAAGACCGTGCGGCATCCGGAGGTGTCGGCGGGGACGGCTGACGCGGGCGGGCATGTCATCCCGGGTGTCCTCGACGTGACCATGGCCCTGCACGCGGACGAGAATGTCTATGCCGCCTATCCCGCCGGCGTCCCGGAAGGGCTGCCGGCCGGGGACTTCGTCGCGGCGCAGACCGGCGCCTATGTCGCCGACTTCGGCCTGGACGGGATCCTGCTGGGCAACCAGTTCGGGCTCGTCGGCTTCTGGGATCCGGCACGGGCGCCGGCGCCGACCCCGGAGCGCACCGCCGGCGTCGCCCGGTTCTTCGACCGGATGCGGGACGCGCTCGGCGACCGGCAGCTGTACTGGATGGACACCTATTGGCGCGCCGAGGTCGAGATGAGCGCCTGGGGCATGCCGGCCAGCGCCTACGCCCGGATGGACGCGGTGCTGGTGTGCACGTTCGCGGTGCTCGTCGAACGTACCGAGATCCTGCCGAACGTTCGCAGCAAGGCCGCTCTCGGCGGGCCGCGGGTCCTCTACGGCCTGGACTTCGTCGACCCGTGGTACTGGTACCGCACCCACCTCGATGACCGGCGCACCTACCTTTACCAGCGGGAACTGCTCGCCGGTCCGGCCGCCGCGCACGTCGGCGGGTTCTCCTTCTTCGCCAATGACACGTTCGGTCACTTCGTGCCCGAAGGCCCCCTCACCGAGACCCTCGCGGTCATCCTCGCCGCGGAGGCACCTTCTCAGTAAGGAGCACTGTGCGAAAGATCCCCGTCCTGTTGATGTTCCTGCTGGCGTCGCTCTTGTTCGCGACGCCGGCCCAGGCCGCCCCGGCCGCCGTCGACGTCTACCCGGTGCCGTCGATCTACCCCGCCTCTCCCGACTACACGCTGAGCGTCAACGGGACGCCGGTGCCCGTGCAGGACTACCCCGGTTACGACATCGCGCAGTTCGCGCTCGGTGACGGCGAAGCCACGATCGCCATCACCAAGGTGAACAACACGAACATCGGAGCGTACCGGATCAGCCCCCGCAAGCTCGGGATCGCCGGCACGGTCAGCGGGCCGACGCTCACGTTCACGGTGCGCGATGACGCGTACCTGATCGTCAAGATCGATGGGCGACCGGACCTGGTGATCGCGGCCGACCCGGCGGAGACCAATCGGCCCGCGTCCTCGGGAGCCGGTGTCTTCCCGGTGGGACCGGCGCCCACCACCGCGTCGTTCCAGCAGACCCTGAACGACGCCGCGGCCTGGGGCAGCGCCAACTCCAGGCAGGGCATCGTCTACGTCCCGGCCGGCGTCTACCCGGTCGGCAACCTCTACCTGCGCAGCGACCTGGCGCTGTACCTGGCGCCCGGCGCGGTGCTGCGGTTCACCGGCAACCGGTCGGAGAACGACGTGCACTGGCGCAAGGAGTCCCAGCAGCGCGACATCACCTGGTTCATCTCCACCCGGTACTCGTCCAAGAACATCAGCATCTACGGCCGGGGGATCATCGACGGGAACGGCAAGGCCGCCCTGGCTCCCGGCAACCTCGGCGTCAACCTGCTGACCCCGATCTACACCACGAACTTCGCGGTGGACGGCATCACGTTCCGCGAGTCCAGCAGCTGGGCGATCATGCCGACCCGGTCGTCGAACATGACGTTCCGCAACCTGAAGATCTTCAACCGGTTCGACATGGGCGAGAACGACGGCATCGACGTCATGGAGTCCACGAACGTGACGGTCCGGCACGCCATCGGTGTCGGCCTGGACGACCCGTTCAGCACCAAGACCTGGGACACCACCGTCGACCTGTTCGCCAAGGTCCCCGGTGAACCGCGACCGCAGTCCGGCGTCCTCTTCGACGACCTCGTCACGTTCACCTACTGCTACGGGGTGAAGGTCGGCCAGGGCGTCTTCCAGACCCAGGAGGACATCACCTTCCGCAACGTCACCGTCTACGACGCGGCGGTCGCGCTCGGCGTGCACCACAAGTACGGCGCCGCGCCCGCCCGCCGCATCCGGTTCGAGAACATCGACGTGGAGAAGCTGAGCTTCAGCAACGACAGCAACCGCACCTGGCTGGCGCTCTGGACCGGCGAGACCCACGGCGTCGGCCCGATCCAGGACGTCGTCGTGTCGAACGCCCGGCTCCACACGCTCGGGACCACACCGGCCCGGGTCAACGGCAAACCGTCCGCGCCCGTGACCGGGGTCGTGCTGCGCCAGATCTACGCCGGCGCCGCCACGACGCCGGCCACCACCCTCGCCGAGCTCAACCTGACGAACATCTCCGACAGCGGCCCGATCACCGTCACGGGCTGACCCGTCTCGGCTGGACGGTTCGGGCACGTGGGCCGCGGACCGTCCAGCCGAGCGACTCGTGGAGTCCTCGCCGTCGCTATCGAACTCCGCCCATCAACCGGGAGATCGGCCGCGCCGCCGCACCCAGCGCCAGCCCCAGCACGATCGCGACCGCTCCGAGCACCCCGAAGTACACGACCTCGTCGTCCGCGCTGTAGAACTGCGCCAGCGTCCCGGACAACGCCGTACCCAGCGCCACCGACAGGAAGAACAGCGCCACCATCTGGGTGTGGAAGGCGTGCGGCGCCAGCTTGGTGGAGAGCGACAGCCCCACCGGCGAGAGCAGCAGCTCCGCCACCGTGAAGACCAGCAGGATGCCGGTCAGGGCGAGCAGCGGCGTGCTGTTCGGCCCGCCACCGGCCAGCGGCAGGAACAGCAGGAACGCCACACCCATGATGGTGGTGCCGAGCGCGAACTTGATCGGGCTGGACGGCTGCCGGTCGCCGAGCCGGGTCCACAGCGCGGCGAACACGCCGGAGAGCACGATGATGAAGACCGGGTTGATCGACTGCACCCAGGAGACAGGCATCTCCCAGCCGCCGATGCCGCGGTCCAGCCGCTCGTCGCTGTAGATCGTCACCACGGTGAACTGCTGCTGGTAGAGCGACCAGAACGCGGCGCTGGCGAGGAACATCGGGATGAACGCGACCACCCGCAGCCGCTCCACGGCGGTGATCTGGCGGCTGCTCAAAATGATCACGAAGTAGGCGACCGCGGCGATGGCGCTGAGCGCGACCACGACGTTCGACAGCCGGTCGGCGGAGAGCAGCCCGGTCACGGAGGCCAGCACCACGATCGCGGCGGCCGCGGCGAACACCAGCGCGGCGATCGGGCGGCCGCGGGCCGGCAGCGGGTTCGGCACCTCCCGTCCCGCCTCCGGCATCCGCTTGCGGCCCAGCGTGTACTGCACCAGGCCGATCGCCATGCCGACCGCGGCGAGCCCGAACCCGTAGTGGAAACCGGCGTTGGTCTGCAGCAGACCGGTGAGCAGCGGCCCGGCCAGCGCGCCCAGGTTGATGCCGAGGTAGAACAGGGAGAACCCGGCGTCGCGGCGCTCGTCGTGCTCGCTGTAGAGGTTGCCGACCAGCGACGTGGCGTTCGCCTTCACCCCGCCGCTGCCCACCGCGATCAGCACCAGGCCGACGCCGACACCGGCCAGGCCGGGCAGCACGGCCAGGGCGATGTGCCCGAGCATCACCAGCACCGCGCTGAGGAACAGCACCCGCTCCGAGCCGAGCAGCCGGTCGGCCACCCAGGCGCCGAGGATCGTGGAGAGGTAGACGGCTCCGCCGTACGCGCCGACGATGCTCGTCGCGGTGTCCTGATCGATGCCGAGCCCGCCGTCGGCCGCCGAGTAGTACAGGTAGATCAGCAGGATGCCCTGCATGCCGTAGAACGAGAACCGCTCCCACAGCTCCACCCCGAACAGGTTGGCGAGCGCGCGAGGCTGACCGAAGAACGTCGACGACGACATGGCCGAGAGCTACCCCCTCCACGCCCCGCTGAATCAGGAACGCATCACCACAATGCGCACACTGCTGCCGGCCGCCACCTCACGCACCACCGGCCCGACCACGTCCCAGTCCCCGAACTGCGGCAACCCGATCGACCGGATCTCCCGCCGCTCCGCGTCATCCAGCGCCGCCGCCAGCGCACTGCGCAGCGCGGTCAGGTCCGGCGGTGTGCCGGCCCGCTGAGCCACCACCAGGTTGTAGACGATCAGCCCGTCCGGCGCCTTCCACGACATCAACCCGCCGAGCCGCAGCATCCCGGCCCGGCAGCGTGCCCGATAGCGGTCATACATAGCCGGCCACCGCACCCGGAACCCGTGATCCATGACGCCGACGCAGGTCACCCCGTGCGCCAGAGCCGGAAACCCCTGCGCGAAGAGATCACCGGCGCGAATGTCGACGAGGTCCACGGGCACTCCTGACGGTGGGCGACGCTGCCGCCTTCCATCATGGAGTGTCAGATCATCGATCAAAACCCCTTCTTTGTACGGCCGGACCTGAGTCCCGTGCCTGACACGCGACGAGGTGCCCACTCCAGGCCGCTGCGCGCCCGCCGGCGACGGGTGCATGGTCACCCAGAGCCCGCCCCCGCGCGCGGCCCGTTCCCGCTTGCCCCGTTCCCGCTTGCCCCGCGCCCGCCTGCCCCGCGCCCGCCTGCCCGCGCCCGACCGGCCGCCCGGCGTCGGAAAGCCGGACCCGTTCCCGGCAATTCCGGAGTCGTGGATCGTGGAAACGTCGATGCCGGCTGGCGCTGAGTGTTCACAAAACGGGCACGCAGCAGCACTGAGCGCCAGCCGGGCAGGCCGAGCTGGCTACCAGTGCTGCTGCGTGCCCCATGTCACAGCGCTGGGCGCCGGCCGGTCCGGCTGGTCGTGGGTGTTGGTGGGACAGCTCTGGTGACCAGCCGGGCTTCGGGACGCTTCGGCCGTACCCTCGCCATGCAGGGTTCAAGGCCTCAAGCCGCGGGCCGCCGCGTGAGCACCTGCGGACCCGACTCCGTGATGGCGACCGTGTGCTCGGAGTGGGCGGTGCGGGAGCCATCAGCCGAGCGGATCGTCCAGCCGTCGGCGTCGAACTTGATTTTGTCGGTGGTCCTGCAGAACCAGGGTTCGATGGCGATGGTCAGGCCCGGCTCCAGTTTCATGCCGCGGCGGGCCCGGCCGTTGTTGGGGATGTGCGGCGCCTCGTGCATGGTCCGGCCGAGGCCGTGGCCGCCGAACTCGAGGTTCACGCCGTACCCGTAGTCGTGGGCGACCTTGCCGATCGCCGCGGAGATGTCGCCCAGCTTGCCGCCCGGCTGCGCGGCCACGATCGCGGACTCGAGCGCCACCTCGGTCGCCTCGATCAGCTTCAGGTCGGCCGGGTCGGGCGTGCCGACGACGAACGAGAGCGCCGAGTCGGTGACCCAGCCGTCGATGCCTACCGCCATGTCGATGCTGAGCAGGTCGCCGTCGCGCAGCACGTAGTCGTGCGGCAGGCCGTGCAGCACCGCGTCGTTGACGGAGAGGCAGAGCACGTTGCGGAACGGGCCGCGGCCGAACGACGGGGCGTAGTCCCAGTAGCACGACTCCGCGCCGCGGTCCTTGATGCGGCGGCGGGCCTGGTGCTCGAGGTCCATCAGGTTGACGCCGACCGTGGCGGCGTCCCGCAACTCCGCGAGGAGTTCGCCGACGAACCGGCCCGTGACGGCCATCCGGCCGATCTCATCCGAAGACTTCAACTCGATCACGGTATTTTTATACCACGCCGGTTTCCGGGTTATCCTGCTGCCATGGTTCGCCAACCGCTCACCCCGGAACAGATCGCCGCGGGCCAGCGACTCGGAGCCGCGCTCCGGATCGCCCGGGCCGGGCGCAGCCTCGGCGAGGTGGCGCTGGCGGCGGGCATCTCGCCGGAGACCCTCCGCAAGATCGAGGCGGGCCGGCTGCCGGCGCCCGCGTTCGGCACGGTGGTCTGCCTCAGCCAGGCCCTGGACGTGCCGCTGAGCGAGCTGGCCGACGTGTGGCTGGCCGGCATGCCGGTCCGTCAGGCCTCGTGAGCCGGTGGACGCGACCGGGAAGGCCCGCAGGGTCTGGGATCAGGCCGCGCCGCGGTACGACAGGCAGATCGCGTTCCTGGAGAGACACTGGTTCACCGGCGGGCGTGAGTGGCTCGGGGAGCGCGCCACCGGCCGGATCCTCGACGTCGGTGTGGGCACCGGGCGCAACCTCCCGCACTATCGCGCCGACGCCACCGTCACCGGGATCGACCTGAGCCCTGAGATGCTGGCCGTGGCCCGGCGGAGCGCGCAACGCCCGGTCGACCTGCGGGAGGGGGACGCGACCCGGCTGCCGTTCCCGGACGGCTCGTTCGACACGGTGGTCTGCGCCCTGTCGCTGTGTGCGATTCCGGACCCGCGGGCGGCGATCGGCGAGGCGCGCCGGGTGCTCGTGCCGGGTGGGCGGCTGCTCCTGCTCGATCACATCGGCAGCAGCCGGCCGCCGGTGCGGGCCGCCCAGTGGCTCCTGGAGCGGGTCACCATCCGGGCGGCGGGCGAGCATTTCACCCGCCGTCAGCTGCCGCTGGTCCGCGCCGCCGGTTTCGAGATCGTCGAGGTGGAGCGGCTGAAGGCCGGCACGATCGAGCGGGTGTACGCCCGGCGCTCATGACGCCGCACAGGTGAGTCGGACCCCGGTGGCCTGTTCGGAGAGTTCCCAGAGCCGCCGGCCGTTATCGGGGTCGGCGGCGGCAGCGGACAGCCGGCCCTCGACGGGATGGCCGCGTAACTCGCCGGGACCGTCCGGAACGATCAGTGCGCCGGCGCGGGCGGCCGGGTCAGTCGCGGCGTACAGCTGGGGAAGCGCGCCCCGGTCGGCGCTCTGGGCCAGCAGCGGGTTGCCGATTCGGCCGAGCAGGAACCGCCAGGCCGGCGTGGTGGCGCGGAACTGCAGATTGGTGGCGGTGTATCCGGGGTGGGCCAGAATGCTGCGGATCGGGCTGCCGGCGTCGGTGAGGCGGCGGTGCAGTTCGGCGCCGAAGATGGCGTTGGCCAGTTTCGTCGTGTTGTAGACGGCCATCGGCTGGTAACGCCGGGCCTCCTCGAACGGCAGCCGGGCCCCGCGGTGGTTGACCGAGGTCACCGTGACCACGCGCGGGTCACGGCCGGACCGGAGCAGGTCGAACAGCAGGCCGGTGAGGGCGAAGTGCCCAAGGTGATTGGTGGCGAACTGCAGCTCGTGGCCCTGCGGTGTGAGTGCGTACGGCGTAGCCATCGTCCCGGCGTTGTTGATCAGAACGTCGATCCGGTGGTGCTCGTCGTGCATCCGGCCGGCGAACTCGTGCACCGAGTCGAGGTCGGCGAGGTCGAGCCGGCGAGCCTCGCCGGGATGCTCCTCCGGCCGGCGCACGGCCGCGATCACCCGGGCCCCGCGCTCGCGCAGTGTCCGGGCGGTGACCAGGCCGAGCCCGCTGCCGGCTCCGGTCACGACGATGATGCGCCCACTCAGATCGGGAATCCGGTCAGCGGTCCAGCGATCAGCATTCATGCGCCCAACAGTGCCTTTTATGGCACTCAGTGTCAACAACTGCATGGCATAGCATCGGCGCATGACCGCCAGGGCCACGCTCGCCGAGCGCAAGCGGCAGCTCGTTGCCGAGGAACTGCGCAACGCCGCCATGATGCTGAT
Source organism: Actinoplanes missouriensis 431 (assembly GCF_000284295.1). Classification (NCBI taxonomy): domain Bacteria; kingdom Bacillati; phylum Actinomycetota; class Actinomycetes; order Micromonosporales; family Micromonosporaceae; genus Actinoplanes; species Actinoplanes missouriensis. The sequence continues at coordinate 6,397,893 of NC_017093.1, read as the reverse complement.
GGCGACCCGAGGCTTCGAGCAGGTGACCGTCGACGACATCGCGGCCACGGCCGGCATGTCCCGGCGCACCTTCTTCCGCTATTACGCGTCGAAAGAAGACGTTGTCGTCCGCTTCATCGCGGACATGGGCGCGGACGTCCTCGACGAGCTCACCGGCCGGCCGGCGGGTGAACCACCGTCGGTGGCGCTGCGCCACGCCATCTGGCGCCCGCTCGCCGGCTGCGCCGACCAGCCCGACCACGCGGAGCGCTCCCGGATCGTGGTCCGCCTGATCCTGGACACCCCGGCGCTGCACGCCCGCTGGCTGGAACGCCAGATCGAGTGGCGAGCCGGTCTTTCCACCGGCATTGCCGCACGCCGGGGCCTCGACCCGGAGGCCGGCCCCTACCCGTCGATGGCGGCGGGCATGGCGCTGCTCGCCCTCGACGCCGTCCTCCAGCAGTGGCAGCCCGGGGACGACGAGACGCGCCTCGCCGAACTGACCGACCGCGCGTTCGCGGTCGTCGCGCCCGCCCTGGACGCCTAGATTCGGCGCGGGCCGCCCGGTACGCCAGCCCGGCGGTGACCAGCCACAACACCGCCGCCAGGGTGAGGCTGACCCGGGTCAGCGGCCGGCCCGACCAGATCGCCACCGGTACCGCGGTGACAGGGCTCGGAAGCACGCCCGCGAGCAGATAGGTCCGGCCGAGCGCCCGGTGCAGTCCCCGGCGGGCCCGGACGCCCGGGACGAACTGCCGCGGCCAGAGGACCAGGGCGACCGCGGCGGTGAAGATGTGCGCGACCAATACGTCGTAGTGAGCGCCGGCGCGCACGTCGAGGCGGCGCGAGATCGGCTTCGCGTTCGATCAGCACCCGCAGGCCGATCCGGATCGGCGCCTGATGGTCGGCCAGGACCACCCGGATCATGCACTCTCCCGATGACGGCGCGCCGGGAAGGGCCGTCTCGCGCCGATCATGACTGCTTGCGGCGGTCACGGCTGTCTCGCGCCGGCGAGCGGGCCGAACCGGGACGCCGGCGCGGCTGCCGTTGGCGGGCAGGCCAGCCGCACCCGGACGGCGCCGGACCAGACGAGGGCCGCCCCGGCCAGGTGCAGCAGGACCGCGACCGCGGGCAGACCATCAAGGCTCTGGTAGAGGCCGATCGCGGCCTGGCCTGAGAGCGCCGCGAGTAACGTCCGGCTGCGGTGCAGGGCGAGCCGGTCGCGGTGGCGGGCGGCAGCCCTCATGCAGCCGGCCACCGCGACCAGGGCGCATGCGGCGAGCAGACCATGTGCGTACGTGAGGATGGTCCAGTCCAGCGGGATGCGGGTCACCTCGGCCGTGTCGCCGGGATGCGGCCCGGCGCCGGTGACGACGGTACCCGCGGTCACCGAGGCCGCGCTCGTCCAGAGGACGAGACGCCCCCATCGAGCCGTCGAGCGCTGCACGGGCCGCGGGGGGCCGGTCCGGTGCGCGAGATCGAAACTGACGGTGGTGGAGGCCAGCAGGAGCATCGCCGCCAGGAAGTGGCCGGCCACGATGTACGGGTTCAGGCCGGTCCACACCGTGACGCCACCGACCACCGCGTTCAGCAGGACGACCAGAAGCTGGCCCCAGGCGCTGCGCCAGAGGAACGTCCCGGCGTCGCGCCGGTGCGGGTACGCCGCGACGATGACCCACCCGACCGCCAGCACGACGACGCCGGTCAGCACCCGGTTGCCGAACTCGATGGCGCCGTGGACGCCGGTGGACGCCGCGGCGGAGGTGAACGAGCCGGCGGTGCAGCGCGGCCAGTCCGGGCAGCCCAGGCCGGAACCGCTGACCCGGACGACCCCGCCGGTCGCGATGATCAGGAAACTGGTCAGCAGCGCCGCGGTGGTGGAACGGCGGACAGAACGCGTACCCATGGAAGTTATTATGATTCTCATAGTATTCGACGGAGGGGGCGGGTGGTGACCGAACCCGGCGACCTGCGCACCGCTCTGCGGGACCTGCGCATCGAGCTGGCCCTCAACACCGCGCGGGTCGCCGCCCTCGCCGGGCTCAACGACTCCGACCTCGCCGTCCTCGACGTGCTCGTCCGTGAGGGAGGCCGGTCGCCGACCGCGCTTGCCCGGCGCACCGGCACGCATCCCGCCACGCTGACCGGAGTCCTCGCCCGGCTGGAGAAAGGCGGCTGGGTGCTGCGCCGGCGGGATGCCACCGACCGCCGCAGTGTCCTCATCGAACCGGTCGGCGCCGAGCGCCTCGCCCGCCTCTACCGGGACGGCAGCCAGAGCCTCGACGAGCTCGCCGAGGGACTCACCGGCCCGGAGCGGACTGTCGTCCTGACCTATCTGCGCTCCGCGGCCGACCTGATCCGGGCGGCGACGGAACGGCTCGGCTGACCGTCCTTATGCTCCCGATACGTTGCTGCCGGTTCACTGTGGGCATGAGTCGGATCGCACCCACGGTCGCCCCGTCCCGCCGTACCCGAATGGTGGTTCTGGGGATTCTTGCCGTTGCCGTTGCCGTGATCGTCATCCGGCGGCCGCTGCTGATGGCCGCGCCCCGGTGCCTGGCGGGGAGGTGGCACGGTTGCTACGACACCGAGAACGGCGTGGTGCTGATGACGCTGGCCGGGCTGCCGCTCGCGGCCGTGCTGGTGCTTCTGCTCGCGCGGCTGCGCGGCGGCCTCCGGAAACCGCTGGCCGAGGTCGGCATCGTGTACGGCACGCTGCCGTTCCTCTGGATGACCATGATGCCGGGCGTGGGCGCCGGTGTGGTCGCCGGCCGGGTCAGCCTGGTTCCGCTGCGTGACCTGGTCACCATGGGGCCGATCGGGATCGGCGGGAATCTGCTGGTCTTCGCGGCGCTGGGCTTCTTCGCCCCGATCCGGTTCACGGCGCTGGCGTCCGTGCCGCGGATCCTGGCGCTCGGGGCGGGCGGTTCGGCTCTGATCGAGGTCGCGCAGTATGTGTTCCGGCTGGATCGGGTCTCGTCCGTCGACGACGTGCTGCTCAACGCGGCCGGGGCGGTGCTGGCCGGGCTGGCGTCGCGGCGTTGGTGGCGTACCCGGGCGCGCAGGGCGCTCGGTGGCGTTACGGGAAGTCGCTGAACTGGCCGGCATCCTCCATGCCCGAGCTCATCACCTGGTACGCGACCAGGGCGAACACCAGGAAGATCACCCCGAACACCACCGCGACGACGGTCTGGGCGCTGCTTGCCTTGGCCGGGGTCGCGTCCGACGGCTTCTCCGGGTCGTAGCGGACGGCCACCTCGGTGCCGACGAGGTGGGAGCGGGAGCCGTCCAGGTCCGGGAGGGTGGTCGTCACCTCCTGGCCGGTCTCCGTCCGGAAGGTGACCACCGGCCGGAAGCTGGTCCGCCCGTCGGACAGCGACTCCAGCTGGTTGTCGACCACGCGGGCGGTGGCCGGGCGGCCGGAGACGAGGAGAGCGCGGACCCTGGCCCACTGCCTCGCCGCCCCGACCAGCAGCGCGAGACCGACCAGGGTGGGCATCCCCACGAGGAAGGCCGTTCCCACCCGGGACCACCAGTCCGACTCTTCGATCATGGTGTGACTGTAGAGCCGGGGCTCAACCGGCCCCGAAGTACGCGTCGGCCACGGCGTGGCGGTCGGCGCGCAGGTCAGCGGCCTTGCCGGTCAGGACGACCCGGCCGTGGTGCAGCACGACGGCGCGGTCGGCGATCGACAGGGCCAGGTCGATGTGCTGCTCGACGACCAGGACGCCGACGCCGAGCCGGTCGGCGAGGGCGCGGATGCTGGGCAGCAGGGCCTGCACCGCGACCGGGGCCAGCCCCATGCTCATCTCGTCGATCAGCAGCACCCGGGGCCGCAGGACCAGCGCCTTCGCGATCGCCAGCATCTGCTGCTCCCCGCCGGAGAGCTGGCCGCACCGGCGTGACATCAGGTCGTTCAGGGCCGGGAAAAGGTCGAGCGCCTCGTCGAGACCGCCTCGGGCCAGGGCTAGGTTCTCCCGTACCGAAAGGGTGTGGAAGACGCCCCTGGTGTCGGGGACCAGGACGAGACCGGCGCGGGCGTTCTGCTCGAGCCGGTTGCGCAGCGGCCGGCCGAACGCGGTGACGGCGCCGGCCATCGGCGTGATGACGCCGGCCGCGGTGAGCAGGGTGGTGGTCTTGCCGGCACCGTTGGGGCCGAGCATCGCGACGATCTCGCCGGGCGCCACGCTGAGGTCGAGATCGCGGACGGCGGGGATGCCCGCGTAACCGGCCGTGACGGCGGTCAGGCTCAGCAGGGCGGTCATGGGACGAGCTCCGATCCGAGGTACGCGGTGCGCACGGCCGGGTCGGCGAGCACCTCAGCGGGCGTCCCGGTGGCGATGACAGCGCCGTAGTCCAGGACGTAGACCCGGTCGCAGATGCCGGCGACGAGTGTCATGTCGTGGTCGATGAGCAGCACGGCCGGGCCGGATCCGGCGATCGTGCGGACGTGTTCGCCGAACGCGGCGCTCTCGTCGGTGTCCAGCCCGGCGGCCGGCTCGTCGAGCAGGACCACCCGGACGGTCCCGGCCAGCGCCCGGGCCACGCCGACGATCTTCTGGCGGCCGAGGCTGAGCTCGCCGGGACGGCGGTCGGCGACCGGTTCCAGGCCGAACATCGCCATGACGGCGTCGGTCTCGTGCGTGGCCTCGCGCCGGCCGGTCAGGTCGTTCCAGAGGTTGCGCAGCGGGCGGCGGCCGGCCGCGACCGCGATGTTCTGCCGCACGGTGAGGTCCAGGAACAGCTCGCCGGCCTGCCAGGTGCGGGCCAGCCCGGCGCGCCGGCGCTGGTGCGGGGCGAGCGTGTCGACGCGCCGGCCGGCCACGGTGACCGTGCCCTGCGCGGGCGTGAACCCGGTGACGGCGTCGACGAAGGTGGTCTTGCCGGCGCCGTTCGGACCGATCAGGCCGACCACCTCACCGGCGTCGGCGGTGATGCTGATCCCGGTGTTGGCCCGGACGCCGCCGTAGTGGACGGTCAGTCCCTCGGTGGACAGCAGTGGGTTCACAGCGCTACCTCCCGGCGCAGCTTGCCTGTGGTTCCGCCGGCGAGCCCGGCGGGGTTGAGCACCGCGGTCAGGACCAGGGCGCAGGCGGCGATCAGCGTGTAGTACCGGCCGAGGCCGAGGGTGCTGTTGAACAGGGTGTAGACGACCCCGAGCGGCGCGATCAGGCCGGCGATGAGGGCGCCGCTGATCCGGGTGATGCCGCCGACGTACGCCATGCAGAGCACGCTGAGCCCGACGACGACGTTGAACGACTCGACGGACAGCTGGGAGCGGCTGTATCCGATCAGGCATCCGCCGACCCCGGCGAGGAACGCGGAGAGGGCGAAGCCGGCGAGCTTGACCTGGGCCACGTTGATGCCGGCGCTCGCGGCGGCGCGTTCGTTGGAGCGGACCGCGAGGAACGACTGCCCGGTGCCGCCGGCCAGCAGGCGGACCACCGCGATGGCGAGCACCCCGACGATGACGACGACCGTCGCGGCGAACGCCGTCGTGGTGAGGTCGGTTCCGCTGCGTACCGCCAGGTCCCAGCCGAACAGGGTGGGCCCGTGGATCAGGTTGCCCTCGAACGGGGTGAGCGCCGGGTTCGCGAACGCGAGCTGCTGCACCGCGACGGCGCCGGCCAGGGTGACCACCGCCAGCTGGGCGCCGCGCACCCGCAGCGCGGGCAGGCCGACGACCACGCCGACGAGCGTCGCGACGCCGGCCGCGAGCAGGATCGCCAGCGGGAACGGGATGTCCCACGTCATCGTGATGCGGGACAGCAGGAACCCGCCGCTGCCGGCGAACGCCATCGAGGCGAGCGAGATCTGGCCGAGGTAGCCGGTGAGCACGACGAGCGACAGCGCGATCAGTGCCATGATGATCGAGGTGACGACGCCGAACCGCCAGCTGCCGGACGTCAGCCCGATGGCGAGGACCGCGCCGATCAGCAGCGCCGCGGCGGCCGGCCAGGGCCGGGTGGGCAGCACGACGGCCGGCATCCGGGCCGGGCCGGGCGCGTCCCGCGCCGGGATGCTCTTGCCGAGGACCACCAGTGCGAAGACCACGAGGACGAACGGCACCGCCTCGCCGAGCCCGGCCTGTGCCCAGGCCGGCCAGCCGTCCGACGTGCTGAGCAGCAGGATGATCGACTGCAGGACGCCGATGGCGAGCCCGGCCAGGGACGCCACGATGATCGAGGTGAGCCGGGCCAGCAGGGCGGCGGCGAGGCCGGGCAGGACGTAGAACATGTAGCCGATCGGATCGAGGCCGAGCGTGGGCGCGGCGAGGACGGCAACCAGAGCCGTCGCCGCGCCGGTCAGCACCCACATGACGGCGGCCAGCCGGTCCGGCGCGATTCCGGTCAGCCGGGCGGCGAGCTCGTTCTCGGCGCCGGCCCGGGTCGCCACGCCCCACCGGGTGAACCGCAGGTAGGCCGAGAGCGCCCCCGCGATGATCAGAGCGGTCGCGAGCAGGATCAGGTCGCTGACGTTGACGATCGCTCCGGCGACGGTGGCCGTGCGGTCGGTGAGCAGCGCGGGCGCGAGCGCGCCCTCGGTCGCGAAGCGCAGCGGCACCAGGGAGGCGATCGCCAGCATCAGCCCGACCGACGCCACCACCTGGGCCAGCGAGGGCGCCGCACGCAGCGGGCGGAACACCAGCCAGTGCGCGGCCAGCGCCAGGCCGGCGACGCTGAGCACCCCGAGCGCGACGGCGGGCCAGGCCGCCATCGGCTCGGGGCTCAGGCCGATCGACCCGACCGGCAGGACGAGCGTGCCGCTCCGCCGCAGCTCGGCCACCACCCACACGCCCCACAGGGCCAGCGAGCCCTGGGCGAAGTTGAGGACTCCGGTGGCGGCGTGCAGGGACACGATGGACGCGGCGATCACCGCATAGACCGCTCCGCCGGCGAAGCCGAGCGTGACGAAGAGCAGCAGCTGGTCCATGCCAGGGTCAGACCGCGCCGGGGATGGCCCCGAGGACCTGTGCGGCCGGGGTGATCCAGGTGTCGGTGACCGGCTTGGTCGAGCCGTCCGGCTGCACGCTGAACAGCAGCATCTGCGTGGTGCAGTTGGGCGAGGTGGCGCTGCCGCAGGTGATCTTCGGGCCGAGGAAGCTGGGGAAGTCCTTCAGAGCCTTCAACGTCTTCAGTACGTCCGCGCCGGTCACGCTCGCGGTGGCGCCGGACGCGGTGAGGGCCTTCGCGAGGTTCACGAGGAGCGCGAACTCACCGTACGCGTAATACCCGGCGGTCCCGCCCTCCACCGCCGCGATGTGCTTCTCGGCGATCGCGAGGTCGCTCTGCACCTCCGGGGGCGCGTACCGCGCCGCCGTGGGCAGCCAGTTCGAGGAGTAGAGCGCGCCGCCGGCGGCCTGCTCCGGCGCGTCCTTGATGTAGTCGGTGCAGGCCGCCGTGAAGATCTCGCCCTGGTAATTGAGCTGCCGCAGCGCCTTGACCAGCGCGGTGCAGACCGCCTCGCTCGGCGCCGCGACGAGCCCGCCGACGTCCGGGTTGTCCTTGGCGATCGCGGAGGCCACCGCGGTGAAGTTCGGGCTGGTCGGGGAGAAGTAGATGCCCTTGGCCCGGATGCCGAGCGCCGTGGACAGCGCCGGCAGCAGGGTGTCGATGGTCTGGTGCGACGACGGGGTGTCGACGAGCGCCAGGGTGACCGACTTCTTCCCCTCGGACTGGAACGCCTGCAGCGCGCCGACCAGGAAGGACGCCTGCGGGGCGGCGAAGAAGACGCGGTTCTCCGGCTTGGCGCCGGTCACCGAGTCGAACGGGATCATGCCGACCAGCGGGATCTGCGCGGCGGTCAGCGGCGGCAGGGCCGCGCTGGACGACAGGTTGTAGCCGTCCAGGACCGCGACGACCTTCTTCTCCACGAAAGTGTTGGCGCAGGACTGGGCCTTCTCCGGCGTCGTGTCGGTGTCGCACGGGACGACCTCGATCGGGTGGCCGTTGATGCCGCCGAACTCGCCGTTGATGTAGGACTGCGCCGCCTGGACGCCGGTGTCGGTGCCCGGCTGTGGCACCGGTCCGCCGGAGGGGTTGAGGAACCCGATGGTGATCGGCGGTTTGGTCAGGGTGGAGGTGGTCGTCTCGGTGCTGGACGTGCCGCCGCAGCCGGCGGCGGCCACCGAGGCCACCACGAGCACGGTCAGGGCACGGAAAAGGACCCGATTGCTATGCATGGCTCTCTCGTTTCGACGCGATGGTCGTGCCGGTGTGACGAGTCCGCCCGGAGAACGGCAGGGCGGAGCACCGCTCGGCGTCAGCAGCCGGCGGTACCAGGAGCATGAGAAGGATCGGACCGGCGGGTGGCCCCGCGGTGCCTGAACGCACTGTAATTCAGCGTTAACTTGTTGGGAAGTACCGCACGTCAAGCAGTCTATTTACGACGCGAATCATGTGATTCTCGATTAACTACAGGCGCGGATGTGGTCCACGATGGCGCGCCGGCCGGCGCGTGCCTCCGGGACCGGCAGCAGCGGATAGACGTGGATCGCGCCCGGCTCCTCGTGATAGGTCAGCGTCGTGCCGGCGGGCAGCCGGTCACGCAGCAGCCGGCAGTCCGGCAGGGTGATGTCGCGGGTGCCGACCAGGATCTGCGTCGGCGGCAGCCCGTCCAGGTCACCGTGGATCGGGCTGAGCCGTGGGTCGTCGAGCGGGAGACCGCCGGTCCAGGCGTCCGCGACCGGCCGCAGCCCGGCGCGGGACAGCCACGGGTCGTGCGGCTCGACCGCGTCGATCCCCGGGTTCGACATGGTCAGATCCAGCCACGGGGCGATCATCGTGAGGCCGGCGACGCGCCCCCTGTTCGCCTGCGCGGCCAGCAGCGCCAGCCCGCCGCCGGCCGAGTCGCCGACCAGATGGCACGGCCTGTCCAGGCCACGGATGACCTCGCTGACCAGATCGAGCGCTTCGAGGCCGTGGTGCTTCGGCGACAGGCCATAGATGGGTACGTGTACCGCACAGCCGGTCTGCTCGGCGAGGAACCCGATGAGTGACCAGTGCTGCTTGACGATCTCGCTGGTGTAGGCGCCCCCGTGCAGATAGATCACGGCCGTCTCCGCCTCGCCGACCCGGTACACGGGGAACCCGTTGACGGTCGAGCGGGTGGCGGCCAGCGACGCCGGCGGGGCGGACGGGCCCTTGGGCCGGTTCAGGGTGCGCAGCCCGGCTGCCGCGGTCGCGTAGCGACGCCGATACACCAGTCGCGTGAAGAGCCCGACACCGCGCATCTGCCAGCTGACCATGGCGGCAGGCTACCGGGCGCCGGTCGCCCGGCTCCTGCCGTGGTGGGCCAAGGTCGATGCGTGCGGCAGGGTCGATGCGTGCGGCAGGGTCGATGCGTGGGACCCGGGCGATCACCCCAATGGGCGGATCCCGCCCCGCGGCCCGCATTCGCGGACTTCGTGTGCGGCATGGCGCCGTTGTGCGGGGGCAGTCTTCCGTGGCGCCGAAACAGGGAGGTCGGAAATTTGTGAGTGGCTTTCGCGAAATGGGGGCGATAGTGATGCCACTTCGTAGTGGAGGATTCCCCGGAGTCATCGGATGAGCCTGCCCAGTGGCTCACCGGATCCTCTCCTGAGTTTCGGGGCTCGGATCGGCGCCTACCGCAATGTGGCGTGGCTCCTGCTCGCCTGCGGCGCGGGGCTGGCGTGGCTCGTCGGATTCGGACTCCGGAGCCCGTACCTCGGTTTGAGTGTCGCCGTTCTTCTGGTGTCCGCATGCATGCTGGGCGCGTCGGTGATTCTCTTTCGCCGGGCCTCCACGCCGATGTATAGATGGGTGTCCGCGGAATACATCTATCGATTCGATGCCGCTGACCTGCGCCGTCAGACGCAGACCATAAAGATAAGGATCCGCGCGAACCGCGACAATGTAAATCTCTTTCATAACACCTACCGCTGGACCGGCGTGGGAACCAGTACGGTCCGCGTGGCCAACGGGTCCCAGCGCATCTGCGAGACCAGGGAGAAGATCTCCGGGCGGCGGCACTACTACGTCCATCTCGACCAGCCACTCAGCAAGGGCGAAGAGACTCTGATCCACCTGGAGCAGGAACTCTTCGACGCCAGTGGGGAGTTCGAGCCGATCCTGGCGAAGATCGTCTCCAGTCCGCTGGCGAAGCTGACCTTGAAGGTCGTGTTTCCGAGCGATCAAGCGCCGAGGGCGATCGTGGCGAGGCGGTCCCGCCCGTCCCGGAAGCGTGCCGAGAGCTGGCGCACCATCGGTGCTGGTGGGCACGACGTGGACTGGTCGGACAACGGTGCGACGACGGAGGCCTGCTACTCGCCCGACTCGCCGAAGGTGGGCATCAGGTATGACCTAAGATGGGATAATTGGGGCAAATACCCTAGTTCGCAAGATGGCCGGTGATGCAGGCGTGCCAGGAAGTGGTTCAACGGAGGTAATGGCATGGAGAACTGATGATGCCGAGGAGGCTGCTGCCGGGAAATGGTGGCGGTACAGAGCATGTGACGGCCCGCCATCCGGGCCGTCACATGCGAACGTGGTTTCTTTATCCGGATCCGCAGATGCGAGAAATCATTCGTGGATCAATGCAGTGCCTTTCCGTTCACGGTGACGCTCCACCGGAGCCGCGCTCCGGTCAGCCATGCCGAAAGACTTTCATTAATTCATTTCCGGGGTGCCCCGGGCTGTCGCATGATCAACGCTTCCTCCCGAACCGAAGGGATTCCTCGAACAGAGGATCTATAGTAGCCCTCAAGTGCTAGCGGGAAGTAGACGCTCGGATGATGGTAAAAACCTTCCCGATGGTCAGCCTGACAACTTTCCGACACACCTGACTAGTGGGTTCGCAGACCGGGTGAGGTTTAGACCTGATACTCGTTGCCCCGCAGGGTTTCCGGGAGAGGCGGTGTGTCTCGGCGCCGTGACTCTGGTGACGACGGCGATCCCGAGAGCGGCCGCTGACGCATTCTCGACAGCGGCGTGGTGTTTAGAAACGCATTCGTCGCCGATGCCGAGAACCGCCGGGTGGCTCGGGGCCGGGCCAGCCTCCCCAGCACGAGCAGGAGCAGCAACGTCGCCGCCAGCAGCACCAGCGTCGCCGCCGAGGCGTCGAAGGTCTCGCCCCGGTCGGTCAGCGTGAAGACGGTGACCGGCAGGGTCCGCCAGTCCGGTGGATAGACCATGATGGTCGCTCCGACCTCGCCCATCGACAGCGCGATCGCCAGCGCCGCCGCCGCGGCCATCGCGGGCAGCAGCAGCGGCAGCCGGATCCGCCACAGCACCCGGGCCGGGTGGGCGCCGAGCGACGCCGCGACCTGGGCATACGACGGGTCGAGGCGGGACAGCGCGCCGGCCACGGTGCTGTAGGAGAACGCCAGCACCAGGATGACGTGGGCGGCCAGCACCAGCCAGCGAGTGCCGTTGAGCAGCAGCGGCGGCCGGCTGAACGCGACGAGCAGGCCGAGCCCGACGACCACCGACGGGATGGCGACGGGCAGGTGCAGCAGCGCGTCGGCCACCCGGCGCAGCGGGCGCGGCGCGGTGGACAGGGCGATCGCGGCCCACGTCCCGGCCAGCACGGCGAGCAGCCCGGCGGCGGCCGCGGTCTGCAGGCTGACCAGCAGGCTCGCCCGGTTCAGGCCGGTGAGGGCGGCCTGCACGTGGCCGGTGGTGAGGCCGCCGGGCAGCACGCCGTTCCACTCGGCGGCGAACGCGGCCGCCACCAGCACGGCGAACGGGGCGACCACGACGGGGACGAAGACGACGGTGAACGCGGCCCACACGGACCAGCGGCCGTTACGCGACCATACGAGCATTGGTGAACACCCAGCGGTAGAGACAGTAGAGGGCCAGGGAGAGGGCGACCTCGACGACCGCGACCACGCACGCGGCGGGGTAGTCGAACATGACGACGCCCTTGCTGTGCACGAGCATCGGCAGGGTGAGGACGTCCTTGGCGCCGATGAAGAGCACGATGCCGAACTCGTTGAGGGTCAGCAGCAGGCAGAGCGCGCCACCGGCGGCGACCGCCGGGGCGATCTCGGGGAGCACGATGCGGCGCAGCACCCGCCAGGGCCGCGCACCGAGGGAGGCGGCCACGTTGAGGCGCTCGGCCGGGAGCTGGCCGAGCGCGGCGAGGGCCGGGCGCATGACGAACGGCGTGTAGAAGGTGATCTCGGCGAGGATCACGCACCAGCGGGTGTAGAGGAAGTCGCCGAGCTGCAGGATGCCGGCCGCGCCGTAGAGGAACGTGAAGCTGAGCGCGATCAGGAACGACGGGAACGCGAGGATCGTGTCGACGGCCCGGGACACCGCGGTGGCGCCGGGGAACGGGACCAGGGCGAGCACGACCGCGAAGAACGTGCCGAGCACGACGCAGCCGGCGGTGGCCGCGACCGCGATCACCACGGTGTTGCCGAGCGCCCGGTGGAACTCGCCGGCCGAGAGCACGGCCCGCCAGATCTCCAAGGTCGGCACGCCCGGGGAGGAAGAGCCCGAGGAGGAAGAGCCTGAGGTGAACGACTGCCGGACCACGAGCGCGAGCGGGTAGATCAGGAACCCGCCGAGCAGGGCCAGGGGCGGAAGAACCCACAGCACACGGGTACGGGTCATCGCGCCACCACCGCCGCGCCGGTCGCGGGCAGCCGCAGCCGGATCGGCGAGCCGACCGGCGGCAGACCGTCGGCCGAGGGCACGTCGGCGTGCACCGCCATCCCGTCGACGAGGCAGGTGAGCCGGAACGTGGCGCCGCGCCACTGCAGCCCGGTGAGGGTCGCCTCCAGCCCGTCGTCGGCGACCACGAGGGTGTGCGGGCGGATCGCGACGCGCACGTCGGCGCCCTCGACGAGCGGGTCGGCGCTGGACGCGGTGAGCGTGACGCCGCCGATCCGGACCAGGCCGCCGGCGGAGACGACCGTGCCGGCCAGCAGGTTGGCGCCGCCCAGGAAGGAGGCGGTGAAGCTGCTCGGCGGCTGCTGGTAGAGATCGAACGCGGTGTCGACGTCGACGAGCCGGGCGTCGCGCATGACGGCGATCCGGTCGGCGAGCGTGAGCGCCTCGGTCTGGTCGTGGGTGACGTAGAGCATCGCCACGTCGGGCAGCTCGTCGCGCAGCCGGCGCAGCTCCTCCAGCAGGTCGGCGCGGAGCTGGGCGTCGAGCGCGGAGAGCGGCTCGTCGAGCAGCAGCACCGGGGGAGCGATGGCGAGGGCGCGGGCGATCGCGACCCGCTGCTGCTGGCCGCCGGAGAGTTCGCGGGGGTACCGCTTGCCGAAGCCGGGCAGCCCGACCAGCTCGAGCATGTCGGTGACCCGCTTCGCCGAGAACGAGCGCCGGGCGCGCAGGCCGAACGCCACGTTCTCGGCCACGGTCATGTGCGGGAACAGGGCGTACTGCTGGACGACCACGCCGAGTCCGCGCCGGTGCGGTGGCAGGCCCGTCACGTCCCGGCCGTTCAGCAGGACCCGGCCGGAGCTCGGGGTGAGGAACCCGGCGAGGGCTTTGAGGGCGGTGGACTTGCCCGATCCGGAGGGGCCGAGCAAGGCCACCGTCTCGCCGGCGGCCACGTCGAGACTGAAGTCGTCGAGGGCGGTGACCGCGCCGTATCGGACCTGGACGCGGTCGAACCGGACCGCCGGCTGCTCGGTCATGAGAGTCCGAGCGCTTTGTTGTAGGCCGCGATGTCGGCGTCGTTGTCGGCGAGGATGCGGGTCCAGTCCGGCTGCCAGATCTCGACGCCGTCGAGGATCGAGGTGTCGCCGGGCTTCACGTCGCCGCGGGCCGGGAAGCCGTAGGCCTGGGCGGCGATCTGCTCCTGGGCGGCCGGGGTGAGCAGGAAGTCGGCGAGCTTCTTCGCGTTGCCGGCGTGCGGTGCTCCGGCGGCGACGCCCATCACGTACGGCAGGGCGAAGGTGGACGGCTTCTCCCCCGTACCGGAAGGGAAGAAGATCTTGAAGTGGGATTTGTCGTTGTTGATGGAAGCGAGGTTCATCTGGACGTCGCCGTTGGCCACATAGATCTCGCCCTTGCTCACCTTGGGCTGCAGCTTGCCGGTGGACGACGACGGGCCGACGTTGTTGGCCTCGAGCTTCCTGAGGTACTCCAGGGCGCCGTCCTTGCCGAGCACGTGCTGCAGGTGCAGCAGCACGGCGGTGCCGTCGCCGGCCTGACCCGGCGTGGAGTACTGCAGCTTGCCCTTGAGCGACGGGCTGAGCAGGTCGTCGAAGGTCTTCGGCGGTGTACTCAGCGACGACGGGTTGTAGATGAAGCAGAGGTAGTTGTTGACCACCGGCGTGTAATCGGCGGCGGCCCCTGTCACCTGGTCCGCGCCGGCCGGGGTGTAGGCCTGCAGCAGCCCGTCCGCGGACGCCTTCTGAATGTAGGGCGGCAGCGTGACGACCAGGTCGGCCTGGACGTTGGTCCGCTCCTTCTGCAGCCGGGAGACGATCTCGCCGGAGCCGGCCTCGATGGTCTGCACCGTGATGCCGGTCTGCTTCTCGAACGCGGCGAACTGCTCGGTGTACCAGTCGCCGAGCCCGTCGGCGGTGTAGAGCGTGACGGTCCGGTCGCCCTCGGCGGCGGTGGACCCGGTCCCGGATCCACAGCCCGCCAAGATCAAAACCGAGACAAGAACGGCGAGGGTACGTCTCATGACTGCTCCCAAACGGACGGAAGTTCGCGAATCGAGGAGAGGACGTGCGTCGCTCCGGCCTCCCGGAGCGCGGCCGCGTCGTGGGCGCCGGTGAGCACCCCCGCCACGACCGAGGCGCCGGCGCGCAGGCCGGTGCGGATGTCGGAGGTGGTGTCGCCGGCGGTGGCGACGGCGCGGACGTCGTCGGCGCCGAGCCGCAGCAGCGCGGTCAGCACCAGGTCGGGGTAGGGTCGCCCGCGTCCGGCCTCGGCCGGGGTGAGGGTCAGGTCGGCGAGGTCCCGCCAGCCCAGCGCGGAGAGGATCCGGTCCGCGGTGGGCCGGGAGAACCCGGTGGTCAGGCAGGTGCGGATGCCCGCGGCGCGCAGGTCGCGGATCAGCTCGGCGGCGCCGTCGATCGGCGTGCAGAGATGGGCGAGGTCGTCGTACGCGGCCTCGAACGCGGCGTTGAGCCGCTGGGCATGCT
The DNA here is from genome assembly GCF_000284295.1 of Actinoplanes missouriensis 431. Taxonomy (NCBI): domain Bacteria; kingdom Bacillati; phylum Actinomycetota; class Actinomycetes; order Micromonosporales; family Micromonosporaceae; genus Actinoplanes; species Actinoplanes missouriensis. The sequence goes on along the minus strand of NC_017093.1, from coordinate 6,382,834 downwards.
GCTCGTCGCCGCCGGTGAGGTGCCGGAACACCGTGATCTTGGATTGGCCCATGGTGTCGAGGACGTACTGCCGGGCCGCGTCGGTCTCGGCCACCGGCGCGGACGCCAGAGCGGTGTCGAAGGCCCGCAGCACCAGTCCGTCGTCGGCGACGGTGGTGCCGGCCATGTCGAGGACCACCAGTTGGATGCTCACCAGCTCATCTCCGTCGCGGTCTGCTCGGCGATCGCGGGGGAGCAGGTCATGCCGCGTCCGCCGGGTCCGGTGACGAGCACCGCGTTGCCGGCGATCCGCTGCCGGTGCACGACCGCCGCCGGGTCGGTGCACTGGGCGTAGACGCCGTGCCAGCGCCGCCGGATCGGTGGCAGGTCCCGGCCGAGCAGCCCGGAGGCGACCGTGATCAGGTGCTCGTAGGGCTCCTCGACCTGGTCGAACGGGAACGGCTCGGCGTACGCGTGGGTGTCGCCGATGGTCAGCCCGCCGTCCAGGCGCTGCACCATCAGCAGCTGCATGGCGTGGGTGGCCGCGACCGGCGGCTGCGGCTGGCCGGTGACCAGCGCGTCGAGCTGCGGCCCGCGGAACGCCGGGTAGTAGCGGAAGCTGTCGGCGTCGGCGACCGAGGTGGTCAGCGGCTCGCCGAGCGGGGCGGTCTGCGCCATCTGCAGCCAGACGCGGCGCACCGGCAGCTCGGGGACCAGTTCGCGGACCAGACCGGAGAGCGTCGCGCCGGTGGTGAGGACGACCAGGTCGCCGGTGTGGTGGGTGCCGTGGTCGTCGCGTACCCCGGTGCCGGTGAGAGCGCGCGCCTCCCGGCCCGGAACCCACCGGTAGGCGCCGGTCGCGCCGAGCACGGCCCGCAGGGCCGGAAGCGCGACGCGGGACTCCACCGCGCCGTCGCGCTCGCACCACAACGCCGCCGCGAAGTCCCCGCGCAGCGCCGGGTTGATCTTCCGGGCCTCGGCGCGGTCCACGATCCGGAAGCCGCGGGCAGCCGCGTGCGGACCGTCTGCCGCGGCCTGCGCCACGGCGATTTCTTCGGGGGTACGGCAGAGCGTGAGCGACCCGTTCCCCCGGAACCCGATGCCCGGCACCTGGTCGCCGATCCGCTCCCAGAGCTCCCGGGCCCGCAGCGCCGTCTCCAGTTCGGCGCCGGGCGCCCGGCCGGACACCCAGACCAGGCCGAAGTTGCGGACCGAGGCGCCCCGGGCCTCGGCCTCCCGCTCGATCTGTACCACGTCGTGGCCGCGCTGGACGGCCTGCCAGGCGTGCATGGTGCCGAGCACCCCGCCGCCCACGATGATCACTCGCATCTGATCTCCCTTGCTCTGGGAAGAGCTTCAGAGAGATCGGCGACTCGCGCGTGCAGGCAGCATGACGCGACGGTGAACGAACCTCAAAGGTTCGAACCTTTAATAATCTCGGATCAGCCCGTCAGCCGGGTGACGAAACCGATCCGGTCGCCGCGGTAGAGCGAGCGCACCCGCTCGATCGGAACACCGTCCTGATCAGCGGAGACGCGCTGCATGAGCAGCATCGGCTGGGCCGGGTTGGTGTTCAGCAACTGGGCCTCGCGAGGGCTTGCCAGGACCGTCTCGATGCGTTCGGTGGCCTGTGCGTACCGGACCTGGTAGCGGTCCGCGACGTGCCGGTAGAGCGAACCGGTCGCATCCCAGCCGTCCATCAGGTCGCCGAACCGGCCGGCCGGCAGATAGGTGCTCTCCAGGCCGAGCGGCTCGTCGTCGGCGAGCAGCACCCGTTCCAGGTGCAGCACCTCGTCGGCCGGGTCGATCGCCAGGTCGCCGGCGAGCGAGCCGGCCGGGAGGCGCTCCTCGGTGATCAGGCGCCGGCTGGGCACGTGGCCCATCTCGCGCAGCGCCTCGGTGTAGCTGGACAGGCTCAGCGGCTGGATCAGCTTGGGTGAGGCGACGAAGGTGCCCCGGCCGCGATGGGCGCGCAGCCGCCCCTCCATGGTGAGCTCCGAGATCGCCTGGCGCAGGGTGGAGCGGGCCACCCCGTACGCCGCCGCCAGGTCCCGCTCGGCCGGCAGCAGCGCGCCCTCGCCTAGTTCGGCCAGCAAATTCTGGAGCTGGGTCTTCACCGTGTAGTACTTGGGCACCCTGCCGTGCTCGGGCACCCCGCCGCGAACCGCATCGACCGTCACCGGGCCGACCCTACCGAAGGGCCGGCCCGATGATCGTCAGGAGACGCGCAGGTCGTCGATGACCCAGTTGCAGCCCGCGAGGGCCGGCGGGATGCCCGTCTCGTCGACCCGGGTGCGCAGCGCGAGGCTGTCGAACGCGTCGGTGGGCCGGGCGGTGACGCTCGTGCCGTCGATCGCGGCGGCGCCGCTCGTGCCCGGCGCGGGCGGGGTGACGCCGAAGTGCACGGGTGGTGCCGGGGCGGCGAGAGATTGGGTGACAGGTCCGGACCAATAGCGCCGCGGTGTCTACTGCGGCATGTCCCAGGCCTTCAGGGTGAGGTTGAGGACGACCGTCTCCCGGTCGACCGAGATGGAGTCGACGGTGACGAAGACGATCTTCTGGGTCACGCCGTTCGCGGTCGCCTTCTTCTGGTCGGTGACCAGGCAGAGGGTCATGCCCTGGGTCGGCGCGATCGGGGAACGGCCCGGGTCGGTGCGAATGGTCTCGAGGCAGTCGAACGGGGTCGCGGACGGGCCGGACACCGTGGCCATCGCGAGATTGGTGACGATCTCACCAGGCGCGTTGCAGCCCTGGACGCCGAACTCGGAGAGGAAACGCGCTTCGCCGGCCACCCGGGGTTCGTCCAGGTCCACCGCCATGAAGTTGCCGTTGCAGCCGACCGAGCGGGCCCGCAGGTGCTCGCCCTGGTAGGCAACGGTGTAGTCGGCGGTGGGGCTGATGTCCGCGGGCGTCGTCGCGGCGCCGGACGGCTGCTCCGGGTCGGGCGTCGCCGACGCGGGATCGGTGGGCTCCGGGGTGGGCGGCTCGCCGGTCGCCTCGGTGGTGGGCGCGACCGCGACAGGTTTGTCGTTCGCCTGCTTCGCCAACGCGGAGGCCTCGTCGCTGCGGCCCAGCGCGATCGCCGACAGCGTGACGCCGGCCAGCCCGACGACCAGGGAGAGGGCCGCGACCACCAGCGTGATCACCAGCAGGTATCCGCGGTGCTTCGGGGGAGACTGCGGATCGGTCACCGGGTCGTCCCCCTTTTGTCCAGCCGGGGTTCCGTGATCGTCAATTCGCTGAGCCGGGACTGGCAGGTCAATTCGATGCGCATTCTGCTAACTCCGTCGAGCGGCACGTGGGCGGTTTCGGATTCGCCGTCGACCAATGTGTGCACGGTGGCCTGACGATCGTCGGCGAAAATCTTCATCTGGAGTTGCGAATCGCCGTCCGGTGCTTTCGTGACGGCGATTCTCGCGGTGAACGCCGTGTATCGGGCGGCCAGGTCGTACTGGACGGAACGCTGCCTGTCGTTCGACTGGCCGCTGGCGCAGGGCATCGCCAGATTCCCGCCGGTGACCCGGATCTTGTCGCCGCCGATCTCCGGGTCGAGCGTGGTGAGGCCGACCTGTCCGGCGGCGGCCGTGGTGGTGGTGGTCGTCGGGGTGGTGGCCGCCGTGGTGGCATCAGCCAGAGCCGGGGTGGTGACGGCGGTAGCCGGTGGCTCGGGCGGCCCGTCCGGGGAATGCGGCCGGATCCAGGCGAAGTAGGCGATCACCAGGGCGGCGATCGCGACGCTCGTGCTGATCCCGCCGAACACCACCTGCATCCAGGTGGAGGCCGACGCCGCCACGGAGGCGTCGTCCGGCGCCGGAGCGGCGTGCCGGGCCTGGCCGAGTCCCCGATCGGGCATCGTCGTGGGTGCCTAGACGTGCCGCACGACCGAGGTGGCCATCCGGTCGTGCAGGGTCCGGGTGCCGGCGCCGAGGATCATCAGGGCGTCGACCCAGAAGTACACGCCGAGCGTGCACATGCTCAGCACCGTGCCGAGCAGGCCCTTGATGCCGAGTTCGCGCAGCGCCATCCGGGGCCAGTCGAAGGGCTCGCCGGTCGCCGCGTCGACGACCACGAAGCCGAGCAGCTTCTTGCCCGGGGACTGCCCCTGCGACCAGGTCACCATCGACCAGGCGAACCAGCCGATCCAGAGGGTGACCACGACCAGCACGACGTCGAGCAGGACCGCGGCGAGCCGTCCGCCGGGGGAGACGAGCGGCATGCTGATCGCGGGGGTGGTGTACTGCGCCGGGTGGGCCGGCGGGGACCAGGGCTGCACGGCCGCGTGGGCCTGGCCGCCGTAGGAGGGCCATCGCGCCGAGGCGGGCGCCTGCGAATACGGATCGTTTCCGGGTACGGGTGATTCGTTCATTGCCGGCAGTCCTTCTTCCGCATCCGGGGGAGACCACGATTCCACTGAAGATCACATCGTTCGTGATGATCACAATGGACCTTTTCTCGTGGAGGCCCACATTCGCGGAATATTCGCCGGAGGGCAATCAGACGCACGGGTGGCCGGCTCGTACTCTCGGACGATATCGGCTGCCCCTTTTCTCCGAACGGAATTCACTTCTTCGCGCGAACGGCCACTCGCCCACCGCGCCCATGCACCGGTCGCCGGCGCCCGCGCAGCGGCCCGGAGCGGGCAACTGGTCGCGCGGCTGCCACGGGACGTGGGTCGGCCGTACCCGAAAGGGTCTTAAGGTCTTGTGTGGAGGAAGACAGTCGTCTATCCGACTGGGTGGGGGCCGAATATGGGATGCCCCGGCGGGGCGGTGGCACCGACCATGAGGTGTGAATTTCGATCGCGTGCAAGTTGAGGCCAGCGCTGAGCGGCTGCGCGAGTGCCGCCGGCGCATCGAGGCCTCCGTTCCGGAAGTGGTCAACGGGTGGACGCCCGCGGAGCAGGCCATGGCGGACGCCTGCCGGACGCCGCCGGAGGACATCGCCGGTGTGGTGGAGCGGCTCAAGCTGCTGCAGACGATTCTCGACACGTTGCCGCCGAGCCCGGCGAAGAACCGGGTGGGGCAGTTCAACGCGCTGTACCTGACCATCACCGAGCGGGTCGCCGCGCACCTGCTCGGCAGCGAGGTGCACGACAAGAAGTGGCTCGAGGTGCTCGACGTCGAGTTCGCCCGGCTCTACTTCACCGCGCTCTCCTCCTGGGGCGTGCCGGGCAAGGACACCCCGGACGCGTGGGAGGTGCTGTTCCGGCGTGCCCACACCGACACGATCAGCACCCTCGAAGCGGCGGTGCTCGGTGTCAACGCGCACATCAACCACGATCTGTCGCTGGCGCTGATCGAGACGTGGAAGAAGATGGGCTACCCGGGCGACGGGCCGCAGCACCCCGACTACCTGCTGGTCAACAAGATCTTCTACGAGGAGATCCCGCCGCTGCGCCGCCGGTTCGCCACCGCCTGGCAGATGGAGATCGACAAGTGCGTCGGCGAGCTCGACGACTGGAGTCAGCGGGTCCTGGTCCGTACCACCCGGGCGATGGCGTGGGAGCAGGCCGAGCGGCTCTGGGAGCTGCAGGACGACGATGACGACTACCGGCGGGCCTGCATGGTGATGGACCGGGTCGCGGCGATCGCGGGGGAGACCCTTCTGCGGGGTACGGGCATCGTCCGCGTCCTGTGGCTGACCGTGCGAGCGACCGCGGCAGGCGTGTGGCACCGGCTCCGGGGGCGGCGGACCCCGCGTCAGCTGGAGGCGGCGCGACGGTAGCCGGAGCCCCTATGATCTTGGCACCGTGTGGCGATCGATGCCACCGGATCCGTTCGGGGGAGGATCCCACGTGCCACGCCACATCCGGGCCGGTCTCGGCCTGACCCTGCTCACCACGCTCACCACCGGCGCCTTCGCCGTGCCCGCCTTCGCCGCCTCCACCGGCGTGGTCACGGTCGTGGAATCGACGGTGGTGCGCTACAAGGCGGCCAAGGGCAAGCAGAACGCGGTCGTCGTCACCCGGTCCGGCAGGACGATCACGGTCGACGACCGGGTGGCGATCACCGCCGGCAAGGGCTGCAAGAAGGTCAAGGGCGACAAGACCAAGGTCAGGTGTACGACGAAGAAGGCGCCCACCCGGGTGCGGGTCTACACCTACGACCGCAACGACACGATCGTGAACCGGACCGGTCTCGGATCGACGCTCGACGGCGGCACCGGCAACGACAAGGTCACCGGTGGCCCGCGGGCGGACATCCTGCGCGGCGACCGCGGCGCGGACCAGCTCTGGGGCCTCGGCGGCAACGACCGGCTCGAGGGCGGCAACGACGCCGACAAGCTGTACGGCGGGGACGGCAAGGACTGGATCGAGGACGGTTACGGCAACGACCTGGTCCGCGGTGGCAACGGTGACGACTACGTCTTCAGCGGCAGCGGCAACGACCGGTTCCACGGTGACGCCGGCACCGACTGGTTCGCGCTGAACGAGCCGATCAAGGGCAGTTACCCGACCGACAACGACTACGTCTCCGGCGGCAGCGGCGGCGACACCGTGCACTACTGGTACCAGTCGCCGGTGACCGTGGACCTGGACGGCGCGACCGGCGACGACGGGATGAAGGGCGAGCGCGACACGATCGCCGCCGACGTCGAGGGTCTGGTCGGCGGCGCCGGCAACGACCGGCTGACCGGCAGCAACGGCGACAACTCGCTGGAGGGCGCGGCGGGTAAGGACGTCATCCACGGCCTCGGCGGCCGGGACCGGATCGACGGGCAGCAGGGCGCCGACACGATGTACGGCGGCGCCGGCCCGGACTACCTGATCGGCGACGACTCGGTGGACGGCAACGCCGCCGACCTGCTGGACGGCGGCGCTGACGACGACGCGTGCGACCTGTTCCCGAAGGACACCGCGGTCAACTGCGAGACTAAACTCTGAACCGCGCGACGAGCGTCTGCAGCTCGTTCGCCATCGTGCTGAGCTCGCCGATCGCCTGACGCGACTGGGTCATGCCCGCGGTCGTGCTCTCCGACGCGGACGCCAGCCCGGCCACACCGCCGGCGATGTCACCGGCGCCGTCGGCCACCGCGGTGATGCTGCGGTTCATCTCGGCCGTCGTGGCGGTCTGTTCCTCCACGGCGGCCGCGATCGTCGCCTGGTGATCGTTGATCTGCTCGATCACCGCGGTGATCTGGCTGATCGCCTCCACCGCGCCGGCCGTGTCCGCCTGGATCGCGGCGACCCGGCGGGTGATGTCCTCGGTGGCCCGCGCGGTCTCCTGGGAGAGGTCCTTGACCTCGCTCGCGACCACCGCGAACCCCTTGCCGGCGTCACCGGCGCGGGCCGCCTCGATCGTCGCGTTCAGCGCCAGCAGGTTCGTCTGCTCGGCGATGCTGGTGATCGCCTGGACCACGCTGGCGATCTCCGCCGACGAGGTGCCCAGCTTGTCGATGTGCGCGCTGGTGGACCGGGCCACCGCGACCGCCTGGTTGGCGACCTGCGCGGCCTGCGCGGTGCTCTGCGAGATCTCCCGGATCGACTCGGCCATCTCCTGCGCGCCGGCCGCGACCGCTCCCACGTTCGCCGAGACCACGGCCGCCGTGCCGGACACGTCGCGGGCCTGCTCGGAGGAGCCGCGGGCGGTGTCGGCGATCGCGCCGGCCGTGGACGTCATCTCCTCGGCGGCGGTGGCCAGGGTGCGTGCGGAGGCGGCGGCCTGCGCCACCACGGTACGCATGTTGGCCTGCGCCTCGTCCAGCGCCCGCGCCATCTGTCCCACCTCGTCGCCGGACGTCACGTCGGCGGTGACCGTGAGGTCGCCGCCGGCCATCGCGCCGAGCGCCGTGCGGACCCGCTGCAACGGCCGGGTGATCGAGGTGACGATGATCCGGGCCAGCACGCAGAGCAGGATCGCGGCGGCCAGAGCGGTGCCGAGCAGGATCAGTTGCGCCCGGTCCCGGCTGGTCGCCGCGTCCGCCTCGGCCTGCGCGATCGTGGACGCGAACAGCGCGCGCTCGTTGGCGAGCACCGCACTGGTCAGGTAGTTGTCGACGTCGATCTGCTCCCAGGCCAGCCGGGCCGACGCCTGGTCGGCCTCGGCGCCGGCGACGTAGCGTGCGACGACGTCGCTGTAGTCGGTGTAGGCGGTGCGGATCCGGGTGACGGCGGCGTCCAGCTCACTGGGCAGGGCGACGCCGTCGAGCTGGTCGAGCAGCGTGCCCGCCTGCTTGAGCTGGGCGTCCAGCAGCGCGGCCTGCGTCTCCGGGTCGTCCCGGGTGATCGCCTGCAGGCCGTTGACCTTCAGATCGCTGGCGATCCGGTCCAGGCGCAGCACCAGGGCGCTGGCGGTGTTCAGGTTCGCCAGCCGGTCCGAGGTGTCCGAGGCGACGTGGTTGGTGTAGAGCGTGACGCCGACGCAGGTGCCGACGGCACACAGGCCGGCCGTGACCAGCCCGGTGAGCTTCGCCCAGACGGGAGTGTTGCTCAGCATCGCTCATGCTCCGATCTGGGCGGCGGTGTAGTAGCCGCCGTCGACGAGGACGCGCTGGTAGTTGGACTTGTCGACGTTCACCGGCTGCAGCAGGAACGTGGGCACGGTCTTGACGCCGTTGTCGTACTGTTCGGTGTCGTTGACCATCGGCTTCTCGTCGCTGAGCAGCGCGTCGGTCATCTGCACGGCGACCTTGGCGAGTTCGCGGGTGTCCTTGTAGACGGTCTCGGTCTGCTCGCCGCTCGCGATCAGCTTCACCGACTCGAGCTCGGCGTCCTGCCCGGTGATCACCGGCAGGTCGGCCTTGGCCTCGGCGAACGCGGCCAGGATGCCCCGGCTGATCCCGTCGTAGGGGGAGAGCACGGCGTCGACGTCGCTGTTCTTCGCCAGCAGTGCGGCCATCCGCTTCTGCGCGACCGCCCCGTCCCAGCGCATCGTCGCGACCTCGGCGAACTTCGTCTCGCCGCTGCGGACCTTCAGAACACCCTTCTTGATGTACGGGGTGAGCACGCTCATCGCCCCGTTGAAGAAGAAGGTCGCGTTGTTGTCGTCCGGTGAGCCGGCGAACAGCTCCAGGTTGAAGGTCTTCTTCGTCGACGTGAGCTTCAGGGCGTCCACGATCGCGGTGCCCTGCTCGACGCCCACCTTGAAGTTGTCGAACGTGGCGTAGTAGTCGACGTCGCCGCTGTCCCGGATCAGCCGGTCATAGGCGATCACCGGGATGTCCGCGCGGGCCGCCTTGCCGAGCACGCTCTTCAGCGCGGTGCCGTCGATCGCCCCGACGACCAGAGCGCTCACCTTCGCGCCGATCATCTCGTCGATCTGCTTGACCTGCACGTCCACGTCGTCGTCGGCGTACTGCATGTCGGTGCCGTAGCCGAGCAGCTGGAACTGCTTGACCATGTTGTCGCCGTCCGCGATCCAGCGCGACGAGGCCTTGGTCGGCATGGCGAGCCCGATCGTGCCCTTCGCCGGGGCCGCAGCCGCCGCCGCGTCATCGCTGCTGCCGCAGCCGGCCGTCGCGGCCAACAGGGCCACTGCCGTGCCCAATGCCGCCCACCGTGTGAACACCGACGCCTCCGAGGTCGCACCTGTTCCGTCGGCGTGCTGATCGGCAGCCGGGATGGCGGGTTTAGGCGACCACTCCGCGAATCGTGAACATCACCGAGTGTGACCCGTTGTCGGCGTTCCCGGCGCGTGGCCGGCCCGGCGTCACCGTGCGCGGTGCCTACGTATGGAATTCAGGGGCCCGGGATCAGTCCCAGCAGAGGCAGAACGGCTTTCCCGCCGGATCGGTGTAAACCCGCCAATTCTCCCCCTCCTCGGGGAGCCTCGTCGCACCCAGCCTCAGCGCCCCCTGCTCCGCGACCTCGACGTCATCAACCGTCACATCCAGGTGGAACTGCTGCGGATACGCCGGGTCCGGCCACCGCGGCGCCCGATAATCCGCCACCTGCTGGAACATGATCGGCTGCGCGCCCTCTTCGCCGATCATCGCCATGCCGTCGCCCGAATACGTGACCGGCTTCCCCAGCAGCTCGGCGTAGAACCCGCTCAGCTCCTTCGCGTCCGGGCAGTCCAGCATGACGCCCATCAGCGTCGGCTCCGGGTTCGCCGGGAACAGGCACAGGTCGAACGGGTGGCCGGCCGGATCGGCCAGGGTGTGCCAGTTCTCGTTCTCGCGCAGCGGGGTGGCGCCCAGCTCCACCGCCCGTGCCGCGCCGGCGGCGAGGTCGGGCACGCGCAGATCCAGGTGGGCCTGTTGCGGCCGTTCCGGGTCGGGCCATCGCGGGGGTACGTGGTCCGGGCTGCTCTGGATCGCGATCCGCCACCCGTCGCCGGTCTGCAGGCCGATCCACTCGTCGTCCGTGTACCGCTCGGTCCACCCGCCGAGGGCGGTGTAGAACGCGGCCAGTCGCCGGATGTCCGGTGCGTCGAGCACCACCGTGCGCAGCGTGCCGATCATCGAGGGCTCCCTCCGAGGTCGTCACCGCCCATCATGCCGGGAACGGGCCGCGTCGGCAGACCCGAGCGTGAACCTGTCCGGCCGGCGGGAGCCGGCGCCACCACCGTCGGGTGAGGATCGATCCATCACATGAAGGAGGCACGAATGTTCATCGCCATCGTCGATTTCGCCACCGCGGCCGGTGACCGGGCGGCCGCGCTCGCCCAGCTCGACCGGGAGGGCGAGCAGGTCCGGGCCATGCCGGGCAATGTCGCGTTCCGGGTCTACGCCGCCCGGGACGACCGGAACCACGTGACCCTGGTGCACGAGTGGGCGGACGAGGAGTCGTTCGCCGGCTATCAGCGATCGGAGTCGTTCGCCCGGTCGGGGGCGGTGCTGCGGCCCCTGATGAGTGAGCCGCCGGTCAGCCGGAGGTTCCGGGCGGAGCTGGTGGAGACGGTCGGCTGACTCCTACGATCGGTCTCCGATGACACCGGTGGCGTACAGCTTCGTCCGCACGTTCCCGCGTGAACCCGCCCGCGAGCTGTGCGTGGACCGGCACTACCTGCTCTGCGCCTCGGCGGGGGCGTTGCGGCTCGAGGCCGGCGGGCAGTCGTGGCTGCTGCCGCCGGCCCGGGCCGCGCTGATCGAGGCGGGCCGGGCGATCCGGGTGAGCATTCCGCAGCCGGTCACCACCGCGTCGGTCCTCTTCGATCCCGCGATCACGCCGAGTCCACCGGCGGCGCTGACGGTGTTCGACCTCAGCCCGCTCGCCCGCGCTCTGCTCGCCGAGTGCTCCGAGATCAAAGACCCTTCCCAGGGGTACGGGGTAACCCTGTTCACCACCCTCGCCGCCGTCACGTGGCGGCTGGCCGAGCGGCCCAGCCCGGTCGTCGTGCCGGCCGGTTCGTCCCCGGAGCTGCGGCGCGCCCTGCTCCTGACCGAGGAGCGCCTCGGTGAGCAGGTCCGATTCGAGCAGATCGCGGAGCTGGTCGGGCTGGCGCCCCGGTCGCTGGCCCGGCGCTTCGCCGACGAGACCCGGATGACGTGGCGGGACGTGCTGCGCCGGATGCGGGTGCTGCGGGCGATCGAGGAGCTGGCGGCCGGCGACACCCCGATCACCCGGATCGCCTTCGCCGTCGGGTACACCTCGCTGTCGGCGTTCAACGCGGCGTTCCGCCGGCTCACCGGCCGTACCCCGACCGAGTACCGGTCCAGCTTCCGCCCGTGACACACGACCGCGCGCCCGGCCAGAGTGGTCAGGCCTGCTCGGCAGGCTCCCGCTTCGCCGGGACCGAGCGATCAATCGTGGTGTGGCGTTTACTGACATCGACGCCCATCCCTGCGGGGGCGGGCCTCCCGATACATCGCTGATGCTGTAGGAGGAGACATGCAGGTTCGCACTGTGCGCTGGCTCGCGGCGCCGGTCGTGGCGGGAATGGTGGCGGCCGCCGGGCTCAGCCTGGTCAACCCGGTGACCGAGGCCGGCGCGGGGAAGCCGAGACCACCCGCGGTCAAGAACGTCATCTTCATCAACGGGGACGGCATGGCCGCCGCCCACCGCGAGGCCGCCCGCCTCTACTACGCCGGTCTCGACGGGCAACTCACGATGGACCGGCTCCCGGTCTCCGGCCAGCTCACCACCAGCCCGGACGACCCGGAATCGGCGATCACCGACTCGGCGGCCGGGGCGAGCGCGTGGGCGACCGGCGTGGCCACCTACAACGGCGCGATAAGCGTCGACCCGGACGGCAACCCGCTGCCGGTCCTGGGCGCGGAGGCGAAACGGGCCGGCAAGGCGACCGGGCTGGTGACCACCGCGCAGGTCACCGACGCGAGTCCGGCGGCGTTCTTCTCGAACTCACTCGACCGCGCGGCGCAGGACGACATCGCCAGGCAGTACCTCGAGGCCTCCAAGCCAGACGTCATCCTCGGCGGCGGCGAGGACTGGTGGCTGCCGGCCGGCACCCCGGGCGCCTACCCGGACCAGCCCGCCGAGGACCCCACCGAGGGCAGCCGGGGCACCAAGGGCAACCTGATCGCGCAGGCGCGGGCCGCCGGCTACCGATACGTCTCCACGCCCGCCCAGCTGGCCTCCGCCGGGCGGGGCAAACTGCTCGGCCTCTTCGCCAACCAGGAGATGTTCCAGCAGCGGGCCGAGGGCGAGGGCGACGTCTACGACCCGGTGGTCAGCCTCTCCACGATGACGAAGAAGGCCCTGGAGAACCTCTCCACCGACCGGGACGGTTTCTTCCTGCTGGTCGAGGAGGAGGCGGTCGACGAGTTCGCGCACCGCAACAACGCCCGCCGTACCCTGCAGGCGATGGGTGAGCTCGACAGGGCGGTCGCGGTGGCCCGGGCGTACGCCGCCAACCACCGGGACACCCTGGTCGTGGTGACCGGCGACCACGAGACCGGCGGCCTGGCCGTCGAGGACGTGGACGCCGACGACGAGTCGGTCGCCGAGGACGGGCCGTTCCCGGTCAAGGGCACCGGCTTCGAGTTCTTCATCGACTGGACGACCGACGGTCACACCGGCCAGGACGTCCCGGTCACCGCGTTCGGCCCGTACGCCGAGCGGTTCACCGGCAAGCACCCGAACACGTATGTGCACGAAGTCCTTCAACCCCTTCTGACGTCATAGGTACGACGGTGGGCACGCTTGGCGCGTGCCCACCGGTCGAAGGCTGTCGAATCATGGACTCAACCCGGCGCGCACGGGCACCGGCATGCGACCTTGCGGGAGTTGACCAGCATCGAGCGGCCAGGTCGGAGCGTCCCATGACGATCGCTGAAAAACCGGTGGGCGACAAGGCACCTCTCGCGGAGAGCTTTGCGATCGCCGAATACGAGAGTCTGCGCACGGAGATTCTCAAGCTCATCGAGATGCAGGGCCAGCTGATCGCGCTCACCGTGGTGGCGTTCGGAACGGTGCTTTCCGTCGGCTTTCAGGCGAAGAATCCGGCCATCGTCCTGGTCCATCCGATCCTGGCGCTCATTCTCGGCGTCTCCTGGATGAACCACGCCCACAGCGTGTGCCGATGCGCCGCGTACATCCGGGAGAAGGAGGAGATCGTCGGCGACAAGAGGCGATTCGGGTGGGAGACGTTCGTTCAGGCAAACCCCTTTCCGAAGTACCGCATCGGCTTCTGGGGCGTGCGAGCGATCTTCGCGATCAGCGCGCTCATCGCGGTGGTGGCAAGCCTTGGTGTGCGGCCGCCGCACGGGCCGGTGATCGCGCTGTTCGTGCTCGCGTGCCTGGTGACAGCTGTGCTGTTCTGGCTCTCCTTCACGTGGAAGGAAGGCTCCAGCGGCCACGATGCCCGAAGAAAACCGGTGCCTGACGAGTGACCGCTTCCGCCGCGTACAGGAACATTCCCGCCGACCAGCTCTGCCGCTGATGACCCATCGGGCGCCCGGACAGGCCGTGGAACCACTCGTTGAACTCCCATTCCTGGTCGCGGCCCTCCCGGTTCATCAGGGCGAGGCGCAGCAGCGCCGTCTCCGCCTCGTCCGGCCGCTTGGCCGCGACGAGCGCGGCCACATAGAACCCGCCGAGGAATGGCCACGCCCCGCCGTTGTGGTACTGGTGCGGGTAATTGAGGTTGTACAGCCGGTAGTACTCCCGCCAGTCCTTGTCGGCCTCGGTGATGGGCGGCCAGCACGCCTTCACCGGCCACGGCTCGTCCAGGCCCACCCCCCGGGCATAGTCCAGGATGCGATCGGCCTGTGAGCTGTCGGCCACCCCGAAGAGAATGGCCAGGAGGTTTCCGAGGGTGTCGAAGCGGTCCCCGAATTCTCGGAAGGCCATGTAGGGCAGATAGTAGGGGCGATGTCCCAGCACGGTGTCCACCAGCTGTGTCGGGTACTCCCATTCCAGCCTGTTCTCGTGGATCCACGTCGTGTCGCGTTGCACCTCCGGACCGACCCAGAGCAGCTGATTGATCCGGAACCGGATGCCTTCGGCCCGAGTGTCGAACTCGTCCCCGTCCCGGCCGTTGCGCCGAGCTATCGCCGCCATGCAACGGTTGGCCGCGTACCACAACACGTTGGGCAGCAGCGAGTTGTAGCGGTTGGCGAACAGGTCCGCCCAGTCCATCGACTCGTGGACCTCCAGCAGGCCGCACTCGTTGACATCCTGGTGCTCGAGCCAGCGGTAGGCGCGGGTGACCGTCTCATCGGTCGCCGCGTCGGTCTCGTCGCCGAGAACGTATTGGGCGACGATGTACCACAGCGAAGCGTCGACCGCGCCGGCGAACATCGTGTCGGCGACCAGTTCCGCATCCGGGTCCGGAGCGTAGACATGGTTCGGGATCCGGCCGAGACGGGACTGCATGCGCCCGGCTGATTCCATCGACCGGCGCAGCAGCCGCCGCCCGGCCTCGTCACCGATCGCCGCCAGCCCCAGCCCGGTGATCACCGCGTCGCGGACCCAGACCTGGGGGTACGCGGCGCCGCCTGCCCGCATTCCCGCCGCTCCCACATTGTCATGGACCAGCGCGAACGCTCTGTCTCTCGCCCGGTCCACAGTCGCCTGGTCAGCGGCGTTCAGCATGGTTGGCAGCGTATCGCCCGCCACGCCCTCGTGGGCACCTGTCGATCAATCGTCTCCGGAAAGCGTGGCGGGGTTCTCGGAACTGCGGCGGGCCAGGTGGACGAAGACATCCGCGGTCAGCTCCACGGTCTCCGGCAGCACGTCCGCGATGCGGCGGAACACCTCGGCGCGCGGGGCGGGCGGGATTTCCAGGTACGCCGAGACCGTCGAGAGGTGACCGAGAAACCCCTCCGCCGTCATCGTCACGCGCCGCTCGATGACGTGCTGCCGGACGTCGGTGAACAGTGGTGACCGTTCCAGTTCGGTGCCGGGCCACTGCATCGCGGCGTCCGGTCCGGTGCCGTCCGGGGAGGGAAACTCGTCGCTCTCCAGGAACGGCGCGCGGGCCGACCGGACGGCCCTTTCGACACCCGCGTCGGTGAGCTGCAGCGGCCCGCCGAAGACGGCGACCACGCCGTCCGGCGCGAGCAGGGACGCGACGCGCTGCCAGCGGCCGTCCGGGTTCGTCCAGTGCAGGGCGGCGGCCGCGTAGAAGAGGTCGTAGTCGCCGGTGGTCAGATCCTCGAACGCCGCCCGCAGCGGAATGACATCGGAGGGTACGTGCCGGCGCAGCTCCGTGAGCATCGCGGGATCCGGTTCGGTGGCCGTCACGGTGACGCCGTTGGCGGCGAGGAGGCGGGTGGCCTTCCCGGTGCCGGCGCCGATCTCGACGGCGGTGCGGATCGGGTGGCCCGCGTAGCCGGCGATCAGGTCGTAGAGCGGTTGCGGGTAGTCGGGGCGGTAGCGCTCGTAGGCTTCCGCGACAGTTCCGAAGGTGAGCGCACGAACCGGCATGCCGCGAATCCTGACATGGCCGGGAGCGGGGCGCGCGCCTATTTGGCCGATCAGGCCGCGTCGCTGCGCGGCTCGAAACCGACCTTGAGACTCAAGTCCAGTGCGGTAGCCAGCCGTTCCAGCACGACGAGTGTCGGAACTGTTCCGCCCGCCTCGAATCGCGCGACCGCGGACTGCGTCATTCCCGATGCCGTCGCCAACTGGGTCTGGCTCCACCCTCGGCGCTCACGGAGCTCCCGGACGGAACGACCGAGCTCGAACGCGAGCCGCGCGGCGTCATACGCCTCAGCGGCACCCGGCTCAGCCATTCGCTGTTCCCGCATCGCGGCCCAACTGCCACCTTCGCTCATGTTCTAGCCTTCCTCGTTCACGACCGTGTGTGCCTCGTCTATGCACCGCGCCAATGCCTTGCGCGCCCGGTCGATCTCCCGTTCATCCCGCATCCGCGTCTTGTGGAACACCGTCAGGAGAATGATCCCCCCAGCCACTTCTGCACCTCCGGCTCCAGTTCGACAGCACCCCAGGCCATAGCAGCAATGCTATACCACGGCTCGGCGAAAGCCCTCCGTCAGGCCGCGTCGTACTGGGCCAGCAGGGCGGCTCTGGTCTCGGCCAGGTAAGGCTCGATCTGCGTCACCCGGACCAGGCGGATCCCGGCCGGGGCGAACCCGTTGGCGCTGATCACGATCGGCGGCGAGGCCGCCTGCCAGCCCACCCCGTCGGGCCAGAGGTCGAAGCGCCGAGCCTCCCCGTCCACCTCGACGATCAGATCACCGGGCGGATCCAGGACCGGGATGTCCACCTCCCGGGGATCCCGCGTCTCCAGAGCCGCCGCCATCCGCTGCTCGGTCACCACCTCCGCCACCGGCCCGGTCGTCGTGATGACCTCCAGCCAGGGACCGGCGCCGAAGCGGAGCGCGCCGGTGGTCAGCCGGTCGTTCGTCCACGACCAGGACCCGATCCGCCGCGGACCGGACCAGCCGACCGGCTCGTAGAGCGTCAACGCCCCGGCCGCCTGCCTGATCGTCGTCAATTTCCGGTCGACCGTTGCGGTGAAGGTGGCCCGGTCCAGCCGTGCCGCGAACCTCATCCCTCATGATGGCATTCCGGAGCCTTACGCTGATCAGCTCGGCGGGGCGGCGGCGCGGGCGGCGCCGACCTCCCCGAGCAGCACCGGGATGTGGTTCACGACCGAGTCGACGGCGCCGAGCGTCAGGCCGATCACGGGACCGATCGCCGGCCAGGGGATACGGGCGCGTTTCGGAGGCATGGCGATCATTCTGGTGGGGCGTTCCAGCGGGACGGACCGCCCGTCGCCGTAGGTCGCGCAGCGGCCGGGACGGACCGCCCGGGTCGCGTGGCAGCCCGGGGAGGCGCGGTTTCCGGGGAGGGTCAACGGCGTACCGGATGGGGGGTGGAGCGGAAGCGGATCTCGTAGATCGGGCGGTAGCGGTCGTCGAGGAGCGTGATCAGGCTCAGCAGCAGGACGAAGAAGAGCGCGACCGCCGGGTGGAGGTCGCCGCCGGTGCGCGGCAGGAGCCAGTCGGCGAGCCAGACCAGACCGACGTTGATCAGGGCGCGGACGGTGAACGCGGTCAGCACGCTCTCCACGCTGCGGGCCGCGCGGGCCGAGGCGAGGCTGATCGCGGCGTTGACCACGACGAATGCGGTGGTGACCAGGACGCGCTGGTCGTTGGTGAAGGTGGCGCTCGGCAGCACCTGGGCGTAGATGATCCAGATCAGACTGACCAGGGCGACCTTCTCCAGGGTGCCGACCGACCAGAGCCTGCCGTGCTCGGCGACCCAGCGGTTGCGGTCGGCAACGGTGAGCGTTCCGGTCGGCAGCGGATCGGCGGCGACGTGCCAGGACCAGTCGGGCCGCGGCTGTCGAGGGCGGATCACGAACCAGTAGACGAGACCGATCGCGATCAGCGCGGCGACGACCGCCGGGCCGAACCAGGGCACGTCGGCGACCATGTCGGTGAAGTCGAGCTGGGCGACGTGGATCCACCACTCCTGCGGCAGCTTTATGAAGATCCAGATGACGGCGGCCGTGGTGATCCAGGACTTGAGGGTGACGCGGGCCGGGTTCCAGAACAGGCGGTAGGCCTCGTAGGCGATGAAGAAGTACTCGAACGTGTTCGGGAAGACCATGAGCAGCGCACGGGAGTCGGTCAGCTCGAACGCGACGACGCCGGCCAGGCGGTAGAAGTAGAGGAACGTGCCCACCTGGACGGCGGGGCGGCCGGCCCAGTTGCGCATCGTGGAGAGATAGGCGATCGCCAGGTAGTAGACGTCCATCGCCTTGTCGTAGCCCTGATAGCCGGGCGGGTCGAAGCCGAACGACTGAAAGACGGTCTGGTCGACGGCGTCGAGGACGAGCGCGGCGACGACTGCGGGGAGCGGGTAGCGCGGGATCAGGAGCGGGACGAGAAAGCGCGCGCCGACGACCAGCAGGAACACGAGCGTCGCGGTGGTGGTCATCGATGCCGCCTCTCGCCGGGGCTCCATCGCATCAGATCGGCCGGGCCACCGGATCATCCCGCCGGCATGAATCGACCGATGCGCACACTGAAGCTCAGCACCGAAACTATCGGAGACACAAAACAACCTTCATGAGGTACGCCGGGGAACGCCGCACCCGGTGATCCCGAAAATTCCGGTCCGTCCTCGGAAGTTGTTGACACAATGTGGCCACCGTCGAATACTCGGGGCATCGACAAGTATCTGTCTTGTCGGGCATCGGCGATCCCGGTGCAGGCTCATCCCCACGTCGTCCGGCGCCCGTCCTGTCCGCGGTCGCCGGCGGTCGCCGCCTGCGCCGGGGTCGCTTCACCGCCCCAGTGAAGTTCGGCCCCAGTGAGGTTCGTCCCCAGAGAGGTTCATCCCCCACTCGAGGAGGCTTGTCATGTGGCGAAGAGCCGCGTTGACACTGGTCATCGCCGCGGCCGTGACGGTCGTGGCACCGCTCGGAGCCGCGGCGGCCCCGGTCGAGGACGACGGCGCCGGCTGCCCCGCACCCGCGCTGCCGGACGCCGGCGCCCTGCCGTCGATCACCAAGCTGCCCGACCCGTTCCGGCGCCTCGACGGCACCCGGATCGGCTCGGCGGCCGACTGGCGCTGCCAGCGCAACGAGACCAGGAGACTGGCCGAGAAGTTCGTCTACGGCGAGAAACCGGGCCGCCCGTCGAGCGTCAGCGGCACGGTCTCCGGATCGAGCATCACCGTGAACGTCAGTCACAACGGGCGCAGCAGCAGTTTCTCGGCGGGTGTGGAACTGCCGAGCGGGACCGGGCCGTTCCCGGCCGTCGTCGTCCTCGGCGGTTTCGGCGCCGACACCGGCACGATCAAGGCGGCCGGCGCCGCGGTGATCAAGTACGACCCCTACGCGGTCGGCAAGGAGGGCACCGGGCGGGCCGGCAAACAGGGCGCGTTCTACAGCATCTACGGCTCGACCAGCAGCACCGGCCTGCTCGCGGCATGGGCCTGGGGCGTCAGCCGGATCATCGACGTGCTGGAGCAGTCCGGCGGCTCGATCCTGCGGGCCGACGCGACGGGCGTGACCGGCTGCTCGCGGTTCGGCAAGGGCGCGTTCGTGACCGGGGCGTTCGACCAGCGGATCGCGCTGACCATGCCGATCGAGTCCGGCAGCGCCGGAGTGCCGATCTTCCGGGGGATTCCGGGGGAGGGGGCGCAGAGCCTGAGCAGCGCCTACGGTGAGCAGCCGTGGCTCGGTGACGCCTTCGGATCGTTCACGTCCAGCCCGGCGCGGCTGCCGGTGGACACCCACTCCGCGATCGCGATGATCGCCCCGCGAGGGCTGTTCATCATGGACAACCCGCACATCGCGAACCTGGGGCCGAAGTCGGCGAGTGTGGCCGCGCTGGCCGGGGCGGAGGTGTACAAGGCGCTCGGAGCGGGGGAGAACATCACGTACTGGTCGGACGTGCAGGACGGCAGTCACTGCGCGAATCGGCCGGAGTGGCGGGAGCCGTTGCAGCGCACCATCCAGAAGTTCCTGCTCAAGACCGGAAGTCATGGCGGGGCGATGCGGATCTCGAGCCGCGCGGCCGGGAACCTGGTGGAGTGGCGGGACTGGACGACGCCGGTGCTCGGGTCGGCGCCCTCATCCCCCGTACTCTCGTCTTCCGTACCCTCGTCTTCCGGTCCTTCGTCTTCTCCCGGTCCTTCGTCGCCCTCCGGCAGTTGCTCGACCACCTACACCCAGGGTCAGCAGTGGTCCGACCGGTTCAACCTCACCGTGACCGTGACCGGAAGCAGTACCTGGATCGTCACCGCCAGCGCCGCCGCGCCACAGCGGTTCCAGAACAGCTGGAACGCGAACGTGACGCTGAGCAACGGCAACACCGTGCTTGGCGCGCGCCCGAACGGCAGTGGCAACACGTTCGGCTTCACGGTGATGCACGGCGGCAACTGGTCCTGGCCGCAGATCAGCTGCCGGGTCGCGTGACGTCGCGACCCGGGTCCACGCTGATCGACTGTTGTCGCTAAAGTGGCCTGCTCCAGAGACGGGGAGGTCACATGAACGTGCGGATCATGCGCGGCGGGGTGGCACTGGCCATGGCCGCCGCGCTGGCGCTCAGCGGCTGTGCAGGCAACGACACGTCCGGCGGTGACTCGGGCGGCGACACCAAGGCCGCCGAGTCCACCAAGGAACCGGCCGCCGCGCTCGTCGACGCCGCGAACAAGTTGCAGCAGGAGTCCTTCAAGGCCGTCATCAACATGGGTGACCAGGGCACGATGAACGGCGTGATGGACCCGGTGAAGAAGACCGGCGAGTTCATCCTGGAGGCCGAGTCCGAGGGCACCGACATCAAGACCGAGATGCGCATCGTCGACGGCGCGAACTACATCCGCATCACCATGCCCGGCTCGGACATCCCCGGCATGGACGGCAAGACCTGGCGCAAACTCAACGGCGCCGGCGGCACCGGCACCATCGGCGCCTTCGACGCCACCGACACGGTGCGCAGCCTGGAGGCCGCCACCGACGTCAAGTGGGCCGGCGACGACACCGTGACCGGCACGATCGACCTGTCCAAGGCCGGCAAGCAGCTGGGCATGGGCGCCGCCGACGTCGAGAAGCTCGGGGCGAAGACGGTCCCGTTCGAGGCCGGCATCGACGGGGAGGGTCGTCTGACGAAGTACACGCTGACGATTCCGGCGGTCGGCACCCAGCCGGAGGTCAAGATGGACATGACCTACTCCGACTTCGGGGTGCCGGTGGACATCAAGGCCCCGGCCGCTTCCGAGATCGTCACCAGCTAGCACTCCTGGCGCGGCA
The DNA here is from genome assembly GCF_000284295.1 of Actinoplanes missouriensis 431. Classification (NCBI taxonomy): domain Bacteria; kingdom Bacillati; phylum Actinomycetota; class Actinomycetes; order Micromonosporales; family Micromonosporaceae; genus Actinoplanes; species Actinoplanes missouriensis. Next base: position 6,361,781 of record NC_017093.1, on the reverse strand, counting down.
TCGCCGGGGCGGTGAGCGGTTCGCGTGTGTTCACCGCCCGCGGCGCGATGCCGCGAAGCTGAGCGATCGTGCATGTCGGAAACGTCCGAACGCCGCGCGATGCGGCGGATCAGCGCTGCGGGCCAGCTGGTCCCGGCTGACTCTCAGCGCTCTCCGAGCACCTGCGGCTTTCAGGCACCCGTCATGCCGGCGGCGAGGAACGCCACCAGGATGACCAGGAGACCTCCCGCGACGGTTGTCACGGCGATGGGGCGGGCCCAGTGACGAACCGGCTGGGTGAGGCGAGCCGCCACGGCGGCCAGCAGCCCGAGAGGAACGACGAAGAGTTCGAGGACGCCGAGGAACCCCGCGTAGGCGTTTTCCGGCCCGCTGAGGGTGGCTGCCATCCACGCCAGGATGAGCACGTGCGGGACGGCGGCCAGGAGGGCGCCGGTTCGTGGCCGGGCTCGCGTCGGGGACATGTGTTCAATCCTCGTGGATGACCTCGGGTTCATAACCCCCGGTATCGGAGGGCCGTTGAAGAGGTTTGTTTTCTCTAGCGCGGTGATTCCTGCGAGCGCGCCTTGCGGACGTCGTTGAGCTGCATCGCCAGCTGGCCGACGAACTCCACGCCCGCCATCCGCACCGCCAGCGCCCTTGTGGGGTGCGGGTGACCGTTGCGGGTCAGCCTCGCGAGCCAGCGCTTCTCCAGCTGCCGGCGCCCCACCATCGCCGCCACGCCGATGCCGATCCCGCCGGCCATCAGGGCCGCCTTGCGTTTGTCGAAAGGCGGCTCGGAGTCCGGCGGGGAAGCGTCGTCCGACGCCGTCAACGACGCTGCGCCCTCGGCGGCCAGATACGGGCTCGCCCCGATGGCCGGCCCGATCCGATCGTCGGAGTCCGACGCGTCCTTCGGGGCGGCCACCCACCCCACCGCCGCGACCGCCGCCACGGTTCCCAGGCGGGCGAGCCGGCGCTTCGCCGGGGACAACTCACGGGCCGCGATCCACGTGCTGCTCAGAACGGCCTGCAAAGCCGCCAGCCCGACAGCACGCCCATACGAAGCAGAAGCCATGACCACGACCGTAACCCCGTCAGTCAACAAGATCGCAACGGGGAGGATCATCGGCCGCATGGACTTCGCGATCATCCCTGAGGCCTCCGTGCCCAGCTCGCCGGCCGCTGCCGACAAGTTCACCGGCGGCGTGTGGCAGGCCGACGTCCTGCCCGCCACCCAGCCCGGCGGCATGCGTGGCAACCGTTTCACCTACGCCCCGGGCGCCCGCTCCCACTGGCACATCCACACCGGCGAGCAGGCCCTGGTCGTCCTCTCCGGCCGCGGCCTCATCCAGTGGGAGGGCCTGGACGAGCCCAAGGAGATCAGCCACGGGGATTGGATCCACGTCCAGCCCGGCGTCCCGCACTGGCACGGCGCCACCGACGACAGCACCTTCGTCCACCTGGCGATCACCGCGACCGGCGAGACCGACTGGATCAATCCAGTTTGAGCAACCGGTCCGCGAGCGCCACCGGATCCGCCAGCATCGGCGCGCCGGACGCGGGCACGGGCACGGGCGCGGGCGCGGGCTTGCGCTGCCGGACCACGGACACCACGGGACTGCCGTCGGCCCGGACCTCAGCGGGCGCGTAACCACCCTCCCGCAGCGCGACCAACGTCTCCGCGGGCGGCTTTCCGCTGGCGGCCACCGTCGGCGCGAGCCGGACCAGCCGCAACCCCTTCAGCGCCCGCGACGCCACGATCTCGTCGAGCAGCGACTCGTCGGTGCTGCACAGCACGCACCCCACGGCCCGCACCTGGACCCGCCCGTGCTGCCGCCCGACATCCTTGATCAGATATTCGAGGGGCTGCGGCAGCCGCCCGTCCTCGGCGACCGCGGTCAGGTCGGTGACCAGTGACGCGGGCGTCGCCCCGGCGTCGAGGGCCCGCAGCACGCTCGCCGGCGTGAACCGCCACGTCCACGCCCCGCTGCGGGACTCCGTCGAGGCCGTCTGGTCGAGCAGGGCGAGCAGCGCCGCGGACGGGGTGCCGGTGACGACCGCCGTCAGATCGTTCTGCAGCACCACCGTGGTCCGCGCCGGGGGAATCAGCACGGCGAGATGGGCACGCAGCGCCTCGGCGTCGCCGGCGAGCAGTTGCCGCCCCAGCAGCGTGATCGCGCCGTGGGCCAGCAGCCCGAGCAGGTGCGCCTCCCGCCAGATCCCGGCGACGAACCGGTCCAGATCGTCCCGTGCGGCCTCGGTGAGGAAGGGCATGTGCCACGTGAGGAGTCCCGGGAGCTCGGACGGGTCCAGGCTCTGCCCGGGAACGGTCACGCTGGCCAGCAGGCCGATCACGCCGGCCCGCAACCCGGAGAGCACCGCCTCGTCGTCGTAATCCCAGGAGAGCGCCGGGTCACCGGCCGAGCCCGGCGCCAACGGGCACGCCGGTAGTCCCAGCCAGGAGTCGGCGAGATCGAGCAGCTGGCCGGGGGGCTCCATCGTGGCGTACTCCTCGAAGCCGTCACCGAGAGCCAGCACGCGCTCCGAGCCGCCCACCATGCCGCCGGCGGTCATCACCTCGACGGCGAACCGGATCCGATCCTCGTCGCGGCCGGCCGCCTTCGCCATGCGGCGCAGCTCGCGGATGCCGATCCCGCCGTTCTTCAGCACCGTGACCGAGGTGTGCCCGATCAGCTCGGTCACCGCCGTGACGAGCGACAGCATGTCCGCCGCCGCGGCGGCCGACTCCCGCTCGACCAGTTCGGCGTCGACCTCGCCGAGCGGCGGACTCGGTGGCTCCGGGGTGAACGGCACCGCCCCGCCGCGCAACGCGAGCGCCACCTCCGCGGGCATCTGCACACCGGAACCCCACGGGGACCGCACGACCAGCCCGCGGTCGACCGCCCACGGCGGCGCGTCCATCTGCGCGCCCAGCATGATGCCACCGAATCCGAACGGATCCAGTGACTGCTGGGCGATCCGGGACAGGGATGTGCCCACCGACGCGGGCGCCTGCGCGACGAGCGCCCGCACCTTTTCCGCATCACCCAGCCATGCCGCCAGCTCGGCGACCGCGGCGCGTTTCGTGCGGCCCGGCGTCACGCCGAGGGCGGCGCCGATCTCCCGCAGCGCCACCACGTCGAGCTGCTGCAACAATTGCGCCGCGGTGGGGCCCAGCCCCAGCGGATGCGGCCACATCACCCGCAGATGAGACCCCGCGCCCGGCCACACCAGCCCGCGCCCGGCCAGCACACTCAGCGTCTCGCGCAGGAAGGGGTCATCGGCCGGCACGCCGAGCAGGTCGGCCAGCCGCGCGACGGTCCAGCCGTCACCGAGCGCTGCCACCGCCTCCGCGACCTGCACGTGGGACAGGGCGGACAGGCTGAGCGTCCGGATGATCGACTCCTGCCGCAGCAGTCGCCCGGCGAGCTCGCCCAGCGACCGCGGAGCCGGCTCCTGCAGCACGTCGAGCCGGGCTGTGAGCAGCGCGGACAGCTCTTCCGGAGAAAGAGTCCGGAGGTGGGCGGCGAGGTGTTCAGGCGTCGGCACGCCGCCAAATTACGCGCCCATCGGCCCGGCGGCGACAGCCGAATTCCCCTCCGGGTGACGGCTGAGCGTGATGACCTGCGCCTTTTCCCTCCATGGAACTCCGGAAAGTCTCCGCGGACCCCGATCAGTGGACCGTAACCGTGAGGTGCGCCGACATCGCCCGCAGGAAGTCCGTCGCGTCGAACGCGGCGCCCGCCGAGAGCACACCGGCGCCCCGCGTCCGCCCGTCCACGATCCGGGCCACCGCCTCCACCGCCAGCGGCGCGCTCACCGCATAGATGTCCGAGCCGGTGGCCGTGATCCGGCGTTCCACCCCGTCACGGCGCACCCGGACATCCACCACGAACGTCTGCGCCGTCACCGCCGACGAGTCACCCGCCGTCAGGTCGGCCACCGCCTCGACGTTCATGTGGCAGCGCACCACCGGCACCTGCACGTGACTGGGAACGGTCACCACGTCCGCCATCGAGAAGTCCGCGATCACCGGGCGCGGCCCGGACGGGAACTCCCACTCCACGACCGGCAACTCGTCGTCGTGATACTCCAGCCGCCCACCCGCGAACCGCACCCGCCGGCCGCCGCGGCGCTCCCGCGACACCGCACCCGACGCCACGGTTCCCGCTGTCGGATGCCAGCTGCTCAGGCCGTACCCCATCAGGATCTCGTCCGCCGAAGAGCCCTCCAGAACCGCGGTGACCAGCAGATCCCCGAGCCCGCCGAAGAACGCCATGGCCGGCACCACCACGACGTGCGCCTCCCGGGCCGGCGCGGAGAACAGCGTGAACGTGTCCACGTTCGCCTCGATCTCGGCCGCCACGTCCACGTAGCCGATCCCGGCCCGCAGCGCCGCCGCGATCACCGGACCCGCCGTGGCCGCGAACGGCCCGGCACAGTTGATCACCGCAGCCGCCCCGCGCAGGGCCCGGTCGAGCGACCCCGGATCATCGACCGACGCCTGCTGCCGACCGATCTCGATCGGCTCGAACCCGCGCGCCGCCAGTTCCGCCACCACGAACCGGCCGGTGTGACCGAACGCCCCGAACACCGCAACCTTCACCATGCCGGGAATCCTGTCCGGGATGAGAAGGACGGGACAGTGTCCGGAACGACACGACCCGTACAATTCCCGACATGGGATCCGTGGCCATCGCCGCCACCGACGGCATGCTGCACTTCGAGCTGGCGATGGCCTGTGAGGTGTTCGGGGCGAAACCCGACGCCATCCCCGGCCCCTGGTACGACGTGACCGTCTGCGGCGACCACCCCGTCCGTGCCGGCCGCTTCCACGTCCGGCCCGACCGCGGACTCGGCCACCTGGCCGACGCCGACACGGTGATCGTCCCGGCGGTGACCGATGTCGACGCCGAGATACCCGCCGACCTGTTGAAAGCGGTCACCGCGGCCTCTCGGGCGGGCGCCCGAATGGTCTCCCTCTGCACCGGCGCGTTCGTCCTCGCCGCTGCCGGGATCTTGGACGGCCTGCGGGCCACCACCCACTGGGCGCACACCGATCAGCTCGCCACCCGTTACCCGGAGGTCACCGTCGACCCGGACGTCCTCTACGTCGACAACGGCAACGTCCTGACCTCGGCCGGCAAGGCCGCCGCCATGGACCTCTGCCTGCATCTGGTCCGTCGTGACCACGGCCCGGCGATCGCCAACATCGTCGCCCGCCGCCTCGTCGTCCCGCCGCACCGGGCCGGGGGACAGGCACAATACGTCACCACGCCGGTCCCCGACCAGGACGACCATCCGCTGTCCGGCCTGCTCCCGTGGGTGATGCAGCGCCTCGATCAACCGTTGACCGTCGAGGATCTGGCCAGGCGGGCGAACATGAGCGCACGCCATCTGACCCGCCACTTCCGCGCCACCACCGGCACCACCCCGTTGCAGTGGCTGCTCACGCAGCGTGTCCGCCGCGCTCAGGAGCTCCTCGAGAACACCGACCACGGCATCGATCTCATCGCCGCGGCGGCCGGGATGGGCACCGCCACCACGCTGCGCCGTCACTTCCAGCGCAGCGTGGGGGTCCCGCCGGACACGTACCGGCGCACGTTCCGTACGTGATCACAAACGGGCACGCACCAGCTCATGCAACTCGGAAGCCTTGTCGATCAACTCGCCGACACCCTCCACCGCGGCCGGCAGCGTGATGTAGACGTGGTCCGCGCCCGCCTCCGCCAGCGCCGCCACATCCTCCGCCAGCTGCGCGACATTCCCGGCATAAGGGGGCCGCGGCGACGCCGTCGACTCGGTCAGGTCGAGGGTGCCGATCTGCACCGTGCAACTGATCTCCGCCGGATCGCGCCCGAACTCCTCCGCCATCACCCGCAGCCCGGTCAGGGACTCCTTGACCTGCGCCGGCGTCACCCCGCTGGCCACCCAGCCGTCCGCGCGCCGGGCCACCCGCCGCAGCGCCCGCTGGGTGCCGGCGCCCAGCAGAATCGGGATCCGCCGGGCCGGCTTCGGTCCGATGTCGGCCGTCGACACCTCGAACCGGCGCGTCTTGAAACTGACCGGATTCGGTCCCCACACCTCCGCGGCGATGTCCAGGAAGTCATCCAGCGCCCGCCCGCGCTCGGAGAGCGGGACGGCGCCGACCGCCGCGAACTCGTCCGGCGACCATCCGGAACCCAGCCCCGCGATGAGCCGCCCTCCGCTGGCCGCGTCCAAGGTCGCGAGTTCCCGGGCCAGCCGCATCGGCAGATGCAGCGGCACCACCAGAACACCCGTCCCGAGCTCGATCCGCGACGTCACCGCTGCCGCCGTGGAGAGCGTCACGAGCGCGTCCGCGACCCCGCGATACCGCTCCGGCCAGGGCAGACCCGGCACGCCGTAGAGCCCGTGCGGCCCACTCTGGTCCTCCGGAACGAGCACCCGCTCGAACACCCAGAGACTGTCGAAACCGATCTCCTCCATCGCCCGAGCCGCGGCGACGACATCCTTGCCGGGGACGAAGTGCTGGAATTGGGGCAGACTGACACCGAGTTTGACCATGCTTCCACGATTCCACAAAGGACCCCGAGATTGGGGTACGCCCAGACCGCAGTCCCCGAGAAGCCGCGCGACCCGCTGCCCGCTCCCGGCCGTCCGGCGAGCTACGGCGACGGGTGCATGGTCACCCTTTTCGGTCACGCCCTCAGCGGGCCGCGGCCACTCCCGCCCGTGCGTACCGCTCGGCGAGATCATCGGTCACCGGCGCCCGCATGAGCACGATCTCGTAGAACACCGGCGCGCACGCGGCGACCAGCACCGTCCGCGCCTCGACATCCGCCCCGATCTCGCCCCGTCCGGCGGCACGGGACACGACCACTCCCGCCCGCGCGAACCGGTCCTCCCAGAAGTCCCGCAGCGCCCGCGCGGCGGCCGGCGACCGGAACGACGCCGCGATCAGCGCCGCCGCGATCGGCGGTCGCTCCGTCAGCGCCGCCACCACCTGCCGGTTCACCTCGATCAGATCACCGAGCAGCGTCCCGGTGTCCGGTGGCTCCCAGGGCAGCTCCCGCGCCGCGTCGAACGCGTCGGCGAGCAGCCCGCCGGTGTCCCGCCAGCGCCGGTAGACAGTGGTCCGATGCACTCCGGACCGCCCGGCGACGGCCTCCACGGTCACCCCGTCGAACCCCTGCTCCACCAGGATCGCCATGATGGCGGCGAGGACCCGCTCCCGGGTGCGAGCGGTCCGCCCGCCGGGCCGGGCCGCGCCGGAGGAAACGGGTTGCGCGACACTCTCCATGTCGTTAATGCTACAACAGTAGCGTTAGTGAATGGAGGATCACGGATGACCATCGCGATGCCCGGACAGGCCCCCTATGCCGTCGCCGGCGACCACACCGGCGCCCTGTGGGTGACCGTCCTGACTCCGCCGGGCCTGGCCCGCGTCACGCCCGGCGCCCCGGAGCCGGTGGTCGACCACGAGCCGCTCACCGATGCCCGGCCGATGCTGCTCAGCGTCACCGCCGACGCGGTGTGGTACTCCCGTTCCGACGACCGTCTGGCCCGCCGGGATCTGACCGGCGCCGGCCCGGGCACCGTCGTCGGCCTGCCGGGTGGCACCGCCCCCTATGGCATCGCCGCCACCCGCGGCGGCGACGTCTGGTTCACCGCCCCCGGCACCAACCAGATCGGCCGCCTCGCCGGCGGCGCCGCGATCACCCTGTTCGACCTGCCGATCCCCGACGCGCGCCCCGCCATGCTCACCGTCGATGCCGCCGGCACACCGTGGGCCGCCCTCAACGGCGCCGCCTGCCTGGCCCGCATCCGCGACGACGTCGTGGAGATCGTGAAACTCCCGGAGGGCCGCACCCCACCGGCTCCGGTCGGCATCACGGCCGCAGAAACCGGGATCTGGTACGCCGACATCGCCGGCGGCAGCGTGGGCCGTGTCGACCCCTCCGGCGAGATCCACCAGTTCCCCTTCGACGAGCCGGCCTGCCGCCCGCACGCCGTGGCCGCCGACGCCGACGGATCCTGCTGGGTCACCCTCTGGGGTTCCGGGGAACTGGCACACGTCACCGCCGACGGAGAGATCACGCTCCATCCCCTCCCCGGCGACGAGCCGCACGGCCTCTGGCTCTCCGAGACGCACGTCTGGGTGGCCATGGAGAGCGGAACGCTGGTCTCCGTCGCGAGGATGTGACCGAAGAGGACGGCCACCCCGTCAATACCGGCAGAGACCCCACCGAAGGAGAGCCTGCCGTGACACCGACCCTGCGAGACCACTTCGACCGGGCGGTCGGTGACGACCCCGGCGCCGCGCTCGGCGACCTGGCGCGGACCGCCATCCTCGACGGCGGCCGGCTGCGGCGCCGCCGGCAGCTGGTCACCGCGGGCGTGGCGGCCGGACTGGTCGCGATCCTCGGCGCCGGGGCCGGTGCCGCGGTGAGCCTGCGGGACGACACGGCACGGCCGCCGATCACCCTGGCGGCGGCGATGATGCCGAGGACCGCGCCGGCCTGCGTGCCGCACCCGGTCGACACCGACGCCACGGACGCGGCGGTCTTCCTCACCGACGAGCTGACCGGCGGGCGGGCGTCAGCGGTGGAGACCGCGCTGCGCGCCGATCCGCGGGTCGCCGCCGTGGAATTCGAGAGCCGCGCGGAGGCGTACCGGAAGTTCACGGCCTTGTGGGCCGACTCGCCGGACTTCGTCGCCGCCGTCGACCCCGCCCAGATCCCCGAGTCGTTCCGGCTGCGCCTGGTCGAACCCGGGCAGTACACCGCGCTGCAGGCGGACTACAGCGCGATGCCCGGTGTCCAGCTGGTCAGCGGCCGCCGGTGCACGGCCGACGCCCCGGTCGGTGGGCTGCTGTGACCGAAACCGGCATCGCCGCGACGCCCGCGCCCGGCACCGGCGTCCGGACCGGCTGGGGCGCCGCCCGCCGTCGCGCCAAGGCCGCCCGTGACCAGGAGTTCACCGCGTTCGTCGAGTCCACCGGCACCCGGTTGCGCCGCAGCGCGTACCTGATGTGCCGGGACTGGCATCTCGCGCAGGACCTCACCCAGCAGACCTTCACCAGGATGTACGCGGCGTGGGAGCGGATCCGCGACGGCACGAACCTGGAGGCGTACAGCAGGCGGGTCCTGATGAACGCCGTCTTCGACCAGCAGCGGCGCCGCAGCGGCTCCGAGATCGTCCTGGCCGACCCGCCGGAGCCGCCCGATCCGGCCCGCGCCGGCACGCCCGAGCTGCGGATAGCCCTGGTCGACGCGCTGGCCCGGCTCAGCGTCGAGGACCGCGCGGTGCTCGTTCTGCGGCACGCCGAGGACCACAGCGTGGACACCGTGGCGGCGATCCTCGGCCTCTCCGTCTCCGCGGTGAAGATGCGCAACACCCGGGCCCTGAGCAGGCTCCGCGACCTCCTCGGCGACGACTTCCCGGACCCGTGAGGTGGCGGCATCCGTCAGTGGCGGTTACGCCGCCACCGCCCCCGGACGCCCCACCGGGAGAGACCGAATGGCCGGGCGAGCACCCACCGGACGGCGTAATTCCCACAGTGGACGCCATTCGGTCGGCATTTAATTCCGGCCGGGCAAGGCCCTTTTTTCGACCCGGAAAACCTCGGCAGAGTACGCGGTGCGCGTCCTTTCGACGTGATCTCCACAGCGATTCCGCAGTTCTCCGCAGTTTTCCGTAGCTAGGAGTAACACATGAGGACCTCGACGGTTTTCGTCGTCGCCGCGTCCCTGCTGGCATTCGGGTCACCGGCCGCGGCGGCGCCGGCGCCGGCCACCGGATCGGTGCGGGTGACGATCGTGACCCCCAGCGGGGTGCCGGCCGGCGTCACCCTCGCCGGCAGGACCAGACAGGTCGCGGCCAAGCCGCCCGAGGGCACGTCCACCGTGGTCACGCTGACGCCGGCGGCCGGGCTCTACGCCGTACAGACGCCGGGGTTGATCTTTGATGGGGTGCGCTATGCCGGGCGGGCGTCGACGCCGGTGGTGCGCGCGACGGCCGGCGGGAAGGCCGCGGTGACGGTGACCTATGCCGCCGACGGCGCGGCCCGGGACCTGCACGCCACGGACGTGACCGCGACCGGGGTGAAACTGTCGTGGAAAGCGCCGGCCGGGGCGAGGTTCGTGCTGCGGCGCACGCCCGGACGGGTGCCGGTGAGCCTGTCGTCGCTCGGCGCCGGAGTGCGGGTCAAGGGCACGACCGCGGTGGACAGCGGGCTGAAAGCGGGACAGCAGTACACCTATTCGCTGTTCACTTTTCACAAGGGCCGGTGGGCCGGTCCGTTGACGATGACGGCGGGCCCGGCATCGGCGGCGGACACGGCGAAATACGTCGCCAATCCCGCCACGCTGCTCGCCGGACCGGCTGATCTGGTGTCGGCGGCGCCCACCGGGTCCGGAGTGCGGGCGGTGCTGCGGAACGGTGTCGCCACGCCGGTGCCCGGGGCCGCGGTGGTGCTGCCGATCTCGGACACGTTGCCCGGTGGGTTCCTCGGTGTGGTGACCGCGGTGGCGGCGGACGGGCGGACGCTGTCGTTGCGGGCCGGAGCGTTGATCGACGCGTTCGACTACTACGAGCTCGACGTGCCGGAGTTCAGCGCGGCGGCTGCGGCGCAGAGCGGGCCGGCCCCGTCGGCCTCGGCGAAATCGGTCGCGCCGAAGGCCCTGTCGGCGAGCTGCGGCAGCGCGAGCGCCGGTGACGAGGTCGTCTTCTCGCCGGACGTGAAGCTCGGCGGACACTTCTCCACGAAGGTCGACAAGTACAGCTTCCTCGGCGCCGACGTGCCGACCGGCGCGTCGGTCGACATGGGACTGACCGTCACGGTGAGCGGCCCGGCCGGCGTCAAGGTGAGCGGGAACCGCAAGTGCAAGGTCGGTTTCTCCGAGGCGGTGAAGCAGCTGTCCGTCTCGCCGGTGCCCATGGCGCTCTCCTACGCGGCCGGCGCCGAGATCAGCATCGGCGGCGCGATGGAGATCGCCAACCTCGGCCTGACCGGCACCGCGGGATTCGAGATGAAGGGATCGATGTCGGTCAAGAACGGCGCCTCGTTCTCCGGCAAGCGCATCCTGGACGCCTCCCCGCTCGCTCCCAAGGTCACCGCCAACGGCTCGGTCGGGCTGAAGGTGGGAGGCGACGTGATCGTCGGCCCCGGCGCCGGAACCAAGGAGGCCGGCGTGATCGCCGGCATCGGTGGCGGCCTCTACCCGGTGGACGCGGCGTTCGGCCCGGTCTTCACCGCGGAGGACTCCCGCTTCAACGCCTGTCTCGAGGCCAAGCTCGGCATGAGCATCGGGCTGTTCCTGACGGTCAAGGTGTTCCTGAGCAAGTGGAGCTTCAGTGAGAAGGTCACGCTCGACGCGCTGAAGGGTTCGCACTCCTACGCCGGCTCGCCGTACTACCTGCCGAAGGACTGCAAGACTCTGGCCGGCGGCTCCAAGGACTCGCTGCTCGGCGACGGCGTCGACAAGGTCGAGGACACCACGGTCGGCGCCGCCGAGCAGTGGGGTCACGTCGACGGGTTCGTCCCCGGCAAGAAGACCTGGGTGCTGAGCACCGGGCGGATGGCGGACGCGCTCGGCGACCCCGGGAAGTTCGCCAGCACCGCCCTCGGCCGCGACGGTGACGCGGAGCTGACCGAGTTCGCCGGTCACCCCACTCACGACGCCGCCTCGTACCAGGTCAAGCTCGTCCCGGCCGGAGACACGCTGCACGTCCGCTACGTCTTCGCGAGCGAGGAGTACCCGGAGTACGTGAACAGCTCCTACAACGACGTGATGGCCGTCCGCGTCGACGGCAAGAACTGTGCCCTGGTGCCCGGCACGACCCAGCCGGTGTCGGTCAACACGATCAACGCCGGGGAGAACGCGGACCACTACGTCGACAACGCCGACGGCGCGGCCGGCTACGCCACGAGCATGGACGGGCTGACCAAGCCGCTGACCTGCTCGGTGCCTGTCACACCGGGCAAGGAGGTGACCGTGCAGATCGCCGTGGCGGACTCGTCCGACCAGGTCTACGACAGCGCGATCGCCCTGGTGGACGGCGGTATCTGGACCGACTGAGGTTTGTTGATAGGGGCTAATCGATATGCCGCCACTCATTGATGTTCATCATTGAGTGGCGGCATTGTCGGGATATCCGTTCCCGACCCCCTCGGAGGAAGCCATGCTGCTCCGCAAAGTAGCGGCCGCGATCGTGGCCGCCCTGGCCGTGCTCGGCGTGCAAGCGGTCACCGCCGCACCCGCCACCGCGGCGCCCCGCATCCTGTACTACGACGCCAGCCAGGCCCAGGAGTTCCGCGCCGTGGTCACCCAGGGCGCACAGATCTGGAACAGCCGCGTCACCAACGTCCGCCTGGAACCGGTCCCCAGCGGCAGAACCCCCAACATCCGTGTGTACGCCGACAACGGCTGGCCCCGGACCTACACGAGCTCGCTGGGCAACGGCACGTGGTACATGGGCCGTCAGGCGGTCAACCAGGGTTACTACCAGCCGCGCATCGCCGCACACGAGTTCGGCCACATCCTCGGGCTGCCCGACCGTCGCACCGGTCTCTGCGCCGACCTGATGTCCGGCAGCAGCGCCCCGGTCAGCTGCACCAACGCCAACCCGAACACCCGCGAGGCGACCACCGTCAACAACAGCTTCGCCACCGCCGTGACCGCCCGGCCCCAGACGTTCACCTGGGCCGGCGCCGCGGCATAGTCGTCGGGGAGGCGGGCGGAATCCCGCCCGCCTCCGCCCGGGGCGCTCTTCCTCGAGGACCGCATCTGCGGGGACTCCCGCGGCCACTGCTCAACGGTCCGGCCGCGGCCAACCCCGAGGTCGTCTTCCACTCTTGACCCGTCGCCCTAAGACGCGGCTGCCAGTGCCCGGCGCGCCTCCATGAGCGCGAAGCCCAGCAGGTTGAGCCCGCGCCACCGCGCCGGGTCACCGGCCGCCGGGTCGTCCCGGGTCAGCCCGATGCCCCAGATCCGGTCCATCGGACTCGCCTCGACAAGCACCCGCTCCCCGGTCCCCAGCAGATAGGTCCGCAGGTCAGCATGCTGCCCGAACTTCGCCAGGTTCCCGGCCACCACGATCGGGAACCGGTGCTCGTCCCACGTCCGCTGATCGAACCCGGCCACCCGCCCACCGAGCGTCTTGGCCTGACGCGGATGCGACGCCCCGAGGATCCGCTCCGCCATGGCGTCGTCACCGAACAGCACCGCCTTGTGCCACATCATGTAGTGCTCCGCCGTGGCGAATCCGACACCGTCCACGGTGAAGGCGGCAGGCCACCACTGACTCAGGCACCCGGCGCCGACGCTGCCGTCCCGCTCGGGCTGATGCCCCCAGAAGAAGAGGAACTTGAGCCGTTCACCACGCGCGTGAGCAGCAGCCAGAGCCGCCACATCCGGAACCACCATCGACATGCCCGCCAGTCTGCGCCACCCCACCGAAGATCCGCCGCCCATTTTGTGACCGGCCAGCGCCGACGCCGGCTATGCCACCGCTGGGCGTGTCTGGGTGGGGTGAGCGGTCACCGCCACCACGTCGGTGCGGCGCTGGCCGAGGTACCACTCGCCGGCCTGCGCCAGGTCCACGGTCAGCCGCAGAATTCCGGCATCGCCGGGTGGCAGCTCTCCGAGGACCTCCCCGCGCGGCGACACCACCATGCTCGGACAGTGCTGATCGGGATGGGCGACGTTCGACGCCACCACGAACCGCTGGTTCTCGGCCGCCCGGCTGATCAGGTGGCTGCGCCAGACCCCGGGCGCCTCACGGGGATTCGCCGCGTTCGTCAGGTAGACGAAGGCCTGCGCGCCCGCCGCCGCCAGATGCTGCCACTGCTCCGGGAACCTGATCTCCCGGCACAGCTGAACGGCCACCATCCCGCCCGCCAGCGGAAACGTCGGCAGCGACGAGCCCGCCATCAGCACACCCCGCTCGTTCATCGCGAGATTGATCTTCTGGTAGACCCGGTGGCCGCCGTCCGGCGCGACGATCAGCCCGGCGTTGCACCACCCGCCGCCCTCGACCGGCAGCAGCGATCCGCAGAACACGTGCGCTCCCGAGGAGCGGGCCAGCCGTTCCACCTCGGCGACCGCATCGAGGACCACGGCGGGGCAGAGGTGATCTAAATCGGACAGATCCTCCCCGTACCCGGAAAGCATCCCCTCCGGCAGCACCACCACGTCACCGGTGTGCGCCGCTCCGACGATCTCGCGCACGGTGCTCAGATTCGCCTCGACATCCCACGACACCGGCACCTGGGCCACCACGAACGTCATCAGCATCCGCCCATCCTGGACGACCGTGGCCAGATCGCCGACCTGGATCGCCGGTTTGCGGTCCGCTGTCAGGATGTCGGGATGCCGAAGATCGTCAGGCGGTTGCGGATCCCGCTAGCGGTGCTGGTCGTCATCGTGGCCGCCCTCTGGATCGGTAACACCTCCGCGTTCGAGGACACCGAGGGCCGCCCGCTGCTGATGGCACACCGTGGTCTGGCGCAGACGTTCGACGTCAGCCGGGTGCAGGCCGACACCTGCACCGCGCAGGTGATCCAACCCCCGGCGCACCCCTACCTGGAGAACACGCTGACCTCGATGCGCGCCGCGTTCGACGCCGGCGCCGACATGGTCGAGTTCGACGTGAAACTCACCCGCGACAGCCAGCTCGCCGTCTTCCACGACGCCACCCTGGAATGCCGCACCGACGGCCGCGGCACGATCGCCGATCACACCATGGACGAGCTGCGAAAACTCGACATCGGGTACGGGTACACCGCGGACGGTGGCGCCACGTACCCGTTCCGTGGCAAGGGTGTGGGGCTGATGCCCACGGCGCCCGAGGTGCTCGCCGCGTTCGGCGACCGTGAGCTGCTCATCCACCTCAAGAACAACGACCCGGCCGACGGCGAGGCCCTCGCCACGCTGCTCGCCGGCCTGCCCGGGCAGCGCCGCGGTCAGCTCACCGTCTACGGCGAGGACCGCGCCGTCGAGGCCTTCACCACGCGACTTCCCGAGGTCCGCGCCACATCCCGCGCCTCGATGGAGAAATGCCTCATCCGGTACGCGGCCACGGGCTGGACCGGACACGTGCCGGATGCCTGCCGCAACACTCAGCTGCACCTGCCGCAACGATACGGCCGCTGGCTCTGGGGCTGGCCCCACCGTTTCACCGAACGCATGGCCGGCGCCGGCACCCGCGTCATCCTCACCGCCGATGGAGGCGACTTCTCCGCCGGCTTCGACACCCCCGCCGACCTGGACAACCTCCCGGAAGGCTGGTCCGGCGGCATCTGGACCAACCGCATCGACGTGGCCGCCTCCGCCGTGGACTGACGGGTCTGCCGAGTCGATCCCGAACCTCGGGACGCGCCGACCTGTACATCCCCCTGAGACGGGGGTGTTGATCGGTGACGAGTCCACTGGTGGTCGCCGTGCAGGATTCGACGACCGGATACACCGGAATCGGCGCGGTCGAGGACGCGCGCCAGTTCGCTGCCGCGATACGCAGCGGGGATTGGGTCGACGGCGCGCTCGGTGGTGCCGGCGTCGCGCTGGAGGCACTGTCCCTCACTGTCGATCCGCTCGGCACGCTGGCGAGCTGGGGTGTCGCCTGGCTGATCGAACACGTCCGCCCGCTGCGCGAAGCGCTGGACCAGCTCGCCGGCGACGCCGATCAGGTGGCTGCCCAGGCCGCCACCTGGCACACCGTCGCCGCCTCCGTCGCCGCTGCCCGGCAGGAGTATGCGGACCGGCTTCGTATCGACGTCGCCGGGTGGCTCGGCGCCACGGGCGACGCGTACCGGTCGCGCAGCGACGAGCACCTCGAGATCCTGGGCGGTCTCTCCGCCGCGGCTGGCGGCATCGCCTCTGGGGTCGAAGGCGCCGGGCTGATCGTCGCGACCGTCCGCGAGCTCGTCCGCGATCTGATCGCCGACTTCATGGCCGTCCTGGCGGTGCGGCTGCCGCAGTGGCTCGCCATGGAGGGGATCACGCTTGGCGTCGCCACACCGCTGGTCGTCGGCCAGGTGGCGAATCTGGTACGGCACTGGGCCGAGCGTCTCCAGCAGCCCCTCCGCCACCTGCTGCGCAGTCTGCGAGGTCTGAGCTCGCTGCTGGGCCGGCTCCGAGCCGCTATGGAATGGCTGACGGAGCGAGCCCACGCCCTCGCGCGACGGTTGTTCGGCCATCCCTCCCCGCCGGACAAGGCACCGCCGGGCGAGGCGGCCACACCGGCGTCGTACGGGCCGTTCGTCGCCCCGGCGACGTACCTCGACCGCCATGGAAGGCTGAGTAACGGCACATACACTGTGAGCAATGAGGCGATGCTGAAGCATCTGGCACTGACGGCGCGGCCGGGCAGGAGCGTGTTCTTGAGCGGGGTCCACGCGGAGAAAGCGGTGCTGGACGCCGCGGCCTTCGCCGACGCACACCAACTCTGGATCCACGACAAGGCGAAGGTGCTGGTCGTGAACGGGCCGGTCGGCATCATCGGCAGGACCGGGGAACTCACCCACTACATCAACGTCTACCGCAACGACCGCGGAGCCGTGCACGGAAGCCCGGGAGGCGCCCCGTGATCGATTTCTCGGCGGTGCTGACCGCGAACCCGCCTCGGCCGTCATGGACCGACAAGGACGCCCTGGACGCGGCGATGGCCCTGATCGACGGCACACCGTTCACGATGGATTGGGACGGGGACGCCGGCGAGGAGTGGATCAGCCTGCTCGACGACACGGCAAGAATCGGCATGATCTCGACGAGCCGGCCCGTCGCCGTTCTCGCCGAGGACAGGGAACCCCTCGCAGCCCGCGCCGCCCGGTTGCCCGTCCATTCGGTGACCGTCCCGTCGTTCACCAGCCAGGTTTTTGTCGGCAGCGACACCGACCTGCGTGCCGCCTTCGGGTCTTCGGTCGACGTGACACCCTTCTCCGCCAACGACCTCTGGTTCGCCACGATCTGAGCGCTTCGGCCGCGTTCTTCACCGCTGTGTGAACTCCCGTCAGCGGGAGGACCAGCCGCCGTCGGAGGCGATCGTCTGGCCGGTGATCCAGTCGGCCTCGTCGCTGAGCAGCCAGGCGACCAGCCTTGCGGTGTCGGCCGGGGTGCTCCAGCGGGCGCCGGGGTTGAGCCGGGTGATCGCCGCTCTCGTGTCGGCGTCGGCCCAGCCGGTGTCGTTCGGGCCGGGATTGACGCAGTTCACGGTGATCCCGCGGGGGATGAGGTGCACGGCGAGGCTGCGGGTCAGTTGGTGCAGGGCGGCCTTGGAGGCGATGTACGGCAGTTCGGCCGGCATCGCCCCGTGGTACTGCCCGGAGGTGAACAGGACCAGCCGCCCGCCGGGACGGGTGTCGTCGTGCTGGGCCGCGAACGCCTGGGCGAGCAGCAGGGTGGCCCGGGTGTTGACCGCGAACGTCAGATCGAGTTCGGCCGCGGTGAGCTCCTCCAGGGACTGCCGGGTGCCGCTGCGGGTGTGGTTGGCGACCACCGCGTCGACGTGGCCGAACGCGGCGCGGGCCCGGTCGATCAGGGCCGCCGGGGCGTCCGGGGCGCTCAGGTCCAGGGACACGTGGACGGCGCGGTCCAGCTCCGCGACCAGCGCCTCGGGGCCCTCGTCGTCGGCACCCCACCGCTGCTCGGCGTCGTAGGGCGCCCAGGAGTGCACCACGACGGCGGCGCCGTCGGCGGCGAGGCGGCGAGCGACGGCGGCGCCGATCGCGATCCGCCGGCTGGCACCGGTCACGATCACGACCCGGTCCGTCAACGAGTTTTTCGACATCCTTCGATGATGCCGAGCACGGGCCGTTCTCGCCGCCCGCGGCCGGCTCCACCTTCCTCGTCCCGGCATCGGTCTAGCCGTAGGTGTCACGACTGCCTGCGGCAAATGGCCGACGTGGCGCTGAGCAGGGTTGACGTCGCGCCTGCTATGCCCGGCAGGTCGCGGTCGTGCACAAGCTGCTCGACGGTGACTCCGAAGCCGTCCGGCGCTGGTTCGCCGCCGGCATGCTCGCCAACGTCACGACCGTGCTCGCCCTGGCCGACGTCGACGAACCCTGGGCCAGGACCCTCGCCGGCACCTGAGTGCGGTGTCCCCGACCCCTGACCGCGGTGAACCACCAGCAGGGCTGACGATCAGAACGGCCAGCGGGGCTTGTCGGTGATCAGCTTGCGGCAGTCGGCCAGCAACTGCTCGTCCTCGCTGATCTCGGCGGGGCTCAGACCGAGATTGGTCACGTTGTAACGGGTCGGGACGGCCAGCTCGGCCTTGGCGTAACGGGTGGCGTAGGCGCCCATGTCGGTCTCCACCCAGAGGCGGGCGATGCGGGGACGGAGCCGGGGCGTGGCCTCCCAGGCCGGGCCGAGGCGGCGGGCGCTGCCCGGGTTGCCGGTGATCCGCCACAGGGCGCGAGCGGCGGCGACCCGCACCTCGTCGCTGGTGCGGCTCTTGACCAGGCGGTTGAGCAGCGGCGCGCGACCGGCGGCGCGGGAGTTCAGCTCGGCGAGGCCGTCGATCGCGGTCACGGCGTGGTCCGGGCCGGTCAGGTACTGGTCGTAAACGGTCGCGGCGGCCTCCGCATCGCCGGTGACGCACCAGATCGCGCGGGCGGCGGTCAGCGCGACGACCGGGTCCTCGCTGGTCAGGGCGGTGCGGATCTCGGCGGCGCGGGCGGCGGCGGCGCGACCGGTGCGGATCAGGCGGTGGAGACCGGTCAGATCGAGCGGCTCCTGCATGAGGTAGTCGGCGGCCTCCTGCGGCACGACCGCGATCAGCGCGTCGAGCAGCGCCGCCCGATACGCATCGGCAGCGGACGCAGGCGAGGGCGAGGCCGCGGCGGGGAGGGCGCGCAGCAGGCGGCGCAGGGTGCGGCCGAGGGCTCGGGCTCGCACGCCGTAGCCGGCGATCGCCTCGTGCAGGCCGGTGGTCTGGGGGGCGTCGTCCAGCAGGCGCTCCAGAATGGGCAGCACCCGCTCGTCGCCCAGGCTCGCCAGGATGCCGACCGACGGGCTCAGCGCGCCCTGATGCGTCCACGGCTTCGCGCCGGACATCGTCTCCCACACCGCGTCGGCGGCCGGGCGGGCCAGTTCGCCGACACCCTGGAGCAGGTGCAGCGCGGCGGCCCGGACCTGCGCGTCCCGGTCGGACAGCAGTTCAGCGGCGCGGTCGATCAGCGGACGGTACGGCCCGCGCAGCCGCTGCACGAGCGAGCGTGCCTCGTAGAGCGCGTCCTGCCGGGCGTCCCACGCGTCGATCGCCAGCATCTCGTGCAGCAGACCCAGGTGGGCGTCCACGTCGTCCCGGTACGTCGCCCGCACCGCCTTCACCACCTGGTGATAGCCGGGCGTCCACTGCCGGGTCGCCATCCGCGCGCCGGTGAGCAGCGGCGCGGCCATGTCGGCGACCGGCTCCGGCTCCCGGTTCAGGCCTTCGCGGTACGCGTCGAGCAGCGTCTCCCGGGCCCGGCCCGCGTCGAACGGCACCGGGTTGTAGAGCGCCATCAACTCGGTGAGGGCGCTGATCCGTACCCGGAGGTCGTCGTCGGTGTCGGCGACCGACGCCAGCCAGACCTTGGTCAGCTCGTAACCGCCGCCGACCGCCCCGGTGATCACGCTGGTCCGCAGCAGCATGAGGCGCACGCCCGCGTCCGGCTCCTCGGCGAACCGCTCCCACAGGTCGCCGGTCGGGTTGGTGATCAGGCGGTAGACGGCACGCAGGGTGTAGGCGGCGGCCTCGCGCACCGACGGATCCTCATCCAGCAGCAGATCACTCAAACCGTCCCATTCCGCCAGCAGTCGCTTGGCGGCCAGGGTCCGTCCGGCCATCTGCCAGGTCCGATCCGCCCCGGCGAGATCACCGACCAGCCGCAGCGTCTCACCCCGCAGCGGGCGCGCCGGGTCGGCGACCAGGTCCAGCAGGAACGGCAGCGCGGTCACCACCCACGGGCGCACGTCCTCGCCGTCCGGCGCCCGGCGATAGAGATCGCGCAAGGCCTTCGGCTCGCCGCCGGCCAGGTCGGCGAGCAGACGGGGTACGGCCGATCCCTGGTCAAGTGAGGACCAGTCGATGTCGTGCAAACCCGCGAGCGCCGCCATGCCGTAGATCATGGTGGTCGGCCGTCGCCGGTTGCAATTCCCCATATCGTGCGTATTGCGCGCACCGGGGTTAGTGTCGATCACATGGGCGTGCGCACCTGGATCGAAGGCTGGCCGGTCTACCGGCAGCTGACCGGCACCGACCCGCTGGGGCGGGGCGCCGCCGCGCAGTCCACCCGTTCGCGCAGTCTGCAAGCACGGACCGAGACCGCTGACACGATGGCGCGATCGGTGTGCCCCTATTGTGCGGTCGGCTGCGGCCAGCGGATCTTCGTGAAGGACGGCGAGGTCGTCCAGATCGAGGGCGACCCGGACAGCCCGATCTCCCAGGGGCGGCTCTGCCCGAAGGGCTCGGCGAGCAAGAGCCTGGTCACCAGCGACCGCCGGATCAAGACGGTCCTCTATCGGCGGCCCTACGCGACCGATTGGGAGGAGCTCGACCTCGACACGGCGATGGACATGATCGCCGACCGGGTGATCGCGGCCCGCGAGGAGACCTGGGAGGACACCGACTCCGACGGCCGCCCGCTGAACCGCACGCTCGGCATCTCGAGTCTCGGTGGGGCGACCCTCGACAACGAAGAGAACTACCTGATCAAGAAGCTGTTCACGGCGATGGGCGCGATACAGATCGAGAACCAGGCGCGCATTTGACACTCCGCCACCGTTCCCGGTCTGGGAACCAGCTTCGGCCGTGGCGGGGCCACCGGATTCCTCCAGGATCTGGCTAACGCCGACTGCATCGTCATTCAGGGCTCGAACATGGCGGAGGCCCACCCGGTGGGTTTCCAGTACGTGGTCGAGGCCAAGAATCGCGGTGCGAAGATCATCCACGTCGATCCGCGGTTCACGCGGACCAGCGCGCTCGCCGACGAGTTCGTGCCGGTGCGCGCCGGGGCGGACATCGCGTTCCTGGGTGGGGTGGTCAACTACATCCTCAGCAACGAGAAGGACTTCCGGGAGTACGTCGTCGCGTACACCAATGCGTCCATGATCGTGAGCGAGGAGTTCCAGGACACCGAGGAGCTCGACGGGCTGTTCTCCGGGTTCGACCCCGAGCTGAACGTGTACGACCAGTCCAGCTGGCAGTACGCGGGGCAGCAGCACATGGGCCAGGAGGAGGGCGAGGCGCACGCCGACCGGGAGACCGCCTCCGGCCTGGAACAGGAGTCGCACGGCCCGCCGATCCCGGCTGACGTTCCCCGCGATCCGACGCTGCAGGATCCGCGCTGCGTCTATCAGATCCTGAAACGGCACTACGCCCGGTACACACCGGAGGTCGTCGAGCGGGTCTGTGGCGTACCCGAAAAGCAGTTTCTCGCGGTGTGTGAGGCCTGGACCGCCAACTCCGGCCGGGAGCGCACCACCGCGCTCGTCTACTCGGTGGGCTGGACGCAGCACAGCGTCGGCGTGCAGTACATCCGGACCGGCGCGATCATCCAGCTGCTGCTCGGCAACATGGGACGGCCCGGCGGCGGGGTGATGGCGCTGCGCGGCCACGCCAGCATCCAGGGGTCGACCGACATCCCGACGCTGTTCAACCTGCTGCCCGGATACCTGCCGATGCCGCACCATCGGCAGCACGAGACGTTCCAGAAGTGGGTCGACGAGATCCGCCACCCGGAGCAGAAGGGCTTCTGGGCCAACGCGGAGTCCTATGCGGTCAGTCTGCTCAAGGCCTACTGGGGCGACGCGGCGACTGCGGAGAACGACTGGGGCTTCGGCTGGCTGCCGCGCCTGACCGGCGATCACGGTACGTATCAGCAGGTCCTCGACATGATCGACGGGAAGATCAGGGGGTACTTCCTGCTCGGGCAGAACCCGGCGGTCGGCTCGGCGCACGGCAAGGCGCAGCGGCTCGGCATGGCGAACCTCGACTGGCTCGTCGTCCGGGACCTGTTCATGATCGAGAGCGCGACCTTCTGGAAGGACGGGCCGGAGATCGCCACCGGCGAGATCGTGCCGTCCGAGTGCCGGACCGAGGTCTTCTTCCTGCCGGCCGCGTCGCACGCGGAGAAGGAGGGCACGTTCACCCAGACCCAGCGGATGCTGCAGTGGCGCGAGAAGGCCCTGGACCCGCCGGGCGACTGCCGTTCCGAGCTGTGGTTCTTCTACCACCTCGGCCGGCGGATCCGGGAGAAGCTGGCCTCCTCGACCCGGGACCGCGACCAGGGGCTGCTCAAGCTGAACTGGGACTACGAGGTCCACGGCGACGAGCCGAGCGGTGAGGACGTGCTGCGCGAGATCAACGGCTATCGCGTCGCCGACCGGTCGGTGGTCTCCGGATTCACCGACCTCAAGGCCGACGGCTCGACGGCCTGTGGCTGCTGGATCTACTCGGGCGTGTTCAAGGACGGCGTCAACCAGGCCGCCCGCCGTAAGCCCGGCCGCGAGCAGGACTGGGTGGCCCGGGAGTGGGGCTGGGCGTGGCCCGCCGACCGGCGCACGCTCTACAACCGCGCCTCCGCGGACCCGGAGGGGCGACCGTGGTCGGAGCGGAAGAAGTACGTCTGGTGGGATCCGGACGCGGGCGAGTGGACGGGCTACGACGTGCCCGACTTCGAGAAGACCAAGCCGCCGTCGTACCGGCCGCCGGAGGGCGCGGCGGGCGTGGAGGCGATCGCCGGGGACGACGCGTTCATCATGCAGGGCGACGGCAAGGGCTGGCTGTACGCGCCGAGCGGGCTGATCGACGGGCCGCTGCCGACCCACTACGAGCCGGACGAGTCGCCGGTGGCGAACCCGCTCTACGGCCAGCGGGCCAACCCGACGCGCAAGCGCTACGAGCGGTCGGAGAACCCGTCGAACCCGATCTCCGAGGTGTTCCCCTACGTCTTCACCACCAGCCGGCTGACCGAGCATCACACCGCCGGGGGCATGAGCCGGCAACTCGCGTACCTGTCGGAACTGCAGCCGGAGATGTTCGTCGAGGTCTCCCCGCGGCTGGCCGCGGAACGCGGCCTGGAGCATCTCGGCTGGGCGCACATCGTCACCACCCGCGCCGCCATCGAGGCCCGGGTCATGATCACCGACCGGCTCCGGCCGCTGCGCATCGACGGCCGCGTCGTGCACCAGATCTGGCTGCCGTACCACTGGGGGAGCTCCGGCCTGGTCACCGGGGACTCCGCGAACGACCTGATCGGCATCGTGCTGGACCCGAACGTGCTCATCCAGGAGAGCAAGGTCGGCACCTGCGACATCCGTCCCGGGCGCCGCCCGACCGGCCCGGCGCTGATCGACTACGTCAACGACTACCGGAGGCGGGCGGATGGGGACCAATAGCCTGTACGGCCCGCTCGACCCGGCAGCGGACGCGGGCTACACCGAGCCGCCGCCGCGGATGGGATTCTTCACCGACACCAGCGTCTGCATCGGGTGCAAGGCGTGCGAGGTCGCCTGCAAGGAGTGGAACGCCGTACCCGACGACGGGTTCAACCTGCTCGGCCACTCCTACGACAACACCGGCGGGCTCTCCGCGGACTCGTGGCGGCATGTGGCGTTCATCGAGCAGCCGGCCGCGCCCGCGCCACCCGCTGTCGATGCCCTCGCGGTCGCCGGCGGGGCCCCGGCCGCGCCGGATTTCCGCTGGCTGATGATGTCCAACGTGTGCAAGCACTGCACCCACGCCGGCTGCCTCGACGTCTGCCCGACCGGCGCGCTGTTCCGCACCGAATTCGGCACGGTGGTGGTGCAGGAGGACGTCTGCAACGGGTGCGGCTACTGCATTCCGGCCTGCCCGTACGGCGTGATCGACCAGCGCAAGGACGACGGGCGGGCGTGGAAGTGCACGTTGTGTTATGACCGGATCGGCGACGGCCTGACACCGGCGTGCGCGCAGGCCTGCCCGACCCAGTCCATCCAGTACGGTGAGCTCGACGAGCTGCGGGAACGCGCCCGGGAACGGGTGACGAAGGTCGAGGGCGCCCGGCTCTACGGCCACGACCCGGACGACGGCGTCGGCGGTGACGGCGCGTTCTTCCTGCTCCTCGACGAGCCCGAGGTCTACGGCCTGCCGCCGGACCCGATCGTCACCACCCGTGATCTGCCGGCCATGTGGAAGCGCGCGGGACTGGCCGGCCTGGCGATGGCCGCCGCCGTCGCCGTGTCGTTCCTGGGAGGGAACCGATGAAGGACCGCGCCATGGTTCCGCCCGCCGAGTTCCGCTCCTACTACGGCCGGCCGATCGTGCGCCCGGCGGTCTGGCACCACGACATCGCCGCCTACCTCTTCACCGGTGGCCTGGCCGCCGGCTCCGCGCTGCTGGCCGCGGGCGGCGACGCCACGAACCGGCCCGGCCTGCGCCGGGCCGGCCGGCTCACCGCGCTGGGCGCCCTCGGCGCCAGCACGTATTTCCTGATCAACGACCTGGGCCGGCCGGAACGTTTCCACCACATGCTCCGGGTCGCGAAGCTGACCTCACCGATGTCGGTCGGCACCTGGATCCTCAGCGCGTTCGGCGGGGCGGCCGGCGTCGCCGCCGGGGCGGAGGTGCTCCGCCTGCCCCGGATCGGCGCCACCGGCGGGTACGCGGCCGCAGCCCTCGCACCCGCGCTGGCGACCTACACCGCCGTCCTGCTCGCCGACACCGCCACCCCGAGCTGGCACGCCGCCTATCCCGAGCTCCCGTTCGTCTTCGCCGGAAGCGCCCTGGCCAGCGGCGCCGGCGTGGGCCTGATAGCGGCGCCGCCCAGCGAGACCGTCCCGGCCCGCACCATGGCCGTGCTCGGCGCGGCGATGGAGCTCTACGGCGCTCACCGCGTGGAAACCACGAAAGGCATCCTGAGCGAGCCGTACGCGCAGGGCCGTCCGGGGCGGCTGCTCCGCGCGGGCCGCACGCTGACCGCCCTCGGCGTGGCCGGCGCCCTGCTCGGACGCCGCAGCCGGGTCGTCTCCGCCCTGTCCGGAGCGTCGTTGCTGGCGGCCTCCCTGGCGACCCGCTTCGGCATCTTCGACGGCGGCATCGCGTCCGCCAAGGACCCGAAGTACACGGTGATCCCGCAACGGGAACGTCTGAACCGCTGAAGCAACCCGTTTGCACTACTCCCGCGGCCGATGCGTCCGACCTTAGGCGTGTACGCACCCACGACCGCCGAGGAGAACCATGGCCGCGCACGTGAACCCCCTGCAGCGCCTCCTGGGCAACTGGCGGGTCAGCACCAAGATCATGGCGGCGGTCGGCGTCGTCGCGGTGGCCGGCATCGGCAACGGCCTCTACGCGCTGAACAGCCTGGGCACCACCAACGACCAGGTCAAGCGGGCCTACGTGATGAACGACGAGCTCAACACGATCGGCAGCCTGCGCAGCGCCGTCAACCGTGTGTGGCTCGGCATGGACGACTACCAGCTGGCGAGCACCGACGCGCAGCGCGCCACCGCCGAGAAGGCCGTCACCACGGCTCAGAATCAGGTCACCGGGTACGCGGACACGTACCGCACGTTCTCGGTCAGCCCGGTGGCGGCCGAGGCCCTCACCGCGTTCGACGCGGACTGGAAGCAGTTCACCGACACCCTCGACAACGAGCTGCTGCCGCTGGCCGCAGCCGGCGAGACCGGCAAACTGGCCGCGTTGCGGGACGGCGAGATCGCCGAACGGGCCACGGCCGTGCGCACCGACCTGACCACGCTCGCCGACGAGACGCTGAAAGCGGGCACCGAACAGGAGGCCCTCGCCCAGAGCCGGTACGAGTCGACCCGCACCACGGTGATCACGCTCCTCGCCTGCTGCACCGTGCTGGGCCTGCTGCTGGCCGCCGCGATCGCCCGCCTGATCGTGAAACCGCTGGTCCGGACCGTCGAGGCGCTGGGCCGGGTCGCCGGCGGTGACCTCACCGCCCGGGTGCCGGTCGACAGCACCGACGAGGTGGGCCGGATGTCCGAGGCCCTCAACACCACCGTCGCGGCGATGTCGACCATGGTCGGCCGGATCACCGACAGCTCGACGGTGCTCGCCTCGGCCTCGGAGGAGATGTCGGCGGTCGCCGCACAGCTCTCCGCGTCGGCGGAGGAGACCGCCGCGCAGGTCGACACAGTCTCCGAGTCGGCCGGGCAGGTGTCGACAAGCGTGCAGACGCTCTCGGCCGGCGCTGACGAGATGGGCGTCTCCATCCGGGAGATCTCGACGAACGCGAACCAGGCCGCCGGCGTGGCGGCCGAGGCGTCGCGTGCCGCCGAGTCCACCAACGCCAGCGTCGCGCGTCTCGGCGAGGCCTCGGCGCAGATCGGCACGGTCGTCGCGATGATCACCTCGATCGCCGAGCAGACCAACCTGCTCGCCCTGAACGCCACCATCGAGGCCGCTCGCGCCGGTGAGCAGGGCAAGGGCTTCGCCGTGGTCGCCTCCGAGGTCAAGGACCTGGCGCAGGAGACCGCCCGGGCCACCCAGGAGATCACCGCGCAGGTGGCGGCGATCCAGGCGGAGAGCGGGTCGGCGGTGACCGCGATCCAGGAGATCGGCCAGGTCATCGCGACGGTCAACGACTACACCACGACCATCGCCGCGGCGGTCGAGGAGCAGACGGCGACCACCGCGGAGATCTCCCGCAGCGTGAACGACGCGGCGCAGGGCTCGGTCAGCATCGCGGACACGATCGCCGCGGTCGCCGAGGCGACCCGGCAGGTCACCAGCGGCGCGACCGAGACCCAGCAGACCGCGGCGGATCTGGCACGCACCGCCGCGGAGCTGCAGCAGACCGTCTCCGCGTACCGGATCTGACGCCGGCTACGGGGGCACGCCGCGATGCGTGCCCCTCAGGCCTGGCCGGCGCCGCCATCGACGGCCTGGACCGGGCGACCGAGGTGAGGTCTTCTGGCGGCGCGATGGCGAGGTGCTGCGGGTCCTTCCCGGTCAGGACCGGAAGGTCCGGGCCACCGTTTCGAGACGGTCGCGGTAGGCCGACCACCACTGCCGGTCCTCGTCGGGCATGTTGCTGTTGGTCCGGCGCACCCCGGCGTCCCCGTCGATCAGCTCCCGCACGATGTCCGCGTGCCCGGCGTGCCGGTGCGCCTCCGCCGTCACGTGCACCAGGATCCGGTGCAGCGTCACCACCTGCCGCTCCGGCGACCACCACGGCACCCGGCCCTCGGCGTCCAGCGGACGCGCCTCGATCGTGGCGTCGGAGTGCGCGCAGACCCGCTGGTAGAGCCCGACGATCTCCTCCCGCGACTCGCCGGCGGTGGCCCACATGTCCGCGTTCGGCTCGGCCTCCACCTCCATCCACGGCAGGGCGTCCGGGAACGGCCGCCCGAACGTCGCTCCGAAGTAGCCGGCCTCCACCCCGGCGTTGTGCTTGACCAGCCCGAGCAGGTTGGTGCCGGTCGGCAGGAGCGGGCGCCGGATGTCGTACTCCGGCAGGCCCTCCAATTTCCAGAGCAGGGCTTCGCGGGCCTCGCGCAGGTACCGGTGCAGGTCGGCCTTGAAATCGAGCGATGTCATACCGGCAGCTTGCCATCGACGGGCCGGCCGGCCGCGCCCCTACGATGACATCCATGATCCGGGGAGCGGTCTTCTTCGACGTCGACGGGACGCTGGTTCCCGGCACCAGCAGCGGGCAGCACCTCGCCGACCGGCTGGGTCACGCCGAGCTCTGCCGCGACGCCGAGGCACGGTACGACGACGGCACCCTCACCAACCAGCAGGCCTCGCTGATCGACGCCCGGGGATGGGCCGACTGGTCACCCGCCGACGTGCGCGGATTCCTCGACTCGTTGCCGGTCGTCGACGGGATCGCGGAGACGGTGGAGTGGTGCCGGGGTCACGGGCTCGTGCCGGTGCTCGCGACGCTCGCCTGGGACGCGGTCGGGGCGTACCTGTGTGAAAGGTTCGGATTCGAGCGGTCCTGCGGTCCGCGTCTGGAGGTCGTCGGCGGGCGGTACAGCGGGCAGGTCGCCGAGCACCTCGACGAAGAGGGCAAACGCGATTTCGCCCGGAGTGTCGCGCGGGAGCTCGGGTTCGGGCTGGGGGAGTGCGCCGCGGTCGGGGACAGCCGGTCGGATCTGCCGCTGTTCGCGGAGGCCGGGTTGGCGATCGCGTTCAACGCCACCCCGGCGGCACAGGCCGCCGCCCACGTCGCGGTGACCGGGCCCGACCTGCGGGCCGTGCTGCCTCCACTCGCCGCCTGGAGGGACCCCCTCAGCGGACGGTGACCGTGACGCCGGGCTGGGCGGGCAGCAGCTCACCGACCACCGGATATCCGGGAACCTCCCCCGCGACCAGCAACCCGCCCGAGGTCTGCGCGTCCGCGAGCAGCAGCAACTCATCCTCGGCCACCCCGCCGGAGTCCAGGCTCGGGCGCACCCACTCCAGGTTCCGCCGTGTGCCCCCGCTGACGAACCCGTCCTTCAGCGCCTCCCGGGCCCCCTCCAGATAGGGGACCGCCGCCGCGTCGATCCGGGCCGTCACCCCGCTCGCCCGGGCCAGCTTGTGCAGATGCCCCAGCAGCCCGAACCCGGTCACGTCGGTCGCGCAGACCGCGCCGCCGGACAGGGCGGCCTCGGACGCCTCCCGGTTGAGCCGGGTCATCGCCGCGACCGCCTGCGGGAACACCTCGCCCGTCGACTTGTGCTGGCTGTTCAGCACGCCGATACCGAGCGGTTTGGTGAGCGTCAGCGGCATGCCGGGCCGCCCGGCGTCGTTGCGCATCAGCCGCGCCGGGTCGGCGACACCCGTCACCGCCATGCCGTACTTCGGCTCCGGGTCGTCGACGCTGTGCCCGCCGGCCACGTGGCAGCCCGCCTCCCGGGCGACGTCCAGGCCGCCGCGCAGCACCTCGCCGGCCAGTTCCATCGGCAGTGTCTCGCGGGGCCAGCCGAGCAGGTTCACCGCCACCACCGGCGTCCCGCCCATCGCGTAGACGTCGGAGAGCGCGTTGGCGGCCGCGATCCGCCCCCAGTCGTACGCGTCGTCCACCACCGGAGTGAAGAAGTCAGCGGTGGCGACCACGGCCGTACCGGCGGCGATCCGGACCACCGCGGCGTCGTCCCCGTCGTCCAGGCCGACGAGCAGCTCGCCCGGTCCGCGCGGGGCCGAGCCGCCGATCAGGCCGGAGACCACGTCCTCCAGCTCGCCGGGCGGGATCTTGCAGGCACAGCCACCGCCGTGCGCGAACTGTGTAAGCCGGACCGTCACTGTCGCACTGTCGCACATGTCCGGTCACCCCGCTCGGCACAAACGCCCGGGCGGCTGCTGGCGTGCTGCCGCGCGGGCCGGGACGCGGGCGGCTACGGTGGGCGGCGGAGGCGTTCAGGTAGCTGGTGCTCCTCGCGGTCTTCAAAACCGACGTGACCCGGGATCCGGGTCAGGCGGGTTCGATTCCCGTCCGCCTCCGCCACAACCAGCACGGGTGGGAGAGGGTGCAATGGGCGTGGATCGTCGGCGGCTGGTACCCCGTACCGATGTGGTGTTGTCCGATCCTCGCCTGCAAGCCGCCGCCGCACGACTGGGGCGACCCACGGTGAAGGCCGCGGTCCTGGCCGCACAGGACCGGGCGCGCGCCGGGGAGATCGAGCCCGTGGCGGTCGCGGACGCCGCCGTCGCGGCACTTCCGGCGGGGATGCGGGCGGTGCTCAACGCGACAGGGGTCGTGCTGCACACCAACCTGGGCCGTGCCGCGCTGTCACCGGCCGCCGTGGGCGCGGTCGTCCGCGCGGCCGGGCACACCGACGTCGAGCTGGACCTGCGCACCGGCAAACGGGCGCGCCGGGGACGTGACGTGCTCGCCGCGCTGGCCGCCGCGGTCCCGGACGCGGGCGCGGTGCACGTCGTCAACAACGGCGCTGCCGCGCTGGTGTTGGCCGCGACCGCGCTCGCCGCCGGACGGGAGATCATCGTCAGTCGCGGGGAGATGGTGGAGATCGGGGACGGGTTCCGGCTGCCGGACCTGCTCGCCTCGACCGGGGCGCGGCTGCGGGAGGTCGGGACCACGAACCGGACGTCGGTCGTGGACTACGCGAACGCGGTCGGGCCGGAGACCGGGTTCATCCTCAAGGTGCATCCGTCGAACTTCGTGATCCGCGGATTCACCCTTTCCACTGATATTTCGGAAATGTCGGGCCTCGGCGTGCCGGTCGTCGCCGACATCGGCTCCGGACTGCTCCGCCCCGACCCGCTGCTGCCCGACGAGCCGGATGCCGCCACCACCCTGCGCGCCGGCGCCGATCTCGTCATCGCCAGCGGCGACAAACTGCTCGGCGGCCCGCAGTCCGGGCTGCTGCTCGGCGACGCCGCCCTGGTCGAACGGCTGCGCCGCCATCCGCTCGCCCGTGCGCTGCGGGTCGACAAGCTGACCCTCGCGGCGCTGCACGCCACCGTGGCCGGTCCGCCCACGCCGACCTGGGAGGCGCTCCGGGCCGACGCCGGCGAGCTGCGCGAGCGCACCGAGCAGCTCCGGGCGAGGCTCGGCCTCGGCGAGGTGGTCGCGGCGACCGCGGTGGTCGGCGGTGGCGGCGCGCCGGAGCTGGAGCTGCCGTCCTGGGCGCTGGCGTTGCCCGCCGGGTGGGCGGCGCCGCTGCGGGAGGGCGATCCGCCGGTGGTGGGCCGCGTCGAGCGCGGCCGGCTGCTGCTCGACCTGCGCTGCGTCCCGCCGTCCGCCGACGCGGGACTGATAGAGGCGATCAACGCGGCCGCGCGGGCAGCACAGGAGCCGCAGGAACAGCACGCCGAGGGGCCGACATGTTCGTCGTAGCCACCGCCGGCCACGTCGACCACGGCAAGTCCACCGTCGTCCGCGCCCTCACCGGCATGGAGCCGGACCGCTGGGCCGAGGAGCGCCGCCGGGGCATGACCATCGACCTCGGCTTCGCCTGGACCACCCTCGACTCCGGCGCCACCGTCGCGTTCGTCGACGTGCCGGGCCACGAGCGGTTCGTGCCGAACATGCTGGCCGGGATCGGTCCGGTACCGGCCGCGATGATCGTGGTGGCGGCCGACGAGGGCTGGATGCCGCAGTCCGCCGAGCACCTGGCAGCCCTGCACGCGCTGGACGTCCGGCACGGCCTGCTGGTGGTGACCCGCTCCGACCTCGCCGCTCCGGGCCCTGCCCTTCGCGATGCGACCGAGCGGATCGCCGGGTCGTCGCTGGGCGCGGTCGAGGCGGTGACGGTCAGCGGGCGTACCGGCGCGGGCCTGCCCGATCTGCGGGCCGCTCTGCGGCGGCTCACCGACCGGCTGCCGCCACCGGTCACCGACGAGCCGGTCCGGCTCTGGATCGACCGCTCGTTCACGATCAAGGGCGCCGGCACGGTGGTGACCGGCACCCTCGGCGGTGGCGTGCTGACCAGGGGCGACGAGCTGGAGCTGGTCGGAACCAGGGTGCGGATCCGTGGCCTGCAGACGCTCGGCAGCCCGGCCGGCCGGGTCGAGGCCGTCGCCCGGGTGGCGGTCAACCTGCGGGGGACCGACCGGGGCGCGATCACCCGCGGCACCGCGCTGCTGACGCCGGGGCGGTTCCGGCACACCGACCTGATCGACGTGCGGGGGCACGGCGATCCGGTCACCGGCCTGCCCGCCACGATCATGCTGCACATCGGCTCGGCGGCGGTGCCGGTGCGGGTCCGCCCGCTCGGTCCGGACACGGCCCGGCTGCGCCTGTCCCGCCCGCTGCCGCTGCGGATCGGCGACCGGGCCCTGATCCGGGATCCGGGGCGGCACCACGTGGCCGGCGGCGTCACGATCCTCGACGTCGCGCCGCCGCCCCTGACCCGCCGGGGCGCCGCCTCCGCGCGGGCGGAGGAACTGGCCGGCATGGACGGCGCCGCGGACCCGGTGGCCGAGCTGCGCCGCCGCAGGCTAATCTCCCGTGCCGAGCTGGCGGGCATGGGCGTCCCGGTCGATGCGATCGCGCCGGTGACGGGGGAGTGGCTCGCCGATCCGGAGCACTGGGCGGCGCTGCGGCGCAGGCTGGTCGAGGAGGTCGGAAGCTACGCGACCGAGCAGCCGCTGGAGCCCGGCGCCCCTCTCGAAGCGCTTCGCCACCGCCTTGACCTCCCCGACCGCGCGCTGGTGGAGGCCCTGGTCAGCCCGCCCCTGACCAGCCGCTCCGGCCGCGTCACCCGGGGAACCGCCGAGATCCCCGAGATGCTGATGAAAGCGGTGAATCAGGCTTTCGCCGGTGCGGAACCCTTCACCGCCCCGGAGGCGACCCGGCTCACCCAACTCGGCCTCGGTCCCCGCCAGATCGCCGCCGCCGCCCGCGCCGGCCTGCTGATCCGCCTGGCCGACACGGTGGTCCTCGCACCCGAAGCCCCGTCCCGGGCAGCCGAAATCCTGGCGGGCCTGCCCCAGCCGTTCACCATGAGCGAGGCCAAGAACGCGCTCCGGACCACCCGCCGGGTGGCGGTTCCCCTGCTGGAGTTCCTCGATCGCAAGGGCATCACGCGCCGGCTTCCCGACGACCGGCGAGAAACCACATAAAAGGTACGGGCCGACTGCTCACAAGAGCAGCCGGCCCGTCTCGTGGCTGACGACGCGACCCGGTGCCATGCCGGGCCGCAGCGCGCCTCTCGCGCCACTGCCGTCCCGGCCTGGAAGACACTGCCGTCCCGGCCTCGGCGTGCGCGTTATCGGGCGGCGACCTGCATCACCATCGTCGGGGAGTTACGGGCGTGCTCGCTCGTCCACCGCGACGCCACCTTGAACGCGTCGTGCTCGGTGACGACCCCGCCGCCGGAGTGCTGGGCGGCGTGCTTCTCGGCCCGCTTCACCAGGCGGATCACGTCGGAGACCGAGCCGGGGTGCTCCCGGCAGAGCCGCACCGCCAGGCGGAACTGCTGGTCGGTGATCGGGGCGACGTACTCACGCATGCCGGCCTCCCACGCCTTCGGGTAGACCAGGTACCCGGCGGGCAGGTTGCCGGGGCCGCCGATCGGGTCGAGGACCGACAGCTTGTTCAGCTGTACCGAGGGGGTGCTCACCGCGGTGAAGGCGAACCCGGCCAGGCCGAGCGCCACCGCGATGCCGGCGGCGAGCAGCGGATCGCCGGTGCCGAAGCCGATGATCAGGCCGAGGACCGCCAGCACCAGGGCGCCGGCGACCATGACGGGACTGCCGCCCTTGCCGTCGGCGGCGGTGCGATACGCCTCGTCGATGCACTTGTCGATCACGCTGTTCAGCAACTCGTCCTGGGGTCGCCAGCGGTCGTCGCGCATCGGCACACCACGTGCTGATGTCTGGGTCATTGGGTGGATTCCTTTCCGTCCGCAACGAGCCCGAAGATCGGCCGCGCCACGCCCGGGTCAAGGAAAACTTCTAGGCGAGAAGTGACTCCCGCATCTGCTTGCCCGGGTTCCACTGGCCGACGAAGAGGCTGGCGGCCGGGTCGAGCACGTCGACGCTGGCGTTGGAGCGCATCTGCTCGCGGACCGGCGGCGGCAGCGGCGGCGGGTCGTCCATCGCGTTGCGCAGCTCGGTCGCCGTGGTGATCAGCCCGGCGGCCAGCTCGGCGCCGTGCGTGTCGACCAGCACCCGGCCGTACTGCCAGCCGGCGACGGTCAGGTCGAGCACCTCGAAGACGTGACTCAGCAGTGGCTCGGGGTCGGTCACCCGTACCGTCTCCCGCGCCTGTGCGCCCACCGCCTTGACCGCCGCGGTGACCTGGATGTACGGGTGCAGGGGCTGCTCGAACAGCGGGGACCGCAGTCGCTTGCCCGCGGTCTTCCACAGCGTGCGGTAGTTGGTCCGGTCGGCGACCAGGCCGAGACCGGCGGCCTGCACGACGACGGAGGCGTGGGCGCTCTCGGCGAACTCACGCAGGATCTCGGTGGCGACCAGCAGGCCGTCGGTGCCGACGAGCAGCTGGGTGAGCTGGGCCGACTGGTCGCCGTAGGGGGTGGTCAGGTGGGTTCCGAACTGTTGCCGGACGTCCTGCAGCAGCTGCTGCTGCCGGGCGGGATCGTGCTGGACGCGCCGCTTGCGCAGCCCGAGCCGGAGAAACCGCATGTCGCCTCGCCTCACGCTTGCCGAACGCAGCAAATGCTAGTCGAGACGCTTCGGACCCTTGTGGATCAGGTGGCCGACACCACTCTAACCGAGACGGCGCGCCAGGCGAGGAACCCGATCACGCCACCGAGCGTGTTCGCGATCAGGTCGTTCACGTCGGCCTGCCGGCCGCTGCTGACCAGCACGTTCGTCAGGAACTGAACGATCTCGACGGTGGCGCTGCAGGCCAGCGCGATCCGTGCGACGTTCCCGGCGGTGCGGGTACGGGTGCGGTCGCCGAGCGCCAGCAGCACTCCGAGCGGAACGAACATCACGATGTTGGCGACGAACGTGACCACGTCGATGGTGATCACCGGGATCCAGTTGCCCTTCTCGTACCAGGGGATCTGGTTGGCGTAGTCGCCGGTGGCGATCTGCAGCGGCAGCAGCGTCACGGCGACGACCGCCAGGGCGTACGCGACGGCCGCGCCGCCGAGCAGCAGCCGTCCCGGTGTGCGGCGCAGCCGCCATCCCACCGCGGCGAAGAGGATCACCGCGAGCGGGGCGAGGACGGGCAGGGCGGGAATCTGGGTCTGGGTGCCGGACATGTCCTCATGATCGAATCCGCCGGCCCTCGCCCACATCTGGCCGGCGGCCGATCGCATTGGCCGAAAGTCGTAGCGACCATGAGTATCTGCACTTAGAGTGCGATAACCACCGTCATCAATCGGGAGGGTCAGTGTTGATTGCTCGCCGAAAGCTTTTCGCCCTGCTCGCCGGCGTCATCCTCGGCGCCGGCGGGCTCTGCGCTCCGGCAACGGCAACCGAGAGGCCGGCAGCGGCGAAACTCCGGCCGGTCGTGTTCGTGCACGGCAGCGCCGGCTCCGCCCTGCAGTTCCGCACCCAGGCCAAGCGCCTGGCCGGCAACGGGTATCCGGCCCGGCTCATCGAGGCGCACGAGTACGACTCACCGAACATCGCCACGATCCTGCCGCAGGTCTACGCCGGACTCGACGCCCGCATCGACCGGCTCCTCGCCGCCAGCGGCGCCGACCGGGTCGACCTGCTCGCGCACTCGCTCGGCACGTTCGTGATGCAGGGCTACCTGAACAGCTCACCGGCCCGCGCCGCGCGGGTCGCCCACTACGTCAACCTGGACGGCCGGCCCGCCGCGGCGCTGCCCGGCGGCGTGCCGACGCTGGCGATCTGGGGTGAGGGCGACCCGGCCCGTGCCGTCGCCGGCGCCACCAACGTCTCGTTCCCGGACCAGTCGCACACCCAGACGGTCTCGTCGGTGGAGACGTTCCGGGAGTTCTACCGCTTCTTCCGGGGCCGCGACCCGCGCACCACGGCGATCGTCGCGGACCGCCACCCGCAGGTCTCCGGGAGGGCCGTCCTCTTCCCCAGCAACGCCGGGGCCGAGGACGCGACGGTGGAGGTGTACCGGCTCGACCCGCGCAACGGCCGGCGGCTGTCGAAACGGCCCGCGCACGTGCGTCAGGTGGCCGCCGACGGCGCGTTCGCCCCGGTTCCGGTCAACCCCCGGGCCCGGTACGAGTTCGCCCTGGTCCGTCCCGGGCAGGCCACCCACCACTTCTACTTCGAACCGTTCCAGCGCACCGACACCCTGGTCCGACTTCTCACCAGCCGGCCCGGCGAGGGCATCGGCGCTCTGGTCGACACGAGTGAGCGGCACACGGCCCTGACGTTCCAGCGCCAGAAGGAGTGGTGGGGCGACCAGGGCGCGGCCGGCGACCAGTTGTGGATCAACGGGCGGCAGGTGCTCAACGCCGCCAACGCGCCGCGGGTCAAGCGGGTGATCGGCGTCTTCGCCTTCGACGACGGCAGCGATCGCGTCACCGACCTGTCGGCGCCGCTGCCGGAGTTCTTCGGCATCACGTTCATGACCGGGCTGGACCTGTTCATGCCGGCGCGGGGCACGGTCTCGATCGTCGCGAGGTCCCGCAGCGACGGCTGGACCTATCTGCCGGTCCCGGCGTGGCGCTCCGATCAGCACCGGGTGAGCATCGAGATCGACGACAACTGAGGGTACGGGGCTGACCCCGTACCCGGGAAAGGGAGCTCGCCGCCGGCAGGAGCCGGCGGCGAGTCCGGTCAGTTGAGACCCTTGGCGTCGATGACCAGTTCCTCGACGCGGGACTTGTCCTTGTTCCACTTGCCGACCTTGTGCATCAGGTAGGCGAACGTCGTTCCCGGCTCCCAGACGATCGTCGTGGTGCCGCCGGCGCTGCCCTTCTTCTTCACGGTGAGCCGCAGTTTCGCCGCGGAGAGCACCTCGGCCTCGATCGCGCCGGTGGACTTGCCGGCCGCCGCGAACGACTCCGCGATCTCGCCCTCGACGACCACCCAGATCGTCGACACGATCCGCCCGTCGCCGCCCTCGCGGGCGAGGAAGTTGCGCGCCTTGCCGGCGTCGCGGTTGAGCAGCTCCTGCAGCGGTCCCTCGTCGATGACGAACTTGGCCAGCTTGAGCTTGCCGGTCTTGGCGCGCTCGTAGGAGAACGCCGCGGTGCCGGACGCCTGGGCGGTGAAGTACTTCAGCGAGGCGTCGGCCTCCACCTCCGCCTTGGCCTGTCGCTCCCACTCCACGTCCGCGGTGGTGACGTAGTGGACGCGGCCCTTGAGCAGCCCGCGCTCGACGTGGTCGGTGACGTTCAGGCTGGCCTTGGTGCCCAGCGGGTCTTCCTTCTCGCCGTACGAGCACATCAGGATGTCCTCGGACTTGTCCCGGAAGTAGCGCTCGCCGTTGTAGACGAACGTGTGCTTGGCGACGCGTGAGTCGGCCATTTTCTGTCTCCCCCCTTGGAGAATCGGATGCCGGAAGCGTCGCGGGCCGCCGTTAGCGGTCCGTTAGCCACAAACCGTCAGTCACCTACGCGACTCGACGCTTGTTCCGCCTCCCTGCCGGGCGCGAGATGAGAGGGTGCGACTTCCCGGCGGCCCACCACGGGCGATCAGCGGCGAGATTCTGCGGACCCGGCTGATCGACCGTCTCGCCGCGCGCTGGGACGTCCCGGTCACGACCGTCGTCGCGGGTCCCGGCTTCGGCAAGTCGACGGCGCTGGCCCAGGCGATGCGGCGGCACGCCGCCGACCCGCGCGGCGTCGAGGCGTGGGTGACCTGCGAACCCGGTGACGAGGACGCCCGCCGCCTGGCCACCGCCGTCTGCCGCGCGTTCGGCGTGCCGGCGCCGGCGGTCACGCCGCTCGACGCCGCGCTGGAGGCGCTGCGCTCGGCGTCACCGATCGAGACGTGCCTGATCCTCGACGACTGCCACGAGATCCCGGCCGGATCGTCCGGCGAGCGGCTGATCGCGGACCTGGTGCGGCACCTGCCGGCCGGCGCGCATCTGCTGCTCAGCGGGCGGCGGCTGCCGGCCGCGCCGCTGGCCCGGCTGCACGCCGCCGAGCTGATCCGCTGCTTCCACCAGGCCGATCTCGCTTTCGACGAGGGCGAGCTCGCGCAGGCCGCCGGGCACGCCGACCGGGCCGCCGCCGACGTCGCCGGGCTCGGTGGCTGGCCCGCGCTGGTCCGGCTCACGCTCGCGGCGCCACCCGGCGTGGCGCGGGACTACCTCTGGGAGGAGGTGGTCAGCGGCCTCAGCCCCGCCGACCGGGAAGCGCTGCTCTATCTCGCGATGCTCGGTTCCGCCGACGCCTCCGACCTGCTGGACCGGGTTCCGCTGGTGGCTCGCTTCGGCGACGGCCGGATCCGGGCGCACCACCTCTGGACCGACGCGCTGACCAGGCTGCTTCCCGCCGCGCAGGTGGCGTCCGTCCGCGCGCACGCCGCCGGCCTGCTGCTGGACCGCGGTGACGCGCTGCGGGCCGGCAGCATCGCGATCGAGGCCGGTGACGTGGACCTGCTGGACCGCGCCGCCACCGTGCTCGTCGCCTCGACGCTGGCGACGTTCCCGCAGGACACCGGCGTGCGCTGGCTGGCCGCGGTGGCCGAGACCGAACACGGGCGGCCGGGGCTGCGGCTGCTCACCGCCGCCACCCGCTACGCCTCGCGGGCCGGCGACCGCGAGGTCGACGGCATCGTGGACGCGGCCTTCCGCGACGGCGACGCACGGCTGAGGACCGCGGCGCTGAGCCTCGCGACGATCGCCGCGCACGCCCGCGGCGACGAGAACCGGCTCGCCGAGCTCTTCCAGGAATCGCTCGACCTGCCCGGCGCCGATGCCGAGCCCACCTTGCGGCTGCTGATGGCCGGGGTGCGCGGCGCCATCTTCGAGCTGATGGGGTCGATCGACGACGCGCTCGCGCTGGTCGAGGCGCTCCCACCCGACGACGTGGATCATCAACCGGGCAAGATCATCGTACGGTTCCATGTGTACCTCCTGCTGCTGGCCGGCCGCGCCGACGAGGCGGCGGTGATCGCGCAGAAGCACCTGTCCACCTCGCCGTACGCGCACGTCCGCCGGATGCCGCAGTTCGCCCGCTGGCTGGCCGGCGACCCCCGCGACCTGCTGCCCGCCGCCCACTCCCCGGACCGTCCCGCCCACCTGCCGGAACCTGACGCCAACGACCGCTACCGGTTCAACTTCCTCGCCTTCGCCACCGTCGTCGCCGCCTCCCTCGGCGACCGGCCGGCCCTCGAACACTCCTGGTCCCAGCTCGCCGCTGGCGACCTCGGGCACTCCTGGTCTCCACTCGTCGGGGGTGGGCTTGGGTACTCCGGGTCCCCGCTCGCCCCGGGGGGTCTCGGCGGCGATACCCGCGACGCTGCGATGCTGGCCACGGCCGCCGCCGCCCGCGCGATCCTGAACGGCGACGAGGAGCAGGCCCGGGCGATGTTCGCCGCCTTCGTCGGCGAACATCCGCTGAGCGATCCGGTTGCGGCGGTGCATCTGCGGCGTTTCCTCGGGTACGGGTACGTGCTGTCCCCGCCGGCCCGCCGCACCTGGGACAGCACGCCGCTCGGGCCGGCCCACCAGCGGGTCCGCGAGGTCGCCCGGCTGCTGCTCGCGGCCCGCGCCGGACGGCTGACATCGGTCCCGATGGCCGGCGTGACACCGGAGACCGTGCTGATCGCGCTGCCCCTGCCGTGGGCGGTGGAACTGGCCGCGCACGCGGCGGGCGCGGGCCTGCCGTTCGGCCGCAGGCTGTTCCAGTGGCTCGTCGACCACCTGGGCAGCCGGGCCCACGACGCCCTGCGACCCCTGGCCGGTCGGATCTCCGGTGCACGGCGGTTGCTCGACGCTGTCCCGATCACCCCGTCCGCCGCCACCGTGGTCTCCGTCCTCGGTCCGCTGCGGGTCCTGGTCGACGGACGTCCTGTCGAACTGCGCCGCCGCCGGGTCCGCCAGCTGCTCACGATCCTGGCCGTGACCGGCGAGATCGACCGCGACCGCCTCATGGACCTGCTCTGGCCCGACCTGGACCCGGCCGCGGCCGCCCGCAACCTGCGGGTCACCCTCACCTATCTGCGGCAGGCCCTCGGTGCCGACCACCTGCGCTGCGACAGATCATGGGTCCGGCTGGTGCGCTCCAAGGCCCTCACCGTCGACCTGGCCGACCTGCGGGACCACCTGGCGGAGGCGGACGCGGCCCGCAGCCGAGGTGACCCGGCAGCCACCGGCCCGGCCCTGGCCGCCGCCGTAGGGTTGTGGCGCGGCGACCCGCTCACCGACCTGGTCGGCTTCGACGGCGTCGCCGCGGGTGTGCTCGCCGAACTGACCGAGGCCGCCCTCACACTGGGCGAACGCCGTTTCGCCGAGGGCGACACCACCGCCGCCGCCGAGCTGGCCCGCCGCGCGCTGGCCGCCGAGCCCTACGCCGAGCGGGGCATGCGGTTGCTGCTCGCGGCGGAGACCCAGCGGCGTGATCCGGTGGCGCT
Source organism: Actinoplanes missouriensis 431 (assembly GCF_000284295.1). Taxonomy (NCBI): domain Bacteria; kingdom Bacillati; phylum Actinomycetota; class Actinomycetes; order Micromonosporales; family Micromonosporaceae; genus Actinoplanes; species Actinoplanes missouriensis. The sequence goes on along the minus strand of NC_017093.1, from coordinate 6,321,950 downwards.
GGGCCGGGTTGTGTGCCGGGTCCGGGAGGCGTTGAACACGCTGGGCGCGCCCCCGGAGCCGGCGACCCGCATCGTGCTGAGGCAGGCCGAGCTGGCAGGCGCCCGCCGTTAGAGCGCCGCCTCGCAGCGCAGCCCCGTGTCGGCCGGCCGTGGATCGTGGAACTTCGCGTGCCGGCCGGCGCTCAGCGCGACGACACTGAGGACCAGCCGGACCGGCCGGCGTTCAGCGTCGGCTCGGCGGGTCTCCCGGACGCCGTACCGCTCAGAACCGCCGCGAAAGCGACGAAAACCCCACCTCAGCGGCTGCCCGCGACATCGGCACCAGCGGCGTCGACGCCATCAGGGCCAGCTCCTCCGCCGGCGTCGTCTGCCCGTCCAGGAAGCGCAGCACCCGATCCGCCGGATTGCGCAGGAACAGCCGCTCGAAGAACTCCGGCGCGGACACCAGCCCGCCGTCCCACGCCCGCAGCGCGACCGCGTCCATCCACAGATGCCGCCGCGGATAGGCCGCACCCGGCACCGGATCACGACCGGATCTGATCAGCTGAGCGATCTCCGTGGCCTGCCGCCGCATCGCCGAGAACGTGTACCCGGTCGACGGCCGCGTCGCCCCGCCCGCCGTCCCGATCCGCACCACCCGCGCCGACGGCCTCGGGTCGAACCGCGCGTCGGTCATCGGGATCGCGCCGTCCTCCACCTCGTCGACAACCAGACGATCAAGACCCAACTGCTTCACGTACGCCCGAAGCGCCCCGTCATAACCCGCATCGTCCAGCCGGCTGGGGGAGAACTCGGTGTACTCGATCAGCGCGGTGCGCGGACCGGTCGGCAGCACGTACCCGAACGACACCCCGCGGGCCGGCTGCGGGGTCCGGAAGTCCATCAGCACCGCCGACGCCGGGTCGAAGAGGTCCTCGGCGGAGCGCACCCACCAGCCACGGAAGTGCTGAAGCCAGAAGGTCCGGCCGACGGTGACCGGTTTCGCCGGCCGGGAGTCGAGAACCCAGCGAGCCCGGGCCACCGTCGCCTCGCCGTCGTCGATCACGTCGACACCGGCGCCGTCGTCGGCCAGCCGTTCGACGTTCGCCACCATGGTCCGGGCGTTGAGGCGCTCGGCTGCCTCGGCGGCGAGCCCGAAGACCGGCTCGGAGCGGACCATCGCGTACCGCAGGGGACTGAGCTCGATGCGCTGGCGGCGGCCGGTCGGACCGAAGAGGTCCACGCCGGGCCACTGGGCGTCCAGGACCCGATCGAGGTCGTCGGTGGGGCCGGTCCAGTACGCCCAGGTCCGCGGCTTCGCACCGGGAACGGGGTCGATCACCGCGACCCGCAGGTCCGTCACGCCGGCCCTGGTCAGCGCGGCGAGGACCAGCGCCGCGGCGCCGCCGTAGCCGACCAGTGCGAGATCAACCTCCACCGGCCTCAGAATACGCACAGTCCATGATCACGAAACTGTCCCCGCACCCGCTCGACCAGCTCCGGCTCCGGCGCCTCCGTCCCGGCCAGGGGGAAGTCCACTCCCAGAGCCTCGTACTTGGCCGCGCCGAGCCGGTGGAACGGCAGCACCTCGACCCGTTGCACGGTCGGCACCGACGCGGCGATCGCGGCCACCGCTTCGACGTTCTCCGGGGCATCCGTCAGACCGGGGACGAGCACGAACCGTACCCAGATGGGCAGTCCTCGGTCGGCGAGCCGGTGCGCGAAGCGCACGGTGGGCGCGAGGCGGCCGGTACGGGTGACCGACCGATAGGTCCCCGGATCTCCCGATTTGATGTCCAGCAGCACCAGGTCGGTGACGTCGAGCAGGTCGTCGTCGGCCCGGTCACCGAGGTATCCACTGGTGTCGACGGCCGTGTGCAGGCCCAGTTCCTTGCACCGCCGCAGCACGTCCCGCACGAACGCGGGCTGCTGCAGCGGCTCCCCGCCACTGATCGTCACGCCGCCGCCGGCGACCTTGATGAACCGCTCGTAGCGGCGGATCTCGGCGAGCAGCTCGTCCGGGGTGGTGGGCGTGCCGGAGCGCCGGTACCAGGTGTCCGGACTGTGGCAGTACTGGCAGCGCAGCGGGCATCCGGCGAGGAACGCCACGAACCGGGTGCCCGGCCCGTCCACCCCGGTCGACACGTCGAACGAGTGGACGGAACCGGTCAGTTCCCGGAGCATCACAGCGCGCCGTGGAAGGTGCGCGAGATGACGTCGCGCTGCTGTTCGGTGGTGAGCCGGACGAAGTTCACCGCGTACCCGGAGACCCGGATGGTCAGTTGCGGGTACTTCTCCGGGTGGGCCATCGCGTCCTCCAGGGTCGCCCGGTTCAGCACGTTGACGTTGAGGTGGAAGCCACCCGCGTCGGTGTACCCGTCGAGTACCCCGACCAGGTTGCCGATCCGCTCGTCCCGGGAGTGCCCGAGACCGTCCGGCGTGACCGTGGTGGTCAGCGAGATGCCGTCGCGGGCCGAGTCGTACGGCAGTTTCGCCACCGACAGCGCCGCCGCGACCAGGCCGTGCTTGTCCCGGCCGTTCATCGGGTTGGCGCCGGGCGCGAACGGTTCACCGGCACGCCGGCCGTCCGGCGTGTTGCCGGTGTGCTTGCCGTACACCACGTTCGACGTGATGGTCAGCACCGACAGGGTCGGCGTGGCGCCCCGGTACGCCGGCTGCCGCCGGATCTTCGCCATGAACCGCTCGACCAGGTCCACGGCGATCGCGTCGGCCCGGTCGTCGTTGTTGCCGTACGTCGGGAACGTCCCGTCCACCTGGTAGTCCACCGCGAGACCGGTCTCGTCGCGCAGCACCTTGACCTGGGCGTACTTGATAGCCGACAGGCTGTCGACGGCCACCGAGAGTCCCGCTATGCCGGTCGCGAGGTACCTGTTGACGGGATAGTCGTGGAGCGCCATCTCCAGGCGTTCGTAGGCGTACTTGTCGTGCATGTAGTGAATGACGTTGAGTGCGTCAACATAGACTTCCGCGAGCCAGTCGAGCGTGTTGTCCAGTGCAGTCAACACGTCGTCATAGTCGAGGACGTCAACATTGACCGGCGTCAACCCAGGCGCCACGACGTCACCACTGATCTCGTCGCGTCCGCCGTTGATCGCGTACAGCAACGCCTTCGCCAGGTTCGCCCGCGCGCCGAAGAACTGCATGTCCTTGCCGACCCGCATCGCCGACACGCAGCACGCGATCGCCGTGTCGTCGCTGTACACCGGCCGGATCAGGTCGTCGTTCTCGTACTGGATCGCGCTCGTGTCCATCGACACCTGCGCGCAGAACCGCTTGAACCCCTCCGGCAACGACGGCGACCAGAGCACCGTCAGGTTCGGCTCCGGCGCCGGCCCCAGGTTGTACAGCGTCTGCAGGTACCGGAAGCTGGTCCGGGTGACCAGCGGCTTCCCGTCCGCGTCGATCCCGCCGAGCGACTCGGTCACCCACGTCGGGTCGCCGGAGAACAGCTCGTCGTACTCCGGGGTGCGCAGGAACCGGATGATCCGCAGCTTGATCACGAAGTCGTCGACGAGCTCCTGCGCCTGCTCCTCGGTGAGTGTCCCCTCGGCCAGGTCACGCTGCAGGTAGACGTCGACGAAGCTGGCCGTGCGCCCCAGCGACATGGCCGCGCCGTTCTGCTCCTTCGTCGCCGCCAGGTACGCGAAGTACACCCACTGGATCGCCTCGCGGCCGGTCGTCGCCGGGCCGGAGATGTCGTAGCCGTACCTCTCCGCCATGAACCGCAGCTCCTGCAGGGCGCGGATCTGCTCGGCCAGCTCCTCCCGGTCCCGGATGACGTCCTCCGACGACAGCCGTCCGTCCAGGGCCACCTTGAGTGCCCGGCGCTCGGCGATCAGCCGGTCCACGCCGTAGAGGGCCACCCGCCGGTAGTCGCCGATGATCCGGCCACGGCCGTACGCGTCCGGCAGCCCGGTGATCACGTGCGAGCGGCGGGCCGCGAGGACGGACTGCGGGTAGGCGTCGAACACGCCGTCGTTGTGCGTCTTGCGGTACCGCGTGAAGATCTCCTCGACACGTTCGTCCAGGCTGTAGCCGTACGCGGCGAGCCCCTGGCGCACCATGCGCAACCCACCGGCCGGCATGATCGCGCGGCGCAGCGGCGCGTTGGTCTGCAACCCGACGATCAGCTCGGCGTCGCGGTCCAGATAACCCGGCTCGTGCGCGGTGATGCCCGACGGGGTGTGCGCGTCCACGTCGTAGATCCCGCGCCGGCGCTCCTCGACGAACATCCGCTGCAACTGCTGCCAGATCTTCTCGGTGCGCTGCGTCGGCCCGGCCAGGAAACCCGCGTCACCGAGGTACGGTTCCACGTTGTCCCGCAGGAACGCGCTGACGTCGATGCTGTCCCGCCAGCTCTCACCGGCGAAGCCTCGCCACGCTTGCATGATCGGCTCCTTTCAGGGGATGAGGACGAGGCGGGCCGGCACCCGGCTCGCGAGAACGTCGTCGATCGAGGCGTTGATCTCGTCGAGCTTGCGGGTCTCGTAGAGCACCCTCGTCCGCCCGGCGGCGTGCAGCCGGAACACCTCGGCGAGATCCTTGCGGGTGCCGACGATCGACCCGATCACCCGGATCCCCTTCAGCACCGTCTCGAAGATCGGCAGCGACATCGCGTTGTCCTTCGGCAGCGACACCAGCACCAGCCGGCCGCCGCGCCGCAGCGACGCGTGCGCCTGCTCGAGAACCTTCGGGCTCGCCGCGAGGACCACCGCCACGTCCGCGCCACCCAGCGCCTGAATCGCGGCGACCGGATCAGTTTCGGCCGCGTTCACCGTGTGCGTCGCGCCCAGGTCGCGGGCCAGAGCCAGCTTCTCCTCGGTCACGTCGACGGCGATCGTCTCCCCGCCGAAGATCTGCGCGTACTGCTGCGCCAGGTGCCCCAGGCCGCCGATCCCGAAGATCGCGACCCGGTCGCCCGGCGTCACGCCACCGACCTTGACCGCTTTGTACGTGGTGACCCCGGCGCACGTGAGCGGCGCCGCCTCGGCCGGGTCGATGCCCTCCGGAACCGTGACCACGTAGCGGGCGTCGGCCACCAGGAACTCCGCGTGCCCGCCGTCGATCGCATAACCGGTGTTCAGCTGCGACTCGCAGAGCGTCTCCCAGCCGTCGACGCAGTACTCACAGGTGCCGCAGGCGTATCCCAGCCACGGCACGGCGACCCGATCACCCACGGCGAGTTGCGTCACGCCGGCGCCGAGCTCCTCGACGATGCCGACGCCCTCGTGACCGGGAATGAACGGAGGGTTCGGCTTCACCGGCCAGTCACCCTGAGCGGCGTGGATATCGGTGTGGCAGAGTCCGCTCGCTTCGACCCGTACCCGGATCTGTCCCTCACCCGGAGTGGGCAAAGGCACCTCCTGGACCACCAGGGGCTGATCGAAGCTGGTCACCACCGCTGCGCGCATGTCGTCACTTCCCTCGTTCGTGTCACATTCAGCCTTCCTCCCGGCCGGCCATCCGTTCAGGGCCGTAAGTCCCGACTGAACCGGGCGCACTGCCCGCGGGTACAGCACGGGGAAGGGGGTGGCGACGGTGAGGGACATCGATGCTGCCGACGAGTGGCTGGAAGGCTGGACCGCCCGCATCGACGCGCAGGCCGCCCGCGCGGCCCGGCTGGCGCAGCGGGTGGCCGGCCTCAGCGCGCAGGCGCGAGGCCACGGGGCGTCGGTCACCGTGGGCGCGAACGGCCAGGTCGTGGGCCTGGATCTCGACGAGCGGATGTACGACCTGAGCCCGCACGAACTGAGCGAGGAGATCCTCGCCGTGATGCGGTCCGCGCAGCAGTCGCTGGTGGATCAGGTCGCCGAGGAGGTCCACGACACCGTCGGCGCCGACTCGGAGACCGGGCGGGCCGTGCTGGACGGCTTCGCCCGGCGCTTCCCGGCACCGGCCGCGGAGGATTCTCATGGCTGAATTCGTGGATCTGCCGGTCCCCGCCGTCCTCGGGCACGCGTCGGCGGTCGAGGGGGTCACCGACGCGGTCCGCACGGCCCGCTCCGCGGTCTCGCAGGTGGCGATGGACCCCGGCGCGTACGGGATGTTGTGCTCCTTCCTGCCCGGCATCCTGTCCGGGGTGTTCGAGGTCGCCGTGGTCGCGATGAACGGCAGCGCCGAGGCGTTGCAGGAGACCGCGCTGAACCTGCGCGACGCGGTCCGTACGTTCGAGACCACCGACAGTCACGCGGCCGGCGAGATCAGGTCACCGTGACCAGCCCGCTCGTCGCGCCGGTGACCGGCTCGACCACCGGCATCACCGGGCTGGGGCTGGTCGAGGACGCCCACGGACTCGTCACCGGTATCCAGAACGGCAGCTGGATCGACGCCTCCCTCGGCGGCGTCGGCACGTCCCTGGAAGCGTTGTCGCTGGTCCTGGACCCGATCGGCGGCCTCGTGAGCTGGGGCGTCGGCTGGCTGATGGAACACGTCTCGGTGCTGAAAGAAGCGCTGGACAACCTCGCGGGCAACGCCGACGAGGTGGCCGCCCACGCGACGACCTGGCAGAACGTGGCGGCGTACACCCAGGCGGCACGGGCGGACTACGCGGCCCGGCTCTCCGCCGACGTCTCCACCTGGGCCGGCGATGCCGGCGACGCCTACCGCGCCCACGCCGGCGACCATCTGGCCGCGCTCGACGGCATCGGCGTCGCAGCCGGCGGCATCGCCTCGGCCGTCGAGGGTACGGGGCTGCTGGTCGCCCTGGTCCGCGAAATCGTCCGAGACCTGATCGCCGACTTCGTGGCGACGCTGGCGGTCCGGTTGCCGCAGTGGCTCGCGGCGGAGGGGCTGACGCTGGGCATAGCGACACCGTTCGTGGCCAGCCAGGTCTCCAGCCTGGTAGCAAAATGGGCCCATCGGATCCAGCACTTCATCCGGGGCTTGCTGAGCAGCCTGCGCCAGCTGCTCCCGAAGACCGACGGCTTGAAGCGGATCCTGGAGAAACTGCGGGAACTGCTGGCAAGGCTGGCCCGGAAGTCGCCGTTCTCCGGTCGGGCGGAAGCCAGTACCGGCGGCACCGGTGCGGGCGGGAAACCCAGCGCCGGCGGAGCGCCCGGAGGCAGTCCGGGCTTCACCACGCCATCCGGGCCACCGGACCCCAACCTGCGTCCCCGAGGAACGCGAACCGAGGCGCATCCGGAGCGGCTCAATGACAGGGGCGTACGACGGGAGAACGAGTCTGCTGATGTGCTCGCCCAGCACGGCTACGACATCGAACAGAACCCGGAGAAGAAAGCGAACGGCAAGGAACCCGACTACAAGATCGAAGGCGAATACTTCGACTGCTACTCGCCGGCGTCCGACAACGCTGAGAAGATCCGGAACAAGCTGAGCAAGAAGGTGCGGGAGGAGCAGGCGGATCGGCTCATCCTGTTCATGGACGACACGCCACGCACGATGGAGGAGGTGGCTGCGGTGTTGCAGCGTAAGCCGATAGCGAACCTGAAGGAGATACTCGTCGTGCAGGACGGCGAAGTCATTCCCTTCTACCCCTTTGGTGAGTGATCAGGATGGCGCTTGAGTACGACCTGAGCACCGATGCGGACCTACGTGACGACGAGTTGCGGGCGTTCTTCGCCGCGGCGCTGGAAGGGGAGATCGGCGCGGGTGGGGCGGTCTTCCGGGACGGCATGTACGCCACGGTCTACCGGGTGGCCGACGGCGAGGAGGATGAGACCTCTCGGCTGTTCGGATTCGACGAGCGGGTAAGTGGGACGTTCCGCTTCCAGAACGCGTCGACCGAGCAGGATCGACAGCACAACATGGCCTTGATGATCTCGTCAGCCCTGGCGTTCTCGGCGAGGTACGCCAGTCGGGGCGTGCTGCTTCACAACGGCGATGTCGCGGTTCTGCAATGGTCGCCCGGCGAAGTGGTGTTCCACAGTGGGTGGCACGACTGGCTGGACAGCGCGGAGGTCGCCCCGCTCGTCGCGGGGCATCCCGTGCGACCGCTGCCGCAGCCACTGCTATGACTTCGGCCGGGATCTACGACGTCTACCTCATCGACAGCCTCGACCTCGACCGATTGCACGCGGCGATGTGTGAAATCGCCGGAGTCTCCGGAGATGACGTGGATATCGATGCGGAGTGGCACGAAGGCAGGAATTCGGATGCGGCCGCATTGTGCACCTATGAGCCGTTCGATGGCGACCTGACCTACTACCTCGATTTCTACATGAGGACGGTGGAACTTTCAGAGGCTGACTTCGCTCAACGACTGTCCGCGCATCTGCGCACACCGGTCGTCTACGCCGCGGAGAGCTACCCGCCGAGCGCTTTCTGGCTGGTGGAGCCCGATGGTCAGCGGCTGAGAGTGCGCCTGGACGGAAGAGAAGAGGGAGAGACCTGGTTACATCTGATCGAGGCTGTGGAGAGGCCGGTCGGCCTGCTTCCACATGTTCCCGTCGAAGCCCAGCCTGAAGTGATCCGGGAGCACCGCATGCCGACGCCGGTCGCCGACGGATTACGGCCGTCGGCAGGGCCGGAAAAAGTAACGCGCAAGGCAGTGAGCGGGCTGGCGGCATGGGAGGCCATGGTGGTGCGCATGACCTCCGGCTGGCCACCAGACGGCTGGTACCCCCTCGAATACTGGCAGGAGGACCTGGCTACCCGGGATGAATTGGCCGCCGACCTGGCCAAGCTTTCGCCGGACCTGGCCGAGACCGTTGCCGCTGCGGTGACGATGGTCGACGACACGTTCCGGGCGGCCACCCAGGAAATTCCCGGCGTCTCGGCCGACAAGGCCTGGTGGTGGCACCGCGCCCCCGAACCACCCCCTTGGCTCAACCGCTGACCCGCAACCCCTGCACGAACACCCCCGCCAGCCGCCGCGCGTCATACCGCTCATCGGCGGCGCCCGCGCACAGATTCCCCACACCCCGCATCACCTCATACGCCGACACATCCGCCCGCACCTCACCCGCTTCCCGAGCCGCCTCCATCAGCCGCTCGCACACCGGCAGCAACCGCTCCAGGAAGTACCCGTGCAACGTCTCGAACGTCGCCTGGTCCGACTGCAGCGCCTCCGCCAGCCCGTGCTTGGTGACCAGGAAGTCGACGAACATGTCGATCCACGCCGCCAGTGCCTGATGAGCCGTCCCGTCCTCGGCGAGCAGCGCCGGCCCGGCGTCGGCGCACGCCTCGATCTGGTGCCGGTAGACGGCGACGACCAGATCGGCCCGGGTCGGGAAGTGCCGGTAGAACGTGCCGACACCCACCCCGGCCTGCGCGGCGATCTCGCGGACCGGCACGTTCACGCCCGATGCCACGAACGCCGCGGCGGCCGCCTCCAGCAGCGTCTCCTCGTTGCGGCGCGCGTCTGCGCGTTTCCGTGGCGCCACTGTGTTGCCTCCGTCACGTCTCTTGGTAAACGGAACATGGTTCCGTATGTTCATACCGGAACGCGGTTCCGTTTGAACAGCATGACAGATCTTCGGGAGGAACGGCCATGCAGTACCGCACCTTGGGCCGCACCGGTGTGCAGGTCAGCACGCTCGTGCTCGGCGCGATGAACTTCGGAAAGATCGGCAACACCACCCAGGCCGAGGCCACCGCCATCGTCGACGCGGCGCTCGCCGCCGGGATCAACACGATCGACACCGCCGACATGTACGGCACCGGCGACTCCGAGGAGATCGTCGGCAAGGCGATCGCCGGCCGCCGCGACGACATCGTGCTCGCCACCAAGGCCGCCATGCCGATGAGCGACGAGCGCAACCATCAGGGCACCTCACGCCGCTGGCTGATGACGGCCCTGGACAACAGCCTGCGGCGCCTCGGCGTCGACCACGTCGATCTCTACCAGGTCCACCGCTGGGACCCTCGCACCAGCGACGAGGAGACCCTGTCCGCCCTCACCGACCTCCAGCGGGCCGGCAAGATCCGCTACTTCGGTTCGTCGACGTTCCCCGCCTACCGCATCGTCCAGGCGCAATGGGCATCCACGGCAAACCATCTTTCCCGGTACGTCACTGAGCAGCCCAGCTATTCGATCCTGCAACGTGGCATCGAGGCGCACGTGCTCCCGGCGACCCAGGAGTACGGCATGGGCGTGCTCGCCTGGAGCCCGCTCGCCTCGGGCTGGCTCTCCGGCGCCGTCCGCGCCGGCCGCGAGATCACCACCCACCGCTCCGCGATCCTGCCCGGCCGTTTCGACCTCACCGCCGCCGCCAACCAGGCCCGCCTCGCCGCCGTCGAGCAGCTCGCCGCACTGGCCGACGACGCCGGCCTCACCCTGATCCAGCTGGCGCTCGGCTTCGTGACCGCCCACCCCGCCGTGACCAGCGCCATCATCGGCCCCCGCACACTCGACCACCTGCACTCCCAGCTGGCCGCCGCCGACACCACCCTGCCCGCCGACGTCCTGGACGCCATCGACCGCATCGTCGCTCCCGGCCACGACCTGGCCCCCGACGAAAAGTTCGACACACCCCCGTCCCTGCTCGACCCCACCCTCCGCCGCCGCTGACCCAGCGTTGCCGGGCGGCCCACCGCCGCCCGGCGACGGGTTTCTCAACCGACGGTCCCGTGGTCAGATAGGTGAGGTTCTGCGGAGCGGGGGAGGGCGCGGTGGGCACGGACGGCCGGGAGTGGACGGGAGCGGTCACCGAAAGACTCCGCTGTTGCATCTGTGGTGAGGACACCACGGGTGCCGACGACTACGTGCTGCTGCGGATCACGGCGGCCCCGACCGAGGCGAAACAGTTTCTCGGCGTCCACGCGAGCCACCTCAACGAGGTCCTCGCCGAGGGGTTCGCGGTCGACATTCACCACTCGTGAATCTCGACGCGGAACCCCTCCTTCAGCACGGAGTTCAGGTGGGCGGCGTGGGCACCGAACCACTGGGCCTCGTCGCCGGGTGACGCAGTCATCTGGATCAGCACGTAGTCGTCGGCATCCACCGTCTCGTCCCCGCAGATGCAGCAGCGGAGACGCGCGCCCACCTCGCCGGTCCAGACCCGTTGATTCATGCCTCACTCCCAAATTCCTTTGTCGATCTTCCGCTGGATGGAGCGCTCGGGTACGTCCGCGATGCTGGTCGTGGGCCGGCCCGTCGGATTGCTCAGATCGCGGACCACGACGTCATAGGTGCCGTTCCCATTGTCCAGAACCTTGACGATCTGTCCGTCCTCCTGCACGTACATTGTTCCGTTCCGCCAGACGTAATCCGCGTCGATCTGCCGTGTGGAGGTCTGGAGCGCTCCGTGCACGTCGCGGGGACTCGTCGTCGGTGAGCCGTCGGGTTCCCGAGGCGCGTCGTCCTTCTCGGGTAGCGGATCGGAGCTCGACGGTGGCCCGCCGTCGCCGCCGTCGCCGTCCGGGCGGGGCGCGGCCGGGCTGCCGCCCGCGGCCGGAGTGGCGTCGGCGTGACCGCCGACCGGGGACTTCCGGGCCATGTCGCCGACGCTCATGACGAGGGCGTCCAGGATCCGGCGCAGTCCGTCGGTGCTGGGCAGCAGATTCCGGAGGCTGGTCAGCAGTCCACGGACGAAGCCCCGGATCCGGCCGGCCCAGGACGACACCAGACTCGCCACCTGGCTGGCGACCGCCGGTGTCGCGATACCGAGCGTGAACCCCTCCATCGCGAGCCACTGCGGCAACCGCACCGCCAGCGTCGCCACGAAATCGGCTATCAGATCCCGGACGATCTCGCGGACCAGGGCCACCAGCAACCCCGTACCCATGACTGCGGAAGCGATCCCGCCTGCGGCTACCCCGATGCCCTGCATCGCTGCGAGCTGTTCGCCGGCGTGAGCCCGGTAGGCCTCGGTGGCCTCGCCGGACCAGCCGGCGGTGTCCGCCTGCACCCTGGCCGTGTATCCGGCGTGCGCCGAGGACATCAGGGCCGCCACCTGCTGCCACTGCGACGACTGCGCGGACACGGCCGCGGCGTCGCCGGCCAGATGGTCCAAGGCTTCCCGCAGTGGTTCCACGTGTTCCAGCAGCCAGCCGACGCCCCAGCTCATCAGGCTGCCCAGCGGATCGAGGACCAGCGACAGCGCCTCCAGCGACATCCCGACGCCGCCCAGCGAGGCGTCCACCCAGCTGCCGCTGCGGATCCCGGAGGCGATCTCGAACGGGTCCTCCACCAATCCCATGCCCGCCACCGGGGCGGCCAGTGGACTCGTCACGGCTACCTCCCGGCATGGCTGCTTCTGCCTGATGTACCGGGACGATCTCCCCGCGGTTCAGGGCCGGTGATTTCGCCGATCCGCGAATGCTTTTGATCGGCGAGCGTCTATGCGGAAGGAGCGAGGCAAAGGAGGTACGTGGATGAAGAGTCTTCTCGTGGCGCTTGTTCTCGCGCTCACCCCCGTCACGACCGCGACCGGGTTTCAGGAGGTCTCCGGGTTCGGCAGCAACCCCGGCAACCAGCGCATGTTTCTCTACACGCCGGCGGCGGCCGGGCCGGGCGCCCCGATCGTGGTTCTCTTTCACGGGTGTGGCGGGCAGGCGCTGAACCTGGACGTCAGCACCGGCTGGCGCAAGTACGCCGACCTGTACGGATTCCATCTCGTGATGCCGGAGCAGAAACCGGAGAACGTCGGCTCCGGCGGGCTGGTGCCGCACAAGTGCTTCAGCGCCTGGAACGACGCCGACCGCACCCGGGCCGGCGAGGGCGAGGCGAAGTCGGTCATCCAGATGGTCGATCACGTGGTGGGGCAGAGCGGCGCGGACCGGAACAGAGTGTTCGTGACCGGCTACTCCGGCGGCGGCGCGGCGACGAACGTGATGCTCGCGGCGTACCCGGACCGGTTCCGGGCCGGCGCGGTCTTCTTCGGCATGCCGTACGGGTGTGCCGGCACGGAGGCCCGCTACTTCCTGATCGGCGGCCCGTGTTCCGGATCGGTCGCCACGCGGCTGCCGGACATCCGGACCGCGTATCCGGGGTACGCCGGGCCGCGCCCGCCCGTGCAGATCTGGCACGGCAGCGAGGATCGGCTGATCAGCCCGCGGTCGCTGGAGCGCCAGCGGGATCAGTGGGCCGGCGTGTTCGGGATCAGCCGGATACCCACGCAGACCACCACGCCGAAGCCGGGTGTCACGAAACAGGTCTTCGGTGCCGGGGAGATTCAGACGTACCGGGTCAGTGGCATGGGTCATGAGCAGCCCGTCAACCCTGGCGCGGGCGTGGAGAACTGCGGCACCGCGGGTCAGGGCTACGCCGCGATCTGCGGCCCCTACGAAGCCGTCCAATTCTTCGGCATAGGAGGAGCAGGAGCATGAAAGGCATCGGAAGAACGGTCATCGCAGCGATCGCTGTCACTCTCGCGCTCGGCACTGCCGCCACCCCGGCGCAGGCGGCGCCCGGCGGCTCCGGGCCCTACCCGGCCGACTACGAGACCACGATCCGCCTCTACAACCACACCATCTACCGTCCGTCCACGCTCCCGGCGGAGAAGCTGCCGATCGTGGTCTGGGGCAACGGCGCCTGCCGGGCGGACGGCACCTGGTTCGAGAACATCCTCAAGGAGTTCGCCTCGCACGGCTTCCTGGTGATCGCGAACGGCCGGCCGGGCGGCACCGGCAGCACCGACGCCGACATGCTCATCGACGCGATCGACTGGGCCGTCGCGGAGAACAGCCGGGTGGCGAGCAAGTACCGCGGACGGATCGACACCGGCAAGGTCGCGGTGATGGGTCAGTCCTGCGGCGGCATCGAGGCCGTCGAGGCGAGCGCCGACGCCCGCGTCGACACCACGGTGTTCTGGAACAGCGGGCTGCTCAGCGACCTGGAGAACTACCGGCTGGCCCGGCTGCACGCGCCGGTCGCCTACTTCACCGGTGGGCCGGACGACATCGCGTACCCGAACGCGGTCGACGACTACAACCGCCTTCCGGCCGGGCTTCCGGCGTTGCTCGCGCACCTGCCGGTCGGTCACTACGGGACGTTCGCCCAGGTCAACGGCGGTGAGTACGGCAGGGTCGGCGCGGCCTGGCTGAAGTGGCAGCTCAAGGGCGACCAGGCGGCTCGAGCGTTGATCCTCGGGCTGGGCAGCGGCACACAGTGGACGGTCACGCGCAAGAATCTGGGTTGATCCATCGCAGCGCGGGCACACTGGTAGACGTGAACTGGCTGGAATTCGCGATGCTGCACGCCGACGAGCCTCGTACCGTCCACGTCGACGGCGCCGAGGTGGGCCCGTGCCTGGTCAGCAACGAAGTGATCTTCTGCCCGCCGGACACGGTCGCCGTGCCGGGAGCGCCCGTCACCCTGCCCGGCGGCCGTGCCGCGCGGGTCCGGAACGCGATCTTCATGGACTCGTGCGGCACCGGTCTGCCGGAGCATCTGCAACTCGACATCCAGCGGCTCGACGCCGGGAACACCGGGCAGCGCAACTACTGCCACACCGGGCGCAGCACGGCCTGGCGCAACGAGCGCAACGCGTAGTGCGCCCGGCGCCGGCAGGGTGTCCGGCAGCTCCCTGGCCTACCGGCCGGGACCCCAGTTCCACTCCACGATCGAGGTGAACGCGGCTCGGACCGAGACGTCGTCGTCGAGGTCGACATGGAAGGGCCGGGGCGGCGGGGCATAGACCCCGATCGGGTACTCGCTGTCGGCGAGCGCGGCCAGTGCCTGCCAGAGGTATGTGGTCCATCGGCGCATGTCAACCACTCCTTTCGCGTACACCGGCACCGACGCACCGCAGGGTGGAAGGTTCAAGCGCCGACCGCATGAACCGCGCGTTAACAACTGGTCGAACCCGTTGACGCGTGATCCATCCCGCCGTCATGATTGCCCGCCATGACGGGGTATCGCCGGGTATGACTCTTCCACTGAAACTGTTCGCTGCGGTCGCCGCCGTGCAGATCGCGGCCGTCGCCACCGGCCTCACCGCACTCCAGTGGGTCACCACCCCGCTGCTGGCCCCGCTCCTGATCTGGCATCTCCAGGTGACGAGAAGACGGGGGGAGGGGAGACCCGACGCCGTCGTCCACGGCCTCGGGTTCGCCACCGCCGGCGACATCGCCCTGCTGATCCCGAACCGCGCCGGGCTGCTCGCCGGCATGGTGTTCCTCCTCGGCACCCTGATCTGCTTCACGCTGGCGTTCCTCAACCGGGCGAAGCCGCTGCCCTCGCCGTCGGCCATGTTCGCCCTGCTGGCGGTCTCGGCCAATGCGCTCTTCGGAGACCGGTGGGGTGCTTTCCGCGTACCCCTGCTGGTCTACAGCCTCGCGCTGTCCGCCATGGCCGCGGCAGCGGCAGGGGTTTCGCCTCTCGTCGCAGCAGGCGGGGTGCTGTTCGTGGTCGCGGATCTGCTGACCGGTCTCGGGTATGCGGGCCTGCATCTGCCGGCGGTCGCCGCCGCCGCGCACGCGGCCGCGCTCGCCCTGATCGCGACAGGGTGGGCGCGGCCGCAGAACGCGGGCGGCTCAGAACGCTCCGGTGTAGAGCAGCCGGTTCGGCGTGCCCGAGCCTGGGCTGATCACGACGCCGGCGGTCGCGTTGCTGACGATCGCGCTGTGCACCTGAGCAGGTGAGTCGCCCGGGTGGGTCGCGAGGTAGAGCGCGGCCGCCCCGGCGACGTGCGGTGACGCCATCGACGTGCCGCTGATCGTGTTCGTCGCGGTGTCGCCGGTGTTCCAGGTGGACGGGATGCTGATGCCCGGTGCGAAGACGTCCACGCAGCTCCCGCGGTTGGCCCAGGACGGTTTCGCGTCGCCGGCGTTGGTGGCCGACACGGTGATCGCTGTCGGGACGCGGGCCGGCGACTGGGTGCAGGCGTCCAGCGCGAACAGGCCGAACAGGCCGTTGCCCGCCGCGATCGCGTAGCTGACCCCGGACGTGATCGAGGCGCGGACCGCGTTGTCCAGCGCGGTGTCGGCGCCGCCACCGAGGCTCATGTTCGCCACCGCGGGCTTCCGCGCGTTCGCGGTGACCCACTCGATCCCGGCCACGACCTGCGCCGTCGTGCCGCTGCCCTGACAGTCGAGCACCCGCACGCCGACCAGCTGCACGCCTTTCGCCACACCGTAGGAGCCGCCGCCGACCGTACCGGCCACGTGGGTGCCGTGCCCGTTGCAGTCGTCCGCCGTGCCGCCGTCGACCGCGTCGAATCCGCTGCTCGCACGCCCGCCGAAGTCCTGGTGCGTGGTCCGGATCCCGGTGTCGATGATGTAGGCGTGCACGTTCGACGCGGTGGTGCCGTAGGTGTAGGCCTGGTTCACCGGTCGATTGCGCTGATCGATCCGATCGAGGCCCCACGAGGGCGGGTTGGCCTGCGTGTCCGAGATCCGATGGATCACGTTGGGCTGCACGAACGCGACGTCCGGGTCGGCGGCCATCTGCCGCGCCTCGCGCGCCGTCATGCGTGCGGCAAAGCCGTTCAACACCCGGTGGTACGTGTGGAGCACCGTCGCGTCGTGCTCCGCGGCGACCGCGCTCGCCACCTTGCCGGACTTCAGCGCCACGATGTAGCTGCCCGGCACCGCCTCGGCGCCGGGCACCGCGAGGACGTCGGCTTCGGCGGGTGCTGCCTGGGCGCCGGTCGCCAGTCCGAAGACGGTAAGGGCGACGGTCGTGGAGACAGCGAGGACTCTTCTCATCTGTTCCTCCCAACGTTGGGTGGTCAGACGCTAACACCGAGAATCGACGCCTGTGAATCACTGGTGTTCGCTTCCGCTGATCCGGCGAAAACCGCTGGCTGTACGGGCGAGCGTCGCTGACCGCCACCGCAGCCGCGCGTCCGTACGCTTGCCGTCCATGTCGGTACCGTTTGACCTGTGGGGCCAGCGCGGCTGGGCGAACATCGAGGTCGTCGGGGAGTCGCACTACACCCCGGCGTGGAAGGCCCTGTTCGGAGCATCGGCGCCCGCGTCCGATGCGGAGATCGTCACGCCGGTGCGGCTCATGCCCGATCCGCGGAACCGGCACGACCCCAACGCCGTCGGTGTCTGGGCCTCCACCGGCCAGATCGGCCACCTCTCCCGCGCCGACGCCGCACGCTATGTCCCGGTCCTCGCCGAGCTCGTGGCGAACGGCTGGGATCCGCAGGTCACCGCACACCTCTGGGGCGGCGACTGGGGATACTCGGCGCGTCTCGAACTGGCTGAGCCGCACTTGCTCGTACCCGGGAACGCCCCACCCACCGGGCCGCATCTGATGCTGCCGCTCGGCAACGCCATCCAGGTCACCGGCGAGGAGCACCACCTCGACGCGCTGATCCCGTGGCTCTGCCCGGAAGGCGAGTGCTGGGTGCACGCCACCCTGCACGAGGTCACCGAACAGCTGGCCCGTAGCACCCGGACCGTGGTGGAGGTGCGGATCGACGGGGTACGGGTCGGACAGCTGACGCCGAAGATGAGCGGTGAGGTGCTGCCCGCGGTGCGGATGCTGGCCGAGGGCGGGCTGGGCGCCGGGGTGCGGGCCGTCGTGAAGGGGAACCGGCTCAAGGCGGAGGTGGTGCTGCAGGTGGTGCGGGCACACGAGTTGCCGGAGAGCTGGATCGCGGATGCGCACGTGTATGCGGTGAAGATGGGCGCGGAGCCGTCGACGGTGGCCGTCCCGCCGCCGCCGGTCCCGCCGGTGTCCTCGTCGCCGGTTCCGGTGGGTTCGGTCGTCTCGGCGGGTTCCACGTCGATCTCGTTCTCGCTCGGGCCGGTTCCCGGCGGCTCACCGCAGACGTCCACCGTGCCGCCCGTGGTCCCCGGCCCGGCGCCGGTGGTCTCCGGCCTGGTGCCGGTCGCTGCTGGAGTGGCGTCCGCTGTTCCCGGGCCGGCGGCGGGCTGGGATCCGGGCACCATCCCGCCGGAACCGACCGGTATCCGCTTCGTCGTGCCGCCGAACTGGCCGGAGCCGCCGGCCGGGTGGAAACCACCACCCGGCTGGCGCCCCGATCCGTCCTGGCCGCCGCCGCCCTACGGCTGGCTGTGGTGGGTCCCCTCCTGGGACTGACCCGTTCCGGGCGCGACCACCGTGCCCAGCAGGTGTAGCGGGGCTGCTCGGACGCCCGCGGCGTCGAGTGCGGCGCCGTAGACCGCTGCCTGCTCCGCGTTCACCGGGCCCAGGACGGCGGGCAGGCCGGTTGTCCGCGCGGCGCCGGCAACGCCGGCCTCTGTCCCGTGCCCGCCTGCTGTCGGCCGGGCATTGCGTGCCGTCGGGTCGAGGGCGCCTGCCGTCGCGTGCAGGAGGGACTCCAGCTGGCAGGAGGCGATCGTGCCGGGCAGGCTGAACTGGGCGGCGGGGAGTCCCGGCGCCGCCTCGCGGGTGGACGGGCCGCAGTCGAGCAAGCCGCCGCCGACGATCAGGACGTCGGCCCGCTCGCGCATCCGGGTGAGGGCCTTCGCGGTGTCGAAGCAGTGCGGGAACGAGTCGTCGACGACGATCGTTCCCGGTCGCAGCCGGTCGACGTCGACGGTGCCCGGGCCGCCGCTCGTGGCCGCGACGATGACGTCGGCGCGGTAGACGGCGTCCGGTGCCGCGGGGGTGGCCGCGACGATCTCGGTGGGGATGCCGGGCAGGGAATCGGCGAGGTCCGCCAGCCGGCCGGCGGCCGCGGGCAGGTCGCAGAGGATCAGGCCGGCCGGTGTCTCCGGGCCGCGGTCGAGCAGCAGCCGCAGCGAGGAACTGCCGATCGAGCCGACGCCGACCACCGCCACCACGCTGCCGGACAGCTTGCGTCCCTGAGCGGCGAGCGCCGCGAGGGTGGTGCGGACAACCGACGCTGCCGTCACCGCGTGACCGGTAGTGATTACAGTGTTCGAGCGGATCAGCTCGGACACCGCCGTTCCGTATCCGGTGTGTGCCGGAATCATGCCGGCGAGCGAGACGGTTCGGGCGCCGTGGCCGGCGGCGATGTCCACCGCTGCGGCGGCGGCCTCGGCGAGACCCGGGTTGCCGAGCTCGTCGGCGAATCTCGGCAGGCACACGAACCCGGAACGCCCGAGCGGGGTATCGGCGGTCTCCAGCAGGCGTGCACTCCTGTCCGGGAAGAGAGCTGCCCGGATGCTCTCGCGGTCCAAGGCCGGCAGCATCGCCCGTACCGATGAGGGAATCAGTTGCGCGATCTGCGCGGGGGCCGGAAGGTAGCCGATCAGCGCGGCGTCGAGCCGCCGCAAGGCGGTGCGCAGCGCCGCCGCCAGCCGCTCCACGATCTCTGCGGGCAGGTGGCCGCGCAGCGTCACGCGGAGGCCGCCGTCGATGGGACGGGCGGCAAGCAGGACGTCGGTTCCGGACGGCACGGTCAGGTCCGAGTCCGAATCCGACCATTCCCAGCGCAGGGTTTCGCCGCTCAGCGGACCGAGCGCGTCGAAGTCCAGATAGGTGAGGAAATAGCGCCAGCCGCGCGGGGCGACGAACGTCCGGGTGCGGGCCTCCGCGAGATCGGTGCCGAGAGCCGCCGCCACCGCCGTCGCGCATGGTCCGAAGATCCGGGCCAGGTCGGGAAGGGCGTGATCACGACCGGTCACCGCCACGCCGATCACCGACTCCGGCGCGCCGATGACGCTGGTCAGAGCTTCACGGTATGCGGAAAGCACCGTCGAGAACGGAACCCGACCCGTCACCGTGAAGTCGGTCGCCGATACCGTCCCGCCCCCGAACGAGCCACCCTCGACGACCTCGGGGGTCAACCCGTCGAGCAACGCCACGTAGTCCCGGAACGTCGACCGCAACGGCGGCAGCTTCGCCCCGTCATAGACGGCGAACAATTCCCGGGCCAGCAGCGCGACGCTGTAACCATCCCCGATCAGGTGGTGCGCATGCATGATCAGCACGTGCTCCTCCGGCCCGGTGCGCAGCAGCCGCAACCGCAGCAGGGGCCACCGCGCTGGGTCGAACCGATGGGCTTTCTCGGTCGCGAGCTCCTCGTGGAGGGGCGCCGGATTCGGCTCGAACGCGACGGTCAGCCGTCCCGGCGAGGCCAGCTCCCGCTGCATCGGCGGGCGTGAATCGGCGTGGATGACGGTTCGTAGCATCGGATGACGTTCGACCAGGGTGTCGACCGCGTGCTGGAATCGCTCTCGGTCGATGGGCCCGTGGATGCGGGGCGTGGCCAGCCACGTCGACGGTGCGCCTAGCGCGTCGGCGAGCAGGAATCCGCGCTGGCTGGCGGTCAGCGGGAAGGCGCCATCGTCGTGCGCGGGCGTGGCGGTGAGCGTGGACGCGGCGGCGGGCGCGGGCATGGGCTCGGGCGTGGCGGCGTGCGCGGCGTCGATGACGGAGGCCAGAGCGGCGAGGGTCCGGTGTCGGTAGATGACCGTGGGCCGCGGCAGGGCGAGTGGTTCCGTGGCACCGCGCGTGGGTGCGGGCGCCTCCTCCCGCCGGGCCGTCTCCAGGGCTGTCTCGAGGGTGGCGAACATGTCGAGGACGCCGATCGAGTCCCCGCCGAGCTGGAAATAGTCGTCGTCGCGACGCACCCGGGCAAGGCCCAGCTGGTCGCACCAGATCGCGGCGAGGAGCCGCTCGGTGCGGGTCGCCGGCTCAGCCGTCTCGTCGACGTGGTCGGCCGGCGTGGCCGTCGTGTCGGAGGGGCTGGGTGGCAGCTGAACCTTTCCGGTCGCGGTGAGGGGCAGTGCGGGGACGATTTCGAAGCGGGACGGCACGAGGTACGGGGGCAGCGACGTCGCGAGGAACGCCCGCAGTTCGGCCGGCTCGACGGGTTCACCGGGCTGAACCCAGGCGGTGAGGCGACCGGCCTCGACCCGCACGGCGGCGCTCTCCACCGACGGATGCCGGCGCAGCGCCGCGGTCACCTCGCCCGGCTCGATCCGGTAGCCGTGGAGTTTCACCTGGTCGTCGACCCGCCCGCGGAACCAGAGCAGGCCGTCGGCGTCGATCACCGCGCGGTCGCCGCTGCGGTACCAGCGCCGGCCGTCCCGTTCGACGAACCGCGCGGCGGTCTGCTCCGGGTCGTCGAGATAGCCGGGGGACAACCCGGCTCCGGCGATGTACAGCTCACCGACCTCGCCGGCAGCACAGGGCCGTGCTGCCGGCGTCTCGCTCAGCACCGCGACGACCGTACCCCCGATGGGTTTGCCAATCGGCAGACGCAGAACGTCGTCGGCCGGGCGCGCGGTGATGACATGACAGGTGGCGTTGATCGTGGTCTCGGTGGGGCCATAGAGGTTGGTAATTTTCTGCCCTGGTCCGAACCGGTCAAACCACCGTCTGACGTGTACGGGGGAGAGCTCCTCGCCGCCGACGTGCACGAGCCGCAGGGGAGGGTTCCGGCGGCTCTTCTCGGCGGCGCCGAGCAGCCGTTCCCAGAGGGTGGGTACCGAGCTCCACACGGTGACCCGGTCCTCGGCCAGCCGCTCGAACAGCTCAGCGGGATCGCGGACGGTCTCGTTGTCCCAGGTCACGACGGTTGCGCCGACGAGGAGCGGCGCCAGGAGCTGCCGCACCGAGGCGTCGAAGCAGAGGGAGGCGGTCTGTGCGAGGCGGTCGCCGGAGTGGTATCCGAACTCGCCGATCGCCCAGTCGAGGTAGTTGACCATCGAGCGATGGGTGATCGGGACGGCCTTGGGACGCCCGGTGGAACCGGACGTGAAGATGACGTAGGCGATGTCGTCCGGCCGGTTCTCGATCGGAGGCGGCGCGGTGGGCGGCTGGGTGGTGGCGTGCGGCGCGCCGGCCGGCTGGGTTGCGGTGGGCGGCTGGGTTGCGGCGGGCGGCGCGGTGGCGTCCACGAGGGTGAAGGCGCCCAGTTCGTGGGTGACGTTCCGGGTCTCGGGGTCGCAGACGACGATGTCCGCGCGGGTCCGGGTCAGTTGGTCGGTGAGGCGCGCCGGTGGGTGGGTCGCGTCGAGGGGGATCCAGGCGGCGTTCGCTTTGAGGATGCCGAGGAGGCCGATCACGGTAGCGCTGCCGCGTCCGGTGAGCAGCCCGACCCGTCGGTGGCCGCTGTTTCCGCCGGTGCCGGCGGCGGACAGATGTGCTTCGAGCGTGGCGGCCAGCCGGTCGGAGGCCAGGTCGAGATCTCCGTAACTGAGTGGCTTCCCGCTGGTCAGCACGGCGACGGCCATCGGAGTGAGCCGGCACTGAGCCCTGATCCGCTCCACGATCGACGGCGTGGACAGAGGCCCACCGTGTGCCCGGGCCGCTGTCGGTTGGTCTTGAGTCACGGTGAGCTCCGGCGTGTCCCAGGGGTCACCGTGGGCCGGGGCTTCCGCTGCGGGGGTCGAGCCGGCGTGGGCCAGCGCCGTCACCTCGGCCAGGTGTTCCGCCGCGAAGCGGGCCACGGTCGCCGGCTCGAACAGGCCGGCGGGGTGGTTCCAGGAGAAGTGCAGCCCGCCGTGCGCCTCGAAACAGACCAGCCCGAGCCGGGTCGCGGCCGACGCCGTCCCCGCGACCGTCGCCGTCACCTGATCCGCGGCGGTCACCCCCGCCGACGGGAACCGGGCGAAACTGAAACTCGCCGTCTGCACGTCAACCAGCAACCGCGCGAGATCCAGACTCGACACCGATCCGTGCTGCTCACTGACCAGCCACCTGTCCCGCAGTCGCCCGGCCAGCGCCGCGACCGGTTCGCCCGGCTCCACGGTGGCGAGCACCGGCAGGGTGTCCGCGAACGGGCCCACCATCCGATCGATACCGGCCAGCCGCGCCTCCCGCCCGGCGCGTGCGACGAGCACCGGAACCGCTGACTGTCCCGTCCATCGCGACAGGCACCGCACGTACGCCGCCAGCACCAGGTGGAACAGCGAGACACCGGCCGCCCGGGCCTGCTCCTCGAGCGCCGCCGTCAGCGCCGGATCGGCCGACACCTGATGCACCGCATAGGGCGGCCGGGGTTCCGGCGAACCGTCGAACGGCAGCGTCAGCGACGGATATCCGCTCAGCGCCGTCCGCCAATGATCGAGGTCGGCCGGCTTCGGCGCGGCCCGTAACGCCTCATGCTCGGCGAACGTCGTCGCCGGTGACCCGCCCGGCGCCGAACCCCCGTATATCGACCACAGTTCGTCCCCGAGGATCGCCAGGCTGTACCCGTCAGCGGCCGCATGGTGCGCCACCACGAGCAGATGCGACACCCCGCCCGAGCCCGGCTCCGGGCGCTCGACGGCCAGCACCGCGCGGATCGGCGCTTCGCGGGCCAGGTCGAACGTGGCATTACGCAGCTCAGCGTCGATCTCCGCCAGCGGTCGGTCCAGCTCCACGACCCGGAACCAGGACGCCGTGTCGCCACTGCTGAAACGCTGGCCGCCGGCATCGATCCGCACGCGCAGCATCGGATGCCGCTCTTCCAGCGCCACGAACGCTTCGCGGAGGCGGTCCGGGTCGAGTGGTCCGGTCACGGTCTGCCTCACGTACGCGTAAGCGGGCACCTCCGGATAGAGCCGACCGGCCGTGTGGAAGGCTCGCTGCACCGGACTGAGCGGGAAACTCTCCGGTCCCGCCAGATGTCCGGCGAGCTCACCGAGCGTCCGATGCTCGAAGAAGAGCGTCGTCGACAGGCTGCGCCCGAGCCGTGTCTCCAGCTCCTTGACCAGGTCGACGGCGGTGAGCGAGTCCAGCCCCAGCGTCAGGAACGGCTCGTCCAGCCCGATGCTCGACGGTTCCCGGTCGAGCGCGCCGCCGAGCAGCTCCCGGACCACCGCGACGAGTTCCTCCGGCGCCGCGTGTGGTGATCGTTCGGCGGCTCCAGGAGATTCCACGATCACATGAGGGGCGGCGAGGGAGGGGAAAGGTGCGCTGATGGTACGGGTGGGACCGCTGACCGGTGCGCTGACCAGCACCTGGGCCACGTTCAAGCCCGCGGCCGACCACAGGATCTCCGGGACCCGCGACACCGGGAGCTGCCCGTCGATGCCGTTCGCGAGGCCGCCGCCGCTGAGTGCCGGGAGGTTGACCGCCACGAACCGGTGTCCGGCCGCCCGCTGTGCCGCCGCGAACGCGTCAAGGAAGGCGTTGCCCGCGACGTACTCACCGATCGCGCCGCCCAGCCCGGGCACTACCGACGACACCGAGGAGAGGGCAATGAACAGCGGCCCCGAGTCTGTGCCTGCTCCCGTCGCCGACCGGTCGCCGAGCGCGGGCTTCCGGCGGGCAACCGCGGCGAACAGCGATGCGGTGCCGGTCACCTTCGCCGCCAGTCCGGCCTCCAGATCGGCGGCGCTCTTGGACCGCAGGCTGCCCGGTCGTACCACGCCGGCGGCCTGCACCACCACGTCGAACGTCCAGCCGCCCACCAGCGCCGCGACGTCGGAATCCACGGCGATGTCCGCGACCCGGTACTCGGCCGTGGCCCCCAGCGCCCGTAACTCGGCCAGCAGGGTGACGGGTTCGGCTGAGCGGCCCGCCAGCAGCAGGGACGGCCGGCCGCGCCGGGCCAGGTCACGGGCGATGGCGGAACCGGCGGCGCCCGCTCCGCCGACGATCAGATAGCTGCCGTCCGGAGGCAGATCCACCCGCTGCGGCGCCGGCTCCGGCGTGAACGAGCGTGCCAGCCGCCGACCGTTGCGCCAGGCCACGACCGAGGCCGGGCCGGGTGACGGCGGGGCGGCGGCCTCCCGGGCGACGACGTCGTGACGGTCCTGTTCCGGATCGGACGTGGAGAGGTCGATTACCCGTACCCCGAGGTGGGGGTTTTCGTCGGCCCAGGCCATCGCGAGGCCGAGCCGGATCGCCTGGGCCGGGTCGTGGGCTTCCCCGTCTTCGCCGGTGACCAGGGCGTTCTCGGTGATGACAAGGAGGTGACCGGATGCCGGGGCTGTCATGGCGTTGAAAGATCCCCACAAGACGGACACTTCGCCGGTGGGGTCGGAAGCGGTCAGCGGTTCGGGGAGCCAGCGCGGGGTGGCGAGCGTGACCGGCGGGGTGATCCAGAACTGGCGGCGCTGGAACGGGTACGTCGGCAGCGGAACGCGGTGACTGCCCGCATCGAGGGTCGCCCGATCCAGTCGTGCGCCGCGTCGCCACAGCTCAGCGGCGGTTTCGAGGATCGCGCGAGCATCGGTTCCGGCGATCAGCGCCGACCCGTCGGGCAGCAGGGGCAGCACCTCGCGGCGTCCACCGAATACGACGAATGTGTCGAAACCATCGGTCAGTAAGCGCGTGATCGTGGCCTCGGTCAGCTCGCCGTCGTCGTGGCCGGCGACGGCGTCCGGACGGATACCGCACGCGCGCAACCGGGCCGCCTCGGCGACACCGGACGGCGCGGACTCGGTGAAGAGGAACGCCACGCGGGGTGCGCGGCCTGCGCGAGGCGCCGGCTGCGCTGCCGCGAGCCGCTCGACGAGGTCCCCCTCACAGACCAGACCGATCCGGTACGGGTGATCATCTCGCGCTGTCGACGCGGTGCCGCAGACGTCGTGTTCGTGCAGCTCAGGGTGTTCGCGGAGGTGATCAGTGAGGTCGGCGACCACGGCGGCGAGCGCCTTCGCGGAGTGAGCGGAGAGGGTGAGCAGACGCGGGCCGGTGCGCTGAGGGGCGTCCGGTGATTCGCGTGAGATGTCCGTTGTGGATGCCGGTGACGAGATGAGGACGGCCTCGCCCGGTGCGGTGGGTGAGGGCGCGGCCAGGACGGCGTGGGCGTTGGTGCCGCCGAAGCCGAAGCTGTTCACCGCGGCCAGCGAGCCGGTCCAGGGGCGGCGTTCGGTGAGGACCTCGAAGCCTGCCGCGGCCAGGTCGAAGCGGTGTGACGGTTCGCCTCGGTGCAGGGAGGGCGGGAGTTCGCGATGCTGGAAGGCAAGGATCACCTTGAGCAGCGCGGGCATGGCCGCCGCGTTGAGCAGGTGACCGATATTGGTCTTCACCGAGCCGAGCAGCCGTGGCTCGCCGCCGGGCCGGGGCGGGAACGCGTGCGCCAGCGACCGCGCCTCGATCGGGTCGCCGACCGGGGTGCCGGTTCCGTGCGCCTCGATGTAGGTGACGCCGGCCGGGTCGACGCCCATCCGCCGGTAGGGTTCGGCGACGACCTCCCGCTGCAGGACCGGGTTCGGGGCCATCAGGCTGAGCGAACGGCCGTCATTGTTGACGGCGGTGCCCTTCAGCAGGGCGAGCACCGGTGCGCCGCCGGTGGTCTCCGGGCGCGTCAGGACCAGCACCGCGCCGCCCTCACCCGGCACGAAGCCGTCGGCGTCGCCGGCGAACGCCCGGCACCGCCCGGTCGGGGAGAGCGCCTGCGCGCCGGCGAGGAGGCTGTGACCGGTACTGGTCAGGTTGAGGTTCACCCCGCCGACGATCGCGACGTCGCAGTCACCGGCGGTCAGGCTGAGCCGGGCCAGGTGCAGCGCGACGAGCGCCGACGAGCAGGCGGTGTCGATCGCGACGGCGGGTCCGTGCAGGTCGAGCAGGTGCGCCACGCGCGCCGGGGTGAGGTTGCGAAGACTGCCGGTGAGCGCGTGCGCCCCGGCGCCGGCGATGGTGTCGCGGAGCAGCTCCGGGTAGCCGGATTCGCCGACCGCCGCGAAGACTCCGATGCGGCGGCCGTGGCGGCGAGGGCCGGCGTATCCGGCGCGTTCCAGGGCTTCGTGGGCGAGTTCCAGGAAGATCCGGGCGTGCGGGTCGAGCAGGCGGGCTTCCTCGTCGCCGATGCCGAAGTAGCCGGCGTCGAACAGCGACGGGTCGGCCAGGAACGCCCCGTAGCCGTCCCAGCGGTCCGACCGGGTGACCGAGTCCCGGCCGTTGATCAGGTTGTTCCAGAATTGCTCGGGCGTGTCCGCATCCGGGAACCGGCAGGCCATCCCGATGATCGCCAGGTCGTGGGAGATGCCGGCCTCGGCGGCCGCGGCGGACTCAGTCAGAGCGGGAAGGGGCACGGCGGGCTCGGCCGCCGCGGGGAGGGGCCCGGCCAGGAGGCGGTCGGCCAGGGCGGGAACGGTTGCGCAGTCGCGCAGGAGAACCGGATCGAGGGTACGCCCGAGCGCGTCCTCCAGCCCCGCGAGCACCTCCATGGCCGCGAGCGAGGATCCGCCGATCGCGAGGAACCGATCCTCCGCCCCGATCGTCTCCGGCTCGATGCGCAGCACCCGCGCCCACACCGCACGGACCAGGCCTTCCATGTCCCGCCGTGATCGGAAATATCCGGTGTCGGAGGAGATTTCGGGCGCGCTTCGGGCCGGCGCTGCGGCCGGGTGAACCTCAGGCGCGCGGGGTTCGGCGGCGCGGGGCTCGGCGGCGCGGGGCTTGGTCGCGAAGGGCTTGGTCGCGAAGGGCTTGGTCGCGCGGGGCCTGATCGCGTGGGGCTCGGCGAGCATGGCGGAGATGCGGTCTCGTAAGGGCTGGCGGCGCAGCTTGCCGCTGGTGGTCCGGGCGAAGGCGCCCCGGGGCACCACCTCGGCCCGCACGTTGTCGTAGCCCAGCGCCTCCGCGACCCGCCGCCGCGCCCGCTCGGCCGCGCCCGGGTCGGACCGCACGGCCGGCGCGGCGAGGAAGAGCACGACCAGTTCGCGGCCCCCGTCCGGGTCTGTGGCGCCGACCACCGCGACCGGGCCGGCGCCCAGCCCCGGTGTCGCCGCCGCCACTTCCTCCAGGTCGGCGGCGTGGAAGTTGCGGCCGTGCACGAAGAGCACGTCCTTCTCCCGGCCGCTGATCACCAGCCGGCCGTTGCGGAGGAAGCCGATGTCGCCGGTTCGGAGCCAGCCGTCGCCGGTCAGTGCCGCCGCCGTGGCCCGCGGGTCGCGATGGTAGCCCCGTGTCACGTTCGGCCCGGCCACCTGTACGGCCCCGACCAGGCCGTCCTCGACCACGATCCCGTCCGCGTCCACGATCCGGACCGCGCAGCCCGGCACGGGATGACCGACGTCCATGAACTCGACCGCCGAAGCCGCCGAAGCCGCCGAAGCCGCCGACGACACCGGGAGCGCGACGCCGCGGGCCAGCGCCGCCCGGCTCAGCGCAACCGGCTCGGCCACCTCGCCCATCGGCGGGAACGCGACCGCCACCGTCGCCTCCGCCAGCCCGTACACCGGAGCGAGCGCTGACCGCCGCAGCCCGGCGCGCTCCATCTTCGCGGCGAACGCCCGCCACACTGCCGGCGAGATCGGTTCCGCGCCCACCATCACCAGGCGCACGCTGCTCAGATCGAGGCCTTCCAGCAGCGCGTCCGGCACCCGGCGCACCACCAGCGCGAGCGCGAAGTTGGCCGCCGACAGCACCGTTCCCCGGTGCCGGGCGGCGACGCGCAGCCACGTCTCGGGGCGTTTCGCGAAGGTGAGCGGGCTGATCCGCACCTGCCGGCAGCGCACGTGCACCGGGGTGAGGTGGGTGCCGATCAGGCCCATGTCGTGGAAGTACGGCATCCAGGTGACGACCACGTCCGACGGTCCGGTTCCGCTGGCCCGGGCGGCCTGGTCGAGATTGGCGACCACGTTGCGGTGGGTCAGCTCGACGCCCTTCGGCGTTCCGGTGCTGCCCGAGGAGAACTGCAGGAACGCCACGTCGTCCGGCCGCGCCGGGTGCGCCGCGCTGAGCGGTTCGGCCGAGCGCAGCGTCTCCAGGGAGAGCGCGCCGGGCACCACAGGATCGCCGGCGAGGGCCGGCGAAGGAGAGCCCGGCGAGGAGAGGTGACGCCGGACGGCGGCGAGGCGGTCCGGTTCCGGTGGCAACGGCACGGGTACGACCCCGGCCAGCACCGCACCCCAGAACAGCGCCAGGAAGTCCTCGCCGGCGGCCGCCACCACCAGCAACGGGTCACCGGGCCGCAGGCCGGCCGCCCGCAGCCCGCCCGCGACCCGCAGCGCGTCGGCGTGGAGCTCCGCGTAGCCGACGAGACGATCGGTGTCCCCGACGTGCACGATGCCTTGATCGGGGGCGAGCGCAGCCGCCCTGGCCAGCACATCGGTGAGTGTCATGGCCGGCACGTTACCGAAGATCATCAAGGACTCTCGGGGACCGTTCGGTCACCCGTACCGAAGAAGGAGGGGCCGAGGCCGGAATCGAGCATTTCGCTGCAAGGACGGGCGAACTCGGCACACCCTTACAGATGTCGCGGTGCAACCCGCCCGCTACTCAGGCATCTCCGGGCAAGGCCGATGGGTACGACGCGCCACCCGGCGTGCCCGGTAGACCTGCGGAGGTAACCCATGCGTCTCGTGCCCCAGTCACTGCGGAGGCGCCGTGCGCTGCTTGCGGCGTCCGGCGCTGCGCTGGTCGCCGCGATCGCGACCGTGCTCGTGCTGAACTCGACGCCGGCGGCGGCCACCTGGCAGACGTTCTCCGGCACGCCGACCTGTGACTGCGTCGTGCAGGACAGCAAGACCAACTCCTACCGCGCGGTGTTCGGCTACGTCAGCACGGCCAGCAAGGCGGGGAAGATCGACGCCGGGGACAACAACAAGATCGTGCTGTCCGGCACGACCAGGAGCACCGACGCGAAGGTCACCACCCGGTTCGAGCCCGGCACCCACAAGGCGTCGTTCGCGACCGGCTGGATCTCCAAGGACACCCAGGTCACCTGGAAGGTCGGCGGCAAGATCGTGATCGGGCACTGGAACCGGCCGAACTGCGGCAAGGACGTCGACCTGCCCGCCGGGGGCAACGGCTCCGGTCCGATCCTCGTGCTGATCATCGCAGCTCTGGTGGGCGGAGGAGTCTACCTGTGGCGCAAGCGTCGCACGGTGACCCAGCCGTGACGATGCGCAGCGTCCTGGCGATCGGCGCGCACCCCGACGACATCGAGCTCGGCTGTGGCGGCACCCTCGCCGCACACCGGGCAGCCGGCGACAAGGTCACCATGCTCGTGGTGACCGGCGGCCAGAACGGTCCCGGCCTGGTCGACGGCCGCCGGGCCGAGGCGGAGGCCGCCGCCCGCAGCCTGGACTGCAATCTGATCTGGGGCAGCCTGGTGGACTGCGCGGTCACCCCGGACGCGGCCACGGTGGCGCTGATCGAGCAGGCGATCCGGGAGGCCGAGGCGGACGTCGTCTACGTGCACGCGGCGGACGACTCGCACCAGGACCACCGCGCGGTCGCGGCGGCCACCCTGTCCGCGACCCGGCACAGCCGGCGGATCCTGCACTACCGCAGCCCGTCCACCACCCGGTTCGAGCCGACCGTCTACGTCGACATCTCGGCGCACCTGGACCGCAAGATCGCCGCTCTGGCGTGTCACCGCAGCCAGGTCGAGTCGTCCGCGATGGTCGACCCGGAGGTGGTCGCCGCCTCGGCCCGGCACTTCGGCGCCCAGGCGCGGGTCCGGTTCGCCGAGGCGTTCGTGCCGGCCCGCTTCGTGTGGGATCTGGCGCCGCCTCTCGTGCTGCCGATGATGTCGGAGATGCCGGTGTACTCGGCGCAGGTAGCCGCGTGACCGGCGGCGTGGCGTCCCCTGCCGGACGGGGGCGCCACCGCCGCGTGCCGGAGCACTACCGTCGCGCTCTGCTCACCCACGTCCTGGTCCTCGCCGCGGCGCTCGCGCTGTTCGGCGTGGACCGGACGCTGGGCTGGGCCGCGACAGTGCTCAACGTCGTGTTCCTGCTCTTCTTCTTCCGGCATCTCGCGTTCGCGGTCTCGGCGGCCCGCTGGGCGGAACGCGATCTCGACGCGCCCGTCGTCGGCATCGAGACCTACACCCCCACGATCGCCGTCCTGGTCGCCTGCAAGGACGAGGAACTCGTGGTCGACGGCATGGTGGCGGCCATGCTGGACCTGTCCTATCCGCCCTCGGCGCTGACCGTGGTCGTCGTCGACGACGCCTCCACCGACGGCACCGGCGCGAAACTCGACGCCTGGCACGTGGCCAACCCGCGGCTGCGGGTGCTGCACCGGCCGCCCGGCGCCGGCGGCGGCAAGTCCGGCGCCCTCAACGACGCCCTCGCCCTGGTCGACGCGGAGATCGCGGTCATCTTCGACGCCGACCACCAGCCCGAGCCGAGCGTGCTGCGCCGGCTCGTCCGGCATTTCCGGGATCCGCGGGTGGGCGCGGTGATGGGGCGCTGCGTGGTCCGCAACGGCGTCGAGTCGAACCTCGCGTCCACGATCTTCATCGACTACCTGTCCGGCTATCTGGTCAACGAGTACGGCCGGCAGGCGCTGTTCGAACTGCCCGCGTACGGTGGCGCGAACTGTGCGGTCCGCACCGATCTGATCCGGGCGCTCGGCGGCTGGAACCCGCACACCGTCACCGAGGACACCGACCTCACACTGCGGCTGCTGCTCGACGGGTACCGGGTCCGCTACGACTCGACGGCTGTCGACTTCGAGGAAGCGGTGCTGTCGAACAGCCGGTTCTGGCGGCAGCGGTACCGATGGGCGCGCGGCCATCAGAAGTGTCTGCGGGACTATTGGCGGCCGGTCGTCGTCACGCCGCATCTGTCCCTGATGGAGAAGCTGGAGACGATCCTCTTCCTCTGGGTCTACCACGTGCCCGTCCTGTGCGGACTCGGGCTGATACTGATCGGCTTGCGGGCGTTCGGGATCGGCGGCTCGTCGCTGCTCCAGATGATCGCGCTCTCCGCCCTGCTCTTCGCCGGACCCTTCACCGAGCTCGCCGTCGGACTGGTCCTGGGCCGGGTCTCCCGTAAGGCCGTCTGGATGCTGATCGGGTTCATCCCCGCCTTCGGGATGTCGATCCTGACCGCCACCAAGGCCTACCTCGACGGCATGTGGGGCACCACCTACAGCTGGTCCAAGACGGCCCGGTCCGGCGCCACCAGCGCACCCGTGAAGGCGCCGCTCCCGGAGGCGGCATGACCCTCGTCGCCCGCCGCCTCGACCACGCCCTGCACGACCGGGCCGCGCGCCGGCTGGTCCCCAGCGGCACGGCCCGCCGCCGCCACCTGGTGCTGGTCGAGATGGCGCTCGCGGTGGCCGGCTGCGTCGGCGGATACCTGCTCTGGATCGACGGGGCCCGGCACTTCGAGGTGCTGATCTGCGAGCAGATCATCATGGCGCTCGGCGTGGATCGGATCTCCGCGGCGCTCGGCGACTCCTTCCTGGTCTTCGGTCCCGGGCTCGAGCCCGTGGTGGCCCAGATGACCGGCTCCTGCTCGATCCTCTCCAGCGTCCTGGCGCTGGCCGCCCTCGCCGCCATCGTCCTGCGCGAACGGTCCCAGGTCGTCGCCGGGTTCGCCGTCGCGACCGTCTTCGTGCTCGCCGCGAACCAGGTCCGGCTCGTGCTGTCGCTGCTGGCCGGGCGGTACTTCGCCGTGGACGCGCTGGTCTTCTTCCACGACTGGATCGGCGCGGTCATCAATTTCGCCTACACCCTGATCGGACTGCTCATCATGATCGGAATGACGATGTACGACGCCCAGCGCGCCGAGCAGGATCACACGGGACGGCACACCGCGGACCGGCCCGAGGCCTGGGCCCGTCCCGGACTCGGTCACCGGGTGCCGCTCGACGCAGACGACGCCCCGAAAGAGCCGAAGGTGCAGGTCGCGGCATTCCTGCATCGCCGGGTGCTGCCGCGGGCCCTGTCGGCGCGCCTGGCCCGACGCCGGGAGCGCACCCGGGTGGACTACCGGGTCGGCCACGAGAACGCCGCCCGCCGCGCCGCCATCGTCCGCGACCTCGCCGGCAAAGGCCTCGGCGTGCACACCGCCACCCTGCTCGCGGTCGCCACCCACGAGACCGACATCGGGGTGCTCGACGCGCTCGCCGACGCGGTCGCCGCCCGCCAGTGGGAGCCGATCGCCAGCGCCGACGTGATCGCGCTGCGGCTCTGGGCCCGGGCCTGGCTGATGCGCGCGCCGGCCGGCACCGGTCCCGCCCCGACCGGCCGCCTGATCGCGGTGACCGGCGCCGGCGGCCCGGCCGGCGTCGCGGTGATCCAGGCGCTGCAGAAGGCCGGCGACGAGGTCCTGGCGCTGGACGCCAACCCCGAGGGGGCCGGGCTCCGGCTTGCCGCGCACGCCGCGGTGCTTCCCCGGGCCGATCAGCCCGGGTACGCCGAGAGCCTGCTCGCCATCCTGGCGGAGTACCGCCCGTCGGCGCTGGTCTGCACGGTCGCCGAGGAGTACCGGGCGCTGACCCCGCTGACCGCCCGCCTCGACGAGATGGGCGTGCGGACCTGGCTGCCCGACCCGGCCGCCGCCGAGACCTGCCTCGACAAGGTCGCCTTCGCCACCGCCCTGCACGCCGCCGGGGTGCCGCACCCGGCCACCGCCTGGACCGCCGGCACCGCCGGGCTGGTCCCCGGTCCCTGGGTGGTGAAACCGGCACGCGGCCGGGGCAGCCGCGACGTGGTCCTGGTCGACGAGCCCGCCGACCTGCCGCACGCGTTCTTCACGGTCCCCGGCGCGATCGTCCAGACCCGCCTGGAGGGCCGCGAGTTCACCGCGGACGCCCTGGTCGCCCGGGACGGCCGGATGCTCGCCTGCGTGCCCCGCTGGCGTGACGAGACCCGCGGCGGCATCTCGGTGCGCGGCACCACGTTCGCGTCGGAGGCCGTCACCGAGGTGGTCACCGCGACGCTCCGGGCGGTCGGCCACAGCGGCCCCGCCAACGTGCAGGGTTTCGTCGGCCCGGCCGGCGAGGTCACGATCGTCGAGGTCAACCCGCGGTTCTCCGGCGGGCTGCCGCTCACCCTCGCGGCCGGCGCGGACGTGGTCGGCGCCTATGTCGCCGGGATCCTCGACCCGGACGCCGCCCTGCCACCGCTGGAGTTCCGGCCGGGCCTGCGGATGGCCCGGTACTTCAGCGAGATCTTCTACACGTCCGCCGACGAGCTCGTGGGAGCCGCCCGATGACCGCGAAACGCATCCTTGTCCCGTTCGGCACCCGGCCCGAGGTCATCAAACTCGCCCCGGTCGTGGCCGCCCTGCGCGAGTACGGGCACACCGTCCTGGCCGTCGACACCGGTCAGCACACCGTCGCCGCGATGGCCGGTGACGTGCAGCGCGACCTGGGCCTGCGCCCGGACATCCGGCGGTCCCTGCCGGAGCCGGCGCAGGACGGCGGCAGCCGGCTCGGCGCGCTGCTGGAGGGCGCCGACGAGGTGCTGCGATCCAACCCGGTCGACCTGGTGCTCGCGCTCGGCGACACGCACACCGTCCCCGCGTACGCCCTCGCCTCCCGTGCCGCCGGCGTGCCGTTCGCCCACCTCGAAGCGGGCCTGCGCAGCTTCAACCCGCGCAGCCTCGAGGAGGTCAACCGCCGGGTCGCCGCGGCCACCGCCCAGCTGCACTTCGCGCCGACCGGACGGGCCGCCGGCTTCCTCGCCGGCGAGGGCGTGGACGCCGACCGGATCTTCATCGTCGGTAACCCGGTCATCGACGCGCTGCGGCGGCGGGGCATCACGCCGGTGCCGCCCGCCGACCGTACCGGGGTGCTCGTCACCGCCCACCGGGCGAGCAACGTCGACGACCCGGAGCGCCTGGCCCGCCTGAT
Source organism: Actinoplanes missouriensis 431 (assembly GCF_000284295.1). Classification (NCBI taxonomy): domain Bacteria; kingdom Bacillati; phylum Actinomycetota; class Actinomycetes; order Micromonosporales; family Micromonosporaceae; genus Actinoplanes; species Actinoplanes missouriensis. Next base: position 6,287,740 of record NC_017093.1, on the reverse strand, counting down.
CGGCGTGGTCGCCCGGCTCGCCGACATCGGGCCGGTCCGCTTCCCGGTCCACCCGCGCACCGGCGCCCGCCTGCGCGAGCACGGCCTCGCCGAGCGCCTCGCCGCGGTGCCCGGCGTGACCTGCGAGGACCCGCTCGCCTACGACGACCTGCTGCGCGAGCTGGCCACCAGCCGGGTGGTGGTCACCGACTCCGGCGGGCTGCAGGAGGAGGCGTCCTACCTCGGTGTCCCGGTGGTCGTGCTGCGGCGCTCGACGCCCCGCTGGGAAGGGGTGGAGACGGGCACCGCGGTGCTCACCGGGATCAGCACCGACGAGGAGGCCGACCGGGCGGTCGCGGCGGCCCACCGGCTGAGCGCGCCACTGATGCTCGCGCACATCGCGGCGCTGCCCTGCCCGTACGGCGACGGCAACACCGGTCCCCGCGTCGCCGAACTGCTCGCCGATCCGATCATGGACACGCTGCTCGCCCTGGACGAGCCCGACTACACCGCCGGACCGCTGCCCTGGGCCGTCGCGTGACCGATTCCGCCGTGTTCTCCGGCGCGACAGCCATCGTCGTCGACCTGGACGACACGATCTATCCGCAGGCCGCCTATCTTTACGGCGCGGCCCGCGCGGTCGGTCGCGCCGGCGCCGCGGCGGGCCTCGACCCGGTGCGGCTCGGCCGGGCGGTCCGGCGCCAGCTGATCGCCGGATCGGACCGCGGCAGGACCATCGACAGAGCCCTTCTCCGGTACGGGGTTCCGGCCGCCGACCTTCCCGCGATCCTGCCGGTCCTGGTGGCGGCGTTCACCGGGTACCGGCCCCGGCGGCTGCCCCTGTTCCCCGGCGCGGCCGCGGCCCTGGACGCGATCGCCGCCCGGTTCCCGATCGCCTGCCTCACCGACGGCAACCCGGTGATCCAGCGCGCCAAACTGGCCGCGGTCGGCCTGGACGCGTTCTTCCCGGTCGTCGTGATCACCGACGAGCTGGGCGGCCGTGCCCTCCGCAAGCCGGACCCGGCCGGGCTGCGGGAGGTGGCGTCCCGGCTCGGCGTCCCGCCCGCCGGGCTCGTGATGATCGGCGACCGGCCGGGCAAGGACGTCGCGGTCGCGGCCGCGCTCGGCGCCCGCTCGATCCGGGTACGCACCGGCGAGTACACCGACTGCCCGGACGACCCGCCCGCGACCGCGGTCGTCGCCGACCTGCCCGCCGCCGCGGGCCTGCTGCTGGGTTGATTGGATGAGGCGGTGAGCATCTCTGTGACCGACGCGCCCGAGCGCGAACGCTTCGAGGCGCGTGACGACGACGGCAACCTCGCCGGGTTCGTCACCTATCAGCTGACCGGCGCCATCATCGTCTACACGCACACCGAGGTCGTCCCGGCGTACGAGGGCCATGGTGTGGGTTCCACCCTGGCGAAGGCCGTGATGGACGACGCGAGGTCCCGCCATCGCACCGTCGTGCCGATCTGCCCCTTCATCAGCGGCTGGCTGGAGAAGCACCCGGAATACGACGCGGTGGTCGCCCGGTCCACCCGAAAGGTCAAATAAGCGCCGACCGGCACGATGGGGCTGGACACACCGGCTTGCCGAAGCGTTCGGGCGGGTCGCAGGGTGGAGGGATGGACCTGGACGAGACGCCGGAGATCAGGATCGGGCTGGCCCTCGGTGGCGGCGCGGTGCGCGGGGCCGCGCATGTCGGCGTGCTGGAGGTGCTCGACCGGGCCGGGCTGGAGCCCGCCGTGATCACCGGCACCAGCGCCGGGGCGCTGGTCGGCGCGCTCTACGCCGCCGGGAAGCCGCCGTCCGAGATCCTCAAGCTGGCGCAGACGCTGCGGTGGGCGCGGCTGGTGCGCCCCGCCCGTACCCGGAAAGCGCTCTTCGAGACCAGCAAGCTGGGCCTCTTCCTGGAGACGGCGCTGGACCACGCCACCTTCGACGACCTGAGGCTGCCGTTCGCGGCGGTCGCCTGTGACCTGGCGACCGGCGAGGAGGTGGTGATGCGGGACGGGTCGGTGGCACAGGCGGTGCTCGCCAGTGCGGCGGTGCCGGGCGTGTTCCCGCCGGTGGACCGGGACGGGCAGATGCTCGTCGACGGCTCGCTGGTGAACATCGTCCCCGCCGGGGTGGCCCGCCGCCTCGGCGCCGACATCGTGGTGGCGGTCGACGTGTCCGGCCCGCTGCCGCGCCGCCCGCCGGCCACCATCCTGCACATCATGGTGGCGGTCTCCACGCTGCAGCCGGGCGGCACCGGCACCCTGGCGAAGGACGCCGACCTGGTGCTCAGCCCGGAGGTGGACGGGTACGCGTTCTGGGAGCTGTCCCGGATCGGCGAGTTCGAGCAGGCCGGCCGGTCCGCCACCGAGGAGGCGCTGCCGCTGCTGCGGGCGCTCACCGAGGCCGCCGCGGCCCGCAAGCTCTGGGAGCGGACCCGTCAGCCGACCGCGACCCAGACGTCGTCGAGCATCCCGTGAAACTGGTCGTTGTCGCCGAACGCGCTCTTGCCGCCGAGGCTCAGCGGCTCGCTGTTCACCACTGACAGGTCCGCCGGGAGCGCCACGATGCCCTGCGCGACCCGGTCCACGTAGACGGCGAGGTTCCCGTCGTGGCGGCGGCACTCGACGGTGTGCCAGCGGTCGTCGGCAACCGTCACCCGAGCCAGGACCAGGTGGATCGCGGCGCCGGAGACCAGCGCGCAGCTGGGGTGGCCGGACCTGCCGTCGACCTGCAGCTTGTACTGGCTGCCCTCGGTCGAGTAGCCCTTCTGCAGGATGTTCTGCCCCTTGCTGGTGCGGTTCGGGGCGAGCCGCACCGCCGCGCCGAACCGGAACGGCCGGACGCCGGGATTGAGGTCCGGGGCGGTGGCGGCCCGCAGCACCAGGCGGGGGCAGGGCGACATCCGGCAGGGGCCGGGGAACCGGACGGCCCGGCCGGTGTCGCGGACGGCCAGCTCCGGGGTGGCGTGGCCGGTGACCGGGGTGAGCGTGTGACCCTTGCCGGAGCTGTCCGCCCAGATCTCCGGCCCGGCGCCGTCGAACGTGTAGTGGGCCACCATCGTCGGCGGCGGGGGCGCGGGGACCCAGAAGGCACGGTCGGTGCCGGTCCGGGCAGCCGTGGTCGCGGCCAGGGAGGCCATCACGAGCAGTACCCCGGACAGCAGGAGAAGGCAGGGGCGGAAGCGGTACACGTACCCTCAACGCACCCGGATGGACAAGGCAGCGGGCCGCAGCGTCCGCTGCGGCCCGCGCCCCTGGATCGGCCTGTGAAGATCAGTCCTCCGGGTGGTGGGGACCGTCACCGCCGTCCGTGCTGAACGTGCCCTGCGGACCGGCCGGCGCGGGCAGCCTGATCGGCTTGCCCGGGACCTTCTTACCGGGTACGCCGTTCACCGACTCGGTCGAGTAGGCGAACGTGAGCTGGGCGAACGCGATCAGATCGCTGTTGACCTCGAGCGCGCCCAGGTCCAGGTTGCCGATCGTGTCGCAGGCCTGGTGGTAGCACTGGTCGAAGGACTCGCCGGCGACACCGCCCCAGATGGCCTGCTGCTCCTCGGTCTTGACCACCTCGGCGCCGGTGAACAGCCCGCCGGACGGGATGCCCGCCTCGATGAACGCCTGGTAGTCGCTGCGGCCGGAGAACTCGGCGTCGTCGTAGGGCTTGTTCTTCCAGGTGTAGTACGACTCGTAGAGGTCCTCGATCGCGGTCGAGCCGGGCGGCACCACGACCGGGGCCGGGAACGACGACTCGTCCGCGTCGTAGACCTGGAAGATGTAGTTCGGCGAGCCGACCATGTCGTAGTTGAGGTAGAGCGCGATCCGGTCACGCTCGGCCTGGGGCAGGTCCGCGACGTACGCGGTCGAGCCGATCAGGCCCTCCTCCTCGGCGCCCCACCAGGCGAACCGCACGGTGTTCTGCGGCCTGATCTTCGCCATCTGCAGCGCGGTCTCCAGGATCGCGGCCGAGCCGGAGCCGTTGTCGTTGATGCCGGGGCCGTCACCGACGCTGTCCAGGTGGGCGCCGGCCATCACCACGTTGTTCCGGTTCCGGCCGGGCAGTTCGGCGATGACGTTCACGTCGGTGCGGGTCTCGGACGGCAGGACCCGCACGTGCGCGGTCGAGCCGGCCTGCGCCAGCGCCGAGCCGTCGGCGAAGCTCGCGCCGACCACCGGGATGGTGACCGGCGGGTTGTCGCCGAGCGTGCCGACGATCAGGCCCTCCCGGGTCGGGTCGTTGCCCTGGTTGAAGAGGATCACGGCCTCGGCGCCGGCCGCCTCGGCATTCTGCGCCTTGATCACGAAGGAGCACGAGGTGGTGCCGTCCGGCAGGGTGCCGCCGCGCTGGATCAGCGCGATGTCGTTCGGCCCGCTGAAGTCCAGGCCGGTGAAGTCGTCGGCGGAGCAGCCGCTCGTGGTGGCGCGGTCGCCGGTCAGGTTGATGTCGACCGGGACGACCGGGCCGGTCACGTCGCCGGGCGGGCTGTTGGTGAAGGCGCCGGTCTCGTACTCCGCGTTCACCGGGGTGAGCTGCTGGAGCAGGGCCGGGAAGACGAACTGGAACTCGAAGGGGTCGAGGGTGACCTTGTAACCGGCCTTGCGGAGCAGCCCGGAGACGTACTTGACGCTCTCCGCGTACCCCTCGGTGCCGGCCGCCCGGGAGCCCGGGTAGTAGGCGTCGTCGTTCTTGTCGGCGATCTTCTGGAATTTCTGCAGGTGACCGAGAACGCCCTTGAGCGTCACGCACTTGAGCAGTTCGGCGTAGGTGTCGTTGGCCTGTCGCGCACATGGGTCGTAGTGACCGTGACCGTGCCCGCCTGCGGTGGCTGCGGTACCGGGGACGATGACCAGGGCGGTGGCGGTCGCCGCCGCCGCGAAGATCCTCAGCTTCATCGCGGATTCTCCTGTCCACATCGGAACACCGCTGACCGTAGACGAAGTCGGCGATCGATGCATCATCCGTACCGTTGATCGACGCGCGGCGATATAGTGCGGCGATGCGCATCGTCTTGGCGGTTCTGCTGGCCCTCGTGGGCGCTCCCGTGCTCACCGCGGCGCCCGCGAACGCCGCCGCTCCGGGCACTCAGCCGATCTACGACTACGCCTCCGCGATCCGCGAGCAGGTGTGGGTGCAGACCACCGTCGACAGCGACGCCGACGGCAAGCCGGACCGGGTCGCGGTGCGCATCATCCGGCCGGACGCGCCGGTCAAGGTGCCGGCGATCTTCCAGGCCAGCCCGTACTACGCCGGCCTCAACGACGTGCCGAACCACGACGACATCGACCGCGACGGCGGCCTCACCGTCGGCTCGGCGCGGACCGCCGACCGGGCGCAGAACATCACCTTCGCCGGGTACCTGGACAACTACTTCGTGCCGCGCGGCTACGCGGTGGTCTTCGCCGACAGCCTCGGCACCGGCGGCTCGGACGGCTGCCCCACCTCCGGCGGGCGCAACGAGACGCTCGGCGCGAAAGCCGTGATCGACTGGCTGAACGGGCGGGCGCCGGCGTTCGACGCGGCGGGACAGCCCGTCGCGGCGAGCTGGTCCACCGGCCGTACCGGAATGATCGGCGTCTCCTACAACGGCACGCTGCCGAACGCGGTCGCCACCACCGGCGTGAAGGGGCTGGAGACGATCGTCCCGATCGCCGCGATCTCCTCCTGGTACGACTACTACCGGGCCAACGGCGGGGTGGTCGCGCCCGGCGGCTTCCAGGGCGAGGACACCGACGTGCTGGCGAAAGCGGTGCTGACACGGGCCAACCCGGAAGTCTGCGCCGAAGCGATGAATTATCTGGAGAAAGCGCAGGATCGCCAGACCGGTGACTACAGCGCGTTCTGGGCGGAACGTGATTACCTGCGCGACGTGAACAAAGTGCGGGCCAGCGTATTCCTCGTGCACGGCCTGCACGACGACAACGTGCGCACGCTGCAGGCCGGCCAGTGGTGGGACGCGCTGTCCGCGCGCGGTGTGCCGCGCAAGATCTGGTTGCACCAGGCCGCGCACACCGACCCCTTCAACGTAAGGCGGCAGCAGTGGCTCACCACCCTCCAGCGGTGGTTCGACACGTGGCTGTACAAGATCGACACGGGCGTCATGCGGGAGCCGATCGCGGACGTGGAGACCGCGCCCGGCGTCTGGCAGACCTCGGCCCGCTGGCCCCTGCCCGGCCTGTCCCAGTCGCTGCGGCTCGGTGACGGCACGCTCGGCGGCGGCTGGTCCCACGCGGCCCAGTCGTTCGTGGACGACCCGTCCCGGACCGCCGAGGATCTCGCCGCGACGGCCGGCCCCGACCCGAACCGCCTCGCCTACCTGTCGTCGCCGCTGTCCCGGCAGACCCGGCTCACCGGCACACCGACGGTCACCGTGCGTGCCTCGCTGACCGGCGACTCGCCGTACCTGACCGCCCTGCTCGTCGACTACGGGGTCGCCGACCGGTACGCCGGCCTGCGCACCCTGACCACCCAGGACTGCATCGGCCCCGGCATCGAGGGCGATCCGGGCTGCTTCAACCAGCGTGAGTACGTCACCGCGTCGACCCCGTTCGAGATCGTCACGCGCGGCTGGCTGGACGTCCGGAACCGGTTCTCGCCCGCCCGCACCGTGCCGATCACGGCGGGCCGGGAGTACACCTTCCACTGGGACCTCCAGACCACCGACCACGTCTTCGCCGCCGGGCACCGGATCGGCCTCGTCCTGATCTCCACCGAACGCGACCACACCCTGCGGTACCCGGCCGGCACGGTGGTCAGCGTGCGACCCAGCCTCTCCGGTCTGCAGGTGCGCTTGAGCTGATGCCGTAACGTGCTTCCATGACGCTGCGCGTGGAGATTTTCGCGGACCCGGACACCCTGCGGGCTGTGGAGCGCGAGTTGCGCTCCGACGCCGATCTCCGGGGTACGCGTCTGAGCCGCATCGATGCGCCGATCAAGCCTGGTGAGATGGGCTTCGTCCCGGACGCGCTGCAGTGGGTGACCGACAACAACACGCTGCTGGCGGCACTCGCCGGAGCGGTGGCGGGGTGGCTCGGCCGGCAGCGGCAGCCGACCCGCGTCCGGGTGAGACTGGGGGAGCGGGAGATCGAGCTGGAGTCCGATCGAGTGAAGGACGCGGACGCGACCGCGGAAGAGTTGCTGCGCAAACTGCGGGACGACGACACCGATGTTTGAGAAGTTCGACGCGGCCGCCCGCCGGGTCTTCCTCGGCGCGCAGGAGGAGGCTCACCAGCGGGGCCACAACTACATGGGTACGGGGCATGTCCTGCTCAGCCTGGTCGACGCGTGCGAGGTGCTGCGTGAAGCCGGGGTCACCCGGCAGGGAGTGCTGGGCGAACTTCCCGGCGTCAAGCGGCCGGCGCGAGCGAATTCCAGCGTCAACACCCCGTTCTCGCGACAGGCCAAGGAGATCTGCAGGCTCGCGGTGGTGGAGTCGGATATGGCCGGGGACGACGAGGTCCGTCCCGAGCACATCCTGATCGCCTTGCTCCGGCAGGGCGAGGGCGGAGCGATCAGGATCCTCGACGGGCTGGGTGTGGATCGTGCCGGGCTGCTGGCGAAACTCGGCCGGCCACCCGCGCCTGCCGCCGAGGATCTGCCGGTCGTGGGGCGGGACCGCGAGTTGCAGCGCCTCACCCAGATCCTGGTGCGCCGGGGGAGATTCAGCGCGCTGCTGACCGGTCCCGCGGGTGTGGGCAAGTCTGAGCTGGTCAAGGGCCTGAGACACCGGATCGACAGGGGTCAGGTGCCGCAGCAGTTGCGAGGCCGCAAACTGGCGACGATTGATCTCCGGCGGATGGATTCCGAGGCGGAGTTCGACATGGGTCCGGAGGATGTCCTGTGCGTGGACGGCGCTGAACTCCTCGTCGATGACAAACAGTTCCATGGGCTCTTCGTTGACATCACCACCGGCACCCTCCAAGCGGTCCTGATGGTCCGGGACACCACCGCCAGGGACGGACTGCTGAACGACCCCTTCCTGCGCGGGCGGCTCGTCCCGATCGCCGTCGAGGAGCCCGGTCTGGCACAGGTTCTTCCCATGCTGCGGCGGGCAGCGCAGGGCGTCGCCGCACACTATGACGTCGAGGTCGCCGACGAAGCCCTCGTCGTTGCCGCCGCCCACGCCGACCGCTACGAGTCGGCGTTCGTCTCGCCGGGGCGGGCGCTCGATCTCCTGGACGAGGCCGCCGCGCTGGCGCGGGTCCGCGCGGACAGCCGGGAACCTGAGGTATCGCATATCGCGGATTCCCCGGTGGTGGGGCCCGAGGACGTGGTGGCGGTGCTGGAGATGGCCGGGATTCCGGTGCCGGTCGTCGACGTGGTTCCGGATGCCGCGGCGGCGGGCGTTCGTGTCGTGAACCGGTTGCTGCCCGCTCCCGCCGAGTCGGCGGCCATCCTCATCGGGACGGCTTCCTACAGTGACGCGCGGCTTCCGGATCTACCGTCGGTGGCGGGCAACCTGGCCGACCTGCGGGACGTGCTGAGCGATCCGAAGCACGGGGCGTTCGCTCCTGAACGGGTGCACGTCTTCGCCGATCCGGGGTGGGCGGACATCCCGAAGATCGCTGAGCTGGCCGCCGAGCCGCTGGACACGCTGCTGCTCTACTACGCGGGGCACGGGTTCTCCGAGGACGGGCTCTACCTCGGGCTCAGCGAGACGACAGCGGCGCACGTCGAGGTCACCTCCCTGCCGTACGCGCAGATCCGGCGCCTCATCCAGCGCAGCCCGTGCCGCCGGTGCGTGGTGATCCTGGACTGCTGTTACGCCGGGACCGCCATCGAGTTCATGGCCGGCGACGAGCCCGGCGGCGAACTCGACATCAAGGGGGCCTACGTGCTGACGGCCACCGCGCGTAACGACAAGGCCCACGCGCCCGAGGGCGCCCGCAACTCGGCCTTCACCGCCGCCCTGCTGCGCGTCCTGCGGGACGGGATCAGCGGCGGCGGTGAGCTGATCCGGATCGAGGCGCTGCTCCCGGAACTGACCCGGGAACTGCGGGCGGGCGGGTTCCCGCTGCCCCGGCAGCGGGCCACCGACACGATCGGGGACCTGGCGATCCACCGCAACCCGGCGGCCTGATCGCTACTCCTCAGGGCCCCGCAGATGGTCGGCGAGGAACCCGAACTCCGCCGAGCGGGCCAGGGTCAGGGCACGTTCGCGGATCGACCGCAGCGCGTCGGGGTCCTTCTCCATGGCCGACGCGAGCAGGACCTCGATCAGGAGGTGTGCCATCGACACCGACCGTCCCTCCGCGTCCGTCACGACCCACTCCACGGCCTCCGGCATGCGGTCCAGCAGTGGCTGCAGCGCGTGCCGCAGCAGGTCGTCGCTGAGCGCGCCGCTCAGATCCATCGACGTGAGGGCGTCCTTCAGCGGCAGGTCGTGGCGGGTGACGCCGGAGTCCCGGACCATCCCGTAGTCCTGCGACCAGAGAATTTCGACCGGCGGCGCCACCTCGTGCGGCGTGCCGGTCAGGACCAGGTCCCGGCGGCCGTCGCCAGTCCAGGTCCGGATGACGCCGACCGACTTCATGGCCTCCAGGAACATGTTGGCCGGTACCGCGGCACGCCACTGCAGCGCGGTGTCCCGCAGCCACGTCGCCGGCCTCTTCGCGTACCGGAAGAGCTCGGAGGCCCGCACCTCGTGCCCGGCGGCCAGGACCAGCAGGGCCAGGTTGAACGAGTACGTCGACATCCAATAGTCGACGCGCTTCTCGATCGGCTGATAGGAACGCGGCTGGTAGGCCGGCCGGGTCACCGCCACCCGCAGGCGGCCGATCAGCCACTCGCCGACGTCGGGATGCCTGGTCAGCAGCTCAGCGACGAACGGCAGGACCGTCGCGCGGGCGCTGAGCGGCGTGTATCCCAGCAGCGACTGCAGCAGATCGTCCTCGGTTCCGGCGCCGAGACTGAGAGTGCGGGCCTTCGCGCGTGCCGCGGCGTCGGCGAGGGCCTGCACCACGAGCCGGGCCACGAGGTATTCACCGAAAGTGGCGTGCAGGAACTCGTACGTCTGCAGGGTTTGATCGTCTTGACGGGCCTGCGCGCGCTGGATGAAGAAGAAGCGCCCGACCACCTCCTGGCCCGCGGTGAGCGGGCTGCGGAACCCCTCGCCGGTCTCCCGCCGGGGCCGCAGCCCGAGCCCGGCGAGGTCGTTGTCCAGCTCGGCGGTCGTCACCCAGAGGCGCCCGCGGTGGAACATCGCGAACGCCACCACGGAGAGACGCAGCAGCTCGTCCTCGATCAGCTCGGGCAGCGAGGAGTCCGGGCGCCCGGCGTGAATCCGGCGGACCTCCCGCTCGGCGAACGAGTGCAGCAGGCGCTCGTAGAGCTCACCGGCGCCCAGTTCGTCGCCGTCCCGCTGCAGCGCGTTGGCGTCCGCGTCGTAGATCGCCAGCATCAGCAGCAGCAGCGGCTGCCCGGCCAGGTCCGGATAGCGTTTCAGCACGTCGAGGGTGAGCGGGCGGCGGCCGGTCACCTCCCAGTACGCGGCGTTGGCGTGGTTCCAGGTGGCGACCCAGCGCTCGAGTTGCGGCTCGGCGAACGGCTCCAGGCGGACCGCGAGACTGCCGGCCGGCATCCGCGCCCGGTCGGCGACCGCGACCCGGCTGGTCACCATCACCGCGACCGGGCGGCCGAGCACCGCCTCGCGCTGCTGGAACTCGGCGACCCGCTGCAGATAGTCCGACTGGTGCACGCCGGTGGCCTGCAGCAGCTCGTCGAAACCGTCGAGCAGGATCACCGGCATCGCGCCGCCCGCGTCGCCGGCGAGATCCGCCCAGGCCACGGTCTCGCCGATGGCGCTGCGCAGCGCCGCCTCGACCTGGTCCTGGATCGGGGACTCGGCGGGCACCTCGCGCAGCACCACCCGGACCACGAGATAGTCGGCGGCGGGCAGACGCGCCGCGAGGATCCGGGTGAGCGCGCTCTTGCCGGCGCCGGGCTGGCCGAGCAGCAGCATCGGAGCGACGGCGGCCTGCGGCGTCGTCAGGTACACCGCGAGGAGTTCGGCGAAATCGTCGCGCACAGCGGTGTCCCACCAGCCGTCCTCCGCCGGCCGGGCGCCGGGACCGCCGGGTTTCACCCGGAAGCGCGGATCCAGGTACGCGGTACCGAGGCTCGGCAGAGTCAGGTCGCCCGAGTCCCCGCCGAGGACCGGGCTGCCCAGGCCGGCGCGGTAGGTGAGAGCCAGCGCCGCGCGGTGGCGGACCGGGTCGCGGTGCGAGGTGACCCGCAGCAGGGTGGCCTCCAGCGCCTCCAGCCCGCGGGAGACGGCCCGGTCCTCCTGCTGGCGCATCCAGATCGCGAACTCCGGGACCTCGGTCATCAGGGCACGGACGTGCTCCTGGTAGCGGGCGAGAGCCGCGCCGGCGATCCGGTCGTCGGCGTGCCGGGTGAACCAGTCCCGCAGCCGGGTGAGCAGGGCGTCGAAGGGGACGTCCGGGCCGGGTGCCGGGATCGTGGCGGTGAGGAGCTGCTCGATCCAGGTGCCCGGTGCGGACGCCACCGCGGCCAGCTGGTCGTCCCGGCTCTGGTCGGTGTCGAGAGTCTCGAAGAAGGCGGTGACGACCAGGACGCTGTGCGCGGCGTGGAGGCGCTGGCTGCGGTTGTAGCGGCTCTGGCCCCGTACCAGATCGGTGATTTTCTGGGTGACCAGGCGTCCCAGCCGGACCACCTCGGTCTTCGCGTCGAAGAGGCTGATCGCCGCGTCGCTGCCGCCGGCCGTGGCGACGGAGAGCGCGCCGCCCAGCACGTTGTCGGCGGCTTTCGCGAGCGGGCCGGAGCCGCCGAGCAGTTTGAGCGCATCGTTGTAGGACAGACCCTGAGCCACGAACTGAACTATAGGGACGGACCGCACTGCCGATACGATGATCATGCGCCGAGGGATATCTAGGCCATATCCCTCGGCGCCCTACGCGTCTTTGGTGATCATCAACCGCTCGTGCCGATCAGTAACCGCCGAACGTGTCGTGGGTGATGTAGGTGCCGGTCGGCGGGGTGATCGTGGAGCGGTTCTGCCGGTAGCCCTTCTCCCAGCGGGCGACGGTGCCGTTCGGGTTCTTCACGATGTACTGGAACTCGGCGTAGGTGTTCGCGGGCAGCGCCACCCCACCGGTCCAGTTCGGGAACGTGCTGCTCGTCGTGGTCAGCGGGACGGCCTTCGCCGGGTCCCACGAGCCGAGCTCGGGGATGCTGCCGACCACGTAGACGTTCTGGCCGTAGGACGTGAAGCCGGCGACCACGTTGAACGTCGCGGCGATCGGGACGACGTCGGCGGCGCTCACCGCCTGCTTCTCCACCTGCTCCGGCGCGGCCAGAACCGGGGTGGCGAGGGCCGGGGCGGCGAGGACGCCGGCGAGGGCGCCCAGGGCCAGGATCTGCTTCGTACGCATGATGCTCCCTTCTCATGACGGCCGCAAAATCTGAAACTTCTTGCCGCGTCTCGGTCCGCAGCGGGCCGTCTGCATCCACAGTGGTATGTCCGGGTGTGGATGTGCAAGGCGTTCGTGAGCTGCGTCAATGTGCAACCTCTACGCCACATTCGGGTGCTATGAAAACTCTTTCAACGGCGAGCACTCCATGGGGTGTTCGGGCTTGTGGGGTGCCGCTGGCAGGCGTTTAACCTGTGAGCCTCATTGGCGCTCGGGAGGTCTCGATGGCCGTGCTGGTGTCGCGTCGGGCTGGTTCACGCAGGGGTGCTTGGCGCGGAGGTGCCTCGCGCGGGGGCGTCGTCCGGGGAACTGTTCGTCGCTGGGATGCCCGGGTGCCGGACGGTCCGCGGTGCGGCATCTGCTCGGCGGTGATCAGCTCGCGGCACCGGCATCTGCTGGACGAGTCGCGGCGGGCCCTGGTGTGCGGCTGCCCGGGTTGTCACGCGCGTCCCGCCTCCGATGATCGGATCCGGCCCGTCCCCGATCGTTACCTGGAGTTTCCCGGCGAGGTGGCGGCGCAGGAGACGTGGGACGATCTGCGGGTGCCGGCCGGGTTGGCGATCGTCACCCGGGTCGGGCAGGGTCTGGTCGTGTGCGGGCCGGGGCCCGGCGGCGCTGTCGAGTCGGAACTGCCGGGTGCGGTGTGGGACCGTCTGGTGGCTCGGCATCCGGCGTTCGCGGCGCTGAGTCCCGGGGTGGAGGCGCTGGTGGTGCGGCGCGCGGGTTGCTTCCTGGTGCCGATCGACGCGTGTTACGAACTGGCGGCCCTGCTGCGGAGCAGTTGGCGCGGATTCGACGGGGGTCAGGGGGCGCGGGGCAGCTTGACGATGTTCTTCGCGCGCCTGCAGGCCCGCTGCCGGTAGATGGTTGGAGGGCTTCCGCCGGCCCAGGGAGCTTCGCCGGCCCCGCCCCGCGCGAGTGTTCGCTCCGCGGGAGTGTCTGCCCGTGCGCGTTCGCCAGGTGAGCGTCCGCCCCGCGCCGCCCTCCCCGCGGCGGCAGGGCGGGGTGATGGCGGTGGTGGCGGGGAAGTGAGGCGGTCGGAGGCGGCGCGGTCCTCGTCCTCGGCCACGGCCTGCGCCACCACGGCGTCCAGATCGAAGCCGGGCGGCGGCTCGAGGTCGGTCAGCTCGGGGAACGGCATCCCGGCCTCGGCGACCTCGGCGAGGAAGCCGAGCAGATCGGCGCGGAGGCCGGCTCTGGCGGGACCGGACATCCAGGAGTCGCCGACCAGCGCCGCGACCACCAGGGCGGCGGGCGCGGTGGCGGTCCACGGTGTGCCCTGATGGATGATCGCCGACCACAGGTGATGGACGGCGGCGTCGAGAGCGGCCGGATCACCGCCGGCGAGCGCGTCGAGATGGGCCGGCGTGTCAGTGGCCTGGCCGTAGGCGTGCAGAAGACCGGCGAACCGGCCGGCGTCGATCGGCGTCACCCCGGCAAGCTACCGCCCGGGTACGACAAGACCGTGCCGGCCGGCGAAACGACGGGCACGACCGGAGAGCGGACGCCCGCCCAGGGACGCCCGCTCACCAGGGGGAACGGGATCAGAGACTGATCCGGCCGGCGCCCGCATTAGCGGTCACGATGGACTTCACACTGGACGCGGCGTCGGCGGTGTACGAGTACGGAATCGACTTCACCGACCCGCCGGTCTGCCCGCTCCCCGAGTTGACCAGCAGATTGTTCCGCGCCACCAGCGTCCCCGCATCCGACGACCCTTCACCCAGGTGGTACGGATCGTCCACGCCCTCGAACGAGTTCGCCTCCACGAGCACCCCGGCGCCCTCGGTGGACGCCACTCCGTACCCGGAGTTGTTGTAGTAGTAGTTGTTGTAGACGTGCACCGGGTTCCCGAAACGGACCCGCGGATGCCGCTGCGTCGACGCGTCGAACCAGTTGTGGTGGTACGTCACGCGCAGGTGGCCGGTGTCCTGACTCGCGTTGCTGTCGCTGTGGCCGAGCAGCATCGATTTGTCGTGGTTGAATACCCGGTTCCACGAGACGGTGATGAAATCCGAGCCGCGTTTGATGTCGACCGCGCCGTCGTACCCGTTGCTGAAACTATTGTGATCGATCCAGATGTTGGTGGCCGACTCCTGCACGTTGATCGCGTCGTCGTTCCAATTCCGGAAAGAGAGGTTACGGATGACGACGTTCCGGTCGCCGTTGATGTTGAATCCGCAACCGACGATCGCGGCGCCGGCGTTACCGATGATCGTCTTGTTGCTCCGGACCCGGAGCATGCCGCTGCAGTTGATCGTGCCGGACACCCGGATGGTGGCCGCCGATGTCGACCCCAGCGCCGTCGTGAGGGCGGATGCGCTGGTCACGGTCGTGGTCGCGGCGCTGCCGCCGCCGGTGGTGCCGCCGTTCTGGGTGGCCCACCCGACCAGGTCGGTGATGGCGAGCGTCTGCACGGGTGCGGCGGAGGCGGCGCCGGCCCCGGTGACGAGGGCGAGTGGCAGTGCGGCCGCGAGCGTGAACCGAGAGATTCGGCCAGGCATTTTCTGCTCCATTTCTAAAGCGTGATCCGCATGGGGGAATGCGGATCTTGGGGATGGGGGGCGCTCCCGAGTGCTAGAAAAACATAGGCGTCCATAGATGTGAAGAGAAATGTTGTTGCAGGATTTCTGCAACAAACCGGTAGGCCACCCGGCGTCCGGGCGGCACACCGGCGATAATCTCCGGGTGCGATCACCCTGGCAGCATCCGGCTCGGATCGTCCCCCTCGCGTTCCTCGGCGCGATAGCGGTGGGCACGGCCCTGATGATGCTGCCTGCCGCGCGCGCCGAGCCGGGTCACGCCCCGCTGGTGACCGCGCTCTTCACCGCCGCCTCGGCGGTCTGCGTCACCGGCCTGTCCGTCGTGGACACCCCGACCTACTGGAGCACGTTCGGCCATGTGCTGCTGACCGTGCTGTCGCAGATCGGCGGTTTCGGCATCATGACCCTGGCGACGCTGCTCAGCCTGCTGGTCTCCCGCCGGCTCGGTCTGCGCGGGCGCCTGATGGCGCAGGCCGAGAGCGCCGGCCTCTCCGGCGGAAACATCGCCGCCGTCCTGCGCCGGGTGGCATTGGTCATGGTCATCTGCGAAGGCGCCATCGCCGTCGTGCTCACCCTGCGTTTCTGGCTGGGGTACGGGTATCCGCCCGGCCGCGCCCTCTGGTACGCCGTCTTCCACGCCGTGCAGGCCTTCAACAACGCCGGATTCGCGCTCTACCCCGACAGCCTGGTCCGGTTCGTCACCGACCCGTGGATCTGCCTGCCGCTCGCGTTCGGCGTGCTGGCCGGTTCGATCGGCTTCCCGGTGCTGTTCGAGCTGGCCCGTGAGTGGCGCACCCCGAAGTGCTGGTCGACCCACACGTTCCTGACCGTCGCCGGCAGCCTGCTGCTCACCGTCTTCGGCTTCCTCACGTTCCTGATCTTCGAGTGGCGCAACCCGGGGACGCTCGGCCCGCTCGGCACCCCGGCCAAGGTGCTGACCGCTTTCACCCAGGACATCATGACCCGGTCGGGCGGCTTCAACACGGTCGACCTGGGGCAGCTGAACAGCGAGACGATCGCGACCACCACCGGGCTGATGTTCATCGGCGGCGGCAGCGCGAGCACCGCGGGCGGCATCAAGCTCACCACGTTCCTGCTGCTCGCCTACGTGATCTGGGCGGAGATCCGGGGCGAGCCGGACGTGGTGGTCCGCAACCGCCGGATCGCCGAGGAGACTCAGCGGCAGGCGATCACGGTGGCGCTGATGGGCGTCGCGCTGGTGGCGACCGGTACCGTCGTGCTGGACGCGCTGACCGAGGACATCCCGTTCGACCGGGTGCTGTTCGAGGTCACCTCGGCGTTCGCGACGGTCGGGCTGAGCACCGGCGTCACCGGCAGCCTGCCGGCGTCGGCGCAGGTCGTCCTGGTCGTCCTGATGTTCGTGGGCCGGGTCGGCACGATCGCGGTCGGCACCGCGATCGCGCTGAACACCCGGCGCCGGCTCTACCGATACCCGGAGGAGAGACCCCTAGTTGGCTGAGAAATCCCCGCGCGATGCCGACAACGTGGCCGTGATCGGCCTGGGCAGGTTCGGCGGCTCGGTCGCCGAGGCCCTGCTCGACCTCGGTTACGAGGTGCTCGGCGTCGACAGCGACCCCCGCATCGTGCTCGACTGGTCGGACCGGCTCACCCAGGTGGTCGAGGCGGACTCCACCGACGAGGACGCGCTGCGCCAGCTCGGCATCCCGGACTTCCCGCGGGTCGTCGTCGGCATCGGCACTAATCTGGAGACCAGCGTGCTCACCGTGCTCGCGCTCCAGGAGCTCGGCGTGCCGGAGATCTGGGCGAAGGCGACGAGCGTGAAACACGGCAAGATCCTCTCCTCGGTCGGCGCCGACCACGTGATCTATCCCGAGTCCGAGATGGGCGAGCGGGTGGCGCACCTGATCAGCGGCCGGATGCTCGACTACATCGAGTTCGACGACGGCTTCGCGATCGCCAAGGTCCGCGCTCCCCGCGGCGCCGGTGGCCGCACCCTCGCCGACCTGGGGCTGCGCAGTAAGTGGGGGGTCACGGTGGTCGGCACGAAACGGCCCGGCGAGGATTTCGTGTACGCACGGCCGGAGACCCCGGTCCCGGACGGGGCGATCCTGATCGTCGCCGGCGACACCGCGAAGGTGGAGGCCTACGCCGCCGAGAACTGACCCACCTGGGGGCCGCTCGACACGGCGGGGGAGGATCGGACGGTGAGCGGAGAAGGGTCCGGTGCCGGCCTGCGGGTCGCGATGCTCGGCGTGCTGAGCGTGCGCCGGGGCGACGCTGAGGTCACGCTGCCCGGCGCCCGGATCCGCGGCCTGCTGGTCCGGCTCGCCGTCGCGGGTGGCCGCCCGGTCGCTGCGGCCCAGCTCACCGACGCGCTCTGGCCCGACGACCGCCCCGCCGATCCGGCCAACGCCCTGCAGTCGCTGGTCTCCCGGCTGCGGCGGCTGCTCGGCGGCGGCGACACCGTGACGCAGATCGAGGGCGGGTACCGCCTCGCGGTCACCGCGCGGGACGTGGACGTCACCCGGTTCGAGCAGCTCGCCGCCGCCGGCCGGGACAGGCTGCGCGCCGGTGACCCGGCCGCCGCGGCCGCGACCCTGGGCGAGGCCGTCGCGCTGGTGCGCGGACCGCTCGCCCCTGAGCTCGCCGAGGTCGCCCCGGCGCAGGCCACCCGGCTGGCCGCCGTCGTCGTGGCGGCCACCGCCGACCTGGCCGAGGCGGAGATCGCCCTGGGCCGGGCGGACCGGGCCGGCACCCGGCTCGCCGCGCTGGCCGCCGAGCATCCGCTCGACGAGCGGGTGGCCGCGCTGCTGATCGACGCGCTCGCCGGGCAGGGCCGCCAGGCCGACGCGCTCGCGGCGTACGAGGGCATCCGGGAGCGTCTCGCCGACGAGCTCGGCGCTGATCCGGGCGCCACGCTGCAGGAACGGCACCTGCGGTTGCTGCGCGGGGAGCGGCCCCTGCCCGCCGAGGCGAGGACCAACCTGCCGGCGTCGGTGACCAGTTTCATCGGTCGTGACGACGACCTGGCGCGGGTGGACGCGCTGCTGAGCGCCGGCCGGCTGGTGACGGTGCTGGGACCGGGCGGTGCCGGCAAGACGCGGCTCGCGCTGGAGGCGGCACGGCGGCGCGCCGGCGACTACCGGGACGGCACCTGGCTGGTCGACCTGGCCTCGGTGACCGAGCCGGCGAAGGTCGGCGCCGCGGTGGTGGCCGCGGCCGGGCTGCGCGGCTCGGCGCTCTTCGACCCCGCGAACCGGGCCCGCGGCGAGCGCGACGACCTGGACGTGCTCGCCGACCGGTTGAACGGCCGGCAGGTCCTGCTCGTCGTCGACAACTGCGAGCACCTGATCGACGCGGTCGCCCATCTCACGAGCGCGCTGCTGGTCCGGTGCCCGCTGCTGCGCGTTCTCGCCACGAGCCGGGAACCGCTGGCGATCGACGGCGAATCCCTCGTACCCCTGGGGCCGATGGGCCTGCCCCCGGCGGACGCCGAACCGGCGCAGGCGGCAGGCTCACCCGCGGTCCGGCTATTCGCCGAGCGTGCGGCGGCGGTCCGGCCCGGCTTCGCGGTCGACGCGACGACCGTGCGCGACGTCGTGGCGATCGTCCGCGGCCTGGACGGGATGCCGCTCGCCCTGGAGCTCGCCGCGGCCCGGCTGCGCACCCTCGCCCTGCCCGAGCTGGCGGGCGGGCTCTCGCAGCGCTTCCGGTTGCTCACCACCGGCAGCCGCACCGCCCTGCCCCGGCACCGCACGCTGCGCGCGGTGATCGCCTGGAGCTGGAACCTGCTCTCCGCCGACGAGCGGATCCTGGCCGAGCGCGTCGCGGTGCTGCCCGGCGGCGTCACGGCGGCCTCGGCGGCGGCGATCGTGGCCGGCAGCGGGGTGGCCGCCGAGGACGTCCCGGACCTGCTCGCGGCGCTCGTCGACAGGTCGCTGCTGCAGCTCGCGCCGGACGGCGGCCGTTACCGGATGCTGGAGACCCTCCGGGAGTACGGCATCGAGCGCCTCACCGAGCAGGGCATCCTCACCCAGGTCCGGGAGCTGGCCGCCCGTCACCTGGCCGCGCTGGTCGCCGAGCACGACCCGCTGCTGCGCACCGCCGCCCAGCTGACCGCGCTGGAGGTGATCCGCGCGGAGTACGACAACGCGCTGAGCGGCCTGCGCCACCTCTGCGACACCGGCGACGCCCGCGGCGCGATCCGGCTGGCCCTGGATCTCTGCTGGTACTGGCAGATGTTCGGCCGGCAGGCGGACGCCGGGTACTGGCTGGCCGAGGCGCTGTCGGTCGGAGGTGACACCGATCCGCTCGAGGCCGACTGCGCCGAGGCGGTGCTGATGATCAACCGGACCGGGCACGAGCCGGCGTACCTCACCGAGACCGCTGTCGATCGCCGTGAGCGGCTGCGGTCGCTCGCCCAGCGGGTGCGCCGGCACGAGCTGCTGCCCGGCCCGCCGGGGGCGATCGCCGCCGCGCTGCTCTACTTCGCCGGCGAGGCCGAGGCCGCGGACGAGCGCCTGGAGCGGATGATCGCCGGCGCCGACCCGTGGATGGCGGCGCTGGCCCGGATGTTCCGGGCGCAGACCGCCGAGAACAACGGCGACGTGGCCCGGCTGCGCGCGGACGTGATCGCCGCTCTGGACGGGTTCAGCGCCACCGGCGACCGGTGGGGCCAGGCCACGGTCCTGCCGCTGCGGGCGCTGCTGCGCCAGTACGAGGGCGACCTGGACGGCGCGCTCGCCGACCTGACCCTGGCCCGGGCGATGGCCCGCCAGTTCGGCGCGATGGACCTCGCCGACGAGGTCTTCATCGACCTGCGCTGGGCCGACCTGCACATGCGCCGCGGCGAGATGCAGGAGGCGGCGGCCGCGGTGGAGTCCGCCCGGGTCCGCGCCGAGCGGTCCACCTCGCCCGAGATGGTGCTGCTGGTCGACGCGCTGGAGGCCGGGTTCCAGTTGGTCCTCGGCAACCTCGATCGGGCCCAGGAACTGCTCGACCGGGCGGCCGCCGGGCTGGGTCGCAACAACCTGCCGATCCTCGGCGGCGATCACGGCGGGGCCATCATCGGCAGCGTCCGCGCCGGTCTCGCGCTGCGGCGCGGCGACGCGGACACCGCCGAGAAACACCTCAAGACGGCGTACGACGCCGCGCTCGGCACCAACGACATGCCGATCATGGCGATGGTCGCGGTGACCGCCGGTGGGCTCGCCGGGCTGCGCGGCCGGCACCGGGAGGCGGCCCTGCTGATCGGGGCGGCCGCCCGGCTGCGCGGCGCCCACGACCACACCGACCTGAACGTCGCCGCGGTCGCCGCCGAGGCGCGCAAGGCGCTGGGGGAGAGCGGGTACGGCGAGGCGTACGCGGCCGGCTGGTCGCTGGATTCGCCGGCCGCCATCACCCGGATCGACCCGGCACGCCTGTCGCTGGGACCGGCGTGACGGGCCGACGAGGGCTCACGCCCGCTTCGCGTAGGCGCGCAGCGCCAGTGGCACGAAGACCACCAGCAGGCCGGCCATCCAGATCAGCGTGACGATCAGCGGCGAGGCGACCGGTCCGCTGACCAGCAGGCCGCGGATCGTCTCGACGAGCGGCGTGATCGGGTTGACGCTCACGAACGCCTGCAGCCAGCCGGGCAGCGTGTCGGTCGCCACGAACACGTTGCTGCCGAAGGTCAGCGGCAGGACCAGCAGGAACATGATGCCCTGCACTGCGCCCGAGGTGCGGACCAGCATGCCGACCCAGACCGAGATCCAGCAGAAGCAGAGGCCGAACCCGATCGAGAGCGCCACCGCGGCGATCGCCGGCAGCACACCGGTCTCCACGCGGAAGCCCATGATCGTGCCGAAGGTCAGCATCACCACGCAGACCGTCAGGTAGCGGATCACGTCGGCGACGACCGCGCCGACCAGCGGCGCCGACCGGGAGATCGGCAGTGACCGGAACCTGTCGAAGACACCCTTCTCGATGTCGGCGTTCAGGTTCTGCCCGAGCGCGACGCCGCCCATCGCGAGTGACTGCGCGAGCATGCCGGGCAGCAGGAACTGCAGGTAGGCGTGCCGGTTGCCGTCCGCGATGGCACCGCCGAAGAGGTAGGTGAAGAGGAGCAGGAAGATCACCGGCTGGATGGTGACGTCGATCAGCGCCTCCGGCGTGCGCATCGTCTTGATCAGGCTGCGCCGGGCGAGCGCGGCGCTGTGCCTGATCAGCGCGGGCAGGCCGCGTTTGTGACGATCGGGCGCGGCGCTGTGCTGCGGAACGGTCGGCTGCGGGGCGATCTGCGTGGTCATACCAGCTCCTCGGTCTTGGTGCGGCCGGTCAGGGTGTGGAACACCTCGTCCAGGCTCGGCAGCTGCAGGGCCATCTCGGTGACTTCGACGCCGGCGCGGGTCAGCTGGGAGAGCGTCTCGGTGAGCACGGCGTCGCCGGCCACCGGCACGCTCGCGGCGCCCGGGCGGCTGCCCGCCGCCTCGTCCCGGGCCGCGGTGGTGCCCGGCGCCGCGACGGCGTCGAGGATCCGCAGCACCTCCGGCAGGCGGGACTGGTCGGCCGGGCGGATCCGCAGCGTCTGGCCGCCGACCCGCCGCTTCAGGCCGTCCGGGGTGTCGTGCGCGATCACCCGGCCGTGGTCGACGACCACGATCTCGTCGGCGAGCGCGTCCGCCTCCTCCAGGTACTGCGTGGTGAGCAGCACGCTGGCGCCGCGCGCCACCTGGGTGCGGACCACGCCCCACATGTCCTCGCGTTTGGCCGGGTCGAGGCCGGTCGTCGGCTCGTCCAGGAAGATCACTTCCGGGCGGCCGACCAGGCTCGCCGCCAGGTCGAGGCGGCGGCGCATGCCACCGGAGTAGGTCTTGGCCGGCCGCTGCGCGGCCTCGGTGAGGTCGAACCAGGCCAGCAGCTCGTCGGCGCGGCCCCGGGCGTCCCGGCCGGACATGTCCAGCAGGCGTCCGATCAACACCAGATTCTGTACGCCGGTGAGGTCCTCGTCGACCGACGCGTACTGACCGGTCAGCCCGACCTTGCGGCGTACCGCCTGCGGGTTTTTGAGCACGTCCACGCCGGCCACGACGGCGCTGCCCTCGTCCGGTCGCAACAGGGTGGCCAGGACCCGGACGGCGGTCGTCTTACCGGCGCCGTTGGGGCCCAGCACCCCGAGCACGGTCCCCCGGCGCATCGCCAGGTCGACGCCGTCCAGCGCCTGTGTCTGCCCGAATCGTTTGCGCAGCCCTTCGGCGCGCACCACCAGATCTTCCATCCGTCGCATCTCCTCGATGTCGTTTCGCATCGAGACTGCGACGGGGCGCTGTCATGGGCCGCACACCGTGCTGGCGCGGCCCTGACGCGGCGCTGTCACTCGTGGGCGCGCTGGTCCACCGGGTATCCGAGGCGCTCGACGAGCCGGGGGCCGGCCGCTTTCTGGAACGCCTCCTGGATGTCGTCGTCGAAATGGTTCTGCCAGTCGCCGGCCTCGCCCTTGCGATAGTGCGAGACGGTGCCGCCGCCCTGCCTGTCGTTCATCCGGGCGAAGCTGTACCGGTCCAGCAGCGTCTCCAGAGCGGGCCGGGGAATGGCGATGCCGCAGTGCCGCATCAACTGGTCGATCTCCTCGGTTTGCCGGGGACCGGTCAGGTCCTCGTACCGGATCAGGCGGATCGCCTCGTCCTCGGGCGCGAGCACCCAGGAGCGCAGCGCGTTGAACCGGCCCTTCTTCGCGAGGTCGTCGATCAGGTAGAGCATGCCCTCCTTCTTCGGCAGCTCCCGCAGCACCTTGCGGACCTCGAGGACGTCGCCCATCGGCCCGTGCGAGTCACGGGTTGAGAAATAGCTGGAGACGACCATGTCGCGCGGGTCGCGCATCACGAAGAACGCGCGGTACCGCTCCGGCTTGGGCATCTCGTCGAACCGTTTGCGGGAGAAGAAGAGCGACAGCGCGATGCGGTTCGGCGGGCACACCCGTGGATCGCGCCAGTCGTAAAAGCGAGGGTCATAGGTGAGTAATCCGGAGTGCTGGTAAACGATCGGATCGCTGAAAATGGATTTAATCCACTGACTCGCCGTTTTGCGCACAGCGCAGTGATAGATGTTGACATATTCGCAACGGGAGGCCACCGGAACGGTGAGCCGGAGCCGCGCGTTGTGTGCCTGGAGCATCGTCCGGCGTGCGCGGACACGCAGGTGGTTCGGTGTGTGCTGCTTCGCGAACATGACAGTGCGGTTGAACATCGCCTGAGCCCGTGTCCTTCACTGCGGCAGGGGGAGGACATTAGTGATCGGGACTTTACAACAAGATCGATCAAGTTACTACGGATCCGTTAACGAGTATTTCGCGCGTGTCATACATTGACCGGTAACGCTCAGCCCGTTTTCAGCTTCGTCACAGTGAACATTGGTATGAGTCGCTGGCTAATACTTGCACATTGAGAAAGATTCTCGGGTTATCTAGGCTGCCCGTCATGATCGAAGCGCCAGGCCTGCTCGCCTCCGCCGTGTCCCGCTGGGGCGACGACCCGTTCGCGCGGGGTTCCTGGAGCCTCATCGGCCGCGACGGCACGCCGCAGGACCGGATCACGCTCGGCACGCCGGTCGGCGACCGGCTGCGGATCGCCGGCGAGGCCACCCACCCGACCCGGGCCGGGATGACACACGGCGCCTACGAGCAGGGCGTCGCCGCCGGGACCTGGGCCGCAGGGCTGGGGCACCGGCGGGTCGCGGTGGTAGGCGCCGGGATGGCCGGTCTCGGCGCGGCCCGTGCCCTGGCCGGCCACGGCGTCGAGACGATGGTCTGGGAGGCCCGGGACCGGATCGGCGGGCGCACCTGCGGGGTGGAGGTGGGCGGGTTCACGTTCGACCTGGGGGCCAACTGGCTGCAGCAGTACGACGACAACGTGCTGGCCCGGCTCGCCGAGCGGATCGGGCTGACCGTGGTGGCCACCGACTTCACCGATCCGCTGGTGCTCGGGCCGGCGCGCGGACCCGTACCCGAAGGTCTCGAGGGTGAGTTGCGCGCCCGGCTGGAGAAGGCGCCGCCGCAGGCGGCCGTGGCCGACGTGCTGGAGAGCTGGCTGCGGCATCCGGCGCCGTTCCCCGCCGCGGCGATCCGGGAGCTCGTCGACGCGGAGATCGTGATGGACTCCGGCGCGCCGCTGTCCTGGCTCAGCGCGCGGCACGGGTTCGAGCCCGGTGTCGGCGAGGGGGACCGGTGGATCGTCGGCGGTTATCGGCTGCTCACCGAGCACCTGGCCGGCGGAGTCGACGTGCGGCTGGGGCATCCGGTGCGGCGGATCGGCATCGGGCCGCACGGTGTGACACTGACCGGCGACGGGCGCACGCTGGACGCCGACGCGGTGATCGTGACGGTCCCGCTGCCGGTGCTCGCGGCCGGCGGCATCGCGATCGAGCCGGCGCTGCCCGAGGAGCACCGGGCAGCGCTCGGGCGTCTCGGGGCGGGCCGGGTGGAGAAGGTGGTGCTGCGGTTTGGTGACCGATTCTGGCCAGTGCACCCGGCGGGCTACTACCGGGTGCACGGCCCGGGGGAGAACGAGATCTGCGAGTGGCTGGACGCCACCGCGGCGGACGGGACGCCGACGCTCGTCGGGCTCTTCGCCGGACCGTGGCTGGACCGGCTGTGGCAGGGCTCCGACTCCGACGTGGCAGCACGGTGTGCGGCGGTCTTCACGGAAGCCCTGCCCTGATCCGCCCGGCGGGGTCACACCTTGGCCGGCTCCGGCTCGGGCTCCGACCCCGGCCCCGACGCCGGCTTCGGCGCGGACCCCAGCCCCGACGCCGACCCCGGCTTCGGCGCCGCGGGCGCCTCACCACCGTGATCGTCGACCATCGTGGCCTCGTCGAACGGGTCACCGCCGCTGAGCACCAGCGCGGCCCGCTCCCGGTCGAACTCGCGGGTCCAGACGCCGACCAGCACCGTCGCCACCGCGTTGCCGGCGAAGTTCGTCAGCGCCCGCGCCTCGGACATGAACCGGTCGATGCCGACGATCAGCCCGACGCCGTCCACCAGGTCCGGCCGGTGGCTCTGCAGGCCGCCGGCGAGGGTGGCCAGGCCGGCGCCGGTGACACCGGCCGCGCCCTTGGAGGCGATGATCATGAAGAGGAGCAGCGACACCTGCTCGCCCACCGAGAGGGGGTCGCCCATCGCCTGGGCCACGAAGAGCGACGCCATGGTCAGGTAGATCGCCGTCCCGTCCAGGTTGAACGAGTACCCGGTCGGCACCGTGATGCCGACGACCGGCCGGGACACGCCGACGTGCTCCATCTTGGCGATCAGCCGGGGCAGCGCCGACTCCGACGACGAGGTGGAGACGATCAGCAGGAACTCCCGGCCCAGGTACTTGAAGAACGTGAAGATGTTGATCCGGGCGACCGCCCAGAGGATCGCGCCGAGCAGGCCGAAGACGAAGATGACACACGTCGCGTAGAAGCCGAGCATGATCTGCGCGAGGCTGATCAGCGCGTCCACGCCGGTCGCGCCGACCACCGCCGCCATCGCGCCGAACGCGCCGATCGGGGCCAGCCACATCAGCATCGCGAGGATCCGGAAGACCAGCTTCTGGAAGATCCCGATCGCTCGCAGCACCGGCGCGGACGCCTGGCCCATGCCCTGCAGGGCGAAACCGACGAGCAGCGCGGCGAGCAGGGTCTGCAGCACGTTGCCCTCGGTGAGCGGGGAGATCAGCGTGGTCGGGATGATGCCGAGCAGGAAGTCGGCGGTGCTCTCCGACGCGGTGTCGCCGACCGCCTTCCGGCCGGCCGCCGCCACCGACTCGCTGAGGTCCATCCCGGAGCCCGGGTGGATCAGGTTGCCGACCACCAGGCCGATCGCGAGCGCCACGGTGGACATGGTCAGGAAGTAGCCGAGGGCGAGGCCGCCGACCTTGCCGACCTTGGCCGCCTGCCGGACCGAGCCGACGCCGAGGACGATGGTGCAGAAGATGACCGGCGCGATCATCATCTTGATCAGGTCGACGAATCCGGTGCCGATCGGGCGGAGCTCGACGGCGGCGTCCGGGGCGAGCAGCCCGACGCCGATGCCGAGGAGGACGGCCACGACGACCGCCGGGTAGAGGTAGCGGGTGCGGTCTTTCTTGACCTTCGGGGCGGGTGCGGTTTCCATGTCGAGAATGTGGCCTGGGTCTCACCCGGGATCACGATTACGTTCATTTTGTTCATTCGATTCAACCGGAAGGATGGCGGCGTGGTCCGACGCTGGAGCATCGCGCGGCAGCTCTTCGCCCTTCAGGTGCTCGTCGTGACGCTGCTGGTCGCGGCCGGCACCACCGGTGCCGTCCTGCTCGCCCACCGCGACGCCCGCAACGCCGCGATCGAGGAGGTCACCGCCGTGGCCGACACCATCGCGCTGTCACCGGCCGTCGTGGACGGTCTGCGCAGCGCCGACCCGGCCGCCGCGCTCCAGCCCTGGGCCGAGGCCACCCGCAGGGCGACCAGGACCGACTTCATCGTGGTGATGGCGCCCGACCGCACCCGCTACACGCATCCCACCGCGAGCCTGATCGGCCGGCCGTTCGCCGGCAACATCGACGAGGCGCTGCGCGGCGGCACCGTCGTGGAGGAGTTCCACGGAAGTCTGGGCGACTCCGTCCGTACCGTGGTCGCGGTCTTCGAACCCGGAACACGAACGGTCATCGGCCTCGTCTCGGTCGGCATCACGACCGCCGCCATCAACCGCAGCCTGCTCGCCCGGCTCCCCGCCGTCGCGACCGCCACCGGCGGCGCGCTGCTGCTCGCCGCAGGCGGATCCTGGCTGCTCAGCCGTCGGTTGCGGCGACAGACCCACGGCCTCGGCCCGGCCGAGATGACGCGGATGTACGAGTATTACGACGCGGTCCTGCACGCGGTCCGCGAGGGCCTGATCGTGGTGGACAGAAACGGTCACGTGGAGCTGATCAACGACGAGGCCCGCCGGCTGCTGGACTTCGGCGGCGACCTGCCCGCGGAGATCAAATCGGTGATGGGCGAGGACGAGCCGGTGCTCGCCGGCGACCGGATCCTCGTCGTGAGCCGCCGCGAGACCCGGTTCGACGGCCGTGTCCTCGGCAGCGTGCTGACCCTGCGCGACCACACCGAGCTGCGCGCGCTCACCGGCGAGCTGGACTCCGTGCGCGGTCTGACCGAGGCCCTGCGCGCGCAGGCGCACGAGGCCGCGAACCGGCTGCACACCGTGCTGACCATGGTGGAGCTGGGCCGGACCGGCGAGGCGATCGCACTGGCCACCGCCGAGCTCGCCCTCGCGCAGCAGCTCACCGACCAGGTGGTCGGCGCGGTCGAGGAGCCGGCGCTCGCGGCGCTGCTGCTCGGCAAGAGCGCCCAGGCCGGCGAGCGGGGCGTCGAGCTGACCGTGGACCCGGCCTCGTTCCTGGCCGGCCACGTGCTGCCCAGCCGGGACCTGCTGACCGTCGTCGGCAACCTGGTCGACAACGCTCTCGAGGCGGTCGCCGGACGCGACCTGCCGCGCCGGGTCAGCGTCCTGATCCGGCAGGAGGACGGCGAGGTGCTGGTCCGGGTGCGCGACAACGGACCGGGGCTGCGCCCCGGCGAGGCCGCCGAGGCTTTCCGCCGCGGCTGGTCGACCAAGCCGGGTGAGGGACGCGGCGTCGGCCTGTCGCTGGTCCGCCAGATCACGGAGAGGTACGGGGGAACCTATGCGCTCGAGAGTCCGGCCGAGGGGGGCGCCGTGCTGACGGTCCGGTTGCCGGTGCCGTCGTGATCCGGGTGCTGGTGGTTGACGATGAGCCGCGGATCGCCGAGGCGCATCGGGCGTACACCGAGAAGGTCGTTGGTTTTGGGGTGGCGGGGGTGGCGCACACGGCCGCCGAGGCGATGGCCCGCCTGCGCGGCGAGCCGATCGACCTGGTCCTGCTCGATCTCAACCTGCCCGACAAGCACGGCCTGGAGATCGCCCGTGCGCTGCGGGCCGCCGGGAGCGGCACCGACGTCCTCGCCGTCACGTCCAACCGGGACATCGACATGATCCGGCAGGCCGTCGCGCTCGGGGTCACCCACTACCTGCTCAAGCCGTTCACCTTCGCGGCCTTCCGCGACAAACTGGACGGTTACGCCCGGTACCGCCGCCAGCTCCGCGAGGCCGGCGCGGTCGCCGCGCAGCACGAGGTGGACCGAGTCTTCGCGACCCTGCGCGGCAGTTCCCCGGACACCCTGCCGAAGGGCCTCGACCAGCGCACCTTCGACCTCATCCGGGGCGCTCTGCGGGCGGCCGCCCCGGCCGGCCTCTCCGCCGCCGAGGTCGCCGCCCGCATCGGCACGTCCCGGGTGACCGCCCGCCGCTATCTGGAGCATCTCGCCGACGCGGCCCGGGTGACCCGGGCCCCGCGATACGGCGGACCGGGTCGTCCCGAAGTCGAGTACCGGCCCGGTCCAGCGGGTATCGGGAGTCCATGACGGACCAGACACTCATCATTCTCGGTGCGAGCGGCGACCTCACCGCGCGTCTGCTGCTGCCCGGTGTCGGCGCCCTGATCAAGGCGGGACACGTGCCGGGGCTCACGCTGATCGGCGCCGCGCTCGACGAGGACTGGGACGACGCCCGATGGCAGCAGCGGGTGCGGGACTCGGCCGGGCAGACACCGCCGTCCCGGTGGATCCGCGCCGACGTGACACGGGCAGACGACCTGCGTACCGTCCTGGGCGCCGCCGAAGGCCCGCCGGCGATCTTCTTCGCCCTGCCGCCCGCCGTGACCGCCCGCGCCTGCGCGGCCCTGCTCGACGTCGACCTCCCGGAGGGCACCCGGCTGGTGCTGGAGAAGCCGTTCGGCACCTCCGCGGAGTCGGCGGCCGAGCTGAACGCGCTGCTCACCCGCCTGGTCCCGGAGGACCGCATCCACCGCGTCGACCATTTCCTCGGCAAGTCGACGGTGCTCAACATCCTCGGCGTGCGCTTCGCCAACCGGATCTTCGAGCCGCTGCTGAACAGCACCCACGTCGCGTCGGTCGACATCGTCTTCGACGAGAACCTGGGGCTGGAGAACCGGGCCGGCTACTACGACCGTGCCGGCGCGCTCGCCGACATGATCCAGAGTCACCTGCTGCAGATCCTCGGCATCCTCACGATGGAACCGCCGATCAGCCTGGACACCGGCGAGTTCCGGGACCGCAAGGCCGACGCGTTGCGCGCCACCCGCCTCTGGGGCGAGGACCCGGCGGCCTGCAGCCGCCGCGCGCGGTACACCGCCGGCGACCTTTCCGGACGCCACCTTCCCGGGTACGCCGACGAGCCCGGCGTGGATCCGTCGCGCGAGACCGAGACCCTCGCCGAGCTCGTGCTCACGGTCGACACGTGGCGCTGGGCCGGCGTGCCGTTCCGGCTGCGCTCCGGCAAGGCGATCGGGAACAGCCGCAAGGAAGCCGTGATCACCTTCAAGCGACCGCCGCGCGTGCCGGACGGGCTGACCGGCTGCGATGAGCCGGACCGGCTGCGGATCACGTTCGGGCCGGACCGGATCGCCCTCGACTTCAACATCAACGGCCCGGGCGACCCGTTCGAGCTGGATCCGGTCTCGCTGTCGGCCGAGTTCGGGGCGGGGGAGCTGCCGCCGTACGGTGAAGTGCTGCGTGGCGTCTTCGAGGACGACCCGACGCTGTCGATCCGGGCTGACGTGGCCGAGCAGTGCTGGCGGATCGTCGAGCCGGTGACCGCGGCGTGGCGGGCCGGGGCGGTGCCGCTCCTGGACTACCCGGCCGGGAGCGCCGGCCCGGAGGATTCGCTGCTCACGTCCTGACCGGTCCGGGTCGCCGTCGTCAGCACGGTGGTGTACCCGATCGTGACCGTCTCGCCGATCACCGCGGCCAGGCCGGCGAGGAGGGCGTCCTGCTCGGCGGGCGGGAGCAGGTGGTACCCGCCCGACGTGGGGACCTGGTCCAGCCAGTCGTCGCGGCGATAGGTGTGGTCCCAGGCATGCGTCCAGAGCTCGGGCTCGCCGAAGGCTCCGGATTCCGTCAGGCCCTGGGCGGCCCGATCGTGGAACGCCATGTCTTTCGTGGTTGTGCCTCCGGCCGGTGTGGCCCATGGGGTGAACGGCAGGCTCGGCGCCACCCGGCGGTACACCTCGGCGAACATCGCGACCAGCTCCGGATCGGGCGTGAACGCGTTCCAGAACAGCGCGATCCCGCCGCCCGGCCGCAGCACCCGCGCGGCCTGCCGTGCGCCCGCGACCGGATCGACCCAGTGCCAGGCCTGCCCGGCGATCACCCCGTCGAAGCTGCGGCCGGCCGGGTCCCAGGTCTCGAACGCGGACACCTCGACCGGGACACCGCGCCGCCGGGCGAGCGCCGCCATCCGGTCGTCGGGGTCGACGCCGAGGACCCGGCAGCCCGCCGCGCGGAACTGCTCGGCCGCGATGCCGGTGCCGGCGCCGACGTCCAGCACGTCGGCGCCGGGCAGCGCGGCGACGATCCGCTCCACCATCGCGGCGGGATAGCGTGGCCGGGTCCGGTCGTAGCGCTCGGCGTCGAGGCCGAACGATTCCGCGAGCCGGCGGTGAGCGTCAGGAGTGGGCATGCGCCCACTATAGGGCCGGAGTGGGCACCTGCCCACTCGTTGGCGGGAAGAGTGTGTGCCGGAATGCCGACAGGTGTGGCTCTGCGAGACGTGCGGGAGCAGCTCTTCGACGCTGCCGACCGGATCCTGCTCACCTCCGGCCCGGAGGCGCTGACCAGCCGCGCGGTCACCACCGAGGCGGGCTGCGCCAAGGGTGTGCTGCACCGGCACTTCGCCGACTTCGACGCGTTCCTCGCCGACTACGTGCTGGACCGGGCGCACCGGATGGACGCGCAGGCCGCCCGGCTCGCCGAGGCGGCCGGCGCCGGGACCGTCGTCGAGAACGTGGCGGCGGCGCTGACCGCGCTCTTCGAGTCGGTGGCCGTCGCGATCGTGGCCCTGGTGACGTTCCGGGACGAGCTGCGCGCGCGGCTGCGGACGACCTGGCCGGCCGGGGTGCCGGTGCTGACCGAGGGCGCCCAGATGATCGCCGGTTACCTCGAGGACGAGCGGGCGCGGGGACGGATCAGGGCGGACGCGGATCCGGAGGTGCTCGGGGCGATGCTGATCGGGACCGGGCATCTGCTGTTCGCCGACCGTACCGGCGCCCGGCCCTCGCCCGACGCGGTCCGCGACCTGGTCACGAAGGTCTTGCGCTGACGCGGTAGCCCAGGATGCGCCATCCCCTGCGATCCCGTCTCCGCCGGTGGGCAGAATCGTGGCTATGGGTGGACGGTGCGCGGACAAGATCGTGGTGGTCACCGGCGCGGCGCGCGGCCAGGGCGCCGCCGAGGTGGACGCGCTGCGCGCCGAGGGGGCCGTCGTGATCGCCACCGACGTCCTGCCGGAGACCGGGATCCGCCCGCTCGACGTGTCCCGCCTCGACGACTGGGTGGCGCTCGCCGCCGAGCTGCGCGGCCGCTTCGGCCGGGTCGACGCGATAGTGAACAACGCCGGGGTGACCGGCCGCGACCGGCTGCCGGACATCGACCCGGCGGCCTGGGAACGGGTCATGGCGATCAACGTGACCGGGCCGATGTACAGCATGAAGACCCTCGTCCCGCTGATGCCGGCCGGCTCGTCGATCGTCAACATCTGCTCGGTGGCCGCCGTCTCCGGGCACGCGGCCGCGCCGTACACGGCAAGCAAGTGGGCGCTGCGCGGCCTGACCCGCAGCGCGTCGCTGGAACTCGGCATCCGCGGCATCCGGGTCAACGCGGTGATGCCCGGCCTGATCGACACCCCGCTGATGGACACCGCGCCGCAGGAGTTCTTCGACGCCGCGCTCCCGGAGATCCCGCTCGGCCGGGTCGGCGTCCCGGCCGACGTGGCGCCGCTCATCGTCTACCTGGTGTCGGACGAGTCCGGGTACGTCAACGGCGCCGAGATCGTGGTGGACGGCGGCCTCACCGCGCACGTCTCGCACAAGGCCATCGCCGACGCCACCAGGCCGCCGTTTAAATGAATTGCCGGCGCCCGCGGGCGCACCTATCGTTTGTCCTACCAGCACAACGGATCTTCGAAAGGAGCACGACAGTCATGATCCGACGAGCCGTGTTCCTTGCCCGATTGCGCGCCTAGCGTTTCGCTGGCGATCGACGCGCCGCCCCTGGCGATTCCGGATCCGGGCGGCTTCTCTTCTTCCGTTCTTTCCCCGTCGGGTGCCGCGTGTCTCTCTCTCACGCCGCGCCCGCCCACCCGGCCGATCCGGCCGGGTGGGCCTCGTCTCCGTAGCTCAGCGGACAGAGCACCGGTCTACGAATCCGGCGGCCGGGAGTTCGAATCTCCCCGGGGACACGCGTTGTATCGCCCTCGTGGCCCAACAGGCAGAGGCACCAGGCCGAGGTCCTGGACGGTGCGCGTTCGAATCGCGCCGAGGGCACCGTCACCGCAGCAGCAGCAGAAATTCCGCGGGAGTCAGGCCGGCCTGGCGGAGGATCGACGCGAGCGTTCCGCGTTTGACTGTCGGATGCTGAGGAACCACGACGATCCGGCCATCCGCGTTCTGGAAAACCGCGTGGCTGCCTTTCGTTCGAACGTGGGCGAAGCCGGCCTTCTTGAGTGCGTCGACAACCTTACGCAGAGGAAGGTCCGCGAGCGCCGGGCTCATGCAGCCGAGGCCACTTGGAACGACGTGACGAACGGCGTGGCTTCGATCTCGGGTTGCGAGGTCTGTTCGAGATACAGCTCGACTGCCTCGCGGAGGTTCGTCAGCGCTTCCTCGAGGGACTGCCCCTGGCTCGCCACATCGAGCTCCAGGCAGCGCGCGACATACCAGTCTTCTTCTTGGTGAACCGCTGCGGTCAGCGTTCGAGTCATGTCGGGTTCTCCCGTACAACGCGGTGCGCTCATCCTACGCGACGACGGGCGGTGGCAGCCGCGCGAATGAATGTGGTTGTCACTCGGCGGAGTCTTGCCAGGTGCGGGGGCCGCGGGCGACTCTGCGGAGACAGACGTCGAAGGAGGCCTGCCGATGGGCAAGGTCGTTTCCGCGCTCTCCATGTCGCTCGACGGCTTCGTGGCTGACGAGCATGACGGGGTCGCCGAGCTCATCGGCTGGTATCAGAACGGCGACGTGGAGATCACCAGTGCCGATCCCCGGTGGACGTTCCATGTGACCGAGGCCAGCGCCGTGTTCCTGCGCGCCGCCCTGGCCGGCGTGGGCGCGCTGATCTGCGGCCGCCGGCTCTTCGACCTGACGAACGGCTGGAACGGGCGGCACCCGGCCGGCTGCTCGATCTTCGTGGTGAGTCACTCGCTGCCGACCGGCTGGCCGCGCGACGACGTGCCGGTCACCTTCTACCCGGACGCGATGGCCGCGCTCGACGCCGCGCAGGCCGAGGCCGGCGACAAGACGGTGGCGGTCTCCACACCCACGATCACCCGGCAGTACCTGGACGCCGGCCTGCTCGACGAGCTCACCGTCTCGCTGGTCCCGGTGCTGCTCGGGGAGGGCACCCGGTTCTTCGGCAGCCTCACCGTGGCCCCGATCCGGCTCACCGGCCCCGAGGTGATCGAGGGCCGTGGCGTCACCCACCTGACCTATCGCGTGCTCCGCTGAAGCTTGTCCAGAAACCTTCCCAGGTGCGGGTCGAATCGTCCCGGGTCGGCCGAGCGGAGCTCGTCCGGCGACCACCAGCGCACCGCGCGGAACTCACCCTCGTCGGGGGTCAGGCGGTGCGCACGACCCAGCGGGAGTACGAACCAGAGACTCACGTCCGTGTGCCCGGCATCGACGCCCACGGTGCGGGTGACCGTCAGGAACAGCGGATCCGGCTCCGGCGTGGCGGTCACACCGAGCTCCTCACGCACCTCCCGCGCTGCCGTCTCGCGCGGGTCCTCGTCCACCTCGACGTGCCCGCCGGGCGGCAGCCACAACCCGGCGTTCACATGGTCGACGAGGAGGACGCAGCCGTCGGCCGGGTCGACCGGCACGACGTAGGAGACCAGGTGCTGCGCGGGCTCGGCCGGCTTGACCCGGCGGAAGACGTCGCCGGTGCCCCGGAGCCAGCCCAGCGTGTGCGCCCGGTGCTCGGCCTCCAGGTTGTCGCCCGGTTCGAGGGCCGTCACCATGCGATGGACGGTCATCACGGAGGGTCGCATCCGGGAATACTGCCATGCCGGCGACATCGAGACGGGCATGCCGTCGATATTGAGGAGAGGACGGCACCGGATTGCCGCAGAATGACCGCCGTGAGCGTACGCCTGATTCTCCTGCATGACCCGGCGGCGAACCGCCTGGCCTGGCTCGCGTCCGGTCCGGACGGCCGCCCGCTCGGCACCGCGTTCCTGCGTGTGCCCACCGGTGGCGTCGCGGATCTGGAGATCCGGGTGCATCCGGCCGAACGGCGGGCCGGTGTCGGCACGAGGCTGCTGGACGCCGCCGTGGCCGCCGCGGAGGAACGCGGGCTGCCCGGGGTGCTGACCGAGGCGGTGCCGGAGGGCTCGGACGCGGAGGCGTTCTACCTGCGGCACGGGCTGCGGCGGGTGCTGTCGCTGAGCTACACCCGCCTCGACCTCGCCGGGACGCTGCCGGACGTGACCGAGACGCCCGGCTATCGGCTGGCCCACTGGGAGGGCGTGGTGCCGCCGGAACTCGCGGAGACGTTCGCGCGGTCCCGGCGGGCGATGGACGACATGCCGATGGACGACGCCGGCTATGTCCCGCAGCCGTGGGACGTCGCCCGGCTGCACGCGGTCGCCGAGGCGGTGGCCCGACGCGGCGAGACGCTCCGCACCACCGCGGCGATCGGGCCGGACGGCGAGATCGCCGGGTTCACCGAGGTCGTCGTGGGGGAGAGCGCGGAGGGACAGCACTACGGGACGGGTGTGCTGCCCGAGCACCGCGGCCGGGGGCTGGCCCGATGGATGAAGGCCGCGCAGATCAGAGCCGTCCGCGAACGGTTCCCCCGGCTGACCGGGCTGCTCGCCGACACCGCCGACAGCAACGCCGCGATGCGCCGGGTCAACGCGTCGCTCGGCTACGTTCACACCCACCGCAGCCGCCTCTATCAGAAGGATCTGCCGTGCGCGCCTTCCGGGAGCTGATCGACGAGGCCGCCGCGGCCGACGTGTCCGGCTGGGATTTCCGCTGGCTGGAGGGGCGCGCGACCGAGGAGCGGCCACCCTGGGGGTACGCGGGACTGCTGGCCGCCCGCCTGCCCGCCGCCGGATCCGCGCTCGACCTGGACACCGGCGGCGGCGAGGTGCTCGCCGGGATGCCCCGTCTGGCCCGGCGCCAGGTGGTGACCGAGGGCTGGCCGCCGAACGCGGCGCGGGCCCGTGAGCTGCTCGGGCCGCGCGGGGTCACGGTCGTCGAGGTGCCGCAGGGCGCGCCGCTGCCGTTCGCGGACGGCGAGTTCGACCTGGTCACGAGCCGGCACCCGGTCGATCCGGCATGGTCGGAGATCGCCCGGGTGCTCGCGCCGGGCGGGAGCTACCTGGCGCAGCACGTCGGGCCGGCGTCCGCGTTCGAGCTGATCGAGTTCTTCACCGGGCCGCTGCCGCGGCAGCGCCTGGCGCGCGATCCGGAGCGGGAGGCCGCAGCGGCGCGGGCGGCGGGTCTGGAGGTGACGGACCTCCGCACGGTACGACTGAGAATGGCGTTCTCCGACGTCGGGGCGGTGGTGTGGCTGCTGCGCCGCTGCGTCTGGTGGATCCCGGACTTCAGCGTGGACCGTTACCGCGCGGAGCTGGAGCGGATGCACTCCCTGATCGGCGCGCGGGGGGAGTTCGCCGCCCACTCCACCCGCACGCTGATCGAGGCCCGGCGCCCTGGCTGAGCGCCGGGCCGATCAGTCACGCCGCCGGGCGGTAACCGGCCGGTCGGCTGGTGAACGTTCCGCGGCCGTGGGTGCGGCTGCGGAGCCGGCTCGCGTAGCCGAACAGTTCGGCGAGCGGCACGAGCGCTGTCACACCCCGTACCCCGGAATCGGTGACCTGGCCCCGACGCGCCGCAAGGTCGCCGAGCACCGCGCCCAGGGTCTCGGGCGGCGCGCTCACCGTGACCTCCGCGACCGGCTCGAGCACCTCCAGCGTGGCGGCGCGCAGCGCTGCCCGCAGGCCGAACCGGCCCGCCGCCCGGAACGCCATCTCCGACGAGTCCTTCGGGTGGGTCTGACCGTCGGTGAGCGTGACCGACAGCCCGACCACCGGGTGCCCGCCGAGCGGACCACCGGCCAGCGCCTCCCGGCAACCGGCCTCGACGGCCCGCACGTATTCGGCGGGCACCCGGCCACCGGTCACCGTGGACGCGAACGTGAAGCCGGTGCCCTCGGCCGGCGTCACGTCGAGCGTGACGACCGCGAACTGACCGGCGCCGCCGTCCTGCTTGACGTGCCGGTACGTGACACCGGCGACCCCGGCGGCGACCCGTTCCCGATAGGCGACCTGCGGGCGGCCGGTCGTCACCAGCAGACCCGTCGCCTGACGCAGCTTCTCCACGGCCACCTCCAGGTGCAGCTCACCCAGCCCGGACAGCAGCAGCTGACCGGTCTCGGCGTCGGTACGCACGCTCAGGGACGGATCCTCCTCGGTCAGCGCGGCCAGGGCGGACGGCAGTCGCTGCGCGTCCTGGCGGGTACGCGCCTCGACCGCCACCGAGACCAGCGGCTCGGCGACCCGTGGCGCCTCCAGCAGCACCGGATGGGCCCGGTCGCAGAGCGTGGTGCCGGCCTTCGCGGCCTTCACCCCGGCGACCGCGACGATGTCGCCGGCCACCGCCCGGTCCACGTCGGTGTGCCGGTCGGCCTGGACGCGCAGGATCCGGGCGATCCGTTCGGTACGGTGCGCGCCGGCGTCCCACACGACGTCTCCCTTCGTGATCGTGCCGTCGTAGACGCGCAGGTAGGTGAGGCGGCCGGCGCGTTTGAAGGCGAGCGCGGCGAGGGGTGCGGCGTGGTCGCCGGCCGGTGCGGGAAGGTAGTCCACGATGGCGTCGAGAAGGGCTTCCACACCGATGTCGCGGTAGGCGGAGCCGCAGAGGACGGGGACGGCTTGGCGGGTGCGCGTGAGATCTTGAATCGCTGCGCGCAGGGTCGCGTCGGACATTCCGGAAATTTCGCTTAAAGCCCCTTCGTGCAGCTCGGCCACCGCTTCTTCCAAGATCTGTCGCGCCGCCGCAGTCTCCGCGGGCGGGTTGTTGACCAGGTCGATCACACCGGTAAGGCCACCCTCTCGGCCGATCGGCACCTGCACCACGAGCGGCACCACGCCGAGCCGCTCCCGGATCGAGGCCACCGCCGCGTCCAGGTCCGCGCCGGGACGGTCCAGTTTGTTCACGAACGCGAGCCGGGGCACGGCGTACCGGTCCGCCTTGCGCCAGACCGCCTCACTCTGCGGCTCCACGCCCGCGACACCGTCGAAGACCGCGACCGCGCCGTCCAGCACCCGCAGCGAGCGCTCGACCTCGTCGGAGAAGTCGACGTGGCCGGGCGTGTCGATCAGGTTGAGCCGGTGGTCGTTCCAGTCGCAGCTGACCGCGGCCGCGAAGATGGTGATGCCACGGTCCCGCTCCTGAGGATCAAAGTCGGTCACGGTGGTGCCGTGGTGGACCTCGCCGGTCTTGTGGGTGACGCCCGTCGCGAACAGGATCCGCTCGGTGAGGGTGGTCTTGCCGGCGTCGACGTGGGCCAGGATGCCGAGATTGCGTACACGCATTGTTCTTGTCTTTCGAAGCTGATCCGATGGTGGGCAGCGCCCGCCGGACCGCTCACCAACAGCGGTCAGGCACGTCCGGCCTCGGTGGCGCAGCCGAAGCCGGGCACACCAGACACGAGGATCAGCTCGAAGAGCGACACCGGGACGACGACGGCGGTGCGGTAACGCACGGCGGTCTCCTCTCCCTGGTCGCGGTGATGGGGAGAGGCTACGAGGCCGGTGGCGGAGGTGTCGATCGTTTTAACGGTGATGGTCGCCGTCCGCGTCTGGACCTGGATCGGCCCCGCATGGGCCCAGCCGATCACCGGTCCGCTCGCCACGGTGGGCCTGGTCCTTCTCACCGGCCTGCCGCCGGCCTTCAACACCGGCATCGGGTACGCGGTGAGCAGCGTCCTCGTGATCGCCGCGGGATACGCCGTGGCCCTGCTGATCCCGGCGGCCCGGAGGGCGCTCGCCGCACGGGAGTTCCCGACTCCCTGGCGCACCGCGCTGGTGGAGATCCCGCTCGCCACCGTCACCTTCGAGGAGATCGCCTTCCGCGGGGTGCTCTGGACGCTGATCGACGCCCAGCACGGCCGGGTCTGGGCCACCGCGATAACCGCGGTCCTCTTCGGCCTCTGGCACGTATCACCCGATCCGGATACCCGCGCCCAGCTGGGGACAGTGGCGTTCACCACGTTCGCGGGTGTCGTGTTCGGCCTGCTCCGCGACCTCTCCGGCGGTGTGCTGGCGCCGTTCGCGCTGCACTGGGCCGCGAACGGCCTGGGTGTGCTCGCATCGACAGCCGTGCGCCGCCGCCGCGCCGGGCCTTCTTCCGACAGTTAAAAGGTGAGGTGGAGCTGGATATCCGTCGCTAGGCTGCGGGGCGGACGATCCAGGGTGCGCGCCGGGCCCGCATCGCAAGCCGCAAATTCCCTGTTCCCAGGAGTTTTCGTGAGTAATCAACCCGTGGCAGCGCCAGCCAAGCTCGACGGCGCCGTCCTCAAGATTGCCGGCGTGGTGGTTCTCGGCGCCATCATGTCGATCCTCGACGTCACCGTCGTCAGCGTCGCGTTGCCGACGTTCCAGACCGAGTTCGGCGCGTCCTACGCCGAGGTCGCCTGGACCATGACCGGTTACACCCTGGCCCTGGCCACGGTGATCCCGCTCTCCGGCTGGGCGGCCGACCGATTCGGCACCAAGCGCCTCTACATGGCGGCGCTGCTGCTCTTCACGCTCGGCTCCGGCCTCTGCGCCACCGCCGACAGCATCGGCCAGCTCGTCGCCTTCCGCGTGCTGCAGGGCCTCGGCGGCGGCATGCTGATGCCGCTCGGCATGACGATCATGACCCGGGCCGCCGGTCCGGAACGGATCGGCCGGCTGATGGCCGTGCTCGGCATCCCGATGCTGCTCGGCCCGATCGGCGGCCCGATCCTCGGCGGCTGGCTGATCGACGTCGCCAGCTGGCACTGGATCTTCCTGATCAACCTGCCGATCGGCGCCGTCGCGCTGGTCTACGCGCTGGTCGTGCTGCCGAAGGACAACGCCGAGCCGTCCGAGTCGTTCGACTTCATCGGCATGCTGATGCTCTCGCCCGGTCTCGCGCTCTTCCTGTACGGCGTGTCCTCGCTGCCCGAGGAGGGCACGATCACCGCCACCAAGGTGTGGCTGCCGATGCTCGTCGGTGGTCTGCTGGTGATCGGTTTCGTCCTCTACTCGTTCAAGCCGCGGCACCCGCTGCTCGACCTGCGCCTGCTGCGTAACCGCAACCTGACCGTCGCCTCGATCACGCTGGCCGTGTTCACCGTGGCGTTCATGGGCGCCGGGCTGCTCTTCCCGAGCTACTTCCTGCAGATCCGCGGCGAGTCGACGCTCGACGCCGGCCTGCTGATGGCGCCGCAGGGCCTCGGCGCGATGGTCACGATGCCGATCGCGGGCATCCTGGCGGACAAGGTGCCGATCGGGCGTACCGTGCCGTTCGCCCTTCTTCTGATCGGGGCCGGTTTCTTCGCGTTCACCCAGGTCGGGACGGACTCGTCGTACCTTCTGCTCTGCGGTTCGCTGTTCGTGATGGGCCTCGGCATGGGCGGCACGATGATGCCGATCATGACGTCGGCGCTGCGCACGCTCACCAACCACGAGGTGGCCCGCGGCTCCACCCTGCTGAACATCCTGCAGCAGATCGCCGGCTCGATCGGCTCGGCGATCTTCTCGGTGATCCTGACCAACCAGCTCAACGAGTCGCCGGTCATCCCCGGCGTCACCAACCCGGTCAGCGGCGAGCCGGTGACCGAGGCGGGCATGGCGATCGCCGCACAGCAGGACCCCGCTGTCGCCCAGCAGTTCCCCGACCCGTCGCTGCTGGAGCGGGGCCTGCAGTTCGCCGCGGACTCGTTCGCCACCACGTTCACGGTCGGCTTCGTCCTGACGCTGCTCACCCTGATCCCGGCGTTCTTCCTGCCCCGCAAGAAGGAGACGTCCAAGCTGACCGACGAGCAGGGCGCCGCGACACCGGTCATCCTGCACTGACCACGCCGGCTTCTTCACGATGAGGACCCGGGCTCGTTCCCGGGTCCTCACCCGTCTGCGGGGGCGACCTTGGAACTGATCGGAACCGGACGCCAGGCCGACGTCTACGCCCTCGACGAGCGGCGCGTCCTGCGTCGCTACCGCGACGGGACGGACGCCACCGGTGAGGCGGAGATCATGGCGTACCTGTCGCGCTTCGATTTCCCCACACCCCGGGTGTACGGGGCCGGCGGCGCCGACCTGATCCTGGAACGGCTGGACGGCCGCACGCTGCTGGGCGCGCTCCTGGCCGGAGAGATGAGCACGGCGGAGGGCGCGGCCTGCCTGGCCGGCCTGCACCGCCGCCTGCACGAGGTGCCACCCCGGCCCGGCGGGCGCGCCGGCGACCGGATCCTGCACCGCGACCTGCACCCGGACAACGTGCTGATGACCTCCCGGGGGCCCGTGGTGATCGACTGGAACAACGTGGCGGACGGGCCACCGGAGGTCGACGTCGCGCTCACCGCGGTCATCGTCGCCCAGGTCGCGGCGGACCCCGAGCATCCGATGGCCGAGCCGGCCCGCGGTTTCGTCGCCGCGTTCGGGCGGGTCGCCGGCGACGACGTGCGTGCCGGACTCGACGCGGCGCTGGCCGTCCGCTCCGCCGATCCGGCCCTGACAGCCGCGGACACCGCCCGGTTGCCCGAGGTGGCGGCGCTCATCCGGTTCCTGTCGTCAGGGGATTTCTCGTCGTAGGTGGATGGCAGCATGCTTGAGCCTTGCCGGTTGCCGGTTGCCGGTTGCCGGTCGCCGGTCGCCGGTTGCCGGTCGCCGGTTGCCGGGCGCCGGTCGCCGGGCGTCGGTCGCGCGGGTTGAGCCTTGCCGGGCGCCGGTCGCGCCGGCCCTGGCCCCGAAGCCCGGGCTGCTGCTGAAAGCACTGAGGGCCAGCTCGTCTCGCTCGGCTGGTTACCGGTGCTGCCAGCTGCCCGTTTTGTCCGCACTGAGCGCCGGCCGGCATCGGCGTTTCCAAGATCTGCCAGCCTTGGGGACCGCGACACGCCCTCGGGACCGGAACACGCCCTCGCCGGGGCCGCGACACGCGCTTGGGACCGGACACGCCCTCGTCGGGACCGCGCTCGGGATCGCGAGACGCCCTCGTCGGGGCCGCGGCACGCGCTCGGGATCGCGAGGGGTCGCTCAGGACCGCGTGACGCGACCGACGGCGCGCACCCGGATCAGGCGCGTGCCGGGCGACGGGGCCGGCGATGCCGGTTGGGCGATGAAGGCGGGCGATGAAGGCGGGCGACGAAGGCGGGCGACGTGGGACGTGGGTGCTGGGTGGTGGTGGTGGTCAGCCGATGTGGACGACGTGGGCCCAGTCCGGGGGTCGGTCCGGCACGTAGTCCAGCTGCTCGTTGAACCGGGACGGCCGGGGGAAGAGGCCGACCACCGTGCGGCACGGTGGCCGGCGCTCGGGCCAGGGGGGTCTGGCCGTCGGTCAGTGCCACGATCACGTCCGAGGGAGTCGGCGAGGTGGTTCAGCGCCGCGGTCTTGCCGATGCCGGGCTCACCCCAGAGCAGCACCGGCAGGTCGGCGCTGACCGCGAGCGTGAGCGCTTCGAGCTGGGTGTCGGGCCGGTGCTCGGTGGCCGTATCGCCGAGCAGGGCGAGCAGGTCGGCGGCGACGTCGAGCGTTCCGGCGGCGTTCAGGACAGTAGTCAATGTGCATCACCTTCGAGAAGTCGAGTGTGGCCGGTCGCCGCCGCTGCCTCCGGTCGGAGAGCGCGGCGAGCGGCAGGGGAGTTGCTGGTCAGCGTCCGCCGGCGTGGCGGGGGTGGGTCCGGACGGCGCGGCGTTCCCGGGCTTGCCGCGGGTGACGTGGCGGGCAGTGCCCCGCGATGCCGGCGCGGAAGAGCCCGTAGCGGACCCGCTGGTCGGCGGCCGCCCGCAGCTCGTCCCGCAAAGCGCCGTCGCGCAGCACGCCACCGGTTCCGAGCAGCGACTCCACGGTGTCCAGCGCGCCCGCGTAGTCACCGTGGTCCAGCCGGGCCCGGACGTCGACGAGGTCCTCCGGGTGCCGGATCGCCGCGTCGACGGCTCGCAGGCAGGGCAGTGGGGTGCCGCCGAGCGCGACCAGGAGCTGCTCGCGCCGCAGTTCGGCCGGGTCGTGGTCCAGGGGTGCGAGCACGCCGTCGACCGGGCCGATCCGATGCCGGGCCTCGTCGCACTCCACGATCCGGAGATCGGCGACCTCATCCCGCTGCTGCCGCGCAGGGGGTGGCGAGGCGCCGGGCACGAGCGCTTCGGCGACGAGCGGGTGCAACTGCTCGGCGTCGACGAGTCCGGCGCGGAGCAGCATCACGTCCGGCAGCACCCGGACAGCCACGGCCGGCAGCACCGGCAGATTCACTCCGGCGTGGCGCCCACCGACGCGATCGGGGCACGTCGTGGCTGCCCCGTGGGCGCCTTTCGCCACGACGGCGGTGAAAGGGCGTCGCCGCACTGCCACCGGGCCGTCCGGCAATCCGTCGGCGGTGAGCAGGATCGCCGCCTCGGCGGCCCACCGATGCACCGCGAACCCGTCCGCACCCGCCCAGCCTGCCGGGTCGGCGCGTTCATACAGTTCAGGAACTCGCCCGGCGTCCCACAGGCACCGATGCAGGTCGAGCCGGAAACGCCGGTCCGGTCGCGGATGGGGATGCCCCCGCGGCCTCGGCTCACCCCGCTCCCACAGCGCCAGACTCACCCGCTGTCCCGCATCCGCCCAGGCCGGGGGAGTGCGCGCCACCAGGTGCAGCCCGCCGTACCGGGCGAGCGCCACGGTCAGCCCGGGCCGCAGCAAACCGTCGCCGCCCCGGGGCAGATGCCATCGGAGCAGGTCAGGCGCGAGCGCCCGGAGATCCGCGCGCAGGGCGGCAGCCGTCGGGGAGCCGTGTGCGCGGGCCACGGCCCGCACGTCGAGGTCCACGTCGAACCGGGCCGCGGCGCACGCGCCGGCCCAGTCTCCGGCGAGGCGCCGGACGGTGGCGGATTCGATCATCGAACGCGGCACGGCGTACGACCGCACGTGCCGCCAGATTTCCAGTCGGGTGTCGTTCGCGGAGCGCATCAGCACTCACCTTCGGCGAACGAGACCCCCGTTCCGTACCCGGAGGTATTCATCGCCGGGCAGCCTACCGCCCCGGCCGTCGCGATGTCAGCCCGATAACCAGCCGATTGACAGATTCGAATCTTTAGATTGCGGTGGAGGTCGACATCCTTCGACGACGCAGGAGGTTCGATGCGCTGGCCGGCCACACTGACCGCCGCACTCTTGACCGCGACGCTGCTGACGGTCCAACCCGCGACCGCGCAGGCCGCGGAGGAACCAACGATCACCCTGAACTCCGGTGAGCGGGCGCTCATCCGATTCCAGCTGACCGACGAGGCGGCCTTCGAGCGCCTCCTGAGAAGCGGCGCCGACATCGCCGCACGTCCCCGTACCACTCCCGGCGCCGTTCTCGCCGACCTCGTCGTGGACGACCGGGAGCTCGCCGAGCTGCGGAAGACCGCCACGCCGGTGCAGTTGATCCAGAAGGAGGGCGCCACCCGGGCGAACCGCTCGACCGCCCGGATCGCGGCCGCCGACACCCTGTCGTTCCTCCAGGCCTACTGGTGGACGAGCAACGGTCGCACGTTCCTGCAGACCCAGGTGGCCACGACCGCGAGCGACGACCCGGACGTGGAGATCACCGTGACGTGGACGACCGCGGACGGCCAGACGGGGTCGTACCCGCTGGTCCGTTTCGAGGACGCCGACGAGTACCAGTACCACTACGCGCTGCCGCAGCCGCTGCCCGCGAAGCCGGTGAAGGTGACCGCCACCTCCAGCCTCGGCGGGCAGTCCCGGGCCGTCACCCCGTCGGCGTGGCCCGGCGCCACCCCGCCGGCGAACCCGGCCGGGTACC
The DNA here is from genome assembly GCF_000284295.1 of Actinoplanes missouriensis 431. Lineage (NCBI taxonomy): Bacteria > Bacillati > Actinomycetota > Actinomycetes > Micromonosporales > Micromonosporaceae > Actinoplanes > Actinoplanes missouriensis. Next base: position 6,243,690 of record NC_017093.1, on the reverse strand, counting down.
AGAAGGACTTCATCGACGCCTACATGACGCCGACCGACATCACCGCGCGGATCAAGCGGCTGTCCCGGCAGTACCCGAAGCTCGTCGACGTGATCAACCTGCCGAACAAGACGCAGGGGTACCGGCGGACCGCCGTCACCTACCTCGGCGACCCGGCGACCGCCGCGATCGTCGTGGAGTCGGTGAAGTTCGGCGATCAGGGCTACAACGGCGTCCAGGTACGCACCGTCGATCCCGGCCGCCGCAACAGCCCGTTGCGTGCCGAATACCGGGATCGCGTCCTGACGATCAGGCTCGCCACCGGGGCGGCCGGCGAAGTGATCAGCACGACGGATCAGGTGGCCGCGTTCATCGCGGCGAAGTACCCGCAGCGGTTCTCGGCGTTCGTCGAGGAGGGCTCGGCCGGTCTGATCATGCCGGTGGCCGGTCCGGCGCGGCTCGACGACGGGCTGGCCGGGACCGAGGTGTCGCACAAGCCGCAGACCGTGCAGGCGCTGCGCATCGGCAAGGTCCGCGACGGCTCGAAGCCGGGTGTGCTCGCCTACTCCCAGGAGCACGCGCGGGAGTGGGCGACGCCGCTGGTCACGCTCGAGTTCGCGGAGCGGCTGCTGGCGAACTACGCGACCGACCCGGCGACCCGGAGCCTGGTCGACTCGACCGACGTCTTCATCATCCCGACGGTCAACCCGGACGGCGCCAACTACTCCTTCAACGACTTCAATTTCCAGCGCAAGAACCTGGTCAACCACTGTACGGGCGCCCAGCGTGACCCCCGCTACCGCAACTCGTGGGGCGTCGACGTGAACCGCAACTACGCGGTCGGCTCGTACTTCGACGGTTATGTCGGAGCCAGCGCCAACTGCCTCTCCGGGACATATGCCGGAACGTCCGAACTGTCCGAGGCGGAGAGCCGCAACGTCGTCGCGCTCGCATCGAAGCACAGCAACATCAAGTTCTCGATGAACGTGCACAGTTACGGCGGCTACTTCATGTGGTCGCCCGGCGCCTACAAGGTCCCCGGCCGGATCACCCTGCCTCGCCCGTCGATCGACGAGTCCAAGTTCTTCCTGGACAGCGCCCGGCGCATCGTCGGTGCCATCGCCACCGAGCGCGGCACGGTCACCTGGCCGGCCTACACCGGCCCGGTCGCCGACGTGCTCTACTCCGCGGCCGGCAACTCCGCCGACCACCTCTACTACGACCTCGGCATCACCGCCTGGAACTTCGAGGTCGGCAACGACCGCTGGAACGAGGCCACCCAGCAGTGGGAGGGCGTCGGCTTCCAGCCGCCGTTCGACGAGGCGCATTCGGAAGCTCAGGAATACGCCGGCGGCCTGATCGAACTGGTGCGCATCGCCAGGGATCAGTCCGAAACCCGGTAGACCCGGCGGTGGGCGCGCTCGTCTTCCCGGGCGCGCCCACCCATCGGGTACGCGCTACCCAAGTCCCCCGGCACGCCGGGCGACTGACGTCCCTCCCGCCGGCGCATCCCGCCGCCGCCCCCGGCGTCCCATCACGCCCGCCGTCCCGTCACGCCCGCCGTCCCGTCACGCCCGCCGTCCCGTCACGCCATGCCTCCCGTCACGCCCCGTGTCGCGTGACGCCGGGCGTCTGGTCGCCGCCTGGAAGACCTTCTGTCGCCTGTTCGGGGGACCGCTCCCGGGTGGTCCGGCGCACAGATAATCCTTTTCGGTCGGCGGCTGCCCCTAATTGATCGAATAACGGTCCGGTTGCGGTGCCCCGCCATTATCACTTTCAGGTGATCGCAATGGCGAATACTGATCACTTTCCCGCCGTACAAGTCGGAATTTGTCCGGTTTTGCCCTTGATTTCTTCGGTGTAATTGATCGATGTGCGGGTGATTTCCGGCCACCGCATCGTAGATCCGGTAAACCTCAGTCAGTCGATCGGCTAGGGCTCTGTGCGAAGAGTGCCTCCGCCCGTTACGTTAAGTAGGTGTTCAGCGGCGCCCGCCGTTGGCACGGATCTGTCCTGAGCTGGCACGACTCGCGTTTATTGAGATCAATGGAAATTCTGCCGCCCCGGCGCGACCGGAATGGACACGGGGCGATAGAAAGGTAAGTGCATCCAGCGTGTCCTTCGACGAGGGTGGTGTGATGATCCGGGTCGTCGTTGTCAGAGACGAGGGATACTTCGGTGTCCCGGTGCGGACGTTCCTCGAGACCGAACCGGACATGCACTATGTCGACACCCTGCCGATCGGCGGTGACCTTGCGCAGCGCGCGGCCCAGCTCTGGCCCGGCGTCGTGGTGATCGACACGCAGTACATGGTGAGCCAGGTCCTGCCGATCGCCGACGAGCTGCACACCGCTATCCCGTCCTGCTCGATGCTGCTGCTCTGTGACCCGAGCAAACGCGGCATGCTCCCACCCCGGCGGTGGAACGGCGGGCTGAACTTCCTGCTCAAGGACTCCTCGCCGAGCATGCTGGCGGACGCGGTGCGCCGCCTGGCCCGCGGTGAGCGGGTGGTGTCGCCGATGCTGCAGGCCGCCTCGCTCAACACCGACCGCGGGCTCAGCACGCGGGAGCTGGAGGTCCTCGGGCTCGCGGCGGAGGGCGAGTCCGTGAAGGAGATCGCCGGCCGGCTCTACCTGTCCGGCGGCACGGTGCGGAACTACCTGTCCGCGATCATCACGAAGACCGGCGCGCGCAACCGGCTGGACGCCATCCGGATAGCCCGCAAGGAGGGCTGGCTGCGCTGATCTCCCAGGGCCCGTTCAGGCCTCCGGCGTAGCGTGGGAACGGATGCAGAACCACCACCTCGACATCCCCGCCCTGCCCGTGCTCCTGCCCCTGGGCGTCGTCCTGATGGTCGTCACCGGTCTGGCCCTCGGCGCCCGCCGCATGCTGACCATTCGCAGACTTCTGGCCGGCTGGGCCGCCGGGTGGTACGCGGTGGCGATCCTCGGCGCGACGATGCTGCCGATGCGCCTCTCCTGGGGCGGCGGCGAGCTCGAGGCCAACCGGCTGATCCTGGAGCCGGTGGTCAGCATGCGCCCGACCGACTTCCTGCTGAACATCGTGATGACGGTGCCGCTCGCGGCCGTGCTGCACGTCGTGTTCGGCGTCCGCGACCAGCGCCGGGTGGTGCTCACCGGTTTCCTGCTGAGCCTGGCGATCGAGCTGACCCAGGCCGCGCTGGTGCTCACCCTGCACGGCAACCGCTGGGCGGACGTGAACGACCTGATATCGAACACGTCCGGCGCCTATCTCGGCTTTCTGCTGTTCCACCGGCTCATGCGTTCCGCACGTTTCCGCCGGGCAGTGGAAAGGTGCTCGTTCGCCCGCCCGGCCCATGCGGCGCCGATAGCGGTGTGACGGCGGGCCGGCCGGCGACCGTTTCGTAAAGCCGGCCGACAGCGGCCGCCAGGTGGTCCGCGGAGTACCGGGACGCCACCGCCCGGGCCGGCAGCCGCGCGTCCTCGCGCTCGGCCAGGCAGAGCAGTTCGGCGCGCAGGGCCCGGGGCAGCGACTCCCGGTCGCGCGGGGAGAGCCGGTGGGTGCCGCGGACCGGGGTGCGAGCCGCGAGCCGTTCCTCCAGCGGCGGGCAGGTGGCGTAGAGCACGGGCAGCCCGGCCGCGATCGCCTCCAGGGCGGCCAGCCCGAAGCCGCCGGAGCCGGGCGAGACGAAGACGTCCATGGCGCAGAGCAGCTCGCGGGCGTGTGCGACGGCCCCGGCGAAGAGCACCCGGTCGGCGACCCCCTCGATCACCGCGAGGCGTTCCAGCGCGGGCCGGGCCGGGCCGTCGCCGACCAGCAGCAGGCACGCGTCCGGCGCCTCGGCGATCGCCCGGATCAGCAGGTCGAACCGCTTGTCCGGGTCGAGCCGCCCGACGCCGCCGACCAGCGGGACGCCGGGCGCGACGCCCAGCCGGGCCCGGGCCGCCTCGCGCAGCCGCGCGTCGAAGCGGAACTCGGCCGCGTCGATCGCCTTGGGGATCATGGTGATCCGCCGCTCCGGCACGCCCCACGCGCGCAGCCGCGCGGCGATCGCCGGGGACGCCGCGACGGTGATCTGCCCGAACCGTTCCCCGGCCCGGTAGAGCGCGCGCACGCCGGGGGAGACCCTGCGCCCCTCCAGGGCCGCGGCGCCCAGGTGGTGCTCGGTGGCGACGACCGGTCGAACGCCGGCCAGCCGCGCCGCTATCCGCCCCTGCACGCACGCCCGGTAGAGGTGGGTGTGCACCAGGTCGAACCGCCCGTGGTGGATCAGCCGCCGCAGGCGCCCGATCGCGGCGAGGTCCGCGTCCCGCGTCGCGGTCACCCGATGCACCCGCACGCCCTCCGCGCGCAGCGCCCGCACGTCCGGCCGGCCCGGATCGCTGCGCGCGAGGATCCGGTCCGGGCCGGGGAGTCCCTCCGGCGCCCCTGACGAGGGCTCCAGCAGGACGACCTCGTGGTCGTGCGGCAGCCGGCGCACGAGCAACCGCACCTGGTGGGTCGCCCCGCCCGGCCCCGGTGCGCTGATGACGTGGAGCACCCTCATCTCTCATGTCCCCCGGTCGCATTGACGACAGAACGCTTGCGACACCCGCGCCAAAACACGTTGCCGGAAAGACGCTGCCGGAATAATGCGCCCGGCGTAAGTCGCAGATGTCATGCATAAGGCGAGAGGTTCTCACTCTCAGCATGACATCCTCGCCCGAATGGCTGGTTCGACCGCCCGATCGGTTTGATCGAATCATCGTGTTCATGCCAAAACGAGGAACATGAACGATCCTCGCGTAGGCCATGACAATTGCTACTGTAATCGGCCTTGCCCGGCTGCAAGTCTAATTCTGCAGAAAGCTTCAAACGGTCATCCGAGGCGAGTGGACGCTGGCATTTCCGGTCTGCCGGAAATGTATTCCGTCGGCTCGCATTTCTTGTCGCGCGAAAACGGGTTCCGCTGCCGGAGAACCGGCATCGTACGAGGGGGATTCCATGCAGGCACGGCGATCAGCGTCGCCCTGGTTCGCGAGCGTATTACCCGGCCGGGCCGCCCGTGCCGGGACCGACGCGCTGGCCCTCGCGGCCGCGCTCCTCATCGCCACCCTGCTGCGCCACGACGGGCGGATCGGCGAGGTCGACTTCCGCGGCCTGGTCGCCCTCTCCGCCGTCGCCGCGCTCGTGCACACCGCCGCCGGCATCCACTTCGGCCTCTACACCGGCCGCTGGGCGTACGGCTGCTTCGAGGAGATCGCCGCGCTGGTGAAGACCGCGGTGGTCGTGACGCCGGCCCTGTTCCTGCTGGACACGCTGCTCGGACGGCTGGTGCCCCGCTCCGCGATCATCGCGGCCGGCCTGATCGCCCTGGTTTTCGCCGCGGGGGTGCGCTACACGGTCCGGCTGCTCAAGGACAGCCGGCTGCGCCCCAAGCCGGAGCACGGGATCCGGGTCGTGGTGATGGGCGCCGGCGAGGGCGCCACCCAGGTCATCCGGGCCATGCTGCGCAGCCCGCGCAGCCCCTACGTCCCGGTCGCCCTGCTCGACGACGATCCGGCCAAACGGACGTACCGGATCATGGGTGTCCCGGTGGCCGGGAACCGTGACGCGATGGCCGAGGTGGTCCGCCGGTTCGACGCCGAGGCCGTGGTCATCGCGATCCCCAGCGCCAGCGCCGAGCTGATCCGGGCGCTCACCGACCTGGCCCGGCCGCTCAACGCCGACCTCAAGGTGGTGCCGCCGGTTGTCGAGCTGTTCGGCCGCAAGGTCCGGGTCGAGGACATCCGCCCGGTCAGCCACGAGGACCTGCTCGGCCGCCGCGAGATCGGCATCGACCTGGCCGCCGTCGCCGGGTACCTGGAAGGCCGCCGGGTGCTGGTCACCGGCGCCGGCGGCTCGATCGGCTCGGAGCTGTGCCGGCAGGTCGCCCGGTTCAACCCGGCGCAGCTGATCATGCTGGACCGCGACGAGTCCGGCCTGCACGCCGTGCAGCTCTCGCTGGACGGCCGGGGCATGCTCGACGACCGCAACCTGGTCGTCGCCGACATCCGTGACCAGCAGCGCCTCGACGAGGTGTTCGCCGAGCACAAGCCGCACGTCGTCTTCCACGCCGCAGCCCTGAAACACCTGCCGCTGCTGGAGATGCACCCCTCCGAGGCCCTCAAGACCAACATCATCGGTACGTACCAGATCCTCCAGACCGCGCTGCGGCACAACGTCGACCGGCTGGTCAACATCTCCACCGACAAGGCCGCCGACCCGTGCAGCGTCCTCGGGTACTCCAAGCGGATCACCGAGCGGCTCACCGCCGCGGCCGACGCGCTGTCGACCGGCACCTACTGCAGCGTCCGGTTCGGCAACGTGCTCGGCAGCCGCGGCTCGGTGCTCACCGCGTTCGCCGCGCAGGTCGAGTCCGGCGGACCGATCACCGTGACCCACCCGGACGTCAACCGGTACTTCATGACCGTCCAGGAGGCGGTCCGGCTGGTCGTCCAGGCCGGCGCGCTGGACAGCGCCGGCGAGGTGCTGGTCCTGGACATGGGCGAGCCGGTCCGCATCGCCGACGTGGCCAAGCGCATCGCCGACGCCGCCGACCAGCACATCCAGATCGTCTACACCGGGCTGCGGCCGGGGGAGAAGATCGCCGAGATCCTGCTCGGGCCGGACGAGCCCGATCACCGGCCCAACCACCCGCTGATCTCGCAGGCCCCGGTGCCGCCGCTGGACGGCGCGGTGCTGTCCCTGCTCGATCCGGCAGCGCCCCGGGCCGACCTGATCGCCGTCCTGCACTGGCTCGCCGAGTCGCCGGCTCTGCCCGTACACCAGACGTCGCCCGGCCCGGCCACCGCCGTGCCGAACGGATGGCACCGCCCGGCGCCCGTCAGCAAGCAGCGCCACCCGCAGGCCGCAGCGGTCCCGCCGGCCCGGCGCCCGTGATCAAGCGTGCCAAGACGGCCCGGTCGCGGGCCGTGCGCCCGCCGCAGACCAAGAAAACGGCCCGGTCCCGGCAGAAGAGCCATCCGGAGAAGCAGAAGGAGAGCACGCCCATGCGGGTCGTCATCGCCGGTCAGGGGTACGTCGGACTGCCGCTCGCGGTCCGTGCCGCCCAGGTCGGGCACACGGTCGTCGGCTTCGACGTCGACGACGATCGGATCAAGCGGCTCGCCGCCGGAGAGTCGTACGTCGACGACGTCTCCTCCGCCGACCTGCAGGCCGTCCTAGCCGCCGGCACCTTCAGCCCGTCGTCCGACCCGCGCTCCTGCGGCGGCTTCGACATCGCCGTGATCGCGGTGCCGACCCCGCTCCGCGAGGGCACCCCCGACCTGCGCTACATCGAGGACTGTGCCCGCACCCTGGCGCGGTACCTGCGCCCCGGCGCGACCGTCGCGCTGGAGTCCACCACCTATCCGGGCACCACCACCGAGCTGGTCGCGCCGCTGCTCGAAGAGGGCTCCGGGCTGATCGCCGGCGTCGACTTCCACCTGGGGTACAGCCCGGAGCGGATAGACCCGGGCAACCGCGAGTGGAACCTCGCGACCACGCCCAAGGTGGTCTCCGGGATCAACCCGGCGTCGCTGGAGAGGGTGCGCGCGTTCTACGCCTCGGTGGTCGAGCACACCGTGCCGGTCTCCGACCCCAAGGTGGCCGAGCTCGCCAAGCTGCTCGAGAACACCTTCCGGCACGTCAACATCGCCCTGGTCAACGAGCTCGCGGTGTACGCGCACGAGCTCGGCATCGACGTCTGGGAGGCGATCGACGCGGCCAGCTCGAAGCCGTTCGGGTACATGCGGTTCGTACCCGGGCCCGGCGTCGGCGGGCACTGCCTGCCGATCGACCCGTCCTACCTCTCCTGGCGGGTGCAGCGGACCCTCGGCCAGAGCTTCCGCTTCGTCGAGCTGGCCAACGACATCAACAACCACATGCCGGACTACGTGGCCCGCCGCCTGGTCGCCGCGCTGAACACCCGGCGCAAGGCGGTCAACGGCTCGACGATCCTGCTGCTCGGCCTCGCCTACAAGAAGAACAGCGGCGACGCGCGCGAGTCGCCGGCCCGGCGGGTCGCCGCGCTGCTGCTGGAGATGGGCGCCGAGGTACGGGCCGCCGACCCGCACGTGGTCGAGGACGCGCACGTGGACAGCCGGGTCGCCCGGGTCTCGCTCACGCCGGAACAGGTCGCCGCCGCGGACGCCGTGGTGCTGCTCGCCGACCACGACGACTTCGACCTGGATCTCGTCGTGCAGCACGCCACCTACGTGCTGGACACCCGCCACCGCCTCACCGGACCCACCGTCGAGTCGATCTGAGACACCCTGCGGAGGTAGTCGTGACACGCATTCTCTGGAACGGCCTGCAGCGGCTGGTCGCCGCCGTCATGCTGGTCCTCCTCGCCCCCGTGATCCTCGCGCTCGCGGCGTGGATCCGGATCGCCGACGGCAAGGGCGTGTTCTTCGTCCAGGACCGGGCCGGGCGGGCCGGCACGCCGTTCCGGATGCTCAAGTTCCGGTCGATGGTGCACAACTCGGTGGCGCTCAGCGCCGAGCTCGGCATCGACGACCCGTTCGGCCTGCTGGAGAACGACCCGCGGATCACCCCGTGCGGCCGCTTCCTGCGCCGCACCAGCCTCGACGAGCTGCCTCAGCTGATCAACGTGGTGCGCGGGCAGATGAACCTGGTCGGCCCCCGCCCGGACGTGCTGCCGCAGGTCGCCAACTACTCCGCCGAGGACGCCCGCCGCCTCGAGGTGAAACCCGGCATCACCGGGTGGGCCCAGGTCAACGGCCGGGACGACATCGACTGGCCGCAGCGTTTCATCCTGGACCGGTGGTACGTCGACAACTGGTCGCCGGCCCTCGACCTGAAGATCCTCTGGCGGACCGCGGTCACGCTGCAGCGGGACGAGCCGCCGGTGCACGTCGACACGCTCAACATCGCCCGCCAGCAGACCGCGGCCACGGTGGACGCCGCCGACAAGGACGTCTCGCGTGTCGCCTGAGATCGGCTCCGAGTTCCACTGGGACCCGGCCGTCCTGCTCGGCGCCGAGCAGGACGGCCCGCCCGCGTGGCTGCCGGCGCGGCGTGCCCTCTTCGCCACCGGATGCGGCGCGCTCAGCGAGCTGCTGCGGCTGCTCGCGCCGGGCAGCCGGCTGCACGTGCCGTCCTACTTCTGCATGGGCGTCGCCGAGGCGCTCTCCGCGCAGGCGCCGATCGCCTGGTACCGGCACCTGCCGGACGGGCGGGGCCCGCGCTGGGAGACCCTGCGGGCCGGCGACGGGGACGTGGTGCTCGCCCAGAACCTGTTCGGGCGGGAGCGGGGCGAGCCGTGGACGGCGTGGATCCGGGCGCATCCCGGCGTCTGCGTGATCGAGGACCACTCGCACGCCCCGTTCAGCGACTGGGCGCGGGACAGCGAAGCGGCGTACGCCGTGGCCTCGCTGCGCAAGACGCTGCCCCTGCCCGACGGCGGGTTGCTCTGGTCGCCGTCGGGCCGCGAGCTGCCCGGTCCGCGGGGTCCGGAGAGCGACGGGGCGCATCTGAAGCTCGCGGCGATGCTGCTCAAGGCGGCCTGGCTGCAGGGGCGGCCGGTCGCCAAGGAGCAGTTCCGGGCGCTGGCCCAGCAGGGGGAGCACGACCTGCTGGGCAGCGCCGGGCCGGCCTGCGCGTTCACCCGGGCGGCGCTGCCGCTGATCGACGTGGGCGGGGTGCTGGCCACGGCGGCGGCCCGGGCGCGGGAGATGGCGGGACTGCTCGGTGGGCGTACCCCCGCAATCGAGCTGGTGGGAGACGGCCCGTTCCGCCTGCAGCTGGCGTGCCCCACCGCACAGGCGCGCGATGCGCTGCAAGCGCACCTGGCCGCGAACCGGATCTATGCGCCGGTGCACTGGCGGCAGGATCGCGGCGGACTCTGGAGCGGCGACCACGAGGCGGCGGAACTGGCCGCGCGGATGCTCACGCTGCCCGTCGATCATCGGTGCGGACCAGGGGATTTGTTGCGGATGGCGGAGGTGATGACCGCGTTCGCACCCGCCGTCGCCGCCTAGGGTCGCATCGATCGGTCGATCGGCATATCATCATTGCGTGATATGTCGATCAACGCAGAGTGATCAAGGGCGGTGACCATGACCACCGCGGGCTGGATGGCGCTCGGGCTGGCCGTCTACGGCGCCCTGAGTTACGCGGTGGGATCGATCCTCCAAGCCGTCGGCGCGAAGCGCAGCCACAACACGGTGAGCACCCTCGGCCACCCGCTCTACCTGATCGGCATCGCCCTCGACATCTCCGCCTGGGTCGCCGCGATGTTCGCGCTGCAGCACCTCGCGGTCTACGTCGTCGAGTCCGTGCTGGCCGGCTCCCTCGCCGTCACCGCCGTGCTGGCCTGGCTGTTCCTGCGCTCCCGGCTGCGCCACCGGGACGTCGCCGCCATCGTCTGCACCAGCGTCGCCCTCACCACCCTCGCCATGTCGGCCGGCCAGCAGCACGAGATGACCCCGACGTGGACCATGCGGGTCGGGTTCTGCTGCGCGGCCGTCGGCGTCGTGATCCTCGGCTGGATGACCACGAGGATCGGCATCCCCGGCCTGATCGCCGGCGTCGGTGGCCTCTCCCTCGGCGGCGCCGCGCTCACCGGCCGCGTTCTCACGATGCCGCCCGGCTCGATGGACACGTTCCCGTCCGCGGTCGTCGCGATCGCCACCGAGCCGCTGGTCTGGGCCCTGCTGATCTTCCCGATCAACGGCATGATCCTGTACGCCAACGCGCTCCAGCAGGGTGACGTCGGCCGGGTCACCGCCGTGCACTGGACAGGTGAGGTGGTCGCCCCCTCGGTGATCGCCCTGACCCTGCTCGGCGACACCGTCCGCCCCGGCTGGGAACCCGCCGCCCTGCTCGCCGGGATCGTCACCATCGGCGCGGCCGTGGTGCTCGCCTCCGCGCCCGCCACCGTCGCCGTCGAATCCGCCGACGGCAGCCCGGCGCCCGCCGGCACCACCGTCGCGGTGCCACCGCAGTCCGGGCTCGGCCTGGTGCCGGTCGAGGCGTGGCGGCTCGCCATCCCGCCCGAGGCGCACTGGCCGGCGCTGCAGCCGCCGCTGGTCCGGGGATATGGCACATTCCGCTGGTGGGGCTCGCCGACGACGCCGCAGCCGCTGTGGGTGCCGCCGGACCGCACGCTGAACGTGCCCGGCTCCGTGCCGGCGTGGGCCGGGCCGCAGCTTCCGGAGGCCCGGCGGCCCTCGTTGCCGGAGGCGCGGGGGTCGCGGGCGGCGCCGCGTGGGGGTTCGCGGCGGAAGTCGGGGCGCCACGCGTTGCCGTCGGGGCGGCGTTCGTCGGCGGCGTGACGATGGGGTGAGCTCGTGGAACTGCACTGGTGGTCGATCGAGGTGCTGGACGGGCCGCAGCAGTCGGCGGCGCGGTGGCAGGACTCCTGCGGGACGGCACTCGTCGAGGCGGCCGTCGCGCACGGGGCCTACGAATGGAGCTGGGTCCGGCAGTCGTGGGGCGTGGTGTTCGAGATCGGGTTCCGGGCTGAGGGCCGGTGGGAGTCGTATCGGCGGCTGGCGGTGGTGGGGGCGGCGCTGGACGCGGTTCCTGATCCGGTGAACGGGTTGCTGATCTATCCCGGGCGTGGGGGGAGCTCGGGGCGGGTGCAGCCGAGGCGTCCGCGGCCGGTTTCCGGGGCCGGGGCGGTGGCGGTTCCCGTGGGGGAGGAAGGGGTGAGCCGGCGCCTGTGGGCGCGGCCTGGGTCGCTGATCACGGTGTGCCCTGGCCTGAGTCGCTGCTCACCGTGTGCTCTGGTCCGGGGCGCCGCCCGGTGCCGCGAGGTCAAGTGATCGCGCGTGTGGGCGACCCGGTTCGCGTGATCAACGCTGTCGTCCGGCTGGTCCGGCTGGCTTCCAGTGCTGTCTGAGACGCTGCTGCCAGCACTGGAAGCCAGCTCATCTCGCCCGGCTGGTCACCAGTGCTGCCCTGCGCCCGTTTTGTCCGCGCTGAGAGCCAGCCGGCCTCGCCGTTTCCACGATCGGCGAACCCGAGGACCGCAAGAGGCAACCGAGCACGCACCCGGACCGGCCGCGCACCGGCCGCGCCGTTCATACCGCCGTTCGCGCCGTTGACGCCGGTCAGGCGGCCCGGTTCGGGGCGGAAGCAGGCGCTCGATCTTCCACGCTAATGCCGCTTGACCTCTTAACTTCGCGCCCCGGAGATACCGCTGACCCCCTTCAAGCTAGGTTCCTAGGATGCCCCAGCGAGGCGTGTCGGTTACTGGCCTGCGCCGAACGGCGGCGTCCACACTGGCGTAGACCTCAGGGAGAGACTCCTCCCGGGAGGCGGCATCATGGCTTTCTACGGCAACCCCGCCGAGCTCGACCGGCTAGCTGCCGGTCCGCGCGACAACGCGGCCGGGCTCTGCGACAACGCGGCCTGGACCCGCGACAACACGGCCTGGAGCTGCGACAACGTGGCCTGGACCCGCGACAACGTGGCCTGGACCCGCGACAACGCGGGCCGGTTCCTGAGCCGGCCGGGTGCGTTGTGACCGCCCGGCGGCTCGTGCTGACTCAGGGGGAGATGGCCGCGCTCGTCGAGTTCGCGGAGGTGACCCTCCCACCGGGGCTGGTCCCGCAGGACGCCGTGCCGAAGGCGGAGCGGCAGTGGTCGCCCGAGGAGGAGCAGGCTCTCGCCGTCAACCTGGCCGTCCTGGCCCGTCCGGTCGCCGCCGTGCGGATCGAGACCGCGGTGCCGAGCCGGGTGCTGCGGGGCCTGTTCAGCGTTGCCGGGAGTCTGGGGGCGAGCCTGTTCACCCTGGCCGGCGAGACCGTGGAGCTGTCCCTCTTCAATGCGGCCGATCTGGGCGGGGAGCTGCTCCGGGCCGTACCCGAACCGGGGGGCGGCGACCCCGTGCGGGCCGGCCTCGGCCCGGAGCGGCCGTTGCGGGGCACGGTGGATCTCGCGGACCTGGAGTGGCAGCCGTGGATGCCGCCGCGGGACCGCGGTCTCGCGGAGCGGGCCCGCGCGCAGACCCGGGGCAGCGTCTCCGCGCTGATCACCGGCCGGAACGCCGACGGCAGTGTCCTCGCCGGTCAGGTGGCCTGGCTGCTGACCGGCAGCAGATGGACCGGGCTGCGACCCGTGCCCGCCGGGAACGAGCGGGTCGACAGGGTGCGCCTGGAGCCGGTGGACCGTGCCGACTTCCCGTCCTGGGTGGCGCCGCACCTGACCGCTGTCCTGGAGGCCGGCGGGCGGCCGGTCAGGTAGCCGGCCCCGGCGGGGACGCGACGACCACGCGATCTCGGCGCCGGCCCGGCCACTTCGGGTTCCCGGTCGGCCGGCCCGCCCGGCGAGCACATCCGCCCACGGGCGTATGCGCGATCCGCAACTACTGACGGTTCTGTTCCGGTCACGCATCGAGAAGCATGGCGGTGACAGCGACGTAACCAACTGGAGGCGCACCATGTCAGGCAACAGAGCGGTTGTCTACCAGGGTCCCGGCCGGGTCGAGGTCTGCGACGTCGACTACCCGAGCTACGAGGTGAAGGACGGCCCCGGCGTCAACAAGATGAACGTCGGGCGCAGGACACCCCACGGCGCGATCCTCAAGACGGTCGCCAGCAACATCTGCGGCAGCGACCAGCACATGGTCCGCGGGCGCACCACCGCGCCGGAGGGCCTGGTGCTCGGCCACGAGATCACCGGCGAGGTGATCGACGTCGGGCCGGACGTCGAGTTCATCCGGGTCGGCGACGTGGTCTCGGTGCCGTTCAACATCTCCTGCGGCAGGTGCCGCAACTGCAAGGAACGCAAGACCGGCGTCTGTCTCAACGTGAACCCGGACCGGCCCGGCTCGGCGTACGGCTACGTCGACATGGGCGGCTGGGTCGGCGGTCAGGCGGCGTACGTGATGGTTCCCTACGCCGACTGGAACCTGCTCCGCTTCCCGGACCGCGACCAGGCCCTGGAGAAGGCCCTGGACCTGGCGATGCTCAGCGACATCTTCCCGACCGGGTACCACGGTTGTGTGAGCGCGGGCGTGACGACCGGGTCGACGGTCTACATCGCTGGCGCCGGTCCGGTCGGTCTGGCCGCTGCGACCTCGGCGTTCCTGCTCGGCGCGGCGGTCGTCATCGTCGGTGACCTCAACGACGAGCGGCTCGCGCAGGCCCGCAGTTTCGGCTGCGAGACGATCAACGTGGCGCAGGGTGATCCGACCGAGCAGGTGCAGCAGATCCTCGGCCGTTCCGCGCCGGCGATCGGTCAGCCGCTCGTGGACGCCGCGGTGGACGCCGTCGGTTTCGAGGCCCGGGGCCACGGCCGCGACTCCGGCACCGAGATGCCCGCCACCGTGCTGAACTCGCTGATGGACCTGACCCGCGCGGGCGGCGCGATCGGCGTGCCCGGCCTCTACGTCACCGGTGATCCGGGCGGCGTCGACGAGGCCGCCAAGGTCGGCTCGCTCTCCCTGCGACTCGGCCTCGGCTGGGCGAAATCGCACTCCTTCGTGACCGGTCAGTGCCCGGTCATGAAGTACAACCACGGGCTGATGATGGCGATCCTGCACGACCGGGTGCAGATCGCGAAGAACGTCAACGCCACACCGATCCCGATGGACGACGCCCCGCGGGGTTACCAGGACTTCGACCAGGGCGCGGCGCGCAAATACGTGCTCGACCCGCACGGCGTCCTGCGCCGCTAGATTCCCCTTTCCGGGTACGGGGTGACGGCCGCACCCACAAGCAGTAACCCCGTCCCGGGCCTGACACCGCGGCCGTCTGCCCGCTCCGGGCCGTTACGCGCGTCTCGCTACGGGTGCGTGGTGCCGGTCGCGCCGCTTTGCCGGGGCACGACCGGCACCACCGGGCGGCTAGACCGTGATCGTCAGGTTCGCCACGTAACCGGCCGAGACCGACCCGGTCACGGACGCCATCTGGGTGGCCGCCAGGTCGTCACCGAACACCATGTCCCGGGCCAGCGTGATCCGGCTCAGGTTGGTGACGCTCTGGGCGTACCCGGTGGCCGACCGGTAGACGGTCTGCGAGACGTCCTGCGGCAGCGCGATCTGTGAGGTCTTGCGGATCGGGCCGGCGCCGCTCGTCGCGTGCGCGAGCGACGCGTACACCTCGAAGTGGATGTGCGGCCACCGCCCGGCGTAGCAGCCGGGGTAGATGCTGGTGAACGTCACCGTGCCGGCCGCGTTCGTGACCTGGATGCCGCGCAGGTAGTTCTCCCGGGTCACGCCGGTGGAGTAGAGCGAGTACCGGCCGGCCCGGTCGCAGTGCCAGGCGTAGATCGCGGCACCCGCGGTGGGTGTGCACGCCGCGTTCAGCACGGTCAGCGAGAACTGCAGCGGCACACCCGGCGCGACGGTGGTGGACGTGCCGAACGACGGGCGGATGTCGCTGCGCACGATGCCGGAGAGCACCCGCACGTCCGGCCCGTTCGAGCCGTCGGCGGGGTACGGCCCGGCGGTCTCCGAGTCGACCTCGGCGGCGCACGCCGCGGCGGCCGCCTCCGAGGTGGCGCCGGTCAGCAGCGGCGCGCTGAGCAGCGCGGCGCCGCCGACCGTGGCGAGCATCCGCCGCCGGGACATGACGGGCAGGTCGTAGGTCAGGCCCTTGTCGTGCACCTCGCGCACGAAGGCCTCGTTGTCCTGCATGGGACTTCTCCCTTCTGCCGTGGGGGAGACAGCAGAAAAGCATCGAAGTCTATGAATGACCTGTGGTTGATCTCGGTCCTGCCACACCGCTTGGGTCATAGCCGGTCCGGCGGGCCCGGCCGGCCACGGCGGGGTGGCGGAACCGGTCAGCGGTACGGGGGGAACCGGCCGGCCAGGGACTCACGCGTCGGCGGGCCGGCCAGTTTCTCGTACGCGATCGGATCGGTGATCACCCGCCAGGTGTGGAAGTCCTGGCGCAGGGACCCGAACGCCGCCTTGTACCGGAACAGCGAGTCGTCCGATCCGCCCAGCCCGCCGCCGATGTGGAAGACCCGGTTGCCGTGCTCGCGGCCCCACAGGCGCACCTCGTGGTAGAGCAGCTTGTCCGCCCACCAGATATCGCCGTCCCGGGTGGACTGCAGATGAGTGTGCATGATGCCGCCCTGTGCCGCGGAGGAGTGCGAGAAGAACAGGTTGCCGCCGAGCACCTCCCCGTCGCGCACCGCGGTCGCCAGGTGCAGGGCGCTGCCGAGCGCCTCCCGCAGCCGGTGGAAGTGGTCACGCTCGAAGAAGTAGAACGCGGTGGCGCCGACCCGCCGCATCGTCGCGTGGTAGGTCGAGATCCACGCGTCCAGGTAGGACCAGTCGTCGAAGACGATCTCCACACCGGCCCGCCGTGACTTGTTGATCTGGTTGCGGTGGGTGCGGTGCGTCTCGCTCCAGATCCGGTCGGCCGGCAGGGTCAGGTCGATCGCGACCGTCTCGCCGTGCCGCACCACCGTGCCGACCCGGTCCAGGGCGACGGCCGGCGCCGGCAGCAGCGGGTGCAGCCGGACGAACGCGGTGATCGCGTCGTGGCAGCGCAGCAGCTCCACCATGGCCGTCGCGGCGCGCGCCCAGAACGCCGTGTTCGTGGCCGGCACGTCGCTGATCGGGCCGGGATATCCGTACGGGGAGACCGCGTCCCGCAGCCCGGTCTCCGGGATGGTCCGCAGCACCAGCGGGACGAGCAGCACATGGCCGGCCTCGTCGTACCGGAACGCGGCGGGCGTGCCCCCGGCCAGCTGCGCGTCGAGCGCGACGTAACCGGGCAGGTGGTACACGTCGTGGCGGGTCCGGGCGAGCGCGTCCGCCCATGCCGTGTCGCCGGGTTCCAGCAGGGCGCCTTCGGCCATCGGTCGTCCCTTCAGTCGTGCCCGCCCGAGCGGGGCCGCTCAGGCGGTGTTGGCGAGGATCGGGGGGCGGCGGCGGGCCCGGGTCCACCGGCGGACGGCCAGGGTCCGCCGCAGCAGGGTGCGCGGGATCGGGCTCTGCGTCGACATGTGCAAGAGGTAGCGCCACGCCGGGTACTCGCCGCGGCGGTTCGACAGCGCGTAGGAGAACCGCTTCGCGGGCAGGTCCGCGTACTCGGGGAGGCGCTCGAACCAGGCGCTGCTGGCCCGCGCCGCCTTCTGCAGCGGCGCGAGGGCTGCCTTGCGGCGGTGCTCGTAGCGTTCCAGGGCCACCGGTAAAGGATCGCCGGAGGCGACCGCGTCCGCCAGGGCCATCGCGTCCTGCATCGCCAGTTTCGTCCCCGAGCCGATCGCGAAGTGCGTGGTGTGTGCCGCGTCGCCCATCAGCACGACGTTGCCGTGGTCCCAGCGCTGCGCGGTCACCCGGCGGAAGTTCAGCCAGCCGGTGCCGCCCACCTCGGCCCGGTGGTCGATCAGCTTCTGCCCGCCGAGATGCTTTCCGAAGATCTGCCGCAGCTTCTCCGCACCGGCGTGCGCGTCGAGCGTGTCGAAACCGAGCGCCGCCCACGTCGAAGGCTGGCACTCCACGATGAACGTGCTGGTCGTGTCGTCGAAGGGGTACGCGTGGTACCAGATCCAACCCGCTGACGTCTTCTCGAAGCCGAACGTGAACGTGTCGAAGACGTGCGGGGTGCCCAGCCAGATGTACTTGTTGCGGGCGACCTCCACCTCGGCGCCGAAGTGCCCGGCGTGCTCGTCGCGGATCCGGCTGCGGGCGCCGTCGCAGGCCACCACCAGGTCGGCCGGCGGCAGCGCCGCGAGGTCGCTGAGCTCGTCGGAATAGCTGATCCGCACGCCGAGTTCCTCGGCGCGTTCGGCGAGGATCTCCAGGAGACGGTGCCGGCCCAGGCTGAACCCGTACCCGGCGAGGTGGGTGTCGGGTTTGCCGGTGGCCCGGACCTCGTACTCGTCCCACTTGCGGGCCGACTCCCAGATCCGCTCGGCGCTCACCGGGTCGTAGCGGAACAGGTCGTCCAGCAGGTCGTCCCAGAAGACCACGCCCCAGCCCCAGGTCACGCCGGCCGGGTTGCGCTCCAGCACGGTGATCTCGTGGCCCGGGTCGGCGAGTTTCGCGAGGACCGCGAAGTACAGGCCGGCGGGTCCGCCACCGACGCAGGTGATCCGCATGGCGAGCTCCTAACGGTAGGCGGGGAACATGGCGGTCAGGTCGTCCGGGTCGGCGTCCGGCCGGTGCTCGCGGACCAGCGCGCGATACGCGGCCGGGTCGGCGACCACCCGCCAGGTGTGGAACGGGTGCCGGCGGGGCGAGAACCCGGCCTTGTAGGAGAAGAGCGAGTCGTTCGCCCCGCCCTTGCCGCCGCCGAGGTGGAACACCTCGTCACCACGGCTCTTGCACCAGCGCCGCACCTCGTCGTAGAGCATCTCGTCGGCGTACCGTTTCGGGGCCCGCCGGGTCGACGAGACGTAACCGGTGGCGATCCCGTCGTACTCGAAGAAGGTGTTCCCCCCGACCACCTCGTCGTCCTCCAGGGCGACCGCCAGGTGCATCCGGTCGCCGACCGCGTCGTGCAGCGCCGCCAGGTGCTCCCGGGTGAAGAAGTAGTAGTCGGTCGCGCCGACCCGGCGCATGTTGTCGTGGTAGACCTCGACCCACTCGCCGAGCCGGTCCCAGTCGTCGAAGACCACCCGGGTGCCGGCCCGTTTCGCCCGGTTGATGTGGTTGCGGTGGTCGCTGCGGGTCTGCGACCACATCTCCTCCAGGCTCACGGTGAGGTCCATCGACACCGTCTCGCCGTGGTGCACCATCGCCCCGGCCTGCCGCATCGCCGGCACCGGGCGGCCGAGCAGCGGGTGCATCCGGACGAACGCGGAGACGATACCGCCGGCGCGCATCGTCGCCACGAACGCCGCGCAGGCGTGCTCCCAGAACGCGGCGTCGGCGGGGTCCGCGTCGCTGACCGGCCCCGGATAGCCGTACGGCGAGATCGCGTCCCGCAGCTCCGAGCCCGGTATCGACCGCACGATCAGCGGGATCAGCAGCCGCCGGCCGTCCCGCTCGAACCAGAACGCGGCCGGCGCGCCGCCGTAGAGCCGGGCGTCGAGGACGACGTACTCCGGCACGTGGTACATGTCGTGCCCGACGTGCTGGAGGGTCTCCTTCCACTCCCGGGCCGATGGCTCCAGCAGGCATGCCGTCATGGGTGTCTCCTTCCGCGCCTCAGCCCCGCAGCAAGCGGGCGTTGAGCGCCATGTTCGCGGCGAACTGGTCGTTCACCACCTGGTGTTTCTCCAGCCGCAGCTGCACGGCCGGGTCGTAGCGGCCGAGTTTCACGAAGCCGTCGGCGAACCAGCCGTTGTCGGATCCGGTGCCGTCCACGTAGGCGGCGTAGGTGGTCCGGCCGAGCGGCCAGACGACCTTGGTGAGCAGGGCGCCGAACGCCGCCATGTCCGCGTCGGTCCAGGAGGCGCCGCGATCACGAGCCTCCACCACGTACGCGATGACGCCGTTGCCGTGCCCCACGTCCTGACCGGGCCGTTTCGCCGACTCCCAGACGTCGCTCCAGAAGTACGCCGTCGGCTCGGCCGGGTTGCGGCGCAGCTGCCCGCGCAGCCGGGTCGCGATCGTGTTCGTCACGGTGGTGTAGCGGTCCTTGCGCCCGGCGTCGGCGGTCAGCCGGGACAGGTTGAGCGCGATCAGGGCCCAGTGCGCGGCCATGTGCGTGCGCTCCCGGTAGATGGTGTCCTCGGCGCCCCGGCTGTCCCACTTCTCGAAGACGTCCACCTCGGCGAAGGCGAGCAGACGGTCGTACCGCGCGCGGTACCCGGCGTCGCCGTGCACGCCCGGGTTGTCGCGCATCGCCACGAGCAGCGACGTCGCGTACCGCCAGAAGTAGCTCTCGTAGAGCGGGACCTCGTCGTCGCCCTCCTCGGCCGCCTTCCAGCCCCGGTAGCGGTCCTTGAACCCGCTCTTCGGCAGCGACGAGGACGGTTTCGCCGACGCCACCACGTTCTCCGTGAAGGTCAGCGCCCGGTCCAGGTAACGGCGCTGGTCGGTGGCCCGGAACATCGCCACGCAGGAGTCCACGTCGTACGACAGGTCGTAGTGGTCGCGGCTGTCGGCGGAGCGGCTCAGCGGCAGGCCGTGCCGGTACTGGAAGTCCCAGCTCTTGCCGAAGACGGCCGCCCAGTGCGACACCGGCTTCACCTTCAGCCGGTCCTGCGGGGACGGCGCGGCGCCGGGCATCGGATCGCGGATCTCCGGCACGTCGGGGTCGCGCACCGCGGTGTGCGCCGCCGCGGTGCCCGCCACCGCGAGGGCGCCGGCGCTCAGCAGCAGCAGGTTGCGCCTGCTCAACGGTTTCATCGGGACACCGGCTCTCGTTCTGTCATGGCCGGTACAACGGCGCCGGGCGTGATCCCGGCGCGGGGCAGGGCGGCCGCCGCGGCCAGCGCCGCGAAGATCCAGGCGAGCCGGGAGTCGTAGTAATCGCCGGAGAAGAGGCTGCTGAGCGCCACGAAGACGGCCGCCGCCACGCAGAGGCCGGTCATCTGCGGGCGGGCGCCGCCGCCGTGGACCAGCCGGGTCCAGAGCACGATCGAGGTGGTCATCAGGCCCAGGCCGAGCAGGCCTCCCTCGGCCGCGACCCCGAGCACGTAGTTGTGCGGGTACTCGACCATCTGGTTCACCCCGATCGCGCCGTAGAAGCCGTCCAGGCCGGCCCCGGCGACCGGGTGGTCCAGGAAGAGGTTCCAGGCGGCGGCCCAGATCGACGTCCGGTCCGACAGGTACTGCTCCTGGACGGTCTGCTCGACGAAGCGCTCCTGGAACAGACTGGTGAACTCGGGCGGGGCGAACGCCCACAGCCCGGCGACCACCGCGGTGAGCAGCACGCCGGCCGCGGCCACCACGCCCGGCCGCAGCCGGCGGCGCAGCTTGAGCAGCGCGTAGGCGCCGACCGCCAGGCCGGCCAGCAGGCCGGCCCGGGAACCGGAGAGCACCGCGGCGAGCAGGAACAGCGGCGTCACCAGCAGTGGCAGGATCCGGCCGGTGAACATGTGCAGCGCCACCGCGCTGATCACGCCGAGGATCTGGATCCGGACGAAGACGTTCGGGCCGCCGCCGAACGCGGAGTACCGGCCCTGCTCGCCCGGCCCGCTGATCAGCAGCGCCTGCAGAGCGAAGATGATCGCGGCGGCGAACATCAGCCGGAACGTCGTGCGGATGACAGGTTCCGGATCGCTCACGGCGTACCCGTAGAAGGCAAGGACCAGCACGCCGAGAAGGACCAGGTCGAGGGTTTGCGGGCCGATCCGCGAAGCGGCCGGCGCCCAGAGCGCCGAGCCGATCTGGAAGAGGAAGAAGAGGATCGCCGCGAGCAGCCAGCCCTCGCGCTTGTCCGGCCCCACCCCGAGGGCCGGCCGGCGGGAGAGGTCGACGGCGAGCAGGACCAGCGCGATGATCAGCCCGATCACCCGCAGATCCACCCAGGCCAGCTCCAGGAAACCGGCCCGGTCCAGGGTGTACCGGCCACCGATCGTCACCAGGACCAGCACGAGTCCCGGTGCTCCGAAGGCGCGCTCGGTCATCTCTTGACGACCACCGTGGCCGCCAGCGAGAAGATCAGGCAGGCGCCGTAGCCGAGCAGCGAGCCGTAGGCCGCGCCCAGGATGCCGATCTTGGGGATGAGCAGCACGTAGGCCGCGAAACTGACCGCGAAACCGGCGATCTCCGCGGTCGAGACCAGGCCGCCGTACCCCTTCGAGATCAGCAGGCCGAGGCTCACCCGGGAGACGCCGTAGAGGCCGGCCGCCACCACCAGCGGCAGCACGATCTGCTTGGCCGGCGCGTAGTGGTGGCCGAAGACCGGCTCGATCAGCAGGTAGAGCCCGCCGGCCACCAGCGGCACCACCACCAGCACGTACGCGGCGGCGGCCAGGACTATCGGTTTGGCCCGCAAGGTCCCTTCCCGGTACGCGGCACGCCAGCGCCCGAGACGCGAGTCCGCGTACGCGCGCAACGGCCACGCCAGCAGCTCGGTCATCGTGGCGACCGAGGCGTACAGACCCAGTGCCGCCGTCGACGCGAGCGCCGGGATGACCAGCCGGTCCACCCGCAGCATCGCCATGTTCGACAGGGCTGCCGGGAAGAGCGCCAGACCCTCCCGCCGGACCAGCCGGTTCTGCTCCGGCGAGATCGGGGCGGCGGTCTCGTCGACCGGCAGCCGCAGCCAGATCACCACGTAGACGAGGGTCGGCGCGGCACCCGCCACCAGATACGCGATGAACCAGGTCTCCGGGTGGCCCGCGCCCGCCGTGTAGAGGCCTATCAGGCCGGTGAGCAGCAGCAACGCCTCGATGACCCGGCACAGCAGGAAGTCGCGGACCCGGCCGGCCGCGATCGCGATCGACCGGGTGGCCAGCCCGGCCGCCTCGATCAGCGCGTACCAGGCGAGCATCCCGATGATCAGCGGGCCGGGGCTGAGCCGGTGCGGTGCGACCAGCGCGTAGATCACCGCGGCACCGAGGAAGAGCGCGGCCGGCACGGCGAACAACCGGGCGTACGCGCGGACCGCCGGGCCCGCGGCGACGTTGTGGTACGCGGCCACGAAGCTGCGCTCGGTTCCGAGCAGCAGCACCTGGGTGGCGAGGTACACCACCTGCAGCATCAGCGCCACCTCGCCGCGGTGGGTGGGGGTGAGCGAGCGGACCATCAGGACGTTCGCGGCGAGCGCGACCACGCCGGTGAGCACCTGGGACGCGAGGAGCTGGACGTACGGCTCCCGCAGCATCCCGAGGAGCCAGGTGCTCTCCCGCTGGCGTACCCGGACCTCACTCATCCGGGCGGTCGCTCTCCGGGGTGTCCAGCTCCGGCTCGCGCTGGGCGGGCACCTCGACCTCGGCCGGCGTGACGACCCTCGCCGAGCCGCGCACCACGTCCTGGCCCTCCGCGTCCGGGGCGTCTCTTTCCGGGGCACCCGTCTCCGGGGCGTCCGAGATCGCGGCCGTCTCCACCCGGGCCCGGCCGCGGGCGGTGCCGACCGGCGGCAGCGAGACGAACGTGTCCTCCATCCGGTGCCCGTCCGGGATCAGCCCGATGCTGTCCAGGCCGGGCTGCACCTCGGCCACCACCTCGTGCCAGTCCTTGCCGGTCGGCAGCTTGCGGGGCAGCGCGTTGAGCACCGCGCCGGCCATCCGGGCGCCGACCCGGCGCAGCAGGTCCAGTGACTTCTCCACGTCGGCCGTCCGGGTCCGGCCGGCCCGGACCACCAGCAGGGCGCTGTCGGTGACCCGGCTCAGCACCACGGCGTCGGCCACCCCGTGCAGGGCGGGTGAGTCGACGAGCACCACGTCGAACCGCTCGGTGAGGGTACGGACCGTGGCGCCGAGCCGCGGCGACGCGAGGATCTCGCCCGGATCCGGCGCGTTCTCACCGGACGGCAGCACGGTCACCCGGCCGCCGAGCGAGCTCTGCAGCACGTCCGGCACCCGGGCGTCGCCGGTCAGCACCTCGGCCAGCCCGCGGGAGCTCTCCAGATCGAGGTAGCGGCCCAGCCCGGGAGTCCGCAGGTTGGCGTCGACCACCGCGACCCGGGCGCCGGTCTCGGCCATCGCTATCGCCAGCCCGCAGGTGACGGCGGTGGTGCCCTCCCGGCGGCTGGTGCCGGTGAGCAGCACCGACCGTCCCCGGTCCGGCCCGCGCACGTCCGGCGGCTCCGACAGTTCCGGCAGCAGGCTGCGCAGCCGCCGGAACGCCTCGGCGAGGTCCTGGTCCGGGTCGCCGGACCGGCGGTTCCCGATCGCGATCGTCCCGACCGTGCCCAGGCCGAGCCGGCGCAGGTCGTCCTCCTCGGCGACCGTCCGTGCGGTGGCCTCCCGGATCGCCACCGCGGCCGCGCCGATCAGCAGGCCCAGCACCGCCGCGAAACCGGCGTTGCGGCCCAGGCTGCCCGGCTGCTCGGCGGTCACCGCGTCCTGCACGATCGAGATGGCCGGGGCCGGCCCGTCGTCACTCGGCGTGCCGATCTGCCGGGTGACGCTGACCAGCACCGACGCGGCCGTCGTGACGATCTCCCGGCTCTGTTCCGGGTCCGGCGCGGTCGCCGAGATGACCAGCAGGTCGGTGCCCTCGCGGACCTGGGCGGCGAGGCTGCGCTGCACCTGGTCGGCGGTCACGTCCGGGCCGAGCCGGTCGACCACGCCCTGCGCCACGCGCGGGCCGGTGAGCAGGGCGATGTACGAGTTGAGCCGCCGTGCGTCCGCGTCCGGATCACCGTTCCCGCCGGTCACGAAGACGACCATCGAGGAGGTGTAGGCGGGCGGGCCGGCCAGCGAGAGGCCGGTCGCCACGGTGACGGCGACCAGCACCGGCACCAGCAGCCACAGCCATCGGCGCCGGCAGGCCCGGACGTACGCACGCAGTTCCACGTTTCCCCCGCTCGTCAGTTCGCTGGTGCGGATCGCTCGGTGGCCGTCTGCGCGGGCCGCTCGCCGGCTTGTCGCGGGGGCCGCCCGGTGGCCGGTCCGGCGGGTCGGTCTGCCTGCGGCCGGGCGGGTCGGTCTGCCTGCGGCCGGGCGGGTCGGTCTGCCTGCGGCCGGGCGGGTCGCTGTGCCTGCGGCCGGGCGGGTCGCTCTGCCTGCGGCCGGGCGGATCGCTCGAGGACCGCTGCGAAGTCGGCGAAGAGCAGGTCCCGGGAGAAGCGCTCGACCGCGAGCCGGTGCGCGGCCTCCCGTGCCTGTTTCAGCCACAGCTCGTCGCGCAGGTGCTGGACCAGCAGGGATGCCGCCGCGTCGGTGTCCTCCGGGTCGAGCACCAGGCCGGCGCCGGTCTCCCGGATCAGGTCGGCCTGCCAGCCGCCGTAGTTGACGGCGATCGGCCGGGACGCCGCGAGCGCGTCGAAGAACTTGTTGGCCGAGTTGTCCCAGAGTCCCCGGATCGGCCGGACGAAGCTGGACGACATGGTCGCCGCCCCGAGGATCACCGGGAGCTCGGACTTCGGCACCTTCTCCCACATGAAGACGGTCTCCTGCAGGAGACCGCTGCGCGCCGCGAGATCTTTCGTCGGCTCCCACTCCTTACCGTGCCCGACGATCAGCACCCGGATTTCCGGGTCCAGCTCGCGCATCCGGGCGGCGGCCTTGACCAGGTACTCCACGCCGTTCACCGCGCCCAGCGCGCCGGTGTAGACGATCAGGGGCCGGTCGCCGAGCCAGTCGTGGCGCGCCCGGAACCGCGCGACCTCGTCGGCGTCCACGGCGAAGAGGTCGATGTCGGCGGCGTTCGGGATCACCGTGGTGCGGGTCCGGGGCCGCCGGGCCGTCACCCCGGCGGCCATGCCGGGGGAGAGGGCGATGACCTCGGCGGCGTTGCGGTAGGCGAAGTTCGCCAGGGCGCCGGCCAGGCCGCGGGCCACCGGGTTGCGCAGCGCGCCCATCTCGATCGGCACCTCGGGCCACAGGTCGCGGACCTCGAAGACGAACGGCGCCCGGCGCAGCTTCGCGGCGATCACCCCGGGCACGGCGACGGTCAGCGGGGTGCTCGTCGCGAAGACCAGATCGGCTTTCAGTCGGGCGGCTTTCGCCGCCGCGAGCACCATGAACTCGGCGAAGGCGCGCAGCCGCCGGGCATAGGACATGTTGTTCGAGTACGGGACGCGGAACCAGTGCACGCGGATCCCGTCGTCGTCGGTGACCCGCCAGCCCAGCTCCCGCTCGCCCGGGGTGATGTCGGTGGTGATCACGTCGACCGTGTGCCCCCGGGCGACGAGACGGCGGGCCTGCTCGTAGGAGCGGATGCCCCCGGCCATCCCGGGATTGCAGTAGTACTGGTGGATGTAGACGATGTGCATCGCGGGTCAGCCCCTCTGCTGCGCGGTTCGGACGGCGGTGACCACGCGCTCCCGGTCGCGGCCGGTCAGGGCGGAGCCGCTGGGCAGGCAGAGCCCGCGGCGGAACAGGTCGGCGCTGACGTGCCCGCCGCGCATCACGCAGTCCCGGAAGACCGGTTGCAGGTGCATCGGCTTCCACGCCGGGCGGGCCTCGATGTCGTGCCGGGCCAGCTCGGCGATGATCTCGTCGCGCTGGTCCGTGAGCACGCAGGTGAGCCAGTAGTTCGGTTCGCCGTACGCCGCGATCGGCATGAACTCCAGGTCCGGCAGCTCGCGCTGGTAGAAGCGGAACGTCTCCCGGCGAGCGGCGATCATCTGCGGGAGCCGCTGGAGCTGGCCCCGGCCGACCGCGGCGAGCAGGTTGCTGAGCCGGTAGTTGTAGCCGACCGTGCGGTGCTCGTAGTGCGGCACCGGCTCGCGGGCCTGGGTGGACAGGTGCCGGGCCTGCGTGGCGACGCGGCCGTCGTCGGTCACCAGCATCCCGCCGCCGCCGGTGGTGATGATCTTGTTGCCGTTGAACGACAGCACCCCGGCCAGCCCGAACGCGCCGGCGGGACGGCCCCGGTAGGTGGCGCCCAGTGCCTCCGCGGCGTCTTCGATCAGGGGTACGCCGTACCTGTCGCAGGCGGTCAGCAGCGGCTCGTAGTCGGCGCACTGCCCGTACATGTCGACGGCGATCACGGCCCGGGGGAGCTGGCCCCGCTCGGCCCGGGCGCGCAGCTCCTCGGCGATCAGCTCGGGATCCACGTTCCAGCTGTCCGGCGTCGAGTCCACGAAGACCGGGCGGGCGCCCAGGTAGAGCACCGCGTTCGCGGTGGCGGCGAACGTGAACGACGGGACCAGCACGGTGTCGCCCCGGCGCACCCCGGCGGCGATCAGGGCCAGGTGCAGCGCCGCCGTGCCGCTGCTGAGCGCGACCGCGTGCCGCACGCCGACCAGCGCCGCGGCCTGCTCCTCGAAGGCGTCCAGGTCGGGGCCGACCGGCGCCACCCAGTTCGAGTCGAACGCGTTGAGCAGCAGCTTGCGTTCCAGGTCGCTGACGTCCGGCGGGGAGAGGTAGATGCGCGCGTCAGTCATGGACCCGGGTCCTCACCGCCATGATCGGCCAGGCCGGGTGCAGGCCCTGACGCCGGATCCACATCGGTGAGTCGCCGCGATGCATCGCCGGGCGCAGCGTGGTGGCGAAGCTGCGGTAGCCCGCCTCCCGGGCGACCCGCACGTCCCGCTCACGGAAATCCACGGCGGGATGACCGTACGGCGCGGCGAAGTCCCGTACCTCGACGCCGAGCTCGTCCTCGATCTCCCGTTTCGACTCGACGATCTCCCGGGCGGCCTCCTCGTCGTCCTGGTCGGCGAGCCGGTGGTGGGTCACCGTGTGCGAGCCGAACCGGAAGCCGGCCGCCACCAGCTGCCGGCAGTCGTCCCAGGTGAGGTTGCCGGGCTGCCCGACCAGCCCGGAGGTCAGGAAGAACATCGCCGGCACCTTCATCTCCAGCAGGATCGGCGCTGCCACGTCGCGCCAGCTGCGGTGCGCGTCGTCGAAGGAGAGGCAGAACATCGGGCCGGTCAGTGGCTTGTCCCCGGCCAGCACGCGCAGCGCCTCGTCCCAGGAGAGCATCGGGCCGATCCGCTGCAGGGTGCGCAGGTGGCGGCGCAGGTCGGCGCCGTACTCCGGGAGCACGTCGTGGTAGAAGGGGAAGTAGAGACCGGGGGTGCTGGGCAGGCGGCGCAGCAGGCCGGCGGGGGCGAGGATCCGGCCCTGCGTGCGAGGCCGTGCCCGCAGCCGGCTGCGCAGCCCGAGCTCGTTCAGGCGTTTCTTCAGCGCGGTGGGCGGATGCATGGTCCCCCTTTGATCTCGACCACGAAGGGCCACGGCGCGCCTTGCGCCCCGCGGCTCTCACCCACGATGGCAAATGCGTACGATCCACGGCAGTAGCAATTGTCATAAGGAACGTGAGTATTACTCACGTCGATTGATAAATGGTCCGAACGGGTCATTGTGGAATGACGCCGGCGGTGGGCACCATCCCACCGCGGCGTCTATTTCGATCGGGGATACCGAACACATGCTTCGACTGCGACGGATGGACCCGGATGCGGCGCTCTGGCGCGACCGGGCGGGCTACCACGATCGACTGATCTTCCACACTCCCGAGTGGCTGGCGTTCGTCGCCGAGTGCCAGGGCGCCGAGCCGGTGCTGGCCACCCTGCACGACGGCGACACCCCGGTCGGTCACTTCACCGGGCTGATCACCAGGAAGTACGGCCTGCGGATCCTGGGCAGCCCGATGGCCGGCTGGACCACGTCGTACGTCGGGTTCAACCTGCTCCCGGAGGTGTCCCGCCGGGCCGCCCTGGAAGCGCTGATGCCGTTCGCCTTCGGCGAGCTCGGCTGCGCGCATCTGGAGATCCGCGACCGCGGCCTCACCGAGGCGGATCTCGGCGGCCTCGGGCTGCGCTGGGACGCCGCGCCGACCGCGGTGATCGACGTGAATCCGGACGAGGACGCGCTCTTCGGCGCGATGGCCAGCGCGTGCCGGCGCAACATCCGCAAGGCCGCGAAGTCCGGCGTCACCGTCGAGGAGGTGCACGGCGATCCCGCATTCGCCGACGAATTCTACGATCAATTGCGGGACGTTTTCGCGAAGCAGAATCTGGTGCCCACCTATTCGGTGGAAAGAGTTAAGTCGTTGATCCGTCACCTGGAACCGGCGGGCCGCATCCTGCTGCTCCGAGCCCGTGATCCCGAAGGGCGCAGCATCGCCACCGCGGTCCTGCCGTGGTACCACCGGGCGATGTACTTCTGGGGTGGCGCCAGCTACCGGGAGCACCAGCACCTGCGGCCCAACGAGACGCTGATCTGGCATGCGCTGCGCTGGGCGAAGCAGCAGGGTGTGACCGAGTTCGACTTCGTGGGCGGGAACGCGTACAAGGCGAAGTACGGCACCACGGAGGTCCCGGTCCCGTGGGCGCGGCGCTCCCGGTCACCGCTGGTCGCCCGCCTGCGCGACGCGGCGAAGCAGGGGTTCGCCTTCAAGCAGCGAACAGCAGCCCGCCTGACCGGAGCCCGAGCCGACCAGTAACCACCCGGACCGCGTCCTGCGGAACCGCGCCGTGCCAGGGGCGGTGGTCGCGCGTGGGAAAGCGACCGCCGGGCGGCGGCACCACCCGCATAGGGGAAAGCGGCCGCGCGCCCGGTCCGCCGACCGGGCGCGCGGCCCTCGGCCTGCTACCCGAGCCGCCGCAAGGGTGTGCGCAAGCCTGTCATCACGTCTATCGGGAGCGCTTCGCCGCCGCCACGCGCTCGCGGATGTAGTCGGCGCTCGCGGTCGCGCCGGCCGGGTCGCCGTAGGGACCGTACGGCGTCACGTAGGCGGGCTCGTCCCGCTGGATGCGCCAGTTCTCGGCGAGCGGCCCGACGTCGACCGTGTCGTAGCCGATGCTGTCGAAGAAGCCGGTCACCGTCTTCTTCGCGGTCTCGTCGTCGCCGGCGATCGGCAGCGCGGACCGTTCCGGCGAGCCGGCCGGGCGGGCCAGGGAGCGCAGGTGCTCGTACCAGATGGTGTTGAAGCCCTTGACCACGAAGGCGTCGGCGAAGTGCTTCTGGAGCAGCTCACCGGTGGTCGTCGACCCGTTCTCCAGGTCGGGGAACTCGCCGTCGCGCTCGGGGTAGTAGTTGTTCGTGTCGATCAGGATCTTGCCGGCCAGCGGGGCCGCCGGGATGTCGCGGTACGCCTTCAGCGGCACCGTGACGACCACGATGTCGGCTGCCGCGGCCGCCTCGGCGACGGTTGCCGCGCGGGCACGCGGGCCGAGCTCGGCGACCAGGGAGGCGAGGGTGGAGGGACCGCGGGAGTTGCTGAGCACCACGTCGTGGCCGGCCGCGACCGCGAGACGTGCCACGGTGCTGCCGATGTTCCCGCTGCCGATGAGTCCGATCGTCGTCATGTCAGCGCGAACCTCCCGCGGTCCCGGGCGATTCCGGGAAGTGGAAAAGCCGTGATCGGAAGCACCCTCAGGAAGCGGCGCCGACCCAGGTCGCGGTCTCGTAGGGGGCGATCACCATGGCGCAGACCGGGTCGCTCTCGCAGACCACGCCGTGCACCACGAAGTCGGGGTCGGTGAAGCCCTCCTCGTGCCCGCGGATCAGGTCGCGGAGGCTGTTCTTGATCGCCTGGGTGACGTATCCCTCGCTGGTGCCCTCGTGCTCGACGAAGAGCCCGCCCTTGCCGTCGAGGCGCTGCACCCAGCCGATGCCGGCCCACGCCTGCTCGCCGGGGAGGGTCGCGTACTGGTCGGCGTAGACGCAGTACAGCTTGTCGCCCCACGCGCCGACCGGGACCGGGGCCTTACCGGTCGCGTCGACCGACGTGCCGGGCGGGATGACGCTGGAGAGCCGCACCAGGTTGTAGACGGCGAGGTCGGCCTGGACCAGCGCGTCGTGGAAGGCGGAGAGGGTGGTGGTGCCCTGACCGGTCACCTTGACGACGGGGATCTGGTCGTAAACCGCGGAGCTGCGCACGTTGTGCTACCGGCCTCTCGAGTCGAACTGACTGTCTCGCGAGTTCTTGTCGGCTGCCGGGCGCGGGACTGAAGTGTTCGGACCGATCAGAAATATCGGGGTCGCCAGGAGCAGCAGCCCGGCCGCCCCGATCGCGACCCGGGTGCCGGCCGCGGCGGCGAGCAGGCCCCAGAGCGCGGTCAGCGCCGCGACCGTCGTCTTGTCGGTGACGGTCCAGGCGGCGAGGACCCGGGCAACCCGGTCCTGCGGGGTCCGGTCGAGGCGCTCGGTCGACATCAGCGGGCTGAACACCGAGGCGCTGAGGATCAGCAGGAACTCGGCGACCATCACGGTCGCCAGCCCGGCGGGTCCGGTTGTGATCAGCGCGAGCGGCACCGACCAGCACACCCGCAGCACGCCGGCCACCCGCAGGACCCGGGTGCGGCCGTACCGCAGGGCCAGCGGCCGGGCCAGGCGGGAGCCGAGAAGACCACCGAGGCACGGTACGGCGAACGCCAGCCCGTACTGCCACGGCGGGAAGCCGAGCGTGCCCAGCATCAGCACCGCCAGCAGCGGGGCGGTCGCCATGATCAGCCCGTTGACCAGCACCGTGTTGAGGTAGAGCCGGCGCAGCGGCGGGTCGGCCAGCAGGTGGCGCCAGCCGGTCGCGAGGTCGGCCCGGCTGATCCGCCGGGCCGGGCGCGCGGGCGGCGGCGGCTCACGATCGCCGGCGCCGCGCAGGAACAGCGCCGAGACCAGGAAGCTCACCGCGTTGGCGGCGACCGTGAGCACCGGGCCGAAGAGCTTGATCGCGGCGCCGCCGAGCGGCGGGCCGAGCACGGTGGCGGTCCACGTGGTGGTCTCGAACCGGGCGTTCGCCTCCAGCAGGGCGTCCCGGGGGACGAGCCACTTCAGGAACGCCCCGGAGGCCGCCCGGAACGTGATGTCGGCGGTCACCGCCACCATCGACACCACGAGCAGCTGACCGAAAGTGAGCACGTGGAGGACGTAGGCGACGGGCACGCTCGCCATCGCGGCGAACCGCACCAGGTCGGCGCCGACCATCACCGGCCGTTTGCGGCGGAACTCCACCCACGGGCCGAGCGGGATCGCGGTCAGCGCGCCGACGGCGAGACCGGCCGCCGCGAGCAGGCTGACCTGGGCCGGGCCGGCGTCCAGGGCGAGGATCGCGATCAGTGAGAACGCGTCGAACGCCAGCCAGGTGCCGAGGGTGCTGACCGCGTACGCCGCCCACAGCCATCCGAAGCCACGCCCCATGCGACAGGAGCCTAGCGACACGTGAGATCAGCCGGGGGTCGCGATCACGACAGGCCCCGCCGGCAGGTCGAACACCCGGCCCGCCGTCCCGCTCACCGCGTCGACGGTGACCAGCGCCGACCGGTTGCCGGGCGCCCGGGTCAGCACGTAGGACGCGTCCCCGTCGGCGCGGTGCACGATCTCCCACGGCTGCGCGCCGACGGTGATCGGCGGGCCGGCCCGGTCGGTGGCGGTGTCGATCCAGCCGATCGCGGGGACGTCGGTGCTGCCGTAGGCGTACACCCGGCGGCCGCCCGGCGCGGCGCTGAGGCGCCACGCGTTGCCGACGCCGGGCAGCGGGATCTCGGCGCGCACCCGGCCGGTGGCCACGTCGACCGCGACCGCGGCGCCGGCGCCGAGCGCGTAGAGCGACCGCCCGTCCGGCGTGACGGCCATCGCGGTGATCCGGCGGGGCAGCGTGATCGGCGCCCGCATCGTGCCGGTGACCGTGTCGTAGGAGCTCAGCCGCCGGTCCGCCGCCACATAGAGCGTCCGCCCGTCCGGGGTCAGCGCGATCTCCCGCGAGCTCGGGTGCAGCGCGATCTGGCGGCGGGAGCCGGTGGCGGTCTCGACGATGCTCAGCCGGGCGTCCGCGCCCTTGCGGGCCGGCTCCAGCAGGTAGATCACGCCGTCCGGTCCGCCGGCCGGCTGACCGGCCCGCCGGCCCGCCGGGATGGGTGTGCCCGCGGTGCCGGTGGCGGTGTCGACCGGCACGATCATGGCCGGGCGGGCCGGGTCCGGCCAGGTAAGCACGTAGACGGTCCGGCTGTCGGCGGAGATCACCGTGCTGGTGGCGCCGGTCAGGTGGACGTGGTGGCGTACCCGGCGGGTCGCCGTGTCGATCAGCGTGACGCCGTCGATGTTGCCGGTCACCGCGGTCCGCCCGTCCGGCGTGAGCCGGAACCAGTCGGCCTCACTGGCCGGCAGCGGGGACGCCGGAGTGGTGCGGCCGGTCGCGGTGTCCAGCGTGATCAGCGTCCCGGCGTCGGGATCGAGCAGGTGCACGAGCGGCGCGGGCGCGGCGGTGGCGGCCACGAACCGGGCCCCGGCCGCCTCCGGTCCGCCGCGCGCCTGCACACCGGCGACCGCGGCGCCGAGCAGCGCGATCACCGCGGCGGCGGCCAGCAGGGTGCGGCGCCACCCGCTGCGCCGGCGATTGCGGGGGTACGCGCTGAGCGCCCCGTCCACCGCGGCGTTCTCCAATTCCCGGCGCGCCGACGTCGCCACCCCGAGCGTCTTCTGGATCTCCGCCGCCAGGGGCGCGCCCGGCTCGGTGTCGCCCACCACGTAGACCCCGGCGAGCTGCTCCGAGGTGAGACCCGCCCCGGAGACCGTGGTGAGCAGTTCGCCGACCACCCGGCGACGGCCCTCCGGGGTGTGCGGGACCAGCACGCTCGAGGGCTCGCCGACAACGGTGAAGCCGGACCGCGTACGCACGACGACCGCGACCTCCGCGACCGGGCCGCCCAGGGTGACCACCGCCGCGGCCCGCCGCCGCCGCAGGCCGGTGGCGACCGAGTGGGCCACCGCGACCGGACCGATCAGGAACGACGGACCGGACACCCCGGCGGCGGCCGTGGCGCGGGTCATCGCGGTCCGGTGCGCCTCCTCCCACCCCACCGGGTGGATCACCGTGAGCCGGCGCGGCACCGGCGGCCCGGCCTGCCGCAGCACCTCGGCGAGGAGCGCGGACAACTCGGCCGGCGTGCTGCCGGGCCGGATCGCGCTGTCTCGGTGGGAGAGCGCCGGAAGGCCGCTCGCGGTGTCGTCGTCGAGCGCCATCGTGATCCGCCCGGCACCGAACCGGATGACCAGGCTCGGTCCTGCCACGTCGCCCGCACCTCCCTCGCAGAGTCTTCGCCCGGGGTAACGGCGACTGAGGTCTGGCGGTGGTGGGTAACACTGAAAGCCATGTTCTTGTTGTTCGGAATCAGCTCGAAGGACCACATGGTCGGCACGCACCTGATGAACTGCGAGATCTGCGGGTGGCAGGCGCCGCAGCAGCTGTTGAAACGGACCACCCGGTTCACCCTGTTCTTCATCCCGCTCTTCCCGGTCAAGGCCGCGAAGTACTTCCTGGTGTGCGGGCACTGCCGGGGTTTCCGCGAGACCGACCCGCACCGGATGGGCCTGGCCGTGCACTGAGCCCGCCGGGCCGGGCCGCGCTCAGGGCAGGGGCAGCTCGAACCAGACCTGTTTGCCGCCGGCCGGGAGCATCGCGGTGCCCCAGCCGGCGGCCAGGCGCTCGACGATCAGCAGGCCGCGCCCGTTCTCGCTCTCCGGGCCGGGGGTCCGCGGCACCGGGAGACGGTTGCTCGGGTCGCTCACCGCGATGCGCAGCGCCCCGTCCGTGCGCAGCTCCACCACCACGTCCCCGACGGTGTGCTGGATCGCGTTGGTGATCAGCTCGCCGAGCATCAGCAGGGCGTCCTCGAGCAGCGCGGTGAGGTCCCAGGCGGCGAGCATGTCACTGGTGAACCGGCGGGCGGTGGACGCGCTGAGCGCCTCGCGCGGAACCGGCGGCGGACCAGCGGTCTCCGGCCACAGCTCCCGGTACCGGCCGCCGATCAGCTCGGCCCGGGTCCGGCCGGTCAGCCGGGCGCCCGCCTCGTTCACGTACCGCAGCTCGAAGTCGACGATCTCACCGGCGCCGCCGTCCGCCCGGACGGCCGTGGCCAGCGCCCAGCCCTGCGGATCGGCGTCCAGGGCGGCGAGCCACTCCACGGGGTCGGGCACCCCGCCATTCTGCGTGCCACCGCTGCGCCCGCGCCCGGAACTCACTCCTTCGATACGCGCATATTCGCCGCCCGGCCGGGTAGGCGGCAGAGCGTCCGCGCAGAGCGCGCGGCATGTCCCCCGGGAGGAACCATGACGAGCGCCCCGAGCACCGGTGACGTGATCGACGTCCTGATCGCCGACCACCGGGACGTCACCGCGCTGATCGGCAACATCAAGTCGGTGAAGGACCCGATGATCCGCCGCGATCTGACCGACACCGCGATCAGCGAGCTGGTCCGGCACGCGGTCGCCGAGGAGATGTACATCTACCCCGCGATGAAGGACCACCTGCCGGACGGCGACAAGGCCGTCGAGCACGACGTCGAGGAGCACAAGGAGCTCGAGGAGACGATGAAGCGCCTGGAGGACGTCGACGTCTCGTCGGCCGAGTTCGAGCAGGCGCTGGCCAAGCTCGAGGAGGTGCTCGCCGACCACGTGCGCGACGAGGAGGACGAGCAGTTCCCCGAGCTCCGCCGGCACGTGCCGGCGGAGAAGCTGGTGGAGCTCGCCGGCAAGGTGGAGACCGCGAAGAAGCTGGCGCCGACCCGGCCGCACCCGGGCGCGCCGAACGCCGAGCTCTTCCACAAGCTGGTCGGCCCCGGCGTCGGCCTGGTGGACCGGCTGCGCGACAAGCTGAGCGGCCGGGCCACCAAGTAACGGGCCACCACCCGGTTCAGGCGGGCTGGATCCAGTCGAAGGTGCGCTCCACCGCGCGGCGCCAGTTGGCGTACTCGGTGGCGCGCACCGCCGGATCCATGGCCGGCATCCACTGGCCGGCGATGTGCCAGTTGCTGCGCAGCCCGTCCAGGTCCGGCCAGTGACCGACGGCCAGCCCGGCCGCGTACGCGGCGCCCAGCGACACCGTCTCCACGGCCAGCGGCCGGACCAGCGGCACGTCCAGCACGTTCGCGATCATCTGCATGAGCAGGTTGTCGGCGGTCATCCCGCCGTCCACCTTGAGCGTGCGCAGGGCCAGCCCGGAGCTCGCGTTCATCGCGTCGACCACCTCGCGGGTCTGCCAGGCGGTCGCCTCCAGCACCGCGCGGGCCAGGTGTCCCTTGGTGATGTACGAGGTCAGGCCCACGATGACGCCGCGCGCCTCGCTGCGCCAGTACGGCGCGTAGAGCCCGGAGAACGCCGGGACGATGTAGCAGCCGCCGTTGTCGGCGACGGTTCGCGCCAGCGTCTCGATCTCCGGCGCGCTGGAGATCAGCTCCAGCTGGTCGCGGAACCACTGGACCAGCGAGCCGGTGATCGCTATCGAGCCCTCCAGGGCGTACGCGGCCGGTTCGCCGGCGATCTGGTAGGCGACCGTGGTGAGCAGCCCGTTCCGGGAGCGGACCAGCTCGGTGCCGGTGTTGAGCAGCAGGAAACTGCCGGTCCCGTACGTGCACTTGGCCTCGCCCGGGGTGAAGCAGGTCTGCCCGAACAGGGCCGCCTGCTGGTCGCCGAGCGCCGCTCCGATCCGTACCCCGGGGAAGGCCGCGGTGGCCGTGCCGAAGACGCCGACCGACGGCCGCACCTCGGGCAGCATGGCCGCCGGGATGCCGAAGAACGCGAGCGACTCAGGCGACCAGTCCAGCGTCCGCACGTCGAGCAGCATGGTCCGGCTCGCGTTGGTGACGTCGGTGACGTGCAGGCCGCCGGTGAGGTTCCAGATCAGCCAGGTCTCCATGGTTCCGCAGAGGACCTCGCTACGCTCGGCGCGTTCCCGCAGGCCCGGCGTGTGGTCCAGGATCCATTTCAGACGAGGACCGGAGAAGTACGTGGCCAGCGGCAGTCCCGCCCGCTCCTCGGTCTCCTTCGCCCCCGGCCGGGCGGCGAGCTCGTGGACCAGGCCGTCGGTGCGGGTGTCCTGCCAGATGATCGCCCGCCCGATCGGCACGCCGGTGACCGCGTCCCAGAGCACGGTGGTCTCCCGCTGGTTGGCGATGCCGAGGGCGGCCACCTGATCGAGGCCGATCCCGGCCCGGCGCAGCGCCCGCGGGGCGAGCCGTTCCACGTTGCGCCAGATCTCCGCGGCGTCGTGCTCCACCCAGCCGGGCCGGGGGAAGTACTGCTTGTGCTCCTGCTGGGCCAGCGAGACCAGCTGGCCGCGCCGGTCGAAGACGATGCAGCGGGTCGAGGTGGTGCCCTGGTCGATCGCGACCACGAATCGCTCGGTCATCGGGCGGCTCCCAGATCCCTATCGTGTGGCGCCCAGGTCGCGGGAGACCGCGCGGGCGGCGTCCCGGACGTAGGTGATCAGATGCGGGTGCGGGCGGTACCGGCTGTCGCAGAGCCGCTCGACCGGGCCGGATATCCCGATCGCGCCGACGACGAGTCCCCCGTACCCCCGGATCGGGGCCGCGATGGCCGCCTGGCCGAGCGTCATCTCCTCGATCTCCGCCGCCCACCCGGTCTCGCGGACGCCCTCCAGGGCGGATGTGAGGGCCCGGGGGTCGACGAGCGTCCGGCGGGTGAACGCCTCCAGGTCGGCGCGCGCCACCGCCCCACCGGCCCGGTACGCGAGCAGCACCTTCCCGAGGGCGGTGGCGTGCAGCGGCAGCAGCGTGCCGACGTCGAGCGTCTGAAACGTGTCGTCCGGCCGGAAGACGTGGTGCACGACCAGCACCTCGCCCTCCAGCACCGTGCCGATCCGCACCGATTCCCCGCTGCGCGCGGCGAGCGGATCCGCCCAGTTGATCGAGCGGGAGCGCAGCTCGTTGATGTCCAGGTAGCTGGTGCCGAGATGCAGCAGGGCGCCGCCGAGCTGATATTGACCGGAGTTGCGGTCCTGCTCGACGAAGCCGACAAGCTGCAGGGTGCGCAGGATGCCGTGGGTGGTGCCTTTCGCCAGGTCGAGGGTGCGGGCGATCTCGGAGAGCCCCAGCCGGCCGGGCCCGGTCGCGAGCGTCCGCAGGATCGCGGCCGCCCGTTCGATCGCCTGTACGGTTCCCGGCATGTTTCGGACTCTATGCCACCGCGCGACAACTCGCCGTGGTCGATTGTTCGACAATGCCGACCGGTGTTCATTGCCCCATCTCGATCCCGTTCCTAGCGTCCAGAGACATCGGAAGCAGGGAGGGAGCATGGCCACACGTCCCAAGATTCCCGGAATCGCCGGCGAGTTCCTGGCGGAGTTCGCCGGCACGATGATCCTCATTCTCTTCGGTGTGGGCGTGGTGGCGCAGGTCGCCGCCGCCGGCATCGGGGACCACGACAGCATCGCCTGGGCCTGGGGCCTGGGCGTCACGTTCGGCGTCTACGTCGCGGCGCGGATCAGCGGCGCGCACCTCAATCCCGCGGTCACCATCGCGCTCGCGGTCTTCAAGGGCTTCGAGTGGAAGAAGGTGGCGCCGTACATCGTCGCCCAGTTCCTCGGCGCGTTCGTCGCCGCGCTGCTGGTGCGCTGGAACTACACCGAGGCCCTGCACGCGGCGGACCCCGGCCTGACCATCAAGACGCAGGGCGTCTTCTCCACGCTGCCCGGCAACGGGACCCTGCCGTTCAGCGAGTGGGGCGCCTTCCGCGACCAGATCATCGGCACCGCGATCCTGCTGTTCCTGATCCTCGCGGTCACCGATGTGCTCAGCACGCCGCCGCAGGCGAACCTGGCGCCGTTCATCATCGGCCTGATCGTCGTCGGCATCGGCATGGCGTGGGGCACCGCGGCCGGCTACGCGATCAACCCGGCCCGCGACTTCGGTCCGCGCCTGGCAAGTTACCTGACCGGGTACGAGGGCGCGTTCCGAGATCAGACGGGGTATCTCTATTTCTGGGTGCCGATAGTCGCGCCGATCATCGGTGGTGTCCTCGGCGCCGGCCTGTACAAAGTTCTGGTCGGACGCTTCCTGCCCGCGGAGGAGCCTCCGGAGCCGGGCAGGATACCGACACCCCGTGGTGACGAGAACGTGGAGGCACACCGTGGCTGACTTCGTCGGCGCTGTTGATCAGGGAACCACCAGCACCCGTTTCATGATCTTCGACCATGGCGGCAACGAGGTGGCCCGCCACCAGCTCGAGCACGAGCAGATCCTGCCGCAGGCCGGCTGGGTCGAGCACAACCCGATCGAGATCTGGGAACGGACCGTCGCGGTCGTGCGGACCGCCATGCAGAAGGCCAACCTGTCGGCGAGCGACCTGGCCGCGGTCGGGATCACCAACCAGCGGGAGACCACGGTGGTGTGGGACCGCCGGACCGGCCGGCCGTACTACAACGCGATCGTCTGGCAGGACACCCGGACCGACCGGATCGCCTCCGCCCTGGACCGGGACGGGCGCGGTGACGTCATCCGCCGCAAGGCCGGCCTGCCCCCGGCCACCTACTTCTCCGGCGGCAAGATCCAGT
Organism: Actinoplanes missouriensis 431; assembly: GCF_000284295.1. Taxonomy (NCBI): domain Bacteria; kingdom Bacillati; phylum Actinomycetota; class Actinomycetes; order Micromonosporales; family Micromonosporaceae; genus Actinoplanes; species Actinoplanes missouriensis. The sequence continues at coordinate 6,205,037 of NC_017093.1, read as the reverse complement.
GGATCCTGGAGAACGTCGACGGCGTCCGGGAGGCGGCCGAGCGCGGCGACGCGATCTTCGGCAACACCGACAGCTGGCTGATCTGGAACATGACCGGCGGTGTCGACGGCGGCCGGCACGTCACCGACGTGACGAACGCCAGCCGCACCATGCTGATGAACCTGGAGACGCTCGACTGGGACGACGAGCTGCTGTCGTTCTTCGGCGTCCCCCGCCGGATGCTGCCGGAGATCCGGCCGTCGTCCGACCCGGCGGGTTTCGGGGTGGCGCATTCGCCCGGCCCGCTCGGCGGCGACGTGCCGATCACCGGCGACCTCGGCGACCAGCAGGCCGCCACGGTGGGCCAGGTCTGCTTCGCGCCCGGAGAAGCCAAGAACACCTACGGTACGGGCAACTTCATGCTCCTGAACACCGGGACGAACCTGGTGCGCTCGGAGAACGGGCTGCTCACCACGGTCTGCTACAAGTTCGGCGACGCCGCGCCGGTCTACGCCCTGGAGGGCTCGATCGCGGTGACCGGCTCGGCCGTGCAGTGGCTGCGCGACCAGCTGCACCTGATCAACGACGCGGCCCAGAGCGAGACGCTCGCGGCGCAGGTCGCGGACAACGGCGGCGTCTACTTCGTGCCGGCGTTCTCCGGGCTGTTCGCGCCGTACTGGCGCTCCGACGCCCGCGGCGCGATCGTCGGCCTGTCCCGCTACAACACCGGCGCGCACATCGCCCGGGCCACCCTGGAAGCGATCTGCTACCAGACCCGCGACGTGGTCGACGCGATGGCCCAGGACTCCGGCGTCACCCTCGACGTGCTCAAGGTGGACGGCGGGATCACGGTCAACAACCTGTGCATGCAGATCCAGGCGGACGTGCTCGGCGTGCCGGTCAGCCGCCCGGTGGTGGCCGAGACGACCGCGCTGGGCGCCGCGTACGCGGCCGGCCTGGCGGTCGGGTTCTGGAAGTCCACCGACGAGCTGCGGGAGAACTGGAACGAGTCGCAGCGCTGGCAGCCGAACTGGTCGCAGGAACAACGCGAGCAGGGCTTCGGCAAGTGGAAGAAGGCGGTGCAGCGAACCCTCGACTGGGTGGATGTGGACTGAATGATGACTGCCCTTTCTCCGCAGTACCGGGACGACGCCCTGGCCGCGCTGAGCGGTGCCGAGGTCGACGTGCTGGTGATCGGCGGGGGAGTGGTCGGTGCGGGGTGCGCGCTCGACGCGGTCACACGGGGACTGACCGTGGGCCTCGTCGAGGCGCGCGACTTCGCCTCCGGCACCTCCAGCCGCTCCAGCAAGCTGATCCACGGCGGGCTGCGATACCTGGAAATGCTGGATTTCGGGCTGGTGCGTGAGGCGCTGCGGGAGCGGGGACTCATCCTGCAGCGCCTCGCGCCGCACCTGGCCCGCCCGGTCCGGTTCCTCTACCCGCTCAAACACCGAGGCTGGGAGCGGCTCTACGCCGGCGCCGGCGTCACCCTCTACGACGCGATGGCCGCGTCGCAGGCGCTGCCGCACCACCGGCACCTGACCCGGCGCGGCGCGCTCCGGGCCTGCCCGGCGCTGCGCAAGGACTCGCTGGTCGGCGCGCTGCAGTACTACGACGGGCAGCTCGACGACGCCCGGCACACCATGTTCCTGGCGCGCACCGCGGCCGCCTACGGCGCCCACGTCGCGTCGCGCACCGAAGTGGTCGGGTTCCTGCGCGAGGGCGAGAGGGTCACCGGGGTACGGGTCCGCGACCTCGAGCACGACCGGACCCTGGAGATCCGCGCCCAGCAGGTGATCAACGCGACCGGGGTGTGGACCGACGACACCCAGTCCCTGGTCGGCGAACGCGGCCAGTTCCACGTCCGCGCCTCCAAGGGCATCCACCTCGTGGTGCCCCGCGACCGGATCCAGTCCTCGACCGGGCTGATCCTGCGGACCGCCACCAGCGTGCTGTTCGTGATCCCCTGGGGCCGGCACTGGATCGTCGGCACCACCGACACCGACTGGAACCTCGACAAGGCGCACCCGGCCGCGTCCAGCAAGGACATCGACTACCTGCTGGACGAGGTCAACAAGGTGCTCTCCACGCCCCTGGAACGCGCCGACGTGCAGGGCGTCTACGCCGGGCTGCGGCCGCTGCTCTCCGGCGAGTCCGAGTCGACCTCGAAACTGTCCCGGGAGCACTCGGTGGGCAGCCCGGTGCCGGGACTGGTCGTGGTCGGCGGGGGCAAGTACACGACGTACCGGGTGATGGCCCGGGACGCCGTGGACGCGTGCGTGCACAGCCTGGCCCGCTCGGTGCCGCGCTGCGTGACGGACCGGGTGCCGCTGCTCGGCGCGGACGGGTACCCGGCGCTGTGGAACCGGCGCGGGCTGCTCGCCGCGTCGTCCGGGCTGCACGTGGCACGCGTCGAACACCTCCTCGGCCGGTACGGCTCGCTGATCACCGAGGTGCTCGACCTGATAGCCGCCGACCCGGACCTGGGCCGCCCGATCGAGGGCGCCGAGGATTATCTGCGAGCCGAGTTCGTCTACGCGGCGGCTGCCGAGGGCGCCCGGCACCTGGTGGACGTGCTCACCCGCCGTACCCGGATCTCCATCGAGACGTTCGACCGGGGTGTCGTGGCGGCGCCGGACGCGGCCGAGCTGATGGGACGGGTGCTGGGGTGGACACCCGAACAGCGCGAACGGGAGGTGGAGCACTACCGCCTGCGCGTCGAGGCGGAACGGGCGTCCCAGGAACAGCAGGACGACGAGACAGCGGACGCGGCCCGGCTCGGCGCCCCGGACGTGGTCCCGGTCCGCCTCGGATTCTGACGTCGAGATGATCGGACGGTCGAAGAGATCAAGGAGAGCGGCGTGCTGAAGGCGACCCTCGGGACCTTCACGCTGAGGAAGTGACGGTCGCCCCTCGTGTTTGTCCGGGGGGCGACCGCTCCGGATCACTTCCAGGTGTCGGTTGTGGTGTAGGTGGTGGAGGTCCCGGTGGTGTAGGACCGGTTGCTGCCGGACTCCCAGGTGACGGTTCCGGAGGCGTCCTTCTTGATGTACTTGTACTGGAACGTGGTGTTCTGCGGGACCGCGACCGGGCGGCTCCAGGCCGGGTACGACGTGGCGGCGAGCGGGATGGCGTTGGCCGGGTTCCAGGCGCCGAGCGAGTCGATCGAGCCGACCACGTAGACGTTCTGGCCGGCGCTCGTCGTGGCGGTCTCGGTGAAGGTCACGGTGGTGGCGTTCGCGACGTTCCAGCTGTTGGTGAACGTGACCGGGGACGTGCCGGTGGAGGCCGCTCGGTTGGCGGTGCTCTCCCAGGTGACGGTTCCGGAGGCGTCCTTCTTGATGTACTTGTATTCGAACGACGTGCCGGACGGGACCGCGACCGTGGAGCTCCAGACCGGGTACCCGGTGGCGGACAGCTTGACGGCGTTCGCGGTGTTCCAGCTGCCCAGGGCGGCGTTCGAGCCCACCACGTAGACGTCGGTCCCGGTGGTCGTGGTGGCGTAGACGTTGAACGTCGCGGCGACCGTGCCGGTGCCGGCGCTCGCGCTCGGGCTGACGCTCGCGCTCGGGCTGACGCTCACGCTGGGGCTGACGCTCACGCTGGGGCTGACACTCGTGCTCGGGCTGGCGCTCGCGCTGGCCGACGGCGACGCGGTGGTGCCCCGCTTCGCGTTCACGTCGACGGCGACCGCGCCGTTCGCCGGGATGGTGATCGACGCGGTGCCGCCGGAGACCGTGATCGACGTGCCGGCGCAGGTGCCGCCGCTCGTCACTCCGCCGGTGATCCGGTCACAGTAGGCGCCGTCCGCCAGGCCGGTCCGGTACGTCGCGGTGGAGGCGCTGCCGGAGCGGTTCACGCCGAACCAGCCCAGGTTGCCGCGGCTGAAACCGATCACGTTGCTCGCGGTGCCGGTCCAGTTCGAGACGGTGCTGACCGACTGGGTGGCGTTGCGCCAGCCGACCATGCCCTTGACGCCGGTGCTCTGGGTGAGGCACTGCCAGGCGCCGTTCGCGCAGTTCGTTCCGGTGACGAAACCCCTGGAGTCCGAGGGCGGTGACGCGCCGGTCGCCGACGTGGAGAACGCGAAACCGTCGTAGACGAACGGCTGGCCGTACGGGTAGGCGAGCAGGAAGTAGTTGGCCAGGACGTAGGGGCTGCCGTCCTGGTAGCGCAGCGTCGAACCGTCCCGCTCCAGGTCGTGGTTGGTGACCATGGCCGCGGTCAGGGCGCTGGACGCGTCCAGGCTCCAGGAACCGATGCCGGCGAGGTTGCTGAGCGTGCCGTTCGCGAACTGGGACTTCAGCCCGTAGGCGTAGGAGAACCCGAGCACGTCGCCGTTCGGCGTGTAGGAGGACGGCGAGACCCCGCCGGGGAAGATCTCCTGAGCGATGTACGGGGCCTTGCCCTCCGCGGTCGTGGTGGCGAGCTGCCCGCGGATCGCGCTGAAGTCGCCGATCGAGACGTGCTTCGCCGCGTCGATCCGGAAGCCGTCCACGCCGTACCCGATGAGCTTGTTCAAGAATCCGGCGATCTTGGTACGCACCGAGGAGTCCTGGGTCTTCAGATCGGAGAGCGAGAGCAGTTCACAGTTGGTGATCTCGTTGATGTCGTTCCAGTTGTCGATGACACCGTCTTCGTCGTTGCAGTACCCGTCGTTCGGGTGGTGGAAGTCGTTGTACGAGTACGGCACCGACGGGTAGCTGTATCCGGACGGGCTGAACGTGGACCCGCCGTACGTCGTGGTCTGGGTGTTGTTCGCGCCGGCCATGTGGTTGACCACCGCGTCGACGTAGACCCGGACGCCGGCGTTGTGGCAGGCCGTGACCATGTCGGTGAAGTCGGTCCGGTTGCCGAGCCGGCCCGCGATCTCGTACGACGTGGGCTGGTAGACCTCCCACCAGGGGTGCGCGCCGTCGCTGGAGGAGGAGAGGCTGACCGAGTCCTGGGGTGGGGCGACCTGAACCGCGCCGTAGCCGGCCGGGCCGAGGTGGTCGGTGCAGGCCGCCGCGACGGAGTCGAAGTTCCACTGCCAGAGGTTCGCGGTGACGTCGCTGTTGTTGAGGGTCACGGCGGCCGAGGCCGTGGTCGGCAGCGTGACGGCGGTGAGGATGCCGGCTGCCGCGGTGAGGGCCGTGAGGGATCCGACGAGGAGGCTACGGGATCTCGTTCGCATGGGGACGCCTTCTGCTGAGGAAGGGGAACGCGAGGACGGGGGGCGCAAGTTCTTTCAGGGCACGGGTACGTGGTGAAAGTTCTTGCAGGTTGTTTCAGCAAGTTACCAACTTGTATCCGTCGCGTAAAGAGTCGTCCGCGGACACGGCAGCGCCCCGGCGGGAACCGCCGGGGCGCTGTGCACGGTGGGGTCAGACGAGCGCGGGCGCCGAGTTCTCCAGCTTCGCGAGCCGCCGGTTGAACGTCTTCGTGGTGGTCCAGAGCTTGAAGACGAGCAGCGCCTCGAAGGCGAGCAGCAGCACCGAGGAGACGACCGTGGTCACCACGATCTGGCCGATCACCGGGCCGATGATGAAGACGAACATCATGAACTCGATGCCGCTGAAGACGTGCGCCCGGATCCGCTGGCGCAGCAGGAAGTTCCGGATCCGGACGAAGAGGCCGAACCTCGTCCGGAAGTCGCCGTGCACGTCGACCGCCGCCTGGGCGGGGTCCGCGTCGGGATAGGCCGGCGCCGCCTCGTCGCTCTCCTCGACGTACGTCGGGTTCGTCGTTCCGGCCGCCACGGCCGCGGCGAGCAACCGGTCCTTCATCGTCAGCTTGACCTTGGACATCTGCAGCGCGTTCAGGTACCGGAACATGTCCACGAAGATGACGAGCGTCGCCAGCACCGGGTAGATCGCGTCCTCGGTGCGCAGGTACTGCCCGCCGAAGAGACCGACGGCGCAGGCCAGCACCCGCAGGCGGTCGAAGACGTAGTCGAGCCACGTGCCGAAGAGCGAACCCGTCCCGTTCAGCCGGGCGATCTTGCCGTCCATGCAGTCCAGCACGAAGCTCAGGTGGTACAGCACCGCGCCGGCGAGCAGCCAGGTGTAGTCCTGCTGCCAGAAACAGGCGGCCGAGCCGAGGCCGACGAGGAAGGCCCCGAAGGTCAGCCGGTTCGGGGTGACCCAGCGCCACGGTGCCACCAGCCAGACCAGCCGGGAGGCGAGCGGGTCAACCAGCCAGACGGTCCACCACGCGTCCCTGCGCTTGTAGGTGCGCTCGCGAATCGTCGCGAGCGTCGGTCGTTGTGCCATACCGTGTCTCCACCGAGGGGCCGCAGGAATGTGAACAGGCGGCGGCGGTGGTCTTGACGGTCACCAAGCAACATATGTACATATCGAGACCCCCGCGCTCGGGAGCCATGATGTATGAAGTCGCGGAGAGTATCCAGCCCGCGCGGGGGGATTTCCGTCTCAGCTACGCTCAGTGACTGTCAGCACCGTTTCCAGGCAACGTGATAGGTCGTCTCCAGGTCGCCGTCGATGGAGTCCATGGCGACCCAGTTGGTGACCGACCGGTCGGCGTTCGCCGGGTCGACCTTGAGTTCGGTGTTCACGCTCAGATACCGTTTGTTGTCGCAGTCGAGGAATGACATCGACTCCACCGGGACCCGGTCGCTGTGCTGCCACTCGTCCGCCAGGTAACCGACCAGCTCGTGTTTGATCTCCGTGGTGTGCGATTCGCCCTGGAAGTAGTAGAACGCGCTTTCCGTCGCGGTCACGCCCTTCTGCAGGTTGGCATATCCGCGATAGTCGACGCCGGCCACCGCGTAGGTGTAACCGTCCGGCACCAGCACGTTCAGGAGAAGCTGACAATTCTTTCGTACGTCGGTGGCCGCGGTCTCCGGGCCCACCTGCGCGACGAATTTGCTGTAGGAGACCGTGAACGCCTTGTTGTCCGGCGACACGATCACTTCGGCGCTCCCCGGCGGGCAGCCGGTGCCGTTCGTCTTCACCACGTCGATCACCATTTCGGTGGTGGGCGGGGGCGCGGCCGGCGCGGTCAGCGAGGACACGGCCATGGCTCCTGCGGTCAGTGCGTTCAGCATGCGAAGCTCCTTCGTCTCGGACGGCGGAAAAGGCGCTTCAAAACGTACGATCGCGGGGGAAGAAGGCGCAGCGAATAGCGCAACTGAAACGCTTGCCGGTGTCTCGCTCAGCTGTTTTATTGACCGACCGGCGCAGCGCGCCCGGACGTCCGGGCAGACCTGACCGAAACGCCGGACATGGTCGGCCGATCAATGGTAGGCATGCGGTCGCTGTCGACAGGACTCGACCACCGATGCCAATGTTGAGGCATGACTGACATCGATGAGGCGGAGATCAACAAAGCGAGGTTCCTGGAGGCGTTCGGCCGGTTCGCGCAAGGCGACACCGCCGTCCTGTTCGAGATTCTGCGCGAGGATTTCGTCTCGCACACCCCGGGCGCGCCGGCCGGCCGGGACGCCTGGATCGAGTTCATCAAGGGCTCGCCGATCGCCACCGCGGAGATCGAGATCCAGCACGTGCTCGCGGAGGACCAGCTCGTCGTCATGCACTACTTCCTGACCGCCGGCGAGGTGCGCGAGGCGGTCGTGGACCTGTGGCGGTTCGAGGAGGGCCTGATCGTCGAGCACTGGTCGGTGACCGAGATGCTCACCCCCGCCTGAGCCGGGAGAGATCCGGGCGTCCACCCGGATGGCCCACCGTGGCGCCGGCCGCCGCCACCGCGAACCGGCCGGCCTCCACCGGAGGCATCCCCCGCAGCAGGCCCACGGTTAGCGCCGCGGTGAGCGCGTCCCCGGCGCCCGTGGTGTCCACCACCTTCTCGTCGGTGAGCGGGATGAACTCCTCGCCGTCCGCCCACCGGACCAGGTTCCCGTCCGAGCGCCCGAGCATCAGCAGCGGGCCGCCCGTCCCGCCCAGCGTCTCGGCTCCCGTCCCGCCCGGCGCCTCGACGCTCACGTCGCCGAGGGACTCGGCCTCGTGCTCGTCGGCGCGGATCACGTCGGCGAGTTTCAGCAGCTCGTCGCGCTCGGCCTCGGGCAGCTCCCCGTCCAGGACCACCAGCGCGCCGCCCGCGCGGGCGTGCCGGGCAGCGGCGAGCGCGGCGGGTCCGGGCTGCTGCAACTGCACCAGGACGGCGTCGGCCGACCGCAGCGTGGGCGCCGCCGCGTCCACGTCGGCCTCGGTGAGCAGCACCCCGTCCGGCAGGTGCTGCAGGTAACGCCAGCCACCGGACGCGTCGAGCGCCTCCACGATCAACCCGGTCTCGGTGCCCGGCCGGCAGATCACGTGACCGACGTCGATCCCGTCCCGGCGGGCCTGCTCGATCAGCTCCTCGCCGACCCGGTCGTCGCCGCGCACCGCGACCAGCACCGGCCGCGCGCCGAGCTGCGCCAGGGCGACGGCCTGATTGGCGCCCTTGCCGCCGAGCATCTCCCGGCGCAGCCGGGCGTCCGCCGAGGTGCCGGTCTCCGGCATCTCGTCCACGAGCAGGACCAGGTCTCGGGCCAGCTGGCCGGTCACGACGACGTTCATGGTCCTACAGCTACCCGCGCGCGGCCGGCCGACACCACCGACATCAGCCGCATCTCGCTGTCCCGGCCCCGGCGTCACCACGGCCCGGGCGTCGCTCTGTGGCTCCCGCGCGAGTTCACCGGGCGGATCGAAAACCCAGGTGCGCAGTCAAGCCGATCGCCTCACCAGGCCGAAGCCGAGATCAACTCAAGCGACGTGGCAGCGGGCGCTCGCGAGCCGTAGCCCAGGCAGGCAAAACGGTCGGGAAGCCTGCGCCGGCGACGGCTGGCGTCCGCGAGCCGTCGTCCGCACAGGTAAAACGGCCGGGAAGCCTGCGCCGGCTACGGCTCGCGGGTCGGTGACCGGAATTCCCCACGGATCGCGGCATTCGCGTCTGCGTGTTGGGGTGCGGGGCGGAGCGCACCCGGAATCCACGCGCTGATGGGTGGGCGGGACGGGCGCGGGGTGACCATGCACCGGTCGCCGGCGGACGCGCAGCGGCCCGGTGGCGGCAGGTGGTCGCGTGTCAGCCGGGGGACGGGGCGGTGGGTTCGGGGGCGGTGTCGCCCGTACCGGAAAATGGGTCGCCGGGGGTTGGCGGGCGAGCTACAGTCCCAGCCATGTTCTTCGCGCCCGGTCTGCAGCTGCCCTCTGTGGTGGCTCCCGTGCGCCCGCACGTCTTCGCTGATTCGCGAGTCTGACCCTTCCCCATCGGCAGCAGGACCCGGGGGAGGGTGTCTGCACGCTGCGCGGTTCTGGCGCGCCCCGGGTGGCATCGGGGCTCGTGACACCCCACGCCTCGCATCCAGTGAGGAAGCAGAACGATGGCCAAGAGCCAGTTTGTCCGGACCAAGCCGCATCTCAACATCGGGACGATGGGGCACGTCGACCATGGCAAGACGACGCTGACGGCGGCGATCACCAAGGTTCTCGCCGAGCGCGACCCGGCAACCAACCGGTATGTCGCGTTCGAGGGGATCGACCGGGCGCCGGAGGAGGCGGCCCGCGGGATCACCATCACGATCGCGCACGTCGAGTACGAGACCGCGACCCGGCACTACGCGCACGTGGACATGCCCGGCCACGCCGACTACGTGAAGAACATGATCACGGGGGCGGCGCAGGTGGACGGGGCGATCCTCGTCGTGTCGGCGCAGGACGGGTCGATGCCGCAGACGCGGGAGCACGTGCTGCTCGCGCAGCGGGTCGGCGTGCCGTACCTGGTGGTCGCGCTCAACAAGGCGGACGCGGTGGACGACCCGGAGCTGCTCGACCTGGTCGAGCTGGAGGTCCGGGAGCTGCTGTCGGAGTACGGATTCCCCGGTGACGAGGTTCCGGTGATCCCGGTGAGCGCCCTGCGCGCGCTGGAGGGCGACCCGCGGTGGACGAGGTCGATCGTGGAGCTGCTCGACGCCGTGGACGAGTACATCCCGATTCCGCCCCGTGAGCTCGGTGAGCCGTTCCTGATGCCGATCGAGAACGTGCTGTCGATCAGCGGGCGGGGCACCGTCGTCACCGGAAAGGTCGAGCGCGGCACGCTGCGGGCCGGTTCGCCGGTGGAGATCGTGGGCCTCGGTGACACGGTGAGCAGCGTCGCCACCGGGCTGGAGACGTTCGGGAAGATCCTGGAGTCGGCGGAGGCCGGTGACAACGCGGCGATCCTGCTCCGCGGGGTCAAGCGCGAGCAGGTGCAGCGCGGCCAGGTGGTCGCGGCGCCGGGTTCGGTGCTTGCGCACCGCAGGTTCCAGGCCCGGATGTACGCGTTGACGGCCGCCGAGGGTGGCCGGCACACCCCGTTCGAGCAGCACTACCGGCCGCAGTTCTACCTGCACACGACGGACGTGTCGGGTGGGATCGACCTGGGTGACCGTGACCTGGTGATGCCGGGTGACACGCTGGACGCGGTGACGGTCACGCTGGGTAAGGCGGTGGCGCTGGAGCCGGGGATGGGGTTCGCGGTCCGTGAGGGCAACCGCACGGTGGCCGCGGGGACCGTGACGGCCGTGCTGGACTGACGGCCGGGCCGGGCCGGGCGTGCTGGACTAGCGGCCGGCCCGGCCGAACCGGGCTGGACTGACGGCGGCGGCCCGCGCGATCTTGGACTCTTGTGTCGGGATCGTGCGGGCCGCGTCGCTGTGTCAGGTGGCTGCGGCGAAGCGCCTCAGGCGGAGGCTGTTCGCCACCACGAACACCGAACTGAACGCCATCGCCGCCCCCGCGATCATCGGGTTGAGCAGGCCGGCCGCCGCGAGCGGGAGAGCCGCCACGTTGTAGGCGAACGCCCAGAACAGGTTGCCCTTGATGATCCGCAGGGTGCGGCGGGACAGCCGGATCGCGTCGACGGCGGCGGACAGGTCACCGCGTACCAGGGTGAGGTCGGACGCCTCGATCGCCACGTCGGTGCCGGTGCCCATCGCCAGGCCCAGGTCGGCCTGCGCCAGGGCGGCGGCGTCGTTCACCCCGTCACCGGCCATCGCCACGACCCGGCCCTCGGACTGCAGGCGCTTCACCGTCTCCACCTTGTCGGCGGGCAGCACCCCGGCGATCACCTCGTCGATGCCGACCTCGGCGGCGACCGCGCGGGCGACCGTCTCGTTGTCACCGGTCAGCAGGATCGGGCGCAGGCCCAGCGCGCGCAGGCGGGCGATCGCGTCGCGGCTGGTGGGCTTCACCGCGTCGGCGACCGAGAGGACACCCCGGGCCGCGCCGTCCCAGCCGGCCACGATCGCGGTACGGCCGGCTGCCTCCTCGGCGGCCACGGCGTCCTCGACCTCGGCCGGGATCGTCAGGCCCTCACGCCGGAGCAGGGCCACCCGGCCCGCCACGAGCTCGCGGCCGGCGACGCTGGCCCGTACCCCCAGGCCCTCGAAGCTGGTGAAACCACTCACCGGAAGGTGATCGCCGCACCCGGAGGCGATCGCGGCAGCGATCGGGTGTTCCGACGCGGACTCGGCAGAGGCCGCGAGGTGCAGCAGCTCGTCGCGGTCCTGGCCGGCGGCGGGGAGCACCGCGGCGAGCGTCATCCGGCCGGTGGTGACGGTTCCGGTCTTGTCCAGGACGATCGTGTCGGCGCGGCGGGTGGACTCCAGCACCTCGGGACCCTTGATCAGGATGCCGAGCTGGGCGCCGCGACCGGTTCCGACCAGCAGGGCCGTCGGTGTCGCCAGGCCGAGCGCGCACGGGCACGCGATGATCAGCACGGCCACGGCGGCGGTGAACGCGGCCGTCCAGCCGGACCCGGTGCCGAACCACCAGCCCAGCGTCGCCGCCGCGAGACCGATCACGATCGGCACGAAGACCCCGGAGATCCGGTCGGCGAGCCGCTGCACCTCCGCCTTGCCGGACTGCGCCTCCTCGACCAGACGGGCCATCTGCGCGAGCTGGGTGTCGGCGCCGACCCGGGTGGCACGGACGATCAGCCGGCCGCCCGCGTTCACCGTCGCGCCGGCGACCGTCGCCCCGGGCTCCACCTCGACCGGGACGCTCTCGCCGGTCAGCATGCTCATGTCGACGGCCGAGGAGCCGTCCTCCACGACCCCGTCCGTGGCGATCTTCTCGCCGGGGCGGACGACGAACCGGTCACCCACCGCCAGCTGCGCCACCGGGATCCGGCTCTCCGCGCCGCCGCGCAGGACCGTGACCTCCTTGGCGCCCAGCTCCAGCAGCGCCCGCAGCGCCGCGCCGGCGCGCCGCTTGGAACGGGACTCGAAATAGCGGCCGGCCAGCAGGAACGTGGTGACGCCGGTGGCCGCCTCCAGGTAGATGTTGCCGGCGCCGTCACTGCGCTCGATGGCGATCCGGAACGGGTGCGTCATGCCCGGCTCGCCGGCGGTGCCGAAGAACAGGGCCCATAGGGACCAGCCGAACGCGGCCAGAGTGCCGAGCGAGATCAGCGTGTCCATGGTGGCGGCGCCATGGCGGAGATTGACGGCGGCAGCCTTGTGGAAGGGCCAGCCGCCGTAGACGACCACCGGGGCGGCGAGGGTCAGCGAGGCCCATTGCCAGTAGGTGAACTGCCAGGCCGGGACCATGGCGAGGAGGATGACCGGGACGCTGAGGGCGGCGGAGACCCAGAGGCGGGTGGCCAGCGGGTCCGCCTTTTCCGAGTTTTGATCGACTTCCTGCTGCTTCTCGGCGGCGGTGTAGCCGGTCTTCTCCACGGTCGCGATCAGGTCGGCCGGGGTGACCGGGCCGTCGACGGTCACCGTGGCCTTCTCGGTGGCGTAGTTGACCGTGGCGGTCACGCCGTCCATCCGATTCAGCTTCTTCTCGATGCGGGCCGCGCAGGACGCGCAGGTCATCCCGCCGATGGTGAGCTCTATCCGGTTCATGACGGGGGTCCTCATTTGCGCGTGTGACCGGTGTCGGCGGTGAACTCGGCGGTGTGCACGTTTCCGTCGTGCTGGAAGTCCAGGTAGAGACGGTAGACCCCGTCGGACGGGACCTCCGCGTGGAAGGCCAGCTCGTCCGGGTCGGCCGGGTGCACGTGCAGGTAGGCGAGGTCGCCCTCGCGCAGCGCGACAAGGTGGCCGCGAGCTCCCAGGTAGGGCTCCGGCGTGATCGCGGCGCCTCCCCGGGTGATCGTGAACCGGGGATCGTGGAGGTCACCGCCGAGGGTGACCCGGTAGCCGTCCACGTCGGCGGTGCGCTCCGGATGGGGGAGCAGCGCCGGCTGGTAGTTGCCGGGCGCCGGGACGTCGACGCCGAGGGTGAGGTCGTGGCCGACCGTCACGAAGTCGGCGAAGACGCGGTACTGGCCGGGTGCGCCCGCCCTCAGCGGGATCGTCCAGGTGCCGTCCGGTTTCCGGGTGGGGTGGACGTGCTGGTAGTGGGCGAGGTCGCGGCGGACCACGATGAGGTGCAGGTCCTTGTCGTGCTCGGTGGTGTAGTCGGTGACGGGACGGTTGTCCGGGCCGAGGATGCGGAACTCGAACGGGGTGGGTTCGGTCGTGGAGAGGGTGGTGGTCAGCGGGGCGAGGCGGTAGCCGTCCTGGACGGTCTGCAGTCCGGCCGGGGTGGCGGCGGCCTCCGTGGCGGGGTCACCGTGTGCCGCGGTCGCGCTTGGCCCGGGGTCACCGTGTGCCGCGGTCGCGCTTGGCCCGGGGTCACCGTGTGCCGCGGTCGCGCTCGGCCCGGGGTCACCGTGTGTTGCCGTCGCGCCCGGCGCGGGGTCACCGTGGGCTGCCGTGTGTGCCGGGGCTGCGGCTTCGGGTTTGTCCGGTGAGGTGTCCGGTCCGAGAGCCTTTCCCGCGCCCGCCGACACCCCGAAGATCACCACCAGTCCGGCGGCGTAGGCGCCCAGTCGCACCGATGTCCTCACGGCGTCACCCCCAGCTCATACCCTGCCTCGTCCACCGCGGCGGCGACGGCGTCCCGGTCGAGCGCCTCCGTGCTCGTCACGACGACGGTTCCGGAAGCGAGTTCGACCCGGACATCGGTGACCCCGGCTATCCGGCCGAGCTCGGCGCTGACCGAGTTCGCACAGTGGTCGCAGGTCATTCCGGTCACGGAGTAGGTCGTGGTCTGCATGGCCCCAGCGTACACATACCCGGTAGGGGTATGGCAAGCCGCATTCGATACCCCTGGGGGGTTGTAGCATGGTGTCCATGACCAACCCGGCTCCGACGCGCGGCTACACGGCCACCAAGGACAACCTGCAATCCCGGCTGCGCCGCATCGAAGGCCAGGTCCGAGGCATCGAGCGCATGGTCGAGGACGACCGCTACTGCATCGACATCCTCACCCAGATCTCCGCGATCCAGGCCGCCCTCGACAAGGTCGCGCTCGGCCTCCTCGATGGGCACGCCCGCCACTGCATGCACGAGGGGGCCCAGGAGGGCCGCGCCGACGAGATGGCGTCCGAGTTGATGGCCGCGGTCGGTCGCCTGATGAAGAGAGGCTGAACCCCCAGGGGGTACGGCCGGACCGTCCGCTGGCGTGGATGAGGTCACACGCAACGGCTGTGCCGCGGGGGTGAGGTCACACGCAACGGCTGTGCCGCGGGGGTGAGGTCACACGCAACGCCGGTGCCGCGGGGATGGGGATCAGGTCACACGCAACGCTTGCGCCGCGGGGATCAGGTCACACGCAACGCTTGTGTGGCGTTTCATCAACGCCAGGGCCGGGATGGAAGCACACGAACCGTTTCGGTGCGACCTCATCGCGGTCGGCGCGAGCTTCGGTGTGCTGCCGCCCTCGCGACAGAGCCGTATCGTGAGCCGCCACCCTCGCACGAGCCCACCGTGAGCCGCCCTGCCGTTCACCACCCGAACGGGAGATCAACCCAGCCCGAGTGGCATCACGCGCACGCCAGCCGTAGCCGGCGCCGGCTTCCCGGCCGTTTTTACCTGCGCGCACTACGGCTCCCGCACGCCAGCCGTAGCCGACGCAGGTTTCCCAGCCGTTTTGCCTGCCTGAGCTACGGCTCGCGAGCGCCCTCACGCCACTTCGCTTGAGTTGGTCTCGGCTTTGGCCGGGTGCGGCGATCGGCAGGGGGCGGATCTTGGTCGCTGCGCGGAGCCCCCGGATCGGCCAGCCGGTGCGGAGATCGCCGGCGGGTAGTGGGATGGGTGGTCAGGCGCCGTGGATGGGCGCGGTCAGGTCGGTCAGCGGCGCCCCGGAACCGCCCCAGGACAGGGCGACGATCTCGGCGGCGATAGCCACCGCTGTCTCCTCCGGGGTTCGGGCGCCCAGGTCCAGGCCGATCGGGGCGCGCAGCCGTGACAGGGCCGCCTCGGAGACGCCGGCCTCGCGGAGCCGGGCCAGGCGGTCCTCGCAGGTGCGGCGGCTGCCCATCGCCCCGATGTACCGGGCGGGGGTATGCAGGGCGACCTGCAGCAGCGGGATGTCGAACTTCGGGTCGTGGGTGAGGACGCACAGCACGGTGCGCTCGTCGACCTCGGTGGACTCCAGGTACCGGTGGGGCCACTCGACCACGATCTCGTCGGCCTCGGGGAAGCGGGCCGGGGTGGCGAAGACGCCGCGCGCGTCGCAGACCGTGACCTGGTAGCCGAGGAACTTGCCGATCCGGGCGACCGCGGCCGCGAAGTCGATGGCACCGAAGACGATCATGCGGGCCGGGGCCGCGTAGGACTGGACGAAGACCTCGCGCTCGCAGGCCTGCACGATCGCCGAACGGCCGTGCGCGAGGAGGCCAGCCGCCTGCTGAGCGGCCTGCCTGTCCAGCTCCGCGTCCCCCAGGGTCCCCTCTGCCGGCCCGGCCGGCCAGACGACCAGCTGCGCGTCGGGGACGGTCACGGTGGCGACCGGGCGGCCCGCGGCGACGGCGTCCAGCACCTCGTCGATCGCGGTGAGCGCCGCGGCCGGCTGGATCATCACCTCGATCGTGCCGCCACAGGTCAGTCCTGCTTCCAGGGCGTCGCCGTCGCTCACCCCGTACACCTGGGTCTGTGCTTTTCCGGTTTGCAGGACCTCCTGCGCGGCGGCGTAGACCGCGCCCTCGACGCAGCCGCCGGAGACGCTGCCGATGACCTCGCCGGACGCGTTGACGGCCATCGCGGCACCCGGTCGGCGAGGTGCCGATCGCCACGTGTTGACGACCGTGGCCAGGGCGAACTCGGTGCCCGAGGCGCGCCACGCGAGCAGCCCGTCGACGATGTCCCGCATCCGGAAAACGATCCGCGATCTTCACGGGAGAGTCAAACGCTAGTTAAGAGATCCCTTAGGTCACTGTTGACATTGGACCTGACCCGCGCGAGGGTTCGGCGCGAATTCGCGGGAGGTGCAGGGTGCAGGTGCCGGCTCCGTTCGAGTACGAACGTGCCACGAGCGTAGATCAAGCCATTGGACTGCTGGAGCGACTCGGAAGCTCAGCGAGGCTGGTGGCCGGCGGCCACAGCCTGCTGCCGATGATGAAGCTGCGGCTGGCGAACTTCGAATATCTCATCGACATCAACGATCTGCACGGCGAGCTGGGATACATCCGGCGCAGCGGTGACGAGGTACGGATCGGCGCCATGACCCGGCACCGTGAGCTGCTGGAGTCGGACGCGCTGGCGCAGGTGCTCCCGATCTTCCGGGACGCGGAACGGGTGATCGCCGACCCGATCGTGCGCAACCGGGGCACGCTGGGCGGCTCGCTCTGCCAGGCGGATCCCTCGGAGGACCTGTCGGCGGTGTGCACGACGCTGGACGCGAGCTGCGTGATCCGTGGTCCCGGCGGGACCGAGCGCGTGGTCGGCATGGAGGAGTTCCACGTCGGCCCGTACGAGACGGCCGTCGCGGACAACGAGATCCTCACCGAGATCCGCATTCCGGTTAAGGCGGATAAGTCGGGCAGCGCCTACGCCAAGGTCGAGCGGCGTGCGGGCGACTGGGCCGTGGTGAGTGCCGGTGCGGCCATCTGGCTGGGCGCGGACAACCGGATCACCGACGCCCGCGTCGGCCTCGCGGCCGTCGGGCCGAACACCACCGGCATCCCGGAGATCTCGGCGGCGCTGCGCGGCCAGGAGCCGGCCGAGGCCCTCTACGAGCTGGCCGGCGCGATCGCCGCGCGCAGCTGCGATCCGGCGACCGACACGCGCGGCACCGCCGACTACAAGCGCCACCTGGCGGACGAGCTGACCCGGCGCACGCTGCGCAAGGCTGTGGAACGGGCGAGGAGCTGAGCATGCAGGTCACCGTGACCGTGAACGGTGTCGAGTACACCAAGGAGATCGAGGGCCGGCTGCTGCTCGTGCACTTCCTGCGCGACACGCTCGGCCTGACCGGCACGCACTGGGGCTGCGACACCAGCAACTGCGGCACCTGCGTGGTCTGGATGGACGGCGAGCCGGTCAAGTCGTGCACCGTGCTGGCCGCGATGGCGGGCGGGCGCGAGGTCCGTACCGTCGAGGGTCTTGCCAACGGCGCCGAGCTGGACCCGATCCAGGAGGGCTTCCGGCAGTGCCACGGCCTGCAGTGCGGTTTCTGCACGCCGGGCATGCTGATGACCTGCCGGCACCTGCTCGACAACAACCCCGACCCGACCGAGGGCGAGATCCGCGAGGCCATCTCGGGTCAGATCTGCCGATGCACCGGATACTCCTCGATCGTTCGCTCGGTCCGCTGGACGGCCGTGCATGAGGCTGAGGCGAAGGCGGCCGCGAAATGACCGATCTGCAGGACAAGCGCGAGACGGTTTTCGAGGACAACGACCAGAAGCCGGTCGGCTTCGGCCGGATGCTCCGCAAGGAGGACGCCCGGCTGCTGCGCGGCCGCGGCCGGTTCGTCGACGACGTGCAGCTGCCCGGCATGCTGCACCTGGCGATCCTGCGCTCGCCGTTCGCCCACGCGAACATCGTCAGCATCGACACCAGCGCGGCCGAGGCGGCGCCCGGTGTGAAGGCCGTGGTCACCGGCGAGACGCTCAAGGGCCTGGGCCTGGCGTGGATGCCGACCCTCTCCAACGACGTGCAGGCCGTGCTCGCCACCGACAAGGTGCGCTTCCAAGGCCAGGAGGTGGCGTTCGTCGTCGCCGAGGACAGGTACCTGGCCCGGGACGCCCTCGAACTGATCGACGTCGAGTACGACGTGCTCGACCCGGTGATCGATGTGCGGAAAGCATTAGAAAAAGACGCCCCGATCATCCGCACCGACCTCGAGGGCAAGAACGACAACCACGTCTTCGACTGGGAGACCGGCGACGAGGAGGAGACGAACCGCGTCTTCGCCGAGGCGGACGTGATCGTCAAGGAGGACATCGTCTACCCGCGGGTCCATCCGGCCCCGATGGAGACCTGCGGCTCGGTCGCCGACTTCGACCCGGTCGAGGGCAAGCTGCGGCTCTGGTCGACCACCCAGGCGCCGCACGCGCACCGGACGCTCTACGCGATCGTGGCCGGCCTGCCCGAACACAAGATCCAGGTGATCGCCCCGGACATCGGCGGCGGCTTCGGCAACAAGGTGCCGATCTACCCGGGTTACGTGCACAGCATCGTCGGTTCCATCGTCACCGGCAAGCCGGTGAAGTGGATGGAGGACCGCTCGGAGAACCTGATCAGCACCGGCTTCGCGCGGGACTACATCATGCGCGCGGAGATCGCGGCGACGGCCGAGGGCAAGATCCTGGCGATCCGGACCAACGTGCTCGCCGACCACGGCGCGTTCAACGGCACGGCCGCCCCGGTGAAGTACCCGGCCGGGTTCTTCGGTGTCTTCACCGGCAGCTACGACCTGTTGGCCGCGCATTGCAAGATGACCGCGGTCTACACGAACAAGGCGCCCGGCGGTGTCGCGTACGCCTGCTCGTTCCGCATCACCGAGGCCGTCTACCTCGTCGAGCGGATCGTCGACGTGCTCGCCTACGAGCTGCAGATGGACCCGGCCGAGCTGCGGCTGAAGAACTTCATCCAGCCCGACCAGTTCCCGTACACCACGAAGACCGGCTGGGTGTACGACTCCGGCGACTACGAGCCGACCATGCGCCTCGCCATGGAGATGGCCGGGTACGAGGAGCTGCGCAAGGAGCAGGCCCTCAAACGCGCCAAGGGCGAGCTTATGGGCATCGGCATCTCGTTCTTCACCGAGGCGGTCGGCGCCGGCCCGCGCAAAAACATGGACATCCTCGGACTGGGCATGGCCGACGGCTGCGAGCTGCGGGTCCACCCGACCGGCAAGGCCGTGGTGCGGCTCTCGGTGAAGACCCAGGGCCAGGGCCACGAGACGACCTTCGCGCAGATCATCGCGGAGGAGCTGGGCATCCCGCCGGCGGACATCGACGTGGTGCACGGCGACACCGACAACACGCCGTTCGGCCTCGGCACGTACGGCAGCCGCTCCACCCCGGTCTCAGGCGCGGCGGCCGCCCTGGTGGCCCGCAAGGTCCGGGACAAGGCGAAGCTGATCGCCTCGGCGATGCTGGAGGTGTCGGTCGCCGACATCGAGTGGGTCAAGGGATCGTTCCGGGTCTTGGGCGACCCCGGCAAGTCGGTGACGATCCAGGACATCGCGATGCGGGCGCACGGCGCGGGCGACCTCCCGGACGGCATGGAGGGTGGCCTGGAGGCGCAGATCTGCTACAACCCGTCGAACCTGACCTACCCGCACGGGGCGTACATCTGCGTGGTCGACGTCGACCCGGGCACCGCCGAGGTGAAGGTCCGCCGCTTCATCGCGGTGGACGACTGCGGCACCCGGATCAACCCGATGATCATCGAGGGCCAGGTGCACGGCGGTCTCACCGACGGCGTCGGCATGGCGCTGATGGAGATGATCTCGTTCGACTCCGACGGCAACTGCCTCGGCGCCTCGCTGATGGACTACCTGATCCCGACCGCCCTCGAGACGCCCGACTGGGAGACCGGCTTCACGGTCACCCCGTCGCCGCACCACCCCATCGGCGCGAAGGGCGTGGGGGAGTCGGCCACGGTCGGCTCGCCGCCGGCGATCGTCAACGCGGTCGTCGACGCGCTCAAGCCGTTCGGCATCCGGCACGCCGACATGCCGCTCACCCCGTCCCGGGTGTGGGACGCGATGCGCGGCCAGGCGACCCCGCCGATCTGAGAAACGAGGAAACAGGGAGCGATTGATGACGACGAGCACCGCCGAGCGGGCGCGACAGCTGGCCGACGCACGGAGACCGTTCGTACACGCGACGGTGGTCCGCGCCCAGGAGCCGACCTCGGCGCGCGCCGGTGACGACGCGGTGATCCTGGCCGACGGTTCCATCGAGGGATTCGTCGGCGGGTCCTGTGCGGAGACGTCGGTGCGGGCCGCCGCGATGGGCACGCTGCGCGACGGCAACACCGTGCTGCTGCGGGTGCTGCCGGAGGACGCGGCGGACTTCCCGGAGACGCCCGGCGCGCTCGTCGTCGTCAATCCCTGCCACAGCGGGGGAGCGATCGAGATCTTTCTGCGTCCGGTGCTGCCGAAACCGCTCGTCGCGGTCGACGGAAACACACCCATCGGTACGGCGGTCGCGGAACTCGCCACCTTCCTGGACTTCGAAATCGCCCCGCCGGGCGCCTATGCTGGCGTGACCGCGGCTGTCGTGGCCGGGCTGGGCCGCGACGAGGAGCGCGCGATCCGCGGTGCGCTGGACGCCGGTGTCGGCCTGATCGCGCTGGTCGCCAGCCACAAGCGGGCGGCCGTGGTGCTCGACGCCATGGAGCTGAGCGAGGACGAGCGGGAGCGGATCCGCCCGCACGCCGGGCTCGACATCGGTGCCCGTAACCCGAAGGAAATCGCTCTTGCCGTGCTCGCGGAGATCGTCCGTGAGATGCGGGTCGGCGGTCTCGCCGCCGCGAGGAAGGCGGCTTCCAGCCACGCGGCGACGCATGGGGAGGCCGCGGCGCTCGCCAAGGAGCCCGAGTTCGTGGCCGGGCCGACGCTGCTGATCGGGCCGGCCGCGGTGGGGAGGCCGGCCGCGGTGGGGACGCCGGCCGGGGTGGAGACGCCCGCCGCCACCGCGATCGACCCGATCTGCGGGATGACCGTGACGATCGGGCCGGACACGCCGCACGGTGTGGTGGATGGCGAGGACTACTGGTTCTGCTGCCCCGGCTGTCTGAAAAAGTTCACGGCGGCCTGACCAGGATGACAGTCACCGGGCTGGTACTCGCCGCCGGCGGCTCGAAGCGCCTCGGCGAGCCCAAGCAGCTGCTGCCGTTCCGCGGCCGCACGCTGCTCGACGCCACCCTCGACATGGCCCGGGCCTGCGGGTTCGACGAACTTCTGGTCACCCTGGGCGGTTCGGCCGAGGCCGTCCGGGCCCAGGTCGACCTCTCCGGGGTACGGGTGATCGAGAACCCCGCGTTCGCCAGCGGGTGCGGGTCCTCGGTCCGGTCGGCGGTCCCCCACCTGGGCGACGCGGACCGGCTGGTCCTGCTCCTCGGTGACCAGCCCGGCATCCGCCCGTCCGACGTGCGCCGGGTCGCCGCCGTACCCACACCGATCGGGATCTGCCGGTACACCGACGGCCTCGGCCACCCGTTCCTGTTCCGCCGCGAGACCTTCGGCGAGCTCACCGGCCTGCACGGTGACAAGGCGGTGTGGAAGCTGCTGCACGCGGGCTCGTATCCGGTGACCGAAGTGGACGCCGGGGGTACGGTGCCGATCGATGTGGACACCCGGGAAGACTATGAGCGGCTGCTGAGGTCCTGTGAACAATCCTGACGAGGTCGTCCAGCGGCTCGACGACGTGAACTACCTGGTCGACGACGGGCTCGCGATGGCGATCTTCCTGTCGATGCGGCTCGGCAAGCCGCTGCTGCTCGAAGGTGAGCCGGGCGTCGGCAAGACCGCTGCCGCCAAGGCCCTGGCGCAGGCGCTCGACACGCCGTTCATCCGCCTGCAGTGTTACGAGGGCCTGACCGCCGGCGAGGCCCTCTACGAGTGGAACTACCAGCGGCAGCTGCTGCACATCCGGCTCGCCGAGGCGCAGGGCTCGTCGATCCGCGACGCCGACCTGTTCACCGCCGACTTCCTGCAGGAGCGGCCGATCCTGCGCGCGGTCCGGCACGCCGGACCGACCCCGCCGGTGCTGCTGATCGACGAGATCGACCGGGCCGACGACGAGTTCGAGGCGCTGCTCTTCGAGTTCCTCGGCGAGGCCGCGATCACCATCCCGGAGCTGGGCACGTTCGCCGCCACCCGGCCGCCGATCGTGGTGCTCACCTCGAACCGCAGCCGCGACCTGCACGACGCGCTGCGCCGCCGCTGCCTCTACCACTGGATCGAGTTCCCGGCTGCCGAACGCGCCGCCGCCATCGTGCGCCGTGCGGTCCCCGGCGCGTCCGCCCCGCTGATCCGCAACGCCACCGAGTTCATCGGCCGGGTGCGCCGGCTCGACCTGGACAAGGCGCCCGGCCTCGCCGAAACCATCGACTGGGTGTCCGCCCTCGCCGCGCTCGGGGTGACCGAGCTGGCCGGCGCGGACGTCCTGCGCACCCTCGGCACGATCGCCAAGACCCCCGACGACCGTGAACTGGTCGCCGGAGCCGCTTCCCAGGAGACCCGCTCATGAAGATCAATAACGAGTTCGTCGTGCACATCCCGATCGACCGGGCCTGGCGGGTGCTCACCGACCTTCCGGGCATCGCCCCGTGCATGCCCGGCGCCCAGCTCACCGGCGTGGAGGGCGACGTCTACAAGGGCCGGGTCAAGGTCAAGGTGGGCCCGGTGATCTCCGATTTCACCGGCACCGCGCAGTTCACCGCGAAGGACGACGACGCCTACCGCGCGGTGATCGACGCGAAGGGCCGCGACGCCCGGTCCGCGGGCAACGCGGCGGCCGTGGTGACCGCGTGGCTGGCCCCGTCGGGCGAGGACAGCACGCAGGTCAACGTCGAGACCGACCTGAGGATCAGCGGCAAGCTGGCCCAGTTCGGCAGCGGCATGATCAAGGAGGTGTCGGGCAAGCTGCTCGCCCAGTTCGTAGCCAACCTGGAGAAGAAACTGGCCGCCGGCGAGGAGTCCCCCGAGCCCGCCGCCGCGCCGGCTTCGCCCGCCGCTCCCACGACCGGATCGGATGCCGCCCTCACCACCGGATCGGATGCCGCTCCGTCGGCAGGGGCCGACGCCGCTCCCTCCGCTGCCGCCGTCGAGACCGCGCCGGCCACCGCGGTGGCCCTGGGCGGGGTCGCCCCTGCCGCGCCCGGAAGCAGCATCTCCGACATTTCGGAAATGTCGGACGCGGCGGTGCCGGATCCGTCCGCCGGGACCGTGGAGCCTGCCGCCGGCCGCACCGAGGTCGCCGCCGGCACCCCGGATCCGATTGCTCCGCTCAACGTTCCCAGCGCCGAGCTGGCCGGCGGCGCCCCGGCCTCGTCTCCGGCGCCGGCCGCCGAGCGGAAGATCGAGTCGGCGGAGCCGGAGGCGCTCGATCTGCTGGAGGTGGCCGGCGGATCGATCTACAAGCGGGCCATCCCGGTCGTCATCGGCGTCGCCGTGGCCGCCGCCGTGATCGTCTGGGCCGTCGCCCGCCCTTGACGCCGCCGTGACCGCCGATGACGCCGCCGTGACCGCCGCCGATTGCGCCGTGGATCGCCGTTCCCCGGGCCGCCGCCGGGAACGGCGCCGGGTCGCTGCGTGACCGCCGCCGACTCTGCGCCCGTGCTGCTGCGGGGGACGGACCGGGCCGCGTTCGCTGTGGCGTTCGTGGCTCGGCTGCGCCGCGCCGGACTGGCTGCCGGGATCACCGAGACCGACGACCTGGTCCGGGCTCTGTCGGTCAGCCCGCCCGCGGACCGGGACACGCTCTACTGGACCGTACGGATCGCCCTGGTCCGCCGGCACGCCGACCTCGCCGTTTTCGACGAGGTGTTCGCGACCGTTTTCGACGACGTCGTGTCGCTGCCGCTGAACCGGACGGCCGGTCAGCCCGGCCGGCGTGACGACACGGTGCACGTGAAGGTTCCGGCGGGCGGGGACGGGACGGCTGACGGCGAGGGGCTGCCCTGGGCGACGCTGCCACCCGTGGTCGCGGCCGCCGAGAGTGGCGCGGACTCCGGCCTGCGCGTGCCGGAGCTACGCCCGAGCGCCCTCGCCGGTCTCGCCGACCGGCCGTTCGAGGAGCTCGACGAGGCGCAGATCCGGGCGCTCGGCGACGACCTGCGTGCCGCGCTCGCCCGCTGGCCGCAGCGGCGCACCCGGCGGCACGCCGTGGACCCGGCCGGGCGGCGGGTGGCGCTGCGGCCGACGATCGCCCGGGCCCGGCGCACCGGGTGGGAGGCGATCACCGTGGTCCGCCAGCGGCCGGTGCGCGAGCCGCGGCGGGTGGTGCTGCTCTGCGACGTGAGCGAGTCGATGCGGGCGCAGGCGGCCGCCTATCTGCAGATGATGCGGGCGTTCACGCTGGTCGCCGACGCGGAGGTGTTCGCGTTCGCGACGACGCTGACGCGGCTCACCCCGGTGCTGCGGAACGCGTCGGCGGCGGACGCGGTGGCGGCGGCCGGCACGGCGGTCACCGACCGGTTCGGCGGGACGCGGATCGCCGGGAATCTGCGGGCGCTTCTCGACTCGTACCAGGGAAATGCTCTTCGGGGTGGAATCGTGATCATCGCGTCGGACGGGTGGGACAGTGATCCGCCGGAGATGATGGCGGCCGTCATGGCGCGGTTGCGGCGCCGGGCGTACCGGATCGTGTGGTTGAATCCCCGCGCCGGCGCGCCCGGCTTCACCCCGCGTGTGGCGGCCATGGCCGCCGCCCTGCCGTTCTGCGACAGGCTGATGCCGGCCGCGACCTTCGCCGACCTGGCGGCGTGCCTGAGAGAGCTCAGCTCCAGAGCGTGACGTGCACCGACGGCCGGAATCGGGTCTTGCTGATGCCGGTGCCGCGCATCATCGCCTGGATCGCCCGCGGCGTGGACGCGAACCGGGCCAGCTCGGCGGCGGCCGACGGGGTGGCGGGCTCGGCCAGGGTGATCGAGTGCCAGACCTCCTCCAGGCTGGCCGGGCCGCCGCAGAAGCTCACCAGGTGTCCTTTGCGGACCTCCGGCGCGACCGCGAACGACAGCGCCGGCGCCACACCTCGTCCCCGTTTCGCCTCCTCGAGCGCGGCCGCGTGACTCTGGAAGATCTGCTGGCGGTCGTCGGGCACGCCGATCCGGCGGACCAGGGTGCGGATCGCCCCGCTGTCGGCGACCGCGGACGGGCCGAGCAGCCAGGTCTGCTCGCGCAGCTGGCGCATGCTGGGCTGGGTGGCGGCGAGCGGGTGGTCGGGGGAGGCGACCGTGACGATCCGGTAGTACATCACCGGGCGGGACGTCACCGCCGGGTCCGCGAGGGGCGGCGGAGGACCGATCGCGATGTCGACGGTGCGCTCGACGAGCGCCTCGGTGAACGATCCCGGGTTCCGCACGCTGAGCTCCAGGTCGAGATCGGCGGCCCGGTTCGCGAAGAGCTCGATCAGACCGGGCGCGGCGTGCTCGCCGAAGAGACTGGACGCGCCGACCCGCAGCAGCCGGCGCCCCTGGCCGGCGGCGCTCACCTCGAGGACCGTGATGTCCTGCAGGCCGAGCATCTCGGTGGCCCGGCTCGCCAGGCGCAGGCCGCCCGGCGTGAAGGTCAGCCCGGTCGCCGAGCGCGAGAACAGCTGGTCGCCGAGCTCTTTGCGCAGCTGGCCGATGTGCAGGGACACCGCGGACTCGGAGACGGCGAGCTGGGCGGCGGCTCGCTTGACCGAGCCGAATCGGACAACGGCGGAGTAGGCGCGCAACTGTGTGGGGGTCACAGCCGGGAAATCCCCCTATGGAGTGACGGGATGCTCACTCGCAATCTATCGCGGAAGCCACGGGCTGGCGATCTCACCGATGCTTGATCATGGTGGCGAGTTCTACCCTGTGGCGGCATCCGCTCCAGAAGGGAACGCGCACACATGCCCAGCTTCCAGGCCGGTGACGGCGTCGAGATCTACTACCAGACCTGGGAGGGGAGTTCGTCACAGCCGCCCGTGGTGCTGCACCACGGCTTCATCGCGAACGGGCTCACCAACTGGGTCCTGACCGGCGTCGTCGACGCGCTGACCGGGGCGGGCCGTCGCGTGGTGACGATCGACGCCCGTGGACACGGCCGCTCCGGGAAGCCGCACGACCCGTCGTTCTACGGCGAGGTCCGGATGTCGGACGACCTGATCATGCTGTTCGACCTGCTCGGGGAGCCGGCCGTGGACCTGGTCGGCTACTCGATGGGCGCGGTCGTCGCACTGATCACCGCGACCCGGGACACCCGGATCCGGCGCCTCGCGATCGGCGGTGTGGGCGCCGCCGTGGTCGAACTCGGTGGCGTCGACACCCGGGTGATCGGGCCGGACCCGCTGCGCGAGGCGCTGCACGCCGAGGACCCGGCGACGATCACCAACCCGGCGGCGGCCGGCTTCCGGGCGTTCATCGACGCGGTCGGCGGTGACCGGGCGGCCCTCGCCGCGCAGGCCGCCCGGATGCACGCGGACCCGATCCCGCTGGACGCCGTCACCGCGCCGACGCTCGTGCTGGCGGGCCGCGACGACGTGCTGGCGGCCCGCCCCGAGGTCCTGGCGAAGGCGATCCCCGGCGCCCAGCTGACGGTGACCGATGGGGATCACCTGGGCGCGGTGCGGGAGCCGGCCTTCACGTCCGCCCTGGTCGACTTCCTCTAGGTCGCCGTGGGAGTTGGCGGACCACGGGCGGCCGCCGTGAGGTCGCCGGCCCGGCGTTCCACGGACTCCGGGCTGCGGTCCCGCAGCCCGGTGCGGCCGACGACCATGAACTTTCACCGGACCGGGGCAACCTTTTCAGCGCTGCACGACACATAGGGGAGTCCCCGTCGAAAGGTGAATCCCCCGTGAGAACACGCAAGCTCCTGCTGACCGCCGTGACCGCCCTCGTGGCCGCGTCGGCCAGCGTCTACGGCCTGACGATGGCCGACGCCGCGACCTACCCCAATCCCGGCGTCGTCACCGGCTCGACCTTCGCCCACGACCCGACGATGATCAAGCGGCCGACCGGCGGTTACCTGCTCGGTTACACGTCACCCGGGATCGGCCTGAAGACGTCGGCCGACCGCACCGCCTTCGCCGACGCCGGCAAGGCCTTCCCGAACGGCACGCCGTGGGCCGACGCCTACACCGCCTCGGACAAGAACCTGTGGGCGCCGGACATCAGTTACGTCGGCGGCAAGTACCTGATGTACTACTCGGCCTCCACGTTCGGCTCGAGCAAGTCGGCGATCTTCCTGGCCGGCAGCACCACCGGCGCGGCCGGGACCTGGACCAACTACGGCAAGGTGGTCGAGTCGACCGCCACCAGCGGGTACAACGCGATCGACCCGAACCTGATCGTCACCTCGTCCGGTGAGTGGTGGCTGAGCTTCGGCTCCTTCTGGAGCGGCATCAAAATGGTCAAGCTCAGCTCGGCGAGCGGCAAACGGGCGGACAGCAAGATCTACTCGATCGCCGAGCGGTTCACCAACAGCAA
The DNA here is from genome assembly GCF_000284295.1 of Actinoplanes missouriensis 431. Classification (NCBI taxonomy): domain Bacteria; kingdom Bacillati; phylum Actinomycetota; class Actinomycetes; order Micromonosporales; family Micromonosporaceae; genus Actinoplanes; species Actinoplanes missouriensis. The sequence goes on along the minus strand of NC_017093.1, from coordinate 6,177,670 downwards.
GTCGATCGAGGCGCCGGTCATCGTCGAGCGCAACGGCTACTTCTACCTCTTCGTGGCGTTCGACTTCTGCTGCAAGGGGGCGTCCAGCACGTACCGGATCATGGTGGGCCGGTCGAAGAGCATCACCGGGCCCTACGCCGACCGGGCCGGCGTCGCGATGACCGCCGGGGGTGGCTCGGAGATCCTCGCGTCGCACGACGCCGTTCACGGGCCCGGGCACCCGGCGGTGTTCCGGGACGGCTCACAGACCGTCCTGGCCTATCACTACTACCAGGCCAACGGCGACGCGAAGCTGGGCATCAACCTGCTCGGCTGGGACTCGTCGGGATGGCCGTACGTCTACTGATCCCGGTCCGCCAGGGCGTCGGCGGCCAACTCCAGCAGGTCCGCGCCGGCCGGCAGCGGCGCTGGGTCGAGACAGCGCTCCAGGAGCAGCTCGACCAGCGCCGCCCGGTCGGTGATCGGACCCTCGTCGATCATGCCGGGCAGGATGCGGATCTCCACGGTGTCCCGGACCGGCGGGGTGCCGGCGAGGACCTGGGTGAGGTTGACGTCGAAGTATTTCGTCAGATCCCCGGCGTCGGCGGCGGTCCGCAGCTCGGTCATCGTGGGCGTGCCCGCGACGGCGTCCACGAGCGGCGCCGGCAGAGGCGCGAGCCTGCGGCATGCCGGGTTCGTCGCCAGCACCGCCCGCAACGGCTCCCGCCAGTGGGCGAACAGCCGGATCACGTTCGACAGGGCGGCCGGATCACGGAACGGCCCGCCGTCGAAGTGCAGGTGCACGGCGGCCTCCCGGGGGACCGTGAAACCCAGCTCCCGGGCCGGTCCCAGCAGTTCCGCCAGCGCCTCGCGATGACCCGACGCGAGCGGGGGAGTGATCACCTCGCAGGGTCGTTCCCGCTCCCCGGAGAGCGGCGCGGCCAGCGCGATCGTCGCCCCGGCCGGATCGTCGAGCCGGTGGATCGGCCCGTGCTGCCGCACCTCGGCGTCCCACAGCTTCGCCGCCGGCTCCAGGACCGTCGCCGGACCGGAGGCGGGATCACACTGGGCGGCCAGCAGCCGCAGCAACCGGCCGTCGTCGGTCAGGATCCGGAACCAGCCGGGAAGCGCGGGCGCGCGGGGATCCAGTCCGTGCAGCAGCGTGACGTCGTCCACGAGCGTGCACAGCGGGGAGCCGTCGGCACGCCGTACCTCGAAGCCCTGCGTCAGATGCAGGAACCGGCCCAGACCCGGGACCAGCGACGGCTCGCTGTCGTGGTGCCAGACCGGCCGGACGCTGCCCCCGCAGCGCCCGGCCAGGTCGAAGGCGAGCGTGCGCCGGCTGACACCGGGGGGCGCCATCAGCTCGATCTCGAAGCCGATCCGCCGGCGCAGCCGCTCGGTCACGGCTTGATCGGCAGGGTCTCGCCGGCCTGCAGCTTCTTGCCGGCGGCGACCTTCGCGGCGTACGGGTCGTCCAGCTTCCACAGCTTCGCGAGCGCCTCCGCGTCCGCGAAGTCGTAGCCCGCTTCGAAGAACGCGCCGACCAGCCGGCCCTCCTTCGCCTCCTTCGCCAGCTGCGGGTCGGCCTCGACGCCGGGCAGCTTCTTGCCGGCGAGCAGGCGCTTGCCGGCCTCGACCTTGGCGTCGTAGGGGTCGCCCAGCTTCCACAGCTTCGCCAGCTGCTCCGCGTCGTCCCAGTCGTAGCCGGCCGCGAAATACGCGTCGAGGCGCTTCGTCGTCTCCGGATCGGGGGTGGGCGCCTCGGTCACGTCGGGGTCCGGTTTCGCCTCGACCGGCAGCGTCTCGCCGGCGAGCAGGCGGCGACCGGCCTCGGCCTTGACCGCGCCGATGTTCTCCGGGCTCATCTTCCAGAGTTTCGCCAGTTCAACGGCTTCGTTGTAGCTGTAGCCGGCGTTGAAGAAGGCGTCCCACCGCTCCAGCAGCTCCTTCTCCACCTCCAGCGGGGCGCCCGCCGACGGGTCGGCCGAGGGGACCGCCGACGCGTCCGGCGGCGCCGCGGCCGGCAGCCCGGCGACCGGCAGCTGCTGCGGGCCGGCGGGCAGGATCGCCGGCAGGTTCGCGATCCCGGCGATCAGGCCGGCGCTGAGCACGGCCCCACCGGCGGCCTGCGCGCTGCGGCGTCGCCACCGCCGCTTGCGGGCCAGCTCCTCGACGCGGGCGTAGACCAGCGCCGGGTCGGGCGTCTCGTTCTCGTGGGTCAGGAAGGCTTCGCGCAGCCGGTCAGCGTGCAGGGTCACGACCACTCCTCGGCGTGGATCCGTTGTCTCTGGTCTTGTTCTTCGAGTCGCAGCGTTCGCAACGCTTTCGACGCCTGGCTGCGCACCGTCGCGGGGGAGCAGCTGAGCAGGTCGGCGATGGACTGGTCGTCAAGCTGCTCGTAGTAGCGCAGGACCAGCACGGCCCGCTGTTTCCGGCCGAGGATTGCCAGCCGGTTCCACAGCGCGTCCGCCTCGACGACCCCGTCCGCGTGGTCGCCCACGCCGCCCCGGGAGGCCTCGATCTCGGCCAGGCGCTCGCCGGCCGCGTGGACGTTCCGGAACGCCCAGCTGCGCCGCCACGAGAGATATTCGTTCAGCACCATCCGCCGGACGTAGGCGTCCGGGGAGTCCGAGCCGCTGATGCGGCGCCATTTGACCTGGGCCCGGGCCAGCACTTCCTGCACGACGTCCTGCGCCAGGTCACGATCGCCGGTGAGGACGACCGCGTAGCGCAGGAGGCTCGGAAGGCGGGCCACCGCGAATTGCTCGAAGGTCACACAGATATAGACGCGCGACGGCACGGTTCCGTGCACTCGCCCGCACGATTATTTCCGGCGGCGATGAGTCAGCGGCGGCCGCGGAGGACGGAGCGGGCCACCAGGAAGGCGACCACCAGGACCAGCTGCCCGCCGGCGACGATGGCGTTCACGTTGACGGCGGGGCGCCAGCTGACACACCCGTCCTTGATGACGTAGACCCCGGCCGGGCGGGCGGAGAAGCCGAAACCGCCCCCGGCGCCCTCGCCCTCGGGCAGCCCTTCGGCCCGGTCCTCCTCCTTCCGGCGCGGCATGATCCCGCTGCCGGAACCGGCGCCTCCGCCACGGAGACCACGGCCACGGGTACGACGGTGACACCGTCCCGCTCGATCGGCGCGCCGAAGACGCGGCTCGCCACGGCGGCCTCGGTGCCTTCCCGTGCCTTGGCGAGGATGTCCGAGCTGTCAGTCCTGGAAGCCATGGGAAACGCCCTTCGCTGCGAGGAGAGTCGTCTATGCCAGGGTGCGCCCACCGGTCAAGCCGGGTGCCGCCGTGCTGTCCCGCACGGTGAGGGTGGTGGGGACCAGGTCGGTGCCCGGCGCGGCCGGACCGTCGTGGATCTGGTCGAGCAGCAGGCGCACGCAGCGGCGCCCGACCTCGGCGAAGTCCTGGTGCACGGTGGTGAGCGGCGGCAGGTACGCGGACGCGTCGGCGATGTCGTCGAAACCGACCACGCTCACGTCCGCGGGCACCCGGCGGCCCGACTCGTGCAGGGCGCGCAGCACGCCGAGCGCCATCTGGTCGTTCGCGGCGAAGATCGCGGTGCAGGACGGATCGGCGGCGAGGCGCAGCCCGGCGCGGTGGCCGGAGTCCGCGGACCAGTCGCCGCGTTCGATCTCCGGGATCGGCAGGCCGGCCTCCTCGAGGGTGGCGCGCCAGGCGCCGGCCCGTCGCTCGGCGGCGAAGGACTCCGCCGGCCCGGCCACGTGGTGGACCGTCCGGTGACCGAGGCCGATCAGGTGCCGCACGGCCTGGCGGGTGCCGTCGGCCTGATCGGTGTCGACCACCGGGTACCTGTCGCCGGCGTCCGAGTCGACCACCACGACGTGCACGCCGGGCGGCAGCGCGACCGCCGTGGCGTCGAGCAGGTGCACCTCGATGATGAGGATGACGCCGTCGACCGCGAGCTCGCCCATCCGGGTGAAGGCGCCGAGCACGTTGTCCTGGGTGGGCGCGCCGACGGGGATCAGCGTGATCGCGTATCCCTCGGCTGCCGCGTGGGTGGCGATGGCCTCCACGGTACGGCTGTTGCCCGTCGACGACAGTCCGAAGAGGATCACGCCGATCGTGTTGAAGCGGCCGTAGCGCAGTGAGCGGGCCGCGCTGTTCGGCCGGTACCCGAGCTCGCGCATCGCGGCGAGCACCTGCTCGCGGGTGGACTCGACGACGCCGGACTGGCCGTTGGCGACCCGGGAGACGGTCTGCGACGAGACGCCGGCGAGGCGGGCCACGTCGGCCATGGAGACGCGCTGTTTGCGGCGCCCGCCGGGAACGTCCGAGCCGGCGCGGAGCCGATGAGTGTCGATGGGTACTCCTTGACCGTGCTGGTGACCCGTGCCACTATACGGCCCAACCCGTTTACGTAAACATCCGGTGACACGGCCGAAATTGTTAACGTAAACATCCGTGGAGGGAGGGCCGTGTCAACCCGGCGTTCGTGGATCGGCTGGCAGTTCACCGGCCCGTTCCTGGCGGTGTTCGCCCTGGTCTTCCTGGCTCCGATCGGCTACGCGGCGTACCTCAGCCTGTTCCGCAACCGGCTTATCGGCGGCACCGCCTTCGTGGGCCTGGAGAACTACACCAAGGCGTTCAGCGATCCGCAGTTCTTCGAGGCGCTGAGCCGCGTCGCGCTGTTCCTGGTCGTCCAGGTGCCGATCATGCTGTTCCTGGCGCTGCTGATCGCGCTCGCCCTGGACAGCGGCCGGCTGTACGGCGCCGGTTTCTTCCGGATCTCGGTTTTCCTGCCGTACGCGGTGCCGTCCGTCGTCGCCGCCCTGATGTGGGGCTTCATGTACGGCACCCGGATCGGCCTGGTCGGCAACGTCAACGACGCGTTCGGGATCACGCTGCCCGACCCGCTCTCGCCCGACCTGATCCTCGCCGCGATCGGCAACATCGTGACCTGGGAGTTCGTCGGTTACAACATGATCATCCTGTACTCCGGGCTGCGGGTGGTGGACACCGCGCTCTACGAGGCCGCCGCGATCGACGGCGCCGGCCAGTTCCGGATCATCCGGGCGATCAAGCTGCCGGCGCTGCGCGGGCCGCTCGCGGTCGCCACCATCTTCTCGATCATCGGCAGTTTCCAGCTTTTCAACGAGCCGCAGATCCTGGACACGATCGCGCCGAACTCGATCACCACGTACTTCACGCCGAACGTCTACGCCTACCAGTTGTCGTTCGGCGGGCAGCAGGTCAACTACTCGGCGACGATCGCGCTGATCATGGGCGTGGTGACGATGATCGTCGCGTACCTGTTCCAGCGCCGCAGCATCGGAGCGGGCCGATGAGGCCCCGGCGGAGCATCCCGCTCACCCTGATCACCGCGCTCGCGCTGATCTACAGCCTGCTCCCGCTCGTCTGGCTGCTGATCAGCGCGACCAAGACGCAGGAGGGCCTGTTCGGCTCGTTCGGCCTCTGGTTCAGCGGCGACTTCGCGTTCTTCGGCAACATCGCGGACGTCTTCGCCTACCACGACGGCATCTTCGGGCGCTGGCTGCTCAACACGCTGCTCTACGTCGTGGCCGGCGCCGGTGGGGCCACCCTGCTGGCCGCGCTCGCCGGGTACGGCCTGGCCAAGTTCGACTTCGCCGGGCGGAGGGCGGTCTTCGCCGTCGTCCTCGGTGGGGTCGCGGTGCCGCCGACCGCCTTGGCCGTACCCATCTTCCTGATGTTCGCCAAGATGGGGCTGACCGACACGCCCTGGGCGGTGATCATCCCGACGCTGGCCTCGCCGTTCGGTCTCTACCTGATGTGGACCTACTCCCGCGACGCGGTGCCGGACGAGATCCTCGAGTCGGCGCGGATCGACGGCGCCGGCGAGTTCACGACCTTCTTCTCCCTGGCCGTGCCGCTGCTCGCCCCCGGACTCGTCACGGTCCTGCTCTTCAACACCGTGATGACCTGGAACAACTTCTTCCTCCCGCTGATCATGCTGAAGGACGCCGACCTGTTCCCGCTCACGCTCGGCCTCTACTCCTGGAACGAGCAGGGCACCACGGCCGGCGGCGATGTCGTCTTCGACCTCGTGATCACCGGATCGCTGCTCACCATCGTCCCGCTGATCGTGGCGTTCCTGCTGCTCCAGCGTTACTGGCAGTCGGGTCTCGCCGCCGGAAGCGTCAAGCAATGACATCCGTCGACAAGGTTCACCGAAGGGAACCGCCCATGCTGATCACCCGTCGGCGCGCGATCCTCGGCGCCGCTCTCTCGTTCACGCTCCTGGCCGCGGGATGCGGCGGTGACTCCGCCGACGAGCCCGCCGCCACCACGGTGTCGCAGGACGACGTCCAGGCCGCGCTCGACGCCGGCGGCACGCTCACGGTCTGGGCCTGGGAGCCCACCCTCAAGCAGGTCGTCGCGGACTTCCAGACCACATACCCCAAGGTCAAGATCAACCTCGTCAATTCGGGTACGGGGAACGACGCGTACACCGCCCTGCAGAACGCCATCCAAGCGGGTTCGGGGGTGCCGGACGTCGCTCAGATCGAGTACTACGCGCTGCCGCAGTTCGCCCTCGGCAAGGCCGTCACCGATCTGAACACGTTCGGCGCCGCGTCGCTGGACGGCACGTTCACGCCGGGAACCTGGAACGCGGTGCACTCCGGGGCGGCCGTCTACGGCCTTCCGATGGACTCCGGCCCGATGGCGCTCTTCTACAACAAGGACGTCTTCGACAAGCACCAGCTGGGCGTGCCGGCGACCTGGGAGGAGTACACGACGGCGGCGGAGAAGCTGCACAGGGCCGACCCGAAGGCGTACATCACGGCGGACAGCGGCGACGCCGGGTTCACCACGAGCATGATCTGGCAGGCGGGCGGGAAGCCGTACACGGTGAACGGCACCGACGTCGGGATCGACTTCGCGGACGCGGGCACCAGCAAGTTCACCGCCCAGTGGCAGAAGCTGATCGACGGCAAGCTGCTCAACCCGGTGGCCGGCTGGAGCGACGGCTGGTACGCCGGCCTCGCCGACGGCACCATCGCCTCCCTGGTGATCGGCGCGTGGATGCCGGCCAACCTGGAGTCCGGCGTCAAGGCGGGCAACGGCAAGTGGCGGGTCGCCCCGATGCCGCAGTGGGAGAGTGGGGGCAAGGCCACCGCCGAGAACGGCGGCAGCTCCATCACCATCCCGGAGAAGGCCGCGAACAAGGCCCTGGCGTACGCGTTCCTCAAGTACGCCACGGTCGACAAGGGGGCACAGACCCGGGTCGACAACGGCGCCTTCCCGGCGAGCACGAAGCAGCTGAACGCGCCGGAGTTCCTGAACAAGGAGTTCCCGTACTTCGGCGGTCAGAAGGTCAACGAGGTTCTCGCCGCGTCCGCCGGGCAGGTCGTCCCCGGCTGGTCGTACCTGCCCTTCCAGGTCTACGCCAACAACGTCTTCAACGACACCGCCGGCAAGGCCTACCTCGGGCAGGGCACCCTGCAGGACGGGCTGAAGTCCTGGCAGGACGCTTCCGTCAAGTACGGCCAGGAACAGGGTTTCACTGTCAAATGAGCTCATCCGAGAACGCTCCCCGGCGCTGGATCCGTCGCGCCGGGGAGGCCCGTCTGGAGTTCGGCGCCGACTACAACCCGGAGCAGTGGCCGCGTGCGATCTGGGACGACGACGTACGGGCCATGCGCGAGGCCGGCGTCACGATCGTCTCGTTGGCGATCTTCTCGTGGGCCCGGCTCCAGCCGGCCGAGGGCGCGTACGACTTCGCGTGGCTGGACGACGCGATGGACCTGCTCCACGCCGGCGGGATCGCGGTCGACCTGGCCACCGCCACCGCCTCACCACCCCCGTGGCTGACCACGAAACACCCGGAGATCCTGCCGGTGAACGCCGAGGGGAGCACGGTGTGGCCGGGCGCCCGCCAGCACTGGCGGCCCACCTCGCCGGTCTTCCGGGAGCACGCGCTACGGCTGGTCCGGGCGCTCGCCACCCGATACCGGGACCACCCCGCCCTGGTCGCCTGGCACGTGAACAACGAGCTGGGCTGTCACAACATCTACGACTTCTCCGACGATGCGGCGCGGGCGTTCCGCGCCTGGCTCGAAGCGCGTTACCAGTCGATGGACCGGCTCAACGAGGCCTGGGGCACCGCCTTCTGGTCGCAGCAGTACTCCGACTGGGAGCAGATCCTGCCGCCGCGCCTCGCCGCCTCGCACCCCAACCCCACCCAGCAGCTCGACTTCAAGCGGTTCTCCTCGGACGCGCTCAAGGAGCACCTGCGCGCCGAGAAGGCAGTCCTGCGGGAGATCACCCCGGACGTGCCGGTCACCACGAACTTCATGGTGATGGGCGAGCAGAAACCGATGAACTACGCCGACTGGGCCGCCGAGGTGGACTTCGTCTCCAACGACCACTACGTGGTCCCCGGCCCGCAGGCCCGTGACGAGCTCTCCTTCTCCGCGAACCTGACCGGCATGCTGGCCGGCGGCCGCCCGTGGTTCCTCATGGAGCACTCCACCAGCGCGGTCAACTGGCAGCCGGTCAACGTGGCGAAGCGGCCCGGCGAGCTGGCACGGGACTCGCTCACCCACGTCGCGTACGGCGCTGACGCGGTCTGCTTCTTCCAATGGCGGCAGTCGAGAGCCGGCGCGGAGAAGTACCACTCGGCGATGCTGCCGCACGCCGGCACCGACAGTGCGCTCTTCCGCGGGGTGGCCGAGCTCGGCAAGCGGCTCCGCGACCTGGCGCCGGTGGCCGGCACGCCCCGGACCCCCGCGCCGGTCGGCATCGTCTTCGACTGGGAGTCGTGGTGGGTGGCCGAGCAGGACTCGCACCCGACCGACCGGCTGCGGTACCGGCAGGAGGCGCTGGACTGGTACACGGCGCTGCTGGACCAGGGGATCCGCGCCGACGTGGTGCCGGCCGGGGGTGACCTGGAGCGGTACCCGATGCTGATCGCCCCGATCCTGCACGTGGTGCCCGCGGCGCTCGCCGGCCGCCTCACCCGCTATGCCGAGAACGGCGGTCACCTGGTGACCACCTACTTCTCCGGCATCGTGGACGAGAACGACCACGTCTGGCTGGGCGGGTACCCCGGGGCCCTGCGGGACCTGCTCGGCATCCGGGTCGAGGAGTTCGCGCCGCTGCTCGACGGCGACAGCGTGGCCCTCGACAACGGCGCCACCGGCACGCTCTGGACCGAGCGGGTCGACGTGGCCGACTCCGGCGTCGAGGTGCTCGCCCGGTACCGCGACGGCAAGCAGGCCGCGATCACCCGGCGTCCGGTGGGTACGGGTTCGGCCAGTTACGTCTCCACCCGCCTCGGCGCCGCCGGGATCGCCCCGGTCCTGCCGTCCCTGCTCCGGCCGGCCGGCGTGGCCAGCGAGCTGCCGCCCGAGCTGCGTGGCCGGGTCGAGCTGGCGATCCGTGGCGAGCACCGGTTCCTGATCAACCGCACCGACGAGCCGATCGACCTGCCCGGCGGCGCGGGTGTGCTGGACGCCCGGAGCGTCCTCGTCATGTGAGGACCCGTCACAGGGGCGGCTGCGGGCGGAACGCGGCCGCCCCCGACTCGGCGATCACCAGCCGCTCGCCGTTCACCGCGATATGACGGCTCGGATAATTGTGTGACCGTAACGTCAGGGCGGCGCCGTTCCGAATGGACTCGGCGCAGAAAGTGCTGTCCTCGTCGAACAGTTCCGACTGCTCCGCCCGGGTAAGCTCGATGCGGAAGTCGCGGTGCCGCAGATAATATCCGGGAAAGTTAACTGATTCGAACGAGAAACAGTTCGACGCCGCCCGGCCGGTGCGAATCACGAACCGTGAGTCGGCCCGGTCGCCGTCGCTGCCGGCGGCCGAGATCGGGTCCACCCGCCCGGCGAAGTTCCGGTGCCGCACCCACTGGCCGGGCTGGTCCACGAGCTCCAGGCCCGCCGTCGCGCCGGCGGTCAGGGAGACCGGCTGCGGTGCCGTGGGCCCGGCCGGGCCTGCCGTGGGTGAGGCCGGGGTCGCGCCCGGTTTCGCCGGGGGCGATGCCGACGAGACCCTGGTCGCGACCGGTGTGACGGCCCGGGAGTGGGACCGTGACGGCGACGGCTTGGGCAGCAGCGGGATCGTCTCCTCCGGTTCCAGCGGGAAGGCCGGCCAGCCCTGCTGGGACGCCGCGCTCTGCTGCGCGACGGGTGCCGGGGTCTCGCCGCCGGTGTTCAGCGCGACGAGCGCGGTGGCCGCGCACCCCAATGCCGCGGCGGCCGCCAGAATGAACAGGTGACGGATGGAATGCGGCGGCGGGCCCTGTCCCGGGCCGAGCGCCGGGCGTTGCGAGCCGCGGGGGAGCGCGGGCCGCGCGGCGGGCGATCCGCCGGTCCGGGGATCGGAATACGGCGGCACCCAGCCACCGACGCGAAGGCCGTTCTCATCTTCCGGCATCAATTCCACTTCCTGTGGCAACTTCGCGCATTGCGACTTAATCGTTCGATAATGATCTACAGGTAAGCGAAGTGATGTGCAAGAGGGAAATCCGGATGGGAGCGATCCCAGTCGAACCGATCGCGTCGTTCATCCGTATCTCCGGCCGGAGCCACCCGCGCGCCGACCGAGGAGACCACGCGTGGACAGTAAAGCCGCCCCTGCCGATCTGCCCGACATCACCGAGTACTGGCCGGACGCCCCGCACCGGGTGGGCCCGGCCGCCGACCACTACGAACTGCCCGGCGCCGAGCCCACCCGAACCGGCGCCGGCCTGTCCGATCCGAGCGCGCCCGGCGCCGCTTCCCCTTCCCCGGGCGGCGCCGGTGGCGTGACCGAGGCCGATCAGGCCCACGCCCGCCGTGGCTTGACCGCCGACGTCTATCCCGGCTCTGCCCGCCCTACCCTCGAACTACATCTCGCCGAGCGCCCGCGCCGCCCCGTCCGCCGTACCGCCGTGATCGTCGCCCTCGTCCTCGCGATCGGCTCGGCCGCGGCCTGGGCCGCCCTCCGCCCCGGCGAGGAACAGACCCGCGTCCCCTCGTTCCAGCCGCCCGCCGCCCTCACCCCGGCCAACCCACCCGTGGAGATCGGCGAGCCGACGCCGGACCCGGCCCCCGTGATCCCGGACGCGGCCACGTTCGAGCTGGTGGATGGCACCACGGAGGTCAACGTGACGATCGGCGACGTGCCGAAGGGCTGGTTCCGGGTGACGAGCCCGGACGGCAGCGGGGTCAAGCCGCGCGCCCAGCTCGACGGCGACACGGTCAAGGTCTTCGTCGAACCCACCGGCCCGGAGGGTTCCGCACGGGTGGACGTCCTGCTCAGCGAGGACGTCACCTGGTCGCTGCGGATGCGCGGCGGCGCCCGGGTCGCGACGTTCGACCTGACCCGCGGCACGCTCGGCCGGCTCGACCTGCTCGGCGGCACGGCCCGCACCACCCTGGCGCTGCCGAAGACCGACAGTCCGATTCCGATCCTGATGGGCGGCGGCGTCAACACCTGGCGCATCAGCACGGCCGGCGAGATCCCGGTCCGCGCCGACTTTCGCAAGGGCGCCGGAACGGTCACCCTCTACGGTAAACGGGACAAAGGCGTGGCAACCGGCGCGACCCTCACGAAAGGCGACGGCGACGACGGCATCGACCTGCGGGCCGAATCGGGCATCGGCACCCTGACCGTCACGGCACGTCAATCGTGATCACGCACCCGTGACCGCCGGCTGACCCTGGTTGGCGGCGTCGTCCCCGAGTTCGGCACAATTCCGGCGTGACACGAGCAGAGGGCGACGCCGCAGCACCGGAGACCACGGTCTCGCTGGACTACTTCACCGGGCTCTACCTGGCGAAGGACGACCCGTGGGACGTCGCCACCAAGTGGCACAACCAGCGCAAATACGCGGTGACCCTGGCCAGCCTCCCGCGCGAGCACTACCGCAGCTGCTACGAGCCGGGCGCCTCGATCGGCCTGTTCACCCGGATGCTGGCCCCGCGCTGCTCCAAGATCCTGGCCACGGACAGTGTCGCGGAGGCCGTCCAGCAGGCCCGCGAGAACACCGCCGACCTGCCCCACGTCACGGTCGAGCAGGCCATGGTCCCCGCCGACATGCCCGACGAGACGTTCGACCTGGTGGTCATCGGCGACCTGCTCTACTACCTCTCCGCCGCCGACCTGGAACAGTTCCTCACCGCGGTGACCGACCGCTTGGAACCCGGCGGCGACCTGGTCTCCCTGCACTTCCGCGACCGCGAGAACGGCGGCAACTACGACGGCCACAACGTCCACGAGATCCTCGCCGCCCGCCCGGGCCTGACCCGGGTGGTCCACCACGAGGACGAATGGTTCCTCCTGGACGTCCTACGAAAAAACCCATAAGGTACGGCTGAAACTCTCCAAAAGCACTAAACCGTCCCCCGGCAATTGCTCGTCGTCCTGTTGCGGTGCGTCACGGGCGTCGCGACGACTAGGTTGACTGGTGCACGTGGCGGAGTGTTGTCAGGCCGTCCACGGGAGTCTTGCTCAGGGCCGTACCGGATGTGGTGTTCAAGCAGATCACCTGGTCAGCAGTGCCGACATACAGTCGGCTGCCGTCCGCGCTGAGCCCCATGCCCCGAATCGCCGATGGAACCTGCCATTTCGCGACGACCGCATCGCCGGCCCGGTCCAGCACGGTGACCGTGTCGGATCCGCCGATGAACACTCGCTCCCGAGTGAGAGCGAGCGCCGCCCCCGCCGTGCCAGGGGACACCGCAGCCTTCACGCCGGCACCGTGCGCCTGGCCGGGCGTGGCGGTCAACTGCGCCGCCACCGGGATGTCGATCACCTTGCTGACGGTCAAAGCCTGCGAATCGGCGTAGGCCAGCTTCCCGGACGCGAGATCCGCGACCACGATGTGCCGCCCATCGGCGGCCACCGCGTGCGCGGCCGCCGGCCCCTCACCGAACGGATGGGGCAGGTCCAGGCAGTACGCCCACCGATCCGTCAGATGCAGCACGTGGACGAACGCATGGGCGTTCCCGGGGCGCCCGGACAGCAGGTCCCGGGTGTGCGCGTGCCCCGGCTGATGCGTGTACAGCGTGAACAGCATCGTCCGGTCCGCCGACAGCACCGCCTGCCGCCCCTCGCCGCGCATCTCCTCCTCGGCGCCCGCCGGCACCGGCGTCTTGTCACGCGTGTTCAGCGGATGCATCGCACCGGTCGCCAGGTCCAGCAGACGCACCCGGTAGTGGTCGGGCGCGGTCGCGGGCAGCCACTCCAGCACGAACAGGGCGGTGCCGTCGGTGCTCAGCGCGTCCGGCTCGATCACGCCGGGCAGGCGGTACTTGCGGGGACCGCCCGGTGTGGACAGCAGAACGGGGGAGAACCGGTCCGCGGGCGGCGAGGTGAGGACGCACATCCGGCCGTCAGCGGAGACCGTCCGGGGCATCCACCCGCCCCCGTGGTCCAGTTCGCGCAGGGACGCCCCGGTGACCGGGTCGACCTGTGCCATGCCGTCGTCGCGGGACACGTAGAGATGCCGCCCGTCGTGGCTCAGCGCCGCCGCCGTGCCGAGCAGCTGCTCACCGGCGGCGCTCACCCTGACCAGTCCGCGAGCGGTCTCCACGAGGAGCACGTCGGCGAGGGGAGCGGGGGAGGCGCTGGGACGGGAACGGCAGCCGGCGAGAAAGGCAAGGCCGGCACCGGCCAGAAGAAGGTTCCGCCGAGTCGTCATAACCGCACAGACACCGCCCGGCGGGAACCGGTTCCCGCCGGGCGGTGTCTCTAGGGTGTGGTGAAGGGGGCGGCCATCGACATCGACGAGGCGGACGCCGTGGCGAGGGCCCGCGGCGGCGATCTGGACGCGTACGAGATCCTGGTCGCCCGCTTCACCTCGCCCGCGCATCGGGCCGCGGTGCTGCTCGGCGCGGGCGCCGACGCCGACGACGTGGTGCAGGAGGCGTTCGTGAAGGCGTACCGGCGGATCAAGCAGTACCGCGGCGAGGGGTTCAAGGCCTGGCTGCTGGCGATCGTGGCGAACGAGACGCACAACCTGCTCCGCTCCCGGCGCCGCCGGGCCGGGGTGCTGATGCGGGCCGCGGCTCGGGAGGATCCGCTGCCGCTGGACGTGGACCCGGCCGAGACGGCTGAGGCTTCGGAACGGCGGCGGTTCCTCGTCGAGCAGCTGCGGGCGCTCGACACGCGGGACCGGGAGGTGCTGGTCTGCCGCTATCTGTTGGACCTGTCGGAGGCGGAGACGGCGACGACCCTGGGGCTGCCCCGGGGGACGGTGAAGTCGCGGACCGCGCGGGCGCTGGCCCGCCTGCGGGAGCGGATGCCGCTGCGGGAGGCGCCCGGTGTCTGACGACGAGCTGGCGCGGGAGCTGCGCGATCTGGGGCGGGCTCTCCGCGTACCCCCGGCAATCGACCAGCGGGAGGCGGTCCGGGCGCGCCTCGCTCAGCCTGCGCCGCGACCGCGTCGCGTGCGCCTGGCGATTGCCGCGTGCCTGGCCGCGCTCATCGCGTCGGTGGCGTTTGTCGCGCCGGCACGAGCGGCGGTGGTCCAGGTGGTCGGTGACCTTCTGCGGGTGGCAGGGATCGAGGTACGGGCGGAGCACCCGTCCCGCCCGATCCCGCCGGATGCGTCCCCGCTCCCGTCGAGCCGGACAATCGGCCTCAGGGAGGCCCGGCGGCTGGCGGGCTTCCCGCTCGTGACGCCGGCGGCGCTCGGCGAACCGGAGGAGGTGGTGCTCGCCGACCGGGTGGTGACCATGCTCTACCGGGGCGGGACGGTGCGGTTCGACCAGTTCGACGGCACCCTGGAGGGCGGGTTCCTGAAGACCACGCCGAACGCCGAATGGGTGGATCTCGGCTCGGTGGCGCCGGTGGCGATCTGGCTGCCGGAGCCGCATCCGCTGACCTATGTCGACCGGGATCAGGTGGCGCACACCGAGGCGACGCGCCTTGCCGGACCGTCTTTGGTCTGGTCGTCGGCCCAGAACCTGACCTACCGGTTGGAGGGACTCGGAACACTCGAAGAGGCGACGGAGGTGGCGCGCTCGGTGCAGTGATCATTTAGGGGGAAGGTACCGTTTGTCCGGATGAGAACTCTGCCTGCCCTCTGTGGTCTCGCCGCCCTTGTCGTCCTCGGCGGTTGCACAGCCGGCGATCCGGACGTGGCGCCGTCACCCACCGCCAAGCCCACCGCGACCGCCGAGTCCTCGGCCGCGGCCGAGGAGTTCTATGTGGAGCCCGACGCGCCACCGGTCGGGCAGGTCGCGGCCTGGACCGCCGCCGGGCGGGTCGAGGAGGCCGCCGCGATGCGCCGGATCGCCGAGTCGCCGTCCGCGGTCTGGTTCGCCGACGGCGCCCCCGGTTACGCGGAGAAGGCGCACGCCCTGGTCACCGCGGCCGCCGCGAGCGGGCGCGTCCCGGTGCTCGTCGCCTACTACGTCCCGCAGCGTGACTGCGGCGGGCACTCGGGTGGCGGCGCGCCGGACGCCGCGTCCTACCGCGGCTGGATCGCCGGGCTTGCCGGGGCGATCCGGGATTCCCGGGCGATCGTGGTGCTGGAGCCGGACGCGGTCACGCACGTCCTGCAGGGCTGTGTGAACGGCCCGGCCGCCACCGAGCGGTACGCGCTGCTCGCCGAGGCGGTCGCCGCGCTGAAGACCGGGCCGGGCGTGCGGGTCTACCTGGACGGCGGCAACCCGAGCTGGGTGCGTGACGTGGACCGGGTCGCGGCGGCGCTGACCGAGGCGGGGGTGGGGCAGGCGGACGGTTTCAGCCTGAACGTGGCGAACTTCGAGACGACCGAGGCGAACATCGAGTACGGCACGCGGATCTCGGAGCGGCTCGGCGGCAAGCGGTTCGTGATCGACACCAGCCGGAACGGGAACGGCCCGGCCGCGATCGACGGGCGGGACGCCGAGGGGCACTGGTGCAATCCGCCGGGGCGGGCTCTCGGGCCGGCGCCGACGACGCGTACCGGTCAGCCGCTGGTCGACGCGTACCTGTGGGTGAAACGGCCGGGGGAGTCCGACGGCGCGTGCCGCGCGGGAGCTCCCCCGGCCGGTCAGTGGTGGCCGGAGTACGCCCTGGAGCTGGCCACCAACTGATTACTTGACCCGCACCCAGCGGGCCGGCGAGGGCGTGCCCTCGCCGTCGGTGACGAAGAGCATGTACCAGCCGGACGGCAGCAGGCCGCGCTTCGACGGGATCGACACGGTGATGCCGCCCGGCGTGCGGGCCACGCCGAGCGCCACCGACCGCTGGTCCACATCGGTCGCGTGGGTGACCGCGCTCGGCCGCACCAGGCGCGCCGACTGGATCCGCGCCGCGTCCGGGGTGGCGAAGGTCGCCTTCTTCCCGCGTTCGATCAGGCTCGGTCCGGTCGGGGCGACCGGCCGGTCCCCGCGGAACAGGTACGGCGGGCTGTAGATCTCGATCCGCTGCTCGAACGTGCCGGGGTTCTTGCCGGACCGGTCGTAGATCGGGTCGCTGCCCATCGTGACGACCCGCCCGTCCGGCAGCAGCAGCGCCTCGGAGTGGTAGTTGCGGCCGACCGCCGGCGCCGCCGCCTCCCGGAACGCGTTCTTCCGCGGGTCGTAGATCTGGGCGTTGTGCAGATCGCTGCGCTGCCGTCCCTGGTACGGCCCGCCCCGGTAACCGGACGACCCGCCGCTGGTGAAGACCGTGTCGTCGGGCAGCACCACCGTGCTCAGGTAGCGCGTCGGATGCGGCAGGTCCGGTCCGGGCCGGAACACCGGGCGGGGATCGGCCAGGTCGGCGATCGCGGTCCGGGCCGTGGAGATCGGCGAGTCACCGACCGCGCCGCCGCCCAGGATCATCACCTTCTGGTCCTGTGCCGGTGGCAGCATCACGGACGCGCTGGTCTCGGTCATCGTGCCGTCGCGCAGGCCGTGCACCGGTTGGAACTTGTTCTTCCGGACGTCCCACAGGCCGGGGGTGCGCCCCTCGGTGGCCGAACCGTACCCGGCGTTCGACCCGGAGAAGAAGAGCCGCTCGTCCTCGGTGAGGAAGAGTGACGGATAGGTGGGGAAAGTCCGGCGCAGCTGCGGCACGGCCACCCACTTCTTCTTCTTGACCTGGTAGCGCTCGTTGATGCCGGGGATCATCCGGCCGAACTGGTCGAGGCCGGAGACGGCGAGCACGTCACCGCCGGGCAGCGGCGCGAGCGTCGGGTACCAGCGGTTCTTCACCAGGTCGCCGGTACGGGCGTAGCGCTCGGTCTCCGGGTCGAACTCGTACGAGGTCTTGTCGCCGCCGTACTCCTGCTTGTCTCGGCTGATCTTGTCGGCGACGCCGTACAGGTTGTGGGTGTCGTCGCCCTTCAGGCCTTGGATCTTGTACTGTGCGGGCTCCTTCACGATCGGGGCGTCGCCGGGTTCGAGCGCGTCCACCCAGACCTCGACCTCGCCGGCGTGCACCATGGTCTGGGTGCCGTGCCACATCTTGGTGGCGGCCGGCACGCTCACGTCGGCCCGGGTCAGATAGATCCGGCCGTCCGCCGACTCGAACCTGGTGCCCTTCGGGAAGGCCCGGGCGCCGAAGTCCGGCGACTCGTTCTTGATCTTCATGACGCCGGCGGCGTGCGTGATGTCCGTGGCCAGTACCTCGTACGACTTCGTCCCGCCCGCGACCAGCAGCTTGCCGTCGGGCAGGAACGTGTGCCCGGCGCAGAAGATGTCGGTCGGCGTCGGCACGTCGGTGAACCGGTCGGTGCGCGGGTCCCAGAGGATCGTCCGGAACGTGCCGGCCTCGAACCGTTCCCGGTTGTTGCCGGACCCCGCGATGATCAGCACCTTGCCGGTCTTCAGCAGCGCCGCGTGGATCGCATTGATCTTGAAGCCGGCGGGCACCGGCAGCAGCGACCAGTGGCCGTGCGTCTGTTTGTAGGTCAGCCGGTTGATGGCGAACTCGTGATAGCGGTCGGTCGCGAGGACCACTATCGGGCGGTTCACCACGGCCACGACGGCCAGGCACAGGATCGTGGTGAGGGCGGTGAGCAACCGCCGGGCGGCTGTGGGCCGGGTTCGGGGGGTCATACGAAGGTCTCCACGGGTTCTTTCTCTTCGACTGCGGGCTGGGGTACTTCGGCGGGCCGGCGCTGGGCCGCCCAGATCGCCGCCGGGGCGAGGCAGAGCGCCAGATTGAGGGCGGGCCAGAGCCACATCAGGCCGTGCGCGTGCCCGGTCAGCACGGCGACGACCAGCAGCGCGGCGTAGAACGCGGCCCAGCGCAGATGGGTACGGAAGGTGAGCAGGCGATCCGGGCTGGCCGAGTCGCCCTTCGGCGTCACCACGAAACCGGCGCGGCGGCGCAGCACCGCCTGCAGGAACGAGGAGACGTAGATCGGCGCGCACAGCGTGGAGAGCAGCATGCCGGCCAGGCCGGAAGATCCGGCCGCCTCGTGCGGGCTCACGTTGTGCCGCCGGTTCCAGAGATAGAGGCCGACCTGGAAGAGCGCGGCGTCCACGTAGAGCATCAGCCAGACCTGCTGCGGGACCTGCACACCCCGTACCCCCAGAACGATGTGCAGGACCGCGGTGGTCGCGCCGAGCAGCCAGGCCACGGCGGTGAGCGGGTAGTACGCCATCAGCAGCGCGTAGTGCAGCGACCGCCGGATGCCGAGCTTTTTCACCATGGAGCCGAACTGGGCGACGCAGACCTCATCGGTGCCGCGTGACCAGCGGTGCTGCTGGCTGAAGTAGTCGGTCCAGGAGGACGGTCCCTCGCCGACCGCCAGGACGTCCGGGGTGTAGACGGATTTCCAGCGATTCCCCGTCTTCTCGTTCATGGTGCTGTGCACCACGAGACTCGTCGCCATGTCCTCGGTGATCGAGTCCTGGAGGCCGCCGATCGAGTTGAGGGCGGCGATGCGTACCGCGTTGTTCGTGCCGACCAGCATGGGGATGCCCAGCCGGTTGCCGGCGCGCTGGAGCAGCGAGTGGAACAGGTACTGCTGTGACTCGGCCCAGCGGGTGATCACGTTGTCGTAGTTGCCGTAGATCTGCGGGCCGATCACGAAGGCGACGTCCGGGTCACGGAAGTAGCCGAGCAGGCGCTCACAGAAGTTCGGCAGCGGGACGTGGTCCGGGTCGACCGAGACGAACACGTCGTACCGGGCGCCGTGCCTGTCGATCCAGGCGTTGTAGTTGCCGTGCTTGGTCTTCGCCTTGAAGCCACCGGCCGCGGTGTTCCAGCGGGCCACGCCCTTGCGGCTGAAGTGGCGGGCGCCGACGTTCCGGCACATCGCCTTGACCTGCGGGTCGTTGCCCTCGTCCAGCAGCCAGACGTCGTACCGGCCGGGGTGGCGGATCCGGCGTGCGGCCCGCAGCGTCTTCTCCACCATCTCCAGCGGCTCCTTGCCGGGGACGATCGTGGTGAGGAACGCGACGCGCAGGTTCTCGTCCGGCGGCACCGGCACCGGGTCGCGCGCGCGGAGCGTCGCGAGGCACAGCGTCACGACGTTGACCAGGCGGAACAGTTCGATCAGCGCGGTTGCCGCGATCATGACGGCGGTGATGGCCGTGCGCCGTTCCGGCAGCTCCATCGAGGACAGCAGCCAGCCGAAGAACGTCGACTCGAAGGCGAAGGCGAAGCCGGCGATCAGCACCGAACGGATCGGCCGCCGCCGGGACAGGGTTCGCAGGCGGACCCGGTACTCCGGCCCCGGCACCGGATCGGCGTCGCCGGCGAGGCGGCTGAAGCCGTCGTAGTCGTACGTCATCGGTCTCCCTGCATCGACGAGCGTCTGTGAAGGGTTCAGGCCCCTCGGAGATAACGCGTCAAATGCAGCGCAGGGTATTTAGCACGTTTACCGGACACAGCGGGACAATATCCAAAATAGGTAAACTTAGGACATACCCCGTACTCGAACGTGGTCTCGGCTTAATATCGACGTATGTAGATCACTGATCGGGAGGGAGTCGGCATGTCCACCACCGAAGGGGCACCCGGAGCGCGCACCGATGTCGAGGAGCGGCTGCTCGGAGGCTCGACCTACCGCAGTCTCGGCGAGCAGCGGCTCTCTCCCGCCGAGGAGCGTTTCGAGCGGGGCCGGCGCACGATCGGGCTCTTCCTCGCCCCGGTCGTCATGCTGATCTTCCTGGCCCTCCCGCTCGGCATCCGCCCGAGCCAGCAGGTCCTCGCCGCGGTGCTGCTCGCGGTGATCGTGCTCTGGGTGACCGAGGCGGTGCCGATCCCGGTCGGTGGCCTGATCGGCGTCGCCCTCATCGTGATCTTCGGGGTGGCGCCCGCGGCGGACGTGCTCGCGCCCTTCGGGTCGTCCACAGTGTTCACCTTCATCGGCGCGTTCATCCTGGCCCAGGCGATGCTGAAACACGGCCTGGCCCGCCGGTTCGCGTTCCGGGTGCTCTCGCTGCCCGGCGTCGGCCGCTCGACCGCGCGTGTGATCATCGCGTTCGGCGTGATCACCGCGCTGCTGTCGGCCTTCGTCTCGAACACCGCCACCGTCGCGATGCTGCTGCCCACCGCCCTCGGCATCCTCGCGGTGATCGCCAAGATGATGCAGGACCGCGGCCTCGCGGCCGCCGACTTCGATCCCACCCGGCTGCGGGTGGGTGCGGCGTTGATGTTGATGCTGGCGTACGGGGCCAGCGTCGGTGGCCTGCTGACCCCGGTCGGCACGCCCCCGAACCTCATCGGTCGCGGGCTCATCGAGGAGGCGACCGGGGTGAAGATCTCGTTCGCCGAGTGGATGGCCGTCGCCGCGCCGATCTGCCTCGGCATGTTCGTGATCCTCGCGCTGGTCCTCCTGCTGCTGAACAAGCCGGAGATCCGCCGGATCGAGGGCGTCGAGGAGTACGTGGCCGCCGAGCGCGCCAAGCTCGGCGGATTCTCGCCGGCCGAGCGCAACACCCTGGTCGCCTTCGTCGTCACGGTCGTCCTCTGGATCACGCCCGGTGTGATCGCGGTTCTCTGGGGCACCGAGTCCAGCGTCTACGACACGGTCAGCGGCCGGCTCAACGAGGGCGTCGTCGCGGTCCTCGGCGCCTCGCTGCTCTTCCTGCTGCCGACCTCGTGGGGCCGGCGGGAGTTCACGCTCAACTGGAGCGACGCGGCCCGCATCGACTGGGGCACGATCCTGCTCTTCGGCACCGGCATCATCTTCGGGTCGCTGCTCGCCGACACCGGACTCGCCGAGACCATCGGCACCTCCAGCGCCGACGCGCTCGGGCTGTCCAGCACGTTCGCGATCACCGCGTTCGCCGTGCTGCTGGCGATCGTGGTCTCGGAGACCACCAGCAACACCGCGTCGGCGGCCGTGGTCGTGCCGATCGTCATCCCGATCGCCGTGGCAGCGGGCGTGGATCCGCTGGTCCCGGCCCTCGCCGCGACGTTCGCCGCCTCGTTCGGCTTCATGCTGCCGGTCTCCACGCCGCAGAACGCGGTGGTCTACGGCTCCGGCGTCGTGCCGATCACCACGATGATCCGTTCCGGCGTCTCCTTCGACGTCCTCGGGGGACTGCTGATCCTGCTCGTGCTGCCGCTCATGATCGCTGCCGTGGGACTCGGCTGATTGCTTCCCGGCTGATTCGGTCGAACCATCACGCGCTGTGATCCGTTCTCTCTGTCGTGGGCGGGGCGTGACAGCCCCGCGGTGACCGATGAAGGCGGTGGCAATGCTGATCCTGTCCCTGCTCATCCTCGTCCTGGCCGGCGCCTGTGTGCTCGCGGTGCGCGGGGTACGCGCGGACGCGCAGGCCGAGGCGGAGCCGCTGATCGTCCCGGAGGCGCTGTTCGGCCCGCAGAGTCTGGAAGGTGTGCTCTGCGCTCAGTTGCTCGACGGTGAGATCACCGCCGGGCAGTACGTCCGGTCGATGGCGGGCATCGCGGCCCGCGACGACGAGCGGCATCCTCTGGCCGTTCCCCGATACGAGGAGTGACGGCCTGACGTCATCAAAGCCCGGCATCCGCCTCGCGGATGCCGGGCTTTGTCCGTTTCCGCACTTCCTTGACAGAAACCCATCGATAACCCCTAATGGAAACAGTGTTTCGGAGAGTGTTACGGATGACCATTGGAGGTCCCGTGTCCCTGTCCCCGCGCCGCATCGTCGCGGCGTTGCTCCTGTCCGCCTCCGTCCTCGCGGCAACCCCCTCCGCCGCGCACGCGGCCGCCGTCGAGGTCGACGGCGCCGTCACGATCCCCTGCGCCGGCTCGACGCTCAACCAGGACGCCGACTGGTTCTTCCCGGCGGCCACCACCCCGAAGGCGCTGGTCTTCCTCCAGCACGGCTTCTCGCGCTCCAACGCGAACGTCGCCGACCTGGCCCGCAAGTACCAGGCCGCCGGATTCCTGGTGTTCACGCCGAACCTGCCGTCGACCAACCTGTACGGCTGCACGGTCAACAACACCGGCAACAACACGGCGTTCCTGAACAACGTGGCAGCCCTGCTCGGCAACGGCGCCGGCGGCGCGCTCGGCACCAGTTACGCTGCCGCGGCGGCGACCGCGGGCCGATCCGGGACCCCCCTGCCCACCACGTACGTGCTGGCCGGGCACTCGGCCGGTGGCGAGGCGGTTACCTACATCGCGAACCGGCTGCGCACCACGTTCCCGGCCGCGTTCGCCGGGCTGCGTCACCTGCAACTGCTCGACCCGGTGAAGTCGCCGTCCGGCACCAACATGGCGGACGGGCTGACCGGGCTGGCCGGCACCTCGCTGCCGATCACCGCGATCTCGTCCCCGCCGTACCTCTCGAACAGCAACGCCAGCGGAACCGTGGAGCTGCAGGCCCGGATCGACCGGCCGTTCCTCGGGGTCCGGCTCACCACCGGCAGCCACTGCGACGCCGAAGGCGCCACCACCAACTGGCTCTGCACGCTGACCGGCGGAACGTCGAAGGCGCAGAACGTCAGCGCGCTGCAGACCTTGGCGGTGAACTGGGCGTCGGACGCGGTCACCGGGACGACGACCGCGGCGTACTACCCGGGCGGCGCGTACTACCAGAACCTCCTCACCGGCAACGTCATCCAGACACTCAGCTGACCGTGCCGTCCTGACCCGCGTGTGGATTTTCGGGTGTGCAGCGCGCTGCGAACTCCACACGCTGGATCAGCGCTGGGTGCCGGCCGGTCCGGCTGGTGCGCAGTGTTGTCGCGCTGAGCGCCGGCTGGTGCGTAGGGCTGTTGGGGCGGCCTCGGGGCAGCGCTGGGAGCCAGTTCGCACTGGCCGGCTGGCTTGCAGTGCTGTCCGGGGCACGGTCGGACGACGCTGAGCGCCGACCGGCCCGGGCGGCTTCACGATCCACGGGCGGATGGGATGGGCGCGGGCGCACGTGCTGGGGCGATTGCCTGCTACCTCTGTCCGGGGACTGAAGGGGTCCGGGCCGGACGTCGACGCGCGCGCGGGGGCGCCGGGGCCGGCGGCGGGAAGCGCCGGCGTCAGGGGCGTCAGTCGCCCGGCGTGCTGGGGGACGGCTCACGGTGCGGCGGGGAGGGTCAGGCGTACCTTGTGAGGGTTTGCAGGGTTTCGGTCAGCGTGACCACGTCGGCGTATTTGGCGTTGAGGTCGAAGAGGCTCGATTCGTGGGGGCCGGGTGCGCGGTCGGCGCAGGCCTCGGGGACGACCATCGGGCGGAAGCCGTGCTGGAGGGCGTCGAGGGCGGACGCGCGGACGCAGCCGCTGCTGGAGAAGCCGCCGATGGCAAGGGTGTCGATGGAGTGGGAGGTCAGCCAGGCGGCCAGGGAGGTGCCGGCGAAGGCGCTCGCGTAGTGCTTGACCACGACCGGTTCGCCGGGTGCCGGGTGCAGGGGCGGGGCGAAGCCGCCGAGCGGGTTGCCGGCGGCGAAGACCTTCAGGGCGGGGACCTTGGCGGCGAACAGGGGTGCTTCGGAGCAGGACTCGTCGGCGAAGCGGACGGTCGTCCAGATGACCGGGATGTTCGCGGCTCTGGCCGTTTCTGATAGCTGGGCCATCGCGTCGGCCGCGGCCTGGCCGGTTGTCAGGTGCAGCGGCGACTCCGGCGCCGTGTAGGCCAGCGCCGCGTCGATCAGCAGGACCGCGGGCCGGGCGCCCCAGCCGAGCCGGCGGGCGAATCCGGCGGAGGTGTAGTCGGCGTCGAGCGCCATTTCCGACGGCGGCATCAGATCACTCCCCGCTCCTTCAGGCCGGCCATCTCGTCGCTGGTCAGGCCGAGGATGTCCGTGTAGACCTCGTCGTTGTGCGAGCCGAGGGCGGGTCCCGCCCACCTGACCTCGCCGGGTGTGCCGGACAGGCGCGGCGCGACGTTCTGCATCGGGATCGCGCCGAGGTCCGGGTGATCGACAGTGATGACTGCCTCGCGGGCCTGGACGTGCGGGTCGGCGATGATGTCCTCGGCCGTGTAGATGCCGCCGGCCGGGACGCCGGCCTCGTGCAGCAGCGCGAGCAGCTTCGCGGACGGGACCGTTTTCGTCCACTCGGAGATGAGCGCGTCGAGCTCCGCCTGATGTTCGCCGCGCGCGCCGTGGGTGGCGTAGCGCGGGTCGGCCGGCAGGTCGGGACGCTCCATCACGTCGGCGAGGCGGCGGAACACGGTGTCCTGGTTCGCGGCGATCAGCACGTCGGTGCCGTCGGCGGCGGGGTAGACGTTGCTCGGCGCCACGTTGGGCAGAATCGGTCCGGTGCGCTCGCGGCGGTAGCCGGCCACACCCCACTCGGGGATGAGCGACTCCATCATCGCGAGGACCGCCTCGTAGATCGCCGAGTCGACGACCTGGCCCCGGCCGGTGCGCTCGCGGGCGTGCAGTGCGGCCAGCGTGCCGAACGCGGCATACGTCGCGGCCAGCGAGTCCCCGATCGAGATGCCGCTGCGTGACGGCGCCCGGTCGGGCTCACCGGTCACGTAGCGCAGACCGCCCATCGCCTCGCCGATCGAGCCGAAGCCGGCCCGGGGAGAGTACGGACCGGACTGGCCGTAACCGGTCACCCGGACCAGGATCAGCCGGGGGTTGATCGCCGAGAGCTCCTCGTAGGAGAGTCCCCAGCGCTCCAGCGTGCCGGGCCGGAAGTTCTCCAGCAGCACGTCGGCCTCCGCCACCAGCCTGCGGACCAGGTCCTGCCCCTCGGCGGTGCGCAGGTTGCAGGTCACCGACTTCTTGTTGCGGGCGACCACCGGCCACCAGAGCGACTGGCCGTGCGGTTTCTCCCGGCCCCACTGGCGCATCGGGTCACCCTTGCCGGGGTCCTCCAGCTTGATCACCTCAGCGCCGAAGTCACCGAGGAGCTGCCCGCAGAAGGGGCCGGCGAGCAGGGTGCCCGTTTCCAGGACACGGATGTCTGCGAGTGGTCCGATCATGGTTTTCACCCTATGCTGCGAAACGGTGTTTCGCTAGATGGAACAGGTGGTGGGGCGTGGAGATCGTCGAGGTCGGTCCGCGGGACGGGCTGCAGAACGAGAAGCGAGTGCTGCCGACGGCGGTGAAGATCGCCTATGTCGAGCGGGCCATCGCCGCCGGTCTCCGGCGCATCGAGGTCGCCGCGTTCGCCCGCCCGGACCGGGTGCCGCAGATGGCGGACGCCGCGGAGGTGCTGCGGGCGGCGCCGCGGCCGGAGGGTGTCCGCTATACCGCGCTGGTCCTCAACGGTCGCGGGCTCGATCGGGCGCTCGCGCTGGAGGAGGCGGCGCGGCCCGACGAGATCAACTATGTAGTTGTCGCGTCCGACGAGTTTTCCCGCCGGAACCAGGGGATGTCCACCGCCGACTCGCTGGCGGCGTTCCGCGAGGTGGCCGCCCGCGCCCGCGAGGCCGGGCTGTTCGTGACATTGACGGTGGCGGCGGCGTTCGGCTGCCCGTTCACCGGTCCGGTGCCGGTCTCCCGCGTGCGTGATCTCGTCGCGGACGCCGGCCCGGTCGACGAGATCTGCCTGGCCGACACGATCGGTGTCGGCGTCCCACCTCAGGTCACCGAGCTGGCCGGCGCCGTGCGGCCGGTTGCGCCGGGCGTGCCGCTGCGCGCTCACTTCCACAACACCCGCAACGCCGGGTACGCCAACGCGACAGCCGCCGTGGCCTCCGGTTTCGGAGCCCTCGACGCGAGTCTCGGCGGGATCGGGGGCTGCCCGTTCGCGCCGGCCGCCACCGGCAACATCGCCACCGAGGACCTCGCCTACCTGCTGAACCGCTCCGGCCTGGCGACCGGCGTCGACGTGACGTCGGCCGCCGGGGCCGGCGCCTGGATCGGCGAGCAACTCGGGCTGGCGGCCGTGCCCGCCCAGCTCGGGCGCGCCGGCGACTTTCCTGGAGATCACCTCTTGCGGTGAGAATGGAAACGGTGTTTCCATTCTCGCATGTTGCGGCCCGGTGGTGCGGATCTGACGATCGCTGGTGGGGTGCGGGAGTTCGGCCGGGCCACTCCGGACGCGATCGCGGTGCGGGACGGGGACCGGGCGCTGTCCTACGCGGCGCTGGACTCCCGGTCGTCGCGGCTCGCGTGCGCGCTGCTCGGGCTGGGGCTCGCGACGGGCGACCGGGTGGCTCTGCTCTGCGGTAACCGCCTGGAGTACCCGGAGATCGCGGCGGGGATCGCCAAGGCGGGTCTCGTGCTGGTGCCGGTGAATCCGCGGCTGACGGCGCCCGAGGTGGCGTTCATCCTCGGGCACTCGGGGGCGCGGGTGCTGATCGTGGACGAGGCTCACGGCGGGTCGGTTCCCGATTTCTCCGGACATGTGGTGTGGATCGGCGCCGGCTACGAACAGTGGATCGATGCCGCGCGGGCCGCCGACCCCTGGGTCGCGGTGGACGAGCGGGATCCGTTCTGCATCGCCTACACGGCCGGGACCACCGGCGACCCCAAGGGCGTGCTGATCTCGCACCGCTCCCGGTCGCTGACCTTCTATGCCTCCGCGCTCGAATGGGGCATCGGGCCGGGGCGCCGGACCATCGCGGTCGCCCCGATGTATCACGGCGCCGGGTTCGCGTTCGCCTATGCGGCCGTCCACTGCGGCGGCACGGTGAGCATGCTGCGGTCGTTCCAGCCGGACGCGCTGATCGACATGATCGCGCGGGACGGCGCGCAGTCGGTGTTCCTGGTGCCGACGCACGCGCAGTTGCTGCGGGCACACTTCGGCGAGATCCCGCGCCTGCCGACCCTGGACACCCTCTACTTCAACGCGGCCGCGCTGCCCCGAGTCCTCAAGGAGTGGGTGTTCGAGGCGTTCCCCGGCGTCGGGGTGCACGAGCTCTACGGCTCCACCGAGGCGGGAGTGGTCACCAACCTGCGCCCGGCGGACGCCCGCCGCAAGGCCGGGACGGTCGGGCACCCGTGGTTCGGGACGCAGGTGCGGATCGTGGACCCCTCCGGGCGGGAGGTCGGGGACGGCGAGCCCGGTGAGCTGTACAGCAGGTCGCCGTACCTGATGAACGGCTATCACGAGAACCCGGCCGCCACCGCCGCCTGCACGACCGAGGACGGCTTCCTCACCTCGGGCGACATCGTGATCCGCGACGAGGAGGGCTTCATCGCGATCGTCGACCGGGTCAAGGACGTGATCATCACGGGTGGCGTGAACGTCTACCCGCGCGACGTCGAGGAGGTCCTGCTCACCCATCCGGCCGTCGCCGAGTGCGCGGTGGTCGGCGAGCCGGACGACCGCTGGGGTGAGCGGGTCGTCGCCTACCTGGTCGGCCGGGAACCCGTCGCCGCCGATGCGCTGGAGGCGTATCTGCGCGAGCGGCTGGCCGGATTCAAGGTTCCCAAGCAGTACCGCGCCGTCGCGGCGCTACCCCGCAACGCCGCCGGCAAGATCCTGAAACGCGAGCTGAGGAGTACGCCGTGAGGGCACATGTGGAGCTGATCCACGAGAACGACTACATCTTCCACGCCGGCGAGTTGCCGTTCGGCGAGGGGAGGATCCTCGAGCGCCGCCTGTCGACCGACGAGGAGGACGGTTCGTCGTCACTGTCGCTGCACGCCACCGCGGACTGGGGTCGCAGCGCCGGGATAGCGCACGCGGACACCGAGTTCTACGTGGTCGAGGGATCGCTGATCTACGGCGGCCGGGAACTCGGCGCCGGCGGGTACATCCAGGTGCCCAAGGGCGTCCCGATGGACTGGATCAAGATCCGGGAGGGCTCGCGGATCCTGCACTGGCGGGAGTACGGCGACGCCGGCTTCGACCCGCTCACCTCGGTCACGGAGACGGACGCCACCGGGGACGTCACCGTGGTGGACGCCACCACCATGGAGTGGACCGAGGCGACGTCGGTCGGGCCGCTCACCCCGCTCTACATCAAGCTGCTGCACCGCGACCCGAAGACCGGCTTCTACACCCGGCTGATCCGGGCGAAGAAGGGCTGGACCGATCACCGGCTCGCGCATCACCCGTGCTACGAGGAGTTCTACACGCTCGGTGGCCGGATGGCGTACAACTTCGGAGACATCGACGAGGGTACGTACTGCTTCCGTCCCGCAGGCGTGAAGCACGGCCACTTCATCGCCGAGACCGACATCGACTGGATCATCCGCTCGGACGGTGAGCTGACCAACTGGTACACCACGAGCGAGTGGGTGAAGTGGGGCGGCCACCCGGAGAACTACGACGAGCACAACCACGCCCACCAGCCGGTCATCTCGACGCTGCCGGTGCGCTCGCGGTCCCGCGGGGAGTGGTCCGGCGACGGGATGTGAGATAGGCCGTTCGCCGGTTGACGGACGTTACCGGCGGGTAATATTCGGCCATGAACGGTCAGCAGAACGCGGTCGATCCGGTACGCCTGCAGCAGGTCCTGGACGGCCGATGGGCGCACGTGCGCCAGGCGGTACGGGACGGGCTCGGCGCTGATTTCGTCACGATCCCCGGCGAGACAGGCGACGAGGCCCGGACCCGGGTCAGCGCGCTGATCCGGAAGATCCCGACCGGCGTCGGCGTGGTGGACGCGTTCCCCGCCGAGTACGGCGGATCCGGCGACCCGGGCGGCTCCGTGGTCGCCGCGGAGATGCTCGCCCAGGTCGACCTGTCACTGATGGTCAAGGCCGGCGTGCACTGGGGGCTGTTCGGCGGCGCGGTGGTCGCGCTCGGCACTAAACGGCACCACGACGAGTTCCTCCGGGACATCATCTCGGTGGAGCTGCCCGGCTGCTTCGCGATGACCGAGACCGGTCACGGCTCCGACGTGCAGCAACTGCGCACGACCTGCACCTACGACCCGGCGTCGGGAAGCTTCGACCTGCACACGCCGCACCAGGCCGCGCGCAAGGACTACATCGGCAACGCGGCGCGGGACGGGCGGATGGCCGTCGTCTTCGCCCAGCTGATCACCGGCGGCAAGCGGTACGGCGTGCACGCCTGGCTGGTGCCGATCCGCGACGAGCACGGCCGCCCGATGCCCGGCGTGACGATCGAGGACGCGGGCGCGAAGGCCGGCCTGCTCGGCGTCGACAACGGCCGGATCTCGTTCGACCACGTGACGGTGCCGCGGGACATGCTGCTCGACAGGTACGGGCAGGTCGCCGAGGACGGCGCGTACACCAGCTCGATCGAGAACGACACCCGGCGCTTCTTCACGATGCTCGGCACCCTGGTCCGTGGGCGGGTCACCGTCGGCGGCTCGGCCCTCGCCGCGACCAAGAGCGCGCTCACCATCGCGGTCCGGTACGGCGATGCCCGCCGCCAGTTCACCAGGCCCGGCGACGACCGGGAGGTGCTGCTCAACGACTACCTTGCTCACCAGCGCAAACTGCTGCCCGCGCTGGCGTACACCTATGCCTACACGTTCGCCCAGGAGGAGCTGGTCGCCACCCTGGCCGACGTGCAGTCCGGCGCCGAGGTCGAGGAGCACCGCCAGCGGGAGCTCGAGTCCCGGGCGGCCGGTCTGAAGGCGATGCAGACCTGGCACGCCACCCGCACCATCCAGATGTGCCGGGAGGCGTGCGGCGGCGCCGGATATCTCGCCGAGAACCGGCTGCCCGGCCTGAAGGCGGACACCGACGTCTTCACCACGTTCGAGGGCGACAACACGGTGCTCCTGCAACTCGTCGCGAAGGGCCTGCTCACCGGGTACCGGGACGCGTTCGGCTCGCTCGACGGCTGGGGCCGGGCCACCTTCGTGGCCGAGCAGGTCCGCGAGATGGTCCTGGAGCGCACCGCCGCCCGGTCGGTGATCCAGCGCCTGGTCAGCGCCGTGCCCGGCCGGGACGAGGACGTCGCGGTCACCGACCGGGGCTGGCACCTGGAGATGTTCGAGTTCCGCGAGAAGCACCTGCTCGAAGGCGCCATCCGGCGGCTGCGCGGCGGCGCCACGGCGAAGAAGGATCGGCCGTTCGACATCTTCAACGACGTGCAGGACCACGTGCTGCAGGCCGCCACCGCGCACATCGAGCGGGTCACCCTGGAGGCGTTCGTGGCCGGCATCGAGCGCGCCGCCGACCCGGCCGCCGCGGCGCTGCTGTCCCGGGTCTGCGACCTCTACGCGCTGAGCGTCATCGAGGGCGACAAGGGCTGGTTCCTGGAGCACGGCCGGCTGACCCCGGCCCGATCCAAGGCGGTCACCGGCGTGGTCAACGACCTGCTGCGCGAACTGCGCCCGCAGATGCGCACGCTCGTCGACGCCTTCGCCGTCCCGGACACCTGGCTGAACGCGGCGATCCTCCGCGAGGAGCCCGCCCGCCAGGACGCGACAGCCGCCGAGGACGCCGCGGTCCCGTCGGTCCCCGCAGGCGCCTGACGGCTTTCTTGCCGGCGCGGCCCTGCTGGGCCGCGCCTAGGAGAGCACCACGAGGCCGGGAAAGTCCTCGAAGTGGCGGCGGTTCAGTGTCAGGAGAGGAGCGTTGTAGTAGATCGCGGTGGTACAAATCCACAGGTCATTGGTTTGGCTGTTGTGCCCGAGCGGATGCCCGGCGCGCTGAGCCTGGCTCTTGAGCCGTCCCCACAGCCGGGCCAGGTCCGGGTCGTAGGGCGCGACGACGTATCGCCGGATTGCCTCCTCGAGCCGTTCGATCCGGCGAGGTCCCCAGCCGGCTTTCGCCGCTCCGAAGTGCAGCTCGGCCACCGTGGTGAAGCTGATGACGGGGATGGTCCCGAGCAGTTGGGACGCGGCGCTACTGGTGCTGCCGGAGCTGAGCCAGAGGTGGGAGAACGCATCGGTGTCGACGATGACGTTTTTCATCAGTCGCCCTGCCGCGCCGATCGGAGGGCGGCGAGGAAGTCGTCGACGTCGTCCATGCCCGGGACGGTGAACTCATCGATGGAGTGCACCGGACCGACGTGCTGCTCACGTGCCAGGGCCTCCAGCGATCGTGGCTGGGCGCTGTCCAGTGTTTCCAGCCCGGTCAGGTGAAGAACATGCACCGAACTGCCGTTCGGGTCGAATTCGCCTGCGCCCTCAGCCATGACCATCTGATCCATGGCGTCGAGAACCGCGTCCCGGAGATCCGGTGTGAAGTCGCACAGAACGCTGCTCGCGTATGAGTCGATCCGGCAGCGGAGCCCTGCGGGGGAGAAGTCACCCATGTGCAGGCGGCCGACCACCGTCACCATCTGCTGAATCGTTTCCGGCTGCACCGCACGAACCGCCCTCTGCAACGCTTCATCGAGGGTGAAACGTATCTCGCCGGAGCGCCGGAACTCGATGCGTGTCACATTACTTGCACTGATTCCCCCGGTCAGGTCACGAATGCCGTTGATGACCTGCGGTGTGAAGTGCGGCGGCAGGGTGCGGGGGTCCCGGCGGAGGCTGGTGAGACCGGCCTCCAGCGCGTCAAGCGACCGGGTCAGCAGATCGTCCAGACTGTGTTGTCCGGTGCGGGCGACACGGAGAACCGCCGATCCGGGCTGGAAACCGACGACATCGAGCCGGACCGCGTCGACGATGTCGCGGGGACGACGACCGAGCCGGCTCGTGTTGCCGCTGATGCTCAGCGCGATCCGCTCCAACGAGGCCTGCAGGCCTCCGCTCAGCCGGGCGAGCTCGGAAAGCGGCAGGCGCCCGCCGTCGGTTGCCGGTCCCACGGCACGGATCACGAGTTCCGTGCCATCGGCCGGGATGTGATTCGACTGGCTCATCGGTGTCACCTCCGCGCCGGTGCCGGTCATGCCCATGCCGGTGGAACCATCATGCATGACTCCGGCGACGCGGCTGATGACCGCGACGAAGGAATCGGGTGGGCGGCGGGAGGGGCCGCCGGCCACCCGGCTGTCAGCGGGCCACGAAGGCGCCTCGGGGGGTGCCCGTCACGGCGCCGTTCTGGTAGGCGATGCGGCCTCGCAGGACCGTGGCCACCGGCCAGCCGCGGACCTTGCGGCCCTCGAAGGGGCAGTGGTCCTGGCCGGAGAGGAGCAGGTCGGTGGTGACCTCCTGCTCCAGGTCCGGGTCGACGACGGCCAGGTCGGCGTCGTAACCGGGCAGCAGGTTGCCCTTGCGGCCGTCCAAGCCGTACGCCCGCGCCGGGTTCGCCGAGACCAGCTCGGCGACGCGGGCCGGGGAGAGGCCGCGCTTGTGCATGCCCTCGCTGATCAGGATCGGGTAGAGCAGGGCCGTGCCGCCGAAGCCGGGCAGGGCCGGCCAGAGCTCGTCGCCCTTCTCCTGCTCCAGGCAGCAAGCGTGGTCGGATGCCACCCAGCCGACCGTGCCGTCCAGGACGCCCGCCCAGAGCGCCTCGTTGTCCTCAGCTGTCCGGATCGGCGGGTTCACCTTGCCGCCCAGGCCCGGGAGTGAGTCGTGGGACAGGCAGAGGTGGTGCAGGGTCACCTCGAAGCGCATGTCGACGCCCGGCATCGCGACCCGCGCCTCGCGGGCGGCGGCCAGGGCCTCGCCGGAGGAGAGGTGCAGCAGGTTGATGGCGCAGTCGGTCGCCTTCGCCAGGGTGGTGGCCTCGCCGATCGCCACCCGTTCGGTGAGTGGCGGGCGGGCGTCCGAGTAGGCCTTCAGCGTCTGCGGGTCGCCGCCGGCCCGTACCCGATCGATGAAGAGCCGCATCAGTTCGGCCTGTTCGCAGTGCAGGGAGAGGGAGACCCGGCGGTCGGTGGCGGCGTTCGCCGCCGCGACCGCCTCCATGAGCTGGTAGAGGTGGCCGAGGTCGTACTCGTCGCTCATCGTGAACGCCTTGGCGTCACGGGAGTCGGCGGAGAGGTTGAAGCCCTTGTAGAACATGTAGTACTTGAAGGAGCTGACGCCGCTTCCCTCGACCAGCGACGGGACCTCGCGGACCTGGGCGGTGTCCATCGGCGCCAGGTGGAAGCCGTAATCGGTCCAGGCGTGGCCGGCGACCGCGTCCAGCACCTCGGGGAAGATCTCGCCGTAGGGCCCGGTCTTGTTGAGGTAGTGCTGGCCGGTGCGGAAGTAGGAGAGCACCGTGGTCGCGCCGCCGACCAGTGACGAGCGGGTCTCCTCGGCCGCGTCGACCGACAGGTCACGGTAGATACCCAGGTGGAAGTGGGCGTCGACGGCGCCGGGGAAGACCAGCTTCCCGGTGGCGTCCAAGATCGTTTCCGCTTCGTCCTCAGTGAAGGAGCCGATCGCGGCCACCGTGCCGTCCTTGGTGGCGAGATCCGCCCGGACGGTTCCCAGGTAGGGCACGACGAGGGTGCCTCCGCGTACCAGCAGATCGTAACGGCTCATCCGGCCCAACCTCCCACAGGTGTTTCGCACACAGTAACGAGGTTTCCCTTAATGGAACAGAGCGGTTAGGGTATGTCATGCCCGCCGCTGACAGCCCTCTTTCGGGCGTACGGGTCGTCGACGCGTCGACCCTGTTCGCCGGACCACTGGCCGCGACGATCCTCGGTGATTACGGCGCCGACGTGCTCAAGATCGAACATCCGGTCACGGGTGATCCGGCGCGGGGACATGGGCCCGCGAAGGACGGGGTCCCGCTCTGGTGGACCATGCTCGGCCGCAACAAGCGCACGCTGACCCTGAGTCTCAGCACCACAAAAGGCGCAGAAATCCTGAAAAGCCTGGTCGAAGAGACCGACGTGCTGATCGAGAACTTCCGTCCCGGGACCTTGGAACGCTGGGGGCTCGCCCCGCAGGCACTTCAGGAGATCAACCCGAAGCTGATCATCGCCCGTGTGACCACATATGGACAATCCGGACCGTACAGCCACCGCCCGGGATTCGGGACCCTGGCCGAGGCGATGAGCGGCTTCGCGGCGATCACCGGCGACCCCGGCGGGCCGCCCACGCTGCCCCCGTTCGGCCTGGCCGACGGGATCGCGGCGCTCACCGGCGCGCAGGCGATCATGACGGCGCTGTACCACCGGGACGTCCACGACCAGCCGGGTCAGGTGATCGACCTGGCGATCGTCGAGCCGATGCTCACCGTCCTCGGCATGCAGGCGATGGTCTACGACCAGCTGGGCGTCGTGCAGCAGCGGACCGGCAACCGATCGGTCAACAACGCGCCCCGCAACACGTACCGGACCGCGGACGGCAGGTGGGTGGCGGTCTCGACGAGCGCCCAGCCGATCGCCGAGCGGGTGATGCGCCTGATCGGCCGCCCCGAGCTGATCGACGAGCCGTGGTTCGCGACAGGCGTCGGCCGGGCCGCGCACGCCGACCTGCTGGACGAGGCGATGGCCGCCTGGATCGGCGCGCGCTCGCAGCGGGAGGTCCAGGACGCGTTCGATCAGGCGCAGGCCGCGATCGCCCCGGTCTACGACATCGCCGACGTCTTCGCCGACCCCCAGTTCCAGGCCCGCGACGCGGTCACCACCGCGCATGATCCGACGCTGGGGCCGGTGCGGATGCCGGGCCCGCTCTACCGCATGTCGCGCACCCCGGGCCGGATCCGCTGGACCGGCCGGCCGCGCGGCGCGGACACCGATGACGTGCTCGCCGGCCTCGGCTACGACGAGGAGCGGCGGGCGGAGCTGAGGGCCGAAGGGGTCATCTGACAATGAAGGTTTTCGATCTCGCCCAGCCGATGCGGCGGGGCATCCCCCAGTCGCCGAACCATCCCGCGTACCACCACTCGCTGGTCCGCCGGCACGGTGACATGGTGCGTGCCGGCGGTGGTTCGGCCGCCAACGACGTGCTGGTGATGGGCACCCACGTCGGCACCCACGTCGACGCCCTCGCGCACGTCTCCCAGGACGGGCTGCTGCACGGCGGCGTGGTCGCGGCCGACGTGCAGTCCGACGCCGGGTTCGCCCGGCTCGGCATCGACGAGTTCCCGCCGTACGTGGGCCGGGGTGTCTTCCTCGACGTGGCGCGGGTGCACGGCGTGGAGATCCTGCCGGCCGGCTACGAGGTGACGGCCGCGGATCTGGCGGCCGCCTGCGGCGACCTTCCGATCAACCCCGGGGACGCGGTCCTGGTGGGCACCGGCTGGTCGAGGCGGTTCAGCGAGGGCGCATCCTTCCTGGGTACGACCACCGGCGTGCCCGGTCCCGGCGAGGAGGGGGCGTGCTGGCTGGCCGAGCGGGAGATCGCCGTCACCGGGGCGGAGACGATCGCCTACGAGCACATCGCGCCGGGCGCCGGGCACGCGAGCCTGCCGGCGCACCGGATCCTGCTGGTCGAGGCGGGCATCAACATCGTGGAGACGATGCTGCTCAGCGACCTGGCCGACGCACGCGTGACCGAGTTCTGGTTCATCCTCGCGCCGCTGAAGCTGGTCGGCGCGACAGGCAGCCCGGTCCGGCCGCTGGCGGTCATTCCGTGACGGCGCCGCTGGCGCGGACGATCGGGGAGTTCGCGGCGAAGGTGGATCCGCCGGAGCGGGTCCGCGCGGACGTGCCACCCCGGATCCTCGACGTGCTCGGCAACGCGCTGGCCGCGTACGCGGAGCCGGGCGCCGACGCCGCGCCGGCCGCGATCCGGGCGATGCGGCGCTGGGGAGGTGTGCGGGAGTCCACCGTGCTCGGGTACGGCGACCGGCTGCCCGCGCCGTCCGCGGCGTTCGTGAACGGGGTGCTCGCGCACTCGCTGGACTACGACGACACCCATCTGCCGTCGGTGCTGCATCCGAGCGCCTCGGTGGTGCCGGCCGCGCTCGCCGCCGCCGAGGCCGGCGCGCCCGGTGACCTGATCGCCGCGATCGCCGCCGGCATCGAGGTGACCAACCGGCTCGGCATGGCCGGCTGCGACCCGGACACCGGTGCGAACCTCTACTTCGAGCGCGGGCAGCACGCCACCTCGATCTGCGGCACGATCGGCGCGGCGGTCGCCGTGGCCCGGCTCTACGAACTGGACGCCGGGCGGATCGCGGACGCGGTCGGCATCGCCGCGTCGATGGGCGCCGGCGTCCTGGAGGCGAACCGCACCGGCGGCTCGGTGAAACGGGCGCACTGCGGCTGGGCGGCGCACGGCGGGGTGGTGGCCGCGACCCTGGCGGCCGAGGGGCTGACCGGGCCGCCGACAGTCCTGGAGGGACGGTTCGGCTTCTTCACGGCGCACACCGGCCGGCTCGACGCGGCGGCGGTCACCGACGCGCTCGGCGAGCGGTGGGAGGTGCTGCGGACGGTCTTCAAGCCGTACCCGTCGAACCACTTCACGCACGCCGGGATCGACTGCGCCCTGGCGCTGCGGGCGGCCGGCCTGGACCCGGACGACGTGACCGGCATCGAACTCGGGGTGGCCGAGCCGGTGCTGCGCACGATCGCCGAGCCGGCGGCCGAGAAGGCGCGGCCCCGGACCGGGTACCACGCGAAGTTCTCCGGGCCGTACACGGTGGCGGTGGCACTGACCGGGGGGACCGGTCTCGGTGTCGGGCTGGACGACTTCGCCGGTCTCGACCCGCGCCGGCTGGAGCTGGCCGGGAAGGTGCGGGTGGTCGCCGACCCGGCGGCGACCGCGGCGTTCCCGCGCGCGTTCGCCGGGGTGCTGCGTGTCCGCACCCGGTCCGGGCACCTGCTGGAGCACCGGGTGGACAGCTCCCGCGGCGGCCCGGGTCATCCGCTGCGCGCCGACGAGGTGACCGCGAAGTTCACCGGCAACGCGACCCGGGCGCTCGACGCCGGGATGGTGGAGGCGCTCGCCGCGGCGGTGTGGGCCCTGGACGCGGGGGGACCGGTTTCCGCTCTGTTTCGCACTGGGGAAACAGTGTTCCGCGATGCGAAATAAGGCTGCTCGGTGGGTTGACACACCTGATGCCGACCGCGTTTATTGATCCCACACAAAAGGAAAACAGCGTTTCCCTATGGGAAACAGTTGGCGAACCGGATGTGTACCGCGCGCAAGAGCGTCACCGCCGGGAACGACGGGACGCACCCATCTGACAGAGGGGACGCGGCACCACCCATGACACGCATCGTTCGAAGAGCCCTGGCCGCGGCGGCCGGGTCGGCGCTGGCCCTGGCCGGCGTCGTGGCCGTCCAGGCGCCGGCCGCCGCCTACGGGCCGACCGCCAACTCCCTCGGGTGCCGGATCTACTTCAGTGACGCCGGCACCGGATCCTCCCCGTCGGAGTGGGCGGACACGTTCACCCTGACCACGAATCCGGCGTCGCCGAAGCCCGGTCAGAGTGTCACCGTGTCGCTCACCGCGGCGGAAGGCTCCACGAACGGCCCGGTTCCGCTCACCGCGGGCTCGGTGCCGG
This sequence comes from Actinoplanes missouriensis 431, assembly GCF_000284295.1. NCBI lineage: Bacteria > Bacillati > Actinomycetota > Actinomycetes > Micromonosporales > Micromonosporaceae > Actinoplanes > Actinoplanes missouriensis. The sequence continues at coordinate 6,140,265 of NC_017093.1, read as the reverse complement.
TGGCCGTGACGGTCGGGATCTCCGGAGCACAGACCGGCACGATCACACTCAACCAGTCCAGCTACCCGGCGGGCGCCGTCGCGGCGTACGCCGAGCTCGGCGGCTTCACCGCGACCGGCTCGTTCGTCGCCGGCTCGCAGGGCGCCGTCGCCCTCACCGTCAAGCAGGTCAAGTTCGCCAACTCCACGGCGTCCACGTACTGCTCGAACGACGGCGACCGGGACCACAAGGCCGCGCCGGTCGACACCACGATCGTGCACAACGCCACCGTCTTCGACGGCGGCGCGACGATCACGTCGATCACCGGCCAGACCGGGGTCACCGCGGCCCGGGCCGGCAACACCATCGACTACTCGGTCACCGGCCTGGAGGCGAACGCCACGCTCACGGCGTCGCTGAAGGACAGCTCCGGTGGCGGTACCGGCGAGGGCAGCGGCACCGGCTCCACCGGCGCCGGCGGCTCGGGCACCGGAACGCTCGTGGTGCCGGCCAGTCCCACGACCGGCACCCGGACCCTGGCCGTCACCGACGGCGTCAACACCGTCCTGGTTTCCATCACGATCCTCGGCACGCCGACGGTCACGATCACGCCCTCGGGCGGCGGCGCCGGCACGGCGATCTCCGTCAAGGGCACCGACTGGGATCCCGGCAGCTCCGTCGTGGTTCGTGGATATCAGGCGCTCACCGGCGCCCCGCCGCCGCCCGCCACCTCCGACACGCCGGTCACGGCCACCGCGTCGGCGACCGGCGGGATCAGCGCCGCCTTCACGGTCAACGACACCACCACCGCGTACGTCGGTGCGGTGTCCGGCCGGATGTTCGCCCTGGCGCCGTGGACCGCGTCCGCGGACGCCTGCACGGCGAAGGAGGGCAACGCGGCGACGGGTGACTGCGACCTGAAGTACGAGCTCTCCGAGACCGTCACGGGCGGCTCGCTGTCGATGTCCCGGGGCGCCGGCTCCAGCACGATCATCTTCACCGGTGTGACGCTGAACGGCTCGGCGCAGACCGCGACCGGCTCGCTCAAGCCGATCAACGTCACCGACAACCGGGGCAGCACCCTCGGCTGGGAGCTCGCCGCTGCGGTCACCGACTTCACCGGCGTCCCCGGCGGCACCATCCCGGCCGGCGCGCTGACCTGGACGCCGTCCTGCGCCGACCACACCGGGGCTACCAACGCGACAGCGGCGGTGGCGGGTTCGGCGGCCGTGCCGGTCAACGAGGCGACCCTGTGTTCCGGTCCGGCCGGCACGGGCGGCACGGTCACCGGCGGCTCGTACGACGCGTCGGCCGAACTGTCCCTCACGGTGCCGGCGATCCAGCTCGCCGGCACGTACACGGCGACGCTCACGCTCACGCTGAGCTGAGCCTTCTGAGGGTGAGAGGCGGCCGCTACCGCCTCTCACCCGCAAGAACGGTCGGAAGGAAACACATGCGGAAGCTCGCGGCCGCGCTGGTCATCGTGGCGTCGGTGCTGCTCACGCCGGCTCCTGCCGCCGCCACCGGCAACGGGGAGTGGGCCGTCACGCCGACCCCGGCGGGGAACCCCGGCCCCACACCGCGGCTCTACTTCTTCCTCGATGCTCACGCCGGCGAGACCGTCAAGGAGTCGGTCCGGGTCACCAACCTGACGGCCAAACCGCGGTCGTTCGTGATCTACGGTGCGGACGCCTACAACACCGCCCGCAACGGCGGGTTCGCGATCCGGACCCGTACCGATGCTCAGAAAGATCTCGGCTCGTGGGTGAGATCCCAGGTCACCGCCGTCGAGGTGCCGGCGCGGACCAGCGCCGACATCCCGTTCACGATCGCCGTGCCGGCCAACGCCACACCGGGCGACCACGTCGGCGGGATCGTCGCGATGGAGGCCTCGGCGAGCTCCACGGCACAGGCCGACGGCGCCACCGTGAACATCCAGCGAGCCGTCGCGGCCCGTGTCTACCTGCGCGTCGCCGGCGCGGTCGTGCCCGGCCTCGGGGTGCCGGAGCTCAACCTGGACGTCCGCGCGCCGCTGCTGCCCACGATCACCGGCGGCGACCTGGAGTACACCGTCGCCAACGTCGGCAACATCCACCTGGTGCCGGCCGCCACCGTGACGATGACCGGGCTGTTCGGCCACCGGATCACCGTCACCGGCGCCACCCCGGCCAGCGACATGGTCCCCGGCGCGCAGGGCGCCTTCGCGATGAGGGCCCGCGGGATCTGGCCGCTCGACGTGGTCACCACCGCTGTCGCGGTCCGCGCCGAGGGCGACGTCTTCGCCCAGCGCACGGAACGCACCGTCGTCGTCTCCTGGACCGCCCTGCTGCTGCTGGCACTGCTGATCACCGGGATCGTGCTGCTGATCCGGCGCCGCCGCCGTGCCCGCGAGCTCCGGCCGCGCGGCCTGGTGGCCGCCCGATGACCAGATCGGCGCTGGTCGCGGTCACCGTCGCGCTCGTGACGTGCACCGTGCTCACCGCGCTCACCGTGCCGGCGGCCACGCCGGCCCTGGCCGCGGGCCGGGTCGCCACGCTCTCGGTGAACGTGGCGAAGCCCGGCGAGACGGTACGGGTCACCGGCACGGGCTGGACCGCCGGCACGCTGCTCCAGTTCGTCACGTGCGGCGAGGGCGGGCTGACCGGCTCGGCGGCCTGCGACACCCGGGCCGCGGTGGCCACCCCGGTCCGGGCGGACGGGAGGTTCGTGGTCGACGTGCAGGCCGGAACCCCGCCCCGGCCGTGCCCGTGCGTCGTGCACATCGCCGAGGTGCAGGGCAGCGCCATCCCGGTCAACCTGCCGATCTCGATCACCGGGCACCCGGTCGGGACGATCCCGGCCGCAGCCACCGCCGCGCGCGAGCTGACCGTGCAGGAGTTCACGCTCACCGGCGGCACCGCGGCCGCCTGGTTCGGCGCCCGCGACCGGCTGACGCTCACCTACACCGTCCGCAACCCGACTCCGGCGGCGCTGACCAGCGCGACCGTGCAGATCCGGCTCGGCGGCGGTGGCGACGACAACATCTTCCACCAGGAGGTCGTCGAGGGACTCGCGCCCGGGCAGAGCCGGACCGTCACGGTCCCGGTGGAGCTGCCGATCGCCGCCTTCGGCCGGTACGTCGTCAGCGCCGACGTCAGCGGGCTCGCTCCGGTCCGGGTGAGCCATGACGCGTACCCCTGGGGTCTGATTTTGATCAATGCCCTCGGTATCGCGCTGATCGTCTGGGGACTGGTACGCCGGCTCGGGCGGCGGCGTGCCCTGCGCGACGTCGACCCGGCGGACGCGCTGCTCCCGGCCGTGGTCCGGCTCGGCAGCCTCGGCGCCTACCTGGTCTTCGACGACGCGCCCGGCTCCCGGCGGCTGCGCCGGCACGCGGGCGCCCAGCTCAGCCTGGACAACCTGCGCGCGCTCATCGGCGCGGGCAACGGTCCCGGCGCCGGCGAATCGGTGCTCGACCTGGACGCCCTCGGTCACGTGCTGGCCCGGCGGTATCCGCGCTCCATCTCACTGCTCGAGGAGAACGAATGACACGCCGGAACCTCGACGGCCCCCTGCTGATGCGGATCGGCGCCGTGCTGGGAGTCGCGGTGGTCGCCTACACCGGGTGCGGCGCGCTGATGCCCGGCGGCAACGGCACCGTGCAGGCGTCGGCCTCCGGGACCGGACCGGGCGTCACCGAGGACAGCGTCAAGGTCGTCTTCGTCGGCACCGACCTGACCAAGACCGCGTCGCTCACCGGGTTCACCAACGCCGACGTCGGCAAGCCGGAGGAGCAGGTCGAGGCGCTGGCCTCCTGGGTGAACGCGAACGGCGGGATCGCCGGGCGCAAGCTCGAGGCGGTGTACCGCGAGTACGAGGCGAGCAACGACTCGCCGGCCGCCGAGACCACGCTGTGCAGCCGGATCACCCAGGACGACGAGGCGTTCGCGGTGGTGCTGACCGGTCAGCTGCAGTCCAACGCGCGGCCGTGTTATGCGCAGCGGCAGACCCTGATGCTGGACGCCACCCTGATCGCCAACGGCAGGTCCACGTTCTCCGAGTTGTCGCCCTATCTGTGGACGGCGTCGTTCCCGGAGTACGACGCGTTCGCGACGTCGTTCCTGTCGGTCCTGTCGCGTCAGAAATTCTTCGAGGGGCGGGACCGGGCCGGCCTGGTGGCCGCGGACACCCCGGCGAACAAGGCGGTGTTCGAGGACATCGTCACGCCGTTCGCCGACAAGGAGGGCATCGACGTCACGGTCTCCTGGATCGACACCACCTCGCTCGGCACGCTCAACTCCGGGCTCACCCAGGCGGCCGTCAACTTCCGGGGCCGGAAGATCGACCGGGTCTTCTTCCTCGGCGGCGCCCGGATCGCGCCGTTCTTCATGACCTCCGCCGCGGCGAACAGCTACACCGCGCGGTACGGCATCTCCACCTTCGACAGCCCCAGCTTCATGGTGTCCAACCCGGGGACGATCCCGCCGGCCGCGCTGAAGGGCATGGTCGGTGTGGGGTTCGCGCCCGGTTACGACGTGCCGGACAGCCAGATGGCGTTCCCGGACAGCGAGGCCGAGAAGACCTGCCAGAAGATCTACGCGGGCGCCGGGATCACGTTCCGGGCCCGGGAGAACGCGCGCGTCGCGTTCACCTACTGCGACGCGGCGCTGCTCCTGCAGTCGGCGGCCAGGGATCTCGGCCCGAACCTCAACGCCTCGGCGTGGGCGACGGCGGCGCGGTCCGCGGAGTTCGCGACCGCCACCGGACTGGGCGAGTTCGGCGGCGGGCACGCGGCCGGTACGGCGTACCGGGTGCTGAAGTTCGACGCCGGCTGCGGCTGCTTCACCTACGAGGGACCGGTGACCAGCCTTGGACAGTGACGTCGTTCTGCGCGTCGACGGGCTCTCCGGCGGCTACGGCAGCATCCAGGTCCTCTTCGGCATCGACCTGACGGTCCGCAAGGGCGAGACCGTGGCGCTCTGCGGGCCCAACGGAGTCGGCAAGTCCACCCTGGTCCGGATGCTCAGCGGGCTGAACCGGCCGCGCGCCGGCACGGTCACGCTCCTCGGCCGGGACGTGACGGCGCTCTCCGGGCCGAAACGGGTCAGGCTCGGCATGTCCACGGTGATCGGGCAGCAGGCGTTCGGATCGTTGTCGGTCCGCGACAACCTGCGGCTGCACGCGTACCCGAACGGCCACGACGACGACCGGACCGACACCGTCGTCGACGGCGCCCTGGCCGTCTTCCCGCGCCTCGCCGTCCGAACCGACCAGCCGGCCGCCAACCTGTCCGGCGGCGAACGGCAGATGCTCGTCCTCGCGAAGACCCTGATCCAGCGGCCCAGCCTGCTGCTGATCGACGAGTTCTCCCTCGGGCTCGCGCCGGTCGTCGTCGGCGGCCTGCTCGAACTCGTCCGCCGGCTCGCCGCGGCCGGCGTCGCCACCCTGGTCATCGAGCAGTCGGTGAACGTCGCCATGTCGATCGCCGACCGGCTGCTCTTCATGGAACACGGCACGATCATCGCCGAGCACACCCCGGACGAACTGCGCGCGACCCCCGACCTGGCTCGCCGCCTGGTGCTCGGAGGTCACGCCGAATGAGTTTCCTGGGGTACGACTTCGGGTTCGACCGGCTCGCCGTCGGACTGTTCACCGGCCTGACCTACGGCCTGCTCGCGGTCGGCATCGTGCTGGTCTACCGGTCCAGCAAGTTCGTCAACTTCGCCCACGGCGCGATAGGTGTCTTCGGCGCGGCGGTCCTCGCCCGGCTCACCGACGGCATCGCGTTCTGGCTGGCCTTCCCGATCGCCATCGTGGTGGCCGGAGCGCTCGGCGCCGGCATCGAGATGTCCGTGGTCCGCCGCCTGCACGGCCGGCCCCGCGTGATCGGCATGATCGCCACTCTCGGCCTGGCCCAGTTCATCCTGGTCCTGGCGCTGCTCGTGGACCGGGACAGCTTCTCCGGCTCGACCTATCCGAAACCGCCCGGCCTGCCCGCCTTCAGCATCGGCACCACCGCGGTCGGCTCCTCGCTCACCGCGATGCTCCTGCTCACCCCGGTGCTGCTCGCCGCGCTCGCGTTCTTCCTGCGCCGCACCAAGTACGGCATCGCCATCCGCGCCGCCGCCGACCACCCCGACGCGGCCACCGTGAACGGCGTCCCCGCACCCCTGATGACCAGCCTGGCCTGGGCCGTCGCCGGCGGGGTCGCCGCGTTCTCGGCGATCCTGCTGACACCCACCCAGGGCGTGCAGTCGATCGAATCGCTCGGTCCGCAACTGCTGCTGCGCGGCCTGGCCGGCGCGGTGATCGCCCGGATGACGTCGCTGCCGATCGCGTTCACCGCCTCGATCGGCGTCGGCGTTCTCGAACAGGTCCTCCTCTCCCGGGAGAGCTCGGGGTTCGTCGACGTGGTGCTCGGCCTCGCGATCCTGGTCTCGCTGCTGCGGCAGCGCACCGGCGGGCGCAACAACGAGCAGAACGCGTCCTGGCCGCGCTGGGACGCCACCCCGCCGCCCGGCACGCGGATCGGCCTGATCCTGCTCGCCGTGATCGGTGTCGGTCTGGCGTACGTGGTCAGCAACTCCACCGCCTCGATCCTCACGATGATCTGCGGGTACGCGCTGGTCGGCCTCTCCGTCATCCTGGTGACCGGCATCGCCGGTGAACTGTCGCTCGGCCAGTTCGCGTTCGCCGGCATCGGGGCGGCCGCCGCCATCCAAACGGCCCAGCTCACCGGCAACATGCTCACCGGTGTCCTGGCCGGGTGCGCGGCCGGCGCCCTCGCCTCCACCGGAGTCGGCATTCCGGCGCTGCGGCTGCGCGGGGTAGCCCTCGGCGTCACCACGCTCGCGTTCGCGCTCGCCACCAGCGGCTGGCTGCTGCGCCAGACGTTCCTGCTCGGCGACGGGCTGACCACGCCGTACCCGATGTGGCGCGACTACGTGGTGAGCGTCGCCACCGACTACTACCTGTTCGCGCTGCTCATGCTCGCCGTCGGGTGGGCGGTCACCGCGCGGCTGCGCCGCGGCGGCTTCGGCCGGTTGTTGCTCGCGCTGCGGGACAACGAGGAGGCGGGACGTGCGCTCACGGTCGCGGCGCCGGTCCGCAAACTTCAGGTGTACGGGGTAGCGGGCGCCCTGGCCGGCCTCGGTGGCGTGGTGATCGGGTTCGGTCAGGCGCAGCTGAGCATCAACAGTTTCCCGGCGTCCGCCAGCATCGACGTGGTCGCGATCGCGGTGGTCGGCGGGCTGTCCCGGACCGGGGGAGCGCTGCTCGGCGCGATCGTCATCGTGGGGTTGCCGGCGCTGTTCCCGCTCGGGATCGCGGGCCAGGCGGTGCTCACGCTCGGCTGGCTGCTCGTGGTGATCTTCCTGCCGGAGGGGCTGGGTGGGTTGCTGGCGGGGGCGGCGGGGCGGTTGCCGGCTGTTCCTGCGGGGCGGCTGACGCCTTTCCCGGTGGGACGGTGGCGGTCTGCTTCCCGGGACGGGGAATCTGCTGGTGGGGGCGGGGTTTCCGGCGTACCTCCGCAGTCGGGGCCGGAGCCGGCGGCGGATCTGCCGGCCGGACCGGCGTGGCCGGGGCAGTGGCGGGTGCGTGATCTGCCGGCTGAGCGGCTCGCGCCGATGATCGGGACGTCGCCGCTGCTGGAGGTGGCCGGGATCCGGCGGTCGTTCGGCGGGGTCAAGGCCGTGCAGGACGCCACGTTCGCCGTCACCGAGGGTGAGATCGTCGGGATCATCGGGCCGAACGGCGCGGGGAAGACGACGCTCTTCGAGATCCTCGCGGGATTTACGTCCGCTGATGGTGGAATGGTGCGCTACCAGGGTCGGGACGTCACCGGCTGGACCCCGGAACGGCGGGCGAGGGACGGGCTGGCGCGGTCGTTCCAGGACGCGCGGCTCTTCCCGGCGCTGACCGTGCGTGAGACCCTGATGGTCGCCGGGGAGAAGCTCATCCCGTCCAGCCTGGTGGTCGACGTGCTGGGCGACAGGCGTCCGTCCGCCGCGAAGGCCGCGCGTGCCCTGGCGGCGCTGCGCGCGATGGGGCTGGAGGACCTCGCCGATCGGACGGTCGGTGAGTTGTCCACCGGCACCCGGCGGATCGTGGAGCTCTGTTGCCTGCTCACCCTGGAACCCCGGCTGCTGCTGCTCGACGAACCGTCGTCCGGCCTCACCCAGGCCGACGGCGTGGCCCTCGGCGAGCTGATGCTGCGGGTCCGCGCCGAACTCGGCACGACGGTGCTGGTCATCGAGCATGATCTGCCGCTGCTGTCCCGGGTCGCCGACCGTCTCATCGCGATGGACGCCGGAACGGTCATCGCCACCGGACCACCCGACGAGGTCCGTTCGCATCCCGCGGTCGTCCTGTCCTACCTCGGCACCGATGAGGCTGCCGTGGCCCGTTCCTGACACTCACTCTGGAGGTAACCCGTGCTTTACCGGCGTCTCGCGGCCGCTGCGGCTGCCGGACTTCTCTGCGCACTCTCCGTCGGGGTCACCCCGGCCGCCGCCAAGGCGACCCTGAAAGTCTCCAAGACCACCGGACTGAAGAGCGGTGACTCGGTGACCGTGTCCGGCACCGGGTTCACCAAGAACCTGACCGATCTCGCGCTCGGCCAGTGCGTCAAGAACCCGAAGGGCCCGAGCGACTGCAACCTGGCCGGTGGGGCGGTGTTCGCCAAGACCGACGGCAGCGGGAAGACCGACACGGTGACGCTCAAGCTGGCGACGTCGTTCAGCGGCAAGGAATGTGGAAGCGACGGCTGTGTGATCGCGGCGCAGTTGCTGCCGTCCAGTCACGACGCGGCGACGGTGGCGGCGAACGCGGTCTCCGTGAAGATCGTGTTCGGCTCCTCCGGTGGCACTGCCAAGCCTGTCACCAGCAAGTCCTCGGCGGCTGCTGCTACCACGACGGCGGCTGCGGCTGATGACCCCGACTCCGATTCCGATTCCGGCTCCGCCTTGCCGAAGACCGGCCCGGGGATGGAGTGGGCGACCGTCGTGCTGATCGGAACCGGTCTGCTGCTTCCCGGGGCCGGGGTGCTGGCGATGCTGCCGGCCCGTCGGCGCCGGATGGCGGGATTCCGGTAGAGGCCCGGTCTCGCGCCCTCTCCGCGGGACAGGGGGCGGTTCAGGGGTGTGGGGCCGGCTTTGCGCGGGGCAGGTCCCACACCCCCGATCCGGCGATGCGTGCAACAAACGGCGGGGCCGGGCCGGGCCGGGAGCGTCCTGCCCCACCGGACCGGACCGCCGGACCCTGCGATCGGCGGGGCGGTCACCGCACGCGGCGAGCGCCCCTCACGCGGGAGCTGAGTGGGCGGGCGAGGGCGGGTCAGTAGTCGCGGAGGAGGCTTCCGGCCCCGTACACCTTGTCCTTGATGCCGTTCTCGCGGAGAGCCATCCACCACGTCGCCGCGTTGATGGCGATCACCGGCTTGCCCAGCCAGCGCTCGGCCTCGTCGGCGAGCCGGACCATGGAGAGGTTCGTGCCGCACTGGACGATCGCGTCCACCTCGGGATCGTTCACGTTCAGGATCGCGGCGCGCAGCTCGTCCTCGGTCACGTGCGCGATCGACACCGCCGTCGGGCACTTGAGCCCTTCGATGGCCGTCACCTCGAAGCCGATCTCGCCGAAGAAGCGGACCACGTTGGCGTCACCGACCGGCTGGTACGGCGTGACCACCCCGATCTTCCGGGCGCCGTAGAGCTTCAGCGCCCGCTCGCACGCCTCGGCCCCGGTCGCCACGTCCAGGCCGGTGATCCCCTTGATCTGGGAGACGAATTCGCGGTTGCCCTCCACGCCGCCCCAGAAGGTCTCCGCGGACATGCCCATCACCATGTAGTCGGGTTCGCAGGTGAGCACCCGCTCGCAGGCGAAGCCGATCTCGGCGCGGATCTGGACGAGCAGGTTCTCGAAGTTCGCGTCGTCGGAGAGGTCCTGGTTGCGGATGTGGATCCGGGAGAAGTGCGCGGTCACGCCGGGCACCGTCATGGCGTAGAAGTCCGGTTCGACGATGGTGTTCGTCGAGGGGGCGATGACGCCGAACTTGCGGCGCCAGCCGAGGGCGTCGGTCATTGCGTGGCTCCAACGAGTACGGGGCGACGGACCGCCCGGAGAGTGAGCCAGGCGGCGACCAGCAACGCGGCCTGGGCGGAGGTGTTGATGCCCTGCTCCAGCCATTGGAAGGCGACGGTGTGGTGGCTGTCCGACCCGCGCAGCGGCACCAGCCCCATGACCAGCACCAGGCCGAGGACGTAGAGGGAGACGGCCCACCACTGCTGGTATCGGGCCGCGATGATCGCTCCGAGCACGCTGATCGCGGTCACCCCGAGGGTGGCCGCCACGAACAGCGGGTTCAGGCTTTCCGCGAGGATCGAGCCCGCCGCGCAGAGGCCGAGGACAAGAGCAAAAGGCCAGGCACGGGTACGTCTCCCGCGCCGCACCGTGACCGCGAGAGCCCAGGCCAGCAGGGTCGCGCCGGCCGCCATCAGCGGGAACAGCGCCTGTTCGAACAGCTTCCAGTCGCCCGCCCCGGCCGCGTATCCGAGTTTCCACACGCATTTGGCGATGCCGCCCGCGCCGATCAGCATCGCGCCCGTGAACCCGGCACGGCGGGCCGCCGGCGTGGGTGCGGTCTGGCTGAGCAGCGCGAATCCGGCGGTGCCGAAGATGACCGGCACGAAATCCTCGAGCGCCAGCGCGATCGGATAGTCCATCAGGAGTCCCCGAACAGGTCGCGCCTGGTGAAGGCGGCGGTCGCGAACCGGTACGCCGCCTTGCGCCTGGTCAGCCAGGCGACCCGGCCGCCGTTGCGCGTGCCCGCCAGGACGCGGCGGGCCAGCCAGGGGGTGACCGTCTCGACCCGGTCGGCGAGGATGTTGAAGATCTTCTTCGCCTTCTCCAGCTCGGCCGGCTCGTAGTCGCGGGTGAGCAGGTCGGTGACGACCATGCCGGGGGAGAGGAGCCCGACCTTCACGGGCGTGCCGGTCAGCTCCTTGGCCATCGCGAGGGTGGCGTAGGTGAGGCCGCGCTTGGTCGAGCCGTACGGCGTCAGGCCCGCCACGATCTGACCGTTGGAGCCGAGTCCTTCCATGTTCCAGAGCGCGCCGTGGCCCTGCGCCAGCATCGCGTCCAGGACGACGGCGCCGGCCTGCAGGGTTCCGCGGAGGTTGACGTCGACGACGGCGTCGATCTCGGCGGGGTCGAGCTGCCAGAGCGGCTTGCGCGAGTTCGACAGCCCGGCATTGTTCACCCAGATGTCGACTTTTCCGTATTTGTCGACGGTGGCGTCCCACAGGCTGCGGACGTCGCCGCGCCGCGTCACGTCAGCCGTGACGAACAGCGCCTCCGAAGGCCCGTCAACGGGAGCCGACCTCCCGCAGTAGGCCACTTGCGCACCGAGTGCGAGGAAGGAACGAACCAGACCCTGACCGATCCCGCGCGTCCCACCGGTCACCACGACGACGGTCATGAGTGCCACTCCAAGAGCCCGTGCAGCACCGAGTCCAGCTGCCCGCCGTCGAACAACTCGTAGACCACGGCCAGCCGGGTCCCCGCCGACATCCCCGGGGACGCGTCGATTGAGAACTCCCGGCCCCTGATCTTCCCGACGTCGGTGAGGTGTACCGACTGGAACGACGCCCGTCCGAAACCGATCGCGTTGCCCCACGCCTCGGGGCCCTCGAAGAAGAGCCGGTTGCCGTCCCGGCGGGTCTCCACCGTGAACGAGCGGTCCAGCCCGGCGCCCCGCCAGCTGATCGTGCGACGGGTCCGCAGCAGGTCGATCGGGTCGAGCGCGAGCGACGCGGACACCGTACCCCGTAATTTTTGGTCTGATCCCCACAGCTCGAGCTCGCCGGCGAAAGCGCCGGACTCCTTCGTCGGCAGGATGTAGGGGACCGGGCCGTTGCGCGTCTCCGCCTCGATCAGCGCGTCGACCTCGGACGGCACGCGGGTGTAGAGCCCGTTGAAGCACCCCACCACCGACCAGCCCTGGTGGAGCACCGAGGAGTAGACCTGGGTCTCGCCGTCCGGCAGCACCTGGTTCCAGGTGAACAGGTCGACCTGCCAGCCCGGCCCGTAGTAGTGCGAGTCCACGAAACCGCCGTAGGGCTGCCCGGTCCCGAAGAAGTCCGGACCGGTGTAGACCCGGTTCTGGTCGGAGTCCACGACACCGAACGAGAACGGCGCGCCGAGGCGGAACTGCCCCGCGAGCGGCCCGCCACCGATCAAACCCCCATCCATCCGGTACGTGGTGACGCCGTCCACGAAGTCCGAGGATCGCCGGATCTCCTCGAAGCCGCACCAGGTCCCGGTGGCGTCGAAGAGCGACGGCCGCCCGTGCCACTCCCCGGCGATCCGTTTCTGCCAGACGCTGGGCTCAGTCATTGCTCACCAGAGCCAGGCGCACCGATTCGCTCTGCTCCTCGCCGAGGAGCCGGACGGTCTGCTTCCACACCGGGTCGATCTCCGGGCTGAACAGCAGCGTCCGGTGTGCCGCGTCGCGCTCGGCCGAGCCGCCGGCGGCGACGCCCTTCTCGACCAGCCCGGCCCAGTGGGTGAGGTAGCCGTCGACGGCCTCGCCGATGCCCTCGAAGGCCGTCGCGGTGGCCCGGTTCACGAGCATCCAGGGCGACATGAGGGCATATTGCCGAGGTGTCAGATGAGCGGGGGTGAGCCCGTCGCGGCCCGAGACCTCGGTGTAGAGCCCGGTCAGCGGCTCGTAGACCTCGTCCAGGTACGGCAGCGACGTCGCCAGGTCGATCCGCGGGATCAGGTCGAGGTGGAACGCGTGGTTCTCCCCGTTCGCCACCGAGTCCAGCGTGAAGTGCGGGACGCCCGACTCCGGCGCGGTGAACGCGAAGATCATGTGGCTGTCCAGGCCGATCGGCGGGACGACCAGGCTGACGTTGACCACCTTGACGACCGGCCCGGCGCTGCGCCAGACACGGATCCGCCCGACCGGGTCGGGGCTCATCGGCGAGGTGAGCGCACGGTCCTCGTCCAGGGTCACCGGGAACCGGTCGAGGATCGCGGCGAGGGTGCGATCGGAAAGAGCGCCGGGCAGGCTCACGGGGTCTCCTCGGAATCGTCCTGGCCCATCAGCCGGGCGGCGGCCACCGTCGGATGCTCGCCGCGGGCCTTGTGCACCCAGGCGCGGGCCAGTTCCGGGCTCTCCCGGCGGGCCGGTGAGGGGATGACCGTCGCCGTCCGGCGAGGCACGTCACCGGTGATGAAGTCCTCCTCGTTGAGCAGCCAGCCCTTGTCCGCCAGTTCCTGCCGGCGCCGCCGGTACTCGACCGCGATGAGGTCGCTCTTGATGTGCAGCTCGGCGCCGAGGTCGAACGGCAGCAGCTCGGGCCGCACCTTGTCGACCACCGCGGCGTCCTCGTAGAAGATCCGCAGGGTCCGGTTGACCGCGTCCTTGTCGGCCCACCTGCCGGTGAAGAAGGTGCGCAGCGCGACCCACTTGACCAGGGTGTGCGTCTCGTCGATCGGGATGTTGGTGTCGTAGATGACCATGTCGCCGATCGGCAGCCGCACGTGCAGCTTGATCATGTTGGGCAGCATCCAGCCGGCCGACGTGGCGACCGGCGGCCGCTTCTTCAGGTCGTTGCCGACCAGCCTGCCGAACCTGCCCCAGAGACCGGACGGTTTCGGCGGGTGCAGGTCGACGGTGGCGAACGCGGACCACTCGTCCGGGTGCTCGACCTCGTAGTCCGGCACCTGCGGCATCTCCGGGTTGCCGAACCGGCCGGCGTGCACGAACGGCGCGTGCGCGATGTCGCAGCCGTTCTCCAGGATCCGCTCGTAGTTGGCGTTCCAGAGGAACTCGCCGGTCACGACCCGGAACTTGCCGCCGTTCTCCACCAGGTCGTCGAACTCCGGCCAGACCGGGATCGGCGGGCGCTCGGACTCCGGGAGATCGCCCATGAAGACCCAGACAAAACCATATTTCTCCTGTACGGGGTACGAATCGACCCGTGCCTTCTTGGGGATGCCCCGTCCGGGCAGGTTCGCCGGGATCTTCGTGCACGCGCCGTCCGGCTCGTACTCCCAGCCGTGATAGGGACAGACGATCTTGTCATCCTTCAGCCAGCCGCCGGAGAGCGCCGCGCCCCGATGCACGCAGAGGTCGCTCAGCGCCACCACCCGGCCCTGCCGGGGCGTGCGGTAGACGACCAGGTGCTGACCGAGGACGGTGATGCGTTCCGGCTTGGTGGTGACGTGAGCGGAGAACTCCACCGCGTACCAGAAGTTCTTGAGCATGGCAGTTACCTCCGCCGGATCCCGGCGATGTCGGGGGACTGAAGGGCCTTGTCGAGCGCGTCGCGCGACGCGCCGCGCAGGTGGATGTCGAGGAACGCCGCGGTGACGTCGGCCAGGGCCGCGCGGGTGGCGGCCGGATCGGTTGCGTGCGGCAGATCGAGGAAGGCCCGGGCGGCGGTCTCGTCGACCGGGTGCACGATCCCGAAGTGGTTGGCGCCCGCGAACGTGACCTGCACGGTGTCACCGCCGGCCTCGGGCAGCGCCTCGTCGAACGTCCGGCTGATCGGGTCGCGCCGGGTCGCGACGTCCTCGCCGTACCGGTCGGCGGAGCCGTTGATGACGCCGTCGTTCTCACCGTTCATGAGCAGCACCGGGCAGTCGACCTGAGCCGGGAGCACGGTGCCGGCCGGCCAGCCGAGCATCGTGGCGACCATGGTGTGGGTGCCGTAGGCGGCGACCGCCTTGACGCTCGGGAAGAACCGGGCGCTCTGCAGGATGACCGTGCCGCCGGCCGAGTGCCCGATCAGGCCCACGCTGCCGAGGTCGAGCAGCCCGGCGACCGGCCCGGAGATGTCCGCCAGGGCGGAGAGGATCGCGGGGACCGACGGCGTGGTGGCCCGGGTCCCGTAGGCATCCGGTCTCGCGGCCGCCAGCTCCACACCGGGAGTGATCCCTTTCAGGCCCCCGAACAGCTCGCCCACCCAGTCGTAGGTCACCGCCACATAGCCGCGCGAGGCCAGCTCGACCGCGAGCCAGCGGTAGGCCTCCTGGCCCACGTTGACCCCGGAGACGATCACCACCACCGGGTACGGGGCCTGGGCCGGGTCCGCCGGGAACACCCCGGAGAGCCGCTCGGCGTCCGATCCGGTCGGCGTGGCCGGATAGAAGACCCGCAGGTGCGCGGTGTCGAACGGCGCCTCGGCGCCGGGGATGGCCGCGGCCCACCAGACCGACCTGACGCCCATCACTCGACCCCGGGCCTCGGCAGCACCCGGTCCCCGCCCCAGAGGGCCCGGACCAGCTTGTTCGTGGTCTCTTCGCCGAAGAACCGGACGCCCATCACGTTCGCCGGATCCCGTTCGGCGATGTTGCGGCGAATCGTCTCGTCGGTGGCGGCCAGCGCGGCCCGCTCCCCGGCAGGGACCGGGGTGGCCTCGTCCACCCAGCGCAGCCACCTGTCGACGTGCGCGTGCGCCCGCTGCGACACGATCTCCAGGTTGCGCTGCGAGCGCTCGAACGAGTAGCAGTACGCGGTCGGCGACAGGCTGGCCCGGATGAACCCGGCGCGGCTCACGAAGTACTCGAACTGCGGGTCCGCCCGCAGCTCCAGCCACTCCTCGTCCAGATCCGCGTAGTAGTCGTCGAAGTAGGAGGCGTCCTCCACCATGTTGGTCCGCGGCACCGAGTCGAGGTAGAACCAGCCGCCCGGCCAGACCAGCAGCGCGATGCCGAGGTGTGGGACTTTCACCTGAGGGCCGAGCCACGCGGTCAGGTGCAGGTTGGCGAAGCTGGCGCCGGGGTTGCCGATCCAGGAGTGGACCATCCAGTCGATCTCCGGCCCGGAGTACGCCTCCAGCGACCCGCCCGGCCCGTCCGGGTACGTGCCGTAGGTGTCCAGGTCCACCGTCGACGGGTCGCGGGTGAGCTCGAACCGGGCGTCGATCTTCGCCTTCAGGTCGGCGAGGAGCTGCCGGTAATAGGTGAACGTGTCGTGTACGTCGACGACCGGTGAGCCGTCGACCATGTCCTCCACGTGCTGGATCGTCTCCGCCACTGAGAACTCCCTTATAGAAGTGCGCCGACCAGCCGCCACGGCCGGCCGTCGACGAGATCGGTGTTGCGCGAGACCTGACGGTTCGCTGCCTGCGCCGGGTTGACCGTGCCGGTGCCGGCCGGGTCGCCCGCCGCGATGTCGGTGCGGATCGGGGTGGAGATGCGGCCGGTGAACGGCCCCTCCCACTTCGTCCAGAGCGTGAAGTCGGGGGTCATCGCGAAGATCGCGGCGGGCTGGCCGAGCGGTGTCGCGACGACCAGGTTGAGACGGTTCTCGGCGGCGCGCTCGGGCAGGCCCAGGGACAGCTCCCACGGCTCCTGCGCCCGGTAGGGCACCGCCACCACGTCCGCGTCCAGGAGCGCGGCCAGCCGGAACGTCTCCGGGTAGAGCGCGTCGTCACCGGCCACGATCGCGAGCCGTCCCCACTCCAGGTCGACCGGCACGATCTCCTTGCCGGTCGCTGCGGGGCCGTGCAGCCGCGGCTGGCGCGCGACGATCCCGCTGCTGTCGATCAGCAGGCCGCCGGTGTCGTCGCTGGTCACCGCATGCGCTCCGGTGCCGGCCAACGCCGCGGCGATCTCCGCGGCCGACCCGGCCGCCTCGGGCAGGACGAGCAGGCGGGCGGTCTGCGCGATCGTGGAGACCAGGTCCAGTGAGCGGACCACCGCGACGTCCAGCGTGGGCGCGCCCGGTGGCCGCCGGCGGCCCACCGGTTCGGCGGCGATCGGCGCGTACAGCGCCGGCCGCCGGCCGCCCAGGATGTCCGTGCCGTCCGGGCGGCGCTTGTCGTCGGCGAGCGACACATCGATGTCAGCGACCACGACGGCCTCGCCGGTGCGCGGCGCCTTCGCGACCACCGTGCCGTCCGGCGCGACGATCTGGCTCTCGCCGGCGCCGTGCAGCCACTCCGGCGGCACACCGAGACGCTCCGCGATGGCCGGCAGCTGGTCGCGGGGGAGGAGCGGGCCGACCTTGTTGGCCGCCACCACCCACACCTTGTTCTCCGCGGCACGCACCGGGATGTGCAGATCCGCCTCGTCCAGCGCGAAGCTGTTCAGGCTGTTCAGCAGTACCTGGGCGCCGCGCAATGCGAGTCCGCGGGCCACCTCGTTGATCACGCCCTCCATGCAGGCGTACATGCCGAGGCGGCCCAGCGGGGTGTCCAGCACCGGGCCGGCCGTGGGCGCCGGATCCAGGAAGTCGTTCTCCGCGCCCATCAGGGTCTGCTTGTCGCACGATCCGACCGTCTCGCCGTGCGGGGAGACCAGGAAGTTGGTGCCTCCGGTGCGGCCATCGGCGTACCCGTGGGTGACGTTGATCTTGATCCAGATGCCGTGCCGGCGGGCGCGGTCCGCGACGGCGGTCAGGAACGCGTCGCCGGGCCGGGTGGCGAGCTCGTGGGCCTGCGCGCGCGACGCATACCACGACAGGTGGTTGGAGAACTCGGGCAGGACCACGAGCTGGACCTTCTGCTCCGCAGCGGCGTCGATGACGCGCAGGCAGGCGGCCAGATTGGCAGCGACGTCCTGACCGGCTTCGATCTGGGCTGCGGCGACGCGAACAACACCGGGCATCCGGTTCCCCCTAGCGAAACGGCGTTTCCCAAAACTACACTCGGGAGCCCCGTTCGCAACAGGGGTTTCTTGATGGTGAAGATATTCAGGGGGTCGACTTGTTGGTGCACGTCGTGCTGATGAGGTTTGCCGATGGCGCCGATGCTGCCAAGGCCAAGGTGCGTTTGGAAGAGCTGGCCGGTGTCGTTCCCGAGATCCGCTCGCTACGGGCAGATCTCGACGAGCTGCACACCGAGGTCTCCTGGGATCTGCATCTGCGCACAACCCACCACGACGAGGCGGATCTGCGGGCATATCAGGCGCACCCGGCACATCAGGAGCTGGGCGCGTGGTTGCGCCCGCTGCTCACCTCACGCGCCGTCATTGACTACACCCAGCCCTGAGGGGTACGGCCTGCGATTTCGCCCCTTCCCGCCGGTGGTGCGTCGTTGCCGTGAGCGGATGACGAGGATCTTCCGCGCTGGGTGACGCCTCGGTCGGTCTGCTCTACGAGCGCACCGACTCGACCGGAGCGCTCGTCAACCGGGGCATCACGGTTCTAGTGGCGCAGGGTGATGTGGTCCTCACCATGGATTACCGGAAGGCTCAGAACACCACCGACGAGGCCAACTTCCGGAGCACGCTGCTGGCGGCCGCCGCCGAGCTCGACGAGATCGGCTGACGGCACGCCCGGGCGCACGGGCGGGGGTGCGCCCGCGGGTGGAGTTCTGCGGTGCTCGGGTTCGCGGATCTTGCAAAAGCCAGTGGTGCCCGGCAGTGGCGGCAATTGATCAACGAGAACGGGCGTTGCCGGCACGGTGGGCCGCGGACCGGGCGGGTGTGGCGGCCGCCCTCTCACCGGCGCCGGACACCCGGTCCCGGTCCGCGGGGTCTGATCACCCGGTGGGGCCGGCCGCAGCGGGTGGGTCGGGCATCACCGGGTGCGGGCCGGCCGCAGCGGGCAGGCCGGGCATCACCCGGTGGGCCGGGGCTCACCCGGTGGGGTAGGCGGAGGGGCCGCCCGGGGGTGTGGCGGTGCCCGGGCGGAACGCGGCGGGGGCGTGGATGACGCAGGTCTGGACGTACTCGGTGAGGCCCTCGTGCGCGTACTCGCGGCCCCAGCCGGACCGCTTCACGCCGCCGAACGGGGCGCGCAGGCTCATCCCGGTGCGGTTGTGGGTGTTGACGAACGTGAAGCCTGCCTCGAACCGGCGGGCGAACGCGAACGCTTGCTCCTCGTCGGCGCTCCACACCGAGGCGCCGAGGCCGAGCTCGCCGGCGTTCGCCCAGGTCAGCACGGTCTTCTCGTCGGGGTAGCCGAGGACCGGCACGACCGGGGCGAACTGCTCCTCGATGACCAGCGGCGCGTCCGGATCGGGGGCGGCGACAAGCGTGGGACGTACGAAGTAGCCGGTGGCCGGGTCCGCCTCGAAGCGGCCGAGCGGGATCGCGCCGGGCGGGGTCAGCGCCTGCGCGGCACGCTGCGCGGCGGCGGAGATCACCGGGCCCATCGTGACGCCGGGGGCGAGGGGGTCGCCGGTCGTCAGGACCCGGTCCGCGGCGCGGGTGTACGCGTCGACGAACGCCGCGAGACGTGACTGCGGCACGTAGAGCCGTTTCGCCGCCATGCACACCTGCCCGCTGGTGGCGAAGCTCGCCATGACCAGCCGGTCCATGGCGTCGTCGTCGAAGGACGCGTCGTCGAGCAGGACGGCCGGATCGTTGCCGCCGAGCTCCATCACGGTCGGGGTGAGCCGGTCGCCGGCGAGTGCCGCGACCGCCCGCCCGCCGGCCGTCCCGCCGGTGAACGCCACCTTGCGGACCAGCTCGTGCCCGACCAGCGCCGCCCCGGTCTCCGCACCACCGTGGACGGCATGGATCGGCGCGTCGAAGAGGGCGATCACCCGGTCGACGGTGAGCGGCGCCAGCGGCGACGGCTTGACCACGATCGCGTTGCCGGCGGCCAGGGCCGGCGCGATCTTCAGCATGGCGAGGATGACCGGGGCGTTCCACGGTGTGACCGCGGCGACGACGCCGAACGGTCTGCGCCGCTCCACGAGCCGGCCCAGGTCGTCGTCGAGTTCGCGGTCCCCGTACACCTCGGGGGCGTGCTGGACCACCCATCGCAGATAGCGGACCGCGAAGCCCAGCTCACCGCGGCAGTCGCCGACCACCTTGCCGGACTCGCGGGCCAGCAGCGGGGCCAGCTCCTCGATCGCGTCCTCGATCGCCGCCGCGGCGCGGGTCAGCGCGGCGAGCCGATCGGTGAGCGGCCGGGCGGCCCAGGCACGCTGTTCCGCGTCGGCCCAGCGCACGACCTCGTCCACGGCGTCCGGCGAGGACACCGGCACGGTTCCGACGATCTCGGAGAAACGTGCGGGGTTCTCCCGTCGAAGCGAGGCGATCATGCGGCCACCGGGCGCAGGGAGGCGATCATGGAACTGCGGAGCAGGGCGGCGCGGGCCTTGGCCGGGTCGGCGGCGATGGCGCGCAGCGAGTCCAGGTGGGCGGCGCGGGCGTCCGGGTCGGTGGCGCGCAGGCGCTCGTAGTTCTGGTGCGAGACGCTCTGCACGTATTCCAGGGCGATCCGGCGGCGGCCGGCCGCCGTGTCCCAGATCGCGGCGTCGTCACCGGTGGCGATCGCGGAAGCGTAGGCGATCGCGTCGTGGATGCCGGAGTTCATGCCGAGCCCGCCGAGCGGGTTGTTCACGTGCGCGGCGTCGCCGGCGAGCAGCACCCGGCCGGTCCGGAAGGACGTGGCGACCCGCTGGTGGACCCGGTACATGCTGGCGTGCGCGATCCGCCACGGCCGGCCCGGATCGACGACACCGCGCAGCCTGCTGTCGAGGCGGGCGTGCTCCTCGTCGTCGGGTGTGTCGACGGGCGTGGGCAGCAGCACCCGCCAGTGGTCCGGGGTGCGCAGCAGCACGCACCACTCGACCGGGTCGAAGACGTAGTTGACCGCGGCCAGGTCGTCGAGCCAGCCGGTGAGCTCCTCGTCGACCGAGGCGACGAGGAACCGTTCCGGGTACGTGATGCCGTCGAACGTCACGCCGGTGGCCTTGCGGACCGCCGAGTGGGCGCCGTCCGCGCCGATCAGCCAGTCGCCCTCGGCCGTCCGGCCGTCCGCGCTGATGGCGACCACACCGTCCAGATTCATGATCAGCTCGGCGACCGGCCAGCCGTACCGGATCTCGGTCTGCGGAAGGCGCAGGAGGTGGCCGAGCAGGATCGGGGTGAGCTTGGACTGCTCGCACTGCACCCGGTAGGGGTAACGGGTGTCCCCGGCGAGCACCGCGAGGTCCAGCATCGCGACCAGCCCGGCCCGCCGGTCACGGTAGGCGAAGGTCGGCGAGACCAGCCCGAGCGCCTGCAGTTCCGCGCCGACCCCGAGCTCGTCGAGCATCTCCAGGGTCGGCGGGTGGAAGGTGGAGGCCCGGGACTCGGCGGCGAGCTCGTCACCGGCCTCCAGGACGGTCACCGCGAACCCTCGCCGGGCGAGCGCGAGGGCCGCGGTGAGCCCGACCGGTCCGGCGCCGGCGACCAGGATGCGTTTCACGGATGTGCTCCCCGGGGGACGTAGTGGGCGTCGAGATCGAGGGCCTCGTCCTGGCCGACCAGCGCGGTGAAGCCGGACCAGGGCATCCGCTCGACCGCCGCGGCGGTGCCCTCCTCGGCGATGGCCCGGTAGGCGAGCGACGCGGCGCGCATGGCGGCCAGCAGCGCGGCGACCGGATGCAGGACGAGGCGGACACCGGCGGCGGCAAGCTCGTCGTCGGTCACCGCGGGTGGTTCGCCGCCGGCTTCCGACCGATTGACGACGATGGGTACGCCGGGAAGCGCCCGATGGATCGCGGCCAGCTCGCCGAGATCGTCGACACCTTCCGGGAAGATCGCGTCCGCCCCGGCCTCGGCGTACTGCCGGAGCCGCCCGATCGTCTCGGTGAGCCCGTGACCGGTGTAGGCGTCGGTCCGCGCGATCAGCGCCAGGTGCGGCACGTGATCGGCCAGGGCGGAGATCTTGGCGGCGGCGAGGCTCGCGTCGATCACCTCCTTGCCGGCCAGGTGCCCGCAGCGCTTCGGGTTGACCTGGTCCTCCAGGTGCAGGCCGGAGATGCCGGCCCGGGCGTACGCGAGACCGGTCCAGACCGCGTGCAGCGGATTGCCGTACCCGGTGTCCGCGTCGGCCAGCAGCGGCACCCCGGTCAGCGCGGGGATCAGGGTGGCGGCCCGCTCGGCGATCTGCGTGCCGTGCACGTACCCGAGGTCGGGCCGGCCCAGCGCGACCGCCGCGACGGCCGCGCCGGACAGGTGCACGCCGCAGTGCCCGGCCCGGACCGCGAGCGCCGCGGTGACCGGGTCGTAGACGCCCGGCATGTGGGTGACCGTCTTCTGGGCGAGCAACGCCCGCAGGGCTCTCGCCGTCATTCGCGGGAGTGCGGCTCTTGGCGGGAGTGCAGCGCGAAGCCGCCCTCGACGCCGACGACCCGCGGGTTGGTGAAGAAGAGCAGGGTCTCGGCGGTGCCCTCCTCGGAGTACCCGGAGATGCCCCAGGCCGGGCGCGGGGTGAACAGGTGCAGGCTCATGATCGAGGAGCCGTTGACCTTCACCTCGCCGGCCCGGACCCGCCGCGCGGTCGCCAGGGCCTGTTCCTCGTCGGCGCCGATCACGTAGCCCTCCAGGCCGTACCGGGTGCCGTTGGCCAGCCGGACCGCCTCGTCGAGATCCCGATAGCCGTGCACCGCGGCGACCGGGCCGAAGATCTCGTCCACGGTGTCCGCCGGATCCGCGCCGGTGACCAGCGCCGGCGCCAGGGTGTTGCCCGGTCCGTCGAGGGTGGCCTCGTGCACCGTGCCGCCCAGTCCGTCACGCGCCTTGATCACCGTGGCGCGGTGCCCGGAATGGATCAGCGGGCCGTAGTCGGTGGCCTCGTCGGCGGGGTCGCCGGTCACCAGGGTCTCGACTCTGCGCAGGATCGCGTCGACGAGGGCCTGCTCCCGGCCGGCCGGGACGATCAGGCGGCCGAGGGCCCGGCACCACTGCCCGTTCAGCGTGGTGAGCAGGTCGGCGGCGGCGCGGGCGGCGGCGTCCTCGTCGGCGTCCGGCATCACGATCAGCGCGTTGTTGCCGCCGAGTTCCAGCTGGACGGGTTTGATGTCGTAGGCGCAGGCGGCGGCGACGGCCCGCCCGCCGGCGAGTCCGCCGGTGAACGAGACGGCCCGGATCCGCGGGTCGCCGACGATCCGGGCGCCGACGCCCGCGCCGCCGTGCAGCAGTTGGAAGAGCGCGGGCGGAGCGCCCGCCTCGCGCAGCGCCCCGTGGATCGCGACGGCGAGCCGCTCGGCGCCGAACGGCGCGTACTCGCTGGGCTTGAGGATCACCGGGCAGCCGGCTGCGAGCGCGTTGGCGACCTTGTGCGCGGCCATCGGCGCCGGGGCGTTCCACGGGACCAGGCAGGCGGCCGGTCCCCAGGGCAGGCGCTCGACGAGCACCTCGCGTCCGTCCTCGCGGGTGGTGGCGCTGGTCAGCAGGCCGGTCCGGAGCTGGTCGGCGGCCAGCGCGAACGCCCCGGCCAGGATCATGCCGAGCGGGGTGGTCTGCCGGATCGGCACGCCTGTCGCCCGGCTCTCCAGGGCGACGATCTCCGGCGCGGCGCCGGCGACGGCGGCTGCCACCTTCTCCAGGATGTCCGCTCGCTCGGATGGCCCGGCAGTCCACGCGCCGAGCCGGTCGGCTGCCGCGATCGCCTGTTCCACGCGCTCCGCGCCGGAGGCGAGCGCCGGGCCGATCACCTCGCCGGTGGCCGGGTTCTCCAGGTGGACGCCGATCTCGATGTCGCAGGAGGCCCACGCCCCGTCGACCAGATCTCTCATGAGGCCACGCTCGTGAACAGCTCGTTCGCCTTGTTGCTGGTGATCACCGAGGCGGCCTCCAGGCGCCCCCGCTCCGGCGGGAACGTCATGACCAGGCCCATCGCCAGGTCCCGCAGCGCACGGCCGACCACGCCGTTCATCGTGGCGCCGGAGGTCCCGGACGCCTTGAACGCGCCGAGCGCCACGTCGAACGCGGCCTGGCAGATCGAGCCCTTGGCGATGCGCCACTGCGCGTACACCTCGGACTTGGTGGCGATGGGTGGCTCGACCGTCTCCAGCAGCAGCTGCCGGCGCAGCCACAGGTACGCGCGCTCCAGGGATTCCGTCATGTCGCCGATGATCACCTGATGCATCGGCGACTCGGCTACCGGTCGTCCGGTGTCGGCGAACGTCTTCGTGGTGAGCCGCTCCAGGGTGTCGTCGTAGACGCCCTGCGCCGCGCCCACGTAGACCGCGGTGATCGCCAGCTGGTTGCCGACGAAGCTGCCCCGGCTGCACTGCAGCATCTTCACGAACGCGCCGGGGACCGTGAGCGCGTCCTCCTGCGGGATGAAGACGCCGTTCAGCTTGATGCCGTGGTTGGCCGAGCCGCGCATGCCGAGGCCGTCCCAGAACGGGCGCTCGGTGACACCCGGCGCCTCCCGCGGCACCAGGAACATGACCAGGCCCTCGGCCGTGTCGTAGCCGTCCAGGCGGGCGGTGACCAGGTAGTAGTCGGCGATGCCGGTGGCGCAGCCGAACGACTTCTCGCCGGTGAGCTCCCAGCCGGCGACGCCGTCGCGGGTGGCCGGCACGGCGGTGGTGGCGATCGCGATGTTCGCGCCGCTGCTCTTCACCGACTCGCTGGCGAAGTTCGCCAGCCAGGTGCCGCCGGACATCAGGCGCAGCACCCGCTCGGCGAACGCCGTCACGACCGGGACCTCCTCGTCGGCGAAGAGGCCGGCCTCGATCGCCTCCAGCGGCAGCAGGCCGCGGGAGGCCGAGGTGTTGTGGAAGAAGAAGGCGAGCGCGGTGGACGGGCAGGCGCTGCCCATCGCGTACGTCGCCGCGGCGAGGTCACGCAGCGTGCCGCCGAGACCGCCGTACTCCTCGGGGACGATCAGCCCGAGCAGCCCGGCCTCGCGGAGCACGTCGATGTGCTCGCGCGGGAAGGCGCCGTCGGCGTCGGCCTGCTCGGCTCTGGCGCGCAGTGCCGGCAGGACCTGCTCGACGAGGGCCGCGCGGGACTTCTCCTCGACGGTCATGTCGTCGACGAGTTTCTCGCCGATGAGTCGGTCGGCCATGCTGTCACTCCCTGATCTGGGCGAGGTCGGCGTCGCTGGGCCGCTGGTCGACGGGCCCGGCCACCTCGAGTTGGCGGGACAGGTGGAGCAGGTCGTCGAGCGGCAGGCCGGGCGAGCCGGCGCCGGGTGCGACCACGTCGAAGTGCGAGACCCCGTTCTTCATCGCGACGAGCGCGTTGACCAGGGCGAGACGGTTGTGCCCGGCGAGCCGGACGCGGAGCACGGCCGGGCGGACCAGGACGCTCGCGTCCTGGAGGATCCGGGCGACCTGCAGCGGCGAGGCGGGTGCGACGTCGGACTCGACGCAGCCGATCTCGTCGCAGCCGAGCGCGCGCAGGGCGGCCACGGTGGCGAGCACCTCGTCCTCGCGGTCCGGGTCGAACGCGTCGGTGACGTACCCGACGACGCAGTCACCGGCCTTCCGCGCCGCGATGACCCGTTCCGGTGAGGGCAGGCTGTCGCGCCCGGCGGCGAAGAACTCGAACCGCAGGCCGTCGGGGGGAGAGGCGAGGTCGCGGACCTGGACGGTGTCCGGCAGCGGCTGGGCGACCTGGCCCCAGTTCCGCGAGTGGAACAGCAGCGGCGAGATGATCCGGGGCAGCGCGGCCTCGGTCACCTCGCCGACGAAGATGGTGTGGTCGCCGCCCGGGTACGCGTGCGCGACCCGGCAGTCCAGCCAGGCCACCGCGTCGCTGAGCACCGGGCAGCCGTTCGGCGTGATGGTCCAGTCCAGCCCGGCGAACCGGTCGCTGATGCCGCGTTCCTGCCCGGCGAACCGGCGCCCGATGTGCGCCTGGTCCTTGCCGAGGAAGCTGAGGGCGAACTTGCCCGCCTCGCCCAGGAGTGCCCGGCTGGGCAGATGGTTGCCGAGGCAGACCGACACGAGCGGGGGATCGAGGCTCACCGAGGAGAATGAACTGGCGGTCATTCCGTGCACACCGGTCGGGCCGGCGGTGGTCACCACGCAGACGCCGCTGGGCCACTGCCCGAGCACGGAACGGAACGTCGTGCTGTCGACCGGCACTTCGTGCTCCCCTTTGCTCGCTGTTTCGCCTTGGGAAACGGTGTTACACCGAACGTAACGACGGTCGGGAGTGCTGTCAACATCGGAGCGGTACAGCGTTTCGCGGTGCGAAATGGCAGGCTAGGCTTCGGCCAAGTTTGTTCCGTTCCTGTTCCGGGGGGATTTCCCAGTGCCCAGCCGACCAGTGTCCAGCCGAACCGTGCCGCCGGCCGCGCCGGCCGCGGCCGAGGACGAGGGTCAGTCGCGTTCCATCGCCGCCGTCGAGCGCGCCATGGACGTCCTGCTCTACTTCGGGCGCGCCGATCAGCCGGATCTCGGCGTCACCGAGATCGCCACCGCGCTGGGCCTGACCAAGGCCGCGGTGCACCGCATCCTCACCGCGCTGCGCAGCCGCGAGCTGATCACCGTCGACCCGGCCACCCGGCGGTACGCGCTGGGCCACGCCGCTGTCGCGCTCGGCCGGGCCTACCTGGCCCGCACCGACGTGCGCGCGATGGCCGCGCCGGAGCTCAAACACCTCTCCGGGCGCACCCAGGAGACGGCCACCCTGTCGCTGCGGCGCGGCGACACCCGCCTTTACGTCGACCAGGTCGTGCCGGACCAGGAGCTGCGACTCGAGGTGAGCCTCGGCATCCCGTTCCCGCTCAACGCGGGCGCCTCGTCGAAGGCGTTCCTCGCGTTCCTGCCGGACTTCGAGGTGGAGGCCTATCTCTCCCGGCACCCCCTCGAAGCGGTCACCGACAAGACGATCACCGACCCGGCCAAACTGCGCAAGGACCTGGCCTCGGTCCGCAAGCGGGGATACGCGACGTCGCTCGGCGAACGCCAGGCCGGCGCGGCGTCGATCGCCGCCCCGATCTTCGACCACGACGCCCGGGTGGTCGCCGTGATCAGCCTGGCCGGGCCGGCGCTCCGCTTCAAACCGGAGAGCGACGCCGGCGCGGTGGCCGACCTCCAGGAGGCGGCCGCCCGCATCTCCGCCCAGCTCGGCTACCAGCCCCGCTAGAGGTTCGCGAGCGGCTTCGCGACACCGAGGAGGCCGGCCAGCAGCACCGACCCCCAGATCACCCAGACGTAGGGGAGGCAGCCGTTCACACTGCTCGTCACGGTTGCCTCCACCCGGGTGTCCGGCTTCCCGGCCATGACCGCCCCGAACGCCGGGCCGAACGGCTTGAGCGTGCGCCGGATGCCGAGCCCGGCCGCGATGGCGATCGCGTAGAGCAGCACCTTGGCGCCGAGCCACTTCGGATCGGTGGTCACCCCGAACGGCTCGCTGACGACGAGCGTGAAGACGCCCGCCCCGGCCATGCCCGCGATCACCGCGATCCGGATCGCGTGGTCCACCCGGCGCACCAGAGGGTGTTCTCCCGGCTCGTGGTGGTCGGTCCACATCAGCCACACCCAGGCGAACGCCCCGATCCACAGCGGCACGAGCAGCCACCAGGGCAGCAGCTTCACGCCCCAGAGCGAGCCGCCGTGCGCGTCCAGCGAGATCAGCGTGAGGCCGCTGGGCAGGAACAGGATCAGGCAGATCTTCGGCCCGAGGTCCAGACCCAGCATGATCTTCAGCGCGGTGAGCCGGGCGGCGGGCGGCAGGTCGGGCTTGATCACGTAACGGCTGGAGTAGAAGACGCCGAGGTCCCCGCCGAGCCAGAAGACCATGAGCACGATGTGCAGGTAGAGGAACGCTTCGAGCATGGCCTAGATGGAAACACCTTTCCACTGTGCGAAACAAGTGCTAGCTTCGCCCCATGCTCGGCCGCTATTACGAAGACTTCACCGTCGGCGACACGTACCGCCACCCGCTCGGCCGCACCATCTCCGAGGCCGACAACACGTGGTTCACGCTCCTGACGCTGAACACCAATCAGAGTCACTTCAACGCCGACTACGCGGCGGGTACGCCGTACCGGAAGCTCCTGGTCAACTCGACGCTCACGGTCGCGATCGTGACCGGCCTGTCGGTGCCGGACGTCAGCCAGCACGCGTTCGCCAACCTGGGCTGGGAAGAGATCCGGATGCCCCACCCGGTCTTCGTGGGCGACACCGTCTACGCCCGATCCACGGTTCTCGAGCTGCGTGAGTCGCGGTCCCGGCCGTACGCGGGAATCGTCACGGTGTCCACCGCCGGCTTCAACCAGGACGGCGTCGACGTCATCACCTGGACCCGGACGATGCTCACCTACAAACGCGGCCACGGACCCGCCGCGGACCGATGAGGCTGGACCTGCAGCCCTGGGGCGAGACGATGGCCGAGCTGGTCACCGCGGCCCGGGCTGCCGAGTCGGCCGGCGCGGGCGTGGTCTGGGCGCCGGAGCTGCACCGCAGCGCGTTCACCACGGCCGCCGCCCTGGCCACCGGCACCAGCAAGGCGGCCGGCGGCGAGTCCCGGATCGGGGTCGGCACCGGGATCGCGCTGGCGTTCGCCCGGTCCGCGATGCTCACCGCGATCGCCGCGGCCGATCTGGACGAGCTCGCCGAGGGCCGGTTCCGGCTCGGGCTGGGCACCGGCGTGGCCCGGCTCAACCAGGACTGGCACGGGGTGCCGTTCGAGCGCCCGCTGCCCCGGCTGCGGGACACCGTGGAGATCGTCCGCAAGGTGCTGGCGGGCGGCGACCCGGTCACCCACAAGGGCGTCCGGTCGATCCGGGTACGGGGGTGGCGCCGGCCCTACCCGCCGGTCCGCGAGCACATCCCGATCTACCTGGCCGGCGTCGGCCCGGCGATGGTGGCCCTCGCGGCGCAGACCGCCGATGGGTGGATCGGCCACGAGCTGTGCCCGCCGGCCGACCTGCGTGACCGCATCCTGCCGACCCTGCGGAGCGCGCGCCGGGACGATTTCGACGTGGTCGCGGCGGCCTGCTGCTCGGTCGACGACGATCCGCGCGAGGCACGCCGCCGGGCCGCGAACGTGGTCGGCTTCTACGCCTCGGTCAGGTCATACGCCGAGATGTTCCGGCACGCCGGGTTCGGCGCCGTCACCGAGAAGGCGTCAGCGGCCCTGCGCGGCGGCCGCTCCGCCGACGACCTCGGTGACCTCGTCCCGGAAGCGATGGTCGACGCGTACACCATCGCCGGCACCCCCGGCCAGTGCCGCTCCAGGATCGCCGCCTACGACGGCCTGGCCGGTGCGCTCAAACTGTCCGCGCCCTCCTACGGCCTGCCGGCCGACGAGACCCGGCACGCTCAGGAAGGCCTGCTCACCCTGGTAGGTAGCCTGCGATGAGACCACTCGAGGACATCCGGATCATCGCGGTCGAGCAGTACGGCGCCGGGCCGTTCGGCTCGGTGCACCTGGCCGACCTCGGCGCCGACGTCATCAAGATCGAGGAGCCGGGCACCGGCGGCGACGTCGGCCGGTACGTTCCGCCGTACGCCGAGGGCGAGGACTCGCTCTTCTTCGAGACGTTCAACCGGAACAAGCGGTCGCTCTCGCTCGACCTCGCCACCCCGGCCGGCCGCGAGGTCTTCGAGGACCTGGTGGCGCACGCCGACGCGGTCTACTCCAACCTGCGCGGCGACGTCCCCGCGAAGATCGGCATCACCTACGACCAGCTCCAGCACCTCAACCCGAGCATCGTCTGCTGCTCACTGACCGGCTTCGGGATGACCGGGCCGCGCGCCGGCCAGCCCGGTTACGACTACATCCTGCAGGGCCTGGCCGGCTGGATGGACCTGACCGGCGAGCCGGGCGGGCCGCCGGCCAAGTCCGGGCTGTCGATCGTGGACTACTCGGGCGGGTTCGTCGCCGCCATCGCCCTGCTCGCCGGGGTGCACGCGGCCCGCCGGGACGGCCGCGGCATGGACTGCGACCTGAGCCTGTTCGACACCGCGATCGGCATGCTCACCTACCCCGCCACCTGGCACCTCAACGCCGGGTTCGCCCCGGAACGCACCCGGTACTCCGCGCACCCGTCGCTCGTGCCGTTCCAGCTCTTCCCGACCGCCGACGGCTGGGTGGTGGTGGGCTGCGCCAAGGAGAAGTTCTGGCAGCGGCTGGTCACCGTGCTGAACGTGGAGATCCTCTCCGAGCCGCGGTTCGCCACGTTCGCCGCCCGGCGCGAGCACGCGGCCGAGCTGCTGCCGCTGCTGGAGGGCGTCTTCGCGACCCGGGTGACCGCCGACTGGCTGGCCGTCCTGGAACCGGCCGGCATCCCGTGCGGGCCGGTCAACGACGTGCCGGCCGCTCTGCGCGACCCGCACACCCTCGCCCGTGACCTGATCGTGGAGACCGAGCACCCCCGCTACGGCACCGTGCGCCAGGTCGCTTCGCCGGTCCGGGTCGGCGATCAGCCGCCGGCTCATCGCCGGGCGCCCCGGCGAGGAGAGGATCTGGGGTACGTGTCCGAGCTGCTCGGCTATTCGCCGCAGCACCTCGCCGCGCTCCGTGCGGCGGGCGCGTTCGGCCGGGAGGACGGGTGACCGCCCCGGCCGCTGTCACGCTGGCCGGGTGGGTCGCCGGACTCACCCACGACGACCTGCCGGGACCCGTTGCCGAGGCGGCGCGTGACCACCTCGCCGACGCCGTGGGATGCGCCGTCGCGGGCATCCGCAGAGCCGCCGCCGATCCCGCGCTCACCGTCGCGCGCGGGCTCGGCGGCCCACCCGAGGCGCGCCTGTTCACCGGGGAACGGCTGAGCGCGGTCGCCGCCGCGTTCGGCAACGCGGTCGCCGTGCATGCGCTCGATTTCGACGACACCCACGCGGGCGGCCTGGTCCACGCGAGCGCGGTGACCGTACCCGTGGCCCTGGCTGTCGGGGAACAGACCGGGGCGCGCGGCAGCGAGATGATCACCGCCCTGGTCGCGGGCCTCGAGGTGGTCTGCCGGCTCGGCGCCGCCGCGCCGCACGCGTTCCACGCGCGGGGCCTGCACGCCACGGCGATCTGCGGACCGGTCGCGGCGGCGGTCACGGCCGGGAAGCTGCTCGGCCTGGACGCCGCGACGCTGACCAGCGCGATCGGCATCGCGGCCAGCGGCGCGAGCGGGCTGCTGGAGTTCCTGCACAGCCCGGCCGCCACCAAACAGCTGCACCCGGGCACCGCGGTGGCGAACGGCATCATGGCGGCGCGGCTCGCCGCGGCCGGCGCGAGCGGACCGGCCGGCGCTCTCGACGGCGCCTACGGGCTGTTCCGGGCCCTGGCCGGCCGGGACCCGGACGCCGGCGTGCTGACCGGCGGGCTGGGCGAGCGCTGGGAGACCACCCGGATCGAGATCAAGCCCTATCCGGCCTGCCGGCTCACCCACGCCTCGATCGACGCGGCCGGCGAGTTCACCGGCAGCGCCCCGGCCGCGCTCACCGTCACGCTGCACCCGGACGCCGTGCCGATCGTCGCCGGGCCGGAGAAGCGCCGCCCACGCAGCGCCTACGAGGCCAAGTTCAGCGTCTACTGGTGCGTCGCCGCGATGATCGTGGACGGCTGGGTGGACCTGGACACGTTCACCGACCTGGACCGGCCGGACGTGCTCGGTCTGGCCGCCCGGATCACCGTGCTGACCGCCGATCCCGGCGTGGTCGCGGCCGACGCCCCCGGCATCGTCGAGGCGGACGGCCGGGTGTCCCGGGTGGAGCGCTCGACCGGCGGGGGAGCGCACACCAAGGCCGCCGCCAACCTCGGACCCGGTTTCCGTTCCGTCCGCGAGGCCACCGGCCCGGTCGCCCTGCTGGACGCTGTCGAAGGGTGCCTGACATGACCGTGTATCTGCCGGCGGTGCCCGGCTACCCGCTGGTGGGCGCCGCGCTGGAGGCGGCCGGGCTCACCGTGCGGGACATCGTCCACGTGACCGAGTACGTCACGCTCAGCTCGCTGACCCTGGACAGCGAGCGGGCGCAGGCTCTCGGGGGTGACCGTGTGCCGGTGTCCCGGGTGCCGGTCGAGGCGGTGGTCGGCGCCGACGCGCCCTACGCGGTCGGGGTCATCGCCCATCCCGGAGGCGGTGAGCTGCTGGAATCCGGGGACGACGTGCTGCGGGTCGCCGGCGGCGTCGTCCACCTGCCGAGCGTGCACACCACGTCGGGGGACTTCCGCGAGCAGTACCGATGGTGCCTGGAACGGACCGGTGAGCTGCTGGCCGTCGCCGGTCTCGGCCTGGACGCGCTGGTCCGGACCGTCGACTACACGGCCACCGCCACCCGCGCGGAGTACCCGCGGTGCGGGCGGCCCCGCAGGGAACTGCTGCCCGGTCCGGTGCACCCGGGCGCGGCCGGGATCCTGGTGGACGTGCCGGTGGCCCGGGGCGCCCGGGTCTCCCTGGACGCGGTGGCCGCCACCGGCGAGCTGACCGTGCTCAATCCCGGCTGGCAGCGGTACGACACGCTCACCTACAAGCCCGCGGTCCGGGCCGGCGACACGATCTATCTCGCCGGGTTCGGCGCGCTCGACCCGGTCACCCAGGTCGCGCTGCACGACGGTGACCTGGCCGCGCAGACCGCGTTCGTCTACGCGAGCATCGAGACCGTCCTCGCCGAGGCGGGCGCGACCGGGGAGCACGTGACGGCGCTCGTCGAGTACCTGACGCCGGCCGCGGCCGGCTCCTACGACGCCACCCGGGCGCTGCGCGAGAAGCACTTCCCGAACGCGGCGGTCACCGCGGTGGTCTGCTCGGCGCTGCTGCGGGCCGAGTTCCTCCTGGAGACCGTGCCGACGGCGGTGCTGTCATGAGTGATGCTGCCATGGGTGATCCTGCCGCGACTGATGCTGCCGTGCCCCTGCTTACCGACGCGCTGATCGCCCGGATCGGCGAGGAGGTGGTCTACACCGCGCCCGAGCCGCTGGGCCGGGCCGCGATCCGGTACTTCGCGCTCGCCACCGGCGACACCGATCCGGCGCACCTGGCCGGCGACGTCGCGCCGCCCACGCTGATCTGCGAGACGAACCAGTACGCGAACCTGCCTCGGGACGCCGACGGGTACGCCGGTCACGGCTGGCACCTCGACGTGCCCGGCACCCGCCTGGTCCGCGGCGGCAACTCCTACCGGTTCGAGCGGCCGGTCCTGCCGACCACGGTCGTGACCGCCCGCTGGCGGCTCGCCGGCATCACCGAGCGGGTCACCGGCGGCGGCCGGCGGATGCTCGTGGTCACCTCGGTCGCCACCTACACCGACCAGCACGACCTGGTGCTCGCCGTGAACGAGGAGTCGCTGATCCATGTCGAGCGATGAGCTGCTGTTCGTCCGCCGCATCGAGCTGCCGGACATGATCGCTTACGCCGGGGCGACCTGGGACTGGCACCGGCTGCACTACGACCCCGCCTATCTCGCCGAGCGCGGCCTGGACCGGCCGGTGGTGGACGGGCAGGTCTTCGGGGCCTATCTGGCGATCGCGCTGCGGGAGTGGTTCGGCCCGGAGGCGGTGATCAGCGCCTTGTCGTTCCGCTTCACGAACCCGGTCTTCGCCGGGGAGACGATCCGCTGCCTGGGGTCCTTCGTGCGTGCCGATTCCCGGGTCGAGGTGGACCTGCGCGTCGAGGTGGTCGAGGACGGGCGGATCGCGGTCGCCCCGGCCTCGGCCACGCTGACCCTGCCATGACCGGCGTCGCCATCGCCGGCGCGGCCGAGTGCGACCTCGGCCGTACCGGGAAGTCGATCCTCGAACTGCAGACGCAGGCCGTCACGCGCGCCCTCGCCGACGCGGGGCTGACCCTGGCCGACGTCGACGGCATCGCCACGAACGGCATCTCGCGCTTCTCGGCGACCCAGCTCGCGGACCATCTGGGACTGCAGCCGGCGTGGAGCGACTCCAGCTTCGCGGGCGGCGCGGTCTTCGAGATGTACGTGGCCCGAGCCGTCCAGGCCATCGAGGCCGGCCAGTGCGCCACCGTGGTCATCTCCTACGCGAGCAACCAGCGCTCCGCCCGCAGCCGCTCGGTGACCGGGGTCCACGAGGAGGGCACCCCGGAGGCGGAGTGGGAGGCGCCCTACCGGCCGCTCTACCCGATCTCGTACTACGCCATGACCGCCCAGCGATACCTGCACACCTACGGGCTGGATCGGGCCGACCTGGCGACCGTCGCGGTGGCCGCCCGGGAGCGTGCCCGGCGCAATCCGGCGGCCTGGACCTACCGGATGGGCCCGCTCACCGTCGACGACGTCCTGGCCTCGCCGATGATCTCCAGCCCGCTCGGCAAACTGGACTGCTGCCTGGTCACCGACGGTGGCGGCGCGGTGGTGCTGACGTCCCTGGACCGGGCCCGCGACCTGCCCCGGCCCCCGGTCGTCGTCCTCGGGTACGGCGAGTCGCTCACGCACACCGGGATGGCGACCGCCGCCGACCTGCTGCGGACCGGCGCGATCGACTCCGGTCAGCGGGCGTTCGCGAGGGCCGGTCTCCAGCCATCCGACGTCGACGTGGTGCAGCTGTACGACGCGTTCACCGTCTCGGTGCCGCTGGGGCTGGAGGCCCTCGGGTTCGCCGAGCCGGGCGCCGGACTCGGCGCGACCGTGCCGCACAACACGCAGGGCGGCGGGCTCGCCTACTGCCACCCCGGGCAGTTCGGGGTGCTGCTGCTGGTGGAGGCGGTGCGGCAGCTGCGCGGGGAGTGCGGGGCGCGGCAGGTGCCCGGCGCGTCGGTGGCGCTCGCGCACGGCACCGGCGGGATCTTCTCCAGTCACGCCACCGTGCTGCTGGGGGTGGATCGGTGACGCTCGTCCTGCAGTTCTGCCGCTCGTGCCGGAGATATCAGCACTACCCGCGACCGATCTGCGTCTCGTGCGGCGGTGACGACCTCTGGTCCGTGGAGGCCGCCGGGACCGGAACCGTGGACAGTTTCACGGTCGTCCACCGCGCCGACGTGCCGTACATGCTCGCCCGGGTCCGCCTCGCCGAGGGCCCGATCGTCCTCACCCACCTGGTCGACGTCGATGAGCCGCGCTGTGACCAGCCGGTGCGGCTCACCTGGCGCGACGGACTTGCCGTGTTCCGTCCTCTCGCCCCTCCGGAGTGATCATGGATTTCGAGCTTTCCGACGAGCAGCGGATGTTCCGCGACGTGCTGCGCGACTTCGTCGACCGGGAGATCCGCCCGGTGGCCGGCGAGTGGGAGGCGTCCGGCCGGTACCCCACCGAGATCGTCGAGACGATGCGGGAGATGGGCCTTTTCGGTCTCACGGTGCCGGAGGAGTACGGCGGCCTCGGCGCCGACATGGTGAGTTTCGCGCTCACCTTCGAGGAGATCGCCAAGGGCTGGATGGGGATCGCCGGAATCCTCGGCAGTCACTCCCTGTCCTGCTGGCTCGTGGCCCGCCACGGCACCGCCGACCAGAAGGCCCGCTATCTCCCCGACCTGGCGACCGGGAAGCGCCGCACCGGCATCGCCCTGACCGAGCCGGACGCCGGCACCGACCTGCAGGGCATCACGACGACGGCGGTCCGGGACGGCGACCACTACGTGCTGAACGGCCGCAAGACGTGGATCACCAACGCCCGGCACGCCGATCCGCTGCCGGTCCTCTGCAAGACGGACGCCTCCGCGGAACCCGCGCACAAGGGCATGTCGGTGATCCTGGTCGAGGCCGGCACACCCGGTTTCACCGTCGAGCGTGACCTGCCCAAACTGGGATACAAGGGCACCGAGTCCTGCGAGGTGCTGCTCGAGGACGCGCGGGTCCCGGCGACCCGGTTGCTCGGCGGCGTCGAGGGACGTGGCATGCAGCAGGTGCTCTCCGGCCTGGAGACCGGCCGGATCAACGTGGCGGCCCGCGCGCTCGGCATCGCACAGGCGGCCTACGACGAGGCGCTGCGCTACGCCGGTGAGCGGCACGCGTTCGGCAAGCCGATCGGCGGCTTCCAGGCGATCCAGCTCAAGATCGCCGAGATGGCGGCGCAGGTCCAGGCGGCCCGGCTGCTCGTCTACTGGGCCGCGTCACGGGCCGACGGCGGCCACCGGGTCGACATGGAGGCCGGGATGGCGAAGGCGTTCGCCTCCGAGGCGGCCGTGTTCTGCGCGCTCACCTCGATGCAGGTGCACGGCGGGTACGGGTACTCCAAGGAGTTCGTGGTGGAACGCCTCTACCGGGACGCCCCGCTCATGATGATCGGCGAGGGCACCAACGACATCCAGCGCGTCGTGATCGCCCGCGCGCTGCTCGCCGGGAAGGCGTCGATCGGATGAGATCCTTCCTCTACGTGCCCGGCAACCGCCCGCGGATGCTGGAGTCCGCGCTGAGCCGCGGCGCCGACGCGGTGATCGTGGACCTGGAGGACGCGGTCCCGCCCGCGGAGAAGCCCGCCGCCCGCGATGCGGTGGCCGCCTGGCTGACCGATCAGGATCCCGGCGCGCCGGTCTTCGTCCGGGTCAACGCCGGTCCGCAGGGGGTGGCGGACTCGCGCGCGGTGGTGACGGCGGCCGGCCCGGCTGTGCGGGGGCTGGTCGTGGCCAAAGCCGATCTCGGTCAGCTGGCGGCGCTCGCCGGCGTGCTGGATGCCGTCGATCCGGCGGGTGGGCTCGGACTCGTACCCCTGCTGGAGACGCCGCAGGCCCTCCTGGCCGCGGCCGCCATCGCCAGCGCGCCGCGGGTGACCCGGTTGCAGATCGGCGAAGCCGATCTGGCGGCGGAACTGGGGGTCACCCCGGGTGAGGACGAGAGGGAGCTTCTTCTCGTACGCTCCGCCGTGGTGCTCGCCTCCGCCGCAGCCGGCATCGAACCGCCCGCCGCAGCGGTCACCACCGACTTCCGCGACCTGGACTCCCTGCGCCGCAGCACGCTCGCGCTGAAACGGCTCGGTTTCCGCGGCCGGGCGTGCATCCACCCGGCCCAGATCCCGGTGGTCCACGAGGTCTTCACCCCGTCCCCGGACGAGGTGGCCGAGGCCCGCGACCTGGTGCAACGCTTCGAGGCGGCGGGCGGCGGGGTGTGCCTGGACGCCCGAGGCCGCATGGTCGACCTGGCCGTCGTCCGCAACGCCCGCTGCACCCTGTCGGTGGTGTCCGCTACCTGACACCACGAACGGTGCCGTTGCCGGACACTACGCCGACCATGGCGGACCGTGCCCCGGGAGGACCCGCGTGTATGCCCTCGTCCCGTCTCCCAGCGGGAGTGCCGTGCCGGCGACCGAGTCCGTCTGGCAGTCACCCGAGGTGGTTGCCGCCTACATCATCGGCGCGATCACGCTTGTCGGATTCCTCGTCACCTACCTCACCATGCACTTCCAGCGACGACTCGCGCAGGAGCGAGCCGAGGCCGACGACCGGCTCGCACGGGAACGGGCGAAGTGGGAGTCCCGTCAGCAGCAGACCGCGGCCGCGGAGGCCGAGCAGAAGACCGAGGAGGCGAAGCAGCGGCGCCTGCTGCTGGCCGCCGACGACCGGGAGCGTACCGCCCTCGAGTACAAGGCCTCGCTGATCTCCGAGTTGAAGGCGCTCCGGGTCCTGGACATGGCGAAGCCGCTCGACCTGAACGCCCTCTACGTCCAGGTCAAGATTCGTGAAGACGAGTCGCGGCGCTATGTCGCCGAGGAGGAGATAGAGGCGTTGGCCGCGGGCCACCCGGCCGCCCTGCTCGACGCGACCGCTGCGCGAACCGTCGCGAAACACGCGGAGGCCGTGCCGCCGGAGGACGCGCTGACCCGATATCAGCACGTTGTCGTCCTGGGTGACCCCGGCGCCGGCAAGACGACGATGCTCAAGCACCTGGCGTTCCGCATCTGCAAGGGCGAGATCAGCGGCCTCACCGGAGTCCCGATCTTCGTGGAATTGCGGCGTTTCATCGACAGCGGGATGGCGGACATCCTGGAGTTCGCCATCAAGGACTGCGCCGACAAGTACGGCTTCGCGGGCGCCGGTGACTACGTGCGTGAGCGGCTCACCAACGGGACGGCAGCGCTGCTCTTCGACGGCCTCGACGAGGTGCTCGGCGGATCCGAAGCCGCCCAGGCTACCGACGCGTACCGCAAAGCGGCAGGTGAGATCTCGCGCCTGTGCGCGCGCTACCCGAAGGCGCCGATCGCGGTCACCTGCCGCCGGGCGGGGTTCAATGGCGGTCTCGACCGGTTTCAGATCCTGGAGGTGCTCGACTTCACGTGGGATCAGAGCCGGCGCTTCCTGGAGAACTGGTTCGCCGGGCGGCAGCCCGAGTTCCGCGACCTGGTCAATTCCCTCAACCGCAACGTGCGGATGAAGACCCTGGCAGCGAATCCCTTGATCCTGTCGTTGATCGCGATCGTCTACGAGAACGATCTCGAGTTGCCCGAGCGGAGATCCGAGCTCTACAACCGCTGCGTGGAGGTCCTCCTGAAGGAATGGGACTCCAAGCGCGGCATTCGCCGTTACTCACAGTTCACCACGGACCGTAAGCGCGACCTGATGGAAGAGTTGGCCTGGCACTTCCACGTCCAGGGCAAACGCTACTTTCCCGAGTCCGAGGTCCTCTCGATGATTCGCGCCTTCCTCCCGACCATCGGTCTCAGCGATGCAAGCCCGGCGGATGTGCTGAAGGAGATCGCGGCGAACTACGGTCTCGTCAAGGAGCAGGCGACCGGGTGGTACGGCTTCTGGCACCTGACCATCCAGGAATATTTTGCGGCGGTCTGGGCCAACGAGCACTTCTCCGAGACGCGCGACCACCTCCTGGCACACCGCCATGATCCGTGGTGGGAGGAGGTGCTTCTGCTGCTGGCCGGCCGCATGTCCGACGCCACGGATCTCCTTCTGGGCATCGCCGGGATCACCGACCGGGACGCTCCGCTGACAGTGCCGCTGGTCCCCGACGACGATGTCGTCCACCGTGATCTGCTGCTGATGGGCGAATGCCTCCTCGCTGCCCCGCGAATCCGGCACCCAGAACTGCGAGGGAGGATCTCGGAATCCCTGTGGCAGATCGCGCAGTCATCTGCTTACACCGAGACTGTCGATCAGGCGTTACGGATTCTGGTGGTGCTAGGCGAGAAAAATAGATTGAATGAGATCTCGGGCCGTTTCCTGAGCAAGGATGTGGATCTTGGTGCTCGCTTCTCGATCGGCCGTGTCATAGGGCAATGCGGTGACGAGTCGTTCGTTGCCAGTGTCCTCGACCAGGCGATCGGCGGAGATTTCTCACCGGCTTCGTCCTTTATTCTGCAGGGTGCCCATGAGCGGGGGTTCCGGTCGGCGGGTGTGCTCGCGCTTAAAGGAGTGGAGAGGCTGGCAGCCGACGGTGAGCTACCGGCCTACCATTATGGTCTCGACGATTTCCTCCGAACCCTCGGTGACGTCGATGGTGAGGTCGCTCTCGACTGGGTCAGGGTGCTATTGCCTCGGGTACTCGAGGCCAAGAAAGGTAAAGATGACTTCGCGACGGCGGCGGTCGGCGCGGTGTGTGCGAAGGTGGCAGCGCAGCAGAATGCCTACGATCTGGCAGAAGCGGTACGGGCAGCCGCGGCGGTTGGGCAGGCGAGTATTATCGGTGGCACGGACTATCTGCTGGGGATCCTCGGCCTGCACAGGCCCGGCGAGGAATCCGTTGTCGCGGATGCCATCGCTGAATTGCGGATCTACCCGTCGGAGGAGCTGAAATCCAAGCTCGCCCCCTTCTGGACCGACGCAATCCAGTCCGCGGTGACAAGTCGGTTCCTTGCGAGCCGAGGAGAGATCAGTTGGAACACGTTCGATCTGCTCGACGTGGCTCCGACCCGCTCTGAGCTGATCCGGGACCTCCTGCGGAACGGACTCGTGGCACGCGCCGACATGACGGAGGCCTTGGCGGTGCTACTCGCTCATGATGGTGACCACCGTGCTCGCCGGGATGTCCGGAACTCCTTCCGGCGGCGACTGCTGAGCAAGGACCTGGATTTCGGACTGGTGAGCCGCCAGGCGAGGGTGCTTGTCGATATCGGGCTCACCGACTTCGTGGTGAACCAGGTTGCTGACTTCATCTCGTCCGCGGATTCGACCGATGGACGGGATGTCGCCAACCTGTATCGGTCCATCCTTCTGGTGCCCGATACGCGGCTCGACTCGATAGCAGACTTGCTGTGGTCGGCGCTGGAGCGATTCACGCCGGTGCTTGCGTCGTCGG
The DNA here is from genome assembly GCF_000284295.1 of Actinoplanes missouriensis 431. Lineage (NCBI taxonomy): Bacteria > Bacillati > Actinomycetota > Actinomycetes > Micromonosporales > Micromonosporaceae > Actinoplanes > Actinoplanes missouriensis. Next base: position 6,100,541 of record NC_017093.1, on the reverse strand, counting down.
ATGAGCGATTCGTTGAGGTCGTGAGCGCGCTCACGTGCAACGCCACGGTCGGCCGAGTGCTGAGGATCGAGCTTCCCGAGTCGTTCTACCGCGTCTACTCCATACCGGGCAGCAAATTGAGAGATCGCCTCGTCGCCACCGTCGACGCGGAGAGCCTCCCGCACATCGTCGCGCTTGCGGCGAAGTTCGACACCGGGTCCCTGATGGATTGGGCGGACGGGCTGGCATCCGTGCTTCTCCGGCTCAACTATCGGCTGTACCCCGACGGGCGTCTCGAACCGGCTGTGCCTCAGGGACCGGCCTCCAGGTGGACCTCCACGTCGTAGAGCAGGTGCACCGGCTCGCCGTTGGTGACTCCCACGAAGATCGGGTCGGCTGCCGGGGTGCGGCCGTGGGACCACACCCACTCGCGGGCTGCCTCGCGGGACTCGGCATGGGCGCGGCCGGCCAGGTGCAGGGCCATCACCTTGCGGGCCGTCGACCGGTCGGTCTCCAATCGCACGCGTATCAGGGGCACGACACGCCTCCTTGAACGGTGATAATTTGACTTACCGACGTTAATCTAACAGGCATGACCTCGGTATGGCTCCGGCCCGAACCTGACCGGCGGCGCCGGCAACCCCAGCTCAGCCGGGAGTCGATCACGGTGGCCGCAGTGGGGCTGCTCGATGCCGAGGGGGTCGACGGGCTCACCATGCGGCGGCTGGCGGCGGCGCTCGGGGTCACCTCCACCGCGCTCTACTGGCATGTGGAGACCAGGGACGACGTCCTCGATCTGGCCGTCGATCACGTCTTCGGGGCGGTTCCGATCCCGGAGAAGACGGAGTGGCGGGCCGATGCCCGTACCCTCGTGCGGGGCTGGCGCCGCGCCATGCTCGACCATCCCTGGGCGGCCGCGCTGATCGGGCGGCCGATGCTCGGGCCGAACGTGCTGGCGCGCACCGAGTTCCTGCAGGAGGCGCTGTCGCGCGGCGGGCTGAAAGATCGCGAATTGACCGTGGCCACCCGGCTGCTGGCGAACTATGTGATCGGGGCGGCGCTGACCGAGGCGACGTGGCGGGCGTCGAGCGCTGCGGATCGGGAGGCGGCGCGCCGGCATGTGACCGCGGCCTGTCCGACGCTCGTGGCGTCGCGCCACCTGGCCGGGCCGGAGCGGGACGACGACGAGATCTTCGAGCGCGGGCTCGATGTGATCTTGCGGTAACTCGGTTAAGAACAAGAATCGTCCGCATAGATCATTGCGCATCCGTTGCTGCTCCGGAGAGGGTCAGGGGAATCCCAACGGAGGTGCTTTGTGGACTTGTCACGAACGCTTGCCGGATTCGGCACCGCGCTGCTGACCGCGGCGCTGCTCGCCGATCCTGCTGCTGCCGCCGCACCGGGCGACCCGGACAGGGTGCAGGCGAGCAGGGACTTCGGCAACGGTCCGGAACGCAACGAGGTCGCCGCGCTGGAGAACGCGTCGGCGCGAAGCCTGTCGATCAACGGCGCGGAGGTCGCCGGCGCGGGGATCACCGGCGCGGGCTCGGGGACCGGCTGGAAGCCGGGGAAGCGGGGCTATCCGCGCCAGAACACCCTCAGCGTCTACCCCGAGAACCCGGATGATCGGTCGATCAAGCTGGGGCTCATCCCGTACCACGGGATCGCGCCGAAATTGAACGCCCTGCAGAAGGCCTCCGACAAGGTCTCCGCCGAGGTGATCGGGAAATCGGCCGGAGGCCGGGATCTTTACCTGGTCACGGTGACCGCGCCGGAATCGGCGGCCGAGACGGCCCGGCAGGATCGCTGGAAGGCGATGATCGAGGACAACCCGTGGGCGGCCCAGCGGGACGGTCACCTGAAAGCCGGGTACAAGACGCCGGTCTGGATCAACGCGAACATCCACGGCAACGAGTGGGAGGGCACCGACGGCGCTCTCCGCGTGATCGAGAGACTGGCCACGGCGACCGACGCGAAGACCGTCGCGTTCCTGAAGAAGAGCCGCGTCTACGTGACGGTCACGAACAACCCGGACGGGCGGGTCGCCGGCACCCGGGCGAACGGCGCCGGTTTCGACATCAACCGCGACTACGCCACGAACTCGCAGCCCGAGTCCCGCGCGATCCGTGACGTGGTGATCGGCACGCAGCCGTTCGTGATGCTGGACGAGCACGGGTACACCGGCACCACGCTGATCGAGCCGGGCACCCCGCCGCACGGGCAGAACTACGAGTACGACCTCTACATCAAGCACGCCCTGCCGAACGCGCTCGGCATGGAGGCGGCGATCCAGAAACTGGGGTACGCCGAGACCACCCGCGCCGACATCCCGTTCCGTGACTACGCGCCGGGCGACTGGGACGACTGGCCGCCGATCTTCACCCCGATGTACGCGATCTTCCAGGGCGCCATCGGCCACACCGTGGAGATCCCGCTGCGGGTGAACAACGCCGACTACACCAACCTGCCGGTGGAGGAGCTGCGCCGCCGCTCGAAGATCAACACGGACGTGGCCGCCGCGACCATCGAAGCCGCGCTCACGTACGCGGACACCAACAAGTCGTCACTGCTCGCCGGCCAGATCGAACAGTTCCGCCGGGGCTGGGTGGGCGCGCCCTCGCCGGAGATCCCGGACGGTTTCGTGGACGGCTTCGGGCCGGAGGACCGTTACTCGACCGAGTTCCCGCGCGCCTACGTGATCCCGGCCGGGACACCCGCCGCGACCCGCCTGATCAACCACCTGATCGCCAACGACGTGCGGGTCACCAAGGCGCGTCACGGCTTCACGGTGAACGGGCGGCGCTACGCCTCCGGCACCTACATCGTCGACATGCACCAGCCGAAGCGCGGCCTCGCGAACGCGCTTCTGGAGGCCGGCCGGGACATCTCCGACCTCGTCCCGCAGATGTACGACATCTCCGGCTGGAGCCTCGGCCTCCTCTGGGGCGCGCAGGTCGACATCAGCCGCAAGGCCGCGCCGCGCGTCGCCACGACCCCGGTCCGGCAAGCCGTCCTCCAGGGCGGCGTCGACGCGCGCAAGGGCAGCGCGCTGCAGCTCACCCTGAAGGACGGCAACGACGTGCGGGCGGTCAACGAGCTGCTCGCCCGGGGGATCAAGCTGCGGCGTACCGGCGCGGCCACCGTCGTGGTCCCGGCCGAGGCGCGGCCCGAGGCCACCGCGCTGGCCCGATCATTGGGGGTACGGTTCACCGCGGCGCCCACGAAGCCGGCAGGGGAGGTCCTCGATCAGCCGGTCATCGCCGGCGCGGTCTCGGCCGACGAGCTGTTCGCCCTCAAGGAGATGGGCTTCACGGTCCGGACCGTCTCGACCGCGCTGCTCAACGGCGGCGCCGGGCTCAGCGACGTGGACACCCTGATCGTCTCGTCCGGCCTGTCGTACACCGGCCTGAACGCGACAGGCCGCGCCACCGTCGACGCGTTCCTCGCCCGCGGCGGCGGCGTGGTCACCCGAGGCGCGACGGGCGCCACCTTCAACGCCGCCGCGAAACTGCTGCCGGCGGTCGCGAACGCCGCACGCGGTGACGCGAACGGCGTGGTCAACGTGGTGAACACCGGCCCGGTCGTCGGGGCGGGGTCGCTGCCGCACTCGTTCGTCTACTCGCCGCTCTGGTTCACCGGCACCGGGTTCACCGTGGAGCAGCGGTACGGCGCCGACCCGCTGGTCGCCGGCCACTGGCAGCCGACCACGGCCGGCGCCAACGGGCAGGAACAGGCCGCCGGGCAGGCAGCGGTGGTCTCCGGCGCCACGGCGGGCGGGGGCAATGTGGTGCTGTTCGGGACCGAGCCGTTGTTCCGGGCACACCCGAAGGGCTTGTACGCGCAGTACGCCCGGGCCCTGTTCTGGACGGCGGGGTAGCGCGTTGAGGGGCCCGGCTGTGGAGTCTTCCACGGCCGGGTCAGCGCTCGACGACGATCGAGTTGGCCATCCGGTCGTGGAGGGCACGATGCTGGTCGCGGTCGCCGAGGGCGAAGAGGCCGTCGACCCAGGCGAACGCGGTGAGCGTGACCACGTTCAGCGCGAGCTTCAGGCACATCTCCCGGACCGCCATCCGCCGCCGGCCGAACGGGACACCGGTGGCACTGTCGGTCACCACCTGCCCGAGCAGCCGTTTCGCCGGGGTCTGACCGGCGGGCCAGGTGACCATCGCCCAGGCCAGCCAGCCGACGCCGAGCGTCACGATCATCAGCAGAACGTCGAGCAGCGCCGCCGCCAGCCGCCGTCCCGGCGTGACCGGCGGACGCGCGCGGATGAAGCCGTCGGTGATCGGCGGCGCCCACCCATAGGGCATCTGGTGGGGATTGCTCATCGATGCACCCTTCGTCCGTGGAGGTTGCCCACCTTCGTGCAGCCTCGCAGACACGGCAATCCATCGCCCGGGGTAGTAACCCGTTCGAGCAGCCCCGCCGAAGTCCGACAGATGAGATAGCCCTGACGACCGGCCGGTCCGGCCGGTGCTCAGTGCTGTCGCCGGAGCGCTGACGACCGGCCGGTCCGGCTGGTGCTGAGTGTTGTCGAAGCGCCTGTCGACAGCACTGAGCACCAGCTCGCCCGGTCCGGCTGGCTCACAGTGCTCCGGCGCGCCCGGTTCGGCAGCACTACGAGCCAGCCGACGGGCGGCATTCCAAGATCTGCGGGTCCCACGGCGGCGAACGCTCCACGATCTGCGGCGGGCGGAGGCGGGGATCCAGGTGACGGGACGCGGAGAGGGTGACGGGACGCCGGGGCCGGCGGCGGGATGCGCCGGCGGGAGGGGCCGTCAGGTGGCCGGGGGAGCGGGGGACCAGTAGGTTGCGGTTGGGAACTGCCGATGGCGCGTACCGGATGCGGAGATGGAGAGGCGCGGAATGCGAGGCCACGCTGACGACCCGGATCGCTCAAGCCGGCGCCTGCCCGGCCGATGAGCCCGGCATGCTGCGTCGCCTAGCCACCCTCGCCGTGACCGCCACCCTCGGTGTCGCCGGGTTCGCCGCCCCCGCGCAGGCAGCCACCCTCACCTGGACCGGCACGGTCGACTGGGTCGCCGACGGCGACACCCTCCGGGTCGACCTGCACGGCGACGGCACCAGCGCGCTGAAGTCGATCCGGCTGATCGGGATTCAGGCGATGGAGCAGACCAAGTACTCGCCGACGCCGGCGAAGCGGCGCGGCGAGTGTCACGCGCTGGCCGCGACGGCGCGGGTCGAGCAGATGGTCAAGGCCGGTGGCAACAAGGTGCGCCTGACCGCTTTGAAGGCGTCCAGCAAGAGCGGCGAGCGTCCGCTCCGCTCCGCCGCCGTGAAGATCAACGGTAGGTGGCAGGACATCGGGCAGGATCTGGTACGCCGGGGCCTCGCCCTCTGGCTGCCGTTCGCCGGCGAGTGGACCTGGGACGAACGCTACCTGGCCGCGGCGAAGGCGGCCGCCAAGGAGCACCGCGGCCTCTACGACACGGACAGCTGTGGTGCCGGGCCGGCCGCTTCACTGTCGCTGACGGTTGACCCGGATCCCGCCGGTTCCGACGCGGCGAACCTCAACGGCGAATACTTTCTCCTGAAAAATCAGGGCAGAACCGCCGTGAGCGTGGCCGGCTGGTGGGTGCGCGACTCCGCCTACCGCCGCTACACGTTCGCGAAGGGCACCAGGATCCCGGCCGGCGGCACGCTCACGGTGCACGTCGGCAAGGGCACGAACACCGCCACCGACAAGTACTGGGGCCTCAGCGGACCGATCTTCACGAACGTCGACCCGGCCAACCACGGCTACGGCGACGGCGGCTACCTCTTCGACCCGCAGGGTGACCTGCGCGCGTGGCAGATCTACCCCTGAGCGGGTCCCGCGACGCCCTCACGCCAGTGGCGGCGGCACAGCACCCGATAGCTCACCTCGGCCGCCGCGTCGATGTCCCCGACCGCCACCTGAGCGCCGGACCGGGCCACCCGCCCGTCCTCGATCCGCGCGTTCTGCCGGCCCGGACGCCCGCACCAGCAGGTCACCTCGACCTGCAGCGACACGATCCGGTCGGCCAGCTCGAGGAGCCGCTGCGAGCCGGGGAACAGCCGCGACATGAAGTCCGTCGATATCGCGTAGCAGTCCACGTCGACGTGCAGCTCGTCCACCGCGAGGGCGAGCTGCTCGACCTGCTCCGGGCGCAGGAACTGGGCCTCGTCGACGATCACGAACCCGCCGGCCGGCACCTGCGCCTCGATCAGCGTGACCAGGTCGGCCCCGTCGGTCACCTCGATGGCGTCGGCCATCACGCCGAGCCGGGACGACAGCACCCCGGACCCGGCGCGATCCATGCTGGTGAGCAGCACGCCGGGCCGCCCGGCCTGCCGCCGGTTGTACGCGTTCTGCAACGCCAGGGTCGACTTGCCCGCACCCATGCTCCCGTGGAAGAGCGTCAGCTCGTGGTAGACCGGGGCCATCGCCCGTTGCCTCGGTGCGACGACGGGTTGTGTGACCGGAACCAAGGCGTGAACCTTCCTCAAGAATGCAGGGGCCGCTACACGCTACCTGGCGGTGTCAGCGACTTTCCTCCGCCTCACGTTTGAAGGGGTCGCCGTACAGGCGGAGGGCCCGCCGGGCGAACGCCTGCTGCTGGGTGGCCACTCGTTCCGACCTGCCCCGGCCCAGGAAGCTGACCGCCCAGTGCAGCACCGCCGTGACCCGGTTCTTGAAGCCGACCAGGTAGAAAAGGTGCACGGCGACCCACACCACCCAGGCCGGGAATCCGGACAGGTGCAGCTTGCCGATGCTGGCCACCGCCGAGAAGCGGGAGATCGTCGCGAGGCTGCCCTTGTCGAAGTACTTGAAGGGCTGCTTGTCCGGTTTGCCGCCCAGCCGCCGCTTGATCTGGTCGGCCGCGTGCCGCCCGCTCTGGATCGCCACCTGCGCGACACCGGGCAGCGGCCGCCCGTCCTCGCCGGCCAGGTTCATCATGTCGCCGAGCACGAAGATCTCCGGGTGCCCGGGGACCGTGGTGTCCTTCTCCACGAGCACGCGGCCGGCCCGGTCGGTCTTCGCGCCTGCCGCGTCGGCCAGCTTCGTGGCGAGCGTCGGCGCGGCCACCCCGGCCGCCCAGACCTTGGTCATCGTCGGGATCCGCTGCCGGCCGGACGACGTCTCCACCTCGATCCCGGTGGTGTCGACGCCCACCACCTTGGTGTTCAGCATGACCTCGACGCCGAGCTTCTCCAGCTGATCCCTGGCCCGGCCGGACAGTCGGTCACCGAACGTGTTCAGCACCGCCCCGACGGCGTCCACCAGCAGGATCCGCGACTTACGGGTGTCGATGTGCCGGTACTGCGAGGGCAGTGTCCGGTGCGCCAGCTCGGCGATCTGCCCGGCCATCTCGGTGCCGGTCGGGCCGGCGCCGACCACCACGAACGTGAGCCAGCGTTCCTTGTCCGCCGGGTCGGTCTGCAGGTCGGCGACCTCGAACGCCCCGAAGATCCGGGCGCGCAGCTCCAGCGCGTCGTCGATGCTCTTCATGCCGGGCGCGTACTCGGCGAACTCGTCGTTGCCGAAATACGACTGCGAGGCGCCGGCCGCCACGATCAGCGTGTCGTACTCCACGGTGTAGTCGATCCCCGGCCCGTTCACCGAGACGACCTTGTTCTCGACGTCCACGTCCTGCACCCAGCCGAGCCGGACGTCCACGTTCTTCTGCCGCTTGAGCACCTCCCGGATCGGCGGCGCGACCTCACCTTCCGACAGGATGCCGGTGGCCACCTGGTAGAGCAGCGGCTGGAAGAGGTGATAGGCCGTCCCGTTGATCAGGGTGATGTCCACGTCCGCCCGGCGCAGAGCCTTGATGGCGAAGAGGCCCCCGAACCCGGCCCCCACGACCACGACACGATGACGCATGCTCACTCCTCGCGATAGGGCACCCACGTCCACACTGGTATGCCCACGCGCGCAGCGGAAGTCACTTGATCTCTGCTTTTCCCCACACTTCGATCTAGGGGTACGGCCTGCCCCCCGCACAACCGCAGCTGACACGCCCCGCAGAGCCGCGCGGCCGCGCCACGTCCGTCCCGGCCGCAGCGCGGGTTCCGCTACGGGTGCGCCCGCACGCCCAGCCCGTCCCGTGCCTGGCTGAGCGCCCGCCGGGCCAGGGTCCGGAACGCGCGCTGCCGCATCAGCCGGTCCGCGGCGGTGCCACCCCCTGTCGCGTCCACGTCGGCCGCGGCCTCGGCGGCGGCGCTGATCGCGGCGTCCGACAGCGGGCCGTCGAGCAGAGCCTTCTCGGCGGCGCGCGCCCGCACCGGGCAGGGACCGGCGTTGACCAGCCCGATCGAGGCCGCGCTGACCACCCCCTCGGTGACCGTGATCGCGGCGATCGCCGCCGCCTGCGGGAAGATCGTGGTGCGGCGGTCCTCGGCGTACCCGATGCCTGTCCCGGCCGGCAGCACCCGCAGCTGGGCCTCGGTCAGCATCTCGTCCGGTCGCCGCGCGGTCGTGAACGGCCCGGTGAAGAAGCTCTCGGCGGCGACGGTCCGGCTGCCGTTCCGGCCGGTCAGCGTCATCCGCGCGTCGAGCATCATCGCCACGACCGGCCACTCGGCGGCCGGGTGGGCGAACGCGAAGCTGCCCAGCATGGTCCCGCGGGCCCGGATCGGCGGATGCCCGATGTGGCACACGACGGCGCGCAGCAGGTCGCCGAGCGGCCCGGTGACCCCGGCCGACTCGAAGGTCCGATGCCGCACGAGCGGCCCGACCCGCAGTGATCCGTCGTTCGCGGCGAGGGTGTCCAGCCCGGACACCCGGTTGATGTCGACGACCCGCCGGACCGCCGTCTCCGTGTCGCCGGCCTGCAGGGTCAGGCTCTGCCCGCCGGCCAGGACCGATCCCGCGCCGTCCGCGAGCGCGTCGAGAACCTCGTCCATGCCGGTGGCGCCGATGTACTCGAAGGCCGTCAATGCCCCTCCCCGTCTTCCCGGACGCGGTCACATTCTGCGGGTCGCGGGGACCGAAGGGAAAGACGACACTCGATCGGGTTACCGCTCGTCGGTGTCAGGGTGGCGGGGCGGTAGGTGCGGCGTTCCACCCGCAAGGGTCTAGAAACGTTTCAACCCACCCGCCATAATCCCCGGCATGACGCGTGTGTGCTTCACCCTGCAGGTCGATCCGGCGAAACTCGACGCCTACCGTGAGGCGCACGCCGCGGTCTGGCCGGAGATGCTCCGGGCCCTCGCCGACACCGGCTGGCACGACTACCGGCTCTTCCTGCGGCCGGACGGGCTGCTCGTCGGCATCCTCGAGACCGAGGACTTCGCGGCGGCCCAGGAGGCGATGGCCCGTACCGAGGTGAACGCCCGCTGGCAGGCGGCGATGGCCGGCTTCTTCCCGTCGCTCGGCGAGGCCCGCCCGGACCAGGGCATGGTCGTCCTCGACCAGGTCTTCCACCTGGAGGAGCAGCTGGGCTGAGCAGCCTGGCGGGGGTCACTTACCGTGGGGACACGTTGGACAGAGAGGTGTCGATGCCCCGGATCCCCCGCTCGCTGCTCACGCCGAAGGGCGTGCTCGGGCTCGCGGCCCTGCTGCTGGCCGCGCTCATCGTGGTGCGTGTGCTGTTCGCCGGCGTCGACGGGCTGTACTCGATCCTCCTGGTCGCCGGCACGGCCACCGTCATCTACGGCGCCGGGTCCCTGGTGCGGGCGGCCCGGCCGATCCTCGCCGCGGTCGCCGCCGCGGCCGACCCGGACTCCCCGCTGCCCCGGATCCTGGCGAAACCGGAACGGCCACGGCTGCTGGCCGTGCTCGCGCTGGTGATCCTGGTGGTGCACGCCGGCATCACCGGATACATCGGGGTGTGGACGATTCTCGTTGCGGTCGCGCTGGCCGCCGTCGCGGCGCTGCTCAGCGAGAACCTCCGGCTGGTCGCCCTGATCACCGGCACCGCCGTGGTGTTCGCGATCGCCACCGTCTTCGTCGAGAACGCGTTGCGGGGCAGCGCCGAGGCCCGCGCGCTGGCCGTGTCGGTGGCCGCGGTCGTCCTGCCGGTTCTCGTCTCGGACAAGCTGACCGGCCTGATCAAGCTGCCGTCGCTGAGCGCCGCCCACAACGTGACCCTGGCCGTGCTCACGCTGACGCTCAGCTTCCTCGGCTGGACCCGCGAGGACTGGCTGCCCGGCGTGACACACGGCTGCTACACGCTGCCCACCTCCACCGGGATCACGGTGATGCGGGCGACCGCGGACGGCTCCCGCTGCTACGGGCTGCTCGACACCGCCGACCCCGGGGTGTTCGCCCCGGCCGCGTTCGGGCGGGACCCGGTGACGGTCCGGCTCGAGCAGGCGATCCTGCGGAACAACCGCCCGCTGGAGAGGGGCGACCTGACCGTGGTCTGGATGGGCGCGCTCTCCTGCGACCCGCTCCCCGGCGCGCCCGCCACCTGCGCGGACGGCCGGGACTACCCGTCCGAGCGGGACCAGCTGCGGGCCCTGCTGTTCGCACAGACGTACCTCGGGCATCTGCACGTGGTGATCGCCGACGCCACCCAGGACGTCCGGCACGCCGACGACATCGCCAAGATGGTCATCGAGCGGCGTGCGGCGCTCGGCCCGCGCCTGGTGGTGATCGGCGGCGGCGACAGCCGGGACACCACGCAGCGGGCGATCAACCGGCTGCTCGACGCCGGTATCCCGTTCATCGCCCCGAACCTCCTCGCCGACCTGGGCGCCCCCGGCAAGCCGTTCGTCGACCGTCCCGGCTACCTCCAGCTCGCCCCGGCGAACCTGGCGTACGCCCAGGACACCGTGACCCGCCTGCGGCAGCGCTTCCCGGACGGCTTCCGCCTCGACGTCTACGCCGAGCCGGCGCCGACCGACCTTTACACGACGTCACTCGTCAACGACCTGCTCGCGGCCGTCCGGCAGGCGCCCGGCTCGACCGCCCGGCACGTCGCCACCCTCGACGGGGTCGGCTGCGACAAGGACACGGTCCTCTTCTTCGCCGACCGCTGGACCCGGTTCGCCGAGTTCGTCCAGCGGATCAAGGACGCCTGCGGCCACGCCCGGCCGAACCTGGTGATCGCGGACGGTTCGGTCGGCCGGTTCATGGCCAACTACCAGCTCCGCGCGGTCAGCAACGCCGACTGGCCGGTCGACTACTACGTCGGCGGCCCCGGCTGCTCGGACCTGGACCCCGGCATGTACACCACGCTCGTCGCGCAGATGGACAGGTCCCGCGAGGTTCTCGGCCTGCGTCCCGGGGAGACGTTCGCGTGCGCCGACCGGGCCGCCGGCGCCCGGGACCGGCAGCTGCTCGACGCCTGCACCCTGGATGCCTCGGTGAAACTGCAGAGCCAGTCGTGCCGCCCCAACGACCTGGGCAACTTCCTGATCCCCGCCTGGGACGCGGTGCTGCTCGCCGACGCCCTCCTGCCGCCGGACCCGGTGCCGCTGAGCTCCCTCGCCGCCGGCCCGACGACGCTCTCCACCGGCGTGCAGGCCGTCGTGTCGGGCGGCCGGCTGGAGAAGCCGACCGTGCCGGTGCTGCTCTGGCACGTGGACCCGCTCAACGACCCGAGCCGCATCTGGGAGCGCCCCAGCGACCGGCTGCGCCTCACCACCGACCCCACCGGCCCGGTGGTGGTCGGCACCGGCCGCTGAGCCGGGCTCGCGTTCCTCCGGTAGCGTGAGGAGGTGTCCGAGGCATACCCGACCACGGAGGAACGCATCGTCGCCGAGTTCGGCGACGGTCACGACGTCCAGGGCATAGCGCTGCGCTACGGCCTCACCGTCGATGAGGTCTACGCCGTGGTGGAGCGGGAGCTGAGCCAGGAAAACCCGGCACCTGCCTACCCGCAGCCTCCCTACGCGCCGCCGCCTCCCTACGCCCCGCCGTCGATCGCCCACTACCAGCAGCCGACCCCACCGCCGCCCTATCCGGTCCAGGGTTATGCGCCGCCGGGCTACCCGGTCCAGGGTTATGCGCCGCCGGGCTACCCGGTCCAGGGTTATGCGCCGCCGGGCTACCCGGTCCAGGGTTATGCGTCGCCGGGGTACCCGGTTCAGGGCTACGCGCCGCCGGGCGTCCCGGACGAGGACACCATCGTCGCCGAGTACGGCGAGGGTCACGCCGTCGAAGCGATAGCCCGCAAGCACGGCATCCCGGTCGACCGGGTCTACGAGATCGTCCACCGAGCCGTGTCGGCGCCCCCGCAGCACCCACCCGCCGACCCCACCGTCTGGCAGCCGCCCGCTTAGCCCTCCCGGCTCCCTGGCTGGCAGCCCCCAGGCTCGCAGATCTTGGAAACGCCGATGCCGGCTGGCGCTCAGGGCGGACAAACCGGACGGCCGGCAGCGCTGGCAACCAGCCCGGCGAGACGCAATGCCGCTTAGCTAGTTGATATTCGGGGTGAGCTGCGGCTGTTCGTCGCGGGGTACGGGCTTCGGCCAGCCTGTTCGCAGGATGCCGCATAGCTGCACCGGTGCGCCGTCGCGGTGACCCATCGCGGTGGCCGGGTTGATCTCCCGTTCGGGCGGTGAACGGTAGGGCGGCTCACGGTGGGCTCGTACGTGGGTGGCGGCTCACGGTGAGCTCCGGCGTGGGTGGCGGCTCACGATACGGCTCTGTCGCGAGGGCCGCGGCACACCGAAGCTCACGCCGGCCGCGATGAGGTCGCACGGAAACGGTTCGTGTGCTTCCATCCCGGCCCTGGCGTTGATGGATCGCCACACAAGCGTTGCGTGTGACCTGATCCCTGTCGCACGGGCGTTGCGTGTGACCTCATCCCCGTGGCATGGACGTTGCGTGTGGCTTCATCCACGCCGCCACCGCTGACGCCGGGCGTCTCGGACCGTGCCCCGCGAATGCGGCGCGGCCGGTCGATGCGACGGTCCGCGGCGCTTCACCCGGGCAAGCGAAGCAGCACGTCATCGAATGATCAACCTAAGCTGAGTGGCATTGGGGCGAGACGAGCTGGGCCTCAGTGCTGTCGACGGCATTGTGGACAGCACTGAGAGCCGGCCGGACCAGCCGGACCAGCCGGGCCGCCCGGACCGGCCGGACCAGCCGGACCAGCCGGGCCGCCCGGACCGGCCGGACCAGCCGGACCGGCCGGTTCGCAGCGTCGGGCCGGCGGCTTTGATCACGCGAACGGGCGTTGCCGACATGCGTGATCGCTTGACTGCACGGCATGGGGCTCTGGCGTGGAGGAAGCACAAGCAACGCCAGCGAGTGCGGGCGGCGCCGCGACGGGTCACTCGCCGGGGCGGGCGCTGTCCGGGATCAGGTCCAGCAACTGGCCCGCGATCGCGCGGGACGGCTCCACCAGTGACGACTCCAGCTCGCGGAACACCTTCTGGGCCCGGACCGCCGGCCAGTCCGGTGGCAGGTGCTCGACCGGGAGCCGCGGGTCGCGGCGGATCGCTCCGAGCCACTCGGCGATCAGGCTGAGGCGGGCGGCGAGCGGGTCCGCGAACGGCGCCGGGCCGTCCCACCGGGACAGGAACTCGGCGTAGCGGGCGGCGAGACCTGCCAGGTCGTACGCGTCCCGGACCATCCCGGCGATGTCGGTGAGCGAGTCGGCGCGGGCGTGGAAGACGCGTGCGTGGGCGGACAGGCCCAGGCCTGTCACGATGTTCTGCGCCGGCACCGCGCCGGGCGCGATCCACAGGCCGCCCTGGAGCGGGCCGAATCCCGCCCAGGCCAGCTGGGACCGCAGGTCGTGGCGCTGGCGCTGCCAGGATTCGGGCAGAGAGAAGCAGAGCAGCGTCCAGTCGCCGTCCCACGCGTCGTTGACCGCGCCGGTACGCCAGATCCGTGTCCGCCCGTCGTGCAGGATCGTGGTGGACCGGTCGGTGAGCCCGAAGTACATCCGGCGGCCGTCGCGCTGGCGGCGCAGCAGCCCGCGGTTCACCATCCGGGCCAGTGTGGAGCGGGTCGCGTGCGACGAGATGCCGAGCCGGTCGAACACGTCGATCACGCTGCCGGAGAAGACGCAGACGTTCCGGTCGAGGACGAAGTCACCGAGGAGCATCAGCATCAGCGTCTGCGGGTTGGGCGGCATGAGGCAGATGTTAGGCAAAATATTGACGGCCGTGTAGAGAGAGCCTAACTTCAATGTCTCGTAACCCCTCGGAAGTCTCCTGAGGAGGTCAATCGTGCGAAGCGTCCTCGTCCTCGTCCTCGCCGTCACCCTGGCCGGCTGCGGCGCCTCCGGCAGCGGCGACAGCGGCGACGATCCGATCCGGATCGGCCAGATCGTCTCGCTCACCGGCAACTACTCACCGCTCGGCACCGAGAACCAGAAGTCCGTCGCGCTCGCCGTCGACGCGATCAACGCGGGCGGCGGCCTGGGCGGCCGCCCGATCGAGCTGACCGTCCGTGACGACAAGAGCCTGCCCGACCAGTCCGTCCTGGCTTTCAACGAGCTCAAGGAGGACTCCGACGCGATCATCGGGTCGCCGTTCAGCAATTCGGCGCTCGCGACGATCCCGCTGGTCGACCGCGAGGAGATCCCCTACGTCTCGCTCACCCCGGCCGACGAGCAGATCAACCCCATTCATCCGTACGTCTTCGTCGTCCCCGCCACGTCGGCGACCTATGCCGAGGCGGCGCTGAAGTACTACCAGGCCAGCAAGATCACCAAGGTCGCTGTCGCGTACGACACGAAGAGCAGCTACGCGGTTGCCGGCGCCAAGGGTCTGCAGGCCAAGGCGCAGCAGTACGGCGTCACGCTCGGTCCGGTGGAGGAGTTCCAGACGACCGCCACCGAGTTCGGCGCGATCTTCACCCACGTGCGGGCCTCGGACGCGCAGGCCCTGATGTTCTGGGGCACCGGGGCGCCCGGCGTCGCGTTCACCAAGCAGTTCGCGGCACAGGGCCTGGACATCCCGCTGATGCTGACCGGCTCGCAGGCGAGCAAGCTCTTCCTCGACCCGGCCGGACCGGCCGCCGAGGGCGTGACCATCGCCGGCTCGGTCGGCGTGGTGGGCTCGTACCTTCCGGCCGGCGAGCTGAAGACCGCGGTCGACGAGCTGACCACGTCCTTCCAGGCGAAACACGGGTATCAGCCGCCGCAGTTCGCGCAGGACGGCTACAGCGGCGTGAAACTGCTCGCCGCCGCCATCGAGAAGGCCGGCGGCACCGACCGGGCGCGGGTCCGCGACGCGCTGGAGTCGCTGACGCTGACCACCCCGAACGGCACGTACGCCTACGCCGCCACCAACCACAGCGGCCTCACCACGGACTTCATCTCGATCAACACGGTCGAGGGCGGGAAGTTCGTGCCCACCGAGTTCTCCAAGGCCGCGTTCTCGTGAGACTCGCCGTCAAGGGTGTCTCCCGGGCGTTCGGCGGTGTCTACGCCGTCCGCGACGTCAGCCTGAGCGTCGAGCCGGGCGAGCTGCGCGCCGTGATCGGCCCCAACGGCGCCGGCAAGTCGACGCTGTTCGCCCTGATCGGCGGCCAGCTCGCCCCGAACGCCGGCACGGTCAGCCTCGGCGGCGTGCCGGTGCAGCGGCTCCCGGCGCACCGGCGGGCCCGGCTCGGCGTCGGCGTGGTCTTCCAGGCGGCCCGGATCTTCGCCGGGATGACCGCCTGCGAGAACGTGATGGTCGGCGCGCACGCCACCACCCGCGCCGGCTTCCTCGCCGGCGCGCTGCGGCTGCCCGCCCATCGCCGCGACGAACGCCTGATCCGCTCCCGCGCGCTGGCCTGCCTGGAGCGGACCGGCCTCGCCGCCTGGGCGGACCGGCCCGCCGAGGAGTTGCCACTCGGTCAGCAGCGCGCGTTGCAGCTGGCCCGGGCGCTCTGCGCGGAACCGAAGCTGCTGCTGCTCGACGAGCCGGCGTCCGGCTTGCGGGCCGGCGAGCGGGAGCGGCTCGCGACGCTGATCGGCGACCTGCGCGCGGAGGGCCTCACGATGCTGCTCGTCGAGCACGACGTGGCGTTCGTGATGCGCCTCGCCGACCGGGTCACCGTTCTCGACCTGGGCCGGGTCATCGCCGAGGGGACACCGGCCGAGGTCCGCGCCGACCCCGCCGTGATCGCGGCCTACCTGGGCACGACGGAGAGGGCCGACGTCACCCGGACGGGCACGACGGAGAAGGACGGCACGACCGAGGAGACGGCCCAGACGACGGGAACCGCCCATGAGTGACATCGTGGAGGTCAGCGGGCTCACCGTGCGCTACTCCGGGGCGACCGCCCTGGACGGCGTCGATCTCACCGTCGGCGCGGGGGAGATGGTGGCCCTGATCGGCGCCAACGGCGCCGGCAAGTCCACCCTGGTCAAGGCGCTCTCCGGCCTGCTCGAGCCGGACGCCGGGACGGTCGCCGTGCGGGGCCGGCTCGCTCAGGTCCCGGAGGGCCGGGAGATGTTCGGCGATCTGAGCGTCGACGACAACCTGCGGCTCGGCGGCTGGCGCAACGGACGGCACGGCCGGGACACCAGCGCCGTCTACGAGCTGTTCCCCGAGCTCGGCGGGCTCCGGCGGCGACGGGCCGGGACGCTCTCCGGCGGGCAGCAGCAGATGGTCGCGATCGGCCGGGCGCTGATGGCCCGGCCCGACGTGCTGGTGATCGACGAGCTGAGCCTCGGCCTCGCGCCGCTGGTCGTGACGATGCTCGCCGGCCACCTCCGGCAGCTGCACGCGTCGCGCGGGCTGGCGGTGCTGCTGATCGAGCAGAACGCGCGTCTCGCCCTGGAACTGTGCGACCGGGCGTACGTGCTGGAGGCGGGCCGGATCGCGCTGCACGGCACCTCGGCGGACCTGGCCCGGGATGCCCGGGTGACGGCCGCGTACCTCGGCGGGCACGTGGCGGCGTCATGAGCGACCTCGTCGGCTACCTGGTCACCGGGCTCGGCCTGGGCGCCGGGTTCGCGCTGGTCGCCAGCGGTCTCGTGGCGATCTACCGGGTGACCCGGGTGGTCAACTTCGCGCAGGGCGCGTTCGCGGTGCTCGCCGCCATGCTGACCAGCTCCCTGCTCGGCGCCGGCCTGCCGCACGGCGTCGCCGAGGCCGGCGGGGTGCTGCTCGGCGCGGCGGCCGGGCTGATCGTCGGGGTCGTCGCGATCGGCCGGCCCGGCACCAGTCCCGGAACATCGTTGATCGTCACGCTCGGGCTGGGTGTCCTCGCGTACGCGATCGAGGTGTTGATCTGGGGGGATCAGCCCCGCTCCTACCCGGGCGTGCCCGGCGTGGCCGAGGTGGCAGGCGCCCGGCTGCAGGCGCACTACCTGCTCATTCTCGCCGTGACGGGTCCGGTCTTCGCCGTGCTGGCGTGGTTCTTCAGCCGCACCGACCTGGGTAAGGCGCTCTCCGCGTGCGCCTCCAACCCCTACGCCGCGCGGGTCGTCGGCATCTCCGTGCGCCGCATGGGCCTCCACGCGTTCGTTCTCGGCGGCGCGCTCGGCGGTCTCGCCGGGGTGCTCACCACACCCGTCCAGCAGGTCACGTTCGACAGCGACGTGGCCCTGATCGTCAACGGTTTCGCCGCGGCCGTCCTCGGCGGACTGACCCGTCCCGTCGTCGCCCTCGCCGGCGGCCTGCTGCTCGGCGTCGCGCAGACGCTCGTCGCGGGCTACGGCGGCGGCGCCTACCAGGTGGAGGTCGCGCTCGTGCTGATGCTCACCGTCATGATCATCCAGTCGGCCCGCAGCGGTCCCGTCCCGGCCACCGCGTCATGAGGCTCGCCGTCGCCGCCGTCGCGGCTCTGGTCCTCCCGCTGCTGCTACCGGAACGGCACCTCGCGACGTTCGTGCTGCTCACCCTCGCTGCCGCGGTCACCGTCGGCGTCTCATTACTGATGGGGTACGCCGGGCAGGTCTCGCTCGGACAGGCCTCCTTCTCCGCGATCGGCGCCTACACCGCGGGCCTTCTCGCGGTGCACGGCGTCCCACCCGTGCCGGCCCTGCTCGCCGCCCCGATCGTCGCTGCCGTGGCGGCGGTCCTCATCGGCTTCCCGCTGCTCCGGCTGCGCGGCCACCACCTCGCGTTCGCCACCCTCGCGGTGCAGCTCATCCTGCTGTCGTTGCTCGCACAGGCCGAGTGGGCGGGCGGCGCGATCGGCCTCCAGGGGATACCGAGGTTCTCGGTCGGGGACTTCTCACTGCGTGAGGACATCGGGTACGCGTACCTGGCGCTCCTGGTTCTCGGCATCGCCCTGCTGGTGTCGCGCAACGTGGTCTCCTCCCGCCCCGGTCGCGGCCTGCGCGCCGCCGCGACCAGCGAGATCGCGGCGGCGGCCAGCGGCGTCCCGGTCGGCGGGTACCGGCTGGTCGTCTTCGCCCTCTCCGCCTCGTTCGCCGGTCTGGCCGGTGGGGTCTACGCGTTCTATCTGGGATATCTGGCGCCGGGCTCGTTCCCGGTGCTGCTCTCCATCGAGTACGTCGTGATGGCCGTCGTCGGCGGCCTCGGCACCCTGGCCGGCCCGGTCGTCGGCGCGGTCCTGATCGTGGTGCTGGTCCAGGTGCTGAACACGCTGGGGACGATGCCGGGCATGCCGGACTACGCGCCGAGCGTACTGTCGTACGCGGTGTACGCGCTGCTGCTGGTGGGGTGCGTGCTGTTCCTGCCGCGGGGGGTCGTGCCCGCGTTGCGCGCGGTCGCCGATCGAGGCGTTGCCCGGCGGACCGGTGCTGGTTGATCGAGGAATTTAACAGCGGCGATGTAGGGTGCGGTCGCTGACATCGATCGCATGGGGGTAGGAAACCGTGACAACGTCCGTGGAACAGGCGCCTGCGGCATCGTCGCCGGAAACCGTGACGTTCAGCGCGCGGGAACGCTGGGTCCTGGTCGTCGCCAGCGCCTGGCTGGTGATCGGGTTGCAGCTAGACGCGTACGCGCACGCCACCACGCCGGAGCTGGAGACGTTCTGGACCCCGTGGCACGGCGTGCTCTACTCCGGCATCGCCGCCTCCGGGTTCACCCTGCTCTGGATCATGCGGTCGCGGCTGCCCGGCATCCCGACGTACGCGTCGGTGCTGGCCCTGCCGAACGCCCTGCGGCTGCCGCTCGCCGGGATGGCGGCGCTGCTGGTCGGCGGCGGCATGGACACGCTGTGGCACAACGTGTTCGGCATCGAGCGGGACATGGAGATCTTCGTCAGCCCGAGCCACGAGTTCATCATTCTCGGCATGGTGCTGGTGGCGATGGGCCCGGCGCTGATGCAGGCCACCGTGCCCGGCCGGACCCTGGGCGCCGGCGGCGGCTGGCTGGTCGGGATCTCGGTGCTTTTCGCGGTGCTGCCGGTGCACATCTACTCGCTGCACGCCTCGGCGATCGGCTTCCGGCACCTCGGCTCCGGCGCCGACCCGGTGCCGATCTTCTCGCCGGACGCGCAGCTCGTGCACGGCTACCTGTTCAGCACGGTTCTGCTGCTGCTCCCGCTGATCGTGCTGGGCCGGCGCTGGCCGCTGCCGCTCGGGCTGCCGACCGCGCTGATCGCCGTTCCGGCCCTGCTCATGCACCTGATGTTCGACTCGCAGGACGCGTGGTGGCCGGCGCTCACGGTCGCGGCCGCCGCGCTGGTGCTCGAAGTCGTCTCCCGGATCGCGAACCGGCTCCTGACCGGGACGCCGGTGAACGCCCGGTGGATCCTGCTCGGGCTGCTCGCGCCGCCGCTGACCTGGGGCGCCGTGCTGACCGTGGGGACGATCGTGGAGGGCAGCCCCGGCTTCAACATCCACATGGTGACCGGGCTGCTGATGTACACGGCGCTGACCGGGGTGGGCACCGTGCTCGTCGCCCGCAGCGTGCAGTACCTGCAACGGTCGTGAGCCGCCTCGCCGCCGCCTGTCTGGCCTTCTTCACGATTCTTCTGGCATGTCCGGCCCCGGCGTCGGCGCATGCGGGCGGGCTCACCGCGACCGACGCGCGGAGCCGGGTCGTCGCCGTGGTTCCGGCCGTGCCGGGGCTCTCCGTGGTCGCGATCGAGAACGGCGCCCGCCTGCGGCTGCGCAACGGCACGGGCGCGCCGGTCACGATCGGCGGCGCCAAAGCCGGAGGCGGGACAAGAACCGCGGACGGGTCGGGGGTGGTGGTCGCTCCGGGCGCGACACTCACCTGGATCGACCAGCGCGCCACCCCCGACGGCCGCAGGGTCGCGGCAGGCGAGACGGTTGACTGGTCGATCCCGCTGACCGTAGGCGGCGGGACCGCGGAGGCCGCGGGCGGCGGTGCGACCGTCATGGTCACCGGTGTGCTCACCGGGGAGCAGCGCCCGATCTCGCCGCTCTGGTGGGCGGCCACCGCGCTGCTGATCGCGGCGGTGCTCCTGGCCGCCCGCCGGCTTCCCCGCGGTGACCTGCTGCTCTGCGTCTGCGGCCTGGTCGCGGCCGGCGCCTCGATCGCGCACGTCGCCGGGTCCACCCTGGCCGTCGAGTCCGCGCCGCTGATCGGGACGTTCCTCAGCGCGGCCGGGATCAACCTGCTCGCCTGGCCGCTGATCATCGGTGGCGCGGTGACCGCCCTGCGTGGCCGTCCCGCCGGTGTCCTCGCGGTCTGCGGCGGCGCGGCGCTCACCGCGGTGTTCGTGCTGCCGGACGTCACCTCGTTCCACCGGCCGGTGCTGCCGTTCGCCGGTCCGGCCGTCGCCGAGCGTGTCCTGGTGGTCGTCGCGCTCGGACTCGGGGCCGGTGTCGCGGTCGCCGGGGCGGGCGTCCTGCGCGAACTCGCCCGGCAGCCGGCGGCCATGCTGATCATCGGGGTGCTGCTGCTCGGCGGCTGCACCGCCGGTGAACCGGTGCGGGCCGTGACGACGTCGTGTGGATCGGCGGCGCCTGACGCCGTACCCGTCAATGTCGCTCTGCGTGACGGACGTGCGGAGCCGGCACCGCACCGGGTGGCCGTTCCGCTGAACAGCACCGTGCTGCTCGGCGTCACCTCGGACGTGGCGGGGGAGGTGCACGTGCACGGCTATGACCTGGCCTATCCGGTGCAGGCGGGCCAGCCGGCGTGTGTGCTGTTCGCGGCCGGGCGGGCCGGGCTGTTCGACGTGGAGGCGCATCCGTCGACGCTGCTGGTGCAGATCGAGGTGCGGTGAACGTCGCGCACGGTGTCGGTTCCTCGGCCGATCTGCCGTTGCCCCTCGACCTGGTGCTGCAGGCCGGCGCCGCGACGGTCGTCCTGTCGTTCCTGATCTCGGCGTTCCTGTGGCGCCGGCCGCGCTTGGACGGCGGTGTCCCGCGGGAGGCGCCGCTCGCCTGGCTGCGCTATCCGGTCCTGCTTCTGACCGGCTGCGTCGTCGTCATCGCGTTCCTCGGGCCGCCCGGCGATCGCAACCCGGCGGCGCACGCGCTCTTCGTCTGGCTCTGGGTCGGTCTGGTGCCGGTCAGCGTCGTGCTCGGACCGGTGTGGCGGGCGGTCAACCCGCTGCGCACGCTCTTCGCCTTGCTCTGCCGGCCACCGTTCCGTCTGCCACCGCACGGCCTGCGGCCGCTTCCGCCCGGCCGGGGCGCGGGGTCATGGCCCGCGGCGGCGTTCCTGCTGGCGTTCGTCTGGTTCGAGCTCGTCGTGCCCCATCAGGGCGATCCGGTCGCGGTCGGCGCATTCCTCTGCGGGTACGGGGTGATGCAGCTCGCCGGCGCGGTGGTGCGCGGCGAGGAGTGGTTCGCCCGGGCCGACTGCTTCGAGGTGTACTCGTCGCTGGCCGGGCGTCTGAGCCCGCCGGCCTGGAAGCCGTGGCTGTCCGGCCTGGCCACGCCCGCGCCCGCCGCCTTCCTCGCCGTCTGGTGGGGATCGACCGTCTTCGACAGCGCCGCCGGCGGGCCGGCCTGGGCGGCTTTCGTGCAGCGGGCGGGGCACCCCGGCCTGCTCGCCACGGCCGCTCTCGTGCTGATCTGCGGGCTCATCCTGGTCGCCGTCCGGCGGGTCGCCGGACGGTTCGACGTGACCGGCTCGCTGATCCCGATCGCGGTCGGATACACGCTCGCGCACTACCTGTCGTTGCTGCTGGTGGAGGGTCCGCGCGGCGTACTGCTGCTGCTCGGCCGGGAGCCGGACTGGAACCCGGCCCTGATCCCCGGGGCGATGGCGGCGGCGCAGATCGCGCTGATCCTGGCCGGCCACGTGCTCGGGGTGATCGTCGCCCACGACCGGGCGCTCGCCGAGTCGCCGGACCGGCCGGTGCTGGCCACGCTCGCCGACGAGCTGCCGATGGTGATCTTCATGATCGGGTGCACCTGGGCCGGGCTGTTCCTGCTCTTCGTCCGCTAGAAAGTTTGTTTTACAGCGCGGCCCGGCCACCTCGGCGGACCTGGCCGTCGAGTTCGGCGCCGACCGAGACCTCACCGCGTACCTGACGAACCGCGCGGCGTACGGGGACTTCGCCGCCGCGGCCGAGCACTCGTTCGGCGCCACCCACCTCACCGCCGACGAGCTCGCCCGGTTCGGCGCGGAATACCTCGACTGCTCAACCGGTGGCACCGGCGCCCCGAGGACCTGCCCGAGGGCAGCCGCCCGATCACCGTGCTGTTCCACGCGTTCCCGACCCCCGACGAGCCGGCGTGAGCACGTCGCTCTGGCGCAACCGGGACTTCACGCTGCTCTGGAGTGGGCAGGTGGTGTCCAGCCTCGGCGCGCAGATCAGCGCCACCGCCACCCCGCTGCTCGTGCTCACCACCACCGGCTCGCCCGCCGACGCCGGGCTGGTCGGGGCCGCCGGTGCGCTGCCGCACCTGCTCGCCAACCTGCCGGCCGGGCCGCTCGTCGACCGCTGGGACCGGTGGCGCATCCTGCTGATCAGCGAGATCGTGGCCGGGCTGACGCTGCTCACGGTGCCGATCGCGATCTGGTCCGGGTGGCTGACCACGGCGCAGCTCTGCGTCGTCGTGTTCGTCCAGGGACTCTGCTTCGTCTTCTTCGGGCTGGCGGAACGGGCGGCGCTGCCCCGGGTCGTGACGGGTTCCGACGTACCCACCGCCATCGCCCACAACGAAGCCCGCAGCCGCGGCAGCTCCCTGGCCGGCCCGCCGCTCGGCGGAATGCTCTTCGGCGTCGACCGCGCGCTGCCGTTCCTGGTCGACGGGGTCTCCTACCTGATCGCCGCGGTGAGCCTGCTCTTCCTCCGGCGCGACCTGCAGGACCGGCCCGTCGCTCCCGCCGAGCCCCTCTGGCGGGCCGCGCTGACCGGTCTGCGGTGGACGTGGCGGCACCCGTTCGTGCGCGCGGCACTCGGGTTGCTCGCGGTCAGCAACCTGGTGTTCCAGGCGCTCGTGCTGGTCCTCGTGGTGCTCGCCCAGCGGGACGGCGCCCGGCCCGGCGAGATCGGGCTGATGCTCGGGATCTACAGCGCCGGAGGGCTGGCCGGCGCGCTCGCCGCGGCCCGGCTGCACCGGCTGTTCACCCCGCGCACCGTGATCATCGGCATGAACTGGGTGTGGGCCGCGCTGCTCCCACTCTTCACCGTCGCGCCCGGACCGATCGGGCTCGGGATCGTCGGAGCGCTCTGCGCCTTCGTCGGCCCGATGTGGAACGTGGTCATTCTCAGCTACGCCACGCTCGTCGTCCCGAACGACCTGCTGGGCCGGGTGATGAGCGCCGGGGCGACGCTGACCTGGGGAGTCATGCCCGTCGCGTCGCTCGGCGCGGGTCTGCTGCTCACCGTCCTGAGCCCGGTCGCGGTGATCGGAGGGCTCGCCGCGGTGATGCTCGGCGCGGCGACCGCGGCAACCCTCAGCCCGGCGATCCGGAGCGCGCCTGCTCTCCCCGCCACCCTGGCCGTCCCCCGAACGAGCACTTTCGGTCACGGTTAGTACATCTGATCTAATATTCGGGTAAGGTGCGGCACATGAGCATCGACAGTGGTGACGGGCCGAAGCGCCCCATCACCGCGAAGCAGGAGCGCATCCTCGCCGTGATCCACGAGTCGATCCGCGACCGGGGGTACCCTCCGACCGTCCGCGAGATCGGCGCCGCCGTCGGGCTCGTGTCGCCCTCCTCGGTGACCCACCACCTCAAGGTTCTCGAACGGCACGGTCTCCTCCGGCGACAGCCGCACGGGTCGCGCGCCGTCGACGTGCGCAGCCCCTCGGCCGACCGGACGATCAGCGTGCCGGTGCTCGGCGACATCGCGGCCGGCACACCGATCCTCGCCGAGCAGAACGTCGAGGACCACCTCACCGTCTCCGCCGGGATGGTGGGGCACGGCACGTTCTTCGCCCTCAACGTCAAGGGCGACTCGATGATCGACGCGGCTATCTGTGACGGGGACGTGGTGGTGGTGCGCCAGCAGCCGGTCGCGGAGAACGGCGACATCGTCGCGGCGATGATCGAGGGCGAGGCGACGGTGAAGGTGCTCCGGCGGCGAGGGAGCCGGGTGGAGCTGGTGCCGCGGAACCCGCTGTTCCAGATCATCCCGGGTGATGAGGCAGTGGTGCTGGGCAAGGTGGTGTGCGTGATCCGCCGGTTGTAGCCGGTTGCGCGGTGCGCGGTTGCGGACGGGCGGCGGCCCTGGTCACCGTGTGCCCGGGGCTGGGGTGGGTGAGGGGTCACGTTGAGACCCGGGACCAGGGGTGGCTCACGTCGGCCGGGGCTCGGGCTCCTCGGCGGCGGGCCGGGCGGACCGCGGCCAGCACCAGCATGATCCACATGATGCGGGCGTCGAAGTAGTCGCCGGAGAAGAGCGACGTCCCGCCGATGTAGATGCCGCAGTAGGCGGACGCGCGGGCCTCCAGGCTGCGTTCGGTGCGGGGCGTCCGGATGTACGCGTGCCACAACCCGAACCACGCGAGCCCCAGCAGCGACAGCCCCACGAAACCGCCCTCGGCGGCGACCGAGAGCGGGAGGTTGTGAACGTACCGCTCGCCTTCGCCGAGGTTCGCGATGGCGTGGAAGCCGTTGATGCCGGTGCCGAGCAGTGGGCGCTGCCAGAAGAGCCGCAGCGCCCAGGAGAACAGCACGTCACGGTCGGAGGTGTAGCCCTGCCCGACAGTGGCCTCGACGAACCGGGTCTGCACGAAGTCGGCGATCACCCGCCCGGCGGTCAGCGCCACCATGATCGAGAGGACGACGAGGAAGCCGAGGGGTTTCGCTATCTTGTTCCAGCGCAGGCTGGGCCGGATCGCGAGGACGGCGACGACGGCGGTGATGCCGAGCGCCGCCATGCCGCCGCGCGAGCCGGAGGCGAGGGCGCCGAACAGGAAGGCCGGGATGGGCGCCAGCCAGTACAGCTTCTGGCCGCTCCGGGCGTAGAGGTACAGCGACGTGATGCAGCCGAGGATCATGACGCGGACGAAGACGTTGGGGCCGCCGCCGAGCGCCGCCCACCGGCCGTTCGAGGCGTGGCCGCGCCCGGACGCTGCGGCCAGGAAGTAGAGCCAGGCGGCGATGTGGAACAGGTGCAGGGTCATCCGGGTGACGTGGTCGCGGTCCCAGCGGGCCAGGAAGTAGTAGACCAGGATGAGGAACGCGGTCGCGGCCAGGTCGCCGATCATCGGGCCGGTGACCGCGTTCGACGGTGCCCAGGAGGCCGACAGGATCTGGTATCCGAGCAGGCCGAAGATGGGCAGCAGGCAGTACCCGCCGGCCGCCGCGGTCCGGCCGATCCGGTGCGACTCCAGCAGCAGGCACAGGATCAGGCAGAGGTAGAGCAGGACCCGTACGTCGTTGAGGATCGGGACCTCGAGGCCGAGACGGGTCAGCACGAACCGGCCGGCGAGCGTGGCGATGAACGCGAGGACCACCACCCCGCCGGGACGGGGGCGCTCAGTGGGGGAGGCGAGAGCCGGGGGCGTCATGGCCGCAGCGCCCGGACGACGAGGTGGTGCGCGCCGGCGCCGAGGACGGTGGCGGCGACGCAGAGCGCGAGGACCGCGGCGTGCGGAGCGGGGAGCGTCAGCTGTGCCACGTGCGTGACGGTGACCTGGAGGGCGAGGCAGGCGAGCAGCAGCCGGCTGATCACCGGGCGGTCGAGCAGCGCGTCCAGGGTGGGGCGGGCCGCGTAGAAGACGGCGAGCGGGATCGCCGAGAGCACACCGAGCCGCAGGACGCCGATCGCTCCGGTGAACTCCGGCCCGAGGAAGCCGGTGACCAGGGTGGGCGCGACCGAGGCGACGAACGCGGCGGCGACGGCGGCGAGCAGGGCGGCGTAGAGCGGCAGCCGGAGCAGCATGGACCGGGTGGGGTCCGGGCCGTCGGCCACGGCGCCGTGCTGGAAGAGGCGGCTGAGCCGGGGCAGCAGGACCGGCGTCAGGGTGCCGAAGAGCGAGCAGATCAGCGTCACGGCGGAGGAGGCGAAACCGACGAAACCCGCCTCCGGGCCGCCGGGCAGCGCCACCGCGACGGCGAAGGTGGGGTAGGTGAAGAGCGCCGGCAGCGCCATGTCTCCGGGGAGGCGTCTCAGCCCGTACCCCATCAAGGTGCGCAAGGTGGGCTCGGACCTGGACCACGCGGGAGCCGGCGGTGCCGGCGAGCGGTGACGGACGGTGAACGTCCCCCAGGCGGCGACCAGGATCATGCCTGCGCCCTGTGCCAGGAGGAAGTGCTCGACCGGGCCTGCCGCGGGGACCGCGAGGATCGGGGTGAGTCCGAATCCGACAGCGGAGATGGTGTTTGCCCGGGCGACCTGATGGCTGCCGCGCAGCGCGGCTACGGCCGTCGAGCAAAGGCAGTTGCCGATCAACATGACCATGATGGCGGCGACCGCGAGCGTGCCGCCGTGCAGTCCGAGCAGGCGGCTGACCTGCGGTCCGAGCGCGATGCCGAGCAGCATGAGCCCGACCGTGACGGCGGCCTGGATGCCGAAGGCCTGACGGGCGAGCCGTTCCGTGCCGGTGCTGGTCCGGGGCAGGTAGCGGTGCAGGCCCTGACCGAGACCGATCATCGCAAGCGGCTGGAACGAGCTGACCACCCCGCGCGCGATCTGGTAGTAGGCGAACCCCGCCGCGCCGCCGCGCCGGGCCACGACGTAGAAGAGGAACAAGCCGATGCCGAGCACGAACCACTGCGACAGCAGGCTGGCGGCGTAGTCACGCCGCACCGCGCGGGGAACCGCCCGGAGCAGTCTCAACGCCGGATGCGCGCCAGGTCGAGCGGAACCTCGCGCTGCAGCAGTTCGGTGGTGCGGCGGTACCCGAGCAGGGCCAGCGCGGTGAGCGCGATGATCCGCAGGTCGGTGCCGAGACCGCGGTTCTCCACATACGCGAGACCGAGCGCGATCTTGCCGGGCCGGATCAGCTCGTCGTAGGCGCGGTCGACGTCCTCGTGCCCGGCCAGGATCGCGCCCTCGTCGTGGAAGACGATCGACGCCCAGTCGGTGATGCCCGGCCGCACGTCCAGCAGCCGCATCTCCTCGGCGGTGTAGCGCTGCACGTCGGAGGCGACCTGCGGGCGCGGGCCGACCAGGCTCATGTCGCCGATCAGCACGTTGACCAGCTGCGGCAGCTCGTCGAGCTTCCACCGGCGCAGGAACTTCCCGGTACGGGTGAGGCGCGGATCGTCGTCGGCGGTGGACGGCCCGCCGAGCCGGGACGCGTCGACCACCATGCTGCGGAACTTGAGCATCGCGAACGGTTTGCCGTACCTGCCGATACGGGTGCCCCGGTAGAGGACCGGGCCGCCGTCCTCCCGCTTGATCCGCCAGGCCACCGCGGCGGCGGCCGGGCCGGTGGCGGTGAGCACGACCGCGGCGACGGCGACATCCATGGCCCGCTTGATCGCGTCGTAGCGTGGGGTCACTCTCGGAGCGTAACCACCTTCTACCAGCTTATGAACATAAATCCGGCTTTGCGAACCGCGGTGGATCGCGGTGTGCCCGTGCAGCGCGCTCCCCGACTTCTCGTAGAAGCCCTGCGCCCGCCGCTGCTGCTCCCCGGTCACCACCTTCACCGCCGGCACGCCGTGGTGCCGGAACCAGCCCATCAGGTTCTCGAAGAGCAGCGCCGCCACCCCCCGGCCGCGCATCGCCGGCGTCACCACGAAGTTCAGGATCTCGGCACGGGGCAGGCCCGGATCCGAGGATCCGGGATAGGCGAGCGTCTCCAGCATCCGCCGGGCGCGGGCCGGGTGCATCAGCCGCGGCACCAGCAGGGGTACGGCCGACGCCCACCGCCGCCGCGCGAACTCCGCGAAGAGCGCCGACGTGTCGATCGCGCCGCAGATGTAGCCGAGCGGCTCACCGGTGTCGGCGCTCTCGGCGAGCAGCACCACGCCCAGCCGGCTGTTCGCCACGTGCCGGTAGAGCAGCCGCAGCACCGGCTCGCCCAGCGAGGAGAGGAATCCCTCCGGCACCTCGGCGGCGTGCAACCGGGCCACCGCGGCGATCTGCCGGTCGGTGAACGGCCCGCTGACGACACGAAAACGCTCAGGCATGGACGCTCGCCTCGATCCGGGCGAGGCGGGCCAGGGCCCGGTCGAGGTCGGCGGGACGGGTGCCGGCGCGTACCGGGAGGGTGACCACGTGGGCAGCGGCCCACTCGGCGTTCGGACAGCTGCCGGGCCGGTAGCCCACGGCGGCCAGGTCACCTCCGGCGAGCGGGTGGACCGGCGTGGTGAACCAGTCGCCGACCTCGAGCCCGGCCGCGGCCGCCTCGCGCAGCACCCGGTCCTTGTCGCCGACGACCACCGGGATCCGGTGCGGCACGTAACCGAGGTCCCGGCCGGTGGCGTGCCGGCGCCGGGCCGCCTCGGCGTGACCCGTGACGATCCGGGACGGCAGCCGCCAGCGGACGCTGCGGCTCATCCGCCAGCCGTACTCCGGGCTGGTCAGCGGGTCGGGGGAGTAGGAGCCGGTGACCACGCCGGCGTGGGACAGGCGGCGGTACAGGGTGCGCAGCCGCCAGAGCATGCCGGTGCCGGCCGCCATCCGGTACGCGAGGTACTCGGCGGCCATCATCGCCTCCCGCAGCGGCGGCGGTGAGGTGTACCGGTGGTAGCCGCGGCGCATCTCGGCGGCCAGCCCCGGATCGTGCACGACGGCCGTCCCGCCGACG
Organism: Actinoplanes missouriensis 431; assembly: GCF_000284295.1. Classification (NCBI taxonomy): domain Bacteria; kingdom Bacillati; phylum Actinomycetota; class Actinomycetes; order Micromonosporales; family Micromonosporaceae; genus Actinoplanes; species Actinoplanes missouriensis. The sequence goes on along the minus strand of NC_017093.1, from coordinate 6,071,679 downwards.
CCGGCCACCACCGGCTTGCCCCACTCGAACGACCAGAACGAGGCGACCGAGTCGGCGCGGGCCACGGTGCCGGGCGTCATGTGCGCGCTGTCCTCGATCACCGGGATGCCGCGCTCCCGGCCGATCGCGGTGATCGCCGCCATCGGGGCCGGGATGCCGAACGTGTGCTGCGCGACGATCGCCCGGGTACGCCGGGTGAGCAGCGCCGGGAGCCGCTGCGGGTCGAGGCCGAAGGTGTCCCGGGAGATGTCCGCGTAGACCGGCTGCACCCCGAGGCGCAGCAGCGGCTCGACCACGGCGGCGCAGGTGTAGGCCTGGACGACGACCTCGTCGCCCGGACCGGCGCCCAGGCCCTCGAGGATCGCGTGCAGGGCGACCCGGCCCCGGTAGTAGTGCAGGATGTCGCTCATGTCCGCTCCAGGGCCCCTTTGAGTGAGCCGGCTCCGTAGATCACGTGAGTGGCGAGGAAGACCGGCGGCAGCGCCACGACCAGGCCGGGGTCCCGGTGCTGCCGGGCCAGGCGGGCGGCGAAGGTGAGCGCGGTGAGCCCGTAGGTGGCGAGCACCACGGCGGTCGCACGCCGGGCCGTCCGGCTGCGGGGGGCTGCCGCGGCGCCGGCCGCGAGGGCGAGGACGAATCCCATGGGTACGACGTTGCGCCACGACCCGATCCAGCGGCCCACCGTGCGGCTGGCCCGGAACGGCCAGTACCCGGCCTCGAACGTCCACGAGCAGAACTCCCGGAAGTCGCTGCGCGCGTAGTACGTACAGGTGATCTCCGGAAGCAGCAGGATGCTGCCGCCGGACGCCCGCAGCCGATGGTTGAACTCCCGGTCCTGGGCACGGGTGAGCTGCTCGTCGAAGAGGCCGATCCGGTCGAAGACGGACTTGCGGTAGCAGCCGCCGAACACCGTGTCGACCCACTGCGGCCCGGAGGCGCCGACCCGGTACTTCGAGTTCCCGGCACCGAACACGCTGGTGGTGGAGAGCGCGATGGCCCGGCCCAGCAGCGTGTCGTCGCGGGCCCGGGAGATCCGGATCCCGCCGACGTTGTCCGCCCGCGGGTGCTCGACCAGGCCCCGGACGCAGCTCTCCAGATAGTCCGGCGGGTACTCGGCGTGCACGTCGAGACGGACCACGACGTCGCCCCTGGCCTGCCGGATGCCGAGGTTGAGGGCGGCGGGTTTGCTGTGTCCCGGGTTGTCGACCAGGACCAGCCGCGGGTCGCGCAGCGCGTAGTGGCGGACGATCTCGCGGGTGCCGTCGTCGCTCATCCCGTCGACGAGCAGCACCTCCATCCGGTCCGCCGGGTAGGTGGTGGCGAACACCGAGTCGAGGAACGCGGCCACGAAACGGGCCTCGTTCCAGCAGGGGATGACCACGCTGAGGAAGGGCAGGGTCATGCCGGTCTCCCGAAGAACCGGTGGATGCTGTCCGCCACGTGGTCGATCTGCCAGTCCTCCAGCTCGACCTGCATCGGCAGCGACAGCACCTGGCGGCAGAGCTCCTCGGTGCGCGGCAGCTTCCAGTGGTCCAGGCCCAGCCCGCGCTGGTGGTGCAGCGGGATCGGCCAGGAGACCAGCGTCTCGATGCCGTCCGCGCGCAGGTGCTCGGCGAGCCGGTCCCGGTGCTCGGTGGTGACCGGGTAGTTCTGGTAGACGTCGCGGCGCAGCGGGTCGGCGTCCGGCCCGACCGGGATGCGCAGGCCGTCGATGTCGCGCAGGCGTTCGTCGTACCGGCGGGCCAGCTCGCGCCGCCGCTCGATCCACCCGGGCAGCCTGCCCAGCCGGTAGTCCAGGATCGCGGCCTGCAGGTTGTCCAGCCGGCAGTTGTAACCCCAGCCGTCGATCTCGGCCTTCTGCACCCGGCCGTGGTCGCGCAGCCGCAGCAGCCGGTTCGCCAGCTCCTGGTCGTCGGTGAGCACCGCGCCGGCGTCACCGAGCGCGCCGAGCATCTTCGCCGGGTAGAACGAATACGTGCTGGCCAGCCCGAACGTCCCGGCGGTCCGGCCGTCGAACGTGGCGCCCAGGGCCTGCGCGGCGTCCTCCAGGACGACCGCCCCGGCGGACGCGGCGGCTTTGCCGACCGCGTGCATGTCGACGGTACGGCCGTTGAGGTGCACCGGGATGACCACCCGGGTCCGCTCGGTGATCGCCGCGGCCAGCTGGGTCGTGTCCATCAGGTGGTCCGTCCCGATGTCGACGAAGACCGGTTTCGCGCCGCGCAGCACGAACGGCGACACCGTGGCGATGAAGGTGTGCGCCACCGTGACCACCTCGTCGCCCGGCCCGATGTCCAGCGCGTGCGCGAGCAGCCGCAGCCCGTCGGTGCAGTTGCTCACCCCGACCGCGCGGGCCGAGTGGTTGAACGCGGCCAGATGCTCCTCGAAGTCGTGCAGCTGCCGGCGGAGCATGAGGTCGCCCCGCGCGATGGTGTCCTCGATGATCGGCAGCAGCTCGGCCCGCTGCCGCCGCCACTGCTCGGGGTAGTCAACGAATCTGACTCGCCAGTCCACGGTTCGCCTCCAGGTGGTTGCGGACGCGCCGGCTGATCGACTCGGCGTCCAGCTCGAACGCGGCGCGCAGGTACTGCTGGTCCCCGACGACCGAGGACGAGGTCGGTGGCAGGGCGATCCGGATCAGCGGCGTGCCGCCGGCCGACTCGGCGAGCACCTCGGCGACGGCGCTGCCCAGGCCGCCGACGATCGAGTGCTCCTCGACGGTGATCAGCGCCTCGTACTCGCCGGCCGCCTGCCGGACCGCGACGGCGTCGAACGGGTCGAGCCAGGGGAACGAGCGCACGTCGGCGCGGATCCCCTTGGCCCGTAACAGCTGCGCGGCGTCGCAGGTGGCGTCGAGGATCGCTCCCGTCGAACAGAGCAGCACCTCGCCGCCGGTGCCGCCCAGCGGGATCGACGTGCCGCGCGGCGCGGACACCCCGCCGGTGTGCAGCATGCGCTCACCGGTCTTGCCGAGCCGCAGGTACGCCGGCCCGCCCCCGGCCAGCAGGTCGGACAGCACGGCGTCCACCTCGGCCGGGTCGCCGGGCGCCGCGACCGCCATCCCGGGCAGCGCCCGCATGATCGCCAGATCCTCGGTGGCGTGGTGGGACATGCCGAGCGCCCCGTACGCCAGCCCGCCGCCCACCGCCACCACCGTCACGTCCGCGTGGTGGTAGCAGATGTCGTTGCGGATCTGCTCCAGGCAGCGCAGGGTCGGGAAGTTCGCGATCGAGTAGGTGAACACCCGGCCGCCGGCCAGGGCGATCCCGGCGGCCAGCCCGGCCATGTTCTGCTCGGCCACCCCGGCGTTGACGAACTGCCCGGGCCGCGCCGCGGCGAAGTCGTCGACCGCGCCGAACCCCAGATCCGCGGTGATCAGCACCAGGTCCGGGTCGACCAGCGCGGCGGTCAGCAGGCCGCTGAAGAACCGGTTCCTCATCCGGCGCCCACCTCCGCCAGCGCCCGTTCCAGCTCCTCGGCCGACGGCGGCCGGTAGTGCCAGAGCACCTGGTTCTCCATGAACGAGACGCCCTTGCCCTTGACCGTGTGCGCGAGCACGCAGCGCGGCCGGGCCCGCTCGGTGGTCCGCGGCACCCGCAGCGCCGGGAGCAGTTCGGCGTGGTGGTGCCCGTCGGCCTCCACGACGTCCCAGCCGAACGAGCGCCACTTGTCGGCGAACGGCTCCAGCCGCAGCGTCTCGTCGGTCGTGCCGAGCGACTGCATGCGGTTGTAGTCGACGATCGCGACAAGGGTCGCCAGCTCGTGGTGCCCGGCGAACATGGCCGCCTCCCAGACACTCCCCTCGTCGCACTCGCCGTCGCCGAGCAGCACGTAGGTGCGCCACTCGCGGCCGGTCTGCCGGGCCCGCCAGGCCAACCCGGCGCCGACCGGCAGGCCGTGGCCGAGCGAGCCGGTGGAGAACTCGACGCCCGGGATGCCGACGTGGCTGACGTGCCCGGAGAGGAACGAGCCGTTCTGGTAGTGCCGGTGCAGCACCGCCGCGTCGAAGAAACCGGACTCGGCGAGGACCGCGTAGAGGGCGGCGCCGGCGTGCCCCTTGCTCATGATCACGCGATCCCGGTCCGGCCACTCCGGGTGCTCCGGGTCGACCCGCAACACGCCGGCGTAGAGGACGGCCAGCAGGTCGGCGCAGGAGAGCGCGGAGCCGACGTGCGAGCTGCGGCCGGTGCTCGTCATCCGGAGCACGTGGGCGCGGACCGCGCGGGCGAGCGACAGGGAGTCCACGTCACATCACCGCATATCCGATGTACGGGTCGAAATCGAACCGCCGCAGCTCCAGGCGGTTCAGCCCGACCTCGTCCAGGACCGCCGACGTCTCGCCCGGCCAGAGCGGGTTGTCCAGCTCGTCGAAGGCGAGCACCGCGCCGCGGGGCAGCCGGGGCAGGAACTCCTTCAGCGCCACCCGGGTCGGCTCGTACAGGTCCAGGTCGAGGAAGAGCAGGCTGATCACCAGGTGCGGGTTCTCCGCCACGAACGCCGGGATCGTCTCGGTGACGTCGCCGCGGATCAGCCGCGCCTTCGGCAGATGACCCAGGAAACGGTCGGTGTCGTAGACCTCCAGCAGCCGGTTCAACTCGTCGTAGCTGTCCGCGGCGAGGTCACCGGCACGCACCTCGGTGGTCTCCGGCCGGTCCGCCTCGGAAACCTGCGGGAAGCCGCCGAACGAGTCGAACCCGTAGATCCGCCGGGTCAGGTTGGTCGGCTCCAGCGCCGCGCTGAGCTGGGCGAACGTCATGAAGCTGGCACCACGGAAGACGCCGCACTCGACGATCGAGCCCTTGACCGGCAGCGCCAGTTTGAACAGCTCGTACAGCGCGGCGAAGCGGGTCACCTGGGCGCGCCGGGCGTACCGGGTCAGGTTCGCCAGCCGGGTGGGCAGGTCGTCCGGGCTGCTGTCGAAGATCTCCGCGATCCGCCCGGGCACCTGCCGCTCGGCGGGGGTGCTCAGGCCGCCCGGCGCCGCGACGGGACGGTCCGCGCTCATGCCGCCATCTCCAGCAGGCGGGGTGCCCGGCGGCGGCCACCCCGGCGGGTCTTCGGCGTCGCGGTGTACTGCTCGAAGCGCGGGAACGCGTCCGGGCCCTTGAGCGGCACCATGTTCAGCACGCAACCGAGCAGCGTCGCGTTCACCCCGCGCAGCGCCCGGACCGCGCCGGTGACCTCCGCGCCGGAGGTGCCGGCGTAACGGACCACCAGCAGCGTGCCGTCGGCGCGGGCGGCGATGACCTCGCCGTCGGTGACCGGCAGCAGCGGCGGGCAGTCGAAGATCACCACGTCGAAGCGGCGGCGCACCTCGTCCACCACCTCGGTCATCCGCGGCGAGCTGAGCAGCTCGCTCGGGTTCGGCGGGCTCTGCCCGCCGGCGAGCAGCCAGAGCCCGGCGCCCCACGGCTGGATCACCTGCTCCACGGTGGCGCTCCCGCTGAGCACCGTGCTCAGGCCGGTCGCCGTCTCCCGGCCGAGGAACCGGGCCAGCCGGGGCCGGCGCAGCTCGGCGTCGACCACCAGGACGCGCTGACCGGTCTCGGCGAAGAGCAGGGCCAGGCTGCACGTGGTCGACGACCGGCCCTCGCCGGGGACCGCGCTGGTGACGGCGAGCGTCTTGAGCGACTGCTCGGCGGCGGCCGACTGCAGCAGGGTGCGGACCTGGCGCAGCGCCTCGGTGCGGGGCGAGTCGTGCGCCGACACGAACGGGCCGGCCTGGGACGGGACCCGGCCGTCGAGCGGGATCCGGGCCAGCACCGGCACGCTGGTGAGCGTCTGCAGGGCGTCCGCGCTGCGCACCGTGCTGTCGGCGATCTCGCGGAGCACCGCCGATCCGGCCCCCATGATCAGGCCGCCCATCAGCGCGAGGGCGAGGTTGTTCAGCGGCTGCGGCTCGACCGGGTCCGGTTCCAGGTGCGGCCCGTCGACCACCTCGACCCGGATCGCCGAGGCGGTCTGCTGCCGTTCCAGGTTCTCCACGGCGTCCTTGAAGAGCACCGACAGCTTCTCGGTGACGAACAGGGCACGTCGCCGCGACGGGTCTTCCACCGTGACCTCCATCAGGACCGTGTCGGCGATCGTCTCCGAGCTGATCCGCTCGGCCAGCTCGGTGGCGCTCAGGCCCACTTCCGGCATGGCGGCGAGCGGGGCGGCTATCTCGTCGCTGGTGAGCAGGGCGGCGTACGTGGCGAGGCGGCTGGTGCTGAACATGCTGGCGGGGTAGAGCTCGGCGGCGGCGGCCATCGGGGCGGTGAAGAAGAAGGTGACGCGGGCCGCGTACACCGGGGTGGTGTTGAAGGTGACGACCGTGGCGGCGCCGAGCGCGACGAGGACCCAGGCCGTCACCAGCCACCAGTGTCTTTTGGCGACGCCGAGGTAGTCGCGCAGGCCCATGGCAGACCTCCCCGTCCCGCTGGCTGTCTGTGACGATAGATCCGGACTTCCTCCGGAAGAGGTGGTATCAAGAAAGTCCGCTTTTTAGCCTAAATATGGTGATAAAGTCTCGGGGACCGGTCGTTTGCCGCGCGGGGAGGACGACCATGCCGGTACGTGCCTGGAACCTCCGAGCGGCCGCCACCGACGCGGCCGCCTGGATCGCCGGCCTGTTCGCCGCGATCCTCACCCGTTACGGCACCGACCTGGACCGGCGGCGGCTCACCGGGTACCTGCTGGCCGCCGCGCTCGCGGTCGTCCTGCAGCTCGCCATCGGGCACACCCGGCATCTGTACCGCGGCCGGTACCCCTACGCGAGCTTCGAAGAGGTCCGTGCCGCCGCGATCACCACCGGCAGCACCGCCGCGGTCCTGCTCGCGCTCGACATGCTGCTCTCCCGGCGGCCGGTGCCACCGCTCGCGCCGCTCGCCGGCGGGGCGGTCGCCCTGGTGCTCATGCTGGCCGTCCGGTACGCGCAGCGCGCACGGCGGCAGCGCCGGCGCCGGCCGGACCAGCGCACCGCGGCGCCGGTCCTGCTCTTCGGCGCCGGTGAGGCCGGCACGCTGCTGGTGCGCAGCATGCTGCACGATCCGAACAGCCGGTATCTGCCGGTCGGGCTGATCGACGACGACCCGCGCAAGCGCCGCCTGCACATCTCCGGGGTGCCGGTGCTCGGCGCCCGCGACGACCTCCCGGCCGTGCTCACCCGTACCGGAGCGGGGTTGGTGGTCTTCGCCGTCGCCAACGCCGAGGCCGAGCTGGTCCGCGCGGTCCGGGACCGGACCGTCGCGGCGGGCGCCACCTTCAAGGTGGTGCCGTCGATGAGTGAGCTGATGGACCACCCGGTCGCCGTCGACGACATCCGCGACGTGCAGGTCACCGACCTGCTCGGACGGCACCAGATCGAGACCGACCTGACGGCGATCGCCGGCTACCTGACCGGCAAGCGGGTGCTGGTGACCGGCGCCGGCGGCTCGATCGGTTCCGAGCTGTGCCGGCAGATCCACCGTTTCCAGCCGGCCGAGCTGATGATGCTGGACCGGGACGAGAGCGCGCTGCAGGCCGTGCAGCTGTCGCTGGACCCGCTCGGGCGGCTCGACGACCCGGCGGTGATCCTGGCCGACCTGCGCGACGCCGAGCGGATCCGGACGATCTTCCGGACCCGCAGGCCGCAGGTGGTGTTCCACGCCGCCGCGCTCAAGCACCTCGCGCTGCTGCAGCGCCATCCCGGCGAGGCGCTCAAGACCAACGTGCTCGGCACGCTCAACGTGCTGGACGCGGCGGGCGAGGTGGAACGGTTCGTCAACATCTCCACCGACAAGGCCGCCGACCCGACGAGCGTCCTGGGGTACTCCAAGCGGATCACCGAGCGGCTCACCGCGTGGACCGCGAGCCGGCGGCCCGGGATGTTCCTCAGTGTCCGGTTCGGCAACGTGCTCGGCAGCCGCGGCTCGGTCTTCACCACATTCAGCGCGCAGATCGCCGACGGCGGGCCGGTGACCGTCACCCACCCCGACGTGACCCGGTACTTCATGACCACCCAGGAGGCGGTGCACCTGGTCATCCAGGCCGCCGCGATCGGGCGCGACGGCGAGGCACTGGTGCTGGAGATGGGCGACCCGGTCCGGATCGCCGAGGTGGCCCGGCAGATGGTCCAGCTGGCCCGCAGCCCGGTGGAGATCCGTTACACGGGGCTGCGGCCGGGGGAGAAGCTGGCCGAGACCCTCTTCGGCGCGGGGGAGCGGGACGACCGCCCGTTCCACCCGCTGATCTCGCACGTCGCGGTGCCGCCGCTGGACGCCGCGCAGCTGTTCCGGATCGACCCGGCGGCCGGTCCGGACCAGCTGATCGCCCAGCTCGACGAGCTCACGAGCCGGCCGGTGACGGCACCGCGACCAGATTCCGCCGTTCGGTGAGCTTGGCGCGCGGGCTGCCGGCGGCCACCTCCAGCGCCGCGCGCAGCCGGGCCTCCTCACCGGCCCGGTCGCGGTACCAGGCGATCGACCAGATCCGGTGCAGGTTCCAGCCGAGCCCGAGGAGCACCTGCTCACTGAGCCGGTCCCGGTCGCGGGCGGCGGTGCACCCGCCGTACGCGCCACCGTCGCACCGGATCCCGAGCAGGTACCCGTTGTCCGGCCGGTCCGGCCGCCGGACGCCGAGATCGACCCGGCCGCCGGCCCAGCCCAGGTTCGCCTGCACCGGGTAGCCCCAGGACCGCAGGGTGTCCATGACCGACTCCTGGAACGGGCCGTCCGCGCCGTCGGCCTGCGCCGCCGGGACCGCGACGTCCAGTGCGGCCGGCCCGCGCTCGGCGTACTCCAGGTATTCCGCGAGCAGCCGGACACCCTCGTTGTCGGTCTCCGGCACGTCCCGCGCCAGGATCGACGTGACGATCTCCACCCGGTACCGGGCCCGGGTGATCGCCACATTGAGCCGCCGCCAGCCGTTCGGCCGGTTCAGCGCCCCGAAGTTGGCACTGATCTTGCCGGCCTCGTCGTAGCCGTACCCGATCGAGAAGATCATCACGTCCCGCTCGTCGCCCTGCACCGCCTCCAGGCTCTTCACGAAGAAGCCGTGCAGCCGGTCGTCGTCGAGGATGCGTTCCAGCTCCGGGCGGCCCGCCGCGACCACCTCGACGGCCCGCTCGATCGCCTCGGCCTGCGCCACCGAGAACGTGACGACGCCGAGCGACAGGCCGGGCCGGGTGGTGAAGTGGTGCACGATCCGCTCGGCCACCCGTTCGGCCTCGACCGGGTTGTCCCGCGTGGTGCTGCGCCGGTAGACCCCGCCGGCCGGCAGCAGCGTGACCCCGGTGTCCGGCCCGCCGGTGTTCGCGCTCGGGAAGACGCTGAGCCGGCCCTGGTAGAACGCGTGGTTGGAGAACGCGATGAGCGCCTCGTGCCGGCTGCGGTAGTGCCAGTTCAGGCCCAGGCTGGCGAACGCGCCGCAGCCCTTCGCCAGCTCCAGCACCGACTCGAAGTCGAGGACCGCGAGCTCCTGCTCGGGCTCGTCGCCGCCACCCAGCGTCCGGTCGAAGAAGCTGGTCGGCGGCAGCTGCCGGTCGTCGCCCGCGGTGATCAGCGCGGCGCCCCGGTAGATGCAGTTGATCGCGTCGGCCGGGGTGACCTGGGACGCTTCGTCGAAGATCACCACGTCGAAGCGGATGTCCGCGGGCAGCGACTGGCTGACCGTGAGCGGCGACATCAGGAAGCACGGCCGCAGGCCGAGGACCAGCTCCCGGGCCTGGCCGATCAGCTCCCGGACCGGCAGGTGGCGGCTGGCCTTCACGGCCTCGCGGCGCAGCAGGCCGGCGGCCGGGCCGTCGCCGTCCGGGCGGCGCGCGGCGACGGACTCGGCGATGTCGCCGACGGCCGCCGCGGCGAGCCGGCTGTCCAGCGCCCGGAACTCGGCGACCAGGCGGTCCCGGTCGCCCGACCGCCACGGGCGCAGCCGGTGGTCGGCCTGGATCACCGCGTCCGCCCAGGCGCGGAAGAGCGCGCGTTCCACGGCCGGGCGCACCTGCTCGGCGTCGAGCCGGCGGTCCGCGCAGAACTCCACCACCGTGTCCAGGCCGTGCCCGCTGAGCACGGCCCGGGCGTCCAGCGCGGCGAACCACTCCTCCTGGCCGTCCGCGTCCCCGCGGATCCGCCGCAGGAACGCCGCCGCCCGGTCCGGATCGCCGAGCTCGGCGGTGAGCTCCGCGCGCCGTGCCGGTCCGAACGCGTCGAGCACCGCCTGCCGGGCCCGCGCCCACTGCTCGGCCAGCCTGTCCAGCCCGGTCACCGGCCGCAGGTCGTGCAGCGCCTTCGCCTGCGCCACCGTGAGCGGCTGGTCGGCGCCGGTGAGCAGGGTACGGGTGCCGGCCGTCCACCGCACCGCGGCGGCGAGCGCCGCCTCGTCGGTCTCGCCACCCCGGTACGCGTCACCGAACACCGCCGCGTAGGTGCCGGCGTTCCCGGCGATCGACGCCTCCGCCTCGGCGACCTCCCGCCGGAGCCGGCCCAGCCGCTGCACCTCGGCGTAGTCCAGGGTCCGCCCGGTCGCCACGTCGTAGGCGTGCACCGTCGCGGCGATCGCGGCGAGGGCCGTGGCGTTCTCCCGCAGCCACTCGATCGCGGCGTCGATCGGGCCCTGGGAGAGGTCCGGCAGGCCGGCCTGTTTCGCCAGCACGGCGTCCCGGGCACCGGTCGCGAGACGGATCAGCTCCGGGTCCGGGTCGGGGGCGCAGACGTACGCGGCCACCGCCGGCACCGAGGCCGGTGGCGCGGCCCGCAGCGCCGTCTCCACCACGCCCAGCGCCTCGTCGATCGCCGTGAAGTCGGTGCCCGGTCCCTGCCAGTACCGGCCCAGCGCGGCGCCGTACGCGCTCTCCGCCGCGGTCAGGTCCTGCCGGGCCCGCTGCCAGGCCACCGCCGTCTCCAGCCGGGGCAGCGCGTCGCGCACCGCGGCCGTGGGCATCACGAACGCCGCGATGATCCGCCGATCCTTCCGGTACGCCCCGAGCAGCTTGCGCCACCCCCGGTGCACCCGGGCGAACCGGTCGGCGAGCTCCTCGACCGGCTGGGTGAGGATCGCCTCGGCGAAGAACGGCCGGGCCCGCATCTCGGCGGCGACCAGGTTCTCCAGGGCCCGGCGCAGCGCCGGCGCCCCGGCCGCGACGGTGCCTGCCACGCCCGGTGAGAACCAGAACGGCTCGGGCCGGTGCGGGCGGCCGCCGAGCTCGGCGATCGTCGCCACCCGGCCGATGTCGGCGACCTTCACCGCGTTCGGCAAACCCAGCTTCGCGGTGACCCGGTCCACGACGGCCCGGTGGCGTTCCAGGGTGTCGGCGGCCTCGGTGCAGAGCCGGGCCTGCCGGTCGGCCTCGGCGGCGGTCAGCGGATCCAGTTCGACCGCCGGTGGGGTGAGCCCGCTCAGATCCGGCACCTCGGGCAGCCCGGCCGCGTCCGGCAGCGCCGACCAGGAGGCGCCGGCCCGCCGGGTGGCCGCCTCGCGGGCCGCCCGGACCGTGGTCAGGTCCCGGCCCAGCGCCTCGGCGGCCTGCCGCAGGTCGTCCAGGGCGGGCGCGGTCAGCCACGCGTCGCTGACGTGCGGCGGCCGCGCGGCGGCGTGCGCGGCGAGCCGGGCGAGGGTCCCGGCGTCCTCGGTGCCGCTCAGCCCGAACGCCTCCACCGGCGCCCGGTCGGCGAGCACCGCGCGGGTCAGCCCGGCCAGCGCGCTCTCCGCCGCCGACAGCGCCGGATCGAGCGGCTCCCGGGTGACGACGTCACGCCAGGGCAGGGCGTCGCGGTCGACGACGGTCCGCCAGGCGGTGGCGAGCCGGCCGGTGGCCTGCATGACCCGGCGCACCGACTCCGGGGTCACCGCGTCCGGCTGGATCACCGGGACCGGCGCGGCCGGGGCGTCCTGGAGGCGGGCGCAGAGCCCGAGCACGTTGTGCAGGCTGCGGCCGAGCGGCGCCCGGGTCTCGTTCATCGCCGTCGCGTACGCGCTGAGCTGCTCCCGCCGTTCCCGGGTGCCCCGCCGGTCGGCCGGGTCCGGGCCGTCCACCGGGGCGGGACCGTCGTCCAGGGCGGCCGCGAGGGCGGTCGCCACCTCCTTGCGGCCGGCCTTGTGCCCGTGCAGCTCCAGGACGTACCGGTCCAGCCCGGCCTCGACGAGCCGATGGTGCACCACGTCCAGCGCGGCGGCCTTCTCGGAGACGAACAGCACCCGTTTGCCGGCGTGCAGCAGGCACCCGATCATGTTGGCGATGGTCTGCGACTTGCCGGTGCCGGGCGGCCCGTCCATCACGAAGCTGTGCCCGGCGACGGCGGCCGCGATGCAGGCCCGCTGCGAGGCGTCGGCGTCCAGCACCAGCGGCACGTGCTCCGGCGGGGCGACCCGGTCGACGACCGCGGGCGGGACCGGGGCGAACCGGAACGTGCCGGTCTGCTTCCCGCTCGTGGTGGCCAGCGCCTGCACCACCGGGTGCGACAGGATCCGGTCCTCGTTGACCAGCAGGTCCCGGTAGATCGCCTCCTTGTGGAACGTCAGGCAGGAGAGCAGCACGGTGCGTTCCACGTGCCAGCCCCGGCGCCGGGCGACGGCGCTCTGCAGCCCGGACCAGATCCGGGACACGTCCGGTTCGGCGTGCCCGTCCACGGCCGGGGCCTCCATGCCGAGGCGGCGCAGGCGGATCGCGAGCGCCGGGTTGAGCACCGTCTCGTCGTCGCGCAGCCGCAGCCGGGGCGGGTCGCCGGGACCGGCGGTGACCAGCTCCACCGGCATCAGCAGGATCGGGCTGGCGAACGGGTTCTCCTCCTCGTCCCGCCAGCGCAGCAGGCCGAGCACCAGGTGCAGCACGGACACGCCCCGGTCCAGGTACTCCTGCCGGGACTTCTTCAGCATCCGGCGCAGCGCGGCGTCGAGAACCGGGTCCGGCATCTCGGTGCGCAGCAGGTCGTCGGTGGCGGCGTGCTGCTGCGGGTCGGCGCCGGTGCCGGCCAGCGGGCACTCGGCGCCGGCGTGCAGCGATCGGACCAGGCTCTCCGGCTCCGGGCCGACGATCTCCACGAGGTCGGGGTTGTCGGTCGGGAAGTTGATCAGCCGGTTGGTGTCGCCGAGGTCGACGAGGCTGTCCCGCCACGCGTGCAGCGCCGCCCGAACCTCGGTCCGAGCCTGTGCGGATTCGGACGGGTCATCTCTCATGTCCCGATTGCAACGTAAGTGAACCCGTTTTCGCTGGCGAATCAGTATTTCCTCGCTTCGCTCGCTCCCGTCGCGGAGCCGTCCCCCCGCGGGTGAAATCCGGGTGCGGATCGCGCCCGGAGCCACCACGCTGTCTCGAGGCGTACCTCTGTGACGGGGGTTACTTTCGATACGAGACCGTTCCGTTTCACATCCGGGGTCGTTAGGTTGCTTTGTGATACGGAACCGTTCCGTATCGGAAATGGTCTTCGGGGGCGCCAGTCCATGAGTACCCACGTTCAACCACAGGCCGGGCATCCCCGGCGCTGGGCGATTCTCGGCGTGCTGGTGATCAGCCTGCTGGTGGTCGTTCTCGACAACACCGTGCTGAACGTCGCCATGCGCACGATCGCCGACCCGGAGCAGGGGCTGGGCGCCAGCCAGAGTGAGCTGGAATGGGCGATCAACTCGTACACCCTGGTCTTCGCCGGGTTGCTGTTCACCGCCGGCATTCTGGCGGACCGGCTGGGGCGCCGGATCTCGCTCGTGTTCGGCCTGATCGTCTTCGGTCTGGCGTCGCTGTTCTCGGCGTACGCCACGAGCCCCGACATGCTGATCGCGGCGCGTGCCGTGATGGGCCTGGGCGCCGCGGCCGTCATGCCGGCCACCCTCTCGATCATCGCGAACGTCTTCGACCCGAAGGAGCGCCCGCGCGCCATCGGCGTCTGGGCCGGCGCGGTCGGCCTGGCCGTGGCGATCGGCCCGGTGCTCGGCGGCGTGCTGCTGGAGCACTTCTGGTGGGGCTCGGTCTTCCTGATCAACGTGCCGATCGTGGTGATCGGCGTGGCGCTGGTGTTCGTGCTGGTGCCGGAGTCCAAGGACCCGAAGCCGAACCGGATCGACGTGATCGGCGTGCTGCTCTCGATCGTCGGCCTCACCCTCATCACGTACGGCGTGATCAAGGGCGGCGAGGACGGGTTCGGCGAGCCGCTCGCCTGGGGCACGCTCACCGCAGGGCTGCTGATCATGGTGGCGTTCGTGCTCTACGAGAAGCGGATCACGTTCCCCTCGCTCGACGTGCGGCTCTTCACGAACCGCCAGTTCTCGGCGTCGACCGGCATCATCGGCCTGGTCTTCTTCGCGGCCATGGGCTCGATGTTCTTCGGCGCGTTCTACCTGCAGATGGTCCGCGGTTACGGCCCGCTCGCGTCCGGCGCGCTCTTCGTCCCGTTCGCGCTCGGTCAGATGATCTTCGCGCCGCTCAGCGCCGGCATGGTCAAGAGGTTCGGCCCGAAGGCGGTCAGCACGGTCGGCCTGGTCCTGGTCGCCGGCGCGCTCGCCCTCTGGGTGTTCATCGGCGCCGAGACCCCGATCTGGATCGTCGCGGTGACCTTCTTCGTGCAGGGCGTCGGCATGGCCAACGTGATGCCGCCGGCCACCGAGGCGATCATGTCGGCGCTGCCGCGGGAGAAAGCCGGTGTCGGCTCGGCGGTCAGCAACACGATCCGCCAGCTCGGTGGCGCGCTCGGCGTCGCGGTCCTCGGCGCGGTGGTCTCCTCGGTCTACCGCAGCAACCTCGAGGCTCCGGCCGGGCTGCCGGACGCCGCCGCCGACCTGGCCCGCGAGTCGATCGCCGGCGCCTACGCGGTGGCCGGGCAGGCCGGATCCGCCGCGCCCGCGCTGCTGACCGGCGCCAACGAGGCGTTCGTCACGGCGATGCACTACGCGTCCGTCGGCTCGACCGTGTTCGCGCTGCTCGGCGCCCTGGTCGCGGCCCTCTGGCTGCCCGGTAAGCGCCCCGCCGCCGCGCCGGCGCCGGCCGTTGCTGAGAGTCCCGCGCAGGAGCAGGGCAGGGAACTGGCCGACGCGGAAACCACTCGGTAACAATGAACGCCATGAGCACCAGCACCGACGCCGGCCAGGAGCGTAAGGCTCCTGGCCGGCCCCGTAACGCCCAGGCCGACGAGGCCATCCTCGACGCGGTGCTGGCGCTGATCAGCGACGGGCAGAGTGCCGCCGCCGTCTCGATCGAGGCGGTGGCGGCGCGAGCCGGCGTCGGCAAGGCCACCATCTACCGCCGCTGGCCGAACAAGGAGGCGCTGATCGCCGACGCGGTCCGCGCCATGAAAGGCCCGCTGCCGGAGCTGGCCGGGCAGTCGGTGCGGGAGGATCTGATCGCCCTGATCCAGGCGAACCGCACGCCGCGCGCCCAGCGCTACGGCAAGGTCACCGCCTGCCTGCTCCCCGACCTGATCAAGGACGACGAGCTGGCCCGGATGCACCAGGCGGTCATCGAGCCGCGGCGTGAGGTGATGCGGGAGGTGCTGCGACGCGGCGTCGCGACCGGCGAGCTCCGCGCCGATCTGGACGTGGAGATGACCGCGCTGATGCTCTCCGCCCCCTCGATGATCCAGTCGATGCTGCGCCTGCAGCACCTGGTGCCGGACGAGGGGTTCGCGGAGAAGCTGGTGGACGCGGTGCTGCGCGGGGCTGTCGCCTCCTGAGTCACCCGCGGGGCGGGACCAGGGCCAGGCGGTTCTGTTCGGCGGCGGCGATGTGGTCGAGGATCTCGGTGGCGTCCAGCGGGTGGGCCAGCAGGAACCCCTGGGCGTACTCGCAGCCGAGCTCCCGCAGCACCGCCATGTCCGCCGGATCCTCGACCCCCTCGGCGACCGAGACCATGCCGAGGGCGTGCGCCATCCCGACCATCGCGTCGGCGAGCGAGCGGCGGGCCGGGTCGGCGGCGATGCCGGAGACGAAGGTGCGGTCGATCTTCACGATGTCCCAGCCGTGGTCGGCGACGCGGGCCATCGAGGAGTACCCGGTGCCGAAGTCGTCGACCGCGAGCTTGACCCCGGCGCGGCGCAGCGGGCCGAGCGCCGCCTCCACGGTCTCCGGCTCGGCCAGACCGGTCTCGGTGAGCTCCAGGGTGAGCGCGGCTGCCGGCGTTCCGGCCCGCCGCAGCGCGGTCAGCACCGCCTCGGTCGTGGTGGCGTCGAGCTGGCGGGGCGAGAGGTTCACCGCGATCGGTATCCAGCCGCCGGTCCGGTTGTACCAGGTGCGCTGCTCGTGCAGGGCCTGCTCCAGCACGGCCGCGAAGAGCGCGGCCACCATCCCGGTCGCCTCGGCCATCGGCACGAACGCGGCCGGCAGCAGGATCCCGTCCCGGGGGTGACGCCAGCGGGCCAGCGCCTCCACCGAGCTGAGGCTGCCGTCGTCGACCCGGTAGACCGGCTGGTAGACGCAGAACAGCTCGCCGGGGTGGTGCAGCGCCCGGCGGAAGTCGGCGTCCCGGCGCAGCCGCTGCGCCGCCTCCGCGCGGCTCTGCGCGTCGAAGCGGACGGTCCGGCCCCGGCCGGTGGACTTCGCCTGGTACATCGCGATGTCGGCGTCCTGCAGCAGCGCGTCCGGGTCGTCGCTGCCGTCGCCGGTGGTGCGCAGCCCGATCGAGAGCGACGCGAAGAACTCGCTGCCGTCGGCGAGGCGCAGCGGCTCGGCCAGCCGCTCGGCGATCCGCGCGGCGACGGCGTCGGCGTCGGCCTCGGTGACCGCCGGCATCAGGACGACGAACTCGTCGCCGCCGAGCCGGCAGACCAGGTCACCACCGCGGACCGTGTCCCGGAGCCGGTCGGCGATGGCGACCAGCAGCTTGTCGCCGGCGTCGTGACCGAGGCTGTCGTTGACCATCTTGAAGTGGTCCAGGTCGCAGAAGAGCAGGCCGGTCCGGGTGCTCCCGCCGACCGGCAGCGCGCCGAGGGCCAGGGCCAGCCGGTCCATCAGCAGGCTGCGGTTGGCCAGGCCGGTGAGCGGGTCGTGCGCGGCGCGCCGGGCCAGCTCGTGGATCGGTGCGATGAGCCGGATCGCGACCAGCGACATCGCGACCGCGGCGCCGATGATCAGCGGGGTGTCCGGCTCGGGCCCCCAGAACAGGTGCACGGTGGGCAGCACGAGCGAGGCGCTGAAGAGGGTGACCGCGCGCGGCACGGTGAGCATGACCAGCGCGGACCGGCGCGGGGTGGTGACGACCATGGACGGGTGCAGGGCGGCCGTGGCGATCAGGATCGGCATCGCCATCCAGCCGAGGTCAATCGCGCTGCCCTCGGCGTAGGTGCCGGCCAGGCTCTGCTGGGTGTAGAGCGTGTCCGAGACGAACCAGGCGAACAGGCCGAGGAGCAGGGCCCGGGCGCCGATGGTGCGCAGGTGGATGCCGAGCGCCAGGGCGAGCGCGCAGTACACCACGAAGAGCGTGCTGGCCGGGGCGGATATCGCGACGAACTGGGCGAGCGGGGTGCCGCCGAGCGTGTGGATCGGGTCCAGCACGACGAGCCAGGCGAGGCCGGCCAGCGGCGCCACGATGATCGCCGCGTCGATGAACGCGGTCCGGCCGGCGCGGGCCGCGAGGGCCGCTGTCCCGGCGGCGATCGCGAGGTGCCCGAGCAGGTAGAGCGCGTCCGCGACGGAGGGGAAGGGCGCGGTCAGCCCGCGGGAGGTGTAGCTCGCGAAGAGCACGTCGCCGAGGGCGGAGGCGGCCAGTCCGGTCGCGATGAGCTGCCAGCCGAGCCGCCGGCGCGGCGCGTGCCGGACCAGGCCGTACCAGGTGGCGATCGGGGCGGTGCTGTTCACCGCCACGTAGATCCACCGGGTGGCGGCGTCGACCGGGGCCATCAGGTACGCGGCAGCGGCCACCGACGTGACGGCCAGGTAGATCCACCACAGATGCCTGACCAGTCCGGCGGCCTGCGTCGCACCCATGCCGTTCTGATCGGCCGCCGCGCCGACGCCCGGAGGGTCAGGAGTTATTCGTCAGCGCAGACTACCCCGTTGTCGCTGCCAGGACAGCAGCAGTTAATAGTTGATTTCCAGGATTGACAATCTATAGCCGGGGCGGAAGCCTGAGGCGGTCAACGCCGCGCATTCGTTCCGGGAGTTGCCTTGAGACGTGTACACAGAAGCGGTATCGCCCTGCTCCTCGGCCTGACTCTGACCGCCTGCTCGGGCAGCGGCGAGGCGCCCTCGACCGGAGCGGGCGCGATCGACCTGGTCGAGACCACCCCGGCCGCGACCGGCGAGGTCGGCACGGTCACCTGGGCGCTGCCGTCCGGCGAGCCGTCCTCGCTCGACCCGGCGCACACCGGCGACTACTCGGCGAACACGGTCGGCACGAACCTCTGCGAGAGTCTGCTGCGCCTGGAGCCGGACTTCTCCACCGCGCCCGGCCTGGCCAGCGCGGTCACTCAGAAGAACCCGACCACCGTGATCATCACGGTGCGCGACGGCGTGACGTTCTGGGACGGCTCGCCGCTCACCGCCGCCGACGTCGTCTACAGCCTGAAGCGCAACATGGATCCGGAGGTCGGCTCCTACGCGGCCCACGTCTACGCCAACGTCGCCACCATCGCCGCGACCGGACCGCAGCAGGTCACCGTCACGTTCCGCAAGCCGGACGTGCAGTTCGTCCCGGACATGGCGGGCGTGCCCGGCGCGATCGTCCAGGAGAGGTTCGCGGTCAGGGCCGGCGCCGCGTTCGGCACCGCCGCGGGCGGCCTGATGTGCACCGGGCCCTACCGGCTCGGCGACTGGAGCAGCGGGCAGAAGATCACGCTGACCCGGTACGACGGGTACTGGGACACCGCCCGCAGGGCGAAGGCCGCCACGTTCGCGTTCGTCCCGCTCACCGACAGCAGCACGCTGACCAGCGCGTTGCTCGCCGGCGAGGTGGACGGCGTCTACGGCGCGCCGGGCGGCAGCATCGCGGCGCTGCGTCGTTCCGAAAACGGCACGCTGTACTTCGGGCCGAGCACCGAATCGTTCAGCCTCGGCGCGGTCGCCGCCGACGGGCCGGCCGCCGACCCGAGGATCCGGCAGGCCCTCGACCTGGCGATCGACAAGTCCAGCTTCATCACCAGCGTGCTCAAGGGCGCCGGCGCGCCGCTGAAGACCTTCACCCCGCCGCTCTCCTGGCACGGCAGCCCGGCGCGGGACGTCTACGACGCCGGGTACGCGGCCCTGCCGGACACCACCGTGGCCGACCTGGCCGCCGCGCGGAAGCTCGTCGCCGAGGCCGCCCCGAGCCGCACCGACCTGGTGATCGCGACCGCCGCCGGTGACCAGTCGCTGCTCCAGACGGCCACGATCGCGCAGGCCGCGGCGCGGGAGATCGGCCTGACGGTCACCATCAAGCAGTTGCAGCCGGCCGAGTACGCCGGGATGTTCTACGACCCGTCGCTGCGGGCCGGTATCGACCTGATCGCGACCACCGGGTATCTCGAAGTTCCTGGCGCGCTCTACTACGCGCCGGGTTTCGTGCTCAAGGGCGAGACGTTCAACTGGACGAACTACCAGAACCCCGAGGTCACCGCGAACATCGAGGCGGCCGTCTCGGCGACCGACCCGGTGGTGTCGGCGCAGCGGTTCGTGGCCGCGCAGGCGATCTACGGGCCGGCGAAGCTGCAGATCACGCTGGCCGGCTCCTACAACCGGCTCTACCTGAACAAGCGGATCACCGGCGCGCCGGCCAGCTTCTCCTACATCAGCTCGCCGTGGGCGGCGCTCGTGGGGGCGCCGTGATGGGGTTCCTCGGGCGGAAGCTGGCCGCGCTCGTCGCGACCGTGGCGGTGGCCAGCCTGGTCATCTTCGGGGCGCTGTACCTGGCACCCGGCGACCCGGCCGCGCTGCTCGCCGGCGGGCACCAGCCCAACCCGGCGGCGCTGGCCGAGATCCGGGCCCGGTACCACCTCGACGACCCGTTCCTCGCGCAGTACTGGCACTGGCTCTCCGGGCTGCTCAGCGGTTACCCGGGTGACTCGATGGTGCTGAAGGAGCCGGTGACGGCTCTGATCGCGGCACGCATGCCGACCACGGCGCTGCTGGTGGCGTACGCCAGTCTCTTGATCTTGATCCTGGGTGTCTCCTCCGGGATCGTCGCGGGCGTGGCCGGCCGGCGGGTGGACGGCGCGCTCACGGTGACCACGACGGTGCTGATGGCGGCGCCCGCGTTCGTCGCGGCGATCCTGCTGATCTGGGTGTTCGCGACGAAGCTGGCCTGGTTCCCGGTCTACGGCTCGGGGACCGGTTTCGCCGGCCGGATCCACCACCTCACGCTGCCGGCGCTCGCGCTGAGCGGCGGCTACCTGGCCTACGTCAGCCGGATCACCCGGACCGAGGTGCGCGCCGAGCTCGGCTCCGATCACGTGGCCGCGGCCCGCGCCCGCGGCCTGCCCCGCGGTCATGTGCTGGGGCGGCACGTGCTGCGCAACGCGGCGCCGCCGATCCTCGCGGTCTCCGGCGTCACGGTGGCCGGGCTCTTCGCCGGCACCGCCGTGGCCGAGCAGGCGTTCGGGGTGAGCGGGCTCGGCTCGCTGCTGGTGCAGAGCGCCGCGCGGCAGGACATGGTCGTGGTGCAGGCCCTCGCGCTGCTGCTGGTCGCCGTCTTCGTCCTGGTCAACACGCTTGTCGACGTGCTCAACGCGGTGCTCGACCCGCGGCTGCTGAAGGAGAGGCCGGCATGACGGCGACCGCTTTCTCACTCGGCGCGCCGGTGCGCCGATGGACCGGCCGGCTCGCACGGGTGCGCTGGGTGACGGCGTTCGCCGTGACGGTCTGCGGGGTGGTCACGCTGATGGCGCTGTTCGCGCCCTGGATCGTGCCGCACGACCCGAACGCGGTCGACCCGCTCAACGCCTACGCGCCGATCTCCGCCGCGCATCCGCTCGGCACCGACGACCTCGGCCGCGACCTGTTCTCCCGGCTCGTCGCCGGCGCCCGGACCAGCCTGTTCGGTCCGCTCGTCGTGGTGCTCGCCGCGGGGACGGCCGGCACCGCCCTCGCGGTCGCCGCCGCCTGGTTCGGCGGCTGGTTCGACAACCTGGTCTCCCGGGCGCTCGACGTGCTGTTCGCGTTCCCCGGGCTGGTGCTGGCGATCACCGTGGCCGCGCTCTTCGGCGCCGGGTTCGTCACCCCGGTGGTGGCGTTGTCGCTCGCGTTCGTGCCGGTCATCGCCCGGGTGATGCGGGCGGCGGCGCTGCGCGAGCGGTCCCTGCCGTACATCGAGGCGCTGCGCGTGCAGGGCTTCTCCGGCTGGCACATCTGCCGGCGGCACCTGCTGCCGAACCTCGCGCCGCTGCTGCTGGTCCAGGCCGCGATCGGCTTCGGGTACGCGATGATCGACCTCGCCTCGATCTCGTTCCTCGGCCTCGGGCTGCAACCACCGGCCGCGGACTGGGGACTGATGATCGCGAACGGTCAGCCGTCGATCCTTGCCGGATTCCCGCAGCAGTCCCTCTACGCCGCGGTCGCCGTGGTGATCACGGTGGTGGCGTTCACCGCCGTCGCCGAACGGCTGGCCCTGCGGTTCGGCGGTGACGTGCGATGACGTTGCTGGACTTCACCCACCTCGGCGTCCGGCTCGGCGAGCGGCCGATCCTGCGCGATGTGACGTTCTCGGTGCACGCCGGTGAGGCAGTCGGTCTCGTCGGCGAGTCCGGATCGGGCAAGTCGATGACGGTCAAGAGCGTGGTACGGCTGCTGCCGGCCGGGGCGACCGTGGACGGCTCGGTGCGGTTCGACGGGATCGACGTCCCCGCGATGAACGCCGCCGAGCTGCGGCGATTCCGGTCCCGGGACGTCGCCATGGTCTTCCAGGACCCGCGCGCCACGGTGAACCCGGTGCGGACCGTCGGCGACTTCCTCACCGAGGTCCTGCGCGACCAGGGGATCGGCAGGTCCGAGGCGACGCGGCGCGCTGCCGGGTTGCTCTCCGAGGTCGGGGTCGGCGACGCCGGGCGCAGGCTCAACCAGCGTCCGTACGAGCTGAGCGGCGGCCTCCTGCAGCGGGTGGTGATCGCCGCCGCCCTGCTGACCGAACCGAAGCTGATCCTCGCCGACGAGCCGACCACCGCGCTCGACGTCACCACCCAGGAGGAGGTGGTGGCCATCCTCACCGAGCAGCGGCGCCGGCGCTCGGCGGCCCTGCTGTTCATCACCCATGACCTGGAGCTGGCGGCGGCGGTCTGCGACCGGATCGCGGTGATGTACGCCGGCGAGATCGTGGAGATCCTGCCGGCCGGCCTGCTGCACGAGGGGGCGCGTCACCCGTACACGCGGGCGCTGCTGGACTCCCGGCCCGGCGCCGTGCCACCGGGCGACCGCCTGCGGACCGTGCCCGGAGTCCCGCAGTCCGCGCTGACCGCCCCGGCCGGCTGCGTCTTCGCCGACCGCTGCCCGCTCGTCACCGACGGCTGCCGGGACCGGCGGCCGGAGCTGCTGCCGATCGGCGCCGGACGCGCCGCCTGTCACCTGGTCCGGGAGGACTCGTGAGCACGCCTCTGCTGGAAGTCCGTGACCTGCGGAAGGTCTTCGCCGAGTTCGTGGCGGTCGATCGCGTGAGCTTCACCGTCCCGGCCGGCGGCTCGCTCGCCGTGGTGGGGGAGTCGGGTTCCGGGAAGACCACGTGCGCCCGGATCGTCACCGGGCTGGAACGGGCCACCTCCGGCGCGGTCCTGCTGAACGGCGAGGTGGTGACGGACCGGCGGCGGCGAGCGTCGGTGGTGCAGATGGTGTTCCAGGACCCGTACCTCTCCCTGGATCGGCGGCAGGTGGTGCGTGACTGCCTCGGCGAGGTCCTGGCCCACCATGATCGCGCTGTGGACCGGCGCCGCCGGGCCGCCCGGATCGCCGAGCTGCTCGAGCTGGTCGGGCTCGACCAGCGGCTCGGGACGGCGCTGCCGCGGCACCTCTCCGGCGGGCAGCGGCAGCGGGTGGCGATCGCCCGGGCCCTCGCCGCGAACCCGAAGCTGCTCGTGCTCGACGAGGCGGTCGCCGCGCTGGACGTGTCGATCCAGGCGCAGATCCTGAACCTGCTCGTCGACGCCCGGGCGGCGACCGGGGTGGCCTACCTGTTCATCACCCACGACCTGTCGGTGGTGCGGCACGTCTGCGAGGACGTGGTGGTGATGCGCGGGGGCCGGGTGGTCGAGTCCGGCCCGGTCGGCGCGGTGCTCGACACGCCGTCCGACGAGTACACCCGGCGGCTCATCGCATCGGTGCCGCGGCCGGGCTGGACGCCGTCCCGGGCGGTGAGGTGTGACTGACCTTCTCCAGGAGCGCCTCGGCGGCGGTCCGGACCAGGCCGCCGGACGCGACCGGGAGCTGGAGCTCGGCCATCATCGAGTTGCCCATCGCCAGGCACCACAGTCCGTAGGCGACGGTGCGCCGCGCCCCGGACGCCACGTCCGGATGCTCGGCGGCGATCGCGTCCTCGACGGCCTGGATCGCCCGCGTGTAGTGACCCTGCATGGTGGACCGGATGCCCGCGTCGGCGATACCCGCCGTGATCAGCTCGCGGATCACCGTGTCGTCGTCGCTGATCGGCAGGAACCCGCTGCTGAACAGGTAATCCATCATGATCGCCAGCTTCTCCCGGTCGGGGGCGGCGGCGATCCGGTCGATGAACTCCGCCTGGTAGCCGGTGTAGAGCCAGCCCGCGAAGCCGCGCAGCAGGTCGTCCCGGTTGCCGACGTAGTGCCGGACGTGGCTGCGGCTCAGCCCGGACTCCTCCGCGACCCGTTCGAGCGTGGTGCCGGCCAGGCCGCTCTTCCGCAGGCACCGGCCGGTGGCCTGCATGATCTGTTCGGTCCGTTCGGCCGCCATGCTCGGGCGTCCCATCCCGGCTCCCTCCGTCAGCTGGTGTGACCAGCTTAGTTGATTGTCATTTCCGAAAAGAAAACGAGGACGTTGATGCTCGAGCTCCCCGATCCCCGGCTGGCCCTCGCCTTCGAGGCGCGGGTCGACGTCGCCGCGTCGCTGGACATCGGTGACGGCCTGCAGTTCACCCCGATCACCGGCGGTACGGTGTCCGGCCCCCGCCTGTCCGGGCGTGTGCTGGCCGGTGGTGGCGACTGGTCCACGACGAGGGGCCAGGTCACCGCCCTGGACGCGCATTACCTGCTGGAGGCTGACGACGGCGCGGTGATCGACATCCGGAACCGCGGCTTCTGGCGGGCGTCCCCTGAGGTGGAGGCGCGGGTGGAGGCGGGTGAGGATCTGCCGGAAACGCACTATTATTATCGGACTTCTCCGGTTTTCTCGACTTCTGCGCCCGACCATGCCTGGCTCGCGTCGACGGTGTTCGTCGGGCTGGCCCGCGGGGAACGCGGCCAGGTCTGCATCCGCTTCTTCGAGGTGCTCTGATGAGCGTCTCGTTCACCCGGACCGGTCCCGGCCCGATCTCGCCGGACGCCACCCAGCACATGGTCCGGATGCGCGACGGGGTGCGGCTGGCGACCGACGTCTACCAGCCCTCTTCTGCTCGTCCCGGTCCGGCGATCCTCACCCGGCTTCCCTATGACAAATCCGGCGAGTACACGTTCATGCCGCGGATCGCCGCCTACTTCACGGCTCGTGGCTACCGCTTCGTGGTGCAGGACGTGCGCGGCAAGTTCCGGTCCGAGGGCGAGACGCTGCTCTTCGTCAACGAGGCCTACGACGGGTACGACACCCTGGACTGGGTGGCCGCCCAGGACTGGTCGGACGGCAAGGTCGGGATGTGGGGCGACTCGTACTACGGGTTCACCCAGTGGGCGGCGGCGTCGACCGGGCATCCGGCGCTGCGGGCGATGGTCCCGCGGGTCACCGGCACCCGGCTCGGCGAGCTGCCGGTCCTCGAGCCCGGCCGGCGCGCCCACGACGTGGAGATGTCGGTGCACCGGTTCTACCCGCTGTCGATGTTCCACGACCGGGACATCCTGGACTGGGAGATCGACTGGTCGCGGCGGCCCCTCGCGGCGCAGGTCGAGGAGTTCTTCACCGCGGTCGGCAGCCGGTCCGCCTCGTACGACCTGTGGTTCCCCTACCCGGTCAGCCTGCGGCGGTTCCCGGCCGGCAGCCCGTTCGACGCGCCCGCCGTGCCGGTGCTCATGACGATCGGCTGGTGGGACAACTGCGCGCCGTGGCAGTGGTCCGACCACCGGGAGATCGCGGCGCGGCCCGCCTGGGCGCGCACCGCATACCTGCTCCTGGAGGCGATCGACCACGAGAACAACAGCCACTTCGCACCCGGCGTCCCGAACACCGACCCGTCGTTCCTGCCCCGCTATCTCGACCCGGCGGTGGAGTTCTTCGACGTGTTCCTGCGCGGGGAGGACCGGGAACTGCCTCGCGTCCGGTGGCAGCTGGCCGGGTCCGGGGACGCGTCGTTCCGCACCGGCTCCCAGTGGCCGCCTGCTCGGGCGTACCCCCGGAAGTGGCGCCTGGCCGGCGGGGAAGCGGCCGTGGGTGACGCACCCGGCGGAACCCTCGGACCCTCGCCCTCGCCCTCGGGTTCGCCGTCGGGTCCGCCGTCGGGTCGGCCGTCGGGTTCGCCGGAGCCGGAGCCGGACGTGGTCGCCTGGACGCATGACGCGGCGGATCCGGTGCCGTCGCCGGTCCGGGACGCGTTCGCGTACCTCGCCGAGCGCCCCGACGAGCGGGACCTCGCCGCGCGCCCGGACGTGCTGGTGTTCTCGTCGGAGGCGGTCACGGCGCCGCTCGATCTCGTCGGACCGGTGCGTCTCGACGCGGTGGCACGGTCGGACGGTCCGGAGATGGACCTCTTCGCCCGGCTGCTCGACGTGGCGCCGGACGGGTCCGCTCGGCTGATCGCTCGCGGACAACAAACCATCATCGATCCCGGTACGGCCTTCGCCGTCACGATCGACATGGGTCATCTCGGCTATCGGCTCGCGGCAGGGCATGCGCTGCGGCTGACGGTGGCGTCCAGTGACGCGCCGGAGTTCGTGCCGGCGCCGGGGACGGGGGAGCACCGGTGGCTGGCCGGCAAGACGGTTCCCAACCGGCAGTGGTTGCACCTCGGGTCGACGTCCTTGACTGTTAGTGTGCTGGAGGATTGATGACTTTTACGGAAATGCCGGCATCTGAGATCGCGGCCGGCGTGCGTGCCGGGCGATTCACCGCGTCCGCCGTGGTCGAGGCGCACCTGACCCGGATCGCCGCCGTGAACCCCTCGGTCAACGCGGTCACCGTGACCCTCGACGCCCGCGCCCGCTCGTGCGCGGCCGCCCTGGACGACCGGATCGCGTCCGGTCACGAGGCGGGACCGCTCGGCGGTGTGCCGATCACCGTGAAGGAGAACATCGACCTCACCTGGTCGGCGACCACCTCCGGGCTGCCGTTCGCCGCCGGCGCTGTCCCCGCGGCCAACGCCACGTTCGTCGACCGGCTGCTCGCGGCCGGGGCGATCCCGGTCGGCCGGGGGAACATGCCGGACATCGGGCTGCGCTGGGACACCGACAACGACCTCTTCGGACGGACGATCAACCCGTGGGACCCGGCGCGCGTGCCGGGCGGGTCCAGCGGCGGGGACGCGGTCGCCGTCGCCACCGGGATGGCCGCGGCCGGGATCGGCAACGATTACGGCGGGTCGCTGCGGTTGCCGGCGCACGCGGCCGGGATCGTGGCGCTGCGGCCGTCGGCGGGACGGGTGGCGGGGCCGTCGCGGATCGTGGAGCCGTTGCCGATGTCGCTGCAGCAGATGGCGGTGAACGGGCCGCTGGCTCGCAGTGTGGACGATCTGGATCTGCTGTTCGGGGTGATGCACGGGGCGGACGACGGTGACCCGCTGTCCGTGACGGTGCCGCACTTGTCGGAATATAACGGTATTCGTCGGGCGGCGGTGACGGTGGATCCGGCGGGCTGGGGCGTCGACCCCGTCGTCGCCGGCGCCGTGCGGTCGGCGGCCGACGCCCTCGCCGCCGCCGGGTGGGAGGTCGAGGAGGTGTCGCCGCCCGCCGTCGACAGGTGCGCCACCCTGTGGCGGCAGCTCTCCTCCACCGAGAACGCGCCGATGCTGCTCACGCCGGGGGTGTTCCCCGGGCCGCTCTCCGAGGGGACGGTCCGGTACTTCCGGGACAACATCGCCGGGGTGGAGCTGCTCGACACGTCCGCGGCGTACCAGGGGGCCTGGGCGGAGCGTTTCGTGCACGCGGCGGCGTGGCGGGCGTTCCACGCCCGGTACCCCGTCGTGGTCGGTCCGGTCACGACGCAGGCCATGCCCCCGATCGGGTACGACCTGAGCGGCCCGGCCGCGGCGACCGAGCTCTGGCGCTCCCACCGCTTGCTGGTCACCGCCAACTTCCTGGGCCTCCCGGCCGTCGCCGTCCCGACGGGGGTGGCCGAGCTGCCCGGGGCGGCCGAGATGTCCGGTGTGGCCGCGCCCGCCGGGACCGCCGCGGCCGCCGGGACGGCCGGTCCGGGCGGGCGGAGGCCGCTGGGGGTGCAGGTGATCGCCGGGCTGAACGGTGAGCATGTGGCGCTGGCGGCGGCCCGGGACATCGAGGCGGCGTTTCCCGCGGTGACCCCGATCAACCCGTCCTGACCGCCGAGCCACCCGCCGTCGGCGCCGGCCTCGTGCCGTGGCACTGGCGATTTGCGCGGTAGCGCCGGGCATGGCGCGGTGCGAGGCTCAGGTGCGGTCCGCGGCGACGGCGCGGTGGTGGGCGGTCAGGTCAGGGACTGCCAGGCGGTGATCAGGGACTGGCGGAAGTCGGCTGTCCGGGCGGGGGTCATGGTGCTGGTCATGCGGCTCTCCAGCTCGGACACCGGCTCGCTGACCGCTGCCAGCAGGGCTCGGCCCTCCGGCGTGAGGCGGATGAGGAGTTCTCTGCGGTTGCCGGTGTTGCGTTCGCGGCGGATCAGGCCTCGGGACTCGAGGGCCCTGACCATGTCGGCCATCGACTGGGCGGTGACGAACGAGTCGCGGGCCAGCTGGGCGGCGGACAGGCCGTCGTGGCGTTCGAGGACGGTCAGCGCCGTGTACTGCAACGCGGTGATGCCGGACGACCGGACCACCTCGTCGAGCCGGGCGCGGACTGCCAGCTCAAGCTGTTTGACGAGGTAGAGCATCGACGGCATGGCGGTCACCCCTTGTTCGTGCACGGACCGTCAGATTACCCCATTGACAGGAAACCTGATCGTCATCAAGACTCGGATCGACAGGATTCCTGTTGAAAGGGCTGGCGCGTCGCCCGTCCGTACGAGAGGTTGATGAGTATGGATCTGAACGGCATCGATCTGGGTGGCCGGGTCGCGGTCGTCACCGGGAGCGGGCGCGGTCTCGGCCTCGCCTACGCCAAGGCGCTCGCGGCTGCCGGCGCGTCCGTTGTGATCAACGACGTGGACCCCGCGGTGGTGGACGCCGCGGTCGCCGAGGTGCCCGGATCGGTCGGGGTGGCCGCCGCGGTGGGCAGCGCGGAGACCGCGGACCGGCTGGTCGGCGCCGCGGTCGACGCGTTCGGGCGGCTGGACGTGCTGATCACGAACGCCGGGATCCTGCGCGACCGGGTCCTCTGGAAGATGTCCGACGAGGACTTCGACGCGGTGATCGGCGTGCACCTGCGCGGCACGTTCACGTGTGCCCGCGCCGCCGCGATCCGGATGCGCGAGCAGGGGGACGGCGGGCGGCTCATCCTGATCTCGTCGCCGGCCGGGCAGCGGGGCAATTTCGGTCAGACCAACTACGCGGCGGCGAAGGCGGGCATCGCCGCGATGGCCCGGACGTGGGCGCTCGAACTCGGTCGCGCGGGCATCACCGTCAACGCGGTCGTGCCGGTTGCCGCCACCGAGATGACCAAGACCATCCCGGCGTTCGCGCCGGTGATCGAGGAGGCCGAGCGGACCGGCGCGCCGTTCCCGGCCTGGCTGCGCCGTGACGAAGGGCTCGGCACGGTCGAGGACGTCACCGGGCTGATCGTCTTCCTCGCCTCGGAGGCGTCGAAGGGCGTCACCGGCCAGGCCATCGGCATCGGCGGGGACCGGCTGGCGCTCTGGTCGCACCCGGCGGAGAAGAACGTCGCGTTCGCGGACGGCGGCTGGAGCGCCGCGGCCATCGCCGACAGCTGGGCCACCGGCGTCGGCGCGACCCCGGAGACCTACGGCATCCCGGCGCCGAAGGCCCCGCAATGAGCCCCGAGAACGGCACCCCGGCGACCACGACGAGCGCGCACGAACACGCCGTCAACCTGGACGACCTCGTCGCCCTCGACGTGCACACGCACGCCGAGGTCAGCCGCGACGGCCGCGGGTCACTGAGTCCGGCCCTGCTCGGCGCGTCCGAGGACTACTTCGCGGCGCACGGCCACCGGCAGCCCACGATCGCCGAGACCGCCGCCTACTACCGGTCACGCCGGATGGCCGCGGTGGTCTTCACGGTCGACGCCGAGCACGCCACCGGGCACCCGCGGATCTCGAACGAGGAGATCGCCGAGGACTGCGCGGAGCACGCCGACGTGCTCATCCCGTTCGCGAGCGTCGACCCGTACAAGGGCCGTGCCGGTGTTCGTGAAGCGCGCCGCCTGGTCGAGGAGTACGGCGTCCGCGGTTTCAAGTTCCACCCGAGCATCCAGGGCTTCGCGCCGGATGACCGGCTCGCCTACCCGCTCTACCAGGCGATCGAGGAGCTCGGCGCGGTCGCGCTCTTCCACACCGGACAGACCGGGATCGGCGCCGGGGTCCGCGGGGGCGGCGGGATCCGGTTGAAGTACTCGAATCCGATGCTCGTCGACGACGTCGCGGTGGACTTCCCGGACCTGCGGATCATCCTGGCTCACCCGTCGTTCCCCTGGCAGGACGAGGCGCTCGCCGTCGCCACCCACAAGGAACACGTTCACATCGACCTGTCCGGCTGGTCGCCCAAGTACTTTCCGCCGCAGCTGGTCCGGTACGCGAACAGCCTGCTGCAGGACAAGGTGCTGTTCGGCTCCGACTATCCGGTCCTCACCCCGGACCGCTGGCTGGCCGACTTCGAGAAGCTCGACATCAAGCCCGCCGTGAAGCCCAAGATTCTCAAGACGAACGCCGCCCGGCTGCTCTTTCCCGCAATGAGAACGGAGAACGAGAAATGACCACGACAGTGAACGGCCTCGACGGACTGAAGGCGCTCGTCGGCCAGTCGCTCGGCTCGTCCGAGTGGCTGGAGATCACCCAGGAGCGGGTGAACACATTCGCCGACGCCACCGACGACCACCAGTGGATCCACGTCGACGTGGAACGGGCCGGCCAGGGACCGTTCGGCGGGCCGATCGCCCACGGCTACCTCACGCTGTCGCTGGTGATCCCGCTGTTCAGCTCGATGCTGACGGTCGAGGGCGTCACGATGGGCCTGAACTACGGCCTGGAGAAGGTGCGCTTCCCGAGCCCGGTCAAGGTCGGTTCCAAGATCCGCCTGACCGCCACGGTGCTCAAGGTCGAGGAGGTGGCGGGCAACGGGGTGCAGAGCACGTTCGACTTCACCGTCGAGGTGGACGGCTCGTCGAAGCCGGCGTGCGTGGCCCAGCCGGTCTTCCGGCACTACGTCTGACCCACCGTGAACGACCACGGACTCGGGTCGTGGCCGGGGCGCCGGGCGGCGATGTCGCCCGGCCGCACGGCACTCATCTTCGAGGATCGGCCCGTCACGTTCGCCGCCCTGTACGAGCGGATCTGCCGGCTCGCCTCGGCGCTGCGCCGGGACGGGGTGAAACGCGGTGACCGGGTCGCCTATCTCGGGCCCAACCACCCGTCCTTCGTGGAGACGATGTTCGCGACGCACATGCTCGGCGCGATCTTCGTACCGCTGAACGTGCGGCTCACCGAGCCGGAGATCGCCTACCAGCTGGAGCACAGCGGCGCGGTGGCGCTGATCCACGCGGCGCCGACGACGGCGAGAACGCCGATTCAGATGGATTTATCAGGCTATGACGGGTACGTCGCGGCGGGGACGCCGGACCCGATGGACGAACCCGTCGACCTCGGCGACGTGGCCTGCATCCTCTACACCTCCGGCACCACCGGCCACCCGAAGGGCGCCACCCTCACCCACGGCAACATCGTCTGGAACTGCTACAACCTGCTGGTCGGCGTCGACGTGGCGGCCGACGAGGTGACGCTGGTCAGCGCGCCGCTGTTCCACGTGGCGGCGCTCAACCAATGCCTGCTGCCGACGTTCCTCAAGGGCGGCACCTCGGTGATCATGCCGGGCTGGGACGTGGACGGCTGCTTCGACCTGATCGCCCGTCACCGCGTGACCTGGATGTTCGGCGTCTCCACGATGTACGCCGGGCTCAGCAGATCACCCCGCTGGCCGACCGCCGACCTGTCGTCGGTGCGCAGCCTGATGACCGGCGGCGCCTCCGTTCCGGAGGCGCTGATCCGGGCCTATCAGGAGCGGGGCCTGGCCTTCTGTCAGGGGTACGGGATGACCGAGACCGCACCCGGAGCGACGTTCCTGGAAGCGCGGGAGAGCCGGGAGCACGCCGGTTCGGCGGGGCTGCCGGTGTTCTTCGCGGACGTCCGGTGCGCCGCGCCGCCCGGTGAGCCGGGTGAGGTGCTGGTGCGCGGGCCCAACGTGACGCCCGGTTACTGGAACGATCCGGTGGCGACGGCCGCCGCGTTCGAGCCGGGTGGTTGGTTTCGGTCCGGGGACCTGGCGGTCGTCGACGAGCGGGGGCACTTCCGGATCGTCGACCGGACCAAGGACATGTACATCTCGGGCGGGGAGAACGTCTATCCGGCCGAGGTGGAGGCGGCGATCTTCGAGCATCCCGGTGTGGCGGAGGCGGCCGTGATCGGCGTTCCGGACGAGAAGTGGGGCGAGGTGGGGAGGGCTTTCGTCGTACCCGGCGCGGGTTTCGATCTTGCGCCTGCGGATGTGCCGGCGTTTCTGGCCGGGCGGCTGGCGAAATACAAGATCCCGGTCTATGTGGACATCGTCGATGACCTGCCGCGCACCGGGTCGAACAAGGTCAGGAAGGCGCCGCTGCGGGATCGGCCGTTGCCGCGTCGGGCCACGCCTTCGTGACAAGCTCGGGCAGGATCCGGCCGGCGCTGCCGCGAAGGTTGACCAGGGCCACCGAATCCATCGGCGTGGCATGCGGGTTGACCTGGATGACGGCGGCGCCGGCCCGGGCCGCGATGCGTGGGATCTCGGCCGCCGGATAGACCATCCCGGATGTGCCGACGGTCAGCAGCACGTCGCACGCGGAGGCGGCGCGGGCCGCGGCTTCGAGCGCCGCCTCCGGCAGCGCCTCGCCGAACCACACCACACCCGGACGAACAAGACCATGGCACCGTACGCACGCCGGCGGCTGCACCCTTCGGCCGGCGTCCGGCTCCGCCGTGGCGGGCGGCAATGCGACGGCTTCGCCGCAACCCGAGCAGCGGGGTGCGAACAGGCTGCCGTGCAGATGCACCGGATCCCGTGATCCGGCACGTTCATGCAGGTCATCGACGTTCTGAGTGATCACCACGGTGCTCGGGACGCGGCTCTCGATCGCGGCCACGGCCCGGTGCCCGGGGTTCGGGGACACGGTGCTGACCCGGTGGCGGCGCCACTCGTACCAGCCCCAGACCAGGTCGGGCTGGTCCTGGAACGCCTGTGGCGTGGCGAGCGACTGGGCGTCGAAGCGTTCCCACAGGCCGGTGAGCGCGTCCCGGAAGGTGGGTACGCCGCTCTCCGCCGAGATGCCGGCGCCGGTGAAGACCACCACCCGCCGGGCGTCGCCCAGCAGTTTCGCGGCCTGAACGATGTCGGCCATCCGATCCTCTTTCCCCCCGAGTTCGTATCTCCGCCCGGAAGTGTCGCAGCGCGACACGGCGGCCCGCATCACTGATCCGCACATGGGTCGTTGACCGGACGAGTGAGGTGGTGCGTGGAGGTGTGGTCATATGTCCGGAGTGGAGTGCCGTTGACGCCTGTCCGGTCCACACATCACCGGCGTCACTGGAAGCGGCGGATGCGGGTGGCCGGCGCGCGGGTGTTCTCCGCGGTGGAGGATCTGACCGCGCCGGGGACGCGACCCGAGCGCTCCGAGTCCGAGGTGAGCACGCTCGTCGCGGTGGTGACGCTGGCGGCGGGCGCCCTCTTCCTGCTGATCATGATGATCACCTGGCTGGCCAAGTCCTGACCCCGCCGCGTGTGGATTCCGGGTGCGGAGCGCGCCCGGAGTCGACACGCTGCTAGAGGAGCAGGGCGGCGCAGCGGGACGGGTCGTCGGCGAACGGGAGATGGCCGCAGCCGGGGAGCGGGACGTGGCGGGCGGCCGGGAGGATCATGCGGGCGCGGCGGGCCTGCGTGCGATAGGGCAGGACGGCGTCGCGGGTGCCCCAGGCGATGGTCACCGGGATGCGGGACAGCTCGCCCATGCCGGCGTAGGTCCACGGGCGCAGTCCGCTGAACGCGTCCCGGGTCCGAGGGAACCCGGGCGCCGCGGCCAGAGCCCGGGCGCCGGAGAGGGCGTCGCCGGCGGGCAGGTTCGCGGGACGGCCGTAGAACGGGGCGCAGAACGCGGAACGGCCGGCGCGGGAGTTCATGATGCCGGGCAGGGCGGGCGCGAGGCGGGTCGCGCCGGTGCGGGCCGCGGTCACCACGGCCTGGCACCAGAGGCGGCCCGGCGTGTTCCAGAAACCGACCGGGGAGAACGCGGTGACCCGGCTCGCCGCGCCGCGCCGGCCCAGCTCCAGGGCGATGCCGCCGCCGAGCGAGTTGCCGCCCGCCTCGAAGGACTCGATGCCGAGGCCGCGCAGAAACGCGACGACCTGATCAGCGAACCAGGCCACCGACCCGGCGGCCGGCTCAGCGGGCGGGGCCGGTGAAGGCGCGGGTGAGGACCCGGCGGACGAGGACCCGGCGGGCGAGGACCCGGCGGGCGGTGCCGCCGCGGGCGCGGGGAAGGGCGGGGAGGCGCCGAAGCCGGGCAGGTCGAGGGCTATCACGTCGCGGTGGCGGGACACCTCGTCCAGGAGGGGCGACCACACCTGCCAGTGGCTGCCGATGCCGTGGATCAGCACGAGGGGCGGCCCGGCGCCGCGCCTGTCGTAGGAGAGCTCTGCCATCGCTCCACCCTGCACGATCGGCGATCACCGTAGGCGCCGGCCGGTACCGAATCGGCGGAGCGAGCCACAACCGGAGACCGCTTGTTGACATGTTGCCAATAGCGGTGTGATGGTACGGCGATGTCGGACGACTACGACGTCCTCGTGATCGGCTCCGGGTTCGGTGGCAGCGTGACAGCGCTGCGCCTGACCGAGAAGGGCTATCGCGTCGGCGTGCTGGAGGCGGGCCGCAGGTTCGCCGACGAGCAGTTCGCCAAGACCTCCTGGCGGCTGCGGGACTACCTCTACGCGCCCGCGCTCGGCTGCTACGGCATCCTGCGCCTCACCCTGCTCAAGGACGTGATGATCATGTCGGGGGCGGGAGTGGGCGGCGGCTCGCTGGGGTACGCGTGCACGCTCTACGAGCCGCCCGACGCGTTCTACGCCGACCCGCAGTGGTCCGCGATCACGGACTGGAAGGCCGAGCTCGCCCCCTATTACGAGCAGGCCAAACGCATGCTCGGAGTGACCGTCAACCCGGTCACCACGGCGTCCGACGACGCGCTCCGGGAGGTCGCCGAGGATCTCGGTGTGGGCGGCACCTATACCCGTACCCCGGTGGGTGTGCTCTTCGCCGGAGGCGGCGAACGGCCCGGCGCTGAAGTCCCGGACCCCTTCTTCGGCGGGGTGGGCCCGGCGCGCAGGAGCTGCACGCTCTGCGGGTCGTGCATGACCGGCTGCCGGTCCAACGCGAAGAACACCCTGGTCAAGAACTATCTCTACCTGGCCGAGAAGGCGGGCGCGGTGGTGCACGAACTCACCACCGTGCGCGCGGTCCGGCCGCACGCTCAGGGCTACGCGGTCCAGACGCGGCGGACCGGCGGGCGTCGCAGGAGGACGTTCACGGCGCGGCAGGTGGTCTTCGCCGGTGGCGCGCTCGGCACCCAGCGGCTGCTGCACCGGATGCGCGACCGGGGCCTGCTGCCCCTCGTCTCGGCGCGGCTCGGCGAGCTGAGCCGCACCAACTCCGAGTCCATCCTGGGCGCCCGCACCCGCCGCAGGGACCGCGACTTCAGCCACGGCGTCGCGATCACCTCGTCGATCCACCCCGACCCGGTGACACATGTCGAACCGGTCCGGTACGGTCCGGGGAGCAACCTCCTCGCGCTGCTGGCCACGGTCCTGGTCGACGACACCGGCCGCACCCCGCGCTGGTGGGCCGCCGCCAAGCAGCTCGCGCGAGCCGGGCGGGACATCCGGCTCTACGTCTCGCCGAAGAACTGGTCCCGGGAGACGATCGTGCTGCTCGCGATGCAGCCACTCGACAACTCGATCACCGTTTTCACCAAGCGCGGCCGGCTGACCAGCCGGCCGGGGATCGGCGAGCCGAACCCGGTCTGGGTGCCGGCCGCCCACGACGTCGCCCGGCGGGTCGCCGAGAAGGTGGACGGTGTGCCGACCGGCGCGATGACCGAGCTGGCCGGGCGGCCGGTGACCGGGCACTTCATCGGCGGCTGCGCGATCGGCGCCGACCCGGAGACCGGGGTGGTGGATCCCTATCAGCGGTTGTTCGGCCACGAGGGGCTGCATGTGATCGACGGTTCGGTGGTGGCGGCCAATCTCGGGGTGAACCCGTCGCTGACGATCACGGCGCTGGCCGAGCGGGCGGTCGCGCTGTGGCCGAACAAGGGCGACGAGGACCCACGACCCAGGAACGGATATGTCGCCCTGAATCCGGTGAAGCCGCGTCACCCCGTCGTCCCCGCGCACGCCCCTGCCGCGCTCACCCTGACCATCGGACCACGGCCATGACCAGAATCGTCATCATCGGCGCCGGATTCGGCGGCATCGCGGCCGCGATCGAGCTGATCAAGGACAGTCGCCACGACGTGACGATCCTGGAGAAGGCGGACCGGATCGGCGGGGTGTGGCGGGACAACACCTATCCGGGGTGTGCCTGCGACATCCCGGCGCCGCTCTACTCGTACTCGTTCGCGCAGAACCCCGCCTGGAGCCGCCGGTACCCGCCGCACCGGGAGATCCTCGACTACCTGGAGCGCTGCGCCACCCGGCACGGGATCATGGGGCGGATCCGGTTCGGCACCGAGGTCACCGGCGCGGACTGGGACGGCCGCCGCTGGACGGTCACTCTCGCCGGCGGCGAGCGGATCGTGGCCGACGTGCTGATCCCGGCGGTCGGCCAGCTGTCCCGGCCGTCGATCCCGTCGCTGCCGGGCGCCGCGGACTTCCGCGGCGTCGCCCTGCACACCGCGCACTGGCGCCCGGACGTGCCCGTCGACGGGCGGCGGATCGCGGTGATCGGCACCGGGGCCAGCGCCATCCAGCTGGTGCCGGCGATCGCCGGGCGGGCCGCGCACGTCACCGTCTTCCAGCGGACCCCGCCGTGGACGCTGCCGAAGCCGGACCGCCGGTACGGCCGGCTGCGCCACGGCGCGTACCGGCGGGTGCCGCCGCTCATGCGGGCCTCGCGCGCCGGTACCTGGCTGCTCACCCTGGTGGCCGGCGCCGCGGTGACCGGCAACCGGGTCACCGCGCCGCTGGTGCGGGCCGCCTCGCACCTCCAGCGCCGGATCCAGGTGCGTGACCCGCGGCTGCGCGCCCAGGTCACTCCGGACGAGCCGATGGGCTGCAAGCGGATCCTGTTCACCAACGCGTGGTACCCGGCGCTGGCCCGCCCGGACGTCGACCTGGTGACCGAGAAGATCATCGCGGTGACCGAGGACGGGATCCGGACCGCCGACGGCGTCGATCATCCGTGTGACGTGCTGGTCTACGGCACCGGGTTCGCGGCCACCGAGTTCCTGGTGCCGATGCGGATCACCGGCCGCGACGGCGCCGAGCTGGCCGAGGCGTGGCGGGCGGGCGCGCACGCGTACCTCGGCATGACGGTGCCCGGCTTCCCGAACATGTTCCTGGTCTACGGCCCGAACACGAACACCGGCAACACCTCGGTGATCTACTTCCACGAGGTCCAGGCCCGATACATCGCGCAGGCGGTGCGTCTGGTCGCCCACGGCGACAAACCATTGGAGGTACGGGCGGAGCGCGCCGCCGGCTACGACGCCGAGATCCAGTCCCGTCTCGCCGGAAGCGTCTGGACGGGTTGTCAGAGCTGGTACCGCACCGCCTCCGGGCGGGTGGTCACGAACTGGCCCGGCAAGGCGCAGGAGTACCGGCGCCGGGCGGCCCGGGTGGACCGCTCCGACTTCCGATGACCAGCTTCCCCGGATCCCGTTGTTCTCCGGCGCGAGGGCTCAGGCCGCCGCGGGCACGGGGGCCGGGCGCCACTGCTCGGAACCGAACACCTCGTAGCGGATCCGCTCGTCCGGGACGCCGCGCAGGTGCAGGCCGGCCCGGACGGCCTGCATGAACGGGACCGGCCCGCAGAGGTAGACGTCCGCCTCGGGGTGCACGGGCAGCTGGTCGACGTCGATGCGGCCGTCGGTGTCCTCGTACCAGTGAAGGCTGGTGAAGTTCCGCAGCCGCGCGCCGCTCGCGCTCATGTCGGCGCGCAGCGCGTGCCGGTCCCGGCTGCGGTCGGCGTGCGCGGCGACGACCTCGCGGGTCGGCTGGGTGCGCGCGACGTGTTCCAGGATGGCGGCCATCGGGGTGATCCCGACACCGGCGCTGATCAGCAGCAACGGCGCGTCGCCGGGGCGCAGGACGAGGTCGCCGTACGGCTGGCTGAGCCGCAGCGTGTCACCCGGCTTCACGTGGTCGTGCAGGAGGCCGGAGACGGCCCCGCCGGGGACCCGGCGCACGGTGATCCGCAGGGTGCCGCCGGTGGCGGCCTGGGAGAGGGAGTACTGGCGCAGCTGCCGCCCGTCCCCCGGCAGTTCCGCATTTACGGTGACATATTGTCCCGGCATGAAGTCGGGCGCCGGGCCGCCGTCCGCGGGAGTGAGGACGAACGAGACGGTGTCGTGCGCCTCGGCGATCGTGTTGGCGACGACGTACTCCCGCCAGGGGTCCACGCCGTCCACCCCGGCCTCGGCGTAGAGCCGGGCCTCGCGGCCGATCAGCTGCGCCGCGAACAGCCAGTAGACCTCGTCCCAGGCAGCGCCGACCTCCGGCGTGACCGCGTCGCCGAGGACCGTGCCGACCGCGCGCAGCAGGTACCTGCCGACCATCGTGTACTGCTCGGGGCGGATGCCGAGGGCGCAGTGCCGGTGCGCGATGCGGTCCACGACGTGCTCGAAGGCGGCGCCCCGCGGTCCCTGCCCGATCAGGTGGGCGGCATAGGCGGCCACCGCGCCGGAGAGAGCGCTGCGCTGCTCGCCGGTGGCCTGGGCGCTGCGGCTGAAGAGGTTCAGCAGTTCGGGGTTCTCCCCGATCATCGTCTCGTAGAACACGCCGGAGATCGCTTCGAGGTGCTCGCCGACGACGGGAAGCGTGGCCTCGATGACCGGGGCGCTGGATGCGGACAGCATGGGGTGGTTCCTCTCAATCGCCGCGATAGCGGCCGAGGGTCAGCAGCGTCTGGCGGACCGGTGGGGCGGCCAGATCGCCGATCGTGAGGGGGTCGAGGGAGGCGTAGAACGCCTCCTGCGCGACGCGGAGCGCACCCCGGAGCCGGCAGCCGCCGCTGAGCGGGCAGGCCGGCTCACCCTGGCAGTCCACCACCTCGGTCTCGCCCTCGAGGTCGCGGACCAGGCGCCCCACCGGCGCGTCGGCGGCCGCGGCGGCGAGGCGGACGCCACCGCCCCGGCCCCGGACGGTGTCGAGCAGGCCCCGGTGCTGCAGGCGCTGGACCACCTTGGCGAGGTGGCTGCGCGGAACGGCCAGCGAGTCGGCGAGCTCGTCGATGGTGAGCAGGTCGTCGCGGGTGGCCGCCAGCATCAGGATCCGCAGACCGATGTCGGTGGAGCGGTTCAGTCGCACGCGTCGACCCTACGAAAAGAGGAGTACGAAAGTCCTGTTTCCGGGCCGCGAGAAGGATCACCGGAAAGTAGGGACGTCCGGCCCTGGGCCGGACGTCCCCCGATGATCAGCTGAGCCGGAACGCGGTCGCCTTGTCGGAGACCGTGAGAGCGCCGTTCACGTGCCGCAGGTACCGGCCCGGAGCGACCCGGATCGTCACGCCCTGGCGGGACGCGACCCGGGTGACAGGCGTGCCGGTCGCCGAGAGCGACACCGTCGTGCCGGTGACCGTGACGAACCGGCCGGGCTCGTCGACCGACTGGATCGTCTCGGTGCCGTCGGCCGCCGCGACGAACCGGAACTGGGTCTTCTCCAGGTCACGCGGCGCCTTCTCGGTCTTCACCTCGTCGCCGGTGTGCCGGACGAACCAGCGCGGCGCGTCGGCGGGGGAGAGGCGGACGATCGGGCCGCCGTCGCCGACCGGGATGCCGAACAGCGGCGTCCCGTCCTCATGCCAGTAGAGCTTCTGCACGCGGGTGTGCCGGTTCGGGTCGTAGAGCGGGTCGCCGGTGATGTCCCGGTAGTCGCGGGCGTGGTAGACCAGCACGTCGGTCTTCCCGTCCTCGGCCACCGTGAACGAGTTGTGGCCCGGGCCGTACCGCTTGGTCTTCTCGTTCGTCACGAAGATCGGATCCGGCGTCTTCACCCAGCTCTCCCGCTTGAGCAGGTCGGCGTCCGCGTCCGCGGTGAGCAGACCCATGGCGTACCGGGCGTCGGTCGCGCTGGCCGAGAAGGTGAGGAACACCCGGCCGTTGCGGATCAGGACGGCCGGGCCCTCGTTCACCCGGTACCCGAGGATCTCCCAGCTCAGCGTGGGCGTCGCGATCCGGGTGGGCTTGGTGGCGAACGTCCACGGGTTCGCCATCCGGGCGATGTAGAGGCTGGAGTTCACCGCGATCTCCGGCTCGCTCTGCGCCCACACCAGGTACTGCTTGCCGCGGTGGCTGAAGCTGGTGGCGTCCAGGGTGAAGCCGTCCCACTCGGTCCTCAGCTGGCCCTTGAGCGTCCAGCCGGCCGGGTCGCGCGGGTCGTCGAGGGCCGACTCCATCACGTAGGTCCGGATCCGGAAGACGTCGCCGGCGTCACCGGCGGCGAAGTAGATGTACCACTTGCCGCCGATCCGGTGCAGCTCCGGCGCCCAGATGTGCCCGCCCATCGTGCCGCCGGCAGGCCGGCGCCAGATCACCGACTCCTCGGCGGTGGACAGGCCGTCCAGGGTGCTCGCGCCGCGGATCACCAGGCGGTCGTACTCCGGGACCGAGCCGGTGAAGTAGTAGGTGCCGTTCACCGGACGGGTGATCCAGGGGTCGGCGCGCTGGCTGATCAGCGGATCCTTGGTGGTCACACCGTAGATCTCAGCATCGGTGGGCGGGGTTCCGGGCCGCGGGTTGCCTTCGGCGCTCGCCGCGCCGAGCCCGGCGAGGGCTCCGGCGGTGGTCACCCCGAGGGAACCCCGCAGCAGGGTACGGCGACTCATCGCGTACGTCATCGTGGGCTCCTTATCGAGTCTTGATGCGGAGGAAGCTGACCGAGTTCGCCGGGAACTCCCGGGTGAACGACGATCCGAGGCCGCTGACCGTGGAGGTCCGCGGGAGGATCGGCTCGGCGGAGCGGGTGTTCTGCTCGCCCGGGTCGCCGGTGATCACGGTGAGCCGGCCGGTCCGCGCGACCTTGCGGTTCCCCAGGTCGACCTTGGTGACGGCCGGGGTGTCCTGCGCGTTGACGACCTTGACGATCAGCTCGCCGGACTTCGTGTCCTCCGTGACGACCTGCGCGAACGGCTCGGTGACCTGGTTGTCGTCGAACCCGCCCCACTCGACGCCGTCGAGGAACAGGGTGACCTTTGTACCCCGTACCTGGATCTTGAGGTCGTAGGTCTTTCCGGTCGTCACCGTGTTCGGCTTGGTGAGGATCTGCTCCTTGGCGCTCGTCACGCCCTTCTCCACGGCGCCCTGCGTGTTGTTCCAGCCGCCCAGGTTCCACCAGTAGAACTGGCCGGTCTCCTGGATGCCGAACGCGACCAGGAAGCCCTCGGCGCCGGCCGTCTTGGTGGCCTTCAAGGTGTAGTCGTAATCGGACTCGCCGATCGTGGCCGCCTTCACCATGGTGTCCTCGGTGTCCGTGGTGGTCTGCGCGTAACCGCCGTTCGTGACCGTCCACGTGCCGCGCGGCTGCACCGCGGTCCAGCCGTCCGCGTTGCCGTCGGTGAAGTCGTCGCTGTAGAGCACCGTCCCGTCCGGGCGGGTGACCTTGACGTCGT
The DNA here is from genome assembly GCF_000284295.1 of Actinoplanes missouriensis 431. Taxonomy (NCBI): domain Bacteria; kingdom Bacillati; phylum Actinomycetota; class Actinomycetes; order Micromonosporales; family Micromonosporaceae; genus Actinoplanes; species Actinoplanes missouriensis. Next base: position 6,030,533 of record NC_017093.1, on the reverse strand, counting down.
CGTAGACCGCGGCGGTCCGCCAGGTGGAGAGCCCGATCGCGCCGGTGATCGGCTTCGGCTGGACCACCGCGCCGGACACGCTGGTCGGCACCACGCGGTCACCGACGTTGTTCATGAACAGCTTCTGCACCTGGTAGCTGGTGGAGCCCCACGACTCGTCATTGTCGAACCAGATCATGTCCGGCTTCCACTGGACGTTGTCCACGTGGGCCAGCAGCGGCGCGTAGGACGCCATCTTCACGACGTCGGCGTTGCGCTCCAGACCGGTCATGTACGCGGCCTCGGCCAGCGAGTTGAACAGCTTGTTGTCGAGCGACGCGTACTCGCCGAGGAACACCTTCGGACCGTTGCGGTCGTAGGAGTCGTAGCGCGCGTTGTTCTGCAGGAACCAGGACGGGCTGTTGTAGTAGTGCTCGTCGACCATGTCCGAGCCGTGCTCACGGTTCTTCGCCCACAGGTTGTCGAACGTGGCGCCGGTGTCGTCCGGGCCGGAGTTGCTGACCACGGTGATGTCCGGGTACTTCGCCTTGATCGCCGACTCGAACTTGAGGAAGTTCGCCCAGTACTCGTTCGGCAGATTCTCCTCGTTGCCGACCGCGATCGTGGTCATCCCGAACGGCTTCGGGTGCCCGCTCTGCGCGCGCAGCTTGCCCCAGGTGCTGGTGACCGGGCCGTTGGCGTACTCGATCAGGTCGAGGGCGTCCTGGATGTGCCGCTGCAGCAGCGCCTCGTCCACCGTGGCCCGGTTCTGGCCGCAGCCGGTGACCAGGGCCGGCAGCACCGGCAGCGGCATGGCGCCGATGTCCTCGGAGAACTGGAAGTACTCGTAGTAGCCGAGGCCGTAGGTCTGGTTGTAGCCCCAGAAGTTCTTGTTCGTCGCGCGCGTCTCGACCGGGCCGACCGTGTCCTTCCACTGGTAGGACCGGGCCCGCGGGTAATTGTTCGCGGCGTCGTAGGCGTACATGCTCCCGGTGTTGACCAGGCAGCCGCCGGGGAACCGGACGAAGCCCGGCTTGAGGTCGGCGACCTTCTGGGCCAGGTCCTTGCGCAGGCCGTTGGCGCGGCCCTTGTAGGTGTCCCTCGGGAACAGCGAGATCTCGTCGAGCTTCACCGCGCCGCTGGTCTTCACGCTCAGCCGGGCGGCGTCGCTGGTCGCCGTCGCCGTGAGCGTGCCGGTGTACTTCGACCAGGTGTCGGTCCTCGTCGCGATCGTCAGGGGCGCGCTGAGGGCGGCGCCGTCCGCGGTGTGCATCTCGATGGTCAGCGTCGCCTGGGCACGCGCCCACACCGAGAAGACGTAGCGGTCGCCCTTCTTCACGGCGATGGCGCTGCCGGTGCTCGGGCTCGGGAAGCCGGCGTTGGTGAGCGTGGCGGCGCCACTGACCGTGAGGTAGTTGCGGTTGCGCTCGTTCAGCCGCTGGTCGTCGTTGGTCACCGCGGCCGGGCCGGCGACCGTCCAGCCGGTGAGCCCGTTCCAGCCGGCGGCGTCGGTGCCGTTGAACTCGAACGAGCGGTTGCGGACCAGCTCGGCGTAGAGGCCGCCGTCGGCCGCGTAGTTGATGTCCTCGAAGAAGACGCCGTACATCGACTTCGGAATCGTGGCGCCGGTCGGCTGCGGGCCGGCCGTGATCGTGTAGTCGGGCTCGACGGCGGAGGCGGCCACCGGCGGTGAGACAGCGAGCGGGATCGAGACCAGGACGGCGGCCGCGCCCGCTATCCGGGTCGGGGTGAATCGAGGCATGGAGGGGCCCTCCGGTGTGTCGGGGATGTTTCCGGTGGACGGGCTTTTGAAATGTGTACGCAAACATCGATGGCGGTGTCAAGAGCGTCTCGTCGATGTATTTCCTGGGCAGGAGCGTTTACAGTGACGGCGAAGGAGTGTTGTTAACGCTCACTACGCGGATTCCCCACGGTGGGCGTTTTGTGCTGTCAATCCCTTGTCCAGGTACTTGTCCCGTCATGGGCGGGTCGTGCTGAGCTGACGTGGTCGGCCGAGCTCAGAGGACAAGCGGGGAGCACGCTGTGGTGTGGACGATGACGCTCGCCGGGATCGCCGCGCTCGCGTGGGGAAGCTCGGACTTCGTGGCCGGTGTCTGCGCCCGGCGGATGCCGATCCGGACCGTCCTGATCGGCTCCAAGCTGGCCGGCATGCTCTTCGCCGTCGCCTTCCTGGCGGTGCGCGGGCAGCCGCTCGCCGCGGACGCCCGGCTGTTCCTGACCGCCGCGGCCGCCGGGGCGATCGGCCTGCCGGCGATGGGTCTGCTCTACCGGGCCATGCGCGACGGCAGCCTCGCCGTGGTCGCTCCGGTGGCCGCCGTGGCCGCCCTGGTCCCGGTCGCCTGGGGCCTGATGCACGGCGAGACCTTCGGCCCGGCCGCCGCGGCGGGCGGGGTGGCCGCGCTGGCCGGTATCACCCTGGCGAGCTGGCCGGTGACTCCGAGCCGTCCGGGCGACCCGCTCCGGGGACACCACTCACCCGCGACGGTGAAGACGGCGGTCTGCGGCGCGGGCGCGGCGCTCGGATTCGGCCTCTACTTCGTCCTGCTCCACGAGGCGGCGCCGGGCGACCCGTCCGGGGCCACCGCGTACGTCCGGATCGCCGGCGGGACCCTCGCCCTGCTGGTGCTCCTCGCCCGGCCGATCCGGTCACCGGCGCCAAGCGTGCCGCGCGGCCGGTCGGTGTGGCTGCTGCCGGCGGTCGTGGGCGTGCTCGACACGGTCGCGGACGGCGCGTTCGCGTTCGCGGCGGCGGCGGGGACGATCGGGACGGCGGCGATCCTCGCCTCGATGTACCCGGCCGTGACGGTCCTGCTCACCACCGCCGTGCTGCGGGAGCGGCTGCCGCGCGTGCATCTGGTCGGCGTGCTCAGCGCCCTGGTCGCGGTCGCCTGCCTGGCGGTCTGACCGTCGGCGCCCGCCCGGCACCCATCAAACGTGAGTGGACGTTCACTCGCCGTTCACCTTGCCTGGGTGGTCGCGTAGACCGGGACTTTTAGCGTCCGGGCATCTCGTCACTGGCACGGTGACGAAATGACCGAGGAGATTTGATGTCCGACCTGAGTCGCCGGCTTCTTCCGTTACTGGGCAACCCGGGCCACAGTGGCGGCGCGCGCGACGCGATGACCTGTCTGTACCGCTGTGGCAACGCGTGCGATCACCCCGCTCCGAACAGCTCGGCCAACCCGTACCTCGGCGACATCGTCAGCGCCGGGATGAGCCGCCGCGGCGTGGTCCAGGCCAGCGCCGCGAGCGCCCTGGTCCTCGGCCTCGGCGGCAGCCTGGTGAGCGCGAGCCCGGCCGCGGCGGCCACCCCGGTGGCCCACGGCGGCGGCCACCACAAGCCGGTCCCGCAGAAGGCCGGCAAGCTCACCTTCCAGGCAGTCGCGCCGAACACCGCCGACGCGGTCACCATCCCGCCGGGTTACCAGACCTCGGTGGTGCTGCGCTGGGGTGACCCGGTCGTCCCCGGCGCCCCGAAGTTCAGCCTCACCCAGCAGACCGGCGCCAGCCAGTCGAAGCAGTTCGGCTACAACAACGACTTCGTCGGCGTGATCCCGCTCCCCGGCGAGAAGAACCGGGCCCTGCTCGTGGTGAACCACGAGTACACCAACGAGGACCTGATGTTCCCCGGCTTCGTCAGCCAGGACGCGCTGACCTCCGACCAGATCGAGGCGGCGATCGCGGCCCACGGCCTCTCCGTCGTGGAGATCGAGCGGGTCGGCAGGACCGGGCAGTGGAAGCCCGCCAAGGGGCACCGGCTGCGCTACAACAAGCGCATCACCGCGCTGTCCACCGAGTTCAAGCTCACCGGCCCGGCGGCGGGGTCGGCTGCGCTGCGGACCGCGGCGGACCCCAGGGGCTACACCGTCATCGGCACCCTGAACAACTGCGCGGGTGGCGTCACCCCGTGGGGCACGGTGCTCTCCGGCGAGGAGAACTTCAACCAGTACTTCGTCGGCGGCGACGCGGTCGACGCGGCCACCAAGACCAAGTTCAACCGGTACGGCATCACCACCACCGCGCGTTACCCGAGCGGCTCGCGCAAGTGGGACCGGGTGCAGGAGCGCTTCGACCTGGCGAAGCACCCGAACGAGGCGAACCGGTTCGGCTGGATCGTCGAGGTGGACCCGCTGAACCCGGGCGCCCCGCCGCGCAAGCACACCGCGATGGGCCGGTTCAAGCACGAGGGCGCCAACGTCATCGTCGCGCGCAGCGGGCACGTGGTGGCGTACATGGGTGACGACGAGCGGTTCGACTATCTCTACAAGTTCGTCTCCGAGAAGAAGTACATCAAGAGCGACGCGCCGTGGGCGCGCAAGCACAACCTCTCGCTCCTGGAGTCCGGCACGCTCTACGTCGCCAAGGTCACCGGCGACAGCCCGGCTGCCGAGATCGACGGCACCGGCAAGCTGCCGAAGGACGGCAGGTTCGACGGCAAGGGCGTCTGGATCAAGCTGGTTTCCGGCAACCGCTCGTTCGTCCCGGGCATGACCGCGGCCGACGTGCTGACCTACACCCGCCTCGCCGGTGACGCGGTCGGCGCGACCAAGATGGACCGCCCCGAGGACGTGCAGCCCAGCCTGCGCACCGGCAAGATCTACGCGGCGATGACCAACAACAGCAACCGCGGTGTCGGCGCCAACGCCCCGGCGGACGAGGCCAACCCGCGCAACGCCAACAAGCACGGCCACATCTTCGAGATCGTCGAGGACTGCGGCGACCACACCGCGACCAAGTTCACCTGGTCGCTGCCGATCGTCTGCGGCGACCCGGCCGCCGCCGACACCTACTTCGGCGGGTACGACAAGAGCGCCGTCTCCCCGATCTCCTGCCCGGACAACGTCGCCTTCGACAGCGCCGGCAACCTGTGGATCTCGACGGACGGCAACGCCCTCGGCACCAACGACGGCCTCTTCGCGACGCCGATCGAGGGTAAGGAGAAGGGCCACCTCAAGCAGTTCCTCACCGTGCCCAAGGGCGCCGAGACCTGCGGCCCGTTCATCACCTCCGACGACAAGTCGGTCTTCACCGCCGTCCAGCACCCGGGTGAGATCACCGGCGCCTCGGTGGAGAAGCCGGCGTCGGTCTGGCCCGACGGCGACTACGCCAAGCCCGCCGTGATCGTCACCTGGCGCACCGACGGCGGCCCCGTCGGCAGCTGACGTCACGTCACCGGACGGCCGCGGCGCACCAGCGCCGCGGCCGTTCCGCGTGCACCGGACAGGTGGTTTCGGCCGCCGAGCCCGCCACAACCACCCGCGAATGCGGTGAACTCGGACCACCGGGTCAGCCGTAGACACGGTGGGGGTGACAGGTGATCGAGTCAATGACCGAGTCGCGGCCGATGCACAGCAGTGACTTGCCGGCAGTCGTGGACATGCCGCCGGCACGGCGATGGACCGCCGCGACGTGGGCGATCCCCGGCCTGCTCATGCTGGCGATCAGCCTCGTCCAGGCCGGTCGGCCGGTGCTCAGCTGGGACGAGGTGACCTCGGCCGAGGTGTCCCAGCGGACCGTCGGCCAGATCGTGGAGCTGGCCCGCAACCTGGACGCGGTCTTCGGCTGCTACTACGTCTTCCTGCACTTCTGGAGTGGACTCGCCGGCACCTCCGAGGTGGCCCTGCGGCTGCCGTCGATCGTGGCCATGGCCGGCGGGGTGGCGGTCGCCGCCGAGCTGGGACGGCGGCTGTTCTCGGCCCGCGTGGGACTGGTCACCGGGCTGATCCTGTGCCTGGCGCCGAACACCTCCCGGTACGCGGCCGAGGCGCGGCCCTACGCGTTCGCCTGCTTCTTCTCGGTGCTGGCGATGTTGCTGCTGGTGGTGGCGGTGCGGCGCTCATCCCTGTACCCGTGGATGGGTTATGGGCTCAGCGTCACGCTCCTGGGCCTCTCCCATCTGCTCGCGCTGACCACCCTGACCGCGCACGCCGTGCTCGTCGGGCTGGTGCTGCTGCGGGAGCGCGCCGGGCGCCGACGGCTCGCGCTGACCTGGGGCGGCGCGGTGGCCGTGGCGCTGCTGCCGGTGCTGCCGATCGCCTATCTCGGCACCCACCAGGAGTCCACTCAGCTGCACTGGGTGGAGCCGATCACGCTGGGCCGGATCCGCGCGATGCCGGCCGCCGTCTTCGGCTCCCGAGAGGTCGCCTGGCTGGTGATCGGCATGGTGGTGCTCGCGGCGTGGCGGCCGCTGCGCCTGCTCGCCCCGATGGCCGCGCTGGTGCTCGGGCCGACGCTGACGCTGGCCGTGGTCTCCGTGCTGGCCTCGCCGATGTGGGTGGCGCGGTACCTGCTGGTGATCCTCGCGCCGCTGGCGATGCTGGCGGCCGTCGCCCTGACGAACAACGATAAATTCGGAAGAACCCGCGCGGTCGCCGTCCTGCTGCTGGTCGCCTTCGTGGCGGTGCCCGGGCAGCGCGCCGTTCGCACCCCCGCCGCGAAGGTCGGCCCGGACTACCGCGCCGCCGCCCGGATCATCGGCGAGTTCCAGCAGCCCGGCGACGTTCTGGTCTACCCGCCGAAGAACCGCAACATCCGGGCCGGGATGGATTACTACCTGAACCGGCTGCCCACCCGGCCGGCCGATCCGCTGGTCAAGGTCCCCTCCGCGGAGACCGGCTGGCTGATCGCCGAGGAACACCCCGAGCTGCCGGAGGGCTACCGGCGGATCTGGATCGTGGTCGGCAGCCGGGTCGCCGACCCGGTGGCGAGCCGCCCGTCGCTGCGCCCGATGCTCACCGCCGAATACCAGCGGATCGGCCTCTGGCAGCCGAAACGCGCAACGGTGGCGCTCTATGAACGGCGTGGCTGATGGCAAGCTGACCGGATGAAGGTTCTGCTGCCCGACACCATCGAGCTCGACCTCCCGCTGGACACCGTCGTCTACGCGGTCGGCGAGCCCATCCCCGACGAACACACCGACGCCGAGGTCCTGGTCACGTGGGGCAACCCGGCCGGCACGCTCGCCGACGCGGCCCGCCGCCTCACGAAACTGCGCTGGGTGCAGTCGCTGGCCGCCGGCCCGGACATGGTGCTGGAGGCCGGGTTCGCGCCGGACGTCCTCGTCACGGCCGGTCTCGGCCTGCACGACCACACCGTCACCGAGCACACCCTGGCCATGGTCCTGGCCGCGGCGCGGCGGCTGAACCTGCTGGTCCGGGCCCAGATCGGGCGCCGCTGGGCGGAGGAGCTGGGCGGGATCCAGCCGGTGCGCCAGCCGGTTGCGTTCCGTACGCTGCGCGACGCGAACGTGGTGATCTGGGGCTTCGGCGGGATCGCCGGGACCCTGGCGCCGCTGCTGACCGCGCTCGGCGCCCGGGTGACCGGGGTGGCCCGCAGCGCCGGCACCCGGCACGGATTCCCGGTGGTCACGGCGGACGACCTGCCGTGGCTGCTGCCCGCCACGGATCTGCTGATCTCGATCCTTCCGGCAACCCCCGCCACGGTACGGGCGATCGACGCCCGCATCCTGAACTACCTCCAGCCGCACGCCTGGGTGGTGAACGTCGGCCGGGGGGCCACGCTGGACGAGGTGGCGCTGCTCAACGCGATCCGCTCCGGGCGGCTCGCCGGCGCCGCGCTGGACGTCTTCGCCACCGAGCCGCTGCCCGAGAGCTCGGGTCTCTGGGACGAGCCCAACGTGATCATCACCCCGCACGCGGCGGGCGGCCGGCCGATCGGGGCGGAGCAGCTGATCATGGAGAACGTGGCGGCGTACCGGGAGGGCCGCCCGCTGCGCAACCTGGTGTCACGCTGACCGTGCGCGCACGTGCACCCGTTCACCCTGCGGGCCGAAGATGCTGATCACCTCGGCCGGCACGGTTCCGCCGTTGAGCACGAGGTGCGGCAGCCGGGTGTCGAACTCGGCTGCCTCACCCGCCTCCAGCAGCAGATCGTGCTCGCCGAGCAGCAACCGGACGGTCCCGGAGAGCACGTAGAGCCACTCATACCCCTCGTGGGTCTTCAGTTCGGTGTGCGCCGGCTCCCGGGCCGGGATGATCATCTTGAACGCCTGCTGGCCGCCGGGCCGGCGGGACAGCGGCACGATCGTCCGCCCGAAACGCACGATCGGCCGCGCCCGCACCCGGGGATCACCGGTCTCCGGGGCGTCGACCAGCTCGTCGAGGCCCACGTGGTACGCCTGGGCGAGCGGCAGCAGCAGTTCGAGGGTGGGTTTGCGGCTGCCCGACTCGAGGCGGGACAGCGTGCTCACCGAGATGCCGGTGGTCTCGGCGACCTGGGTGAGCGTGAGGTCCCGCTGCTGGCGGAGTTCGCGCAGCCGGGGACCGACCGCGGCGAGGACGTCTTTTGCCATAACAGCAACAATAGTTGCCGCCTTTCGGAACCCTGGTGCACGGTGGGCGGGCACGCAGGGCAACGGAGGGACAAGAACGATGCAGCAGGATGCGTACGACGTCGTGGTGATCGGAGGCGGCGCGGCCGGCCTGAGCGGGGCGATGGTCCTGGCCCGCTCCCGGCGATCCGTGCTCGTCGTGGACAGCGGGGAGCCGCGCAACGCGCCGGCCGCCCACATGCACAACGTGCTCGGCTTCGACGGCAAGGCGCCGTCCGAGCTGATCGCCGCCGGGCGCGAGGAACTGCGGGCCTACGGCGTCGAGTTCCGCTCGGGTTCCGTGGTGAGCGCCGCGCCGGGCTTCAGCGTGACGCTCGACGATGGTTCCCAGGTCAAGGCTCGGCGGCTGCTCGTGACGACCGGCCTGGTGGACGAGCTGCCGGAGATCGACGGGCTGGCGCAGCGGTGGGGGCGGGACGTGGCGCACTGCCCGTACTGCCACGGCTGGGAACTGCGCGACAAGCGGATCGGCGTGATCGTCAGCAGCCCGATGGCGTTCCACTCGACGAAGATGTGGCGTCAGCTCAGCCCGCACGTGCTCTACCTGCTCAACGGCGGCAGCGGTCCCGACGCCGAGCAGGCCGAGGAGCTCGCTGCGCGAGGCATCCCGGTGGTGGCCGAGCGCATCGCATCGGTCCAGGTCACCGACGATCAGATCACCGGGGTACGGCTGGAGACCGGCGCCGTGGTGGACGTGGACGCCCTCGCCGTCGGGCCGCGATTCGTGGCGCGGTCGGCGGTGCTCGAATCCCTCGGGATCAAGCCGGTCGACTTCGAGATGGGCGGCGCCGTGATGGGCACCCACATCCCGGCCGACGCGAACGGGGCGACCTCCGTGCCCGGCGTCTGGGTGGCCGGCAACGTGACGAACCTGGGCGCCACCGTCGCGGTCGCCGCCGCCGCCGCGCAGATGACCGGCGCGATGATCAACATGGACCTGATCGCGGAGGAGACCCGCGAGGCCGTGGACGCGTACCGGCACCGGACCGCCACGATGTTCTCCGAGGAGGCGTGGGAGGAGCGGTACCGGGGCCGGGACGCGGTGTGGAGCGGGCGGCCCAACCCCCAACTCGTGACCGAGGCGGCGGATCTCACGCCGGGGCGGGCCCTCGACGTCGGCAGCGGAGAAGGGGCCGACGCGGTGTGGCTCGCGCGGCAGGGCTGGCAGGTCGACGCGGTGGACATCTCGACCGTGGCGCTCGGCCGGGCAGCCGGTCACGCGGCGTCGGCCGGGGTCGCCGAGCGGATCACGTTCAGTCACCGTGACCTGCGGCAGGAGGCGCCGGCCGCGGGATCGTACGATCTCGTGTCCGCGCAGTTCATGCACCTGCCGCCGCAGGAGCGGGCGGAGCTCTACGCGCACCTCGCGGGGGCTGTCGCGCCTGGTGGGACGCTGTTGATCGTGGGGCATCACCCGTCCGATCTGGCTACGACGGTGGGGCGGATGCACTTCCCGGACATGCTGTTCACGGCTGAGGAGGTCGCGAGGGCGCTCGAGCCGGAGGCGTGGGAGGTGGTGGCGGCGCAGGCGCGGCCCCGGCAGGCGACGGATCCGGAGGGCCGCGAGATCACGATTCACGACGCGGTGCTCGTAGCCCGCCGCCGCTGACCAGTCACCGGTGGGCCCTGCCGCTGACTCGCCGCCGCTGACTCGCCGTCGCTGACCCGTCGCCGCTGACTCGCCGCCGCTGACCCGTCACCGCTGACCCGTCACCGGTGAGCCCGGCCGTTGCGGATCTTGGAAAGTTCGATGCCGGCTGGCGCTCAGCGTTCACAAAACGGACGTCCAGCAGCACTGGTGACCAGCTCGGCTCGCCCGGCTGGTCACCAGTGTCGTCAGGTGGCGTAGCCGACAGCACTAGCACTGAGAGCCAGCCCGGCGCCCGGCGCTCGGCCCGCGAGCCCGCCCGCTGCGGCCGAGCCGGATGAGCGCACACGCACCGTCATCGTGGACCCTGGCATACGCCATAGCCGTGACCAGGGAACACGCAGAGCATCGGTGTGCCCCTGTCCACGCCGCTCAAAGCTTCCGTGTGCCCCCGCCGCCCTGCGGGGTCACCGTGTGCTCCCGTCGGGGTGGGGCCATCGTGTGCCTGCGCCGCCGTCCGGGGTCACCGTGTGCTCCGGTCGTGGCCGGGTCATCGTGTGCCCGCGCTGCCCTGTGGGGTCACCGTGTGCTCCGGTCGTGGCCGGGTCATCGTGTGCCCGCGCCGCCCTGCGGGGTCACCGTGTGCCCCCGGCTCGGTGGGGTGTTAGCGGGCTTGGGGCGGCGGCGCCGGTCGGGTCGCGTCTGACAAAAAGGGTGAATTGCCAGCATTGACACGGTCACCTTGCTGGAATGAGCACATGCGGCCGGATGATGCTGAAAGACACACCGGCCCGGGCGAGGACGTCCGGGCGGCGCTCGCGGCCTGGCGCGACGGGATCGCCGACCCCGATGCGGCCAACCGCCTCGTCAACCTGCCGCGCGGCGGCGCCGACCTGGTCGAGATCAGCGCGCCGGAGCCGGCGGCCATCCTGGAGGCGTTACGCGCCGGACGGGACTGCGCGTTCGGCACCGACAAGGGCGGCACCGACAAGGGCGGCACCGACAAGGGCGGCACCGGCAACGGCGGCGCCGACAGAGGCGGCAGCGGCAAGGGCGGCACCGGCAAGGGCGAGCTGCGGGCCGCCGTGCCCGACGAGGTGCTGCATCCGCTGCTGCGCCGCCTGCGCCGGCACAGCCGGCAGGAGGAGGCCGACCGCGGCGTCGAGGTCCTGCATCTCGCGATCGGCGTGCTGCATTGGCAGGACGGCGAGGGTACCGGTCACGCCAGCCCGATCCTGCTGGCCCCGGTGGAGCTGGTCGCCCTCGGCCCGGACGACGTCCCCCGCCTGCGCGCCGGCAGCGGCGACCCGATTCTCAACCCGGCCCTGGTCACCCGGCTCGCTCAGCACGGCATCACGCTGACCGGCACGGATCCGGCCGGCATCACGCTGACCGGCACGGATCCGGCCGGCAGAACGCTGACCGGCACGGATCCGGCCGCCGCGATCGCCGCCATCGCCGCGGTGACCAGGGGACGGCCGGGATGGCGTACCGATGAGACCGTGGTCCTGGCCCGGTTCGACGTCGCCGCCGAGGAGATCCGCCGCGACCTGATCCGCAACGAGGAGACGATCACCGGGCACCCGGTGGTGCGGGCCCTCGCCGCCGCGCACAGTCTCACGTTCACCCCGGCCGGCCCCGCCGAGATCGACACGGTGAGCCCGCCGGAGCAGACCACGCTGGTCCTCGACGCCGACGCCGACCAGCGCTCCTGCGTGGCGGCCGGGCTCGAGGGGCGCAGTTTCGTGATCGACGGCCCGCCCGGCACCGGCAAGTCGCAGACCGTCGCGAATCTGATCGGGGCGCTCGCGCACGCCGGCAAACGGGTCCTGTTCGTCTCCGAGAAGGCCGCCGCGCTCGACACCGTCCAGCATCGGCTCTCCGCGGCCGGCCTCGGCAACTATCTGCTGGACCTGCACGGCGCGAAGGGTTCCCGCCGGCACGTGGCGGGTGCGCTCGCCGCGGCCCTGGACGCGGCCCCGGCCGCACCGGCGCCCGGCATGACCGCCGAGGACCGGGAGCGGCTCGCCGGGATCCGGGAGCGGCTCGACGCGTACGCCGGGGCCGTGAACGAGATCCGGGAACCGCTCGGACGCAGTCTGCACGACGTGATCGGCACCCTGGCGCAGCTCAGCGACGTGCCGGACGCGCCGACCGCCGGTATCCAGCCCGCCGCGATCACCGAGGAGACCCTGGACCGGGTACGCCGGGCCGCCGCTCGCCTGGAACACGCCTGGCGACCGGCGAACGAGCGCAGCGGCTACCGCTGGCGGGAGGTGATCGAGCGGGCGCCGCTGGACGAGGTGCTGGAGCTGGCCCAGATGGCCCTCGACGACCTGGCCGGCGCGTCCACTCCGAACGCGGCCATCGCCACCGCGTTCCACCTGCGGCTGCCGTCCGACGCCCCGGCGCTGGCCGAGGCCGCCGAGCACGCCGCCCGCCGGCCGCGCGGCGTCGAGGACTCCTGGCTGACCGCGATGGCGCTGCGCCCGGTCCGCCAGGCCGCCGAGGATCTGGAACGGCTGCTGGACGAGGTGACCAGGGCGGTCGAGCAGGCCGAGTCGCGTACCGGGGTGAGCTGGGAGACCCTGGCCGCGCCGCTGGATGCCACCCGCATCCCGGAGCCGCCGCGCCTGGACCCGCCCGCGGTACGCCTCGAACCGCTCACCGCCGCCGAGGCGAAGTCGCTGGCCGGCCGGTTCGCCGCGGACGCCGACGAGCTGGAGCACCAGCAGCAGCGGCTGGACCGGGTCACCACCCGGCTGCGGCTGCCGGACGTCGTGATGTTCACCGACGTCGAACTGGTCACGCTCATCGCCGACCTGGGCGGGCGGCCGGGCAAGCCGCTGCCGGCCTGGTTCTCCCCGGGCGCGCAGAGCGCGGTGCACGGCGCCGCCGCCCAGCTGCGCCGGCACGTCGAGGCGGTGTCCGCCGCGCGCACCGAGGCGACGCCCTGGTTCACCGACGCGGTGCTCTCCGCGCCCGTCGAGGACCTGGCCGAACGCTTCGCCACCGTGCACCGCGGCGCCCGCAAGCTGCTCGCCCCGCACCGCCGGGACAAGGAGGCCGTGGCCGGGCTCGCCCAGCCCGAGGTGACCGTCGACGAGGCCGTCACCCACCTCGATCTGGCGGTCGCCTGGCGGCGCGCCCACGAGGGCCTGATCGCCGCGGAACGGCAGCACGCCGGTCTGCTCGGCCGGTACTGGAAGCGGCTCGACACCGACTTCCGGGCGATCGGCAGGGCGCTGGAGACCGCGGCCGAAGTGCTGCGGGTGGCCCCCGCCGAGGCCCTGCAATCCGTGATCAGCTTCGTGACGGCCGAGCCGGCCACCGGCGCCGGGGAGGAGCTGCTCAGCGCGGTCACCGAGGCCCGGGACGTGTTCCGGCACTGGCGGGCCACGCTGCGCCCGGAGCCGGAGCCGGCGGCCCGCCCGGAGCTCGGCCAGGGCAGCGTGCAGGCCGGCATCGGCTGGCTGCGCGCCCAGGTGGTCCCGTTGCAGGAGACCGCCCGGCTGCTCGACCAGCTGGGCCGGGCCGTCGGACGGGACCTGAACGTCGCCGAGGCCGCCACGGTGCTGCAGGCGCGGCAGGCGGTGCTCGACGCCGAGGAGGCCCTGAACGCGGCGTCGGCCGGGTACCGGGCCGTGCTCGGCGACGCGTACCAGGGGCGGCGGACCGATCTGCGGGCGCTCGGCGCGGCGATCGAGTGGGCGGCCCGGGCCCGCACGCTGCGGACCGGCACGGACGCGGCGCTCACCACCGAGCAGGTGCACGCGCTCGCGGCCGGCGGCGCCCGCCCGGCGGACCTGCTGCCGCTGATCGAGGCGTGGCAGGAGGCCCGGCAGCGGATCCTGGACGCGTTCGGCCCGGCCCGGCAGGTGCGGCTCGCCACCACCCTCGACCGGTACGAGACGGCCCGTGACCTGCTACGCGACCTGCGCGAGGACGACACCGGGCAGCGCGAGTGGTTCGACTACCTGGCGGCCCGGGAGGTGCTCGCCGAGCACGGCCTGGACGCGGTCGTGGACTTCTGCGCCGACCACGCGGTGGACGTCCGCCGGGTGCCGGACGTGATCGAGCGGGCCGCGTACCGGGCGTGGGTGGACGACGTGATCGCCTCGGACGAGCGGCTCGAACCGCTTTCCGCCGCCGAGCGCGGCGACCTGGTCGAGGAGTTCCGCCGCCTGGACACGGCGCTGCTCCAGGACGCCGCCAGCGCGGTGATCAGCACGACCGACCGCCGCCGTCCGCGGACCCCGAAGAAGACCCCGCCGAAGATCGCGCTGATCCGTTCCGAGGGGCAGAAGCAGAGCGGTCACCTGCCGGTCCGCGACCTGCTCGCGGAGACCTGGGAGATCGCGGCGGCGCTCAAGCCGTGCGTGCTGGCGTCGCCCGCCGCGGCCGGCCGGTTGCTGCCGGACGAGGCACGCTTCGACGTGGTGATCATCGACGAGGCGTCCCGGATGACGCCGGCCGCCGCGGTCTGCAGCGCCCGGCGCGGCGCCTCGCTGATCATCGCGGGTGACGCGGCGCAGCTGCCGCCGCCCGGTGACGGGCCGTCGGTCCTGGTGGTGGCGAACGACTGCGGCGGGTTCACCCGGATCGGGCTGACCCGGCACTACCGCAGTCGCCACGAGGGGCTGATCAGTTTCGCCAACGAGAACTTCTACCAGGACCGGCTCGTCACGTTCCCGGGCGCGCTGCCCGCGGGAGCGGATGTCGGCGTGGAGTTGTTCACCATCGGCGCGGCCGGGAGCGAGGCCGACTTCGTCGCGGAGCGGGTCGTCCACCACTTCAACCACCGGCCCAGCCTCTCGATCGGCGTGGTCACGCTGACCGCCGCCCAGGCCGACACGATCGCCGACACCGTCGAGCAGACCCTCGCCGCGGACCCGGACCTGGAACGGTTCCTCGGCGACGTGTTCGTGAAGGACGCCGAGACCGCGCAGGGCGACGAACGCGACGTGATCATCCTGTCCACCGGGCCGAGCCTGGACGCGGCGGGCGGGCCGACCGGGGCGCGGCGGCTCAACGTCGCGATCACCCGGGCCCGCCAGCGGGTCGAGGTGGTCAGCGGGATCCCGGCGCGGGCGGAGCCGGCCGCCGAGGGCGAGCGCAAACTGGCCGCGTACCTGGAGCAATCGGCCTCGGGTGACGCCCAGGGTGCGGAAGGCGACCGGGCGCACGGCGCCACCGCTCTCGAGGACTCCGTCCTCGAAACCATCGTGGGCTGGGGTTATGCGGCGCGCGGCCAGGTCGGCGCGGGTCCGGGCCGGGTCGCGGTGGGGGTACGGTCGAACGAGGCCGACGCCGATGCCGGATATGCCCTGGGCGTCCTCTGCGACGGGCCGGGTCACGCCTCGCCGGTCGCCCGGGACCGGGACCGCCTCACCGACCAGGTGCTGCACGGCCACGGCTGGACCGTGCACCGGATCTGGAGCGTCCCGTGGTACCGGGACCGCGCCGCGGAGGAGACCCGGTTGCGCACCGCGATCGAGCACGCCCTGGCCGAGCCGGACGTCTTCGCCGAGCCGGACGAGGAGCAGCTGGCGGTCCGCCCGGCGCCGCGGCCGGAGTGGGCGCTGCCCTACGAGCGGGCGACGGTCGGCGCGCTGCCGGCCAGCGCGCGGGCCAACGACGACGAGGCCCGGACCCTGCTGATCCGGGCGGTGGAGCGGATCGCCGAGGTGGAGGGGCCGGTGCACCTGCAGATCCTGACCCGCCGGATCCGCGAGGCGTGGGGGATCAGCCGGCTCACCCAGGGCGTGAAGACCGCGATCGAGGCGGCGATCCGGGCGTCCGCCGTCGGATTCGACGGGACGTTCGTGACCTCGCCGGACGCGCCGATCCCGACCGTGCGGGTGCCCGCCGACGGGGTGAACCGGAAACCGGACCAGGTCGCCGAGCCGGAGTTGCAGCTCGCGCTCGAATACCTCGTGCTCGACGCCGGCCTGGTCGAGGGGGACGACCTGCTGGCGGCCGCCGGCCGGCTGTTCGGGTGGAGCGGCAACCGGGCCGGCGCGTCCCGGCTCGCCGCGATGCTCGACGACCTGGTCTCGGCCGGCCGGCTGATCGCGCACCGCAGCGGGCTGATCGCCGCGCCGGAGGAGGATCTGCTGGACCTGCCGGACGTGGCGACGCTGCCGCACCGCGCCGACGCGATCCGCCGGGAGGACGTCAAGGCCTGACGTAGTCCTCGTGCGGGACGGCGCGCGGCCAGAGCGCGTCCCGGACCCGCGCGCAGTGCCCGACGATCGCCGGGTCCTCGGTGGCCGCGCCGGCCGTGAACGAGCCGTCCGGCGCGACGAGCGTGAACACCACCCGCCGGTCGTCGAAGATCCAGAAGTCGTCGGCGGTGACCGGCAGCCCGTTCAGGTCGTCGCGGGGCAGCCAGCGGATCCGCTCGCCGGCGTCCACGTTGAGGTGCGAGACGCTCAGCAGCCAGCGGGTGTAGAGCCCGTGCGGCACGGTGACCACGCGGAGCCGCCGCACGCTGCGCCCGGTCGCGGTGGTCCGGCGGATCAGGTCGAGCCACGGTTCCTGCCAGGCGAAGTCGTCGGGTTCGCCGGCGAGGTACCGGCGGATCGGCTCGGACTCCTCGGCGATGTCGTAGACGTCCGCGACCTCGAGATGGAACGCGGAGCGCTCGAAACTGCGGAAGGTCGCCTCGAACGCTCCGTTCAGGAGCAACTGCATGCGGTCCACGATGGTCACCGACGGTGCCTAGGTCCACTCCACAGCGTGAAAACTGCAAGTTGCAGGAAAACTGTCCTCAGCCGTTGCGCCAGTCGCCGGACTCCAGGTGGGATCCCGCCTGCGGGCCCATCAGCAGCATGCCGCCGTCCACCACCCAGGAGGCCCCGGTGACGTAGCCGGCGTCCGGGCCGGCCAGCATCGCCACCACCGCGGCCACCTCGTTCGCGTCGCCCGGCCGGCCCGCCGGGATGCCGGGACGGCTCACCGTGTGCGGGTCGACGTCCTCGTTGCCGGTCATCGGCGTGGCGATCTCGCCCGGCGCCACCGCGTTCACCGTGATCCCGTCGGCCGCCAGCTCCTGCGCCATCACCTTGGTGAGCAGGCCGAGGCCGCCCTTCGCCGCGCAGTACGCGCCCGAGCCGACCCGCGGCGCGTGCTCGTGCACGCTGGTGATGTTGATGATCCGGCCGCCGCGCCGTCCCGCCAGCATCCGGCGGGCCGCCCGCTGCGCACAGAGGAACGGGCCGTCCAGGTCGACCGCGAGCACCCGCCGCCAGTCCTCCCAGGACGTCTCGGTCACCGGTGTGGCGATCCCGGTCCCGGCACAGTTGACCAGCACACCGAGGCCGCCGAGCGCGTCCGCCAGTTCGTCGATCACGTCCGCCGCGCCGGGCAGCTCGGACAGGTCGAGGCGCCGCACCTCGGCGCGGCGGCCGGCCGCCCGGACCTTCGCGGCGGTCTCCGCGGCGCCCTGCTCGTCGGAGCGGAACGTCACGCCCACGTCGAAGCCCGCCTTCGCGAGCGCCACGGCGGTGGCCTCGCCGATCCCGGAATCCGAGCCCGTGACGATCGCGACCCGGTCATAACTCTCACGCTGCGGCATGCCCTGCCGGTTACCCCGCCGCGGGACGAGGTAACTCGCGGGCCAGGATCTTGCCGGTCGCGTTCCGCGGCAGGGCGTCCAGGAAGATCACGTCGCGCGGCACACAGAACCGGGCCCGGTTGCGGCGCACGTGCTCGCGCACCACGTCCGGGTCCAGCTTCTCGTCCTCGCGCAGCACCAGATAGGCGGCGAGGCGCTGGCCGTACTCCTCGTCCGGCACCCCGATCACCGCGACCTCGCGCACCTGCGGCAGCGCGGCGAGCAGGTCCTCGACCTCGGCCGGATAGACGTTCTCCCCACCGGAGACGATCATGTCGTCCTCCCGGCCGTCGACGAAGACCCGTCCGGCCGCGTCGACGTGTCCCAGGTCGCCGGTGCCGAGCAGCCCGTGGCGCCTGCGGGTCGCCGCGTCGTTCGTGTACCCCTCGAAGATCATTTCGTTGGTCACGAAGATCCGGCCCACCGTCCCGGGAGGCGCCTCGCGGTCGTCCTCGTCGAGGATCCTCACGGTGGTCCCGGTGGGCGGCCGTCCGGCGGTGTCCGGGGCGGCCCGCAGGTCGGCCGGGGTGGCGATGGAGACCCAGGAGGCCTCGGTGGAGCCGTAGAGGTTGTAGAGGACGTCCCCGTACCGGTCCATGAACCGGGTGGCGAGGCCACCCGGCAGAGCTGAGCCGCTGACCGCGGCCACCCGCAAGGTCCGCGATCCCGCTTGCGCCGGGAGATCCATCAGCTGCTGCACCATGACGGGTACGGCGATGAGCGCGTCCACGCCCCCTCCGGCGATCGTGTCCCGTACCCGCTCGGGCTGGAACCGCCGGTGCAGATGGATCGTCGCGCGCAGCGCCAGGGCGATCTGCAGCCCGGCGAAGCCCCAGGTGTGGAAGAGCGGCGCGGAGATCAGCACGCGGTCGCCGGCGCGCAGCGGGATCCGGTCGATCACCGAGCAGAGCGGGCGGAAACCGCCGGGGGTGGGCCGGCGCGCGCCCTTGGGGGTCCCGGTCGTGCCGGACGTGAGCACGATGGTCCGCCCGGGCCGCTCCGGCGGCCGGAGGTCGCCGGAGCGGGTGCGCTCGCCCGGCCAGCGCTCGTCCCGGGTGGGGATCGTCAGCGGGGCCAATTGCGGGGCGAACTCGTCGTCGTGGAGCACCGCGCGCAGCTCCTGGTCGCCCCCGACAGCCGCCAGCTGGCTCGCCGAAAGACCGGTGTTGATCAGTACGGGGTCGGCGCCGAGCGTGGTGATCCCGATCAGCGTCTCGATCATCCGGGCCGAGTTGCGCATCAGCAGCCCGATCCGGTCCCGGCTCCCGACGCCCTCGTCGCGCAGCGCGCCCGCGATGCGCTCGGCGCCGGCCAGCAACTCGGCATAGGTCACCCGCCGGTCGTCGTCGACCACCGCGACCCGGTGCGGGCTGCGGGCGGCGGCCTGGCGCAGCTCGCCGGCGAGGCCGAAGCCCCAGCGGCCGAGCGCGCCGAACTGGCGGACGATCCGGACCGGGTTGCCCGGTGTGAGCAGCCCGCGCCGGGCCATGGTCGTCGCGATGAACGGCAGGTCCATGCGGGCCCCTCTCAGCGGATCTGGACTCCGGAGATGGCTCGGGCGATCACCAGTCGCTGGATCTCCGAGGTCCCCTCGAAGATCGTGTAGATCTTGGCGTCCCGGTACATCCGCTCCACCGGGTGGTCCCGCAGGTACCCGGCGCCGCCGAGGATCTGCACCGCCTTCTCGGTGACCGCGACCGCGACCTCGCCGGCCTTCAGCTTCGACATCGAGCCCTCGCCCGCGTCGAACGGGCGGTCGGCCCGGCCCATCCAGGCCGCCCGCCAGACCAGCAGGCGAGCCGCGTCGATCTCGGTACGCATGTCGGCGAGCGCAAACGCCACGGCCTGGTTCTCGATGATCGGGCGGCCGAACTGCACCCGGGTCTTGGCATAGTCCAGCGCGTACTCGTAGGCGGCCCGGGCGATGCCGATCGCCTGCGCGCCGACGGCCGGGCGGGAGAGCTCGAACGTGCGCATCGCGGCCTGCCCGGATCGGCGCTGCCCCTCGCGCGGCCGGTCCCGTGCCTCGCGGGCCCGCGCCAGCCGCTGGTCGAGGGCCTCCTTGCCGCCGAGCAGGCAGCTGCCGGGCACCCGGACGTCGTCCAGGAAGACGTCGGCCGTGTGCGAGGCGCGCAGGCCCAGCTTCTTCAGCTTGCGGGTGCCGGCCAGCCCCTTCGTGCCCGGCGGCACCACGAACGCGGCCTGCCCGCGGGCGCCCAGCGACGGGTCCACACTGGCCGTCACCACGTGCACGTTCGCGATCCCGCCGTTCGTGGCGTACGCCTTCTGCCCGGTGAGCACCCACTCGTCGGACGCCTCGTCGTAGACCGCCCGGCTGCGCATCGAGGCGACGTCCGACCCGGCCTCCGGCTCGGTGCTGCAGAACGCCGCCACCTTCGGATCGGCGGCGTCACCGAAGCACTGCGGCACCCATTCGACGAGTTGCTCCGGCGTACCCGATCCGTAGATCGCGGCGACCGCCAGGGACGTCCCGGAGATCGCCATGCCGATCCCGCCGTCACCCCAGAAGAGCTCCTCGTTGGCGACCGGCAGGCTCAGCCCGGAGGTGTCCGACCACGTGTTGACCAGGAACTCGAACCCGTAGAGCCCGATCTTCGCGGCCTCCTGGAGCACCGGCCACGGCGTCTCCTCGCGCTCGTCCCACTCGGCGGCGGCCGGCCGGATCACCGACGCGGCGAAGCCGTGGACCCATTCCCGCAGGTCTTGTTGCTCCTCGTTGAGGTCGAGCCAGAACTCCACGTCGGATCCGCCTCCCGCGCGCTGGTTAACTCGCCGGTAACTTTAGGAGCGCGCCCGATTCCTGACAACCACCATCGATGGATCAGGACGCGGCGGCGATGACCGAGCCGGTCAGGTGCGGCCGTTTCGAGGACAGGGCGAACTCCCATCCGGTGGCGGTCCGGGTGGCCGTGAACGCCGGCTTCGCGGGGAGCAGGACGGGTTGCTTGAAGGCGACGTCCACCGTGTACGCCGGGGGCAGCCGGCCCTCCAGCCCGGCCAGCGCGTGCGCGGCGGTCCACATGCCGTGGGCGATCGGGCGGGGGAAGCCGAACAGCCGGGCGCCGAGCCGGGACGTGTGGATCGGGTTGCGGTCGCCGGAGACGGCCGCGTAGTCGCCGCCGACCCGGGCCGGAACGCGCCAGAGCGCGCCGCCGGTCCGCGCGCCGCCGGGCGTCGTGGCGGCGCCGGGCGTGGTGGCCGTGGCGGCGCCGGCATGCTCCCGCGCGGCGGCCGGTTTCGTCACCCGCAGGTAGGTCGAGACCTCCCGCCAGACCTCGGCCCCGTCCACCGCCGCCGTGGTGACCAGGTCGAACCGGCGGCCGCGCGGATGGTCCCGCAGATCCGCCGCCCGGACCGAGAGGTCGAGACGGGAGTCCGCGGAGAGCGGCCGGCTCACCGTGATCCGGTTCGCCACGTGGACCAGGCCGATCAGCGGGAGCGGGAATTCCGGCATCGTCATCAGCCGCATCGCCAGGGGGAACGCCAGCACGTGCGGGTACGTCGCCGGCAGCGTGTCGGAGAGGCGGAACCCGCACACCCGGTCGTACGCGGCGAGGTGCCCCCGGTCCACCACGACGCCCCGGTGCACCATCTCGATCTCCGGCAGGGCGCTGCCCCGCCGGGCGCCGGGGAGCATCCCGAGCGCCGCCCGCGCGTACGCCGCGCCGGTGCCCGGACCCGAGCTGAGCTCGACGACCGCCACCACGTCAGGCCCCCAGCAGGCTCTGGCCGCAGACCCGGACCACGTTCCCGGTGATCATCTGCGAGCCGGGTGAGGCGAACCAGGCGATCGTCTCGGCCACGTCGATCGGCAGGCCGCCCTGGGACATGCTGTTCAGCCGCCGGCCCGCCTCCCGGAGCCCGACCGGCATCTTCGCGGTCATCGCGGTCTCGATGAAGCCGGGCGCCACCGCGTTGATCGTGATGCCGCGCGGTTCCAGCAGCGGCGCGGAGGACTGCACCATGCCGATCACGCCGGCCTTGCTCGTCGCGTAATTGGTCTGCCCCCGGTTCCCGGCGATGCCGGCGATCGAGGCGACCCCGATGATCCGGCCGCCGGTGTGGATCAGATCCCTCTCCAGCAGTACGTCGTTGACCCGCTCCGGCGCGGTCAGGTTCACCCCGATCACCGAGTCCCAGCGGTCCTCGGACATCCGGGCGATCGTCTTGTCCCGGGTGATGCCGGCGTTGTGCACCACGATGTCGGCGCCCGCGTGCGGCAGGGCCGCCAGATAGCCGGCCAGCCGGGCCGGGGCGTCCGGCGCGGTGAGGTCGAGCTGCAGCGCGCGGCCGGAGCAGGAGTTCGCCACGTCGGCGAGGGCGTCACCGGCGGCCGGCACGTCCAGCGCGATCACGTCGGCGCCATCGCGGGCCAGCGTCGTCGCGATCGCCGCGCCGATGCCCCGGGCCGCGCCGGTGACCAGGGCGAGCTTGCCGTCGAGCGGCCGCTGCCAGTCGGCCGGCGCCGGGGGAGTGCCGGCGCCGATCCGCACGACCTGCCCGGAGACGTAGGCCGACCGGCCGCTCAGCAGGAACCGCAAAGTGGAGTCGAGCGCCGCCTCGCCGCCGGGCGCGACGTAGACCAGCTGACTGGTCACCCCGCGCCCGAACTCCTTGCCGATGCTCCGGGTGAGACCTTCGAGGCTCCGCTGCGCGGTCGCCTCTTTCGGGCCGGGCGTCGCTTCCGGTGGGGTGCCCAGCACGATCACGCGGCCGGAGACCTTCACCGATCGGGCGTACGGGTGGAAGAAGTCGAAGAGAGCCCGCAACTGACCGGAGTCACCGATGCCCGTCGCGTCGAAGATCAGCGCGCCATGACGCGTACCCTCGGTGGGGGAGAGCGCGACCTCGACGCCTGCGTCTCCCAGCTGTTTGCGGACCGGCTCGGAGAGCCGGCCGCCCGGCGCCGCGCCCAGCAGGACCGGCCCGTCGACGAGCGGGTCGCCCGGACGGTGCCGGCGCAGACGCGGCGGATCAGGCAGCCCGAGGCGCTTGACCACGGTCCGGCCGAGGCCGGAGTTGGCGAAGTTCGCGTACCTGTCAGCCATGCGAGTAGCCTACTCGTCAGTAGCTTGCCGGGTGATCGCTGTGCTGGGTAATCACTGTGCTGCGTAATCGCTGTGCTGGGTAATCGAGGTGGAGGATGGTCGTGCCGGAGATCAATCGGGTGGCGGTGCTCGGTGGCAACCGGATCCCGTTCGCGCGGTCCAACAGCCGGTACGCCGAGGCGTCGAACCAGGACATGCTGACCGCCGCGCTGGACGGGCTGATCGCCCGGTTCGGCCTGGCCGGCGAGCAGCTCGGCGAAGTGGTCGCGGGCGCCGTGCTCAAGCACTCCCGGGACTTCAACCTGACCCGCGAGGTGGTGCTCGGGTCCCGCCTCGACCCGCGCACCCCGGCCTACGACATCCAGCAGGCCTGCGGCACCGGCCTGGAAGCCGCCATCCTGGTCGCCAACAAGATCGCGCTCGGCCAGATCGAGGCCGGTGTCGCCGGTGGCGTGGACACCACGTCGGACGCGCCGCTGCAGGTCAACGAGGACATGCGCCGCGCGTTGCTGTCGCTCAACCGGGCCCGCACGCTGGGTGACCGTCTCAAGGCCGTCGCCCGGCTGCGTCCGCAGCAGGCGCTCCAGCCGGAGCTGCCGCGCAACTCCGAGCCGCGGACCGGGCTCTCCATGGGCGAGCACGCGGCGATCACCGCCCTGCGCTGGCAGATCAGCCGGGAAGCACAGGACGAGCTGGCGCTGGCGTCGCATCAGCGCCTCGCCGCCGCGTACGACCGCGGGTTCTTCGACGATCTTCTGACGCCCTACCTGGGACTGACACGCGACCAGAACCTGCGCCCCGACACCACCCTGGAGAAACTCGCCGGGCTGAAGACGGTGTACGGCACGGAGAACCCGACCATGACGGCGGGCAACTCGACACCGCTCACCGACGGCGCGTCGACCGTGCTGCTCGCCTCCGAGCAGTGGGCGGCCGCGCACTCGCTGCCGGCGCTCGCGTACCTCGTCGACTCGGAGACCGCGGCCGTCGACTACGTGCACGGGGACGAGGGTCTGCTGATGGCCCCGGCGTACGCGGTGCCCCGGATGCTGGCCCGCAACGGGCTGAGCCTGCAGGACTTCGACTACTACGAGATCCACGAGGCGTTCGCGTCGCAGGTGCTCAGCACGCTCGCCGCGTGGGAGTCGCCGGAGTTCTGCAAGGAGCGTCTCGGGCTGGACGCGCCGCTCGGCGCCATCGACCGCGCGAAGCTGAACGTCAATGGTTCGTCACTGGCGGCGGGCCACCCGTTCGCCGCGACGGGCGGGCGGATCGTGGCGACTCTGGCGAAGCTGCTCGCGGAGAAGGGGTCGGGCCGCGGCCTGATCTCCATCTGCGCGGCGGGCGGGCAGGGCGTGGTGGCGATCCTGGAGCGCTGAGGTCGCGGGTGGGGTTTCCGCCGCTCACTGAGAGGCGAGCGAGCCGCATCCGGTCGTGACGATGGGTCACCGAGGCGGGCGAGCCGAACATTGGTGAACGTCGATCAAGTCGCCTGGTGACCGGCTCCGGAAACTACGACGCCGTGCGCAGGACCTCGGCCACGGCGGCCGCCGCCTCGGGGGCGTCGTCGCCGGTCGCGACCACGGTCACCGCGGTGCCGGCCTCGGCACCGAGCGACATCAGGCGCAGGGCGCTGCGGGCGTCGGCGGCGCGGTCGTCACGGCGTACCTGAACGGAGGCCTGGAAGGGGGCGACGGCCCGGACCACCGCACCCGCCGGCCGGGCGTGCAAGGCCGCCGGCAGAACGACCTCGATCTCAGAACTTGGGGACATCGCGCGCCTCCCGGGCTGCCGCGGCGACCGTTTCCAGATCGGCGCCGGTGGATGCGAGCACGGCCGCGGCGACCGCGCCCTCCACGAACGGCGCGTCCACCAGGATCGGGCCAGGGTCAAGATCATCGATTACGGTACGGGTGGTCAGCACCGCGCTGCCGAGATCGGCGAGGACCAGCACCCCGGCCCCGGTCTCCGCCCGCCCGATGGCCGCCGCGATCAGTTCCGCGTCGGTGCCCAGCCCGCCGCCGGGCAGTCCGCCGGCCGGCTCCACCCGTACCTCCTCGGTCGCCACCTGCCGCAGCAGGTCCCGAACCCCGTCCGCCAGTGTGCCGCTGTGCGACACGAGCACGATCCCGACAAGCGCCATGGGAATGGATGTTAGTCACCGAAAGGGTTGGCGGAATCGCTCAACGCGACGATGCTGATCCCCAGGGCACCGTCGCCCGACAGGGAGGAGCCGGCCGTGAAGAAATTCATCAACGATCCCGCCGACGTGGTGGCCGAGGCGCTCGCCGGGCTCGCCGCCGCCCATCCCGAGTTGCGCGTCGACGCAGCCGAGCAGTACGTGGCACGCGCCGGCACGCCCCGCGCCGGGAAGGTCGCGCTGGTCTCCGGTGGCGGCTCCGGCCACGAGCCGCTGCACGGCGGTTTCGTCGGACCGGGGATGCTCGACGCCGCCTGTCCCGGCGAGATCTTCACCTCGCCGGTGCCGGACCAGATCTTGGCCGCCACCAAGGCGGTCGACGGGGGCGCCGGTGTCGTGCACGTGGTCAAGAACTACACCGGCGACGTGATGAACTTCCAGCTCGCCGCCGAGATGGCCGCCGACGAGGGCATCACCGTCGAGACGGTGCTGGTCGACGACGACGTGGCGGTGGAGAACTCGACGTGGACGGCCGGGCGGCGCGGCACCGGCGCCACCCTGCTGGTCGAGAAGATCGCCGGGGCGCGGGCCGAGGAGGGCGGCAAGCTGGCCGAGGTCGCGGCGATCGGGCGGCGGGTCAACGAGAGATCCGCGTCCTTCGCGTATGCGTTGACGGCCGGCACCACGCCGTCCGCCGGTCGTCCCGGGTTCGACCTGCCGGAGGACGAGATCGAGGTCGGCGTCGGCATCCACGGCGAGCCGGGCCGCCGCCGGGAGAAGCTGCGTCCCGCCCGGGAGCTCGTGGCGTCGGCGCTGGACGCGATCGTGACGGCGAAGGAACCCGGTGACCGGGTGATCGTGCTGGTCAACGGACTGGGTGGGACACCCTTGATCGAGCTGTACCTGGTCTACGGCGAGCTGACGAAGCTCCTCGAAGCACGGAACATCACGATAGAACGCCGGTTGATAGGAAATTATGTGACAAGTCTGGATATGGCTGGTCTGTCGATCACGCTGACCGGGGTGGACGACGAGATGCTCCGGCTCTGGGACGCCCCGGTTGTCACGCCGGGCCTGCGGTGGGGCGCCTGACGTGGAGGTGGATCTCGCCATCGGGTGGATGCGCGCCACCGCGGACGCCGTCGCGGCGGCGTCGGACGAGCTGACCCGGCTGGACGCGGCGATCGGGGACGGCGACCACGGGGTGAACCTGACTCGCGGCTTCACGGCCGTGGCCGCGGCCCTGGAGGCCGGGAGCTTCACGAGCGCCGGCGAGGTGTTCGTGAAGGCCGGCAGCACGCTGATCTCCAAGGTCGGCGGGGCGTCCGGACCGCTCTACGGCAGCGCGCTGCGATCGCTCGGCAAGGCGCTGCCGCCCGGCCCGACGGTCACCCCGGCCGACCTGGCTGCGGGCCTGCACGCCGGGCTGGAGGCGGTCCGCAAACTGGGCGGCGCGGAACCCGGCGACAAGACGATCGTGGATGCCTGGAAGCCCGCGGCGGACGCCTTCGAGGCGGCGGTGGCGGCCGGCGGCGACCTGACCGCGGCAGCCGGGGAGGCGGCGGTGGCGGCCCGGGAGGGTGCCCGCGCCACCGCCGGCCTGCTCGCGCGCAAGGGACGGGCTTCCTATCTGGGTGAGCGAAGTGTCGGACATCAGGACCCGGGCGCGACCTCGGCGGCGCTGCTGTTCCGGGCACTGAGCGAGCAGACAGGCAATTCCGGATAGTTCCCTCGTTCGGGGTCACTCGAAATCCACAATATGAGGAAAGAGTGGCTCCGTACCTCCTCAACCCGCGCCCCGGCGTGCCGATTGCGCGGGGCAGAGCCCAGAGCGGGCGGAGATGAGGAGGCTTGTGATGGGCTTGAGTGGTGCGTTCGACAACCGCTCCTTGCGTACGAAGATCGGCGCCGCCGCGATGGTCGCGACCCTGAGCGGTCTGATCGTCGGTGGCGTCGCCATCAAGACGGTGTTCGACCTGAACGAGGACGCCGCGACCGCGCAGCGCCAGTCGATCAAGATCGCGACGTCGGTCGGCACGTTCAGCAAGAACATCGAGGCGTACGTGGGCGGCAACTCCGCCCTGCAGCTCTACCCGAACATCGCGAAGCAGCTCAGCGCCGCGATGGAGGCGAACAAGGACGCCGTCGAAGCCGCGCTCGGTGACCTGGAGGCGGCGCTGCCCGGGGACGCGAACGTCGCCAAGGCGAAGCAGGACTGGGCGGACTTCATCGAGTTCGTCGGCACCGACCGGTCCGGCGCCAGCGCCGCCGAGCTGACCCAGGCGCTGACCCAGTACACCGCGCTGCACGAGGCGCTCGGCGACGACCAGACCGCCCTGCAGGACCAGGCGACGGCGCTCGCCGAGGCGCAGATCGCCGACGCTGAGGACGCCGGCCGCGAGGCCGCCTACCTGATCGCCGGCCTGCTCGCGGCGGGTGTGCTGCTCAGCCTGCTGATCGGCTTCCGGGTGGCAGCGCGGGTCGGCCAGACCGTCCGCGGCGTCTCCAACATCGCCGAAGGGCTCGCCGAGGGCGACCTGACCCGTACCTCCGGGGTGACCACCCAGGACGAGATCGGCCGGATGGCCGCCGCCCTGGACAAGGGCATCGCCCGCCTGCGTGAGGACGTCGTCCAGCTGGCCGGCAACGCCGGCACCATCCAGTCCGCCGCCGCCCAGCTCAGCTCGGTCTCGGTCGCCGTGGACGCCGCCGCCCAGCAGGCCTCCTCCCAGGCCGGCACGGTCGCGTCGGCCGCCGACGTGGTCTCCAACAACCTGCAGTTCGTCTCGGCCGGCTCGCAGGAGATGGGCTCGGCGATCCGCGACATCAGCGTCTCCACGTCGGAGGCCACCCAGGTCGCGGCCCAGGCCGTGCAGGTCGCCTCGCAGACCAACGCGATCGTGGCGCGTCTCGGCGAGAGCTCCGAGGAGATCGCCACCGTGGTCAAGGTGATCACCAGCATCGCCGAGCAGACCAACCTGCTCGCCCTGAACGCGACGATCGAGGCGGCCCGCGCCGGTGAGGTCGGCAAGGGCTTCGCGGTCGTCGCCGGCGAGGTCAAGGACCTGGCCCAGGAGACCGCGAAGGCGACCGAGGACATCTCCCAGCGGGTCTCCGCCATCCAGGCCGACACCAGCGGCGCGGTCACCGCGATCGGCGAGATCTCGGCGATCATCGAGCGGATCAACGGCCTGCAGCTGACGATCGCGTCCGCGGTCGAGGAGCAGACCGCCACCACCCAGGAGATGAACCGGACCCTCACCGAGGCGGCCAGCAGCGCCGGCGACATCGCCGTGACGATCACGACGGTCTCCGACGCGACCCGCCGCACCACCGAGACGGTCGGTGACACCCGTACCGCCGCCGACGACCTCAACGTCACGGCCGCGCAGCTCCAGTCGGTGGTCTCCCGCTTCCGTTACTAGTCCTTTCGATACCGAACCGCAGGTGTCAATCTAAGGGCATGTATCCGCCCGAACCCTGGCACCTGCGCGGTCAGATGTACCTCTCGCTCTTCCTCGTCCCCCGGGGGAAGCTCCCGCAGCTTCCCCCGGTCCTGCGCGACACGGTCCGCCCGGTCACGGTCGGCGGCCGGGTCGCGGTCGGCGCCGCCTGGGTCTCCTACGAGCCGGGCGGCGTCCTGCATTACCGGGAACTGCTCAGCGCGGTGCTGGTGCACGAGCGCGGCCGTCCCCGGGTCAGCATCACCGACATCTGGGTGGACAGCGTGGCGTCCCGGGAGGGCGGCCGGCGGCTCTGGGGCATCCCCAAGGAGATGGCCGAGCTCCAGCTCGACGCCGACACCGAGCCGCTCGTCGACGCGTCCGCCTCCGTCGCGCCCTCCTCCGGCACGTCCTCCTCCGGCACGTCTTCTTCCATCGCGTCCTCTTCCGTCGCGTCCGCTTCCGGCGCCGGCGGGCCGATCGGCTCGGCGCTGGTCCGGCTGAAAGGGCGGCTGCCGGGCCGTTTCCCGCTGGGCTTCACGGTGGCCCAGGCTCTGGGCGACGCGGTCCGGCGCACACCGGTGCGAGGCCGCGGCGGATTGCGTACGGCCGACGCGGCGTGGCGTGCCGACCCGGCCGGCCCGCTCGGCTACCTGGCCGGCCGGCGTCCCGTGCTGAGCCTCGCGATCACCGACTTCTGGCTCGTCTTCGGCCGCACCCCGAAGGACCGGGCACGGGCCGGCCACCCTGCCGCGAAGGGGAACGCCCGCCCGTGACATGACGCTCCACCCCGGCGCGAAGGGGAACGCCCGCCCGTGACATGACGCTCCACGGGTACGGTTCGGTGCGGCAGCACCACCGCCGACCGTGACGAGGAGCGAGATGAGCCCGGCCGACCACCAGCACCACCACACCCCGGGCACGGCGCAGCCGATGTCGCCCCGGGCCCGCCGGATCACGCTCTGGCTGCTGCTGCCGGCGGTCCTGCTCACCGTGGTGGGGATGCTGCTGCTCTGGCCGCGCGACGCGCCGACGGCGGTCGAGGGCGAGGGTCCGCAGCGGGCCACCGGCGAGATCGTGTCGATCGTCCCGGAGGCCTGCCCGGAGGTGCCGGAGGGGGAGACCCCGCTGACCGGCTGCGGGACGGTCACGGTGCGGCTCGGCGACGGCACGGTGATCACCACGGACATCCCGTCCGGACCGGGCGCGCCCGAGGTGGAGGCCGGCGACCGGGTGGTCCTGCTGGTCCTGGCGGACGAGGACGGCAGCCTCGGCTACTCGATCTCCGACCACGAGCGGTCGCGAGGGCTCTGGCTGCTCGGGGCGGCGTTCGCGCTCGCCGTCGTCGCGTTCGGCAGGTGGCGTGGGCTGACCGCGCTCGGCGGGCTCGCCGTCACGTTCGCGATCCTGCTCTTCTTCATCGTCCCGGCGATCCTGGACGGCCGCTCACCCGTCGCGGTGGCGGTGGTCGGCGCCGCCGCGATCATGCTGATCGTGCTTTACCTGACCCACGGGTTCACGCTGACCACCACGATCGCGGTGGCCGGCACCCTGGCCAGCCTCGCGATCACGGCGGTGCTCGCCGCCGCCGCGACCGCCGCGGTGCACCTCACCGGGGTGGCCGACGAGACGTCCAACTACCTGACGATCACCCAGGGCGACGTGAACATGCAGGGCCTCCTGCTGGCCGGCATCGTGATCGGCTCGCTCGGCGTGCTCGACGACGTCACCGTCACCCAGTCCGCCACCGTCTCCGAGCTGGCCATCGCCAATCCACGGTACGGGTTCCGCCGGCTCTACGGCGCCGCCACCCGGATCGGCCGGGCCCACATCGCCTCGGTGATCAACACGATCGTCCTGGCGTACGCCGGGGCCTCGCTGCCGTTGATGCTGCTCTTCGCGGCCGGCAACACCCCGGTGAGCGAGCTGCTCACCTCGCAGCTCATCTCCCAGGAACTGGTGCGCAGCGCGGTCGGCACGATCGGCCTGGTCGCCGCCGTGCCGATCACCACGGCGCTGGCGGCGCTGCTGGCCTCCCGGGCGTCCGTCCCGGCACAGTCCGCTGAACCGGCCGGTTCCGCGCCGGGTGCGCCGTTCTCGGGGCCGGGCGGCTCCGCTCAGGGCGCGCCGTTCACGGGGCCGGGTGGCTCCGCTCAGGGTGCGCCGTTCACGGGGCCGGGCGGTTCCGCGCAGGGTGCGCCGGGCGGCGGCGCCGCCCCCGCCGAGGGTGGGGGACGGCGTCCGCCGGAGGAGGACCCCTGGGCCGCGTTCGTCGATCGCCGCTGACCGCGCGGGATCAGGAGCACTTCTTCCACTGCAGGCGGTAGACGGTGTTGATCGCCGCGTCGGTGGAGTCCATCGAGATGAAGCTGGTGTGCTTCCGCGAGTCCGATGTCCCCCGGTTGACGCGCAATTCCGTGTTGATGTTGAGGACCCGCCGGTCGCCGCACTTCAGCCAGTTCATCGAGGCGATTCCGACGTGATCGGTGCGCTGCCAGTTGTCGTCCATCGGGCCCCGCAATGGGTGCGAGCTGCGCGTCGTCTGGGTATATCCCTGGAAGTAGTAACTGGCGAGCTGCTCGGCCCGGGCGCCCTTCTGCAGGTTCGCGTAACCGCGGTAATCGGCGGTCGCGATCGCGAACGTGAATCCGTTCGGAACCTTGATGTCGAGAGCGAGCTGACAGTTCTTCCGGAAGTCCAGGGGCGTCGCCTCCGGGCCGACCTGGGCGGTGTATTCCGCGTACGTGACGGTGAAGGCCTTGTTGTCCTTCGCCACCGAGATGGCCTTCGACTCGTCCGGGCAGCCGGAGCCGTTGGCGTTGACCACGTCAATGATCATCATTTCGTCCGGGGTGGGCCCGGCCTGGGCGGGAGCGGCCACGGCCAGCGCGCCGAGCATTGCCGCCCCGGCGGTGAGAGTGCGCAACATGAGTATTGCTCCGTTCTTTTGTGAAACCATTCGGCGAAGCGCGGAATTGTTTTCCATTGCTCACCATAGTGATTTCCCGGAACGGCCTTGCCCGCCCAGGAAACAGTCGAACGGAAGTCCGGTAAAGGCGACCATTCGGCCCGATTCAGCCAATCGCCGCACGGCCGCCGCCGCGGTGTGCTATGAGCCGAGGCGGCGGGTCAGGGCGGTGTGCCGGCGCCCCGCGCTCACGGTGCGGACCGCGGCGGCCAGGGCCCGGCGGGAGCCGACCAGCACGACCAGCTTCTTGGCGCGGGTGATCGCGGTGTAGAGGAGGTTGCGCTGCAGCATCATCCAGGCGCTGGTGGTCAGCGGGATCACCACGGCCGGGTACTCCGAGCCCTGGGACCGGTGGATCGTGATGGCGTAGGCGTGTGCCAGCTCGTCCAGCTCGTCGAAGTCGTACTCGATGAGCTCGTCCTCGTCGGTGCGGACGGTGAGGGTCTGTTCCTCGGGGGACAGTCCGGTCACGACGCCCACGGTGCCGTTGAAGACGCCTGCCGCGCCCTTGTCGTAGTTGTTCCGGATCTGGGTGACCTTGTCGCCGACCCGGAACACCCGGCCGCCGAGCCGTTTCTCCGGCAGGCCCTCGCGGCCCGGCGTGAGCTGCTGCTGGAGCAGGCCGTTGAGCGCGCCCGCGCCGGCCGGGCCGCGGTGCATCGGGGCGAGCACCTGCACGTCACGGCGCGGGTCGAGGCCGAACTTGCGGCCGATCCGGGTGCAGACCACGTCGACGGTGAGCGCCGCGGTGGCTTCGGTGTCGTCGCAGGGGAAGAGGAAGAAGTCGGTCATGCCGTCGAGCAGCGGCGGCCGGCCCTGGTTGACCCGGTGCGCGTTGGTGACCACGCCGCTCTGCGCGGCCTGCCGGAAGATCTGGGTGAGCCGGACGCGCGGGATCGCGTCGGCGGCGAGCAGGTCGCGCAGCACCTCGCCGGCCCCGACCGAGGGGAGCTGGTCGACGTCGCCGACCAGCAGCAGGTGCGCGCCCTGCGGGACGGCCTTGACCAGCTTGTTCGCCAGGATCAGGTCGAGCATGCTGGCTTCGTCGACGACGAGCAGGTCGGCGTCGAGGGGGTTGTCCCGGTCGTAACTGGCGTCCCCGCCGGGCTGCAGCTTGAGCAGGCGGTGGACGGTGGCGGCGGGGTGGCCGGTCAGCTCGGCGAGCCGTTTCGCGGCCCGGCCGGTCGGAGCGACGAGCTGGATCTTGGCGCGTTTCGCGGCGGCGAGCTCGACGATCGACCGTACCGTGAAGCTCTTGCCGCATCCGGGGCCGCCGGTGAGCACCGCGACCTTGGACGTGAGCGCGAGCCGGACGGCCTGTTCCTGCTCGGGGGCGAGCGTCTGCCCGGTGCGCTGATGGAGCCAGGCGAGCGCCTTGTCCCAATCGACGGCGGCGAACTGCCCCAGCCTGTCGGAGTTGTCCGACAGAAGCCGGAGCAGCGACGACGCCAGCGACTGCTCCGCCCGGTGGAACGGCACCAGATAGACGGCGTCGTCCTCGCGGACCACCCCCTCCTCCTCGACGAGGGAGGTGAGACACGACGGGACGAGGCCCTCGGGAACGTCCAAGATCTTCGCGGCCTCCGACACCAGCGTGTCCGCCGGCAGGAAGCAGTGCCCGTTGTCGGTGGCCTGCGACAGCGTGTACTGCAGGCCGGCTTTCACCCGCTCGGGGCTGTCGTGCGGGATCCCGACGGCCTGCGCGATCGTGTCCGCCGTCTTGAAGCCGATGCCCCAGACGTCCGAGGCCAGCTTGTACGGCGAGTTCTTCACCACCGCGATGGACGAGTCGCCGTACTTCTTGTAGATCCGCACGGCGATCGACGTGGACACCCCGACGCCCTGGAGGAAGACCATCACCTCCTTGATCGCCTTCTGCTCGGCCCACGCCGAGGTGATCTTCGCGGTGCGTTTCGGGCCGAGGCCGGGCACCTCGATCAGCCGCTCCGGCGACTCCTCGATCACGTCCAGGGTGTCCAGTCCGAAGTGGTCCACGATCCGCTCGGCGAAGACCGGCCCGATGCCCTTGACCAGGCCCGACCCGAGGTAGCGGCGGATGCCCTGGATGGTCGCCGGCAGCACGGTGGTGTACGAGATCACCTCGAACTGCCGCCCGTACTGCGGGTGCGACGACCACCAGCCGCTCAGCCGCAGGCTCTCCCCGGGCTGCGCGCCGAGCAGCGATCCGACCACGGTGAGCAGATCCGTGCCGGAGCCGGTGGCGACCCGGGCGACGGTGTAACCGGTCTCCTCGTTCACGTAGGTGAGCCGCTCGAGGACCGCTTCCAGGACGTGGGGGGACTTCGACACGGGGGCCTTGGACACCACGTCATCGTGCCTCGTGGTCTGGAACCGATCAGCGGCAGGGCATAGCGTGATCGACCATGGCGCTGTTTGACTTCCCGCTCCACGAATTGCGCACGTACCGTCCCTCTCACCCGGAACCGGCCGGCTTCGACGCCTTCTGGTCCGGCACCCTGGCCGCCGCCCGCCGGGCCGCCCTTCCGCCGAAGGTGGCCGAGCACACCACCCCGCTGCGCGGCGTCACCACCTACGACGTGACGTTCAGCGGGTACGCCGGCCAGCCGGTCCGGGCCTGGCTGAACCGCCCGGCCGGCGCGACCGGTCCGCTGCCGGTGATCGTCGAGTTCATCGGTTACGGCGGCGGCCGCGGCCTGCCGATCGACTGGCTGATCTGGGCCAGCGCCGGATACGCGCACCTGATCATGGACACTCGCGGTCAGGGCGGCGGCTGGCGCGGCGGCGACACCCCGGACCCGGACGAGTCCGGCGCGGGGCCGTCCGCGCCCGGCTTCCTGACCCGCGGGGTGCAGTCACCGGAGACGTTCTACTACCGCCGGCTGATCACCGACGCGGCGCGGGCCGTGGAGACCGCCGCGGAACTGCCCGGCGTGGACGCGTCCCGGATCGTCGTCACCGGCAAGAGCCAGGGCGGCGCGCTCTCCCTGGCCGCGGCGGGACTGGTCCCGGACCTGGTCTCGGCGGTGGTGTCGGCCGTGCCGTTCCTCTGCGACATCCGGCGGGCGGTCACGGTGACCGACGTCAACCCGTACGCGGAAGTGGTCCGGTTCCTGCGGGCCAACCCCCACCTCGCGGACCGGACGCTGGCGACGCTCGACCACGTCGACGCGGTGAACTTCGCCCGCCGGGTGACCGCTCCGGCGCTGCTCTCGGTCGGCATGATGGACGACGTCTGCCCGCCGTCCGGGGTGTTCGGGGCGTACAACACGCTGCCCGGCTCGAAGCAGATCGAGGTCTACGAGTGGGACGGGCACGAGGGTGGCCGGACCCATTTCGACACCCTCGCCTGCGAGTTCGTCGACGACATCCTGAACTGACGCGACCGGGCCCGGTCGCAGGACCGGGCCCGGTGCGCGCAGACCGCGTCAGATCAGCGCGCGCAGCACGCCGATCGCCAGGAAGACCAGGATGAACGACAGGTCGATGGCGACACCACCCACGCGCAGCGGCGGGATGACCCGGCGCACCGGCGCGAGTACCGGCTCGGTGACCGAGTAGACGCCGCTGAGCGCCCGGGACCGGAACGATCCCGGCATGGCGGGTCCGGCCAGGGTCACGCTCCAGTCGAGGACGGCACGGGCGATGAGCAGGAACTGGAAGAGCAACAGTGCCAGACTGACGAGACCGAGGAGCATCGGAACCTCCAACTCCGGGGGATGTGCTTCAACTATGAGTCGGCTTCCTGTGCGCTTCCTTTACGTTTCCTGAGCCATCCTCAGGGGCGGAGTCGTGTCAGTTGAAGTGCGCCGGGTGCGGCCCGGTCCGCCCGTCCGACTCCAGCGCGTCGATCGCGGCCAGCTCGTCCGCGGTCAGCTCGAAGTCGAAGATCGCCAGGTTCTCCCGGATCCGCGACGGCGTCACCGACTTCGGGATCACCACGCGTCCCTGCTGCACGTGCCACCGCAGCACCACCTGCGCCGGCGTGCGGTCGTGCGTGGTGGCGATCGAGGTGATCGCCGGGTCGTCCAGCACGCCGGCCTGCGCGAGCGGGCTCCACGCCTCGGTCACCACGCCCATCTGCGTGCCGGCCTCCTGCACGTCGCGCTGCTGCAGGGCCGGGTGCACCTCGATCTGGTTCACCGCCGGGACGGTGCCGCCCAGGTCCGCCACCGCCCGCAGGTGCTCCGGCAGGAAGTTGGAGACGCCGATCGCGCGGATCCGCTTCTGCTCGTAGAGCGACTCCAGGGCCCGCCAGGTGTCCAGGTACTTCCCGTGCTTCGGCGTGGGCCAGTGGATCAGGTAGAGGTCCAGCTGGTCCAGCCCGAGACGGGCGAGACTGGCGTCGAACGCGCGCAGCGTCTCGTCGTACCCCTGATCGCTGTTCCAGACCTTGGTCGTCACGAAGAGCTCGTCGCGCGGAATGCTCGCGTCGCGCAGCGCGGCGCCGACTCCGGCCTCGTTGCCGTAGACGGCGGCCGTGTCGATGCTGCGGTAACCGGCCTCCAGCGCGGTGGTGACCGCGGCGGCGGTCTCCGCCTCGGGGATCTGAAAGACGCCGTAGCCGATCTGCGGCATGGTGACGCCGTTGTTCAAGGTGATGGCGGGGATGCCGGCCATGCGTTCGCCTCCGGGTTGCGTGCGTGCGGGCGCGCCTGCCGCACCGGCGGTGGCCGGTGAGGGCGCGCTCTACGCATACCCCGAAAAGCAGATGATCAACAAGCGATTCCGCGGCCCGGGTGGTGGGCGAGGTGGATGCGGCGCCGCGGCACCGCGGATTCCCTTTCCGGTACGGGACTGAGCGGGCACCCGTCCGATTCCGGTTACGGCGCCCACCGCCTCGGCGGCAAAGCTGACACTCGGGAGCGCGGGGCGGCGCGGGGCCGGCCGATCGGCGCGGGAGCCGGGCTGCGGCGCGGGCGGTGGCGGCGGCCCGGCAGGACCCGCGCTGCCGTGGGTGACGCGCGGGCGGGCGCTGCCGTGGGTGACGCGCGGACGGGCGCTGCCATGAGCGACGCGTGGGCGGGCGCTGCCGTGGGTCACCCGTGGGCGGGCGCTGCCGTGGGCCAGGCGTGCGATCCGGCGTTCGGTGGCCCCTCGGGGGCTGGTG
Organism: Actinoplanes missouriensis 431; assembly: GCF_000284295.1. Lineage (NCBI taxonomy): Bacteria > Bacillati > Actinomycetota > Actinomycetes > Micromonosporales > Micromonosporaceae > Actinoplanes > Actinoplanes missouriensis. The sequence continues at coordinate 5,994,268 of NC_017093.1, read as the reverse complement.
CGGGAGATCAGGCCGCGGCCGATCCGGCAGGGTGCGGTGCTGCCGGGGGGAGGGCTGACAGGGCGGGGGCTGCCGGGGCGAGGACTGCGGGGACTTCGGGGCGGTGCGGCGGCGGAGGCCGGCCGGGGGAGCAGGGCGGCGGTGGCGCGGCCGGCCGGATGGGGGTCCGGCTGCCGCGCGGGTGGGCTCACAACCCGACCAGTCGTCGGGTGGCGCCCGCCGCGCGGCGTGACGGTGGGCCGGCGGCCATCGGCCGTGCGCCGGGCGAAGCCGGCACGGGCGCCGGCGGCCGGACACGGGGAAGCGGCGGGAGCGCTGCTTCCTCCGTACCCTGGATGGGGGGTTCGGGGGGTGGCGACGGGGTCGTGCTCCGGGATCCGGCAACCCGTATCGCCTCGGCTCGATTCATGGCGCTCATTATTGATGAACGTGCATCTGATGCAAGCCTCCCGGCCGCCCTTTAACGGCGTGGAAACAAGTTCGGCTAGAACGGGTACGCCGGCGGCTTGTCACGCATCGTGACCCAGCGGGTCTCGGTGAACGCCTCGATGTTCGCGGCCGGACCGCCGAACCGTGACCCCGTCCCGGACGCCGCCACGCCGCCGAACGGACTGTTCGCCTCGTCACTGACGGTCTGGTCGTTGATGTGCACGATTCCGGTGGGAATGCGATCCGCCAGCGCGAGACCTTTCATGACATCTCGGGTGATGATGCCCAGTGACAGTCCGTATTCGCTCGCGGTGGCGAGCCGGACCGCCTCGGTCTCGTCCGAGAATCGCAGCACCGGCGCCACCGGACCGAAGATCTCCTCGACGAACGCCGGGGTGTCGTCGGCGACGTCGGCGAGCACGGTCGCCGAGTAGAAGAGATCGCGGTAGGTGCCGCCGGCCGCGACCCGAGCACCGTAACCGGCCGACCGGGTCACCACGTTGTGGATCTTGTCGCGCTGGCCGGCGTCGATGATCGGGCCGAGCACGACCTCCTCCCGGTGCGGGTCGCCGACCGGCAGCGCGGCGGCCTTCGCGGCGAGACGCTCCACGAAGTCGTCGTAGAGCCGCTCGTGCACCAGGTGCCGGCCGGTCGTCATGCAGATCTGCCCCTGGTGGAACCAGGAGCCGAAGGAGGCCGCGTTCACCGCCGCGTCGACGTCCGCGTCGTCCAGCACGATCAGCGCCGAGTTGCCGCCGAGCTCCAGGTGGGCCCGCTTCAGGTGCTCGCCGGCGAGTGCGCCGACCCGGCGGCCGGCCGCGGTGGACCCGGTGAACGAGATGACCCGCATCAGGTGGTGGACGACCAGGGCCTCGCCGACGTCGGCGCCGCCCGGCAGCACCTGGAACACGCCCGGCGGCAGGCCGGCCTCCTCGAAGATCCGGGCGAGCGCGGCGCCGCCGGTCACCGCGGTGCGCGGGTCCGGCTTGAGGATCACCGCGTTGCCGAGCGCCAGGGCCGGCGCGACCGAGCGGATCGCCAGGATGATCGGCACGTTGAACGGGGCGATCACCGCGACCACGCCGGCCGGGTAGCGCCGGGACATCGAGAGCCGCTGCTCCTCACTGGGCAGCAGCTCGCCGTAGGGGCGGCCGGGCAGCGAGGCGGCCTCATAGCACTCCTGCTCGGCGGTGTGCAGGGCGAACCCGGCCATCGGCGGGATCGAGCCGACCTCCCGCACGTTCCAGCCGCCGATCTCGTCGGCGTGCTCGGCCCAGAGCCGGCCGGCCCGGCGCAGCACCGCGGCGCGTTCCGGGTGCGGCATCGCGGCCCACACCTTCTGCGCGTCGGCGGCCGCGCGGGCCGCCTCGTCGACGTCGGCCGGGGTGGCCTGACCGATCCGGCCCAGGACGTCGCCGGTCGCCGGCTCCACCACGTCGTAGCCGGCGCCGCGGCCGGGCCGCCAGGAGCCGCCGATGAAGATGTTGCCGGTCCAGGTCTTCTCGTCGAGGAGCATGGGCTCGCCTCCCTGCGTGCTGGGTGCGCTGACGGTAGGCCCATGTTTCCGGCAGATCAACGGAGTGTTCGGCTGATCGGAACGCGATGCCGGCTATCGGTACCCGAGGCGGTTCGACACCTCGGTGGCGGCCTGCCGCAGTGGCCGTTCCAGTCGGCTCACCACCGCGTCCGCCGTCGTCGACCAGACCGTCAGATGCACCGCGACGCTGACCGCGGCGACCACCCGCCCGGTCCGGTCCCGCACCGGGGCCGCCACCGAGCGCAGGCCGGCCACCAGCTCCTCGTCGTTGACCGCCACCCCGCTCTGCCGGATCCGGGCCAGGCTCGCGGTCAGCTGCTCCCGGTTCGTCATGGTCCGCGGACCGCGCCGGGCGAAGTCGGTCCGGTCCAGCAGCCCGCGCAGCACGGCCGGCTCCTGGTGCGCGAGCAGCACCTTCCCCATGGCCGTGCAGTACGCCGGGAGCCGCGACCCGACGTGCAGATCGAGCGTCATCGCGAACCCGCCGGCGGACCGGCTGCTGCGCCGGCGCTCCACGTAGATGATCTCGGCGCCGTCCAGCACGGCCATGCTCACCGTGTACCCGGTCTCGTCGGCCAGCGCCTGCAGGTAGGGTGCCGCGACCCGGGTCACCTCCAGCGAGTTGATCGCGGCGAACCCCAGGTCGACGACGCGCGGCCCGAGCGAGTACTTCCGGGTCTCCGGGTCCTGCTGCAGGTAGCCGAGGCGGGCCAGGGTCGCCACGTACCGATAGGTGGTGCTCTTCGTCAGCTCCACCGAGCGGGACAGGTCGGCGACCCCGAGCACCGGCCGCGACTCGCTGAACGACGACAGGATCGCCAGCCCGCGCTCGAGAGATCTGCTCGTGGTGCTGTCGTCATCGACGGCCATGCCGCATCGTAACGTCGTGTCCGAGCCAGTGAAACGCGTTCCCGGTCGGCTACCATCTGGAGCGCGATGGACCCGGAGCTCAGTGCCGTGCGGCACCACATCGGCGGTGCCTGGACCGGCAGCGTCAACGGCCGGATGTTCGAGAAACGCGACCCCTGGACCGGCGAGGTCTTCGCGGTCGTCGCGGCCGGCGACACCGAGGACGCGTCGGCGGCCGTGACCGCCGCGTCCGAGGCGTTCGGCCCCTGGTCGCTCAGCCTGCCCGGCCGGCGGCAGGAGATCCTGCTGCGGGCCGCCGCGCTGCTCGACGGCCGCCGCCTCCAGGTGCGCCGCCGGCTCGCCGCGGAGACCGGGTGCGCCGCGGTCTTCGCCGAGATCCAGATCGACTTCTGCGTGACGATGCTCCGGCAGGCGGCCGGACTGCCGTACGCGCCGACCGGCCAGATCCTCCCCTCCGACCTGGACGGCACGCGGGCCCTCGCGATGCGCCGCCCGGCCGGGGTGGTCGCCGCGATCGCCCCGTGGAACGCGTCGCTGGTCCTGGCCGGCCGGGCCGTCGTCGCCCCGATCGCGGTCGGCAACACGGTGGTGCTCAAGCCGTCCGAGGAGGCGCCGTACACCGGGGGCGCCCTCTGGGCCGGGCTGCTCGCCGAAGCCGGCCTCCCGGACGGCGTGCTCAACGTGGTCACCCACGCGCCCGGCGAGGCCGGTGTGATAGCCGAGACGCTGATCGCCGACAGCCGGGTACGCCGGGTCAGCTTCACCGGGTCCACCGTGACCGGCCGCCGCCTCGCCGAACTCGCCGGCCGCCACCTGAAACGCGTGGTCCTGCAGCTCGGTGGCCACAACCCGCTGCTCGTGCTCGCCGACGCCGACCTCGACCACGCCGTCGACGCGGCCGTCTACGGCGCCTTCGTGCACGCCGGGCAGACCTGCATGTGCGCGCGCCGGATCATCGTGGACCGCGCGATCGCCCCCGGCTTCACCGCCCGCTTCGTCGAGCGCGCCGCCGCCCTGCCGCTCGGCGACCCGTCCCACCCCGACACCGTGATCGGCCCGGTGATCAACGAGTGGGCGCTCTCCCTGCTCGAACGCCGGGTGCGCGAGGCGGTCGAGCTCGGCGCCACGCTGCTCACCGGCGGCGCCCCGGTCGGGCGGTGCTTCCCGCCGACCGTGCTCACCGGCGTGCCGGCCGCCGCCGAGCTGGCCTTCGACGAGACGTTCGGGCCGGTCGTCATGGTGGAGGAGGCGTCGTCCGCGGACGACGCGGTGGACCGGGCCAACGCGTCCAGCTTCGGGCTGACCGCGGGCGTGATCACGGGTGACCCGTACCGTGGTCTCGATCTTGCCCGGCGTCTGCAGGCCGGCATCGTGCACGTCAACGACCAGCCGGTCAACGACGAGCCGCAGATGCCGTTCGGCGGGGTGAAGGAGAGCGGGTCGGGCCGGTTCGGGATGGGGTTCGCGGCTGAGGAGTTCACCGAGGTGCAGTGGGTGACGGCGCGGAAGGGGCCGAGGCCGTACCCGTTCTGAGCGACCCGTTCTGAGCGACCCGTTCTGAGCGCGCCGTGGGTCGCGTCGTGGGGTCCCGAGTGGCGTCCTGCGGTCCCCGGGCGTGCGGTCCCCGGGCTCGCGGATCTTGGAAACGCCGGCGCCGGCTGGTGCTCAGTGCGGACAAATCGGGCGGCCGGCGGCACTGAGATCCAGCGCTCAATGCCACTTCGCTTAAGTTGATCACTCCGATGACGTGCCGCTTCGCTTGCTGGGGCGGAGCGACCGGACCGTCGTATCGGCCGGCCCGCTGCAGTCGCGGAGCCCTGCCCGTAAACGGCCCGCAGCGTCGGCGGCGTGGATGAGGCCACACGAAACGCCGGCGCCGCATCGACGAGGTCACACACAACGCCAGCGTGGCGATTCATCAACGGCAGGGCAGGGATGAAAGCACACGAACCGTTTCCGTGCGACCTCATCACGGCCGGCGTGAATTGCGGTGCGCCGCCGCCCCCGCGACAGAGCCGCATCGTGAGCCGCTACCCCGGGCACGAGCCCACCGGGATCCGCCCTGTCGCTCACCGTCCCGAATGGGAGATCAACTGAGGCTGAGTGCCATTGCGGCCCCGCGAGCCGTAGCCCGCGCAGGCTGAACCGGCTTGAACACCGTGCTCCGCTACGGCCCGGCCCCGCGAGCCGTCGTGCGCGCAGGCTGATCCGGCTTGATCACCGTGCTCCGCTACGGCCCGGCCCCGCGCGGCCCCGCGAGCCGTCGCCGGCGCAGGCTTCCCGGCCGTTTGTACTCGCGCGCACTACGGCTCGCGGACGCCACGTGGATGCCAGCCGTAGCTGGCGCAGGTTTCCCGAGAGGCGTTTTGCCTGCCTGGGCTACGGCTCGCGAGCGCTGAGAGCCTCCTTTAGAGCGGCTCAAGCGGATTGCAAGGTCTTTCGAAGGTGCCCGGCGCAGAGTCGGGAGCGACGAAACTTCGGGGGAAGGGAAAGACCCATGGATTCTCTGCGCAGGCGCCTCACCGGTGAGCTCGTGGAGCCCGCCGACCCGCGCTACGCGGAGCTGACCGCCGGTTTCAACGCCGCGATCACCGCGACGCCGGCCGCCGTCGTCGAGGCCCGTGACCCGCAGGACGTGGTGGAGGCCGTCACGTTCGCCGCCGGGTCCGGCATCCCGGTCGCCGTCCAGGCCACCGGCCACGGCATCGCCGACAGCCTCGACGGCGCGCTGCTCATCAACACCCGGCGGCTCGACGAGTGCGTCGTGCATGCCGACGGCTGGGCCCGGGTCGGCGCCGGCGTGCGCTGGCAGCAGGTTCTCGACGCGGCGGCGCCGCACGGCCTGGCGCCGCTCTCCGGCTCGGCGCCCGGAGTGGGCGTGGTCGGCTACACGACGGGCGGCGGTCTCGGTCCGGTCGGCCGCACCTATGGCTGGGCCTCCGACCGGGTCCGCGCCGCCGAGATCGTGACCGGTGAGGGGGTGCTGCGCCGGGTCACCGCGGAGACCGAGCCGGACCTGTTCTGGGCGGTGCGCGGCGGCAAGGGCGCCGTCGGCATCGTCACGGCGATGGAGTTCGACCTGGTCCGGCAGGAGCGGCTCCACGCCGGGGCGCTCTACTTCGCGGGCGCCGACGCGGCCACCGTGCTGCACCGCTGGCGGGAGTGGTCGGCGGGCCTGCCGGCCGAGGCCACCACGTCGGTCGCGCTGCTCCAGCTGCCGCCGCTGCCGGGCGTCCCCGAGCCGCTGGCCGGCCGGTTCAGTGTGGCGGTCCGCTTCGCCTGGACCGGCGATCCGGCCACCGGCGAGGCCACGCTCGCGCCGCTGCGGGCGGTGGCGACGCCGCTCATCGACGCTGTGCAGGTGATCCCGTACGCCGCGATCGGCATGATCCACGCCGACCCGGTCGACCCGATGCCGGTCCACGAGACCAGTGACCTGCTGCGCGAGCTCCCCGCCGAGGCGGTCGACGCGCTGCTCGGCGTGGCCGGTCCGGACGCGGGCTCGCCGCAGGTCATCGTGGAGCTGCGGCAGCTCGGCGGGGCCTTCGCCGTTCCCGGCGAGCATCCGAGCGCGCTCGACCACCGGGACGCGGCCTTCAGCCTGATCACCATCGGGGTCCTGGTCCCGCCGGTGGCCGGCGCGGTCGCCCCGCACGCCGATGAGGTGAGCGCCGCGCTGAAGCCCTGGTCGACCGGCGCGACCCTGCCGAATCTGGGGGCCGCGGTGGGGGCGGAGCGGATCGCCAGGTCGTACCGTCCGGAGACCCTGTCCCGGCTGGTGGAGGTGGCGCGCCGCTTCGATCCGTCCGGCGTCTTCACGGTGGGCCAGGTCCCGGTGCGCTGAGCGCGCTCCGGACCCGGCCGGCAATCAGAGGATGGTGAAGCCTGATGGGAGGGTTCCTCGGCCGGTCAGGGCGCGCAGCAGGGCTGCGCCGTCGCCGACCGCGACCGCCACCCGGGCCGCCAGGGCGGCTGACTCGGCGAGAGTGTCCTGGTCCAGGGAGATCGGGACGCCTGCCGCGACCGCCGCGTCGGTGCCGTGGACGACCAGCTCGAACGTGCGGGTCGGCAGCCAGTCCGCGACGCGCATGCCACCGACCGGCGTCGCCACCAGGTCGTCGTCGCTCGCTGAGGCCAGCGCGCCGGTGGCCTGGCCGACGAAGCCGCTCACCGCGTCCGCCGGGCGCTCTCCCAGGGCCTTGCCGGTGTCGCGGGCGTCGGTGGCCGACGCGGTCCGGGCCGCCGCCACCTCGGCTGCCGGGGCTCGGCGGACCGCCGCGAAGTAGTACTCCGGGCCGGGGACCATCAGCATCGGCGCCTGACGGCCGAGCACCTCCGGGACCTGGCGCAACGCCGAGCTCACGGTGTGCCCGAGCAGGTCCCGCAGCGTCCACCCGCCCAGGCCCGGCCCGTCGAGGCGGTCCGGTGGGATCCGGGAGACGAGGTCGGCGAAGGCGATGGCGGCGGAACGGTAGGTGCGGCGGTAGTCCATGTCACCAACCTGCCATGCGGCGGCGGGACGGGCGAGCCAGCGTCGATACCCTGCGCGGGTGCTGCTACAGGTGCCGGACGGCGAATACCAGGCCTACCTCTTCGACTGCGACGGAACGATCACCGACTCCATGCCGGCGCACTACCTGGCGTGGCAGGCGACGCTCGCCGAGTGGGGCTGTGACTTCCCGGAGGAGCTGTTCTACGCCTGGGGCGGCCGGCCGCTCGCGGACATCGTCGCGTCGCTGAACGAGCAGCAGGGCCTCGCCATGCCGGTGCACGAGGTCGCCGCACGCCAAGAGGAGATGTTCCGGGCCGGGCTGCCCAGCATCAAGGGCGTTCCGGGGGTGCTGGAGCACATCGAGGACGCGTACGGGCGGCTGCCGATCGGCGTCGTCTCCGGCAGCACCCGGCTCTCCGTCACCGCGTCGCTGGAGGCGCTCAATCTGCTGGACCGGTTCGAGGTGCTGGTCTGCGCCGGTGAGTACCCGCGGCCGAAACCGTTCCCCGACGCCTACCTGCGCGGGGCCGAACTGCTCGGTGCCGACCCGGCGAAGTGCCTGGTCTTCGAGGACACCGAGCTCGGCGTGCAGGCCGCCACGGCGGCGGGCATGACCGCGGTCCGGGTCCCGCCGCCCTGGGAACGCTGAGGGCCGCCCGGGAATGCTGAGGGCGGCCGGGGGAATGCGGAGAGCCGCCGGGGAACGCTGAAGGCCGCCCGGGAAATGCTGAGGGCGGCCGGGGAACGCTGAGAGCGGCCCAGGGACGCCGGGATTTGTGCCGTCGGCTTACCCTGGCAGCATGCTGACAGCCGGACGCACAAGCATGTGGAAGTCGCAGTACCAGCTCGCGCTGGACGGCGCTCCGGTCGCCGAGTGGGACCCCAAGGTGTGGAAGACGGGTGGCCGCTTCGCCCTGCACGGCCAGGAGTTCGAGGTGCGTGCCCACGGCTGGGGCTCGACGTTCTCGATGACCGACGCCCACGGCACGGTGCTCGCCGAGGCCAAGCGGGTGGGCCGCAAGAACTGGACGGTCCAGGCCGGGGACGCGGCCTACGAGTTCCGGCGGACCTCGATCTGGCGCAACGACCAGGAGCTGCTGCACAACGGGGTGGCGGTCGGCACGATCCGGCGGACCAGCTCGTGGAGCGGGGACCTGGAGGCCGACCTGCCGGGGCTGCCCCTGCCGGTGCAGATCTTCATCGTCGGCGTCATGATCACGTGGTGGAACTCGCAGGCCGCGGCGGCCGCCTGACAAGGGCGCGCGCGGGGCGGCCCGGTCACCAGCGGTTGCGGGCCTCCTCGGCCCAGCCGGTCAGGCCGTCCAGCGGGACTCGCCGGCCGTCGCCGGTGGCCGCCCAGCCACGGGGCGCCAGCCGGACCGGCCGGCGCCCCGTGCACTACTCCCGGCGATGCGTCACAGAACCTCGGCCGCCAGCACGAGCGGATTCCCGAAGCGGTGTGCGGTGATGCTGACCGCCTGCTCGTGCAGGAACGGCAGCAGCTCCACCTGCCCCGACTCGGTCACCGGCCCGGCCCAGATCGCCAGGTCCGGGCGTCCGCCGGTCGCCGCCATCAGGGCGCTGCCCGCGGCCGGCGAGCCGCTGATCAGGCGTACCCGGCCGGCGCCGAGACCCGCGGCGAACGCGCCGTCGTCCTCGATCACCGCGTCCGGGAAGCGGGCGGCCAGCTCGGCCGGCAGCGGCTGGGCGCTGGAGACGCGCAGCAACGGCTGCCCGGGAGCGCCGGCGAGGATGCCGGCGGCCAGGACCCGTACCAGATCGGCGAGGGAACCGTCGGCGGAGAGCCGGACGGTGACCGGGGTGGGCAGGTAGCGCAGCACGTTGCGCTCGGCCTCCAGCCCGGAGACGTCACCGGCCGCGAGCGGGAACGCGGCGTCGCTGCGGGCGGCGCGCTCCACCCGGGCTACCTCGGACTCGGTCAGGAAGGCCGAGGCGGCGGAGAGCAGCGTGCGCACGCCCAGATCGGTGATCGCGGTGGTGGCGGTGGACGGGCGGGACTCCCAGCCGGTGAGGCCGGCCAGGTAGTTCGGACCGCCGGCCTTGGTGCCGGGGCCGACCGCCGAGCGCTTCCAGCCGCCGAACGGCTGGCGGCGGACGATCGCGCCGGTGATGCCGCGGTTCACGTACAGGTTGCCGGCCTGCACCCGGTCCAGCCAGGTGCGGATCTCGTCGCCGTCGAGCGAGTGGAGGCCGGACGTGAGACCGAAGTCGACCTCGTTGACCACGTCGATCGCCTCGGTGAGGCTGTCCGCGGTCATGATGCCGAGGATCGGCCCGAAGTACTCGGTGCGGTGGTAGGCGGACCCGCGCCGCACGCCGTCCCGGACACCGGGGCTCCACAGCTTGCCGGAGTCGTCCAGCGCGCGGGGCTCGAGCAGCCACTTCTCGCCCTGACCGAGCGTGGTCAGGCCGTCGAGCAGTTTGCCGGCGGCCGGCTCGACCAGCGGGCCGACCTGGCTGCGCGGGTCGGACGGGTAACCGACCTCGAGCGACGACACCGCGTCCAGCAGCTGCGTCCGGAACCGGTCCGAGTGCGCCACACTGCCGACGAGGATCACCAGTGAGGCGGCCGAGCACTTCTGGCCGGCGTGCCCGAAGGCGGACGACACCACGTCCTTGACGGCCAGGTCCAGGTCGGCGCTGGGGGTCACGATGATGGCGTTCTTGCCGCTGGTCTCGGCGAGCAGCGGCAGGTCGGTGCGGAACGACCGGAACAGCTCGGCGGTCTCGTACGCGCCGGTCAGGACGACCCGGTCGACGAGCGGGTGCGCGATCAGCTCACGGCCCAGCTCGTTCTCCTCGACCTGCAGCAGGGTGACCAGGTCGGGGTCGGCGCCGGCCGTGCCGAGGGCGTCGCGGATCACGCCGGCGAGCACGGTGCCGCAGCGTTCCGCCGGTCCGGCCGGCTTGAGCACCACGGACGAGCCGGCGGCCAGGGCGGCGAGCACCGAGCCGGCCGGGATCGCGACCGGGAAGTTCCACGGCGGCGTGACCAGGGTGAGCCGGGCCGGCACCGGGACGGCGCCGTCGGTCTCGGCCAGCCCGGCGGCCAGCTCGGCGTAGTAGTGGGCGAAGTCGACGGCCTCGGAGATCTCCGGGTCGGCCTGGTCGGCGGTCTTGCCCGCCTCGGCCGCCATCACCTCGAGGAACGTGTCGCGGTTCGCTTCCAGGGCCGCGCCGATCCGGTGCAGCACGGCCCGCCGGTCGGCGCCGCCCCAGGACGCGGCGGCGGCCTTCTCCATGGCGGCGTTCAGCTCCTCCCGGGAGTGGATCTTCACGAGGGAGAGGCCCAGCGACGAGGAGGCGGAACGCTCCAGGATCGCCCGGAACCGGGTCCGGTTGACGGCCACGGCCGGGTCGGTGTCCGGGGTGTTGACGAACAGTCCCGGCTCGGAGCGGGGGACCGCCGCGTAGCGGTCGGCGACCCGGTGCGGCTGCGGCGCAGGGGAGTCCAGATCGGCCAGCGAGGCGCGGAACCGCTGCTCCTCGCGGGCGAACAGCGCCGAGTCCGAGTGCAGCTCGAAGACCGCGGACATGAAGTTGTCCGAGCTGGCGCCCTCCTCGAGCCGCCGGATCAGGTAGGCGATCGCGACGTCGAACTGCTCCGGCCGTACCACCGGGGTGTAGAGCAACAACCCACCGACCTCGCGGCGGACCGCCTCGGCCTGGCCCTCGGCCATGCCGAGCAGCATCTCGAACTCGATGCCGGCCCGGACGCCGCGCCGGCCGGCCAGAACCCAGGCGTACGCGACGTCGAAGAGGTTGTGACCCGCCACGCCGAGCCGGACGTTGCCGATCCGGTCCGGGTGCAGCGCGTAGTCGAGGACCCGCTTGTAGTTGGTGTCGGTGGCCTGCTTGCTGTCGCAGGTCGCGACCGGCCAGCCGTGCAGCTCCGCCTCCACCCGTTCCATCGGCAGGTTCGCGCCCTTGACCAGGCGCACCTTGATCCCGGCGCCGCCACGCTCGCGGCGGGCTGCGGACCAGACCTGCAGCCGCATCATCGCGTCCAGCGCGTCCGGCAGGTACGCCTGCAGCACGATGCCGGCTTCCAGCTTGAGCAGCTCGGGCCGGTCGAGGAGCTGGGTGAAGACCGCGATCGTGAGATCGAGGTCCTTGTACTCCTCCATGTCCAGGTTCACGAACTTGCCGGTCTCGGCGGCGAGCGTGAAGAGCGGGGTCAGCTCGTCGACGATGTCCGCGACCGACTCCTCGAAGGCCCACGGGTTGTGCGGCGCGACGGTCGACGACACCTTGATCGACACGTAGTCGACGTCCGGGCGGGCGAGCAGGCGCTCGGTGCTCTTGAGGCGCTGCGCGGCCTCGCCCCGGCCGAGCACGGCCTCACCGAGCAGGTTGACGTTGAGCCGGACGTTGCGCTTCTTGATCCGGGCGATCGCCCTGCCCAGGCGGGCATCGGTCGCGTCGACGATCAGGTGACCGACCATGTGGCGCAGCGCGCGGCGGGCGATCGGGACGACCACGCCGGGCATCAGCGGCGCGAAGAACCCGCCGGCACGGACGGCGGCCCGCAGGTGCAGCGGAAGGAACGCCGGGATGTCGGCCGACAGCGAGCGCAGCGCGCGGGCGCTGACCCGGGTGTCCTCGGGGCGGATCACCCCGTCCACGAAGCCGACCGTGAACGCGAGCCCCTTGGGGTCGCGCAGCACTCCGGCGAGCTGCTTCGCGGATCCGCCGACGGGAACGTCCGCCGCCTCGCGCAGCCAGCGCCGTACCAGGGCGATCGTTTCTTCGGCGATCTCAGACATCGGGATGCTCCTTCCGGTTTCGGCAACAGTGTGGGCCGGGGGATCCGGTTAGGAAAAGCGACGCTTTATGAGCGGTACTCTTAAGTTCAGCTAATCTGTGGACCGTGCTGGAGATCCGCCGCCTGATCCTGCTCCGCGAGCTCGCCGTCCGCGGCACGATCGCGGCCGTCGCCGAGGCGCTCAACTTCACCCCGTCCGCGGTGTCCCAGCAGCTCAGCCTCCTGGAGAAGGAGACCGGCACCCAGCTGCTGCGCAAGGCCGGCCGCCGGGTCCGGCTGACCCCGCAGGCCGAGGTCCTGGTCGCCTCGGTCGGCGAGATCCTGGACACCCTGGAGCGGGCCGAGGCCGGGCTGCAGGCCGCCGCCACCCGGGTCACCGGGCGGGTCCGGGTCGCGGTCTTCCAGTCGGCGGCGCTCGCGTTCATGCCGGCCACGCTGCGCGCCATGGCGGCGCGCTTCCCCGACGTCCGGGTCGAGATGGTCCAGCGGGAGCCCGAAGAGGCGCTGCGCGAGACCTGGGCGCGCGACTTCGACATGGTCATTGCTGAGCAATACCCGGCACACGCCGCTCCGCACCATCCCGGGCTGGATCGGCGCGATCTGACAACCGACGCGATCCGGCTGGCGCTGCCCGCCGAGGACGTCTCCCTGCGCCCGGTCGACTCCCTCACGGCCGCCCGCCACATGCCGTGGGTGATGGAACCGCGCGGCGCGGCATCCCGGCACTACGCCGAGCAGGTCTGCCGGCGGGCCGGGTTCGAGCCGGACGTCCGCTACGAGACGGCCGACCTCCAGGCGCACATGCGGCTCGTCGAGTCGGGCAACGCGGTGGCGCTCATCCCCGACCTGGTGTGGGCCGGGCGCCCCACGTTGTGCCGCCTGCTGGAACTCGGCGAACGCCCCCGCCGCACGATCTTCACAGCCCAGCGCCTGGCCGGCGCGGCATCACCGGCGGCCCGGGCCTTCCGCGACATCCTCGGCGAGTCGGTCGGATGAGATTCTCCGGGTACGCGCGACCCCGTCCCCGCAAACCCCGCTGTCCCGCCACCGCCAACCCTGACGCCCCTTCCGCCGGCGCCCGCAGCCGCCGGCACCGGCGTCCCCGCACCCTCCCGTGAAACGCCCGCGCGTGAAGTTGAGGCGCCGGGCGCGCCTTTTCGTCGTGCCCGCCCGGGGATCGTGGAAAGTCGCGTGCCGGCTGGCGCTCAGTGTCGTCCGACCAGCCCTCAGACAGCACGGAAAGCCAGCCGGCCAACACGAGCTGGCTCGCAGCGCTGTCGCCGGCCCGGTCCGGCAGCACTGCGCACCAGCCGGCGCTCAGCGTGACAGCACTGGCAACCGGCCGGACCGGCTGGTGCTGAGGGTGTCAGCGCTGGCGGCCGGCCGGACCGGCCGGCGCTCAGCGCAGTTCCAGCGTGTGGAGCCCGGTCACGGATCGCACCCCCACTCCACCCCCGAAACCGCGAGCCCCTACGCCGGGCAGGGCGAGTAACCACCCCGTACCCCAATGGTGAATTTGCAGCCGAACGTCGCGGCGGCCACCGCGCGCCGGTCCAGGATCGCGTCGCCCGTGGGGCGGTGGCCGGTCTCCACCCAGCGCACCAGGTCGTCGAAGCCCTGCTTCAGCTCCGGCTGGGTGAAGCCGCAGTGCGTGATGTCCCGGATGGCGCGCGAGACGAAGTTGCGGCCGCCGGACTCGCGGGCGTAGTACTGCTCCATCGAGAACGGGACGAACAGGTCACCGATCCCGTGCAGCGACAGGACCGGGATCCGCGGCTTGCCGGCGATCACCGGGACGTCCGCGGTGGTGGTCCGGCGGACGCGCAGCACCTCGGCGTTGAGCTTCCACTCCTGAAGGCTGAGCCGCCAGGCGTCGGTCGAGCGGTAGAGGGTGTGCTTGTTGTCGACGCTGCCGGCGGTCAGGCTCGGGTAGAAGCTGAACAGGAACGGTGCCCCGCCCTGCGACGCCGCGTTCCAGTAGGCGAGCGCCGCGTCGAATCCGGGCCGCTCGCCGCCGCTGCGCCGCTCGACCACGCCGGCCCAGGTGCGCCCGGCCGCGGTGAGGCCGGACCGCACGCCCAGCGCCGCGACGATCTGACCCAGTTGCGTGCCGAACTCCGCGGTGGCCGGGAAGTCGACGTCCACCCCGGCGAGCGCCGCGCCGGTGACCGTGGTGTCCAGGAAGTAGTCGAAGAGCTCGACGTCGCCGAGCACCCCGCAGGTCGGCATCGCGCCGGCGAACGTGCGCGGGTACTTCTCGATCGCGACGCCCGTGACGTGCCCGCCCATCGACGCGCCGGTGATGTAGACCTTCCGCGCCGCCCGGCCGGTGGCCTGCCGGAACACGTCGATGAGGGCGTGCGTGTCGGTCACGCCCTGGTTCACGTCGTACCCGTTGGTGGCGTAGCTGGAGGCCGCCCACGCGAAGCCGCGTTCGATGTAGTGGGCGCGCAGCGCCGGGTTGTCGACGAAGACCGTGGTGCCGTTGCCCCGGTAGCCGTGGGCGTAGACGACGAGCCGCCCGTTCCAGCGCTTCGGCTTCTCGATCCGGTACGCCGCGCCGTCCCGCACGCCGGTCCACACCTGGGCGCCGGGCAGGGCCGTGAACGGCGTCCCGTCGAGCTCGCAGTCCGGGTCGGCCACCGTGTATCCGGGCCGCCCCGGCACGGGTGGGTCGCAGGTGGGCGCGGCCGCGTGCGCCGGTGCGGCCGGGACGAGCAGAGCGAGGGCGAGCAGGACACGACCGATCATGGCGTTACCTCCCGGTAACATCCAAGGGTCGACTCAGGTCGATGTCAAGGGCGCTGCCGTTTCGTGATAGCTGCCGCGATCCTGCCGGCAGGCTCTGCGACGAGCCCTCTTCTTATGTGTCGTCCTATTGGCGGTGCCCATCGGCTGGACCACACTGGACGCCAGCCGCAACGGAGCGGCGGTCCGAGAATGAGGCGGTCGAATGAGAATTTCTGTGGTGGCGGCCGAGGATGAGCAGGCCACGCTGGGAATGTACCGGTGGTTCCGCGACGACGAGAACCTTGCCGGGCATGCGGTCGAGATGCGCGACGACGGCCGGCCGACCGGCACGATGGGCGCGATCGAGTTCATCGACGTGGTGCTGACGCATGGTACCGCCCTGGCGAATCTGGTGATCGCGTATGCGACGTGGCGGCAGTCGCGCGACGACGACACGACCGAGGTCACCTTCACGTGCGACGGCAGGTCGATCACCGTGAAGGACGCCTCGCCGGAGACGATCGATCGGATCGTAGCGGCTCTCTCGTCGCCGGCGAGCCCCGAAGTGGAAGGACGCTAGCGGCATGGCCCGGCCGCACCAGCCCGCGACCTGGCTGCCGGACCCACACAGGTCCCGGGCCGTTCTGGTGGGGGTCTCCGCCTACGACCACTTGGAGGCTCTGCCGGCGGTGGAACGCAACCTGTCGGCCTTGAGTGAGTTGTTGACCGCACCGAACCTGTGGGGGTTGCGGACGCAGCACTGCGTCACGCTGCACAACCCGCAGAGTGACGAAGATGTTCTCGACGCCGTCAACACCGCGGCCGACCAGGCGACCGACGCCTTGATCGTCTATTTTGCCGGGCACGGGTTGCTCGACCACCGGGACGAGCTCCACCTCGCTCTCTCCCTGGCCAGCCGTAAGCGTCTCTACCGCACGATCCGTTACGACGATCTGCGCCGTGAGGTGGTGGAGACAGCGCGCAACTGCCGCAGCAAGGTCGTCATCCTGGACTGCTGCTACAGCGGGCGCGCCATGCAGGGTGCGATGGGTGTGCTCGACGTCGCGGAACAGACACGGATCGCCGGAACCTATCTGATGACGGCCACCGCGGAGACGAGCAAGGCGCTCGCCCCGCCCGGTGCCGACTACACCGCGTTCACCGGCGCGCTGATCGACAAGATCAGCGCTGGCATCCTCGACGGTCCCGAACTACTCGACCTCGAGACGCTCTTCTACCACCTGCGCGCCGATCTCCTCGCGCGACGGCTTCCCGTCCCGCAGCAGCGGTCACGCAACGACGGAAGCGCCATCGCACTGGTGCGCAACCTTGCCTACCGCGAGGCAGGCGGCGACGCCGGCGACACGATCGCGTCCCACCCGCCTGCGCCCGCTCCCACACCGCCTCCCGCGCTGCCGGCGCAGATGCGGCAGGCCGCCGAACTGACTCCGCTCGCGACCCTCGCCCGGCTGCGGGCACTGCGCGGGAGCGGCGACAGCAGGCAGGCGGACGAGTTGCTCGCCGTGGCCGCCACCCACCGCCGCAACCAGGAGGTGGCTGCGCTCGGCGCGCTGCTTCTCCGGGAGGGACTCATCGAGGACTTTCGCACCTTCGCGCAGTACGTGGCCCGCCGGTCGACCTCGAATCTGCTGGAACTGCTCCGCACTCTCGACATCATCGACGCGCCGGACGTGGCGCGCGGATTCATGGAGGCCTTCGCCGGTGGGCCACCGGCCGAAACCGCTCGGCTCGCCAAGGAGCTGCGTTATGAGGGTCTCGGCAAGCATCTGGAAAGCCTCGTCGACGCCGCGCTGCGTAACTCGCCGGACGTTGCGTCGCGTACGACGCTGGTGGGCGAACTCTGGATGGCCGGGCTGCGTGACGAGGTGGACTACTTCGTCCAGCAGGTCGCCCCCGCGTTGTCGTCCGGAGACGTCCTTGCCCTCGCCGACGAGTTGCGGACCGCGGGGCGAGAAGACGCGTCGAGCCGGCTCTACGCCATGGCGGAGCCGTCGGGTGCAGGGCCATCCGGTCCGGTGGCCGACATGGCGTCACCTGCTGACTCCGCCGCGGCCCTGGACCGCAGCGCCGAGCGCATGACCGACGAGGAGATCGCCGAGCTGGCCCGGTCACTGCGCGATGCGAACCACGAGGACGCCGCTCTCCACCTCCTGAGTACGGCCGTCGGTGTACGGCCGGCGGCGAGCACCCTGCGCCTGATCGACGCGCTGCGCGAGGTGGGCCGGCCCGTCGATGCGGTCGAACTCCTCAAAGTCGCGGCGGTCACCATGCCGCCCAAGGAGCTGGCCCAGCTGCTGTCGATTCTCCACGATAGAGGCCGGCGCGCCGAATGGTCCACCGTGTTGTCCAGCGCTGGGCAGCGCCGGCAGGGCGATGCCGCGGCAGTGTTGCAAGCACTCGGCGAGCTCGGCGCCGTCCTGACTCCCGCGCAGATCGGCACTCTGACCGGTGAACCGGACGAGGCCGGGCTGAGGGCCATTATCGCAGACCTCAAGCCCCCCTGGGATTTCGGTGCGTTGGCGGCCCTGCTGCAGTATCTCATCCACAGGCTGGGAGCCGACGGGCTCGGCAGATTCCTCCTGGACCTACCTCGCCCCGACATCCGGAAGTTGTATTTCCAAGCAGCCCGGGCGGGCAATCCGACGTTGTCCATGGTGATCAGGGCCCTGTCGCCGCTCGACTCGATCCATTGGTTGTTCGTGATCGACGCGACATGGCAGCTCGGCGAGCTGGTGGCAAACCTGCGCAAGGCCGGCTTCGACGGTCATGCCGACGCCGTCCTCACCGAGGTTTCCTTCTCGCGCACACTCCCTGAGATCCTCGCCATCGCACTTCAGGATCTCCGTCACCGGGGGCAGGATCGGGATGCCGACTTCCTCCTCTCCGAAATCGTCGACAAACGCAAGTTCTACGCCTTCAGGCACGGGCGGTCCGCCTACGCCTTGCTTGAGGTCGTCTTCGCCTTGCTGGCCGGCGGGCAGGACGATGAGGTCCGCAGAGCGATCAACCGCATTCCGCAGACCCGCCACCGCGCCGAGATCCTCGAGTTCAGCGAACTGCTCATGAAAGCCGGTCTGGCCGACCTCGCTCGGCGACTGCTGGCCGCGGCCGACCGGCGTGACCGTAGCCCTCAGTGACCGCCTCGTTACCCCGTCACGCCGGGATCTCCGCGAGGTCGTAGTAGACGGGAATTCCGCGTTCTTGCGCGATCTTCACGTCCTGGTCCGCGCCTGTCGACTCGCCGGGCAGGCGCAGCACCGCGTCGCAGTGCTGCAGGAGCCGGCGCGCGGTCGGGTAGAAGATCTCGTCAGCCCGCTCCGGCCCCGCACCGCGCAGCACCGGCAGCGCCACCCATTCACCGATCATCGGCACGTGGCCGGCCTGGAAGATCGGCCACGCCGCCTCCTCGAGCCGGGCCAGATTCGCGGCCATCAGCTCGGGGTCATCTCCGGTACCGGAGCGGTAGGGCCCCGCGATAAGAATCATCATGCGGAGCACTGTACAGTCAGAAACGCGCAAGAGTCGATAATAATGAGGAGAAACACGGATGCTGGCGGCGGAGCGACGTGACTACCTGCTGGCCCGGCTGCAGGCCGACGGCAAACTCGTGGCGAAGGATGTCGCCGCTGAGCTGGGCATCGCCGAGGACAGCATCCGGCGCGACCTGCGCGAGATGGCCGCTGCGGGTCTGTGCCAGCGGGTCTACGGCGGGGCGCTGCCTATCTCCCCGGCCGCCGCCGACTATGCGACCCGGACCACTGTCGCCGCGGCCGGCAAGGAGCGGGTCGCCCGGGCCGCCGCCGCCCTGATCCGCCCCGGCGCCACGGTCCTGCTCGACGGCGGCACGACCGCGCTGGCCGTCACCGCCGCGCTGCCCGCGGACCTCGAGGCCACCATCGTCACGCACAGCCCGACGGTGGCGTCCGCACTGGTCAGCCACCCGTCCGTGGAGGTCTACATCCTCGGCGGCCGCCTCTTCAAACACTCCGCGGTCACCTCCGGCGCCGCCACCGCCGAGGCCGCCCGCCGCGTCACCGCCGACCTCTTCCTGCTCGGCGTCACCGGCGTCCACCACGAGGCCGGCCTGACCACCGGCGACGCCGACGAGGCCGCCATGAAACGCACCCTCGCCTCCCGCGCCGCCGACACGTTCGTCCTCGCCAGCAGCGAGAAGATCGGCGCCGCCTCCCCGTTCGAGGTCCTCCCGGTCACCGACGTCAGCGGCATCATCACCGACGCCGCCCCCACCCACCCGGTCCTGATCGAACTGCAACAAACCCCCATCTTGTACGCGTGACGCCGCCCCCAACCGCACCCGACCCGTCCCCGAGAGTCCGCGGCGACCCCGGCGCGGCGCAGGGCCGTCCGGCCCCTCGCGCGCCACTGCCCACGCAAGGTCCACGCCGCCCGCGCCGCCCGCGCAAGGTCCACGCCGCCCGCCGCCCGCCGCCCGCCGCCCGCACTGAACCGCCCGGCAGCGCGCCAAGCTGTTCCGCAAACGGCGTGGGCCGTGCCCTGCGCGCCCTGGCCGGCCGGTCCGCAGTGTCGGTGCGGCTGTTTTGACCACGGGGACGGGCGTTGCCGGCATAGGTGATCGCCTCACTTCACGGCGTCGCCCCGCAGCGGCGACCAGCGCACACGTTGGCGGTTTGTGGTCGTTCATCGTCCCTATGGCGGTGGTCAGCGCACACGATCGCTTTCCGTGTGCGCTCATAGCCCTTCATATTCCCGACTTGTCGGTTTTAGGGACTCTACGAGCCCAGCGCGTCCACGGACTTCCGCGAAGCGCTGCGGACGCCCCGCCCTCCGGACAACGCGCCGTGGCCCGACATGATGCGTTCCACCACAGCCCGCACGCGAAGCTCGCTCACTCGGGCTGACCCATTCCATGGACGGCCCGCCCCGGTGTCACGCCAGGTGTTCGCGCAGGGTCTCGACTACTCGGTCGACGTCGGCTTCCGTGGTTCGCCAGTTGCTGAAGGCGGCCCGCAACCCCGGCACCCCCCGATAGACGGTCGGCGTCAGGAACGCCTCACCCGCGTCCGCGATCGCCCGCACGGCCGCGGCCACATCACCGGGAAAGGTGAAGCAGACGACGTTCAGCCGTACCGGGGAGAGGAGCCGGACCCCCGGCAGAGCCGCCAGCCGCGCGCCCAGCCGGTGTGCCGCCGCGATGTCGCGCCGGACGATCTCCCGGTGACCCTCGGTGCCGTAGGCGGTCAGGGTGAACCAGGCGGCCAGGGCACGCAGGCGCCGCGAGTTCTCCGGCGTGAGATGCACGTGGTCGGGGCGCGGACCGGGCTCGCCGAGGTAGGACGCCGCGTTCTGGAAGACCCGGACCTGCAGGTCACGGCGGCGGGTGAACTGGACCGCCGAGTCGTACGGCACGTTGAGCCATTTGTGCAGGTCGACGCAGACCGAGTCGGACGCGTCCAGCCCGTCGACCAGGTGCGCGTGCTCCGGGGACAGCGCCGCGAACGCGCCGAACGCGGCGTCCGTGTGCAGCCAGAACGGATACTCGGAGCGGAGCGCGGCGATCGCCCGCAGATCGTCGAAGTCCACGGTGTTCACCGTTCCGGCGTTCGCCACCACGATCGCCGGCCGCCCGCCGAGGTCCCGCAGCGCCGCCTCCAGAGCGGCCACGTCGACGGCCTCCCGGTCCGGCAGCGTCGGGACCAGGCGCAGCGCGTCGCGGCCGATGCCGAGCATGGCGAGGGCTTTCACGGTGCTGGAGTGCGGCGTGCCGGAGAGGACGGTCACCTCGCCGAGCGCGCCCACCCCCTGCTGCGCGATGCTCACCCCGAGCTGCTCGCCGAGCCATTCCCGGGCGATCGCGAGGCCGACGACGTTCGACATGGTGGCGCCGGAGACGAACGCGCCGGTGAAGCCGTCGCCGAGCCCGAACATGTCCCGCAGCCACCCGGCGGTCTCGTCCTCCAGGTCGGCGGCGGTCGAGCCGGACCGGTTGGAGCCGTTCTGGTCGAGGGCGCCGGTCAGCCAGTCACCGGCGAGTGAGGCGGGTGTCGCGCCGCCGGTGACGAAGCCGAGGTAGCGGGGTCCGGCGCTCGCCGAGAACCCGGGCGCCCAGCGCTTGTCGAAGAGGTCCAGCGCGCCGGCGGCGCCGACCCCGTGCGCCGGGAGGGTGGCCGGGCTCGGCGCTTCGGGGGTACGGGCGACGGGCCGCTCCCCGAGTCCGGCGAGGAGCCGTGTCGCGTAGTCGCGGGTCGCCTGCAGCAGTTCGGGGAGGGCGGCGAGGTCGCCGGCGAGTAAGGGGTCCACGTCTGTAGAACGTAGGTTCGCCGCCGGCGGCCTGTCGCGGTCCACCTGGAGGAGGCTGGCTTGCGAAAGCTCAGAACCGCCAGTACAGGCCCCGGTCCTCCCGGTCCGCGCGGCGGCGCACCCGAACCAGCCAGAGCACCCCGATCAGCGAGACCAGCACGAGCCCGCCCCAGGACAGCACGGTGAACACGTGCGCCTGCGAACTGGTGAACGACGGTTCGTAGCCGCGGCCGAGCAGTTCCACCTCGTACGGCGTGCCGGTCAGCACCAGCGTGACGACGAGCGCGATGCTGTGCATGGCGTCCCAGAGCGCATGCAGCAGAGCCACCCCGAGGTACGTCAGGACGAGCCGCCCGGTGAACGCGTAGTGCCGCCGTCCGCTCGCCGAGAAGAGCACGCCGCCGAGGATGGCCGTCCACAGTCCGTGACCGACCGGGGCGAGCACGCCGCGCAGCAGTTCGGTCTGGACGAGCGTGACGACGGAGAGGCCGTTCTCGGTGAAGAGCGCGGTGAACGCGTACCCGGCGGACTCGAACGCGGCGAAACCGAAGCCGACCGAGGCGCCCAGGATCACGCCGTCGATCGCGTACTTGTGCTGCAGTCCGCGGCAGAGGAAGGCGAGCGCGGCCAGTTTCGCCGCCTCCTCGATCAGGCCGACGCCGCCGAACAGGAACGGCGACGGGTGCAGGAGGTACGTCTCGAGCAGCGACGCCGACAGCACGCCGAGCACGCCGCCGGTGACGAACGTGCTGAACAGCAGCTCCGAGGTGACCTCGCTGCTGTGCCGCCGGCCGTACGCCCAGAGCACGAACGTGACGGGCACCAGGAAGCTGCCGAGCAGGACCAGGGTGGGCACCAGATTGGGGTTGCCGGTGGCGAACGTGACCACGACGGTCAGCAGCCACAGGCCGAGCCCGGTCAGGAAGACCCGCAGCCAGGTCCGTTTCTGCGGTGTCCGGGTCTCGGTGATCTCGTACATCTGCGCCTCCCGCGCGTCGTCGGCGGGCACCCGGTTACCCCGGCCGGATGCCCGCTGACACGGGAAGTGACGTACACGTCAGCGACGGGTGTAGATGAACCCGAGCCTGTCCACCTCGTCGCCGCCCCGGCCGTGGAAGCCGGCGATCTGCCATCCGGCCGGCGCGGTGCTGGTCACACAGTCCGCAGTGGTCGTCCCGCCGGTGACGCCGGCGCCGAGGCTGGTCGTGAACGTCGCGGAGAAGATCCGGGTCTGTCCGTTGTGCTTGCCGCGGCACAACCGGGCGCTCGTCACGTATTCCCCGCTGCGCAGGGTGAGCGACGTGGCGGTGCCCCCGCTGCCGCCGTGGACCAGCGTGCCTCCGCCCGCGAGGCCCGCCGACACCTGGTCGACGCGGGACCCGGCGCGCAGCCCGATCGTGGTGAGCGGCCCGGCCGCGTCGATGTCGGTGAAGTGGCTGCCGTGCGGCCCGCCGAACGGATCACCGACCTGGTACGCCGGGTTGGCCGTCCAGCTGAACGACGTGCTGATCGGGAAGTGGTCGGAGAGCATCAGCCCGTCGGCGGTGACGAACCCGGCGTGCTCGTTGTGGTACCCGGTCGCCGTCAGCGTGACCGCCCGGCTGCTCCGGTAGAGCACCTTGTCGACGACCTCGCAGCTGTCGGTGATCGCCGCCGCGTCGCAGAGCAGCGCGTCCGACCCGGCGGCCGGGGCGGTCCCGCCGCGTTCCAGCTTCACCCACGCGTCGGTGAGGCCGTTCGCCGCGACGAATTCCCGGATGGTGTCGGCGGCCCGGGTGTACCGGGTGTTCGTGTCGCCCATGACGATCACCGCGTTCCCCGCCGAGTGGGTGGCGATGAACGCGCTGAGCTGGCGCAGGTTGCCGGCGCGCGACTCCTGGTCGCCGGCGCTGGTGCCGGCGTTGGTGTGCAGGTTGTAGAAGTCGACGAAGACGCCGCCGGCGATCCGGTGCCGGGCGAACGTGAAGCCCTTCGGGGTGAGGCAGTCGCCGGAGTCGAGCTGGCAGGAGTCCCAGTCGCCGCGCTCGAAGTCGTCGGTGTCGTAGGGGACAGTGGCCAGGCTGTTCAGCCCGGAGCCGATGCCCGCGCCGCCACTGGTCGGAGTCCGGTGGGCGTGCGTGGTGTCCGCCGCGTACAGGTGGGCGTGGTAGTTGAAGTCCTCCTGGACGTGCACGACCTCGTAAGGCGCGAGCCGCTGCCCGATCGCGGTGGTCGCGGTCTTCCGGTCCACTTCGGCACTGGAGAGCAGCTCGGGCAGACCGGCGATGTTGTAGGTGAGCACGTCGAAGGAGCCGCCGGCGGCGTGCGCCGGGGCGGGGGCGGCGAGCAGGGCGGCGGCGAGGACGCCGGCCGCGAGGATTCCCTGTCGGAGCATGTCCGGAAGATATCGGCGGACGTCGAGTTACGGAACCGGGCCGATCAGCCGTTTTCTCCGTTGTTCACGCTCACAACACGGAGAGTTGGGATGATCTTCGCCGGGTACCCGAAAGCTGGGCGCGATCTTGCCCCCGCATGCCTCGGAGCCCCGCACATGAACCTCAGCCGCCGTACTCTGCTGCGCGCTTCCGCCGCCGGAACCGCCGGCCTGATCGCCGGCCCCTCGCTGCTCTCCTCCGCCGGTGTCGCGGCTGACAAGGCGATTCTTCCCGCCTTCGTGGACAGCTACCAGACGAACATCACCGCGAACCTGACCGCCGAGACCAACGCCGCGGTCCGCATCCTGTCCGGCATGAAGCAGGTCTGGGCCACCGGCACCGCGTGGAACACCGGGACCGTGCTCGACGAGGCGTTCCTGCGCGCCAACGTCCGCTACTGCGTGAAGACCACGCACGAGCGCACCGACGCCGAGGCCGCCCGCGCGTTCGTCGTGGACCGCCAGCACCAGAGCTACTCGGTGATCGCCGGTCTCGGCCCGCTCGCCGACGTCTACAAGGCCGGCGCGCTCGCCGTCACCAGCATCACGTCGGCGCCCGCCACGACCCCCGCGACCACGGTCAGCGACGCGGTCCCGGCCGGCGCGCCCGCGGGCTCGGCGATCGGCGCCGGCTCCACCAGCTCCGCGCTCGGCAAGGTCGTCACGCTGGTCAACACGCTGCGCGGCAACTACTCCTCCGGCAACCCGGC
Organism: Actinoplanes missouriensis 431; assembly: GCF_000284295.1. Classification (NCBI taxonomy): domain Bacteria; kingdom Bacillati; phylum Actinomycetota; class Actinomycetes; order Micromonosporales; family Micromonosporaceae; genus Actinoplanes; species Actinoplanes missouriensis. The sequence continues at coordinate 5,970,001 of NC_017093.1, read as the reverse complement.
GAAGTTCGCGTACCAGTACCCGCGCCCGTGGCGGATGACCGCCGACAGCGAGGTCGTGCCCACCGGCGCGACCGACGCGCTCGGCTACCCGGTCTACGACGCGGACACCATCGTGGTCCCGCAACTGCTCCGCCAGCGCAGCACCAACCCGGCCGAGGACGGCGGCTACGTCAGCGGCCACACCAACGCGCTCTACCTCGCCTCGATCGCGCTCGCCTACGCCGTGCCGGAGCGCTTCCAGGAGATGATCACGGCGGCGTACGACCTGGCCGAGACCCGGATCGTCGCCGGCATGCACTCCCCGGTCGACGTGATCGGCGGCCGCATCCTCGGCACCGCGCTGGCCGCGGCGATCCTCGGCGACGCGGCCAACGCGACGCTCAAGGCCGAGGCGCGCGCCCAGGCGCTCGCCTATTTCCAGGCCCGGGTGGGTACGGACGTCCGCGCCTTCGCCCACTCTTCCCCCACGTCCGACGGGTACGGGGACCGCTCCCGCAACGCCGCGATCGTCAAGCCGAAGCAGACCTACGGGCTGCCCCGCACCCGCAACAGCGCCGCCTCCCGCGCTCCGTTCGTCGTCCCCAAGGGCGCCGAGGTGCTGCTCGAGACCCGTATGCCGTACCTCGACGCCGCGCAGCGCCGTGAGGTCCTGCGCACCACCGCCCTGGCCGCCGGCAACCCGCTGCTCGACGGCGGCGAGCAGTGGGGCCGGCTCGACCTGTTCACCGCGGCCGACGGCTACGGCGCGTTCGACACCACGGTCGCGGTCAGCCTGGACGCCGCCGCCGGCGGGTTCGCGGCCGCCGACACGTGGCGCAACGACATCGTCGGCCGCGGCGGCCTGATCAAGCTGGGCACCGGCGCGCTGACCCTGACCGGCGACAACGAGTTCAAGGGCGGGACCACCGTCGCGCAGGGCACCCTGGTCGCGGCCGCGAAGAACGCCCTCGGCTCGGGCTCCGTCACGGTCACCGGCGGCACCCTGCGCCTGGACGCCGAGAAGGTCCACATCGGCGGCGCGCTGCGGCTCAGCGCCGGCACCCTCGCCGCGACGGTCCGCCCGCACGGCGCGCCCCCGCTGACCGTGCACGAGGAGGCCGTGATCGGCGCCCGGACCGTCCTGGAGATCGCCGTCGAGCCGAAGAAGTACGACCGGGACAAGGCCGTCCCGGTCCTGAAGGCCCGCAAGATCCGCGGCCGCTTCGCCCGGGTCGTCGTGACCACGCCCGGCTACCACGCCGAGCTGATCCAGCAGAACGACACGGTGGCCGTCCGCCTCCGCAAGTCCTGACCCGCCGTCCCCGAGCCGTAGCCGACGCAGGTTCCCCGCCCGCAAACCCTGCGCCGGCTACGGCTGGCGCGCATGATGCCACTCGGGCTGCGTTGATCTCCCGTTCGGGTGGTGAACGGCGGGGCGGCTCAGGGTGGGCTCGTGCGTGGGTGGCGGCTCACGATGCGGCTCTGTCGCGAGGGCTGCGGCGCACCGAGGCTCATGCCGGCCGCGATGAGGTCGCACGGAAACGGTTCGTGTGCTTCCATCCCGGCCCCGGCGTTGATGGATCGCCACGCAGCCGTTGCGTGTGACCTGATCCCGTGGCACCGGCGTTGCGTGTGACCTGATCCCGTGGCACAGCCGTTGCGTGTGACCTCATCCACGCCACCGCTGGCGTGCGGCTCGGGTTTGAGGCGGCTGCGCGGGGAGTGCGTCGGGGCATCACCGTGCAGGGGCGGGATCGACCTCGGCCGGATGGGGGCCCCGCGGCCCTGCGTCGCACCCGGGTCTCGTGCCGGCGGGGGCGGGACGGGTCGGCTGCGGCTGGGGGCGGGTCACGGCGTACCCGATGGGAGAACCTCAGGGGCGGGAAGCTCGTTCGACCAGGGTGGTGGCGACGTCGCGGAGTTTGCGGTTGGCGCTCTGGGACGCCTTGGCGAGGATCGTGAAGGCCTCGTCCGCGGTGCATCGGCGCTGGCTCATGATGATGCCCTTGGCCTGTTCGATCACGGCCCGGCTCTCCATCGCGACCTGCATCTGGCGGGCCAGGGCGGCGGTCGTGTCGTAGAGGCAGGCGTTCGCCAGGCAGACCGCGGCGTAACCGGCGAACGTCTCGGCGAGCAGCAGCGAGTCCTCGCCGAAGGCGCGCACGGTGGTGGCGTAGATGTTGAGCGCGCCGGTCACCGTCTCGTGGACGGGCAGGCCGACCGAGAGGACGCTGTGCACGCCGACCGAGCCGGCGTGGTCCTGCCAGCCGGGCCAGCGAACTTCGGCGCGGACGTCGTCGACGAGCAGCGTGGTCTGGGTGGCGGCGGCGGCGAGGCAGGGGCCGCGGGCGTTCTCGTACTGCCACTTGTCGATCCAGAGGGCGGCGTCGCCGGTGCATGCCACGGTGCGCGGGCCGGGGGAGCGGATCAGCGTCACGGACACCTCGAACGCGCCCGGCACCGCTCGTTTCGCCAGCGTCGCCACCTGCTCGAGGACGCCCTCGAGATCGGTGTCGCTCAGCGCGATCCGGCCCAGCTCGTGCAGGGCTGCGGTCGGGTCGGCGAGCTCGGGCGTCATGGCATCGAGTTTCTCCTCAGGTGAGTGCCCGGCACCGGAGATTTCCCGGATGAGCGCGGGGATAACCCATTGGGTATTATCTGGCTCCTGCGGCCGGAGTCGTTCATCGACGAGGGCCTTCCGGCGTCAAGCAGCGGCGCGGGTCCGGGGATCGTGTGGTCCTCCGGGCAGCGACACCGTTACCCACGCGACCCGCCGGCGGCGGATCGCGCACCGCTGCGGGGATCCTCTGACGTTGAAGGCGCACGACCCGACCGATTCCGCGGAAACCGGTCGCATCTTCGCTGAACTCGGCCGCATCAAGCTGGGTGAGACCGACCTCGATGGTGTGTTGCATCAGGTCGCGGACCTCGCCCGGCGGACCCTGCCCGGCGCCGGGCAGGTGTCGATCACCATGATCCGCGACGGGGACGCGTACGCCGGGGCGCACACCGGCCCGGCGGCGCTGCTGCTCGACGAGCGTCAGTACGCGGGGGCTGCCGGACCCGGCCTCGACGCGGCGCTGCACCGGACCACGGTCGCGGTTCCGGACACCGCGAACGACGAGCGCTGGGACGGCTGGCCGAGGCTCGCCGCCGAGGCCGGGTTCGGCAGTGTGCTCTCGGCGGGCCTGCCGATCGGCGACAGCATGGCGGGGGCGCTCACCCTGTACGGCGAGCGGCCGCACGGTTTCGACGACGACGGTGTGACGCTGGCCGGGACGTTCGCCGGGTACGCGTCGGTGGCGCTCGCGAACGCCCACCTCTACGACAGCACCGCGAGCCTGGCCCAGCACATGCAGGCCGCGATGGAGAGCCGGGCCGTGATCGAGCAGGCCAAGGGAATCATCATGGGCGAGCGGCGGTGCTCGCCGGACGAGGCGTTCGCCATCCTCACCAAGGTCTCCCAGGACAGCAACCGCAAGCTGCGCGATGTCGCGGCGGCGCTGGTCGAGCGGACCCAGCGCGCACCCTGACGGGCGGGGCGCCTGTCCCGACGGGGGTGGTCAGGCGCTCACGTCGAGCCGCCCGCCGCCTGCGCCCTGCTTCTCCAGGTGCCGCAGCGCGGGTTCGAGATATCCGGCGACCGGGTTGCGGCCGCCCGCCCGGTCGTACCGCCGGGACAGATCCCGCAGATAGGCGGCTGTCACCTCCTGGCCGGGCGCGAGACGGCCGGCGGTCCGGTCGGCGGCGATCGCGGCGGCCAGCGAGTTGATCCAGCCGGCGTTCGGCTCACCGGGTTTGATGCTCTGGCCGGTGGCCTGCAGGATCAGCTCCCGGTCCCGGTCGGTCAGCGAGGCGGCGTCCTCGCGGGCGCTCTGGCTACGGGCCCGGACCGGCCGGGCGCCTGTCACCGGGGGCGCCGGCTGGCTGCGGTTCAAACGGGAAATGGACATGGCGGCTCCGACCCCCGTGGACATTCTTCTCTCTCCTGATCGGTGCGCGCGGGGCGCTGCTGAGGCAAACCGGTGAGGCGTATCCGCAGCTCGGACGGGTACTCCCCAGGGCATGACCAGTTGGAAGACCCAAGAACGGATCAACGCCGGCGGGGTACGGCTGGACGGCGACCTGACTCTGCCGGAGCACCCGGCCGGATTGGTCATCTTCGCCCACGGCAGCGGTAGCTCCCGCCACAGCCCGCGGAACCAGATCGTGGCGGCGGAACTGAACCAGTACGGGTTCGCCACCCTGCTCGCTGATCTGCTGACGCCGGACGAGGAGGTGGCCGACGAGCGTACCGGCCTGCTGCGGTTCGACATCGGCCTGCTCGCCGACCGGGTGATCGGCATCATCGACTGGGCGCGGAACCATCCGCCGACCGCCGCGCTGGCGTTCGGCCTGTTCGGTGCGAGCACCGGCGGGGGAGCGGCCCTGGTGGCGGCGGCGGCCCGGCCGGAGGCGGTACGCGCCGTCGTGTCCCGTGGCGGCCGCCCGGATCTGGCCGGCCCGGCGCTGCTGGAGGTGCGCGCGCCCACGATGCTGATCGTCGGCGAGCGTGACGTGAACGTGGTCGACCTCAACGAGCAGGCGCGCAACACCATGCGGATCAGCGCCGAGCTGCGGGTGATCGCGGGCGCGACGCACCTGTTCTCCGAGCCGGGCGCGCTGGAGCAGGTCGCCGAGGAGGCGGCCGGCTTCTTCCAGATGCACCTCGCCGTGCCGGTGTCACCATGATCTTCGCGGATCGCACGGCGGCGGGGATCGCGCTCGCGGAGCGGCTGGTCTCCGCGGAGCTGGACCATCCGCTGATCCTCGGCCTGCCGCGCGGCGGCCTGCCGGTCGCCGAGCCGGTGGCGAAACGGCTCAAGGCCGGCCTGGACATCGTGGTGGCCCGCAAGATCGGCGCGCCGGGGCACCCGGAGTTCGGCGTCGGCGCGATCGCCGAGGACGGGCCGCCCGTCTTCGACCGGGACAACCTTCGCTATGCCGGCGCCACCGAGGCCGGCATGGCGGCGACCCTGGCCGCGGAACGGGTGGAGCTGAAGCGGCGGATCCGCGACTACCGGGGTGACCGGCCGGCGCCGGCGGTGCGCGGCCGGACGGTGGTGCTGGTCGACGACGGGCTGGCGACCGGGGTGACGGCCCGGGCCGCGATCCTCTGGCTGCGCGGGCACGGCGCGGAGCGGGTGGTGCTGGCGGTGCCGGTCGGCGCGCCGTCGGCGCGGGACGCGCTGAGCGCGGAGGCGGAGGTGGTCTGCCTGTCCGCGCCGGACCGGTTCGCCGCCGTGGGGCAGTGGTACGACGATTTCGCCCAGCTCACCGACGAGGACGTGAAGGCGGTGCTGTCGGAATTCATCACGTGTTGAAATCTGCCGTGCGGGAGGTCTACCGTGAAACTCATCAAGTGATGAGTTTCAGGGGAGGCACGCATGATCGAAGTCAAGGGCCTCGTGGTCAAGCGAGGCAGACGCGTCGTGCTCGACGCGTTCGACTGTGAGATACCGCGAGGCAGCGTCACCGGCCTGCTCGGGCCCAGCGGCAGCGGCAAGACGACATTGATGCGCGCGATCGTCGGGGTGCAGGTCGTCGCGGCGGGCACGGTGACGGTGCTGGGTCACCCGGCCGGGTCCGCGCCGCTGCGTCGCAAGATCGGGTATGTGACGCAGGCGCCCAGTGTCTACGCGGACCTGACGGTGCGGGAGAACATCCGATATTTCGGGTCGCTGTACCGGATCTCCGCGCGGACATCGGATGAGGCGCTGGCCGCGGTCGGTCTGGAGACCCACGCGGACCAGCTGGTGTCCGACCTCTCCGGCGGGCAGCGCAGCCGGGCCTCGCTGGCCTGCGCGATCGTCAGCCGGCCCGAGGTCCTGGTCCTCGACGAGCCGACCGTCGGACAGGACCCGGTGCTGCGCGACGAGCTCTGGAACCACTTCCGCCGGCTCGCCGCGGACGGCGCCACGGTGCTGGTCTCCAGCCACGTGATGGACGAGGCGAACCGCTGCGACCGGCTGCTGCTGATCCGCCAGGGCGTGCTGATCGCCGACGACACCCCGGCCGCGGTGAAGCAGTCCGCCGGCACCGACGACCTCGACGAGGCGTTCCTGCGCCTGATCCGCAGACAGGAGGTGACGGCGTGATTCTCCTCAACACGATCCGTCGGATCCTGAACCAGCTGCGGCACGACCCGCGGACCATCGCGATGATCGTCGTGGTCCCCACGCTGCTGATCACGCTCATCTACTTCATGTACGAGGGACGCCCCGGCGCCTTCGACCGGATCGCCCTGATCATGCTCGGCGTCTTCCCGTTCATCGTGATGTTCCTGATCACCAGCATCGCGATGCTCCGCGAGCGCACCAACGGCACCCTGGAACGGCTCTTCACCACGCCGGTCGGCAAACTCGACCTTCTCTTCGGGTACGGGGTGGCGTTCGGTCTCGCGGCGACCCTGCAGGCGTCGGTCGCGGCCGGGTTCGCCTACTGGATGCTCGGCATGACGACCGCCGGCAGCGTCGGCCTGGTGATCCTGATCGCCGTGGCCAACGCCGTGCTCGGCGTCGCCCTGGGCCTGCTGTGCAGCGCGTTCGCCCGCACCGAGTTCCAGGCCGTGCAGTTCATGCCGGTGGTGGCCGCGCCGCAGCTGCTGCTCTGCGGGCTGTTCGTGGCCCGTGACCAGATGGCCGGCTGGTTGCAGGCGATCAGCAACGTGCTGCCGCTCTCCTACTCGGTGGAGGCGCTGACCGAGGTGGGCGCCCATGCGGAGGCGACCGCGACGATGTGGCGTGATCTCATCGTGGTGGTCGGCGCGATCGTGGTGGCGCTGATCCTCGGCGCGGCGACCCTGCGCCGCAGGACGGGATAGGGGGCTGTTGAGTGGTGCGACGGACCGGACGCCGTCCCGGAAACCCGGACACCCGTGAGGCGATCCTTGCGGCGGCGCGCGCCGCGTTCGCCGAGAAGGGGTTCGACGGCGCCTCGATCCGGGGGATAGCCACCGGTGCCGGGGTCGACCCGGCGCTGGTGCACCACTACTTCGGCGCCAAGGACAAGCTCTTCCTGGCGGCGATGAACTCGCCGATGGACCCGCTCGACGTGATCGCCGAGGCGGCGGCCGGGGACCGGTCCGAGGTGGGCGAGCGGTTCGTCCGGGTCTTCCTGGAGATCTGGGACGGCCCGCGCGGCGCGGCCGGGGTGGCGTTGCTGCGCTCGGTGGTCGGCACCGAGTGGACCACGAAACTGTTCCGCGAGTTCATCCTCACCCAGATCCTGCGCCGGGCGGTGCCGAAACTGGGTCTCGACGAGGCCGAGGGGCAGCTCCGCGTCACCCTCGCGGCCAGTCAGATGGTCGGGATGGCGATGGCCCGCTACGTCATCAAAGTCGAGCCGCTGGCGTCGGCGCCGCCCGAGGTGGTGGTGGCGGCGATCGGCCCCACCGTGCAGCGGTACCTCACCGATCCGATGCCCGGAGTGTTTCCACGGCGCTGAACAGGGGCACCCTCCCGGCGTGCGATGGCTCTCTGTGTCCGTGTGTCTGCTTCTGATCGCAGGCTGCGGGTTTGTCGAGGATCGTTCCGACGCGGCCGCAGCGGTGGCGTCGTCCTTCCTCACGGCCGTCGCCGAACGCGACGGCGCGGCCGCCTGCGGCGTCCTGGCGCCCGCCACCGCGGAGAAGATCGGCGAGGATTGCGCGGAGGGCGTTCTGAGCGAGCCGCTGCCGGCGCCGTCGCCGGTCACCGACGCCCGGGTGTACGGCCAGCGCGCTCTCGTCCGGCTCGGCGACGAGACGGTTTTCCTGGGCATGTTCCCCGGCGGCTGGCGTGTGGTGGCGGCCGGCTGCACGCCGCAGGGCGACCGTCCCTACGACTGTGTCGTGGAGGGATGATGCGGTTTCAGTTCTGGCTGCTTCTGATGATCGTGGTCGGCGGTCTGGCGTACTTCGCCACGCTGGGGGTGCTGCACCGATGAGACGCTTCCTGAGGGAGAACTCCCTGGGTCTCGTCTTCGGGGCGCTCTTCCTGATCGTGCTCGTCGGGCAGGCCTTCGCCGGGCACGCCGACTACAACCAGCAGCAGGTCGCGGCCGGAATGGAGCCGATCTCGCTGGGCCGGTACCTCACCTCGGCCAGCTTCGGCGTCGACGTCGCCGAGAACTGGCAGTCCGAGTACCTCCAGTTCTTCCTCTACATCTGGCTGACGGTCTGGCTCGTGCAGAAGGGGTCGCCGGAGTCGAAGGAGCTCGGCAAGGAGGGGCCCGAGTCCGACCGTGATCAGAAGGCCGGCGCGTTCGCCACGGACGCCTCGCCGCGCTGGGCGCACCTCGGCGGCCTGCGCGGGTCACTCTTCGCGAATTCCCTGGGCCTGGTCATGGGTACGCTCTTCGTGCTCTCCTGGCTGACCCAGTCGATCGCCGGGACGGCCGCGTTCAACGAGGAGCGGCTGCGTGACCTGCAGGAGCCGGTCACCTGGGCGCAGTACCTCACCGAACCGGACTTCTGGAATCGCACCCTGCAGAACTGGCAGTCCGAGTTGCTCGCCGTCGCCTCGATGGTGATCCTCTCGATCTACCTGCGGCAGCGCGGGTCACCGGAGTCGAAGCCGGTGGGTAGTTCCGACGAGGCGACGGGCGTGGAGGGCTGACGCTCAGGGATTCCGGGCACCCTGCCGATCTTCGGAGTGTCCGCCCGCCCGCCGTCGGAAGGTGCCCCGTTGTCGCGCTGGAGGCGAATGCCCCGCTGGGGGAAGGTCCTGACCGTTCTCTGCGCGCTGCTCGCGCTCGTCGCCGGGCCGGTCGTGGTGACCAGCGGCGTGCTCGCGTACCGGTTCAACGATCTGATCGGGCGCGACGACGTGCTGGCCGACGCGGCGGCGCTGCCACCGATCACGGCGCCGCCGGAGTACCAGTCGTGGATCCGCAAGTCGGCGCGTTCCTCGTCGGTGGATCTGCCCGCGGCGGCGGGGCACGCCCGCAATTTCCTGGTGCTCGGCGTGGACACCCGCAAGGGCTGGACGGCCGCCCAGTCCCGCAGCGACACGATCATGCTGGTGCACGTCGACGGCGACGGATCGGACGCCTCCGTCGTGTCGATCCCGCGCGACTCCTACGTCTACATCCCACCGGTCGCCGGCAAGTGGGCGGGCGGCAAAACCAAGATCAACGCAGCGTACGCGTGGGGCGGCGCGCCCCTGATGGTGCAGGTGGTCAGCCACCTCACCGGCGTGACCATCGACAACGTGGTGCGGGTCGACTTCGCCGGCGTCCGGCGGATCACCGACGTGGTCGGCGGCGTCGACGTGCGGGTCGCCCGGACCGTCCGGGACAAGCGGACCGGCGTGACGTTCCGGGCCGGGCGGCACCACCTCGACGGCCGGATGGCCGAGGTCTACGTCCGCCAGCGGTACGGCCTGCCGAACGGCGACTTCGACCGGGTCAAGCGGCAGCAGCAGTACCTGCGCGCGCTCGCCGAGAAGGTCACCTCGCTGGGCGTCCTGGCCCACCCGCTGAAGATGGACGAGTTCGTCACCGCGATCGCCGGCTCCCTCGTCGTCGACTCCGGGATGAACCTGGCCGGCGTGGCCCGCGACCTCTCCGGTCTGCGGCCGGACGACCTGTCGTTCACCACGCTGCCGTCCGACGGGTACGTGCGCAGCGCCGCCGGCACCGCGAACCGGCTGGTGCCCGAGGCGTGCGGCGAGTTGTTCGCGGCGTTGCTCACCGACACGATGGACGCGTACTTCGCGAAGAACGGCTCGTTCGCGGGATCGAGCGGCGCCTAGCCCCGCTCTCCTCACGATCGAGCGGCGCCCAGCCCCGCTCTCCTCACGATCGAGCGGCGCCCTGCCTCGCCAGGTAGTCCTCGATGGCGGCGCGCAGGTCGTCCGGCGCGTCCAGGAACTCCAGCCCCAGCTCGACGGCCCCGTCGCCCCGCACCACGCGGCGGGCCACCCGTGCCTCGGCGGCCCCCCGGAGGCCGTCGAAGGCGAACTCGGCGCGGGCCTCGTCGCCGACCGTGAACGGCGACCCGGCCGGCGTCGTGCAGCCCACTCCGTCGGCGCTGAGATCCACCGCCTCCGCCGTGATCGTCCGGCCCGATGTGGTGAGCAGGACCTGACCCCGTACCGGAAGGCGGTCGTGCTTGCGCCGCTCCAAGCGCTCGGCGACGTCGGAGAGATCGCCGATCTGCGCCATCGTGGCGTCCACGCTCTGGTGCAGCTGCGTCACGATGTCGTTCTGCCGGTCCGCGATCCCGCCCAGCTGACGCATCGCGTCCTCGATCTCGCCGACGTCCCGGATGATCGCGGTGAGCGTCTCGCCCATCTGCGCGACGTCCGCCTCCAGCGCCGCGACGGTGCTCGTGATCTGCTCGGTCGAGTCCGCTGTCGTGTCCGCCAGGCCCTTCACCTCGTCGGCGACCACGGCGAACCCGCTGCCGGCCGCACCGGCCCGGACCGCCTCGATGGTGGCGTTCAGCGCGAGCAGCCGGGTCTGCGAGGCGATCCGGGAGATCACGCCGGCGATCCCGGCGACCTGCCGCAGGCTGGCGTTGAGCGCGGTGGCCGCCTCGTCGGCGCTGTGCGCCCGCTGCACCAGCGCCTCGGCCGCCACATTCGTGATCGTCACCCGCTCCTGGGTGGCGGCCGCCGAGTCCCGCGCGGCGCCGACCTGCACCACCACGTCCTCCAGCTTCCCGCCGATCACCGCGGCGGTGCTGTCGATCGCCTCCTTCGCCCGCCGGCGCAGCCGCTGGTTGAGCCGCACCTGGTCGACCTGAGCGCTCTGCGCCCGGGCCTCCCGGTCGGCGCGCAGCCGCTCCAGCTCGGCGTCCCGCTCGGCGAGGGCCGCGGTCAACTCGGCGATCCGCTCCCGGGCGTCGGCGGGCGAGCCGTCACCCTGCGAACCGAGGAGCCCCAGCAGGCCGCGCGTCATGCCGGGCACGCGGCCGTCATCGGCATCACGGTCGGCGGCATCACGGTCGGCCTCCCATCCGGCACGTCGGACGCCCCCGACGCTACCCGCAGCGGGCGCTTCACGTGGCCGGTTCCCGCCCGGCGCCCCCGGCCCGGTGCCCCCGGCCCGCCGCCCGCCGCCCCGCCCGGCGCCCGCCGCCCCGCCCGGCGCCCGCCGCCCCGCCCGGCGCCCGCCGCCTGGTGAAGTGGCGGGCGGCGGTCAGGCGGCGAGCAGCTCGTCGATCTGGTTCTGGGCTTCCCGCATGCCCTCCTCCACGCCGATCTCGACCATCCGTTCCAGCTGTTCCACACTGCTGAACGAGGTCACCGTGGTCATCCGGGTCCGGTCGCCGGCGGCCTCGATCGTGACCGTGTCGTGCATGGCGTCCTTCGGGTCGATCGGTTCGGCGTTCTCGTCGGCGAACCCGTCGTCGAACTCCAGACGGTGCGGCGCCTCGATCGCCGTGATCGTCCACCAGCCGTGGGCCTTCGTCCCGTCCGGGCCGGTCATGTAGTAGCGCGCCTGCCCGCCCGGCTCGAACTCGAACCGCTCGAAGGTGGCCGGCCAGGCCGGCGGCCCCCACCAGCGCTCCAGCTTGCGCGGGTCGGCCCAGATCTGCCAGACCCTCTCCACCGTCGCCTCGAACTCGGCGACGAACGTCATGGTGAGTGTGTCCACGTCCTTGGTAGCGCTGATCACCGGCACGGCCGGTCTCCCCTCAGTCGTCGTTGAGGATGCCGGCGATCCGGTCGGCGCGATGCCGCCAGATCGCCTCGTACGCATCGAGCAGGAGAGCCACCCGGCGCAGTGCCGTGACCTCCCCGTGCACGATCTGCTCCCGCCCTCGCCGGGTCTTGCTGACGAGAGCGGCACGCTCCAGCACCGCGACGTGTTTCTGCACCGCGGCGAAGCTCATCGGGTATTGCCGGGCCAGCTCGGAGACGGACTGCCCGGAACGGATCACCGTGGTGAGGATGTCCCGCCGGGTGGCGTCCGCGAGGGCGTGGAAGACGCGATCCGCATCTGCCTCGGACAGGTGACCTACAACCATGTGGTTGTACGTTAGCCATCGTGACGGCCGGTCGCAAGGTGGTAGCGGAGTGGGTGCGGAAACGGATTTCCCTGCAGAGCGCCCGCCCGCCGCCGATCAACGGGGCACTTAGCTGATCAAGCCGACGGGAGTCGTCATGAGCATGAGCATCGGGACCTCGACCCCGCCCACCACCCGCGACACGCACGCCGCGTGGCTGCGCCGCCGTGAGGAGGACCTGCCGTCCAACTGGGTGTCGCGCGAGCGCGCGGCCGCGAAGGAGCGGCGGGACCTTCAGCCGGAGATGGCCTGATCCTCGAGGACGGCGACAACCACCGGCCCGACCCGCAGCACTCCGTCGTTGAGCGGCACGCAGCGGATCCCGCCCTTGCCGCGCAGCGCCCGGAACGCGCCCGGGCCGACCGTCACGTCCATCCACGCGCAGGGGTTGGCCCGCCGGCGCGCCCGCAGCAGCACCGGCCCGGCACCGGAGTCGAGGCTCAGCACCGACCCGACCAGATCGTCCACGGCGATCCCGGTGACCAGGATGTTGCGGCGCACCCGGGCCAGCCCGGCGCCCGGCGGCAGCGACTCGCCGGCGATGACCGTGATGCTCGCGTCGCGGTGCGCCGGGTGGTTGAAGTAGCGGTCCCCGGTGATCCCGAGCCCGGCCCGGACGTGGATCTCGGAGACGAGTTCGCCCGGCGGCGCGGGCGCCGGACCGTCGGAGGGACGCCCCTCGAAGCGGTGCACGGGCGAGGCGAGCAGCTCCACGATCTCCGGCATGGCGGGAGTGTAGGCCCCACCGGCCTCAGCGCGGCCGGGCGATCACGGCTGGGTGATCACGGGCGGCCCGGACCCGCCTCAGCGCAGCGCCGCCAGCGCCTCCGCGAGCGCATCGGTGGCATCCCGGACGTCCACCTCGCGCGACTGCAGCGGCCCACCGGTCTCGGTGAGCCGGGCCGCCTTGGCCCCGCCGGCGTAGAACGGCGCGAACCCCAGGTCCCGGATGATCCGGCAGGCGGCCTCGCGGGCGTCCCGCTCGTCGGTGCAGACGAACTCGGCGAGCAGCGGGTCGTGCCCGCGCCGCCGGCTCAGCACGTCGGTGGAGATGGTGTTGAACGCCTTGACCCAGTGCGCGCCCGGCGCCCATTCGATGAGTGTCTCCAGGCCGCTCTTCCCGCCGGCGTGGGCGAGCATCCGATCGGCGGCCTCGCTCGGCGGGCCGTTGATCGCTGCGGCCACCAGGATCGGGTCCTTGATGCTGGCGCCGGTGAGGTGGCTGCCGGTGAACGCGCCGGCGCCGGCGCCGGCCGCGACGGGCGCGCCGTCCGCCGGGTTCGTGACGTCGATGACGACCTTGCCCTCCAGGGCGCTCCGGGTCACGTCGACGGCTTCCTTGGCGCCGGACCAGTTCGGTGCGAAGATCACCATCTCGCCGAACGCCGCGGCCTGCGGGACCGGCATGACGCGTAGTTTCCCGTTCATCCGGTCCACCTGCTCGCGCAGCCGCTCCGGGTGCCGGGACGTGACCGCCACGTCATGCCCGCTCTCGACGCACCAGGTCGCCAGAGTGCCGCCGAGCTGACCTGCCCCAATGACACCGATACGCATGACCTCAGGGTGCCTCCTGAATCACCCGCCGGACCGCCGAATCGGCAAATCCCCGTAGAGCATCCGCAGCTCGACGGTGACCAGGTCGCCGACGATCGCGTCCGGGTCGCCCGCACTCACGAACGTGGCCAGCCGCAGGTCGTCGACCATCCCGGCCAGGACGGCGGGCGCCGGGCCGTGCGGGGCGAGCCCGGCGGCGCGGTCCCGTTCGATGCGGGCGGCCAGCCGGCTGACGTGCGCCTCCCGCAGCCCGGCCCGCCACTGCGCGATCGGCGGGCAGCCCGGCGCGGCGGCGAGCGCGCCGGTGAGCAGGCGCCCGTGGCTGCGCCACAGCGTGGCGAGACCGGCCAGCGCGGTACGCAGCGACTCCTCGTCCGGACCGGCGCCGTCCAGCCACGGCCCCGCGTCGGCGAGCAGCTCACCGGTGAGGTCGTGCAGCAGGGCGACCACGACTGCCAGTTTCGAGTCGAAGTAGAAGTAGAAGCTCGACCGGGAGATCTCCGCACCGGCGGCGAGGTCGTCGATGGTGATGTCGGCGAGCGGCTTGCTCGCCAGCAGCGTCCGGGCGGTTTCCAGGATCGCCTGCTCGCGCCGGTCGCCCTTGCTGGGCCCGCGGCGCCTTCCCGGTGCGTTCATGCACTCACCGTAACGCGGTTAACAGGCTAGAGTCGACACGGTGTCGACTTTCTCGACATACTGTCGAGAAGCAACGACAGCCCGTTTCCGATTGGGGAGTCCTCGTGAAAGAGATCCGCCTCGCGTCCCGTCCCTCCGGCTGGCCCACCGCCGAGAACTTCGCGATCGTCGATGTCGAGACGCCGGTGCCCGGCGACGGTCAGGTGCTGATCCGCAACGTCTACATGTCGGTCGACCCGTACATGCGAGGCCGGATGAACGACGTCAAGTCCTACGTGCCGCCGTTCGTGCTCGGCGCGCCGCTCGACGGCGCCGCGATCGGCGAGGTGGTCGCGTCGAACTCCTCCGCGGTTCCGGTCGGCGCCGTCGTGGCGCACGGGCTCGGCTGGCGGGAGTTCGCGGTGGCGGACGGGAACCGGGTGCGTGTCGTGGACCCGGCCGCGGCGCCGACCCTCTCCGCGTACCTCGGCCTGCTCGGCATGACAGGGCTCACGGCGTACGTCGGCCTGTTGGACATCGCGCAGTTCAAGGAGGGTGACACCGTCTTCGTCTCGGGCGCCGCCGGTGCCGTGGGCAGCGTGGTCGGCCAGATCGCCAAGCTGCGCGGGGCGAAGCGCGTGATCGGCAGCGCCGGCTCCGCGGAGAAGGCCCGCCACCTCGTCGACGACCTCGGTTTCGACACGGCGTTCAACTACAAGGAGGCTCCGGTGCGCGACCAGTTGCGCGCCGCGGCGCCGGACGGCATCGACGTCTACTTCGACAACGTGGGCGGCGACCACCTGGAGGCGGCGATCTCCCAGCTGAACAAATTCGGGCGCGTGGCGATGTGCGGCGCGATCGCGCAGTACAACGACACCAGCGCTCCGTCGGCCCCGCGCAACCTGGCGCTCGCCATCGGCAAGGAGCTCAACCTGCGCGGCTTCATCGTCGGCAACCACAACCACCGGATGCCCGACTTCCTCGCCGAGGTCGGCGGCTGGCTGCGCGAGGGCCGGATCTCCGCCCGCGAGACCGTCGTCGAGGGCATCGAGAACGCGCCCGAGGCATTCCTCGGCGTCCTTCGCGGGGACAACACCGGCAAGATGGTGGTCAAGGTCGCGGAGAGGGGCAAGGTGGGCGATCTGCCCACTGTCCGTTCCTGATCATTCGTGTACGGGTGATCGGGGTCCTGCTCCGGGCGGGACCCCGATCCGCACCCGGTCACTCTGTGTGATTGTTGACGATTTGCCGGATCCTGAACGATGATTCGGTCGCGCGGTGCGGTTGATCGCGATACGGAACGTACGGTTGATCGCACTCGTCCGTACGGACGAGGTCACTGACGGAAAGCAGACACTAGCGTTCCCGTGTGGCGAATCGGTTCCAACTCTGGGGACAAGCAGGCTGGGCGAGTGCCGAGGTGGTCGGCGAGACGCACTACGCGAAAGCGATACGTGCTCTCTTCGGCTCCGACTTCAACCCCCAGGGCACCGACATAACCATCCCCCTGCAGCTGATACCCGACCGCAACAACCGTCACGACCGGAACGCGGTCGGCGTGTGGTCCGACGCCAGCCTGCTCGGGCACCTGCCCCGGCCGGAGGCCGCGCGCTACGTCAAGGTGCTCACCGCGCTCACTAAGCGTGGCCTGACTCCCGAGGTCAACGCCCAGATCCACGGCCGTGAGTGGGGTGAGTACGACGGCCGCCCGGCGGCGTTCGTCGGCACCATCCGGCTCGACCTGGCCGAGCCGCACATGCTGTTCCCGGCGAACGACCCGCCGCTCGCCGAGCACCGGCTGCTGCCCTCCGGCTCCGCCGTGCAGGTCAACGGCCAGCAGCAGCTCCTCGACGCGCTCCGCCCGCTGCTGCGTCCCGAGGGCGAGTGCTGGGCGTATGTGACCCTGCACGAGATGGCCGACCACCTCGTCGAGGTGCGCATCGGCGACGCCCGGGTCGGCGACCTGAGCCCGAAGATGAGCGGCGAGCTGCTGCCCACCCTGCGTCACCTCTCCGAGCAGGGCCTGGTGACCGCCGCCCGGGCCATCGTGAAGGGCAACGCCGGCGAGGCCAGCGTGATGCTCTACATCGCCCGCGTGCAGGACCTCCCCGAAGCCTGGCAGGGCAAACAGTCCACCACCGGCTTCCCGGGCACGCCCGCGCCGTTCCCCGCCGCAACGACCCCCGCCGCCGGCTTCCCGGCAGCCCCTTCCGGGTACGCGGCGGCGGCGTCCGCGGGTTACTCCGCGGTGCCCACCAGCTTCGGCGATCCGGTGCCGGCCCCTTCCGGGTACGCGGGAGCGCCGTCCCCGGACGCCGCGGACCCGTCGGCCCCCGGCTTTCCGGCATCGTCGACCCCCGGCTGGGCCGCGGCGGGTGCACCCGCGTCCGGCGCGACCTCCACGGGGCCGGCCACTCCAGGCGCGGCACCCGGTCCGGCCGGGGGCATCGCACCCACCTGGGCCCAGCCCGGCGACCCCACCCCTTCTCAGCCCACCGGCGGCACACCGGCCGCGCCCGGCGGCATCTCGCCGACCTGGTCGCCGGCGGCTGACGCGGTGCCGGGCGCGGCCGGCGGGATCGCGCCCGCCTGGTCGCAGCCCGGTGAGGCGGTGCCGAGCTGGGCCGCGCGCGACGACGCGACGCCGGGCTGGACGCCCGGCGGTTCCGGCGAGTCGACCTCCGGCTGGTCCGCGGGGGAGTCGGGCCTGAGGCTCGGCATCGCCAGCGACGCGGGCCTGGGCCGCCCTGCTCCGGACACCACCTCGAGGCGCGATGCCGGCTTCGGCCGGGATGCGGCACCCGGCGGCGGGCCGGGGCGGGACCTCGGGCCGGGGCGGGACCTCGGGCCGGGGCGTGACCCCGGGCCGGGGCGTGACCCCGGGCTCGGGCGTGGCTCCGCCGCTGACGGGCTGCCGGTGCGGCCCGCGGGCAGCGAACCGGGAACGGCCGTGCCGAGCTGGGCCGCGCCGGGGGAGACCGTGCCGAGCTGGGCCGCGTCCAGCGAACCCGCCCCGAGCTGGGCCGCCTCCAACGAGCCCGCGCCGGGCTGGGCGGCGTCCGGCGAGCCGGGCCAGAACTGGAACGCCGGCGGCGAAGCGATACCGAGCTGGGCTGCGCCGGGTGACGCCGTCCCCAGCTGGGCCAAGCCGAGCACCGGCGTGCCGGCCTGGGCGGTGCCGAGCGCCTCGGCGCTGCCGACCCTGCCGTCCACCGGTTCCCTGCCGGGCAGCACCACCCCGCGCCTGGACCAGTCCGGCGACGACGCGGCGTCCCGCCCGTCCTCCCCGGCCCACGCCGGGACATCGCTGGCCGACTCACCCCTGCCGGGCTCGCCCGGCACCCTGTCCGGATCGCCCGCCACCCTGCCGGGCGCGCCCTCGCCGGCATCCCCGGGTGCCCTGCCGGGCTCACCCGCCTCCACGTCGCCGGGCGCCTTCCCGGGTTCGTCCGCGCCGACGTCGCCGGGCGCTCTGCCGGGGTCGTCCGCGCCGGGCTCGTCGCTCCCGGGGTCACTGTCGGGCGCGGCCGTGCCGGCGTCGTCCGTGCCGGGGGCTCTGCGGCCCACGTCGGGTCAGCCCGCGTCGTCCGCCGCCGGTTCCGTGGCGCCGATGCCGTCCTCGCCGCTGTCGGCGGTGCCGTCCTCCGGGGCGCCGGCGTTCGGTGACACCGGATCGTCGGACTCGTTCGGCAACCCGGTGAGCCCCGCCCCGGCCGGCGCGGAGATCGCCGAGACCACGGTGATCCCCGCCCTGGCCGCCGTGGTGAAGAGCAACCCGGCCCGCCGCTCCGGCGCCGCACCGGTCTCCCCGGCCCCCGAGCCGAACCCGCACCCGCCCATCCCCGGCGCCCCGACCGGCATCAAGTTCGTGGTGCCGCCGGGCTGGCCGGTCCCGCCGGACGGCTGGTACCCGCCCGACGGCTGGCGCCCCGACCCCGGCTGGCCGCTCGCCCCCGCCGGCTGGCAGTGGTGGGTCCCCATCTGGGACTGACGCACACGCCCATCCCCGCGTGTGGAGTCCAGGTGCGGAGCGCACCCGAACTCCACGCGCGGGGGAGGTGCTGTTGCTGCGTGTGGGCTTGGGGGCGGGCTGGTGGAATTCGCCACGCCCGAGGTTTACTGGCTGTCGTTATTGTTCCGTTTGTGGGCTTTTGTAGCGGGCTGAGCACGTCCAGCCCTTTCTTCGACAGGCCGAATTCGATCGGTTGACGTCCGGAACGTCGTATTAACCCGGAAAATCGCCACGGTGACCCACCTTGCCTTGCTGGAATGTTCCAATGCGGTGGGATGATGCTGACGGGCTGACCGGACGGCCGGATGCGCGGGTTCGCGGAGTGCTGGAGTCCTGGCGTGCCGGTCTGCTGGACTTCACCGGCAGCAATCCGCTGATCGACGTGGATCCCTCGGGGCCGGGCGTCGTGGCGATCGTGAGCCCCACCCCTCGTACCATCATCGAAGCTCTCCATCAGGGCCGGGAGTGCGGCTTCCTCGGGATCGAGGAGCAGGCCGAAGGGCCGCGGCCGCGTGCCGCGAACGTCTTCCAGACCGAGATGATCGACGCGGACATGGACGCGACGCTGCACGCGCTGCGTCGCACGGCCCGCCGTGACCAGTACGAACAGGGCATCTCCGCGCTCTACCTGGCGCTCGGATCACTGCACTGGCAGGACGGCGGCCAGCAGTTCGCCAGCCCGATCCTGCTCCTGCCGGTCGAGCTGGTCTGCCCGGACCCGCTCGACTACCCGCGGCTGCGGGCCCGCCCGGACGACCCGATCGTGAACCCGGCGCTGGCGGTGCGGCTCCGCGCGTACGGCGTCGAGCTCCCCGCCGTGAACACCATCGCCGGCCTGGACCTGACCGTCTTCTGGGCCCGCCTGGACGCCGCGATCAGCGAGCATCCGGACTGGCATTCCGACGAGGCGGTGCTGCTGTCCCGTTTCGACGTGCAGCGGGAGGTGATGTACACCGACCTGGTCGAGAACGAGCGGCAGATCCTCGCCCACCCGGTGATCCGGGCCCTCGCCACCGACCCGCTCGCCCAGCCGGACGCGCTGCGTTTCGAGCCCGTGCCGGTGCGCCGCATCGACGAGCTGGCCGCGCCGGACGACGTCCCGCTGGTCCTGGACGCCGACGCCGCCCAGCGGTCCGCGATCGCGGCGGCGGTGGACGGCCGCACGTTCGTGCTGCGGGGCGCGCCCGGCACCGGCAAGACCCAGACCGTGGCGAACATGATCGCCTGCCTGATCCATGCCGGGAAGCGGGTGCTGCTGGTCTCCGAGAAGGCCGCCGCGCTGGACGGCGTGAAGGAGCGGCTCGGGCGGGTCGGCCTCGACGACTACCTCCTCGAGCTGCACAGCGACCGGATCGGCCGCCTGCAGGTCGCCGCCACGCTCGCCGCCGCGCTGGACTTCATCCCGCTGCCGCCGCCCAGCCTCTCCACCGACGAACGCGAGGAGCTGCGGCAGCACCGGATCCGGCTGAACGCGTACGCGGAGGCGATGAACGAGGTCCGCGAGCCGCTCGGCCACCGGCTGCACGACGTGCTCGGCATGTGCGCGCAGATGACCGACCTCCCGGCCGGTCCGGTGCCGTCGGCGCTGCCGGTGCCGCTGACCACCCAGTCGCTGCAGCGCGTCCGGGACGCCGCGGCGAGCCTGGGCCGCGCCTGGCGTCCGGCGCTGGAGGGCGACGACTTCCTCTGGCGGGACGTGATCGACCGTAACCGCCTGGACGCCCGCCTGCACCAGGCACAGGCCGCCCTGGAGCACCTGGTCGAGGCGGTCGCCAGCGACCGGCTCGCGGCCGTCTTCGACGCGCAGGCGCTGTCCGACGCGATCACGCTGACCACGCTCGTCGGCCACGCCGCCCGCCGGCCCGCCGAGGTGCCCGGCGAGTGGCTCACCCTGGACAGCCTGGAGACCGTCGCGAAGGCGGCCGAGAGCCTGGTCACCCACCTGCGGTCGCTGCACCGGGCGGAGGAGGTGGTCCGCGCGAAGGCCGGCGTCACCTGGTCGGCGCTGCCCTCGCCGGCGAAGCTGCCGGTCGTGCCCACGCTCGTGCACCTGAACCCGCCACCGGTCGAGCTGCTGCCGCTGACCTCGGCGCAGGCCCGTGGCCTGGCCCGCCGGTTCGCCGAGGAGGCCGACCGCCTGGAGCAGCACCAGCACAGCCTGGACCGGGTCACCGCCCGGCTCGGCCTGCCGAACGTCGTCGCGTTCACCGACATCGGCCGGGTGGCAGCGATCGTCGACCTGCTGAGCCGGCCGGACAAACCGGAGCCGACCTGGTTCGACACCACCGGGATGGCGTCCGCGCGGGCCGCCGCCCGGGTGCTGCAGCGCGCGGTCGACGTGGTGAAGGCCGCCGAGTCCCGGGCGCGCGAGCACTTCAACGACGCGGCGCTGGTGGAGCCGGTGGACGAGCTCGCCGAGCGGTTCGCCACCCAGCACAAGGGGATGCGCAAGCTGCGGGCGCCGTACCGGCGGGACAAGCGGATCGCGGCCGGCATCGCGCGCACCGACGTGAAGCGGTCGGACGCGGTCGCCAACCTCGCCGCGGCGGCCGCCTGGAAGCGGTCGATCCGGGAGCTGGAGCAGGCCGAGCAGGAGTACGCCCGGAACCTGGGCAGCCACTGGCGGCACCTGGACACCGACTTCGACGCGATCCAGGAGGCGCTGAAGACCGCCGAGGAGGCGCTGCGGATCACCCCGCCGGAGGCGCTGCCGGGCGTCATCGAACGGGTCTGCGCGCCGACCCCGAACAGCGCGATCATCCGGATCGTCACCGAGGCGCGCAAGGAGTTCGACAGGTTCACCGCGGCGCTGCGCACGCCGCCGGAGCCGGCGCCCCGGCCGCAACTCGCCGCGGGACCGATCCACGACGCGGTCACCTGGCTGCGGGCGCACGTGGAGCCGCTCACCGCCGCCGCGGACCTGGTCCAGGCGTACAGCACGGCGGCCGGGCGGGACTTCACGCTCGCCGAGTCGGCCGCGATCGGCCTGCTCCGGGAAACCGCCTCGGACGCGGCGGCGGCGCTCACCGCGAACGCCGCCGAGTACGCCGACGTGCTCGGCCCGCTCTACCGCGGCACCCAGACCGACGTGGACGCCCTGGCCGGCGCGATGTCCTGGGCGTCCGAGGCACGCCGGGTACGGGCCGGCGCCGACATCGCGTTCACGCCGGAGCAGGCGGCCGCCCTCGCCGAGGTCCGGCCCACCGACGCGCTGCCGTCCCGGGTCGCGGAGTGGCAGGCCGCCCGGGACTGGATCCTGCGGGCCTTCGCGCCGCGCCGGCACCCGTCGCTGACCGCGACCCTCGACGACCACGAGAGCGCCCGCGAGCTGATCACCGCGCTGCTCGAGGACAGCCACGGCCAGCAGGAGTGGTTCGACTACCAGGCGGCGCGGGCGGTGCTCGGCGAGCACGGCCTGGACCCGGTCGTGGAGTTCTGCGCGCACGAGGACCTGCCCGTCGACCAGCTGCTGCCGGTGCTGGGACGGGCGCTGTTCCAGTCCTGGGCCGACATGATCATCCGCGAGGACGAGCGGCTGCCCCCGCTCGACGCGGCGTCCCGGGACCGGCTGATCCGCGAGTTCCGGCTCTGGGACACGCTGCTGGAACGGGCCGCGGCCGCCGACGTGATGAACGCCGTCGACGAGATGCAGCCGTCCGGCACGGCGGTCGCCGAGGCCGCGGTGCTGCGGGCCGCCGCCGCGCAGCAGGGCCGCCGGCCGGCGGTCCGGGACCTGCTCGCCGAGACCCGCAACGCCACCTTCGCGGTGAAGCCGTGCATGCTGACCATCCCGGCCGACGTGAGCCGGCTGATCCCGTCCGACCTCTACTTCGACGTCGTGATCGTCGACGAGGCGTCCCGGGTGCCGGTCGCGGACGCGATCACCTGCGCGTACCGGGCCAGCTCGATGATCGTGGTGGGTGACGACCGGCAGCTCGGGGCGGCGCCGCTGCCCGGCGGCGACGGCCAGTCCATCCTCGGCCTGGCCATCCACTGCGGGGCGTTCCCGGTGCTGGACCTGACCACGCACTACCGCAGCCGGCACGAGTCGCTCATCGCGTTCGCCAACCACAGCTTCTACGCGGGACAGCTCAACACGTTCCCGGCCGCCGCGCCGGCCGGTCCGGACTCGGGTGTGCAGCTGTACGGGGCCGACGGCGACGAGTCGCTCGCCGAGGAGGTCGCCAGCCGGGTCGCGCACCACCTGGTCACCCGCCCGGACCGTACGCTCGGCGTGGTCACCTGCACGCCGGAGCTGCGCTGGGAGATCGAGGCCGCGGTCGCCGACATGGTCGGCTCACCGGACGACGACCGGCTGCGCGGCTTCTTCGTGAAGGACCTCGACGCGGTGCAGGGCGACGAGCGGGACGTGATGATCCTGGCGATCGGCACGGACCTGGGCGGCCTGGACGGCGCGGACGGGTGGCGGCGGCTCAACGTCGCGACGACCCGCGCGGCCCGCCGCCTCGAGGTGGTCTCCTCGGTGCGCGGCCGGGACCTCGCGGACCGCGAAAATGTGCGGCATCTCGCCGCCTATCTGGACTATGCGGTACGCGGTGAGGACGCGCTCGAGCTGACGGATCCGGCGGCCGACGCGCAGGCGCCGTTCGAGGACTCGGTGCGGGACGTGATCGCCGCCTGGGGCTATCACGTGCGGACCCGGGTCGGCACCGGCGCTTTCCGGGTCGACCTGGCGGTCCGCCTCTCGTCCCGGCGCAGCGCCCCCTACGTCCTCGGCATCGAGTGCGACGGCACCACGTACGATTCCGCGCCCGCCGCCCGGGACCGGGACCGCCTGCGTGAGCAGGTCCTGCAGGGGCTGGGCTGGCGGCTGCACCGGATCTGGGGCACGGCCTGGTACCTGGACCGCGAGCACGAGGAGCAGCGGCTGCGGATCGCCATCGACGAGGCCCTCGCCGAGTACCCCGCCGAGCCGGCGCCGGAGCTGACCGGCGACGAGAGCCCGGTGGCCGAGGCCGCCGGGGAGCCGGTCGAGTCGCAGGACCCGATCGAGTCGCTGGAGTCGGTCGAGCCGCTGGCCGACGACGGGCTGGCCGAGGTGTTCGCCGAGGCCGATGCCGAGGAGGAGGCCTTCGCCGAGGCGTTCGCCGAGGTCTACGCGCACACCGAGCCCGAGGTGTACGCGGTCACCGAACCCGAGGTGTACGCCGAGACCGAGCCCGAGGTGTACGCGGTCCGCGAGCCCGAGCCGGTGGAGAGCCCCGAGGTCACCATCGAGATCAGCGCGGAACAGGCGGCGGCCGCGGCCGGACCGGTCTACCAGTACGACGAGCCGGCCGGCCCCGAGCCGTGGTACCTGGCCTCCGACTACCTGATCGACGAGGCCGGCGCCTACCTCGCCGGAGTGGAGGACGCCGAGCGCGAGGCCGTGTCGTTCGAGGGCCAGCCCGACGTGGTGGCCGCGGTCAGCGACTACGAGCACGTCGTCGTCCCGGCGATCTTCGAGCAGCTGCACCGCGCCGAGATCGACCCGGTCGACATGCACCCGGTCGCCGGGCACGAGCAGCCCTACGAGCCGGAATACCACGAGCAGCCGCAGGCCGAGTATCCCGAGCCGGAGCACCAGGAGGAGCCGGAACCGGCCGAGGAGGAGATCCCGGTCGCCGCGCACCTCAGCGAGCAGTGGGCCGTCCCGTACCAGAAAGCGGAGCTGGAGCCCCTCCCGGCCGGCGCCGGACTGACCGACCCGGACACCCGCCTGCAGCTGATCGACGCCGTGCGGCAGCTGGCGCAGGTGGAGGGACCCGTGCACATCGCGATCGCGTTGCAGCGGATGCGCGAGCAGTGGGGTCTCGCCCGGATCACCAAGCAGGCCCGGGCGGCCATCGAAGAGTCGATCACCGATGCCGGGCTTGCCTGGGACGGCACGTTCCTGAGCGACCCCGGCCAGCTCGTGCCGATGGTCCGGTTCCGGGCCGAGGACGTGGCCCGCAAGGCCGACCAGATCGCCGACGCCGAGCTGCGGGTGGCCCTGGAACACCTGGTCCACGACGGTGGCGTGCTCACCGTGGACCAGCTGCTGGCCGCCACCGGCCGGCTCTACGGCTGGGCCGCGCGCCGATCGCCCGAGGTGGACGCCCGGCTCACCACGCTGATCGCGGACCTGGTCGACGAGGGACACCTGATCCACCAGGCGGATGGGCTGGCCACTGCGCACGGCCTGCCGGACGCGACCACCCTGCCCCACCACGAGGCCGCGAAAGGAAAGAAGGCGTCACGGCCGCGACGGTCGGCGGCCAGCCGGAAGTGAAACGGGGTTCACCCGGGAGCCCTACCGTCCGGCCACATGGGAAAGATCATCAAACGTGCGCTGGCGGGCGCCGGCGCCGTCGCGCTCACCGTGACCCTGGCCGGGACCGCCTCGGTGGCCGGCGGTCACCACTCCCGGGTCACCACCCCGACCCTGACCGGCTGGGCCTCGCTGCCCGCCGGGACGTTCGTGCCGGGCAGCGAGCCGTCCGGCAGCCTGGTCACCGGCAACCTGAACGGCTTCACCGCGCCCTTCGCGGACCAGCCGGTGCAGGGCTTCTCCGGGATCGCCGACAACGGTGACGGCACGTTCGACGTGCTCTCCGACAACGGGTACGGCAACCAGGCCAACTCGGGTGACTTCCTGCTCCGCGTCCAGCGTCTCGCGCCGGTGTTCCGGGACAACTCCGTGGACGTGCTCGGCGGCGTCAACCTGACCGACCCGGACGGTTTCGTGCCGTGGAAGCTGACCCGCGCGGACCGGGTCCTGACCGGCGCCGACTTCGACGTGGAGTCGATCGTCAAGGCGAAGGACGGCTCGTACTGGATCGGTGACGAGTTCGGCCCGTACCTGATGCACTTCGACCGTGCCGGGCGCCTGCTCGCCGCGCCCGCGCCGCTCGACGGCGTGGTGGCGCCGGAGACCGCGGCCCGGACCGGCGTGCCCGCGACCCTGGGCGGCAGCAAGGGCTTCGAGGGCATGGCCGCGTCGCCCGACGGCCGGTACCTCTACCCGCTGCTGGAGGGCACGGTCACCGGTGACACCGCCGGCAGCCTGCGGCTCAACCAGTTCGACCTGCGCACCCGCAAGTACACCGGCAAGCGCTGGACCTACCAGCTCGACTCGCCGTCGCACGCCATCGGTGACGCGATCGCCGTCGACAAGGACCGCTTCCTGATCATCGAGCGGGACGGCGGCCAGGGCGCCACCGCGGTGCACAAGAAGATCTACCTGGCCACCAAGCGCTCCAACGGCATGCTCGCCAAGAAGCTCGTCGTCGACCTGATGAACATCGCCAACCCGCGCCGGCTGGGCGGTTTCGGCACCACGTTCACCTTCCCGTTCCAGACCATCGAGGACGTGGTGATCCTGGACGACAAGACCATCGCGGTGCTGAACGACAACAACTTCCCGTTCTCCTCCGGCCGCGCCGCCGGTGCCGCCGACAACAACGAGTGGATCACCATCGCGCTGCCCGAGTCGCTGCACCCGGACAAGCGGGTCCTCCGCTGAGTGAACTTCAGGGTGCGTCCCGGTGAAGAGCCGGGGCGCACCTGTCCCTTCGCGACGGTTTGCGGTGATTCGCCGATGGTGACGAGTGCCTACCGTGACGGCGTGGCCGTGGTCATGGAAGCCATCAGCAACGCCGTCCGGCGCGACACCCCCGTCCGCCTGAAGCTGCTCACCGTGCTGGCGGCCGGTGCCGCCGCCGCTCTGCTGCTCGCCGCCGGCCCGGTGATGGCGACGATCCAGGATCAGGTACGGGTGATCGGTCACGAGGCGGCCCCGCAGGCCGCCACCACGGCCGATCTCTACTTCGCACTGAGCGACCTGGACGCGCAGACCACCCGGATCCTGCTGACCGCGGAGAGCGACGCGCTCGCGGGCAGCCGCCTCGACGCGCTCGCCGCGTACCGGGAGCGGGGCCGCCAGGTCGATGCCGGCCTGCAGCGTTGCATGGAGGCCTCCTCGTCGGGCTCGTTCACGGACACCGAACGGCGGCTCGTGCTCGACCTCCTCGACGGGCTCGCCGTCTACCGCCAGCGGGTCGGTCAGGCCCTGGCCGCCCAACCGCACTCCGCGGGTGAGGCGCTCGGCTACTACACGCAGGCCACCACCGTGCTGCACCTTCGGCTGCTCCCGGACGCCCGCCGGCTCCGGCTCACCGCCGAGGACCGGCTGGATCGGGCGTACGCGGCGAAGAGTTCCACCGAAGCGACCGCGAGCGGCGTGGTCGTGCTGCTCGGCGGCGCCCTGCTGGTGCTGCTGGTGACCCTGCAGGTGTGGCTGGCCCGCCGGTTCCGCCGGCTGTGGAACCCGGCCCTGATCGCCGCCACCGCGCTGACCCTGCTCCTGCTCGCAGGCGTCACGGTGGTGCTCGGCGCGCAGCAGAGCCGCCTCACCGAGGCTCGGGCCGGCGGCCTGCGGCCCTACCTGGAACTGTCCGAACTGCGGGCGATCGGTTACGACGCGGCCGCCGACACCAGCCGCTACCTGGTCAGCGGCAACCTCGGTGCGTACCGGGACGACTTCACGTGGAAGGCGAAGCTGCTCGCCGCGCTGGATGGGGACGCCGGGCAGCGGTGGGTGGCCTACCAGCGCGGTCACGAACGGATCCTCGCCCTCGCCGATCACGGCAAGCGGGACCAGGCGGTCACCGCACTCACCGGGATCCGGCGGGGCGACGCGGCGTTCGACTTCGCGTACTTCGACGCGGCGCTCGCCGCGGCCACCGACGCGAGCAAGGCCGAGTTCGATCGGGGCCTGGCCGATGCGGAACGCACCCTGACCGGCGCGGTCACCGTCCCGGTGACGCTGCTCGTCCTGGTCATCCTGCTGATTCCGATCGGCGTGCGACGGCGATTGGCGGAGTACCGATGAGAGCCGTTCCGGTCCTTCTGGCCCTGCTGCTCGCGGTGGCCGGCTGCACGGCGGCTCCCGAGCCGGCCCCGGAGCCGGTTGCCTGCGGCGCCGGGACGACCGCCGGGCAGGGCTCGTCGGCGCAGACCAGCGTGCTGCAGGCGTGGATGAAGGCGTACCAGATCGCCTGTCCCGCCGCGTCGATCGACTACGCGAGCACCGGCTCGGGGGCCGGGGTGCGCGCGTTCGCGGACGGGACCGGGGACTTCGCCGGCACCGACGCGCCCCTCGACGCGGCCGGGCGGAAGCGGGCCGAGCAGCGGTGCCGTGGCCCGGTCGTGCACCTTCCGCTGGTCGCCGGCCCGATCGCGCTCGCCTTCAACGTGGCGGGCGTGGACCGGCTCCGGCTCACGCCGGCGACCATCGCCAAGATCTTCAGCGGCGCGGTCACGGTCTGGAACGACCCGGCCATCGCGAAGGACAATCCGGTCGCTGCGCTCCCTTCCACCCCCATCGGTACGATCCACCGCTCGGACGATTCGGGAACGACGGACAACTTCACCCGTTATCTGGCCGCGGCCGCCGGCCCGGTCTGGCCGCACGGCAGTGGCAGCGCGTGGCGGGCGCCCGGCGGGACGGGGGAGCGGGGCAGTCACCGGGTGGTCGCCGCGGTGGCCCGGACCAACGGGGCGATCGGCTACGTGGAAGGGTCCTACGCCACCGTCCACGACCTGCCGGTGGTGGAGGTCGGCGACGCGGACGGGCCGTTCACCGCGCCGTCGAACTCGGCGGCCGGGCTGGCGATCGCTGACGCGCGGATCGGCGACGACCTCCGGATCGAGCTGCGATACGACGGGACGGCTGATTACGCGTACCCGATCGTCATGGTCTCTTATGAGATCGTGTGCCGCACCGGCACGCCCGCGCTGACCCGCGACTTCCTGGCCTACGCCGCCGGAAGCGGCGGGCAGCGGGTGGCGGAGGCGGCCGGGTACGCGGCCCTGCCGGACGCCCTGCGCCTCCGGGTCGAGTCAGCCGTGTTGGCGTTAACTTAGCGTTTCCGGCCCTTGTCAGGTGATCGCTGAGGTCGGTTAGGGTGAGCGCTAACATTCGCGGGCGTGTGGGGAGATGACGTGACTTACGGGTCGAAGGCGCTGCGCCGGGCCGTGCTCCGGGCCAACAAGATGATCCCGGAGGCCGGGCTCGCCCAGCTGACCTGGGGAAACGTCAGCGGCATCGACCGTGAGGCCGGGCTCTACCTGATCAAGCCGTCCGGGGTCGCCTACGACGATCTGACCGAGGACCACCTGGTGCCCGTCGACCTGGCGACCGGCAAGGTGCTCGCCGGCGACCTGCGCCCCTCCGTGGACAGCGAGTCACATCGGGCGTTCTACCTGGCCTGGCCCTCGATCGGCGGCGTCACCCACACCCACTCCACCAACGCTGTCGCGTTCGCGCAGGCCGGGCTCGACATCCCGCTGCTCGGCACCACGCACGCCGACACGTTCAACGGCCCGATCCCGGTGACCCGTGGACTGACCGCCGACGAGTGCGCCACCGACTACGAGCTCAACACCGGCCGCGTCATCGTCGAGACGATCGGCGACGACGCGGCGGCGGAGGCGATGCCCGCCGCGCTGGTGGCGAACCATGGGCCGTTCACGTGGGGGAGCGACCCGATCAAGTCGGTGCAGCACGGCATCATCTGCGAGGCGGTGGCGGAGATGGCGCTGAAGACGCTGGCGCTGAACCCGGCGGCGGTCATCCCGCAGCACCTGCAGGAGCGTCATTTCAAGCGCAAGCACGGTCCGGGCGCCTACTACGGCAACCCCAAGCCCTGACCGGCGTTCCCCGGATCGCGGGCGTGGGTGCTGCGGTCGTATTCGCCGTGGGCTCGGCCGGTGGGTGAGGTCATGGCGGTGGTGCGGGTGGGGAGGACGGCGCGGGGCTGGCGGAGCGCTTGCCCCGGCTGACCTGTTTCACCAGGCGGAGCATGTTGTGCAGCGGGTTCGCCCCGCTCGGCTCCGGTCTGATGTTGGCGGCCTGGCTCGCTCCGGCGACGCGGGGCATGTTCTCCCGCTGCCGGGGGATCGGTGCGCCCGGCATTGCCGGCATGGCCGAGATGTCGATGGGGTCCGGTGCGATGGGGGGACGGAGGGCGACCGCCGGCTGGTGACGCCACGTGAACGACACTCCGCCGAGGGCCACCGTCCCACCCGGCGCGCACAAGCCTGACGCCCGGTCACCCTCCGCGCCGTCCGGTCCGTAACTGATCATCAGGCTGGTGGCCGCTCGACCGGCCTCCGTGTGGACGGCCCACACCTCCGCGTACCCGATGAGGCCTGTGCCGCCCGCCGTGAGCACCGTCGCCCGGCCGCGCAGCGGCACGGCGACCTCGCGACCGGTGGCGTCGCGGAGGTGCAGGGTGCCGGAGAGTCGGGGGCTCCTGCGGCGGCCCAGCCATCCGCTGCCCATCGGTCAGGGCCTCTGCGTCGTGTCGTCGTTGAGCACCCCTCGGACTGTAACGGCCCATCGACTCCGATCCCGGTTCTGTCACCGGTACGGGTACACATCACCACTGGTCACGGCGCTACTGGAAGATCTCGGACAGTCACCGCCGCCGGATCGGCGGGGCGGAGCTGGCCCGGGCGACGAGGGAGGGCGCGACAAGCACGTCCTCCGGCGGGGCGGCGCCGGGCCGGCCGAGGTGGCGCAGGAGCAGGGCGAGGGCGCGCCGGCCGAGCTCGGCGAAGTCCTGGTGGACGGTGGTGAGCGGGGGCAGGAAGTATCCCGAGTCCGGCATGTCGTCGAAGCCGACGACGCTCACGTCCTCCGGCACCCGGCGGCCGCCTTCCTGGAGGGCGCGCAGCACGCCGAGGGCGATCCGGTCGTTGGCGCAGAAGATCGCGGTGACGGCCGGGTCGGCGGCGAGGCGGCGGCCCTGTTCGTAGCCGGCGGCCGCGTCCCACCAGCCGGAGGTGACCGGCGGGACGACGGCGCCGGCCGCGTAGAGCGTCTCGCGCCAGCCCTCCACGCGGGCCTGTGACTCGGGCCAGTCCGGTGGCCCGGCGACGTGGTGGACCGTGGCGTGACCGAGGTCGAGCAGGTGACGGGTGGCGAGGCGGGCCCCGGCGGTGTTGTCCACCCGTACCGTCGGGAATGGCTCCTCCAGGGAGCCGGAGGCTCCGCCGACCGCGACGCAGGCGAGACCGCCCGGCGCGTGGGTGAGGGCGGTGAGCACCGAGGGCTTGGGCGCGATCGCGATGATCCCGTCGACGTCGTGCTGGGCGAGCCGGTCGACGGCTTCCAGCACGGGCCGGTGTTCCAGGTCGCGGACGGTGGCGACGCTGACCAGGTAACCGGCGGCCCGGGCGGCGCTCTCGATGCCGTAGAGCATGGACTCCGGGCCGAACAGGGTGGTCTCGAAGCCGATGATGCCGAGCGTGTGCGACTCGCGGGTGGCGAGGGTGCGGGCCGCCAGGTTGCGGCGGTAGTTGAGCGAGCGCATCGCGGCCAGGACGCGTTCGCGGGTCTCGGCGCGCACGTTCGGATGTTCGTTGATCACCCGGGAGACGGTCTGGTGGGACACCCCGGCGAGTTTGGCGACGTCGCGCATGACGGTGCCGCGCTCCTTGCCGGTGCGCGTCTGCCGACGCGAACGAGGGGCTGAGGATCGCTGCTGGGCTGCGGGTTCCGGACCCGGCGCCGCTGCTGGTGTCGCCATTGGACGATATCTAGCAGGTGACCGGGCGATGACCGTGGGCGATACCGCCGTTCTTGCAATCAGGCTGAAACAAAGATCGGGATCTCTTGACGATCACGTTGAGAACGGTAACACTCACGAAACGCAAGCTGTGACGGCGGTCGCAGCGAACCGACTATCCCTGCGGTGACGGCGCTGTCTGCCTGCCGCGAGTCAATTTGTGAACGGTAACAGTTTCGGGAGGTTATGGTGCGCAGGAACTGGTCCGCGGCTGCTCTGGCCGGCGTTCTGGCCGTCTCCACGCTCGCCGGGTGCGGCGGCAGCGACGGCGGCGACGGCGGTTCGGGAGGCAACGACGACGGCAAGATCACCCTTGGGTTCTCCCAGGTCGGCGCCGAGAGCGGCTGGCGTACCGCGAACACCAAGTCGATCCAGGAGTCGGCCGCCAAGGCCGGCATCGACCTGCAGTTCTCCGACGCCCAGGGCAAGCAGGAGAACCAGATCACCGCGATCCGCAACTTCATCACGCAGAAGGTGGACGTGATCGCCTTCTCGCCGGTGGTCACCTCCGGCTGGGACGCGGTGCTGCAGGAGGCCAAGGACGCCGGCATCCCGGTGATCCTGACCGACCGCGCGGTGGACTCGCAGGACAAGTCGCTCTACAAGTCCTTCATCGGCTCCGACTTCATCGTCGAGGGCCAGAAGGCAGGCGACTGGCTGGTCAAGGAGTACGAGGGCAAGAACGAGCCGGTCAACATCGTGGAGCTGCAGGGCACCACGGGCTCGGCGCCGGCGCTCGACCGGCAGAAGGGCTTCCAGGAGAAGATCGCGGGCAACCCGAACTTCAAGATCGTGAAGTCGCAGACCGGTGACTTCAAGCGCGCGGACGGCAAGACTGTGATGGAGACCTTCCTGCAGTCCACCCCGGACATCGACGTGCTCTACGCCCACAACGACGACATGGGTCTCGGCGCCATCGAGGCGATCGAGGCGGCCGGGAAGAAGCCCGGCACCGACATCAAGATCATCACCGTCGACGCGGTCAAGGACGGCATGACGGCGCTCTCCCAGGGCAAGATCAACTTCATCGTCGAGTGCAGCCCGCTCCTCGGCCCGCAGCTGATGGATCTGGTCAAGAAGGCCGACGCCGGTGAGGAGATCCCCGCCCGGGTGCTCACCGAGGAGACCACCTTCACCCAGGAGCAGGCCAAGGAAGCCCTCCCCACCCGCCAGTACTGATCGATCGATCCGCAGGTGCCCCGGCCGGCCCGGCCGGGGCGCCGCGGAGCTTCGAAGTGGAGCACGAATGGGCGAGCAGTCCCCGGTCCTCGAGATGACCGGGATCCGAAAAGTCTTCCCCGGCGTCGTCGCCCTCGACGGCGTCGATTTCCGGCTGTTCCCGGGCGAGATCCATGCGCTCATGGGCGAGAACGGCGCCGGCAAGTCCACCCTGATCAAGGTGCTGACCGGGGTGTACACGATCGACGGCGGCGAGGTGCGACTCGGCGGCGAGGTGGTGCACATCAACGGCCCGCTGCAGGCGCAGCAGGCCGGCATCAGCACCGTCTACCAGGAGGTCAACCTCTGCACCAACCTCTCGGTGGCGGAGAACATCTTCATCGGGCGCGAGCCGCGCAAGTTCGGCCGGATCCAGTGGGGCCTGATGCGGAAGCGCGCGAGCGAGCTGCTCGCCCGGCTCGACCTGGACATCGACGTGTCCGCGCCGCTGAACACGTACTCCCTGGCGATCCAGCAGATGGTCGCCATCGCGCGCG
Source organism: Actinoplanes missouriensis 431 (assembly GCF_000284295.1). NCBI lineage: Bacteria > Bacillati > Actinomycetota > Actinomycetes > Micromonosporales > Micromonosporaceae > Actinoplanes > Actinoplanes missouriensis. The sequence goes on along the minus strand of NC_017093.1, from coordinate 5,937,478 downwards.
CGGTAGACATCTCGGCGCGCGTGCTGATCCTGGACGAGCCCACGTCCAGCCTGGACGCCTCCGAGGTCGCGCAGCTCTTCGCGGTCATGCGCCGGCTCAAGGAGGACGGCACGGCGATCCTCTTCGTCTCGCACTTCCTGGACCAGATCTACGAGGTCTCCGACCGGCTCACCGTTCTGCGCAACGGTCAGCTGATCGGCGAGTTCAAGACCGAGGAGCTTCCCCAGGTACGCCTGGTCGAGAAGATGATCGGCAAGGAGCTCGCGGCCCTGGAGTCCCTGGAGGACAAGGCGCAGCGAAACCGGGAGCGGACGGCCGGAGCCGAGCCCATCCTCGAGGCGAGGGAACTCGGCCGGACCGGAGCGATCGCGCCGTTCAACCTGACCATCAACGCCGGCGAGGTGGTCGGCCTGGCCGGCCTGCTCGGCTCCGGCCGCACCGAGCTGGCCCGGCTGCTCTTCGGCGCCGACAAGCCGGACTCCGGTGAGCTGCTCTTCGAGGGCAAGGCGACGAACCTGCGTGACCCGCAGGTGGCGATGAAGCGGGGGATCGCCTTCTCCTCGGAGAATCGCCGCACCGAGGGCATCATCGGCGAGCTCAGCGTCCGGGAGAACATCATCCTGGCGCTGCAGGCCTCCCGCGGCTGGACCCGGCCGATCCCGCGCCGCAAGCAGGACGAGATCGTCGACAAGTACATCAAGGCGCTGCAGATCCGCCCGGCCGACCCGGAGCGCCAGGTCCGCAACCTCTCCGGCGGCAACCAGCAGAAGGTGCTGCTCGCCCGCTGGCTGATCACCGAGCCCCGGCTGCTGATCATCGACGAGCCCACCCGGGGCATCGACGTCGGCGCCAAGGCGGAGATCCAGAAGCTGGTCGCCGAGCTCTCCGACGGCGGCATGGCGGTGCTCTTCGTCAGCGCCGAGCTGGAGGAGGTGCTCCGGCTCAGCCACAAGATCGAGGTGCTCCGGGACCGCCGGCTGGTCGAGGAGCTGGAGAACACGCCGGACGTCGACGCCGACCGCATCATGCAAACCATCGCCAGCGGAGCGACTTCATGACCATCCTCAAGAACAGGTTGTTCTGGCCGGCCGCGATCCTGGTGGTCCTGCTGGTCATCAACGCGTTCACGTCCAACCAGTTCGTCACGGTCCGGGACGGGCACCTCTTCGGCAGCCTGATCGACATCCTGCGCGGCAGCGCCCCGCTCGTGCTCGTCGCGCTCGGCATGACGCTGGTGATCGCGACCGGCGGCATCGACCTCTCGGTCGGCTCGGTCATGGCGATCTCCGGCGCCGTCGCGTGTCTGCTGATCAGTGACCTCGGCAACCAGAACAGCGTGGGCAGCGTCCTGCTGATCATGCTGGTCGCGATCGGGGTGTCGCTGCTGGCCGGCCTCTGGAACGGGACGCTCGTCGCGATCATCGGGATCCAGCCGATCATCGCGACGCTGATCCTCATGGTGGCCGGCCGCGGCATCGCGCAGCTGATCACCGACGGTCAGATCATCAACGTGCAGTCCGGGCCGTACGCGACGATCGCGACCGGCTTCTTCCTGGCGCTGCCGGTGGCGTTCCTGATCGCCGTCGCGGCGGTCGTGCTGATCACGCTGCTGACCCGGCGTACGGCGCTCGGCCTGCTGCTGGAATCGGTCGGCGGAAGCCCGACCGCGAGCCGCCTGGCCGGCATCCGGGCCAAGCGGATCACCGTGATGGTCTACGTCGTGTCCGGCGGGTTCGCCGGGCTCGCGGGCCTGATCTACAGCGCGAACATCAAGAGCGCCGACAGCATCGCGGCCGGCAACCTGATCGAGCTCGACGCGATCCTGGCCGTGGTGATCGGCGGCACCGCCCTGATCGGCGGCCGGTTCTCCATCGCCGGCACGGTCCTGGGCGCCGTCCTCATCCAGGCGCTCGGCGTCACGGTCGTGGCGATCGGGGTGCCGTCCGACGCGACGCTGCTGTTCAAGGCCGTCGTCGTGGTGGCGCTCTGCCTGTCCCAGTCCCCGGAGTTCCGGGCGAAGGTCTTCGGGCGATTCAAGCCCAAGCCCGTTGTGCGAGCGGAGGCGACCGCGTGATGACGACCGTCGACGTCACCCCGGAGACCGGCGGCAAGAAGGGCTCGCCGGTCAACCCGCGGAGCCGGGTCTACCGGCCGAACGCGAAGTACATCCCGATCCTCGCGACGCTCGCCCTGCTGGTCATCATGTACAGCGCCGGCGTGGCGAACTACGAGAACTTCGGGCAGCCGAGCGTCATCGTGAACCTGTTCCGCGACAACGCGGTGCTGCTGGTCGTCACGGTCGGCATGACCTTCGTGATCCTCACCGGCGGCATCGACCTGTCGGTCGGCGCGGTCATCTCGATGACCACCACGCTCACCGCCACGCTGCTGCAGGGCGGCTGGCCGCCGCTCGTCGTGCTGGTGCTGGTCCTGCTGCTCGGCTCGCTGCTCGGCGCCGGACAGGGCGCGGTGATCCACTTCTTCAAGGTGGAGCCGTTCATCGCCACCCTGGCCGGGCTCTTCCTCGCCCGCGGCATCGCGCTCTTCATCAACCAGGCGTCGATCCCGATCCGGGACGAGACGTGGAAGGCGATCTCGGAGTACCGGATCCCGCTCGCCGACGGCGTGGTCACCAAGCCGGTCGCGCTCGTCGCGATCGCCGCGGTGCTGATCGCCGCGGCGGTGCTGGCCTGGACCCGCTTCGGGCGCAACGTCTACGCGATCGGTGGCAGCGCCGACTCCGCGCTGCTGATGGGCCTGCCGGTCGGCCGTACCCGGATCGCTGTCTACACCCTGAGCGGCTTCTGCGCCGCGCTCGGCGGCGTGCTGTTCAGCATCAACTCCACGTCCGGCTGGGCGCTGCAGGGCAACGGCCTGGAACTCGACGCGATCGCCGCCTGCGTCATCGGCGGCGTGCTGCTCACCGGTGGTTCCGGTTACGTCTTCGGCGCGCTGCTCGGCGTGCTGGTCACCGGTCTCATCCAGACAATCATCATTTTCCAGGGTGACCTGAACGCGGCCTGGACCCGGATCATCGTCGGCGTCCTGCTCTTCGCCTTCATCGTCCTGCAGCGACTCGTGACGAGAAAGGTGAAGTAGATGAGCAACGGGGAAGTGTGGTTCCTGACCGGGAGCCAGGGCCTGTACGGCCCGGAGACCCTGGACCAGGTGGCGAGCCAGTCCCGGGAGATCGCCGCCACGCTGGACGCGGCGCTCGACGCGGATGTGGTCTGGCAGCCGGTGCTCACCTCCGCCGAGCAGATCCTGGACGTCTGCCGGCGGGCCTCGTCCACGCCGGGCGTGCTCGGCGTGATCACCTGGATGCACACGTTCTCGCCGGCCAAGATGTGGATCGCCGGTCTGGACGCGCTGCGGGCGCCGCTGCTGCACCTGCACACCCAGCACAACGTGGAGCTGCCCTGGGCCGAGATCGACATGGACTTCATGAACCTGAACCAGGCCGCGCACGGCGACCGCGAGTTCGGGTTCATCGAGAGCCGGCTCGGCGTCCCGCGCAAGACCGTCGCCGGCCACGCCGGCAACCCTGCCGTGCTCAACAAGATCGAGACCTGGGTGCGGGCGGCGCGCGGCTACGCTGCCATGCGCTCCCTGAAGCTGGCCCGTTTCGGCGACAACATGCGGGACGTGGCCGTCACCGAGGGCGACAAGGTCGAGGCCCAGCTGAAGTTCGGCGTCTCGGTGAACACGTACGGCGTGAACGACCTGGTGGCGGTCGTCGACCAGATCCTCGACGAGGACATCGACAAGCTAGTCCGTGAATATCAGGACATGTACGAAATCGCGCCCGAGCTGCTCAACGACCGGCGCGAGTCACTTCGTTACGGCGCCAGGATCGAGCTCGGCCTCCGGCAGTTCCTCACCGAGGGCGGCTTCAAGGCGTTCACCAGCAACTTCGAGGACCTCGGCGGCCTCAAGCAGCTGCCCGGCCTGGCCGTGCAGCGGCTGATGGCCGACGGCTACGGGTTCGGCGGCGAGGGCGACTGGAAGACCTCGGTGCTGGTGCACACACTCAAGGCGATGGTCCCCGGCGGCGCCACCTCCTTCATGGAGGACTACACCTACGACCTCACGCCGGGCAACGAGGTCATCCTCGGCGCCCACATGCTCGAGGTCTGCCCGTCGATCGCGGCCGGCACCCCGCGGCTGGAGATCCACCCACTCGGCATCGGCGGCCGCGAGGACCCGGTCCGGCTGGTCTTCGACGCCGCGCCCGGCCCGGCGGTCGTGCTCGGCCTGGCCGACCTGGGTGAGCGGTTCCGCCTGGTCGCGAACGAGATCGAGGTGGTTCCGCCGACCGCGCCGCTGCCGAAGCTGCCGGTCGCAAGGGCGGTCTGGAAGCCGGCGCCGTCGCTGGAGACGTCGGCGGAGTGCTGGCTGACCGCCGGCGGCCCGCACCACACGGTGCTGTCGTCGTCGGTGGGCGCGGAGGAGCTGGCCGACCTGGCCGAGATGGCCGGCACCGAGCTGCTGGTCATCGACGCGGCGACCACGACCCGGTCGTTCGCCAAGGAGGTGCGCTGGAACCAGGCGTACCACCGTCTGGCGCGCGGCTTCGGCCGATAGCCCGGGAACGATCAGCGAGCGAGGCCATGCGTTTCACCAGTGGGAGCGCATGGCCTCGATCATGATGTAGTCCAGGTCGCCGGCGTAGTAGTCACAGCCGACCTCCACCTGGTCGCAGTCCAGCTTGCCGCCGATCGTGATCGGCCAGGAGTTCGCGATCGGGCCGGTCCATCCGCTGCGCGAGGCGACCTCCCGGCCGTCGATCGTCAGGAACACCCCTTCCGGTACGCGGACGCACCGCACCACATGCCAATCCCCGTCGTTGATCGCGTACGGCGCGACCACCTCGAGGAATGCCTTCGGCCCCCGGAACGTGCACTCCACCCGCCCGCTCGGTATCTGCAGCTTGAAGTTGCCGCCGGCGACCGTGGCCTGGCCCTTCTGGATGATGTTGCCGAACTTGTTGGTGGTGCGGAGCCGGACCGTCACGGCGAAGTCGTCGGTGCCGGGATCGAGGGACGAGTCGTCCGGGACCACGACCAGATGGCCGGGGTGGGGCGGCGGGGTGTCCGGCTCCAGCCGCTCGAAGCGGTAACCGCCGTCGTCGCCGAGCGACTCCCCGATGGCGACCTCGTTCCCGATCCGGCCGTGCCGGCCGTTGCCGCTGGTGTCGATCATCCGGTGGGCGCCGCGGGCCTCGTTCATGGGCCAGAAGGCGACGGTGAGGCCGGCGGCCCGGGCGGGCGCCGGGAGCAGCGCGACACCGGCGGCCACCGTGGTGGTGAGGACCGTGACCAGCACGCGGCGGCATCGCATGGCTCAACCTCAGGGGAGAGAGAACAGAAGTTTCCTGAGCTTATGGGGAGCCGTATCCCTTTTGTGCTCGCTTCCGGAAATAGACCGCTCGGCGTGATCGTTCGTTCACCGCTGCGATCTCGCATCCGGGCAGCTCAGCTTGGTAGCATCCGCCGATCATGGACGTGCTCCGTCGGGAACCCCGGGGCCGGACTGCTGACAATGAGATAAGGAACGTGTCGAAGTGCTGCTCAATGGGACCGACAATGAGACCTCGGAGCACGCGATGATCGCGCCCAACCCCGGCCTGCCGAACCAGGCGCTCCAGGTGCTGGCCTTGGCTCAGCGCACCGCCGAGGAGCACGTGGCGAGCGCCCAGCACCACGCGGACAAGATCCGCACGGATGCCCTGGCCGCTGCCGAGCAGATCGCCCGGGACGCGCAGGCGCACGCGAACAACGTACGCCGGGAGGCCGACCGGGTGCTGGCCGAGGCGCGCGCCGCGGCCGAGCAGATGGCCCGCGACGCGCAGGCCCGCGCCGAGGAGGCCCGGCGCACCGGGGAGAAGATCGTGGCGGACGCCCGCGCCCGGGCCGAGACGATCGGCGCGGACGCGATGGCCGGCGCCGAGCAACTGCGCCACCAGGCACAGCAGCGCTACGACGACGTGGTCGGCAGCCTGGGCGCCAAGCGTGAGGCGCTCCAGCAGCAGATCGAGGCCCTGGAGGACTTCGACCGCGACTACCGGGGCCGGCTCACCGCGTTCATGCAGAGCCAGCTGCGGGCGCTCTGGATGGACGCGCCGCAGATCGCCGCCGAGGTGATCGACGAGGAGCCGGTCGCCGAGGAGCTGGAGGCGTCGCAGGCGCCGGCGCAGCCGCGGCACGCCGACGACGCGGACGAGCCCGACGACGCGGACGAGCCCACCGAGAAGTGAGCGGAAGGCCCGGGGGATCTCCCCGGGCCTTCTTCATGCGGCTGTCGTCTCATGCGGCTGTCATCTCATGCCGCGTAGACGACCTGACCGTCGACGTAGGTGCGCGCCACCGACGCCGCGCCGATCTCAGCGGCCGGCGCGGCGAACGGGTCGCGGTCCAGCACGACCAGATCGGCCACGTTCCCGGCGCGGATCACCCCGCGGTCGTCCAGGTGGTTCACGAACGCCGACCCCGCCGTGTACGCGGTCAGCGCCGTCGCCAGGTCCAGCTCCTGCCCCGGCAGGAACGGCGGGTAGTCGCTGCCGTGGTGCGCCCGGTTCACCGCCACGTGGATCGCCTCGATCGGGTCCGGGGTGGTGACCGGCCAGTCGCTGCCGGCCGCCAGGTGCGCGCCGGCCCGCAGCAGATCGCCGAACGGGTACTGGTGCACCGCGGCCGCCGGGTCCAGGAACGGGATGGTCAGCTCGTCCATCTGCGGTTCGTGCGACGCCCAGTACGCCTGCAGGTTCGCGCTCGCACCCAGCTCGCGGAAGCGCGGCACGTCGTCCGGGTGCACCACCTGCAGGTGGGCGAGGTGCGGCCGGGTGTCGCGGAACCCGTTCGCTGCCCGGGCGGCGGCCACCGCGTCGAGCGCGTCGCGCACCGCCCGGTCGCCGAGCGCGTGGAAGTGCGCCTGGAAGCCGAGCGCGTCCAGTGCCGTCACGTAGTCCGGCAGCGCCTTCGGGTCGATGAAGGAGAGCCCGGTGTTCGTGGTGGCGCAGCCGCAGCCGTCCCGGTAGGGCGCGGTCATCGCGGCCGTGAAGTTCTCCGCCACCCCGTCGAGCATCAGCTTCACGCTGTCACAGCGCAGCCGCCCGACGGTGAACGTCTCCCGCTTCGCGACCAGCTCCGGGATCTGCGACGCGTCCCGGTCCCGGTCCCACCAGAGCGCGCCGACCACGGTGGCCCGCAGCGACCCGTCCCGCGCCGCGGTCAGGTACGCGTCGGACACGTCCGGGTACCCGTTGGTCGCGCACACCATCGCGTCCTGCCAGGCCGTGACGCCGAGCGAGAAGAGCAGTTCCTGCCCCCGGTGGAGGCCGGCCAGCCGGTCCGCGGCGGTGGTCTCCGGCAGCAGGTCGGTGACCAGCCGCATCGCACCCTCCTGCAGGCCGCCCGCGGGGGAGCCGTCCGGCGCCCGGTCGATCCGGCCGTCCTCCGGGTCCGGGGTGTCCGCGGTGATCCCGGCCAGTTCCAGGGCACGGCTGTTGACCCAGGCGCCGTGGTGGTCGCGGTTGGAGAGGAACACCGGCCGGTCCGGCACCACCCGGTCCAGCAGCTCCCGCCCGGGCACCCCGCCGGGGAAGCTCTCCATCGCCCACCCGCCCCCGGAGATCCACTCCAGCTCCGGGTGCGCGTCGGCGTACGCCCGGACCCGCCGCAGGTACTCCTCCACATCGGTGGTGTTGGTCAGGTCGCACTGGTTCAGCTCGACGCCGCCCATCACCGCGTGCACGTGCGCGTCCTGGAAGCCGGGGAGCAGCAGCCGGCCGCGCAGGTCGACGATCTCGGTGTCCGGGCCGGCCAGGTCGCGTACCTCGTCGGTGCCGACCGCCTGGATCCGGCCGTCCCGCACCGCGACCGTCGTGGCGTGGCCGCGGGCCGGATCGGCGGTGAAGACCCGGCCGCCGACGAAGAGCAGGTCAGCTGAGGGAAGAACCACGGGCATGACTCCAGGTCCGATCTGTTCGGGAGAGTTGATCGAATCACCAGGCGGAAGAGCCCGTCAAACAGAGATTCAGGTACGCCGGGGCGGGCCGGCGTCCTGCCCCGCACGTCACCCGGACGCGTGAATTGACGAGGGGTGCCCCGGGGTGCGCGGCAGGCCGGTGATCGTGGGATGGGAGCGCTTTCCGGGCGTTCGCGGTGAAGGAAAGCGCACAAAGCGTGTTTGTTGGGGCGGCCGGAGCGCATCTATGGTGAGCGGATGGCGTCGACCCCTGTCGATCTAGATCGCGATGACCGCGATCGCCACGAGCCGGGTGGCGACGGTTCCATCGGTGTCGATGCCTTCTCCGGCGCGGGACAGCGATCCGGCGGGCCGGGGAGCGGCGCTGCGGGCCGTCCGGCGCAGCGCCGGCCCGCGCCGGGACCGGGCGGTGGAGAACAGCCGGTCCGGTACCGGAACGACCGCTTCTGCGCCACCCTGGAACTCGCGGTGGCCGCCGCTCACGGGCTCGACGCGGCAGCCGAGCGGGTCCCGGCGCAGCGCGGTGACGGTTCCGTCGAGCCCGGCGCCGGTTTCGTGGAGCGCAGCGCCGGTTTCGCCGAGTCCGGCGCCGGCCTCATCGACCCGGGCCTGGCCGAACGCATCCAGCGCGACGCGATCGTCCGCCTGCGCGCCGGTGCCACCGCCAATCCGGGCCTGCTCGCGCTGGTGGCCGAGGGCCGCTTCGCTCCACCCGGCCCACCCTGGCCGGCCGCGTCGCCCGGCTGCCCGGCGCCGGATGTGCCCCCGCCGGCCGAGCCGTCCGGCGGGGCGGGGCCGGATGTGCCCCCGCCGGCCGAGCCCTCCGGCGGGGCGGGGCGCCGCTCTGCCGGGGAGGGGACGGCCCCGGACCGGGTGGAGGCGGTGCGGCGGGCGCTGGCCGTACCGGATCTGCTCTGTCTTGTCGCGCCGCCCGGTGCGGCCCGGACCCTGACCGTCGTGGAGATCGTGCGCGCCGCCGCGGAGCGCGGTGAGCGGGTGCTGATCACTGCCCCGGAGACGGCGGCCGTCGATGCCGTGATGACCCGGCTGCCGCCCGGGCCGATCGTGGTGCGCGCGGACCTGCCCGGCGGGGGACCGGGCACCGTCGCCGCGGCGGCGGCCGAGACGCAGCGGCGGATCCTGGCCCGGTCGCAGGCCGCCGCGCACCGGCTCGAACCGTGGCTCGGCGAGCCGTCGCCCGCGATGGGCTGGCTGAAACGCCTGACCAGCGCGCTCGCCGAAGCCGATCAGGAGCGGCAGCGCGCCGACCGGGCCTGCGCCGAGCGAGACACGATCGCCGAGGAGACCCGGCAGCGACTCGGTGGCCCGGTCCGGGATCGGTGGCAGGCCGTCGAGGCCGCCGAGCGGGCCGCCGCGCTCGCCGGTCACGCGGTGGAACGGCTCGGCGCGTCGCTGCGCCGGGCGGAGGGATCACGGTTCGGCAGGTGGCGGGCCGGGCGCCTGCGTGCCCGGCTGGCCGTGGCGATCCCCGCCGCGGACCAGGCGCGGGAGGCGCTGGCACGGGCCCGCCAGGAGTACGCGGAACACCACGACCGCCTCAAGAAGGAGGTCGAGCAGGACGCCGCGGTCCGGGCCGCCGCCGACCGTGCCGCGTTCGCCGGCCTGGCCGCGCACCGTGCCCTGGAGTCCGCCGAACGCTCCGCGCATCGGGTGTGCCAGCTCCTCGACGGCGTGGCCCCGGAGCCGGCGTGGACCGCTGACGTGCCGGGCCTGTCCGATTTTGCCGAGCACTGCACCGGCCTGGAGCCGATGCTGCGCAGCCGCGCCGGGCTGCTGCGCGAGTGGCGTCAGCGGGCCGCGCGGCCGAGCCGTCAGCTCCACGCCGAGCTGCTCAGATACGCCGACGTGGTGGCGACGACCTGCCTCGGCGCGGGCCGGCCCGATCACGGCGAGCTGGAGTTCGACCTGGTGGTGCTCGTGGACGCGGGCCGGACCGCGCTGCCGTCCGCGCTCGTGCCGCTGGTCCGGGCCCGGCGGGCGGTGCTCGCCGGTGACACGGGACGCGGGCCGTTGCGGGACGTCGGCGCGGCGCTGGTGCCGGACGAGGTGGCCGGGCTGCTGACCACGAGCGTGCTGAACCGTCTCCTGGAAAGGGCGCCGGCCGCCAATCGCGTACGTCTGCGAAGCGCGCCATGACCGAACCGGCCCACCTGCCGCTGACCGAGATCGCGCGACGGGTGGACGCCCTTCCGGGGATCCGGCCGCGGCGGATCGTCCCGTTGCTGCTGCCGATGTGGGCCGTCGAGGTCACCGCGACCGTGCGCGAGTCCCAGTCCTACGACGTGCTGGACCGCTACCTGTCCCGGGCGGTCGCCGAGGGCGGCCTGACCCGGACCGCCGAGCTGGCCGAGTTCCTCGGGGTGGAGCCGCCGCTCGTGGCCCGGGCGGTCCGCCACCTGGCCGGGATCGGTCACCTGGTCGGGGACGGTGACGAGCTGAGCCTCACCGCGCTGGGCCGCCGCTCGGTCGCGGACGGCCGGCGGTACCGGTTGTCCCCGGGACGGCGGATGGTGCTGCGGTTCGACGGGTTCCGGGGGGAGCCGGTGCCGTACCCGACGGTGATCCGCTCGGTGTGGCTGCCGGCGCCGTCGCTGACGCTGGACGGGACGGTCTTCCGTGCGGTCGGCGGGCGGCCGCTGCCGGACGACGCGGTGGACCGGCTGCTGGCGCGCCGGGACGCCGGCGACTTCACCGGGCCGGTCGAACCGGTGACCGCCACGACCACCCGGACATATCCGATCCATCTGCCTGTCTACCACGTCGAGTGCGACGGGGACGACGTGGTGTTCGGGAAGGCACTGGACGGGCCGGACCCGTACCTCGCCGGGTTTATCCCTTTCCTCGGCGGGAACCCCGAAACCTAGCAGAACACGGTGTGGGGACCACCACGGTCCCTCACCGACCATCCTGGTCCATCGCGGACTACCGTGGTCCTTATGCCCCGCCCCACCAAGCAGCAGATCGACGACGAGATCCTCGACGCCGCCGCCGGGCTCTTCGCCCGCCACGGCTTCCGGGAGACGTCGGTGCAGCGCATCGCCGACACGGTGGGCTACTCGAAGACCGGGCTCCTGCACCGCTTTCCCAGCAAGGAGGCCCTGCAGAAGGCGGTCATCGGGCGCTGCGTCGAGCAGATCCGTGACACCGCCGCCGGGGTGTCGGATCTGCCGGTCGGGCCGGAGCGGGACCGGGCCGTGATCACCGCCGTGGCCGAGCTGGCGCTCGCCCAGCCCGGCGCGGTGGCGCTCCTGCTCTCCTCCCTGGTCAGCGAACCGGAGAGTGAGATGGGTCAGGCGCTCACCGAGATCGGCGCGGCGATCACCGCCGCGTTCGGTGAGGAGTTCCTCTGCGACCCGGTCCGTGCGCTGCGCAAGGTCGGCGCGCTCGGCGCGATCGCGGTGGCCAGCGTGGCCCTGCGCGACGTCTTCGGCCCCGATGCCCTGTCCGGCCTCGCCGAGGTCGGTTACGACGCTCTCGGACACAGCACACACTGAACAAGGGAACCCTCATGGCAACGTTGTTGCATCGCCTCGGGCTGGCGTCCGTACGGCACAGAATCGTCGTCACCGTCGTCTGGCTGCTGGCTCTCGTGGCCGTCGGGGTCGGCGCGGCCACCCTCTCCGGCACCACCGCGAACACGTTCAGCATCCCCGGCCAGGAGTCGACCAAGGCCCTGGACCTGATGAAGGAGAAGTTCGGCGCGGCGTCGGCCGGCGCCACCGTGCAGGTCGTGTTCGAGGCACCCGCCGGTGAGACAGTCACCAGCCAGGACAACGCGGCGCAGATCGCCAAGACGGTCGCGTCGCTGGGCCAGGTGCCGGGGGTGGTGTCGGTCAGCAACCCGCTCGACGAGGCCAACCCGGCGGTCTCCCGGGACCAGGTCGCCGCGTACAGCACCGTCACCTTCGACGTGCAGCCCTCGCTGGTCACCGACGAGCAACGCGAGTCGATCATCGACAAGGTGGAGGACGCCCGCTCCTTCGGGATGACCGTCGAGGCCGAGGGCGAGGCGCTCAGCAACCCGGCCGACATCGGTGGCGCCTCCGAGATCCTGGGCGTCGTGGTGGCGCTGATCGTGCTGGCGCTGACCTACGGCTCGCTCGTCGCCGCCGGCATGAACCTGCTGACCGCGATCGTCGGCGTCGGCATCGGCGCGGCCGGCATCGTCACCCTGACCGGCTTCGTCGACCTGCAGTCCACCACCCCGATCCTCGCGGTCATGCTGGGCCTGGCCGTCGGCATCGACTACGCGCTCTTCATCGTCACCCGGTTCCGGCACGAGCTGCGCCGCGGCCTGCCGGTCGAGGAGTCCGCCGCGATGGCCGTCGGCACCGCCGGCTCCGCCGTCGTCACGGCCGGCCTCACCGTGGTGATCGCGCTGGCCGGTCTCTCCGTGGTCGGCATCCCGTTCCTCACCGAGATGGGTCTGGCCGCCGCCGCCACGATCGTGATCGCGGTGCTGGTCGCGATTACCCTGGTCCCGGCGATCCTCGGCTTCATCGGGTTGCGTGCCCTGCCGAAGAAGCAGCGCGGCGTCCACGGTGACGTTCTCCCGGACGGTCGCGGCTTCATCAAGGGCTGGGCCGACCTCGTCACCCGGCAGCGCACGATCAGCCTGGTCCTCGCCGTCGCGGCGCTCGCCGTGATCGCCATCCCGTTCTTCTCGATGCAGACCACGCTGAACCAGCGCGCCGCCGAGGGCAGCACCCAGGCCAAGGCGCAGGCCATCATCGACAGCCGGTTCGGCCCGGGCGTGAGCAGCCCGCTGCTCGTGCTCGTCGACGGCCCGGACGCGGTGCAGTATGCGACCACCGTGCAGAAGCAGGTCGCGTCCCTGCCGGACGTCGCGCTCGCCACCCCGGCGCAGCCCAACCAGGACCAGTCGGCCGCCCTCATCACGATCATTCCGGCGTCCGGTCCCGAGGACCAGAAGACCGTCGACCTGGTGCACGCGATCCGGGACACCGTTCCGGACGCCGACGGCGCCGAGGTCTACGTGACGGGCAACACGGCGGTCAGCATCGACGTGTCGCAGAAGCTCAACGACGCGCTCCCGGTCTACCTCGCGCTCGTCGTCGGCCTCGCGTTCGTGCTGCTGGTGCTCGTCTTCCGCTCGATCCTGGTGCCGGTCGTCGGCGTGCTCGGCTTCCTGCTCACGATCGGCGCGGCGTTCGGCGCCACGGTCGCCGTCTTCCAGTGGGGCTGGGCCGCCGACGCGGTCAACGCCGGCTCCACCGGCCCGATCCTGAGCCTCGCGCCGATCATCATCGTCGGCATCCTCTTCGGTCTGGCCATGGACTACCAGGTCTTCCTGGTCTCCCGCATGCACGAGGCGCACGCCCACGGCGCGTCGCCGCGGGACGCGATCGTGACCGGTTTCCGCCAGGCCGCCCCGGTGGTGGTGGCCGCCGCCACCATCATGTTCGCGGTGTTCGCGGCGTTCGTCCCGGAGGGCAACGACACCATCAAGCCGATCGCGTTCGCGCTGGCCGTCGGTATCGCCTTCGACGCGTTCATCGTCCGCATGATCGCGGTGCCGGCGGCTCTCGCCCTCCTCGGCCGGTCCGCCTGGTGGCTGCCGTCGTGGCTGCGGTGGCTCCCGGAGCTGGACGTGGAGGGCGCGGCGCTGGAGCGCAAGCCGTCGGCCTCGGCGTCGTCGGAGTCGTCGGCCTCCCGGTCGGCCTCGCCGTCGGGCGCGTCGTCGGCCGGCTCGTCGGTCTCCGCGTCGGCGGGGTCGTCGGCTGGGTCGCCGGGCACTCGCGTCACCCCGGAGCCGCACGCGGATTCCGCGGACACCGCGTCGGAGTCCACGTCCGTCTGAGTCCGGGACAGTGTTGCACCACGCCGCCCGTCGCGTCCCACGCGGCGGGCGGCACCTCTTCCGGCTGACACAATGGTCGCCTCGGCGCGGGAAGGCGTGATCGTTGTGGCTTACGGAGTGGTGCTGGTGCCCGACGCGGGCGTGTCGCGGGCGCTGGTGGATCTGTCGCAGGAGATCGGGGCCGGCCGGGAGCCGCTGATGCTGCTCGGTGACGATGCCCCGCCGCATGTGTCGGTGCTTCATGCCGACTGTGCGGACGACCGGATCCCGGAGATGGTGACGGCTGCTCACCCGTACCGGGAAAGGTCTTTTGAAGTGACCGTGATCGGACTGCTGTATGCGGTCGTGCCGCCTGGTGACTACTACGTTCCGTCGGGTGGGTACTACTTCGGGCTCGAGGTGATCCGGCGGCCCGGCCTGGACGAGCTGCACCGGGAGTTCCTCGGGCTCGGGATGCCGGCGCTCGGGCTGGTGGGGGAGGACTTCCGGCCGCACATCACGCTCGGGGTCACCACGCAGCCGCCGGCGTTGCCGCCGCTGGAGCGGGTACCGGCCGGCAGCCTGCGGATGACCATGGCGTCCGGGCCGGTCGGGCCGTTCGGGACGTTCCCGGAGCTCACGGGAGTTTAGCGGATCCTGGCGCGGCGCGGGAGCTGGATGCCGCGGAGCGTGTGCAGCGCGGCCCGGCTGCGGCGGCGGGGACGGCGGGGGAGAGCCGAGGACGCGATCATCGGCGGCGGGATCACCGCGGGTTCGGCATCGAGGTCCCCCGCCGGCGCGTCGAGGTCCGGCAGGCCGAGGCCCGGCGCGTCGGGGTTCGGCGCGTCGGGGTTCGGCGCGTCGGGGTTCGGCGCGTCGGGGTCCTCGGGGAGCGGGTCGCCGCCGGTGAGCAGGTCCAGGTCGGACTCGGTGAAGGCACCATCGTCCGGGAACGGGAACGGGAACGCGGCGACCGGCTCCGCGACCCGCGCCGCGCTGTACAGGAACCACGCTGCCGCCGCGTTGGCCAGCGCGAACGGCGCCGCCGCCAGCAGCAGACCCGGCGTCGAGGCGGAGAACGCCAGCAGCAGCGCCGCCACCACGGAGGTCATCAGCGCCACCGCGGCGTCCGACGGGCGGGGCGCGTCCGCGGGCCGCCGCGCGAACCGGATCGTCACCATCGCGTTGGCGGTGGCCAGCCCGGCGGTGACCACCCATCCGGCGACGAGCGGCCACAGGCGCTGCCATGTGCCGTCCTCGTCGCCGAAGAGGAAGAGCAGGAACAACGCGCCGATCACGGTGAGGAACGCCAGTACCCCGGCGTTGGCGGTGAGGACGATCGCGGAGCCGCTGACCGCGTCCGGCCGCCGGGTTCGTGCCGTGCCGATGCTGACCATGGTGCTGTCCTCCCGTGACGTGCGTGCCCGATGGTACGGACGACACCGCCCCGGAGATCAAACGCAACCAATGGTTGCGTGATGACGCGGTGGCGACTAACGTGATATGCAACCAATGGTTGCAGGAGGATGAGATGGAATTCGGATCTATCGAGCGGGAGATCTACGTCGAGGCGACGCCCGAGGTGGTCTTCGAGGTGGTCAGCAGCCCCGAGCACATCAGGGGCTGGTGGCCGGACGAGGCGAGCTACGAACTGGCCCCGGGCGCGGACGGCGTGATCAGTTTCGGTGACACGTCCGAGCGGCTCACCGTGGTCGACGTGCAGCCGCCGAAGGTGTTCCGGTTCCGGTGGACGCACGGTCCCGGCGAGGTGGCGGCGGCCGGCAACTCGATGCTCGTGACGTTCGAGCTGAGCCCGTCCGGGGCCGGGACCCTGCTGAGGATGACTGAGACCGGTTTCCGGGAGCGCGGCTGGGAGGCCGCTACGGTGGAGCAGTGCTACCGCGACCACGTCACCGGCTGGGATCACTTCCTGCCGCGGATCGCGCCGTACGCCGCGACGCTGCGCCTCCAGCCGTGACCCCTCCGGCCGTAACGCCTCCAGCCGGAACGACTCCAGCCGGAACGACTCCAGCCGGGATCGACGACGACCTCTGGTCGGCGATCGGCGACCCGACCCGGCGCCGGATGCTCGACCTGATGCTCGTCGACGGCACCGGCACGGCCACGTCGCTGAGCCAGCAGATGTCGGTGACCCGGCAGGCGGTCGCGAAACATCTCGTCGTGCTGGACCGGGCCGGTCTGGTCCGCTCGGCGCCGGCGGGCCGGGAGCGTCGGTACCGGGTGGACGACGCCCAGCTGGCCCGCGCGGTGGGCCAGCTGACCGAGGTCGGCGCGGCCTGGGACGCCCGCCTGCGCCGGATCAAGCAGATCGCGGAGACGATCCAGCGCTCCGAGTGACGCCGAGACGATCCAGCGCTCCGAGTGACGCCGAGACGATCCAGCGCTCCGAGTGACGCCGAGACGATGCAGCGCTCCGAGTGACGCCGAGACGATCCAGCGCGCCGGGCGACAAGGGAAGCGGTCGCGCTCGCGGCCGGAAAGCCGGTGCGTGGCAAAATCTGCTGGTGCATATCGGCGTACTCGGATCGTTCGAGGTTCGCACGGACGACGGCGACCTCACCGACGTTCCGGGCGCGCGACTGCGCGGGCTCCTGATCGCGCTCGCGCTCGAACCGGGCCGGGTGGTGCCGAGGGCGACGCTCGTGGACTGGATCTGGGGCGATCATCCGCCCGCCGATGCGACGAACGCCCTCCAGCGCCTCGTCTCCCGCCTGCGCAAACTCCTGCCGGAGGGCGCGATCGAGGGGCAGGCCGACGGGTACCGGCTGGCCGTGGCCCCGGACGCCGTGGACGCGGTGAGGTTCGAGCGGCTGGTCAGGGACACGGACGGCCCGGAGCGCCTGGACCGGCTGCGGGCCGCCCTCGCGCTCTGGCGCGGCGCCGCCATGCAGGACGTCGGCCTGCCGGACAGCATGGCGCTCGCCGCGGCGGTCACCCGGCTGGAGGGGTTGCGGCTGGCGGCGCTGGAGGACCGGTACGCGGCCGAGGCCGGCCCCGAGCTGGTCACCGAGCTGACCGCCCTGGTGGCCGCGCACCCGCTGCGGGAGCGGCTGGTCGCCGCGCTGATGCGGTCGCTCGTCGCGGCCGGCCGGAGCAGTGAGGCCCTCGAGGTCTACCAGCGGACCCGGGAGGCCTTGGCGGACGCGCTCGGCGTCGACCCGTCGCCGGAGCTCGCCGCCCTGCACGTGGCTCTGCTGCGCGGTGACGGCGGCCGGCGCGAGGTGGACCGCCGGACCAACCTGCGCGCCGAGCTGACCAGTTACGTCGGCAAGGGCGCCGACGTCGCGGCGGTCCGCGAGCTGATCGCCGGGCACCGGCTCACCACGCTGATCGGGCCGGGCGGCTCGGGGAAGACCCGGCTCGCCACCGAGGCGGCGCGCACGCTCGTCGCGGACCTGCCGGACGGCGTCTGGCTGGTGGAGCTCGCCCCGATCGGCGGCGACGGGGACGTGGCGCAGGCGACCATCACCGGGCTCGGCTTGCGTGACGCGCTGCTGGCCGGCGCGCCGGACATGGACCTCACCGACCGGCTCGCCACCGCGATCCGCGAGCGGGAGCTGCTGCTGGTCCTGGACAACTGCGAGCACGTGATCGAGCAGGCGGCGACGCTGGCGCACCGGCTGCTCGGCGAGTGCCGCCGGCTGCGGATCCTGGCGACGAGCCGGGAGCCGCTCGGCATCACCGGTGAGGCGCTGTGGCACGTCGAGCCGCTCGGGCTGCCGGGACGCGACGCCGGGGCCGAGGAGATCGCGTCCTCGCCCGCGGTCCGGCTGCTGCGGGAGCGGGCTCAGGCCGTACGCAAGGATCTCGGGTCACTTGCCACGATGGCGCATGTCTGCCGGGCGCTGGACGGCATGCCGCTCGCGATCGAGCTGGCCGCGGCCCGGCTGCGCACGATGACGCTGGACCAGCTCGCGCACCGGCTCGACGACAGGTTCCGGCTGCTCACCGGTGGCAGCCGGACCGCGCTGCCCCGGCACCGGACGCTGCGCGCGGTGGTCGACTGGAGCTGGGAGCTGCTCACCGGCGCGGAGCGGACGGTGCTGCGCCGGCTCGCGGTGTTCGCCGGCGGGGCGAGCCTGGAGGCAGCCGAGCAGGTATGCGCCGACGAAGGCAAAGGCGCCGGCAAAAGCGAAGGCGCCGGCAAAAGCGAAGGCGCCGGCACGAGCGACGGCGACGGGGTGGAGCCGGCGGACGTGCTCGAGCTGCTCACCTCACTCGCCGAGAAGTCGCTGCTGGTCATCGAGGGCGACACCGCGCCGCGGTACCGGATGCTCGGCACCATCGGTGAGTACGCGGCGCAGCGGCTCGCCGAGGCAGGGGAGCTGGAGTCGGCCCGGCGGGCGCACCTCGCCTACTTCACCGCGTTCGCCGAGACCGCGGAACCGCATCTGCGCCGCGCCGACCAGCTGCGATGGCTGGCCCTGCTGCAGGCCGAGCACGAGAACATCGGGTCGGCGATGCGCGGCGCGATCGCCGCCGGCGAGGCGGAGCAGGCGATGCGGCTCGCGGCAGCCGCCGGCTGGTACTGGTGGTTCAGCGGGCACAAGGCCGAGGGCGTCGAGCTGATCACCGCGGCCACCGAGGTGCCCGGCGCGGTCCCGGACGAGATCCAGGCGCCGGTGTACGCCCTGGTGGTGCACTTCGCGGGCTCCGGGCGCGCGGACGAGCACCAGGCGGCCGCGTGGATCCGCAAGGCGTTCGAGCTGCGGCAGCGGATCGGGCCGGCCAGCCCGCTGCTCGATCTGGTCGTGCCGCTGGAGCGGCTGCTGCAGGGGCTGGCGGCGTCGCTGCCGGCCTGGGAGTCGCTGCTGTCCAATCCCGACCCCTGGGTCCGGGCGCTCGCCCGGCTGCACATCGGCAAGACCAGGATCAATCTGGGGTACGCGGGAGCCGACGCCGACGCCTACCTGGAGGACGCGCTCACCGAGTTCCGGGCACAGGGTGAACGCTTCGGCATCTACTTCGCGCTCACCGAGCTGGCGGACCGGATCGCGGTGCGGGGCGAGCTCGCCCGCGCGTGTGAGCTCTACGAGCAGGCGATCGCCGTGGTGACCGAGGTCGGCGCCCTGGAGGACGTCATTCAGATGCGGGGCCGGCAGGCCGAGCTGTACTGGATGCTCGGTGACGAGGTGGCCGGCGCGGCGGCGATTGCCGAGGCGCAGCGCTGCGCGGAGCGGGTCACCTGGCCGGACGCCCTCGCCGAACTCGCCCTGGCCAGGGCTAATCTGGCCCGGCTGCGCGGCGACACCGCCGAGGCCCGCCGGCAGATCGAGAGGGCGACCTCGGTGCTGGGCGACAAGGCGGAGCAGGCGACGGTCCGGGCGGTCGCCGACGACCTGCGCGGCCGGATCGCCGCGGATCTCGGTGCGGCCCGGGCACATCACGCGTCGGCCTGCCGGGCGGCGGCCGAGGCGGGTCACGCCACGCTGATCGCCGGGATCCTGATCGGCGTCGCCGACCTGGCGCTGCGCCGGGACCTGCCGGAACAGGCGGCCCGGCTGCTCGGGGCGAGCACCGCCGTGCGGGGGATGCGGGACGCGTCCCACCCGGACGTGGACCGCATCGAGCGGGAGGCACGCCGCCGCCTCGGCGACACGGGGTTCGCCGAGGCGGTCCGGGACGGCGCGCGGGCCGACTGGCAGGAACTGGCCGGATCTACGCTGTGACGATTCCCCCGAGGGTCATGGCGTCCACTTCAGACCGGGGTTGACGTTGCCGGTCCAGTCGAAGGTGGCCATGTTGTCCCAGCCGTCGCCGGTGCCGTTGATGTTCGCCGGATCCCAGCCGTTGCCCTTCACGGCGTACCAGGTCGGCTCCCAGTAGAAGACGCCGATCGCGCCGGCGTTGCGGGCGGTGTTCTGCACCCAGGAGAATTGCTGCGCCTGCCCCGCCCAGGTGGACGGGATGTTGTCGCAGAGCACCGTGCCGGGGATGGAGTTCTTCTCGCTGTCGGCGTCGGCGCTGGTGAACTGGTACGCGGTCTCCACCACGACGACCGGCTTGGCGTACCGGGCGCGCAGGTCGGTGATGACGTTGTAGAGGTTCGCGAGGGTGCCGTGCCACATGCAGTAGTAGGAGAGGGCGGTGACGTCCCAGGTGACGCCGGCCGCTGTGATCCCGTTGTAGAACCAGCGGGCGTTGGTGAGGCTGTCCGAGTTCGCCGTGTGGATCATGACCTGGGTCGAGCCGTTGCAGGCCTTGGTGGCGTTGTAGCCCTGCTTGAGCAGTGACGCGAGCGGGCCGAAGTCGCTGCCCTCGACCTGGCCGCGCGGCCAGAGCATGCCCACGTTGATCTCGTTGCCGATCTGCACGCTGTCCGGTGTGGTGCCCTGCGCCTTGAGCGCGGTGCAGACGTCGTAGGTGTGGTTGTAGACGTCGGTCCGCAGCTGGCTGAGCGAGTGCGCGGCCCAGGCCGCGGGCGGGTACTGCTTGCCCGGGTCGGCCCAGGTGTCCGAGTAGTGGAAGTCGATCAGCAGCTTCAGGCCCTTCGCCTTGATCGCCTTCGCCTGCTGGAGGACCTTGGCCTTGTTGTTGTACCCGCTCGCCGGGTTGTTCCAGACACGTAACCGCATGTAGTTCGCGCCGGCGCCCTTGAGGATGTCGTAGGGGTCGGTGGCGGCCCCGTTCTTGTAGTACTTCGCGCCCAGGTCGAGGCTGCGCTGCAGGGACGAGACGTCGGCCCCGAGCATGGTGAGCGAGGCGGCCTGCGCGGGCGACGGGGTGAGGGTGACGAGCACCGCCGCGATCAGGAGCATCCGGAGAAGACCCATCACTTCACCCACCTGATGTACGGGTTGACCCGCCCGCCGTCGTCGAACGTCGCCATGTTCTCCCAGGCGTTGCCGGAGTTCGCGATGTCCTCGGTGTCCCAGCCGTTCCCGTCGATCGCGGTCCACGTCGGCTCCCAGTAGAAGACGCCGATCGCCCCGGCCGACCGGGCGGTCTCCTGCACCGCGCGGAACTGCCGCGCCTGACCCTGCGGCGTCGCCGGGATGCCGTCGCACGGGGCCGGCGTCAGGATGATGTTCTCCAGGTGGTCGAAGTTCTCGGTGGTCCACGGGTACGCGGTCTCCGCGATCACGACCGGCTTGGCGTACCGCGTCCGCACGTCGGTGATCACCGTCGCCAGGTTGGCGAGCGAGCCGTGCCACATGCAGTAGTAGGAAAGCGCGGTGATGTCCCAGCGGGCGCCGGCCGCGGTGATCCCGTCGTAGAACCAGTGCGCCGCGTCGATGTTGCCGGCCAGGGCCGTGTGGACCATGACATTCGTCGGCCGGTGACAGGCCTTGGTGGCGTCGTAACCGGCGGTGAGCAGCTGTGACACCGGGCCGAACTCGCTGTTGTTCACATAGCCGGCCGGCCACAGCATGCCGACGTTGATCTCGTTGCCGATCTGCACGCTGTCCGGCGTGGTGCCCTGCCGCTTCAGCGAGGTGCACACGTCGTACGTGTAGTCGTAGACGTCCTTGGTCAGCTGGGTCAGGTCGTGGCCCTCCCAGGCGGCCGGGGTGAACTGTTTGCCCGGGTCGGCCCAGGTGTCCGAGTAGTGGAAGTCGATCAGCAGTTTGAGGCCCTTGGCCTTGATCGCGCGGGCCTGCTTCAGCACCTGCGCCTTGTTGCTGTACCCGCTGGTCGGATCGTTCCAGATGCGCAGCCGGGCGTAGTTGACCCCGGCCTGCTTGAGGATGTCGTAGGGGTTGTCGCGGTGACCGCGGACGTCGTAGTACCTGGCGCCGAGGTCGAGCGCGCGGGGGAGGGTGGACACGTCGGCGCCGCGCATCGAAAGACCGGCGGACGCGGACGCGGGGGCGGGGGCGGGGAGGAGGATCGCCGCGAGGACGGCGGCGATCGCGAGGACGGATCTCATGACACTCCTTTGTGGACAAAAGGGGCGAAATGAACCTGGAGTGGTGCCGTGAAGCCCGGGAATCAGGCGGGGGAGGAGGAGCGGATCACCAGGCTGGTCGGCACGGTGATCGAGAGCGGGGTACGGCCGGCGATCACATCGGTGAGCAGCCGGACCATCTCCTCGCTGATCCGTTCCAGCGGATGCCGGACGGTCGTCAGGGGCGGCTCGGTGGTCGCCGCCAGCCCGGAATCGTCGAAACCGACGATCCGGACGTCGCCGGGCACGTCCCGGCCGGCCTCGCGCAGCACCGGCAGGGCGGCCGCGGCCATCGCGTCGGACGCGGCGAACACCGCGTCCACCTCCGGGACCCGGCCGAGCAGCGCGCGCATCCCGGCCGCGCCGCTCTCCCGGCTCCAGTCGCCGTGCACGATGTAGTCCGGGTCGACCGTGATGCCGGCCGCGGTCAGCGCGTCGCTGTACCCGCGCAGCCGGAACACCCCGCCGAACGTGTCCTGCGGCCCGGTGATCGTGGCGATCCGGCGGCACCCGGCGGCGAGCAGGTGCTCCACCGCGGTCCGGGCGCCACCCCAGTCGTCGGCCGAGACCGAACTGATCGAGTCCTCGAAGCCGAGCACCTGACCGCACGCCACGATCGGCACCTCGGCCTGGACCAGCTGTTTGAGCAGCGGGTCCCCGGAGTGCGGGGAGA
Organism: Actinoplanes missouriensis 431; assembly: GCF_000284295.1. Classification (NCBI taxonomy): domain Bacteria; kingdom Bacillati; phylum Actinomycetota; class Actinomycetes; order Micromonosporales; family Micromonosporaceae; genus Actinoplanes; species Actinoplanes missouriensis. The sequence goes on along the minus strand of NC_017093.1, from coordinate 5,915,089 downwards.
CCAGCAGCACCCCGTCGACGTGACCGCCGGAGAGGTAGGCGAGGGTCCGGTTCCGCTCCTCCGGGGTCGACGCGATCATCAGGATCAGCGTCAGCTCCCGGTCGGAGAGCGCCTGCGCCACCCCGCGCAGCAGCACCGAGAAGTTCGGGTCCTCGAAGAGCAGGTGCTGCGGCTCGGTGAGCAGGAACGCGATCGAGCCGGACCGGCCGGTGGCCAGCGAGCGGGCGTGCTGGTTCGTGGTGTACCCGGTGCGCTGGATCGCGTCGGTGACCGCGCGGACGGCTTCCGGGCTGACCCAGTCACGGCCGTTGAGCACCCGCGACACCGTCGCGTAGGACACCCCGGCCTCGCGGGCGACGTCGCGGATGGTGGGGCGTTTACGCGACGACACGTTCGGGATCATAGTCATGCCTTCACGCCACCCGCGGCCAGGTCGACCTGCCAGTAGCGCTGCAACGCCAGGAACAGCGCGATCAGCGGGACGATCGAGACGAGCGCGCCGGTGACCACCGCGGTGTACATGGCCGGCTGGTTCGCGCCCTGGTTGAGCAGCCCGTTCAGGCCGACCGTGATCGGGTAGAGCCGGTCGTCGCCGAGCATGATGTACGGCAGCATGAAGTTGTTCCAGACCGCCACGAACTGGAACAGGAAGACGGTCACCAGGCCGGTCCGCATCATCGGCAACACCACCCGGGTGAAGGTCCGCCAGTCACCCGCGCCGTCGATCCGGGAGGCCTCCAAAATCTCCGAGGGCACCGACGCGGCCGCGAAGATCCGGGCCAGATAGATGCCGTACGGGCTGATGAAGCTCGGCAGCAGCACGGCCCAGTAGGTGTTGGTCATGCCGGCCTTCGCGAGCAGCAGGTACTGCGGGATCGCCAGCAGGACACCGGGCACCAGGACGCCGGCGAGGATCAGGTTGAAGACGAGGCTCTTGCCGCGGAACTCGAACTTCGCCAGGGCGTACCCGGCCATCGCCGAGACGAAGGTGGAGACGGCCGCGCCCACCCCGGCGTAGAGGGCGGTGTTCGCCATCCATCGCCAGTACAGGCCGTCCCGGTAGTCGTCGAGGCCGACCAGGTTGTCCCAGAGGTGGGTGCTCGGCGCGAGGGTGAACGTGGAGAACAGCTCGCCCGCGCTCTTGCTGGAGGCGATCAGCACCCAGAGCACCGGCAGCAGGCAGTACGCGGCGCCGAGCAGCAGGAGCGTGGTGGCGAGGACGCTGCGCCCCTGCCGGGGCCGCGCGGAAGCGACGAGAGCCATGATCAGTCCTCCTGGCTGAAGGCCCGGCGCCCGACGAGCTTCAGGAAGCCGAAGGACAGGATGAAGGCGGCCAGCGCGATGATCACCGAGGTGGCGGCGGCCGCGTACAGGTCGTTGCGGGTGAACGCGTCCCGGTGCACCTTCATGAGCGGCGTCCAGGTCGTCGAGATGGTGTTGGCGAGGGGCTTGAGCGTCATCGGCTCGGCGAACACCTGCAGGGTGGCGATCATCGAGAAGACGAACGTCATCACCAGGGAGGGCATCACCATCGGGATCTTGATGCGGAGCGCGATGGTGACGTCCGAGGCGCCGTCGATCCGGGCCGACTCGTACAGGCTGGTCGGCACGGCCCGCAGCGCGGTGTAGATGACGATCATGTTGAAGCCGGTGCCGCCCCAGACCGCGATGTTCGCGACCGCCCAGAGAGTGAGGTCGTTGGAGAGCAGGTTCGGCGCGGCGATCCCGGCCGACTCGAACAGGTCGGTGATCGGGCTGACCCGGGGCAGGTAGAGGAAGCCCCAGAGCAGCGAGGCGACCACGGCCGGCACCGCGTACGGCAGGAAGATCGAGATGCGGGCGAACTTGCTGATCGACTCCCGTGTCCGGGCCGCGTCCAGCAGGAGGGCCATCAGCAGGGCCAGCCCGAGCATGGTGGGCACGACGATGAGGCCGTACGCCCCGACCCGCCACACGCTCGGCAGGAAGTCGGGGTCGGTGAGCGAGCGGGCGTAGTTGCTCAGCCCGGCCCAGACCTCGGTCCGCGAGGCCTTGCCCAGTCCCAGGCCGCTGACCTGCGTCTTGCGCAGGCTCAGGTAACCGGCGTAGAGGATCGGCGCGGCCAGGAAGAGCGTGAAGAGGACCAGGGCCGGGGCCAGGAAGGCGTAGGGGACGCCTGTCCGTCTGGTCCGGGGGCGGGAAACCACCGGAGACGTGGCCACCGCGGGCCGGTCCATAGTCAGCGACATCGCCGAACCTTTCTCCGAGAGGCCCGGACGGCGAACCGCCCGGGCCCGCGAACTCATCCGGCGACGGTGAAGCCGCTGTTCTTAAGATCGTCGACGGTGGTCTGCTGCATGGTCGCCAGGGACGCGGTGAAGGCGGCCGCCTTCTTCGCCTCGGCCGCCTTGCCGAACGCGTCGTTGAAGGCGCTGTACGCGACGTTGACGTTCGGCCCGTACGTGAAGGGCTTGGTGGTCTTGGCTGCCTCGGCGGCGATGGCCCAGAAGTCGGCCTGGTCGGCGAAGAACGCCGGCGGCGTGCTGAGCGCGGCGCTCGCGTCGGTGGCGGCCGGGTAGATGTTGGCCTCGGAGGCGAGCAGCTTCAGCGCGGCGGGGTCGCTGTTGAGCCAGGTGATGAAAGCGGCGGCCTGCGCCTTGTGCTTGGTCTGGGTCGTGACGCTGGTGGCCGAGCCGCCCCAGTTGCCGGTCGCCGGGCTGGCGGCGTCCCACTGCGGCATGGGCGCGGCCTTCCACTTGCCCTTGGTGTCCTTCGCACTGCCCTCCAGGACGCCCGGCGCCCACACCGCGCTGACCCAGCCGACCTGGGTGCCGTCGTTGAGGGCGGCGTTCCACTCCGGGGTGTACATCGGCTTGTTGTCGATGACGCCCTTCTCCACCAGGCCGCCCCAGTACGCGGCGACCTTCTGCGTCGCCGCGTCGTTGATGTCGACACTCCAGGCGTCGCCGTTCACGCCCCACCAGGAGGCGCCGGCCTGCTGCGCGAGACCGGTGAAGAGGCCGGCGTCGTTCGCGGAGAAGGTGCCGACGTACTGCTTCGGGTTCGCCTTGTGGATCTTCTCGGCGGCCGCGGCGTAGTCGTCCCAGGTCTTCGGCGCGGCGAGGCCGTTTTTCTCGAAGACGTCGGCGCGGTAGAAGAACATCAGCGGCCCGGAGTCCTGCGGGACGCCGTAGACGGCCTCGGATCCGAGGGTCACGCCGTTCCACGAGCCGGACGGGAACTTGTCCTTGAGCGAGCCGGCCTCGCCGGCGATGTCGGCGATCGCGTCCGCGGAGACCAGGGTGGGGATCTTCTGGTACTCGGCCTGCATGATGTCCGGCGCGCCGGAGCCCGCCTTGATCGCGGTCAGCAGCTTGGTGACGGCCGGGTCGCCGCCGTCCTGCTTGTTGACCGTGACCTGGATGTTCGGGTTCGCCGCGTTCCAGGCCGCGACCACCTTGTCCATGTTCGGGGTCCAGGTCCAGTAGGTCAGCGCGACCTTCTCGTCGGGATCGGACGAGGGAGAGCCGGAGTCGGAGCTGGAGCAGGCGGTGACGGTGAACAAAGCGAGGGCCGCCATGAGCGGGACGAGTTTCGTTTTCATCGATCCTCCTTGATCGGCTGAGCCGGGGGGACGGAAGCCGGGGACGGACCCATCGAAGCGTGTTGGGTCCTGTGACCGGTTACAGTGCTGGTGTTACGGCCATGTGTCAAGACCTTGCGTCTGACCCATGAGCGCTGTGTATCGTTCGGCCACGCCGGGCTGTGACCGGTTACAGTCAAAATCCGAGGAGGGGTTCTCGTGCCCACTGAACCAACGAAGTGGCCCGAGCCGCTCTCCGTTCGCCACCGCACCTGGGCGACGCCGTTGCGCCGGCCGCGGATGAGCAACGAGGAAGACGCGCGGCCCGGGGTCTCGCTGACCAACCGCTACCTGGAGCTCGGCGGCGTGCCGGTCATCCCGGTCTCCGGCGAGCTGCACTACTCGCGGGTGCCCCGCGAGCGATGGGCCGAGCGCCTGCGGCAGATGCGGGCCGGCGGCGTGACGGTGGTGGCCAGCTACCTCTTCTGGCTGCACCACTCGCCGCGCCGGGGCGAGGCCCGCTTCGACGGCAACCTCGACGTCGCTGCGTTCGTCGACCTCGCGGTCGAGACCGGCCTCGACGTGGTGCTCCGGATCGGTCCCTGGTGCCACGGCGAGTCCCGCAACGGCGGCTTCCCGGACTGGGTGCGGCACGCGCCGGTCCGGCACCGGACCGACGATCCGGCCTATCTGGAGCTGGTCGCCGAGTGGTTCGGCCAGATCGGCGCCGCGCTGCGAGGCCGCGCCGGCGACGGCGGGACGGTGCTCGGCATCCAGATCGAGAACGAGCTGTACACGGAGCCGGGCCATCTCCGTACCCTCAAGCGCCTGTCCCGCGAAGCGGGCATGTCGGCGCCGATCTGGACCGCGACGGCCTGGGACAGCGCCGAACTGCCCGAGGGCGAGGTGCTGCCGCTCTACGGCGGTTACGGCGACGGCTTCTGGGTGGAGACCGACGCGCCGTGGGCGCCGAACTTCCGCGACCACTACTTCTTCTCACACGTCTGGGACGACCCCGGCATCGGCGCGGACGTGCGCCGCGCGCAGAACATCGAGGCGGCCAAGGGCGGACCGCGCACCCCGTCCGACCTCTTCCCGGCCGCGACCTGCGAACTCGCCGGCGGGATGGCGACCGCCTACCACCGGCGGCCGCGCCCGGACGCGCTCGACGTCGCCGCCATCGCGCACTGCAAGATCGGCAACGGCTCGGCCTGGCAGGGCTACTACATGTATGCCGGCGGCACCAACCCGGCGTCCCCGGAGGGCATGCAGGAGTCGCACGCCACCGGGTACCCGAACGATCTGCCGCGCCTCGGCTACGACTTCCACGCGCCGATCGGGGAGGCCGGGGCGCTCGCCGCCAGCCACGCCGAGCTGCGCCGCCAGCACGCGTTCCTCGCCGCGTTCGGCGACCGGCTCGCCGAGATGCCGTCCACCCTGCCCGACGCGCGCCCGATCGGCGTCGAGGACGGCACGACGCTGCGCTGGGCGCTGCGCAGCGACGGCACGTCCGGCTTCGTCTTCGTGGCGTGGCACCAGCCGCACTTCCCGCTGTCCGTTTATGAGCATGCCCGTTTCCGGGTCGGGCTCGACGATCGCGTCGTCGAGTTCCCGTCCCGGCCGGTCCGCATCCCGCCCGGAACCCTGGCCCGCTGGCCGGTCGGCCTGACCGCCGGCGGTGTCCGGATCGCCTGGGCCACCGCCACCGCACTCACCCTGCTGCCCGGCGAGATCCCCACGCTGGTCCTGATCGCCGACGAGGGCATCGCCCCGGAGGTGGCCGTCGACGGCCCCGGCGGCATCGAGGTCCACGAGATCGTGCCCGGCCTCGAACCGGTTCGCTACGGCACGCTCGACGTGCTCGTCCTCCCGGCCTCGGCGGCCGGGTCGGTCTGGGTGGTGGAGGCCGCCGTCCGCCGCCTCCTGCTCAGCCACGACGAGCTGCAGTGGGACGCCGCCGGCCGGGTGCTGGTCAAGGCCGCCGGCCCCACCGGGGTACGGGGATACGACCCGGCCACCCGGACGTTCACCACCGTGGAGACGGGTCCTCCGGTGCCCGCGCCCCTCCCGGCGGCCTCCCCGGTCACCGCCTCTCCCGGTGCGCCTTCGCCGGTCGTCGCCTCTCCCGGCGGGCCTTCGCCGGTCGCCGCCTCTCCCGCCGCGACGTCGCCGGTCGCGGCCGTGCTGGTGCGTCCCGCGGCGACGGCGGTTCCGGTCAGCTACGGCAAGCACGACGGCCGCCCCTCCGCACCCACCCCGGACGTCTTCGACGAGCTGGCCGCCGTCTACCGCCTGCCGCTGCCGGAGTGGGCCGCCGACCCCGCGCTCGACCCGCTGCTCCGGATCGACTGGGCCGGCGACGTCGGCGAGCTGCGCATCGACGGCCGTACCGTCACCGACCGCTTCTGGGACGGCGCGCGCTGGATCGTCAACCTGATCGACGCCGGTCACCACCCCGACGCCGAGGTGACCCTGCACCTGCTGCCCCTGGCGTCCGGCTCACCGGTCCACCTCCCCGCCGACGCCCGCGACCGCCTCGCCGCCGTCGACGACCAGCTCCTCGAGATCACCGCCATCGACGTCCAGCCCCGGACCATCACCGTCGAACACCCGAGCTGAGCCCTCGGCCGCCTGCTCCGCTCACGACTCGTCGTCATGGCCGGAGCAGGCGGCGAGCCCGGCACGGTGTGCTGCGCGGTTCAGCGTTTCCTTCATCGCGGGTAACCGTTCGTGACGCTCAGCCGGGGGAGAGGGCTGCCGAACTAGGGATTGGGGAGGAACGACTGCTCGGAAGGGGACCACTGCATGTCTCGCTCGCCGTGGCAGCGGCTCGCCGACCTGCCTCTGGCGGTCAAGATGCTCACCTCGGTCGTGGCCGTGGCGGTGGCGTGCGCCGTGGTCATCGGCATCGCCGTGGGTGGGTTGCGGACCGTCGAGTCCAAGTCGAAGGTGGTCTACGACCACGGGGTCACGCCGATCTCCCTGCTCGCCAGCCTGCACCAGGACGTGCTGCGGACCCGGATGTTCGCGCTGAACTACTTCATGTCCGGCGCCGCGTTCCGGGAGAAGATCACCACGCAGGTGGCGGACCTGGACGACGAGGTCGCGGACACCTGGGCGAAGTATGCGCCGCTCACCGCGGACGCGGATACCGCGACCGCGCTGAAGGCCAACTACGACAAGTTCCTGCAGCTGCGCGACGACGTGATGCTGCCGGCGTCGAACTCCAGCAACCTGCCCGGGTTCTGGAGCGGGTGGAACGAGGCCACCACGGTCTTCACCGAGATCGACGAGGAGTTCGCCACCCTGGAGCAGGCGCACGCCGCGGAGGCGGTCGCGGCGACCGACGAGGTCGCCGACGCGCGGAGTTCGGTCACTACGCAGGTGCTGGTCATCGGCCTGCTCGGGCTGATCATCGGGTTGTTCGTCGCGGTGCTCGCGGTGCGGGCCGTGGTCGGGCCGGTCCGCAAGGTCACCGATGTGCTGCAGTCGGTCGCCGGTGGTGACCTGACCCGCGATCCGGACGTGCGCAGCCGCGACGAGGTGGGACAGATGGCGGACGCCCTGCGACAGGCCACGTCGAGCATGCGGGACGCCGTCGGGGTCATCAACGGGAGTGCGGCGACCGTACTCGAATCGTCGCGGAACCTGAACTCGGTGAACGAGAACCTCGCCGGTGGCGCAGCCACCGCCTCGGACCGCGCCGCCGCCGCGCAGCAGGCGGCCGAGGACGTGGCGCGGCACGTGCACACGCTGAGCGCGGCGGCCGAGGAGATGGGCGTGTCGATCCGGGAGATCGCGACGAACGCCTCGGACGCGGCCGGGGTGGCCGGCGAGGCGGTCTCGGTGGCGCAGGAGACCAGCAGCATCGTGGCGAAGCTGGGCGAGTCGTCGAACGAGATCGGCAACATCGTCAAGGTGATCAATCAGATCGCCGAGCAGACGAACCTGCTGGCGCTGAACGCGACGATCGAGGCGGCCCGCGCCGGTGAGCTGGGCAAGGGCTTCGCGGTGGTGGCCGGTGAGGTCAAGGAGCTGGCGCAGGAGACCGCGAAGGCGACCGAGACGATCAGCCAGCGGGTGCAGGAGATCCAGACGGACACGTCCAGCGCGGTCATCGCGATCGAGCGGATCTCCGAGGTCATCGTGCGGATCAGCGACTACCAGACCACGATCGCCTCGGCCGTGGAGGAGCAGACCGCGACGGCCGGCGAGATCAGCCGCAGCGTCACCGAGGCGGCGGGCGGTGCCGAGGAGATCGCCCGCAACATCAGCGACGTGGCGGACGCGGCGCAGGCGACCACGGCGGGGCTGGAGGGCTCCCGGTCGGCGGCCCACGAGCTGGCCGGGATGGCCGACGAGCTGACCGGCGCGGTCCGGAGGTTCGAGATCAGCCGCCGATAACTCACACGGGTATTCGGTCGTTACAGAGGAGAGCGGACATAGTACTGTCCGTTTCATGGGCGCTGATCGATCTATCGAGCTGCACTACGACGAGGAGGAGCGCCCAGCCCGCGAGCTCACCGGGCGGTTCCGCGCGGTCGTCGCGAGCGTCGCCTTCGCGGTCGCCGTGCTCGTGCTCGTGCAGGTGTTCCGGCCCCTCGCTCAGGGCAGCCAGTTCTACCTGATCATCTTTCTGGCCGGCACGCTGCCGCTCGTCTTCCTGGCGTACCACAGCGGGTTTGGTGGGAAGCGTGATCGGCCCACCTGGCCGGACCTGATCCTGGCCGGTTCTGCCCTTGTCGTGTGCCTCTATCCGGTGAACCCGTTCGCCGGTGGCTACAACGCGTTCCTGGACCGGCAGGGCCTGCTCGAACCGCTCGACGTGATCTTCGGTGCGGTGCTGCTGCTCCTGGTCGTGGAGGCCTGCCGGCGGACCACCGGGTGGGCGCTGCCGATCGTCTGCGCGATCTTCCTGGGGTACGGCTACTACGGTGGCCTGCTTCCCCAGCACTGGCCGATCGCGCATGCCGGACTCGACTTCGCCCAGATCGTCGACGCGCTCTACAACTCCGGCAGCGGTTTCTACGGCACGCCGCTCGACGTCGCGGCCACGTACATCGTGCTCTTCACCATCTACGGCGCGGTGCTCGACCTCTCCGGCGCGAGCCGCTTCTTCGTCGACCTGTCGGTCGCCGCCTTCCGCAGGTCGCGCAGCGCCGCCGGGCGCACCGCGGTGGCCGCCGGCTTCCTGCTCGGCACGGTCTCCGGATCGGGTACGGCGACCGCGGTCAGTGTCGGCGCGGTGACCTGGCCCATGCTGCGGCGTGCCGGTTACCCCCGTGAACAGGCCGGCGGCATGCTGGCCGCGGCGGGCGTCGGCGCGATCCTCTCCCCGCCCACCCTCGGCGCCGCCGCGTTCATCGTCGCCGAGTACCTCAACGTCGCCTACCTGACCGTCCTCGGCTGGGCGATGATCCCGACCGTCCTCTACTACCTCGGCATCCTGCTCGCCGTCGAGATCGACGTCCGGCGGTACGGGGTCCGCCCGGTCGAGGTCGAGTCGGCCGGCGCGTGGCGGCTGCTGGGGCGATTCGGGTACCACTTCTCGTCGCTCGTGCTGATCGTCGTGCTGCTCGCGATCGGGGAGTCCGCGACCCGCGCGGTCGTCTACGCGACGATCCTCGCCGCCGCGCTGTCGTTCCTGGACCGCAGGTCCTGGCTCACCCCGCGGCGGGCGTTCGAGGCGCTCTCCGCCGGGGTGCGCGGCGTGCTGCCGGTGGTCGCGGTCTGCGCGGCGGCAGGGATCATCACCGCGACGACCACGAAGACCGGCCTCGGCGCCCAGCTGGCGTCGCTGCTGGTCAACGGCGCGCGGGCGGTCACCGACAACCCCCAGATGGTGCTCGGCCTGACCGTGGTCCTGGCCGCGTTCGCGCTGGCCCTGCTCGGTCTGGCGGTGCCGGTCACGGCGAGCTTCATCATCGGCTGGGTGATCATCGGGCCGGCCCTGCTGGCGCTCGGCGTCCCCGCGCCGGCCGCGGCCATGTTCGTCTTCTACTACTCGGTGCTCTCCGAGGTCACCCCGCCCACCGCCCTGGCGGCGGTGGGCGCCAGCGCCATCACCGGCGGCCGGGCGATCCCGACCATGTGGCAGGCCCTGAAGTACGCGTTGCCGGCCTTCCTCGCCCCGATCGCGTTCGTGCTGACCGGCAACGGTGAGCACCTGCTCGCCCGCGGATCGGTCGCCGCCGTCGCCGGGACCACGGTGGTGGCGGCCCTCGCCGTGCTGGGGCTGGCCGTGGCGACCGGCGGCTGGGTGCTCGGCGTCGGCCCGGCCGGCACCCCGAGCCGGGTCCTCGCCGCCGTCGCCGGGGTGCTGCTGCTCTACCTGGAGCCGGTGGCCGTGGCGCTCGGGGTGGGCGCCCTGCTCCTGGCGGTCGGTATGGCCGCTCTGCGCCGTAGGAAAGACCGGCCCGAGGTGCCCGAGGGGACCGAGCGGCCCGCGAAACCCGACCTGATCCCCCGGAGGAGTGCATGAGACGGACATTGAGCATCGCCCTGGCCGGCCTTCTGGCGGCGGCCACTGTGTCCTGTGGCGGCCGGCAGGACAGCGCCGCGACCGACACCGGTGGCGACGTCACCTGCGAGGTCGGCCAGTCCACCCGGATCGGCATCGCGACCGGCAACGCCACAGGTGTCTACTTCGCACTGGGTAACGCGTACGCGGAACAGGTCAACATGGCCGGCGGCAACGTCCAGGCGACGGCGTCCGAGACCGGCGCGTCGGTGCAGAACATCCAGCAGCTGGTGGCCGGCACCTACGGCGTGGCGTTCTCGCTCGCCGACACGGCGGCGAACGCGATCAACGGAACCGGCAGCTTCACCGAGAAGCAGCCGATCGCGGCGCTGTCCCGGATCCACACCAACTACACCCAGGTGATCGTCCGCAAGGCGGCCGGCATCACCGACGTCGCCGGGATGAAGGGTAAGCGGGTCTCCACCGGCTCCCCGAAGTCCGGCACCGAGGTGATCGCCCAGCGGGTGCTCACCGCCGCCGGCCTCGACCCCGCGGCGGACGTGAGCGCGCAGAAGCTGGACCTCGCCAAGACCGTCGACGGGATGAAGGACGGCACGATCGACGCGCTGTTCTGGTCCGGCGGCCTGCCCACGCCGGGCATCACCGATCTGCTCACCACGTCCGGGGACAAGGTCGAATTCCTGGACATCACGCCGCTGCTGCCGGAGATGCAGAAGATCAACGAGGTCTACCAGGCAGGCGCCATCCCGGCCGCCACCTACAAGACGGCGGCCGACGTGAAGACGATCGTGGTGCCGAACGTCCTGCTGGTCCGCGAGGACCTCGACCCGGACGTGGCCTGCGTGCTGACCCGGACCCTCTTCGAGCGCAAGACCCAGCTGGAACAGGCGAACGCGGCGGCCAAGGAGATCAGCCTGGACACCGCGCGGGCCACCGACCCGGTGCCGTTGCACCGCGGCGCCACCAAGGCCCTCGACGACCTGGGCGCTCCGCAGTGACCCGGGCCGCCGCCGTCACCCCCGGACTGAACCGGAGAGTGACGGCGGCGGTACACCCGGTACACGCCGATGTTCAGCAGGGGAGACCGGGATGATCGCCGTGACCCATCCGCAGGTGATAGCCGTCCGTCGTTCCGCCCGGGTCGCGCACGTGGCGCTCTGGGCCTTTCTCCTCGTCAACCTGGCCGTCGTGCAGGCGATGTACGTCCTGGCCGGTCCCGCGCACAACCTCGCCGGCTCGATCGGCCGGCTGCTCGGCCTCTACCTCGCGTTCGTGATGGCGCTGCAGCTGCTGCTCGTCGCCCGCCTGCCGATCCTGGACCGGGGGATCGGGATGGACCGGCTGACCACCTGGCACCGGTGGACCGGGTTCGCCGTCCTCTGGCTCGTGCTGCTGCACCCCGCGTTCGTGGTCCTCGGATTCGCCCAGCAGGACCGGGCGTCGTACGCGCGTACCTTCCTCAGCCTCGCCGGGCAGCTCCCGGTGCTGCTCGGCGTGCTGGCCACCTGCCTGATCGTGCTGGTCGTGGCGCTGTCGGTACGCGCCGCCCGCCGCCGGCTCTCCTACGAGACGTGGCACGCCGTACACCTGCTGCTCTACGCGGTGGTGGTGCTCGGCGTGATCCACCAGGTCTACGAGGGCACCGCATTCAAAATCAACATCTGGACCCAGGTGTACTGGTGGGGGCTGTGGACGTTCGCCCTCGGAGCGCTGCTGGCCGGCCGCCTGATCGTCCCGCTGGCCCGCAACGCCCGGCACCGGATGCGGGTCGCCGCGGTCGTGCCGGAGTCCGGCGACGTGGTGTCGGTGCACGTGACGGGTCGCCACCTGGAGCGGTTGCAGGCCGCCGCCGGTCAGTTCTTCCTCTGGCGGTTCCCCGAGCACCAGTCGTGGTGGCAGGTCAACCCGTTCTCCCTCTCGGCCGCGCCGAACGGTCGCTCCCTGCGATTGACGGCGAAGGCCATCGGTACGACCAGCGCCGGGCTCCGTGATCTTCCGATCGGGACGCGGGTCTACGCCGAGGGGCCCTACGGCGCCTTCACCCTGGCGCAGCGGTCCCGTTCCGGCGTCCTGCTGATCGCCGGCGGGATCGGGGTGACGCCGATCCGCGCCCTGCTGGAGGACCCGGCGATCGGCTCCGACGTGGTGGTCCTCTACCGGGTGCGCTCCACGGCCGACGCCGTCCTCCTCGGTGAGCTGCGCAACCTGGCGCGGGTCCGCGGCGCGCGGCTGCACGTGCTCACCGGCCGGACCGGCGGCGGCAACCAGCCGTTCCAGCCGGAGAACCTGGCCACGCTGGTCCCGGACGTGACCGACCGGGACACCTATGTGTGCGGGCCGGCGCCGCTGACCCGCGCGGTGGTGGCGAGCCTGCGATCGCTGCGCGTCCCGTCCCGCCAGATCCACGCCGAGCTGTTCCGCCTCGCGGCTTAGCAGGCCTTGCCGTTCAGAAGGCCGCGCCGCGCAGAAGGCCGCGCCGCCGCGAAAGCCGGGAGCCCGCCGGGCTAGACGTCGCGGACCTCCAGCACCCGGGTGGCGGGCGCCGCCTCGCCCACCTCCGCCCGCAGCGCCGCCCGGCGCGGATCGGCCAGGAAGGAGTCCAGGCCGGAACGCTCGTCGAAGCGGATCACCTGCACCTCGGCGCCGCCGGTGGTGTCGCGCATCCGCCGTTCCAGGACGCCGCCGTGCCGGCCGAGGAGCGTGAGCACGTCGTCCTCGTACCGCCGGCCGGCCTCCTCGTGACCGGCGACCATCTCCACCACAGCGACCAGAAGCAATGTCATCCCGCGAGTATCGCGGATCGTCGGATGCGAACATTTGCCCACACGGATGCCACATCGGACGGCGGGAACGGACGGTCATTGCGGACTGTTCGAGGTGGCCGAACACTGTGGAGGCGGTCCGGTGTGGAGGTCCGGCCGCGCGTGGCCGAATCCGGCGAGACGCCCCGGAAACGGCGCCCGATCCCGGTAACCTGACACCAGGAATCCGCCCGGCAGGAGCTGGCGATGGCGACGAACTCCGACGACCCGTTGGTCCGGCTGGGCCGGTGGGCGCTGGGCAAGGTCTGGTTCGGCTGCGTGCTCTCCGGGGCCTACGCGGCCGGCCGTCACTACCACTGGTCGCAGGCGTTCCTCACGGTTGCGGCCGTGCTCGGGGCGGTCGGGCTCGCCCTGGCCACCTCGTTCCTGCCGATCTGGACGCGGGAGCGGCCCAGCGGCATCCCGGTGGCCGACATCGGCCTGCGCGTGATGGTCTGGGGCGGTCTGACCGGTTCGGTGATCGCCCTGTTGATCGGCGTCCCGGCGGTCGGCATGGTCGCGGCCGCGCTGCTGCTGAACACCGCCGCGCGCACGTTCGGGGACCCGTTCGGGCCGGCGCTGCGCCGCCTGCGGATCACCCCGCGCGTGCGGTACCGGGCAGGGGCCGGACGGCCCTACCGGGACTTCAGGGAAAGTGACGCGTCACGCATCGGCTAGAAATAGGTATGCCGTCATACCTAATAATGGGTTCATGACGGAATCGGACGACGCCGTGGCGCTGATGCACCTGGCCCACCAGCTGCATCGCAATCTTGAGCGCCGCCTCCAGTCCGATTTCACCCATCCGAAGCCGCCCGAGCTGCAGACCGTCGCGCTGTGGCAGGTCCGGGCCCGGCCCGGCCTGACGGTCCGGGAGCTCGCCGATGAGCTCCAGCTGCGGCCGAACAACGCCAGCGCGCTGGTCACCGCCATGGTCACGGCCGGCCTGCTGCGCCGGGAACCCGACGAGCGGGACCGGCGGGTGGTGCGTCTGCACACCACCGAGCAGGCCCGGCGCCGGATCGACCAGGTGCAGGAGCTCTTCACCGGTTATCTGCTGAGCGCGCTGGAACGGCTCGCCCCCGAGCAGCGGGCCGCGGTGCGCGCCGCTCTGCCCGGTCTCACGGAGCTGTCCGGCCTGCTGCGGTCGGACGGGCGCTGACTTCACCCCGTACCCAATCGATCTCGCACCAAGATGGAGCACCCCCGATGCCGCCGGCAATCGTCGCAACACCCACCCCTGCCCATTCGCCGCCGGTGGCCGCAGGCCGCCGCGGCAGCCCCTGGCTCTCCCTGATCGCTGTCGCGTTCGGCCTGTTCATGGTCGGCCTGGACGGCAGCGTCGTCTCGATCGCCAACCCGGAGATCGGGCGTGACCTGGGCGCCAGCACCGCTGAGCTGCAGTGGGTGACCAACTCCTACCTGCTCGCGCTGGCCGCCGCGCTGATCCTCGGCGGCAAACTCGGTGACCGGTTCGGCCGGCGCCGCTACTACCTGATCGGTGTCGCCGGCTTCACCGTGGCGTCGGTCGCGATCGGGCTGGCCGGCTCGATCGAGGGCGTCATCGCCTTCCGCGCCGCTCAGGGCCTCTTCGGCGCGCTGCTCATGCCGAACACGCTCGGCATCCTGCGAGCCGTCTTCCCGCCGAAGAAGTTCGGCATGGCGGTCGGCATCTGGGCCATGGTCTCCTCGGTCTCCACCGCGCTCGGCCCGATCGTCGGTGGCCTGCTCGTGCAGCACGTCAACTGGGAGTCGGTCTTCTACATCAACGCGCCGATCGGCGTGATCGCGCTGGTCTTCAGCGCGCTGGTGCTCGCCGAGAGCAAGAACTCCACCGGCAGGCACAAGTTCGACGTGGCAGGCGTGCTGCTGCTCGCGGCCGGTCTGCTGGTCCTGGTCTTCGGCGTGGTCAAGGGCGAGACCTGGGGCTGGACCGCCGGGTCCACGATCGGCACCATCGTCGCCGGTCTGCTGATCCTGGCGCTGTTCGGCTGGTACGAGACCCGGCAGGAACACCCGCTGCTCCCGATGCGGCTGTTCCGCAGCCCGGCGCTGACGATCGGCGCGGTCATCACCGCGATCAACTTCTTCACGCTGCTCGGCTCGATCTTCTACATCATGCTGTACCTGCAGAACGTCCGCGGGTACACGCCGGTGATGGCCGGTGTGCTCACGCTGCCGCTCAGCCTCGCCTCGGTCGTCGCCTCACCGCTCGGCGCGGCGCTCACCGACCGGTTCGGCCCGCGCCTGACCATGCCGCTCGGCATGGTCCTGCAGGGCGCCGCCTCGCTCGGACTGCTCGGTCTCGGCACCGATTCCTCCTACCACGCGATGTGGCCGTCCTTCATCGGGCTCGGCCTCGGCGTCGGCATGGTGATGGCCGCCTCCTCCGAGGCGATCGTCGGCAACGCCCCGATCAAGGACGCCGGTGTCGCCGGCGGTCTGCAGGCCACCATGCTGCAGATCGGCGGCGCGCTCGGCACCTCGGTCCTGATCTCGCTGATCAGCAGCAAGGTCGGCGCGACGCTTGCCGGATCGCTCACCGGCGCCGGGGTGCCCGCGCCGATGGCGCAGGGCCTCTCCGAGGCCAAGGACGCGGTGTCCATGGGAGTCGCACCGGTTTCGGCCGACATGACCGACGCGGTACGGGCCGCGGTCGTCGACGGCGCCGGAACCGCCTTCATGAACGGCGTGCACGTGGCCGCCCTGGTCGCCGCGGTGATCTGCTTCGCCGGCGCGATCGTCGCCGTGGCGGGCATCCGCAGGGGGACCCCGGCACACCAGTAACACCGGTTACGAGCGGGCCTTTTCGTCGGAAAAGGCCCGCTCGTCCGCGCTCAGCAGGAGCGGCCCGGGTGCCGACTGGTTAGACATGAGCGCGATGACGGCGGAGGCGGTGGTGACCCCGGACAAGGGCCGGGGTTACTGGGCGGACCTCAGTGTCAACATCAAGGTCCTGGTGGCGGTGAGCGTCGCGGCGGTGGTCGCCCTCCTGGTCGGGGTGCTGGGCCTGCGTGCGCTCAGCGGCGCCAGTGACTCCGCCCAGGCGATCTACAGCAGCAACCTGCTGGGCGTCTCGGCGCTGGGAAGCCTGCAGAACACCATGACCCAGGCCCGGCTCGACCTGTCGAACGCGGCGATGAACCGGGACGCCACGACGAAGCAGAAATTCACCGACCTGTACGCCGCCGATGTGGAGGCGGTCGATGCCGCGTGGGACGAGTACGAGTCGACCGGCCCGGTGCCGCCGGCCGCGATGATCCAGGACACCCGGACCGACTGGAACTCGTTCGTGACGATCGCGAACGAGCAGCTGCTGCCGGCCTCCGCGAAGAACGACCTCACCACCTGGCTCGCGATCCGCAACGGCGACATGGCCGACACGGTCACCGAGATCAAGGAACACCTCGCGGAGATGACCGCGATGGAGAAGGCCGACGCCGCCGCCGACGCCGCGGACGCCCGCTCGTCCTACGAGTCCAACCGGATCCAGTCGATCGTGCTGCTGGCGGCCGGCATCGCCGCCGCGATGACCCTCGGGTTCCTGGTGGCCCGGGGCATCGTCCGGTCGCTGCGCCGGGTCACCGACGTCTGCGAAGGGCTCGCCGAGGGCGACCTGACCCGCAGCAGCGGGCTCACCTCCAGCGACGAGCCGGGCCGGATGGGCCGGGCCCTGGACGCCGCCGTCCTCCGGCTGCGCGACACCGTCAACACCATCGGCGGATCCGCCGCCACCCTGGCCGGCGCATCCGAGGAGCTCTCCACGGTCAGCGCCCAACTGCAGAGCGGCGCCGCCGACGCGGCCTCGAAGGCCAGCTCGGCCAGCGTCGCCAGCGAGGACGTCAACACCGGCGTCCAGTCGATCGCGGCCGGCGCCGAGCAGATGAGCGCCTCGATCACCGAGATCGCCACGAACGCCTCCGAGGCGGCCCGGGTCGCCCAGGAGGGCATGGCGGTCGCCGAGCGCACCAACAACCAGGTCGCCGAGCTGGGCCAGGCGAGCGCGGAGATCGGTGACGTGGTCCGGCTGATCACCAGCATCGCCGAGCAGACCAACCTGCTCGCGCTGAACGCCACGATCGAGGCGGCCCGCGCCGGTGAGCTGGGCAAGGGCTTCGCGGTGGTGGCCGGCGAGGTCAAGGAGCTGGCCCAGCAGACCGCCAAGGCGACCGAGGAGATCACCCACCGGATCGGCGCGATCCAGGAGTCCAGCACCTCGGCGGCGACCGCGATCGGGGAGATCACCGGCGTCATCCAGCAGATCGGCGACTACACCACCACGATCGCCTCGGCCGTGGAGGAGCAGACCGCCACCACCGGGGAGATGAGCCGCTCGGTGGCGGACGCCGCCACGAGCAGCGGAGACGTCGCGCGTACCGTCTCCGGGGTCGCCGAGGTGGCGAGCGCCACCGCCGACGGCGCCAAGGCCACCCAGCAGGCCGCGGCCGACCTGACCCGGCTCGCCGGGGACCTGGCCAACCTCGTCGGCGGGTTCCGGCACTGATTACCTGGCCCCGATTCCATTGAATTCCGCGTTCCTGCCGCCGATCAATTACTTCGCCGGACGAAACATCTCCCCATCAAGCAGGAGCCGTGGATGACAGAGCCTTCGCCCTACGGGCTGTCGCGTCCCACCGTGGAGGACGCGCGGGCCGCCGTGCTGCGCGTGCACGGCGGTGACGGGCCCCGGGTCTGGGACCAGCTGGTCCGGACCGCCGGGTCCGATCCAACCCTGGAACGGCTGCTGCCCGTGATGGCCGGCGCCGACCCGATCACCCGGCTCTGCGGGCTCGCCCTGCAGATCCGGGTCACCTCACACACCCAGCTCGCCGCCGCACACACCACTGTCAGGAGCTGACGTGAACACCGACCTGTTCGACCGGCTGGGCACCCCGGAGCGGATGCTCGAGATCGCCGGATTCGACCTGCTCAATGCCGACCTGCGGACCAGCCTCGACGAGGTGGCCAAGCGCAGCGCCACGCTGCTGGAGGCGCCGGTGTCGCTGGTCTCGGTGGTCCTGGACACCTCCCAGATGATCATCGGCGGGCACGGCGTCTCCGGCTGGGTGCAGGAGGCGCAGGGCACGCCGGCGGAGTGGGCGATGTGCACCCACACCGTGCTCGCCGGCGAGCCGTACTGCGTCATCGACGGCCGCAAGGACCCGAAGCACGCCGGCAACCCGTTTCTCACGATGACCGGACTGCGCAGTTACCTCGGGGTGCCGCTGACCGGCGAGGCCGGCCAGGTGATCGGCGCGCACTGCGTGATCGACACCCGTCGCCGGATCTTCACGGACGTGGACCTGGCCGTGCTCACCGACGGCGCGGAGAAGATCATGAAGCTGATGCGGGCCTACCGGGTGTGACGGGACGGCGAAAAATGTCGTAGGTGCGCGGCATCATCGCGACATGGGAGAACCAGCGACACCGATCCGCCGCCGCATCGAGCTCACCATCGCCGAGGCGCGCCTGCGGTTCCAGCAACTCGTGCGGGTGACCGGCCTGACCGGTCAGGTCACCGTCGTGGTCGACAACGGCCGGCCGATCGCCGCGATCGTGCCGGTCACCGACCTGCCGGAGTTCAGCCCTCCGCCCCCGCCTCCGCCGCCTGCCCCTCCTCCTTCCGCCCCGGCCCGGCCGCCCGCTGCGGCCCGGCCGGTCGCGCCGGTGCACGCGCCGCCCGGCAACGACGGCTGGCTGCGCCGCGTGGAGAAGGTGCGGGAGGACGTGCGCCGCCAGCACGCCGGCCGGATCCGCGAGCTGACCAGGGCTCTCGACGAGGCGTGGGCGGCGCTCGACACGGCCCGCCCCGCGGGTACCGATCGGGTGGTGGACGCGTTGCGGGCCGCCCACGCCGACCTGCGCCCGCCACGCTGATCACCCGGCACGCTGATCACCCGGCACGCTGATCAATGGATATCCGGCCTATCGGCACGGAGGTAAGATCGGACGATGCCTGAGCAGCTCGATCTGTTCGTGCCGGGGGTGGTGTACCTCGACGTCATCTTCACCGGCCTGCGTGAGCTGCCCGGCCCCGGCACCGAGGTGTGGGCGCCCGGGATGGGCTCGTGCCCCGGCGGGGTGGCCAACCTCGCGGTCGCGGCGAGCCGGCTCGGCCTGCACACCGGGCTGGGCACCGCCCTCAGCACCGACGCCTACGGGGAGTTCTGCCACCAGGTGCTCAGCCGGCAGGAGGGCATCGACCTCTCCGCCTCGCTGCGGGTGGACGACTGGCATTCGCCGGTGACGGTCTCCTTGGCGTACGACCGGGACCGCAGCATGATCACGCATGGGCACCCGCTGCCGACCGACGCCGACGGCCTGGTCAACGGCCTGCCCCCGGCGCGCAGCGCGGCGGTCAGCCTGGCCGGCTCCGGGACGGACTGGGTGCACCGGGCCAAGGCCGGGGGCACGCTGGTCTTCGCGGACGTCGGATGGGACGAGACCGAGGCCTGGTCGCGGGACGTGCTGGCGGCGCTGACCGACTGCCACGCCTTCCTGCCGAACGCGGTGGAGGCGATGCGGTACACCCGAACCGACGAGCCCCGGCAGGCGCTCGACAAACTCTCCGGCCTCGCCCCCGTCGTGGTGGTCACCTGCGGTGGCGACGGCGCGCTCGCGGTGGACGCGGGCACCGGCGAGGTGGCCGCGGTGCCGGCCGTTCCGGTGGAGGCGCTCGACCCGACCGGCGCCGGCGACGTGTTCACCGCCGGGTTCATCACCGGCACCCTGAGCGGCTGGCCGCTCGCCGACCGGCTCGCCTTCGCCAACCTGGTCGCCGCGCTCTCCGTGCAGCACTTCGGCGGATCGCTCTCAGCGCCCGGCTGGGGTGACATCGCCGACTGGTGGCAGGCCGTGCGCCGCGCCGGCGCCCGCCGGCACGACGACGCGCCCGAGTCCGCGCTGGCCCGGAGGTACGGATTCCTCGACGACGTGATCCCGCCCGGCCGGCGCACCGCCGTGCACCGGGCCACCGCCACCATCGCCCGGCTCTCCGACGCCCGGGCCGACCACTGAAATGCGCTCGTGATGGGACCCGCATGCGACTGACGATCCTCGGTGGCGGCGGTTTCCGCGTGCCACTGGTCTACCGTGCCCTGCTCGCCGACCACCGGCGCACCGGCATCACCGAGGTGGCGCTGCACGACGTCGACGCCGGCCGGCTCGACGGGATCGGCCGGGTGCTGTCCGCGCTGGCCCGAGACGTGCCGGACGCCCCGGCGCTGGTCACCACCACCGACCTGGACGAGGCGGTGACCGGGGCGGCGTTCGTGTTCTGCGCCATCCGGGTCGGCGGCCTGCGCGGCCGGGTGCGCGACGAGCGGGTGGCGCTCGAGCTCGGGGTGCTCGGCCAGGAGACGGTCGGCGCCGGCGGCATCTCGTACGGCCTGCGTACCGTCCCGGTGGCGCACCACATCGCGGCCCGGATCGCCCGGCTCGCCCCGGACGCCTGGACGATCAACTTCACCAACCCGGCGGGCCTGGTCACCGAGGCGATGACCGCCGAGCTCGGCGAGCGGGTGATCGGCATCTGCGACTCCCCGTCCGGGCTGGCCGACCGGGTGCTGCGAGTGCTCGGCGCCGACCCGGCGACCACCCGCGTCCACTATGCCGGGCTGAACCACCTGGGCTGGCTCTACGGCGCCGGCGATCTGCTGCCGGGCCTGCTGGCCGATCCGCAGCGGCTGGAGTCCATCGAGGAGGGCCGGCTGTTCGGGGCGGACCGGCTGCGGCAGCTCGGCGCGATCCCGAACGAATACCTGCACTACTACTACGACCCGGCGGGCACCCTGGCCGCGGTCCGGGGCGCGCCGCGGACCCGGGGCGAGTTCCTGCTGGAGCAGCAGCACCGGTGCTACACGTCGCTGGCCTCGGCCGCCGACCCGCTGGACGCCTGGCTCGGGGCGTGGCGGGAGCGCGAGGCCACCTACATGGCGGAGAACCGGGAGCTGGCCGGGGCGGGGGAGCGGGAGCACGACGAGTCCCGGCCGGCCGGTTACGAGGGGGTCGCCCTGGCGGTGATGCGCGCCCTGGCCCGCGACGAGCCGGCCCGGCTGATCCTCAACGTGCGCAACCGCGGCACGCTCACCGTGCTCGACGACGACGCGGTGGTCGAGGTGCCGTGCACGGTGGACGCGCGCGGGGCCGTACCCGATGAGATCCTGCCCTTGCCGGAGCACGGGGTGAGCCTGGTGCGGTCGGTGAAGGCGGCCGAGCGGGGGGTTCTGGAAGCGGCCGCGTCCGGGTCGCGGGCGGCGGCGATGCGGGCGATGGCGGCGCATCCGCTGGTGGACTCCGCGCCGATCGCCGAGCGGCTGATCGACGGTTACCGTGCGGAGTTCGCCGAGCTGAGTTACCTCAGATGAGGTGATGCCGCCCGCCGGTGACGGCGGGCGGCATCGTCGGGACGGATCAGGCGGCGACGGTCTCCGCCGGGGCCGGGCGCGGCGGGATGCTGTGGTCGATGTCGTTGGCCGGCTTGCGGTTCGGCAGCGCCAGCCGGAAGACCTTGGACCACGCCGACGCGACCTGCACGACCAGCGGGCCGGAGACGTAGTTCAGGTCGTACTTCTCGAAGAGCTCCCGCACCCGCGGGGCGATCTCCGCGTACCGGCTGGCCGGCAGGTCGGGGAAGAGGTGGTGCTCGATCTGGTGCGACAGGTTGCCGGTCATGATGTGCATCAGCTTGCTGCCGGAGATGTTGGCCGAGCCGAGCATCTGACGCAGGTACCACTCGCCGCGGGTCTCGCCGGTGATCGAGGTGCGCTCGAAGGTCTCGACGCCCTTCGGGAAGTGGCCGCACATGATGACCGAGTGGCTCCACAGGTTGCGGACCACGCTGGCCACCGCGTTCGCGCTCAGGGTCCCGAGGAACGCGCCGAGCGGGTTGCCGAAGGCGAGGCCGACCGGCACCGAGAGCAGCGGGTGGACCAGGTAGTCCTTCGCCGCCTGCTTGCGGATCTTGCGGCCGACCTGGCGGAGAGCGGCCCGGAAGGCCGGGTTGCTGCGCCGCTTCTTGGTCTTCAGGTTGCGGCCGAGCTCCAGGTCGTACGCGGCGATGCCGTACTCGAAGAAGATCGCGTTGATGAAGTTGTAGAGCGGCTGGCCCAGGTGCGCGGGCACCCACTTCTGCTGCTCGTCGACGCGCATGATGCCGTAGCCGAGGTCGTTGTCGCGGCCGATCACGTTGGTGTACTTGTGGTGCAGCTCGTTGTGCGAGTGCTTCCACTGCTCGGCGGGGGAGGCCGAGTCCCACTCCCAGGTGGTCGAGTGGATCTTCGGGTCGCGCATGAAGTCGTACTGGCCGTGCAGGATGTTGTGGCCGATCTCCATGTTCTCCAGGATCTTGGAGATGGAGAGGCCGAGGGTGCCGATGATCCAGGCCGGCGGGAAGAGCGAGAAGAGCAGCACGGCGCGGCTGCCCACCTCCAGGCGGCGCTGCACCTTGATCATGTTGCGGATGTACGTGGCGTCCTTCTCGCCGCGCTTGGCGATGAACTCGTCGCGGATCGCGTCCAGCTCACGGCCGATCGCCTCGATGTCCTCCGGAGTGAGGTGGGCGATCGGGTTGACATCCTTGCGCTGCAGAGTGGTCACGGTGTTCCTCAGTCTTTCTCTGGTCTTTCCGGGGGGAGGTCGATCAGGCGTCCAGGCGGCACGGCCCGGCGGCGGCCGAGATGCACGTCTGGATCAGGACGGGTTCGTCAAGCTCGGTGACGGTGGTGACCGAGCCGTCGCGCACGTCGCGGACGATGCCCTCGCGCATCGGCAGCACGCACTTGAAGCAGATGCCCATCCGGCAGCCGGACGGCATGAGCTGGCCGGCCGCCTCGCCGGCGTCCAGGACCGTGACGCCGGCGGGCGCCTCGGTGGAGATCCCGGACCGCTCGAAGGCGACCGTGCCGCCGTCGCCGGCGACCAGCACGGTCGGCCGGAACCGCTCGACGTGCAGGCGGTCCTCGGCACCCGCGTCGGCCCAGTGCTCGGTCAGGGCGTCGAGCATCTCGCCCGGCCCGCAGGCCCAGGTCTCCCGCTCGAACAGGTCGGGGACGAGCTCGGACAGGTCAGCGGGCTTGAGTCGCCCGTCGGCGCCGGTGTGCCGCTCGATCAGGCGGATCTTGCCCTGCCGGTGCAGGTCACGCAGTTCAGACCCGAAGACCACGTCCTCTTCGGTACGGGCGGAGTGCACCACCACCGCGTCCGGCAGCTCGTGCGCCGCCGTCCGCAGCATCCCCATCACCGGGGTGATGCCGCTGCCCGCGGTCACGAACAGCGCCTTGCCCGGTCGCCGGGCCGGCAGCACGAAGTCGCCGGTCGGCAGATCCAGCGTGAGGATCATGCCGCGCCGGGCGTGGTTCAGCAGGTAGGAGCTGACGACGCCGTCGGCCACCGCGTTGACGGTGACCGTGAACGTGCCACCGGGGCGGCCGGCCGCGCTGCTCACCGAGTAGGCGCGCCAGAGCCGGACGCCGTCGACGTCGACGCCGAGGCGGACATACTGTCCGGGCTGGTGCGGCTGCCAGTTGCGGCCGGGACGCAGCTCCAGGGTGACCGATTTCGCCGTCTCGGGACGAACCGCCTCGATCCGGGCGCGCAGGACGTCGGGATTGCGGAGGGGCGCGATGACGTCGAGATAGTCGGCGGGCACCACCGGAGTGGTGAGCAGCTCGACGACACGCCATGCGCCGTTGCGCAATGTCTGAGTTACTGGCACGTCACCAAGCCTGCTACCTCAACCGGGCGAAAGCATGACCAGGAGAAGTGAATCCGGAGCCGCATAATTGTTCGGCGGGGACAAGGGATGGACTTTAAACGAGAGGAACTCGCGTGAAGGAGCCGCTGCGCGACGTGCGGTCGTACCGCCTTCCCGAAGAGGTCGTCGTCCCGCTGCTGAACGGGCTGCCCGAGGTGGCGGTGCAGACCATCGCGGCCATCACGATGGAGGTCCCGGCGTACGCCGAGGCGTTCGCCGGCGAGCTGGGGCACAAGATCGAGCGGGCCGTGCAGGCCGCGCTCGGGACCTTCTTCAAGCTGGTGTCCCGTCCGGGCGGTGATCCGGGCACCCCGCTGCAGGCGGCGCTCGACGGGGCGTACGCGCTGGGCCGGGGCGAGGCGCGCTCCGGCCGCAGCCTGGACGCGCTTCTCGCGGCGTACCGGGTGGGCGCCCGGGTGTCCTGGCGGGAGCTGGCCGCGATAAGCGTCGGCACCGGGCAGCCGGCCGCCATCATCGCCGACTTCGCCGAGCTGGTCTTCGCCTACATCGACGAGCTCTCCGCGGCGAGCGTGGCCGGGCACGCCGACGAGCTCGCCGCCTCCGGCCGGATCCGGCTGCGGCACCTGCAGGAGCTGGCCCAGATGCTTGTCGCCGGGGAGCCGCCGCACGTGGTGCAGGCCGCGGCCGAGCAGGCCGAGTGGACGCCGCCGCAGACGCTCACCGCGATCATCCTGCCGGAACGCGCGGCGCGCTGGGTGATCGACCTGCTGGATCCGCGGACGCTGCACCTCGTCGACGCCGTGCCGGAGCTGCCGGGAATGACCGTGCTGCTGGTCCCCGACCCGCAGGGCACCTCCCGCCCGCTGCTGTTCCGGCTGCTGACCGGGCACAGCGCGACGATCGGACCGGCCCGGCCGTGGATGGAGGCGAAGAGCTCGGTGGACCGGGTGATCCGGGTCCACGAGCTGTGCCGGCCGGGCGGCGGCGGTGTGGTCGACACCGAGGACCACCTGGCCAGCGTGGTGGTGACCGCCGATCCGAGCGCGCTCGCCGACCTGCGGGCCCGGGCGCTCGCGCCGCTGGCCGGTGAGCGCGGCGCGAGCGGCGCGAAACTGGTCGAGACGCTGCGCAGCTGGCTGCTGCACCACGGCCGGCGGGAGGACGTGGCGGCGGATCTGTTCGTGCACCCGCAGACGGTCCGGTACCGGATGGCCCGGCTGCGCGAGCTCTACGGCGAGCGGCTGAAGGACCCGGAGTGGGTACTGGCGCTCACGATCGCTCTGGCCGTGCCCGAGTCCTAAGTCATATACCAAAGTCGTCTGGCCCCCGTTTTCCGCCGCGCATACCGTCGTTCCCGTGACCAGCGAACCGACAGTCCTCGCCCTCTCCCGGACCGACCGGGTGCTGATCCTGTGCGGCCCGGCGGTGCTCGGCCTGCTCCTCGCGCTGATCCTGCCGCCGGTCGCGCGCTGGCTCGCCGGCTTCGGCGGCCCGGTGCCGTTCGGCTTCGTCGTCAGGGCTGCCGCGGGCGTCGGCGGTGGGTGGCAGCTGGCCGTGCAGGCGGCGATCTTCATGACCGTCGGCGCGCTGGCGAGCGCCGCGATCCTGCACCGGGTCACCCGGATCACGGTCGCCGACGACGAGGTGGAGCTGCGCACCGCGGGCGATCGGCGGACCTTCGCCCGGCTCGACATCGGCGCGCTCTACCCGGAGCGCGACCTGCTGATCCTGCTCGACCGCGACTCGCGGCACCTCTTCCACGGCGAGCCCGGCGCGAGCCGCGACAGGCTGGGTGAGGCGTTCCGCCGGCACGGCTATCCGTGGCACGACGAGGATCCGTTCGGCGAGCTCTACCACCGCTGGCTGCCGGACTCCGGCGTGCTGCCGGCCGAGGTGGCCGCCGTGCTGTCGGCCCGCGAGGTGGCCCTGCGGAAGAAGGCGGCGAAGGAGGCCGCCGAGCTGCGCGCCATCGTGGAGAACCTGGGGTACACCGTGCGCGACGACGGCGACAAGCAGTTCTGGCGTCCCCTGGTCCGATCGTGACGCAGCACCGGCAACGGCAGCCGGAGAGGCCCTGGCTGCGGGATCGCCTGCTCGACGTCGCCGCGATCGTGATCTCCTGCTTCTGCGCCCTGGTCCTGGCCGGCGAGGCCGAGTCGGCCGGCCGGCTCAGCGCCGACCAGACGTTCTTCTCGGTCGTCGCGGGCTGCGCCGCGTCGCTCACCCTCTGGTGGCGCCGCACCCACCCGGTCGCCATGATGATCCTGCTGGCGCCGGTCGGCGCGTTCACCGACGCCGCGGCCTACACCGGGGTGGCCCTGCTCTACACGCTCGTGGTCCAGCGCCGGACCCGCGCGGTCGCGGTGATGGTGGCGCTGAGCCTGGTCACCGCGGGGGTGTACTCGTGGCGCCGCCCGGACCCGGAGCTCCCGCTGGCCGGCGAACTCATGATCACGGGCGGCTTCATCGTGGTGACGATCGCCGTCGCCGTGGCGGTGCGCTTCCGGCACGACCTGATCGAGTCGCTGCGCCAGCGCGCCGACCAGGCCGAGTCGCACGCCCGGCTGCGCGCCGAGCGGCTGCGGGCGCTGGAGCGGGAGCGGATCGCCCGCGAGATGCACGACGCGCTGGCCCACCGCATCTCGATGGTGAGCCTGCATGCCGGCGCCCTCCAGATCCGTCCCGACCTCACCCGCGACGAGGTGGCGAAAGCGGCGGCGACGATCCGGGACAGTGCCCATCACGCGCTGGAGGACCTGCGCGAGATCCTCGGCGTGCTGCGGGCCGGCGGTGGCGAGGGCGATCCGCGCTCCGAGCCCGGCCTGCGCCCCCAGCCCGATCTGGGCCACCTCGGCGACCTGATCGCCGAGGCGACGGGCGCGGGGGTGGACGTGCGCGCGGAGAACCACCTGAACGGGACGCCGGTGGCGCCGTCGCTGGGCCGCACGGTGTACCGGCTCGTCCAGGAAGGGCTCACCAACGCCGGCAAGCACGCGTCCGGCGCCCCGGTCCGGCTGCTGCTGGAGCGCACCGGCGAGGGCGAGCTGCACGTGCTGGTCTCCAACGCGGTCACCGGCGCCACGAGCCGGGTCCCCGGGTCGCACGCCGGTCTGCTCGGCCTCGCCGAGCGCGTCGAGCTGGTCGGCGGCCGGCTGCGGCACGGCATTCGCGCCGACCCGGACCTCGGGAATGTCTTCGATCTGGAAGCCTGGCTGCCGTGGCCGACCTGATCCGTGTGCTGATCGCCGACGACGACCCGCTCGTGCGCGTCGGGCTCTCCCTGGTGCTGGGCGCCGGGTCCGACCTGCGGGTGGTGGGTGAGGCCGGTGACGGCGCCGAGGCGGTCGAGGCGGCCCGGCGCCTGCGGCCGGACGTGGTGCTGATGGACATCCGGATGCCCCGGATGGACGGTCTCGCCGCGACGGCCGAGCTGCGCCGCGACGGGCCGGAGCCGGCGATCGTCGTGCTGACCACGTTCGACACCGACGAGCACCTCCTCGGCGCGCTGCGGCTCGGGGCGAACGGGTTCCTGCTCAAGGACATCGCGCCCACCGAGATCCTGAAGTCGGTCCGGAAAGCGGCGGCGGGCGAGTCGATCCTCGCGCCGGCCGTGGTGCCGCGGCTGATCCAGCACGCCGTCGGCCGGGGCACGTCCACCGGCGGCGCCGATCCGCTGGCGGTGCTGACCCCGCGCGAGCGCGAGGTCGCCGAGGCCGTCGCCACCGGGGCGTCGAACGCCGACATCAGCCGTGACCTGCACATGAGCGTCCCCACCGTGAAGGCATATGTCTCCCGGCTGCTGGAGAAACTGCGCTGCGCCAACCGGGTGCAGGTGGCGATCCTGGTGCACGAGGCCCGGCAAAGGTGAGGGTGATTACACCGATTGGCGTCCCGGCACCCTGAACGCTATGTTTGGCCGCGGTGCAAAACCCATCGGATGAGTAGGTTTTGCGACGCTCGTCACATCGGCTGACCAGGGTGTTTTACGTGATAGAAATCAGCGGTCTTCGCAAGACGTACCGCTCACGCAAGCGTTCCGTGTCCGCCGTCGACGGTGTCGACCTGACCGTCGGCGAGGGCGAGGTCTACGGCGTTCTCGGCCGCAGCGGCGCCGGCAAGAGCACGCTGCTGCGCTGCGTCAACATGCTGGAGCGCCCGGACGCCGGCACGGTCTCCGTCGACGGCGTCGACCTGACCCGGCTCAGCGGCAAGCGGCTGCGGGTCGCCCGGCACGGCATCGGGATGATCCACCAGCACTTCGCGCTGCTGTCGTCGCGGACCGTGGCGGGCAACGTCGCGTTCGCCCTCGAGGTCACCGGCACGCCGCGGTCACAGCGCGCGGCGCGGGTCGCGGAACTGCTCGACCTCGTCGGGCTCTCCGACCGCGCGGACGCGTACCCGTCCCAGCTCTCCGGCGGGCAGAAGCAGCGCGTCGGCATCGCCCGTGCGCTCGCCGCCCGGCCCAAGGTGCTGCTCTCCGACGAGGCGACCTCCGCGCTCGACCCGGAGACCACCGAGTCGATCCTGCGCCTGCTGCTCGATCTGAACCGCCGGCTCGGGCTGACCATCCTGCTGATCACCCACGAGATGACGGTCGTGAAGCGGATCTGCACGTCGGCCGCGGTGATGCGCGACGGCCGGTTCGTCGAGTCCGGGCGGGTCGCCGACCTGCTGCGCAGCGACTCCGAGCTGGCCCGTGACCTGTTCCCGATCGACGCGCCGACGTCGGTGCCCGGCGCGACGGTCGTCGACGTGACGGTGAGCGGCGAGGACGCGGACCGGCCGCTGCTGGCCGACCTGGCCCGCCGCTTCGACACCGACGTGCGGATCCTCGGCGGGCACGTCGAGACGCTCGCCACCACCCGCGCCGGCCGGTGGCGTCTCGCGCTCGACGGCGACGACAACGAGGCCGCCCTGGACTTCCTGCGTAAATCCGGCGCCCAGGTGGGAGTGCACGCGTGACCTGGTCGGAAGTCCTCGAACTGCTCGGCACCGGATTCCAGGAGACCGCCTGGATGGTCGGCGTCAGCACGCTGCTCACCGCGATCGGTGGCCTGCTCGTCGGCGTCCTGCTGGTGCTCACCGACAAGGGCGGGCTGCTCGCCGCGCCCCCGGTGAACGCGGTCCTCGGCCTGATCGTCAACGTCGGCCGGTCGCTGCCGTTCATCATCCTGCTGGTCGCGATCATCCCGTTCACCCGGGCCGTGGTCGGCACCACGATCGGCACCGACGCGGCGATCGTCCCGCTCACCGTCGGCGCCATCCCGTTCTTCGCCCGGATCGTCGAGGCCGCCCTGCGGGAGGTGCCCGGCGACGTGGTGTCCGCGGCCGTCGCGATGGGCGCCACCCGCCGGCAGATCGTCGGCAAGGTGCTGCTCCGCGAGGCGTTGCCCGCCCTGATCGCCGGCCTGACCATCACCGTGATCGCGATCATCGGGTACTCCGCGATGGCCGGCACGGTCGGCGGCGGCGGTCTCGGCGACCTGGCGATCCGGTACGGCTACCAGCGTTTCGAGACCGAGGTCATGATCGCCACCGTGGTGGCCCTGGTGGTCTTCGTCCAACTCGTACAGATGGTGGGCGACGTCCTCGTCCGCCGGCTTTCGCACCGATAGTTCAGGAAGGTCTTTTGATCATGCGCCGCCGCTCCCTCGCCGTGCTCGCCGCTGCCTCGCTGCTCCTCGGGGGCCTCGCCGCCTGCGGTTCCGACGACTCTTCCTCCGGGGCCAGCAGCGACACCCTCAAGGTCGGCGTCAGCCCGGTCCCGCACGGCGAGATCCTCAAGTACGTCGCGGACAACCTCGCCGCAGCCGAGGGCCTCAAGCTGGAGATCGTCGAGTTCAACGACTACATCCAGCCGAACGTCGCCCTGAGCGAGAAGCAGATCGACGCCAACTACTTCCAGCACATCCCGTACCTGGAGGAGGAGGTCGCGTCGAAGGGCTACAAGTTCACCGCGCTCAAGCCGGTGCACATCGAGCCGCTCGGCGTCTACTCCAAGACCGTGAAGGCGATCGCCGACGTGCCGAACGGTGGCGTCGTCGCGGTCCCGAACGACCCGTCGAACTCGGGCCGCGCCCTGAACCTGCTCGCCAAGAACGGCCTGATCACGCTGAAGGACGGCGTCGGCGTCAAGGCGACCGAGAAGGACATCACGGCCAACCCGAAGAACCTGCAGTTCAAGGCCCTCGAAGCGGCGCAGCTGCCGCGCAGCCTCGAGGACACCGCGATCTCCGTGATCAACGGCAACTACGCTATCGAGACCGGCCTCAAGCCGGCCACCGACGCGCTCGCGCTGGAGACCGGCGAGGACAACCCCTACGCCAACCTGGTCGTCGTCCGCACCGGCGAGGAGACCGACGCCCGGGTGGTGAAGCTGGAGAAGCTGCTGCACTCCGCCGAGGTGAAGAAGTTCATCGAGGACAAGTACCAGGGCTCCGTGCTCGCCGCCTTCTAGATTGCCTTCGCTGCGCTCGGCGGCATTGCGCCCTTCGGGGCCGACGAGTTGAGCCCGGAAACGGCTAGCGAAGCGTGGTCGTTTCCGGGGCTCAACTCGTCGGCGGGCGCAATGCGACTTGCCTTGCGCTTCAACCGGGTTGTCGGTCTAGCAGGCGCCCTGGTCCACCCAGACGCTTGCCGCGCCGGGTGTCTCGCCCTGCGTCCACCACTGGGCGCGCCACTTGCGGCCGTTGTGGGTGGCCATGTTGCCGCCCACGTACACCGTCGAGCTCGCCCACGCGCCGACGCCGCCGCAGTTCCCGGTCGGCGGAGGCGTGGTCCCACCGCCACCGCCGCCGATGTTGATGTCGATGCACGAGTAGAACGCGTTCGCGGTGTCCGAGATGTTCCAGATCGCCAGCAGCTTCTGACGCCCGGAGAAGCCGCTCAGGTTCACCGTGTGTGACAGCGTCGCGGGCGGCTGCTGGTTGTTGCCGCTGAACGACGCGACCCGGGTGTTCCCGATGTAGTACTCCCAGTTCGCCGTCGCGTGCCGCGCCGTGTTGACCCAGGTCAGCGTCAGCGAGGTGCCCACGCTGGTGGCCGGCCAGCCCCGGCTGTCGTCGTTGAGCTCCGCGAACTGGGGCACGTTCGCGTTGCAGGTCCGCAGGTTCTTCGGTCCTTCGACACTCTGCGGCTCGTACTTGATCTGCCCGCACGACATGACGCCCTGTGCACAGAGCGCCTGTCGGCTGGGCGGTGAGGAGACGTACCCGTGTGCCGCCGCCGGGGACGCCGCCAGCAGCGATCCGGCGGCGCCGACCAGGGAGACCGCGAGCAGGGCGAGCAACTTCCGCATGTCACTCTCCAATGACGCTTGTCGATTGATGGATGTGACAGAAATATAAAGCAAACTTTCCTAACAGAAAAGGCAGACCCGCAAGATCAAAATCCAGATGTCGCATCGGGGTGGTGGGTGCGGACCGTCGCTCCCGCCGAGGGCGCGGCGTTGCCCGCCGGCCGCTGGCGCGTCCGGACCGCGGGCCACACACCGCGCGGCCCGCGTGCGTGGTCGCGCCCCTTTCCTCTCAGTTCCGTCGCGGGCATGCCCGGCGCATACTGACGCCATGGACGAGGCGAGCCGCCAGGACGAAGCCGTGATCGAAGCCCAGCGCAAGGCGGCGTTCGGCGCCCTGCCACCCCGCATCCGCCCGGACGACCTGGTCGGCCTCCGAGGGCCGCCCCGCGTCCGCGATGAGCGAGGCCCAGCAGATCGCCATCCCCGCCGGCGGCTGAGCCAGGGACCGGAGGCTGAGCCAGGGAAGGGGTGCGCCCTCCGCGCCGGGGGAGCGGCGGGAGGGCGCGGGGTGCGGCCGGATCGGGCGAGGATCAGGCCAGGATCGAGGAGACCGTCTCGGTGGGCAGGCCGAGCGCGGCGCCGACCGACTCGTTGGTCAGCACGCCGTCGTGCACGTTCAGGCCCGCGGCGAGGGCCGGGTCCGCGCGCAGCGCCTCACGCCACCCGAGGTCGGCCAGCCGCAGCGCGTAGGGCAGGGTCGCGTTCGTCAGGGCGTACGTCGATGTGTTCGGCACCGCGCCCGGCATGTTGGCGACGCAGTAGAAGACCGATCCGTGGACCGTGTAGACCGGGTCCTGGTGGGTCGTCGGGCGCGAGTCCTCGAAGCAGCCGCCCTGGTCGATCGCGATGTCGACGAGCACCGAGCCCGGCTTCATCCGCTTCACCAGGTCGTTGCTGACCAGGGTGGGAGCCTTCGCGCCGGGCACCAGCACCGCGCCGATCACCAGGTCGGCGGCGAGGACCGACTGCTCGATCGCGTACGAGCTGGACACCAGCGTCTTGACCCGCCCGCCGAACTGGGCGTCGATCTGGCGCAGCCGCGGGATGCTGAGGTCGAGGACCGTCACGTCGGCGCCGAGACCGAGCGCGATGGTCGCCGCGTTCACCCCGGAGACGCCGCCGCCGATCACGGTGACCTGGGCCGGGGCGACGCCTGGCACCCCGCCCGGCAGCACGCCGCGGCCGCCGCTGTTGCGCATCAAGCTGTACGCCCCGACCTGCGGCACCAGTCGCCCGGCGACCTCGGACATCGGGGCGAGCAGCGGAAGTGATCCGTCGGGGAGCTGCACGGTCTCGTACGCGATGGCGGTCGTGCCGCTCTCCAGCAGCGCTTTCGTCCCCTCGGCGTCGGCCGCGAGGTGCAGGTACGTGAAGACGACCTGCCCGGCGCGCAGCCGGTGGTACTCCGAGGCGATCGGCTCCTTCACCTTGAGGATCATGTCGGCGGCGTCCCACACGGCGTCGGCGTCGGGGGCGATCCGCGCGCCGGCCGCCACGTAGTCCTCGTCGGTGATCGCCGAACCCGTCCCCGCGCCGGCCTGCACGAGCACCTCGTGGCCGTGACGCACCGCCTCCACCACGCCGGCCGGGGTGATGGCCACCCGGTACTCGTGGTTCTTGACCTCTGTCGGCACACCGATGCGCATGGGGGGACTTCCTTCCGACGGCACTGTCGCGTAGCTGTGGCGATAGGGTGGAACGATGTGCAGGGATCGGGCAAGACGAGCGAAGATGATTCTGTCTGTAACGTGTCAGGGGCAGATTCTGCGCGCCGAGCCGTCCCGATGACCGATCTGCCGAAGGATGTTCGAGGCCTGGACCAGATCGACCTGGAACTGCTCAGCCTGCTGCGCGCCGACGGCCGGATGCCGAACAACGCTCTCGCCGACCGGGTGGGCATCGCCCCGTCGACCTGCCTGACCAGGGTGCGCCGGCTGCGCGAGATCGGCGCGATCCGCGGGTTCCACGCCGACGTCGACCCGGCCTGGATCGGCCGGCCCATCCAGGCGATGATCGCGGTCCGGATCCGGTCCGACGCCCGCGACGGGATCGGCAAGTTCGCCGAGTCGCTCGCCGGGATCCCCGCGGTCCGCGACGTCTACTTCGTCTCCGGCTCCTACGACTTCCTGCTGCACGTGGCGGCCGCCGACGTCGACGACCTGCGCAACGTGATCACCGAGCGGCTGAGCAGCACCCGGCTGGTCGCCGGCACCGAGACCTATCTGATCTTCGAGCACCGAAGAGGCGCCTGAGGCCGCCCCGGCCGGCGGGCGTGAGTCGTAGCGGAGGCGTGTGATCACGCTGGTTTTGCCTGCGTGGGCGACGGCTGGCGGGTGCGGGCCGTAGTTCAGGCACGTGATCACGGTGGTGAGACCGGTATGGGCGACGGCCGGCGGGCCGGGCCGGGCCGGGCCGGGCTGGGGTGGCGCCGGGGCCGGCGGCGGGTCGCGCCGGACCGTGGTCGTCAGTCGCCCGGAAAAGGTGGGGACTGCGGGGGTGGGGCTGGGGAGTGCCGGCGCCGCGTACCCGATGGGGAAGAGGAAGCCGCCGCACGGGGCCGGGATGGAACGGCCTCGCGCGGCGGCTGGGCGGGGACGGCGACTGCGGAAACGACGGCGGGAGGGACTGCGGAAACGACGGCGGGAGGGACTGCGGAAACGGCGGTGGGAAAGAGCCGCGGGGGACGGGGGTGGGGAACGGGGGTCAGCGGAAGCGGTCGGTGAGGATATGGGCGGCGAACAGCTGGAGGCCCACCAGCAGGGGGATCGTCGCCGGGATCGTGAGGGACAGGAAGAACGCCAGGGCGCCGGTGGCGGCGATGGCGGCGGTGGCGCGGGGGCGTTCCCAGGCGGTGCGGGCGGCGCGGCGCCAGGGCAGCGCGGGTTCGCGGCCCAGGAGCGCCAGGGTGAGGCCGGCCAGGCCGCCCAGCCAGGCTGCGGCGAGCGCCGTCACGAGGAGCAGCGGCGGGCCGCCGGGTACCCAGCCGCGGCCGACGGCGGTCAGGTCGAGCAGGAGCACCGCGGTGGCCAGGACCACCGGCAGGCCTCGGGGCAGGCCGTGCCGGAACTGCCGGAGCAGCGGGGCGATCCGGGGGAGACCGCCCATGGTGTAGCGGTGCCGGACCGCCGCCGAACCCGCCGCCAGGGCCGCCGGGGCGGTCAGGATCGGCAGCGCGACCACCGTGGTGACGATGCCGATCAGGGCGATGTCGGTGCCCAGCGCGAGGCGTTCGCGCCAGTCCGGGCGGGGGACGACATGGTGCTCGACCGGCCAGTTCATCCCTTCAGGCCGGTCGTGTTGATGCCCTCGACGAGCATGCGCTGGAAGGCCACGAAGAAGAGGAAGACCGGTGCCAGCGACAGCACCGACATCGCGAACATCGGGCCGACGGCGGACTGGCCGCTGGAGTCGATGAACAGGGTCAGCGCCACCGGTGCGGTGTATTTCTCCAGGTCGGATAGGTACACGAGCTGGCGGAAGAAGTCGTTCCAGGTCCAGATGAACGAGAAGATCGCGGTGGAGACCAGGGCCGGGCGGGACAGCGGCAGGATCACGTGGCGGAACACGCCGTAGGCGGTGCAGCCGTCGATCTTCGCGGCGTCGTCGAGCTCGCGCGGGACGCCGCGCATGAACTGGACCATCAGGAAGACGAAGAACGCCTCGGTGGCGAGCAGTTGCGGGACGATCAGCGGGGCGTACGGCCAGTCGCCGCCGACCCAGCCGAACGTCTTGAACATGACGAACTGGGGGACGATCAGCACGTGGCCGGGGAGCAGCAGCGTGCCGATCATGATGGCGAACCAGAAGCCGCGCAGGCGGAAGCGCAGGCGGGCGAAGGCGTACGCGGCGAGCAGGCAGGAGACGCAGTTCGCCACCACGGTGAGCGCCGCGACCATCGCGCTGTTCAGGAAGAACCGCCCGAACACCACGTCGAAGTGGCTCCACCCGTCGGTGTAGTTGCCGGGGGTGAACTCCTGCGGCCACACCGACATGTTGTTGAGGACTTCCTGCGGCGCCTTGAGCGAGCTGCCCAGCATCCAGACCAGGGGATAGAGGACGATCGCGGTGAGCACGACCAGAACCACAGAGCGACGCATCAGTCGTCCCCGTCCGAGTAGTGCACCCAGAACTTGCCGGTGCGGAAGATGAGCACGGTGACCAGGCCGATCGAGAGCAGGAAGACCCAGGCCATCGCGGACGCGTAGCCCATCTGGTACTCGGTGAAGCCCTTGTTGTAGAGGTGCAGGGTGTACATGAGCGTCGAGT
The DNA here is from genome assembly GCF_000284295.1 of Actinoplanes missouriensis 431. NCBI lineage: Bacteria > Bacillati > Actinomycetota > Actinomycetes > Micromonosporales > Micromonosporaceae > Actinoplanes > Actinoplanes missouriensis. Next base: position 5,879,968 of record NC_017093.1, on the reverse strand, counting down.
CGACCGGGCCGCCGGTGCCGCCGGAGAGCACGAACGCCGAGGTGAAGCCCTGGAACCCGTTGATCGTCTCGAGCACCAGGTTGAAGAAGATCACCGGGGAGAGGATCGGCAGGGTCACCGCGAAGAACTGGCGTACCGGCCCGGCGCCGTCCACCGACGCCGCCTCGTAGAGCTCCTGCGGCACCTGCTTCAGGCCGGCCAGGAAGATCACCATCGGGGCGCCGAACTGCCAGACCGCGAGCAGGATCAGCGTGCCGAGCGCGTAGTCCGGGTCGTTCACCCAGGCTTTGCCCTCGATGCCGAACCAGCCGAGGAACGCGTTGAACGAGCCGTCGCCGTTGAACATGCTCTTCCAGACGATGGCGACCGCGACGCTGCCGCCCAGCAGCGACGGCAGGTAGAACAGGCCACGGAACAGGCCGTCGCCGCGGAACGAGCGGTTCAGCAGCAGCGCGACACCGAGCGCGGCGGCGAGCTTCAGCGGGGTCGCGATCAGGGCGAACGTGATGGTGACCCGGACCGCGTGCCAGAACGAGGGGTCCTCGGTGAACATCTGGCGGTAGTTGTCCAGCCCGACCCATTCGGTCGACGACCAGTCGCTGAGCACGTCGTAGTTGGTGAAGCTGAGGTAGAGCGACATCAGCATCGGGATCGCCGTGATGACGGCGAAGCCGAGCAGCCAGGGGGAGAGGAAGATGTAGCCGGCCGCGCCGTCCGACTTGTGCCGGGCGGGCCGGCCCCGCCGCCGAGGGGCGGCGGGACCGGCGGGCGGCGCTGGCGACGGCGCCTGGGTTACTGCCACGGGACTCACCGGCTGACTGCCGCCTGGCTGGCGGCGAAGAACTGCTCGGCGGCCTGCGCCGGGGTGGCGCGTCCGTACTGGGCCTCCTCGGCCGCCTTGATCAGCTCGCTGCGGACCGTGCTGTGGCCGCGCGGCGGGACGGACGGCGACGGGCCGTAGTTCTTGGAGAGCTCGTCGATGGCGGCGATGGTCTGCTTCATCGACGCGTTGTCGGTGGAGGCCGCCACCGAGGCGCGGACGTCGAGGTTCGACGGCAGGCCGCGGTCGGTGCCGAGGATCTTGCCGGCCTCCGGGTCGTTCGCCAGGAAGTTGATCACGTCGACCGCGATGTCCTTGTGCTCGGTGCCGCGGAAGACCGAGAAGTACATCGAGGCGCGCGGCCACTGCTTGCTGGCGTCACCGGGGTACGCCACCACGCCGAGCTCGTCCTTGGTGTTCTTCTGCAGCTCGGGCATCTGGTTCGCCCACACCCACGAGGTGAGCGCCTTGTTCGTGACCACCAGTTGCTTGGTGATGTCGGTCTGGTTGCCCTCGTGGATCACGTCGGCGGACGGGGTGGCCTTGCCGTCCCGGGCGCCCTTCCACAGTTCGAACCAGGCCTGCACGTCGGCGGCGGTGAAGCCGAGCTGGTTGCCGTTGTACATCTCCTTGCCCTGCTGGCGCAGCCACACCCAGAACGCCTTGTAGTCGGCGCTCGGGTCCTGGGTCCCGGCCAGCCCGGTCGCGGGGCCCGCCTTCTGCGCCCAGGCGATGTGCTCCTCCCAGCTCATCCCGGTCTTCGGCAGCGGCTGCTTGGCAGCCTCCAATTTGGACTTGTTATAGACCAGGCCCTGGGTGTTCTCGCCGAACGCCAGGCCGGCCAGCTTGCCGTCGACGACGCCGTACTTCCACAGGCCCTCGGGGAACTTCGTGGTGTCCAGCTTGCCGTCCGACTGGTACGAGGTGAGGTCCAGCGTGACGTTGCGGGTCGCGTACTCGGAGAGGAAGTTGTCGTCGATCTGGAAGATGTCCGGCGCGTCGTCGCCGGCGGTGAGCGTCGCCAGCTTGTCGAAGTAGCCCTGGTTGGCCTGCCAGGTCTTCTTGAACGTGACGTCCGGGTGCTTGGCGGTGTAGAGGTCGAGCGCCTTCGCGGTGAGCTCGGCCCGGGCCTCGCCTCCCCACCAGAAGAAGCTCAGCTCGGTCTTGCCGTCGTCACCGCCCGAGTCGTCGCCGCCGCAGGCGCCGAGGACCAGGGGAAGGGCGAGCATGCCGGCGACGAGGGTGCGCAGGAAACGGCGCCGGGGCGGGTGCGTTGCGGTCATGGCTAGTCGTCACTCCTTGACGTATGCGGCGACCTCAGCGGTGGTCGCACCGGCCGGAAGGAAGGGGCCCGGACCGGTGGAGTTGCGGATGACAAGGTCGGTGTGCAGGTTGATCTGTCCGGTGGAGCCGTCGTCGCCCTGCTGCAGGAGCATGTCGACGGCGGCCCGTCCGGCGGCCGCGGTCGGGTTCGCCACCGTGGTGAGCTGGGGGCGGACCAGTTCGCTTGCCGCGATGTCGTCGATGCCGACGACGCTGACCTCTCCGGGAACCGAGACGTCCCGGTCCTGGAGCGCCTGGAGCAGGCCGATCGCCATCAGGTCGTTGTAGGCCAGCACCGCGGTGGCGCCGGTGGCGAGCACGGCCTCGGCGGCCGCGGCGCCGGCCGAGGTGACCGGCTGGTGCGGACCGAGGACGGTGAGATCCGCGCCGGCTGCCCGGGCGGTGGCCCCGGCGGCCCGGCGGATCTCCCGGTTGGTCCACGAGCCACGTGGTCCGGACAGGTAGACCAGGTGGCGGTGACCCAGGTCGAGCAGGTGGCGCACGGCGGACCGGGCGCCCTGCCCCACGTCCATGACCACCGCGGGCAGGCCGGTGATCATGCGGTTGATGACGACCAGGGGCACCTCGCGCCGGAGCTGCTCGATCTGGTCGTCGCTCATCCGGGGGCTGCAGAGCAGAATCCCGTCGACCTGTTTCGCCAGGGCCTGGACCAGGTCGGCCTCGACGATCGGGTCTTCATCGGTGTCGGCGACGAAGACGTGGTAGTCCCGCCGCCGGGCATGTGTCTCGGCCGCCTTGATCAGCGGCGGGAAGAACGGGTTGGCGATGTCGGCCACGATCAGGCCGATGTTGTGGGTACGTCCGGTGATCAGTGCCCGGGCCGCCCGGTTGGGACGGTAACCGAGCTGCTCCGCGGTGGCCAGCACCCGGGAACGGGTCTCGGGGTTGACCAGATGCGGTGCCGAGAAGGTGCGCGACACCGTGGAGATGTGCACTCCGGACGCTCGGGCGACGTCCCGGATCGTGACTGCCACGATGCCTCCCTCAATGTGACCCGGATCTCTCCGGTGGAAGCCATTAATGCAAACGGTTGCTGAGGTGTCAACGCCCATCTATGTCGATCTTGTGGCGGCGGGGTTACACAACCGCCATGAATGCGGGCAAATACCGACAGCATATTGACTTTCATCGAGACGAGGCCGGTAACCTGCTGCAAACGTTTGCCGATGCCATCGTTCGCGGACACTGGAGGCGACGGAATGACGCAACCACCCCGCCGGCGCTACGCCCTCGTGGGCGCCGGCGCCCGGGCCGGTCTCTTTCTCCGGGCGCTCGCCACCGACCACGCCGACGTGGCCGAGCTGGTGGCCCTGGCCGACACCAACCCGGCCCGCGCCGAGGTTCACAACGCCCGCCTGCAACGCCTCGGCGTGCCACCGGCGCCGGTCTACGACGCGGACGCCTTCACCGAGATGCTGAAGCGGGAGCGGGTGGACGTCGCCCTGGTCACCACCGTGGACCGTTACCACGACGAGTACGTCGTGGCGGCTCTCGAGGCCGGCTGTGACGCGATCACCGAGAAGCCGATGACGGTGGACGCGGCCGGTTGCCGGCGGATCCTCGCGGCGCAGCAACGGACCGGCCGCGACGTGCGCGTCACCTTCAACTACCGCTACAACCCCTTGCACGAGGCGGTGAAGAGGATCGTCCGCGGCGGGGAGATCGGCGAGGTCGGCTCGGTGCACTTCGAGTGGCTGCTCGACGTGCGGCACGGCGCCGACTACTTCCGGCGCTGGCACCGGGACAAGGCGAACTCGGGCGGGCTGCTCGTGCACAAGGCGAGTCATCACTTCGACCTGGTGAACTGGTGGCTGGACGACGAGCCGGAGCAGGTCTTCGCGGCCGGGCGGCTCTTCTTCTACGGTGATCAGGGCGCACGGCACGGTTACGCACGTGACTACCAGCGTGCGCATTTGTCGGATAAAGCATTGGATGACCCCTTTGCCCTGAAATTGGCTGACGAACCGGGGCTCAAGGAGCTCTATCTCGACGCCGAGCACCACGACGGCTACCACCGCGACCAGAACGTCTTCGCCCCCGGCGTGTCTATCGAGGACGACATGGCGGTGCTGGTCCGCTACGCCCGCGGCGCGTCGATGAGCTATCACCTCACCGCGTACGCGCCGTGGGAGGGCTACCGCATGATGATCAACGGCAGCCGGGGCCGTCTCGAGCTGGAGGTGGTGGAGAGCGACCACGTCGCGCCCGCGGCAGCCGGCGCGGTCAAGGGCGAGCCGGGCGCCGAGTCCACCGCCGAGCAGGGTTTCAAGCGCCTTCTGGTACGGCCGTACTGGTCCCCGCCGAGGGAGGTCGTCGTCGACGGCCTGTCCCGCGGCGGGCACGGCGGCGGTGACGTCCGGATGCTCGCGGACCTGATCCGGCCGGACCGGCCGGAGGATCCGCTGGGCCGCAGCGCCACCGCGCGCGACGGCGCCCGCGCCCTGCTGACCGGCCTCGCCGCCAACGAGTCGATCAGGACCGGCGCGGCAGTGCCGGTGAAGGACGTCCTGAACATCGAGGAGATCCGTTGACCCACCTCTTCCCCTCCGACCCGGCGCAGCGGCAGATCGCCGGCGAGCTCTACCGGCACGCCCGGGACCTGCCGCTGATCAGCCCGCACGGCCACGTCGACCCCGCGCTGCTCGCCGACGACACCCCGTTCCCGGATCCGGCCCGGCTCTTCGTGGTGCCCGACCACTACGTCACCCGGATGCTGGCCAGCCAGGGCATCCCGCAGAGCCGGCTCGGCGTCCCGAGCATCGACGGCTCGCCGGTGGAGACCGACGGGCGGGCGATCTGGCGGCTCCTCGCCGAGAACTGGCACCTGTTCCGGGGCACGCCGTCGCGGTTGTGGACGGAGAAGGTCTTCCGCGAGGTCTTCGGCGTGGAGAAACGCCTGCGGAGGGAGACCGCCGACGCCATCTACGACGAGATCTCGGACAAGCTGCGACAGGCCGACTACCGCCCCCGCGCCCTCTTCACCCGCTTCAACATCGAGGTCCTCGCCACCACCGAGAGTCCCCTCGACGAGCTGACCGCCCATGCCAAGCTCGCCGCCGACGGCTGGGGCGACCGGGTGATCACCACCTTCCGCCCGGACAACCTGGTCGACCCGGAATGGCCGGGCTGGGCGGACCGGGTGGCGGCGCTGGGCGCGCTCACCGGGACCGACGTCGGCACGTACGCCGGTTTCCTGAACGCCCTGCGGGCCCGCCGCGAGCTCTTCGTCGCGGCCGGCGCGACGAGCTCCGACCACGGACACCCGACCGCGGCGACCCTGGTGCTGGACGACGGCGAGGCGGCGGTGCTCTACCGCAAGGCCCTCGGCGGCGGCACGGACGCCCGGGACGCCGAGGCGTTCCGCGCGCACATGCTGACCGAGTTCGCCCGGATGTCGCTCGACGACGGCCTGGTCATGCAGCTGCACCCGGGTTCGGTGCGCAACCACGACGGCGCGCTGCACCGCAGGCACGGCCGGGACGTCGGCGGCGACATCCCCTCCGCGACCGATTACGTCCACGGGTTGCGGCCGCTGCTCGACGCGTACGGCCACGACCCCCGCCTGCGGATCGTGCTCTACACCCTGGACGAGACGACGTTCACCCGGGAGCTGGCGCCGCTCGCGGGCGGGTACCCGGCCCTCTACCTCGGCGCGCCGTGGTGGTTCCTGGACAGCCCGGAGGGTCTGCGCCGGTTCCGCGAGGCGGTCACCGAGTCGGCGGGCTTCTACAACACCGCCGGGTTCGCCGACGACACCCGGGCGTTCTGCTCGATCCCGGCCCGGCACGACGTGGCCCGCCGGATCGACGCGGGCTTCCTGGCCCGCCTGGTCGCCGAGGACCGGCTGCCGCTCGACGAGGCGGCCGAGACGATCGCGGATCTCGCCTACCACCTGCCGAAACGCGTCTTCCGCCTGGACCGGTCATGATCGGGTATGCCGCCTCGACGGCCCGGTTCCGCTTCCCGGACGGCCCGGCATGGCGGTGACCCATCGGCTCGGCCTCGCCGCGGCCGCCGGGCTTCCCGCGGCCGCCCGCCCGCTGGTCCGGCCGGGCGAGGTCCGTCCCGGCATCGTCCATCTCGGACTCGGCGCGTTCCACCGGGCACACCAGGCCGTCTACACCGAGGCGGCGGTCGCGGCCTCCGGCGGGAACTGGGGGATCGTCGGGATCGCGCCGCGCTCCCGCGAGATCGTGGACCGGCTCCGCGAGCAGGACCGGCTCTACAGCGTGCTCACCGTGGGCGGGAACGCCGACGAGGCCCGGGCGGTCGGCATCCTGTCCGGGCTCGGGCACGCCGCCGGCGACCCGTACGGGGTACTGGCCGCGATTGCCGACCCCGCCATCCGGATCGTCTCGCTCACCGTCACCGAGAAGGCGTACCGGCTCACCGGCGACGACCACATGCGGGCACAGCTGACCGGCGACGCCCCGCCGGTGTCGGTGCCCGCGCTGCTCGCCCGTGGCCTGCTCGCCCGCCGCGCGGCCGGCGCCGGCCCGCTCACCGTGCTGTGCTGCGACAACCTGCAGGGCAACGGCCCGCGGATCCGTGCCCTCGTCGCGCGGGCCCTGGAGGTGGCCGGCGCACAGCTGCCGGACGACGTGGCGTTCCCGGCCACCATGGTCGACCGGATCGTCCCGGCCACGACCGCGGACCACCGGCGGCGGGCGGCGCTCGCGCTCGGCGCCGACGACGCCGTCCCGGTCGTCGCCGAACCCTTCACCCAGTGGGTGATCGAGGACCGGTTCCCCGGCGGGCGTCCCGACTGGCCGTCCGCCGGCGTGGTCCTGACCAGCGACGTGACCCCGTGGGAGACGCTCAAACTGCGGGCGCTCAACGCCGTCCACTCGGCCCTCGCCTATCTGGGCGCGCTCGCCGGGCACGAGCTGATCGCCGACTCGCTCGACATGCCCGGCATGAGCGAGGTGCTGCGCCGGTTCCTCGCCGAGGAGGTGGCGCGCACGGTCACCCCGCCGCCCGGCGTGACCGTCACCGGGTACGGCGCGACGGTCCTGACCCGGTTCGCGAACCGCGAGCTACGCCACCGCAACATCCAGGTCGCCATGGACGGCACCCAGAAACTGCCGCACCGCCTGCTCGGCACCATCCAGGACCTGCGCGATCAGGGTGGGAACCCCTGCTGGGCGGGGCTGTTCCTGGCCGCGTGGATGCGCTTCGCGCGGGGGTACGCCGACAGCGGCGCCCGCTTGCCGCTGGACGATCCACTCAGCGGGCGGATCCGGGAGGCGCTCGCCGCGATGCCGGACACGCCGAACGGTGTGACGAGCGCGCTGACCGGTCTCAGCGAGGTGTTCCCACCCGGGCTGGCCGGCGACGACGTGCTGCGGCGTGAGGTGGTGCGCTGGTACGGCGAGCTGGACCGGCACGGCGCCGCGGCCACGATCCGGGAGGCGGGACGATGACGCCCCGGGTCGCACTGATCGGCGCGGGCGGGCACGGCCTGTCCCACCGCCGGGTGCTGAGCCGCCTCCGGGACGCCGGCCGGATCGAGGTGGCCGGCCTCTGCGACAGGCAGCCGTTCGCCCCGGACGACGCGGCGTCCCTGGACGGCGTGCCGTTCTTCACCGACCACACCGCGCTGCTCGCCGCGGTCCGCCCGGACGTGGTGGTGATCTGCACGCCACCGCACACCCACCTGCCGATCGCCCTGGACGCGCTGGCTTGCGGCGCCGACCTGCTGCTGGAGAAGCCGCCGGTGATGTCTCTCGACGAGCACCGGCGGCTCACCGCGGCGGTCGCCGAGTCCGGCCGGCTCTGCCAGGTGGGTTTCCAGGCGCTCGGATCGGCGGCCCTGGCCCGGCTGGTGGACGCCGCCCCGGCGGGTCCGATCGGCGTGTTCGGGGCCTGGTGGCGACCGGACACCTACTACCGGCGGGCGCCCTGGGCCGGGCGCCGGTCGGTCGGCGGGCGCCCGGTCTTCGACGGCGCCCTGGTCAACCCGTTCGCCCACGCGCTGATGCAGGCGCTGGTCGTCGCCGGTCCCGGTTTCCGGCCCCGCCACCTGGAGCTGGAGGCGTACCGCACCCGGGACATCGAGACCGACGACACCACGTTCCTGCGGGTCACCGCCGGGGACGGCCGCCGGATCACGGTGGGCGTGACGCTCGCGTCGGCAGTCTTCCTGGCCGGTGAGATCCGGGTCGGCGGGGCGGCCCTGGAATACCCGACCGACCGGCTGCGGCTGCCCGGCGAGGAGACGTCCCGCGAGGTGCCGGGCCGGACCGGTCTCCTGGAGAACCTGCTCGACCACCGCGCGGACCCCGCCGTGCCGCTGCTCGCGCCGCTGGCCCGGACCGCGACGTTCACCGCTGTCGGCGCGGCGATCGTGGGGTCGGCGCCACCGATCGAGATCGGATCGAAATGGCTCGTCGCGCATCCCGAGGGCGGCGGATCGGTGCTGCCCGGCATCGACGAGCTGGTCCGGCAGGTCGCCACCACCGGTGAACTGCCCTCCGAGCTCGGCGCCGGCTGGGCGTCCCGGGCTCAGCTCATCCCGCTGTGAGAGATCAAGAGGAGGATCGTCCGTGCGCAAATTAGCCGTCAAACAATTGCAGGACCATCATCGGGGAGCCACGTTCACCAGTGTTCTTCCCGGGCACGTCGTGCAGCGGGGCGGGTTCCGGGTCTACGCCCAGCCCGGTTTCCGGACCCACGACGAGCCAGGCCGGCACGTGCACACCGTTCCCGAGGTGTTCGTCATCGTGCAGGGCAGCGGCGTCATCGAGATCGAGGGCGCCGAGGTCGACACGTTCGAGGCCGGGGAGGCGATCGTCTTCGAGCCGGGGGAGGACCACCATCTGATCAGCCGGGGGACCGACCCGCTGGTCTTCACGTGGATGCACCTCGAGCCGGTCACCGCGGAACCGGTCGAGTAAGCCCATGATGCGCTCCCTTTTCTCTGCTGCCGCCGGCATCGTCCTCGCCGCCACGGTCACCACCGTCCCGTTCTCCCCGGCGGCGTCCGCCGCTCTCCCGTCCGGCGCCCTGTCCTCGGCGACCCTGTCCTCGGCGACCCCGTTCTCCGTCGCCGGCACTGCCGCGGCTCTTCCCGCCGCCGCCCGGCAGGCGCTGCCCGCGAACGACGGATGGGCCGCCGCCACCACCGGCACCACCGGCGGCTCCGCAGCCGACGACGCGCACGTCTTCGTCGTGCGCACCCGCGCCGAACTGGCCGCCGCCCTCGCCGGCGGCACCGATCCCACGCCGCGGATCGTGCTGGTCGCGGGCACCATCAACGCCAACACCGACGACGCCGGCAACACGCTGACCTGCGCCGACTACGCCGACCCGGCGTACTCGCTGGACGCCTACCTGGCGGCCTACGACCCGGCCGTGTGGGGCACCGCGACCCGCCCGAGCGGACCCCTCGAGGAGGCCCGGGTGCGTTCGGCGCGCAACCAGGCCGCGCGGATCCAGCTGCGCGTCGGCGCGAACACCACCATTCTGGGCCTGCCGAACGCCCGCCTCGTCGGCGCCAATCTGCTGATCCAGAACGTCGACAACGTCATCGTGCGCAATCTGCGCCTGGAGGACGCCGCCGACTGTTTCCCGCTCTGGGATCCGACCGACGGATCAGCCGGCAACTGGAATTCGAACTACGACCTGATCACCCTCACCGGCGCCACCCACGTCTGGGCGGATCACAACACGTTCAGCGACGGGAACAACGTGGACGCGACGCAGCCACGCTATTTCGGGCGGCCGTACCAGGTGCACGACGGGGCACTCGACGTGATCCGGGCCTCGGACTACGTCACGGTCTCCTGGAACGTCTTCCAGGAGCACGACAAGACGATGCTGATCGGCTCGACCAACACGGTCGGCGCCGATGCGGGCAAGCTCCGGGTGACGATTCATCACAACAGGTTCGCCAATGTCGGGCAGCGGGTTCCGCGGGTGCGGTTCGGTCAGGTGGACGTCTACAACAACTACTACTACCTGACCGACGAGGACTCCTATTCGTACTCCTGGGGTGCCGGGGTCTATTCGGCGATCTACGCGGAGAACAATTTCCTGCTGCGCAGCGCCGACATCGACCTGGACGAGTTCGTCTACGACTGGGGCGGCACGGCGATGACCGAGATCGGCACGCTGACCCGGGTCGGCACCGGGCCGGTCCGCGCGGTCAGCCTGCTCGGTGAGTACAACGCGACCCACGACCCGGACCTCGGCACGGACGCCGGCTGGACCCCGGTCCTGCGCGCCGGTCCGGTCACCCCGACCGCGCTGGTGCCCGCCGTGGTGACCGCGGGAGCCGGCGCCGGCCGGATCTGACCCGGCACCGCTCGTCATGGGCTCTCGCGCACGCGGCGGGGGCCCATGATCGTGAAGTAGCTGGTGAGAGCCCCGCGGGCTGATCAGGAACGGACAGGTTTCTTAAGAGGGCAGCCCGTCGAACCTTAAGTTTCGCTTTATTTCGATCCCTCCTGGGAGCGTTCCCGTATGGACCGTCGAGAAGGCGGTCCGACAGGAAGGCACGAAGATGAGGCGCTACCGGAGCTACCGGAGCAACGGGGGAACGAACGTCCGGCGCTGGCGCGTGGCCGGCGTGGCGGGTGTCGCGGTGGCCCTGGTCGGAGTCGGACTCGGCGTGGCGGCGGCCGCGGACACCGCGGTGCCGACGGTGAACTGCCCGACGGTGAACATCAACGTCGCGGTGCCGGCGTCGGCGCAGGCCGAGATCACCCGGAACCTCCAGCTGCTGAACACGCAGATTCAGGAGGCGAACGCCCGGATCGTGAGCACGCAGGGTCAGGGCGGGCCGAACTTCATCCAGAACGCGATCCTCGGCCCGCTGAAGGACAAGCGGTTCGCGGCGATCAACCGGATGGAGACGGCGATCGGGCGGACCGCGGCGAAGCCGAACCTGAACGCCGAGGGACTCTCGACGTGCGGCCTCAACCAGAACGGCGGCGCGTCCCGCCCGCAGCCGACGGCGGTACCCAGCGCCGCGGCCGGCAACAACAACGCCGGCAACAACAACGCCGGTAACAACAACGGCGGCGGCAACGCTGCCGGTGTGCCGACGGTGAACTGCCCGACGGTGAACATCAACGTCGCGGTGCCGGCGTCGGCGCAGGCCGAGATCACCCGGAACCTCCAGCTGCTGAACACGCAGATTCAGGAGGCGAACGCCCGGATCGTGAGCACGCAGGGTCAGGGCGGGCCGAACTTCATCCAGAACGCGATCCTCGGCCCGCTGAAGGACAAGCGGTTCGCGGCGATCAACCGGATGGAGACGGCGATCGGGCGCGCCGCCGCGAAGCCGAACCTGAACGCCGAGGGACTCTCGACGTGCAGCCTCAACCAGAACGGCGGCGCCTCGGCCGCCCAGCCCACCGCGGTGGCCACCGCGAACCCGGGCAACGGCGGCGGCAACGCCGGCAACGGCAACGCCGCGGTCCCGACCGTGAACTGCCCGGCCGTGAACATCGGCGTGGCGATCCCGGCGTCCGCGCAGGCCGAGATCACCCGCAACCTGGAGCTGCTGCAGACCCAGATCCGGGAGGCGAACGCCCGGATCGTGAGCACGCAGGGTCAGGGTGGGCCGAACTTCATCCAGAACGCGATCCTCGGCCCGCTGGAGGACAAGCGGGTCGCCGCGATCAACCGGATGGAGACGGCGATCGGGCGCGCCGCCGCGAAGCCGAACCTGAACGCCGAGGGTCTCGCCCCGTGCACCCTGAACGCGTGAACTGAGTCCTGTGAAACAGCCCGGTCACGGCCGTGACCGGGCTGTTTCGCGCTGTGTGAGCGGGCGGGCCGTCAGCTCAGCAGGTCGTCCAGGCCGGTCCGGGGCCGTTCGGTCGCGACGATCCGGGTCTCCTCGACCAGCGCCTCGGCGGCCACCTCGGCGACGTGCGCCTCCTGGCGTACCTGCGCGGTGGCGGCGAGCGCCCGGTCGTACTCGTCGCGTGCCGCGTCCACCCGCCCGGGGTCGGGCTCCACCGTGGACGCCCCCGCGTGCTCCCAGATGGTGTTCAGCTGCGACACATCAAGATCACCCCGGCGGTACGCATCGAGAGCCGCCCGCTGCACCAGCCGGTCCGACTCGTTCCCGGCCGCCGAGCGGGCCTCCCACTGGGCGGCGAGATAGCGCTGCTCGGCCTCCTCGGTGAGCCGCTCCACGTGCTCCGCCCGGTGCCGCGCCTCGTCGGCCGCCACCACGGCCCGCTCCGCCGCCGCCCGGACCGCCTCCGCCTCCGTCTCGTCCGCCACCGCTCCCCGATCCTCCGGCAGTGTCCCGATCTCCGCTGTTCCCGCCGTCCGCGGCCGGGTCTTGGCGATCACCCAGCCGCCGAGCAACGCGGCCAGGACGACGGCGGCGACCACGAGGGTCCATCCCATTCGTTCGATCCTTCCCCTTTTCCCGACCGTAAGGTGATCAATTCGTTCCCGCCACTCGGCGTCCGGTAGCGTTCGTCGCCGCATGTCACATCCGCGTGGTAGAAAGCGCGGCGACGTTGTACGAGAGGGGCACCCCGCGTGAAGCAGCTCAACGACCTGGTCGCGGAGTTCTGGCAGGACTACGCCGCGCTGGTGCTGCTCGGCGGCGGTCTGCTCGGCGTGATCGCGTTGATCGGGCTCTTCATCTGGGCCAAGAAGTCACAGAAGCCGCTGCGCCCGATCGCGCTCGCGTTCAGCATGAACCTCGCCCTGCTGCTCAACGCCGAGGGCATGTGGGTCATCGCGGTCGACCAGCTCAAGCTGCCGAAGATCTTCGCGGTGCTGGTCTTCGCGGTCTTCGAGATCTGTTTCCTGACCGCGACGTCCCTCGCCGCCGAGCAGTACCGGCGCACCACCGTCTACGGCCCGGACGGCAAGATCCTCACGCCCGGTCACCCCGGTCCGATGCTCTACATCGCCGCCCTGATCGCCGCGATCTCCGGCATCATCGTGGCCAGCAACGCCGTCACCGGCACCGAGAAGCTGCTGCGTCTGGCCGTACCCTGTGTGATCTTCCTGATGTGGTGGGCGGCGCTCACCGCCGCCGGTCAGCGGGTGCGCCGCGGTCGCTTCGCCTACAGCCCGCGCCGGATGGCCGAGCGCTGGGGCTGGCTGATCCCCGACGACGACCCCGACCTGGTTCGGATGGCGTCCGAGCGGCAGGTGCGGCGGATGGTCGTGAACTACCACCGGGTCAGCGGCGGCCGCTGGCCGAAGGCGTGGTGGAAGTCGCGGCTGCTCAAGGACGCGCGCACCGCCGGTGAGCCGGTCGTGGCGGACGTGGTCCAGCAGCTGAACCGGATCCAGCGCGTGATGGACCTGCTGGTGCCGGGCGCGGTGCGGCTCGCCGTTCCGCCCGAGCAGCCGGCGGCGCCCGCCCTGCTCCCCGTGCCGGCCCCCAGCACTGCGGCGCCCGCGCCGGCCGCACCGCCGGAGGCTCCGGCGCCGGTGTCACCGGCCGCTCCTCAGGTTCGCTTCGTGCCGCCGGTGGTCGCCGACGCGCCGGACGATCTGGTGACCGAGGCGATCGCGGAGGCGCTCGCGGCGCAGCGCAACGGGTCGGCCGGCGTGCCGATGCAGCGCCGCCCGGCCGACGACGTTCCGCCCGCGTCCGCTGGCCCCGCTGGCCTCGCGCCGGCCGGTCCTGTGCCCGCCGGCCCCGCTGGCCTCGCGTCCGCCGGCCCCGCTGGCCTCGCGCCTGCCGGTCCTGTGCCTGCCGGCCTCGCGCCCGCCGGCCCTGTGCCCGCCAGTCCCGTGCCTGCCGTTGTGCCCGCGCCGCCGGTCGCTGCGATGCCGCCGGCCGTCGAGTCGTTCTCGCCTGTCGTGAGCGCCACCCCGGCGGCACCGGTCTCCCCAGCTCCCGCCATCCCGGCCTGGGCGTCGATCGGCACCGGCGCCCGGCCGGCGGTCAGCATCGTCGGCTCGCCGTGGTGGCGTCTCGCCGTGGACCGCCTCAGCAAGCAGGTGGCCATGGAGATCAGCGTCGAGGACCTGCCCGACATGACCTACCCGCGCGTCACCGAGCTCGTCCGCAACCTCGCCGCCCGCAACTCCGAGCTCGGCGAGGGCGTGATCAAGGCGTTCGTCAACGACTACATCCGCGAGCTGAACGGTGAGTACGGCGACGTGGCGTACCCGTGGCGTGACTTCCTGCCGGAGCCGGCCACCGCCACGCCCGGGTCCGCCACGTGGCTGGCCGCGATCGAGGAGCTGCGCAACGCCCTGGAGGAGGAGCTCAACCAGGACGAGTTGCCCGCCGACCCGTACGAGCTGGCCGAACTCCTCGCACCCAGCGCGCCCCGCCTCGACGAGGACACGATCCGCGCGTTCATCGGGGACTACGTGCTCGCGCTCAGCGGGCAGGGCGGTTCCGGGAGTGCGCAGCCGTACCAGCACCTGCTGCCCCGCCCGCGGAGCACCCGCTCGGCCACGGACGAGGAGATCCTCGAGGTCTACGGCGGGCAGCTGGAGGAGTACCTCCGCGCGAACGGCCGGATCACCCGCAACCGCGTTCAGTCGATCACCGGTGTCAAGAGCCGCGTGCAGGCCGACCGGATCAAGGCGATCCTCGAGGAGCGCCTGGGAGTCCCCGTCTCCTGACGGGGTCCCGGTTGCTCGGGTCCGGTCGCGCGGGTTCCGGTTGCTCGGTTCGGGTCGCGCGGGTTCCGGTTGCTCGGTTCGGGTCGCGCGGGTTCGGGTCGCGCGGGTTCCGGTTGCTCGGGACCGGCTGCTCGGGACCGGTTGCGTCAGCGGGCGAAGTAGACGTCCCGGGTGCTGCGGACCGTCACTCCGGGCAGGGCTGCCAGGGCGCCGGGGGCGAGCAGCTCGTCCAGGGCGGCGAGGTCCGCGACGGACAGGCGGTCGGCGAGGGTGGTGCGGTAACGGCCCAGCACCGTGGCGGCGTACAGCTGGGCTTTTTCGGACAGTGGGGCCGGCAGTTCGACGGTCATGAGGCGCGCCTCCAGGACGGACAGACCGGCGGCCTCCAGGCGGGCCGGCCAGTCCGAGCCGATGTGCGGGAGGTGCTCGGCCTTGGCCTCCGAGGCGGCTGCCTGACAGCGACCCTCCAGGCCGTCGGCGTGGCCGGCCGGCAGGAAGTACGGCATCGCCTCCATCTCGATCATCACGAACAGGCCGCCGGGCGCGAGGGTGGACCGGATCTCACGGAGCACGCGGTCCGGGTCGGCCATGTGGTGGATCGAGGACGAGGCCCAGATCAGGTCGGCGGGGCCGACGGCGGGCCAGCCCGCGTCGAGGTCGGCCTGCAGGGTGCGGACACGATCGCCGAAGCCGTGCTGCCGGGCCGCGCCGGTGAGGTGACGCAGCATGTCGGCGGAGGTGTCGACGGCAGTGGAGGTGGCGTCCGGGAAGCGGCGGAGCAGGGCGAACGTGCCCGTACCGGTGCCGCTGCCGACATCGAGGATGTGTTTCACCGGGTGGTTCGTGGCGATCTCGGCGATGTGGGCGGTGAGGGCCTCGATCTGCGGGCGGGCCACCTCGGCGTCGATGTCCAGAAGGCTGGGAAGCATGTCGCCGCCGTGATGCCCGCCGTGGCCGTGCCCGTGCCCGTGGCCGTGTCCGTCTCCGTGTCCCTGTCCGTGTCCGTGTCCGTGGGCGGAGGCGTGGTCGTGGACGGAGGCTTGGTCGTGATCGTGTGGCATGAGTCGACCATACGTCGCTCTTGCTCGAAGCGCATACACTCTTGCGTATGACGCAAGATGCTGAGGTGGATGCTCTCGTCCGGGCACGAATCCGCGGACTTCGGATCGCCAAGGGGTGGTCGCTGGATGAGCTGGCGGCGCGGTGCTACCTCAGCCCGTCCACGCTCAGCCGGATCGAAACCGGACATCGGCGGATCGGCCTCGATCAGCTGACAGCGATCGCCCGCGCGCTCGGCGCCAGCCTCGACTCGCTGGTGGAGACGCCCGGCGACGAAGTGGTGATCACGCCGCATCACCATCCGGAGCGGGGGATCACCACGTGGGTGCTCACCCATGAGCCGGGGCGGCAGGGGATGACCGTCGCCCGGATGCGTGTCACCAAGCCGGCCGAGCGCGGGCCGGACGCGTTGCGGGTGCATCCGGGCCGGGACTGGTTCACCGTGCTCTCCGGAACCGTCGAGCTGATCCTGGGCGACCGGACGATCCTCGTCGAGGCGGGTCAGGCGGCCGCGTTCTCCACGATGGTTCCGCACGCGTTCGGCGCGCGCGGCGGCCCGGCCGAGGTGATAGCGATCCTCGACCACGACGGCGAGCGGGTCCACCTGGACACCTGACCGCGCCGGAAGTCAACACGCTGAGGGTGCCGCCGGGCAGTGTGTGGAGTGGGGGTGCGGAGCGCGCCGGAACTCAACACGCCGGGGAGTGTGTGGAACGCGCCGCAGATCCGCACGCGGGGTCAGGGGGTGGGCGGGGCGCAGCTGGCGCGCCAGGCGATGGTGGCCGGCGCAGGCTCGGTTCGGGGACTCGAATCGTCGCCCAGCGCCAGCGCCATCGCGCGTTCACCCATCTCGACCAGCGGCAGGCGGACCGTGGTCAGGGCCGGCGTCACGTCCCGGGCGATCGGCATGTCGTCGAAACCGGTCACCGAGATGTCCTCGGGGACGCGCACGCCCCGCTCCCGCAGGGTGGCGAGGGCGCCGACGGCCATCGAGTCGTTCAGCGCCACCAGGGCGGTCAGCGTGGGATCACTGTCGAGCAGGGTGGTCGTGGCGGTGACGCCGCCGTCGCGGGTGAAGTCGGCGTGCACGACCCGGCGCGCGGGGAGTTCGACGCCGCACTCGTCGAAGGCCTGACGGAATCCGGTCAGCCGGTCGGTGGTCGTGGTGAGCGTGCGCGGGCCGGCTATCACGCCGACCCGCCGGTGACCGAGGCCGAGGATGCGCAGGCCGAGGGCGTGCGCGCCGGCCTCGTTCGCCGGCAGGACCGCGGAGCCGACCAGCCGGTGCCGGCCGATCACCGCGACCCGGCCGCCGGAGTGCTGGTAGGCGGCGAGCTCGGCGTTGAGCGTCGCGGTGAACGCGTCGTCGTGATAGCCGGAGCCGGCCAGGATCAGGGCGTGCACCTGCTGGGCGCGGAGCAGCGCGACGTAGGCCAGTTCGCGTTCCGGCACCCGGTAGCTGTTGCAGATCACCAGCAGCCGGCCGTGGTCGGCGGCCTGTCGTTGCAGCCCCCGGGTGATCTCCGCGAAGTACGGGTCGGAGACATCGTGGACGATCACGCCGACGGCTGCCTGCCGGGGCCGGGCCACGTGCTGGGCGTGCGCGTTCGGCACGTAGTGCAGCTCGGCGACGGCGGCCAGGACCCGCTCGCGGAGATCCTCGTTGACCGGTTTCGCACTGTCGTTGATGACGCGGGAAACGGTCGCGGGGGAGACCCCGGCGAGCCGGGCCACATCTGCCAAGGTGACCGCCATCGGGACAGTCTAGAGATTATCCCCGGCCGAGAAGACGCAGCGTGTCCACGACCCGGTTGGCGAAGCCCCACTCGTTGTCGTACCAGGCCACGGCCTTGACCAGCCGCCCCTGCGCGGCGGTGAGCAACGAGTCGAAGATCGACGACGCCGGATTGCCGGTGATGTCGGTGGAGACCAGCGGGTCCGCGGAGAACTCCAGGATGCCGCGCAGCGGGCCGGCCGCCGCCGCCTCGAACGCGCTGTTGATCTCCTCGGTCGTGACCGGGCGCTCGACCAGCGCGTTCAGCTCGACAAGCGATCCGACCGGAACCGGCACGCGCACCGAGTACCCGGTCAGGCGGCCGGCGAGCCGGGGCAGCACGGCGCCGATCGCGGTCGCCGCGCCGGTCGTGGTGGGCGCGATGTTCAGGGCCGCGGCGCGAGCGCGCCGCAGGTCCCGGTGCGGGGCATCCTGCAGGTTCTGCTCCTGGGTGTACGCGTGAATGGTCGTCATCGATCCGGTCTCGATCCCGGCCAGATCGTCGAGGACGGCCGCCACCGGAGCGAGTCCGTTCGTGGTGCACGAGGCGTTCGACACCACATCGTGTACGGCCGGGTCGTAGTCACCGTGGTTCAGCCCGTACGCGATGGTGATGTCCGCGCCCTTCGACGGCGCGCTGACCAGCACCTTGCGGGCGCCGGCGGTGAGGTGGGCGCGGGCGTCGGCGGCCGCGGTGAACCGGCCGGTGGACTCGACTGCCACGTCCACGCCGAGATCCTTCCACGGCAGCCGGGCCGGGTCGCGCTCGCTGAGGACGTCGATCCGCCGGCCGTCCACGATCAGATGGTCGTCGTGGGCCTCCACCGTTCCGGGGTAGCGGCCCAGGGTGCTGTCGTACCGCAGCAGGTGGGCGAGGGTGCGGGTGTCGGCGAGGTCGTTGACGGCGACGATCTCGAGGTCTCCGGCGGCCCGCAGGACGTTGCGGCCGATGCGGCCGAAGCCGTTGATGGCAACTCGTGTCATGCCTTCATCCTCCGATCACGATAAAGACGGATAAAGGTGGTGGAGCGTCAGGAAGCGGCAGGATCCCGCCAGCGGAACGTCCGCCGGTACTCGGTCGGCGTCGTCGACAGCACCCGCTGGAAGTGCAGCCGCAGGTTCGCCCCGGTGCCCAGTCCCACCCGCCCGGCCACCTGGTCCACGCTCAGCTCGCTGCCTTCGAGCAGCTCCCGGGCCAGGTCGATGCGCGCCCGCAGGATCCACTGCATCGGCGTGTACCCGGTGTCCTCGACGAACCGCCGGCCGAACGTGCGCTCGGACACCCGGGCGTGCCGGGCCAGCGCGGCGAGCGTGAGCGGCTCGTCCAGATGCTGCAGCGCCCACTCCCGGGTCGCCGCGAACACGTCGCCGAGCGGCTCGGGGATAGTGCGCGGCACGTACTGCGACTGCCCGCCGCTGCGGTACGGCGCCGCGACGAGCACCCGGGCCACCGCGTTGGACGCCTGCACCCCGTGGTCGCGCCGGATGATGTGCAGGCAGAGGTCGATCCCGGCGGCCACCCCGGCGGACGTCAGCACCTGCCCCTCGTCGACGAAGAGGACGCTGCCGTCGACCTGCACCTTCGGGTACTCGCGGGCCAGGGCCGGCGCCATCCGCCAGTGCGTGGTGGCGCGCCGGCCGTCGAGCAGGCCGACCGCGGCGAGCGCGAACGCGCCGGTGCAGATCGAGACCATCCGGGCGCCGCGGAAGGCGGCGTCCCGCAGCGCGTCGAGAACACGCTGGTCGAGCGGGCGCAGCGGGAACCGGTAGCCGGGAACGATCACGGTGTCGGCGTCGGCGAGCGCCTCCAGGCCGGCCTCGACGGTGAAGCCGAGACCGTCGCGGCCGGGCACCGGGCCGGGTGCCAGGGAGCAGTGGGTCAGCTGGTAGGTCGGCACGCCGTCGCGGGGCGTGAACACCTGGAAGGTGATGCCGACGTCGAGCGGGGCGGCGCCCGGGAGCACCAGGACAGCGATTTTATGGCCTTCAGTCCGCTTCATGGGTGGTGGGTGGGGCGGTGGGATGGGATTTCCGGTCACGTCTCCACCTTGCCGGTCCGGGTCACGCCACGGAACTGGCGGGGAGGACAGGGTACGCAAGGATCCCGCCAACCGGACTACCCTCGTGACGCATATGCACGTGTACCGTGTGTCGGTTGCGTGCGGCGACGCGGAAAGGACGGCCGGCGATGCGGGACGAACGGAGCCGCTCCACGGGGCGCCCGACGCTGGAGGAGGTCGCGGCCCGGGCCGGCGTCGGCCGGGGCACGGTGTCGCGTGTCGTCAACGGGTCGGCGCAGGTGAGCCCACGGGCCCGGGCAGCGGTCCAGGACGCTATCGAAGCGCTTGGCTACGTGCCGAACCGCGCGGCCCGCGCGCTGGTCACCCAGCGGACCGACTCGATCGCGTTGGTGATCTTCGAGTCCGGTGAGCGGTTCTTCGCCGAGCCCTTCTTCGGCCGGATCGTGCAGTCCATCTCCTCGGTGCTTGTCGCCCGGAACCTGCAGATGGTCCTGATGATCGCGCAGGCGCCCGAGGAGCGGCGTCAGCTGGAGGGATACCTGACCCGCCAGCACGTCGACGGCGCGCTGCTGCTCTCGCTGCACGGCGACGACCCGCTGCCCACGGTGCTGGAGGAGCGGGGCGTGCCGACCGTGCGCGTCGGCCGCCCGGCCCACCCGGAAGCGGTGAGCTTCGTCGACGCGGACAACCGGGGCGGCGCCCGCGCGGCCGTCACCTACCTGCGCGAGCAGGGACGCCGCTGCATCGCCACGATCACCGGCCCGCTCGACATGGCGGCCGGCATCGCGCGGTACGACGGGTACCGCGACGTGGTCGGCGACGGCCCGGCCGCTCGCGGCGACTTCGGCGAGCTGAGTGGCGCCACCGCGATGGAGTGGCTGCTCCAGCAGTACCCGCAGATCGACGGCGTGTTCGCGGCCTCGGACATGATGGCGGCCGGTGCGCTGCGCGTGCTGCGCCGCGCGGGCCGCCGGGTGCCGCAGGACGTCGCGGTGATCGGCTTCGACGACTCGGTGATCGCCCGGCACACCGACCCGCCGCTGACCAGCGTCTACCAGCCGATCGAGCAGATGGGTCAGGAGGTGGTCCGGCTGCTGCTTAACAAGATCGACGGCGAGGACGCGGCCGACTGGGAGACCGTGCTGCCGACCCGGCTGATCCTGCGCGGATCCGCCTGATCCGTGGGTGAGACCCCGGGCGGCGCCGCCCGGCCCGGGGGAGATCTCAGGCCGCCGCGCCCTTCAGCTCGGTGAGCCGGTCCTGCAGCACCGCCGCCTGGTCCGAGGTCAGCCCGCCCTCGCCGAGCCGCTGGCGCACCTTGCGGCTGAGCAGGTCGGCCCGATCGTCCAGGTCCACCCCGGACACTCCGTCCAGCTGCCCGATCAGGTTGAGGAAGTCGAGCGCGACGTCCGGCCTGATCTCACCGGCCTGCTCACCTTCCTGAACGGCGTCGCGTACCCGGCTCACCGCCGCCTCGACGGTCAGCGCCGACGCCTTCGCGGACGGGCTGAGGGCGGACGGGCTGAGCGCGGGCGGCTCCGGGGCGGGGGTGGCCGGTGCCGGGCTGCTGACCACGGGTGACGCGCTGGGCGGCGCGGCGAACTGGGCGTCGTCGCCGCCGGACTGCTGCACCGAGTTGACCAGCACCACGAACGATCCGGCGACCACGGCCAGGCCGATGCCGACCGCTATCCGGCGGCGGTTCACGGCGGGGTCGCCGGTCAGCCGGGGGACGACGCGGGCGCTGCCGGTCGGTGGCGGGCCGGGCAGCGGGATGGTCCGCCGGCTGCCGGTCGAGGGGATCAGCCGGGCGAGGGCCCGGCGCGCCTCGGCGGCCGAGGGACGGCGGTACGGGTCGTCGTCCAGGCACTGGCCGATGAGGTCCCGCAGCCGCACCGGGAGCGTGTCGGGCAGCCTCGCCGGGCCGCGCGCCTGTGCGGCGGCCAGCTCCTCCCAGGTGTCCACCGAGTACGGCGGCTCACCGGCCACCATCTCGAAGAGGAGCACGCCCAGCCCGTACAGATCGGTGGCGGGTTCGGCGGGCTTGCCGTCCAGACGCTCCGGCGCCGCGTAGGCCGGGGTGCCGAACGTGGCCCCGGTGTCGTCGTCGTCCGGCTCGCCTGCGGTCGCGCTGATCCCGAAGTCGAGCAGTTTCACCCCGCCCGGGCAGAGCATCACGTTGCCGGGCTTGATGTCGCGGTGCACCACGCCCGCGGCGTGCGCGGCGGCCAGCGCCTCGGCCACGGCGGCGCCGATCGAGACGGCCTCGCCCCACGGTATCGGGCCGTCGGTCAGCCGGGCCGCGACGGTCTCGCCGCTGAGCAGTTCCATCACCACGAACGGCGCGACCGAGCCGTCCGGGCGGACCGCCTCGCGGTAGTCGTGGACGGCGGCGATGCCGGGGTGCGACAGCCGGGCCGCGAGCCGCGCCTCCCGCCAGGCCAGGTGGGCGGCCCGGGTGTCGCCGGCCGGCAGCTTGACCGCGACCGGGCGGTCGAGCAGCTCGTCGGTGGTCCGCCAGACCTGGGCCATCCCGCCCGTCTCCAGCAGGGTGACGAGGCGGTACCGCGAGGCGAGGAGGATCCCCGGGGCCGGCCAGACATCGTGCATGCCAGGACATTCGCCGAGTCGGGCGGACATGTCAACCGCTACGGGCACCGCGGGGCCGGAAAGGACCGCAACCGGCTCGCAACCGGGACCGCTACCGGACTGAACCCCGGTCTACCGATCGTGGGAACTCCCCAGAACCGAGGAGTTCAGTTTCATGCGTATGCGCCGCACTGCCGCCGCCGTCGTCATGGTCGCGGCCGTCACCGTCACCGCCGCCGGCACGAGCGTGGCCGCCACCGCCGCCGCGCCGGCCGCGTCGGTCGCCGCCACGAAGAAGCAGCCGGACGCGAAGAAGCCGGCCACCAAGCAGCCGGCGGCGAAGCAGCCGGCCACGACGCCGACCGAGTCCCCGACGAAGGCACCCACCAAAGCCCCGGCCAAGGCACCCACCAAAGCCCCCGCCAAGGCTCCGGCAAAGAAGCCCGCGAAGAAGGTCAGCTTCTCGGCGCTCGGCACGGTCACGGCCGTGGACACCGCGAAGAGCACGGTCACCGTCAAGGTCACCAGTGGCACCAAGGACGTCAAGGGCAAGACCGTGACGATCACCGTCCCGTCGAGCGTGGCGATCAAGCTGAACGGCAAGAAGGCCGCGCTGAGCGCCCTCGGCGCGCCGCAGAAGATCCAGGTGACCGGCACCCGGGTGGACACCGCGTACACCGCCGGGAAGATCGTGGTGACCGGCAAGAAGAAGGCCACCGCCAAGCCGAAGCCGAAGCCGACGCCGACCCCCACGCCCACGACCCCCACCACGCCCGGGCCCACCACCCCCGAGCCCACCACCCCCGAGCCGACCACGCCCGAGCCCACGACGCCCGAGCCGACCGAGACGCCGGCCACGCCGGCCCTCACCGAGACCCCGGAGCCGGAAGTCACCGCGTAGCGAAAATCTAAGACCGCGCCACTCCCCGCCGATCGCTGGCAGAGACACGCGGCAAAAGGGGGACGGACATGCGCGGCCGGGATCCGGTTCTCCTCCTGCTCCTGCTCGGTGGCACGCTGCTGACCGGCGCCTACGCGCTGGACCTCGGCGGCCACCGGGCACAGGCCCTGGTCGCCTGGCTGGTCCTCCCGGTGATGGACCTGCTGCTGTTCCTGTGGTCCCGGACGGTGGCCCGCACTCCCGGCCTGCCCCGACCGGCCCGGCATTTCTGGTGGGCTCTGGCCGCCGCCGGCCTGGTGTTCCTCTGCGGCGACACGGTGCAGTGCCTGGTGCTGATCGCCGCTCCGCAGTCGGACGGCCTGACCTTCCATCCGGTGCAGAGCGCCGCCGCGCTGATCGGGATGCTCCTGGTCTGCGTGGCGGCGCTGCGCTATCCGGCGGCGTCCTGGACCAGCTCCGCGAGCATCCGGTTCGCCCTCGACGCGGGGATCGTGGCGACTGCCGCCGCCACGGTGACCTGGTGCCTGGCCACCGGCGGCGGCCGGGACCTCTACCTGCCGGTGGCCCTCGGCTCCGGCCTGCTGTTCTGCGCGGTCTTCCTGGTGGTCCGGATGGGCGTCAGCGGTCACAGCCCGATGTCCACCCCGGCCGCCGTCCTGCTGGTGGCGAGCGTGCTCGTGCAGGTCATGGCGACGGCCCTGGTGTCGGCGACGGGCGCCGGGCACCCCCATCTGCAGTACGTCCTCATCTTCGCGCCGTCCCTGCTGTCCGCGGCGGTCGCGCGCGTTCATCTGCGCGGCGGCGAGCGTGCGGACCGGGCACGTGACGACGTGCCGCCGGGCCGCCGGTGGCACCTGCTCCTGCCGTACCTGGGAACGGTGGTCTGTGTCGTTGCTCTTGTTCTCACCGGGACCACCGGCGCGCTGATCGGTCTGGTGCTGAACGTGGCGCTCGTGGTCGCCCGGCAGATCGTGTCGCTCGGCGAGAACAACCGCCTGGTCGACGAGATCCGCCGGCGCGAGAAGCTGCTCGAGTCGATGCTGCGGCACTCCAGCGAGATCATCTCGATAGCCGGCGAGGACGGCACGTTCCGCTATGTGAGCCCGGCCGTGGAACGGCTGCTGGGGCTGCCGGTCGGCTCCGTGCTGGGCCGGTCGTCGCGGGAGATCCTGCACGCCGAGGACGAGCAGCGGCTCGGCGCCGGCCTCGATCACCTGTACCGCACGCCCGGCGCCGAGATGACCTATCAGGGACGGTACCGGCGGTCCGACGGCACCTGGCGCTGGCTGGAGGTGCATGCCGTCAACCTCAGCCACCAGCCCGGCATCGGCGGCGTGATCTGCAATGCCCGGGACATCACCGAGTCCCGTGAGCTGCACGAACGGCTGCGCTTCCAGGCCGGCCACGACGAGCTGACCGGGCTCGCGAACCGGCGCGAGTTCACCGCGGCCACCGCCGGGGTGCCGGGTGACGCGGCGGTGCTCCTGATCGACCTCAACGGCTTCAAACAGATCAACGACGGGTACGGGCACGCCGCCGGCGACGCGGTTCTCCGGCACGTGGCGGCCGTGCTGATCGAATGCGCCGACCCGGACGACGTGCCGGCCCGGCTCGGCGGTGACGAGTTCGCGGTCCTGGTCCGCGGCGGCGGCCCGGCGGCCGATCTGCTCGCGGCGCGCCTGCGCACGGCTCTGACCCGCCCGGTCACGATCGACGGAAAGCCGGTGACGGTCGGCGCCAGCATCGGCGTCGCGTGCGGCCCGGCTTGCGACCCGGACCACCTGCTCAACACCGCCGACCTCCGGATGTACGAGGAGAAACGCGCCTACGCCTCCTGACCGCCCGCGGCCCGTGCCGGTCTAAGGTACGGCGATGGACACGGCGGACGACGGCACCGGCACGGCCCGATCGCTCGCGGCCCGGCTGGAGCGGCTCACCTTCGCCGACCTCACCGAGAGCCAGGCGACGGCGCGGATCGTGGACGCGATCGCGGAGTGGGGCGAGGAGCAGGGGTGGCGGGTCTACCGGCGTGCCCCGAGCGTGTTCCCGCTGCCGCCACCGCTGCGCGGCAACTCGGTGCTCGACGTGGCCTGTGCGCGCCCCGGCGGACCGCCGATCGCGATCGAGGTGGACCGCACCGACCGTCAGCGTACGGTCGACAAGCTGCTCGCCGAGGCCGCCGCGGGCCGTCTCGCCATCTGGGTCCGGTGGGGCGCCGGCCCGTTCCCGCCCCCGCCGCTGCCCGTGCATCTGGTGACCCGGGAGGCGGCTCGCCGCTCCGGCCGGTGGCACACCGTCGCGGACCGGCCTGCGCCGCGGCACTCCGAGACGTTACTCTCCGGTAACGTCGCGGAGCTGCCCCTGGAGGAGACATGACCGAGAGCCCCTACCGGCTGGCCTGGCGGGTCACCGAGCCGATCCACGCGATGGTCTACTTCGTGCCGGAGGCGCCGGAGGCGTACGAGCGGGCGGGGCTGGACGATCCGAACGCCGGGTACTTCGCGTCCCGCGGCGCCGTCTTCGGGGCCTGTGGTCCCGGCATCGTCGCCGCCACCTTCTACAACTTCAACCCGGCGCTCGTGGCCAAGGTCCTGCCCGCCGTCTGGGCGAAGACCACCCCGGCCGCGATGCTGGCGGCCCGCCTGGAGGCGGCCGGCGCGGCGCTGACCCGCGGCCTGGGCGCCGCGACGATCGCCGGCCCGGAGGTGGCCGAGGCGGCCGCGCTCGCCCGGACCGCGGCGGAGGCGGCGGCCGCGATGCCGCAGGGGCGGCCGCTGTTCGCCGCGCACGCCGAGCTGCCGTGGCCGGACGAGCCGCACCTGGTGCTCTTCCACGCGCAGATGCTGCTCCGCGAGTTCCGCGGGGACGGGCACGTGGCGGCGCTGCTGGCGGCGGAGATCAGTGGACTGGAGGCGATCGTGCTGCACGTGGCCAGCGGCGAGATCGACGAGCGGTTCCTGCGCGGCACCCGGGGCTGGAGCCGGGACGCGTGGGCGGCGGCCGCGGACGGGTTGCGCGCCCGGGGCCTGCTGGAGGGCGACGGGCTCTCCGACGCGGGCCGGCAGTTGCGCGCCGTGATCGAGGAGCGCACCGATCGGCTGGCCGAGTCCGCTTATCGCGTGCTCGGGGAGACGGGTTGCCTGCGTCTTGCCGAGCTTACCCGCCCGATGAGCCGCACCCTGGTCAAGGCCGGTTTCCTGAACCCGGCGAGCCTGGGGTCGCGGCGTTCGGTCTGAGGATTCGGCGGCGTGAAAAGTCGCACCGCCAACGGAGTTGTCAGTCCGTTACTGATCAGTCACGCTTAGTGGCGTGACTGAACAACGGAGACACCCGGCGTCGTGGTGGGCGCAGTTCCACGAGGCCTCCGAGCGCTTCGACACCGCGTTCCTCACCGAGGGACTCGGCGATCTCATCAACGCGAAGATCGCGTCGCCGCTGCTGCGCCGCGAGGCCGAGATAGCCACGGACATCGTTGTCCGTCACTTGAACAAGCCGAACAGCGCCGAGCTGACCGAGCGGTCCGACAAGGCCGTCGACCGGCTCGTCCAGACCGTGCAGCGCCTGGAGGAGCGCTCCGGCGACGCGTTCGAGCTGGCGGCGGCGCACGCCGCCTGCCACCTGCTCGAGGGCCGGGTCGCCGACGCCGCGTCGGAGGCCGAGGACTTCCTCACGACGCAGCAGATCCTGCGGGTCTTCGTCGGCGCGCTGCGGATGGAGCGCTTCGACAACGACCTCGCGGTGCGGATGCTCGCGGCCGGGCACTCCCCGGGCGTGGCTCTCGCCTCGGGCTCGGTGGTCGGCCGGTACAGCTGGTGGCCCAGCTGGCTCACCAAGGTGGTGCGGGACCGGGCCATGGAGGGCCGGCTCGACGAGCAGACGGTCGAGGCCCTCGACAGGTGCGCGTACGCGGAGCTGAGCCCGGCGCAGGCCCGCATCGCGCGGCGGCTGCTCGCCGGTGAGGCGGCGCTGATCGAGGCGTCCGCCACCCGCCTGGAGACCCTCGACGAACGCAACGCCGCCCAGCTGCTCCGCGAGGGCGACCTCACCGCGGTGGCCCTCGCCGCCCGCCTGATCCCCCTCTGATCCATTCCTCTGACCGAAAGGGCCGGGGCGACGCCTTCACCGTCGCCCCGGCCCTTCTTTACGCGCCGCCCTCTTCCAAGGTCACCGTCGCCGGCTGGAAGCCGGAGCCCGTGACGTCCACGCCGGCCGCCTTCGCGGCGGCGACGGCTTGAGTGATGTAGTCGTTCGTGTAGGCGAGACCCTCCGGGGCCTTCGTCAGCACGGTGTCGCCGGTCTGATTCCTGGTGGTCTGCGAGATGTCCACGGTCTGCTTCCAGGCCGCCTCGTCGATCACGCCGATGCCCCCGGTGGACGGCCAGATCAGCTTGTTGACCTCGTTCATCTGCCAGAGCTGGTGGCTCTTGCCGAGCTTCGAGCCCTTCGCGACGACCAGGTCACGGCACTTCTCGGCGTTGTCCCGGCAGAACGCCCAACCCTTGATGGTGCCGGTCAGGAACTTCACGGTCTGCTGCTGGTACGCCGGGTCGTCGAGCTTCTCGGTGTTCGCCCAGACCGCGTCCTGGAGCATCGACGACCCCTCGGTCTTCCAGTCGATGATCGAGAAGTCGTCCGCGGTGTACAGCTTGCCGGTCGCCGGGTTCTTCGCCTCCAGGAGCTGCGCATACTCGTTGTAGCTCATCGCCTGGGCGGCGTCGATCTCCTTCTTCAGCAGCGCCTGCATGTCGAACTGCTGCTGGACCAGCGTGACGTCCTTGCCTGGATCGATCCCGGCCTTGGTCATGCCGGCGAAGAGCTCGAACTCGTTGCCGAAGCCCCAGTTGCCGACCTTCTTGCCTTTCAGATCGGCGGCCGTCGTGATCCCGCTGTCCGCCCAGGCCACCTGGTAGGTGCCGGAGCGGGCGAAGATCTGCCCGACGTCGGTGATCCCGGCGCCCTGCTCGCGGGAGGCCAGCGCCTTCGGCACCCAGGCCACCGCGTAGTCGGCCTTGCCCTGGGCGAGCACGGTCTGCGGCACGATGTCGACGCCGCCTTCGAGCAGCTCGACGTCGAGTCCCTGCTCGGAGTAGAACCCCTGGTCCACGGCGGCGATGTAACCGGCGAACTGCGCCTGGTAGAACCACTGGAGCTGAAGCTTGATCGGGGTGAGCGCGCCGCTCGCGCCCGGTGTGGCGGTGGTGGGAGCGTCGGCGGTGCCGCAGCCGGCCAGCACCAGGACCGAGGCGGCGACGAGGGAAGCAAGGCGCATAGGGGAACCTCTCAGGAGATGAGCTGCTGCCGCCACGGCATGGCGAGCCGTTCCAGCAGCAGTGTGGCGAGGTAGAAGGTCAGTCCGAGGAGGCAGGCGCCGGCCACGAAGGCCCAGGCACGGGGGTACGCGGTGAACGCGGCGGCGGAGGTGATCCGCGCGCCGAGCCCGTCCTGCAGGCCGCCGAAGTACTCGGCGACCACCGCGGCGATCACGGCCAGCGACGACGCCTGCCGCAGGCCGGTGAAGAGATGGGGGAGCGCGCCGGGCAACCGCACCTTCCGGGCGAACGTCCAGCCAGAGGCGGCGTACGTGCGCATCAGCTCCTGGTGCACCGGGTTCACCTCGCGCAGCCCGCGCAGCAGGTTCAGGAAGACCGGGAAGAAGACCACGATCGCGGTGACCAGGCGGCGCGGCACGCTGCTCGTCGACTCGAACATGTTGTTGAGGATCGGGGCCAGCGCGATGATCGGCAGCGCGTTGATCACGGCGGCGAACGGGACGGAGATCTCGCCGAGGATCCGGGACCGGCTGGTGAGCAGCGCCGCCAGGATCGCGAGCAGGCTCCCGCAGACCAGGCCGACGAGCGCGTTCGTCCCGCTGGCGAGGGCGGCCTCCCACACGTTCGTCCGCTGGGTGACCAGCTCCCGCCAGATCGCCGAGGGGGCCGGCAGGATGAACGGCGCGATCCGGCCGAGCGTGACGACGAGTTCCCAGAGCACGAGGGCGAGGACGCCGACGATCACGGGCGGCAGCACCCTCCTCATGAGCGCAGGGCCTTGCGTACCTCGGTGATCTTCTCGAAGTAGGCCGGCGCCTGCCGTCCTGCCTCGTCCCGCGACGGCAGTTTGACGTCGATCGCCGCGGTGATCCGGCCGGGACGGGCCGACATCACCACCACCCGGTCGGAGAGGAAGACCGCCTCCGAGATCGAGTGGGTGACGAAGACGGTGCTGGTGCCGGTCGTGGCGCAGATGGCGAGCAGCTCGGACTGCAGGCGCTCGCGGGTCATCTCGTCGAGCGCGCCGAACGGCTCGTCCATGAGCAGCAGCGGCGGCTGCACCGCGAGCGCCCGGGCGATCGCGACCCGCTGCTGCATGCCGCCGGAGAGCTGCCCGGGATAGTGGGCGGCGAAGTCGGCGAGACCGACCAGCTCCAGCATCTCCTCGGCCTTGGCCCTGCGCTCGGCCCGGCCGACGCCGCGCAGTTCCAGGGGCAGTTCGACGTTCCTCCGGACGGTCCGCCACTCGAAGAGGCCGGCCTGCTGGAACGCGATGCCGTATGCCTGCTCCTTGCGCGCCGCGGCGGCGGGCTTCCCGGCGACGGTGACCGTGCCGGTGGTGGGCGGGATCAGGTCGGCGATCAGGCGGAGCAGCGTGCTCTTGCCGCAGCCGGACGGCCCGATCAGCGAGACGAACTCGCCCTGCCCGATCGACAGGTCGACGTCGGACAAGGCGGTGACCTCGTCACTCCGCCCTTGGTTGAACACCTTTGTCACGTTCTCCACGTGAACAGCGGTCACAGTGTCACCACCTCCACGTGGCGCCGGTGCCGCATCAGCGGCAGTTCGAGGAGACTGACGGCCCCGGCCACGAGCAGGCCGAGCAGCGCCGCGCCGAGCATGGCCGTGTAGACCTTGGCGGGATCCGAGGTGGCCTCCCGGGAGTACTCGATGATCAGGCGGCCGATGCCGCCGCGGGTGCCGGTGGAGATCTCGCCGACCACCGCGCCGACCACGGCTGCCGCGCCGGCCAGCCGCAGCGCCGGGAAGAGGTAGGGCAGCGCCGCCGGGAAGCGGAGCTTCACCAGCGTGCGCCACCACCCCGCGGCGTAGCTGCGCATCAGCTCGGCGCCGCTGGCGGACGGCGACTGGAGCCCGCGCAGCATGCCCACCGCGACCGGGAAGAACGCGAGGTAGGCGGCGATCACCGCGACCGTCGCCCAGGGCGGCATGAGCACGCCGCCCCAGCCGGCGATCAGCGGCGCGAGCGCCACCAGGGGCACGGTCTGGGACAGGATCACGTACGGCAGGAGCCCGCGCTCGACGATCCGGAAGCGCTGCATCGCGACGGCGAGGACGAGCCCGATCAGCGCGCCGGCCAGGAAGCCCGCGGCGGTGATGCCGAGCGTGAACACGCAGGCGTCGAGGACCACCTGCCAGACCGGGCGGCCGCCGGCCAGCTCGGGCGATCCGAGCCGGTCGGCGACCGTCCAGAGGTGCGGCATGGAGAGGTCGTCGGCGCGCGGGAGCACCCGCACGCCGAACAGCACCGTCCCCTCGGGGTTGCCGACTGCCTTGTAGCCTTCCCAGAGCAGTCCCGCTGCCAGCAGCCCGGCCAGTACCGAGAGGACTCTCCTCATGCGAACGCCGGGATGATCTTCTCGCCGTACGCGGCGAGGGTCTCGTCCTTGGCGTCGTGCTGCAGGTAGACCGCGAACTGGTCCACGCCCAGTTCCTTGAGCTGCTGCAACCTGGTCAGGTGGCTCTCCACCGGGCCGAGCACGCAGAACCGGTCCACGATCTCGTCGGGCACGAACGTGGTGTGGCTGTTGCCGGCCCGCCCGTGCTCTTTGTAGTCGTATCCCTCGCGCGCCTTGATGTAGTCGGTGAGCGCCTGCGGCACGGTCCCCTCACCGCCGTAGCGGG